>NZ_WTYL01000006.1 GCF_009828115.1 Allopontixanthobacter sediminis | reverse complement strand
GAGATCGAGTTCGACTATCTCGAGCGGCTTCTTCGCTTCGAAGGCAACGGCGGCGCGGGTCTTCATGGGGCAGGATTTCCTCTGTTAATGATAGAATCTTCGCTGTTTTCCGCAGTCACTTTGCGAGAGAGCCCGTCAGCTTCAAGCGTTGATCCACTTTGATAAGTTGGCGCTGCTTTCACAGAAAATTAATGGCCAAACGGCGCCCTACGACAGGCCAACTCGCGGAAGTTTTTCTCGAACTCGGCCTAATTCTACGAAACACTTTCGGATGCATCCGACCAGTACAAGCGATGCGGATTTTGGACCAACAGCTTGTGTTGCATCTCTGCGGTAGGAGCGATCCGCGGAATCATATCGACGAGATGGCCATCATCTGGAAGGATAGTTTGCTGGTTCGGATGTGGCCAGTCGGTGCCCCAAATGCAGCGATCGGGGTAGTCTGCTACCAGCGGAGAGACGGCATCCGCGAAGCGGTTCCAGGGATAGCCGCTGGCATCCAGCCTGTCCGGACAGGTCGGTTTGAAATAGATGTCCGGCCTACTGTCCAGCAACCCTCGGAAGGCCTTCATGTCAGATCCGTCCGGACCTTGTGTAACATTTGGTCTACCCATGTGATCCACAACGACTGTTACGGGGACCGCATCGATGAAACTGCGCATTTCGTCGAGAATATCTGATTCGTAATATATTACCACGTGCCAACCCAAAGGTAGTCGGCGGCTAACTTCGATAAATTTGTTCCGTGGAGCGTTGTCGACCAGCCGTTTAAGGAAATTAAACCTGATGCCGCGGATTCCGCCATCGTGGAGGTCAGCAAGTTCTGCCTCCGAGATATCTGGATCCACCACAGCAACGCCGCGAGCCCTGCCATCAGATTTCGCGATTGCATCAAGCGTCGCGGCATTATTTGTGCCGTGGCAACTCGCTTGCACAATAACATTCTTTGTAAAACCGAGGTGGTCGCGCAATGCGAAGAGTTTTTCCGGACCGGCATCCTCGGGCAGGTACTTTGCGTTTGGGCTGAACGGGAATTTCTCCATCGGACCAAATACATGACAATGCGCATCCACCGCGCCTTCTGGCGGTACAAACTCGGGCTTTGAAGGGGCAGCGTGCCAACTGATGATCCGGTCAGACATAAATGGTTCCATCCATCAGTTTGCGGGCCGTTCGAAGCACGGCGGCGCTAACAACACTGCCTTTTTCATCCACCTCAAGTACACAGCTCATTTCGCCAGTTGGATGCTCGATGCTGAGTGTTTTCTGATCGCCAACAGGTACAAAGGAGACTTCATTGGCTGGAGAACCTCTTATCAGGCAGGCCGTAGCCACGGTTACCGCCCCCAGCACCCCAATGCCAGCGTGGGCTCGGTGCGGAATGAACACCCGCACCGTGACTGCTCCGCCCTCTCTTGGCGGGGCTACCAGCGACATCTTCGGCACGCTTTTGTTGGTTACGTCGCCCAGGTTCATGCGCTCTCCTGCCGCCAGCCGGATCACCTCAATCTGCTTGCGGATCGGGGCGAAAGCATCGCTCTCCATTTCTTCACGGGTTTCATAACCCGTGGCGCCAACATCTTCTGCCTTGAAGACTATACAGGGCATGCCGTTGTCGATGAGCGTGCAGCGAACTCCTTCGATTACGTCCACCGCGTTGCCTGTAGGAAGAAGTGCGCCGCAACTCGAACCCGCAGTATCCCGAAACGCTATAGGGATAGCTGCATGTGTTCCGGGCACGCCATCAATGGTCGCATCCCCGGAGTAATTGACTACCCCACTAGGCGTTTCAATGTGAGCCACAGCCACCTGCCCGGTGTTTTCCATGTAAATACTAACCGGCGTCTTTTCGCCTTCCGGCTCTACCAACCCGCGTTCAATTGCGAAGGGGCCGACACCAGCTAGAATATTTCCGCAATTTTGCTGATCGGACACCAGCGCTTTATCGACGAAGACCTGCAAGAAAAGGTAATCAACATCGATACCTTCGCGCTCCGACTTGCGGACGACCGCCACCTTGCTGGTCAGCGGATCGCCTCCACCCATACCGTCAACCTGACGCTCATCCGGGCTGCCCATGATCCGTAGGAGGAAGGCATCGCGTTCCGAAGGATCGGCAGGTAGATCTTCAGCGAGAAAATAGCCGCCCTTGGACGTTCCGCCCCGCATCCACATCACTGGCGCGCTGTTTCGCATTAAATGTACTTCAATCCCTCAGCCTCAAGCCGCTCGCGCATGTTGTACATGTCGAGGCCAAGGATGCCCGAAGCTAGGGAATCGCGCTTTTTCTGCTCCATGGCCTCGCGGACCTGCGCGGCTTCCAGCACCAGATCGGCATCGGCCCGCTTCACCACGCAAACCCCATCATCGTCCGCTACGAGCACATCGCCCGCTTCAATATATGCGCCGCCGCACACTACCGGCACGTTGACACTGCCGAGCGTGTTCTTGACGGTGCCTTGAGCGAATACGGCCTTCGACCAGACCGGAAATTGCATTTCGGTAAGGTCGCGTACATCGCGAACACCGGCATCGATAATGAGTCCTCTGCATCCGCGGGCCTGGGCACTGGTGGCAAGGAGGTCACCGAAATAGCCATCCTCGCAAGGCGACGTGGGAGCAAGAAGGAGGACGTCTCCCTCGCGCAATTGCTCGATCGCAACATGGATCATCCAATTGTCACCTGGAGCGGCACTGATCGTCAACGCACTCCCGGCAATGCGAGCGCCGGGATAAATCGGGCGCATGTAGCTCGCTAACAAGCCGATACGCCCCTGCGCTTCGTGGACTGTTGCCACCCCGCATTTGGCCAAACCATCGATGACTGCCGCATCAGCACGCTCGATATTCTGAACGACGACTGGCATGCGGGGTCTCCTAGGTTAGTTGGATTGTTATGAACCGGTCATGCAGACGTCGCTTGAATTGCTCAAATCCGAAGCTTTGCCGAGCCATAAATAATTGCTAATCCATAATCATGGATGACCTTATTCCCAATATCCGCCATCTGGCCGCATTTGCTGCCACGGTGGAGCATGGTTCAGTCACGCGCGCGGCCGAGGCCGTCAATCTTACACAGCCGGCTCTGACACAAGCTATTGCGGGCCTCGAACGCGAGCTTGACTGCCAGCTGTTCGAGCGCGAGCCGACAGGGATGCGTCCAACACAGCCTGCCATTCTTCTCGTCCCGCGGGTAAAATCGGCAATCGAAAAGATTGGCTCGTCTCGCGCAACGGCGACACAGTTGCGCGCATTCCTGGCTTTGGCCCGCGCCGGATCCTATGCGTCCGCAGCGGAAACAACCGGCCTTAGCCCTGCATCACTACACCGCGCGGTAGCCGATCTTTCGTATGCAGTGGGAGAGCGACTGGTTGAGCGGCGCGGACGCCACCTGACATTAACCCGCAAGGGTGAAGCCCGTGCGCGCGGCCTCGGTCTCGCCATAGCAGATCTTCGTAGCGGCTTTGCCGAGGTTGCTGCGTGGCTCGGCAAGGCTGGCGGCAGGATCGTAATAGGGGCAATGCCTCTCTCTCGGGCGCGCTGGCTACCGCGCGCGATCTTAAGATTTAGAGCCCAATTTCCTTCGATTGACTTGGCAGTTGTGGAGGGAAGCCATGCAGAATTGGCACATCCGCTACGCAATGGAGAGATCGACTTCTTGCTTGGCGCACTTCGGTCTGAGGAAGAGCTCGACGATCTCGAACAAGAGCCAATTTTTGAAGATCGTCCGCAAATCATTATGCGCGCCGGCCACGCGCTTTCCCGGGGCACCACACTAACCGCGGCCCAACTTACGCAATACCAATGGATAATGCCTTCTTCGCTGACGCCGCTGCGCAGCTATTGGGAAGAAATGTTGGCCTACGCGGGTTGCTCGCCGCCAAGAGTGGCAATCGAATGCGGCTCTGTTTTGACCATCAGAGAAATCCTGCTCGAAACAGATATGCTTACTCTGCTCTCGCCAGATCAGCTTCGGGTGGAAATAGAGGCAGGCCTATTGACCGTACTTAAGCCCCCCGCCCCGGTTAAGCGTGTGATCGGTATCACTACCCGGCGGGACTGGCATCCGACAGCGCAGCAACGTGCAATATTGACCATCCTGCGCGAGACCGCTCCACAGATTTCGTAAAAAGTTATGGTATAGTCACGCTATTCATTTGAGCGCTCACCGTCCTTCCGCCAACTTCCCATCGATGGACAGACGTATAGCCTTGATCGGATTTGGGGAAGCCGCAGCGGCATTCGCAGTGGCCGGCCATTGGCTTGAGCTGGCATCGGCTTTCGATATCGACCCTCTACGAAAGCCAGCGATGGTGGAGGCCGGAGTAAAAGTTTCGGATCACGCCCAGGCTGCCCTTGCGGACGCCGAGTTGATCTTATCGCTTGTTACGGCTGATCAGGCCCTCGCTGCAGCGAAGGCATACGCCCCTCTACTCGAAAAAGGCGCGATTTGGTGCGATATGAATTCTGTCGCGCCAACAACGAAGCGTGACGCAGCTCATGCAATTGATGCGGCAGGCGGCCGATATGTCGATGTGGCCGTACTCGCACCGGTCTACCCATCCGGCATGAAAGTCCCTCTGCTGCTCTCTGGTGCGGCATCATTTGATGCGTGCACCGCGCTGGTGGATTGCGGCTTCGAGCATGTCAGGATGGTTGGCGACGATGTCGGAAAGGCGTCATCTATCAAGATGATCCGCTCTGTTATGGTGAAGGGTGTCGAAGCACTGACGGACGAAATGATCGCTGCCGCTGATGCAGCCGGGGTAAGAGACGAGGTACTCGGCTCACTTGATCGCAGCGATCCAAGCCAACTCTGGGCTGAACGTGCTGCATACAACATCGAGCGAATGAAAACTCACGGAACGCGCCGCGCCTCTGAGATGGAAGAATCTGTCAAGACGCTGGCCGCTCTTGGCGTTGATCCGATCATGACACGCGGAACTGTGGTGCGGCAGCGTGGCGCCGCCGAAAGCAGCAAAGAACCAAGAGATATAGCATGAGCATGATCATCGATTGCCACGGTCATTATACCGTCCTGCCGAAAGCGCATGACGCATGGCGCGAGGCCCAGATAGCAGCATTCGAGCATGGCGGGACGCCCCCACTCTATCCCGACATCAGCGATGAAGAAATACGTCAGACTATCGAGGACAACCAGCTCAAACTGATTAAAGAACGCGGGGCCGATCTGACGATCTTCAGCCCGCGTGCTTCGGCGATGGCTCACCACATCGGCGATCAAGCAGTCAGCGCCGAATGGGCGCGCCATTGCAACAATCTGATCTACCGGGTGACCAAACTTTATCCTGAGGTCTTTGTGGGCGTCTGCATGCTACCGCAAAGCCCCGAGGCGGACCTAACCGAGAGCATCGCCGAACTGCGTCGCTGTGCAGGCGAATTGGGCTTCATAGGCTGCAATCTCAATCCAGACCCAGGGGGAGGTCATTTTCAGCATCCCCCACTGACCGACGAGTTCTGGTTCCCACTTTATGAGGCAATGTGCGAACTAGACGTACCTGCCATGATCCACGTGTCGGGCAGCTGCAATCCGGCGATGCATGCAACCGGCGGATTTTACCTCGCAGCAGATACTGTCGCATTCATGCAATTGCTGCAGGGCGATCTGTTTGCCAAATTCCCAAGGTTGCGCTTCATCATCCCGCATGGCGGGGGTGCGGTTCCCTATCATTGGGGACGTTATCGGGGCTTGGCCGATATGCTCAAGCAGCCCGATATCGAAACGCACCTGATGAACAATGTGTTCTTCGACACTTGCGTCTATCACCAACCTGGTATCGATCTATTGGCCGATGTTATTGCCAATAAGAACATCCTGTTTGGGAGCGAGATGGTCGGCGCAGTGCGCGGCATAGATCCGGAGACCGGGCACTATTTTGACGACACCAAACGGTATGTCGACGCTCTCGATATCTCCGATGCCGACCGAAAAGCGATTTTTGAAAGCAATGCACGGCGGGTGTTTCCACGCCTCGATGCGCAGCTGAAGAAGCGCGGGCTATGAAAACCTGGGTCGAAAATGCCTGGTATGTCGCTGGCTGGGATGCAGAGATCGACGCCACTCCAATGGCGCGGACAATCTGCGGCGTACCGATGATGTTCTATCGCAAGCTGGACCGTACCGTGGTGGCGATGCGGGACGCCTGCCCTCATCGCATGTTGCCGTTGTCGATGGGGATCAAGGAAGGTGATTCCATCCGCTGCAAATACCACGGTCTGAAACTCGGGCCCGACGGCGTGGCGCAAGAAATGCCATTGAAGAGCGACAAGGTGAATACCCGTGTCTGTGCCGAAACCTTTGTCGTGTATGAACGCCACCGGTTCATCTGGGTATGGATCGGTGAGAAGGCAAAGGCCGACCCGACGCTTATTCCGGACCTTTGGCCGTGCTCGGAAGTTAGCTGGACGTTTGATGGCGGATATTATCACGTCGAATGCGATTACCGATTGATGATCGACAATCTTATGGACCTTACGCACGAGACCTATGTCCATTCAGGTTCGATCGGCCAACCCGAACTCATGGAAGCACCGCTTGAATGTGAGGTCGAAGGCGATACGGTTCGCCTGTGGCGCTGGATGCCGGGCATCGACGCGCCGCCATTCTGGCGGAGCGCCTTGAAAAAGGACGGACCAGTGGACCGCTGGCAGGTTTGCCAGTTCCTGCTGCCCTCCAGCGTGATGATCGATGTCGGCGTCGCCCCGGTCGATGCGGGAGCCACTCTTGAAGATCACGATCAGGGGGTGCGGGGAATGGTCATCGACTGCATGACACCGGAAGACGAACACAACCATCACTACTTTTGGGGCATGGCGCGCAATTTTGATATCGACGATCCCGGCTTCACGGCTCGCTTTAAGACACAGCAGGGCGGAGTGTTTGCGGAAGACAAGGTTATTTTAGAGGCTCAGCAGCAAGCGATAGCGGCCAATCCGGGGCTGAAGCTAAATGCGTATTCGATTGATCAGGGCGGCGTACGGGCGCGTCAGATCATCAACCGGAAGATGACGGCGCAAGGAGGAAATCCAGAATGACGGAAGCAGGCTTGAAATTTGCAAAGCAAACGAAGGCGTTCCAGGTCGGCTATGCCTTGATCTACGTGGAAACAGTAGATTCTTGCCCCAAAACCAAGGGAAAAGATCTGGTTACCCAACTCCGCGATCTGGTAAAGTGGGGTTCGACGGAATGAGCGACATCCACGACTATCTGGCCGAATTTGACGATATTCCCGGCACCCGCGTATTTACTGCGGCACGAGCGCGGCAGGGTTATCATCTGAATCAGTTCGCCATGGGCCTGATGAAAGCCGACAATCGCGAGCGGTTCCGCGCCGATGAAAAAGCCTATCTGGACGACTGGAAGCTCTCCGATCAAGCGAAGAGCGCTGTGCTCGCACGCGACTACAACGCGCTGCTGGATCTTGGCGGCAACATCTACTTCCTTTCGAAGATATTTTCCACTGACGGAATCAGCTTTGCCGAAGCCGTTTCGACGATGACCGACATGGATTTTCCTACCTATCGCGAGATGATGAACCAGGGTGGCCGCTCTCCCGAAGGTCAACGCTCGATCAAGGAGAAACGCTGATGGCGCGCATCACCGCCGGCATTGCGACCAGCCACGTACCCCTGCTCGGTGTAGCTGCCGACCAGAACAAATCGGGCGACGATTATTTTGCACCGATCTTTTCAGGGTACGAATGGTCGCGCAAGTGGCTGGCCGATACCCTGCCCGACGTGATTGTGCTGGTCTACAATGACCATGCTTCCGCCTTCGACATGAAGATTATCCCAACCTTCGCAATAGGGTGCGGCGAAAGCTACGCTCCTGCCGACGAGGGGTGGGGCCCGCGCGAAGTGCCAGACGTGGAGGGACACCCCGACCTTGCCTGGCATATTGCGCAAAGCCTGATCCTCGACGAGTTCGACATGACCATTATCAACGAAATGGATGTCGATCATGGACTGACGGTTCCGCTGACGATGCTGTTCGGTGCTCCAGACAAGTGGCCGTGCAAGGTTATCCCGCTGGCAGTCAACGTCGTCACGTACCCGCCACCATCCGGTAATCGGTGCTGGGCGCTTGGTGAGGCGATTGCACGGGCTGTGAATAGTTTTAATGACGATCTAGATGTCCAAGTTTGGGGCACGGGCGGGATGAGCCACCAGCTGCAGGGCCCGCGTGCAGGACTGATCAATCGCGAATGGGACAACATGTTTCTCGATGGGCTGGTCGGCACGACCGACAAGCTCCGCCACATCCCGCATATCGAATACCTTCGCGAGACAGGCAGCGAAGGCATTGAGATGGTCATGTGGCTGATCATGCGCGGCGCACTGGGTCGCGAAACCAAGGCGCTGCATCGCCACTACCACGTGCCATGCTCCAACACCGCAATCGGTCACATGGTGCTCGAACCGGTTGATGGGACGGTGCCACCGTCGCCGACCATCGAAGGAAAGAATGCGGCCGCACAGGCCATGATCGATTGATTTTCAGGAGAATTCCATGATCCGTATCGCCCTTGTGGGCGCTGGCGCTTTTGGTGAAAAGCATCTCGTCGGCCTCAAGAACATTTCTGATGCCGAAGTGGTCACGGTGGTGAGCGCTTCGGAAGAAGAGTCGCGAAAGCTTGCCGAATCTCACGGTGTTTCCGATGTCTCGGACAGCTATGAAGCGACCCTTCTACGTGACGATATCGATGCTGTTATCCTGTCGACGCCAACGCCCATGCATGCTGCACAGGCGATCCAGGCGATGGAGGCCGGAAAGCACGTCGAGGTCGAAATTCCGGTGGCGGACAGTTGGGCCGGTGCGCAAGCAGTTTACGCCAAGCAGCAAGAGACAGGCCTCACTTGCATGGTCGGGCATACCCGCCGCTTCAATCCAAGCCACCAGTGGGTGAAGAACCGGATCGATGCAGGCGAACTCACTATTCAGGCGATGGATGTCGAGACCTTTTTCTTCCGGCGCACGAACACCAATGCGAACGGCGAGCCGCGCAGCTGGACCGACCACCTCCTGTGGCACCATTCGGCTCACACGATCGACATCTTCCAGTATATGACGGGCGCCAACGTGGTGCAGGCAAACATTCTGCAAGGCCCAAGGCATCCCGAGCTTGGCATCGCCATGGACCAGTCGATCCAGATGAAGACCGATCAGGGCCAAATCCTCACGCTCGCGCTGTCATTCAACAACGATGGCCCGTTTGGCACGTTCTTCCGCTACATTGGTGACACCGGCACCTATATCGCGCGCTACGACGATCTGATGAACGGACGTGAAGAACCAATCGATGTGTCCAAGGTGGACGTTTGCATGAATGGCATCGAGTTGCAGGACCGCGAGTTCGTCTCCGCAATCAAGGAAGGCCGCGAGCCGAACTCCTCGATCGCATCCGTGCTCGATTGCTACCGCGTCATCGGACAATTAGCCGAGAGCCTTAAAACGCAGGACGGCTGGAGCTGATGCAGCGAGAGCTTTGCGGGAAATTGGTCCGGCCGATCGGCCTGGGCTGCATGAACCTGTCCTGGGCTTACGGCGATCCCCCGCCGCATGACGAAAAGGTACGCCTGCTCAACGAAGCGCTTGATCTTGGCTATAACCATCTCGACACCGCGAACATCTATGGCAATGGAGCGAATGAGGAGTTGCTGGGCGAAGCGGTGATGCACCGCCGCGACGAGTTCCTGCTGGCGAGCAAGACAGGCATCATCGTCGATGGGCCGAAACGCGGCATCGACAGCTCGCCAAGCGCAATCACGGCTTCGCTTGATGCGAGTCTGGAACGTCTCGGAACCGATCATATCGATTTGTTCTACATGCATCGCTTCGACCCAAAGGTGCCGATCGCGGACAGTGTCGGCGCGATGGTGCTTGCCATCGAAACGGGCAAAATCGGGGCTTATGGCGTGTCCGAATGGTCGTCAGAGCATATCCGCGAAGCCCATGCCGTTCAACCGATGGCGGCCGTGCAAACCGAGTTTTCGCTTTGGACCCGCAATGTCGAGCTGGGCGTATTGGACACAACGCGGGAGCTTGGCATCGCGCTCGTCGCTTTCTCCCCTGTCGCACGCGGGGCGCTCGGCGGCGTTTTGAAGGACATTGCTGCTTTGAGCGAGAAGGATTTACGACGCTCTCATCCACGTTTCAGTGAGGAAAACTGGCCGCGCAATCTGGAAATGATCGATCAGTTCGACGAACTGGCAAAGGAAAATGGCGTCGCACCGGCACAGCTCGCTCTGGCCTGGCTACTCGCACAGAGCGATCACGTTCATACAATCCCGGGAACAACCAGCATCGCGCACCTACACGAGAACATCGCTGCAGCCGATCTCGCAATTGCCAACGAAGTGCTCGACACCGCAGGACAGCTTATCAATCAGCTGACCGTGGCCGGTCATCGCTATCCCGAGGTAATGCGAGGCACGATCGACACCGAAGACTACTGATCCGTCCAAGTAGAGAAATTATCATGTTCCGCAAACTCCACCGTTGGTTCAGCCTGCCGCTGTGCCTTTTTGTCGTATTGGTCCTCTTGTCTGGCGTTGCCCTGCAGGTCGAGGAAACCATTGGAATCTTTGAGGGGGGAGAGGAGAGTTCGCCGGTTGCCTCTCAAACCGCTCCGCCTGTCGAACGCCTGACCGATGCTGAAATACGAACTATGGTTGGCGAAGCTCTTTCCAAGAGCAAGGAGCAACAACCAGATTTTCGTGCTACTCGCATTGAACTCGACATCACGCCGGGGCGAGAATTTACGCGTCTTGCAGTGCAACCACGTGGTGGCCCATACGTGACTGTAGATCGCGCATCTGGAGAAACGGACGCTAATATGAACCCGGCGGTCCCAATGCACGTCTGGTTTATCCGCCTCCATACCGGCACGCTGGCCGGTCCGCTCGGAATCTTGATCATGCTGGTCACCAGCCTCGCACTGATGTTTCTCGCGGTATCTGGACTGGTGCTGTACTATCAGATGTGGGCCAACCGTAAGAACCGTGGCCGTCGCAAGCTGTTCTGGCACTGATTTTGTGATTCTAGACGGGAAGCCCGACGTAATTCTCAGCGATGGCGGTTTGTGCGGCACGGCTGGTCGCAATGTAATCGAGTTCGGCCATCTGCATCGCCCGCTCGAAAGGGCCGTCATCGAGGAAACGGTGCATCAGGCGGGTAAGTGACCAGCTGAATCGTTCAGCCTTCCACACTCGTGCAAGCGCTCTGTCCGAATATCCGGCAATTGCGTCGGGCTCACTTTGGTTGAAGTAGCGGATCAATGCATCTGCCGCGTAATGTACGTCACTGGCTGCCAAGTTTAGCCCTTTCGCTCCTGTCGGCGGGACGATATGCGCTGCGTCCCCACAAAGCATAAGCGAGCCATGGCGCATTGGCGCGAACACGTAGGACCGCAGCGGGACAATGCTTTTTTCAAGCGATGGTCCTCGCGTGATATTTGCCGCTGCCTCCGGACCTAGGCGAAGAGACAGCTCATCCCAAACACGCTCATCGATCCAATCCTCGACCTTATCGTTAACCGGTACGTCGACATAGTAACGGCTGCGCGTATTCGAACGCATCGAGGCAAGCGCGAAGCCGCGCTCGTGATTGGCGTAAATAAGTTCATGATTACACGGCGGAACATCGGCTAGGATTCCGAGCCAGCCGAATGGGTATATGCGTTCATATTCCTTGCCGGCATCAGAGGGGATCGCTTTCCGGCTTGGCCCGTGGAATCCGTCGCATCCAACGATAATACGACAATCGATCCGGTGCTCGATCCCACCTTTTTTGTAGGTCACCGATGGCCTATCGCTTTCGATATCGTGGAGCGTGACATCGCCGACCTCGTACAAAACTTGTAGGGCGCGCTCTTCACACGCCTCCATCAGATCCCGTGTGACCTCGGTCTGGCCATAGACCATGACTTCTTGACCGGTCAGTTCCTTTATGTCGATCCGGATCAGCCGCTCGCCATCGGCAAGGTTGAAGCCATCATGCGGCAGGCCTTCGCCCTTCATCCGCGCATCTAGCCCGAGGCGCTCCAGCAAACCGACGGTGATATTTTCTAGGACGCCGGCGCGGATGCGTCCACGCACGTACTCGGGCGACTGCCGCTCAAGCACAACAGATTCGATGCCCTCAGCACTCAGCAGGTGCCCGAGAAACAATCCGGCGGGGCCTGCACCGATAATGCAGACCGGAACCCTCAAGCCTCGACGACCCGCTGTTCGATGACGCCGAACGGTGATCCGCCGTTCAGCCCGCGCCCTTCCATGCGGATGGTATCTCCGAATACCATAAACGGAGTGCTGGCGGGTCCCTTGTCGCGGATCATTTCGATCGCGCGAATCTCCGAGATACAGCTGGAGCCGACTTCGGCATAATTGGCGTTGGAGACGGTCCCAGAGCCGATCACCGTCCCGGCGACGAGGTCGCGTGTATAGGCTGCATGGGCCACGAGATCATGAAAACCGACGTCCATCTGCCGGCCATTGGCTGCGCCGAAGCGGTCGCCATTCCAGTCGATCTCCAGATCGAGACAGACACGTCCATTTTTCCATCCTTCGCCGAGCTCATCAGGCGTCACTGCAAAGGGCGCCATCGAACAGGCGGGTTTTGCCTGCACCCAACCAAAGCCCGTCTTCATTTCGACCGGAGCGATGGCACGCAGTGACCAGTCGTTGATCTGTACGATCAACTTGATGTGCTTCATGGCGTCTGCGGCGCTGGTGCCCATGGGAACATGATCGACAATCACGCCGAACTCGCCCTCAAAATCTATTCCGTGCTCCATGCTGGGCAAGGGCACATTGTCGGTCGGACCGTGGAAGCGATCCGACATCCCTTGATACATCAGTGGCTTCTCCGACTCGATCGGGTCGAGACCGAAAGCGATCTGCATCAATTCGCCATGTGTAGAAAAAGCGGACCCGTCGAGCCATTGCCAGCTACGCGGCAGCGGCGCGGCGCAATTCGATGCGTCAAACGGCTCTCCCTCGCCCTGATCGAGGCGATCCCCCAACTGAGCAAGAACCGACCCGATCGAGTCCCACCGCTCGATTGCCGCCAGCATATTGGGGGTGTCGTGGCCAATTGCCAAATAGCGTGAGCCGTCACGAGATACCGCCACCAACTGCCCGTCAGCTGAGCTCGATTTCAAAGTTGCCAGCCGCATATCAACCCTTCAATTCTTGGCTGAATTCACCGTCGATCAGAATGAACGCGATGCGGCAATTCTTATCCGTCCGGTTGGCCCAGCCGTGGTTGGTGCCTCGCTGGACGACGATGTCACCTGCTCGCACAGTCGTCTCCCCTTCATCCATGATCAGAACGATCTCGCCTTCTAGGACGATGCCGTAGTCAATGGTTTCAGTGCGATGCATATGAGCATGGCGGGATTCCTTGCCCTCGAAGGATGAAGCGTCTGCTGCTCCGATCTCGGCAAAGTGCGCCCGGGCTTCCTCCGGGGTCATTTCGGCCAAAGACGGATCATCGGGCGGGATGTCGAGAACGCGGATGCGTGTGCCGTTCTTCGGCGGGGCCAAAATTATGCCCTCTTCCGGCGGCTCCCCCGAAGCCGGATCGATAGGGGCAGGCGTCGCTCGGGTGTTCCAGACCTCGTAGAACAGCGGCCCTGTATCACCTCCGATGCGCTGGATACGCGGGACAATCCCGTCGTCCTGTATGATTGCTTTCCCTGACGAATCGTGACCAGTAACCACCCTGCGGATTGGATTTTTTGACATGGCTTCCTCTTTTAGTTCTCAGTTTTCAGGCGCGGTGGAGTAAATGACAGACCGCGCCGTACGAGTTCTGCCATCGCGCGTTTCTCATGCGCCAGCGCGGCTCTCGCCGAAGGCCGCTCGCCTGCGCGTTCGTAATGGGTTGCGATTGCCGGAAAAATGCCGTGATCGAAACCTGCGCCGGTGATGCGAAACCAAATCCAAGCCAGATAGCTGTCGAGGATCGACCAATTTCCCCCGAGTACCCACGGCTGAGCGTCCAGTTGCGCGTCAATCGGATGCAACTGCTGCAAAAGCAGTTCCTCGGCCTTTTCGCGCACCTGGGGCGCAGCATCGTTTGAACACAGCATCATGCCCGGGAGTACGAAGCGCGTGACGAGCGGATGCAGATCACTCGAAAAACGAAAAAGAGCAGAAACAATTGCCGATTCCTGCAATGGCTCGCCAGTCAGCGGAAGCAACCCGGCATCCGGCCTTGTCCGCGCAAGGTATAACAGGATTGACCCGTTCTGCGTGACCACCCCGCTGCCAGTGTCGAGAGCTGGGACCTTGCCCGAAGGGTTAACTGCGAGATAAGCGGGCCGGCGATGTTCACCCGCCATGAAGGCGATAAGTCGCGTTTCGAATGGCTCCCCAATCTCCTCAAGCGCTGTCAACGTCACTCGCGCGCAGGTGGATGGGGCAAAATAGAGTATTGGCGGTGACTGGGTCACGCGGCCTCAAGCTCAATTGGCAGTGATCCCAAAGCATGCAATGTGTTATTCAGCCTCCGCACCGGTTCCCCAGTCAGCCGAATTGATGCGACCTGATTGGCTAACGCTGTTCCAATCAACTCGCCTTCAAGGCGTGCGACCATTTGGCCGAGACATTGATGTATTCCAAAGCCGAAACCCACATGCCCGCTGACATTCCGATCAACTTGGAAATCGTCTGCATCGTCCCATTTCCGCGGATCGCGATTAGCCGACGCGAGGAATAACAGAACCTTGGATCCTTCCGGGATCGTGCCACCTTCGACCTCCACATCTCCGGTCGTCGTCCTGAAGAAGGTTTGCACCGTTGAATCCCAGCGCAGGCTTTCCTCAAAGGCGCGCGGGGCAAGTTTCGGATTCTCGCGTAGCTTGGCGAACTGCGCCGGATGCTTCGCAAGGGCCAGGACCATGTGGCCGATACCGTTCACCGTCGTGTCGACACCGGCTGAGAGAAAGGAGCGAACCATACGCGCCGCTTCGTCCGACGTGCATTCACCGCGATCGGCCGCTTCATAAAGCGCCATTCCCCAACCACCTGGCTTAAGGTTTTCCCGCTCGCAGGCCCAGGCCACCCATTCGATGGCAGCTTCTTTGCCAGCATTGCCCTCTTCAAACACCCGGTTGCGCGGGCCAAAGGCGTTGAACACGATGGTCGCATAGTCGATGAGATGCTCGCGCCCTTCGTCGGCCAGTCCGATCGTGTCTGGGAAGATTATCATCGGAAACGCCTCTGAAAGCTCAGGCACAGCGTCGAAGCTGCCTTTTTCGACAAGGCTTTCGATCAAGCGCTCCGCCTTCACCTGCCATTGCGGGCGCAACTGCTTGAGGGCTTTCAAAGAAACAATTTTGTTCATCAAGCCGCGCGTGCGGTCGTGCAGCGGAGGATCCGCTTCCAGCAACAGAGATGGCGGACGGAATGGTTCTTCCTTGGAAAAATCTGCCAGTCCAACACCGCGACCTGAGCAATACGTCCCATGATCACGAAGCGCGCTTTGAACCTCTTCAAAGCGCGCCATCCCGTAGGCGCCAATCGCGTCCAGCCAGACCACCGGCGCCGCGTCGCGCAGCGCGGCATGATGCGTATAGGGATCGCACAGGAATGCCTCGTCGAAGGGGTCGATATCGAGGACCGGAAATTGGTTCGATGTCATGCAGTGTGCCGCGTATGCGATTTTCGTGAAAAGAATGTCATCGTGGCGATCGCACCAACCCCGATGACTGCCGCATAGGCGAGCAGCGCATTCGCAAGGCCCGAGGTCGCTCCAATGACGGCGGCGGTAACCAGCGGTGCCAGAAACTGTCCGAGGAAAAATGCGCCGGTCCACATTCCTGTACCGCGCCCACGCATTTCTGAAGGCAGGCGGCGCATGACCCATGCAAGCATATTGGGAAGCATGACGCCGTTACCGACACAGGCCAGGCATGCGAACATGGCGATGGGAGCAAGGCCTGTCGAAAGTGCCATGCCTGCATAACCGATGGTTGCGATGAACAAACCAAGTGAGAGCAGTGGCCACCCCGCGTTCGATTTGAGGCGACTAAAGATGAGCGTTCCCAGGCCAACGCAAATATTCGCTGCGGCTCCGATCGCCCCGATCATCCCGGGCGAAACGGCCCCCGACAGCCCGAGGATAGGGCCGAGTTGCACGATCACGGTGTAAAACACGATTCCGACGCCAAGGGTAATGGCAACCAGAGGAAGGACCGCGCGATAAGGAAAAGCGGTGCTGCTATCAGTTTGCGCTTTGCTGACTTGCGGCTCGAACAAGACCGCCACTGCGACAAAAGCGACGGGGATAGCAAGCAGGTAAAGCAGGAATGGACCGCGCGATCCGAACGCCTCTCCAAGCCCTCCGCCAATGGCAATGAGGACGATGGCCGCGAGACTGACTATTGCGACCTGAAGGGCGATCCATTTCTCACGGCGTTCACCTTCGAAATAGTCCCCGATAAGTGTTGTCGCCACGGTCATAATGATTGCTTCGGTTGCCCCCAAGGCAACACGCGCGCCGATGATCTGAAACAGATCTTCGAGGAACCAAGGGATGATACCAAAAGCTGCATAGAAAATGAGCGCGGTGACCAATAAGACTTTGCGACCGATGCGGTCCGATAGCCACCCGGCGGCCGGGGAAAGCAATGCCACGCACAAGGCCGGAATCGTGAGCGCCATCGGCACCAGGAACTCGGCCCCGCCAACATCGCCAAACTCGCGCATCAACAGCGGCAGAACCGGAACAAGCGAAATGATCGCCATCATTGGCATGACCGAAACAAGGAGAAGCACAATCCCTTGCCTCGTGCCTGCTATTCGGCCTGTTTCAGCAGTACTTGCGGTCATCTGCGTCGTCCTGTTGTTAGTTAACGCTATCCTGCCACGCGTAATTCAACGCCCCTTCGCGAAACGCGAAACGGTCAACATGACGCTCAACAGCGCCTTTGAGGCCGTCTCGCTGTCCTTCGGCACTGGCTTCAATTCTGCAGCGCAATGCACCCTCCTGCGGTGCCAGCACGACAAGAGCATCGCCGGGCCAGTCAGCTCCGCGCGCGTTCTTTGGGAAGACGATATGGACGTCTTCGCCGTGCTCGCTGACTTTCAGATTGTGCGACCAGTGCTTTCCTAGCTGGGTGGCGTACTTTTGCGCGTTCTCTGTCTGGACAATGGCCTCGGCAGCATAAGTCATCCGGCGTGCCCTCCCAACGTTTCGGCAAACCAGTCCGACAGCAGATCAAGGCCATAGGCCATGTTGTCCGCCCCAACGTGTTCGACACCGCCTTCGCGGGGCGTAAACACGACCTTCTCACGGCGCGGCGAATTGATCAGCTGATCATAAAGATCGTCAGCGTAGCTCGGGCTGATCTGCCGATCGTTGGCACCGTGCGTGACCAAGAAAGGCACCTTGATCCGATCCATGTGCCCGTTGAGGTTCATGTCCTCTGACTTCTTGAGGAAGTCTTCTTGGTCCTCGGCCCCAAACGCCCAATGAACATGCGCCCAATAATGCGGAATCGGATTCTGCCCCTCGCGGGCCATCCGCTGATCCTGAACTTCGCGCCAATTGTGGTTTGCTCCCCAAACTGCACCACTTGCAAAACGCGGTTCATAGGCGACTGCTCGCGGAGCAAAATGACCGCCAAGCGAAATACCGGTCATGCCAATCTTGCTGGCATCGACATTCTCCTGAGTCTCCAACCAGTCGACTGCCTTGGAGGCCCAACTTTCGCTATGCGGGTCGACGGGCAGATTTTGCAGACGCAAGGCCTCTCCCGAGCCCGGCTGATCCACACACAGCGTCGAAATACCGCGCCGCGCCAGTTCTTCAGGCAGCCGCGTCCAATAGAGAAGCTCCTTATTGCTATCGAGGCCGTTGCAGAACACGACCGCCGGCTTGGGGCCATCGCCCGGTGCCTTGGTCCAGATTGCGGGCATGGTACCGTTGTCCAGCGGGATTTCCATTCTCTCGCGGTTAATTTGTCCGAGCTGCGTTGATCGATCAAAAGCGTCGCGGGCTTTTGCGAAAGTTTCCGTGCGCCCCGGATGGCCATGGCCCTGCATGCGCTCGCCAGTAAACATATAGAGCGAAGCACGCTCAAGCTTGTTCGAAGCGGAGAAATTCCGTCCCTTGGCCTCATCTTCAGCTGCCAGCTCGATCAGCTTGTCGGCCATAGCAACCCACTGCTTCATATATTGCGGAGTGCCGGCATCGGCGCCGTCATCAGCGGCATCCTTGATCGGCTGGCATATATCGATGATCTCACCGATCTTGCCGCCGCTTTCCATCGCGATCGCGACCGAGAGATTCCAGATATAGTTTGGAAAGAATTCAAATAGGGCCATGGTCTCAGACCTCCGCAGGCTGGAATAGGCAGGGATCGGGCGCAGGTTTTGGCATGGTCTGCGGACCGCCGGCGCCGACACCCCATTGGTCCATGACCTGCGGACCGGGTTCGTGCACTTTTGCCTCGTGAAAGTCGAAATCCACCTCGTCCAGTTCGGAAGTATATTCGACTGCAAAACCAGATGGCGTGCAGAAATAACTGAAAGTGTTGTTGCCCGCCGTATGGCGACCCGGACCCCAACGGATATCGCAATCGCGCTTCTTGAGGCGGCTCGCCCCGCGCATCATGTCATCCACTGTCAGCATATCGTAGGCAACGTGGTTCAGGCACGGCGGCCCCGGTAGCAGTGCAATTCGATGGTGCGCCTCGTTGCAGCGCAGGAAGCACATGAAGTCACCCAGCCAGTCGCTAACCTTGAAACCAAGCACATCGGTAAAGAACTTCACCGCCTCTTGGTGGTCCGGCGAATGCAGAACGATATGGCTGATCTTGAGTGGCATCCCTTCCCAGCGCTCCATCGCGCGATGATCGCCGCGCTCTACGTCCGAAGAAATTTCGAACGGCAGACCATCGGGCGAAAAAAAGCGGAAACCATATCCACCGCCCGGTGCATCAAGTTCGCGAGGCTCGTGGATGATCTTGCATCCTGCATCGCCAACCTTGGTTCGCAACGCTTCGACATCTTCGCGGCTTTCCGCCGCTAGCGCGATCACCTCGACACAGTTGCTGTCACGCTTGTGGAGGCGGACGACGTGGTGCTCATCGTGGCCGTGAGTCTTGAACCAGGCCATATCCTCTGTTGCGTCGACTTCGACCAGTCCCCAATCGTCAGCGTAAAACTTGCGCTCGGTATCGAAGTCTTCGACGCCGTATCCGACATAGCGAATTTCGGTCACTCGGTTCATTTGTAAATCCTTGAACTTGAATCTAAATAGGCATCGCGACGATCGCGAACATTTCATGGGTGGCGGCAGCATTGTCGACTGGAGGCCCCTTGCCGAGCTGACCGTTGCAAATCGCCAGCGACTTTTCGACGATATATTTGCAGCGCTCGAATCTGCGGTCGCGGTATGCTTCGAAGGCAGCCTCTGGCGTGTCGTGCTTCTTTATCTCGTCCGCGAGCACGAGGCTGTCCTCAATGGCCATGCCAGCGCCCTGACCCAGATGCGGGGTTGTGGCATGGACGGCGTCGCCCAGCAGGACTACCCTGCCCTTGTGCCAATCGCCGTAAAGCATCATCTGCTCGAGCGGGCGGTAGACGACACCATCGTCATCGGTGATTTCTTGCGCCAGTTTCTGGATTTGTGGAGGTGCCTTGGCCAGCTTCTTGCGCATGGCTTCGGCACATCCTTCTCTGGGATAGTGCGGTTTGTCTGGCTCCGGCGTCGTCACATACATGTACATCAGCTCTTCGCTGATAGGTACGAGGCCGATGCCGGTCGGGCCATTGTAGACGTGCAGGGCATTAAGGTCGGAAGGCCGCTTAAAATTGTAGCGCCAGACCGACTGCCCCGTGAATTCCGGTTGCTCTGCACCGGGCATGATCTTCTGCCGGGTATCCGAATAGACGCCGTCTGCGCCCACGACGAAGTCATATTCCTCGGCCTTCCCGTTCGAAAATTCGACGTGCACACTATCACCGTGATCATTAATCGTTTGCGCGGTTACACCCAGTCTGACCTCGGCGCCCGATGCGATCGTGCGGTCGCCCAGCACCTTGTGTAAGGCTGGCCGACCAATCCCGACATTGGCCGGGTAGTTTTCGGTCAGGCGAGGTGCGGGAATCTCTGCGACCTTTGTCCCATCGGGAGTGTGGATTGCAATATTGTCAAACGTCACACCCGCCGCGAGGTAATCGTCGAGTAAATCCAGTTCCGCCATTGCCCGTATGACATTGGATTGCTGGATGATGCCAACGCCGTAAACCGACCAGTCGGGATCTTTTTCGATGACGGTAACGTCATGACCGTGGCGACTCAGGGAAATCGCCGAGGTGAGTCCGCCAATACCGCCACCGATTATGAGGATGCGCTGCTTGTCCATGATCAGAATACATCCAAGTCGTCGGCGATAACCACCGGACCATCGTAATTCGTGGCGATCTCGCGCAAATACTCGAGGTGTGCCGGATCGCCGACTTCACGACCGGCGAAATGGGTCACGACAACCGCACCGACTTTTGCGCGAGCGGCCAGCTCGCCCACGTCTTTCGGGAGCAGATGGTGTTCGCGAAGATGACGTTCCATACCTGCCGCCACTTGTGGCGGCATATTCGGATTATTGCGCCGGACCATTGCGATGGTGTCGTCGACGTCCATCATTTCAGCCACGAGCAGGTCAGCGCCTTTGGCGAGATCTTCGACCGCTGCACTCGGCCCAGTGTCGCCAGTATAGACGATCGAGCGCCCCGGCAGATCGAACCGGAAAGAAAGCGATTCGAAACGTCTGGCAAGATCACTGTCTGCAGCAAAGCTGTAATGGGTATTGTTGCGAACCGTCACCGTCATGCCGGCGAGTTCCACGCTGGCATTATCGCGAAGTTCCACGACTTCTGTCATCTGCTGTATATCTGCGCGCGGAGCGCCGGGCACTCCATAACCGGCCGTGGCGCCCGGAACCATTGAGGCGAGCAATCCGGAAACCAATTCCGCCGTGCCGGGAGGGCCGTATATCTTCAGACGTGGCGGTGCATTAGTCTGTGCACGAAGTCCGAGGATTGCGGCCAATCCTCCGGTATGGTCCCAGTGCAAATGACTGATAAATACAGCATCGATGCCCGCAGTCTGTATTCCAAGATGCGCAAGCTGACCTGCAGTTCCGTCTCCCACGTCGACCAGAATGTTCTGGTCCCCGGCCACCAGCAGGTTTGCTGGCTGCGACCGGGTCGCGCTTGTCACCGGACCGGCGCGGGTACCCAAAGTTACCCAACGGCCCGCATCAAGGTGTTCAGCCTGCTGACTGGACGCTTCCTGGTGATGGTCTGCCTGGGCGGGCACGCTGGCCAGTGCCAAGGCACTCAGCAGGCCCAGTTGAAAAACACGCATTCTACCCCTCCAATCAGAAGTTGAACCGTGCACGAACACCATAGGTCCGCGGCGGCTGAAATGTCCCCCCGACAATATTACCTGAGCCCAGTTGTACGGTCGTGGGAACGGCTTCATCCGTGATATTACGGACGAAGGCAGTCAGCGACCATTTATCATCAAATTCGGCCAGAGTGAGTGAGGCATCAAGCGTCAGATCGCTCCCCACCCGACTCTGCGGGATATAATTGAATCCCACTTCGCGGCTACCGCGATAGCGGCCATCGAAGGTGCCTACTAGTTTCAGGTCTCCTAATTCGATCGTCTGCTCGATCCCCGCATTGGCCGACCATTTCGGAGAATTGAGGGCCTGCTTGCCGGAACAGTCAACGATATAGGATCCCTTGCCGGTCGCTGGATCAATTGGCTGCTGCGTCGTTTCGCAAGACGTGACTGGACGCAAGAAGTTGGGCGGATCACCAGGATCAGCGAGATCGACCTGATCAAACGAGTAATTGTCATATTTGGCATCAAGGAATTGCACGCCGCCACGAAGGCGGGTCGTTTCTGTGGCAAGGAACTGGAAGTCGATATCGACGCCCTTGATCGAGGATTTCCCGACGTTGCGGGTGTAAAACGCATTGTTGCCATCGATATCTACGCCAAGCGCAGCGAGCTGCTGTCCTTTGTATTTCCAGTAGAAAAGCTCCGCATTCAGCTCGAAGCGGTTGTCGAAGAACCGGTTTTTCGAGCCAATAGTGAAAGCATCGATGAATTCAGGTTCGTAGGTTTCCCGGCCGCGTGCCAGATTGAACCCGCCTGCGCGGAAGCCGTTTTCGAAACTGGCATAGAGCAAATTGTCGGGAGTGATATCAAACTCGACAGCCGCACGATAAGTGAGCTGGTTGTCGCTATCCGAACGCTGGATGGTGTTCGGCGTAATGATCAACAGAGCGCCCGGCCCGAATTGCGCCGGTGCGAAGAAGTTGATTGGCCCATATGGAAACACTTGGCCCACGCCATCCATTCCGTTGGGATTGAAGGCAGTTTGCGGGTTCCTGCCGGGCACCGGAAACAGGGCGGGATTTAGGCCGCCTAACACATCCTGAAGTGTGAGGCCGACCGGCAAGGTTGGCACCTGGGGGCAGAAAGGTGCCCGACCGACAGGATCTTCCAAGCAAACGCCGGCTGTCGCGGTAGCGAATGCATCAATCGACCGCTTTTCGTCAGTGTAACGTAGGCCGCCCACAAGGCGAAGGCTGTCCGAAATATTGAATGTCGCACGGCCAAAGAATGCCAGTGATTCCGACTTTGAATCGAATGCATTGTTAGAGACAGTACCGAATTGATTAAAGGCGTTCACCCCCTCGACGCGCTCGTCGAAATAATAAGTGCCCGCGATCCAGTCGATTGGCCCAGAAGATCCTGAAAGACGCGCCTCGATACTCCACTGTTCCGCTGTATCCTGATTGATTGCAGCTTTAAACGGAGGCCCGTTGAATACATTGTCTAATTCGGAACGACGATAGGCGGGGATTATGACTAGATCGATATCTCCGAGCTCTAGGTTAACTTCCGCGTTCACCCCGAGATATTCATCGTCGCGCGACGGATAGGCGAAGCCCTGGAATGGCGAAAACAAGGGTGCAGTCGAAATGGTGCCCAGATATGCCAGCGCTTCCGGTGTATGAAGTCCGGTAAAGGGTTCTGCCACTGCCGGAGGAGCCGGTTGAAATTCCCATCCAGGAACCGGGAGATCGTTCCGGCCAGGCACGAATGGGGGCACCAGTTGATAGGCACCGAAAACGTCCGTCCCGGGCCCGACACCCTTCTGGGTCGAGTAGTCGACGGAGAAACGGATATCGAACCCGTTGGTCGGCTCGGCGTAGAATTGCCCCCGAAATGCAAAATCCTTGGCGTCGAATGTTCCATCAAGATTGTAGCCATCGTGATCATTGATCGCTGCGGAGAGCCGGATCGCACCATCCTCGCCTACAGCCAGATTCAAGGCGCCTTCGACGCCGATAGCATCATAATTCCCATAGGAACCGGAGACAAAGCCGCTGGTCTCGCCTGGTACCGGTTTGGTCGGGATCACGTTGATGGCGCCGCCGGTTGCGTTCCGCCCGTACAAGGTTCCCTGCGGCCCCTTCAGCACCTCCACTACCGCAACGTCTAGAAACGATGCGATGGTTGACGACGGGCGGCCGATATATACCCCGTCAACATTGAAGGCCACTGCTGGGCTGGTATAGCCATTATTGGTGAAATTACCCACGCCGCGGACAAAATATCCGGCGTTGGCCCCGCCACCTGCTGTCACATAAAGTGCCGGCGCTATGGCGTTGAGAGTAGTTGCATCGGCTACGCCTGCACGAGCGAGATCTTCGCCGGTGGCAGCGTTTATAGGAATTGCTGCGTCCTGCAAGGATTCGGACTTGCGCTGAGCGGTAACGATGATTTCGTTCAGGCCGCCCGAGACGCCGGCGGTTTCGGTGAGCGCAGCATCGCGTTCGCTTTCCGTCCGCGTTTCACTATCCTGCGCCATCGCATGGCTGCTAGCGGTCATCGCTACAATCGCGCTTACGGCGCTTCCGATCAGAAAATTCTTACGCATCCCCAAATCTCCCAAAAAGGTTGTTCTTATCTTGGGAGGAAAATGCGCCTATCACATCCAGTAGTCCAATTTTTTGTTTTTCTGATTTACCACAAATGCTATCGATACATAATGCGGCTGGATAATTTCGACCTTAACCTGTTAGTTGCCTTCGAAGTTTTGCTCGAAGAGCGCAGTGTGACGCGCGCTGCCCAACGACTAAACGTTACGCAATCAGCGATGAGCGCTTCGCTCAAGCGATTACGTGGGAGCTTTCAGGACGAAATCCTGATCCTCCATGGCAAGAAGATGATCCCGACCCAGCACGCACTCACTCTGGCGCCCGAAGTCAGTATAACACTGATGCGGCTAAAGACTCTCATTG
Organism: Allopontixanthobacter sediminis; assembly: GCF_009828115.1. GTDB lineage: Bacteria > Pseudomonadota > Alphaproteobacteria > Sphingomonadales > Sphingomonadaceae > Allopontixanthobacter > Allopontixanthobacter sediminis. Next base: position 25,699 of record NZ_WTYL01000006.1, on the reverse strand, counting down.
CCACTGGCACTGGGTTCGATCCGGCAACTTCCAAAAGGCGGTTCCAGATCAATGCCTCGGACTACATTACCACTGTTTTGCTAGTGCCGCTGATCGAGCATCTGCAGGTCGAGGCACCCGGGGTGCGGCTCAATCTGTCTCTACCAAGCAGCCAGAGCGCCGCAAGATTGGAGGCTGGGGAGACCGACCTGCTCTTAACTCCGGACGAATTTCTTGATTCTGATCACCCGACGGAATTGCTGTTCGAAGAGAAGCATGTCGTGGTGGGTTCGAAGGGAAACCCCGCCCTTAGCGGTCCGATGTCTATCGAAAGGTTCCTCAAATGTGGTCACGTTGCCGTGCGGATTTCAAATCAGGATACCTTCGTCGAAACTATTTTGAAAAAGCTAGCACCCGAACGGCGCATCGAAGTAGCAGCTCAATCGTTTATTCAGGTCCCATGGCTCCTTCGCGGAACAAACAGGCTGGCAGTGATGCATGAGCGCCTCGCCAAAGTCACCCAACCAATCTTCGATCTTGCGGTCGTTGAAGTTCCCTATGAACTGCCATTGATGCGTGAGATGATGCAGCACCACATTTCCAAGACGCGTGACACCGGACTTAGCTGGCTTCGAGAGAAGATTGTTCGCCTAGCGCAACAGAGTTGATTTCTAAGTTTCTGACTCCAGCAACTTGTCGAGTCAGTTATTGTGAGTGAGCATCTCAGAAGAAGTCAGTCCGCTCCCAGACCCAAAAGCGAAGTCCGTATGTGGATGATTTGACGCCCGCTTTGAACTCATATTGGTCATTCATTCATTCGCTAAACGTCCTGATCATCTAGACCTCCACCACGTCCGCCTTCCAGTCACCGGTATCGTAATTAGAGCCATGGTCGTTACCAACCGGATCAGCTTGATTGTCCAACTGAACAACAACCCTTCATGCCAAGCTGCACCAATACGCTGCTCAACCAGGTGCAGCCCGCCGGATGGTCCGCGACTCCGATCGAAACGAAGACGTTGGCGACCCCCAACGTCAGGCCCCCTTGTGAACTACGGGCTCGAAGCCGCCGTAGATCATTCGCTTGCCGTCGAACGGCATTTCGCCGAACTCCTCCCTGCGCGGATCTTCCATCATCTTCTTCTCGGCCGCCTCGGCAGTTTCCTTGTCGGGCCAAGTGACCCAGCTAAAGACGATCTTCTCGCCCTCCTGTGCTTTCGTTGCCCTACGGAAATCGGTGGTGTGGCCGTCCTTCACGTCGGCCTCCCAGCACTCCACCTGGCTGAGCGCGCCGAATTCGCTGGCTAGGGTCCAGAACTTCTCGGCAGTCTCGATGTAAGCCTGCTTGCTGTCTTCCGGCACAGCCAGAACAAATCCGTTTACATAGGTCATGGGTCTTCTCCTCTCTTTCAGCTGATCGATCATGTGTCCGTGGGCGGCGTCCAGTCCTGATCCATCCACATCGTTTCCCAAGTGTGACCGTCCGGGTCCTCGATCGCGCCGCCGTACATGAAGCCCTGGTCCTCGATCGCGCGCGGTTCGCTGCCGCCGGCGCTCTTCGCGGAAGCGTGGAAGGCATCGACCGCCGGTTTGTCGTCGAACGACAGGCAGTTGAGCACGGCGCTGGTAGCGCGGGTGTCGGCAATAGGCTTTTCGGTGAAGGTCGAATAAAACGCATGATCCAGCAGCATAACGCTGATGGCGTCGGACCAGACCATCGCGCTCGCCTGCTCGTTCGAAAAGGCATCGTTCTTCGCGAAGCCGAGCGCTTCGTAGAAAGCGGACGATTTGGCGACGTCGGCGACAGGCAGGTTCACGAAGATCGTTTTGGTCATGGCACTCTCCAATTCAGGGTCGATCCAACGAGTCGACCTTGCCAAGACTGACTTATCTAGTTACTTAATGCAACTATGAACTTTCTAAAGGTAACCAACCCGCCGCGTGCAACTCACGGCAGGTGGTATGGCGATGCCTGCGGAACCGCCTTCGCGATGGAATTGCTGGGCGAGCGTTGGGCGCTGCTAATTGTGCGCGAGCTTATCTTCGGGCCGCGCCGCTTTTCCGACCTGTTCGCCAGCCTGCCCGGCATTTCGGCGAAAGTGCTGACCGAGCGGCTGGCGGGCCTCGCCGAGGCGGGCGTGCTGGTGCGGCGTAAGTTGCCCCCGCCCGGCGCCGTGCAGGTCTACGAACTGACGCGGTGGGGCTACCGGACGGAGCCGCTGATCCAGGAACTAGGGCGCTGGGCCGCGATGTCGGAGGGGCACGATCCCAAGCTGCCGCTGTCGCCGGTGAGTTTCATGTTGTCGCTGCGAACCATGTTCGACCCTGCGAAGGCGGGCGACTGGCGCGCGCGCATCGGCGTCCGCTTTCCAGACACATTCTTCACCGGCACGGTGGCGGACGGGGCATTCAGCGTGACTCTGGGGGAATTGGAGGAATGCGACGCAACGTTCGGCGCGCCGCAAGCCTCACCGCTCGCCGCCATGGTCTATCTCAGCTTGCCCGCGGCGGACATGGGCGTGGAGGTGACGGGCGACCACGAGGTCGCTCGGCGGTTCACGACACTTTTCGATCTGCCAGAACGGATCGGCTAAAGACAGGCACGAAGCTGAGAAGCTGTGATGACTTGAATGTCAATAGAATGGCCGCATTCGTTTAGCAGGCGCAGGTTCGCTAATAGCGAGAGTTAGGGTTCGTTTGCGCCCGGCAGCTCCTTAGCTGGCAGCTGACCGGCAAGCTTTAGAGGAAGTTGGCGATAAGCTGCCTATAGGCCCGGCCGAGGGCAGCGCGACGGCTTCGGCCGACATAGCTGCCGTTCCCAGGCTAATTTGCCTCCTCTGAAAGCTGTCCTTCGTTCAGGTTTCGTTGAGGGCCCCAACCGGCAGCTTTTAGGGTTACACAAATCGGTTTTGCATGGCCGAAATGTAGTGGCTTTCTGCCGGTCCGCTTTTAGGTGCGGCTTTAGACGGCTGGAAAGGCAAGAACTAAGGTGGAACGCGGACATTCGTTGGCCGTCAACGACGATTGACCTCACCTTCCCAAATCGCGATACTGTTAGCGCTAACAGGAGGGACGGCGATGGGTTTTTGGCTTAGGCCAGCTTTAGTGGCCGCGTTGATAGTGAGCATCCCGGCAGCGGCAGCGGGTCAGGTTGCGGCACCTGTCTCCTCGGTCACGAAGCCAAGGCTCTTCATACTAACAGACATTGAGGCCGATCCGGACGACACACAGTCGCTGATCCGGCTCCTGCTATATGCAAACGAGATCGATCTTGAAGGTCTCGTCGCTACCACGTCTGTGCACCAGAAGAACAGGATCGCCCCAGAGTCTATCCGACGGGTGATCGCCGAATATGCGAAAGTGCGCGGCAATCTTGCGCGCCACGACACCGCCTTTCCTCAGGCTGCTGCGCTCTACCGGCTCGTCGGGTCCGGACAGCCGGTCTATGGCACGGCTGGCGTCGGCTCAGGTAAGTCCACGGATGGGTCGCGGCGGCTCATCGCAGCGCTGGAGCGGCCTGATCCTCGGCCCCTTTGGGTAGCTGGCTGGGGTGGTCCTAACACCCTTGCGCAAGCACTCCACGACATTCGCGCGACCCGCAGTCCGGAGGCAGCGAAGCGGCTGATCTCGAAGCTACGGGTCTATACCATCTCGGATCAGGACGACAGCGGACCGTGGATGCGTAAGGAGTTTCCGCAGCTTTTCTACGTCGTCAGTCCGGGCGGCTATGGTGCCGCGACTTGGACGGCAATCAACTCTGTGGTCGAGGGCATCGACAACACGGCAATCTCAAACGGATGGTTCGCTGAGCACATTCAGCAGGGACACGGCCCGCTCGGCGCTGCCTATCCAGACACCGCCTACGGTGTTGAAGGCGACACACCTTCTTTCCTTGGCCTTATTCCCAACGGCCTCAACGTGCCTGAGCGCCCAGACTGGGGCGGCTGGGGTGGACGCTATGAACTTCGCACGCCTGAACGCTCGACCACAAATCCCGATGGATTCAATGGCGGCGTTCCTGTTCCTGCGGAAACACGGCCAATCTGGACCAATGCGGTGGATAGCTTCAAGCCTTATGTCGCCAAGCCTTATGGACGCGCGATAGGGCAATTGGACCGCACATTCACCGGCTTCCGCGAGACACTTTGGCGCTGGCGCGACGAGTTCCAAAACGACTTTGCAGCCCGCATGGATTGGACGGTCAAGACCCCCGCCGACGCCAATCATCCGCCCGTCGTCCGACTTGCTCACCCTGACAGAGTAACCGTTCGATCCGGCGACACGGTTCCGCTCAGCGCTCTTGGCACTACCGATCCGGATGGGGACAGCCTTAGCTATCAATGGTTCCAGTATCCAGAGGCCGGAACCTACCCGAAGACCATCGAGATGTGGGGCGCAGAGAACCTCTATGCGCGGGGCTTCACCGCTCCAGTCGTTGACCGACCCTCCGAGGCTCACTTCATCCTCAAGGTGACGGATAAGGGTACCCCGGCCCTTACACGCTATCGGCGCGTGGTGGTGACAATCCTGCCTAAAGGCTCTTGAGGAAGATGATGTGGAGAGTAGGCTCCCAGCGCCTCTGAATGTCCGCGATGGGTCGTCTTCAGAACAGCAGGTTTTGTTCGAAAGTGGGGAATAGCTGCCGTCAGACCTGGTCGCTGGCACTATGACTACATCCGCCGACATAGCTGCCGTTTCGGAGGTCATTCTTTTTCCCTGAAAGCCGCCCTACGTTCAGGTTTCGTCTAGGGCCTCAAACCGGCAGCTTTTAGGGCTGCAAATGGACGATCGAAGGCAGGAGTGACGTGGATTGCTTCGAGCCCGCTTATGGAATGGAAAGTATAAATAGCTGACGGGCGCACATTCAGCATTGGGCGTATGTTGAGCGAAATCCCTTGTTGCGGAGATTTACAAAATGTGTGGCAGATCTTGGCACGGAATAAGGCTCGATGGGCCACAATCGTGATGCCTATTCTTCATGATTTGGCAGAGAATTTCAGCGTCTGTAAGACTGATAAGCTCAAAGCGCGACAGTCGCGCTTTATACCGGCCAGACGCAGGGGGAACACCTGGCCGGTACGGGCGCTGGTCCTATGACTTAATTTTTGAAAGCGCTGCCTTGTATGCGTCGTAGTGCACACCTTCATCCACTGCGATCTGACGGAACATAGCGGCGACTTTCGGGTCGCCCGCTGCTTCCGCCTGGTCCGCAAATTCAACGTAAATCTTGGTGTTTTCATAATGCTCGCCGGCCATTGCATCTTCGAGATTGGTCGCGTTTGAGCTTCCCAACCGAAGCGCTTCTGCTTCACGGTCGAAATGCTCATTTGCCTCAATATTCGCTGACTCTCGAAACAATTGCGCGAGTTCCTTTTTGCCCGCCGCATCGGCTTGCTCGGCGTAACGAAGATATTTGAGATTGGCGAAGGCCTCTCCATGCATGGCTGCTTCGAGATTTGCCTTTGTCTGAGGGGCCAGATCCTTGACTGGGCCGCCTTGAGCGGCAAGCGCAGCGGCACCTGCAATGGTTAGAGTAAAAACGGCGGCGCCAACTGTAAAAATCTTCTTCATGGGGTTTCTCCAAACTGGTTTTGCGCATCTCTGCTGCCCCACTCAGATCAGCCGAAAAACTGACGGCGGCCTGACGGGGTTCAAAAGTATAATTCATAGCACAACAGAATTCTGACGAGGGCGTCAGCAGTTCGTCAGCATTCTCCATCAGATCGCAGTGACCGGCCCGATCCCGTGGCCATGGAACTGGAGTGACGATTATGAAGAACAGACTATTGATTTCAGTTGCTGCCGCGATTGCCAAGATGACGTTCTCACCTGCTGCCTTTGCCAGCCCGGTTTGCACTGCGCAGCCGCAAAGCAAATGGATGTCCCCTGCAAAGATGAAAGCGAAAATCGCGAAGATGGGTTTTAAATCCATCAAGGTGTTTCAGACGTCTGGAAGCTGCTATGAAATCTACGCCATCAACAAAGATGGCCGGCGTGCTGAAGTCTACTTCAACCCTGTTACGGGCGCCGTCGTCCAAAACAACATCGATTGATCGATGGATCATCCGAAACATTCGAGCGGCGGACCTCAGGCCATTGAGTTCGGAACGGCCGACAAAGCGCACCAGCGGATCAAGGTATGGGATCCGTTGGTGCGCATCTTTCACTGGACGATTGCGCTTGGCACGATCGCCAACCTTACGGTGCTGCGTCATGTTGAGGATCCGCACATCTATCTGGGGTATGCCATGGTCGGCGCGCTGACCGTTCGCCTCATCTGGGGTTTCGTCGGCAAGGGACATGCGCGCTTTTCTGCGTTCGTTCCCGGTCCAAAGACCCTCGTTCAGTACGCATCTGCGCTCGTCCGCCGGCAAGAGCCGCGCTATGTCGGCCACAATCCGGCAGGTGCCGTGATGATGGTCATTCTGATGATCCTCATTGCTGGCTTGGGCATTACCGGCTGGATGATGGGGAGCGATCAGTTCTGGGGCGAACCCTGGGTCGAGGAGCTACACGAAACTCTGGCCAACATCATCATTGGCGCAGCTGTTCTCCATGTTCTGGCGGCCGTGGTCGAAAGTGTCCGCCACAAGGAAAACATGCCATGGTCCATGGTTACAGGCTATAAGCGGACTGCTTCTGGATCGGATGTTGATAATGCGCCTGCTACTCGTTGAAGATAATGCCCGGCTGGCATCCCTGATACGTGACGGCCTACAGCGGCAGGGCTTCGCGATTGACTGGTACGAGACAATTGAGGGCGCCCAGGACGCGGTCAAGATGAACCACTACGACTTGGTACTTCTCGATCTCGGTTTGCCTGACGGAGATGGTCTGGAACTGGTCGCCCAACTTAAACGTAAGAAGGACCACACGCCAATCCTGGTCATGACAGCCAGGGGCGGTTTAGACGACAGGGTTCTTGGGCTGGATGCTGGAGCCGATGATTATGTGGTCAAGCCGCTTGAAATTCCTGAGCTGGCAGCGCGGTGCAGGGCACTCTTACGCCGCCCCGGAAATGCGCTCGAAGCGGTGTTGCAGGCAGGCAATGTATCCTTGAACCTTGCCGAACGAACCGTGCATATAGCGGGTAATCCAACCGAAACCGCGCCGCGCGAAGTGGATTTGCTTGAGGTATTGCTACGCAGAACCGGCCATGTCGTGGCAAAACAGTCAATTGAAAATGCGATATATTCGATGGATGCCGAGATCACCCCCAATGCCATGGAGGCTTCAATCTCGCGACTCAGGAAGCGCTTGTTCTCTGCATCAGCCAATATCGAAATCAAGACGGTCCATGGGGTTGGCTATGCGCTCTATGAACCCAAATCTGTTGCAAAATGAAATGAGGCCTCTGGAAACGAGACAAAGTCCGACGCTTTTTCGCCAGATCGCTTCGCGCCTCGCTATTTTTACTTTGTTTTTTGCCCTGCTCGACATTGGGATTGTCATCTTCACCTACAGTCAGCAGCCGCAATCCCTCGCAGAGGAATTGCTGACGATGGAAGCGGAGAAGATCGAGAGCAGGCAAGTTGCTGAAGCAGAGCAATTTGCGGGTCCTCCGGGCGCTAGTCGATGGTTTGCAAGTTACGTCGATGGCGATGCGTCCAGTTCCGAGAACGGAACGTTGCGGCAACCATCGCCCAACGCGGGCACCTTGATGGACTGGACGCGGCGCGAGGAACTGGCGCAAGGGTTTCGTATCTCCGGCGTGCGATCGGTCGTGGTCGGAGGCGATCGCCGGTGGCTGTTCATGCAATTTGAAGGGAGAGGCATCCGGCCATATGTGCCGGTGATCGCGAATGAACTCCTGCAACACGTTGCATTGCCATTGGTACCGCTTTCGGTTTTGATGCTGCTCTTCAATATTCTTGCTGTCAGGCGCGTCCTCAATCCGCTCCGGCGAGCCGAGGCTGACGTTGACCGGCTTGACCCGGAAAACATGGCGCTGCGAATATCCGAGCCGACCGAACCCAGAGAGGTTGCCACCCTGGTGCGGGCCGTCAACCGCGCACTCGAGCGACTTGAAGAATCGATGGGCATCTTACGCTCGTTTACTGCCAATGCTGCCCATGAACTGCGGACGCCGTTATCAATCATGCAACTCGCGCTCGACGAACTGCCTAGCGGCCGGCAGCGCGAGGAGCTTCTGGCCGATAACCGACAGATGACGCGGCTGGTGAATCAGATGCTCGATCTGGCACAAGCCGATGCCAAGGCGTTTGAGACCGGTGCGAGGGTCGATCTTGCAGACGTAGGCCGCAAGGCAGTGGCGCAGCTAGCATCTGTTGCTTTTAATGCTGGCTCAGAGCTTTCTTTCGCAGATTTTGGCGAGGCAGTGACGAAGGGCCATGAAGAAGCAATTTTTCGCATCTATCGTAACCTGATCGATAACGCGCTGGTCCATGCTCCAGATGGAACGCTGGTTGAAGTCTCTGCAGGTCCAGGACCGCAATTATGTGTTCGGGATCATGGCCCAGGCATAGCAGCAGAAGACATTCCCCAAATATTCGATCGTTTCTGGCGCAAGAACCGGCAAGATTCTGTAGGAGCTGGATTAGGTCTCGGCATCGTCCAGCGACTCGCCCAGGCACATGGCGGCACTGTCATTGCGGAAAACGCTCCTGACGGCGGTGCCATTTTTACGGTGAGCTTTCCCCAATTTACCTGACGCGACTTAGCGAGTTCGTCAGGTTTCCGTCAGAAGTTGTCGCGACGGTATCCTCGAACTGGTGTCGCACGAATGCAATGAAGCATTCGGGCTTACCCAAGAAAACCCGGGGTGACGTTGTCATGCGCAATACCCCGATGTTGAGCTGGCTAGGTATGGTCACGGTTAGACACGGATCGAGACTTGGGACTTGAAAAGTCAATATTTCCCAGGGCTTGTGGACAGGTTTAATTAGGGTTGGACGGGTAGGTGGCGGAGACGGTGGGATTCGAACCCACGATAGAGTTACCCCTATACACACTTTCCAGGCGTGCGCCTTCGACCACTCGGCCACGTCTCCGCATGCGATGCTCGCTCGGAGCGTCCGCAAGAGGGGCGCCCTAGCTTTTGCGCGAGGGCTTGGCAAGCGGATGCGCTCCATTGTTTGCACCTGCTCCCGTTCCTAGATTGTCAACATGAACTGGCGAAACATTACCGGCGCGAGTGCCGCGGAAATCGAGGCGATTGCGCGCAGGACCCTAGACGGGTTGCCGCTCCATTTTGCGGAGCATCTGGGCGACATCCTGCTGCAGATCGAGGATTTTGCCGACGACGAGACTTTGGCAGCAGTCGACCTCGACCATCCGACCGAACTTTCGGGGATATACGAAGGCATTCCCCTGCATCTCAAGAGCATCGACCAATCGGGCACCATGCCCGACCGCATCCGGCTTTTTCGCGGGCCGATCCTGATGGAATGGCGCGAACGCGGCGATATTTCGCTGGAACGGCTAGTCGCCCATGTGACCATCCACGAGGTCGGTCATCATTTCGGTCTATCGGATGACGACATGCACGGGCTGGAAGACGCTGCGGAATAAGATTTGACGCTGGCCGCAGCGGTGGCAGGATAGCGGGCATGAACCGGACCCTGTTTGGCGCCCTCGCCGCGCTGTCGCTCATCACCCCCGTCTTCGCCCAGGAGGAACCGCAGGGAGCGCCCTCGCCCGGCGAGATCGTTGCGGAGGCTGCGGCCGGCGACTGGGTGCCGATCCCGTCTGAGAACGTGCTGGTAATGACTCTCGCCCCTGATGTCGATGGCGCCGCGCGGCAGGTGGTGATCCAACTGATGCCGCCGCCGTTTTCCCAAGGCTGGGTCGAGAACATCCGCACCTTCGCCCGCGCCGGGTGGTATGACAATATCAGCGTCAACCGGGTGCAGGACAATTACGTGGTCCAGTGGGGCGACCCCAATTACGACAATCCGGAAGCGAAGGGTAAGCCCAAGCCGCTTCCGCAAGGGCTGAAGGTTATGACGGAAGAGTGCTTTGCCGTCAGCCAAGTCCCCACCCAATGCAACCCCTCACGTTTCGACCCGATGGAGGGACTTTCTGCCGTCGCTGAAGATTTGGATGACGACGTAGCAAACGGGCGCGACCCTTATGCGGTGTGGACATTCCACTGGAGTGGCTGGCAGTTAGCCATGTCGCAGCGATCGAACGACCGAGAGTGGGAGGCTTGGCCCACCCACTGCTACGGCATGGTCGGCGTGGGGCGGAACTACTCTCCCGACACCGGCTCTGGCGCCGAACTCTACACCGTGATCGGCCATGCGCCGCGCCATCTGGACCGTAATATTGCGCTGGTCGGCCGGGTGATCGAGGGGATGGAGCATTTCTCCAGCTTACCGCGCGGCAAGGGTGAACTGGGCTTCTATGCGGCCGACGAAATTGACAAGCGCACCCCGATCCTGTCGGTCCGTGTCGCTACCGACCTGCCCGCCGCCCAGCAGCCGGGCTTTGAATATTTGTCTACCGAGAGCGAGACCTTCGCCGAATACGCGGACGCTCGCGCCAACCGCCGCGATCCGTTCTTCATCGTCCCGGCCGGCGGCGCGGATATCTGCAACATACCCGTGCCGGTGCGGCGCGCGGCGGCCGATTGAACGAGACGCTCACCTTCACCGCGCCGCTGACCCGCTGGCAGGGGGATCGCGGCACCTATCATCTGGTCGTAATCTCTGGCGAAGCGGCGAAGCAGATCGCGATGCATGCACGGCTTCACCGGCTTGAGTTCGGCAAGCGGCGCGGTTTCGGTTCGGTCAAGGTCACGGCGCGGATCGGCGGCACCAGTTGGAGCAGCTCGGTATTTCCGCAGCAGAAGCAGTCGGAATGGGTCCTGTTGATAGCCAAGAAAGTGATGCGGGCCGAGGACCTGTACGAAGGCGACCCAATAGCCGCAGAACTGGAGCTGCTCTAGACCCGCTGCATCAATTCGATCCGGTTTCCGAACGGATCGACGATATCGCCGCGCTTGTATCCGGCGAGCGGCTTGCCCGGCGTGATGTCGCAGCCATGCTTTGCCAGCCGCTCTGCGAAAGCGTCGAAGTCCTCCACCAGCAGGGCCGGATGCGCTTTGCTCGCTGGGCTGAAATCCTGTTCTGCCCCCAGATGGATATGTGCGTTCCCGCCGACGAACCAGCATCCCCCCCGCTGCGCTAGGTCGGCAGGCTTCGCGGTCTCTGCCAGCCCAAGCACCCCGTGATAGAACTCCCGCGCGGTATCCTCAGCCCCCACCGGCATTGCCAGTTGCACGTGATCGATCCCGAGAATGGTCATGTCTTAAATCCTGTCTACCTGCGCGACGGCGTCGCTGGCGCGCAGCGCGCTGATGATCCGCGTCAGGTGCGCAAGGTCCTGCACTTCCAGATCGACTTCATATGTGTGAAACGGAGTGTCGCGCTGCGTCTGTTCCAGCGTCACCACATTGGCGACATTCTTGGCGAACGTTCCCGCCATTTCCGCCAGAGTTCCGGGCCGGTCGTAAAGGATCGCCCGCAGACGCCCAACGGCCCCCTGCGAATGCTGGCCCCATGACAGGTCGAGCCAATCGGCATCGATCCCGCTCGCGAGCGTGAGGCAGGAAATAGAGTGCACCTCCACCCCCTCGCCCATCTTGCGCAGGCCGACAATCCGGTCGCCGGGAACCGGGTGGCAGCATTCGGCGAGCTGGAACGCGACCCCGGGGGTGAGGCCGCGTACGGAAATCGCCTTTTCCTGCCGCGGCCAGGATTCCTCGTCCGGCAGGGCGGAGGTGCTTCCGGGGACGAGCGCCTCCATCAGGTCGCGGTCGGTCAACTTGGCCGCACCGACGGCGTACATCAGCGCTTCCTCGTCCTCCAACTCAAGCCGCTTGACCGCCTCGCGGATGGCCTTCTTGCCGATCTTGGCAGGCAGGCGGGAGGCAACTTCCTCAAACATCTTGCGGCCGATCATCGCCACTTCGGAACGTTCCTTGAGCCGTACGGCGCGCCGTATCGCTGCCCGCGCCTTGCCGGTGACGACAAATCCGAGCCATGACAGCTGAGGTTCCGCCGTCTTGCCCTTGATCAGTTCGACCACGTCACCGTTTTCCAGCGGCGTACGCAGCGGCATGTGACGTCCGTTGATCTTGGCGCCGACGGTCTGCGCACCGAGATCCGTGTGAACCGCGAATGCAAAGTCCACCGGGGTCGAACCCTTGGGCAGCTGGTGCAGCGCGCCCTTGGGGGTGAAGGCGAAAATGCGGTCCTGATAAATCGCCAGCCTGGTATGTTCGAGCAATTCTTCCGGATCATGGCTGGCATCGACGATTTCGATCAGGTCGCGCAGCCAGCCAACTGCTCCGTCGGGCCGGTCGCCTTGCTTGTAGGCCCAATGCGCAGCGAGCCCGAATTCGTTGGTTCTGTGCATTTCGCGAGTGCGTATCTGCACCTCGACCCGCATCGAGTTCTCGTAAATCAGCGAGGTGTGCAGGGACCGGTAACCGTTGTTCTTGGGAGTGGAGATGTAATCCTTGAACTTGCCCGGGATGCATTGCCAGGTGGTGTGGAGGATCCCCATCGCCTGGTAACATTCCGCTTCGTTTTCCACGATCACGCGGAACGCCATGATGTCGGTCACCTGTTCGAAGCTGACATGGCGTTCGGCCATCTTCTTCCAGATCGAATAAGGGTGCTTTTCGCGGCCCCAGACTTTCACCGCAAGGCCCGCTTCGGCCAGCGCCTGCTTGATCCCCAAGGCGATCGCATCGACCTGCCCCCCGTCCTGTTTGCGGATCTGTTCCAGCCGCCCGGTGATTGTCTGATAAGCTTCAGGCTCGACCTGTTCAAAAGCCAGCAGCTGCATTTCGCGCATGTATTCGTACATGCCGACCCGCTCGGCGAGCGGGGCGTAGATATCCATGGTTTCGCGGGCGATCCGGGCCCGCTTTTCCGGAGATTTGATGAAATGCAGCGTGCGCATGTTGTGCAGCCGGTCGGCCAGTTTGACCAACAGGACGCGAATGTCTTCCGACATGGCGAGGAAGAACTTGCGGAGGTTTTCCGCCGCCCGCTCGTCCTCGGGCATGGCTTCGATCTTGCTGAGCTTGGTCACGCCGTCGACCAGCCGCGCCACTTCCGGCCCGAAATTCGCCTCGATATCCTCGATCGTAGCCAGCGTGTCTTCCACCGTATCGTGGAGCAGCGCGGTCATGATCGTTTCCTGATCGAGTTTCAGGTCGGTCATCAGCCCCGCCACTTCTACCGGATGGCTGAAGTAGGGGTCTCCGCTTGCACGCTTCTGGGTGCCATGTTTCTGTACAGTATAGACGTAGGCGCGGTTCAGCAGCGCCTCGTCGGCGTCCGGATCGTAGGCTTTGACCCGTTCCACAAGTTCATACTGGCGCAGCATAGGGATCAGATGTGCGGTGTGCGTCTGCGAAGGGCAAGCGGAAAGGACAGGCTGCCGGATTTTGCCCGTGAGATACGGGCGTGGTTCCACTCGGAGCCTGCTCCCGTCACTGCATTAGTTTGTCGACCGTCCCCTGCGTTATCGCATGATAGGTCGGCCGGGTTTTGGCGTATATCCTTCTCGCGATCGGCTGGCCCCAGTTGCCTTGCTCCATCAGCGCTTCGAACAGGGGCGAAACGAACTTGCGCCGACCCACTGTTGCGAGGAATTTCTCCGCTGCCGGGACCGCAGGATCGTAACGGTTCTCGAGCGCCAGTTCGAGCCACAGGAACAGCACTTCGTTGTTCCCGGTTCCGGACAGTCCAAGATCACGGTCGAGCGCGGCCAGCTGGGCATCGCTGAGTTCGCGAGGAAGTTTGCCAAGGAACCGCTGTCGTTCGGCGGCGGTCCATTTCTCCCAGGCTGCAGAATCGACCTTGCGGGCATCCGCATAGGTTTTCGCCGCTGCATCGACTTCGGCAAACGCGGCAGGATCGGGCCGCACCGCATTGCTTGGCAGACCCGGCTGATAGACCCATTCGTCCAGCATCAGCTTAGCTTCCAGTTCCGCATCGCCCCTGACCAGATTTTCGCGCATATCGGCAAGGAACATCGCCGAGGTCGCCGGTTCGAAGGCGTGCCGGTCGAACCAGCTTTCCAGCCAGGTGTCGAACTTCTCGCGCCCGGCGATGGTTTCGACTGTCCGCAGGAATACAGCGCCCTTGTCATAGATCACCCCGGTCGCGCCGCCATCCGGAACGGCCTCGGCATCGGCCAGATGCAGCGTGGTAATGGGCGCATCCATCCCGTTTTCAGCCAGCGCTTCCTCCATGTCGGCAAAGCTCAACGCAGCTTCCTGGTTCGCGCGGCGGGTGCCGTAAAGCTCCTCGATGATGCGGTTTTCGAAATAGCTGGTGGTGCCTTCGTTAAGCCAGCTGTCTGCCCAGTTGGCGTTGGTCACCAGATTGCCCGACCAGCTGTGCGCCAGTTCATGCGCGACGAGCCCCGTCAGGCTCTTGTCACCGGCAATGAAGGTCGGCGTCAGGAAGGTCATTACCGGGTTTTCCATCCCGCCGTAGGGAAAAGCGGGCGGCAGCACGATCATGTCGTACCGGCCCCAGCGATAAGGGCCGTAGAGCTTCTCTGCCGCGTCGATCATCTTTTCCGTGTCGGCGAGTTCCGCAGCGGCACGCTCGAGCATGACCGGTTCCGTCCACACGCCCGAACGGGGCCCCAATTCCTGGAACACGATATCCCCCGCCGCGATCGCGATCAGATACGGGGCGACAGGTTTATCCATGGTGAAAGTGAAGGCGCGCTTGCCCTCGCCGGCGGGTTCCGGCTCGCCGCTGGTGAGGCCGGACATCACCACCGTCAGCGGTTCCGGCGCCACAATCCGCGCTTCCCATGTCTGCCGGATACCCGGGCTGTCCTGCGTCGGGATCCAAGTGCGATTCAGGGTCGGCTGCCCTTGGCTCAGAAGATAAGGATGCTCGCCGCCAGCGGTTTGCTCCGGAGACAGCCACTGCAGCGCTTCGGCGTCAGCGGCAGAATAGATGACTGTGATCTGCCGGGAATCGCCGATGGTGACCGTGACCGGTGCGCCCATGTCGGCAACAGTTTCGCCTACCGTGAACGGCAGTGGTTCGCCGGTCTCGTCGATGACGCTCGAAATTTCCAGGCCCTTGCTATCGAGGACCACGGTATCCGCACCGTCCGCCGCCTGGATATCAAGGGTTGCGGATCCGGCGACAGACTTGGCATCGAAATCCAGCGCAAGATTAAGCGCGACATGGGTTACACGCGCCATTTCGGGCTGGGCGAAGGAAAACCGGTCCTTCGCGTCGTCGGTAGTCAAAATTGGGGAAACCATCGGCACCGCAGCACCGCCAGTCGGCCCGTCCGGCACCGAACAGGCGCCAAGCGCGGCCAAGCCAAAGACAAGGGAAATTTTGGCCAGCAAATGCATCAGTTACTCCGCGAATTCAAAAAGACGCGGTAACACTGCAAGGCTGTACCGGCCACAACGATCTGGTCAGGACTTCCTGTCGAAAATACTATTCCGGTACTTCAAGTGGAGCCGGGCTAGGCTGATCTTCGGGAACATTGGTCATGGGCGCATCGGGGAGCTCGACAGGCACGCCGCCATCGGGAGCAGTTGTCAGCATCGCATCGGGAGCGGCCGTTTCGGTACCGGTGGGTTCGATGAAATCATCGTCAGTCGCGGGTGACAGGAACCAGATCACTACCAGGACACCCAACAGGGCGATCACCAGGATCCAGAGCAAGTTCGTCTTTTTTTGCGGCTCGGCCATTTTACAGTCTCCCTTGATCCGAATTCTTGAAAGGTATTAACATCATACGATTGCCGCCGGACAATGGTTCCGACCTGTTCACGTCCAGACGGCTTCGGGCGGCAAGCTCATGAGGATAGCATCGATATTGCCGCCGGTCTTGAGGCCGAACAGGGTACCGCGATCATAAACCAGGTTGAATTCCGCGTAGCGACCGCGCCATTCAAGCTGCTGTAATTTGTCAGCATCGGTGAACTCCGCATTCATTCGGCGGCGAACCAGCCTGGGGTAGATGTCGAGGAAGGTCTCACCCACATCCCTCGTGAACGAGAAGTTACGGTCGAACGCGCCCTCTTCGGCCACTTCCATGTGGTCGTAGAAAATTCCCCCTACGCCGCGGTGGCATTGGCGGTGCGGGATGTAGAAATAGTCGTCCGCCCACTTTTTGAACCGGTCGTAATAGGTCGGATTGTGCCGCGAACAGGTGGCGCGGAAACAAGCATGGAATTCTGCCGTGTCCTCGTCATACGGGATCGGCGGGTTGAGATCGGCACCGCCGCCGAACCATGCCTTGCCGGTAGTCAGGAAGCGGGTGTTCATGTGCACCGCGGGGACATGCGGATTGGCCATATGTGCGACCAGGCTGATGCCCGTCGCCGAAAAGCCGGGGTTGTCGGCGCTCGCTCCGTTAACACTGGCGGCGAATTCGGGCGAAAAATTGCCCCGCACGGTCGACACATTGACGCCGACCTTTTCGAACACCTTGCCCTTCATCAGGCCCTGCACACCGCCGCCGGGGTCTGGATTGCCTTCTTCCTCGCGTTCCCAGGGGGTAAACACGAAAGCAGCATCGCTGCCAGCTTCGCGTTCAATCGCCTCGAATTCTCCGCAAATACGGGTGCGCAGGTCCTCGAACCAATCCTTGGCAAGAGCAGTGCGGTCGGCAGGGGACAGAGTCGTTTCGGTCATCGCGAACAGGCTTGCCATCCCGCGAGCGCTGGGGCAAGGGCAAGCAATGGTTCCCCTTTCGTTCGCCAACCAGGAATTCTTCCTGACCGACAGCGGCGCGCTGTTCTGGCCGCGTGAGAACGCGCTGTTGGTGGCCGACCTGCATCTCGAAAAAGCGAGCTTTTTCGCAAAGCACGGTCAGATGCTGCCACCGTATGACAGCCGCGAGACGCTGGAACGGCTGGCAGTGGCGATTCGCGAGACCGGCGCACGGCGGGTGTTCACGCTGGGAGATAATTTCCACGACGCAGGCGGTGCCGCGCGGCTCGAGCCTCATGCGGCGGGCATGCTGGCAGCGCTGACGCGGGCGACGGACTGGGTCTGGATCACCGGGAACCATGATGCGCCCAAGCGGAACGAACGTGCGCAGACACCGGCCGGCGGGACCATCGCGGAAGAACTGGAAGTGGCGGGGATGATCCTGCGGCATCAGGCAATGCCCGGGGAAATCCGGCCCGAGTTTTCCGGCCATTACCACCCGCGCCTGCAGATTACGGTGCGGCAACGGCGCATCCGCCGTCCCTGTGCCGTGGTCAGCCGCGATGCCGCCGGGTCAGGCCGGATGATCCTTCCCGCGTTCGGCGCCCTGACCGGGGGCATGAACGCCGCCGATCCGGTGATCCTGTCCGCGATGCAGCCCGCGCACTCAATCCATGCCCTGTTGCCCGCTGGTGGCAGGTTGGTGAAATTCGCGCTGTGGCAGGCCGGGAATCCAACACACCCCTAGCAACTTGCCGCATTCCGCATTAAGTAGGCCGCGTAAAACTTTGACCCGAAGCAATCTCAAGGAGACCAACCCATAACTCGTCCACCCCGGCGCACGAATAGCCCGCCCATCAAGAGCGGCCCGCGCTACGACAACATGATCCAATCGGACAAGGTCCGCGTCATTGACGAAACCGGCGAGAATGTCGGTGTCATGTATACCAAGGAAGCGATCGAAGCGGCAGCCTTGCTCGGCCTGAATCTGGTCGAAGTATCGCCGAACGCCGATCCACCTGTGTGTAAATATCTCGACGTCGGCAAGCATCGCTTCGAAGCGCAGAAAAAAGCCAACGCCGCGCGCAAGACGCAGAAGACGCAGGACATTAAAGAAGTCAAAATGCGTCCGAATATCGACACGCATGATTATGACGTGAAGATGCGCAACGTGAACAAATTCATCGAACATGGCGACAAGGTGAAGATCACCCTCCGTTTCCGCGGGCGCGAAATGGCCCACCAGGAACTGGGCATGAACCTGCTCAAGCGGGTCCAGGATGACACTGCCGAAGTCGCCAAGATCGAGGCCTTCCCCCGTCTTGAAGGCCGGCAGATGCTCATGGTGCTGTCGCCGAAGTAAGTTGTCAGGCGTTGGCCGGTAATCGAACAGGGCGCGCCGCAAGGCGCGCCCTTTTTCGTGGTGGACCGCGCATCATCCGCCCCCCTTGCCGCGTTTCGGTGCTTGGCCGCGATTCTTCAGCCTGTTAGGCGCAGGACGGGTTTGGGGAGAGGCACGACATGACTGCGCAACGCATCGGCTTTGTCGTCGGGCTAACCGCCTTCGCCCTGACAGCATTACTACCCGCCCCCGCGGGGATGCCGCGCGAGGCCTGGCTGGTCGCCGGGCTGGTGGTGTGGATGGCCGCATGGTGGATGACCGAAGCCATTCCGCTGACCGCCACCGCCCTGCTCCCCTTCCTGGTGCTGCCCTTCGCCGGAGTCCTGAATGCGAAGGATACAGCCAGCGCCTATTACGAACCGATCCTGTTCCTGATCCTTGGCGGCGCCTTCCTAGCCCTTGCTATCGAGCGGACCGGTCTTCACCGCCGGTTGTCGCTTGCGATACTCAAATCGATCGGTGACGCGGGCGGCCCTTCGCGCTTGCTGCTGGCGTTCATGGTATCCGCAGCGATCCTGTCGATGCTGATCTCCAACACCTCCACCGCCTTGATCATGATGCCGATGGCGCTAGCCGTGCTGGCGGGCGGCGGGGTTGATGCGGAACAGCAGGAAGGGCTGGCTGGCGCCCTGCCGATGGGCATCGCGTTCGCCGCGACCATCGGCGGTCTGGGGACCATCGTCGGCTCGCCGACCAACGGAATCGCGGTCGCGCTGCTGGACAGCATGATCGGATTGAAGATCAGTTTCGCCCAGTGGACAGCCTTCGGCTTGCCCATCGTTATCGCCGGAGTGCCCGCGGCAGCGCTGATCATCGCGCGGGTGCAGAAAGTGTCGCGGCACCCGTTCGACGTCGCCGCCGCGCGCGCTGCCATCGACAGCCATGCCGCGTGGACCCTGCCGGAAAAGCGCCTGGTGCCGATCATCGCGGTTACCTTCTTGCTGTGGATGCTGGTGCCGCTGCTTCAGGATTACGTTCCGCAGGGGTCACTGACCGACGGGACCATCGCCGTGGCTGCTGGGCTCGCGCTGTTTATCCTGCCCGATGGCACCGGGCGGCCGCTGCTGGTCTGGAAGGAAGCTGACCGGGCGCCGTGGGGCGTTATCCTGATGTTTGGCGGCGGGTTGGCGCTGGCTGCTGGGATGGGCGCTTCCGGACTGGCGGACTGGCTTGGCTCCGCGCTGCTGCCGCTGAGCGCAGTGCCGCTCATCCTGGTCGCGATCGCGCTTGTCGGGATGGTCGTGCTGATCACCGAATTCGCCAGCAATGTCGCTACCGCCAGCGCCATCATCCCCGTTGTCGCCAGCCTGACGGTGGCAATGGGCGTCGATCCGGTGCTGCTCGCCATGCCAGCCGCGCTGGCAGCTAGCTGGGGCTTCATGCTGCCCGCCGGAACCGGGCCGAACGCGATCGCCTGGTCGACGGGACGTATCAGGCTGCCGAGAATGGTCGGCGCTGGTTTGCTACTCGATTTGCTCGGGATCGTCATGATCGTGGTGATCGTTTGGACCATTGCGGCAATCGCCGGTTGATCGATTTCGTTTCAGTTGTTACCATTCCCGAACATTTTGACATCGAGCGAAGATGCGTTCCTGCGGAGGTTAGGGGCCCTGGTCGCCGATATCCGAGCAGCTCCTGCCTTCCTGGGAGCGTTTGATTAGGAAGAACGCGTCATGACCGATGCCACCGATGCCGTCACCACCCCCACCCCTCGCCGCAAGCCTAAGCCGGAGATTACCACTATCGGTGGTCGGCCGCTGAAGCCGTCCACCCTGATGATGGGCCATGGATATGATCCGGCCTTGTCCGAAGGTTCGCTCAAGGCGCCGATTTTCCTCACCAGCACCTTCGCGTTCGAAAATGCCGCCGCAGGCAAGCGCCATTTCGAAGGGATTACCGGCAAGCGCCCCGGCGGCGCGGAAGGCCTTGTCTATTCCCGCTTCAACGGGCCGAACCAGGAAATCCTCGAAGACCGGCTGAGCATCTGGGACGGGGCGGAAGACGCGCTGTCATTCTCAAGCGGCATGACCGCGATTACCGTGATGATGCTGGCCTATTGCAACGCCGGCGATGTCATCGTGCACTCCGGACCGCTATACGCCGCGACGGAAGGCTTCGTGGCCAAGGTGCTGTCGAAATTCGGGATCACCTATGTCGATTTTCCCGCCGGTGCGACCCGCGAGGAAATGGATGCGGTGCTGGCCAAGGCCAAGAGCCAGGCGGATGAACACGGCGGAAAGGTGGCAATGATCTACCTCGAGAGCCCGGCAAATCCAACCAATGCTCTGGTGGACGTTGAAGCGATGTCTGCCGCCCGCGACGCCGCGTTCGATGCCGACGGTCCGCCGATCGCCATCGACAACACATTCCTCGGCCCCCTGTGGCAGCGCCCGCTGGACCAGGGCGCGGACATCGTTGTCTATTCGCTGACCAAATATGTCGGCGGCCATTCGGACCTCGTTGCAGGCAGTATTGCCGGGGCGAAGAAGTGGATGGATCCGGTGCGTGCGTTGCGCAACACCATGGGCGGCATCTGCGATCCGAACACCGCCTGGATGCTGCTGCGCAGTCTGGAAACGGTCGAATTGCGGATGCAGCGCGCGGGCGAGAACGCAGCAAAGGTCTGCGCCTTCCTCCGCGATCACCCGAAGGTGGAGGGGCTCGGCTATCTTGGTTTCATCAGCGACCCGCGTCAGCAGGATATCTACAACCGGCACTGCCTGGGTGCGGGCAGCACGTTCAGCCTGTTCATCAAGGGCGGTGAGGCGGAAGCCTTCCGCTTCCTCGACAGCATGACCATTGCCAAGCTGGCAGTAAGTCTCGGCGGTACCGAAACACTCGCCAGCCTGCCGGCTGCGATGACCCATTTGTCGGTCCCCGACGAGCGCAAGGCACAGCTTGGAATCACCGACAACCTGGTTCGCATCTCCATCGGTATCGAGGATCCGGATGACCTGATTGCCGACTTCGACCAAGCGCTGGCGAAAGTTTGACGTCCGGAAACAACCGAAAATCGAGAAAAATGTGATAATAGTGCAACCAATGATTGCATTACTGCAATAATATTACAGTAATCGGATAATCTGAGTTTGCATGTTACGGAGCTGGGTTAAGCATGATGCTTCCAAAGGGGGAACGCATCATGCTCCAGTCTCATCTATTCCGCACTTTCGCCGTGTCGGCCTCTGTCGGCAGTCTGGCATGGGCTTCCTGCGCCAGCGCTCAGGACAGTTCTGCCGGCGCGGAACTGCCACCGGTCGAGGCGGTCGAGGTCGATTACGCCGACACCATAATCGTGCTTGGTTCGCGCCGCCCGGACCGGACGATTGCCGACAGCCCCATCCCGATCGACGTCATCGGCAGCGAAGCCTTGCAGAACAGCGGCGCGACAGAGACCAACCGGTTGCTCAACAATCTGGTGCCATCGTTCAACTTCCCCCAGCCGTCGCTGACCGACGGAACGGATTCGCTGCGCCCAGCAACCTTGCGCGGCCTTTCGCCGGACCAGGTGTTGGTGCTGGTGAACGGCAAGCGCCGCCACATGTCCTCCCTGCTCAACTTAAACGGTTCGATCGGCCGCGGTTCGGCGGCGGTCGATCTCAACACGCTGCCATCCATCGCTATCGAACAGATCGAAGTGCTGCGGGACGGTGCCTCGTCGCTGTATGGTTCGGACGCCATAGCCGGCGTGATCAACGTGCAGCTCAAGAAGCGCCAGGGCGGCCGTGCGGTGGCGAGCTACGGCAAATACATCACTACTTTGCGCGGAGTCGACCAGGTCGCCAGCGTTGCTCCGACTACCGGCGCATCGGACAGCCCGGTGATTACCTTCACCGGTGAAGATCGCGAACGCAACGACGGCGAGACTTATACTATCGCCACCAATATCGGACTGCCCGTAGGCGATAGCGGCTATCTCAACTTCACCGCCGAATACAAGGACCGTTCGCCGACCAACCGTTCCGGCCCTGATCCTCGGCGGCAATACAGCGGCCTTGGCGATCCCCGTGAAACCACCCTTACCCGCTATAATCACCGGTTTGGTGACGGCGAGTCCAAGGATTTCAACTTCGTTGTCAACGCCGGAACCGACATCGGTGATTTCGAACTCTATTACTTCGGGACTTACGGCGTCCGTGATGCCAACGGAGCGGGGTTCTATCGCCGCTCGCTGGACGCTCGCAACGCCGATTACGCGAATGGAGGCCAGCCGTTCTATCCCGACGGGTTCCTGCCGATCATCGTCAGCGAAATTCGCGATATTTCCGGCGCGGTCGGCGTACGGGGCGATGTTGCCGGGTTCAACACCGACCTGTCGGTGGTGTATGGTACCAACCGCCTCAACTACGATGTCGAAAACAGCTTCAACACCTCGCTCGGCGGACTAGTGAGCCAACGCAGGTTCGACGCGGGCGGTCTCCGGTCCGGCCAAACGTCCATCAATCTCGACCTGCAAAAGAACATCGAGCTAGGCTTTGCCCAAAGTGTTTCGCTCGCGTTTGGCGGGGAATACCGGGATGAAAACTACAAGATCATCCCGGGCGAGGTTCAAAGCTACATCAACGGGCCGTTTTCCTTCACCAATGGCGCCCCCGGCGGCGCGCAGGTGTTCCCCGGCTTCCGGCCGAACAACGCTATCGATGCCTCGCGTGACAGCATCGCCGGCTATGTCGAACTTGACGTGGACATCTCCGATGCACTGAACCTGCAGGCCGCTGGCCGTTATGAAAGTTTCTCCGATTTTGGGGATACAGTAAACGGCAAGCTCGCTGCCCGGTTTGAACCGATCGAGGGGATTGCGCTTCGCGGCTCGGTGTCTACCGGCTTCCGAGCGCCGGGCCTGGCGCAGCAGTTCTTCTCGACCACGTCGACCAACAACGTAGGGGGGCAACTAATCGAGGTCGGCACCTTCCCGGTTGCGTCTCCGGTAGCCGTAGCGCTTGGCTCGCAGCCACTCGATGCCGAAAAATCCCTCAACTTCGGCGGCGGCATCGCGATCAATCTGATCGAGGGCCTCAGCCTGACCGCGGACTACTACAACATCAAGATCAGGGACCGCATCACGCTGACGGAAAACCTCCAGGGCGGCGACGTGGTTACCATCCTGACCACTGCCGGGATCACCGGGGTGACTTCGGCCCGCTTCTTCATCAACGGGATCGACACCAAAACCCAGGGCCTGGACATTGTCGGCAGTTACCGCGTTCCGGATTTCGGGATGGGCGACATCCGCCTGACGGTTGGTTACAACATTTCGGACACCGAGATTACGGACCGCAGAGTCTTTTCGGGTTTCACGGCCCAGCGCCTATTTGCGCGGCAGGAATCCTTCCGCCTGACGGACGGACAGCCGAAGAACAAACTGAACATCGGGCTCGACTGGGATTACGGTATATTCGGCCTTACGGCCCGGACCAACCGTTTCGGCGAAGTGTTTCTGCCCTCGGGCGTATCCTCGCCGCAACGCGACGACATTACCGTAGCGCCCGGCGATGCGCCCGGCGATATCTTCCTGTCGCCGAAGTGGGTCACCGACCTGGAATTGAGGATAAAGCCGTCCGAGGCGCTGGAACTGGCATTCGGGGCGAACAATTTGTTCGATGTATATCCCGACCGTCTGCCGTTCGGCACGGTGGACGGCGTCAATTTCGGTTTGAACAACTCGTTCCTGCCGTATTCCTCGCAGTCCCCCTTCGGGTTCAGCGGACGCTTCCTCTACGGACGGGTGGCAGTGAACTTCTGATCGGTATCGGCATATCGTAACGCTGGCATAAACAGAAGCGGCGCGGTCCCGGGACCGCGCCGCTTCTGTTTATCGGTCGCAAAGGGTCGGCGCGCGCCTCAACCCTTCCATTCTCGCCGTTCCTCGGCCTGTTTGAGGACCTCGTAGGCGACCTGGATCTTCTGGAATTCCTGCGCGGCGGCGGCGTCTCCCGGCTTTACATCGGGGTGCACTTCCTTGGCCTTGGCGCGGAAGCTCTTCTTGATCGCGTCGAAATCCGCGTCGGCTTCCAGTTCGAGGGCTTCCAGCGCGCGCATTTCGTCACCGCTGCGGGTACCGTCACCCGAACCTGCCCAACCGTAATGCGCGGCTTCGGCATAACCGGCGTTATCGCGGTTCTCGTTCTTGACCCGCTCCTCTGCCTCGGCCTTGTCGAGCCCCTCAAAGTAATCCCATTTGGAATTGTATTCCGCAGCGTGCTTCTGGCAGAAATACCACCGGTCCGGGCTGTTAGACGCCTTCGGTGCGGGGCACAGGCCCGGTTCGTCGCACAGGTGGCGGTCGCAGGTTCGCTGGGCGGTCGCCGCCTGGTCGCTGCCATAGCTGCGCCAGCGAGGAAAACCCCAATCGTTCGATCGGCGCGCACCGACCATCAGTTCATCTCTCGTGTCATATGTCCCTCCATATAGAGCGTTCGACGAAAAATCGCCACCGCTGGTTTATGAAGGGGATACAAAGGTCCTGTTAAGCATTATGCTGCAATGCAACATTGATCGCCGCGCTATTGAGCCGGGCGTAAACACCCATCGGAGTTCGTGACCTTGAGCAAGCAACTGGCCCTGTCGATCGCCTTCTCGGTCATGACCATGTCGGCGTTCGCGCTGTCGATGTCTGACCGTAGCGGCGTCCAGAATCCGTCCCCTGAATACAGCAACGGCGCAGTTGCCGAAGCAGCCGCGCCGTCCCTGTTCAAAGTATTGGCTAACTGATCAACTGATCACCACAGTTACCGCGCGCCGGTTCTGCGCCCATGCACTGGCGTCCGAACCCATCGCTACCGGGCGTTCCTTGCCATAGCTGACGGTGGCAATCCGGTTCGCAGGAACACCTAGGCCGACGAGGTAATTCTTCGCCGCATTGGCCCGGCGCTCGCCGAGCGCGAGGTTATAGTCACGCGTGCCGCGTTCGTCGGCATGGCCTTCGACGGTCACGGTAAGGTTGGGATACTGCATCAGATACTGCGCCTGCGTCTGCAGCGCCGCGGCGTCCGCACTATCGATGTTATAACGGTCCGTGTCGAAATAGACGACGTTCTGTCCGTTAACGGCACCAACGAAATGCTGCTGCGTACCCGGACCGGATCCGGCTTGCGACGTCGCCGGGGCCGGAGTCTCCGACGGAATTACAGTTGACTGCTGCGGCGGCAATTCTTCCGGCGCGGCAGTCTTGCAGCCCGCCAGAGCGATGGTCCCGGTAAGTAATGCGGTGATGAGGATTTTACGCGTCATAGGACATCTCCTTGTCTGATTGTAATTCTAATGCCGAATAGCTGTCAGCGCGGCCCGCTCTCCCGGTAACACTACGCCTCTAGGGCAAAATGGGTCCCCATGAGGGGTCCGAAGCATCAACCGGAGTTTCGAGGCGGCGTTCGTTTCGGCCGGTCAGGTCGACTTGCCACAAGGATGTCCGGCCCGAGTTGCGTTCCGTACGGAAAAACTGGATGATCCGCCCGTTCGGTGCCCATGTCGGCGCCTCGTCTTGCCAAGAATCGGTCAGGAACCGAAGGCCGCCTCCACCCGGGTTCATCACTGCGATCCGGAAATCGCCGGCGATATGGGTGAAGGCAATCTGGTCACCGCGCGGGCTCCATTCGGGTGTCGCTGCGCGGCCACCGAAGAAACTGACCCGCTTCTG
>NZ_WTYL01000005.1 GCF_009828115.1 Allopontixanthobacter sediminis | reverse complement strand
ACCGGCAACACCGACGTGATGCGCCAGGCGCTGGAATGCTGCCACAAGGGCTGGGGCACTTCGATCATCATCGGTGTTGCCGAAGCGGGCAAGACCATCGAGACCCGCCCGTTCCAGCTGGTGACCGGGCGCAACTGGCGGGGCACCGCCTTTGGCGGAGCGAAGGGCCGCACCGATGTTCCCAAGATCGTCGATTGGTATATGGACGGGAAGATCCAGATCGATCCGATGATTACCCACACGCTGACCCTCGACGAAATCAACAGGGGTTTCGACCTGATGCACGCGGGCGAATCCATCCGCAGCGTGGTTGTCTACTGAATC
Organism: Allopontixanthobacter sediminis; assembly: GCF_009828115.1. Classification (GTDB taxonomy): domain Bacteria; phylum Pseudomonadota; class Alphaproteobacteria; order Sphingomonadales; family Sphingomonadaceae; genus Allopontixanthobacter; species Allopontixanthobacter sediminis. The sequence continues at coordinate 70,770 of NZ_WTYL01000005.1, read as the reverse complement.
TACAACAAGGAGAGAGAGTAATGTTCAGCCATGTCATGCTGGGGGCCGACGATATCGACGCCTCGAAGAAGTTCTACGACGCCACCCTCGGCGTGCTTGGTGCCAAGCCGGGCGTGATCGATCCCAAAGGCCGGGTCATCTACATGAATAACGGCGGCATGCTGCTGCTGACCAAGCCGATCGACGGCCAGCCAGCCAGTTGCGGCAATGGTTCAACCATCGGTTTCGCAGTGAAATCTCAGGAAGAAGCCGACGCGTGGCACGAAGCGGGCATCGCCAACGGCGGCACCGCGATCGAAGATCCGCCAGGCATCCGCGAAGGTGCCGGGATGAAACTGTATCTCGCCTATCTGCGCGATCCCGCCGATAACAAGATCTGCGCCCTGATGCGGGTGTAACGGTTTGCCGGTGATCGAAACATTGTCGACCAACCGCAGTTTCGGCGGGGTGCAGGGCGTTTATTCCCATGCCTCCGCCGAAACCGGTACCGGGATGACGTTCTCGGTGTATGTCCCGCCGCAGGCTGCGGACCTCGAGCCGGGCGCGAAATTGCCCGTGTTGTGGTATCTGTCGGGCCTGACCTGCACCCACGCAAACGTAACCGAAAAGGGCAATTTCCGCGCCGCTTGCGCCGAACACGGGATCATCTTCGTAGCCCCGGATACGTCTCCGCGCGGGGACGACGTGCCCGATGACGAGGCGTATGATTTCGGGAAAGGCGCTGGGTTCTTTGTCGACGCCGTACAGGAACCTTGGGCCGCCAACTTCCGCATGCGCAGCTACATCGAAAGCGAACTTCCTGCGCTGATTGCAGAACACTTCCCCGCCGACATGACGCGGCAGGGTATCACCGGACACAGCATGGGCGGGCACGGCGCCCTGACCATCGCGCTCCGCAATCCGGACCGCTTCCGGTCGGTCAGCGCCTTCGCTCCGATCGCGTCCCCGCTGGCCTGCCCGTGGGGAGAGAAGGCTCTGGGCGGGTATCTGGGACCGGACCGGGACACGTGGCGCAAGCATGACGCGGTGGCCCTGATCGAGGACGGAGCCCGGCTCGATCACCTGCTGGTGGACCAGGGCACCGCCGATAATTTCCTGACGGAACAATTGAAAACAGGCCTGCTCGCCCTCGCCTGCCGCAAGGCCGGGATTCCGGCCGCGATCCGGATGCAGGAGGGATACGACCATTCCTACTACTTCATCGAAACCTTCATGGCCGAACATATAGGGTGGCATGCCGAGCGTCTGAAGTGACGTCACGACGCTATTCCTGAACCGGCGCGAGAATTATTATCCGCCGCACCGCTTTCACTTAACCTATGTGATTGCGCGAATCCTCCCCGACCTTCACCACATTGGCGGAAGGAGGTCGCTGTGGAGAATATTTACACCAATCTACCAACCTCGATTGCCCAGGGCGGGCGCAAGGCGTACCAGCTCATGTTCTTCGATCATCGCGGCAATGCTGCGAAGATTGTCCATTTCGATTCCGATGACGGCCATGAAGCGTTTGCGTTTGCTGAGCGCGAAACAGCCGGACGGACGGGTGAATTATGGCTCGATGACGAGCTCGTTTGCGGTCTTGTGCGTGATGAAGACAATGTCTGGAGCATTCGCCGCGCGCAGGTGTCGCAGGATATCTAAGTAATTAAGTTTTATGAGCTTTATCTATCCGCACGTTGGAACAATCCCGCAATCCCGGGATTTGTAGTACGATGCCGAGATACTATTTTGATTTGAGCAATGGTGCCGGTTTTGTCCACGACCCCGAGGGACGGGACGAAGGTAACCTCGCTGCAGCCAGGCAAGTAGCGATCACTGCACTGCGCGGTATTATTTCCAGCGAAATAAACGAAGGCAAGCCCGTGTCCCGCCGCTCGTTCATATCGGTGCGCAGCGAGGCGGGCGATGAAGTTGCAAAGGTACATTTTCAGGACGCGATATTGATCGAAGATTAGGCGCCGGCCGCGCTAGAGAAATAAACACTGATACAAATAAGTTATTGATGCAAGTTTGATTTTAATGTGAGTTAGTTTATACTCGAGGAATCATCGGGCAGTAACTGCAGACCGGTGGCTGAGAGACACGATAGCGCTCCCCGCAGGGGAGGTGCCATGACTGTCGATCGATCCGTGCTGCTACCTTACCTGTCGAAGGTGGAACGTCGCCGTTCGCTTTCCGAAGCGGCAAGCGCTGCATTTATGGCCCTGCCTCTCGAACAGCATAGCTATGAAATCTATCGCGATATTCTGAAGGAAGGCGATCGCCCGACACGGGCCTGCCTGATACTCACGGGTGTCGCCAGCCGCTATTCCACGCTCAAGAATGGCACCCAGCAGATCAACTCGTTCCATCTGGCCGGGGACATGGTCGATCTCAACGCGGGGCTGCTAACCGTTTCGGACAGCGGGATCAGGACGCACACTCCGACCACCGTCGTCACAATCGGCTGCGAAGACATCCTCGATCTCGCGTCGGACTACCCGGAATGGGGCCGCGCTTTCTGGTTCGACACTCTGGTTGACGCATCGATCTTCCGCGAATGGACGGTCAACGTGGGACGGCGCACTGCGGTCGCTCGCGTCGCCCACCTGTTGCTGGAATTCAACGCGCGCCTCGAGAAGATAGGACTGGGCGACGGGCGGGCGTTCGTCCTGCCGATCACCCAGGCCGATCTTGCCGACGCCGTCGGTCTCAGCGCAATTCACACCAACCGCAGCATCCAGCGGCTGCGCCGAAGCGGGGCCATCCGGACCCACGGCCGCAATTTCGTCATCGAAGATTACCCGGCCCTGGTGGAAGAAGCGTCCTTCGATCCCGCCTACCTCCAGCCGGAAGGCCCCCGGCGATAGACGCCCTTACCGGCTGAGCTGGAACACCGCATACTCGGCGCGCCAGTTGGCCCCCGCCGGGCCGATTTCGCGCTCACCCGCAAAGAACCAGCTGCGGTCCGCCTTCACGCCCTTGCTTCGCAGCAGTTCGCGGAAGTCGGTCACCGTGACGTGGTGGATATTCTGCGTCTCGTACCAACTGACCGGCAAGTGCCGCGTCACCGGCATCCGCCCCGTGACCAGCAGTGCGCGGCGCATCCGCCAGTGCGCGAAATTGGGGAAGCTCACGAAAGCCTGGCGTCCGACGCGCAGCAATTGGTCGAGCATCAGGTCGGGGCGCTCGGCCGTTTGCAACGTCTGGCTGAGGATCGCATAATCGAACGCGCCATCGGGATATTCCGACAGGTCGCGGTCCGCATCGCCCTGGACCACCGACAGGCCGCGCGCGACGCATTGTTCCACTTGCACCGGATCGATCTCCAGCCCGCGCGCGTCAACCTGCCGCGTGTCGCGCAGCGCCGCCATCAACGCGCCGTCGCCGCAGCCGATATCCAGCACGCGGGTGCCGGGATCGATGTGGTCCGCGATCACTGCAAGGTCGGGCCGCAGTTTCCGGGGTCCGCTCATTCGAGGAACCCCGCGACCACTCGGTCGAGCGCGGGAACGTCGAGAAGGAAACTGTCGTGCCCAAACGGTGCGCTCAATTCGACGAAGCTGACCGGCGCGCCCGACGCGTTCAGCGCATGGACCACGTGACGGCTTTCCGCCGTCGGATACAGCCAGTCGCTATCGAAGCTGATCAGGCAGAAACGCGCCGTGGTGCCCGCGAAGGCGTTGCCAAGGTGGCCGCTCCTGCCGTCGCTGGAGAACTCTTCGGCGAGATCGAAATAATCCATGGCTCGGGTGATGTAGAGGTAGGAATTGGCGTCGAACCGCCGGGTGAACCCGCTGCCCTGGTAACGCAGGTAACTCTCCACCTGGAAATCCGCATCGAAGCCGAAGCTCTTTGCGCCCGCGCTGCCGTCGGCCCGCTGTTGCAGGCGGCGCCCGAACTTCTCGGTCAGCCCGGCTTCGCTGAGATAGGTGATATGCGCCGCCATCCGGGCGACCGACAGGCCAGCATCAGGGCGCTGGTCCTGCGCGTAATAATCCCCGCCAGCCCATGCCGGATCGGCCATGATTGCCTGGCGGCCAACCTCGTGGAACGCGATATTCTGCGCCGAATGCCGCGCCGTGGTCGCAATCGCGAGCACCCGCGCGGCGCGATCGGGGAAATTGGCGGCGAGGCTAAGCGCCTGCATGCCGCCCATCGACCCCCCGACCACCGCGTGCAGCCGCTCGATCCCCAGACCGTCCAGCAGCGAGATCTGTCCCCGCACCATGTCGCGGATGGTGATGACCGGAAACCGCATCGCATAGGGGCGGCCGTCCGGCGCGTTGCTGGCGGGGCCCGTGGAACCCATGCAGCTGCCGATGACATTGGCGCAGATCACGTGAAAACGGTTCGTGTCGATCGGCTTGCCCGGCCCGACCATCCGTTCCCACCAGCCGGGCTTGCCCGTCACCGGATGATCGCTGGCAAGATATTGGTCACCGGTCAGCGCATGGCAGACAAGGATCGCATTGTCCTTGGCCGGGCTGAGTTCGCCGTAGCTTTCATAGGCAATCACCGCGCCTTCCAGCGCATCCCCGCTGTCGAGCGGCAGGCTGTCGGGAAGCGTGAGCACGCGGGAGGCATTTTGCACGGACATCGGCGGCGGGACTTGGGGCAGGCGCGCTAGCCTGTCAATTGTTCCGGCAATCGGGCTGTCATTGCGCGCGTAAAGCGGCTATTCGCGCCGCCGACATGACAACACCGCCTACTCCGAAACCGTGGATCGCCGACATCCATGCCTATGTCCCCGGCAAGGCGCGCGGCAGCGACGGCTGCAAGCTGGTCAAACTGTCCGCGAACGAGAACCCGCTCGGCAGCAGCAGCGCGGCCATCGCGGCGCTGGCAGCAGCTGCGCCCATGGCTGATTATCCCGATCCGGATTCAAATGATTTGCGGACCGCCCTGGGCGCTTTGCACGCAATCGATCCCGCACGGATCGTGTGCGGCACCGGTTCCGGCGAACTGCTCGGACTGGCGGCGCAGGCCTATGCCGGGCCGGGGGACGAGATCGTCTATTCGCGCTACGGGTTCTCTCTCTACGAGATCGTCACCAAGCGCTGCGGCGCTTTGCCGGTGGTCGCCGCCGACCGCGATTACGGCACCGATGTCGACGAAATGCTCAAACATGTCGGGGATAATACCCGCATCATGTTCGTCGCCAACCCGAACAACCCGACCGGTAGCTACCTGCCGCAATCGGAGATCGCGCGCCTGCACGCCGGCCTGCCTTCCGATGTGCTGCTGGTGATCGACCACGCCTATGCGGAATATCTGACCGACGAGGAAGACGACGGCGGATTGTCGCTGGCCGCGGCGCATGAAAACGTGCTGCTCACGCGGACATTCTCCAAGATCTACGGCCTGGCCGGGGAACGGGTGGGCTGGGCCACGGGCGCGCCCGACATCATCGCCAACCTCAACCGAATTCGCGGCCCCTTCAATGTCACCAACCATGCACAGGCCGCCGCTCTGGCCGCGGTCGGCGACCGGCGTTTCGTGGAAGCTTCGCGCGAACACAACACCGCCCAACTCGCGCGGTTCACCGCCTTCATTGACGGGCTTGGAAATCACGGCTTACGCGCCGTTCCCAGCAAGGCGAACTTCCTGTTGGTCCTGTTCGAAGGCAGCATCACAGCCGAAATGGCGCAGGATTCGCTGGCAGACGCTGGTTATGCGGTTCGCTGGCTGCCGGGGCAGGATTTACGGCATGGCCTGCGGATTACCATCGGCACCTCGCAGCAGATGGACGATGTCATGGCGGCCCTTCGCGTGCTGGTCGGGGAAGCCTGATGGCGATCAAACGGGCGGCAATCATCGGGCTCGGCCTGCTCGGCGGATCGATCGGCCTGGCGGTGAAGGAATTCCTGCCGGGAGTGACGACCACCGGCTTCGACATCGACCCCGGGGTGCGTGTCAGGGCCGGATTGCGGGGACTGGTCGGCGAAGTGTGCGGCACTGCCGAACACGCTGTGGCGGATGCGGACCTGGTTATTTTCTGCGTCCCGGTCGGGGCGATCCCTGCAGCCGCTGAGCAGATCCGCGGCAGCCTGCCGCCCCATGCGATCATCTCCGACGTGGGTTCGTCGAAGCAGACCGTCGGGGAAGCATTGCGAGCCGCCCTGCCCGGTCACACGGTAATTCCCGCGCATCCCGTGGCGGGCACCGAGCGCAGCGGGCCGGAGGCGGGATTTGCCTCCCTGTTCCAGCACCGCTGGTGCATCCTCACGCCGGACGAGGACACGCCGCCCGATGCCTTGGCCGATCTGCAGGATTTCTGGGAAGGGATCGGGGCTCGGATCGAAATCATGGACGCCGCGCATCACGACCTGGTGCTGGCGGTGACCAGCCATATCCCGCATCTGATCGCCTATACGATCGTCGGCACCGCATCCGATCTCGAGGATGTGACCCGCAGCGAAGTTATCAAATACTCGGCAGGCGGGTTTCGCGATTTCACCCGGATCGCCGCGTCGGACCCGACCATGTGGCGCGATGTGTTCCTGCACAACCGCGGGGCGGTGCTGGAAATGCTCGGGCGGTTTACCGAAGACCTGACTGCGATGCAGCGGGCGATCCGATCTAGCGACGGGGAGGCGTTGTTCGACCTGTTCACCCGCACCCGCGACATTCGAAATTCGATCATCGAGATGGGCCAGGACGATGCCCGCCCCGATTTCGGCCGCGCCGACCATACCGGGCAAGGCACCAAGGAGCCTAGTTGAGAGCGTTGATCGCGGCAATTACCCGCGCTTCGATCTCCGCGCGTGGCAGCCCGGGGGGAATGGTTTCGCCGATCCGGTAGGTGATGGTTCCGGGGCGTTTCCAGAACCGGTGATACATCGGGCCGCTGTTCACCGCGACCGGAACCACTGGCAGCCCGATCAGCTTGTACAATCCTGCAAAACCCGCCTGCAATTTCCCGGCTTCGCCATGCGGTGTGCGGGTTCCTTCCGGATAGATCACCAGTGGGCGACCTTCCTGCGAATATTCGCGGGCAGCCGAGACCATCTTGCGCAGCGCCTTCGCGCCCTGGTCCCGCTCGACGAAAATCATGCCATACGCCTTCGCGGCGCGCCCCCAGCCGGGAATGATCGACAGTTCATGCTTCGCGAAGGTGACCGGGGTATCGTACATTGCCGGAGCATCGATCGCCTCGAAAAAACTTTCGTGGCGGACCGCGTAAAACACCGGTTCGCGGGACAATTGGCCTTCGACCTCGATCTTGATGCCGAGCAGCCAGCGCAGACAGGTCCGGTGAAAACGTGACCATGCGGCTACCGACCATCGCAGCGGCGCGGGGCCGATCGGGATGGAAACAACCGAGGCGAGGACGAAGAACACGCTGCCCAGATAAAACGCCGGATAGAACAGGATATTGCGCAGGAAAATCATGGTGTCCTCAACGCTGCCACAGCCAGGCGATGCGGCTTGCCAGCAATTTGTGATATTCCAGCAGCAAGGTTTTCAGGCTGGGGTCTGACGCTGATGCGTCCTCGATGATGGTCACCTCGTCCGGCAGCACATGACGCAATTCACCCGCCGCGCGCCACATGTGCCAGTCAGTCGTCACCAGGCGGACGGACGTGTAACTGCGTTCCTCCAGCCAATCGGCTATTTCCGCCGCATTGCCGCGCGTATCGACCGCGGCATAGCCCAGTGTGACGCAGCATTGCATCGTCTGCATCGGTACCGCGAACTGCGCGGCGAATTCTCCCGGTTTCACTTCCGGATCCACGCCGCTCACCAGCATCTGTTCGGCATGGCCCGCCGCGAGCACTTCCAGCCCCCGTTCGATCCGCCCGGGACCGCCGGTCGGCACCACTATGGCGTCGGTGGTCGGCGCTTCTTCGCCGTCCGCCAGCGGACCCGGCAGGGCGACCGCGAACCACGCGAACCCGGCTGCCCAGACGATCACGATCGCTGCGAGAATGCGGCGGATCACAGCATCCGCCTTAACGCGCCCATGACCGTCACGCGGGCGGTGAGCACGGCGATGATCACGCCGAAGGCCGGAACGAGCGCCAGCAGCACCCAGTCGATCCAGGAAAGCCCCCCTCCGGCCACCATTCCCGAACCGAGCCCGGCAAACTGGCGGCCGATCACGAACACGGCGATCAGCCCCAACGCCAGCCCGGCGGCGCCGCCGAGCGCAGCGTCGAACCCGACCGACCGCTGGAATATCCGTGCGATCTGGCTGTCGGTACCGCCCAGCAGGTGAACGACCTCGATTGTGTTGCGATTGGTGCCAAGCGCGCTGCGGGCCGCGAGCCAGACGGCGGCGGCGCTGGTGAGGCCCAGCAGCACGACCAACGCCAGCGCGAGCCACTGAAGCGAAGATATCGCCGAGAAAACGGGCCTAAGCCACGCCGACTGCGCGTCGATTCGTGCCGCCGGGGCCTGTTCGGCGAGCAGGGTGCGCAGCGAATCCAATTGTGTCTCGGTCGCATCGCTACGCAAACGCACGTCGATCAGGGCCGGGATCGGCACCGCTTCACGGTCCGCCCCCACGCCCAACCACGGTTCCAAGAGCTGTTCCAGTTCCTCATCGGGTACCCGCGCGGCGGATACCACGGCGGGATGCTGCAGTAGCAGCGCGAGCGATGCCTGCGCCTGGCGGCTCCGCTCCAGCGGCAGGGCCTCGACAATCTGCACCGTCGCGCCGCCCGACAATTCGCTTTGCGCGGTCTGGGCGAGATTGTTGAGCGCCAGGCCCCCGGCAGCGGCGATCACCGTCAGCGCGACCATTATCGCGATCACCCATGGTATCGGACCGGCTAGCCGGGCCTGCGGAACCAGTTGGGAAGCGCGGTCACCGCGCATGGCAGAAAAGCGGCCGGAAAGGCGACCATCGACGTTTTTCCTGCTGCGGCGCGGACGCTTCAAAACTCGCCCCCATCGCGCGGCAGCGGCGCATCGGCATCGATATCGGACATCTGCCGGCGCGGCGGATACCGCAGCGCACCGGTCGGGTCCGACAGTCGCCCCTTGTCCAGCCGCATGATCAGGGAATCGGGCACCTTGCGCAGCAGGTGCACATCATGGGTCGCAACCACCACGGTGGTGCCGAGCCGGTTGAGCGCCTCGAACAGGCGGAGCAGCTTGAGCGCCATTTCCGGATCGACGTTACCGGTCGGCTCATCGGCGACCAACAGGTCGGGACGGCCGATCACCGCCCGTGCAATCGCCACGCGCTGTTGCTCTCCGCCCGACAGGGTGGCGGGCCGGGCATGCGCGCGGCTGGTCAGGCCGACCCATTCGAGCATATCGGAAACCGGCCCGGCGAGGTCGGCTTCGCGCATTCCGGCAACCCGCAGCGGCAGGGCGATGTTGTCGAAGGCGGAGAGATGGGGAACCAGCCGGAAATCCTGGAACACGACGCCGAGACGGCGGCGAAATGCCGGCAACCGCGAGCGCGGCAAAGTGATCACGTCGGTGCCGAACATCGAGATGCCGCCGCGCGACGGACGCTGCGCAAGGTACAGCAGCCGGAGCAGCGAAGTCTTGCCCGCGCCGCTCGCCCCGGTCAGGAAATAGAAGCTGCCCGGATACAGCGTGAAAGACACGTCGCTCAACACTTCGCGGTCGGTGCCGTAACGCAGCCCGACATTGTCGAAGGCAATGGTTTCACCGGTTCGGGGGCTCATCGGCAGTATCCGCGCGCATCACGGCGGCATAGTTCACAGGTGCGATCGCTGCGAATTCCGCAGCAGGATGGGCAGCCCCATCGATTAATTGTGCCGGGAACGGAAGATACTGCCATGATGATTGGCCTATAGCTATGCTTCGATGTGGAAAAAAGCCACCGTATTCCCCCCGATAGCCGTTGAAGCCTTGTTGCATACCCCTTGCAGGACTAAAGAGTCAGGCAACCATGATTATTGCCTGCCCCGCATGCGCCACGCGTTACGTCGTTCCCGACAGCGCCGTCGGTATCGAAGGGCGGACAGTACGATGCGCCAAATGCCGTCATAGCTGGTTCCAGGAAGGGCAATTGCCGGACCGGCCCGAGGCAGCCGCCGAAACCGAGGTAGCACCGGCGGAAGCACCAGCCACATCGGCCCCCGCACCCGCCCCTCCCCCGAACGAATTCGCCGCCGAGACGGCTGGCGGTCCTACTCCTGCTCCACCGGTCGCCTCGGAAGAGCCCGCCCCAGACCCGGATCCTGAACCGTTTGCCGACGATCCGCGTGAAGCCGATTTCGCGCCGGGTTCGCAGGACGAACCCGAACCGGAATATTCCCAGTTCGAATACCAACCGCCGTTCAGTTCCCGCCGGAACCCGCTGCGCATCTGGACTGCCGCGGCTGCGGTATTCGCTATTATCGCGCTCGCGACCATCGCGGCGGTCAGTTACTGGGGCGCGCCGGACTGGGTTCCCTTGAACCGGCCAACATTTGCCGCGAGCCAGCCGGACCTGCAACTTGATTTCCCGCCTGCGCAGCAGGACCGCCGGACGCTGCCCAACGGTAGCGAGTTTTTCGGTGCGGTCGGGACGATCACGAATATCGGCCGCGAAAGCCGCCGGGTGCCCTCCATCCTGATCGTCATGCGCGATGAACGGGAGAAAATTGTCTACAGCTGGGTGCTGGCACCGCCCAGACCGACCTTGGCCCCGGGCGAAAAGATGACCGTGGTCGAAGCGATGAAGGACGTTCCCAAATCCGCGAAATTCGTCGAAATCGGATGGAAGCCTAGCTAAACTCGATCCACATCCTGTCCGCGCTGTCCCGCCGTATCTGCGGCGGCGTCCGGCTGGTTATTTCCGGCCCCTGCTCCCCCCGCCGATGCCTGACTTCCGCTCCGGCCAGGATCCGCGCCGACGCGTGGACCTGCACTGCCGCCCCTTTGCCTGCATTGGTTGAAGCGGGAGCGGACGAAGGCAGGGTGCCGGTCGTTCCGGCCTGCGCGGTCGCGGCGGCGAGGTACAGCAAGGATGCGGCGATACCCATGCCGCAAATGTTTCCACATTATTCACCATCTTCACAAGCGAAGTGTTAACCCGGTCCCGCAACGGGACAGGCAGCCTGCCCAACCGGGCACTCCGTACTATTCTTCGCGAGACAAAAGCACTGCTTGCGGAGTGATCGGCCCTTTGCTAGTGGCCCCCTCCTACCCCGCAGGATCGCCTAGGCGCATCCTGACTTTAGTGCGGTCGTGGCGGAACTGGTAGACGCGCAACGTTGAGGTCGTTGTGGCCGAAAGGCCGTGGAAGTTCGAGTCTTCTCGACCGCACCAGACAGTCCTAAAATCCTCCCCCGGTGGGGCGTCCCGACGACATAGGAAATGTTCGATCGTTCGATACCGCCTTTCGAAGTCTGTCGTTCACAAACACGAGAAGTTACGATAAACCGAGGGCTTGCGGCCGTATGCAGCGACCCTTGGCTCATGCATGCGCCAGCGCGAAGTCCAGAGCGGCGCACACCGCAGCGACCTGGGCGTCGTTGCAGATCCGAGGCGTGGCGCGTGGGCTATCGGGATAGACTTCGGTGGTTGTCGTAAACCGTGCGCCGGTTAGGGAACTGCACATTGCGTATTTGGCCTGAGGGTAGTTGATCACTCCGCGTGCAACCATGGGCGAGCCGATGATCTTTCCATCATCGTCCGGCGGCGCGATGTGCGTGACCTGTTCCACCGCTGATATGATCGCCGCTTGGAAGGCGGGTTGCGGGTTCTCGCTGTCGTCAACCAGATAGAAGCCATCGGGGATAATGCCCGGTTCGAATTCTTCGCCGTCTCGCGCGGCAAGGGCCGGACGAAACTCGCTCTCATCGCTGTCGGTTGTTTCATGCAGGTCAATATGCAGCAAATAGGGTCCGGCGTGCTCGGCCACCAGCTTAATCAATGCGGCGCACTCGCGTACATCGCTATCTGCGGCAAAGCTGCGGTTGGGATCGAAGGCGTCGTAGTTCCAGCGGTTGACCCGCTCATATGCCCACGGGCTGACGCACGGGGCTACGAGAAGATTGATCTTTCCAGCATATTCGTTTGCCCGTGTTTCAAGAAATTGCAGCGCTCCCAGCACTCCGCTGGTCTCATATCCATGGACACCGCCCGTCACGAGGGCCGTCGGCAGGCTGGGTTCGGGGTTGCCGTTGCGCAGGGCAAAGAGGGTGTAAGCCTCGCCAGCGTAGCTAAGCTGGCCATAGGTGAGAATTTCAAAACGGTCAGCCAGAGCCATGATGCGGGGAACCACATCATCCTGATAGCGGCGCTGTTGAGGCTGAGATACTCGCCATTGGTTACGCTCATCCTCTCTCCAAGGCTTGCCTGGCGTGCCGATCGGGTAGGATAGTGTGTTCGTCATTTTGCTCTCACTGACAGTTCTAAATGATGCCCCCAGAAGCCACGATACCGGCACCAGGGAGAGTTCACCCTACGGCTAGAGCCGCCCGAATAACAGTCGCCATTGCCCGAGATACAAGCGCAATACGTGGCAGCGTGGGAAGCGATGGTCCGTTTGACGGAGCTCGCGCTGACTTGCCGACCCGACCGGGCATCGCCATTTCGCGTGGTCCGCTCGCTGGCGAACGAGGAAATTGCTCACTTGCTGGGCTATAGTGATCGCAAAAGTTTCTTCGGGAGTTATCGCCGTTGGACCGGGATGTCACCGAGCGAAGCCCGCAGGACGGCAGGCGAGGTCGGCCAAAAGTGAGGTGGGTGAGGCACCTCGCTTAGGGACGGTTCTTGTGCGAGCGATATCGCTGTTATGATGAAAGCCGACGTAAGAAGCGTTGCGTCACGAAGGTCCGCATCGTCGCCGTGTCCGGTAGGTCCGCTTTTTTGTCCAAATGCCATAGACCGGACATTTTGGTTTTGGGATTGGCCAGGCCAACTGCTTGTGTCAGAAATGTTGTCGCAAGCCGTCATTGTAGGGAAATAAATCGCGCGGTAAGCTAGGGAGACCTATGTTTCGGAGATTGGATGCGTAATTCTCTTGTTGCTGGCCTAGCGCTTCTTGCCGCTTCCTGCGCTTCACCGGCCATCGAGCGATTGCCGCTTCGCATTACACCGGAACAGGCGGTGATTAACGCCGCTCAATCCGAGAATGGCATCACAGGTGTGTTCGAAATGGTCGTGCGCGGGACCGGGCGCGAAAACGGACGGCTGTTTCTTAACTCACAGCCTGATTACCGCGATCCTCGCAGCCTGACGGTCGCCGTGAGCCCAAAGGTCGAACGCGAGTTGGAGGATCGTCTGGGCGGTCCCTTGGTCGACGCAGTTTCCTCGAAGACAATCGCCGTCCGAGGAACGGCGCGCACGACCAGGATCTGGTTTTACGCAAACGGCCGCAGCACGGATAAGTTCTATTTCCAGACACACGTCAATCTCGAGAGAGCGCGTGACCTGACCGTTAGCGGGGAGCACGCGTTCTACTGACGAGCGCTGGGTTCTGTCCGGAACGACAGATCTTTTTTGTATCCGGCGATTAACAGCCTACCGGCCCGACCGAAGGTAGTGTGACCGCATCCGCCGCTTTTGTGTCTCGGAAAGCGCCTTGGACGAACGACTACCCGGATGTTCGTCAGTGCATGCATTCGGAACGCCTGCTCATAGATGACTGCATCGCAACCAAAAACCGACCTGCCACGGACCCCTTCGGCGCTAGCGGCGTTGGGTGGCTTATGGCTTCGACATTCTTCGGCGGCAGCGATCCGGCTGTGTCAACAACGCGCGTCTCGAAACGCATTGAACTCATCAACACCTGTCTTGCAAAAGCATGGCAGTCCGGCGCGGCGCAAGTGCCGCAACTTGGGCCAGAAGATATTCTGGCGAAGGCGCGCCAGAAATCGCGCGCAGGACCCGGCGATTGTTCGAGCCCGCTTTCGGCCGATTGGCTGGAAAGGCTTTCGCTCCTGACCGGCGACCTTCAGCAGCGAGCCGACCTGACACCGCTCGGGCGAACGATTGCCCATGGCCAGCTCGTTTCCGCCGCGGCCAATATGCTGGGCATGCACCGCCTGTGGGAGCGCCATGGCGAAATAGAGGAACAGTCGCTGGAGCGCCCGATCATCATTGTCGGACAAATGCGGTCCGGAACGACGCGATTGCAACGCATGCTGGCCTGCGATGCCCGGTTCCGCTTTACCAAATTCCACGAAAGCTGGGCTCCCCTGCCGCGTGCCGGATGGCACCAGTATTCTCCCTCGTCCGCTATTGATGATCGCACATGGCGGGCACGGGCTGGATTGATAGCCGCCAAATTGCTCAATCCGGAATTCCAGGTAATGCATCCGACAAGCGCGAATGCTCCTGATGAAGAGATCGGTTTCTTCAATATGCTCATGGTCCCGGCGGCTTACGAAGCGCAGTGGCGGCTTCCCCAGTTCGTCCGTCACTGCGAAGCGATGGACAGCACGCCGGTTTATCTGGAATTCAAACGCATTCTCAAGACCATTGCGTGGCTTCGGGGTGGCGGCCACGACCGCCGCCCGTGGATCCTCAAGGTTCCCCAGTTTGCCGAAGATTTGGGCAGCCTGCTCCGGGTCTTTCCCGATGCACGCGTTATCCATGCGACGCGCGACCGCGATGCGGTCGTTGCCTCGTCATCCTCGCTCGTGCGCAGCCAAATGATGCTGCAGTCTGAGCGCGTTGACCCCCGCGGGGTTGGACGGGAGTGGTCGCGCAAAGTCGCCCTTCGCATGGAACGTACCGAACGGGCGCTTGCCACGGCCGATGTGCCCCGGATCGAGGTAGCCTATCACGACGTCGATCAGGATTGGCGCAAAGAAATCGCTCGGATCTATGCAATGCTAGGGTTGCCGCGGTCGCATAGAACCGAGGAAAAGATGGGGCGATATCTCCGCGCCAGCGCGAACGGTCCGGTCCGCCGGCACCGCTATGATCCCGCGGACTATGGTCTGCCGGCACGCCGCCCCAGCTTTCAAAACCCGGCTGGCCCTGCAAATCAAGGCGGACGATATCCAGCGACAATATAGGTTTCGTGGCGCTGATCGTGGGACCGCTCACTCTGCCCGATCCGCTTGCCGATCCGTTAGTCCGGGCGAGCAGGCCCAAGTGAAATGATCGGCCACAAGAGCTAACTAATATCAACGGAACTGCGGCCAGCACCAACCATTAATTCAAATGACAATCCAAGAAGGCCGGTGATCACTGGCCACCGCGAGATCGAACGTTGAAAGGAGCAAAGGATGTCATTTCTGGATAGAATTGCCGCAGCCGTCACCCCTGCTGCGTCGGATGAGCAACGCGCTGTCGGATGAGCAACGCGCTGACGCTCGCCGCAAGGTCGAAGAACTTGCCGCTGGCGAAAACTGGCTAAGGATGATCGTGGACCAGCACAAGCGCATCGAAGCGCTTTTTGAACAGGCGAAGCAGGCCCATGGTGCCTCGACCCGCGCGCAAATTGTCAAACAGCTGGCTACCGAGCTGACTGGTCATGCTTCTGCCGAGGAAACTGTCGTTTATCCGATCGTGGCGGAAGACAGCGGAAAGACCCATGCAGGAATGGCCTATGAAGAACACGCCATGACCAAGATCCAATTGGCCAAGCTCGAAAAAATGGATCCGCTCACGCCGGAATGGGACGAAAAGCTCGAACATATCCGCGGCGCTGTGGCGCAGCATGTTTATCAGGAAGAAGATAGCTGGCTACCGGATCTCGTCGAGAACACCTCCTCGGAGGACAAGGCGCTGCTCAATCATCGCTATGCGGAAGAATACGGCCGCTATTGCGGCGGGGTAACGGCTGAACCCGGTTCCACGTTCGCTCAGCGAATGTGAATAAAGACCGTCTAGGGGTCGGCAACGTCGGCCCCGAATGGCCTGCCGCGCCGATTCCCCCCCCCTTCGGCGCGGCAGTGCCCGACCATCCATTCCTTGAACACATCGAGCCGGGTTGAAGGACCAGGAAGATTTTGCCGCACATGACCGACAATGAATTGACCGTTTTATCGTGGGGCATTGGACTGTTGTTTGCTTACGGTGCATTTCACATGGCCGGCCTCGAGCTGATCCGGCGGGCCAAACCGAAGCAAAAAAAACACCGGCACCTTGGATTGCTGTTCACTTTCTGGGGTCTCGCAATCTTACACCTGATCGAGATCGCGCTCGCAGCACTCTTGCTTGCGTACCTGCTATCATTCCCCGAGAATGGATCGCTGACCGAAGGCTTTGGAAGTTCTGCTGCAGATTTCCTGTATTTTGCCGGGGTCTCCTTTGCGACCTTGGGCTACACGCAACTGGAGGCACACGGAGCGATACGGCTGCTCGTCATGACGCTATCGTTGAGCGGTTTCATGCTGATCACATGGTCCGCCACGTTCATCTACACGATTTGGGGCGAGAGCTTCCGGGACTAGTTATAAGCCTTGGTACGATTGGCTGGTTGGTGCGAAGTTGGTAATTGGTCTGCGATCGCCTGGCGAGCAAGGACACTAAAATCGTCCTGCTTCGCTCAACTCAACCACAAAGGACATCCTCATGCGATCACGTCGTGAACAGGCCCGCCGCGATTTCAAGAGGATGTTGCTTGTCATTCTCGCTATCAGTGTAGTTATGGTTTTTGCAGTTTTGTGGTGGATGAGCACGCAAGGCGAACTGAAACTGCATATGGTAATCGCCACCATCATAGGGGTGTTCGTGTCGGTGTTGCTCGGTACCGGACTTATGGCTTTAGCCTTCTTCAGCGACAAAAGTGGTCACGATGATGACGTGACCGGCGCGACCCGCGACAGAGACGAGACCAAGTAGCCGCGATCCCGAGCGGCAGGATACGAAGCCTCCCGGAGGCGGGACCCGCTGGCAATTCGAAAGTTGGATGCGCGAAGCTATCGGGCTAATGGGCAAGACAGCCTTATTAAGCGCGCATAGCCGTAGGAAGCCTGCCGATCTAGCCAAGCGTAAGGCTGGCATCTTCGCGTGCGAATTGCTCAGGGTGCTGGCGGTTGCCTGCTGCGCTGATGCAGGCGTGGCGAAACAGGTTCGTCCCACCTATGCGGCGCAGGTGCCGCGTTCCCAGTAGGCCAGGCCATAGGCCATCTTCAGGACCATTGCGTCGGGGTCGATGGATTCAATGGTGAAGTCGAAAAAGCGCAAGGTCGGGATGATCTTCAGGTGACCCTCTTCGATGGTGTAGGTGCCGGGCTTTTCAATCTCCGTCTCCGGATTGACCTGATAGAGCAAGGTGCCATCATCCGAGAAGATGTAGGACATCATTTCATCGCTTCGTTCATCCCCCATGACATTGTGGGAGTAGCACCAGCCGCCTTGCAGATAGGCTGGCGTAAGCGCCGCTGCCGTGTCACCCTCGGCCAGGGAAACGGGCGAGGCCTGCTCGCCGCCTTCGGCACCGCCTTGACCGCAGGCGGCGAGCAGAAGGGCGGAAGGGAAAATTGCGCGCGAGATCATGGCTTGTTTCCTGATTTGGAGAGAGTGCTGGAAATTCGAACGCGGCCTATTGGCCCGATGCGTTTTCGACGCTGATCACCAGTTCGCGGCCGGTAGTCGCTTCGCTGACCGTGATCACGATTGTACCATGCCCGTTCCCGCGAAACATCAGCCGCCCGGGTTTGGGTTTCCAGGGTTCATAGGGTTCATAATTTGCCGCCGTCATCTTGGTTGAAATTGCTTCCGCGAGGGCTGCGCTGCTCATCTGCGTGATACCGCGCAGCACATAGGTGTCCGCCACAGGAGATATTTTCTGGCTCTGGCGCGGCTCGAAATCATCGGGCAACCAGATATCCGCCGGCATCCAGGACATGTCCTTCGGCAAGAAATCGGGGCTGTCGTCGGCAACGAGCGGGGCCTGCATCGCGGTGGCTCCAGCGGCTGGCGAGCTCGCTCCGTCGTGCGCCTCGTCGGCTTCATTACACGCTGCCAGCACGCACATTGCCGCAAACGGCGCCAAGATCAGCTTATTCACAATCGAATCCCCCAGTATTTAGATGATGCCTGTATCTCAGAAAATTGATGCCTGACCCGACACGCCGGCCCGGTCACTGCCTGACCAGCATCACGCGACGGTTGTTAGCCCGGCCATCGGCAGTACTGTTGGTGGCGATGGGCTGCTCGCTGCCCATGCCAACCACGCTCAGGCGATCCGGCGCGACCCCGCGGCTGATGAGGCTGTTGCGAACGCTGGTTGCCCGGTCCAGCGACAGGCGCCGGTTGCGGCGGGGATCGCCCGTGCTGTCGGTATGCCCAATGATCGTAAGGCGAAGCTGCGGCTGTAACCTCATCAGCGCCTCGACATTGTCCAGGGCAGGATCGGATTCCGGCTTCAGCGCATAATTTCCGGTGTCGAAATAGATGCCCTGCAGATTGATCTGCCCGTCCCGTTCCAGATCGGCAGCCATGGCCGAAGGATCGACGCCGACCATGCCCACATCCATATCTGCAGTTTCCAGAACGTGGATGTTGGTTCGCCCGAAACCGGACCCCTCGCGATAGACCAGGATCGATACATAAGCTGTGCCGTTATTATACTTCAGCTTCCCGGTGAAATACCGCACATCCTGGCCATAGGCGGTCATACCATTGTACTTGCGGATATCACCCATCCAGTGGACGATGCCGCCTTTGTCGTAATCAATCCGGAAGCCCCGCGCTGCCAGAGCCGACTTGTAATTGCGCTCCAATTCCAGAGTGGAGCGGCCCTCCGGGTTGCGGTAGAGCAATTTCGTGAGACGGCCTTCCACGCGCTGGACCACAGCCTGCCTTTTCTGGTCCATCCCGATCACGCGGTTGTAATCGGTGAAATCCTGACGATCCTCGCGTTCGAGGACCGAACCTTGGTAAGGCGTGATCAGCGGATGGTCGCCCTTCCCCCCACCACCGCCGCCGCCCTCGCCGCCGCCGCTAGCCGACTGTTGGCCGGTCCCGTTCGGGCGGCAATTGCTGCCGTTCAGTGCACAGCGCGCGGCATCGCGTGCCTCTTGCTCGACTTGGCGCTCGACTTCGCTCTGGACCGCATTCTTCACTCGCTTGAGCAAGTCCTGCGCCGAGGCATTCGAAGGCATGATCATGGCCAGGCCCGCAGCTGCGAGCAACGGTTTAACGAACGCGCGCCAGCTGAATGTGACGTGGGTGTGCATAAGACAGGGTTCCTACCGATGGTCGAGCCGCTTCTGGATCGTCAGCAGGATAAACGTGGTCCGGCAGCAGAACCCGCCACTTCGCCGCCATCAAAGACCCAGTGCTGCCCTTCTGCACGGTTCGATATACCTCGGCAGGACCGGTGTGGTCGACGCCGCGAGTGTCCGGCTGGCGGTTTGCACGAACGGCCGCGCCAGCGCTGGCCGGCCTTGTCCGATCAGTGCGATCCCGACCCGGCACCGGGCTACTTCGGTGGCGAAATGTCCTTGCGGAAAGGCGACCGTCAGGATCGACAAGGCGCGGACGGCGTCGGCCTGTGCCTCGGCGAAACGGGACTGTGCGATGCGCATTTCCGCGCGGGTCAACGAGGGGAACGCTCGCCGGGGATGACCGTCAGGCAGATGCGCGGCGAAGATTGCATCGGCCCGGCCCAGGGCGCTCTCGGCAGCGGCAAACTGACCCGCCTGGACCTGCGCGGCGCCGAGATTTTGCAGGACTTCCCCCGCCTCCAGCGAATTCGGCCCGGATTTTTCCGAGGTCTGCCCGAGGAGCAGCCGGAATTGCGCGACCGCCTCCCCGATCCGGTCGGTCTCGGCCAGCGCGGTCGCAAGGTTATTTCGATGCGAGATGTTCCGCGAATATCCCGGGCCGAAAGCTTCGATCGAAAGTTCGAGTGCCTTGCGGTGGTGCCGGATCGCGAGTTCCGGCTGGCCGCGATCCTTGGCCAGGCGGCCAAGATCGGAAAACACCAACGCCAAGCGCGGGTGGCCAGAACCGTATTTGGCCATAGCCAGCGCGAGCGCCTGGTCCAGCTGGATTTGTGCAGCATCATGTTCGCCGAGGCCGGTGAGACTTCGCCCGAGCCCTGCGCCAGCTTCCACTTGGGCGGATATCTGGCCCAATTGCTGCGCCAGAACCATGGCCCGGGTGAACAGGACGCGCTGGCGTTCCCAGTCACCCTCATGGCTCCAGGCCAAAGCCAGCAGGGCATCGAGGACGTGCCGGTCCGGTACGGCAATTCCGCCGAGCAGCGACATCGCCCGTTCAACGGTATTTCGCCCGCCTGCCGCGTCATCACCGAGGGTTTGCAGATATCCCTGGAAAGCCAGCGCGGAAACGTAATTGCTGGATTGCGAGCCGGAGCGGCGGAGGATCATCGCAGCGCTGTCTGCCGCCAACGCCTGGGCACCCGGCAAATCGTCGGCGCGGTGGTGGGCGCGCGCTGTCCAGCCAATCAGGTCGGCAACCAGCTCGGGGTCTTGCGACAAATTGAGCCGTGCGTCTTCGAGCGCACTATCCAGCATCTTGAGGGTTCCGGCAGGCTGCGGTCCGGCGGCGTCGAGTTCGAGGGGATCGGCCCGCCGGAACAGGTTGAGCAGCATCGCCCGCCCACGTTCCGCGCGGTCGGTGGCAGCAACCGCGGCATTGCGCTGCCGTTCGATTTCGCCGGCATAGATTGATGCCGACACGCCCCAGCCAATCAGGCCAAGCACAGCCGTGAGAGCCAGCGTCGCAGCCATCCGATTGTTCCGGATCACCCGGACGGCGCTTTCCATGCGGCTGTCCGGAAGCGCCATGACCGGCCTTTCTGCGGCAAGGTTGCGCAAGTCAGCGGCCAATTCCGCGGCCGACGCATATTGCGCGGAAGTACCGCTTCCCAGCGCCATCCTGACAACCGCCGCATGTCTCGGTTCGGCGGTGCCGGAAGCCAGAATTTGCTGCAGGATCAGGCCGAGCTGATAGATGTCGCTGGCAGTGGTCATCGGTATGCCCGCGCGTTGTTCGGGGGATGCGATTGCCGGCGTCACCGCCAATGCGGCCGCACCGGTTCCGTTATCGTCAAGCAATTGGGCAATGCCGAAATCGAGCAGTTTGATGCTGCCGCTTTCCGCGACGACCACCACGTGATCGGGCTTGATATCGCCATGCAGGATCAACCGGGCATGGGCTGCCTGAAGCGCATCGGCAGCCTGTGCCATCAACTCAAGGCTTGCGGAGTTTGCCAGGCCCTCACACCACACATTGATCGGAACGCCGTCCACATGTTCCATGACCAGCCACGGCGCGCCGGTTGCCGTTTCGCCGCCATCGATGATCCGTATGAGGCCGGGATGGTCGAGGCTCGCCAGAACCCGCCGTTCACGCTTGAACAGATCCAGCGCGTCGGCGCCGAGCAGCGATGCGCGCATGATCTTGAGCGCGGCCTTCTGGTCATAGCGGCCATCGTCGCGCTCGACCTCGTAAACCTCGGCGAGGCCGCCCGCCCCGATGCGCCGGATCACCTTCCAGGGCCCGTAATGTCTGCCGATCCGCACATCCGCAGCATCCTTGTCGCCGGTTCGGGTATCAGGAAGGAGGTTGGCAAAGACGGTGTCGCGCCGCCGCCCGAGATCTTCGAACAGCCGATCCGCCGCCATCGCTCGCTCGAGCAGCAGGCGGGTGCGCATGCGGAGTTCGGGTTCCCCTGCAAAATGCCGGTCGATCCACCCTGTTTGGTCGCCTTCGGGCAGGGAAAGCGCGAAATCGAAGGCGGAATCCACCTTCGTCCATTCGGAAAGATTCACTTCCTGCGTCATCGTACCGTTTCGGTCGTTCCCGTTAATTCATGCGTCCATCAGTCCTAACGCGGCCCCGGTGCATCATCCGCCACGAAATGCTCCGCGAGATACGTACGGGCGCGCGTCCATTGCCGCTCCACCGTGCGGACCGAACGGTTTAGCGCTTGCGCCGTTTCCTCCACTGTCAGCCCTGCGAAGAAACGGCATTCCACTACCGGTTCAAGCTCGGGAGCATGGGCCGACAGCAGCGCAAGTGCCTCGTTCACCGTCACGATCGAATCGAAGGTGGCCGTGTCGGCGACCAGGTTTTCGTCCATCTGGACATGCACCGCGCCGGCGCCTCGCTTGTCTGCCAGTTTCCGCCGTGCATGATCGACCAGGATCTGGCGCATGGCCCGCGATGCGGTTGCCAGGTAATGATTGCGGTCGGCGTAATTCGACCCTTCAGAAGTGGACAATTTGAGCCACGCTTCGTGCACGATCATGGTGGTGTTGAGCGAGGGGGTCGAGGTTTGCCGGCTGAGCTGCCGGGATGCGATCCGGCGCAGGGCATCGTAGGTTTCGGCCAGCAATTCTTCTGACAAGTCCAGACGGCGCCCAACGGCTTCGTCATCTGCCCCGGCTCTCGCCATTTACGCTGCCCCCATACGAAAACCCGGCGCGCCCCCGCTTACCGGATGGCCATCAGTCCCCGTATGCCGCCCCTATGGCAAGTGATTTCGTCCCATCGCAGCCACCGAATAGGTGTAAAATGCGCTATTTCTCCTGTTCGATGAGAAACATCTGAATACTGGTCTCTCCTTCTGCGGCACCAGCGCCGATCAGCACTGAACCGTCATCGACTTCGGGGCCGCTGAAACGCAGCAGCCAGTAATTTCCCTGTTCTTCATCAATAATCGAAAAGCCCTGTTGCGGCAGAATACAGCGGTAGAAGCTTTTGATTTCCTCGATATCGGACATCGAATGCGCGACGATCTGGTAATTACGGCTCGCGAACTCGGGCGGAGAACCGCTTGACTTGTCGTCCAGAACCGCCCCGGCGGGCAGCATGATCGAATTCGGGAAACCGGCAATTTCCGCGGCAGGCCCCCCGGCGCAGATTACCGCCGCAGTTTCATTCGCCACAATCTTGTCGGGCACGGCACAGCCACCGGCGATCAGGGTAAGTGCAGGCAAGCCGGCGAACCCGTAAAGCAAAGTTTTCATAGTCCCGAAGCCCTGTTTCCTGAAAATGTCGACGGTATGAAATTTCGCCCGGGCTTATTCCGCCAGGCGTTCAATACCGGCGATGTCGACCCGCGCTGCCAAGCCCTTGATCGCTTCGAAACTCTCCGCATCGCCCTTCACACTCAGGATGAACCGGCCCCCGAACGTGGTGGAATATTCGCCCCGGCCCGACACACTGTTCCACTTCTCGGTCACCATTTGTCCATTTTGGGTGCGAGTGCGCTCGAAGCCGGTCTCGGTTTCCTGTTCGTTCTGCACGTTGAGCGCTGCCCCCATCCCCGCGAACGCCCCGGCGGCCGCCAGATCGATCAATTCGACTTTCACCGTCCGGTCACCGCCTTCATAGGTCGCGCCGACCTGGGAGCCGCCGATGCCGCCTGTGCCCATGCTGGAGCTTTCCAGCGTTGTTCGCGAGTAATTGCCGAGCGTCTGGGGCAGGAACGCCTTCAGCCGGGCCGCGTCAATCGGAGTTTCCTGCGCCTTGGTTGCGGCGGCTTCCATGTCCCTGCCAGCCTGTTCCAGCTTGCCAAGGTCGATCGACCCGACGCCGGGGACGCTGACCGATCCGCCGGAAACCACTTCCGTCCGATCCGGTGATCCGGAAGAGAAGATAGCGGAAACAGGCGCGAGGACTGCCGCCGCCGCCAGATTGACGACCAGCACGGCAAGCAGGATCACCGCTGTGCAGGCGAGAGCCTTCTCGCGCGGGACCTGCATCAGCGGGGTCAGGCCGAGATACACCAGATAGAGGCTGTAAAGGCCGAGCAGTCCCAGCACGCCGAGCCCGGGAATCAACTGGAAGATGCCGCTCAGCCACGCCGCGGTGGATCCGTAGATCGCCAGCTTGAAGGCGGCGTTACGGTTCGCGTGACCGTCAAACTTGGTCACCACGAAATCGGTCACAAAGGCGATGATCGCCACAGAGATGAGGGACAGGAGATATTGGCTGATCCCGGCCCCGAGCGATGCGGTGAAGCCGGGCCGGTAGCTGAACCCGAGGGCGCCATAGCCAAACAGTGCCGAACGCAGGAACTGGGCAATCGCAGGAATCGCCGCAAGAATTGCCGCATAGCCGAGAAACATCCCGGCGATGGAGGTTTTCTCTGACGAGATAACGGGCCATTCCTCGCGCGGTTTCAGAACGATTGCCTTCGCCCGCGCAACCAGACCCCGATGCACCAATGCCTGATCCATCAGAGCTGTCCTCGTTCCGCGGCGGAAGCGGTGCCAGCCTGGGGCGCCGCGAACGACGGATCAGCGAAATCGCGACCATTTAAAGCGAGCATCAGCTTGTCCTTCCAGATCCAGGTTCCAATCCCCGCATCAGAAATACGGGCAATCCTGACGCTCCTTGGACAAAACCTGCGGATTACCAGC
Organism: Allopontixanthobacter sediminis; assembly: GCF_009828115.1. Taxonomy (GTDB): domain Bacteria; phylum Pseudomonadota; class Alphaproteobacteria; order Sphingomonadales; family Sphingomonadaceae; genus Allopontixanthobacter; species Allopontixanthobacter sediminis. Next base: position 46,570 of record NZ_WTYL01000005.1, on the reverse strand, counting down.
GATCACTCCAGAGAACGCAATGCGGTCGCGAAACCCGCCATGTCCGTCGTCATGCCGCGAGCGCGTAGCGGGCGGCACCGGGCGAGCGGCACATGCGTTTGTTGGCGGTCGTCTCCTCACCTCCGACGATGATCACGTCGCTTACCGTGATGCATTCAAGACCGGCCCCCTGGTTATCGTCGCGCGCCACAACGGTGGAGCTTCCCGAGACGTCCTTGCGCGTGCTGGAGGTCCAGCCGGCGGTCGAACCGACGACCGTGTCGGAGCCAGTCTCGCCGCCCCGGGTTGCGATCAGGGTCGCTTCGGCGGCCTGCTTCTGCTCCTCCGGATCGAGGCGGCAGGCGATCGCATTTGTCAGTTGGTCCGAAACCTCCGACATCGGCAGCCAGCGCGATACTCCTGCATCACTCGCCACATTCCTGGCGACCTTGCCAAACACGCTGCCCAGCAGCGACGAACCAATGCTCTTCTTCTTACCCTTGGGGCAACCGTCGGGCGCTGCCTTGCCGTTGCTCGAAGCTGGGGCAAGGCTGCCGAGGCCGCTGAACTGTGCTGCCGCCGGAGTTGCGGCGAATGAAAATAATGCGGCTAACGCTATGGATCTGAGTGTGTAACTCATCGATTGACTGGCCACGAATTTCCTTCCGCCGTGTTCGTCAAATGCAACCGGCTTGCGGAACGACCCTTGAGTAATTTCGCTACGAAGCTTGGGTGGAATTTGCGTTGGTGAGCCGGCTCTTACCGCCCAGCCAGGTAAACGCGGTCGGAATGGAGAAACCGCCACACGGTTTATCGTGAAATGCTCGCTCGACGTCTTTACGAGCGCCCGGATAATTAGGCGGAGTGGCTGAAACCTATGCGGCGTCGGCCGGGCGGACAATCGCGGGTTCGCCCAAACCGCACTCCAGAATGTCCCTGTCCCAACGCCCCAGATCGGCGGCGGCATCGTAAGTGGATTGCAGGAACGCCAGCAATGCGGCGTCACCATCTTCGGCCGATTGAACGGCTTCGTAAGGCAGGACGAACTCCGACAAGCCTTCGTGCCAGAACGCTGCATCCGGCCGAACCGACGCGGAACTAAAACCGGCCGGCGCCGGGTAGGCGTAAGCATAGAAAGCCGGGTAATCCAGGCCGCCGCCGCCAGGCCAAAATCCTGCTGAAGAGACTTCGCGATCATAGGCTTCCTGAGCCACGTCATCCGGCAGGGCCGGAACACCTCCGCCATGCAGGGGCGCGCGGCGTCCCGAAAAACGGGTAACAGCCATGTCGAAACTGCCCCAGAACAGGTGAACGGGGCTGCATTTGCCCAGGAATGCGGTACGGAATTTGTTGAACGTACGGTCTATGGCCACGAGCGCCTGATGAAAGTCCTGCACGGCATTGCGGTCATAAGGGCGGTCCCGATGATCTTCGCTGAACGGCACCGGATCAAGCACCTCGTTCGGGCTGCCGTCAAAATGCGGTGTGCCGCCGAGTTCGGCGACCATGCGCCTGAAGCTGCCGTGAAATTCCGCGACCGTCATCGGTTGCAGAGAAAAGGAAGCCTCGCGGCCATCGCCACTATTTCCGATAACCCGGTGGTCGAGGAAGTCGAACAGGATCTCGATGCCTGGTCCGTCGGGAATGATCGAGGAGGTCAATCCGCGCGGCCGCACATAGAAGGTGGCATGCCACGAATGGTTGAGCCACGGCGTGTGGGCGAGTCGGTACTTGCCGGCAATCTGGAGATAGAGATGCAGGGCGGAACCCGTATCCCGCCAGGGGAGGTACTCAAGTTTCGGCCATTTCGTGCTCATCTGCTGGTCCTGCCTTCGAAGTGAAAATCAACCGTCCGCCAATGGGTCCTCATTCGTGATTCCGTGCTGAATTGTGTCGGCACCAGATAGATGTATCGCCTGACAACGCCCCCGTCGAGGTGACGCAGCCATCAACCGGTTGCGCCATTCCGTGGCATTCCCGACTGTCCGTCCCCCGAACGGCGACAACTGGTTAACACCATTTGGAACCGTAAGCTGCCGGCTACGTTCCCAATGCACGCGCGATCACCTAAGCAAACGATATGAGGCCAATGACCACATCCATCCTGATTGTTGAAGACGAGTTTCTGATCGCTTTGGAAATGGAGGAGGTCATCAAGGAACTGGGCTATCTGTGCGCGGGAATCGCGGACGATATGCAATCTGCAATGGAAAAAGCGTCGGATACGATCGATGTCGCACTGGTCGACGTCAATCTCATGGACGGCGCTACCGGTCCGATAATCGCCGAAAAGCTCGCTTCCGAGTTCGGCATCGAAGTGATCTTCGTGACCGCCAACCCGACGCAGCTCGGGGACGGCGTTCGCGGTGCGATCGGAGCTCTCGAAAAGCCGGTTGATCTGACGATCCTGCAGCAGGTGCTCGATTATGTCCTCGCTTTGCGCAAGGGCAGAAGCGTGGCCCCGCCCGAGTGCCTGCGTCTGTTCGAGAGCTAAGCTGCTTGTTCAAGCCTGTCGCGTTTGACTTCCATCACCAGCTCCATGCCGTCAGCAGTCCAGGTCCGTTCATAGTGTCCGCCAAGCTGCTGTCTTATCGCCAGGTCAATCAACCGGCTTCCGAACCCCGATGTGGGCTCCGCGTCCAGCACGGTCGGTGAGTTTCGTTCGGCCCAGGCAATTCGCACGGTTTCCTCGTTAGCGGAAAGGTCGAGCGTAATGCGCCCGTCCGGGACCGATAACGCGCCGTATTTCATCGCGTTGGTCGCCAACTCGTGGAAAATGAGCGCTACCGGTGTCGCGGCTTTGCTGTCGATGGTGATGTCCGGTCCGCCGATCTTGATCCGCCCCTCGGAATAAGCGGGATAAGACCCGAAGATTGTCGCCAACAGGGAGGAAAGCGTCACATCGCCTATTTGAGGGCGCGACTTCTCGCTGTGCGGGCGGACGAATTCGTGCGCTCGTCCCAAGGCTGAAATTCGGCCCTGCAGATCTTTGGCGGCGTTCTGGAAGCCCTTGTTGGCCCGTGCCGTCAGGCTGATCAGGCTCGAGACGATTGCGAAGATGTTCTTGATCCGGTGGCTGAGTTCCTGGCTCAGGATCTCGTTCTGGAGCGATGCCTGCTTCTGGTCTTCGATATCGGTGCAGGTACCGATCCAGCGCTGGATTGCCCCATTCTCGTCCAGGACGGGCAGTGCGCGCCCGATCATCCAGCGATATTCACCCGAGCGATGACGCAGCCGATATTCGACTTCGTACGGTTCGCCCGTACTCAGACTGTGGCTCCACTTTTCCCACGCGTCGGGCTGGTCTTCGGGGTGAAACATCCCCGCCCAGCCGTCGCCATCTGTCGATCCCACGGTAACGCCGGTGAACTCGTACCACCGTGCGTTGTAGTAATCGTGCGATCCGTCGGACAAGGTCGACCAGACCATTTGCGGCATCGTGTCAGCAAGCGCGTGAAACGCAGGACCTGCCGATTGAAGTGCGTGTTCGCGTGACAGCGGAAGCATGTCCGCAGCCGCCTTGTGCCGTGCGTCGAGCTGGAACCTGGTAATAGGTTTGGAATTCATGGACTGTGTGCGACCTTGAAAAGGGAAACGTGCCCGCAACGCTTAGGTTTTGCGGCGTTCGAGATTAGCCCGGCCAAGTGGCGATAATGGGGCGAAAAAGAACATAAAGAACTGGCGTGACGGGGAAACTGGACAAGGTCCTAGCAGTAAATTTCGCTCGCATATACTGTGATTTATAGATCAGCCGCTGCGTCAGTCGCGGTTTTCGGGTAACTCTGCGCTTCGGGCAGCACGGCCGCGGTTCATTCGAGCCTGCAGGTCCGGACCCAGACCGCCTTGCAAACACGGATGGATGTTCTATACTCCTCGGTATGGAAAAGATTGCAACAAGGGGCCGCCCGAGAGAATTCGACAAGGATGAAGTTCTCGGGGCCGCGCTCCAGGTATTCTGGCAGAAAGGCTACGAAGGCGCGTCGCTTTCCGATCTGACCGATGCCATGGGCATCACCCGCCCCAGCCTGTACGCCGCGTTCGGTAACAAGGAAGCGCTTTTCCTGCAGGCCTTGGACCGATACGAAAAGGATAAGCTGGCCTATATCGGCGAGGCGGTTGACGCGTTGACAGCGCGCGCCGTTGCCGAGAACCTGCTGCTGGGCGCGGTCGAAGTCGCCACCGGGGGCGAATCCCGCGGCTGCATGGGCGTAATTTCCTCGGTCGCGTGCCAGAGTATCGAACCATCCATCCGGGACGATGTGAACAGCCGCACCGAATCGGCGCGGAACCTGATCATCGAGCGGATGCAGCGTGCGATCGATGCGGGCGAATTCGTCATCGATGCCGACGCAGCCGCAATGACGCGATACCTGCTGGCAATCATGCAGGGAATGTCGGTCCAGGCCCAATCGGGCGCTACTCGCGAGGAACTCTTGCAAGTGGCTGAATCGGCACTGCTTTCTTGGCCTTCCCGGTAACCAGTCTGCCGGTTGCGGGAAAATAAATACCAAGCGGTACATAAAAATCGCTTGACCTGAACCTCACATTACATACTTAGCGGTACATATTAACGGTTGAGCCGGTTCGTCCGGTTCTGCAAGGCAGGTCCCTCGCGTCCGGTCCGTCAGATTACCGTGTGTTCAACCTCGAAAGCGCCGCGCTTCCGGGAACGATGCCGCTTGGCATGTGAAGGTCAGGGATTACCATGTTCGAAACACCATTCGATCGCTATAATGATGCAGCGACGGCCGAGCGCCGGGAGCAGGAGGCGCTCGAGCCGACCGGCGACCATGACGGTGCCGGTGACCAGCCGGATGCGCCGAAAACATTGCGCCGCTCAGTCCTCTGGACGGGTGCTCTGATTATCCTGTCGCTGGTTGCTGCATGGTGGCTGTTCGCGGGGGGCACACCCTCCCCCGCAGCGCTTCCCCTTCCGGTCGTCACCATTGCGGAGCCGTTGCAGCGCGAGATCACGGAATGGGATGAATTCGTTGGCCGCTTCGAAGCGAGCCGCAGCGTCGAGATCCGCCCGCAGGTGAGCGGGCAGATCACCCGCATCCACTTCACCGACGGTCAGTACGTCCGCCAGGGCGCACCGCTCTTCACCATCGATGCCCGGTCCTATGGCGCCATGCTCGCCGAAGCGAAGGCTGAGGCCGCAAGAGCCGAGAGCGCACTGGCGCTGTCGCGTGATAATCTTGCCCGTGCGGGGCGCCTCGTCGCCGAAGACGCGATCGCCGCGACCGAGATCGACCGACTCAAGGCCGAAGTTCGTAACAACGAAGCCAGTCTCGCGGCGGCCCGTGCCCGGGTTTCGTCACGTTCGCTGGACATGAGCTTCACCACCGTTCGTGCGCCGATCTCCGGCCGCATCTCGGATCGCCGCATCGATGCGGGCAATCTCGTTTCCGGGGGAGGCGGCGCCGAGGCCACCCTGCTGACAACGATCAACGCGGTGGACCCGGTCTATTTCGAGTTCGCCGGGTCGGAAGCCCTGTTCCTCAAGGCGCGCCGGGAGGGCCTGGACAAGGGCACCCCGATCGAAATCCGCCTGCAGGACGAGACCGAATACACGTGGCAGGGCACGCTCGATTTCACCGACAACGCGCTCGATAGCGCCTCGGGGACAATCCGTGCCCGTGCGGTTGTGACCAATGGCGAAGGCTTTCTGGCACCGGGCCTCTTCGGGCGCATGCGGCTGGCGACCGGGGGAACGCATCAGGCGTTGCTGGTGCCCGACACCGCGGTAACCACCGACCAGACGCGCAAGTTGCTGCTGGTTGTGCAGAAGGACGGAACGGTTGCGACCAGGACCGTCGAACTGGGGCCGTTGATCGGCAATCTGCGGGTCGTGGAACGGGGACTGAAACCCTCCGACAAGGTCGTCATCGAGGGCGTCCAGATGGCCATGCCCGGCCAAAAAGTTACCGCCAAGCAGGGCCGCATCACCGCCGCAAGCCCGGACGTCGTTTCAACTGCTGCCGCCCCGAGGGTGTCCCGCGCCGCATCGGCGACCCTCGCCAAGTAGCTTCGCGCTCGAAGTATCCGCCAAGCGCCAATTCACGCCCGGAGTGCGTCCATGCAAATTTCCCGCTTCTTTATCGACCGACCGATCTTCGCCAGCGTACTCGCGGTGCTGATCACGCTCGTGGGTGCGATTTCCTACTTCTTCCTTCCGGTGAGCCAGTACCCGGACATCGTTCCGCCGACGGTCACCGTCACCGCCGCCTATCCGGGCGCGTCGGCGGAGACAGTCGCCGATACCGTGGCCAATCCGATCGAACAGGAAATCAACGGCGTCGACGGGATGCTCTACCAATCGAGCGAATCCACCGGCGACGGACGGATGACGATCACCGTCACCTTCGCTGCGGGGACCGACCTGGATGAAGCGCAGGTGCTGGTGCAGAACCGCGTCGCGATTGCCGAAGCGAGGCTGCCCGAAGAAGTACGGCGGCTGGGCATCGTTACCCGCAAGACCACGCCGGACTTCCTGATGGTGGTGAACCTCGTTTCGCCCGACGGTTCGCTCGACCGCGAGTATATCTCCAATTACGCGCAGACCCGCATCAAGGACCGCCTGGCACGGCTCGAAGGCGTCGGCGATGTGCAGTTGTTCGGCCAGAGGGAACTGGCGATGCGCGTCTGGATCGATCCGGGCCGCGCCGCTGCGCTCGGACTGACCGGGAGCGATGTGGTGCAGGCGCTGCGGGCGCAGAACGTCCAGGTCGCCGCCGGCACCCTGGGCCAGCAGCCCAGCCCCGACAGCGCCTTCCAACTGAATGTCGAAACGCAGGGCCGCTTCACCGACCCGGCACAATTCGGACAAGTCGTTCTCCGGACTGATGACCAAGGCCGCCAGATCCATGTCAACGATGTCGCCCGGGTGGAAATCGGTGCTGCGGATTACGCGACCTCCGCCTATTTGAACGACCTGGATTCCGTGATCCTGCCGGTTTTCCAGAAGCCGGGATCGAATGCACTGGCCGCCGCCGAAGGCGTGAAGACCGCCATGGACGAATTGTCGGCCTCCTTCCCGCAAGGGATGGAATACCGGATCGTCTACAACCCGACCGAATTCATCTCGCAAAGTATCGACGCGGTGCTGCACACGCTGCTCGAGGCGGTGGTGCTGGTGGTGTTGGTAATAATCGTCTTCCTGCAGAAGGCGCGGGCCTCGATCATCCCGGTGCTGGCGATCCCGATTTCGCTGGTGGGCACTTTTGCCGTGCTCGCGATGCTCGGATACTCACTTAACAACCTGTCGCTGTTCGGGCTGGTGCTCGCCATCGGGATCGTGGTCGACGATGCGATCGTGGTGGTGGAGAATGTCGAGCGCAATCTCGAGGCGGGGTTCAGTCCGCTCGAAGCCGCACGGCGGTCGATGGACGAGGTCGGTTCGGCGCTGATCGCAATCGTGCTCGTGCTGTGCGCGGTTTTCGTCCCGACACTTTTCATGGGCGGCCTTTCGGGCGAATTCTACAAGCAGTTCGCGGTGACGATTTCGGCGGCAACCGTCATTTCGCTACTGGTGTCGCTCACGCTGTCGCCGGCGCTTTCGGCGCTCCTGCTGCGCCCGCACCAGAAGCTGCCCGAGAACGCGCCCCGTTGGCGCCGGGTGGCCGAGCGAGCCGGTGACGCGTTCAATGCCGGTTTCGAGCGTTTCAGCGAACGCTATGCTCGGTTAACGCACAATCTTCTCGGCATGCCCCGCCGGATGATGGGGGCGTATGTAGTCCTTATCGCCGTGACCGGACTGACGCTGGCGGCGACGCCGACCGGCTTCATCCCCCAGCAGGACCAGGGGTACTTCGTCTCGGTCATCCAACTGCCCCCTGGCTCCGCCACCACCCGCACCGATGCGGTGATGAAGAAAGTCGCCGAACGCGTTCTTCCGATTGAGGGAATTAAAGGCGTAGTTATGCTGTCTGGCTTCGACGGGACGACGCAGACGCAATCCGCCAGTTCGGCTGCGGCCTACTGGGTGCTCGACGAATTCGGCGATCGGGACGGCGAGGGCCAGTCGGTCGATGAACTGATCGCTAAAGCCCAGGCCGCGACAGCCGATATCAACGAAGCGCGCCTGATGATCGTCAAACCACCGGTGATCCAGGGTATCGGTTCGGCGGGCGGTTTCCGGATGATGCTGAAGAACACTTCCGGCGAGGGTTACCGCGCCATGCAGGACGTCGCCAACGCGGTCATCGCGGAAGCAAACCAGCAACCAGCGCTCGCCGGTGTCTATACTTTCTTCGACACCGGGACGCCGCGAATTCGCACCGATATCGACCGGGAGAAAGCGCAGATGCTGGGCGTCGCGCCCGGCGATATCTTCGACACGCTGTCCGTCTACCTCGGCAGCGCCTTCGTGAACGACTTCAACCTGCTGGGGCGCACCTACCGGGTGACCGCCCAGGCGGACGGCGATTACCGCAACGATGTCAGCGATATCGGCAACCTCTATGCGCGGTCGGGCAACGGTTCGATGGTTCCGCTCGCCTCGGTCGCGACGTTTACCGACACCACCGGCCCCTACCGCGTGTCGCGCTACAACCTCGCCCCCGCCGTTGCGATCGACGGCGATACCGCGCCCGGCGGATCGACCGGCCAGTCGCTGACCGTGATGGAAACGGCCGCGGCCAGGACGGTACCCCAGGGTTACTCCACCGAATGGACCGGTATCGCCTACCAGCAGGCCGCCACCGGGAACACTGCGGTGTATGTTTTCGGCCTGGCGGTGTTGCTCGTCTTCCTGGTGCTGGCGGCGCAGTACGAAAGCCTGATCATGCCGCTGGCGATAATCCTTATCGTGCCGATGTGCCTGCTGGCGGCGATGATCGGGGTGAATTTGATGGGGATGGACAACAACGTCCTGACCCAGATCGGCATGGTCGTCCTGATAGCCCTGTCGGCGAAGAACGCCATCCTGATCGTGGAATTCGCCCGGCAGGGCGAGCACCTGCACGGCCTGTCGCCGGTGGACGCCGCAATCGAGGCGGCACGAACCCGTCTGCGCCCGATCCTGATGACGAGCTTCGCGTTCATCCTCGGGTCGGTGCCGCTGGTCCTTGCCACCGGCGCCGGTGCCGAACTGCGGCAGGCGCTGGGCACGGCGGTTTGTTTCGGGATGCTGGGCGTAACCGGCTTCGGCCTCCTGTTTACGCCGACATTCTACGTCGTCTGCCGGGCTCTCGGTGACCGGATCGCCGCATTTCGCGGCCCATCCCGGCGGGACACGTTGCCGCATCCTCTCCAGCCCGCCGAATAAGGATCCAGGCCATGGCTAACCGTATCTCCCTGCTCTCCGCCGTTGCCGCGCTCGCCCTTTCGGGGTGCGCGGCGGGGCCGGATGGTGTCGCATCCCTCCCCCAATACTCTGATGCGACCTCCGGCCCCTTCCTTTCCGCCGAGGCGGGTCTGACTACGCCCAGTCCCTTGCCGGACGAGTGGTGGCGCATGTACCGCGACCCCGTGCTCGACGGTCTGGTTGTCGACGCGCTGGCCGCCAACACCGATATCCGCCAGGCGGTGGGCCGGATCGACCGCGCACGCGCCGCCTTGCGCAGCGCGCGGTCGGACCGGCTGCCGCAGGTCGGGCTGAACTCCTCCTCCACCTACGGCCAGACTTCCCAAAGCCAGACCGCGCCCGGATCGGATCGCCGCGGCGCAAGCTTTTCTGTCGGAGCGGACCTCGCCTACGAGGTCGATCTCTTCGGACGGGTAAGCAGCAACGTGGACGCCGCCCAAGGCGACGTCGCCACTGCCCGGGCCGATGCCGATGCGGTGCGGGTGATGGTGGTCGCCGATACGACGCTCGCCTATGCAAACGCCGCCAGCGCAGCGGCACGGATCGAGGTCGCCCGGTCGATCGTCGAATTGCTGGACAGCAGCCTCCGCCTGACCCGTTTGCGGCACGATGCCGGGATGGCCGATGGCCTCGCGGTAGCCCGGATCGAAAGCCTGCGCCAACAGCGCGCGGCGGCGATCCCGGAAATCGAGGCGGAACGCAGCGCCGCCCTGTTCGCATTGGCTACCCTGACAGGCCGTGCTCCCTCCCAGCTTCCTGCAATATCGGGCGAGCGTTCGCTACCGCTGGAGATAACCACCCCGCTGCCGGTGGGTGACGGCGCCCAATTGCTGCAGCGCCGGCCGGACGTTCGCGCGGCAGAACAGCGGGTTCTTTCCGACAGCGCACGCATCGGTGTGGCGCGCGCCGATCTTTACCCGCGGATTACCATGGGCGGATCGGTCGGGACGTCCGCATCCAGCCTGGGCAATATATTTTCAGGGGGCGCGCTTGGATTCCTGCTCGGACCGCTGGTCGAATGGGCGTTGCCAAACCGCGAACCGGTTCGTGCCCGGATCGACGCAGCGGAGGCCGATGCCGACATCTCTCTCGCAGCGTTCGACGGCACCGTGCTTGTTGCCATACAGGAAACCGAGACCGCGTTGTCGAACTATGCGCGATCGATCGAACAACGGCGCGCGCTCGTTTTGGCGGTGGACGCGGCGGTGCGGGCAGCGCGCATTACCCGGGCGCAGCACCGCGAGGGCGTGATCAATTCGCTCGATACTCTCGATGCGGAGCGAACCATGGCCGAGGCCCGCGCCGCGCTTGCCGATCAGGATGCCCGCGTTTCGGAGCGCCAGATAGCGGTCTTCCGCGCACTCGGAGGCGGGTGGAGCAATGACGGACCGGGTGCAGGCGCATGAAGGCGCCCGGATGGTGGGGCCGCCACGCGGACGCGGTCTACTTCGGAGGCTTCGGGTTCCTCGCGGCAGCGATGCTGCTTGGAATGAATTTCGCCGGCATCTTGTGATAGCCGGGCAGACCGAGTGCGGAAATTACCGCCTTGAGGCGATACCTGTCGCCAGCATCGCGTTGGCGGCCCGCGAAACTTCGGTGTGGTCGGCATCTGCACCCCAGACGCTGAAGCGAAGGCCCAGGAACACGTTCATCCCCATGATCGCCCACGCTTCGACTTCGCCGATGTCGGGGCGCAAGTCACCGGACTTGATACCTTCCGCCAGCCTTTCCTCGATGCGCTGCGCCGTGCGTTCGTAATGCTCGCGGTAGCTTTGCGGATCAACGAATTCGGCTTCGTCGATGATCCGGTAGATTTCCTTGTGATCCCGCGCGAATTCGAGGAAGGCCGCCAGCGCTGACCGTTCCGCATCCAGCGCCGATTGATTGGGCACCAGCGCGAGCGCCGCGCGCTCCTTGACCGCGTCGCTCAGTTCCTGAACCAGCGAGCGGAAGATTTCGTCCTTGGAATCGAAATAGGTGTAGAAACTGCCGAGCGCCGTACCGGCCCTGCCGGTGATCCCGATGATCGACGCGTCGTGAAATCCTTTCTCGCCGAATTCCGCGGTCGCCGCATCAATCAGCTTCTGCCGCGTTCGCCGACCTCGGTCGGTTCTCGGCTGCTTTGTTGTGGGCCGTTCGAGGGCGCTTGTCCGGGTGATCATGAGGTATTTCTATACACGCAATCGCCGGGTTGCAATAAAGGAGTTGAATAGTGATTCAACATGCAATAAACCGGTCGCATTAGAACGATAATGTTCGATGGGAGATGATGGATGAACGCGATTTTCGCTTTGAAGAGCGGTACCAGCAAGATCGTACTCGGCACTGCGCTGGCTTTTGGCAGCTGCCTGACGCAGCCGGTCCTTGCGCAGGAAGCGCCGGCCGAATTGCCGGATGCCGTGGAAACCGACGACGGCGAAGGCATGATCATCGTTACCGCCCGCCGCCGTGAAGAACGGCTGATCGATGTGCCGATCGCGGTCACTTCCATTTCCGGTGAACAGCTTGCGCAGCGCGGCGCGCTCGACATTACCGATGTCGCCCAGTCCGTTCCCAACGTGACACTGGAAGCCTCCCGCGGGACCAATTCGACGCTCAGCGCCTTCATCCGCGGCGTCGGCCAGCAGGACCCGGTTTCGGGCTTCGAGCAGGGCGTCGGCATCTATCTCGATGACGTCTACCTCAACCGTCCGCAGGCCGCCGTCCTTGATATCTACGATGTCGAGCGCGTCGAAGTGCTGCGCGGGCCGCAGGGCACGCTTTACGGACGCAACACCATCGGCGGAGCGGTGAAATACGTCACCCGCCAGCTGCCACAGGAATTCGCGCTCAAGGCGCGCGCGACATACGGCACCTATAACCAGCTGGAAGGCGTCGTGACCACTTCGGCCCCGATCAGCGACCTCGTTCGCGTCGGCGGTTCGATCGCGCGACTGACCCGCGACGGCTTCGGCGAGAACCTCACCACCGGCCTCGACAATTATGACAAGGACCTTTGGGGTGCGCGCGCCAGCCTCGAAATCGGCGGCTACGGCGAACCCGGACTGATCCGCATCACCGGCGACTATACCCGCGACAAGAGCAATCCGCGCGGCGGACACCGGTTGATCCCGGGCCTGGTTTCGGGCGCACCGGTCCTCGACGATGTTTACGATACCCGCGGCGGGCTGAACGATCCAGTCCAGGATATCGAAGCCTACGGTCTTGCAATGAACGTTTCGCTGGAACTGAGCGAAGCGCTCACATTCCGCTCGATCAGCGCCTGGCGCAAGGATGACACGGCGACCCCGATCGATTTCGACGCACTTCCCGCGGTCGATCTCGACGTGCCGGGCCTCTACCTCAACGAACAGCTGAGCCAGGAAGTACAGCTGCTGTATGATGACGGCGGGCCGCTACAGGGGCTGCTCGGTTTCTACTATCTCGACGCGAAGGCCGACACCCTGTTCGATGTCCGGCTGTTCACGACAGTGGCCGGCCTGACCGCGTTCACGCAGGCTGAGGTCGATACCGAAACCTACGCCGTGTTCGGCGATTTCACGTTCGATTTCTCCGAACAGCTGAGCGCATCGCTCGGCGGACGGTACACCTGGGATGAACGCACCGCCGATATCCTTCGCCAGAATTACGTCGGCGGCGGTTCGCCAACCTTCGGCGGTCTCGGCATCGCGGCCGGTGCCCCGGCCACAAATTTCCAGGGCAGCGCCAAATTCAAGAAGTTCACCCCTCGCGCTTCGCTTAGCTTCAAGCCGACCGAAGATCACAATTTCTATGTGAGTTACTCGGAAGGCTTCAAAGGCGGCGGCTTCGATCCGCGCGGAGTTGGCAGCAACGCACCCGCCGCGATCCCCGGGCGGCCCACCGACGCCGAGATAACCGACTTCCTCAGCTTCGCGCCGGAAAGCGTCAAGAATTACGAGATCGGCTATAAGGGCAATCTGTTCGACGGCGCGCTATATGTCGCGGCCGCCGCATTCCGGATGGACTATACAGACGTCCAGATCCCCGGGTCGGTTGCATGCGAAGTTGCCGGACTGCCCAGCTTCTGCGGGGTAATTTCCAACGCCGGTGAAGCGCGGCTGCAAGGTCTCGAGCTGGAAGCGACCGCGCAACTGGGCCGCGACGTGCTGGCAGGCGGGGACCGGCTAACCCTGTCGGGGGCACTTGGCTATATCGATGCCGAGTACAAGGAATACATCACCAACATTGGCGGCATTCCGACCGACGTGGCCGATTTCCGCGAGGTGCAGAACACGCCGACCTGGACCGGAAATGCCGCACTTTCCTACCTCACCCCGGTCGGCGCGGGCGATCTCGCGCTGAACACTTCGGTTTCCTACCGCAGCAAGACCTTCCAGTTCGAACTGCCCAACCCCTACATCGACCAGAAGGGATATGCCCTCTGGGACGCCAGCATAGTCTATAGCGCTCCGGGCGATGTTTGGAGCATCGGGATCTTCGGCAAGAACCTGCTCGACAAGCAGTACAAGACGTCGGGCTACACCTTCATTGCCGCCAACGCGGTTACAGGCGAAATCCCGCTCGGAGCGACCGGTTTCCCGATACCGACCTTGGGCCCCGAGGGGACGTTGACCGCATTTTACGGCAATCCCCGCCAGGTGTTCGTGACTGCGACGGTCCAGTTCTGAACGCGTCCCGCCGGGACTCCGAATGACTGGATATCGTGAACACCGTTACGGCAGTGCCGACCAGCGCCTGACCCTGTTCGCCCGGGGTTACCCGGGCGAACAGGCCGGCGCTCCGGCGCTGCTGCTGATGCACGGACTGACCCGCAACTCGGCCGACTTCGAGGCGCTTGCGGACCATCTGGCGGGCAAGTACCGCCTTGTCGTTGCCGACCAGCGCGGGCGCGGATTGTCCGACTACGATCCGGAACCGGCCAACTATCGCCCGGACGTCTATGCGAAGGACATGTGGGCTCTCCTCGACAGCCTGGATATCCGCCAGGCCGGGCTGATCGGAACGTCGCTCGGCGGGCTGATGGCGATGCTGATGGCGGCGACCGAACCCGCTCGGGTCCGCGCGATCGTGCTGAACGATGTCGGCGCTGAATTGATGGAGGAAGGGATCGAGCGGATCAGGTCCTATGCCGGCCAGGACACACCGATGGCCAACTGGAACGACGCCGCCGATCGGTGCAAGCAGATCAACGCCGCCGCCCTGCCGGACCTCGGCAATGAGGACTGGCTGGCCTTCGCGCGCCGCACCTGCGCCCAGCAAGCGGACGGCACCATCGCGTTCAATTACGACCCGGCGATCTCGCAGGAATTCGGCAGCGACGCGCCCGATCCCGAACCTGCCGATCTGTGGCACGTCTGGGACACGATCAAACAGGTCCCGGCTCTGGTTTTGCGAGGGCAATCGAGCGACGTCCTGTCGCCGGACACCGTGAACGAAATGCACCGCCGCCACGACGGCCCCTTCGTGAGTGTCACCGTGCCCAACCGCGGTCATGCCCCGCTTTTGGACGAACCGGAAGCTGTGGCCGAAATCGAAGGGTTCCTCCAAAATCACCTCACCTGATTTGTCCGCAAAGTCGCCGACGCGGCCAGGTGTTGTCCTGGCCATGCTGCTGCTCGTCTACATTTTCAACTTCGTCGACCGCCAGGTCCTCGCCATCCTCGCCGCGCCGATCCAGGCCGAGCTGAAGCTGTCGGATGGACAGATGGGGCTACTCGGCGGGGTCGCGTTTGCCCTGCTCTATTCGACCTTCGCCGTGCCCCTGGCTTTCCTCGCCGATCGCACCAGCCGTTCCTGGGTCATAACGGTCAGCCTGGTCCTATGGAGCGGGTTCACCGCAGTGTGCGGCTTCGCGCAGGGGTTCTGGCACATCTTCCTCGCCCGGCTCGGCGTCGGGATCGGAGAGGCCGGCGGCGTCGCGCCGTCCTACGCCCTGATCGGCGACTATTTTCCCAGCAACCGTCGCGCCTTCGCGTTGTCGATCTATTCGCTCGGAATCCCGATCGGTTCGGCAACAGGGGTTATCGCGGGGGGTTATATTGCCAGCACGGTCGACTGGCGCATCGCCTTTTTCGTGGTCGGGATTGCCGGAGTACTGATCGCCCCGTTGTTCAAGTTCGTCGTGCGTGACCGCCCCAAGCCCGCGCCGTCTGGACCCGCCGTCACCGCATCGCCGTTCATGGACACCGTGCGGATCCTCGCGCGCAAACCTGCCTTCTGGTTCCTCGCGTTCGGTGCCGCGTCCTCTTCCATGCTCGGGTATGGAATCGCGTTCTGGCTGCCAAGCCTGCTGCAACGAAGTTTCGGGCTGAGCTTGCTCGAAACCTCGCTTTTTTACGGCAGCGTCCTGCTGCTTGGCGGCGTAGTGGGAGTGCTCGCAGGCGGCTGGCTGGGTGACAGGGTCGGTTCGCGCGACCGGGCCTACTTCGGCTATATTCCGGCGCTCGCCTTCGTGCTCGGCGTGCCGTTTTTTGCCGCCGGGATCATGACCGACAGCGTTCCGCTGGCCTTCGCACTGTTTCTGCTGCCACAGGCGCTCGCCTACATCTGGCTCGGCCCGGTCCTGTCTGCCGTACAACACCTCGTCGAGCCGCCATTTCGCGCGACCGCATCGGCATTGTTCCTGCTGATCAACAATCTGATCGGCCTCGGCGGCGGTATCTACGCACTCGGCGCATTTTCGGATTGGCTGGTGCCGTTTTACGGGGATTCGGCGCTACGCTACTCGATGCTCTATTCGCTCGCGCTCTACGGCCTCGCCGCGCTCCTGATGGCACTGGCCGGGCCGCACCTCCGCCGCAATTGGGTGGAAGAAGCCTGACGGATCCCTGCCTGCGTGCATGATGCCGACAAGTTGACAGACGCCATCGGTCGGTTGGAGATAGCTCGGACCGCGTGGCGTGGCAGATAAGCAAGGCCAGCCGGGGCCCTGTCATCACCGGCTTTAGCTGACAAGCGCCTCAATCGGCAGGGTTATGCTTTGCAAGAAATGCTTCCATCGATTGCAGGAGAAGCAACCTGTCTGGCTCACGCGTAAAGTAGTGGTCCGCATTTTCCAGAGACACGAACTCGCTTGGCTTCCCGGCCTTGACCATCGCCTTCTGCATCAGGACCGATTGTTTATGGTCGACCGTTACGTCCTTCATGCCGTGGATGAGCAGGAGCGGAGCCTTTATGCGATCGACAGCATAGAGCGGTGACACCGCGTTAAAATCGGGCGTCATTTTCTTCCATTGGTCCGTGTAGAGATTTTCGCGAAGGCTGCCCCCGAAATCGTTCACTTCTCGCCTGAGCGCAGAGACACCGGAAATCGAAATGGCGCAGCGATAAAGATCGGGGTCTTTTATAAGGTCCCACATTGCAGCATACCCACCGTATGACGCGCCGACGATGCACACGCGGGCGGGATCTGCAATTCCCTGGCTTGCCGCCCACTTGACCCCGTCGGTGATATCGTCCTGCATCGCGAAGCCCAATTGACCTTGTCCCTTGTTGACAAAGTCATCGCCGTAACCGGTGGATCCGCGAAAATTGGGTTGCAGCACTGCATACCCCCGGTCGGCGAGAAACTGGGCCCAGTAATCGTATGTCAGACTGTCATGCCCCCAAGGTCCGCCATGCGGCATGACGACCAGTGGCAGGTTCTTGGCCGCCCGGCCCCTCGGCAGGGTGAGCACCCCCTCTATTTCGAGACCATCCCTGGCTTCATACTGCACGAATTTTGTAGGGGCGAGGCGGCGACCCTCAATCGACTGGTTCACCGCGGCGATTCTCGACAGGATCTGGCCTTCGGCATCGAAGAAGTAAATCAGGCCGGGATTGTCCGATGATCCGATATGGACCAGCATCTTGCTCTGATCACGGCTGAAGCTTTGTATCTGGACCTCTGCCATCGGAGCGGCCTCGTCGAGGTATGCCTGGGCTTTCTTGAGGTCTGGATCGAGCCAGTCGACATCCTTCTCCCGCCCGCTGAGGCGAACCCCCAGAAGTCTTGAACCGTCGAATGACAGCACCACCCCGGCAATATCGTCATCAGGGGCTTCGTAGACCGTGCGGATGTCCTGTTCGGTGAGGAGGTTTCGCTCGATTACAACAGATTTCCCGCGGCTGTCCTCCTTGATCACAAAACCGTTGTCGGTCCCGGGAACAAACAGGAAGGGGAGGTTCAAATTTTCTTCTTCTCCCATATCGGCCCGTTCCACGGTTCGAAACGAACGACTTCCTTCCTGGGCATAGAGCATTCGCGACTGCTGGCTCCGGTCGTTGTAACCGACGCCGATCCGGACCTTGCCGGTGTGATCGGCGCTCCAGTCCATGACATATTCAATGCCCCGGGTCTCGACGCGCTTTTTGCCGGTTTCAACGTTGAGGCGGTAAACCGTGGGCCAGAAAGTCGCGTCGCTGGAATAGATTGATCCCTGCGCCGCAGCCAGGATGTCGGAACTTCCATCGGACGAGATCCACAAGATATCACCAGAGTTTTGCCCCGCCTTGTCCCACAGCAGCTTGGTGAGTTTTCCGCTGCTGCGATTTACCGACAATATGCGCGAAAGGTACCATTGGTCTCTTTCGACAGCTGCCAATCCATACACGCTGACCAGGATATTATCGTCGTTGGCCCAGCGGATGTGACTGACCTGGGTGCCATCGGGCACTCCAACATTCCTGATTTTATCCATGTCGAAGTTCAGCGGTGCAATCAGGATCTGCTGTACGCCGCCGATGGCGAACAAGCCGGCGATATGGGTGCCATCGGGCGATATCTCGGCCAATTCGATAAATGGCAGTCTTGCAAACGCTTCGGTAGGAAGCTTCGCGGGAGCCTGTTCAGGCTTTTCCACCGAAACAGTGGTGGGTGGATTTTTTTCGGCCGGCTCTAACGCAGGTGTCGTTAGCGCAGCCGAAGCAGCCAACATCAAGGATACCAGATCGAGCACCTCATCCCCCCCAGAACGATATAATCAATCGGTTATAGAAGCCGCGTCGGGTTGCACAAGAAATAGCGTGTTTTCAAAAAGGAATTCGGGAGTTTAGGCAATCGTCCCGATCGCGGCGGTGCAAATTCTTCCGCCTGCCATGCATTCGCGGCAAGCATAATTGTGAGGGCGCTGACTACCTCACCATCAGCACCGGCGCCTTGACCGTGCGCACCATCTCGGTGGTCGTGCTGCCGACGATCATGCGGCGGATCGGGGAATGGCCATAGGCACCCATCAGCAGCAAGGGCTGGCCGGTTGATGCCACGACATGGGGGATTACGTGTTCGGCCTTCCCCCGCTCCATGATCACAGTGACCGGATGGCCCGATGCGAAAACCGCCTCGGCCTTGGCCAATTGCGCGCGTTTCGCTTCGCCGTCCGCTTCCGCCATCACGATAGTGACCGGCAGGCCGTCGAACAGCGGCGAATTGGCCAGCCGTTCGAGCGCGCGTTCGGCAGCCGGGCTGGCGTCATAGGCGAACACGACGTGCCGTGGTTCCGCGAATTCACGTGAGGCGACCAGCACCGGCCGGGCGCTTGCCCTGACGACGCGCTCAATCATCGAACCGATGTGGTCGGACGCGAATTCGTGACCGACGCCGCGCTTGCCCATCACTACCAGGCGCGCATGGTCTTCGCGCTCGAGGATTGTCTCGACAATGCCGCCATGCCGGTGAAGGATCGTGACATCGGCAACACCCGCCTCCCGCAGCAACTGTTCGCCGGCCTTGAGCAGGATGCGCCCCTTTTCGATCTCGGTCCGGCTGCTTTCTTCCGACAACCGGACAAGCTCTTCCATCAGGTCGCTCTTCACCCCGAGGCCGATTGCGCCGGACAAATCCCTGCGCGCGGTCACCGGGTCCTGCCGCTGGACGACGTGAAGCAGTTCAACGGGTAGCGACAGCCTCTTTGCCGCCCAGCCGGCATAGCCGCACACGCTGGCAGCATAGGCCGAGGCGTCGATTGCCGCGAGGATGTTTTCCATCGTTGTCTCTCCCATCAGTGACCTCCAGCCTGAGCTTCCGCGCCGGGTTTGTCATGGACTGCGTAGCGTTCAATCATGGCCGCGCTCGCGTCGTTCAGTCCGATAATCTCGACCATTGTACCTTCGCGCCGGAATTTGAGGATCGCCTTGTCCAGCGTGCCCACGGCCGAGATATCCCAGAAGTGCGCCTGGCTGACGTCGATCACCACGCGGTCCAGCACTTCCCTGTAATCGAATGCTTCCACGAAACGGTCGGAAGACGCGAAGAATACCTGCCCTTCGATCCGGTAAGTCCGGGTGGCCGCGTCCGCCGAAAGCTCGGTCGCGACGGTGAACATCCGCTTGACCTTGCTGGCGAAGAACAGTCCGGAAAGGATGACACCGGCGAGGACGCCTTGCGCCAGGTCGTGGGTCCAGACCACCACCACGACAGTCACGATCATCACCACCGACGATTGCCACGGATAATGGCGGATGTCCTTGATCGAGCGCCACGAGAACGTGCCGATCGACACCATGATCATCACCGCGACGAGCGATGCCATCGGGATCTGCGCAACCAGCGGACCGAGGACCAGCAGCAGGAACAACAGGAACACGCCGGCCACGAAGGTCGACAGGCGGGTCTCGCCGCCGGATTTCACGTTGATCACAGACTGGCCGATCATCGCGCAGCCGCCCATGCCGCCAAGGAAACCGGTGAAGAAGTTGGCGATGCCCTGCCCTTTCATCTCGCGCTGCTTGTTCGAGCCGGTGTCGGTCAGATCGTCCACGATCTGCGCCGTCAACATCGATTCGAGCAGGCCGACCGCCGCCATCGTGGCGGAGAAAGGCAGGATGATCCGGAGGGTTTCGAGCGTGAACGGCACATCGGGGATGAACCATGCGGGCAGCGACGATGGCAGCTCGCCCATGTCCCCCACCGTGCGCACGTCGAAGCCGGCATAGTAGACCAGCGCCGTCAGCACGGCGATGGCCACCAGCGGCGAAGGGACTGCCCTTGTCAGTCGCGGCAGGAGGTAGATGATCGCAAGACCGGCGGCGACCAGCGCATAGGTCAGCATCGGAACGCCGGTCAGTTCGGGCAGCTGGGCGATGAAGATCAGGATCGCCAGCGCGTTGACGAAGCCGGTGATGACCGAACGCGACACGTACTGCATCAGCAGGTTCAACCGGAGGAAGCCTGCGATGACCTGGATCACGCCCATCAGGATCGTCGCGGCGAACAGGTAGTCCACCCCATAATCCCGGACGAGCGGCACTACGAGCACGGCAACCGCCGCGGTCGCAGCCGAGATCATGCCGGGACGCCCACCGACGAGCGAAATGATCACCGCGATGGAGAAGGAGGCGTAGAGGCCAACACGCGGATCGACCCCGGCGATGATCGAGAATCCGATTGCCTCCGGGATAAGCGCCAGCGCGACGACGATGCCGGCCAGGATATCCCGCCGGGGATTTGAAAGCCATTCGTGCCGGAGCGCAGCTGTATCGAACATGGAAACCCTGGTCTGACCCGCAAGGCCGCCAAGGTCCACCGGCATGATGTTGCGGGTGCGACCACGATGTGCGGCACTGGAATACTGGTCTGGTATGTTGTCCCGGGGATAGGCGCCGGGCCGAGCCACCCGGCGGGCCGGGTCCGATGATGGCGGTCAGGTAACGGCAGATGGACCGGCTTGCAAGTCCGGACGCCGCAAGGGCGACAATTTGGCCAGATCATTGCGGATCGTCGTTGCGGCGACACCCCCTTCACCGATCGCGTGGCTGAGCTGGTCGAGCCCGAGCACGACATCCCCGGCAGCGTATAGCCCCTCGATATCCGTCCGCTGGTGCGCGTCGACGACCAGGCACCCTTCCTCGCCGAGTTCGACGCCGAGATTGCCGGCCAATTCGGAGCGGATCTCGGACCCGAGCGCTGGATACAGCGTGTCGAATGGCCGCTGGTCGCCGTCCAGATCGAGAACGATTTGATCGCGATCCAGCGATATCGCGCGGCACGCACCTGCCAGTTTGATACCGGCATCCGCCAGCCGGGCCCGCATCTCGTCATCGAGATCGTGCCCACCAGCCGGCGCGGCCAGCGTGATGTCGGCAGAATAGCTGCGCAGGAAAACCGCCTCGTCCACTCCGCGTTGTCCGCTGCCGAGGACGGCGATCCGCTTGTCGGTGACTTCGTAGCCGTCGCAAATCGGGCAATACCGCAGCAGGCCGTTGGCGAGCGCGCGGTCATGGACGCCGGCATCCATCATCTCGGGGCGGCGGTTGACCACCCCGGTCGCCAGCAACACCGACTTTGCGGAAAACTCGCCGCACTCCGTTTGCGCCACGAACCGGCCATTCGGGCGCGCGATATCCGTCACCATCCCGTGATGGAGGCTTGCGCCGTAACGAACCGCCTGATCGCGCATCCGCGACAGCAGTTCGTTACCGGAAATACCCTCCGGGAATCCGGCATGGTTGCGCGAGCACGGGATCAGCCCGGCCCGGCTGTGCCCACTATCGATCACCGATACCGAAAGGTGAAAGCGCGCAAGGTAGATGGCCGCGGTCAGCCCGGCCGGACCTCCGCCGACGATCAGACAGTCACAGGTCTGGCACCCAGTATCGGTCACCGAATTCTCGCTCAACCCAGACCGCGGGCTTGGCCGCAAGCCTATAACACGGCCAACTGGCGGTTGGTGAGGGTGCCGCCATACTGCCCCTGAAGCCGGACCTTGCGCTCCAGATCATCGAGGATCGCACCGCTGAAATCCACCCCGCTGAGATCTTCCATGAAATTGAGGCCGCCGGGCGTGTCGACATTAATCTCCATCATCTTGTCGCCCGCGATGTCGAGCCCGGTCAGATACATCCCGTCGTCGATCAGCTTGGGTCCGACGATTTCCGCGATCTGGAGGGCAACCTCGTCGGGAACGACCATCTCGACGCCGCCGCCGGCGGAAATGTTGGAGCGGTGATCGTCGGTCTGGCTGAACCGGTGGATGCAGGCGTAGGTGTCATCAACTTTCAGCGGCCTTCCGTTGAGGGTGATCATCCTTAAATCGCCCTTCTTGGCAGCGGGCAGGTATTCCTGGACGATCGCATAGCCGTCGCGAATGACGGCTTCGACGATCTGGTTGAGGTTCTGGCGGTTGTCCTCGTCGATCAGGAACACACCCTGCCCGCCCGATCCCTGCAGCGGCTTGATCACACCCTTCCCGTCATGCGCATCGAGGAACCGGCTGATTTCATCGGGTTCACGGGTGATACTGGTCTCGGGCCGGACCGCTTCGGGGAAGCCCTGAAAATACGTTTTGTTGACCGCATCGGTCAGCTGTTTCGGGTCATTCAGGACGATCGTGTTCCTCAAGGAAGCAAGCTGCGCGAACAGCAGTCCGGAGGACGGAGCCCAGTTACGGGTCGTCAGTTCCGCTGCCGGATCACTGCGCAGCATCAGGATGTCGTACTCGGAAAGATTGATGCGCTCGCGGGCCATTTTGGGGTCCTGCAGATGCGCGAGATAGGTCGTATCGTCGTCGAACTTGGCGATCTTGCTGATGGTTGCCATCGCGCAGATGCCATCCTGCCAATCGTAAATGAAATCCCCGAGCCCGATCAGCGCCACCGTGTGGCCCCGCGCGACCGCTTTGCGGGCCAGCCGGATGGTGGTGTAATCGTCCTGCTCGGTCGCGACCCGGTTGACCACGAAAGCGATCTTGATGGTCTCGCCCCCGTTCTTGGCTCGCGCTTTGGCTTTGGTTTTGGCTTTTTTCTTGGGCTTGGCGTCGGTCATGCGAGGGGGCTTTCGTGGTAAAATTCGGTGATGGGGATAGTGCGGGCCTCGGCTAGCCGTTTCTGGACAGAAGGGTTGCCGAGGTAGGAAGGCAGGATTTCGGGCGGATGGAGGATGCCGTCGTCGAGCAATGTTTCGAGGCTGTGCAGATGCTTGAGCGCGAATTTACCAAGAAAGAGGATTTCGAAATCCCCGCCGTTGCGCAGATAGGCAAGCAGTTCCGCGAGTCCCTTGAGATAGAGCGCGTCCTTGGTCAGGCCGCCGCCCCGCTTGGCGCGTAAAGCCGTGTCGAAAGCGACCGCGGAACCGATCTGATAGTCTTCCATCAGGCAGCCGTATATTTCCGGACCGGTGCTTTCCTCGACCGCCATGTGGGCCGCGACGACCCGGGCGCCCAGCGTTCGAAGCCGCTGCGCCGGAAGGTAGCCGACCAGATATTCTGCCAGCACCGCGAGGCCTTCCTGCAATTCGTCGTAATCGGCCAGACCCCCGGCGAGCGTATGGAGGGGCTGGCGCCGACCGTTGTGCCGGGTCACCGCGTGCGTCCCGATTTCGTGCTGGATCAGCGGATCGATCCGCGAACCGGATGTGCGGAAATCATGGGCGACGTGAAAATTACCCTGCGACACGTACAACGACGTTCCGAGAGTTGGATCGACAATGACCTCGCATTCAAATTGTGGATGAAGCGCCTGGTAGCCACGCACCTCGGCGCGCGCGGCTTCGCACATTTCGGTCGCGCCCGCATCGTCGGGATCGGGCTCGACCAGCGGGACCCCGTTCAGCAGGTCCTGCGCATCCCGCAGCGCTTGTTCGCTAACGTGCCCGAACAGGTCGATACTGGCGAGGATGAACCCGTCCTTGTCGCGCATCCGGACCAACTCGATCTGCTGGTCGATCTCGCGCTGCTTTTCGAGCAGCAATGCCTGCAGCAAATGATTCTCGACCTCTCGGACAGGCAAGGCGAACAATTCGCTGCGAAGGACGGGGGCATCGTTTTCCAGCCCTTCGCTGAAGCGGCTGTCGGGCATGTCACGGTAACCGGAAGCGCGGAAGCCGTCCCAGATTTCGGTAATGTTGACGGGCGTCAGGCGGCGGAGCCAGTCCACCTTGGCGTCCATGAGCGACAGCGCGCGGTCGACTTCAACCGCCGCAGGGCACAGCGTTTCCATGCCTTGGGATTGCTTGCTGGGAGCTGCAGCGTTCATCGAGCGCCTGCAGGCCGCGCTAGCCAGCGCCGGGCCCTGGACACCGCTTCGATGAAACCCTCGCGCAATTCTTGCAGCGCTGCGATGTCGGCGGAATGGCTCCATTCATCCATAAATATCTTCTTGTATTCAAGGGTGATGACGCAGGCCGCATCGCCGTACCGCGCATACAGCCATTCGGGGAAATTGCCTCCATCCTCCCACCGGACATTCACCCGCACGTCGGGTGATTTGCCCCGCACTGGCCGCGACCGTAACCCTTCCGCGAACTCGTCGAGCAATCCGCCAAACACGGATTTGTCGAGAGTGGTTGCGCCGAGATCGATATCCGGGCTGTCTTCCTGCTTGTCCGCGGGCTCGTTTGGCCCGCCGCGCCGGTGGTTGTAACTGTGAATATCGAGCACAAGGATCTGGCCGTGCTCTGCGATCATCGCTTCCGCGCGTTCGGCCATCAGGCGATAGAATTGCTCGTGGAGCGCCAGGGAGGCATCGATTTCCTCCTGTGGCAGATCGCGTTCCCAGACCTTCAGGCCCCAGGTATCCTTCGGATCGACCGACATCGCCTTGTTCGCGGGACGATTGAGGTCGAATTCAAAGCGCGAGCGGTTGGCGCGGAAAATCGTGTCGCCGGCGGGAAGGAAAAAGTCGGTCAGCGGGTCTTCTTCACGCAATCGCGCCTGATCATCGATCTCGAGCCAGGGCAGGAGGGAATCCCGAATTGTATGCCCGGCATGGATCGCGGTGATCATCACCGGCCCCGGTTGCGCGATCATGTCCCAGGCCAGATCGCTTTTTGCCGAATGCATGGTGGCTGCCGAAATCGATTGGTCTTCGGCCGCGGACCGGCCCTCGTCGGTTAAAATGTGCTCCATGCACGTTCCAACGGAAAAGCGCCGGTCCCGTTCCTAGGATTGCGGTATGGACTGTCATCGGTTCGGCAGGACGGCGGCGTGCCCGGTCTTCGCCGCCGAGGTGTCCTGGAGCTTCTATCGGCTAGACGCTCCGCACATGCGCCTTGCCGAGTTGGTTTTATGACAGGTTTCCTGTAGAAGCCCTGCCCTAGCGGGCTGTTACCCGGCTACGATAAAGGGTTGCCGTGAGCGAGAAACCAGTTGCACTTAAGCCGATTGACCGGATTCAGGAGAATGTATTAGCTCGCTCGGAGCGCCGGCTGCTAAACTGGATTTGCGCACGCATGCCGCGCTGGGTTACGCCCGACATGCTGACCTACCTCGGCATCGCCGGGGCCATCGTGATCTTCCTTGGCTATGTGCTGAGCAACCTTGCGGAGGAATGGCTATGGCTCGCGATTGCGGGCTATGCGGTGCAGTGGTTCGGCGACAGCACGGATGGCAGCCTCGCCCGCTTCCGCAAGATCGAGCGGCCACGATACGGATACTTTCTCGACCATAGCTGCGACGGTGTGGCCACGACTATGTTGGTGATCGGCATCGGCCTCAGCCCGTATGTGGTGCTCGAAGTCGCCCTGATCGCCCTGGCAGGCTATCTCCTCCTCTCGATCCATGCGTTTCTGTCCGTACGGGTCCTCGGCGAACTCAAGCTTTCCTACCTGAATGCAGGGCCGACCGAACTGCGCTTCATGCTCATCGGCCTGACCCTCGCGATGATGGGCTTCGGCCCCGGCCCCGGTTGGTTCGGCAATGTCTCGGGCTTCGACATATTCGTCGGCGCTGTCGGCGCGATCCTGATTCTGCTCTTCATAACCCAGACAGCGGTCATCTCGCGGCGGCTGGCCAAAGAGGAACCGGCGCGCAACGAGGAATGGCGAAAGCGGGGCTGACGCCTCGGAATTCATGCGGCCCGACAAGTCAGCAGCGGGCATCCGTCAATAAGGCGTGCGGCCGTCGTCCGGCGTGCTAGGGCGGGCTGATGGCATTCCTCGACACTGAATCGACGCTCCTGCTGCTGGGCGTACTTCTGCTGACCACCGTCCTTGCCGGGAGCTTGTCGAGCCGGTTTGGCATGCCCGCTCTTATCGGATTTCTAGGCCTCGGTATGCTCGCAGGCGTCGATGGTCCCGGGGGGATCGCGTTCGACAATTTCGAAGTCGCCCAGGCCGTCGGAATGGCTTCGTTGGTGTTCATACTGTTTTCCGGCGGGCTCGACACCGACTGGAAAGACGCGCGCCGTGTGGCTGCACCGGCACTGGTGCTCGCTTCGGCCGGGGTAATGATCAGCGCGGGCATCGTGGCCGTGTCGGCGGTTTTCCTGCTTGACGTCGATCCGGCCCAGGCGGCGCTACTGGGCGCGATCATCGCATCCACCGATGCGGCCGCCGTTTTCGCGATTCTCCGGTCGACCGGCCTCGACCTGCACGGCGATGTGGCGGCACTGATCGAAGTCGAATCCGGTTCGAACGATCCGATGGCGATTTTCCTGGTCGGTGCGGTCCTGCTATTCATGGCTGAACCCGGTGCTTCTGCCTTTAAGCTGGTACCCGATTTCATCGTCCAGATGCTGATGGGTGCGCTGGTCGGCGTGGGAGCCGGTTATGCAATGCCGGCCATCCTGAAACGCGGTGGCTACCGGCAGGGCGGCCTCGCGTTCGTGATTTCGATCGCCGCGGCGCTCATCGCCTTCGGAGCCGCCGAGCTGCTGTCCGGCAACGGCTTTCTGGCTGCCTATCTTGCCGGTCTGGTGGCGGGCAACCAGCATTATGCTGCGAAACGCACGGTTTCGACATTTCAGGACGGCATGGCGTGGCTGGCGCAGGTCACGATGTTCCTCACGCTCGGGCTTCTGGTCACCCCGTCTCAGATCGAACCGGTGATCCTCCCCGGACTGGCAATTACCGCCATCCTGATGTTTGTGGCCCGGCCCCTCAGCGTATTTCTCTGCCTCGCCCCGTTCCGCGGCTTCGGATGGCGGGCGAAGCTGTTTGTTTCATGGGCCGGGCTACGCGGCGCGGTACCGATTGTCCTGGCCACATTCCCCATCGTCGCCGGTGTGGAAGGTGCATTCGCAATCTTCAATGTCGTCTTTTTCGTCGTGCTGTTGTCGAGCCTGATACAGGGTCCGACCATCAAATGGGCGGCGAAGCGTTTGGCAATCGCGGATCATGACAGCCGCGCTCTGCAGCGACTGGCGCCAACGCCCGTAGGGGATTGAGTTTGGTTCCGATCGGCGCAGCGGTGCTGCTCGGTGTTGATCCATTCGGGAGCAAGTCCCATCCCCGCGGTGACAAGAAATGTGACCTAAGCGGTGCCGAATTTGACCTGGGCATCCGAAGGGGCGGGCGAGGGATTTCGGGATCCTCTATGCGTACGACCCGCCAATCCGGCCGAGCCCTGATCTTTATTGCAAACAATTCTCAACAGTCTTGACAGACTGGGCGATCTCGTGGAAACAATTCGCTAATGAGACGCAATCGCAATTGGTAGTAGGTGCTCATGCGAATCAGGCGATCCCGCCGCTAGCCCAGAAAGGATGTGCCCCCATGTACGCATTTGTCGATCGCCCGGTGACATCTCTCGATCGCGGCGGGCGGTTCATGGTCTGGGCGATCCGTAGCTGGGTCAAATCGGTGCATGAAATCCGATGCCCTTGCACGGCGATCGGTCCAGCCTTCGCGCAAGGGGGCATAATCGCCGGCCTGCCGCATTTCCATATGTTCATGCTGGTCCTGAGCCGGAATTCGCTGGAAACTTTTCGTTACGGCCAGTTGCAGTGCAACCGGGTCCACGAACATGAGGCCCTCGTGCTGAGCCTCATTTCCGGTATCCGCTTGTCGCGGCCAACAGCCCTACGCTCAACGGCGGCGCTGATGATCGAGGAGGACGCCGTCAACGACCTGATCGACGCAGCCGTGTCGCTTGGAAGCGTCGTTTCGGGCGCGGGATTGCTCCCCGGGTTGCCCGGACCGGCGTGCATGAATCCGGATTCGCGCCGCCAAAGCTTCTGAAAGGCGCGGCTGAACTGCGTCTAGACTGGCCCCGCCGGGCGGGAAATCTGGCGAACGAAGATATAGAACCCGCCTACCGCCAAGGTGCTGGCGAACAGCGCCGTCGCCGCCGCACCCGGTGCGCCCGCCAGGGCGATCGCCCACGGCACCAGCGCGAGTGACACCGCCATCGGCACGGCGCGCAGGGCAAGGACCACTCCGGCCCGTTGCCGCGCCACCAGCAGCGCGTCCCAGGTTGCGCCCACCAACTCGATGGCGGATGCCGCGGCCAGGATGATCATCGGAATATAGGCTGCAGAGAATTCCGGGCCGGCAACTGCGGCGATGAGCAGTTCCCCGCCCGCCACGGCGAGAGCAATGCTTGCAAGCGCGGTGACCGCCGCCACCCGTGCGATCCGTCCCGCCAGCACATGGTCCTGCGGACCTGCCCGAACGAGATCGGGGAAAATTGCCTGCAGGACCGCCTGCCCCAACTTCAGCACCGCCAGCCCCAGTTGCGCCGCGACCCGGTAAATTCCCGCCATGGTCGCGCCGCCGAACGCGCCAACCAGCAGCAGCAACACCTGCCGTCCCGCGACGCTGGTGCTGGAAGTGAAATTGGTCGACAGCACGAACGGCCACACCCCGGCTTCCTTTCGCGGCAGCCGGGTCAGACTGATGGCCGACAGCTGCGGCCGGCCGAACCGCGCCGCGGCCGCCCAGCATGCCAGCGCCGCCGCCAGTTCCGCCGCCGCCCAAGCCAGCAGGAACCCGAGGATCGTTGGCATGAACAGCGCGGCCAGTCCTGCCCCGATTGCGCGGGTGATCGGTATCGCGGTCTCCGCGCTGGCCGCCCGGGCGTACCGATCATGCAGCCGCAGGATCCCCGTTGGGGTCGACCGGATGGCAAGCATCGAAACGGCGCAGAACAGGAATGCGGGCCACGCGAGATCCGCCGGCAGGCCAACCCAGTGCAGGGCGGACAAAGCCAACGCCGCGGCGATCAGTATGCCGAGCACCATGCTCATCAGGTCGAGCGCGGTCGCAAAACCGATCACATCGCGGGCCGCCTCCGCGCTGCTCTGTGCCGCGCTGTTGCCCCATCGAACCACGAACAGCCAGGTCTGGAAGCTGGCGATGCCCGTCAGCGCCTGCGCCAACGCGACCACCAGGGTGAACTGGCCGAACTCCGCAAGCCCGAGCGCACGTGTCGCGATCGCCAGGTAAACCAGGCTGAGCGCCGCGTTGACGCCCTTGCCGCCGAGCAGCCACCCGGCATTTGCGAGAATCCGGCGCATCATCCTGCCAGGGTGGCAGCGTTCCTCTGTTCGAGCAATTTCGCGGTCACGCGGTGCGAACGTTCGTTATCGACATCGATTGCCATTGCCCCGTCGCTGAGTTCGACCATCCGCACCGGAAATCCGAGCTTTCGCCCGATGCCGTCGAAACAGGCCTGCACGCTGCCAAGCCCGAAATAGAACTTGAACAGGTTCCATAGACCGAAGGTCTTGGCAATGCGCGAGGGATATTTGATGAACTGCCCGCCGCTGCGGAAGGTTTCAGCGCCGGACAGGGCGGCCCGCGATCCGATCCAATAGGTGTTGCAGTTTGAGAACTCGCCGTCGCTGAAGCGGTAGAACCGGCGCTGCCCCTCCGGATGGGCGGTCATCACCGCTTCGCGCCGCGCCATCGCCAGCGCGACACCGCCGGTGTTTCGGCCAGGGCCGCCGGCTCCGGCGACGAATTCCTCCACGCTTTGCGGAGTGAGCATGACGTTGTCGGCGGTGGTGATCAGGAGCGGATAGGCTGCGCCCTCGGCACCGGCGACGATGCTGTCGACCAGATTATGCGCGGCCGGAAGCACCTCGATCGGAATGTTGGCGGCCGGGAAGGCTTCGGCGATGTGCGATCGGAGCAGTTCGGCCTCGTCCGCCACCACCCTGACCGACGTAATCGGCGGGCTCGACAGCAGTGCCGCGATGACATGGTCGATCAGCGGCTTCCCGCCGACCGGAACGAGACACTTGAGTGGAACGCCCGCGTCGGCTGCAAGGGGGTCGAGGACCCCGCTTCGCCGCCCGGCGAGCACGATTGCTGTTACCGTCATTTCGGGGCTTTTATGATCGTTCCTTTACAACTGGATGAACATTTTGTTGTTTCAGGTTCACATTTCAAGTCCTTCGCGCGCCCGCTTGAGCGCATCCGCCTTGAGCTGGTGCACCCGGGGTACGCTTACTTCCAGCACCGCGGCGATCTCCGCCAGGTTCAGCTCCTCGACAAAATACAGCTGCAAAACCAGTTGCAGGCGCTCCGGCAAGGTCGCCAGGACATCGGCGAGTTCGCCGCTTTGCTCTCTCTCCGCCAGCGCTTCGAACGGGCTGGGAACGTCCTGCGCGAATGCCGGGCTGTGTTCGTCATACTCGTCATCGATCGACACGAGGCGGATCGGTTCGGCGAGGTATTTCACCAGATCGGACTGGGCGACTCCCAGAATTGCGGCGAGTTCATCCGCGCCGGGTTCGCGGCCATGCAGTGCCTGGAATTGGCTGCGGGCAGCGTCATGGCGCTGACGCCGCTTCATCGACCCGCGCGTTTCCGGGGCCATCTTGCGCAGCACATCCACCATCGCCCCGCGCACGCGCATCTTGGCGTAGGCGGCAAAGCCATCCTCCGTCGGGCCTGAGTGGCGGCGGGCACATTCAGTCAGCGCGATCAGGCCAACCTGCAGCAGGTCGTCAATCTCCAGCCCATCACGGCCAGAGCCATGGATATGCCAGGCGGCCTTGCGGACCATCGGCATGAATCGGCGGACCTTGTCCTCCACCTCGGCCTGGCTGCAATAGGCGGCCGCGGGTGAAAATACGGATTGGTCGTGTTTCATGAGGGCACAAATTCCTTCGGCTGGTTTCCGGGCATCTCTGCCGACTGGAGGGGAGCGGCTGGCTCGACGCCGATCACGGCAATCACCTCGATCGGCTGGGACGCAGGCAATTCGGAGATCGACAGGACCATGCAGTCCGGCGCGCGCTGGGACAGCAGGCGGGCAACCGCGCGGCGTACCGGCGGCTGGACAATCAGGGCGAGTGCCCCCGGATTGCCGCCAGCAACCATCCGGTCCGCCATCAGGCGGCTGACTTCTTGCCCGATCATCTGCGCCAGGTCGGGTTCCACCAGCGGCTGGCCCGTCGCTGGATCGCGCAGTCCCTGCAGGATCGAACTTTCGAGCTGCGCATCGAGCGTTATGACCGGCAGCGGTACCGTGGGACCGCAAATCTTCGCGACGATGCTGGCACCGAGATCCACCCGGATATGGTCGATCAGCTGGTTGATATCCTGCGTCTGCTGCAAACCCGCGGCGATGCTGGAAAACAGCGGCACCGGATGGGTCAGCGCGATACCGTCCGCCAGCAGCGCGCGAAGCAAGCGGGTCAGCGCCGAGAGACTCAGCGGTTCGGGATAGATCGCATCGACCAGCCCCGGCGCCTTGTCCTTCAGCGCATCCAGCAACGCCCGCACTTCCTCGGGGCCGAGCAGCATTTCGCTGCGCTGACCGAGCAGGTGGTTGAGATGGGTCGCGATTACGGTGCCGGGATCGACTGTCAGGAACCCTTCAGCCACCGCGTTGTCGCGCTCGTTCGCGTCGATCCACAGCGCTGGGCAGCCAAAACTCGGGTCGACCGCCGGATCGCCCCGCAGCCCGTGGTGCGGGCCGACGTCGCCGGTATCGATGGCCAGGAGACGGTTCGGCTGCAGGCTCGCTCCGCCGATCACCACGCCGCCGAACACGATGCGATAATCGTTGGGCGCGATGTCGAGCGAATCGCGCACCCGGAATTGCGGCACGATGAACCCGCATTCGAGCGATAGCTGCTTGCGCACCCCGGTCACCCGCGCGACCAGCGGTGCTCCGCGCTTCTCGTCGACCAGATGCACTAGGCCGTACCCCAATTCGATGGTCACCAGCGTATGATCGCTGACGTCCTCGATGGAGATCGCCTCGGCCGAACGCACCGCTTCGACCGGAGCCGGCAACGCGGCGAGTGTCCGGCGGCGCTTCAATATCCAGGTAAGCCATCCGGCGAGAGCGGCGGCGGGCAGGAAGATGCTTTGCGGCATGGCCGGGATCATCCCCATCGCGCCCAGCACGATGGCCACCGGCAGCCAGCTGCGCGGGTCGGAAAACTGGCCGCCGATATGGCCGGTAAGATCGCTCTTGTCCGCGACGCGGGTGACGATCACGGCGGCGGCGATGGACAGCAGTAAGGCCGGAACTTGCGCCACCAGCGCGTCGCCCACCGCCAGGGTGACATAGCGTTCCGCTGCTTCCCCCATCGACAGGCCGTGACTAATCATGCCGAGCGAGAAGCCGGCGATGATGTTGATCCCCAGGATCAGCAATGCGGCAATCGCGTCGCCCTTCACGAACTTGGAAGCGCCGTCCATCGCACCGTAGAAATCGGCCTCGGTCGACACTTCGGTCCGCCGCGCCTTGGCTTCTTCGGCGGTCATCAGCCCGGCGGCGATATCGCTGTCGATCGCCATCTGCTTGCCCGGCAGCGCGTCGAGCGTGAACCGCGCGGACACTTCCGACACCCGCCCGGCGCCCTTGGTCACCACGACCATGTTGATGATCAGCAGGATGATGAAGACGAACAGGCCGACCGCGAAATTCCCGTCGATCAGGAAGCGTCCGAAACTCTCGATCACCTGTCCCGCCGCGGCGTCGCCTTCGTGGCCATTGACCAGCACGATCCGGGTGGACGCGACA
Source organism: Allopontixanthobacter sediminis (assembly GCF_009828115.1). Classification (GTDB taxonomy): domain Bacteria; phylum Pseudomonadota; class Alphaproteobacteria; order Sphingomonadales; family Sphingomonadaceae; genus Allopontixanthobacter; species Allopontixanthobacter sediminis. Next base: position 13,687 of record NZ_WTYL01000005.1, on the reverse strand, counting down.
TTCAGCGCCAGCCGCAGCAGCGTGGCAAACAGCAACACAGAAGGAAAGGAGGAGAAATCGAGCGGCTTGGCGGCGTTCATTGCCGCCATCAGGATCGCCACCGAAAGCGCGATGTTGAGCACGAAGAAAGCGTCCAGCATCATCGTCGGGATGGGCAGGACCATCAGCACGATCAGCATCATGATGCCGACCGGAAGCGCCAGCGTCGCGGGCGAGAAGCCCGCGCTGGCCGGGACCGGAGCCGTCACAGCTTGAAGGCCCGCAGCGCCGCATAGGCACCGCGCACATGGTCGCGTGCCCGTTCCGGCATCAAATCACTGGTCACCGCAAAAGTGGATTTTAGCGTATCGGCCATCGACAGCGGGGCTGCCGCTCCGCTGCCCGATGCCGAAATCGAACGCTGCGTTACCGGCTGGAAGGAACCAAACCCCCTCGCGGCCAGCGGATACGAGCCGGATTGGAAGGATGCACTGGCAGCGCCAGTTTCCATTGCGCCCGCCATCTTCTCCCGGATCAAATCCATCACCCCGCCAACCGACCGCGCCGAACCGCCGGGTGCGTAGAAAATGCCCCGATTGGCGGCGGCGGCCTTCGGCAGGATGGAAGCGGCGGAAATATCGGGATTGGCACCAAGCTGGCCCAGGAACTTGCCGGCTCCCGAAGCGCCGAGGAAATGCGCGAGGTACAGCTCGGCGGAATCGGGTTCGCGGCCGAGCACCCCGGACAGGGCGGCGCGGTTGTCGTTCGCCAGCGATCCGGCCATCAGCGCGGAAACATCGGGGTCGAATCGCAGCGCCATGATCGCCTCGCGCTGCGCCGGATCGGCCACCCGTGAGCGTCCGCCGGCACTGTCGATAGCGGCGGCGGCACCGCCCAGCCCCAAGCCCTCCCCGTGTCGGTCGAGGGTGTGGAGCCAAGTCGAATCGATGAACTGGTACAAGCCGCTGGCGCTGGATGTCCTCGCCTTCGCCGACGGGTCTAGGCTGGATTCCAGCTTTGCCTGGGCCAGCAAATAATCGAAGTCGGCCCCGGTCCGGTTGGCTGCGCGTGCAATCGCCTGGCGGGCGCGCGCCTCGGCTGCAGCCGGGGGCTGGCCCGAGGGACTAGTGGTGGAAAGTCGTAGCGGGTCGCTCACGTGCAGGGTCCGTTCGGTTGGTTACGAACCGAGTTCTGCAACTACCGTGCCAGATCGGCAGCTTAGGCGCGGTGACGCCCGAAATGCTGGCTGCCAGCCTGACGCCGGTAAAGCCCTGCGGAGCCCGTCAGTGCGTCCAGCCGTGCGGCGACATTCACCGCCAGCAGGTTGCGCACGCGGCGGTTCACTTCGTTGAGCTGCCGGGCAGAGCGGAGCAGGCCCTCGCATTCCTGGTCGAGACCCGTGGGGGCGGCCTGTTGGAGGTCGTCGCACAGTCCTTGCTTGCCTATCGCGCTGACCATCAGCGCGTCGATGTCCATTTCGGCAAGCGCTTGCCGCTCTGCCTGCAGCACGGCAACCATCTGCCGTAGCTGGTCTGCCAATCTTGCCCCCGAGGGTTGGCCTGCCGAAGCGGCGGTCATGCCTCGATCGCCAGCAGCATGCGTGCCGCGATCATGGCGTCGGCGGTTTTAGCGGGAAGGAGCGGATAGGTGCCGTCCTGCAAGGCGCCGCGGATCAGCGCGACCCGTTCGGCATCGACCGGAATCTGGCGGATATCCACGTCCCCCGCGGTTTCGACCTTCACCGCTGACGAATCCGTGGCGTCGTGTTCCGTACGCTTGGGTGCCACATTGGTGCCCTGCGTCTCGCGGCTCACCGGACGTGCTGCAGAGAGACCATGGATTCGAGAAATTTCGTTGGCGGGCATAATCCCTGTCCTTATTGTTCCTGTTCAGCAGAACGTCCGCTTTCCGGAAAGTTTAAGGGCGCAGGGAAAACTCCCTACCCGGCCGGAATGGTCACCCGCCCCGGGCTGACGACCTTGGCGCGGATCGGTTCGCTGGCGCCGGGCGGCTTGATCCGGATCCAGTCGCCCTCCCCGCCAGCCTCCATCGCCTCGCCCGACTGGGTGACCGAGAAGCCGCGCCCTTGGAGCACAATGCTTACACGGTCGCCGCGGCCAACGAGGTCTGCTCCGCCGCTGGGCTCGGTTCCGCGGGAAAGCGGCACGAAAATTCGCCAGCTGCCAGGACATTGCACGGACACGCTGTCCTGGCGGATACCGTAGGGCGACAATTGCAGGGCAGCGGCACAGCGGGCCAGCCGCATCCGCCGATCGACCGGAGCGCGGGCGCCGCCGGAAGTGCCGATGGCTGCGCCGGTAAAGGCGGCAACCTCGCGGTCGATCTGGTCGAGGTCAGCACTAGCCTCGGATTGGGCGGCGGCGGATTGGGCGGCGGCGGATTGGGCTATGATGGCGGCAGGCATTGCGACGAGCGCCATGACGGCAGCAAGCGTTAGGGGAAGGCGCATGGTAAACTCCATCATCCGTTGCGGATCACGGAGTGTTCAGCAATTTCCGTGCCACTACGGTGTTGCCGCTGAAACCGAACGATGCGGTGATGCCCTCGCCCTGGTCCGCCTCAAAGGTAATCCGCGGTTCCTGTCCGCCCTCCTGCGCCTGCCTCATCAGCACCCGCGCGCGGTCCGCCGCCGCGTCGAACCGGTGAGGGTGATAGCCGATGGTGATGTCCAGGCTCTCGCGCGGATCGGGGGAATAGGCGGAAATCCATGCGCGCAGATCGTCTGGGCCGTCACCGGTTTCGACGCGGTAGACCGCGGCGGGCAAGGTGTCGCCGCCGGGGCTGAACCGGATGGTTTGCTGCGCAAGCCGGTCCGGCGCGGCTTCGGTGCCCGGCTGGCTGATCGTGGCGGCAGCAGTGATGAACAGGATCAGCGAAAGATCCGCCAGCAGCACCTGCCACCCATGGACCTGACGCAGGATCATGCGGAAATCCGCTCGATGCGCCTGACCGGTGGGCAATACGGGCCGACCTGCGCCGCCAGCCAGTCGATCAGGTGCTGGCGCTCGGCTTCCTCCGCATCGGCGCGCCGTTCGACCCAGCGGGCCAGCGGCTGGATCATCAGGTGCGCCAGCAGCAGGCCATAGAACGTGCTGACCACCGCCATCGCGACGACGCCCATCATGCCGCTGCGCGCCAGCCCGTCTGCCGGCAATTGGGCCAGCGCGAGCAAGGTCCCTGCAAGGCCCGCGATCGGCGCAAGCTCGCTCGCCTGTTCCAGCACCCGCAGCGCCTTGATACGCTGGTCCATACGGGCGGATTTGTAATCCTCGTGCGTGGCCAGCGCCGCGCCGATCGAACGGTGCCGGATCAGCGCCGCGGTTGCGTCGGCGATCTCCTCGTCGGAAGAGCTGTTTGGCCCGGCGCACAGGATCCCGTCGTGGCGAATTTCCTCGACCTGCCCGGCGATCTGCGCCCGCGCCGCCGAATAATCGAACGGCGAGCGGCCCAGGGTCGCGATCGATACCAGCGCCGCACGAAGTTCGCCCCCGCCGGACCGCAGCATCGTGGCGAGCGCGGTTCCGCCGAACACCACCGCCGCGCCTTCCGCATTCCACAACACTGTCAGATCCATCGCCGGTCACTCCTGTTCCTGGTGATCAGAACGACCTCCTGGCACCGGGTTTCAGTCCGGCAGGCGGCGAATTGCCGCATGCGGCAGCATTTTGCCGCCTGGACCCGGTGCCCACGCGTAAAGCCTAAGCGAAATCGCAACTGGCACGGCCCTTGCTGATCATCCGGCACTGACTTCACGCAAAAGGATTTGCAGATGGCTGGTTCGATCTTCGGAATTCACGGTGCGGCGCTGGAACTGCGTTCGCAGCGCATGGGGCTGCTGACGTCCAACATCGCGAACGCCGCGACGCCTGGATACAAGGCGCGCGACATTGATTTCGCCGCTGCGCTCGGTGCCCGGATGCAGGGCGCGGATAGCGGCAACGCCGTGGCCGGGGCGACCCGTTACCGCGTGCCGGTGATGCCCTCGCTGGATGGCAACACGGTCGAACTTGCCAACGAACAGATGGCCTTTGCCGAAAACGCCGTCGCCTATTCCGCCACCCTGTCCTTCGTCCAGGGCCGTGCCGAGCGGATCACCCGCGCATTGCGGGGCGAATGATCATGGCGCAGCCTATGAACCTGTTCACCGTTGCCCAGCGCGGCATGTCGGCCCAGCTCGTGCGGATGAACGCCGCCGCGTCCAACCTCGCCAATGCGGGTGCCGTGGCGGGCAGCGAAAGCGCCGTCTACCGGCCCGTGCGCCCCGTGTTCAGCGCGGAAACGGACGCAAGCTCCGGCCTCTCTACTGTCCGCGTGGACCGGATGATGCGCGAAAACACCGCCCCGATCCGCCGCCATGCGCCCGATCATCCGCTTGCCGATGCCAACGGCGATGTGTGGGACAGCCCGGTCAACGAAACCGCCGAGATGGTCGAGATCATGGAAAGCAGCCGCCAGTACCAGAACCTGGTCGAGGCGATCCAGACCGCCAAGCAACTGATGCTCGAAACCATGAGGAGCAAATAATGCCCGATACGTCCGTCATAAGTACTTTCGCCCCGGCTGCCGTGCGGCAGGGTGCCGTCACCGCCAATTCTCTGAGCGAACTGGGCGAAGGGGATTTCCTGCGCCTGCTGACCGTCCAGCTGCAGCAGCAGGACCCTTTCGAGCCGGTCGATAATTCGCAGATGCTGGCCCAGATGGCGCAGTTCACTAGCTTGGCCAGCGCGACCAAGTCCAACGACACGCTGCAGCAGATTTCCGACAAGCTCGACGCGCTGATCGCCGCACAGACACTTCCCACACCCTGAATTTTTCCAAGGAGTAGATACGATGTCCTTTTACACCTCGCTTTCGGGCCTCAAGAACGCCCAGACCGACCTGGGCGTAATCGCCCACAACATCGCCAACGCCGAAACCACCGCGTTCAAGAAGAGCAAGGCGGAATTCGCCGACCTGGTAGCGGGCGGCGCGAACACCGCGCCCAACCAGGTTCGCGGGATTGGCGCGACATTGTCCGGCATCAAGCAGGATTTCGGCCTCGGCGCGATCGAACAGACCGGCACGTCGACGGATTTCTCGATCATCGGGGACGGCTTCTTCGCCACCCGCAACGGCGAAAGCGGCAAGACCCTCTACACCCGTGACGGGTCTTTCGGGATCGACGGGACCGGCTATCTGCAGGATGGTTTCAACAACCGGATACAGGTCTTCGAGCTCGATGCCGCCGGCGCGGTAGTCAATCCCGGCACCACCATCGACGCGCTGATCCCGACCGCCAACGGCGCAGGCGCAGCGCTGTCGGGCGTCACCGTCGAAGCCGATGGCCGTCTCAACGCCGCTTACACCGACGGCACCGTCGATACGGTTGGCCGCCTTGCCCTCGCCAGCTTCATCGCGCCGACCGGCCTGCGGCAAACCGGATCGTCCAGCTGGGAAGCCACCGGCACCTCCGGCGCGCCCGATCTCGGCCTGCCGGGCGTCGGCCAGTACGGCAATATCCTGTCGGGATCACTGGAACGCTCCAATGTCGACTTAGCGGAAGAAATGGTCGGACTGATTTCCGCCCAGCGCAACTTCCAGGCCAACGCGAAGGCGATCGACACCGCCTCGCAACTGTCCCAGACCATCATCAACCTGCGGACCTGACCGTCATGGACCGCATGATCTACACCGCCTTTTCGGGGATGGAATCGGCCATGACCCGCCAGCGGGTGACCGCCAGCAATCTCGCCAATGCGCAGACGACCGGATTTCGGGCAGAGACCTTTACGGTCGATCCCCGGGCATTGGTCGGCCCTTCGCTGGAAGCGCGCGCGGTCAGCCGCGGCGGTGTTTACGGCGCGGACATGCGGGCCGGAACCACCATACGCACCGGGCAGCCGCTTGACATCGCCATCAATGGCGCGGCCCTGATCACCCTGCAAGCGGCCGACGGCGAGGAAGTCTATTCCCGCCGCGGCGACTTGTCGGTCAGCGCCAGCGGCCTGCTGCAAAACGGCGACGGCCTTCCAGTCATGGGCGAAGCGGGACCGATTACCGTGCCCGCCGGACGGAGCCTATCGATCGGCGCCGATGGATCGGTCTTCGCCGCCGATCCCGCGCTGCCGGAAGCGCCGCCGGAAACGGTGGGCCAAATCAAGCTCGCCAGCGCCGAAGGCAGCGGTATCGCCAAGGATCTCGACGGTTTCCTGCGGGTGATCGGCGGCGGCATCCTGCCGGCCGATGCCGAAGCGACCATCACCGCAGGCGCGCTCGAGAGTTCCAACGTCGACACCACCGAAGTGCTGGTCGACATGATCGAGGTCCAGCGCGGTTTCGAACGGCGCGCCAAATTGTTCTCCACCGCTAGCGAAATCGACCAGGCCGGTTCACGCCTGATGTCGCTCCGCGGCTAATCCGCCCTAACCATATAGGAATTACGCCATGCCCACATCAGCCTTGCAAGTCGCCCGCACCGGACTGGAAGCGCAGGATACGCGGATGCGTGTCATCGCCAACAATCTCGCCAATATCGGCACCACCGGATACAAGCGCGACCGCGCCGATTTCGCCACCCTGGCGTATCAGGACACCCGTGTCGCCGGCCAGCAATCGACCAGCGAAACCGCCTATGCCGTTGGCCTTAACCTCGGAACCGGCGTGGCCGTGCAGGGCACCAGCCGGATCGGCACACAGGGTACGCTGAACACCACCGGCAACGCGCTCGACATGGCGCTGGACGGCGCTGGCTTCTTCGCGGTCGAGATGCCCGGCGGCGGCACCGGTTACACCCGCGCCGGCAATTTCACCCTGTCGGCGGAGGGCAATCTGGTCACATCGCAGGGCTACGCCGTCCAGCCGCAGATCGCCGTTCCGCAAGGGGCGACATCCGTCAGCGTCGCGCCCGATGGCACCGTGTCCGCCATTCTAGAGGGTGAAGCCGCCCCCGCCGAACTGGGCCAGCTGACCATCGCCAGTTTTGCCAATCCGAACGGATTACGCGCCACGGGCGACAACTTCCTGATGGAAACTGCCGCCAGCGGCGCGGCCGAAACCGGCCCCGCGGGCCAGGACGGGCGCGGCAACATCCGCCAGGGAATGCTGGAGGCGTCCAACGTCAACGTGGTCGAGGAGCTGGTCGAGATGATCGAGGCCCAGCGGTCCTATGAAATCAATTCCAAGATGATCAGCGCGGTCGACGAAATGCTCCGCAACGCGAACCAGACGCTGTGATCCGGAGACACGCCATGAAGCATTTCCATTCGCTCACATTCCTTGCGCTCGGCTTGCCGTTGGCATCCTGTGTCGGCGGCGGCCAGCCCGAAGTCGGCTTCCAGGCCGCTTTGCCGCCGCCCCCGGTGGTGCAGAAAATCGCCGCCAGCGACGGCGCGATCTTCCGCATCAACGAAGGCTTTGCCGGTTATCACGAGGGCACCCGCGCGCGCAAAGTGGGCGACGCGCTGACCATCCTGCTGATCGAAAGCACCACCACTACAAAATCTGCCACCGGCAGCACCAACCGCGCCGGTTCGGCCTCGATCACCCCGCCATCCGCCGGGCCGCTCTCGTTCCTCAACCCAGCGGCCCTTAATGCCGGGGCCGGCGGGTCGTTCTCCGGGAAAGGCAATGCGGCCCAGACCAGTTCGCTGAACGGCGCGGTTGCGGTGACGATTGCCGAAGTCCGTCCGAACGGGACCGCGTTGGTCCATGGAGAAAAGCTGATGACATTGAGCCAGGGGCGCGAATGGGTCCAGTTTTCCGGGATCATCCGGCTGGCCGACATCGACGTCGATAACCGGGTCCTGTCGTCGCAAGTCGCGGACAGCCGGATCATCTATTCCGGCGCGGGCGCGGTGCAGCAGGCGAGCAAGCCGGGCTGGCTGTCGCGGTTCTTTTCCGCCGTCAGCCCCTTTTGACCGGAGCGGAGCGCATGAAAAATCTTCTCAGACTGTTCCTGATCCTCGCCGCGCTGATGGCGCCGGTGACCGCCCAAGCCGAACGGATGCGCGATCTTGGCGCGTTCCAGGGCGTCCGGCCCAACCAGCTGACCGGCTACGGCGTGGTGGTGGGCCTCCAAGGCACCGGTGACGACAATCTCGCCTATCTGACCGAGGCGATGAAAGGCGTGTCAGGCAGGCTCGGCCTGACGCTGCCCGCCGGGGTTAGCCCCGGGCTCAAAAATGCCGCCGCGGTAATCATCACAGCCGAACTTCCTGCCTTCGCCAAGCCCGGCCAGCGGATCGACATCACCGTGTCGACCATGGGCAAGGCCAAGTCCCTGCGCGGCGGAGCGTTGATCCTCGCCCCGCTCTACGGCGCGGACGGCCAGGTTTACGCGATGGCGCAAGGCAATATTGCGGTCGGCGGACTGGGCGTTTCGGGCCGTGACGGTTCGCAGCTGTCCGTCAACATCGCCACCGTCGGGCGAATCGCCGACGGCGCTTCGGTGGAGCGCGCGGTATCGACCGGCTTCACCGACGAAGGCACGCTTCGATTCAACCTCCACAATTCCGATTTCCTGACCGCCCAGCGGCTGCGCGATGCGATCAACAAACGCTATCCCTTCGCCGCGACCATCGTCGACGGGGTGACGCTGGAACTGGTGATGCCCGCGGGCGCGGACCAGCGGTCTTCAATGATGGCCGGGATCGAGATGATCGAGATAACCCCGGCGGAAACCCCCGCGCGCGTCATCGTCAACAGCCGCACCGGCACGGTGGTGATCAACCAGGCCGTCCGGCTCGCGCCTGCCGCGATCAGCCACGGCAAGCTGATCGTGCGGATCGAGGAAAGCCCCCGCATAATCCAGCCCGCGCCGTTTTCGGACGGCCGGACCGCCGTCGAGCAATCGAGCGAACTCTCGGTCGAGGACCAGGGCAGCCGCGTCAGCGTGATGAACGGCGGCGCCAATTTGTCCGAAATCGTCGATGCGCTGAACCGCCTGGGCGTGGGCGCTGCCGACCTGGTGGTAATCCTCGAAGCGTTGAAACAGGCGGGCGCGCTGCAGGCCGAAATGGTCGTGCTGTAATGGGCGTGACCCTTCCTCCTATCACCCTGCCCGCCGGACTGGCGATCAAACCCGCGCCGACCGAGCTGGCGCCGGACGCGATCAATTCGCCCAAGGAATTGAAAGCCGCCGCGCAGAAATTCGAGGCGATCTTCATCCGTCAGTTCCTTAGCGCCGCGCGGGCGACCGAATTCGGTGGCGAAGAACCGCTGTTCGGCGGGCCCGGCCTCGAACAGTTCAACGCGATGCAGGACGAGAACCTCGCCGAGATCGCTTCGCAAAGCGGCGCGTTCGGCTTCGCGAAACTGATCGAGGCGCAATTGTCCGCCCGCATGAAGCCGGGGGGCTAGGCCGTGGCGACCGATCTCATCAACATCGGCCAGACCGGCGCCAACGCGGCGCGTTCCGCCCTGTCGGTGACGGCGCAGAACATCGCCAATGCCAACAACCCCGCCTACTCGCGGCGGACAATTGAACTGGCCGAAGTGACCGCAACAGGCGGAATCGGCCGGATGGGCGATGCACGGCTGTCGGGCGTCCGGGTCGAGGGCATCGGGCGGAGCACCTCCACCTTCCTGCAAGTCGAAGCCCGCCGCACCGGCAGCGATCTTGCCCGCGCCGATGTGCAGCTTGCGGGCCTCAAGGCGGCCGAAACCTCGCTCGAACAGGCCGGGGTTTACCCTGCGCTGGTGGAATTCGAGGCCGGACTTTCCGCGCTCGCCGCCGATCCGCTCAGCGCTCCGCTCCGCACGCAATTATTGGAAAACGCGGGCACCCTCGCCAGCAGTTTTTCGCTTGCCGCGCAGGGGCTGGACAGCGCGGCGGATCAGGCCCGCTTTGCCGCGGCGGACGATGTCGCGCGCGTCAATGTCCTGACCGCCGAGATTGCCCGCACCAACAGCGGCCTCGCCCGGGCGCAGGATGGCAGCGTCAGCAAGGCCGCGCTGCTCGACCAGCGAGACAGCTTGCTGGCCGATCTGTCCGCGCGCACCGGGATCACCACCGAATTCGACGCCGCGGGGCGCGCCACCGTGCGGCTGGGCGGCAGCGCCGGGCCGCTGATGGTCAGCGGGGAAGCCAGCGATACGCTCGCCATGACTGTGGAGCCCGCGGGCACGATCAGTTTCACGCTGGGCGGCAATCCCGTCTCTCCCGGCGCGGGATCGCTGGCGGGTCAGGCGCAATTGCTGGACCGGCTCGGCACGCTGCGCGGAGAACTCGATACCGTCGCCGCCGACGTCATCGCGCGGGTCAACGCCGCGCAGGCAAGCGGCGCCGCGCCCGATGGCACCACCGGACAGTCGATGTTTTCCGGCACGGGCGCGGGCGATATCGCAGTCATCATGAGCAGCGGCGCTGGTATTGCCACCGCTCCCGCTGGCAGCGCGCCCAACAGCCGCAACATTGCCAACCTCACCGCCTTGCAAGCCAGCCTTGCCAATGGCGGCCCGACCTCCGCAATGGACAATGTCCTGTTCGCGCTGTCGAGCGAGATCAGCAGCCGCGGGATCACGCGCGACGCGCTCGCGACCATCGCGGGCAGCGCGGCGAGCCAGCTCGCCAGCGAAACGGCGGTCGATCTCGACAACGAGGCGGCCAATCTGATCCGCTACCAGCAGGCGTTCCAGGCGTCGGGCCGGGTGATCCAGACCGCCGCCGACATCTTCGATTCCATCCTGTCGATAAGGTAACGCCATGGACAGCAGCATCAACAGCACCGCCGGTTTCTACCAGCGATCGGTCGACCAGATGGCCGGGCTGCGCCGCAATGCGGAAGGGCTGCAGGCGCAGATTTCCACCGGCGAGCGCCTGTCCGCCGCGTCAGACGATCCGGTGGCGGCGGCGAGCCTGCGGCGGCTGTCCCGGATGGACCGGCTGGCCGAGGTGGATAGCGCCAACGCCGCCCGCGCCAGCAGTGATCTGCAACTGGCGGACGGCGCGCTGCAGACAATCGCGAACGATTTCGCCCGCGCCCGGGAACTGGCCGTCTATGCAGGCACCGGCAGCCTTTCGCCGGACCAGCGGGCGATCGTCGGCGTGGAACTCGCCGCGATCCAGGAAAGCCTGCTCGGGACGATCAACATTCGCGGGATCGGCGGAAACGCGCTGTTCGCGGGACAGGGCGACGGCCCGGCCTATGTCGCCGACGCGGCGGGCAACGCGGCCTATACCGGCACCGGCGCGGCAAGCACCCTCGCGCTCGGCGAAGGGCTCACCGTCACCGCCGGCATTACCGGGCCCGAAGCGCTCGGCTTTGCCAACGGCGGCGTCTCCACCGACATGCTGGCTTTCATCAAGGGTCTCGCCGATACGCTGCAGGACACCGCACTGGACGGCGCGGCGGCGGCGCGTGCCTCCCTCGGCGGGTTCGACGAGGGCCTCGAGGTACTCACCCGCGCGCAAACCGCTATCGGCGTCCGGGTGGCGTGGATCGAGACCGTGCAGGTCCGCCACGCCGACAATTCCGAAGCGCGCGCCCAGGAGGCGACCAGCCAAGGCGGCGTCGATCTCGCGACCACCATCAGCAATCTGCAGCAAACGCTCACCGTTCTCGAAGCCAGCCAGGCGGGCTTTGTCCGCATCGGTCAGCTCAGCCTGTTCAATTCGATCTGATCGCTCAAAAGGAAATTTACCGTGGTACAGGCGATTGGAATCGTGATCCTGCTGGTGCTGGTTTTCGGCGGCTTTGCCTTGACGGGCGGGGCGCTGGGGCCAGTGATGCACGCCTTGCCGCACGAGATGCTGATCATCGGCGGCGCCGCCATCGGCGCGACGGTGGCGGGCAATTCGGTGCATGAACTCAAAGCCATCGGCGGCGGTTTCGCCCGCGTGTTCAAGGGCCCCGGCTTCACCCGGCAGGACCATATCGACGCGATTGCGGTGACCAGCAAGCTGATGAAGATGCTCAAGACTGAAGGCCCGGTCGCGCTGGAAGGGCACGTGATGCAGCCGCAGGAATCGGCCATCTTCGCCGAATATCCGCGTATTTTGGCGCGGCAACAACTGCTCAGCCTGATCACCGACACCCTGACCTTGCTGGTCGTTTCCTCCGGGTCGATGGAAAACCACGCGGTCGAGGAAGTGATGGACAACGCGATCAAGACCCATCTCCACGACATGGACGAACCCGCCCACGCACTGCAGAACCTGGCCGACGCGCTGCCTGCGCTGGGTATCGTCGCCGCGGTACTGGGTATCGTCAAGACCATGGGTTCGATCGACCAGCCGCCATCGGTGCTGGGCGGCATGATCGGTTCGGCGCTGGTCGGAACCTTCCTCGGCGTGCTGCTCGCTTACGGCATCGTCGGCCCGCTGGCCGGACGGCTGAAGCAGATCAACACGCAGGACAGCCAGATCTTCCACTCGGTCAAACAGGTGATGATCGCCTCGCTCAACGGCTATCCCCACGCGCTCGCGGTCGAAAGCGCAAGGTCCGGACTGCCCGAAGCGGTCCGCCCCGCGCTGATCGAATTGCTCGATTTGCTCAAGGGCAAATAGCATGGCCGCCGCCCTGGCCCAATCCGCACCGGCGCCAGCTGCGGAACCCGTCCGTCCGATCATCGTCAAGAAGATCACCATAGTCGCCGCGGGCCATCACGGCGGCGCTTGGAAGGTCGCCTATGCCGATTTCGTGACCGCGATGATGGCGTTCTTCCTGATGCTGTGGCTGCTCGGCGCGACGGACGAGACGCAGCGGAAGGGGCTGGCCGACTACTTCACCCCCACGCTGGTCCAGTACCGCGAAAACAGCGCCGGATCGGACGGGCTGCTCACCGGCAGTTCGCTCGTCGATGTCGACAATTATCCCCACGCCGCCGGGCAGACCGGCACCCAGTCCCTGACCATCCCGCGCGACACCTCGGGCGGCGCCAAAGAAGGCGCTATGCCGGACAGCAAGGCGATTGCGCGTGTCAAATCCCTGCGCGAGGAAATCGCCCGCAAACTGGCAGCGTCCCGGCGCGCCGCACGACTCGCCAACCAGGTGCGGGTGATGCAGACGCCCGAAGGCATCCGGATTGACCTAGTCGACAACGCCGATTTCTCGATGTTTGCGCTCGGCACCACTGTGCTAGTGCCCGACGCTCAGGAATTGCTGCGGGTGATCGCGGAAAGCATTGCCGGAGATACCGCCCCACTCGCGGTGCGCGGACACACCGACGCGCTGCCGTGGCGAGCGGGCGTAGTGGCGAACAACTGGTCGCTTTCAACCGGTCGCGCGGAAGCGACCCGCCAAGCCCTGATGCGCTACGGTACCCCCCAATCCCGCTTCCGCCGCATTGAAGGCGTCGCAGACCGGGAGCTGCTGGTCACCGCGGACCCCGCCGACCCACGAAATCGGAGGATCTCGATCTTGTTGATGGAGTGAGGGGTAGTTGGGAGCGAATTGATGGCGGCGTGGCAGCTTTCGGGCGTCGCGTTCTGAGTGGTTGAATGTCAGAAACGTCGCCGTGGGTTCAACCCGCCGAAAACGGAACTCCCCAACTACTCGGCTTCCGCCGCTACCTTTTGAGCGATCTGCCGCGTCTTCTGATCGAAAGTAAATCCGTTGCTGCCGCTGTAGAGCGCCGAAAGATATGCGCGGTCGAAACCGGCCATCTCCGCGACCGCGCCGCCACCTTCGAACAGCGAAAGGATTGTCTCGTAACCGATCCGATGGGTCTGCGGATTCCGCGTCGACGAAAGACCACGCATGACGGCGAA
>NZ_WTYL01000004.1 GCF_009828115.1 Allopontixanthobacter sediminis | reverse complement strand
AACGCGCAAATGCACCTCGGTCAGCAGCTCGTCGCCGCGAAAAGCGCGCTGGTGCATCCGGACCGAGGCGGCGCGCAAATGCGTGCACGTGCTCAGGATCAGCACATCGTCATCCAGCTTGGCAGGGCGGAGATAGCGGATCTGCAAATCGGCGACCGCGTAGGCCCCCTGCCCCGCTTCAATGGCGGCCCGCTGGTCGATTGCCAGCAACCGCAGCATGTCGGACCGGGCGCGTTCGAACCAGCGCAGGTAATTCGCATGATAAACGACGCCGGACAGATCCGTGTCTTCGTAATACGCCCGCACCGCAAAGTGGTGCAGCGGACCATCGAACCGGCCATCATGGGGGGATAGAAGCATCGTCATAGACGCGCGGGCTGTAGCGTAGGGTGGACTCGCTGGGCAACAAAATCGTGCCATTGCAGTCACAGTTTCGTCCAACCGCCGCTGGTGCGGGATCAACGGCGTCGTTTCCTACCCGCGTGCGAGCATCGGACCGAGTGGTTCGCCGCCGAACAGATGGACGTGGAGATGTGGCACTTCCTGCCCGCCATGCGCTCCGACATTCGCCAGCAGCCGGTAGCCGGGTTCGACAAGTCCGTGGGACCTGGCGACCGTGCCGACGGCGCGGACAAACCCGGCGATTTCCTCCGCCGAAGCGTTCGCCGAGAAATCGTCCCAACTGACATAACGCCCCTTGGGGATCACCAACACATGCAATTTCGCTTGCGGGTTGATGTCGGAAAACGCGTAAGCCCAGTCATCTTCGTAGACCTTGGAAGACGGAATTTCCCCGCGCAGGATCTTGGCGAAGATGTTTTCGTCATCATACGGCTCGATGGCGTCTATCGGCATGGTCGGATCCTGTTCATTCGCTGCGCGACGCCTTTTCCTCGAGACCTGAGGTGCCTTCGCGCCGGTCGAGTTCGGCCATGACTTCACCCATGGGCACACCTTTTTCGGCCAGCATCACAGTCAGGTGGAACAGCAGGTCGGCCGCTTCACCGACCAGGTCTTCCCTCGTGCCGGACAGCGCCGCGACGATCGTTTCCACCGCTTCCTCGCCCAGTTTGCGCGCCATGACCGGCAAGCCCCGCGCATGCAGCTGCGCGACGTAGCTTGACCCCGGATCGGCGACCAACCGTTGCTGGATTGTGGTTTCGAGGCGGGTTAGCGTGTCCATTCCGCAGTCATGGATTGTCAGACTTGCGTGGTCAATCCTTGGGAGCGCGATCATTCCTTGGGCGCTTGCTGCGCGCCGTATGCCGGCCAATGATCAGCCCAACTAGCCCCAACCCCATCAGCGCCATGTTGCTTGGTTCCGGAATCTGGATACCGTCCCCGGCAGCGGCCGGAGCGGCCACAAAGATCAGGGCGAGAATCAACAGGCGAAGGGTCATGCGCCCCGTTCGCTGTCACCGGCGTGGTTCGCAACCGCGAAGATCGCGCGCGTCCCGCTTCGGGACCGCGCGTGGGGCAAAGCTTACCTAACCGCGCGCGGGCAATCCGGCAGCGCGCAAGGCGCCGTGCGCTTCGGCGATGGTGTGGGTGCCGAAGTGGAATATCGAGGCCGCCAGCACCGCACTCGCATGGCCCTTGGTGACGCCTTCCACCAGATGATCGAGCGTGCCGACCCCTCCGCTGGCCACCACCGGCACTGACACGGCATCGGCGATGGTGCGGGTCAATTCGAGGTCGTAGCCAGCCTTGGTCCCGTCCCCGTCCATCGATGTGACCAGCAATTCGCCCGCGCCCAGCCCGGCCAGCCTGATCGCATGTTCGACCGCGTCGATCCCGGTCGCCTTCCTGCCGCCATGGGTGAAAATTTCCCACTTGCCCGGCGCAGTCCTGCGGGCATCAATGCTCGCGACGACACATTGGCTGCCAAACCGCTCGGCAATCTCGGCGACAATTTCCGGCCGCGTCACCGCCGCGCTGTTGACCGCAACCTTGTCCGCGCCCGCCAGCAGCAACGCGCGGGCGTCCTCCGCCGTGCGCACGCCGCCGCCGACAGTGAACGGCATGAAGCACACCTCGGCAGTGCGCCGGACGATATCGAGCAATGTCCCGCGTCCTTCATGGGTGGCGGAAATGTCGAGGAAACACAGCTCGTCCGCGCCCGCCGCATCATAGGCCTGCGCCTGCTCGACCGGGTCGCCCGCATCCTTCAGATCGACGAAATTGACGCCCTTGACCACGCGGCCCTCGGCGACATCGAGGCAAGGTATGACGCGGATACGGACGGTCATCGGACGGTCATCACGCCCGTGCCGCCAGCGCCAGCGCCGCCGCCAGATCCAGCCGCCCATCGTATAGCGCGCGCCCGGTGATCACACCTTCGATCCCGTCACGCGCATGAAGCGACAGCATGTGGATATCGTCGAGCCCCTTGACCCCGCCGCTGGCGATGACCGGCATGTCGATTTGCCGGGCTAGTTCCACCGTCGCGTCGATATTGCAGCCCGTCAGCATCCCGTCGCGGCCAATATCAGTGAACAGCAAGCTGGCGACGCCGGCATCCTCGAACCGGCGGGCCATGTCCGCCACCGGTATGTCCGACACGTCGGCCCAACCGGCTGTCGCGACCATCCCGTCCTTGGCGTCGACTGCAACCACGATGCCGCCTTCGAACTCGCGGGCCATGTCCTTCACAAACTGCGGGTCCTTCAGCGCGGCCGTTCCCATCACCACGCGAGCCACGCCGAGCTCGAACCAGCCCTCGACCGCTTCCGGCGTGCGGATACCGCCGCCGAGTTGGACATAGCCGGGAAACGCTTCGATGATCGCTTCGACAGCTTCGCGGTTTTCTGCCCGGCCTGCGAAACTGCCGTCGAGATCGACGACGTGCAAATGCTCTGCCCCGGCCTCGGCGAACAGCATCGCCTGCGCTGCGGCATCATCGCCATATACCGTGGCCCGGTCCATATCGCCCTCGGCCAAGCGAACGACCTGACCCTGTTTAAGGTCGATTGCGGGGAAAACGATCATGCCAAATCTTCCATCAAGCCAAACCTTCCATCAGGGGCGCCAATCCAGAAAGCGTTCGAGCAAGGCCAGGCCGTAGCCCTGGCTCTTCTCGGGATGGAATTGCACCCCGACGATATTGTCGCGCGCCACCGCCGCAACCAGACCGCCACCGTGGTCGGTCATCGCGGCAATATCCCGGCCGCTGTCGGGCACGAAATGATAGGAATGGAGGAAGTAAGCTTCCCCTTCTTCCAACAGGCGCGAATGGCGTTCGTGCGGGGTCAGGGCAACATCGTTCCAGCCCATGTGCGGTACCTTGATATGGGGGTCGGTAATCTCGATCGCGCGGACTTCGCCGGATATCCAGTCGAGCCCGTCGGTCGCGCCGTGTTCCAGCCCGCGGGTGGCGAGCAATTGCATGCCAACGCAAATGCCGAGGAACGGCACTGCGTCTGCCAGCACCCGCGCCTCCAGCGCCTCGACCATGCCGGTGACCGCGCGCAGTCCGCTCGCGCAGGCACCAAAGGAACCGACGCCCGGTAGGACAATCCGGTCTGCGGCACGCACCACGGCGGGATCGGCGGTGACTTTCACTCCGCGGGCGCCCGCAGCTTTCAGCGCGTTGTGGACCGAGTGGAGATTGCCTGCGCCGTAATCGACCAGCGCAATGATCTCAGCCACCGAGTTGGCCCTTGGTGGACGGAACCGCCCCGCCCTTGCGCGGATCAAGTTCGACCGCCTGCCGCATGGCGCGCGCGAAACCCTTGTAGATCGACTCGCAGATATGGTGGTTGTTCTGGCCGTGGATCAATTCGATATGCAGCGTGATCCCGGCCGCCTGGGCCACGGAATGGAACCAGTGTTCGATCAGTTCGGTGTCCCATTCGCCAAGCCGGTCCTGGCTGAACCCGGCGCGCCATACCAGGTAAGGCCGGCCCGAAATATCCAGCGCGACGCGCGCCAGCGTCTCGTCCATCGGCGAATAGACACTGCCGTACCGGCCGATCCCGGCCTTGTCGCCCATTGCTTCGGACAGGGCCTGACCCAGCGCGATGGCGCTGTCTTCGGTGGTGTGATGCTGATCGATATGGAGGTCGCCATCGACATTCATGACCACGTCGATCAGCGAATGACGGGAAAACTGTTCGACCATATGATCGAGAAACCCGATGCCGGTGGATACGTCATAAATACCCGTCCCATCGAGATTTACCTCGATATGGATCTTCGTTTCGGTCGTATTCCGGACAATTTTGGCGGTGCGCATGGATGGGCGCTATACCGGCGGATGGAGTCGGTGCAACCAAAGACCGCCTTGCCGGGGACTGCTTTGCGCCGGTTTTGGTGCTTTGCGTCTTGACCGCAGGGCCTGCCGACGCCACCTAGCAACCAATATGAGCGATGAAGCACCCGACAGCCTGATCCCCTACGATGAAATCGTGCAGGAGGCCCTGCGCGCGGTCGTGGGCAGGGTTCTGGGCGAAATCCAGGCGAACGGCAGCACGCTGCCGGGCAACCATCATTTCTACATTACTTTCAAGACCGGCGCCCCCGGGGTATCCATTCCGCAGCATCTGCGCGAGCGGTTTCCCGACGAGATGACCATTGTCCTGCAAAACAAGTTCTGGGACCTTGGCGTGGACGAAAACGGGTTCACCGTTGGTCTCAGCTTCAACCAGATGCCGGCCAAGCTGGACATCCCGTTTGCGGCGATCACTGCGTTCGTCGATCCGGCGGTCGACTTCGGATTGCAGTTCCAGGCGACCGTCGCCGACATGGCGCCGGAAGTGCATGACGACGCGCAGAACGACGCGCCGGAACCGCTTGCCGGTGAAGCCGTTGAGAACAAGGAAGACGGCTCTAATGTCGTCACGGTCGATTTCGGCCGAAAGAAGTGATCCGATGGGCCCGCATGGCCGGGTGATCGGCGTGAACAGGCGGGCATTCTGATGGCTAGGAAAATCACCAACAAGGCTCCTACCGACCGGTCGGCGAAGGCATTTCGCAAGGCCGCAGACAAGGTGACCAAGTCCGGGAACGAAATTGCCGGACCGAGCCCCAACCCCAGCACCAACCTAATCATCCACGATATCGCGCTCCGGAGCATGGGCCGATTTGTCCGCCTCACGCTGGAAAAAGGACTGCTCTCGCGCCGCTATGACCGGACGCAGGCCAAGGCGATCGTGGAAAACCGTTCCCTGATCCATACGCTTGCCGCGTACGGCGTGACCAAATTGGCCACGCGCTCGCTACCCGGTGCCGCAATTGTCGGCGGGGGATTGATCGCCAAGACCCTGTACGACCGCAGTAAATCGCGCCGATCAGCCCAACGGGCCGGCGACAAGGCGCTGGCCGAACAGGCCGAAGAGTAAGCCGGGCGACAATTCGCCGCAGCACTTGATTTTCCTGCCCATCTCCGCCCATGAGCGGGCATGACCGCTTCATCACCAGACACACTCCATCGCCGCGGGTTGATGTTTATCCTGTCGTCCCCGTCGGGCGCGGGCAAAACTACCATCGCCCGGCGTATCCTGGCGGAGGACGGGCAAATCCGCCTCTCGGTATCGTACACCACCCGGCCGATGCGGCCCGGCGAAGTGCACGGGCGCGATTACTTTTTCGTCGACGCAGATGAATTCAACAGCAAGGTCGAAGCAGGTGAATTTCTCGAATGGGCAGAAGTCTTCGGGCATCTCTACGGCACTCCCAAGGCTGAAATCAAAGCAGGCCTGAAAGCTGGTCACGACTATCTGTTCGATATCGACTGGCAGGGTACGCAGCAATTGTACCAGCGCATGGAAGTCGACGTGGTCCGGGTTTTCCTGTTGCCGCCGAGCATCGAGGAACTTCAGCGGCGCCTGGCTTCACGCGGCACCGACAGCACCCAGGTGGTCGCGGACCGGATGGCCCGCGCGCGCTCCGAAATCAGCCATTGGGACGGTTACGACTATGTCGTGGTCAACGACGATATCAACGCCTGTTTTGACAAGGTCACCGGCATCCTCAATTCCGAACGCATGCGCCGCGCGCGCCAGACAGGGCTGGTGGATTTCGTCCGTGAACTGATGCGCTGAACGGGCCGGGCTGACCGGCCCGCTCGGACGCGAATTACGGCTGCGCGAAGTGGCTCGGCAGGTGCGCGTTGACCACACCGCCGTCGATCGTCAGCGTATCGCCGATCACATAATCGCCGGCCCGGCTGGCAAGGTAGATCGCCCCGGCCGCCATATCTTCCGCATTGCCCACACGCTTCGCCGGAATACCCGTCGCCGCCGCGTCCTCGTGATCGCGCGCGGCGCGGTTCATCGCGCTTGGGAAAGCCCCCGGCGCGATCGAGGTGACGATGATGTTGTCAGGCACCAGCTCTGCCGCCAGCCGCCGTGTCAGGTGGATCACCGCCGCCTTTGACGCTTGGTAGGGATAGGTCAGCCAAGGGTTGATCCGCTGGCCGTCGATGCTGGAGATATTGATGACCTTGGCCGGACGATCGGCGCTCGCCGCTGCTTTCAACAGACCATGGAGCTTCTGGGTCAGGAAGAACGGGGTCTTGACGTTCAGGTCCATCGTCCGGTCCCAGCCGGCTTCGCTGAACTCCGCGAACGGCTGGCCCCATGCCGCGCCGGCGTTGTTGACCAGGATATCCAGATGGTCTTCGCGCTCGGCAATCTGGTCCGCGAGACGCTGGATACCTTCCATGTTCGAAAGATCCCCGGGCAAGCCGATTACCTTGTCACCAAACTCCTCGATCGTGGCATTGATCTCATCAACCTTGCGCGCGGTGATATAAACCTTCGCGCAGCCCGCGGCGAGGAAGCCCTCGACAATCATCTTGCCGATTCCGCGCGAACCACCGGTGACCAATGCGATACGGCCTTCGAGGCTGAAAAGTTCGGTGATGTTCATTATTGTCTCTCCAAAAGCCTCAATAGCCGCTGATCTGGGCGACCCGTTCGGCGTGGTAATACACGTCGCCGAGGAATTCCTGCAGCGCGCGGTCGCGCTTCATATACAGGCCGATGTCATACTCGTCGGTCATGCCGATGCCGCCATGCATCTGGACACCTTCACGAACAGCAAGGCCCGCCGTCTGGCCGACCTTGGCCTTCGCGACCGAAACCATCAGCGCGGCGCTCGGGGCATCGGCATCGAGAAGTTGCTGCGCCTTGATCACCGCTGCGCGGGAAATCTCGACTTCGGAGTAAAGGTGCGCGGCGCGGTGCTGCAGCGCCTGGAATTCGCCGATCAACTTGCCGAACTGCTTGCGCTGCTTGAGGTAATCGACGGTCATGTCCATCGCGCCCCGGGCAACCCCGACGCCCTCCGCAGCGGCGCCGATGCGGCCCGCGTTGAGCATCCGTTCGAGGATTTCGCGCCCGCCATCGACTTCGCCGATGACTGCTCCGCCGTCCAGCTCTACGCCGTCCAGCACCATATGCGTCGCGATCGAACTGTCGACCAGCTTGACCGCGTCCTGGCTGAGGCCGGCGGCGTCCCGGGGCACAGCGAACAGCGTGACCCCTTCCGCGTCGTCATCCGAACCGGAGGTGCGCGCGGCCACGATGATCATGTCCGCACTGGCGCCGTGGATGACGAAATCCTTCTTGCCGGACAGCTTGAAACCGTTGCCAGATTTTTCGGCGCGGGTCGCGATCCGCTCGGGGCGGTGCTTCGCACCTTCGTCGATTGCGACGGCAAAGACGCTCTCGCCGGTGAGAAGGCCTGGCAGGTAGCGCCCGCGCAGATCGTCACTGGCACGGCCAAGCGCGGTAGCCGCCAGCACGGAACTTGTCAGGAATGGCGACGGAGTAAGGTTACGGCCGATTTCCTCGAGCACGATACCGGCTTCGACGTGGCCCATCCCCAGACCGCCATCGTCCTCGGAGACCAGTATTCCGGTGAACCCCATTTCGCCGAACTGCTTCCACAATTCATGGCCGAAACCATCCTTGCAGCCGGTGTCGCGCCAATGGCGCAGCTGGGTCTTGATCGCGCCTTCTTCAGCCATGAACTGGCTGGCGCTGTCGGCCAGCATCGTCTGATCGTCGTCGTAATACAGTGGCATGTCAGTTTCCTCTCCCGTCGTCCCCGCGGCAAGCGGGCCCCCGCGTTTGCGGGCGTGACGACCGATCAATCAATCTTGCTTCAGGCGCCCGGCAAATCCAGGATGCGCTTGGCGATCACGTTCAGCATCACTTCGCTGGTGCCGCCTTCGATAGAGTTGGCCTTGGTCCGCAGCCAGCCGCGCGATGGCTTGCCGCCGCTCGTTTCCTCGCTGTCCCATTCGAGGCTGCGGCTGCCGCCGGCTGACATCATCAATTCGTGGCGACGCTTGTTAAGCTCCGTCCCGACATATTTCATCATGTTCGGCTGTGCGGGATGCGCTTTGCCGACCTTGATTTCGTCGAGGAATTTCTCGCCCATGGCACCGTAAGCCAGTGCATCGATGTCGAACATCGCCAGTTCGGCGCGTAGCATCGGGTCAAGGTCGCCGCCTTCCTTGGCGGCCTGGCGCAGCATTGCCACACCAATGGCGCTGGTGCGGTCACCGCCGCCCGCGCCGGAGATCATCTCGCGTTCGTGGCCAAGCAGATATTTCGCCACATCCCAGCCGCGATTGATTTCACCGACATGCTGCTCCTTGGGCACCTTCACATCGTCGAAGAAGGTTTCGCAGAACGGGCTGTTGCCGCTGATCAGCAAGATCGGCTTGGTGGAAACGCCGGGCGTTGCCATGTCGAACAGCATGAAGGTGATGCCCTGGTACTTGTCTGCCTTGTCCGTGCGGACGAGGCAGAAAATCCAGTCCGCTTCGTCGGCGTAGGAAGTCCAGATCTTCTGGCCGTTGACGACCCAGTGATCTCCCTTGTCTTCGCCGAACGTCTGCATCGATACCAGGTCGGAGCCGGAGCCCGGTTCCGAATAGCCCTGGCACCAGCGGATTTCGCCGCGGGCGATCTCGCCGAGATAATGGACCTTCTGTTCCTCGGTCCCGAATTTCAGAAGTGCGGGGCCGAGCATCCAGATGCCGAAGCTGCTGAGCGGCGGGCGGGCGTTGATACGTGCCATTTCCTCGCGCAGGATCTTGGCTTCTGCGGGTTCGAGGCCGGCACCGCCATACGCCTTGGGCCATGCAGGCACCGTGTAACCCTTGGCCACGCACGCTTCGAACCAGGATTTCTGCGCTTCGCTCTTGAATTTAGCGTTGCGGCCGCCCCAATAGACGTCTTCTTCGTCGCGTACCGGCTGCCGCATTTCTTCGGGGCAATTCGCCTCCAGCCATGTGCGGGTTTCGCTGCGGAATGTTTCCAGATCAGCCATTGTTCGGGGTCCTCTGCAAATGGGAATCGCGGGCGCCATCTGCGCCTTATTGCCCCCGAAACTAGGGTGATTCGCCCTCTTTACGCAAGCGTAAGCTGATTGTTTAACACACAAGCCACGTTGCCGTAGCGTCATAACGCGCTCGTTGACCTGATCGTCGTTCCGCCTAAGCTGGCGGGGCGTCTTGGAGAGGACCGAAACCCATGCTTGCCCCTACCAGAACCATGCCGGTTACCGCCGCTTGACTGCCGCTGCCGACCCTCGTTCGGCTCCTCTGCCGATGCGCCTGAAGCTCGTCCACGGCTTCGGCGCGATGGCGTTCGGAGTTAAGGACAACGGCTTTTCGGTTTTCCTGCTGCTGTATTACAACCAGGTGCTGGGCATGGATGCCAGCACCGTCAGCCTAGCACTGTTCCTGGCGTTGCTGGTCGATGCTGTAATCGATCCGATCCTCGGCAATCTGGGCGACCGGACCTACACCCGCTGGGGCCGCCGCCTGCCGTGGCTGTACGCCTCCGCATTGCCGCTAGCGGTGGTCTGGGTTGTCCTGTGGTCCCCGCCCACACAGGCCGCACCAAGCTTTGCGGGTCTGCTCGGCATCGCCATCATGGTGCGGCTGCTGCTGTCCGCCTGCGAAGTTCCTTCGGTGGCCCTCGTTCCCGAACTGACCAGCGATTACGACGAACGAACGACGCTGTTCCGCTATCGCTACCTGTTCGGCTGGATCGGCGGGCTCGGCATGATGCTGCTGGCCTACACCGTATTCCTGCCAGGCGACGCGATGTTGCAGCGGGAGGGATATTTCGCGTTCGGCCTGTTCGGTGCGGCAGTGATCTTCGTATCCGTTGTCGGCTCCGCGCTTGGCCAGCATAGCCGCGTCGCCCGGCTTCCGGCGCAGAAACCGCCGCCATTTTCGGTCGGCATCGCGTTCGCCGAAATCAAGGAAGCTTTTTCAGAGCGCGCCTTCCTGATTCTCGCGGCGGGCGCGATGGGGGCTTACGTCAGCCAGGGCATGACCTTTTCCATGACCCTGTATCTCTACAATTTCGTCTGGCAGTTTTCCGAAACCGCGTTCATCGTCTACCCTCTGGTGCTGTTCGCCAGCGTGGTGATCGTGTTCCTGATCCTGGGTCCGTTGCATCGCCGGTACGGCAAGCCTACCACCGCCGTATTCTCCACCATGTTCGCCCTGCTGTTCTGGACCATTCCATACCTGCTGAGGATTGCGGGGATCTGGCCGGAAATCGGGGGAACGCAGTCGACCGCGCTGGTCTATGTCTTCGTGCTGGTCAGCAATGTCTTCGGGGTGATGGTAATGGTATCGGGATCCTCCATGGTCGCCGAGATCGTCGAGGCGTTTCAGGAACGGACCGGCCGCCGGGCGGAGGGATCGTTCTATTCCGGCCACTGGTTCATCCAGAAATGCGCGACCGGCCTTGGCATTTTCCTTGCCGGGCTGATGGTCGATTTGGCAGGTATCCCGGCCAATGCGAAACCGGGCCAAGTGGCCGAGAGCGTGCTCGACAACTTCACCTTGCTGTATATCGGCGCGTCGGTGGTGCTGGCGCTGTTTTCGGCCTATTGGCTGGGAAAATTCCCGATCAACCGGGCCGATCACGAAGCCCGCCTTACCGCCCTTGAAGTGGCCGCCCGAAACGAATTGGCCAGCGGCACGCCCAACCCGTAACAATCTTTCAGTTTTCAAAAGGACCAAAGCACATGGATTTCGATCTTACCGACCGGCAAACGCATTGGCGCGACCAGGTACGCCACTTCATCGAAACGCATGTTCGGCCCCGCCACGGGGAATACATCCAGCAAAAGGCTGAAGGCGAACGCTGGAAAGTCCTGCCGGTAATCGAAGAAGAGAAAGCCCGCGCCAAGGCGCAGGGCATCTGGAACCTGTTCATGCCCCCGCAGGCTGGCCGGAGCCACGTCGACGATACGTTCGAATTCGTCGGCCCGGGCCTGACCAATCTTGAATACGCCCTTTGCGCGGAAGAGATGGGCCGCATCGGCTGGGCCAGCGAAGTCTTCAATTGCTCCGCACCCGACACCGGCAACATGGAAGTGTTCCACCGCTACGGCACCCGCGATCAGAAGGACCGCTATCTTGCGCCCCTGATGAACGGCGAAATCCGCAGTGCATTCCTGATGACCGAGCCGGAAGTCGCATCGTCCGACGCGACCAACATCGAATGCTCGATCGTTCGCGAAGGCGACGAATATGTGATCAACGGCCGCAAATGGTGGTCGTCGGGTGCAGGCGATCCGCGCTGCAAGGTCGCGATCGTGATGGGCAAGACCGATTTCGAGGCCAAGCGTCACCAGCAGCAGAGCATGATCCTGATGGACCTGGACGCCGAAGGCGTGGTGATCGAACGCCACCTGCCGGTGTTCGGATATGACGATGCGCCGCATGGCCACATGGAAATCGCGCTCAACAATGTTCGCGTTCCCGCCAGCAACATGCTGCTGGGCGAAGGTCGCGGGTTCGAGATCGCGCAGGGCCGCCTCGGGCCTGGCCGCATCCATCACTGCATGCGCACCATCGGCGTGGCGGAAGAAGCGATCGCCAAGATGGCCAAGCGCCTGCAATCCCGCGTGGCCTTCGGCAAGACGCTCTACGAACATTCGATCTGGGAACAGCGCATTGCCCAGGCCCGTATCGATATCGAGATGACGAGGCTCCTTTGCCTCAAGGCGGCGGACATGATGGACAAGGTCGGCAACAAGGCCGCGGCGCAGGAAATCGCGATGATCAAAGTGCAAGCTCCCAGTATGGCGCTGCGGATCATCGACGATGCGATCCAGGCCCATGGCGGCGGCGGCGTGTCGGACGATTTCGGCCTTGCCGAAGCGTGGGCACACCAGCGCACGCTGCGCCTCGCCGATGGTCCCGACGAGGTTCACTGCCGCGCCATTGCCCGGATGGAATTCGCCCGCCATGCGCCTAAGCCCGGCGATGACGGCTTCAGCTCCGGTGACGTCGGGGTTTCCCGGTAATCCCCCCGCGAACTGCACGGATGTGATCATACGATGAAAGCTGCAATACTCGATCAGGCGGGCAAACCGCTGGTCATCGGCGAGGTGGATATCGCGGCGCCGGGCCCGCATGAAGTGCTGATCCGGACGGCCGCCTGCGGGCTGTGCCATTCGGACCTGCATTTCATCGACGGCGCTTACCCTCATGCCATGCCCGCCATCCCGGGGCATGAGGCGGCGGGCGTGGTGATCAGCGTAGGTAGCGAGGTGCGCACCGTTCTGCCCGGCGATCACGTGGTAACCTGCCTCAGCGCGTTCTGCGGCCACTGCGAATTCTGCGTCACCGGGCGCATGGCGCTGTGCCTTGGCGGGGACACGCGGCGGCAGAAATTTGGCGGCGCGCGGCTGACTCGCGGGGCCGACAAGGAAGTCGTCAACCAGATGCTCAACCTGTCGGCCTTCGCCGAGAAGATGCTGGTTCACGAACACGCCTGTGTGTCGATCGACAAGGACATGCCGATGGACCGGGCCGCATTGCTCGGATGCGCGGTTACCACGGGCGCCGGGGCGATTTTCAACGCCTGCAAGCTGGTTCCGGGCGAAACCGTTGCCATCATCGGCTGCGGCGGGGTCGGCCTCGCTGCGATCAACGCGGCGCGGATCGCTGGTGCGGGCCAAGTCATTGCTGTCGATCCGGTGCCGGAAAAGCGCGAACTGGCCAAGGTCCTGGGCGCGACCCACGTCGTTGACGCGATGGCGGATGACGCGGCGAAGCAGATTATCGCGATCAGCAGCGGCGGCGTCCATCACGCCATTGAAGCGGTCGGGCGGCAGGCCTCGGCCGATCTGGCGGTCGCTGTCCTGCGGCGCGGCGGGACGGCGACGATCCTCGGCATGATGCCGCTGGATTGCAAGGTCGGCCTCGGGGCAATGGATTTGCTCGGCGGCAAGAAACTGCAAGGCGCGATTATGGGCATGAACCATTTCCCCGTCGACCTGCCGCGCCTGGTGGATTTCTACCTGCGCGGGCTGCTCGATCTCGACACATTGATCGCCGAGCGGATCACGCTCGACCAGATCAACGAAGGTTTCGACAAGATGCGTGCCGGAACCTCCGCACGCTCCGTCATTATCTTCGACACGTAAGGAAAACGCCGCGATGGATTACGAGAAGGAGATGGTCGGCACCGTCGCCGTGCCCGAAAAGGACCGGCTCGACGAAGCGAAACTGACCGAGTGGATGGAAGCCAATGTCGCCGGCTTTGCCGGGCCGATGACCCTGACCAAGTTCAAAGGCGGCCAATCGAATCCGACGTACCGCATAGACACGCCGGGCCAGAGCTATGTGCTGCGCCGCCAGCCATTCGGTAACCTGCTACCCTCCGCCCATGCGGTGGACCGCGAATACACCGCCATGGCGGCCCTGCACCCCACCGGATTCCCCGTCCCCCAACCTTATGGCCTTTGCGAGGACACCGACGTCCTGGGTTCGAAATTCTTCGTCATGAGCCTCGCCGACGGGCGCTCGCTATGGGACGGAGCCTTGCCGAATTCCCGGCCGGACGAGCGCCGGGCGATTTACCACTCGATGATCGACACGATTGCCGATCTGCACTTGCAAAAACCGGATGAAATCGGCCTCTCGGACTTCGGCAAGCCGACCGATTACTGCGCGCGTCAGATCGCCCGATGGTCCAAGCAGTACAAGTTGTCGGAAACCGAAACCATTCCGGAAATGGACCGTCTGATCGAGTGGTTGCCGACCACTATCCCCGCGCAGCACGGCAACAGCATCGCTCACGGTGATTACCGGCTCGACAATTTGATCTTCCACAAGACGGAAGCGAGGATCATCGCGGTGCTCGATTGGGAACTGTCGACCCTGGGCGATCCGATTGCCGATTTTTCCTACCTGATGCTCAACTGGATCAGCCCACCCGACGGACGTGCCGGGATCGGCGGCCTGGACCACGCCGCGCTAGGCATCCCGACCATGGAAGAAGCAGTGACGCGTTATGTCACGCGGACCGGTTTCCCGGTCCCGCCGATGGACTGGTATTTCGCCTTCAACCTATTTCGGCTGGCCGGGATCATCCAGGGTATCAAGAAACGCGTGATCGACGGGACGGCCTCCAGCGCCCATGCGCGGGAAATGTCCGACCGTGTGCTGCCGCTGGTCCAACGCGCCTATGAATACGCGCAGAAAGCCGGCCTGGAATAGCTCCCTAGAAATCCCGCGCCCACGTGACCGCGACGCCGGCATCGTCGGGCGCGGAGGCATAGTGGCCCGGATCCTTGCGGTAGAACACACTGGCGGCGGACCGTCCGTTCCACAGCGTACCGTGCCATGAAAGCTCGCTGATCATCTCGGTTCCGTCTGGCGATAGCGACACGCGGCGCAGGCCGAAGCCAGGAGTTTCGGTGGTGTAATCATAGCTGACCGGCAGGTTGAGATTCAATCCGCCGCTGGTCACCCGGAGCGGCTGCGACACCCTCACCCCGATCGAATCGCCGAACTGGAACGCATCGCGGCGAACCATGTCGATCGACCATGCCCGGCTGGCAAACCGCGAACCGTCGGCCACGAAACCGCTCGACCGCGCGCGGGTGAAGCCCTGCCTGAATTCGCCGCCCAGCCGCCACTGCGGCGCGATATCGATCCCTACGCGGGTGTCCACGAACAACGAATCCGCACCGGTAGCGCCCAACGCATCATGGAAATACGCGCCGAGCACGGTGTCGTTTTCGTCCATCCAGGTGAGGCTCAGAGCCGCTTCGACCGGACCGATGCGGCGATCGGCGGCGAGACCAAAGCTCCGGATTTCTCGCGTGCTGCCGCGGGGCATGTCCGGAATGCCGCGCTTGCCGGGCCGGGCAAACAGGGCCTCACCCGTTTCCGCGCTGGCGGTGAAGCCCCACGCTCCGAACTGCTTGCGGATTGCTGCCGACGTGTCGCTGCGGTGCAGAAAACCGGTATCGCCGCCTGCGCTGCTCGCGATCATGAAGGCTGGGCGGCTGTGGCCCTGCATCTGGACCACCAGCCCTTCCGCACCTTCCGAAAAGGCGAAGCCCAGCTTGGTATCGGGCGCTATCTGCAGCGCGACCCGGGCGGCCAGAACCTGCGCCATGCGCGCGTCCTCCGGTGACAGGCGAAGCGGGTTCGGCTGGGCCGCATCGTTGCCGACCGTGAATGCCATCGACACGGCACCACCGCCGCCCGACATCCGCCGGCTCCGTGTATCCACGGCCCCCTGCAACCGGGGACGGTTCGCGGCGCCGCCAAGTCCGCGGCCGATATCGTAAGTGTAGGCGCGGTTGTACCCGTCGGTGATAATCGCATTCAGCGCGACATTGTCGAGCGCGCCGCCCATCGCGGGGGAGGCAAATCCGGTTTCCTGCCCCAGCACGAGCGATGCGCTGCTGCCGGCCAGACGGGTGGTTCCCTGCGGTGACAGCGCCCTGCCGATGTCCAGGATGCCGCGGCCAAAGGTCGTGTCGGTGCCGGTTGCACCTACGTCACGCGCGGTGGTCAGCAGGATTTCCACGATCTGGGCCCCGGTCAGGTTGGGAAATGCCTGTGCCAGCAGCGCAACAGCGCCCGAAATCTGCGGGGCTGCGAAGCTGGTGCCGGAAAATACCGTCACGAACTGCGTACCGCTTGGATCCGTCGTGATCTTGATGTCGCCGTTTTCGTAGGCGCAGCAGATCCCCTGTCCGCGGGCCGACAGGAACGACGCGGCACCGTTGCCCGCGCGGTTGCTGAAGGGAGAGAAATTGCCGTTCTCGTCGACCGATCCGGCGATGATCACGTTGTTGCCGCCCGCCGCGAGCAGATCGGTGGCGAACGGGTCAGGCTGGTTCGGGTCGATCCCCGCATCGGTGCTGTCCCCGTCATTCCCGGCGGCCACGATTATCACCACCCCGGCCGCCGCCGCCCGGGCGACAGCGTTGTTCAGCGTAGCGCTCGAACTGCCTCCGCCCAGGCTCAAATTGATGACCTTGGCTCCAGCCGCGACAGCGAGGTCGACCCCTTGCGCGATGTCGCGGTCGAAGAACAGGCATCCGTCCAGCGTCTC
The DNA here is from genome assembly GCF_009828115.1 of Allopontixanthobacter sediminis. Lineage (GTDB taxonomy): Bacteria > Pseudomonadota > Alphaproteobacteria > Sphingomonadales > Sphingomonadaceae > Allopontixanthobacter > Allopontixanthobacter sediminis. The sequence goes on along the minus strand of NZ_WTYL01000004.1, from coordinate 141,732 downwards.
GTCCGTGTCCGTTGCGCAGCTGCCCGGATCATCGGCGCGCAGAGCCATGATGGTCGCTTCATAGGCGATACCGACGACCCCGAGGCCGTTGAAACCGGCAGCGGCAACCAGCGCGACATTGGTGCCGTGGTCATCCTCGGCTTGGAAGCCGCGGGTGCCCGCCACGTCAGCGGAACTGGCGCTGATCCGTCCGGCGAATTCGGGGTTGGTCGCATCGATCCCGGTGTCGATGATCGCAATCGTCGAGCCCCGCCCGGAAATACCGGCAGTCCACGCGCTGACCGCGCCGTGAAACTCCGGCCCGTCGGAACGCCGGGTTTCGGCTGTGTTGAAGTTGGTCGGCGGCGGAGTGGGGGTTGGTGTCGGAGCGGGAGTGGGAGTCGGTGTCGGGACCGGCGAGGGTGTCGGGGTCGGGGCCGGCTGCGGCAGTGGGCGGCTGGCGATGCCACCGCCCGATCCCCCGCACGCGGTCAATATCGTCAGCGCAGCCAGTGCAGAGCCAATTCTCAGGCGCGCAGCAGGGCGAATTGAAGTAGTAATGCCGGACATATATCGACCCTTCTGAATGCGCCCACCGGTACGCTTCAAATCGTAACCGGAGCATGAACGCCGTGCAACGAAAGCCCGCACCCGGATAAAACTTCACGGCTGTGCTGCACTTGCCCGCGCGGGCCGGTGCGGCTAGCAGCCGGAGGCACCAGACCATATAACCGGGAACCCCGCAGATGCCCCACGCTCTTGAATCCGCCGTTGAAGCCGCATGGGAACGCCGAGCCGAGGTAACCCCGGCCAGCCATGACGTGGCCGAGGCGGTCAATGCGGTGCTGGAAATGCTCGACAACGGCAGCGCGCGTGTGGCGGAACCGGACGGCGCCGGTGGCTGGAAGGTCAACCAATGGCTCAAGAAAGCGGTCCTTCTGTCTTTCCGCCTGAACGATAACGTAGTGATCGACCACGGCGCGGCAGGCGCGCCCGCGTTCGACAAGGTGCCGTCAAAATTCGCCGGTTGGGGCGAGAACCGCTTCCGCGATGCGGGCTTCCGCGTGGTTCCCGGCGCGGTCGCGCGCCGCGGCAGCTTTATCGGCCGGAATGCCGTGCTGATGCCCAGCTTCGTCAACATCGGCGCTTACGTCGATGAAGGCGCGATGATCGACACCTGGGCGACCGTCGGCAGCTGCGCGCAGATCGGCAAGAACGTACATATATCCGGCGGGGCAGGCATCGGCGGAGTGCTGGAACCGCTGCAGGCCGGACCCGTGGTGATCGAAGACGGTGCCTTCATCGGCGCGCGTTCCGAAGTGGCCGAGGGTGTCATTGTCGGCACTGGCGCGGTGCTTTCGATGGGTGTGTATCTCGGCGCCTCGACTAAGATCGTCGACCGCGCCACGGGCGAAGTCCATATTGGCCGCGTTCCGCCCTATGCGGTGGTCGTACCGGGCGCTTTACCGGGCAAGCCGCTGCCGGATGGGAGCATGGGGCCCTCGCTCTACTGCGCGGTGATCGTCAAGACCGTCGACGCGCAGACCCGCGCCAAAACCGGGATCAACGAACTCCTGCGCGACTGATAGGGTGTGAAGGAAGCGGAACCTTGTGATAAGATACCCGTTGAGCAGCGTATGGACAGGCCGCTTTTTCGGCCAACTGACTATGGGGATATGATCTGATGGAACGCCGTGGGGAAGAAACACATCTGGACACCGATGAAGCGCGGGGCGGAGAATCCACCGGTGTAATGCGCTGGGTCTTGGGTATCAGCCTGTTGCTGGCCATTGGACTTCTTTCGGCCATCTGGATATTTGGCGCATGGAGCCAGGATGACGTCGAAAGTCAGGCTACCGTCAGCGGAACGCAGCGGGCCATGGAAGACGGCGCCTCCGATACGGACAGCATTATCATCGACAATGCGGACGAGATCGACGCCGTAGAAGCTGAACAGGTAGCGCCGGGCCGGCTCGAGAACGAAACCGCGCCTGAATAAATTTGACGGTATCCGCGATGAGCAAATCCAATTCCTACCGCTCTGGACAGCATGTCACCTGGAACTGGGGCAATGGCACCGCCAAGGGGCAAATTGCCGAACGGTTCGAACGCAAGGTCACCCGCACCCTCAAGGGCAGCGAGGTGACCCGCGACGGATCGGACGACAACCCCGCCTACCTGATCAGACAGGAGGACGGGGACGAGGTGCTGAAGCTGGGTTCCGAAATAAGCGCCGCCTAAAACTCGTTGCCTACTCCGGCACTGGTGTCTCGATCGGAGCCATGTCGGTTACGCTCGCCGCATAGGCTTCGGCGCCGCGCATCACCCGCATCATGTTTCGAAACGATATCTTCTCCAGATCGGCCTGCGAATAACCGCGCCGCGCAAGTTCGGTGAACAGTGCGGGGTATCCCGATACGTCCTCCATGCCGGTTAGCATAATGGGGATACCGTCATAATCGCCGCCGATCGCAACATGGCCGATACCCGCGATCATGCGGATTCGGTCGATATGGTCAGCCATGTCCGAAACTGTGCTTCCGGGTAGCGGACGCGCAGCATCCCAATCGGCAAGTCCGTCTGTCACCTTGTCAGGCGCGCCCGGCCAAAGGGCAGCCAATCGGGCTTCTTCGCCCGCGCGGTCTGCAAAATGTTGGCGCACTTCCTCCTTCACGAAGGCCGGATAGGCGACCACCATCACCACACCGCCATTTCCCGGTAAACGCCGCAGCACGCTGTCGGGCACGTTGCGTGCATGGCTGTTGACTCCGCGCGCGCCCGAATGGCTGAAGATGACCGGAGCTTTTCCCACATCCAGCGCATCCTGCATCGTCTTCTCGCTGACATGACTGAGATCGACCAGCATGCCCATCCGGTTCATCTCACGGACCAGATCTTTCCCGAAACCCGTCAAGCCATTATGTGATGGCGCATCGGTGGCGCTGTCTGCCCACGGGGTATTCTTTGAATGCGTCAGCGTCAGGTACCGGGCGCCCAACGCATACATCTGGCGCAGCACACCAAGGCTGGAACCGATCGAATGGCCGCCTTCCATCCCGATCAGGCTGGCGATCTTGCCCTGCGCCATCGCCGCCTCAACCTGGTCGGCGGTCACCGCCAGCGCCATGTCATCGGGATAGCGCGCGATCAGCCGCTTCGTGACATCGATCTGCTCCAGAGTCGTCTGCACCGCCACCGGCTCGGCCAGATTGGCGGAAACATAGACCGACCAGAACTGCGCCCCGACCTTGCCCTGCCGCAGCCGGGCGAGATCGGTATGCATCGCCCGGTCGGCTGGATGATCGGGCGCATTGACCCGCGTATCGGTAAAGTCGAAATCCGCGATGACATTGCGGTACCTGTCGCGCAATTCGCCCGGCACATCATTGTGCCCGTCCCACACCGGCACAGCCTCCAGCGCGGCTGCGGCGACCTCCTCCGGCGTCTGCGCGGCGGCGGGTCCGGTGTGCAGCGCGAAGAGCGCAAGCGGCAGGAAGGCGGCGCAGTATTTCATGGTTGTGGTTCCCCGAGGTTGCCGGGAGATGATGCACGATTTTTCTGGGAATGCCAGCGCGGTTCCCCCTTTTAAAGTTCGTGCTGCACATCGAAAAGCGGCTTCGTTGTGTCTCGCACTCGGCGCTGCCATTCTATCGGCAAAGGTGTAGATGGAACGGTGAAAAGGAATTCCGTGATGATGCAGGCAAAATGGAATGGGCAGATCATTGCCCGGTCAGACGATACGGTGGTGGTTGAGGGCAACCATTACTTTCCCCGCGATGCAGTCGAGGACGGCGTGCTGGAGGACAGCGCGACCACGTCCTTCTGCCCGTGGAAGGGTACGGCGAGCTATTACTCGGTCGAAGCAGGCGGCGCGGTGAATGCCGATGCCGCGTGGTATTACCCCGACCCGAAGGCGAAGGCGGCGCACATCAAGGGCCGCGTCGCGTTCTGGAAGGGTGTGGAAGTCACCGAGGGATGATCCGGCCCGCCGCCAAACGGACCGCCGCCATCCGGACCGCAGCCATAGTGCTGCTGGCGGTGTTCTATGGGGTGGCGGGCTATTTCCATCTGGCAACCCCGCCTCCGTTCCTGACGATCACCCCGGTGTGGGTGCCGTGGCCGGAAGCGGTGGTGCTGTGGACCGGGATTGCCGAACTGCTCGGCGCGGCGGGGTTGATCCAGCCATGGTCCAAAAAACTGCGGCGGGCGGCGGGGATCGGGCTGGCGCTGTATGCGCTGTGCGTGTGGCCCGCCAACATGAACCATTTTGCGATGGATATGGCGCGCGAGGATGGCGGAGCCGGTCTCGCCTATCATATTCCCCGGATGATCGCGCAGCCGCTGATCATCTGGCTGTCCCTATGGGCGAGCGGAGCGACCGACTGGCCGTTCCGCCCGCGCAAGGTCTAGAGGCGCAGCGGGTCACGCCGCGCCCATAAAAATCAGGTGAGGTGCTTGGAAACAGCAGCCGTCATCTTGAACATGGAAATCTGGTCCTTGCCGATGACCGGGGCCAGCTTGGCATCAGGATTGATCTGGCGCTTGTCCTTGCTGTCCTGCAGGTCGTGGGCCTTGATGTATTCCCAGATCTTGGACGTGACCTGTGCGCGGGTCATCGGGCCCTTGCCGATTACATTCTCGAGATCGCCCGAGAGAGTTACGGGTTTCTGTAGTGCATTGTTCTTGCCAGCCATTTTATATTCCTTTCATGTTGGCGTATTCAACCTGCTATCCGGCAAATCATCCGTACCGGCGTATCAGATATCCTCCTCATCCCACGCTTCGTCTTCCACTTCATGCCGGGCGTAGGTCCCGGTAAGCACGGCTGCGCCGATGACATGGCCACGCATGACCGCCACCAGCTCATCCCTCGTCGCCCCGGGCATCAGGGTCAGCGGGAGATCGAGAGCGTAGATCTGAAACACATAATCATGGGCCGCGTCCCCCGCCGGAGGGTCAGGCAGCAACCATTCCGAATTCTTCTGGGCGTTCTTGCCCACCCGCGGCGGCACTTCTCCTTCCAGCAGCTTGCCCTTCTGGCCGGGCAGCCCCCAGACCAGCCAATGGCAGGCCGGAACATCGCCGGGCGCATCGGGATCTTCGACGATCAGGACGAGTTCCTGCGTCCCTGGCGGAGGGGCGTTCCATTCCAAGGGAGGCGCAACCGCGTCTTCTTCCTGCGCGGTGAAGCTGGGGTCCATCTCGCCGCCGTCGGCAAAGGCCGGGCTGCTCAAAGCGAAGCCCGCGCGCCCAAGTTCCCGTTCCCCGGCCAGGTCCGCAACCGTCAGCCTGCCATGTCCATCCCGGACATTCGTGAGCGAGGGTGCAAGCCAGTCAGGTACGGATTGAGGCATCGAGGTCATTCTCCTTTGGCGGACTGCTCTAGGACGATTGGGGCCAAGCGGCGAGTGTCCAAGGCGTAAAATTCAGGGTTTTCCACTGGACCGAGCCGAAAATGGGCCGAATTTACGTATCTTTCTATCCGTAAAGCTGAAAAATGGGTGTGCGGGCTTGCTCACGACTCGTTCACGGGGGATCGGCAAGGCTACGGAATTGACCGGAGATTGCCGGTCGGGTCGCACATTGGCGGGGAGCAAACGGACTATGCGCATGGGTCGCACTTCATTCACTATCGGGCTGGTTGCAGCGTTGAGCGCGTGCGGCGGGGGAGGTTCCTCGAGCCCCGGTCCGGTCGCTGGCGGAGGCGGCGCCACACCTACGCCGACCCCCACGCCGACGACTGCAGCGTGCTCGCTGGCAAACCGGCAGCAGTTCGTGCGGGACGTGCTGAACGAATGGTACTTGTTCCCGGCCGAACTCGACACCAGCGTCAACCCAGGCAGCTTCACCGACCTCCAGAGCTATATCGACGCACTGGTCGCACCGGCGCGCGCCAATTCGAAAGATCGGTTCTTCACCTACATCACTTCAATCGCGGAAGAAGACGCGTTCTTCAATTCCGGCTCCAGTGCGGGGTTCGGTATTCGTCTGGGGTATGACACTTCTGCCAACCGCGTGTTCGTGATCGAGGCGTTCGAAGGCGGTCCGGGCCTGCCTGCCGGTTTCGACCGCGGGGTGGAGTTGCTGTCGGTCGGCACCAGCGCATCGAACCTCCAGACGATTTCCTCCCTGATGTCATCCGGTGGTCCGCAAGCGGTGATCAACGCGCTGGGGGATGCAACCCCCGGCCTGACCCGTGTGTTCAGCATCCGGGAAGCCAGCGGCACCACCCGCCAAGTCACCGTGGCGAAAGCGAATTTCGCGCTCGACCCGGTATCGAACCGTTACGGCGCGAAGATTATCAACGATGGCGGCAAGCAGGTCGGATATCTCAACCTGCGCACCTTTATCAACACTGCCGATCCCGACCTGCGTACCGCATTCAGCAATTTCCGCGCCCAAGGCGTGACCGAGGTTATCGTCGATTTCCGCTATAATGGCGGCGGTCTGGTCAGCACCGCCGGATTGATGGGCGACCTCCTCGGCGCTGCCAACGTCGGCCAGGTGTTCAGCTACACCACTCTGCGCCCATCCAAGGCGTCGATGAACGAAACCCGACCTTTCGGCGCCCAACCGGAGGCCATCGCCGCGACCAAGATCGCCTTCATCGGTCGTGGCGGCACAGCTTCGGCCAGCGAACTCGTGACCAATGCGTTCATTCCCTACCTCGGCAACAATATGGCGCTGGTCGGCGCCAACACCTTCGGCAAGCCGGTCGGACAGTTCGGTTTCGATGTGGACGCTTGCGACGACCGACTGCGGGCGGTTACCTTCCGCACGGAAAACGCCAACAGGCAGGGCGATTACTACACCGGCCTCGCATCCGTAGTCCCCAACACCTGCCGCGCGAACGACGATATCAGCGTCCAATTGGGCGATCCGGCGGAAGCGTCGATTGCCGCAGCGCTCGAATTTCTCGCCGGACGGGCCTGTAGCCCAATCGCCGGAACTCCTGGCGTCCAGGGCACCCAGTCTCTCGCGCCCGCGCGTACTTTGCTCCAGCCGGACATCCCGACTCCCGCTCAGCGCGAAGTGCCGGGCCTGTTTTAAATTCGCCAGGCGTGGCGTAGAACAAGGATGCGATGACCGACAAGTTTACCAGCTTCGCCGAATTCTGGCCGTTCTATTTGCGGGAACACAGCAAGCCGCGGACCCGCGCGCTGCATTATATCGGCACTACGTTGGTCGCGGTGGTAGCCGTCTACGCGCTGGTGACAGGGCGATACTGGTGGTTTGCGGCGATGCCTGTGGCAGGCTATTTCTTCGCGTGGCTGGCACATTTCACGGTCGAGAAAAATCGGCCGGCGACGTTCACCTATCCGCTCTGGTCGCTCGCGGCAGATTTCAGGATGTGGTGGCTGTGGCTCACGGGCCGGATAGGCAAGGAATTGCGCGGGGCCGGGATTACCGGACGCGAATCGGAGCGTGGGACGGAGCGATAGCTGGCGCCCGGACTATTCGGCGGGTTCGGTGGCTTCGATAGCTGCGGCAGCAGTTGCGCGCTGCTGCGCGGCAAGCGCTTCGGCTTCACGGCGTTCGGCACGGGCCTTGTCGGCAATCTTGCGCTCACGGTCGGTTTCGCGGGCGCGGTCAGCCATTTCCCGCCATGCAGATTCGGATCGAAGCGCGCGTTCCCGGACATTGTCGAGTGTGGCAGCCTTGGCTTCCTTGGCGGCAGCTTCGGCGCGTTCCTGGTAAAATTCGAAAGACTGGCTCATTCGGTACTTCCCGGGAATTTTGTGGTGTGGATTAGTCGGCGTGAAACCGGGGGCAGCGGCGCTATGCCGTCGCCCCCGGCTCCAACTGAATCCGATCAGGCGTTCGTCAGATTGACCGCGGAGGTCTTTCCGTTACGGCCGGTTTCCAGCTCGTAATTTACGCGTTGTTCTTTATCGAGCGTCTGCATTCCTGCAGCGTGCACAGCAGTAATATGGACGAAGGCGTCATCGCCGCCGTCTTCTGGCTGGATAAAGCCGAAGCCCTTGTCGGTATTGAAGAACTTGACTGTTCCGGTAGGCATAGTTGTTTCCCTTCGAGAAACGGAGTGTTCCCGCGCGCAGAATTGCAACGCAGAAGTGCTTTAGGTCGTTTCGAAAGAGGAAGTCGTCGCTGTTGGCCGAATGTTTCCAGGCGGCCGGTATCGTCGAAGTCCGTCGTGTTTTCGACGTCAGCCCAAGTGTTCTAGCACATAAGGCCGGAAAAACATAATTTTAAAAGTAATTGGGCATTTGAACCCTTCGATCTGCGATCTTATGCTGGATCTGACGATGGTTGCGGTGAACAAGGAATGGACAAATGGACGGCATCGATACGGCAATTCCTTCGGCCGTCGGGCGCTGCCTGTGCGGCGCGGTCCGGATAGAACTGGCGGAAGTCCGCCCTGAGGTCGAGGTGTGCCACTGTACCATGTGCCTGCAATGGGGCGGAGGCCCGTTCATGGGCGTGAGCGCGGGATCGTTCGATATCACCGGCCAGGACCGGATTACCGCCCATCGTTCGTCCGAGTGGGCGGAACGGGCATTCTGCCAGGCGTGCGGCAGTAACCTGTACTACCGCTTCATCCCGGCAGACCATTACAGCTTCTGCGCTGGCCTGTTCGACTTCGGCGATACCGTGACCATGACCAAACAGATTTTCGTGGACGAAAAGCCGCCCTTCTATGATTTCGCGCAGGACACGCCCATGCAAACTGCAACCGAAGTCATCGCGGAAGCTGCGTCGGCGGGCTATTCTTTCCCCGAACAGGCGGACAAAACATGACAGACCCGGCCAATGGCGATGAAGATTATATCTATGACGAGGCCAGCGGCGAGTGGATGCCCGCCAGCGAAGTGGCAGCGGCAGCGGATGACAGTTCCGGGCAGCCCGAAGTGCGGGACGCGGTTGGCAATGTCCTGGCGGACGGCGACCAGGTGACGCTGATCAAGGACCTGACCGTCAAGGGCGCAGGCCAGACGCTGAAACAGGGGACGCTGATCAAGTCCATTCGACTGACCGGAGACGCGCAGGAAATCGACTGCAAGTTCCCGGGCATCAAGGGCCTGGTGCTGCGCGCCGAGTTTGTCCGCAAACGCTAAGACCAAACAAAAACGGGGCCGCCCGCAGGCAGCCCCGTTCTTTCAATTCGATCCATCCGCCAATCAGCTCGGCATTACGACCGTGTCGATTACGTGAATCACGCCGTTCGACGCGTCCACGTCGGTCGCGGTCACTGTCGACATGTTACCAGCCGCATCGGTCAGCACGACGTTTTCGCCATCGACTTTGGCAGTGAGCATCGCGCCGTTGACCGTCGTCAGTTCAGCGGTTCCGCCATTGTCCGAAATCATCTTGGTCAGCGCTTCAGCGTTCACGTCACCCGACACCACGTGATAAGTCAGAATGTCGGCGAGCGCCTGCTTGTTTTCCGGCTTCGTCAGATCTTCCAGCGTACCGGCGGGAAGCTTGGCGAAGGCCGCGTCATTCGGGGCGAACACGGTGAAGGGACCCGGGCCCGAGAGCGTCGCGCCGAGATCAGCCGCGTTTACTGCAGTTACCAGGGTCGAGAAATCGGGATTGCTCGACGCAACATCGACGATCGTGCCGGATTCGGCAGCGGTCATGTCGTCCGCCATTGCCGTTTCGTCAGCCATCGTGTCTGTTTCAGCAGGTTCCTGCGCGCAAGCGGCGAGCGAGAGTGCTGCGGCGGAAGCGAGCATCAGGGAAATATTTCTCATGGGGGATAACCTCGTTTAAATTTAACAGGATGTGCGATTACATTCACGTATCGCAAAAGAAGATACGTGTTCGATGGCAGAACGGATGCACCACGGGGATGTTCCCCTAAACTTCGCTGGCGGCGACGTTAGAGCAGCATATTGCGGTAAATTGTGCTTGAAGCGGGCTGGTCCCAGGAGTTGGATACCGCAGATGCTTCAGGGGTTTTCGGGGCCGCTGAACGGTTCCCTGTCAGTCCAGCCGCAGCCCTCCCGCATCTCCCCGTCGATGCTCAGCGTGACTGTGAACGGATAGACCCGGTCGGACATTCCGTCGCTACACTCGCCCGGGGTCACCGTCATGTCGAACGCCGCTTCACCCAGTTTTCCTGACAGTCCCAGGCCGTGGTTGCCGGCAAAACGCTTTATCGCAATGGTTTCTCCGTCGATGTTTTCCGGCGTGGAATAGGTCAGCATGGTACCCTCGACCTGGCCCCCCCAAAACGGTTCGGTGCCCGTGAAGCGGATCACTTCGTCCTTTGCGATGCCGTCGAACTTCGGCGCGGCAGCCTGCTCCGGACCGTTCTGACACGCTGCCAGCACCACAAGGGTCATACAGGCGACTAAGGTGCACCGGATCATCTTCATGACTGCTACTTCTTCGCCTTGTGCTCGGCAATCAGCGCATCGATCTGCGCAATCCGCTGCCGTTCGGGCGTATCCCTCGCCAGCCCTTTCAAGCGGCACGTCGCCCACAGGCTCTTGCGTTCCGATTCGAGGTTCTTGAGGTAGAGATCAGCCATTGTCGAGGTCCATTTCGCCGTCCGGATAAAGCCGAAGAGCCGGTCCCGCAAGGTACCTTACTGAACCACCGTGTCGAACGTGACCGAAAATTCGGGGATCGCTGTGCCGTCGGAAGCCGCCATGGTCCCCAGGGTTGTTACTCGGACGCCGCGGATCGCGGGGTCGGGCGTCGTGACCGGTGTATAGGTGTAGGGGTCCAGTCCGGAGGGTTGGTTCGAAAAGCGCACCCGGTTGGCCGGGTTGAAGGTGCCGAGCCCGCTGGAAGTGGGCCCGTTGGTGAACGTCACCGGCGCGCCGTTGTTGTAGGTGATCCCCGCCGGCAGCTGGTCCTTGATCACGATGCTGCCGGAATCGACCGTCCCGTCCCCCACATTGCGGACCGTGATGCGGTAGCGGATGAGCGCACCCGGGATCGCCTTGGGATTGACCGCGCCGTTCACCGGATCGGATATGAGCTGCGAGGTCTTCACCACTTCCAGTATGCCGCGGATGCCGTCGCGGCTGTTGGTCAGGGTGCAGCGGATGACATCGCCGAACCCCGGCATGAAGGCCGCGTTGACACTTGTCGGGAGGACCGTCGGCGATCCGGTGTACGCGTTGATGCAGGCGAGCGAGGGCGAATACCGCGCCAGATTTGTGGACCCGACGGCCAGCTCGTCCAGCCGGTGGACCTCCCCGCCGACCAGTTGGGTGAGCGGGATGGCGCCGTTCGTGACGGTGGTGCCCGTCCCGCTGGTGGTAGTGCTGGCGACGACCGTATTACCTTGCCGGATACGCAGGCTGAACTGGTCGGTCGCGAAGATCCTGCCGCCCGCGCCGAGCGCCTTGGTCAGCGAGACATGGGGATACGCCGCATTGGTAAAGCGGCAGGTGATCTCGTCCCCGTAGGCCAGCGGCGCCATCGGATAACTGCTGGTGACCACTCCGTTGGGCAGCGGGGTGGGCGAGGATGTGCTCTTGTTGGTGCAGGTCAGCGCCCCGCGGTACCGGCTCAAAGGGCTGGCACTGCCGGGCGCCATCGATTCGGCGAGCGTCACCGTTATGCCCGAGGCGGTCGCGACCAGTGCTGCGGTGAACGGCCCGTTGCCGGTGCCGCTCGTCGTGCCGCTGGCCAGCACTGTCCCGCTGGACGTCGAGCGGATCGAGAAATTGAACTGGTCGGTCGGATCGATCCGTGCGCCCTGGATGATCTTGTCGAGCTTGATCGAGGCGAAGCGCACCGCCAGCATCACGCCCTGCAATCCGCCAGCGCGCAGCACCACGGTGACCTGGCTCGGCCGGTTGGTCCCGGCAATATGCGCGCCGATCAGCGAGGGCTGCCCGCCCCCGGCGGAGCGCATGGTGTTGGTGCCGATGCCGGTCAGCACCGGATAGCGGTTGCCCGATTGCGGCGCGACGGTGTCGAGCAATTCCCATACCCCGCCGTTGGTGGTGTAGTTCAGGTATTCGGCGTTGTCGGTCGATTCCCCGTCGGCGACGACGAAGGCGAAATCGTTGATCGAGGCGACGCCGGGTGGCGGGATGATGGTGATGTTCCGCAGCAGCGCGGTGACCGTGCTGCCCTCGTTCCGAGTGTAGAGGATCGGCCGCCCCGGGATGTTGAGGAACGAGCTGTTCCCCACCGCAGCACCGGTCCAGCTCGGCGCGATCTGGGCGATCAGGCCGGACGCTGCGGTGCTGGTCACGCGCATGTTGAACGTCAGGCGGGACCCGTCATCCAGGTCGAAGGAGAAATTCTGCCCCGCCGTGCTGCGGGCGGTGGTGTCGTTGTAGGTCGTGAAGTCGAGCCAGCAGTAACTTTCCCACCCCGCCGGAGCCGCGCCGGGGGTGGCGGCGCGTCCGCACACCGCCGCGTTAGCCGCGCCCGATGCCCCGAGGCCCAGCAGGACTGCGCAGCAAATGGCCGCCCAACGGGCCAGTTTTCGGCTAAATTGCAGCACCCAGTCCACCAGTTACCTCTCGAATGACACGTAGAGATACCGGCAAATGGTTAACAAATTTTGGCCCCCGCAGGCAACGAACGACCGCCGCCCGCCGGAGCAATGGTTAATCAGGGGTGCAGGACATCAGGCGGGCAGGACATCAGGCATGCGCCGTGTCCGCCTGCCCTCCCCGCGTCAATACACCGAGCACTACCGCCACCAGCAGCAACGCGGGCACATCGCCCAGCAAGTGGCCCATGTGCATGGGATTGCTGAAGGACTGGACCGCCATGATCACCGCATGGACCACGCTGGACCAGTTGGTGAACTGGATCAGCGAGCCATGCGCCGCCGGATTGGCCGCCGCGCGGATCAGGAACACCCCGAGCGTCAGGTAGACCCCCACGATCATCATGTAATATTGCGAGGAATGCGGCACCCCTTCGTGCCACGCCCAGCCCGAGGGCCAGATCACCGCCAGCGGATAGATCAGGCAGAACACCGCGCCGAACGCCGCCAGTGCAACCTGCAGATATGTATATTTCCCCACCATTTCACGCTCCTTCAAAGAGGCGGCCCCGGATGGAAGCTACGCCTGTTTGAGGACAACGGCAAACTCCCCGCCCTTGGCCCGCTCCGACCCCGCCGAACCAAGCCGCCAGCCGCCGCCAGGGTTACAAAGGTGACACGTCCAACATTTGCTGTCCGCCCCCGAAACCCGCGTGTTCCTGCGGGGTTGAGGGGTGCCGGGTGACAGTTTCGCCCCATGGAAGAATTAAAATCCTGTAACGCCGCGCTATGCGATAATTTCCTACAGCGCGCGGGCAGATGAGAGGTCCGTTTCATGCCGCCGCGCTATCACGCCGCCGCGATGTAGGAAAACTGCTTCGGCGCGGGGCACCGGCGATCCCCCCCAATGCGCGTTTGCTTTTCCCTAAATTATTACGGATACATCGGACCGATGCAGCCCGACGCCTTAACATTGCTCGACAACCCGCTGATGCTGCTGATCGTGATGGCGGTCGGCGCGGCGATCGGTATCGGGGTGGACCGGCTGGTCGAAGGGCAGAAACGCGCCGAGCGCCGTGCCTATTGGAAAGGGCGCAACACCAGACCCGGCAGCAAGAAGGTCGTTTCGATCATCGGCGCGAAGCCGGACCGCGCCGCGCCTGAGGTCGATCTGGCCGCCGACCAGCTGCGCCACGTAATGCGCGCCAAATTCACCGCCCGCCCGCTCCTCAACAAGGGCGAGCAGCGGCTGCTGACCGTGCTGGACAAGGCGCTGGCGGAGGGCAGCCCCGGCTGGCGCGCGATGGGGCAGGTCAGCCTGGGCGAAATCCTCGCCAGCACGGACAAGGACGCCTATTTCGCGGTCAATTCCAAGCGGGTGGACCTGCTGATCGTGGACGCCGAATGCAAACCGCTCCACGCGGTCGAGTTCCAGGGCAAGGGCCACCACACGGGCGAAAACACCGCCGCCCGCGACGCGGTAAAGCGGGAGGCCCTCCGCCGCGCCGGCATCGGCTATGTCGAAGTGGTCAGCGGCGATACCCCGGCAGAAGTGCGTGAGATGGTGCGCAAGCTGGTGGGGCGGGTTGGGGTTTAGAACAGCGCTGGCTTAGGTTTTCTGAACACAAAACGCGGACCACGAACTCAAATTAGCCAGCTTCGCTGAAAATTGCCGAGATTTCAGAACCTTCGATCTTCGTGAGTTTTTCGCCGTCAACAAGCCATTCGTCCCCGCCTAGTCTCAATGGATGAATTGGAGCATTGGCGAAAGCGTTGTGTATGACCACACTTCGGCGATCTGACCACTGCCACGGTTTTACACCATCGAATAACAAGACAGCACTCACGTGCCGCTTGCGAGCGCGTCCTCCCTCATTGAACAAACCATCTGAATTCCGCGCCCATTTGGGCTCTTCTCAATAGCAGCGTCGGGCCCGATCGAAAACGAGACAAATTCTGACCCGTAAGTTGCTGCCAAATAGTCATCTTCGGTATCACACATGCTTCGCGCATTTAGAGCGATCACGTAGGGAATTTTCAGATTTCGGTACTTCGAGGCTTTTTTTCAAGACCACGACGTATCTCCATACCAGGAGTGCTGATTGAAACATCGCCCATTTCTACAGCGATTGGCCGGTGACTGCGAGAGCTTGCTTCTAACCCACGACGAGCGATTGCTTTGAGTTGGACCAACGCGCCTTTGTCGCGATATTCAAATAAATCATTTTCATCTGGGTTATTCGCAATCCACTGCAATAGCGCGTCGGCTAGGCGCTTTTTATTGATCGACTCGAATGGAGCTTCGATCTTTTCCAGGATCAAAAGATGATTATTAATTGGTAGAGAATTGATTGCGTCCTTTATTTCTGCAGTAAGCTTTTCCTTACCCTTGTTTATATCGGCGGAAAAGTTAGGCGAAATCGCCTCAACTATGAATTCTCGACCCACTTTATCGCGTAAGTGGAAATCAGGATTTCCCTTCTGTCCTTCAAAACTAGGCTCGACAGCAATAATTTCGCAACCTGATTTCGAAAAAAACTGAAAGAGGAAAAGTTCAAAGAATGCCGATTGATGTTGACCGTCGTCTGCACTTTGAAAATCGCCGAGCCAATGGCTGAAGTTTCCCGCAGGATAGTCAGCCAACCAATCCTCAACCGTCCTTCGAGCGATTGCGGCCTCCTCTCTTGCCGACGCATTGAGGTACGAATAGCGGCTCTCGCCTGCCCGAGGTGGGCCTTCACGAACTCTCTCACCTTTCGTAAAAATTTCCATAAAAATTCTGACCCATCTTCCTCGTACAAATTGAAAGTTCTAGAATTAGTGTGGTGCCTCATTCCAGTTCCAAGCTCTTACTGCCGGATTGGGAAGATCAAAAACAGTCCAAAGCCATACAACGGCTAATTACTATTGATTTATAAACTGCATCGCTGCCCGAGTTCGGCGATGTGCGACTAAATGCCAGCGAAGCTGCAGATCCCCTATCCCCCTGCCTCCACATCGTGCATCCTCATCGCATGAACAAACCCAACCCCATACTCGCCCCAACCTCCCACACCCGAGCCACGCTGCTGCCATTGCTCTTCGCCGCAACGCTGGCGGGGTGTGTCGGCGCGGCGTCTCCCGCGCCCACTCCGCCAACACTCGCGCCGCAGGAGGCGTTTTTTGAGGCGCTCGCTTCGCATTGCGGGAAGGCTTACGAAGGCGCGATGGTGTCCGATCAGGCGGCGGATGCGGATATGCGCGGGCGGCCCATGGTGATGCATGTGCGCGAATGCAGCGATACGCGGATCGCGGTGCCGTTCCATGTCGGGAACGCCGATGGCAGCTGGGACCGCTCGCGCACCTGGCTGGTCACGCGCACCGACACCGGCCTGCGGCTGAAGCACGATCACCGGCACGAAGACGGCACGGCGGATGCGGTGACATTCTATGGCGGGGACACCGCAGCGCCGGGCACCGCGCAGGCGCAGGAATTTCCCGTCGATGGGGAAAGCATCGCGATGTTCCGGGCGAACGATCTGACCGCCTCCGTCACCAATGTCTGGCGGGTGGAGGTGGACCCGGCGGGCACGGCGGACGGGCGCTATGCCTATCAGTTGCAGCGCGAGGGCCGGTTGTTCCGCGTCGAATTCGACCTCACCCGCCCTGTGCCTGCGCCCCCCGCGCCGTGGGGCCACGAATAGCGGCCGGCACGGCGTGAGGGGCGGAGGTTCAATCTAGGGGTTCAGGCCCTCAATCGTGTTCGCGGCCCCCGGCGCCGATATACAGCTCGTTGCCGCCTTCGCGGTATTTCTCGCTCATTTCGCGCATGCCTTCTTCCGCTGCGGCCTTGCTGGCGGCGGCGGTGTCCGCGCCCCATTTTTCTGCGGCCAGGAAGCCGTCGGCGGTCTGGTTCTGCTTGGCGGCGAAATCGCGCACTTCCTGGCTGATCTGCATCGAACAGAACTTCGGCCCGCACATCGAACAGAAATGCGCCGATTTCGCGCCTTCCGCCGGCAGGGTCTGGTCGTGATATTCCTCCGCCGTGTCGGGATCGAGGCTGAGGTTGAACTGGTCGCGCCAGCGGAATTCGAACCGCGCCCGGCTGAGCGCATCGTCGCGCATCTGTGATGCGGGATGCCCCTTGGCCAGATCCGCCGCATGGGCCGCCAGCTTGTAGGTGATCACGCCGACCTTCACGTCGTTGCGGTCCGGCAGGCCGAGATGTTCCTTGGGCGTGACGTAGCAGAGCATCGCGGTGCCGTACCACCCGATCTGCGCCGCGCCGATGCCGCTGGTGATGTGGTCGTAACCCGGCGCGATGTCCGTCACGAGGGGTCCGAGGGTGTAGAACGGAGCCTCGCCGCAGACCTGCAGCTGTTTCTCCATATTCTCCTTGATCTTGTGCATGGGCACGTGGCCCGGCCCTTCGATCATCACCTGCACGTCGGATTTCCAGGCGCGGTGGGTGAGTTCGCCCAGCGTGTACAGCTCCGCGAACTGCGCTTCGTCGTTGGCGTCCGCGATGCTGCCGGGGCGCAGGCCATCACCCAGGCTGTAGGCAATGTCATAGGCCTTCATGATCTCGGTAATGTCGTCGAAATGTTCGTAGAGGAACGATTCCTTGTGATGCGCGAGGCACCATTTCGCCATGATCGAACCGCCGCGGCTGACGATGCCGGTGACCCGCTTGGCCGCCATCGGGACATAGGGCAGGCGCACGCCCGCGTGGATGGTGAAGTAATCGACGCCCTGTTCCGCCTGTTCGATCAGCGTGTCGCGGAAAATCTCCCACGTCAGGTCCTCCGCCACGCCGCCGACCTTCTCCAGCGCCTGGTAGATCGGCACGGTGCCGATGGGGACGGGGCTGTTGCGGATGATCCATTCGCGGGTGTCATGGATGTTGCGGCCCGTCGAAAGGTCCATCACCGTGTCCGCGCCCCAGCGGATCGACCAGACCATCTTGTCGACTTCGGACGCGACATCGGAGGCAACCGCGCTGTTGCCGATATTGGCGTTGATCTTGACGAGGAAATTGCGCCCGATCGCCATCGGTTCGCATTCCGGGTGGTTGACGTTGGACGGGATGATCGCCCGCCCGCGCGCCACTTCGTCGCGGACGAATTCGGGGGTCACATTGAGCGGGATGGCGGCGCCGAAGCTTTCCCCGCCGGACGATGCTTCGCGCGCCATTTCGCGGCCGAGATTTTCCCGCGCGGCGACATATTCCATCTCCGGCGTGATGATGCCGCGCCGGGCATAGTGCATCTGGCTGAGGTTGTGTCCGGCCTTGGCGCGCAGCGGGCGGCGCAGTGCGGTGGGGAACGGAGGCACTCCGCCGCTGCGGTCGGGGCCAAGCTGGCCGTTATCTTCCGGCTTCACGTCACGCGGGGTGTATTCCTCCACATCGCCGCGATCGAGCTGCCACTGGCGGCGCAGCGGGGCGAGGCCGGCCTGGATGTCGATCTGGACAGCGGGATCGGTATAGGGGCCGGAGGTGTCATAGACCCGCAGCGGCGGTTCGCCGCTCGACGGCTCCAGATCGATCTCGCGCATGGCCACGTTGAAGGGACCGATATGGACCTTGCGGCTGCCGCGGATAGGACCGGTGGTGACCCCGATTTCGAGCTTGGAATTGATATCGGCCATGCGCTTTGCTCCTTGTCGGCGGAGTAAGCGGGGATACGGCTTTCTGGCGAGAACCGGCCCACTCCCTCCGCCCGTCTTAACGGGTTCAGGTTCGACGGGTCGGGCGCTGCGAAACGCCCCTCTCAGCCAAGCGGCTCCCCGGGGTATGGATCCGTGTTACGCGTTTCGGGCCCTGATGGGAAGGGGCGGGAAACGACCCGCGATCAGGAAACGATGCTTTGCCGCCCGGTCGTCAGGACCGCAATCGCGGCAAACAGCGCCGCCGCGGTACCCGCCGCGCCTGCCGCGAAGACCATGTCCATGCCCACACCCATCGCCACGGCGTTGAGCACGACGGCCGCCAGCCCGCTCAGGATCGCCAGTCCGGCGATGACCCGCGCCGCAATCGGCCCCTTGAGCAAGGCCATCCCGAGCACGATCGCGGCGATCCCGAACAGGAACTTGCCCGCGAAATAGAAGAAGAACGCCCCGGCCAGCACCGCCTGGAAGGCTGCTGCGGAGGCGTCGCCCGCTTCCTGCAGCGGGCCGAACATGGCGAGGCCGATGCCGACCTGGATCACATTGAATATGCCGCCCAGCGCAATCGAGGCCCACACCACCGGCGCACTCGCACGGCGCGCCAGCGCAACCATGGCAAACACGGCCATGACCATGAAACCGACCGCTTCGATAGTCCAGATGATCGAGGTCGCAATGCCGAGGCCCGCGCTGCTGTTGACCATGTACAGCGCCTGCGTCACCACGATCACGAGCAAGGCAAGGGCGGCCATCTGGCCGGCGCTGCGAGCGGAAATTTCCATTATTGATTCCTCTGGTTGCGCCCCCAGGGTAGTAACCGCCTCGTCAACCAGTTCGGACCGGTCCCCGGAAAGTTACCGGATTTTCCCGCGCGGTCTAACGGCTGGCGATCCAGTCGTCGATCTTCTTCTCCAGCACCGGCATCGGGAGCGCACCCGTGCCGAGCACCTGGGCGTGGAATTCCTTGATGTCGAAATCGTTCCCCATCGCGGCCTCGGCCTTCTTGCGCAGGCGCTGGATCGTCAGCGCCCCGACCTTGTACGCCAGCGCCTGCGACGGAATGGCGATGTACCGTTCCACTTCGGCGGTTGCGTCGGTCAGGCCCATCGACGAATTGTCGGTCATGTACTTGATCGCCTGATCGCGGGTCCACCCCTTGGAATGGAGCCCGGTATCGACGACCAGCCGCATGGCGCGCAGCATCTCGTCATCCAGCGTACCCTGCCGCTGGTAGGGGTCTTCGAACAGGCCCATCTCGTAACCCAGCGTTTCGGCATAGAGGGCCCAGCCTTCGACATAGGCGGTGTTCCCGCCGAACCGCATGAACGCCGGCAGCGCTTCGTTTTCCTGCGCGAGGCTGATCTGGAAATGGTGCCCCGGGGCGCCCTCGTGCAGATACAGCGTGGTGATCCCCGGCGTCGTGCGGCTGGGCAGGTCATAGGCGTTGAAGTAGAATATCCCGGGACGCGAACCGTCCGGCGTGCCCGACTGGTACGAACCGCCCGCCTCGAATTTCTCGCGGAATTCCTCGTAAGGCCGGATTTCCAGCTTGGATTCCGGCACCAGCGAGAAGAACTCCGGCACCTTCGCATCGACGATCTTGCCGATGTCGTAATAGGACTGCGTCAACGCTTCGCGGCTGGCCGACTTGAACTGCGGGTCGGTCCGGATGTAATCGAAGAATTCCTTCAGCGTGCCCTTGAAACCGACCTCGTCCTTAACCTCGAGCATCCCCTTCTGGATGCGGTCAACCTCGGACAGGCCGAGATTGTGGAGGTAATCGGCGGTCAGCGGCAGGGTGGTCGTGTTTTCGATCATCTGGGCATAGAGTTTTTCGCCGCCCTTCATCTGGCCGAGGCCGACCGTGGTCCGCGCGGCAGGCAGATATTCATCGCGCAGGAAATCGCGCATCCGCCGGTTCGAAGCATACACTTCGCCCGTGACCTTGCGATATTCCGCCGTCAACCGGGCCTTGTCTGCGGCCGAAAAAGTCTCGGGCATCGTCTTGATCGGAGCCCAGTAGGGCGATTCCTCGATCGGCATCGCCAACTGCGTATCGAGTTGTTCGATCACGTTGCGGATCGTCAGGCTGGTTTCGAGGACGCCCGACTTCATCCCTTCGCGGAACTTGCCGATCGCGCGGTCGCCGATCGCTATGTAGTCTGCGTGGCGGCTCAGATTGTTGTCGTAATCCTCGACGGTCTTGAACGGCGCTGCGCTCTGTCCGCTGGCGAAGGTCGGGTAGAACGTGTGGAAGCCGCTGAAATGGTTCACCGGGCGCACTTCGGTCAGCGCGCGGATTTCGTCGGTATTGCCTTTCAGCGATTGTTCCTGGTTGTACCGGAAAACGTCGTAGGCGATCCGGTCGGTTTCGCTCAGCTTCTCGCGGTCGATCCCCTCCAGCGCGGCGAGGTTGGCGCGGGTGTTGGCGATATCCTGCTGGACATATTCCTCGGTCAGGAAATCACCCATGCGGTCGGCATAACGCATGTCGCCGCGGAACAGCGCGCTGATCGGATTGAGCTTGAGATCGGCTTCGTCGGCCGCAGCAAAGATGGCGAACAGAGCGTCATGCTCGGCGGCCTCGGCGTCGAGGCCGGCCTGGACCTGCTGCGCCGCTGGCGGGATCGCAGCCTGGGCCGCGCGCGCTGCGTCGGCAAGAGTTGGCTCCGCGGTCGTGGCGCAGGCGCCGAGCGAGAGTGCAGCGGTCGACATCAAGGCAAGACGGTAGATTTTCATGGAGTTCCCTTACGAATGCATGACGAATGCAGGCGAGCCGCGGTGCCACTACACCATGCCATCCTGCCAGAACCTGAACTGCTCACAGCGATAGAAGCAGCCCGCGGGCGCATCTGCCGTGGTTCGATGAAACGGGTCAATCGGTCGACCGGCGGCGCGATTATTCGATTACCCGGCCGCGGACCATTACCCAGCCGACATTTTCCAGCACCGTCGCATCTTCCAGCGGGTTGCCTTTGACCGCGATGATGTCGGCGGAATAGCCCGGCGCGATCCGGCCGATTTCCCCGGCCATGTCGAGCGCTTCGGCCGCCACTGTGGTGGCGCTGGCGAGCGCCTGCCGACTGGACATGCCCTGCCCCATCATCAGGCGGAACTCCTGCCCGTTGCGGCCGTGGTCGAACACGCCCGCGTCGGTTCCGAAGGCGATTTTTACGCCGCCGCGCAGCGCCCGGCCCATGAACACTTTCGCAGTTTCGGACACGGCGCGAACCTTGTCTTCCACCACCGGCGTATAGATTCCCTGGCCCAGTCGCTCGCTGATCCCCTGGAACGCCATCAGCGTCGGGATCAGGATCGTCCCGTTTTCCTTCATCGCCTTGATCGCGCCGTCATCCAGGTACGTGCCGTGTTCGATCGTATCGATCCCGGCCTTCGCAGCAGCCTCGATGCCGCGCGCGCCGTGGGCATGGGCCATGACCTTCAGCCCGAGCGAATGGGCGGTGTCGGCGATGCTCTTCATTTCGGCGTCGCTGAAATGCGCTTCCAGCCCGCGCCCCTGCTGGCTGAGCACCCCGCCGGTCGCGGTGATCTTGATGATATCCGCCCCGTTCTGGCTGGCCCGGCGGACTTTCTCCGCGCATTCGACCGCGCCGGTGCAGGTGTATCCGCTGTTCAGGGCAGCGTTCACTTCCGGCCTGAAGCCCGAATAATCGCCGTGGCCGCCGACGATGGACAGCGCCGGCCCCGCTGCAACGATGCGCGGCCCGGCCAGAATACCCTCGGCTGTGCCGCGCCGCAGGCTGTAGGCGGTTTGCTGCGCGCTGCCCGCTTCGCGCACCGTGGTGAACCCGGCCAGCGCGGTCAGCCGGGCGTTCTTGGCGCCGAGCACCACCCCCCATTCGTCCGGTTCGACCGCTTCCTTCCAGAAATCGCCGCCGGGATCGCCGGTCAGGTGGACGTGCAGATCGATCAGTCCAGGCAATACCGTCTGGTCGGGCAGATGGACCATCACGGCGCCTTCGGGAACATCCGTGAAGCCGTCCTCGATGCTGACGATCCGTCCGTCCGTGACGATGATTGTCGCTGGCCCGCTGGCGTCGCCCGATGCGTCGGTAATGACTGACCCGGCATGGATGTACGTCGTCTCCGCATACGCCGCCTGGGCGGTGAAGGCGGCGCCAACGGCGGCAGCACCGGTGAGCAATCGGGTGAGCGTTTTCATGGTCCTGGATCCCCTTTGCGCTGTCATGCCGCGAATGGAGGCTACGGACAAGGGGACCGGTTGCACTGGTAACCACTTTCGCTATGGTTCCTTTGGTAAACACGTTCGTCACAAGAGGAAATTCCCGCATGAACCGCAAGCTTCTGCTCGCTGCCACGCTGCTTGGCTCGGTATCCATTGCCGCCACCGCCGCTGCCCGTCCGATGACCCCAGAAGATGTCGCGAAGCTGGAATCGGTCGGCACGATCAGCGTTTCCCCCGATGGCAGCCGGATCGCCTACACCACGGCCAGCCTGCCCGATGTGACCGAAGGCGAAGACAACGGTTCCACTACCCAGCAGCTGAAAATGGCGTTCGGGCCGGACCAGGCGCGCGAATTCCTGCCCGCCGATATCGAGGTCCGCAGCGTGGACTTCACGCCCGACGGGCGGATGGTCAGTTTCCTGTGGGCCGCGGAAGATGAAAAGCGCAGCGTCTGGGGCATTCCCGTCGATGGCGGCGGCCACCGCAAGCTGGCCGGCGTGGACGGCGCGAACGTGACCTCCTACGCTTTCTCTCCCGATGGCGGCACCGTCTACATGCTGGCCGGTGCCGAGGAAGACAAGCAGCGCGAAACTCAGAGCAAGGCCGGGTTCAACGCGGTCGTCTATGAGGAGGAAGCGCGCTTCAACCGCGTGTTCTCCGCGGCGATCGGCAGCGAAGTGGACGCCGAGCCAAAGGGGATCACCGTCCCGGGATACGTCAGCTCCTTCGAAGTGACGCCGGACGGTTCCAAGGCAATCATCCAGAGCGCGCCGACGCCGTCAGTTGATGACAGCTACACCTCCGCCCGGGTGCAGGTCCTCGACCTCGCCAGCGGCAAAGTCAGCCGCGTCATCGAAACACCCGGGAAGCTGGGCGATGTGGAGATCAGCCCAGGCGGCGATGTGCTGTCGATGATCGCAGCGGTAGACAAGAACGATCCGGCGGCGACCACGCTGTATCTCGCCGATATCGCGACCGGCGCGCTGACCGCGCTCAACAAAGACGCACCCGAAGCGGCAATCGACGCCGAATGGCTGCCAGACGAGCGCCTTGCAGCGATCATCCACAAGGGCGCGCAGAGCGTTCTGCGGTTTTACGGCGATGCGGTGGAGGAAGTCGACACCGGCGGGCTGATCCTGACCGCCATCGAAGCGGGCGGCGGCACCATCGCGGTCGAGGCTCACTCGCCCGCACATCCGCCGGAACTGTTCGTGCTGAATGACGGCGCCTTCAACCGTTGGACGCAGCACAATCCGTGGCTGTCGGAAATCGACATGGGGACGCAGCGCACCTTCACGTATACCGCCCGCGACGGACGGCAAATCGAGGGCGTGCTGATCGAACCGGTCGGCGGTGTTCCCGCTGGCGGCGCGCCCACCATCCTCAACGTTCATGGCGGTCCGGAAGCCCACGAATCCAACGGCTGGCAGACCGCCTACAGCAAGCCGGGCCAGGTGGCCGCGGGCAAGGGTTACGCGGTGTTCCTGCCCAATTATCGCGGCTCGACCGCCTACGGCACGGCGTTTGCGAAAGAACACCAGGGCGACTACGCGGGCAAGGAATTCGACGATCTGGTCGACGGCAAGCGCGCCTTGGCGGCGGAGGGGATCACCGATCCGCTGCGCACCGGGATCACCGGCGGTTCCTATGGCGGGTTCGCCAGCGCCTGGGGCGCGACGCGCTATTCGGAGGAATATGCCGCGAGCGTCATGTTCGTCGGGATTTCCAACAATATCAGCAAATTCGGCACCACCGACATCCCCAACGAGATGTATCTGGTGCACGAACTCAAATGGCCATGGGAAGAATGGGAGCGCCTGCTCCAGCGCAGCCCGATCTATTACGCCGGACAGGCCGAAACCCCGCTGCTGATCATGCACGGGGCGGAAGATACCCGCGTTTCCCCGACGCAGAGCTACGAGCTGTACCGCAATATCAAGGTGCGCAAGCCCGACACGCCGGTGCGGCTGGTGCTGTATCCCGGCGAAGGGCACGGCAACCAGAAGGCTGCGGCGCGCTACGATTACAATTTGCGGATGATGCGCTGGTTCGACACTTACCTGATGACCGGTGACCGCGACGCGGAAATGCCCGGACCGCGCCCGCAACTCGCCGAAGGTGCAAAGGGGGCCAAGGCCGCCATGGTGGACGACGCCGAGTAATCGGTCACGCCGGTAAATCCCCTCCGGGCACCGCGCCCGGAGGGATCCAGCTTAAAACGTGTAACCAATCCCGACCGCGCCGAAGAACTGGTCCGCGCTGCCGCGCTCGCTGGTGTAGGGCGTGTTCTTCGCATCACCGAGCAGCCGCGAATAGCCGCCGATCAGCACCGCTGAAATCCCGCCGTTCTGCAGATTCCCGTCGAGATCGATAGCCAGCAGCAGGTTGGTGCCGACCGAATTGAATCCGGCATCCGCCTGATACTGGTCCAGTCCGGACGCCGCGCTCTGCGCTGCATCCACGGTGTAGTAATAGGAATTGAAATCGTCGTCGGCATATTCCGCGCTGACCGACAGCGCCGCCGCCATGCCGCGGTTGAGCGGGGTGAAATACGACACGCCCGGTTCGAGCACCATGCCGCCATGAGCGCCGGCCACGTCCCACCGCGCATCGACGCCGAAGCTGAGACTGTCGTACGGATTGAGCAGCGCCGGTTTGCTGATCCCGGCCGAGACACCCACTTCCCACGCACGGTCGAGTTCACCGGCCAGTTCGACAACCTCGTCCTCGATCCGGCTGGCGCGGTCGCTGCGCATCCGAAATGAAGGTCCGAAACTGAAGTTTACCGGACTGCCGGGCGCGTCGTCGATCACATCGAGCGCGAGGCCGGCCGGGCGCGGCGAAATGCCGATACCCGCGACCTTGCCCTGCACGATCGGCGCGGGAAATAGCACGTAATCGTCGGAGCCCGAATAACTCGGACCCAGTCCGGCACCGACACCGAGGCTGATCCAGTTGTCGTCGTAAACCGTTTCCTCGGGAGCCTCTGGCGGGCCGACCGGCGGAGGCGAATCCTGCGCCGCAGCACCCGAAGCGGCGGCGGCAAGGCAGATGGCTGCGCTGGCGAGCGCAGCAGACGTGAAACGGCGATGCATAAAGGTTTTCCTTGAGCTGTTGGCCCCTTAACGCGGCGCGGCGACCGATGTTCCGGTGGCCGATGTTCCGAAGGGCGGCGCCAGCGCCGGAACTAACCCATGCCCTGCCACTGCTTGATCGCGTCGAGCGGCCACACCAGCATCAGGACGTTCAGCGTCAGATTGTCCCGGATCATCCATGCAGTGAAAATCTCGAAGAACACCGCGATGCCCGCGCTCACCTTCCACGGCACCCGCGCCGCAAACACGAACCCGATGATCATCCAGCCGATATCCGCCAGAGAGTTGATCATGCTGTCCCCGACATAGCCCCAACTGATGGTGACCTCACGGTAGCGGTTGATGATGAAGGGGGTGTTCTCGAAAATCTCCCATGCCGCCTCGATCACCACCGCGATCGGCAGTGCCCAGCGCTCGGGCTTTCCACCGAATATCCCCCACTTTGTCCACAGCAGCCATGCGAAGAAATAGAAGATCAGGCCGTGGATGAAATGGCTTGGAGAATACCAGTCGCTGAGGTGCTGGCTGTTCTCCGACGATTGCACCACCCCGTGCCACAGTTTCACCGTGCCGCAGGCGCAGATCGGCGGACGGTCCATCGCCAGCAGGATAGCGGCAACCGCCAGCATCAGCAGGACGGTAGCAACGATGGCCGCGCGGTGCGGCAGGAGGCGGTGGGTCATTCGCCCTTTTGGCACGGCTTTTTCGATGCGCAAGTTGATTGCTACCCGTCCCAATGGCGCTTACTGCGTATCGCCAATGGTCGCGCGCACGAAACCCTCTCCGGCAGACACACGAACAGAGATCGCGATTGTCGGCGGCGGTCTGGCAGGCGGTCTGATTGCGCTCGCGCTGCGGCGACTTCGTCCGGAAATTCCGGTCATGCTGATCGAACAGGGCGAGGTGCTTGGCGGCAACCACCGGTGGAGCTGGTTTGCGAGCGATCTGGCAGCGCCAGAAAGCGCGGCGCTAATGGCCGGTTTCCGCACCGCCGAATGGCAAGGGTACGAGGTCCGCTTCCCCGCCTACGCGCGGCAACTTGGATCTCAGTACCGCTCGCTCGCATCTTCCGATTTCGACGCCAGCCTGCGGCGTGAACTGTCGCAGGCCACCATCCATACCGGCCGCGGGGTGACCGCGCTGGATGCCCAGGGTGTCACGCTTGACGGCGGAGAGAGGATTTCCGCCCGGATGGTGATCGATTGCCGCGGCGCGGTTACATCGGAGCATTTTCGCGGCGGCTGGCAAGTGTTCATGGGCCGCCACATCCGCACCCGCCAGCCGCACGGAGTCGCCCGCCCGACGATCATGGACGCAGCGGTGCGGCAGCATGGTGCTTTCCGCTTCGTCTACACCCTGCCGCTGGGCGCGAACGACCTGTTCATCGAAGACACCTATTACGCCGACGATCCGGTGCTGGACCGCGGAGCACTGTCTACCCGGATCGACGCCTACACACAGGAACAAGGCTGGGGCGCGGCTGGCAGCGACGATTTCGAGATCGTCGGCCACGAGGCGGGAGTCCTGCCGGTGATAACCGGCGGATCGTTCGCCGATTACCAGGCCGATCAACGCGTGGACGGCGTGGTGATGGCCGGCGCACGCGGCGGCTTCGTGCATCCGCTGACCAGCTATACCCTCCCCTTCGCAGTGGAGACCGCGCTGGCGATCGCTGCCGATGCGGACCTCCCGGGCGCGCAGATGGCCGCCCTGATCGAACAACGGGCACGGCGCCATTGGTCGCGGACCCGCTATTACCGGATGCTCGGTTCGATGCTGTTCGGTGCGGCAGAGCCGGACCTGCGCTACCGCATATTCGAACATTTCTACCGCCTGGACGAAGATCTGGTCGAACGGTTTTATGCCGCCCGGTCCACTCTTCCGGACAAGGCCCGCATCCTTATCGGCAAGCCGCCCGTACCTGTCAGCAAGGCCATCCAGGCCTTGATCACGCCGGGCCGTCCGCTTGCTGCCCCCCAGGAGACACGAACATGACTTCGCCTTCCATCACTACGCTGGCGCCCGCCCCGGCAGCGGCGGCGAAGCCCGCCGCAATCGTGCCGACCGGCAAGACCGCCTGCGTGGTCGGGTCGGGCTTTGGCGGGTTGGCGCTGGCGATGCGCCTGCAATCCGCCGGGATCGCGACGACCGTGATCGAAGGCCGGGACAAGCCGGGCGGCCGCGCCTATTTCTGGGAGAAGGACGGTTTTACCTTCGACGGCGGGCCGACCGTCGTCACCGATCCGCCATGCCTCAAGCAATTGTGGGAACTCAGCGGCCACGACATGGCCGACGACGTCGAACTGATGCCGGTGATGCCGTTCTACCGGCTCAACTGGCCCGACGGGGTCAATTTCGATTACTCCAACGACGAAGCGGGCCTGATGGCGGAAATCGACCGCGTCGCGCCGGGCGATGCTGCCGGGTACCGCGAATTCCTGACCTATTCCGCCGGGGTGCATGACGAAGGCTATGTGAAGCTGGGCACCGTGCCGTTCCTCGATTTCAAATCGATGATCAAGGCGGCGCCGGCGCTGGCGAAGTACCAGGCGTGGCGCAGCGTCTATTCGATCGTGTCGAAATACATCAAGTCGGAGAAACTGCGCGAGGCGCTGAGTTTCCACACGCTGCTGGTCGGCGGCAACCCGATGAAGACCAGCGCGGTTTACGCCCTCATTCACAAGCTGGAAAAAGACGGCGGCGTATGGTGGACGCGGGGCGGGACCAACCGCCTGATTGCGGGCATGATCCGCCATTTCGAGCGGCTTGGCGGACGGATGATCGTCGGCGATCCGGTGGTCCAGGTGCACACCGTCGGCAACCGGGTGACCGAAGTCGAAACGAAGAGCGGGTTCCGCGAACGGTTCGACGCGGTGGCCAGCAACGCCGACATCATGCATTCCTACCGCGACCTGCTGTCCGGTTCGAAGCGCGGCAAGGATTACTCGAAGAAGCTGGCGCGCAAGACCTACAGCCCCGGGTTGTTCGTGGTCCATTTCGGGCTGGAGGGAACGTGGCCCGGTATTCCGCACCACATGATCCTGTTCGGCCCGCGCTATAAGGGGCTGCTCGACGATATCTACGACAAGGGCGTGCTGCCGCAGGATTTCAGCATCTACCTGCACCACCCCACGGTTACCGACCCCAGCATGGCGCCCCCGGGCAAGAGCACGTTCTACGCGCTGGTTCCCGTCGCCCACATGGGCAAGCTGACGGTCGACTGGGACGAAATCGGCCCGATCCTCGAAAAGCGCATCCTCGACGAGGTCGGGCGGCGGCTGATCCCCGATATCCACGACCGGATCGTGACCAAGTTCCATTACGCGCCCGCGGATTTCAGCACCGACCTCAACGCGCATCTCGGCAGCGCCTTCAGCCTGGAACCGGTGCTGACCCAGAGTGCATGGTTCCGCGGCCACAACCGCGACGACCTGATCCCCAATTTTTACCTCACCGGCGCTGGCACTCATCCGGGCGCGGGTATACCGGGCGTGGTCGGCAGCGCGAAAGCGACCGCCGGATTGATGATCGCGGATTTGGCAGGCACGGGAACCTGATGAAAAGACTGGCTATCTACTGCGGCTCCGCCTCCCCGGCCGACCCGCGCTACATCGAACTCGCCCGCAGCGTGGGCGAAGCGTTGGCCCAGCGCGGTATCGGGGTAGTTTACGGCGGCGGACGGCTGGGGCTGATGGGCGCGGTCGCGTCCGGCGCGCTCGGCGCAGGCGGCGAGGTCATCGGGGTCATACCCGAAGCGCTGGCGGGCAGCGAAGTCGCCAACACCGACTGCACCGAACTGCGGATCGTCGGCGGCATGCACGAACGCAAGGCGGCCTTCACCGACTTGTCGGATGGGTTCATCAACCTGCCCGGCGGTGTCGGCACGATGGACGAAATGTGGGAAGCGGTTAGCTGGGCGCAGCTCGGCTACCACAGCAACCCGGTCGGGCTGCTCAACGCCTACGGCTTCTACGACCACCTGATCGCCTTCAACCGGCACATGGCGGAAGTCGGCTTCGTCCGTCCGGCGCACCAGGGCATCCTGATCGCCGAGGAAACGCTCGACAAATTGCTGGACCGGATGGCAGATTACACCCCGCACACCCCGATTTTCCAGATGAAGGCCAGCGACCTCTGACCGAACGCAACCATCCCGGGACGACGAATTCCAAGCGCATGCTCGCGCCGTCGCGGATCATGCGGACCACCCCCGAACAAACGGGCGGCGGGCGGCACCGTGCCTCGCTGGTGGCCAAGGCGCGCGAAGCGATCGAAGAAGGCTCCAGGAGCTTCGCCGCCGCGTCGCGCCTGTTCGACCGGACCACCCGCGAACGGGTCTGGCTGCTCTATGCATGGTGCCGCCGCTGTGACGATATCGCCGACGCGCAGGACAAGGGCGGCGCGCTGGGCGACCAGAGTGACGCGGCCAAGCGCCTGCGGTCAATCAAGCTGCTCACCAACCGCGCGTTCGACCGGATGCCGACTGCCGACGTGGCGTTCGACGCGTTTGGTCAGGTCGCCATCGAAACCGGGATCACGCATGAAATGGCGGAGGACGTCATCGCCGGCTTCGCGCTCGACGCGGAGGATTGGCGGCCCCGCACCGAGAAGGATATGATGCAATATTGCTACCACGTCGCGGGCGCGGTTGGGGTGATGATGGGCGTGGTGATGGGCGTGGCGAAGACTGACGAGGAAATGCTCGACCGGGCGTGCGACCTCGGGCTCGCGTTCCAGCTCAACAACATCGCCCGCGATATCGAGGAAGACGACGCCGCAGGGCGCTGTTACCTGCCGCTCGAATGGCTGTCGGAAGCCGATATTCCGCCGGGCCAGCACATGAAACCGATGTTCCGCGCCGAGCTGGTCGCGTTGGTCGCGCGGATGCTGGACATAGCCGAAACCCACGAAGCGGCATCGCGGCTGGGCGCCAGGAACCTCCCCTTCCGCAGCCGCTGGGCAGTGCTGAGCGCGGCGCGGATCTACGGCGCGATTGGCCGCAAGGTGCGCAAATCCGGCACCGCGGCATGGGACCACCGGATCTATATTTCCGGCCCGGCCAAGGCGCGCCACGTCGCCGCCGCCTATTTCGAGGCGCTGCTGAACCGTCCCAAAGCGCCCACTGAAATGCCGCGCTGGTCACGGCGGGACTTTGCCCGGCCGGCGGTTGCCGCGCTCACTCCACTGGAAGAATAATCGGCTTCGTCCCGGGCGGATTTACGCGGCGGAACAGCTTGCCCCTCTCGCTCCACAGCACCAGCGCAAGGGCGAGGATCCCGCACACCAGCAGCGCCATCGCGATCGGCCGCGCGGTCCCATCGAACGCCTGCCCGATGGCCCCGCCCAGCAGAGCACCGGTTACCATCCGCAGGAAGGTCTGGCCGGAGGACGCGGCGCCCGCGATATGCACGAACGGCTGCAGCGCGATCGAACCGAAATTCGCCCCGATAAAGCCGAGCAGCGCCAAGTTGATCGCCATCAGCGGAACGAATTGCCATAACGTCTGGTCGGGCTGGCTGGCGGACCAGACCTGCACCGCGCTGACCACGATGATGCCGAGCAGCGCTGTATGGCTGACCCGCCGCGCGCCGAACCGTTCGACAATGCGGGAATTGGTGAAGTTGGCGATCACCAGCCCGATCACCATCGAACCGAACACCAGCGCGAAATCCTCGCCCGCTCCGAATGTCTCGCCGATCAATTGCTGCGATGAATTGAGGAACCCGAACAGCGCACCGAACACCAACGCACTGCCGAGGACATAGCCGATCGCGCTTCGGTCGCTGACGCCGCGGACCATGTTGATCGCGATGGTACGTATCTCGAGGGTTTGCCGGTTCTCCGCCGTCAAGGATTCGGGCAGCCGCCACCACACCCAGATGCCGACCAGCGCGCAGGCGACCGCCATCGCATCGAAGATCACTCGCCAGCCGGCGAACACAAGGATCGCCTGACCGACCGCTGGAGCGAGCAGCGGGACAACCATGAAGGTCATCATGATCAGCGACATCAGCTTGGCCATGCGGTCCCCGCCCACACGGTCGCGCACGATGGTGGCGGGCAGGACGGATAGCCCGGCGCTGCCGAACCCCTGGATCGAGCGCATCACGACCAGCGTGTCGAAATCGGTCACCATCGAGCACGCGATCGACATCAGGAAATAGAACACGATACCGAAAAACAGCACCGGGCGCCGCCCGAACCGGTCGGCAAAGGCTCCCGGGATCAGCGCGCCGAGGCCCGATCCAAGCAAATAGGCGGCAATGATCAGCTGGCGGTCATTCCCCGAAGCGCCGAGGTCTGCCGCCATCGCGCCGAGCGCCGGCAGCATCGCGTCGATCCCGAACGCCTGAAGGCTCATCAACGAGGCCATCATCGCGATCAGTTCGCGTTCGCCCAATGCCGGACGGGTTGGTGATCTGCTGATACTCATGAAATTCCTGTGGGCACGCTAGCCGCATTGGGCGCAATCCGCCAACCAGTCTCGATTTGAAACTGCCTTATTCTCGAAAGATGACGACTTGGCGATGTTTTTGTTCCGGTCAACCACCGCCGCGGCTATCTTTCTGTCCGATGGACCACGAAAATCCTCAGAGCGATGCCGCTGAACCGGCGAATGACGGCCACAGCCTGGAGGAGGAATCGAGCGGCCTGCGCAAGATCATCCACGTGGACATGGACGCGTTCTTCGCCAGCGTGGAGCAGCGCGACAACCCCGAACTGCGCGGCAAACCGGTCGCGGTCGGCGGCGCGGGCGGGCGCGGCGTGGTTGCCGCCGCCAGCTACGAAGCGCGCAAATTCGGGGTCCGGTCGGCCATGCCCTCGGTCACCGCCAAACGGCTGTGCCCGGACCTGATCTTTTGCAAGAGCCATTTCGAAACTTACCGCGAGGTGTCCCAGCAGATCCGGGCAATATTCCGCCATTTCACCCCGCATGTAGAGCCGTTGAGCCTGGACGAGGCGTATCTCGACGTGTCCGACGACCTGCGCGGCATCGGCTCCGCCACCCGGATTGCCCAGTTGATCCGCAAACGTATTCAGGAAGAGACGCAGCTGACCGCCAGCGCGGGCGTCAGTTACAACAAGTTTCTCGCCAAACTCGCCAGTGACCAGAACAAGCCCGACGGCCTGTGCGTCATCCGGCCGGGTGAAGGCGCGGCGTTCGTCGCGGCCCTGCCGGTGCGCCGGTTTCACGGCATTGGTCCGAAAGGCGCGGAGAAGATGGCCCGCCTCGGTATCGAAACCGGTGCCGACCTTGCCGCGAAGGACATCAAATTCCTGCGCAGCAATTTTGGCAGCTTCGCCGATTACCTGTTCCGCGCAGCGCGGGGCATCGACCTGCGCCCGGTGCGCGCCAACCGCATTCGCAAGTCGGTTGGCGGGGAACGAACCTTCAACGAAGACATCTCGTCCGGCGCGGCTCTGCGCGACACGCTGGAACGCATCGTCGATATCGTCTGGGAGCGGATCGAAAACGCCAAGGCGGAGGGCCGCACAATCACCTTGAAAATGAAATTCAACGATTTCACGCAAGTAACCCGCGCCCGGTCCCTTCCCCGCAATGTGACGGACAAGGACGAGTTCCGGTCGATCGGCCGCGCGCTGCTGGAAGAAATGCTGCCCCTGCCGATGCCAATTCGCCTGATGGGCCTGACGCTATCGAACCTGGCTGGGTCAAACACCGACGGCAGCGGGGAAAAGGCCGCAGGGCCCGGGCGCGATGTCGCCCAGCTGTCGCTGCTGTAACCGCCCCCGGCTACTGCGAATTGCCGCGCCACAATTCGAGCCGCCGCCGGGTCATCTGGCTCAGCGGTTCGGGCAGCGAATGGAGCGGGAAGAACCGCGCGTCCATGATTTCGCGGTGATCGGGCGCCGGGTTGCCCTGCACCTTGGCGGCAAAAACATGGATCGAATGATGCGAGCCGTGAACGCGTTCCTGCTGGATCCCGACCAACTCGAGCGCGCCGGCCTCGCAGCCGGTTTCTTCACGGAATTCGCGCCGCGCAGCAGCCTCGGGCGCTTCCCCGCGATTTATCCCGCCCCCTGCCAGCGACCACGAGCCGGAACCGTAGGACAGCCGGACCAGCAGCAGCCGGTCCTCCAGGTCCGTCGCGATCACGGAAACGCTTGAAATTTTAGGCTGCCGGAGCCGCCACCAGTGTTTGCGCACCGCATGGGCCATTCGGTACGCCAGCCGGTGCAGCGGCGCAGGGATCAGGTGAAGCACGTCACCTCCAGGCCGGGGATTTGCGCCGCCGCACCAAGCAGGCGGGCAATTGGCAGGTCATGGGCCCCGGCCACCGCGGCATCGAAAACGGCTCGCTTGTCCTGCCCCCGGATCACGAACATCAGCGCGTCGGTGCGCAGCAGTGCGGGAATGGTCAGCGTCACGCGGTCGAACGGTGCTTCGGGCGGCAAGGGATCCGGTGTCAGGCGGCGGATCGGCTGCGGATCGTCAACGCGCGGATCGGTGTTTGGAAACAGCGACGCAATATGGCCGTCCGCGCCCATGCCCAGCCATGCGAATGCGAAATGCGGAACGCTGACAGTGCTCGCCTCGGCTTGCTCGATGATCGAGACGACTTTCGCCCCGACCGGTTCGAGCAGCGCACGGATGCGGCCGGTGTTGCTGGCTTCGTCGCTTTCCGGAACGATTCGGTCGTCGCCCGGCCAAACCTCGATGCGCGGCCAATCGAGCGAACTTTCCGTCAGTTGCTGGAGGATGGGGAACGGCGTCGAGCCGCCCGGTACGGTGATGGCAATTGTGCCATCCGCCGCGGTCAGGGCCGCGCCAAGACGGCGCTCGATCCAGGCGGCGATGGCGGCGTCATCGGCGTTTTCTCGGAGTGTCGGTTGGTTCATCGGGCACCCATACCAAATAGGCCGCCCGCGGCTAGTGACCTTGCGGCCAGGCGGACGGCCCATTCGGCGTCATCGTCAATCATGGAAAGGCCCACGCCTTATTTGTGGGCCCTATTTCAGGGTCTGCGCGAGGAACCATACGCGCTCCTCCGCCATGTCGGTCCAGTCGTCCAACAGCCCGTCGGTGGCGTTGTCGCCTGCCTGCTCGGCCAGTGGCTTCATGCCCTTGAGGCGCTTGACCAGCTTTACGTTGTCATCATGCAGTTCCTTGACCATCTTTTCTGCGCTCAGCGATGTGTCGTCCTGGTCCTTGATCTGGGTGTTCTTGGCCACCGAACCGATCGAGGTCAGCGTATTCTCGCCCAGCTTGCGGACGCGTTCGCCCACGGCGTCGATCTGGTCGCGGATTTCGATCGCCTGTTCGTCGAACATCAAATGAAGGTCCCGGAAACGCGGACCGGCGACGTGCCAATGGAAGTTCTTGGTCTTGAAATACAATGCCAAGTGGTCGGCAAGTAAACCGTTGAGTTCACTGACAAGTGCAGATTTCGAATTGTCGCCTTCTTTGGCCATGAATAGTTCCCCTTTTAGAAGTGATGTGATGAGATTACGCCCATTAACGGGCGGACCGTAGCAAAGTTTCCAGTAATCTCCTCATCACCATGATCGGATAGAGCGATCAGCCGATCAGGCCGCGTGCGGATAATCCGATCACCAGCCCGGCCAGCAGCACTATCGCTGCCAGCGTCAGTCGTACCTTACGCAAATGAAGTGACCGTTCGAGGTCCGCCTTGGCCAGCCAACCGATGGTGACCGCCGCCCCGCCCGCCAGCGCGCCGCCAGCCCCCGCCAGCACCGGTGCGCCAGTGGCCGCGGCAATCGCGAACACCAGAAACCGTCCTGCGTCTCCCAGTTGACGCGAAAACAGCACCAGCGCGATGGCACCGAGCGAACGCGTCGGTTCCTGCAGTGCCGCTGTGCGGTTGGGCCATGCCAGTTCCACCGCGGCGAGCACCAGCGCAATCGCCACCAGCATCGTCTTGCCTTCGGGCGGCAGGATCTGCGCCGCCGCCTGCCCCGCCCAAGCCATCACGCCGGCCGAAACTGCCGCCACCAGCCATCCCGTAGCGAGCAGCCCGTAGGCACGCCCCAACCGTTCTGAAAGTTGCGCCACCAGCAACTGGTCGCGGCTCCCTATGGAACTCAGCAACGCAGCGACAAAGGCGAGGAAAAAGGACGGCATCGACAACCCCTAACCCCAATCACTCGCGCGTTCAAAGTTCCTTCGGGATCGAGCTAGAAAAAGACATGGTCCTGACGGCCTTCTCGTTCGCCTGAACGGCCCGCATTTGCATCAAAGCCGCCGGCATGCTTCCCTGCTTCCCCGCAAAACCATCTCCCAGCGGTATATGTTACAATCACTTACGGCTGATTTGGTTGATGTGCCGGTGTTTCGAAAACTTTTTCCGTCTGCCGGTTGACCTGAATTGATACCGGTGTCATTTAATGGGTAAACCGGTGTCAATTCGGACGCGCAGTCTTCATGCTGCGTCATAAAGGGAGAATCAAAATGCGAAATTCCAGGAAAAAGGTGGCGGCTCAGCGGCTGGTCCTGCTGGCCTCGGCCGCGGCAGTAATGGCACCTGTATCCGCGCTCGCGCAGGACGCGCCGGTAGGGCCGGCTGCTGAGAATACAGAGAATGGCGAGATTGTGGTGACTGGCGAAATCAGTCGTTCGATTGAAAATTCGCTCGAGGCGAAGCGGCAGCTGAATGTAATCGGCGATGCGATTGTCGGGGAAGACATCGGCGATCTGCCCGACCTGTCGGTGGCGGAGACGCTGGAACGCGTGGTCGGAGTGACCTCCGACCGCTTCAAGGGCGGCGCTTCGGAGCTTTCAATCCGCGGTCTCGGCGCCTTTCTCGGCGCATCCTATCTCAACGGGCGCGAGATTTCCTCGGGCAGTGACGGACGCGGTGTCAATTTCGGCCAGTTTCCTTCCGAACTGCTAAACGGCGTGGTCGTCTACAAGTCGCAGCAGGCAAGTTTCATCGAAGGCGGCGTTTCCGGGATCATCGAGTTGCAGACGCTC
Organism: Allopontixanthobacter sediminis; assembly: GCF_009828115.1. Taxonomy (GTDB): domain Bacteria; phylum Pseudomonadota; class Alphaproteobacteria; order Sphingomonadales; family Sphingomonadaceae; genus Allopontixanthobacter; species Allopontixanthobacter sediminis. Next base: position 105,421 of record NZ_WTYL01000004.1, on the reverse strand, counting down.
CGTCCGCTCGATTACGGCAAAAGCCGGCTGCAGGTGCAGGGTCTGCTCGGTTACAGCGACTACGAGGACCGGGTGGATGACGGGTCCCCATTCAGCCAAAGGCTCACCGCCTCATACATCGACCAGTTCGGCAATGTCGGCATCGCCATTGGCGGACAGCTCCGCCGCGATACCGCGCCGGAAGACATCTACACCACCAGTTCGACGTTCAACCCGTGCAACACGCTGGGCGATAGCGGCAATTGTTCCTACCGGAAAGATGCGGACGGCAACCCCACCGGACCCTCGCCGCTCTATTTCGCCTCCAACCAGTACATTTACCGCGCACAAGCGAGCGAGGCGGACCGCGATGCGGTGATGGCGAACATCCAGTGGCAACCGACATCCAGCCTGGATATCAATCTGGACGGACAATATTCCTACCGCGACGATATCGAGGAGCGCCAGAACCTGGTGATCGCCGACGGCCGCCGCAGGATTGCGCCGATCGAGATTTCGCCCTCCGGCGCGCTGTTGGCATGGGCCGGGAATTCGCGGCTGGAAAACCAGAGCGTTTGGCGCAAGCGGACCGAGGAATATATCGGTCTAGGCGGAAATGTAGCGTGGACCGGCAACCGCCTGACGATGGCGCTCGATGTCGGCTATTCGCAGACCAAGCGCAGGCAGGACGAGCTGGACATGCGCATCCGCACCAACCAGCGGGTGAATTACGAAATCGACACGCGCGGTCTCACTGTGCCGAGCCTGGTACTGACCGATGTTTCCGCGGTCGAAAACAACACCGGGCTGGAGTTCGATCTCGACAATCACGATATCTACAACGAAGGCGCGCGGGCGCGGCGCCGGCTGGAAAACATCGACGATTCCATCTTCGCGGTGCGGCTGGACGGGACATACGAGCTGGACGGATTTTTCAATTCGATCGACGCAGGTGTCCGTTACGGCAACCGCGACCGCTTCCATGATGACGGCATCGACACCGAGGTCCCGCTGGTGCCGGGTAATTACGCCAGCGACGGCGCGGTTGCGGCGCGGCTCGATACGTTCCTGGTCAAGGATCTGTACCAGGGGGCCGATACCCCGATTGAAGGGCTGACCTTTGCACGGTGGGATGCGCGGGCGCTGTACGCCGCCCTCACCGGCAGTCTCGACGCCGGTCTGCCGACCGGGTCCACCCTATCGGCGGATGATACGGACGTGGTCGAGAAAACCTACGCGGGTTACGTGCAGGCCAATTTCGATGGCGATGTGTTCGGCACGCCGGCAACGGGGAACTTCGGGCTGCGGATTGTGCGGACCGATATCACTTCGATTGGCCTCAGCTCCGAACTGGCCACCGCTCCCGGGCCGGACCCCGACACTATCGTGATCACCCAGATCGGAACCCCGGTCGCGAATGTAGAGCGCAACAGCTTCACCAATGTTTTGCCGAGCGCTAACATCTCCTTCGAACTGGATTTCGACAAGCTGCTTCGCTTCGCGGCCTATCGCGCGATCGCCCGGCCCGAACAGGAAGCTATGTCAGCAGGCCTCAGTTTCGATACCGAGGCGGATCTGGGCAATATCGGGAGCATCGTCAGCGCCGCGGGCAACCCGTTCCTGGAGCCTCTGAAATCCTGGAATGCGGATGTTTCGTTCGAATGGTACGCATCGCCGACCACTTCGCTGGCGATCGCGCTTTATGCCAAACGGCTCAGCACCGGCTTCCGCACCGATGTCTCGCCGCTGACGCTGATCGTGGACGGCACCCCGACCGAAGTGATCATCGGCAGGACGGTCAATTCGGATGACAAGAGCCATCTGCTCGGGTTCGAAATCAACGCACAGCACAAGTTCGACTTCGGGCTGGGGCTTCAGGCAAGTTACAATTTCGCGGATTCGAATTTCGAATTCCCCGATCCGCAAGTGGTTGCCGGCACACCGATAGCGGATTTGACCGAACCGGCCAATCTGCCCGGATATTCGCGGCACACCGCCAACGCGACGGTGTTCTATGAAGGCTCCGGCTGGAATGCGCGGCTCGCCTACAAGATCCGTTCGGATTATTTCAAACCGTTCCGGTCCGAACAGAACCGCTTCGCCGCCGCGCAGGATTTTCTCGACTTTTCCGCCAGTGTGGACCTGACCCGAAGCGTCCAGTTGCGGCTTCAGGCACTAAACCTGCTCGACGAGCCCAACCTGTTCTATCGTCCGACGCGCGACAGCCTTGCGCAGGCCGATTATTCGGGGCGGCGGTTCTTTGTCGGTCTGCGGGGCAAGTTCTAACCATGGGGCGGCCGGGCGCTCGCAGCGACCTGGGGCCTGGTTCCAAGGCCCGACATGCCGCCCGCGGGCTCGCCGCAATGTTGCTGTTCGCGATGCCAGCGGGGCTTTCAGCGCAGGAATCCGGCGCCAAGGTCCCGGCGCTGGTGCTGGCCGACGGCGCACCGCGTTGCCGCGGCAGCGCGGGGTACGCTGCCGATTTCGAGGGGAGACGAACATTCCTATGGCGTCCGCAATGGCTCGAATCGATCCGGCAGGACCCGGCCGCGGTCAAGGCTGTAACGGATGCCGGCGACAAGGCGATCGGCGGGCCGCTCTACAGTGTGACGGACAAGCCGCAGCCGGTTCCCGGTGCCAGCCCGAACGAATACGCGTCGATTGGACCCTATTGGTGGCCCGACCCGAAGAAGGCAGATGGCACGCCCTATATCCGCCGCGACGGCGAAGTTAACCCGCAGCGTAACGGGCCGGAGTTCGACAAGGACAGGTTGCGCAATCTGGCGCGCGATGTTCGGGCTTTGTCTCTCGCCGCGTATGTGTCGGGGGATGAACGCTATTCTTCACGAGCGGCTGAACTGGTTCGCCGGTGGTTTCTCGATCCCGCGACGCGGATGTCCCCGAACATGAATTTCGCGCAGGGCATACCGGGCCGGGTCGATGGCCGCGCCGAAGGGATCATCGAAGCCTCGGATTTGGCGACCATCGCCGAAGCGGTCGGACTCATCGAGCCGACCGGTGCCCTTTCCCGTGAGGAACTGGCCGGCCTGCGCCAATGGTATGCCGATTTCGCGATGTGGATGGCGACCAGCGAAAACGGCGAAGCCGAGATGCTGAAAACCAACAACCACGGCGTGTTCTATGATTTCTACCTCGCCCAATTCGCATTGTTTGCCGGTCTTGAGGGAACCGCCCGAAGTGTAGTCGACAGCTTTCTGGATTTCCGCTTGGGGGCGCAGATGGACCGCCAGGGACGGTTTATCGAGGAATTGAAGCGTACCCGCAGCTGGCACTATTCCCATTTCGTGGTAATCGGCGCGGCGAAGCTGGCGACTATCGGGGAATGCCTGGACCGCGATTTGTGGAACAGTCAATTGTCCGATGGCCGCAGCCTGCAGACGGCGCGTTCGTTCCTGCTGCGTTATGCCGGCAATCCGGAAAGCTGGCCGTTTAGCGATATCGACCTCAGCGGCGGCAAACTTGGCAGGATGCGCCTGACTGCGATGCAGACGGAACAACTTTTCGAACGGGAAAGTCTGTCCGGCGGAGCGGACGCGCTCCCCTGATCGGATTTTGCGGGCTTCACGCCATCAGCCGCGCCTGTTCGTCACCATCGGCGATCCACCGGGAAGCGATAATTTCCGCGGAAACCGGCTTGGAGATATGCCACCCCTGGGCGATGTCGCAGCGCAGCGTGTGTAGCAGACGCATGCACTCCGCATCCTCGATACCTTCGGCGACTACCGTGAGGCCGAGGGCATGGGCCATCTCGATGGTCGATTCCACCATCACCCGGTTTCCCCGGTTGGTTGTTACCGTCTTGACGAAGCTCTGGTCGATCTTGATTTCGTCGACCGGCAGCCGCTGGAGATAGCTCATGGTCGACTGGCCGGTGCCGTAATCGTCGATCGAGATCTTGATGCCGGTATCACGGATCTTGCCGAGGGCCACGGTAGACAGTTCGGGATCGTCGAGCGCAGCGGTTTCGGTAACCTCGAAAGTGATCTGCTGGTTGGCCACTTCGGATTGCTCCACCAAGGCGATGGCCTGCTGCACGAAGGCACTGTCCCCCAGCAGTCGCGCGGAAATATTAACCGCGCAGCCCAGGCCGGGACGCTGACGGTCCCACTGCGCGAGGTCGGACAGCGTGCGGCGGATGACGAACAGGGTCAGGCTGTCGATCCGGCCCGATTTCTCGATTACCGGAATGAATACGTCCGGACCGATCCCGCCATAGACCGGATGTTCCCACCGGATCAGCGCCTCGAACCCCTGCAGCCGGTCGGTGTGGAGATTCCATTTCGGCTGATACACCACGTGCAGCTGGTTGTTGCGGATCGCCTCTTCCAGATCGACCAGCAGGATCTGCTTCAGGCCGATCGCGCTGGCCGCCTGTGCATCATCCCAGCACCATTTGCGGTCCTGTACGCGGGCTTGCTGGGCCGCTACTTTCGCCTGGTCGACCGAACGGTTGCTGATGCCGAAGGTCGCGCCAATCTTGACCCTTTGCGTCCCCGCCATGAACGGCGCCTGGAACAACGCCATAGCGGTCTCGAAATGACCGGGAATGTCGTCCTGGTAATCCTTTTTCACCAGCCATCCGACGGTGTTCGCATCGAGATGGAAAATCTGTTCGTCTTCGGCAAGAAAACCCAGCCGGGCGCTCAAATTGCCGAACAGGTCGCGGCGGGCGGCGCGGTCGGTCAGCACCAACAGGTCGGTGAAGTCCGCCATGCGCGCCGCGACGATGTTACCCGGACCATGGCGGGCGATGAACTCCTGCAACGCAACTTCATTCGGCAGGCCGCTGGCTTCGTTCGACATCTGGCTCGTTTCAAGCTCCCCGATCGTGCTCGAAAATTTGTGCAGGCCAGCGAACGACAGCAGGAAGAATAAGGCCGGGACCCCGGCAAAGGTAGCGACGAGGTAATATTCGAGTACCAGCACCGAGCCGAACAGCGCGACCCCGGTCCCCGCCGCCCCCACGGCGACCCCCCGTTTGCGCCGCGACACATGGGCGAATTGCACGAGCAGCCACATCGAACTGAAAGCGATGCCGAGCGGCAGGAAACCGCCCAGGTGCGGGATGTCGGCGTTCTGGATAAGCGTCTCGGCCGCGAGCGCCTGGATCACCACGCCCGGGGTAACGCCGAACCGCCGCAGAGAATAACGGTCGCCCAGCTCGATCGCAGTAGCACCGATCAGCACCTTTTTCCCGGTCAACCCTGCCGGCGGCGAGCGCGCTGCCAGCAAGTCAGAGAAACTCAGCCGCGGGATCGATGCAGGGTCGATCGACTGGTCAATCGCGAAGGTCCGTTCGATGGTTCCGGACCGCTCGGCCAGCATGCTAGCGACGGAGGGTCGCGCGATGCCTCCTGTGCGGGTGCCGAAACTGTAACGGCTGAGCTGCCCGTTGCCATCAGGGTGGATATTGACCGAGGCGATGAAAGCGTGCTGCCGCAACATTTCGATCGGCCGGTTTTCGACATAGGCACGCTGGACCGGGGAACGCACCTGGCGGAACGTAGGCAGGATGACATTGGCGGCAGAATTGGCAATTGCGGATGCAAATCGCTCGTCATGCTCGCGCGACGATTCCGAGGAAAAGTCGACGTCGAAAGCAATCTGGGCCGCTCCGGCTGCCGACAGCTTGTCTACCGCATCGGCGTAGTAACTGCGCGGCCAGGGCCAACTGTCCAGCGCCTGCAGCGATTTCCCGTCGATTTCGACGATGACTATCTCGCCGGAAGCCGGACGTTCGAGAAGGTCGGCACGAACATTCTGCAGCCGCTGTTCCAACTCGTTGCCCACGCCGGTGAGCGCCATCAGCGCGGCGGACACCAGGGCGATCACCCAGGCCAAGGCCGAGCGGCGGGCCTCCCATGGCTTGAAAGAAAGCAACCAGATCTTCAACGCGCGCACCACCACATTCGGTTAGCCGCGTTACTTAGCCCGGCCCGCTCTATTTTTGGTTAACCGGCAGCTAAAGCCGATTGCGAATTAAGGCCTCGGCTTGCCTTTATCACCGCCGCCGCCCCCATTGCCGCCACCTCCGTTGCCGCCACCTCCGTTGCCACCGCCCTCGTTCCCCGTACCATTTCCGCCGCCGTTGCCCTTACCGTTGCCTTTGTTGCCGCCGCCATGGCCGGTGCCGTTGCCATCGCCGTTACCGTTACCGTTACCGTTACCGTTACCGTTACCGTTGCCGTTGGCGCCGCCGTTGCCGTCACCGTTGCCTCCGCCTCCGCCGTTGCCCCCGCCGTTACCGTTGCCGTCTCCGCCGCTTCCGCCACCGTCGTTACCAGAACCGTTTCCGCCACCTTCCGCATTCCCATTGCCGTTACCGCCGTCCCCGCCATCACGGCCGCCTTCATTACCGCCGCCGTCATTGCCATTGCCGTTGCCGTTGCCGTTGCCGTTGCCATTGCCGTTACCTTGGCCGTTACCTTGGCCGTTACCTTGGCCGTCGCCTGCCCCGCCATTAGCTTCGCCGCCGCCATTGCCGTTGCCCGGTTCATTACTGTCATCCGAAGGTCCGCGGGCTTCGGCAGAGTTGTTGCCGAAGACACCGTTTCTTCCGTCCGCTGGAGCTTTTCCGGCAACACCATTTATCACAGCGTTGTCGTTGCCTGCGTTGTCGTTGAACGCCATCCGCACTGCCGTGTCCGGGGCGGCGCCGCCGTGCACCAGCCCATTGGTAATCACGCCGAGCGGCACGGGAGTTTCGGCGATCGCGGCGCTGATAGTGCCTTCGAAACCGCTGGATGCGATGTCGAGAAGGGTCGCCTCATCCATCGGCTGCGGTGTCTCGCTGCTTCCTGCCGGGGCGTTGGGCGAATCGATAACCTGCGGCCGGGCACCGGAGATGGTCAGCCGGAATTGCTTGGCGCGATCGACGATGCCGATCATTCCTGGCTGCAATAGCTGTGTGGCGCCGCCATCCAGGGTCGCGACCTGCACCGCGCCTTCGGTAACCTGAACCGCCGCGCCAACGTCGGTGACGGTCACACTGAATGTCGTGCCCTTGACCACGGCGGCGAGATACGGCGTCTCAACCCCGAAATGCGGCGTGGCCTTCTTGTCGATTCGGAAGATGGCGTTGCCGATCTCCTGGAAGAACTGCACGACACCGCCCTCGGCCTTGGGCTGGTTGATGCGGACGCGGCTGTTGGGCGAAACAGCGACATATTCCTCTCCGCGCACCAGCACTGCCCGGCTCTTCGCCCCGGCCGCGACCACGTCGCCGGGTTGCAGGATGCTGCCGGTGACCGCGATTTTCGAAACGCCTGCGCGCAAGACATTAACGTTTCCGGTCGTTTCGGACAGGGTCCATTGGGGCGCAGCGGCGTGGACCGCACCAGCAGACAGAAATGCAGCAATAACAACAGCTTTGACATAATTGCGCATCGGCAATTCCTTCGGCAATCACGTTTTAATCCAAATTCAAGGCCTTCTCTACGCTCCCCCTCCTCACGATCTCGTTCAATTTTACGCTGAATATCCGGTTAAACGGAACCTAAGCTAAGGAAATCATAAGGAATGAAGCTTAACCCGCGGCAGTCTTCGATGGAGTTGTGAATTGCGCCGCATTGCTTGTTTTTCCGTCTTCCTAGGCGTCAGTCATTTCGCGTCACCGGCAGCGGCGCAGCAGGTTTCGAATCCCTTCGAAACAGTGGCGAGCCCCCGCGACGGCCGCACGCCTGAGCAGACTGTCGATGTCGGCACCGGTCCGGTAGCCGCGACCGGAACATCAAGCGGTGCGTCCGATGCTCTGAGCGCCGTGACCATCGGTTCGGTCCATGTCGGTACCGCGCAGGAAATCGCCCCCGAGACGCTTGCCGGCAGCTATGCGGATTTCATCGGGCGCGAGGCCACCGAAGAAACGCTGCAGGCGCTGGCGACCGCGGTGTCCTCTGCCGCGCGCGAACAGGGCTACGTGTTTGCCAGCGCCAGTATCCCCCCTCAATCGGTCCGGATGGGCATGGTCGCAGTCCGGCTGGATCCGGGGCCGATCGACGAAGTCCGCGTCCTCGGCTCGAAGAACAAGCGCCTGCGCGCCATCCTTGAAAAATTGCGCTGCAATGCTGCGCAGTCGGATATCCTCGAACGGCAATTGCTACTGGCGGGGGACCTGCATGGGATCACCGTCAAGTCGGTGAATTACGAACGCGAAAGCGGGCGCGGCGTACTGGTGGTGAACGTTTCGGAAGACACGATCAGCGGGTATGCCGCGGCAGATAATTACGGCCCCGAGAGCTTCGGTCCGATCCGCGCAAGGATTGAATACGACATCGCGGGTTTGCTGTCGGATGACGATGTGCTGACCACCCGGCTCATCAGCACGGCGCTGCAACCAAGTGAACTGGTGTATTTCAACTCCCGCTATGCGCGTACGCTCGGGGACGGCAGCACCGTCATCGGCGCATCGGGCGCGGCGGGGCGCACCCGCTGGGATAATTTTTCCGGGCTTCGGGATTTCCGTGGCCGGACGCTCTACGCTTCCCTGTTTGCAGGACATGCGTTGAAACGCAGCCGCGCCGGCAGTCTGTGGGTGAATGCGGAACTCGACTATCTGGCTTACGAACAATCGGGCGACAGTGGCGTGTTCCAGGATGACCGGATCGTCACCGCTACGGTCAGCTTCAGCGGAAATTACGATCTTGGCGCAGGCCGTGTCTATGGGGGCATCGGAGTGACGCAAGGGCTCGGCGTCCTTAATGCCAGCCGCACCGGAGACCCGTTGAATTCGCGCTCAAACGGCAGCGGGGAGTTCACCAAGGTCAGCGCCTGGGTCAACACCGTCCTGAACGCTGGCGGCGGTTTCGGAATGCGCCTGGCGGCCAACGGGCAGATCACCTCGCGTCCGCTGCTGTCGCCGAACGAGATTGCGCTCGGCGGTCCCTATTTCGGCAAGGGATACGATTTCAGCGAGCGCTTCGGTGACGAGGGGATCCTCGCCCTGACCGAGTTGCGCAAGGAATTCAGCGACGTGAACCAGTGGCTCGACTGGTTCCAGCTCTACGGGTTCGTCGATGGGGGCTATGTCGACAATATCGGCACCGGCGAAGGCGACGGGTCGCTGGCGTCGGCGGGCGGCGGGATGCGCGCGCAGATGGGCCCGCTCGACATGGGCCTGGAAGTAGCCGCGCCCCTGACCGGTGACCGATACGAAAGCGGAGACCAGTCGCCCAAGATCAATGTGCAGGTCGGCTTGCGGTTTTAGGAGCCGGTAACCGGCAGCGTGGCACGGATCGGTGTCGACCCCGGGTCGGCCCCCGTCGCCGCGTAAAGCGCGATGATCGACGCGGCCAGGTCGGCCTCGCTATCGATGAGTGACTGGCGGCTGGCGATCAACTGGCGCTGCGCATCCAGCACGTCGAACAAGCTGGCGAGCCCTTCGCGGTACAGCGCCCGTGACTGTTCGAACGCGGTCTCGCTTTCTTCGATCGCCTGCCGCAATTCGGTGTTCCGATCGGTGAAGGCGTCGATCGCCACCAGCGAATTCTCGACTTCTGCCAAGGCGTTGAGGAAGGTCAGGCGGTATTCGAAGAACCGCGCGTCGGCCTCCGCTTCCGCCGCCGCGATTTCAGCGCGCCGCCGCCCGCCGTCGAACAGCGGAAGATCGAGCGATGCGCCGACTGTGGCGAAGAAATCGGACACCAGCCCGCCCAGTGACCCGTCACCCAGCACCAGATTGGCAGGCAGCACGAGATTGGGCAGCAAGTCGGACCGCTCCACCCCGACACGGGCCGCGGCCTCCACCAGGCCGGCTTCCGCCACCAGGATGTCCGCCCGGCGCCGCAGCAGGTCGGCCGGAGCCCCCGTCGGCGGACCGCCCGCATAGGCCGGGATCGCGGCGTCCTGCCCGGCAAATTCCTCCACCGCTCCCGGTGTGTCGCCGGTCAGCACGGACAAGGCGTGGCCCGCGCGCGCGCGCGCCAGGCGCAGCAGGCCCAGCTGGGCCCTTGTTTGCGCGAGATCCGCGGCCGCGCGGCGTACGTCGAGATTGGCGGATAGCCCGGCTTCGAACCGCAGCGTCACGATCCGCAGCGTCTGTTGCTGCAAGTCGGTCGATTCCTCCAGCAGCGCGAGCCGCGCGCCGGTCCGCCGCAGTTCGATATACTGGCCCGCAACCGCCGCCGCCACCAGCCGCCGCTGGTCCGCGAGGAAATACTCCGCCGCCGCCGCGTTGGCCGCGGCAGCCTGCACTTCCGCCGACAGCCGCCCCGACAAGTCGAGATCGAGTTGCGCTGAAAGCCCGGCCCCGGCAACCAGGCCGCTGTCCCCCGCAGTGCCGGCTTCGCCGCCCACGCTGCCGCTCACCCCGGCGGACGGCAGCAGGTCGGATTGTTCCGCGTCCACCAGCGCCCTCGCCGCGCGCAGCCGCGAATTGGCCGCCGCGACGTCGAGATTATCCGCCAGCGCGTCCTGCACCAACTGGTCGAGCACCGGGTCGGTGAACCCCTGCCACCACAATTCGCTATCCCCCGAAGCGGGCCGGTAATCCGCGTAATATTCGGCGGGCGGAGAAAGGTCCGCCGGGCCGCGCGCCGGCGGGATGGTGGCGGTGCAGCTGGACATCGCCAAGCCAGCTGCGGCCAGGGCTGCGAGAGCCGGATGGCGTGAAGCGCCCCTCATCGCGCACTTTCCAGCAAGGCGTTCTGTCCGCTCGCCTTGTCAATTTCTTCGTGGATGCGGGTCAGGTCTTCGTTGCGCGCAGACCCGAACCGCGCGATACCGAGATAGATTACCGGCGTCAGCAGCAGGGTGAAAACGCCCGCGATGCCGAGCCCGCCGAAGATCACCCAGCCAATCGACTGCCGCGCCTCCGCACCCGCGCCGCTCGCCAGGATCAGCGGGACTGCGCCGACAACGGTCGAAATCAGCGTCATCGCAATGGGCCGGAGGCGGATGATCGAGGCTTCCTCGATCGCCGCGCGCACATCGCGCCCGCCAGCCCTCAACTGGTCGGCAAACTCCACGATAAGGATCCCGTTCTTGGCCATTAGCCCGATCAGCATGACCAGCCCGATCTGCGAATAGATGTTCAGCGAAACGCCCGACAGATAAAGCGAGAATACCGCCGCCGCCAAGGCGAACGGCACTGTCAGGATCACGACCATGGCGCTCGTCATGCTTTCGAACTGCGCCACCAGCACCAGGAAAACGATCACGAAGGCGAAGGCGTAGGTCAGCAGCAGGTCGTTGGAGGTTTCCTCCAGCGATTGCGCCTGCCCCTGCAGCAGCATGTCGATGTCGTCCGCCACGGCGCTTTCCGCCAGCCGTTCGATCTCGGTCACCGCGTCTGCAAGGGGTGTTCCGGGGGCAATGCTGGCGCTGACCTCGATCGACCGGCGCTGTTCGGTGCGGTCGAGTTCGGCCGCGATGCCCTGTTCCTCGATCAGCGTCACGCTCGACAGCGGCACCAGCGTATCGTTCGCCCCGCGCACGTACAGGTTGCGAAGGTTGGACGGATTGGAAATCGATCCCACCGGCGCGGTCAGGAATATCGGAACTGCCTGGTCGCCGATGTTGAGGTCGACAATCTCGTCCCCGCCGACCATCGCGCGCAGGGTCTGCGACAGATCGTCCAGGCTGACCCCGAGGTCGGCAGCACGCTGGCGGTCGATCTGGATCGACAGCTGCGGCTGCGTCGGCTGGTAGGATATTTCCGCGTCGGACAGGATTTCCGACCCGGTGTCGATCGCTTCGGACAAGGATAGCGCAGAAGCATAGATGTTGTCATATTCCGCGCCGGTCAGGGCAACCTCGATCCCGTCCCCGCCGCCGCCGCCGAAATTCAGCGTACCGCGGCCCCGCGCGTTGGTGCGCGAACCGGGAATTTCCTGCAATGGACCGTCCAGCGCTTCGACGATCTCGGTCTGGCTGCGGTCCCGGTCCCCCCATTCCGCAAGCTCAGCGGTCGCCTGTATCCGGTTGGGATCGTAGCGCCCGACTATCGAGAAGGTCGACTGGATCTCGCCGCTGTCGAGGAACGGTTGGAGGACCTGCTCGATCTCGTCCATTTCGCTGTCCATGAACGCCAGCCCGACGCCGTCCGGCCCGGTCGCGCTGATCACCACGACCCCGCGATCCTCGTCCGGCACCAGTTCGTTGTCGAGCATCCCGTAGAGCAGTCCGGCGAGCACTGCCGCGACCAGCGCCGCACCGAGGGTGATCCGGGGGTGATCGAGACACCGCTTGAGCATGGATGCGTAGCGGGAATTGGCTGCGCTCCCCCAACGGGACAAGCGCGTTTCCGGCTGGTCATGCGCGGTCAGGTCGAGCCGCGCCGCGAGTGCGGGAACCAGCGACAGGGCCACGAAGGAAGACAGGATGACCGCGACCGCGAGCACAAAACCGAACTCCCGGAACAGCCGCCCCGCTTCCGATGGAAGGAAGGAAATCGGCACGAACACCGACACCAGCACCGCCGTCGTCGCGACCACGGCGAAGAATACCTGCCGCGTGCCGATGACGGCGGCGGCGCGTTTGCCCAGCCCCTTGTCCTGCAATCGCTGCGCATTTTCGAGCACCACGATCGCATCGTCCACGATCAGGCCGGTGGCGAGCACCAGCGCCAGCAGGGTCAGCAAGTTGATCGAGAAACCCATCAGGTAAATGCCCGCCAGGACGCCGACCAGCGCCACGGGAATGGTCGTGCTGGGGATCACCGTCGGCTTGATCGCGCGGAAGAACACCAGCATCGTCACGACCACCACCGCGATGGTGAAAGCCAGTGTTATCAGCACTTCGCGGACCGAAATCTGGATGAAATCCGCTTCGTCGGAAATGACTTCGATGGCGATATCGCCGAACCGCTCGTCAAGCCGTGTGACCGCTTCGCGAATTTCGCCGGATATCTGGATGGTGTTGGAACTCGCCTGCCGGATTACGCCCAGGCCGATGATCCGCTTGCCGTTCAGGCGCACGAAATTGGTGGCATCGGCGGGCGCGAAGCCGGCCTCTGCGACGTCGCCGATCCTAGTGTTGCCGGAAATGATCACGTCCTTGATCATCTGCGGATCGGTGGCGCTGGCTTCGGCCCGCACGACAAGTTCCTGCGCGTCCGAACGGAAACTGCCGACGGGAACATCATAAGGCGCGCGGCGCAAGGCTGCGGCCACGTCGGTCATGGTCAGGCCGAAGCGGTTCAGCCGCAATGGATCGACCGACACCCGCATCTGGCGTGCGCGCGATCCGAATTGTGCGATACTCGCAACCCCGTCCGCCGCGAGCAGTTCGGGCAGAATGTCGTTATCGACGATGCTGGTAAGTTCCGCCTCGTCATAGCGGTTGCTGGAAACCGCCAGTGTCATGATCGGCGAAGCGTCCTCGTCGGCCTTGACCACGGTGACTTGTTCAACCCGTTCCGGCAGTTCGCGGGTCACCCGGCTGACCGCCTCGCGCACATCGGACGCGGCGGTGTCGAGATCGGTGCCGGCGGTAAATTCGATGCGGATGCGCGAATTGTTCTCCTCGCTCGAGGCGTTGATCTGCCTGACCCCGGAAACGCGGGCCACCGCGTCTTCGAGAATGCTGGTGACCTCGGAATCCATCGTTTCCGGCGCGGCACCGGGGAAACTGGCGCTGACCGAAACGATCGGCCGGTCGACATTGGGCAGCTCGCGGACCTCGATCCCGATCAGCGCGGCAATCCCGGCAATCACGATCAGCAGGTTCAGGACCCCGATCAGCAGCGGCCGTTCGACCGCCAGCAACGGGAGATCGAGCTTCCTAGCGGCCATTGGCAGTGAGCGAGGCGGACGCGGCCGGGGCGGGTTTCGGCGCAGGCGTGGGCGTTACCAGCGTTCCGGTTTGCGCTGGTGCCGGGGCCGCCTTCGCAATTCGCACCTCCTGCCCCTCGCGGACTTTCTGGACCCCTTCCACCACCACGGTATCGCGCGCGGTCAGCGGTGCGTCGACAAACGCGCGCCCGTCGCGGCGGGAGGTGATCGTGACCGGAATGCGCCGCGCCTTGCCGTCCCGGACGGCCCACAGATAGGCTCCTTCCCCGCCCCAGACGATCGCTTCTTCCGGGACCGCCGGACGGGTGGTGCCCGCGTCGGAGAAGATCACCCGGAAACTCATTCCGGGCCGCAGCCGGTCACCGGAATTGTCCACCGCGGTGCGGACGGTGAAGTTGCGCTGGTCGGAGGAAACGGTGGAATCGGTCGCGATCACCCGCGCTTCGATCTGCCGGCCCGGTTCGGAAAACGGCGACACCGTGACTACGGCGCCTTCACTCAACTGGTTGAATACGGTCTCCGGCGCGGGGAAATCGACATACAATGTCCCGCGCTGGTCCAGTTGGGCGATCGGGATGGAGGGATCGATCCGGTCACCGACATCGATCTCGGTCAGGCCGATATGGCCGGAAAACGGCGCGCGGATGGTGCGGTCGGCGAGCGCTGTCTGCGCCTGCCGCAGCGCGACCCGGGCGGATGCAAGCGCGGTTTCCCCGGCCTCGATCTGGCTTTCCGAAATCGCGCCGGTGTCTTCGATCCGCCGGTATCGGCCAAGCAGTTGGTCCGCCTCGCGCACCTGCACCTGCGCCAGCTCCACCGCCAAACGTTCCTGCCGCGCGTCGAGTTCGACCAGCACCGCGCCCCGACGGACAAAATCCCCGGCGGCAAAGCGCACGCGGCGGACCTGGCCCGCGGTTTCGGGAAATATTTGCGCCGAGGTCGCCGCGCGGGCGGATCCGATGGCCTCGACCCGGGACTGCTCCGGCAGCATCGCCACTTTCTGGGCAATGATCGGGACCGCTTCACGCTCCGGTGGTTCCTCGTCAGCAGCGCAGCCCGCCAGCAACACCGCGGCCAACGCGAGGTACGTTCTTTTCAAGGAAACCATGCAAGCAGCCTTAACCCGATCCAGAAGTTGACGAACGCCTCCTTGCGCAGTTCTTCTGAAAAGGTTTCAGCCGCCGCGTTGTTCCCTTACAGACAGCATGTTCATTCGTGACGCAAGGCCTCGATTGGATCGAGGCGGGATGCGCGGCGTGCGGGGTAATATCCGAAAATGATCCCCATCACTGCCGAGAACAGGAAGCTCATCACGTTGATCACGGGATCGAACATGAAGGGGACGTCCACCAGCGACGCCAGACCGTAGGACAGTCCGAACGCCAGCACGATCCCGATCATTCCGCCAAGGCAGCATAGCACCACCGCTTCGGTCAGGAATTGCAGCTGCACCTCGCGCGCCAAGGCGCCAATGGCCAGCCGGATACCGATCTCGCGGGTTCGCTCGGTCACCGAAACCAGCATGATGTTCATGATCCCGATGCCGCCGACCAGCAGGCTGATCGCGGCAATGGCCGCCACCATCGCGGTCAGCGCCCCGGTGGCGGCACCCAGCGCATCGTTGACCTGCGCGGTGTCGATGACGTTGAAATCGTTGTCCTGCCCGTCCTGCAACAAGCGCCGTTCGCGCAGCAGGTCCACAAGGGAGGCCTGGATACCCGAACTGGCGTAGCTGCTATCGTACTTGACCACGAAGGACTGGATATCGGTGTTGCCGATAAACCGCCGCTGGACGGTCTTGAGCGGCATCATCACCAGATTGTCCTGGTCCTGGCCGCCCCCGCCCTGTCCGCGTTCCTCGAGCACGCCGATCACGGTGCAGGACACCGAATCCAGCCGCATTTCAGAGCCTAGCGGGCTGACCCCGGGCACGAAAATCGCGTCCAGCACCTTGGGCCCGATGATGCAGACGTTCTGGCCGGACGATTCCTCCGCCGCCGAAAAGCTGCGGCCCTCGACCACGTCGATGGTCTGGGCCCGCAGGAAATCGTTTTCCACCCCGTTGACGGTCGTGGTCCAGTTCTGTCCGTTATGGAACGCGGTGGCGCTGGCAGAAGCGCTGCCGGCGGCCAGTTCCACTCCGGCGATCTGCGTTGCCACCGCGTCGATGTCGCTTTGTTCGAACGGGCGAGGGTTGCCCCGGTCGGTGCGCACCGGGAAGACGATGAACACGTTCGAGCCGAGCGACGAAATCTCGTCCCGGATGGACGCGGTCACCCCGTTGCCGAGCGTCACCATGGTGATCACCGCGGCGACCCCGATGATGATCCCCAGCGTGGTCAGGAAGGACCGCAACAAATGCCGGCGAATCTCGCGCAGGGATAGCAGCAGGGTCGCGCCGAAAATCCCGAACATCAGGCGGTCGCCCCGATTGCAGGAGCGGGGCTGGCCGGATCAGCGGCTGCGCCGCGTTCGATCCGCTCCACCACCCCGTCACGGAAATGCACGATCGTGCGCGCGAACTGGGCCATTTCCATTTCGTGAGTGACCAGCAGGATAGTTATCCCGGCACGGTTGAGGTCGGTCAGCAGTTCCATGATTTCGATCGAGCGTTCGGTGTCGAGATTGCCGGTCGGCTCGTCCGCCAGCAGCACATCAGGTTCCGTCACCAGGGCGCGCGCGATGGCAACGCGCTGCTGCTGGCCGCCGGAAAGTTCCGCTGGCGTATGATCCGCCCACGGGACCAGCCCGACCAGGTCGAGCGCTTTCAGCCCCGCCTTGCGCCGGGCCGCCTTGCTTTCCCCGCGATACAGCAGCGGCAGTTCGACATTCTCCAGCGCAGTCGTGCGTGACAACAGGTTGAAACCCTGGAAGACAAAACCGAGGTAGCGCCGCCGCAGCAGTGATCGCTGGTCGCGGGTCAGCGCCTGGACCTCCGTCCCGCGAAACCGGAATATTCCGGTAGTGGGCACGTCGAGGCAGCCGAGGATGTTCATGGTGGTCGACTTGCCGGAACCCGACGGTCCCATCACCGCGACGAAATCGCCCTTCTCAATCGACAGGTCGACGCCCTTCAGCGCCTGGAACGCCGCCGGGCCGGTCCCGAAGGTCTTGGTTATCCCTTCCAGCTGGATCAGCGGCTGCGGCGCGCCGGCGTCACTCATTTTTCGGCTGCCTTGGTCCCGGTCACGACTTTCATCCCCTTTTTCAAATCGGGGGAGGTTACCACGGTTCGCCGGCCATTGCTCTGTCCGGTCACGACATCGATGCCTTTCAGCTTCCCGTCGTCCTGCAGCACATACACGCGCTGCCGGCTGCCTGCACCGATCGTGGCCTGCTGTTCTTTCTGCTCGAGCCCGATCTGCGGGTTGAGCACGTTGCCTTCCTCCGCCGCTTCCTCCTCCGGATCGAACCGCAGTGCGCTGTTCGGGACCAGCAATTGCTGGCCGGTGTTTTGCGTGGCGATAGTCGCGGTCGCGGTCATCCCGGGCCGCAGCAACCCGTCGGCGTTGGCGACGGACAGGCGTGCTTCGTAACTGACCACCGAATTGCCCGCAGCGTTCGTTGCGGCGGCATTTTCCGTCGCGGTGTTGCTGGAGGCGAGATCGATCCGTTCGACCACCGCCGGGAAGCGTTTGCCGGGATAGGCGTCAACCACGAAGCTGGCTTTCTGCCCGGGCTTGACCTGGCCGACATCCGCTTCGTCGATTTCGACCCGCAGTTGCATCGCCGACAGGTCTTCCGCCAGCACGAACAGCGTCGGGGTGTTGAAGGATGCGGCCACGGTCTGGCCCGGTTCGACCTGCCGGGCGAGCACCACACCGGTCACCGGCGAGCGGATTACCGCGCGGCTCCGCGTGGTCATGCTGGACGATAGCGCCGCTTCCGAAGCCGCGACATTCGCCCGCGCCGTCGCCACCGCCGCACGGTCACGCGCGACATTCGCCTGCGCCGCTTCCAGTTCGGTTTGCGAGGGGACCTTGCCGCCGGAAATGCGGTAAACTTCGCGCAGGCGGCCAAGCTGCGCGGTGTCGACATCGAGCGAGGCCTGAGCGGAAGCCACGGCGGCGCGCGACGCGTTGAGATTGGCGCGCGACTGGGCGATCTGGTCGTCGATGATGTCGGTGTTGATCCGTGCCAGCACCTGGCCCTGGGTTACCCGGTCGTTCACATCGACGGTGATCAGGTCAATCTTGCCGGACACTTCCGAACCGACTTCGACCTGGTTGGTCGGGCGCAGGTTGCCGGTCGCGCTAACGGTGAGGTCGAGCGATTCCTGTTCCACCGTCTGGGTGATATACTGCGGGCCCTCATCGCCCCCGGAACAGCGCGCGACGGCAAATATCAGCAGCAGCACGACCAGCGCGGGGACCCAGTAACGGGCCCACCGCCGCCAGCGCGGACGGGGCTTCTCGCCAAGGAAATCTTCCATGTTTTCCGGTCCGCTGTCCGGTGCGTTTTCCGGCGGGTTCGTGCCGGCGGATGCTGTGTCGTTCATGGATCAAGTCCTGGGCTGAAAGTCTCTGGATAGTTGCCCGGGTCCCAGCCGCCGCCGAGTGCCTGCGTCAAGGTGACGAAGGCACTCGCGCGCTGCGCTTCCGAGGCAACCTGCGAATTACGCGCTGACAGCAACTGGTTTTCCGCCGTCAGCAGGGTCCGGAAATCGGTCAAACCCGCCTGGTACTGGCTGCGCGCGAGGATCGCCGCGTTTTCTGCAGCTTCGCGGGCTTCGGCGAACAGCGCGACCCGCTGCCGGGCGGCACTCAGGCTCGCGCTTCCGCTTTCGACATCCTCGAGCGCGATCAGGATCGATTGACGCCATGCCGCCAACGCCCCTTCGGCCGCGGCTTCTGCGCTGCCAACCTGGGCCCGCGTCCGGCCGCCGTCGAAAATCAGCTGGCTGACCCCCGCAAACAGGTTGCCGGTGATGATATCGAACAGATTGCCGATCCCGATGGAGCCGCTGCCGACCGTGCCGGTAAGGCGCACGAGCGGCAGCAACTGCGCCCGCGCCACGCCCACCCGCGCGCTGCTGGCCAGCAGGCCTGCCTCGGCCGCGCGCACATCGGGACGGCGGCGCAGGACTTCTGCCGGGGCTGCCAGACCGACCGTTTCAGGCGGCCGCGGGATCCGGGCGGTGTTGTCCAGTAACGCCAGGACGCGGCCCGGCGGCTCGCCGATCAGGGTCGAGATGGCGTTGGCGGTAGCGGCAAGATCGCTTTCCAGCGCGGGAATACTCGCCGCGGTCTGCGCACGCTGGACCCGGGCCTGCTCGACATCGAGGCTGGACACGAGCCCTGCCTGGTTGCGCCAGCGGGCGATCTGCAGGTTGTCATCCTGGTTGACCAGGGTGTCGCGCGCTATCGCGAGCTGGGCTGCGGTCGACCGGGCGGAAATAGTCGAGACGGCGACATTGCCGATGATGATGCGCTGCAAATCGGCCAGCGAATACCCGGCGCTGGCAAGGTCCGCGCTTGCCGCGTCGACCGATCCGGTGATCTGCCCAAACAGGTCGGCTTCCCAACTGGCATCCGCGCCAACCGAGAATTGCAGGGAACGCTCGGCGAAATCGCCCACCTCTCGGCTTACCCCGCCGCTGGCGGAAACGGCGGGCAGCCGGCCGGCACGCGCGATGACCAGGGCTTCACGCGCTTGCGCCAGCCTGGCCGCCGACTGGGCAAGGTCGAGATTGTTCTCTGCCGCAAGCGCGACGAATTCCGCCAGCGCCGGATCATTGAGCGCCAACCAGTAATCGGTAACGTCGGTTTCGAGGGGAGCGGCACCGGCGCTCCATTGTTCGGGAACGGGAATATTCGCCGCAGGAAGATCGGCGTAGGTAATCGACTGTCCGCAGCCGCCAAGCGCCAGCGACGCCGCAATCGGTCCGGCCAGCCGAAACGAATTGCGGCGGATCAGGTCCGCCGACAATCGGAGGACTTGTAGTTGTCGTTCGAATTGAGTGATGGCAGCGCCCCTGTTGCCGGTAATCCCAAGCATAGGCACTGCAATTATTTTGGCAATATTTGCAAGCATTAATCGCGCCGCGCTCTATTCTTTTGCCATTGCAAACAATCCATTGCCGCCGGGAATATCCGGTCAGAAATGGCTCGACCTTGCCGGTTCTACCATCAAACTACTGCCGTGTCTGACCAAAAAGGCACAGCGCCGACAAGAGACTCCGAAGCCGGGACAAATCGCTAGCCCTTTTCGGCAAGGAAGCTAAGCCCACCCCGAAACCATGGGGGAAGGAACGCCGCAATGCGGGCTAAACCGAATACGCAGGTCCGCGCCGTTGTCTGATCGCGCCGTCTCCGGATTGCAGTCGCGGCGCTTCCTGCTGCTCTATGCGCTGGCGGCTGCGGGCGGCTCGGCGTCCTATGCGCCGTTCCTGACCTTGCTGCTGCCAGTAAGGGCCGGCGTGATCTGGCAGGGCGACGCGCTGCAGGTGCTCGCCTACGCCGCCTTTGCCGGGGCGTGTGCGGCCAGTGCGGCCAACATCCTGTTCGGCTGGATAAGCGACCGTTCCTCCCGGCGGAAGGAATGGATCGTCGCGGGCGCGCTCCTGTCCAGCGTGCTCCTGGTGGGCATGCAATACATCACGTCGATTGCGGGCCTGCTGGTCATGATCGTGCTGTGGCAGACCGCGGTCAACATGATGCTGGCGCCGCTGGGCGCATGGGCGGGGGATTGTGTTCCCGACAGCCAGAAGGGGACGCTGGGCGGTCTGCTGTCGGCGGCCCCGGCGGTCGGAGCGATGGTCGGTGCGGTCGTCACCATCCCCGGTCTTGCCGGTGCGGACACGCGGCTGGTCATGGTAGCGGTCATCGTCCTTGGGCTGGTGCTGCCGGTCGTGTTTTTCGGCAATCCCGCGCCGATGCCGGAACTTATGAAGCCGAAGAAGGAACTGCGGGTCGAAGTGGTCACTGGGCCGGGGACCACCGGGCGCAAGGCCCGCGGCAGCGCCGTGGGCCGCATGTGGTTCGCCCGGTTGTTGATCCAGATCGCCGAAGCGGCGCTGTTCGCATTCCTGCTGTTGTGGCTGCGAAGTATCGACGAGGGGATCACCGACAACGATACCGCGCGGCTGTTTACGACGGTGCTGGTCATTTCGGTGCCGATTGCGGTCTATGTTGGACGCTGGTCGGACCGTGCCGGTCGGCCGATCCTGCCGCTCGCCGTCCTGTCGGGCGGCGGCGCGGTGGGCCTGGTGTGGATGGCGATGGCCGATAGCGCCGCGATGGCGGTCAGCGGATTTGCCGTGTTCGGCGTGCTGACCGGGGTGTTCCTGTCGCTCCATTCGAGCCAGACCCTGCGCGTCCTCCCCCGTCCGCAGACCCGGGGCCGGGACCTTGGCGTGTTCAACTTAACGAACACCGTCCCCTCGTTGATCATGCCGTGGCTGGCGCTTGCACTGGTGCCGGTTTTCGGTTTCCAGGCACTGTTCCTGCTGCTGGCCGCTTTGGCCGTGATGTCCTGCATCCTGCTCGCAACAATGCGGGAAACATAGGGAATATCCGGCAGGTAACTTCTGAACAGTTGGCGTCCCATTGCGATTTGGCTAAAGGGGCCGCGTGGCACACATATGGTAACCATCAGGGAAGTAGCAAAAGAGGCCGGAGTTTCCGTCGCGACAGCCTCGCGCGCCCTCAACGGCCTGACCAATGTAACGCGTGAAACTCGCGAGAAGATCGAGGCCGCTGCGGTCCGTCTCGATTACGTTCCCCACAGCGGCGCACGCAACCTCACTCGCCGCACCACCGACACGATCGGGGTAATCCTGCCCGACCTGTTCGGCGAATTTTTCTCCGAGATGATCCGCGGGATCGACGTGGTGGTGCACCGCGCGGGCAAGAACCTGCTGCTCGGCAATATGCACGGCAGTCCGGAAGAAACCGGCCAGGCCATCCGGGCGATGCGCGGGCGGGTGGACGGCCTGCTGGTGATGCCGCCAAACTCCAGTGCCGAGACAATGGCCGGATCGCTGTCGAAACAGTTACCCACGGTGCTGCTCAACGCACGCGCAGTCGACGGGCACACGCCGTTCGTCACGGTGGACAATTATGCCGGGGCGCGTCTGATCACCGAGCATCTGATCGAACGCGGCGCGCGCAACATCGTCCACATCGCCGGTCCGGTCAGCAACCGCGACGCGAGCGAGCGCCAGCGCGGCTATTGCGACGTGCTCAAGGAGCGGTTGCGAATTACCGATCCGACCATCCTGCCGGGCGACTTCCGCGAAAACGCCGGACGCAGTGCAGCGCGCTTCCTGCTCGACGGAAATATCCGGTTCGACGCGGTGTTCGCCGGGAACGACCTGATGGCGGTCGACCTGATGGCCGAGCTGCGCGAAAACGGTATGGAAATCGGCCGCGACGTTCTGATCGCCGGGTTCGACGATATTCCGCTCACCCGTTATGTCACCCCGCAATTGACCACGGTGCATTCCGATATCACCCGGCTCGGATCTGCTGCCGCGCTGATGCTCCTGCGGATCCTCAGGGGAGAAGCGCTGTCCTCGTCCGACGGCCTCGTTATTGCGCCGACCCTGGCAATCCGGGCTTCCACCGCAGGCATTCCCGAACAATAAGTTCCACCGAACCGGTTTAACGGATTGCCTTCTCGCGCACGATCAACCAAGCTGCCAATGTAACCGCTTACAATAACAGTCGACGGGAGTTTATTTGGCAATGCGCAACCCGGTTTTATCAACGGCCAGACTGGCCCTGTGTTCGTTTCTGCTGGCCGCCGGTTTGCAGGCCATGCCGGTTGCGGCCGCGGACGAGCCGCAGCACGGACAGCATCCGCAAGAACCACTGGATGAAACCGGCTATCCCTACCAATTGTTCATTCCCCGCGGGCTTGAAGCTGGCGACGACGGGGAACAGACCAAATGGCCCCTGATGATCTTCCTTCATGGTTCGGGTGAACGCGGCGACGATGTGGCCCGGGTCAAGGTTCACGGCCCGCCTAAGCACGCCGACCGCAACCCCGACTTTCCATTCATCCTGATCTCGCCGCTGCTGGGGGCTGAACAGGATTGGGACATCGCCAAGCTCGACAAGATCCTCGATCATGTCACGGCAACCCTGCCGGTCGATCCGGACCGCATCTACCTGACCGGCCTCAGCCGCGGCGGCCATGCCGCGTGGCGATGGGCGGCAGCCGAACCGGAACGCTTTGCCGCCCTCGCCCCGGTTGCCGGCCGCGGCGTTGCGGACACCGCCTGCGCGCTCAAGGACCTGCCCGTCTGGGCGTTTCACGGTGACCGCGACGATGTGGTGGTACCTGAAGGGAGCTTCGCGATGGCGCGTGCGATCCGCGCCTGCGAAGGCCGCAAGTCGCGACTGACCATCTACCCCGACTTGGGCCACAACGCGTGGGACCCGGCCTATGAAGATCCTGAATTGTATTTGTGGCTGCTGTCCCAGCGCCGGATGCAAGGCGGTGAATAGGAGAGGCGTCCTCGGGGCGCTGGTCGCCCTGTCGTCCGCCCTGCTGCTGATCGGCTGCGTCCATGCCGGCGCTCGGCCCGGTATCGCAGCCGCGACCGATACCCCGGCCCCGATCAGCGCGATGACGTTCAACATCCGGCTGGACCTGCCCAGTGACGGGGCGAACGCCTGGCCGCAGCGCAAGGAGCTGGTCTTCGAACTGATCCGCCGCGAAGCGCCTGACCTGCTCGGGATGCAGGAAGTTCTGCTTCACCAGAAGCGCGAACTTGAAGCCGCCTTGCCGGATTATGCCATGATCGGCGCGGGCCGCGATGACGGACGGGAGGCCGGCGAATTCTCGCCGCTCGCGTGGCGCCGTGACCGTTTCGAGCTTGTTCGGTCAGGCACCTTCTGGCTCTCACCAACGCCGGAAACGCCGGGGAAGGCGTGGGACGCCGCCTTGCCGCGGATCGCCACTTGGGCGGTGTTGCGAGACCGGAAATCGGGCGAAACGCTCCGCGTGTTGAACACGCATTTCGACCACGTCGGGGCGGTTGCCAAGGCTAATAGTGCGCGGCTGATCGGGGAGTGGGTAAAGGCCGGCCCCGATGCGGGGCTGCCCGCGATAGTAATGGGCGATTTCAACTCGCCCACCGGCAGTGAACCGTACCGGCTGCTGGCGGACACCGGCGCAACGTCGCTATCCGATGCGCGGAACCTGAGTGCCTCTGCTCCTTATGGACCAAAGGGAACCTTCACCGGGTTCCGGATCGATGCCGATGCGGTGGAACCGATCGACCACATCTTCGTCAGTCCCCGTTTCCAGGTTACCAGCCACGCCGTCATCACCCAGCATTGGGGCGGCCGGTTGCCATCGGACCATTACCCGGTGCTGGCCGAGTTGACGTTAACCCGCCCGTGAACCGCTCCGCCGCCATGCTGTTCGCATTGTTGCTAGCGCTGACAGCTGCCGGTTGCGCTACGACATCCAGCCCGCAGCTCGATCGGGCCGCGATGCGCAACGTGACCGAACTGCCGCAGGACTGGGAATTCGCCTACAATGACGAATGGTCCCCGTCCGATGCGGGGTCCGCGCTACCGTCCGTGTGGCAGACTGTGACGCTGCCGCATACCTGGAACCGGCTCGGGGAATATCGCATCGGCCGCACGGAAGCGACCGACAACCGGCAGGGCCGGGGGTGGTACCGGCGGGTGATCGACGGGGCCGACCTCGATCCCGCAAAGCGCCACTTCATCGAGTTCGACGCGGTGGGCAATGTTGCCGACGTCTGGCTCAACGGCCAGCATCTCGGGAGCCATTCCGGCGCCTTCACCCGCTTCCGGTTCGAACTGACGCACGGGCTCGATTTCACCAGCGACAACGTCCTGCTGGTGCGCGCGGATAACAGCGACCCCCAGCCGGGCAGCAGCACCCAGCATGTCATCCCGCTGCTCGGCGATTTCTTCATCCATGGCGGCATCTACCGTCCCGCGCGTATTATCTCGGTGCCGCACAGCCACATCGACCTGACCGATGCAGGCGGCCCGGGTGTTTATGCGGTACCATCTGTCGCCGCCGACGGGTCCGCCGCCATAGCGGTGCTGGTGCGGGTGGAGCAGGCGCAGGCCGGACAGAGCGTCCAGTTCGCTGCGCTCGGTGCCGACGGCAAGCCGGTGGCGAAAACCTCCATCGCGCTAACGCCGGGTCAGACGGAAGCGCGCGGCAATCTCGCCGTCGCCCGCCCTCGGCTGTGGAACGGGCTCGAGGACCCGTATCTTTACCGCCTCCAAGCCACTCTGATGGACGGCGGGCGCGCGCTCGACCGGGTGGAGAAGCCGTTTGGCATCCGCTCGATCCGCTTCGATCCCGACAAGGGCTTTTTCCTCAATGGCGAAGCGCTGCGGCTGCGCGGCGTATCGCGGCACCAGGATCACCTCGGCAAAGGCTGGGCCCTGACGGAGGAGGACAACGCACGCGACATGGCGATCATCGCCGAGATGGGTGCGAACAGCGTGCGCGTGGCGCATTACCCGCAGGCGGAACAATGGTTCGACCTCGCCGATCGTTACGGCATGGTGGTGTGGGCCGAAGTGCCGTTCGTGAACAAGGTGGCGTTCGGCGATGCGCCCGCGTCCCCTGAACTTGCCGCGAATGCGCGGCAGCAGATGACCGAGATGATCCGCCAGAACTTCAACCATCCCTCCATCGTGACCTGGGGAATCGGGAACGAGGCGGATATCGACCTGGCCTTCAAGCGGCTCGGCCCCAAGGCGGACGCGCGTCCGCTGCTGCGCGAGCTCAACGCCTTGTCCAAGCGCGAGGATCCCTCACGCCCGACCGTGCTGGCCGATTGCTGCGAAGCCACCCCCGGCGACAAGGCCGACTACCTGCCGGTGCTCACGGGTGAGGCCGACCTGATGGGCTACAACCGCTATTTCGGCTGGTATTACGGCAAGGTGGAGGACCTCGGCCCGCACCTCGACATGCTCCACGCCCGCCACCCGGACGTGCCGCTATCGGTCAGCGAATACGGTGCCGGCGGCGCGCTGACCCAGCATAGCGGTCACCCCGAAGGCCGTCCGACGAACGTCACCGGTCGGCCGCAGCCAGAGGAATTCGAAAGCTGGCTGCACGAACAGAGCTGGCCGCAAATCCGCTCTCGCGACTATCTGTGGGGCAGCTGGATCTGGAACATGTTCGATTTTTCCAGCCGGGTGCGGCAGGAAGGCGATGCGACCGACATCAACACCAAGGGGCTGGTCAGTTTCGACCGGACGATCCGGAAGGACGCGTTCTTCTATTACAAGGCGCAGTGGAGCGCGGCACCGGTCGTGCACATCACCAGCCGCCGCTTCGTCGAGCGCACCGAGCCGGTGACCCGGATCAAGGTTTATTCCAACGCGACTTCGGTCGATATTTCGCTGAACGGCGAGCCCATCGGCAGTGCGCCTTGCGTCGACCGGGTTTGCACCCGGGAAGGAGTGACGCTGGTGGCGGGCGAAAACCGGATAACCGCGAGCGCAGCGTTCGGTACGGAACGGGTAGAGGACAGCGTCAGCTGGACCTTGCAGGCGCCGTAACGTTTACTCCGCCGGTTTTTCCAGCCAGCCGCCTTCGAAACCGAGCCGTTCCAGCCCGCGGCGGATATGCGGGTTCTTTCGCATGGTGCGCCAGACCAGCCCGCTGCGGTGGTTTTCCATCATTGCCAGGATCGGACCCTGGTCGATCCCAAGGTGATCGGTCGCTACCCAGCCTTTTACGGGGTCGGTCTGGCCCGTGCGCGAACCGGCCTCCACGAAGGTGAAGCTCGGGTTGACCGCGTCCTTGAATCCGTACTTTCCGTAGAGCCGTTCGCCGTATTTTTCCTTCATCGCCATCAGCGCAGGAATGGTGGCTTCGGGCGCGAAGGGTATCGAGCCGCCGGCAGCGGTAGGAACGATGGTGCCATCGTCGCGCACCCGAATGGCGCTGACGCCGCGGGCCATGTACGTGTAGAAGCTACGCGGCTTCCCATTGACCGTATATTCGTCCTTGGAATATTTCGGCCCGTCCGACGCAGTCCAGCCCCAGATATCGCCGCTGTAGTCCTTCCAGTTGTTCGGATTGTCCGCGCCATAAGCCTGCTGGCTCAGCGTGGCGCGGCGGCTGTTCTCGAAATAATCGATGCCCTTCTTTGCCATGAAGTCATCCTGGATGCCGCGGAAGTCGATCCAGACATGGCTGTACTGATGGCCGAACAAGGGTTCGAACTGGAGATGTTCATAGCCATAGTACGTCCCCCAATCCTCCTCGAGCTTGGCCGCCCAGCCCTTGTCCCAGGCGTCCTTGCCGACAGGATGCGTGGGGGAGGCCAGCGCCAGCACATAGACCAGCATGCCTTCGTTATAGCCGATCCAGTCCGCTGGCTCCCAGCCCTTTTCCGGCTTCCAGCCCATCGCGATGCCGTGCGAATTGGCGAGGTTGATCGCCTGCGTCCCGGTGGTGTTGCGCTGCGCCCAGTCCCATTCGACGCGGGTGTAGATCTTATCGGCAAGCTCGCGGATCTCCGCCTCGACCGGATCATTGCGGTCGAAATAGCTTTGGGCGAACAGGGCGCCGCCGAGGAACAGCGTGGTGTCGACGGTCGAAAGTTCGGTGGTCCCGTGGCGAGTGCCGTCGTCATATTTGAGGAAATGGTAGAAGAAGCCCTTGTGCCCCGTCACGCCGCTGGCCGCCGGACCTTGAGGGGCGTCCCAGTAGAACGCGAGGCAGTCGCGGGTCCGCTCGGCCGCTTCTGCACGCGAAACATAGCCGCGCTCGGCACCGACGCCGTAAGCGGTCAGCGCAAAACCGGTCGCCGCGATCGACGAGAAATTCCGCGTCGGCCAACGATCGGGCGCAAGGCAGCGCTCGGTGTCGGTAGTATCCCAGAAATACTGGAACGTGCGCCGGGTCAAGTCTTCGGAGAAGGCCTCCTGCGCGGATTTCTCTGCCGCAGGCGGGGGGCTGGCTGCCGTTTCACTTGCCGGCAAATGGGCGCAGGAGGCCAGCGCGAGTGCCGACAGCGATACGAACAGGCTGCGAGCCATCAGATATCCTTATGCAATTGAAAACTGCCGCGGCCCGGGGAGGGTCGGACCGCGGCAGTAAATCGACACGCTAGAAAGAAAAGCCTGCCGAAAACTTGAACGTCCGCGGCGGATTGCCGCCGGTACCAAGACCGGTGAGGCTGCCGAACACGCCGTTGGCATCATCCACCACATCACGGGCATTCCCGTTATAGTTGGTGAAGTTCTTGTAATCGAAGACGTTGATCGCATCGACCCGCAACCTGATCCGGGCATCTTCGTTGAGGAAGCCGAGTGTGATGTACTTGGTCAATGCCAGATCAACCTGGCGCAGGGCCCAGGTATCAGTGACGATGAACGGGAATCGTTCGGTATTATCACCCACCGTACCCAGGATAATCCGCTCTCCATTAGGGCCAGTGCTGAACCCCTTGAGATATGGCGGGGACGCCAAGGTGACCTTGGCCGACAGCGTGAAGTCCCACGGGAGGTCGGCGGCACCGGCTGCCACAAACCTGTGGCGGGAAACGCCGGAGGACCGGAGCGTCGGATAATCGGCGATCGTCGGGAAATCGAGCGAGAACGTCTCTCCGAAGGCCCGGTTTTCCTCCGCTTCGGTGTAGGTGTACGTGGCGGTGACATTCCACGGCGAGCTGGGCGAATAGCGCTTGGTCAGCTTGAGATAGGCCGAATCTGCCGAAGTCGACAAACCGTTGTCGCCCAGGATGATCGCGCCGCGGCCCGGGGGCGCGAAACCGAAGGGCGAATCCTGATTGGCCGGAGCGGGCGCGAAGAACGAACCGTCGGGGCGGCGGTTGCCCAGCAGCCAGGCAAAGCCGTCACGGCTCTCGATATGCTGATAGCCAACTTCGCCGTCGACGAGGCCGAACCGGCGGCGCAGGCCGAGGCTGAACTGGTCGGAATACGGCACTTTCAGATCGTTGTTGATGAAGCGCAGTTCCGCTCCGCCCTGCGGGCCAACCGAGTTCACCAGCTGTGTACGGCCTTCTTCGGTCAGATAGATCGGATCCCATGCAACGCAGGTCGGGCTCGGTACGCAAGTGTTGCGGGTGTCGCCCGGAACCTGGAACCGGAAAGTCCGGGTCGAAAACGCCCCGACACTGGTTTCCTGCTGGATGAAATCGAACTGGTTACGGTCATACGACCGGCCAAACCCGCCGAACAGGACAAAGCTGGATTCTTCATCGAGAATGTAACTGAAACCGATCCGCGGCTGGAACGCACCCGTGAAGGTCTTCCGCTGGCTTCCATCGCTGATGTAATCGTTGATGTCGTAATCGGCGTTGACGAGGTTGGGGTAATTGGCTGGTGACACGGCCTGGATGGCGCTCGGCGTGGTTACGAAATCGACGTATTGCGGGGTCCGGTCGTAGTCCCAGCGGATACCGAGATTGAGCGTCAACCGATCGGTTATTTCCCAATCGTCCTGGACGTACAGGCCTAGCTGGAAATTCTTCGAGGTGACGACAGGATCGCCGCCCAAACCGGAATCAAAGCCGAACTGGACCTGATAGGGAACGGACGTGTTGAACGTGCCGGTGTTGTTCATCGCAGCAGGATTATACTGCGTATTATAGACGAACACCGGGTTGGTGTTGATCAGCGATAGCGAATTCAGCTCCACCCACTTGGCTTTCGCGCCGAATTTGATCGAGTGTCCCTCGAGGCCGAAATAGGTGAAATCGTTCTGGATACCGTAACCCGTCTGGCCCTTGTCCTGGAAGTTCGCCCCTCCTCCGGTGCGGATGATCTGACGGCCCTGCGCATCCTGGAACACGCTGGCATTCTCGAACAGGACCGGATTTGGCGACCAGCTGACATCTTCATAGGTCAATTTCAGGTCGTTCACAAAACTGTCGGACCGGTGCTCCCACCGAAGCAAGCCGCGGTACTCGTCGATCCCTTGGTTGACCGCCGTTTCACGCAGGTTCGAACCGTTGTTGATCCCCTCGCCGGTTTCGATCCGGACCTTGAGCGATGCCTCGAACAGGTCTTTGTCGGTCGGAAGGATGTCGATCTTGCCGAAGTAGAGGTCTTCGTTGAAGGTCCGGTTGAAATTCCCGAATTCACCCGCAAACGAGGCCGGGAGATTCTGCGTGTTATCGGTAATTCCGGGGAAAATCTCGACGGGAACCTGCTGCCGCTTTCCCTCATAGGTGACGAAGAAATGCGCGAGGTCCTTGACGATGGGTCCGCCCAGGGCGCCGCCGAACTGGAAGTCCCGCGTCTTGGACTTCTCGCGCGTCAGGCTGGCGTCTTCGACCGGCGTCCGCGAGCGCAGGGACTGGTTCGTGAAATCGACGAAGGCTTCACCGTGGAATTCGTTCGTGCCCGATTTTGTCGCTGCCGTGATCGCGACCGAACTGACCTGGTCGAATTCCGCTTTGTAGTTCGAGCTGATTACGCGGTATTCGCCGACGGCCAGCTGGGGGAACGGATTGCCCTGCGTAGAATCCTGACCGGTGACGCCGTTTTTCAGGACATAATCTTTTTGGCCCACCCCATCGATGAAGATGTTCACAGTCCGGCTGTCTTGCGCGCCGCCTTGCAGACGGGATTGGCCATTGGCGCCGGTCACGAACTGGACGCCCGGAGCGAGATCAGCGAAGGCCAGGAAGTTACGGTTGTTCTGGGGAAGCTGCTCGATCTCGCGGTTGGTGATGTTGACCCCGACTTCGCCGCCTTCAAAGGATTTCAGCCTGCTGCCGGTGACGATGATCTCGCCGGTATCGTAGGCGGCCTGTTCTTCCGGTGTGAAATCGAAGTCCAGCACGGCGTTCTGGCCGGCGATCAGGGTGAATTCGTCCGTCCGCTTCACGCCTTCCGCGGTCTGAAGCTCGATTCGGTAGGTGCTCGGCCGAAGCGAAGGAACATCGAAGCTGCCGTCGGGGCGGACGGTCGCCGTACGGCGGAAGCCGGAGTTCACGTCGATCACGACGACCTCGGTGGCTGCCGGCGCGCCGTTGAGCGTTACGGATCCGCGCAGGTTGGCGTTGGCGTCCTGAGCGTGGGCCGGGGCCGCCATTCCGACAGCCAGAGCGCCCGTCGCAGTGCCGAGAATCAGTGCAGCCGCGAGCCGGCCAGTCACCGATGTGCGATTACCAAGCGAAATGAACATGTTGTACTCCTCCCACCATTGCCCCTGTATGTCGGGACTTCTGTCGAACTTCCCCCGGATCCCGGTGGTCCATTCAA
This sequence comes from Allopontixanthobacter sediminis, assembly GCF_009828115.1. Taxonomy (GTDB): domain Bacteria; phylum Pseudomonadota; class Alphaproteobacteria; order Sphingomonadales; family Sphingomonadaceae; genus Allopontixanthobacter; species Allopontixanthobacter sediminis. The sequence goes on along the minus strand of NZ_WTYL01000004.1, from coordinate 74,499 downwards.
TTTGCAAATAAACTTGTAACCGGTTTCATATCGACTGTATAGCCTCGTCGTGCAAGCTTGAATCGCGCATCGCTACTGCGGAATAACTGCCGGCCGGCTGCGTGCGGAATAAAAATTACCAGGGAGGATTGAATGCGAAAAGCCCGCCAGTTCGTAGCGACAATTAGTTGCGCAGCGATTGGATCACTGCTGCTGGGAGCCTGCGCCACGACGCCGATGACCGGCACCGCGGCGCCAGTCACAGCCGCTCCGGCAAGTGACCGCACCGCAGTTCCCGTGACACAGGCGCAGCCGGACTGGGCGCGTAGCAATCCCGAAATGAACACGTTCATCAGCGACCTGATGGCGCAGATGACGCTCAAGGAAAAAATCGGCCAACTGACCCTGCTGACCAGCAATTGGGAATCGACCGGCCCGACGATGCGTGACAGCTACAAGGAGGACATCCGCTCCGGCCGGGTCGGGGGGATCTTCAACGCCTACACCGCAGCCTATACGGCGGAACTCCAGCGCCTGGCGGTTGACGAAACCCGCCTAAAGATCCCGCTGCTGTTCGGTTACGACGTGATCCATGGTCACCGCACCATCTTCCCCATTTCGCTGGGCGAAGCGGCGTCCTGGGACCTGGCGGCGATCGAACAAGCGGCCCGTCTTTCCGCGGTCGAAGCAAGCGCGGAAGGTATCCACTGGACCTTCTCCCCGATGGTCGACATCGCCCGTGATCCGCGCTGGGGCCGCATTTCCGAAGGCGCTGGCGAGGATGTCCACCTGGGCAGCAAGATCGCTGCCGCCCGCGTTCGGGGCTATCAGGGTGACGACCTCGCCGCGACCGATACGGTGGTCGCCACCGCCAAGCATTTCGCTGCCTATGGCGCGGCGCAGGCCGGGCGCGACTATCACACGGTCGATATCAGCGAGCGGACGCTGCGCGACGTATATTTGCCGCCGTTCAAGGCCGCGGTCGATGCGGGCGTGGGCAGTTTCATGACCTCGTTCAACGAAGTCGACGGCATTCCGGCTAGTGGCAGCCGGTATCTTCTCACCGACATCCTGCGTGACCAGTGGGGCTTCGACGGCTTCGTGGTGACGGACTACACCTCGATCAACGAAATGGTCCCGCATGGCTATTCGAAAGACCTCAAGCAGTCGGGCGAACAGGCGCTGAACGCCGGGGTCGATATGGACATGCAGGGCGCGGTTTACATGGACCACCTCGCGCAGTCGGTCAGCGAAGGCAAGGTCGATCAAGCCGCCATCGACCGCGCGGTGCGCCGCATCCTGGAAATGAAATACCGCCTCGGTCTGTTCGAAGCCCCCTATCGCTATTCGAACGTCGAACGTCAGGAAGCAACAATCTACCGCCCCGACATCCTGGAGGCAGCGCGCGATGTCGCGCGCAAGTCGATGGTGCTGCTGAAGAACGAAGGCGGCGCCCTGCCGCTCGCTTCCACCGCGCAGTCCATCGCCGTGATCGGCCCCCTGGCCGACAGCAAGGAAGACATGATCGGCAGCTGGTCCGCCGCCGGTGACCGCAGCACGCGCCCGGTGACCATTCTGCAAGGCATCCGCGAACGCGCCGCCAGCGGTGTGAACATCGGTTATGCCAAGGGCGCGAGCTATGCCTACGGCGACGCGGGCAAGGACGACGGGTTCGCTGAAGCTCTGGCGCTCGCACAAAAGTCCGACGTGATCATTGCGGCGATGGGCGAGAAATGGGACATGACCGGGGAAGCGGCCAGCCGCACCTCGCTCGACCTTCCCGGCAACCAGCAGGCGCTGCTGGAACGCCTGGTCGCAACGGGCAAGCCGGTGATCCTGGTGATGCTGAGCGGACGCCCCAATTCCATCGGCTGGGCGGATGAAAACGTGCCCGCCATCCTACATGCCTGGTATCCCGGCACGATGGGCGGTCACGCGGTCGCGGACGTGCTGTTCGGTGATTACAACCCGTCGGGCAAGCTGCCGGTAACCTTCCCCCGCAACGTCGGCCAGGTGCCGATCCATTACGACATGAAGAACACCGGCCGGCCGATCGAGCTGGGCGCGGACAACGCGAAATATGTGTCGCGGTACCTCAACACGCCGAACACCCCGCTCTACCGCTTCGGTCACGGCCTCAGCTACACCAGCTTCGGCTATTCGCCGGCCACGTTGAGCACCGCCAGCATGACCGCGGGCGGTTCGCTCACGGCTAGCGCGACGATCACCAACACCGGCAAGGTTGCAGGCGAGGAAGTGGTCCAGCTCTATGTCCGCGACCTGGTCGGATCGGTCACCCGCCCGGTGCAGGAATTGAAAGGCTTCGAAAAGGTCACCCTCGCCCCGGGAGAAAGCCGCACGGTCACCTTCACCCTGCGTCCCGAAGACCTAGCCTTCACCCGCGCCGATATGAGCCACGGTTGGGAACCGGGGGAGTTCCAGCTGTGGATCGCGCCGGTTTCCGGTGCGGCCGCCAGTGTCCCGGTGGGGTTCACCATCACGGAGTAGCGGAATGGTCCGGATTGTTGCCTTTGCTGCGGCCGCGGCCGGCTTGTCGGTAACCGGCTGTACCACGCTGGAACAGCCCACCGCCGCCGCCCCGGTGATCGCCGCCGCGCCCGCGCCGCTCGTGCAGCAATCCCGTCCGAACATCGTGTTCATCATGTCGGACGACCACGCCTATCAGGCAGTCTCCGCTTACGAATCTGACGTATCGCGGATTGCCCCGACGCCGAATATCGACCGTATCGCGCAGCGCGGGGCGCTGTTCGAAAACAGCTACGTAACCAATTCGCTGTGCGGGCCGAGCCGGGCGACGATGCTGACCGGGCAATTCAGCCACATGCACGGCTTCACCCGGAACGGCCAGAAATACGACAATTCGCGGTGGAACTGGCCGCGCGCCCTTGGGCAATCGGGTTACCAGACCGCGCTGTTCGGCAAGTGGCACCTCAATTACTCGCCCGAGGGCGCGGGTTTCGACACCTGGAAGGTGCTCGACGACCAGGGAAAATACTACAATCCCGACGTGATCACCCCGACCGGGCGCAGCGCGGTGGAAGGTTATGCCACCGATATCGTGACCGACCAGAGCCTGCACTGGCTGGAACAGGAACGCGACCCGGATCGGCCCTTCGCGCTGCTCATCCATCACAAGGCGCCGCACCGCAATTTCATGCCCGCCATCCGTCATCTGCAGAAATATCTCGGCACCGAATTTCCTGTGCCGACCAATTATTTCGACCATTACGATGGACGGCGCGCGGCCGACGCGCAGGAAATGAACATCTACCGCGACATGTTCGAAGGCCATGACCTGAAAATGACCACCGGGGTCGGCTCGAAGGAATTGCGCGAGAACCCGTGGAAGAACGATTTCGAGCGGATGACGCCGCAGCAGCGCGCGGAATATTTCAGCGCGCTGCAGCCGAGCAACGACGCGATGAACGCCGCCGACATGAGCGAGCGCGACATGGCGCTGTGGAAATACCAGCGTTACATGAGCGAATATCTCGGCACCGTGGCTGCGGTGGATGACAGTGTCGGCCGCGTGCTCGACTGGCTGGAAACCAATGGTCTCGATGAAAACACCATCGTCGTCTATACGTCCGACCAGGGCTTCTACCTCGGCGAACACGGCTGGTTCGACAAGCGCTTCATGTATGAGGAATCGCTGCGCACCCCGCTGCTGATCCAGTATCCCGGCCATATCGCGCCGGGCACACGGGTGACTGCTCCGGTGCAGAACGTCGATTACGCGCCAACATTTCTCGAGCTTGCCGGACTGGCGCAGCAGCCAAGCATACAGGGCCGCACCCTGCGCGAGGTGTTCGATAACTCACCCCCGGCGGACTGGCGGGAGGATATCTACTACCATTATTATGAATATCCCGGCTTTCACGCGGTGCGCGCACACTACGGTGTCCGCACCGAACGCTACAAGTTGATCCGGTTCTACGGCGATATCAACGCCTGGGAATTCTACGACCTGCAGGCCGACCCCGCCGAGATGCATAACCGGATCGACGACCCGAAAGTCCGGTCTTTGGTGGCCGATTTAAAGCAACGGCTCGAGGGTTTGCGCGCCCGCTATCAGGACGACAGCGGCCCTGCGGTCGATGCGCCGCTGGCGCTCGCTTCAGCCATGGCCAAGGGGCGCCGCGATGCGGAGGCGGCTGCCGGGGCCGGCCATCACGCGCACTGATCGCGATCCAACTCCAGCGCTTCAGGACTGCGGAACGAGCGACATCCCGAACCCGCCGCCAGACTCCATCGTTAGTGTCAGGGTGTCTCCGGCGGTGACCGTGCGGCGTTCCCGGACCATAGCAAAACGGTCCCCGTCGATCCCGCCGCCCGGGCCATCGCGCCAGATTTCAGCAATGTAGCGCTTGCCGGGTTCGAGAAATCCGAGATCGATCACGGCCTCGCGCTGCTTGCTGTCCGTCACCCCGCCGATCCACCAGTCCTTGCCGCCGCGTACCTGCCGCGCCACGACTGCGAACTCGCCGATCCGCCCGTCCAGCACCCGTGTCTGTTCCCAGTCGACCGGGACCTGCTCGATGAAGGCCAGCGCGTCCGGATGCTTCACATAGTTTTCCGGCAAATCCGCCGCCATCTGGATTGGCGAATAGATCACCACGTAATCGGCCAGCTGGCGGGCCAGGGTGTTGGGGATCGCCCGCCCGCCGCGCCCTTCCAGGCTGACGATGCCCGGCGTCAGGTCGAACGGGCCCGACAGCATCCGGGTGAACAGCAGCGTCGGTTCGTGGGACGGCGGATTGGCCGGCTCGCCCCAGGCGTTGTATTCGGTGCCGCGCGCACCTTCCCGCGTCAGCAGGTTGGGATAAGTGCGGCGGAGGCCGGTGTCCTTGATCGGCTCATGCGCGTTGACCGCGATGCGGTGCGCGGCAGCCCGCTCCGCCACCAACACATGGTGCCGCGCCATATATTGCCCGTCATGCCATTCCCATTGCTCGGTGCCGTCCGGATCCTCGCGCAGCACCCCGCCCGCGTCGGCTACATAGCCGGTCTTGACCGCATGCACCCCGTGGCGCTGGTAGTAATCGAGGGCTTCCTCCAGCTCGCGTTCGTAAAGCCCGGCGTTACCGGCGGTCTCGTGGTGGCCCATGATCTCGACGCCCTTCGCCTTGGCGTAGGCGGCGATGCGGTCCATGTCGAAATCGGGATAGGCCTCGGCGAATTTGAAATTGCGGCCGCTTTCGCTCCACCAACCCTGATTCCACCCTTCGACCAGCACCGATCCGAAACCATGTTCGGCCGCGAAATCTATATAGCGCAGCGTGTTTTCCGTAGTCGCGCCGTGTTTGGGCCCGTCGTTCCAGCTCCATTGGTCAAGGTGCATCCCCCACCAGATACCGATATATTTGTGCGGCTTCACCCAGCTCACATCCCCGAGCCGGTTGGGCTCGTTGAGGTTCAGTATAATGTCCGAAGCGGCATATAGGCCCGGCGCATCCTCCGCGATCAGGATGGTCCGCCACGGCGTGGTGAACGGCGCGGCGCGGCGCACCTTCCACGGCTGGGAGGACGGGGCGAGCCGGGTCCGGAAGCGCTGACCGTCGAGCCGCTGCAGCCAGAAGCCCGAATAATCGGCCAACGCCGCCTCGTGGATGGCGATATGCAGGCCATCTTCGCGGCGGAAGGTGATCGGTGAATGCGCGGTAGTGACCTCATTCGCCGGCGTCGTGTTGTAGAGGTATTCGTAGCGATTCCATTCGCCGCCGGGAACCCACCACGCCTCGGCCTTCCCGGCGATCGTGAACTCGGTCATTTCCTCGTCGATCATCACATCGCTCAGTTGCGACTGATCGGGAAATCCGAAGCGGAAGCCGACCCCGCCTTCGAACACGCGGGCGGTCAAATTGATGGTGCGGCCCGTCTTGCCGCCTTCGGTGATCGGGACGGCAATTTCGTTGTAATGGTCGGTGACGAGGCGGCTTTCGCCCCACGGCTGTTCCCATGTTTCGCGGTGGCTGCGGCGGGTTGGCTCGCCCAGCGTCATGCCATGTTCCCATTTGCCCGCACCGCGCAACATGAAGCCCAGCCTCGAAGGAGCGATAACATCCTCGCCGCCGCGTTCGACGCGGTAGGTCGCGACCTGGTTTTCGGTTGTAAGGACGAAGCAGACGGTCCCTTCCGGAGAGCACTCGCGGTATTCGGTTTCGTCGGCAGCGAGGACCGGTAAAGCCAACACCAAGCCGGCCATCAGCGCGGCGGCCACCGAGAGAACCGCGGATGCACTTCCGGAAGCCTTCGATTCAAACATGATTTTCCATATCTTTCCGGCCTATTGCCGTTATCCGATATCGGGGATATGCCCCGATCCAATTGCAGACATGGCGCAAGTGAAATCGGCGTGCAACCGGTTACATCATGCGCTAACGGCATTAGCCGATAGTCTGAACAATGTGGGAGGGTAGAGTATAATGGCGTTGGCACCAGAACTTGCGACGAGCAGCGACACGATACCGATGGAGGAGGACGGCCAGCCGATCGATGCGCCGGGCCTGCAGTACTTCGTGTTTGGTCTGTTTTTCATTTTCGGCGGAATCACCTCGCTAAACGACGTGCTTATCCCCAAGCTCAAGGAGCTGTTCACGCTTTCCTACACCGAAGCGATGTTGGTGCAATTCTGCTTCTTCGCCGCCTATCTGCTGATCGGCATTCCCGGCGCGCGGCTGGTGAAGCGCATCGGCTACATGCGCGGTGCCGTGGCCGGGCTGGTCACCATGATGGCAGGCTGCCTGCTGTTCATACCCGCCAGTCAGACCGCGACCTATGCCCTGTTCCTGTTCGCGTTGTTCATCCTCGCCAGCGGCGTGGTGATCGTCCAGGTCGTGGCCAACCCGCTGATCAGCCTGCTCGGTCCGGTTAAGACCACCCACAGCCGGTTAACTTTCGCACAGGCGTTCAACTCTCTTGGCACCACCGTGTTTCCCATCGTCGGCGCGGCGGTCATCCTAGGCTCACTGGCCAATTTCAGCGCCGACCAGCTGCAGGGGGCCGAACTGCAGGCCTATCGGGCTGCGGAGAGCGAGGCGATCTGGCAAGGCTACCTCGGGGTCGCGGCGCTGATCGGGCTGGTGGCTGTGGCTGTCTGGCTGTTCCGCAACCGCTTGCCGCACGATGTCAGGACGATGGGTGACGGCGAGCTGGTTTCCAACAATCGCTACCTCATCGGCCTCGCGCTCGCCGCGCTGGGCGTATTCCTCGCTATCCAGGTCAACGGCTGGCTGGGTGTGCTGGTTATCCTGCTCGCGCCCGCTCTCTGGTTGTATGACAATCCCCTGCTGAAGCGTACCCGCTTCAGCTACGGGGCCCTGTGCATCTTCCTCTACGTCGGGGCGGAAGTCTCAATCGGCTCGATCGTCATTAATTACCTTCTGCAAGATCATGTGATGGCGAATGGTGGGCCAATAACCGCTTTCCTCAACGGCCTTGTCGGTGCCGAACCCAATGCTGTGGAATGGCTAATCGGCCTCTACTGGGGTGGCGCGATGCTCGGTCGCTTCATCGGCTCTGCGGCGCTGCGAAAATTTAGCCCGGGAAAAATCCTTGTCTTCAATGCAACTGGTGCAATCCTTTTGGTCCTGATTTCAACGAACACTACCGGCGAACTTGCTGGCTACACCCTGCTGGCGGTGGGCCTGATGAACTCGATCATGTTTCCGACCATCTTTTCGCTCGCCTGCGAGAAGCTGGGCAGCAAAGCGGCTGATGGTTCGGGCATCATCAATGTTGCTATCTTCGGAGGGGCGGTCGTGCCGCTGCTCTATGGCGTGATGGCCGATGCGACCGGCGGTAACCTCGCGCTGGCCATGGTGATCCCGGTCGTCTGCTACGCCATCATCGCCGGGTTCGGGTTATACGCACGCCGCCCGGCCTGAATGGCGGGATTTCAGACTGCCGAACTGAACCGGCGCTGCGCGTGCTGGCGGTAAGGGTCGAACAAGGCAGCGATCGTCCGCGCATAGGGCAGTCCGTCGGCGTCGATGGTCAGGTGTCCATCCTGCATCGACGCCAGCCCGCGTTCGATGAAGGGCCGCAGGGCTTCGCGCGTTTCCTGCTCCAGCGCCGCCGGCACCGGTGCGTTGCCTGAACACAGCAGTGCCTCGATAATGCCGCCGCGCAGTTGATCGGCGGGGGAGCGGTGAACGCCGCGATTGGCCGCCAGCTTCCCCGCTTCGGCGATCATCCGGTACCGCCCGCTGTTCTTCTCGTTCTGGGCCAGCAAGTGGGGGAACGAACTGATGGCCGACGCACCGAGGCCGATCAGGTTCGGCGCAGCGTCGTCCGTGAAACCCTGGAAATTGCGGTGCAGCCTGCCTGACAGCGCAGCGTGGGCAAGCGGATCACCGCCCGGCTTGGCAAAGTGATCGAACCCGACCGGGGTGTACCCGTGCGTGACCAGATAGCCGTAACCCAGTTGCGCCATCGCAAACCGTTCCGCCTGATCCGGCAGTCCGGCCGCTTCGATGGCCTTCTGTCGCGGCACGATGTGGGGCACGTGCGCGTAGCCGAACAAGGCGATCCGGTCCGCGCCAAGCACCCGCGTGCGCTGAAGGCTATCCAGCAGGTCGCCGCAGGTCTGGCCGGGCAGGCCGTACATCAGGTCGAAATTCAGCGAACCGACCCCCGCTTCCCGCAGCCAGTCGGTGGTCTGCAGAATCAGCTGTTCCGGCTGCACCCGTCCGATCCGTTTCTGGCAATGCGCGGCGAAGGTCTGCACCCCGAGGCTGGCCCGTTCGATCCCGACCGCCTCGATGACGGAGGCCCATTCCTCCGTCATCGTCCGCGGATCGAGTTCGATGGAATAAATCGGACTGGTAAGGCCGAAAGATATGGTCAGTGCATCGACCAGTCGCACGAAGTCGGTCGGATCGATCGCGTTCGGGCTCCCCCCGCCGAACGCTACGCGCCCGATTTTTACGCCTGACGGTAGCAGCCGGGAAACCGTTTCAATTTCGCGGTGCAGCGCGTCGAGGTAGGATTGCAGCCGCTGCCGCTTCCCGACAGCCGCGGTGTTGCACCCGCAATAGAAACAGATTTTGTCGCAGAACGGCAGGTGGACATAGAGCGATATGTCCCCCGACACGGACTGCAGCGCCGTGCCGTAATCTCCAGCCTCAAGGTCACCGAATTCAGCGGCGGTGGGAAAACTGGTGTAGCGCGGTACCGGCACCGCGAGCAGATCTGCATGATATGGCCACATGCCCGGGTTGTGACCGAAAAGGCCGGCTGCCGTCATTGCGCTGAATCAAAATCCCTGCGGCTGCATCCGGCATGGCAGGCCTTTGCCGGACACGGTGCGGGAAATTCCTGCTCCTTTCCCGGGACCGGAATTTCGACCGAGCGGCTGCCCGACGCGGAACAGATCGAAAGCGTCATGGTATCAGGACCCGGAGGCATCGTCCCGAAGGCGAGCGGGAGCAATGCGACAAGGGCCAGGCCAGCGCCGCTCATTTGCCAGGTCCGTCGCCATCGTCGTCAATCAGGATGCGGTTGGCAGCGCCTTCCATATCATCGAATTGGCCGTCCCGCATGGCCCAGAAAAACAGTGCCAGACCGGCCCCGCCCATGCCGAGCGCTACGGGGATCAGATAGGCGAGAACACTCAAGACACCGGGTCCCGAGCCGCGCGAGCCAGCCGCAGCGAATTGCCGACGACCACCAGCGAACTCAGCGACATGGCGACGGCGGCGATCAGCGGGGTTACGATCCCCGCAAGCGCCAGCGGCACCGCCAGCACATTATACCCGATTGCAAAGACAAAGTTCTGTCGGACGATCTGCATCGTGCGGCGGGCAACCCGGACGGCGAGGACCACCGGCATGAGTTTCTCGCCGATGAAGACCGCGTCGGCGGCTTGCTGGCTCGCATCGCTCGCGGAGGCCGGAGCGATCGACGCATGCGCCGCCGCCAGCGCAGGACCGTCATTGAGACCGTCGCCGACCATCAGGGGGAAGCCGCCGCTGCGCCGGAGGTTGTCAAGCGCCGCCAGTTTGCCCGCCGGGCTCACACCGCCGCTGCCGGGAATGCCGAGCGTTCGGGACACCTGAGCAACCGCAGTCTCGCCGTCTCCCGACAGGATGCCGGCATCGAGCCCCATCGCCGCGAGCGCCGCGACCGCTTGCTTCGCGTCGGAGCGCAGCTGGTCGGCAAAGGTGATCAACGAGCTACGATCGCCGATGCGCAGGCTCACCTGCGGGCGATCGGCAGAGGCTTCAGGCCGCTCGAGCGCGACGTCAACGCCGTCACACTGTCCAGTCACACCGATCCCCCCGGTTTCGCGAATTTCCGTGACAGCTGCTGGTTTGAACCCGGCGGCGGTGAGCGACCGGGCGAGCCCGACGCTGAGAGGGTGGCGGCTTGCCTGCGCCAGCGCGAGCGCGATTTCAGCGTCGCGACCTCCGATACCGCCAACGTCCGCGCGCAAATCCCCCAGCGTGAGGGTGCCGGTCTTGTCGAAGATTACCGTGTCGACCTCCGCCAACCGCTCCAGCGCGCTACCGTCCTTGACCAGCAGTCCGCGCCGAATGAGCGCACCGGAAGCGACCACTTGCGCAGCGGGCACAGCAAGGCCCATCGCGCAGGGGCAGGTAATGATCAGCACCGCGATCGCGATCACCAGCGACTGGTGCCACCCCGCCCCCGCAATCATCCAGCCGGCGAAGGCCAGCGCCGCGAGCGAATGCACCGCCGGTGCATAAAGGCGGGAAGCGCGGTCGGCAATCCGGACATAGCGGCTGCGCGATTGGCCCGCCTCGTCCATCAAGCGGGCTATCTCCGCCAGCGCGGTGTCGCTGCCGGTCTGCGTGATGCGGACCTCGATCGGCTCCATCAAATTGACCGTGCCGGCGTGGACGAGGTCGCCGGTCACCACGTGTTCAGGGGTGCTTTCCCCGGTCAGCATGGCGTTGTCGATGGTGCCGCGCGGGCTTTCCAGCACCCCGTCAGCCGCCAGCACCTCCCCGGCGGCGACCAGCATCACCATGCCCGGGCGCAGGTCTTCCGCTTTCAGCCGCAGGATGGAACCGTCCGCCTGCACCACCCCGGCGCTGCGGCCCATGCGGCCCAGCAACGCTCCGATCCCGGCCCGGGTCCGGTTGCGCATCGCCGCATCCAGCGCGCGCCCGGCGAGCAGGAAGAACAGCAGCATGACGGCGCTGTCGAAATAGGCATGCTCGCCGCCGGTGACCGTCTCGTACAGGCTGAGAGCCGCCGCCAGCAGCACCCCGATGGAGATCGGCACATCCATGTTGGTCCGGCGATAACGCAACGCCATCGCTGCGGATGCAAAGAACGGCCGCCCGGAATAGAGGATGACCGGCACTGCGATAATCGCCGACAACCAGTGGAACAGATCGCGCGTGACCCCGCCCGCTCCCGACCACACGCTGACCGACAGCAGCATGATGTTCATCATCCCGAACCCGGCCACCGCCAGTGCGCGTAGCAGGGTCCGGCTTTCACGGTCATCCTGCGCCAAGGGGTTGGCCGCCACCGCCTGCGCTTCAAAGCCCAGTTGGCGAAGTTCCTCGACCAGCGCCTCTTCCGTCAGGGCTGGATCATGGCTGACCGCCACGCGGCGGGCGGAGAAATTCACCCTTGCGCTGGCCACCCCGTCCACGCCGCCAAGCCCGCGTTCGATCTTCGCGATGCAGCCGGCGCAGCGCATGCCGGGCACGGTCAGGCGGGTATCGACCAGCGCCACGGAATTTGCCGGATCGAGGATTGCAGGCGCGTTCATTCGATGCGAACTTCCTCGGTCCAGCGCTCGTCCGCCGCCGTGATTTCGATCCGGGCGATCCACCGGCCCGCGGGTACCGGCACCGACGAGACATACTCACCGGGGGTGACGGAATCGAAGCCGAGGTCGATCGTCTCGGGCTGACCCAGGGGACGGCGAAACTTCACCGACACCTCCGCGCCGCCGGGAACGCCGGTGGTGACGATCCGGACATTGCCGCCGGCCTGCCGCACCGCCTCTGCCGACCAGCCGAGCCGCTCCTGCTCCCGCGCGGCGCTCAGCCAGCCGTTGAAATTCTGGCTCGCGACGTAAGAGTTTTCGACCACCACCCCGCCGAATCCGCGAACCGCCAGCGTCGCCATGAAGAAATTCACCGCGATGACCACGCCGAACCCGCAAATCATCACCGCCCACATGTGCCGCCCGGTAAATTCGGTTTTCATGGTTGGTCTCCCGGCGCGGAGAAGCGGGTTTCCACGGTGTCGGTTTCCCGCTGCTCGTCCTGCGAAGTTATGCGGAAGGCGAAGTCCTGCGCCGGGGTTCCGCCGGGTGCCATCACATAGGCCCGCACGGTTTGGGTCTGGTCCGCCGCGACGTTCACGATCTGGGTCGCAGCAGCATCTTCCCGCCGCGTCGTGTCGGACCACATGACCGCACCGAGCAGGCCTTCGACGGCGATCTCCATGTCGCGCGGGCGGCTTTCCATGTTGCGCAGCTTGAGCGTGAAGGAATTGCGCACCGACCCGTCGCTCATCAGCATGAAGGGTGGATTGCGGTCCGGCGAGACTGTCAGGTCGGTATGGCTGCGCACCCCGAGCGCGAACAGCAGGCCTAGCCCGATGCTGGCCCAGATCAGGGTATAGGCGATGATCCGTGGCCGGAGCAGCGTGCGCCACGGCGGACGCGGCGTTTCGCCCCGTGCCTCGCGCTCGCAATCCTCCAGCGTCGCGTAGTCGATCAGGCCGCGCGGGCGGCCGACTTCGGCCATTACCTTGTCGCAGGCGTCGATGCACAAGGCGCAGGTGATGCACCCGATCTGCGCGCCTTCGCGGATGTCGATGCCCGTCGGGCAGACCGCAACACATTGCATGCAGTCGATGCAGTCGCCGAACTCACCGGGATTTTTCTGCGCCTTCTTGACGCTACCACGCGGTTCGCCGCGCCAATCCTTGTAGGTGACCATGAGCGATTTCTCGTCGAGCATCGCGGTCTGGATGCGCGGCCACGGGCACATGTAGATGCACACCTGTTCGCGCATGAACCCGCCCAGGGTGACCGTGGTCAGGGTCAGGACGGCTACGGTGATATAGGCGATCGACGCGGCCTGGCCGGTAAAGAAATCGCGCAGCAGCGTCGGTGCGTCGGCAAAATAAAGGATCCACGCGCCGCCCGTGGCGAACCCGATCACCGCGTAAAGCGACCATTTGAAGGCGCGGCGCGTCACCTTGCCCCAGGTCCACGGCGCGGCGTCGAGGCGGACGCGGGCGTTACGGTCCCCGTCCACGAACCGATCGACGTGCTGGAACAGGTCGGTCCACACGGTTTGCGGGCAGGCGTATCCGCACCATGCGCGCCCGACGGCGCTGGTGATGAGGAACAGCCCAATCCCGGCCATGATCAACAATCCGGCGACGAAATAAAATTCGTGCGGCCAGATCTCGATCCCGAACATGTAGAACCGCCGGTTCGCCATATCGACCAGAACGGCCTGGTCGGGCGCATAGGGTCCACGGTCCCAGCGCAGCCAGGGGGTGACGTAATAGATCCCCAGCGTGACCAGCATGACGAACCATTTGAACCGGCGGAACGGCCCGTCGATCCGTTTGTTATGGACCGCCGCACGCGCTTCGTAGAGCTTTTCCGGCTGGGGATCGCGCTCCGCTTCGCCAGGTTCTGGCGCGGTGCTAAGGTTGTGCATCGACATCGACCGCCGGATCAGCGGCAACCTCCACGAAGTCTTCGCCGCCGCCCAGCGAGTGCACATAGGCAGTGAGCATCCGGATCGTCACCGGATCGAGGCGGCCTTCCCACTTCGGCATGACGCCCATTTTCGGATTGAGAATCTGCGCGCGCAGATCATCGCGGCTGCTGCCGCGCAGCCAGATAGCGTCGTTCAGGCGCGGCGCACCGACATCGCGGCTGCCCTCCCCTTGCGGTCCGTGACAGGCGGCACAATTGTCCGCGAAGGTCTGGGCACCGGCCGGGTTGGGCTGCGCCTTGCCGCTGAGCGACAGGACATGGGTGATCAGGGCGTCGAGCTGGGCCGGCTCGAACGCACCGGCGAACGGGGGCATGGCACTGAACCGGGTTTCGTCGTCCCCCGCCTGGCGGATGCCGTGCACCAGCGTGTATTCGATGGCGCGCGGATCACCGCCCCACAGCCAGTCATCGTCGTTGAGATTGGGATAGCCGAGGAGCTGGCTGCCCGCTGCGCCGGACCCATGGCATTGGCTGCAATTGACCTTGAACGCGGCCCGGCCGCCAGCAACCGCCTGGGCCATCAGGGCGCTATCTTCCGGCAGCCGCTCGATCGGGGTGCGGGCAAGTGCCTCGCGCACGCTGACCTTGGCAAGGTCAGCTGCGCCCAGTTCGTCCGCCAGCTGTCCGCGGCTGGTCCAGCCGAGCACTCCTTCGGTGCCCTTCTCGACCAGCGGCCAGGCGGGATAGGCCACGACATAACCGGCGGAGAAAATGATGCACAGATAGAACGTCCACAGCCACCACCGCGGGAGCGGGGTATTGAGTTCCTCGATCCCGTCCCATTCGTGGCCGACCGTTTCCGTGCCGGTGGGCTTGTCGATGCGCCTATTGGCCATCCTGTTCATCCTTGAAAATTGAGTGCGCTGCGGAATGGTTGTGGTGTTTCGCCCCGGGCCGGAACGGCCACAGGCACAGCGTCAGGAACACGACCAGCATGGCGACCAGTCCGTAACTGTCGGCGAAGTGGCGCAGGGTTTCGTAGGCGGTCACCGGCCTTTCTCCTGCGCCAGTTCCTCCTGCGCCGCCGCGCTGCCGAAATCGACCAGCGTGCCCAGCATCTGGAGATACGCCACCAGCGCATCCATTTCCGTGATGCGGGAAGGGTCGCCATCGAAATCGCGCACCTGCGCCTTGGGATAACGCTGCTGGAAGTCGGCGACATCGCCTCCCGCGTCGGGGTCGGCCTGAATCTCGATATCGCCCGCCGCGAGCTGGATGTCGCGGTCCGAATACGGCACTCCGACTCGGCGCAGCGCCGTCAGCTGCGCGGAAGCATCGGGAACCTCCAGCTCGGTTTTGCCGAGGAAGCTGTATTGCGGCATCACGCTTTCCGGCACCACGCTCTGGGGATTGGTCAGATGCTGGACGTGCCATTCATCGGAATAGCGACCGCCCACGCGGGCAAGGTCCGGCCCGGTCCGCTTGGACCCCCACTGGAACGGGTGGTCGTACATGCTCTCGGCGGCGAGGCTGTAGTGGCCGTACCGCTCCACCTCGTCGCGGAACGGACGGATCATTTGGCTGTGGCAGGAATAGCAGCCTTCGCGGACATAGATATCGCGCCCCGCCTGTTCCAGCGGGGTATAGGGGCGCATCCCCTCCACTTCCTCGATCGTGTTGTCGATCCAGAACAGCGGCGCGATCTCCACCAGGCCGCCAATCGCGACCGTGACGAAGGTCGCCACAGCCAGCAGGGTGATGTTGCGCTCCAGCTTCTTGTGGCCTTCAAAGGGCTCTTTGGCGGGTTTGGTCATCGGGTGCGCCCTTTATTCGGCCGGAACGGTGCTGGGGGTGGGCTGGACGATCGGACGGTCGGCGTCCGGATCGTAGGGGGCGTCGGTCATCGGCGCTTCGTCGCGCTGGTGCCCGGCCACCGTCATCCAGAAGTTGTAGGCCATGATTATCGCACCGCCGAGATACATGAGGCCGCCGGATGCGCGCATGATGTACATCGGGTGGAGCGCGGCGACCGTGTCGGCGAAGCTGTTCACGAGGTAACCGTCGGGTCCGTATTCGCGCCACATCAGGCCCTGGGTGATGCCCGCCACCCACATGCTCGAAGCGTAGAAAACGATACCGACCGTCGCCAGCCAGAAATGCCAGTTGATCATCCGCAGCGAATACATCCGTTCCCGCTTCCACAGGCGCGGCACCAGGAAATAGACGCAGGCGAAGGTGATCATCCCATTCCAGCCAAGCGCGCCGGAATGGACGTGGCCGATGGTCCAGTCGGTATAATGCGACAGGCTGTTGACGCTCTTGATCGACAGCATCGGCCCTTCGAAAGTGCTCATGCCGTAGAACGCGAGCGCCATCACCATCATCCGGATGATCGGATCGGTGCGGACCTTGTCCCACGCGCCGTTGAGCGTCATCAGCCCGTTGATCATCCCGCCCCAGCTGGGCATCCACAGCATGACGGAGAAGACCATACCCAGCGTCTGCGCCCAGTCGGGCAGCGCGGTGTAATGCAGATGGTGCGGACCGGCCCAGATGTAGAGGAAGATGAGCGACCAGAAGTGGATGATCGAGAGGCGGTAGGAATAGACCGGACGGCCGGCCTGCTTGGGGACGAAGTAATACATCATCGCCAGGAAGCCCGCGGTCAGGAAGAAACCGACCGCGTTATGGCCGTACCACCACTGCGTCAGCGCGTCCTGCACCCCGGAAAAGGCGCTGTAGCTGCGCGATCCGAGGAAGCTGATCGGCACCGCCAGATTGTTGACGATATGGAGCATCGCAATCGTCAGGATGAACGCGAGGTAGAACCAGTTGGCAACGTAGATATGCGGTTCATGCCGACGCACCAGCGTGCCGATGAACACCGCGGCATAGGACACCCAGACGATGGTCAGCCACAAGTCGACATACCATTCGGGTTCGGCGTATTCCTTGGACTGGGTGATCCCGAGCAGATAGCCGCTGGCCGCCAGCACGATGAACATCTGGTAGCCCCAGAACACAAATCGCGCGAGACCAGGGAACGCCAATTGCGTTCGGCACGTGCGCTGCACGACATAGAAGCTGGTCGCGATCAGGGCATTGCCGCCGAACGCGAAGATCACCGCGCTGGTGTGGAGCGGCCTGACGCGCCCGAAATTCAGGTAGGGTTCGAAGTTGAGCTGCGGAAAAGCGAGCTGAAGGGCGATGAACAGTCCGGCAAGAAACCCGGCCATACCCCAGAACATCGTCGCGATCACGCCCCAGCGGACGACATCGTCATCGTAGAGCGAGGGACCTTCGGGCATCCGGAAGAATCCCTGCGCCCGGCCCAGCGGGTCGAAGCGCAGCGCGCTCATCACCATCAACGCAAAGGCCACTACCGCGACAATTGTGGCGTGCGCGGCGAACCCCCAATCTGCCGCCGTCGCCATGACGATCACCGACAACAGGAATATCCCCAACCACAGGCCTGTTCGGCCAAGTGCAGCTTCCGCTCGCATTATAATCTCCGTCCGTTTGCGGCGGTCTATGGTGCACTGCGGAAAGCTGCTTTGATCCAGATCAAGAAGCCGAAAGATAGATCATCCGGCAATGCAGGGGCCGGACACGGCTGGGGACCGCCCAACATTTCCGCACGTGCAAATATCATGTTGCGGCGCAGCGGACTTGGTTGATCTGCGTCAATGATCTGCGGCGGACACGCGGCCAATAGGTCCCCCGCAACGCAAAAAACCTGGGCTGCAAGGGGCAGTCGCTGCGTTGCCGGGAAAATAGAATGAAACTGCTGCATGCCGTGTGTATTTTCGCCCTCGGATCGCTGGCTGCATCGGGCACCGCGATGGCGCAGGACCGCGCCGGTTCGGTTCAGGTCAAGGCCTTCGCTACGGCGGTGCTGCCGGACGGCAAGATCACCAAGTTCGAAACCGATCTCGTTGGGCTGCCCGCGAACACCCAGACGACAGCCAACGACAATGTCGTCCCGACGGTCGCGGTCGAATATTTCTTCACCGATAATTTCTCGGTCGAGACGATCTGCTGTCTGACCCAGCACGATGTCGACGGGACCACCGGCCTGCCCGGAGCGGAACTGGTGTCCGACGCCAAGCTGATCCCCGCGACTTTCACCGCGAAATACCATTTCGACCTTGGCGCGATCAAACCCTATGTCGGCGCGGGTCCGGCCTACTTCATCTTCATCGATGAACAGCGCGGCGCGGCAACCATCCCCCTCGGCGTGACCGATTTCGACCTGTCGAACGAATTCGGCGTCGCGTTGCAGGCGGGCGTGGACATCCCGGTGAACAGCCGCGGGCTTGGCGTCAGCCTAGACGCCAAGCGGTACTTCATCGACACCACCGCCCGCTGGTTTGCCGGCAACACCGTGGCGATCCAGACGGAACACCGGCTCGATCCATGGGTGCTCAGCGCCGGCCTGGCCTTCCGCTTCTGACGCGATTCAATCCGGAGAAACGATGATGGCACATACGAACTTCAAGGACTGGCCGGGAATGGCCGCGGGCCTTCTGCCCGCAATCAAGGAACTGCACCGCGGGTCCCCGGGGGTCATGAAAGGCTTCCGGGAAATGGCGGCCGCCGCGCATGAAGGCGGCGCGCTCGACGCCAAGACCAAGGAACTGCTCGCGGTCGCTATCTCGGTCGCGGTGCGTTGCGATCCTTGCATTACCTACCACGTAGAAGCTGCGCGCAAGCAGGGGGCGACCCGCGAGGAGATTGCGGAAACACTCGGGCTGGCGATCTACATGGGCGCCGGACCCAGTGCGATGTATGCGGCGCAGGCGCTGGAAGCGTTCGACCAGTACACCGACAAGGCAGCCGGCTAGGTGCTTTCACGCCTAGCTGGCGCGCTCGGCCAGTTCCTTCGGCCGGAGGACCGTCACTTCCCTTCGGCCGGAGACGTCGATCAACCCGTCGTTCTTCATCTTGGTGAATTGGCGGCTGACCGTTTCGATGGTCAGGCCGAGCACGTCGGCAATCTGCTGCCGTGACAGGGGCAGCTCGATCGTCTGCGGGCCGTCGGAAGGCACGAAACTGCAGTTCGCAGGCGCCAGTCGCTCGGTGGTTTCGACGAGGAAGCTGGCCAATTTCTGTTCAGCATTCATCCGCCCCAGCAGGAGCATCCAGCGCCGGGTGCGGTCCAGTTCCGTCAGGGTCCGTTCGAGCAATTTATGCGCGAGCTTGGGATGCTCGCGAGAGAATCGGTCGAAATCCGCACGCTGGAAGATGCAAACCTGGGTCTCGGTCAGGGCTTCGACACCATACGGAGTCGTCTGGCCGAACGGTCGGCCGAGGAAGTCGGACGGGTAGGCCAGCCCGAGGATCTGTTCCTTGCCCTCCGCCGTCTGGGTCGAAAGCTTCAGCACGCCTTCGATGACATTGGCCACCAGCACGGCATCATCGCCTTCCCACAGCAATTGTTCTCCGGGCGCGATCGTCTTGCGGCGGCCGATCGCGTTGAGCAGGCAGATCTCCTGATCGTCGAGATCGGCACAGATTGACCGGTTGCGAACCGTGCAGGCTTGGCAAAAATTGAGGGCAGGTTCGCTTTGGACAGCTTGCATGGACAGGGACTAGAGGTATTGGCGACCTTTGCCAAGCTTGTCGGGCCTTGACGGGACCGTCTGGCGCCCACGTTCCAGCAGCGATTTTCAGGATTTGCCGTTCCTAACCAAGGCAAAGCCGCGCAATATGGCACGCAAAAGGCCCGGCCTTGGCAGGCCGGGCCTTTCCCCTGCTGCAAGCCGGATCAGTATTCCGGTGCGTAGTGGTGCTCAATCGCCCACAGGTACCAATTGTCCACCACCGTGCCGGTCAGCAGGATGCCGATCCCGCCGGTGAGAGTGCACAGCACCGCGAACCACCACGCCCAGCGATGGATCGATTCCATCGTGGCGTTGAAGCCCATCGTCCAGCGCCAGAACAGGGCTGCCCGTTCGGACGCGGTGCCGCGGTCGGTGATCTGTTCCAGTTCCCGCTCGCCGCCGTACCGGCCGACCGCCAGGATGGTCGCCCCGTGCATTGCGAACAGCAGCGCCGAACCATAGAGGAACACGATCGAGAGCGCGTGGAACGGATTGTAGAACAGGTTCCCGTAAAGCAGCGAGAAATTGTTGGTCCATTCCAGGTGCGGGAAGATGCCAAACGGCACCGCTTCCGACCATTGGCCCATGAAGAACGGCCGGATGAAGCCGAGCACCAGGTAGAGCCAGATCGCGCTGAGGAATGCCCACGCCACATGCGTTCCCATGCCGAGCGCACGGGCGCGCCGATAGGTCCGTACCCACCACAGCAGGATCGACAGCGTCAGGAAGAAACCGGCGAGGATCCACCAGCCGCCTTCCTTGAGCGGGACGAACGGGGTGAAGCCGTATTCAGGGCCCGGAGGGTTGAGCGAAAGCCAGAAGAACTGGCGGACGAATTCAACCGGATCCCAATTGACCGAGGCGAGCATGTTGAGCCCGATGATCTCGATCGCGAGAAACCCGAACAGGATCGATGCAAGACCGAGCCAGCCAAGGTAGATCGGTCCGATCTGCGCCTGGCCGAACTTGCCCATCCAGTAACTGAACCCGGTCATGTCGATCCGGCGTTCGTCACCAGCAGGCAGCGGGACACCCATTTCGGGGGCGTATTGCAGCTGAACCTGCGTGAAAATGTTCTGATAGCGTGCCATTATCTATACCCCCTCACGACCAGATCGGAATGTTGCGCCACCATTCCCACCATTCCGGCCAGCCGCCGGCGTACAGCGGCCCGGCGATGATGATGCACACCGCGCTCCAGAACCCGGCGCTCAGCGCGAGGAACAGGCCGAGGCGGTGGATGCCGATCGTGCCAACCGAATAGCCGATGAAATCGCGGAAAAACGTATCTTCGTATTCCGGCGTCTTGACGACCTCGCCCTTCTTCGGATTGACCGCGGACAGGATCAGCGCGCCGTGCAGCGCGAGCGCGAAGGTGGTGACGAAGAAGAACGACACCGCGATCATGTGCGCCGGATTGTAATGGAAATTCACATACTGGTACCCGGTGTTGGATACCCAATCGAGGTGGCTGAAAATGCCATACGGGAATCCGAATCCCCACGCCCCGAGCAGGAACGGACGGAAAATCACCAGCGTCACATAGGCCAGGATCGCCACGCCGAACGCGACGGGCACATGGTAGCCCATGCCCAGCTTGCGGCAGATCTCGACCTCTCTCAGCGCCCACGAAACGAAGGCCACCGTCGCGCAGATCGTGATGACCTGCCAGAAACCGCCCTCTGCGAGCGGCGCGAAGCCCAGACCGTAACTGATGTCGGGGGGATTGATGGATATGAGCCACGGGTTCCACGTTGGGCCCTGCGACGCGGCGTAAAAGATCAGCGCGGTTCCGAGAATCGCGGAGATCGCTGTGACCACCCCGAAAAACCCGACGTAGAACGGGCCGATCCAGAAATCGAACAGGTCACCTCCGATCAGGGTACCGCCCCTGACCCGATATTTTCTCTCGAAGCTTAACAGCGACATGGCTTTTCCCCTGCGCGCTCATCCGTGCCGCCCGACTAGGGCGGACCTGTGTAACAATTCGAACCCTGACCCCTGCCAGGCCCTGCGGGAGGCACGGTGCTCTCGCACCGTGACCTCCACTGGGGGCGTGATCAGGTTTGTCGTTCCGACTGCTCGATCATGGCCGTTGCGGCCGGACCGGCAGCACCGGGACCTTCGATCCAGTTGAAGCGATCAGTGCTCAACAGGATGAAATGGATCAGCAGCGCCAGGACGAACAGGAAGATCGCCAAGGCGACGAGGGTCCGACGTGGGTCGAATATTAGCCAAAGTCTCCACATGGTCGTTCTCCTATCCTAACAGCGGCATGAGGGTGGCCTGAGCCATCCGCACACCGTCGTCCAAAGCCGCGTAACCATTTACGCCAGGAAGCCACGGACGCCACATCCACACCAACACATGCGCGATAATCGCGATGATGGTGAAGGCGATGAAGCTGCTCACAAAGATCTTGTGAAACTCCTTGGCTTCTTCCGGGGTCAGATAAGCCCCCGGACCGAAGCGGTCGTTATGCTCACTCATATTCCTTCTCCAGTTTAGCCCCCTGCAAGCCGCCAGAGGCGCCTCCCACGGGTATTGCCCGGTCGCCCGAAAAGGCCGGCCAGGTTGCGGATGCCAGGCCGCAGCCGGGCAAATTTCCGGGGCGCGTCATGCGTTTTCCCCCTTGAGGAGCGCTGCCGCCAAACGGTCGGCAGACACATGTTTTTCGCCTGCGAGCCGCGCATGGCGCTCGGCAGCGTCGCGCAGGCGCTTGGCGGCGGAAATCCGCACCAGCACCGGCTGCGCTTCGACGATGGCGTCGAGCTTTTCCTTCGCGTCCTGGTCCCACGACAGCTGGATATCGTCCCGGGCCGGGGTCGCTTCCCCCGCGTCCATCTGGGTCGAGAGAGGCAGGATGTGAAACAGCGCATCAAACAGCGCATTGCACACTTCCTGCACCAGGTAGGTCGCGCCGGAATAACCCATGTATGGTGTGCCGGTATGGCGACGGATGGCTGCACCGGGGAACGATGCGGGAATGAAGATTCCCCGAGAACCGGCCTCCGCCATGTACATCCGCTCGTTATAGCTGCCGAACACCACCATCGGCAGCTGCTCGAAAATCGCTGCGCGCACCGCCTGGTTGTCAGGCTTCACCCCGGCGCTGCGGCTGAAAGCGAAGGCGCACGGCAGGCCCATGTCGTTTTCAAGGAAATTGCGGATGCCTCGTGCGTAAGTCTCGTTGGCGACGATCCCGAAATTGGCCGTGCCGAAGAAGTCCTGCGTGACGGAGCGCCAGAGGTCCCACAGGGGCTTGATCGTGGTGTGCTTTTCCCTGGTGATGAACGGTTCCGGATCGAGCCCGGTCATTTCTCCCAATTGGCGCAGGAACAATGTGGTCGAATTCAGCCCGACCGGCGCCTGCAGATAGGGCCGCTCCAGCAGCTCGCACAGATTGCGGCCGAATTCGCGGTACATGCAGACATTGACCGAGGCATTCGCCAACTGGCGGATATCGGCCAGATGGCTGCCGAGCGGGAAGACCATGTTCACTTCCGCGCCGATGCCTTCGATCAACCGGCGTATTTCGGCCAGGTCGGACGGCATGTTGAACATGCCATAGGATGGCCCGATGATGTTGACCTTGGGCTTGTCGCCGTCCTGCAGGACCTTGGGCGCGGGCATTTTTTTGGGGCCGAATTCGGTCCACAGCCAGGAGAGGGCGCGATCTTCCGACTGCCACTGGTCCTCGTCGATCGTGCGCGGCAGGAACCGCTTGATATTGGTCCCTTCGGGGGTGACACCCCCGCCGATCATCTCGGCAATCGACCCGGTGACGACCACGGCCGGCAGGTCGGGATCGAGCGCTTGCCAGGCCCGGCGCATCGCGCCTTCGGTGCCGGTCTTGCCAAGCTCTTCCTCGCCCAGCCCGGTCACCACGATCGGCAATTCGTGCGGCGGCAGGCCGTCGGTGTAATGGAGAACAGAGGTAACCGGCAGGTTTTCACACCCGACTGGACCATCGATGATCACCTGCAATCCCTTGATCGCGGTGAACGCATAGACCGCGCCCCAATAGCCGCCGGCCCGATCATGGTCGATGATCAGCGTCATGATCCAACCGCCTCGGCCGCTTTCGCAGCCATCGCGTTCTGGGCAGCGTATTTCTGCTTGAACTTCGGCCGGTCGGTCGGCGTGTCCTCCCAGATCCCGCTGGCGTAGCCTTCGCCGACGCCTTCGAAAAATTCCGTCATCCGGTCAAAGCGCGCCTTGTTGGCGAGCGCGGCGTTGACGACCTGCGCCAGGCTGCCAGCACCGGCGGGACCCATCAGCGGGCGGGCGGAAATGAGGTTCGTGAAATACAGCGCCGGGGTGCCCTTGGCCTTGGCGTGCTGGACCACCGGTGTGGTGCCGATGGACAGATCGGGTCCGAATTCCTCGACCGCTGCGATATCCTGCTCCAGGCTGGCGCGGAAATTGACCCGCACGCCCTTGGCTTCCAGCCATTCGCGGTCGGGGTCGGACCACTTGGTCCTGGGACAGGCGGTGCCAACATAGGGCACATCCGCGCCGCTTTCGATCAGCAGGCGGGCCACCAGCAATTCCGAACCTTCGTAGCCTGATACGGTAATCCGGCCCCTGATCGGCTTGGCTGCGAGCGCGCCTGTAATTGCAGGCAGGATGGCGTTCTGGGCAGCGGCGATCTGGTCTGCGCTGGCGCCGGTGGCCTCGCCGATGGCCTGAAGCCACGCGGCGGTTCCATCCCGGCCGACCGGCGCGGAGCCGATGACCTTGCGGCCCGCAGCCTCGAATTCACGGACGCTGGCAGTGTAGAACGGATGGATCGCCGCGATCACCGCCCCGTCGAGCGCGGCATAGAGTTCGCGCCATTCGCGGGTCGGCACGACCGGTCCGGCAGCAAGCCCGAGCGGCGCGAGCATCTGGCCGATGCCGATGGGGTCGGCGGGGAACATTTCGCCCAGCAGCGTCACCGAAGGTTTGTCGGCCCGTTCCCGCGGTGCGGCCACGGGGCCCTGTTCAGCTTCCTGGCGAGCGAATTTGAGCATTGCGCCGGCCAGGACATCCTTGGCCTCGGCATGGGTCGGAACCCCGAAGCCGGGCACGTCGATCCCGATCACCCGGACGCCGTTGATCGAATTCGGCAGCAGCCGCAGCGGAACGCCGCTGGCGGTCGGCACGCAAAGATTGGTCACCACGATGGTGTCGTATTTCTCGGGATCGGCCATCTGTTCGACGGCTTCCTTGATGTCCTCGAACAGTTTGCCGGTGACAAGCGTTTCGGAACTGAACGGAACGTAGCCGACACTGCGCCGCGCGCCGTAGAAATGCGAGGTGAAGGTCAGGCCGTATACGCAGCACGCCGAGCCCGACAGGATCGTGGCCGTCCGCCGCATCCGCAGCCCGACACGCAGCGAACCGAATGCGGGGCACATGCTTTGCGGTTGGTCATGCGGGCCGACCGGATAGTCTTTTTCGTAACGGTCGAGCACTTCAGTGTTGCCCGCCTGCTTGGCGGCATCGCGCATCGTTTCCGCACCGCCGTGGCACCCGCTGCCTTCCGCGCCCGCCGGTGCTGCCGGAGCGATTTCGATCCGGTCTGGCGCGCGTCTGGTCGGGGCGGAGGTGTCAGTCATCTGTCATACCTCGTCGTAAATCACTTCGAGGGACGGCTTCTGTTCGAAGGTGCCGCCGCGCATATCGGCCTGGGTCGCCGGAACGAGCTGGATATTGCCGCCGGTCTGAT
Source organism: Allopontixanthobacter sediminis (assembly GCF_009828115.1). Classification (GTDB taxonomy): domain Bacteria; phylum Pseudomonadota; class Alphaproteobacteria; order Sphingomonadales; family Sphingomonadaceae; genus Allopontixanthobacter; species Allopontixanthobacter sediminis. The sequence goes on along the minus strand of NZ_WTYL01000004.1, from coordinate 49,514 downwards.
CGGGCGAGAACAGCCCCAGAAGTCCGTCCTGGTCCAGCGGCTTCGGCTGTTTGGGAGGAGCCTCCGCGACGTTGATCGCGAGTTCCTCGAACAGGCTGGCCCATTCGCTGTCGGGCGTGCCGATGATCTGGTAATTCGCCGACTTCTTGCGGATATCGTCGTTGGCCGGGATTGCGGTGAGCACCGGAATATCCACAGCCTTGGCAAACGCCTGCGCCTCGCCGCTGCCGTCGTCCTTGTTGATGATCATGCCCGCCACGCCGACATTGCCGCCCATCTTGCGGAAATATTCGACCGCCTTGCAGACATTGTTGGCCACATACAGCGACTGCAGATCGTTCGATCCGACGACGATGACTTTCTGGCACATGTCGCGCGCGATCGGCAGGCCAAAGCCGCCGCACACCACATCGCCGAGGAAATCGAGCAGGACGTAATCGAAGCCCCATTCGTGGAAGCCAAGTTTCTCCAGCAATTCGAACCCGTGAATGATCCCGCGCCCGCCGCAGCCGCGGCCAACCTCGGGTCCGCCAAGCTCCATCGCGAACACCCCGTCGCGCTGGAAACAGACGTCTTCGATCGACACTTCCTCGCCCGCCAGTTTCTTCTGGGATGACGTTTCGATGATGGTCGGGCAGCTCTTGCCGCCGAACAGCAGGCTGGTGGTGTCGGACTTGGGATCGCAGCCGATCAGCAGGACCCGCTTGCCCTGCTGGGCCATCATGTAGCTGAGATTGGACAGCGCGAAGCTCTTGCCCGAACCACCCTTGCCGTAGATCGCGATGACCTGCGTTTCGCTCTTCACCTCGCCGGTGTGGACCGGATCGGGTTCGTGATCCGCTTCTTCGCGCAGCTTGTCTACATCAACGAGGCTCATGCGGCTTCTCTCCAATCGAGCACCATTTTGAGGCACTCGCTATCTTCAAAGGCGGCGGGGTAGGCCGTTTCGGCGCTGGATGCGGGCTCGACGTTGGTGATCAGCCCGGTAAGGTCGAGCGCCCCGGTGCCGATCAGGGCGTTGACCGAGGTAAGGTCATCCGGCTGCCATTCGGCGGCAATCCGCAGACGGGCTTCGCGCTGGAACGCAGGGGGAAAGGCAAAGCTGATCGGCTGGGTATAGAACCCGGCCAGCACCAGCTCCCCGCCCTTGGCGAGGCAGCCGATGAAACTTTCGATGGACGCCGCATCCCCACTCACGTCGTAGATGTTGCGGTAATCGCGGCGGTCATCGTCGTCCGGATGGATTACATCGTACCCCTGAGCGCCCGCCTGGCGCCGGGAATTGGTGTCCCACACCACCGGCGGCTTGGCCCCGGATGCGACCGCGAGCCGCGCCAGCAACCGGCCCAGAACACCGTGACCGACGATCAGTTCGGGTGCGTCGCCATGCGCGATTGCATGAAGTGCGGTGGCCGCCAGCGCGTAAAGGATGCCCTCGCGCCCGAGTTCCTCCGACACCGGTAGCGCCCGCGCTGACGGGAGAATCACGGTCCTGGCCGATCCGCCGAACAGCCCGCGCGCATCGCGGTAGCAATTCGCGCCGGGGACAAAGACCCATTCACCGATCCGCGAGGAGGCGGACTCCCCGGCATCCACCACCCGGCCGACCGACTCGTAGCCCGGCACCAAGGGATAACCCATGCCTGGAAAGTTCGGCATCTTGCCGGTCCAGAACAGCTTCTCGGTCCCGGTGCTTACCCCGCTCCAGTGGATGTCCACCTGCACATCCCCGGCGCCCATGGGGTTCAGCGCGGTTTCCCGCAGTGCCAAACGCCCCGGTGCGTCAAGAATGATAGCGGCAGTTTTCATCCAGGCCCTCTCTGGGTCCCTATTCGAGAAGGGACTCCATCCAGCGTCAAACTACCGAAACAGAAAACATTGTCAACTAAACTGGACACTTATTCTGTCACTTCGTCAGGACAAGTGCCTTTGCGATGATCGGAAGAGGGGTTGGGACCGCCTTACTCGTTGAAAATCCTGCCAATTGCGCCATCTCAACGTAGCTGTGGATGGAGCGCGGCCTACCTGACCCCATGGCCCACAAGTAAAGCCCGAAATAGGCGTCCCCCATGCCCTCGGCCCCCCGAGTCTCGGCCATCGGTTCGACTATCAGGACCTTCCCGCCAACCGGGAGCGACTCGCACAGTGCGGCCAACAACGCTTGGACCACGTCGTCGTCGTGGTCGTGGAGGATGCGGATGAGAGTGACGAGGTCATAGCCCGCCGGGATGGGGTCGGTGCGAAAGCTGCCGGCGTGAAGTGTTACCCGCTTTTCCAGTTCCGATCCGGCAAACCGCTTGTGCGCCAACGGCACGACCTCCGGAAGGTCGAACAGGCCAAGGTCGAGTCCCGGTGTATGCGCGCCGACCGCAGCAACAAACGTCCCTGACCCTCCCCCGATGTCGAGCATACGGCGGTGGCTGCCGAACGAGTATCGGCCGATAATCTGCTGCCAGACCATCGGCTGGGTCGCAGCCATCAACTCGGAATAGGGTGCGGGCTGCTGGCTGTCTTCGGCTGATTTGGGCGCATAGGTCCAGAAACGCGAAAGCTCGCTTCTCGCCGCGCCGCGATCTTTTAGCAACGCGAACGGGTCGGACAAATCGCGGTAGAACAGCGCGTGATGGCGGATCATCGCCATCGCGCCTTCGTTGGCGGACAACGCGGCACCAACCACACCCAGGGTCCACAAGTCGCGCTGCGGCGACTCGGCCAGACCCAGCGCGGCGCCCGCCTTCAGTATGCGGGCCGCGGCGTCTTGCGGGAAATCGAGGAACCGGACGATTTCCGCCTCCGTCCGCGCACTATTGCCGAGGAACCCGATCAGGCCCGATTGGACGAAAATATAGGTAATCTGGGTATAGACAAAGCCTGCAACAAGATCGAACTGACGGGCTGCCTTGCGCCGCGCAACACTGCGAAAAACAGGCGTTCTCGCCGCCCAATCCTGAAATTTGCGGCTGCCGAGAATCCGGTTTCGGCGCAGCGCCCAGCGGGTTCTCCAATTCAGGGAGACGGGGGCAGGATCGTCTGGTCTGGACATAATGATATGTCCAAGCGAATGGACGTGTGGTAGAGGTTCGTCAAATCGAAACTCGCAGACGGGTCGGGGAGAGCGTGACGGAAACACCGACAGTCATCATCGGGGCAGGCGTTGGGGGGCTCGCCAGCGCGGCGTTGCTCTCGGCTCGCGGTGTTCCGGTGATCGTGCTGGAAAAAGAACCCGCCGCGGGCGGCAAAATCCGCCAGCTGGATGTAGACGAGTCCCCGATCGACGCCGGGCCGACCGTGTTCACCATGGGCCCGGTGATCGATGCAATCTTCGAAAGCGCCGGCGCGTCGACCGGAGATTATCTGACCCTCTCACCGGCAGATACCTTGGCGAGACATGCATGGGACGAACATGGCCATCTCGACCTGTTCAGCGATCACGAAAAGAGCGTGGAGGCCATCGGTGATTTCGCCGGGGCGAAAGCCGCCGCTGGGTTTCGCAGCTTCTCTCAGGAAGCGAAGAAGATCTTTGACATCCTCGACCGGCCCTTCTTGCAGGACAGCAAGACTTATCCGCCGGGGCTGATGTGGAGGATCGGATTGTGGCGGATGGGGTCGTTGCTGGCGATCCGGCCCTACGAGAGCTTATGGAAAGTCCTCGGCGAACATTTCACCGATCCGCGTTTGCGGCAATTGTTCGGTCGCTACACGACCTATTGCGGGTCATCACCGTTCAAGACGCCCGCCACGCTGATGCTGATCGCACATGTCGAGTCGCAGGGCGTCTGGAAAATCGACGGAGGGATGAACGCTCTGGCCAAGGGGCTGGAAGCGGTCGCGCGCAAGAACGGAGCGCGTTTTCGCTACGGCGCAAAGGTGGACGAAATCCGTGTGACGCGCGGAAGGGTCAGCGGCGTACGGCTCGAAAGCGGTGAAGAAATTTCCACGCAATCGGTCATTTGCAACGCGGACCCCTCCGCCCTCGGCGCCGGAATGTTCGGCCGGGAAGCGCAAAAAGCGGCCAGTGCAGTCCGGCCAAAAGACCGTTCCCTGTCCGCGATGGTCTGGCTGGCGAAGGGCAAGGCGCAGGGCTTCCCCCTCGGACATCACAACGTCTTCTTCTCCGGTGACTACCCCGCCGAGTTCAGGGATATCGGCGCGGGCTGCGTGCCGGCGGGTCCGACTGTCTACCTCTGCGCGCTCGACCACGGCCCTGATAACACGCCCGATGCGGCCACCAGCCAGCGCTTCCAGATCATCGTCAACGCGCCGGCCAATGGCGACACCCATACGTATACCGCCGAGGAGAAGGACCAATGCACGTCGAAGATGCTGAGCCGGCTGCGCGCCTGCGGGTTGGAGCTGGAAACGCCCCTGCCCCACCAGCTGGTCACGCCCAACGATTTCTCGAAACTCTTCCCGGCGACCGGCGGGGCGCTTTATGGTCGAGCCTCGCACGGGTGGGCGGCCTCCTTCCTCCGGCCCGGATGCCGGACGAGGATCCGTGGGCTCTATTGCGCGGGCGGGGCGACCCATCCTGGCGCGGGCGTCCCGATGGCCGCCTTGTCGGGGAAATTGGCGAGCGAAGCCGTGTTGTCCGACCGAATTTCGACACGGTCGTCCCGCCGCAGGGATACCGCTGGTGGTATGTCGATGCGATCAGCGATGACGGGTCCTTCGGGCTGACGATCATCGCCTTCATCGGCAGCGTGTTCTCCCCTTATTACCGTAAATCCGGCCGAAACATCCCGCTCGATCACAGCTGTCTAAACGTTGCGCTGTATGGCCGCGGCGGGGCGCGCTGGGTGATGACCGAGCGCGGCCAGTCGGACACCGTTCAGCATCGCGACGCAGTGCAGATCGGGCCGAGTTCGATGCGGTGGGACAATGACCGGCTGATCATCGAGATCGAGGAGCGTGATATCCGCCTCGGCATTCCCTGGCGGCGACGGGTTGCCGGCCGGATCGTACTGACACCGGAGGTCCTGAACTCCCGCTCGTTCAAGCTCGACGTCGAAGGCAAGCATAACTGGCACACCATCGCCCCGCGCGCACGGATTGATGTCCGGATGGAGCGGCCCGACGTGACGTGGTCTGGCAGCGCCTATCTCGACGGCAATCACGGCAGCGAACCGATCGAGGACGGCTTTCGGGACTGGCACTGGTCGCGCGCGCATGCGGGGGAGGACGTGGCGGTGATCTATGAAGGCAACCGGCGCGATGGCAGCCATTTCGGCAGCGCGCTGCGGTTCGACAAGACCGGTACCCCGCACGAGGAGGAACTGCCGCTGGTCGCGCCATTGCCCGCGACATTATGGGGCATGAAGCGTCAGACCCGGGCGGACCGCGGCCATGCATCGGTTATCAAGACCTGGGAGGATTCGCCGTTCTATGCCCGCTCGACGCTGGCCATGCGGATTTTCGGCAAGAAGGTGATGGCGGTGCAGGAAAGCATCTCGCTCGACCGGCTGGTCAACCCGGTCATCCAGTTCATGCTGCCGTACAAGATGCCGCGAGAATAGGGGCGGTCAATCGCCCTCCGCCTCGGTCCCGGTCTGGGCGTCCCGGGCCGCGGCCTTTTCCTTGTCCTTGGCAATCTCGCGGTTCACCGACCACAATTGCCAGAATCCGATGCCGAGCGCGACCGCGCTGGTGAAGATGATCTCTACCCAGCCAAGATTGTCGAACGCGCCCTGTTCCATCACCCCGCCTCCCGTTCAGTCATGTCGGCCACGAATGCGCCGATCATCTGCGCAACCTGCTCCGGTCGTTCCTCATGCGCAAGATGCCCTACCCCCTTTAACTCCTCGAAGGTACAGCGCGGGATCAGGTCGGCGGCACCCTTGACGGCAGAGCGGGGAATAGCCGTATCGCCTGCCGCATGGACTAGCAGGACAGGCCCGGTCAGTTCCTGCATCCGCGCCTGCAGCGGCTCCAGACGCCAGCTGGCCATCATCCGGATCGCGCCGTCACAATGCCCCGAACGGCTCATCAGGATTTCGTACTGCTTCAGGCCGGCCCGGTCGATGGTGGAACCGGTCGCCTTGCCGAGGAACCGCTCCACGGCGCCGGGATAGCGCGCCATCCGGGCGAAAATCTGCGACACCAGCGGGTTGGTGAACAGCATCTTGGCAAGCTGCGGAAACAGTTTCGCGGCAAGCCCCGGGAACGGCATCAGCGCCGGGTTGAGGCCAACCAGCGGGACCTTCCAGCCCCGATCCAGCATCATCTGCATCCCGATTGCCGCGCCGGCCGAGTGACCCACTATCAGATCGGGTCTGGCGTCCAATTCGTCGAGCAGGGCAACGATCGAGCCGGCCATCAGCGGCAAGGTGACCCGCCGTTTGAAATTCGGGCGGGTGAAGCCATGTCCCGGCAAATCCATCGCGATGACACGGAAATCCTGTGCCAGCCGCGGCATCAGGTCGCGCCAGCTGTGGGTGGCGGCGCCGGTGCCGTGGATTAGCACGCACACCGGCGCGGTCGGATGGTCCGGTCCCATGGACTGCACGTGCCAATGGTAGCCATCCGCCTCGACGAATTGACTGGCGGCGCGGTTGGGCCAGTTTCGTCCGTCCGTGTTCCAGTCGGGATAGCGCCCGCTCATGCCCGCGCACCTTCGCCAACACTCTCGATCGCGTCGACCATAGCTGCGCTGCCCGCACGCGGCAGTGCGAGATAGCGGCCGCCCAATTCGCTGGCGAGCTGCGCCGCCTCCTCGCGGGGCCGGGGGGAGATATCGATCACGATCGACTGGTGGCCCGTCGCCGCGACACGTTTGCTTACCTCACTGACCTCCCGCATGGCGGTAGACCGGTCAGCGTCTCCCGCGAGCGTCACATTGGCCTTGCCGTCGGTCAGGATTGCTATCGTCGGAGTCTGCCCGCGCTTGGACGACGCGTCGGCCATCATCAGCGCTTCAAGCAGGCCGGCCGCAAGCGGAGTCCCCCCTCCGCCCGGCAAGGCACCGAGAGCGCGGCGGGCGCGGGTCAACGAGCGTGTCGGCGGCAGGAGGATTTCCGAACCCGACTGGCGAAATGCGATCAGAGCGACTTGTGAGCGCTTCACATGCGCCTGCGCCAGCATCAGTTCGACCGCGCCCTTGGCTTCTGCGAGCCGCGACAGGGCCGACGACCCCGACGCATCGACCGCGAAGATGGTCAGGCTTTCCCGGCGCTGTTCGTAATGGCGGATCCGCAAATCCGACTTGCGAATATGGAGCGTCTGTTTGCTGCCCGAACCGGCGCGCCGCGCGCCTTGCCACGGGGCGGCTGCGCGCAGCGTATCGATCAGCGCAAGTTTCCGCCCGTCGCCCGGAATGCCCGGCTTCGATCCGAGCGGACGCCCCCGTTTTGAGGATTTTTCTTTCTGGCCCGAACTGCCCGTCCGGCCGCCCGCCGACCGCAGCGTACCGCGATCGATCCCGTCGAGTATATGCTGCGGGATGGAGGCGGCGGCGGCTTCGATCAGCAGGTCATCCAGGGAGACATCCTGCTGTCGCTGCTCTTCCGATTGGCCCGAATCCTCTCCGGGCTGATCCGGTTCGGCGGGTGGCGGGGGAGCGGGTTCCGCCACCTCTGGCCGCCGGGTCGCCCGCGGCGCAAGCACCAGCCGGATGGCCGTTTCGAAATCCTCCGTCCGTACCATACCGGCCTCGGCGAGTGCGGCGCTCGCCCGCGCGCTTTGTTCCGCCATCAGCACCGGCCGCATTGAATGTATCCCCAGCGCAGCCGCCGTCGCCGCGAGCGCCTGACGCTGATGCTTGGAAGGCGCGCGGGCGGGCCGCCATGGTGCCTCCTGCCCATCAAGTTCGAAATCGAGGGTGCGTACCGCCGTCAAGTCGCAGTGGAACGCGGCACGTTCGCGCAGAACAGCGGGTGGGGCTTCGTCCACCTCAATCCCGTCATCGAGCAGGATCACCGCGACCTCACGGTGGTCCATTGCCTGCGCCAGATGCGCGGCAATATCCGGTGCAATCCGCTCCGCCATGCTGACGATCACCACCCCGCCCGCAGCCCGCGCCAGCAGCCCCGGACGCAGAACCGCACGTCCACGGCTGAGCGTTTCGGTCAGGTCCAGCCCGCCGAGCAATTGTTCGGTATCGACGTTGATCGGCATTCGCAGGACCGGGCCTTGTTTGGCCAGTTGGGCGGTCATCAAATCAAGCAGCCGGTCCCGAACCGGGCCATATCCACGCAGGACAATCCCGCCGAATTTCATGGGGTGCAAAGTGAACAGCTGCGCTGCAAGCAGGCTGTCGGCCATTGCCGGGTCGGCGGCAGGCCCCTCCTTCACCCCGGCAGTTCTTCCAGCGCCATTTCAATCCGCACCGTCGATCCCGTTTCGTCCAGCACGTCGCGCCGCAGACGGTGACGCAAAGCCAGCGGCGCGAGCGTGCGGAGGTGGTCCATGGTCACCGAACCCGCGCCTTCCAGTGCGGCCAGCGCCCGCGCGGCGCGCATCAGCGTCAGTTCGCCGCGCAGCCCGTCCGCGCCGACCATCTGGCACAGGGTCGCAGTACTGCGCATGATCTTGGCCGAAGTCTTGACCTTCGGCAGGGCTTTCTTGGCCAGTTCGATATTCCGCAGGACCTTGGCGTCTTCGCTCTTCCATTTGGCGGCGAATTTGACTGCATCGCGTTCCTGCGCGTCGCAGCGGCGCATGATTTCGACCCGGTCGTCGATACTGTCGGGCGTGCGCACCTCCACCGACAGGCCGAAGCGGTCGAGCAACTGCGGGCGGAGTTCGCCTTCTTCCGGATTGCCGCTGCCGATCAGCACGAAGCGCGCCTTGTGCCTTACGCTCAGCCCGTCGCGTTCCACCAGGTTCTCCCCCGATGCGGCGACATCGAGCAACAGGTCGACGACATGGTCTTCGAGCAGATTGATTTCGTCGATATACAGGAACCCGCGGTGCGCCTTGGCCAGCAGGCCCGGTTCGAAATGCTTTTCGCCCGCCGCCAGCGCTTTTTCCAGATCGAGTGTCCCAAGCACCCGGTCTTCCGTCGAGCCGAGCGGCAAGTCCACGAAAGGGACCGCTATCTTGCGCACCCGCTTGCTGCTGCAGGCATCGGGACAGGTTCCGGCATTTTCCGGTTCACAATTATACCGGCATCCCTCGACCGCCCGGATGGGCGGCAAGGTTCCGGCCAGCGCGCGGGCGGCGGTGGATTTGCCGGTGCCGCGATCGCCGAAGATCATCACCCCGCCGATCCGCGCATCGACCGCCGCGACCATGAGGGCCAGTTTCATCTCACGCTGCCCGACGATGGCGCTGAACGGAAATACAGACATCGCGGTTGTCTATCACACGCGCGCGGCGCCGCAAGCGCGGCTTGTGGTCACCCATCCCCGTCGATCAGTCTTGACCTGCAACCTGTTTCTGCCGCACGCTGTGCCCGCCTACCGGAAAATCGGCGGCGCGGCTGTCAAGGGCGGGGAAAACGGGATGGGCAAGATCAAGGTAATCGCTGCGGTCGGCGCTGTCGCCGTAGTCCTGGCAGCGGGCGGATACTGGCTTTCCCGCCCCGCCGTGATCGATCCCGCCGAAGTTGCCGAGGCCGAAGCGGCCATCGCACTGACCGAGTTTCCCGAGACTGTCCTGTGGGGCGATACCCACCTCCACACCGACAATTCGATTGACGCATTTGGCTTCGGCGTACGCCTTGGGCCTGAGGACGCACTCAAATTCGCGCGCGGTGATGAAGTCACCTCGACCACCGGTATCAAGGCGAAGCTCGCGCGTCCGCTCGATTTCCTGGTGATCGCCGATCACAGTGATGGCCTCGGGGTCATGCGCCGCATTTACGACGCGCCGCGCATTGCGATCCGCGATGAAACGCTGCGCCGCTGGTATGACATGATGCACGAATCCCCGCAGCAATCGGCCCGTGCGACGGCGGAACTCATTTCTGCCGCGGGAGCAGGCACTTTGCCGGAAGCCATGATGGACCCCGAGCGCCGCGAAGAGACCGCGACCGATATCTGGAACGACCAGCTCCGGGTGCTCGACCGCTATTACCGTCCCGGCAAATTTACCCCGCTCGCCGGGTTCGAATACACCTATCAGCCGGACGGCAACAATCTTCACCGGGTGGTCATGTTCCGCGACGGGATCGAACGGACGTCGAAGGTTCTGCCCTACCCCGGCCTGACCGAAGAAATCGGCGGCTTGTTCGATTACATGGATGCCTACGAGCAGGCGACCGGCGGCAAGGTGCTGGCTATCCCGCACAATTCCAACCTGTCCAACGGGCTGATGTTCGAGCTAACCGATGCGGGTGGCGGGCCGATGTCGGCCGAATACGCGCGGCGGCGCGCAAGCCGCGAACCGGTGGTGGAAGCAACCCAGATCAAGGGCGATAGCGAAACGCATCCGTTTCTTTCGCCCAACGACGAATTTGCGGATTTCGGCAAGAAGGGCTGGGATATCGGCAATCTGACGCTGTCGCGGGCGAAGGCCGATCCGATGTATGCGGGCGAGTACCTCCGCGAGGCGTTGAAGCGCGGCCTGTCGATCGAGCAACGGACCGGGGTAAATCCGTACAAGTTCGGGATGATCGGTTCGACCGACAGCCACACCTCGCTCGCCACCGGGGACGAGGACAATTTCTTCGGCAAGCACACCGGCAACGAACCGAGCGCAGCCCGCGCCAACGCCCCGCAGAACCTCGGGACGCAGGTCGGCCGGTTCGGCTGGAACTATCTCGCCGGTGGCTACGCGGCGGTCTGGGCCCGGGCCAACACCCGCGCGGAAATTTTCGACGCGATGATGCGGCGGGAAGTCTATGCCACCACGGGCCCGCGCATGGTTGTACGGTTTTTCGGCGGTTTCGATTTCACCGACAACGCGTTCGAGGGAAACTGGGTGCGCGCCGGCTACAAGAACGGCGTGCCGATGGGCGGCGAACTGGTGGACGGCGGCAAGGCGCCTCGGTTCCTGGTATCGGCGCTGAAGGATCCGGACGGGGCGCATCTCGACCGGGTGCAGATCATCAAGGGGTGGACCGCGGCGGACGGCACGGCGCGCGAAAAAGTCTACGATGTTGTCTGGTCCGACAATGCCAGGCGCCGTCCGGTAAACGGCAAGGTGCCCGCGGTCGGCGATACGGTGGACCGGGCCAAGGCAAGCTACACCAACTCCATCGGCGCGCCCGAATTGCGCGCGGTCTGGACCGACCCCGATTACCGGGCCGGCGAGCGGGCGTTCTACTACGTCCGGGTGCTGGAAATTCCCACGCCGCGCTGGCCGCTGTTCGACGCCCTGCGCTTCGACATGACCCTTTCCCCCGAGGCGGTGGATGATGCCGTGGCGCAGGAACGGGCCTACAGCTCGCCGATCTGGATCGGGCCGCCCGCCAGATGACGCTGCCCGCCTGGACCCGCGAGCCGATCGTGCATTTCCTGGCCGCGGCGGCCGCGCTGTTCCTCTATTTTGCATGGGTGGGCGAACCGGCCGATCCCGCCAGCAGGACGATCACGGTTACGCGTGAGGACCGCGCGGCGATGGCCCTGCAGTGGGAGCGCACCATGCAGCGCCCGCCGACCGATGCGGAACTGGATGCTCTGGTGGAGATTTTCCTGCGCGAGGAAGTGCTCTACCGCGAGGCGATCCGCCTTGGCCTCGACCGGGACGACACCGTGGTGCGTAAACGTCTCGCCAACAAGATGGACTACCTTGCGGCAAGCATGGCGGAAACCGCGGTTGTATCGGACGACGTACTGGCCGAGTGGCTGGCGCAATATCCCGAACGTTTTGCACCCGACGTGCGCTACAGTTTCGACCAGATGTATTTCGCGGAGCGCGCCGCGGCGGCAGCGGCGCTGACAAGTGCGCCAACGAACGGAGAATCAATTTCGCTGCCGTCCGCCTTCGAAAATGCATCTCGCAGCGAAGTGGAGGGCAGGCTCGGCCGCGCTTTCACGGCCACCCTCGACACCCTGGAACCCGGAAGCAAATGGGCTGGCCCGGTTGCCTCCGGCTTTGGCTGGCACGTTGTCCGGCTCCGGGCGCGAGAGATCGGCAAGGCGCCAACGCTGGCCGAAATTCGCGGCGAAGTCGAAGCCGACTGGCGCGGCAGCACGGAAGCGCAGCGCAAGAAAGACGCCTACGAATTGCTGCGCGGCGCATACCGGGTGACGGTGCAGAAATGAGAGCGCTGGCCGCATTGTTCCTGATGCTGCTGTGGATGCCCGGCACGGCAAGCGCCGATGAACTGCGGCCCGGCTACCTCGAAATGAGCGAGCAGCGCGCCGGGGACTGGCGGATTGCGTGGAAGCTCCCGCTTGCCCAGCCGCCGACCAGTGCAATCCCGGTACCTACCTTGCCGCGATCCTGCCGCTACCGGGAAGAACCGCAGCAGGGCTTCGTCGGCGGGGCGATCATCGGTAGCGGGCAGGTATCCTGCGCTGGCGGCGTGACAGGCGGAACGGTTACGGTGCCTGCACTGTCCGGACCGGGCGACATGCTGGTCCGGCTGGCACCGCTGGACCAGCCGGTCCAGGTCCACCGGCTGACCGCTGCAACGCCCGCGGCAACCGTCACGGGACCGGCAAGCACGTGGCAAGTCCTGCAGAGTTATTTCGTGATCGGCGTGGAGCATATCCTTGCCGGGTGGGACCACTTGCTGTTCGTCATCGCGCTGGTCCTGTTGCTGCGAACCCCGCGCGCGGTGGTGGTGGCGGCGACGGCTTTCACGCTGGCCCATTCGGTCACCCTGGCCGCGGCGGCTCTGGGCTTTCTGTCGATGCCGCAGAAACCGGTCGAGGCGCTGATCGCGCTGTCGATCGTGTTCATGGCCGTGGAAATCTTGCGAAAATCCAGAACCGTTCCCAGCCTCACCCTGCGCTTTCCATGGGTGATCGCACTGCTGTTCGGGCTACTTCACGGCTTCGGCTTCGCGGGCGCGCTGAGCGCAATCGGTTTGCCGGAAGGGGACATCGTTCCGGCATTGCTGGCGTTCAATATTGGCGTCGAGGCTGGGCAGATCCTGGTGGTCTTCGCCGTTCTCGGGTTGCTCGCCGCAGTCCGCAGGCTATCCCAGCCAGCTCTGCAGACCGGGATCCGGCTCGCGTCCTATGCCATCGGGATCACCGGGGCTTACTGGCTGCTGGACCGCATCCTCGTCTGAAGCTCAGCCGACGCTCTCGATAGTACCCAGAACCCGTCCCTCGCAGGTTATCGAGATGGAACGGTAACGCGCCGCCGCGGCGGGTCCGGAATAGCTCACCTCCCGCGTGTCGAGCACCTGGGTAACCATCCCGGCGGGCGCATTTGCCAGCAGCCGCAATTCGAAAGCCGGGACAGCTGACCGGTCAAGCCGGCCCGCTTCCCACGCGAAGGTGTACCCCGGCGTGGGCATGGTGACTCGCCCGGTGATGGTCAGCTGGTTACGATCCGGACTTCCCGGCACGGGAGCTATAGTTGCGGCCCAGCCCTCGCTTTCAATGACCGGGCAATCGTCTGCAGTCTGCATCTCATCCGGATCCTGGATAGCTGCTTCGTCAGAAGGTGTGGTGCACGCACAAAGCACGATGGTGCTGGCGGCTGCGAGGACAAATGCGGAATGTTGCATATGCGCTGTACCCTTGTTGCTGGTCGGCTTCGGTGCCGGACATGGCAATAGTACCATCGAGCCGACCGTTAGTGCCCAATGGTGTTCCAGCAATGGCCAAGTGCAGACCCTATTGCATCCGGCGCGGGGGAATGGCCGCGGCGACCCGCTGCATCGCGATCGCCGCGACGAGGAAGGCGCAGGCGGCGAACAGCATCGTCCAGACCGGCTCGTTCGGGAAAAATATCTTCATGATCGATCCCATGATCGTTGCGACCAGCAATTGCGGAACCACGATGAAGATGTTGAACAAGCCCATGTAGATGCCGAGTTTGCGCTGCGGCAGGTTCGACGCGAGAATGGCGTAGGGCATGGCGAGGATCGAGGCCCAGGCGATCCCGATGCCGATCTCGCACACAATCAACGCATAGGCATCACGCAACACGAAAAAGCCGAGGAAACCCAGCGCGCCCAGTACCAGGCATATCGAGTGCGTGGTGACCTGCCCGAATTTTCGCGACAGCACCGGCAGCAAGGCGAGTGCAGCGATGGCGGCGACACCGTTATAGACGGTGAACAGTACATTCACCCAGTTGGCGCCTTCATTGTAGGCCGCGCTGGCCGTGTCGGTGCTGCCGAAGACGTATTGCGTGACCACCGGCGTGGTGTTGATCCACATGATGAACAGCGCGGACCAACTGAAGAACTGCACGACGGCAAGGCGCTTCATCACGTCCGGCATGCCCGAAAAATCCCCGACGATGGAAGACAGCATGTTGGCGGTCTTCCCCCGTCTGGACAGGCTGATCGCAAATCCACTGAGCAATCCGTAGACCACCAGCAGGCCGCCAAGCAGGAACACTTCCTTCTCCAGCGACAGCGGGCCGACCGCCGCCGCGACGGCGATCCCGAGCGCGATCCAGACCATGGGGGAATAATAGGTCTTGTCCGCCAGCGCGCGGGCGGGGCCGGTTTCGTCCACCAGTGCCGGGCCTTCGAAGGTCGCTACTTCCTCGGGGCTGTATTCCGTGGTGGTCACGACCGTCCACAATACGGCGCAGAACAGCGCGATCGCGCCGAACCAGAAACTGAACTTCACGGTGTCCGGCAATTCGCCCGCGGCGGCAACGTTCGAGACTCCGAACTGTTCAAGGAAAAACGGAAAGATCGACCCGACGACCGCGCCGGTTCCGATGAAGGCGGTCTGGACGGCATAGCCCGCGCTGTGCTGGTCGGTCCCCAGCATGTCGCCAACAAAGGCGCGGAACGGCTCCATCGAAATGTTGAGCGAAGCGTCGAGCATCCACAGCATGGCAGCGGCAAACACCAGCGGGGCGGCGATCAGCGGTGCCAGCGGCATTGCCAGCAGCGCCGCCGCGGCCAGCACCGCGCCCACCAGGAAATACGGTCGCCGCCGGCCAAGGCGGGTCCAGGTCCGGTCCGAAAAATGGCCGACGATCGGCTGAACGATCAGGCCGGTCAGCGGCGCCGCAGCCCACAGCCACGGAAGATCGTCCATGCTTGCTCCGAGCGTCTGGAACACGCGGCTCATATTGGCATTCTGCAGGGCAAAGCCGATCTGGATACCGAAAAAGCCGAAGCTGATGTTCCACAGGCCCCAGAAACTTTGCCGTGGCTTCGCGCGCAGTTGATCCATCCTCAGGCCCTTCCCTTCACCTTGGCGAACTTCTGCCGCCATTCAGGTTGCACGGCTGGCACGCCCGGTGGCCCGCGACAAGTTGCATACGAATGTGATGAAATTGAAGGGACCGGACCCAAGGGCCCTAGACGGCCCCGGAGGTGCTCGCCCGGACGATCAGCTGGGCGGGCAAGGTCCTTGCGGGCCGCGGCGTATTCTCGATCTGGGCGATCAGCGTATCGACCAGCAGTGCGCCCGCATTCCTGGTGTCCTGCATCAGGGTCGTCAGCGGCGGCGTGGTCACGCTCGCGGTCGAGATATCGTCGAAACCAACCACCGCGACATCCTCCGGGACCGCCAGGCCCGCTTCCGCCAACGCCCGCAAGGCGCCGATCGCGATCAGATCACTGCCGGCGAACAAGCCGTCAAACGGGGTCTCGCGGGCCAGCAGTGCGCGAGCTGCACAGTAGCCTTCTTCCTCGGTTGTCAACGCATCCAGCCGCAGCCGTTCGTCGAACCCCAGCCCGGCCTGGTCCAGCGCATCGCGCAAACCGCGATAGCGATCGGCGAATTCGGGATAATGTTCATCCGCCTGCCCCAGAAATGCGATCTTCCTGCGCCCCTGGGCAATCAGGTGTTCGCCCGCCAATCGGCCAGCCCCGAAAT
The DNA here is from genome assembly GCF_009828115.1 of Allopontixanthobacter sediminis. GTDB lineage: Bacteria > Pseudomonadota > Alphaproteobacteria > Sphingomonadales > Sphingomonadaceae > Allopontixanthobacter > Allopontixanthobacter sediminis. The sequence goes on along the minus strand of NZ_WTYL01000004.1, from coordinate 33,666 downwards.
TATCAGAGCCAACCGTCGCGCCGATATTGTCGTCCCCGACCGAACCCCAGCGCACGAAATGCGTACCCTGCCGCACGAGCTGTTCCAGCCGGCTTTCGTATAATGCGTAATCCCCGTATCCCAGCAGGATCAGCCCGTCGGCGCGGTGGCTGTCCTGGTAGCGGACGTGCCAGTCATCCTCCATCCGCTGGAATGATATCAGCAAGTCGAGGCCGCAGGTGGCGCAGTGGCGGGTGATCGAACCGAGCATCGCCAGGAAAAACGGATTGATCATGCTCTGGTCGGGAGTGGGATCTTCGAACAGCAGAAGCGCCAGCGTGTTCGACCGCTGCGAGCGCAGGGAAGAAGCGTTCTTGTCGACCGTGTAGTTGAGTTCCCGCGCGATCTGCTCGATCTTCTCGCGCGTGGCCGCGCTGACCGACTTGTCTCCGCGTAAGGCACGGCTGACGGTTGGCTGGGAAACGCCCGCCAGATAGGCAATATCAAAGCTGGTCGGCTTTCCCGTGGGCAATCTACCCATTTCTCACTCCCGCGTTCTTTCTAGCACGAATTGTCGCGGCCTACGAAAGCTATATTGCGGCCATTTTATCGCATCATGGGATGATGCAAATGCGTGACACTCGGCCATGCTGCGCTGCACAAACATACGTATGCTGGCTATCGCAGCGCCATTTTTACCTCCTAAGACACTCTCGAAAAGCAGCCGCCCCCGGGCCGGACAGGCTTTCCAATGAGAACAAGCAGGCCGTTAACAACACGGTGGGACTGGGAGACGACGACGTGGTAAAACGTAATTTTCTGACGAACGGAATCAGTGGATCGGCCATGGCGCTCGCGCTGGCTGGCGGCTTTGGACAGTCCGCCGCAATCGCGCAGGACGCCGCCGAACCGGTAGTGAACGAAGCGGCAACGGAAGACGAAAGCGAAGACGAGGATGTCATCGTGGTGTCCGGTTTCCGGGCCAGCCTGGAATCTTCGGTCAACGAAAAACGCCGTTCGGACCTTATTTTGGAATCGGTGACCGCCGAAGACATCGGCAAGCTGCCTGACGATTCCATTGGCGAATCCATTGCCCGCCTGCCGGGCGTGACCTCGCAGCGGCTGAACGGCCGCGCCAACGTCATCGCGATCCGCGGTCTTGGTCCGGACTTCTCGCAGACGCTGCTCAACGGCCGCGAACAAACCTCCACCGGCGACAACCGCGCCGTTGAATTCGACCAGTACCCATCCGAGGTGGTCAATCAGGTCGTAGTCTACAAATCGCCTTCGGCAAGCCTGGTCGGACAAGGCCTCGTTGGTACGATCGACGTGCGCACCATCCGTCCGCTCGAAGCCGGCAAGCAGATCTTCGCCATTGGTGCCAAGGGTTCCTACGCCGATCTGGGCGCGCTCAACGCCGGGTCGAAGGAATTCGGCTACCGCGCCAACGCCACATACGTGGACCAGTTCGCGGACGACACCATCGGTATCGCGCTGGCCGCGGCCTACACCGACGAGCCGTACCAGCTGCAGGAATTCAACGCCTGGGGCTATGGCGGGGGCGGCACACCCGGCAGCCCGTTCGTGATCGGCGGATCGAAGAGCTTCGTCACCTCGACCCAGCTCAAGCGGTTCGGCGTCAACGGCACCTTTCAGGCTGAGGTTACCCCGACCCTGACGCTGACAGTCGATGGGTTCTATTCCAACTTCGATGACGATTCCACCAAGCGCGGTATCGAATTGCCGCTCGGCTTCGGCGCGTTCGGGACGACTTTCGATCCCGCCACGGCCACGACCACCCCGACCGAGTTCGGCGATTTCGCGTCCTCCGGCACATTCCAGAACGTGCAGGGCGTGGTCCGCAACGACGTGTTCCAGCGCAAGGCGGACCTCTATTCCGGCGGTCTTAACCTCGAATACGAAGGCGAAGACGGCTGGAGCGCGTTCTTCGATTTCGGATATTCGCGCACCGACCGGAACGAACTCAGCATCGAAAGCTATTCCGGTACCGGTTTCAACTGGGACGATCCGAACCGGGTGGGTGACGAATTCGCGGCGGGCGATCCCACCGACACCATCGGGTTCAATTCCGGCACGACCGGTACCGTGTTCAGCCCGACCCTGGATTACAGCGATCCGTCGCTCATTTTCCTGACCGATCCGCTTGGCTGGGGCGGCAGCCTGACCGTTCCGCAGGCCGGCTATTACAACAACCGGATCCTGGAAGACGAACTGAAGCAGTACCGCCTCGGCGTCGAGAAGGAACTCGACGGTTTCTTGAGCGCGGTTAAATTCGGCTTAGCCTATACCGACCGCGCCAAAAGCCTGACCCCGGACGAATCCCTGATCCGCCTGGCGGGCGGCGCGACCGAACTCGCGATCCCGTCCAGTGCTTTGCTGGAGCCGACCAATCTCGATTACCTCGGGCTCGGTCCCATCGTCAGCTACGATCCGCGCGGCCTGATTGCCGACGGAACATACGTGCTGGAAATCAACACTTCGAACGACATCCCGGCCAAGGCCTACCGGATTTCGGAAAAGCTGATGACGGCTTACCTGCAGGTCGATCTCGACAAGGAAATCGGGACAGGCGTCCTCACCGGTAACTTCGGTGTCCAGGCGATCGCGACCAACCAGAAGTCATCAGGCATTGCATTTGCGGACGGCCAGCGCGTCGACGTTACGCTGGGTGATGATTTCTGGGATGTCTTGCCCAGCCTCAACCTCTCCTACCGGCTCGCCAGCGACTGGGTGTTCCGCCTCGCCGCATCGCGCCAGATCCAGCGCCCGCAACTCGACGATCTCCGGTCCGCCATCGGCTACAGCGTGATTACCGCGATCGACGACCAGAGCCCGACCGGCCTCTACCCATACATCTCGGGCGGCGGCGGCAACCCGCTGCTGCGACCCTACCGCGCCAACGCAGTCGACTTCAACGTCGAGAAATACTTCGCCAACGGTGCCGGGGTCATCGCGCTGCAACTGTTCTACAAGGACATCGTCAGCTACATCGACGCATCGCAGACGGTGTTCGATTACGCAGGGCTGCCAATCCCCGTGGGCCAGACGCCGGCCACGACCATTGGCCTGCTCAATTCCGAGATCAACACCGGCGGCGGCGATTTCTATGGTGCGGAAATCTCTGCAACCGTGCCCTTCGACGCCTTCTTCTCGTTCCTGGAAGGCTTCGGTGCGACCGGCGGGGTTGGTTACACCAAGACCAAGATCAAGGATGCGAACGACAATGTCGACGTGATCCCGGGGTACTCGAAGTGGGTCGCGAACGGCACGCTCTATTACGAACGCGGCGGCTTCAACGCTCGCGGAAGTGCGCGCTACCGTTCGCAGTTCCTCGCCGACTTCACCGGTTTCGGCGGGACTCCGACCCGCCGCCTGGCACGGGCCGAAACCATCATCGATGCGCAGATCGGCTATGATTTCGACAGCGGCGCACTCGAAGGTCTGTCGGTTTATCTCCAGGGCCAGAACCTGACCAACACGCCCTTCGTGTCGCAATTCGATGTGCCCGTGCCGGAAGCGGTGATCGACAACCAGGAATACGGCCGCCGCTTCCTGGCTGGTTTCACCTACAGGTTCTGATCTATTGAAGAAGGGGCGGCGCGCGGACAGCTTTCCGGCAGTCCGCGACCGCCCCTTGTTTTCGGGCTGGCATTCCGGCGAGCGGAACATTTTGCAAATCGGGATTTTTGGGACGGTACATGGATGAAGGGCGTAAACAGCGTATCATCATAGTCGGCGGCGGGACTGCCGGCTGGATGGCGGCGGCAGCCCTCGCGCGCTTCACCGACCGGGCCATTACGCTGGTCGAATCCGAGGCCATCGGCACCGTCGGGGTGGGGGAGGCAACGATCCCGCAACTTCGCCTGTTCAACGCCGGGCTCGGGATCGACGAAGCGGAGTTTCTTCGCGAAACCCGAGGCAGCTTCAAACTGGGGATCGAATTCGCAGGCTGGTCGTGCGACAGCAGCCGCTACATGCATGCGTTCGGCAGCGTGGGCCAGGGCGCGGGCCTGCTGCCGTTCCACCAATATTGGCTCCGCGCCCATGCGTCCGGCATCGCCGAGGAACTCGGCCGCTATTCGCTCAACGAAACCGCCGCGAGGGCCGGCAAAATGCAGATCTGGCGGCCCTCGCCGGGCGCCCAAGCACCCGACATGCCGTGGGCCTATCATTTCGACGCCGGTCTTTATGCCGCCTATCTCCGCCGGTATTGCGATGCGCGCGGGGTAACCCGGGTCGAAGGTACCGTGAGCCGCGCCGAAAAGTCACCGGATGGCGGCACCCTGACCGGGATATTGCTCGACGACGGCACCTCCATCTCCGGCGATTACTTCATCGACTGCAGCGGTTTTAGGGCATTGCTGATTGAGGGCGCGCTGGGGTCCGAACTTGAAGACTGGTCGCAATGGCTGCCCTGCAACCGCGCGGTCGCGGTTCCCTGCGCCGGCACCGGGGAATTCACGCCCTACACCCGCTCGACTGCGACCAGAGCCGGCTGGCGCTGGCGCATTCCGCTGCAGCACCGGATCGGCAACGGGCACGTCTACTGCAGCAGCTTCATGTCCGATGACGAGGCAGCGGCAAACCTGCTCGATAATCTTGACGGCGCTGCGCTGGACGAACCGCGGGTGCTGCGGTTCACCACCGGCATGCGGCGCACGCAATGGTCGGGCAACTGCCTCGCGCTGGGTCTGGCGGCGGGGTTCATGGAGCCGCTGGAATCGACTTCGATCCACCTCGTCCAGTCGGCCATCGCCCGGTTCCTAGGCATGCTGCCGGGATCGGTACCGCAGCCTGCCCTGATCGACGAATTCAACCGTCAGGCCAGCTTTGAATGGACCAGTATCCGCGATTTCCTGATCCTGCCCTATCACGCGAACGGCCGCGTGGGCGAACCATTCTGGGATGCCTGCCGCGCCGCCGAAGTGCCGGAAACCCTGCAGCGGAAGATCGGTCAATTCCGCGCCGCCGGCTTCGTCCACCGCGAGTATGAGGAACTGTTCACCGATGCTGGCTGGGTTCAGGTCATGATCGGCCAAGGCATCTGGCCGGATCACTGGCATCCGATCGCCGACACCGTTCCCGAAAGCGACCTCGCCGCGATGATGACGGTGCTTGAGCAACGCCATGTCCAGACGGCGGCAAAAATGTCCGACCATGCCCCATTCTTGCGGGCGTATTGCGCGCCCGCCGTATCTCCCTCCCCCGGCCCGAGCGGCGAACTCAGGAAAATTCCTTCATGATCCGCACCGCTGCATTTCTGCTGACTGCCCTTTCACTCGGCGCCGCTGCTTGCGCGCAGACTCCGCCGCCTGCAGCCGCCGCTCCGGTATCGGAATCCGGTTTCCGCGACCGGCTGCCCGAAGACGAGGTGATCTATTTCGTCCTGCCCGACCGGTTCGCGAATGGCGACACGGCCAACGACCTCGGCGGTTACAAGGCGGACCGGCTGACCAGTGGCTACGATCCCGAACACAAGGGTTTCTACCATGGCGGCGACCTGGCCGGTCTTACGGGGAAACTGGATTATATTCAGGGCATGGGCGTGACCGCCGTGTGGTTCGCGCCGATCTTCAAGAACAAGCCGGTCCAGGGTCCCAAGGGCGATGAAAGCGCAGGTTATCATGGCTACTGGGTCACCGACTTTACCCAGGTCGATCCGCATTTCGGGACCAATGCCGAATTCAAGGCGTTTGTCGACGCCGCCCACGCCCGCGGGATGAAGGTCTATATGGACATCATCACCAACCACACCGCCGACGTGATCCGTTACCGCGAAGGCGACGCGGCACAATACGCCTATCGCAGCCTGGGCGAATACCCCTACTCCACCCGCGACGGTGTGAACGGGGCGGCCATCAATCCCGGCTTCCTGGGCCATGAAGTCGACACACCGGAAAACTGGGCCAAGCTGACCGATCCCGCCTATGCCTACACCCCGTACGTTCCGCGCGGCGAGGAACAGGTGAAGATGCCCGCATGGCTTAACGATCCGCAATATTACCACAACCGGGGCGACACGTTCTGGGTCGGCGAGAGCGCGGTGTTCGGTGATTTCGCCGGGCTCGATGACCTGTTTACGGAGCATCCCCGTGTCTTGGCCGGGATGATCGATATCTATGGCAGCTGGATTGACCGCTTCGGGATCGACGGGTTTCGCATCGACACCGCCAAGCACGTCAATCCCGAATTCTGGGACGCGTTCGTTCCCGCCATGACCCAGCGCGCCGCCGCGGCGGGGATACCCAATTTCCACATGTTCGGCGAAGTCGCCACGCAGGATGTCGATCCGGCGCTGCTGGCGCGCTGGACCCGGATTTCCGCACTGCCAACTAACCTCGACATGGCGTTCGCCGCGGCGGCGCAGGGGATCGTGTCCGGGAAGATGCCGCCCGCCGCGATGGCCCGGATGCTGGAAGATGACCCGCTGTACCAAGGCGGTGCGAAAACCGCGCTGCGCCTGCCGACGTTCCTCGGCAACCACGATTTCGGCCGCTTCTCGATGTTCGTGAAGCAGGCCAATCCGGGTGCGGACGAGGAAGAATTGCTGCAGCGGCTGATGCTCGGCAACGCGCTGCTGATCGGGCTGCGCGGCGTGCCGGTGATCTATTACGGCGACGAACAAGGCTTCGTGTCGGACGGCAACGACCAACTAGCGCGGGAGGACATGTTCGAAAGCCGTGTGGCCGCGTATAATGACAACGATCTGATCGGCAGCGATGCCACGACAGCCCAGGACAATTTTGACCCTTCCCATCCGCTGTACCGGCAGATCGCCGCGCTGGCCGAGCTCAGGGCGGACAATCCGGCCCTGCGTTACGGCGAAACCGTGATCCGCGATTACGATACCGAGCCGGGCCTGCTCGCGGTGACGCGGCACGATCCCGCCAGCGGCCAGCGCATCCTGCTGGCGTACAACAGCAGCGCGTCCGCGATCACGCGCGCCGTTGCGATCGACTACCGATCGGGGGGGATCAATCCGCTGGCAGGGCAATGCCCCGCCGCCCTCGCCGCCCCCGGCTCGGCAGTGATTACCCTGCCGCCATTCGGCTATGCGATCTGCGAACTGACCGGCAAGGCGGGGGGCTGACCCGGTGGCGAGCACTGTTACCGACCGGATGGCAAACCCCGTCAGTGATACCGCGCCGTGGTGGCGCGGTGCGGCGATCTACCAGATCTATCCGCGCAGTTTCATGGATTCCAACGCAGACGGGATCGGCGACCTGCCGGGCATTGCCAGCAAGCTGGAGCATGTTGCGCGGCTGGGCGTCGATGCGATCTGGATTTCGCCCTTCTTCACCAGCCCGATGAAGGATTTCGGATACGACGTTTCCGATTATTGCGATGTCGATCCGATCTTCGGCACGCTGGCCGATTTCGACAGAGTCGTGAAACGCGCCCATGCGCTCGGGCTGAAGCTGATAATCGACCAGGTTTATTCCCACACATCGGATGAACATGCCTGGTTTGCCGAAAGCCGCTCCTCCCGCGATAATCCGAAGGCGGACTGGTATGTCTGGGCAGACGCCAAGCCGGACGGCTCGCCGCCATCCAACTGGCAATCGGTGTTCGGCGGTCCGGCGTGGACCTGGGACGCCCGCCGACGGCAATATTACCTGCACAATTTTCTCACCAGCCAGCCGCAGCTGAACGTGCACAACGCCGCCGTGCAGGATGCCCTGTTGGACGTGGCCCGCTTCTGGCTGGACCGCGGGGTCGACGGGTTCCGAATCGACGCGCTCAATTTTGCGATGCACGATCCGCAATTGCGCGATAATCCACCGGCGGCGGCGACCAATCGCCCGCGCAGCCGGCCGTTCGATTTCCAGCAGCGTATTCACAACCAGTCGCATCCCGATATTCCCAAATTCATCGAACGTATCCGGCAGGTTACGGATGATTACGACGCCATTTTCACCGTCGCCGAAGTTGGCGGGGACGAGGCCGAGCGGGAAATGAAATCCTTCACCGAAGGCAGCACCCATCTCAATTCCGCCTATGGGTTCAACTTCCTCTACGCCGATCACCTGACCCCGGAACTGGTTTGCGCCGCCCTGTACGAATGGCCGGACGAACCCGGTATCGGCTGGCCAAGCTGGGCGTTCGAGAACCATGATGCACCGCGCGCGCTTTCGCGGTGGTGCCGCCCGGAAAACCGCGAAGCCTTCGCCCGGATGAAGATGCTGCTGATGGCCTGCCTGCGCGGCAATATCATCCTATACCAAGGCGAGGAATTGGGGCTGACGCAGGTCGATATTCCGTTCGAGAAACTGCGCGATCCCGAAGCGATCGCGAACTGGCCGCTAACCCTGTCGCGCGATGGTGCACGGGCACCGATGCCGTGGACCCGCGATCCGAAATCGGGCGACTTTTCGGATGCCGAACCGTGGCTGCCGCTGGGCGAGGACAATCTCGCTCGCGCGGTAGAAGGGCAGAAGGATGGCTCGATCCTTGCGCACACAGCCGCAATGCTCGCGCTGCGCAACCAACACCCGGCCTTGCGCAGCGGCGCGGTGACGCGCTGCCATGCCGCCGACGGAATTCTCGTCCTCGACCGCAGCGCACCGGGCGAGACGATCCGCTGCATCATCAATTTCACTGACCGGGTGCACCCATTGGCGCCCGAGACCGCGACTGGCGCCGTGCTGGCCGCAGTCAACGGCGCGACCCCCGACACACTGCCTGAATTTGGAGCCCTGATATGCCGAAACTGACCCTGCTATTCGCCTCTGCCTCGCTCGCGGCCCTACTTGGCGCAGTCGGCGCGGCGCAGGCCGGTACGGTCACCTCGCCCGACGGCCGGATCACCGTCACCCTCGACGCTGATAACGACGGGGTGCCATTCTACGAAGTGGCGCGCGACGGGAAACCGCTGATCGCGAAATCCAGCCTCGGCTTCAATTTCACCGATGCCAACCCGATGCGTCGCAACTTCGCAATCGAGAGCGAAACCGCAGCGTCAGCCGATACCAAGTGGGAACAGCCGTGGGGCGAGCGGCAATGGGTCGCGGACGTGCACAACGAACTGGCAGTGACCTTCCGCGAGGCTGGCGAAACGCCGCGCCGGGTGACCGTGCGGATGCGGGTGTTCGATGGCGGGGTCGGCTTCCGCTATGAATTTCCGCAGCAGGACACCCTGCCGGTCGCACGGATCGCGGAGGAACTGACCGAATTCAACATTGCCGGCGAAGGAACCGCCTGGTGGATCCCCGGCGGCGATTGGAACCGCTACGAATATCTCTATTCCAGGACCCCGATCCGCGAGGTGTCGATCGCGCATACGCCAATCACGCTGCGGCTTGAAAACGGCACCCATATGTCGTTCCACGAAGCGGCGCTGGTCGATTATTCAGGGATGTGGATGCGGCGGATGGACGGGACCCGGTTCCGCGCCATGCTCGCGCCGTCCTCGCGCGGGCCGAAAGTCGTACGGGAAGGCGCCTTCAACACCCCGTGGCGCGCCATGCGCGTCGCCGATGACGCGGCAGGGCTGGTGGAAAACGATCTTGATCTGAATTTGAACGAACCCAACAAGCTGGGCGATGTCAGCTATTTCGAACCGGCCAAATACATCGGCATCTGGTGGGGGATGATCCGCGGCGACTGGAGCTGGGCCCAGGGGCCCAATCATGGTGCGACCACCCAGCGGGCGAAGGATTATATCGATTTCGCCGCGGCAAACGGCTTCCGCGGGGTGCTGATCGAGGGGTGGAACGTCGGCTGGGACGGCAATTGGTTCGGCAACGGCCGCGACTACAGCTTCACGCAGGCGTATCCCGATTTCGACCTGGAGGAAGTAACCAGCTATGCCGCCGAAAAAGGCGTCCACATCGTCGGGCATCACGAAACCGGCGGGAACATCGAAGTTTACGAGCGGCAGCTGGAAGATGCGATGGCAATGAACGCGCGCCTCGGGATCGATGTCGTCAAGACCGGCTATGTCGCTGATGCCGGCGGGATCATTTCCTGCAATGCAGACATCACCGATCCCTGCGGCAAGGAAATCTTCGAGTGGCATGACGGGCAGCGCATGGTCCAGCACCATCTGAAGGTCGTGGAAACCGCCGCCGCCCACAAAATCGCGATTAACCCGCACGAACCAGTCAAGGACACCGGCCTCCGCCGTACCTATCCAAATTGGGTCGCTCGCGAAGGCGCCCGCGGGCAGGAATATAACGCCTGGGCCCGCTTCGCCAACGGCCCGGATCATGAACCCACATTGGTCTACACGCGGATGCTTTCGGGCCCGATGGATTACACCCCTGGTGTGCTCGGGCTGGTCGGGTCGGACGGTGTCCCGATCGCGTCAACCAAGGCGAAGCAGCTCGGCCTGTATCTGGCGATCTACTCGCCGATCCAGATGGCGGCCGATTTCATCGAAAGCCTCGCCAAGCACCCGCGCGAACTGGAATTCATCCGCCAGGTTCCCGCCGATTGGGCAGAAAGCCACCTGATCGCGGGCGAGGTCGGCGATTACGCCATCTTTGCGCGCAAGGACCGGAACAGCGCAGAATGGTATGTCGGCGGCGTCAACGACGCGACCGAGCGGACGGTGGAACTGGATTTCGATTTCCTCGAACCCGGGGCCAGCTACCGCGCGACTATCTGGAAGGACGGGCCCGGCGCGACCTATGAAACCGAGGCGCGCCACAACATCGCCTACGACACCGCCACCGTAAAACGCGGGGACACAATGCCAGTGTGGCTTGCCCCCGGCGGCGGACTTGCGATCAGGCTGGAGAAGCTTTCCAAGTGAGCCAAGCCCCCACCCCGCCGAAAATCGTCGTCCTTGGCGGCGGCAGCGCGGGGTGGATAACGGCCTGCCTGATGGCGCGGGCGTGGGGCGGCAGCCATGTGACCGTGGTCGAAAGCCCGGACATCGGGATCATCGGCGTGGGCGAAGGGTCGACCCCGCAGTTAAAGGCGTTCTTCGATCTGATCGGCGTGGCGGAAGCCGACTGGATGCCGGCCTGCGATGCTACTTACAAGATGGGGATCCGCTTTACCGGCTGGAGCGAACGCCCGGGGTACGAAAGCTATTTCCACCCCTTCCCGGGGCCGACGGACCTTCATACGGAGCCGGCATTCCTGCACAATTGCGCGCTGGCGCGGCGCGGTTTCGAAGTTCCGGCGCATCCCGACGCGTTCTTCCTTGCCAGCCGACTGGCGGCAGAGGGCAAAGGACCGCAGGCAGGCGAAAATTTCCCGTTCGCTCCCAGTTACGGCTATCATTTCGACGCTTACAAGCTTGGTGCCTTCCTGCGGAGCCATGCAGCGGCGCAAGGGGTCACGCATCTCGAACGGCTCGTCAGAGAGGTGGAACGCGGTGCGGACGGCGACGTCGCTGCGCTTGTGTGCGAGGGCGGCGAACGGATTGACGGCGATCTGTTTGTCGATTGCTCGGGCTTTGCCGGGGTAATTGCGCAGCAGGCGCTGGGGGAACGGTTCGTATCTTTCAGCGACACACTGTTCAACGACCGCGCGGTGGTCATGCCCACGCCCCGCAGTCCGGATTACCGCCCCCAGACCGAAGCAGTCGCCATGTCCGCGGGTTGGCGCTGGTCGATCCCGCTTACCAGCCGCATCGGCAATGGCTACGTCTATTCCTCCAGCCACCAGTCGGACAAAGACGCAGAAGCTGAGCTTCGCGCCGCGTTGAGCCTGTCCGGCAGCGAGACCGAGGCACGGCATCTGCGCATGAAGGTCGGCCGCGTCGAAAACAGCTGGTCGCGGAACTGCCTGTCTACCGGCTTGGCGCAGGGGTTCCTCGAACCATTGGAAGCCACCGCGCTGCACATCGTGATCGCGACCGCACTCGAATTCATCAGCGCTTACGAGGCAGGGAACTTCACAGACCAGCACCAAGCCCGCTTCAACACCTCGATCGCGGAGCGGATCGACGGTATCCGGGACTACATCACCGCCCATTACCGTCTGAGCCAGCGCAGCGACACGGAATACTGGCGCGAGAACGCAACAAACCAGAACTTGTCCGAAGGCCTCAAATCGATGATGACGGCATGGTTCACCCATCAGGACATCGCCGCCGCAAACGAACGCGCCTACCCCCAGCGGCCCTACTCGGCGGCAAGCTGGCACTGCCTGATGGCCGGTTACGGCACCTTCCCCGCAGCCGAAAAGATGCAAGCCCCGCCAGCAAACCTGCGCGCAGCCGAAATGGCGGATGTCGGCCGCATCCTCACCGCCAGCGCGAAGAATTTCACTGTCCTGGGAAGATAAAAGCGACTGCGGACAAGACGATGGCGCGCAGTTCGGACTGTAACCCGCCGCCGCCGATAAAATAATGGTGAGCCCTGCTGGGTTCGAACCAGCGACCTACTGATTAAAAGTCAGTTGCTCTACCGACTGAGCTAAGGGCCCGCACATGGGGGTGTCTCGGGCCGCTCACCTAGGGGCGGGGCGCGGGCGGGTCAAGCGGGTATGGAGCTGTTTTATCGTCAGCCCGGTAATCGGATCGCGCCAGCTTGCCGCGACGGTTGCCGCGGGGCCGAGGACGAAGCTGCGGTCCCGGTAGGCGATATGGGGGATGACCAGCGCTGCCGAGCCGAAGCTGCCGCCGCTCCACAGGATGATGTCGAGGTCGAGGACGCGGGCTCGCCAGCGCTGTCCGGAGCCAGTCCTGCCGAAATCGCGCTCGATCCGTTTTAGCCGGTCCAGCACCTTTTCCGGCGGCAGGTCACTCGCAACAATTGCCGCACTGTTGGCGTAGTGCCGCTGCGAGGGACCGATCGGAGCGGTCGAGACAGGGGGTGATGCGCTGACCACCGCCAGCCCTGCCCTGCCCAGACTGTCGAGCGCCGCCGCGAGCACCTTGCGTGGATCGCCGTGACGGGGGTGCCGGACGTTGGAACCCAGCGCCACCAGATAGCTGCCCGGCGCAGGCAAGCTCAGATATCCTCGCAGATCCGGCCGTAAAGCTGCGGACGGCGGTCGCGGAAGAACCCCATGCCGGCGCGGTGCTTTTCCGCCAGCGTTAGGTCCAGCGTCGCCACCAGCACGCCGTCTTCCTCGCCGCCGAATTCCGCAACCAGATCGCCCCATTCGTTGGTGATGAAGCTGTGGCCGTAGAAGCTCTGTTCGCCTTCCGCGCCGATCCGGTTCGCGGCGACGACGGCCATGCAGTTGGACACCGCGTGACCCTGCATTGCGCGGCGCCACAGATGGCTGGTGTCGAACTCCGCATCGTAGGGTTCGGATCCGATGGCGGTGGGGTAGAACAGCACTTCGGCGCCCATCAGCGCCATTATCCGTGCACATTCGGGATACCACTGGTCCCAGCAGATGCCGACGCCGATCGTGGTGCCGAAGACGTTCCAGACCTTGAAACCGTCGTTACCCGGGCGGAAATAGTACTTTTCTTCATAGCCCGGCCCGTCGGGAATATGGCTTTTGCGGTAGGTGCCCATCACTTCGCCGTCGGGCCCGATCATGGCGAGGGTGTTGTAATAGTGGTGCCCGTCCCGCTCGAAGAAACTGGTCGGAATGGCGACACCCAATTTCTTCGCCAGCTTGCGCATCGCGATGACCGAGGGGTGTTCCAAGGTCGGACGGGCGAGCGCAAACAGCGCCTCGTCCTCGGCCTGGCAGAAATACGGGCCGGAAAACAGTTCCGGCGGCAGGATTACCTGCGCTCCATCGGCGGCGGCGTTTTCCACCAGTTGCACGGCGGCGTCGATATTGTCCGCCTCGTCAGCAGAGCCGAGCGGTAGCTGGAGGGCGGCGACAGTGATCTCTCTCATGGCGCCGCCCCTTAGACCTATTCTGCCTTGCGGAAAAGCAGGGTCATCCGGTCGCTTTCACCCTTGCCCTTCAGGTCTCCGCGCTTGGTGGCGAGGACCGGCGGCATTTCCCACACGCCTTCCGCGTGATCGGCGGTGTCCATCGGATTGGCGTTGATCTCGCTCGAATCGACCAGCGCGAAGCCGTTGAGGCGCATGAAATCAACCACGTCCTGCTGCTTGAGATAGCCCTTCGTACCGTTCGTATAGCTCCACGGGGCGTCCGCCTTCGCGCGGTGCTGGACCACGCCGAGCATGCCGTCACCCTTCAGAAGTTCGCGCATGGCGCGGATTTCGGTGTCGGCGGTTCCGCCGCGGGTGATGCCGTGAAGGCTGCGGATTACCAGGATGCGGTCAAACGTGCCGCGCTGGTCGTCGGGGATGCTGTCCAATGTAAGGCCGCCGAAACGGTCTGCCGACAGCCCGGTGTAACCGGCGACTTCCGCCGGGAAACCAGCGGCGGCGTCCCGCAGGCGCTGCTGGCGGGCGGCATCGGCGGTGGCGGTGAGCGGATTCGCGTAGAGCCCGACCAGCTGACCTTCGCCGCCGAGATAATGGCCGAGCAACCGCGAATACCAGCCGCCGCCAGGGGCGTATTCGCCCACCTTCATGTCGGGTGCGACCTGGAAGAAGCTGAGAGTTTCGACCGGATGGCGGAACTGGTCGCGGGCCTTGTCCTCGGCGCGGGTGGGGTGGTTGATCGCGCCGGAGAACGCCTCCGCATGCTGGGCACTGAAGTCTGCCGGGAGCGGCAAATTGTGCGCGTGACCATCGGCCAGCGCGGGCGCCGCAAGAACCAATACGCCGGCAGTGGCGGCAAGAAACAGCTTCTTCATGATGATACCTCTCGAAGGAATTCGAATATTGGCGAAACGCCGCGATGGCAAATCCGGATTACGTTCTTATGTTCGCACGAAAGCCATGGAGAATTCAATGAGCAATACACAGCAGGCCATCATCGCAGGCGGATGTTTCTGGTGCACCGAAGCGGTGTTCCGGGATGTCGTCGGAGTGAGCGAAGTCGAAAGCGGCTATATCGGCGGCAGCGTCGAAAATCCGACCTACAAACAGGTCTGCAGCGGCACCACCGGCCACGCCGAGGGCATCCGCGTGACCTTCGATCCCGAGGTGATTTCCTACGCAGAAATGCTCGACGTGTTCCTTGGCACGCATGACCCGACGCAATTGAACCGGCAGGGCAATGACGTCGGCACCCAGTATCGCAGCGCGATCTTCCCGCTAGACGACAACCAGCGCGCCGAAGCCGAAGCGGCGATCGCGCGGGCGAACGAAGATCACGGCGGCAAGGTGGTCACGACCATCGAAGAGCCGACCACATGGTATCCTGCAGAGGATTACCACCAGGAATACTGGGATAACGAAGGTCAGCGCAATCCCTATTGCCAGGCGACGATCCCGCCCAAGCTTCTGAAGCTGCGCAAGAGTTTCCAGAACAAGGTGAAACAGGGCGCTTGATGGGCGTGCTTCCGACGGGGCGTCTCTTTAGGCGCTCCGCCGGAAGCCTGACCCCCGATGAGATGCACACAAGACGAGTAACGGCTGGTTGTTGGAGTGTTCGTCAAGAAGCAGACTGTTCGGAAACGAGACCCAAGCGGAAATTGCTTCGCAAACCGATTTTTTGGTGATTAGTTACGATTAGACCGACGGCCATTCGCCAAGTAAGAACGCACAATCAGCGATCGGCCTAAAAGCAAGGCGTGCCCTATTTCTGTTCTTGCTTGGCGAGTAATATACTGCGGTTCACAAACTTGAGCGGGCATCGCCAATTGGCACAGGCGATTGCTTGCCGAATTTTAATCATGCGGTGATATGAGTCCCAGGTGGATATCAAGCAGTTCTCGATCCTTTCGGTGCTAGTCGTGCCTATCGCGATGATCATTCTGCTTGCACTGATAGGAAAATCCGTCCCGAAAAAAATCGCAACGAGCTTTCCCTTTCAGACGTTTGCGACCGTGTGGTTTATTGGAATCTTCGCTGTTCCAATCAGCGCTATTTACTTCGATGCTCAGGACGATTTCTTTAAGGATCGCTACGCGCTGGTCCGCGATGGCCTAGGCATGCCTGCCAATGTCGAGGTCCCTTCCCCAGGTCGCTTCAGTGGCGGTTTGGGCGACTGCTGGTCGAATTCGGTAAACTGGAGTTTAAAAGCCACATTCCCATCGGATGAGCAGCTGGGGCTGTGGTTTGCACAACAGTCCTACCGCGAGCCGCTGGTCAAGCAAATTTCCGCCTATTTCGATACGCCGATGGACCAGATCACTGTGCTCAATGGCGCGCTTGATGCGCGTGAGATCGACAAAAAATGGATGTCTGACATCAACGAGCCGATGCGCGAATGGTGGCAGTATCGCCGCCGCAACTATTTCAAGCCGAGTGTGTGTCTGGCGATTGATCGGCCTGATGAAACTGGCGAAGGGCTGATTTTGCGCCCGTGCGACCCTGTCGTCCTGCCAGAAGATATGGGCAATATGGGCCGCGTCATCCTCAATCGCAGCGGATCATCCGCAGTTTTGGCTGGCGAAATTTACTATGCAACCGGCCCTTCATATTGCACTAATCCCGTGCGCCGTGTGGTCAACAATGCGCTGGGCCTACCTCATCCCGAAGCGCGCCGCCCTGACGATGGCAGCACCCTGCCGCTTTAGGTTAGGAAGCTCTTTGGTAAGTGGCAGGGCGAGGGGGTGTAAGTGTCATAGCCGCTTGCAATCCGATTGCAAGTGATCCGTGGCCCGAGGGCTATTATCAAACGGTCAATTCTGCCCGCGGCGAATTTGAGATATTCCAAGCCAGCCCACCGCTCTTTTCAAGCATGACCAACCTGTAATTTAGCGCCTGAACCACGATGGGCTCGAAAGAGGCGTAGGACGCGACGATCTCGGCGGGACCCTCACCGGGCTGAGAAGGGGCTGTCAGATCGTGTGCGATACCGGCAACAATTGCCCAAACTGCCAGAAATGCGGTGCCTATCAAACCGAATATCCAGCCAAACTCACGGCTGTTTGCGATCAGAGCGATCAAAAGCAGCGCCACAAAACAGCCGCAACCCTTTCCCGCTTTGCCCATCATCCGCCCCCTTCATCCGGAGATATCCCACACCGCAGCGAAAAAATAGCGCTAACGTCGGTTCCCACGACAAAGCGGCCATTCAAGCTCATGCGCGCGGTTCCCGAAACCCGTCGTTCCTACTTCGTCCAGCGTCCGATGAAGAAGCCGTCCATGCCGCCGGCTTCGGGCAGCATGGTGGGGTCGGTGTTCAGCCAACCAGCCGCGTCGGGCTGTAATCCGGCGGGCAGTTCAGCGGCGGTGATGGGGGCCTGCGTTAGCGGGACGGCGCCGGTCTGGCCGCGGCCTTCCTCTTCCTCCAGCGAGCAAACGGCGTAGACCAGCGTGCCGCCTTCGGGCAGCCAGCTTGCCGCGCGGGCGAGCAATTTTGCCTGCAATTCGGCCATTTCGCCGATCTGGCGCGGGCCGATCCGGTGCAGCACGTCGGGATGGCGGCGGCAGGTACCGGTCGCGGTGCACGGCGCGTCGAGCAGGATCGCGTCGAACTGCTTGGCGGGCTCCCATGTCAACGCATCGGCGGTGATGATTTCCGCGGCAAGTCCGGTGCGATCGAGATTGTTGCGCAGCAATTCCAGCCGCCGCTCGCTGATATCCAGCGCGGTGACCTGCCAGCCCGCGGCCGCGAGTTGCAGGGTCTTGCCGCCCGGTGCGGCGCACAGGTCCAGCACACGTTTTCCTTCGCCGGCGCCCAGCAGGCGGGCCGGGAGTGTCGCCGCGAGGTCCTGGACCCACCAAGCGCCTTCCTCGAAACCGGGCAGTTCATCGATCGGGGTGCCGCGCGGCAAGCGCACATGGCCGGGCGCGAGGCTCTGTCCGCCCAGTTCCGCCGTCCATTTTTCGGTTTCGGCATGATCCTTCAGCGCCAGGTCGAGCGGAGGCGGTTCGGCCAGCGCGCCGACGATGCTGTCGGCCTTCTCGCCCCAGCGAACCATTACCGCGTCGCTTGGCGTGGGGCCTTCGGGCAGCTTTACTTCGCGCTTCGCCAGGGTGGAGAACACCCCGTGCGCCAACCTGCGCGGCCCGCCGGTCAGCAGCGGCAGCGCAGTGGCGATCACCGCGTGCGGCGGCGTGCCAAAGCGCAGCCATTGCACCAGCATCAGCCGGATCACGCTCCGCGCCTTGGCATCATCGGACAAGCGATTGCGGGTGGCGCTGTCGATCATCGCGTCGAGATCGACCAGCCACCGCATTACTTCGGCTGCAATTGCACGCGCCAGGGCACGGTCGGCGGGGCCGTTGATGCTGCGAAGCGCGGCGCGTTCCGCCTGCTCGAGCGTCTCGCCGCGGTGAAGCACGGCATCCATCATGCGCAGCGCGGCGCGGCGGGCGGGTAATCCGGGAGTATCTACCATCGCAGCGCCCCTATCCGCGATTGCAATGAAGGGCCAGCGATACCATGTTGTAAAAATGACCCAGCGAGCCACCAAGCGTCCCGAAGACTTCGCCAAGCCGAGCCACTGGAACAACGATCCCGTGCCGCAGCCGGAAACGCCCAAGGTGTCTGGCAAGCCCGCGGACGGCGACAAGCATGGTCTCAGCCCAACCCGCTACGGCGACTGGGAAAAGAACGGCATCGCTATAGATTTTTAGAGCGGTTTGAAGCTGACCTTCAGGCCGTCCTTCGGCTGGGGGATCGGCCACGGCTGCCACTGGGGCTCATAACCCTCGGCGACCTTGACTTCATAGCGGGTCAGAACATGCGCGAGCAGGATCTTCACCTGCATATAGGCAAAGTGCAGGCCAAGGCACATATGCGCCCCGCCGCCAAACGGCACCCAGGCGTATTTGTGCCGCGCCTTCACCTGTTCCGGGGTGAACCGCATCGGATCGAAGCGCAACGGATCCGGCCAGTGTTCTTCCTGATGGTGCACCAGATGGACATTGATGCCGACCTGCGTTCCCGCCGGAATGGTGTATCCGCCATGTTCGAAATCGCGCAGTGCACGGCGCGGGATGGACGGGACCGGCGGCATGAAACGCAACGCTTCCTTGAACGCCATCTCGGTCAGTTCCAGCTTGCCGAGGTCGTCGTAATCGACCGGTTTGCCTTCACCGCCGGTGACCGCGCGCAGTTCCTGCCGGACCTTCTCCTGCCAATCGGGGTTCGCCGCCAGCAGCCACAGCAGCGAGGTCGCGCTGGACGTGATCGTGTCATGCGCGGCCATCATCAGGAAGTTCATGTGATCGACCACGGATTCCACGCTCAACAATTCACCGTCTTCGTCGGTCGCGTTGGCGAACTGGCTGAACATGTCCTGCCCGCCGCCCAGCTCGCGCCGCTTCAGCGCTTCCTTGCTGAAAAAATCGACCAGGAATTCGCGGCCCTTCACGCCCCGGCGCATCAGCGTACCCGGCAGCGGCTTGCGGATCGGCGCGACGGAGGCCTGGACCATGTCGACGAAGGCCTGGTTGATCCGGTCGGCTTCGGGCCCGAAGGGAATGCCGATGAAGCTGTCGGCGGCCAGATCGAGCGTCAGCTTCTTGATCGCGGGATAAAACGCCATTTCGGCGCCGCCCCATTCCTCCACCCGCGCCGCAATTCCGCGGTTGAGGGAATCGGCGTAATGCCGCATCGGCCCCGGCTTGAACGCAATCGACAGCGCGCGGCGATCGGCCCGGTGATGGTCGAAATCGATCAGCATCAATCCGCGGGGGAACAGTTGGTCGAGCACCGGACCCCAACCCTGTTCGGAGGAGAACAGCTTGTCCCGGTCGAACAGCATCAACTCGTTCGCATCGGCCCCGATCAGTCCGACATTCCACCGCCCGAACGCCCAGTTCTTGTAGACCGGGCCGTAGGTCGCATACATCCGCTGCGCAAAGGCGTGCGGATCGGCCAGCATCTTGAAGGTGTTGCCCACCAGCGGCCAGCCGCCCTCGCCCGGGATATGGTCCAGCGCGTTCGGTGGCAGCTGCTGGCTCCAGTGCTGCGGCCACGCATTCGGTGCACCCCCCATCGTGATTTTCGGCGCGGAAATGGCGGCTTCTTGTGCGGCGGTAGCCATCGGATTCTCCCTACTTACCCCAGTGTAAGTAAGTCCGTCCGCTAAATCCAGCCCGACAATTCGCGGCGGATGATGATTTCCAGCATCTCCATCCCGGCGTCGCTGCTGTTGAGGCAGGACAGCGCAGCAAATTCCTCGCCGCCCGCCTCGGCGAATTGTTCCGCGCCCTGGATCGCCAGTTCCTCCAGCGTTTCGAGGCAATCGACCGCGAAACCCGGCGCGGCGATGGCCATGCGGCGGGTACCGGCCTTGGCCTCCGCTTCCAGCGTGTCATCGGTTGCAGGCGTCAGCCATTTCGCGCGGCCGAAGCGCGATTGGAATGTCGTCTGGAACCGCATTGCCGGGCGCTTGCCTTGTACCTTCATTTCCGCTTCCAGCAGGCGGGCCGTTTTCTGGCAGTGGCAATGGTACGGATCGCCCTTGTAGAGCGTGCGTTCGGGCATTCCGTGGAAACTCAGCAGCAGCACTTCAGGCTCGAACGCCAGCGCGTCCAGCTGGCGCGTAAGGTCTTTTGCAAGGGCGCTGATATAGGCCGGATCGTCATGATAGGGCGGCATCGTCCGCAAGGTTGGTTGCCAGCGCATCTTGCCCAGCGCCTCGCCCGTCTTGTCGACCACCGTCGCGGTCGTAGCGCCGCAATATTGCGGATACATCGGGGCCAGCAGGATCCGGTCGCAGCCCGCGTCCTTCAGCCGGGTCAGTTCCTGTTCGATCGAGGGATTGCCGTAGCGCATCCCCCAGCCGACCTGAACGCTGTTCCCGAGCCGCAGCTGCAATGCTTCCGCCTGATCGGCGGTCAGGGTGGCGAGCGGCGAACCGTGCTTGCCCCATACCTGCGCATAAGCCTGCGCCGATTTCTTCGGCCGGGTGTTGAGGATGATCCCGCGAAGGATCGGCTGCCACGCGATCTGGGGAATTTCCACAACCCGCCGGTCCGACAGGAATTCGAGCAAGTATTTCTTCACCGCCTGGGTCGTCGGCGCATCGGGCGTGCCGAGATTGACCAGCAGCACCCCGATGTTGCCGCTACGGACCGGGGGATGTTCGGGGCTGAGCTGCTGCGGGGTCCAGGTCATAATCCGTCCGCAAATAGAGGCAGGCGGCGGATGCGCAAGCCGGTTGCGGAATAGAGGGCGTTGGCGATGGCTGGCGCGGCGACCGCCACGCCCAGTTCGCCGGGGTCGAATGGCGCGGCCTTGCTGCTGATGAAATCCACTTCCACTTCGGGACAATCGACCAGCGACGGCAGACCAAGCGAGCCGAGCCGCTTCGTCGTCGGCACGCCGTCCACATATTCCAGCGCGGATCCCAGCGCGAGCGCCATGCCGAACAGCAGCCCGCCCTCGATCTGCTGGCGAGCGATGTCGAGGTTCACGATCCGGCCAATGTCCGCGACTGCGGTCAGTCTGGTTACGCGGGCTCCGCCGCCGTCCCGCCGGGCGGTCGCGATACAGGCGATCCGGCCGGCATCTTCGCCCTCCCCGATGCGGTGGCAGGCGAGGCCCTGACCGCTCTGGTCCTTGCCCCCGTCCCATTGCGCCAGCCGCGCGACATCCTGCAGGCACCGCGCCAGACGCAGGTCACTGCCAAGCATCTCGATCCGGTAAGACAGCGGTTCACGCCCGTGCTTCCACGCCATCTCGTCCACGAAACTCTCGGTGACGAAGGCGGTGATGCCATGCGCATTGCCGCGCATCCGCCCGGTGGGCAGACCAATCCGCACCGGCACATGATCGAGCGCGACATTGGGAATCGAGTACGGCGGCATGGCCCCTTCCATGACCATCGGGTCCGCCTCGCCAGCCGCGTTTTCGATCGCCGCCCAGTTGGTCTTGTTGCCGAACAACCGGTGACCGAATTCCTTGCCGGACGCCGGGGCGGCCATGCGCACGCGCAGGGTCTCTATTTCTCCGCCGGTGCCGACATTACCGTCACCCCGGCCGAGCTTGGCGGATACCAGCACCGCAGCGGGCATCCGCGGTTTCCCGCTGAGCAGTTCCTGCCCGCGCGGCCACATCAGCTGAACAGGGCGTACACCGTCTTTCGACACTTCGCGGGCGATCAGCGCGGCCTCGACCGCGTGGTCATGTTCCAGCCGCCGGTCGAAACTGCCGCCCGCCGGCATCGGATAGAGCACCACGTCGCTGGCGGAAATCCCCAGCGTCCTTGCGGCCGCTTCCCGCGCGGCTTCGGGGGCCTGCGTCGCCATCCACAGTTCCAGCCGGCCATCGCCGTAGCGCGCCGTCACGGTCGTGGTTTCCAGCGTGGCGTGGGTCGCAGGCGCGAAATCATAACGCCGCGCGACCTGGGTTTTTTCCATCAGGCTGTCACCCTCGCCGCGGACCGCAATCCGGGTGGCCTCGCCGCGCCGCACCGCTTCATCCAACACCGCTTCGATGGTTGAGGAATTGACCGCCTCGTCCACATCGAACCGCGGGTCCATCCGGGTCAGCGCCTGATCGGCGCTCCACCAGCTGTCCGCCACCGCGGCGAGCCACCTTTTGCCCTTCACGATCGTGCCCAGTCCCGGCATCCCGGCGGCTTCGCCCGCTTCGAACCGGGACAGCACCGCCTGGTTGACCGGTCCGTGGCGGATCGACGCATAGAGCATGTCGGGCAGCCGCACATCGCCCGCGAACAGATAGCTTCCATCCACCTTGGACGGCAGGTCGAGGCGCGGAAACGCAGTAGGCGCGTCTGCCAATCCGAAAATTGGATCTTCGGCGGCGCCTTCGGGCAACAGCGGCGGCGGATCGGGCGGCGTATATTCGGCTGCCTCCTCCACCAGTTCCGCGAAACTCAGCCGCATGTCCCCGGCCCGGATGAAGCCGCCTTCCGCGATGCATTCTTCCCAGCTTATGCCCCAGCGGTCCGCCGCAGCCATCGCCAGCATCGCCCGCGCGGACGCGGCGGCAGCCCGGCACGGCATTTCATAGGCCGCCAGTGACGTGCCGTCCGCCGTGACGTTGAAGCGGCTTTCCTGCGCATAACGCTGCGCCAGCAGGTCGTCCGCGTCATTCGCCAGCCCGGGCAACGCCGGCATCCACAGCGAAGCCCAGCGCGCGGCGAGCGGGATGTTGGCGTAGGCGCCGCTGACCGGGGCCGGTTCCACCGCGACCTGCCGCCAGTCCGCGCCAAGTTCCACCGCCACAATCTGCGGCAGTAATGTGGTAATACCCTGACCCATTTCCAGCTGCGGGACGGCGACGGTGATCACCCCGTCCTTGCCGATCTTGAGCCACGCATCGAACGCATATTCGCCGCGGCCCGGCGCTAGCGGCGTGGAGAAACTGCGCGGGCGCAGGGTCCAAGCGGCCACCAATCCCCCGCCGATCGCGGCGCCGACCAGAACGTTCCGGCGGCTAAACTGCATCGTCAGACCGCCTCGGCTACCGATGAGGCGTCGAGCCAGTCGGACAGGGACCGGGCAATCGCGGCAAAGGCTTCGGCCTGCGGTCCGTCCTGCGCCGCCGTCGGCGTTCCGGCATCGCTGTCTTCACGGATATCGATCGCCAGCGGAATGCGCCCCAGGAACGGTATGCCGGTGGCTTCGGAAGCGTCTTCCACGCCGCCCCGCCCGAACGGATCGCTGATCTCGCCGCAATGGGGACAGGCATAGCCGGCCATATTCTCGACCAGCCCGATCAGCGGTATCTTTCCCGTTTCGAACAGGTTCGCCGCACGCTGCGCGTCGATCAGGGCGAGATCCTGCGGGGTCGATACGATGATCGCGCCCGCGGGCTTGTGCTTCTGCAGCATGGACAGCTGCACATCACCGGTGCCCGGCGGCAGATCGACCAGCAACACCTCGGCATCGCCCCAATGCGCGTCAATCAGCTGGCCCAGGGCATTGCCCGCCATCGGACCGCGCCACGCAATGGCTTTTCCTGGTTCGACGAGATGCCCCATCGACAGGACCGACACGCCCCATTTGCTTGGCACCGGGATCAGCTTGCCGTCTTCCGCCTTGGGCCTCTCGCCCTTGTTCGCCAGGATCGTGGGCTGCGAAGGACCGTAAATATCGGCGTCGACCACCCCGACCTTGCGGCCCATCCGCGCAAGCGCAACTGCCAAGTTCGCGGTCAGGGTCGATTTTCCGACTCCGCCCTTGCCTGAACCGATGGCGATGATCCGCCGCGGCGCCGGCTCGGGTGCGCGGTCAGCAATCATCGCGACCCGCACCTCCTCGACCGCGTCCGCACCGCCGACCAGGTCCTTCACTGCGGCTTCCAATTTTTCGCGTCCGGACGCACCCAGCCCCGCGGCATCGAGCACCAGTGTGGCGACTCCATCCTTGAATTTTGCCGTTTGCACCCGCGTGGCAATCGAAGCGGGAAGCCGTGCCCTGATTTCGTCCTGATCCATCGCGGGCTTCCCTAGCAGCAATTTCGTGACCGCAACCCCTGTTTTTCTTGAGGCGGAACCCTATAAAGACTGCATGGACATTTTGACGGGTTTTACCAACAGGATCGGGCTTGCCATGGCTGGCAAGAGCCCATGGGGCGGAAACAAGGGCAGCGGTGCCTCCGGAGATGGAGGCGCCGGCGATGGTGATGACGGCAAGAAGGCCGGCGGCAAACCCGGTGGCCCGCGCAACCCGTGGCTTCCTTCGGGCGGCGACGACGCGCGGCGTTCGGCCAAGATCGAAGATATTTTCAAGAACCGCGGCCCCGAAGGCCCGCGGCGCGGCGGCGGTCCCGGCGGCCCGAATTTCCGCATGCCCCAGCGCCCCGGCGGCAAAAGCTGGCTCCCGATTGTAGCTTTGGTGGTGGTGGTCGCTTGGCTCCTGATGAGCTCGGTCCATTTCGTCCAACCGAAAGAACAGGGTATCGTCACGACCTTCGGCAAATATTCGGGGACCCTACAGCCAGGTACCAATTTCTCCGCCCCCTGGCCGTTCCAGAACGTCAGCGTCGAGCAGGTCAGCACCATCCGGTCCGAACGGATACCGGAAGGCGGGGAGCAGAAACTGATCCTCACCGGCGACCAGAATTTGGTGGACCTGTCCTATCTCATTCGTTGGAACATCAAGGATCTGAAGCAATACCAGTTCCAGTTGGCCGAACCCGACGAGACGGTTCGCGAAGTGGCTGAAGCCGCAATGCGCGCCTCGGTTGCAGAACGTACGCTGGACGAGACCTTCTCCGGCGCGGGCCGTGCAGAAATCGAACAGCGGGTTCGGACCCGGATGCAAGCCGTGCTGGACGCCTACCGTTCGGGTATCGCGGTGCAAGGTGTCGAAATTGCCAAGACCGACCCGCCCGCCGAAGTGAACGAGGCGTTCAAGGACGTCACCGTGGCAGAACAGGACGCCGATGCGGCGGTGAACACCGCGCGGGGTACCGCGCAGCAGATCCTCGAGCGGGCGCAGGGTGAAACCATCGCCTTCGACAAGGTTTACGAGGAATACCGCCAGGCTCCGGAAGTTACCCGGCGGCGGCTGTATTACGAAACGATGGAGCGTGTGCTGAGCCAGACGGACAAGACGATCGTCGAATCCGGCGGGGTACAGACTTATCTGCCATTGCCGGAAATTCGCCAGCGTGCGCAAGAACGCGCGCCAGCCACTTCCGAACAGGGACAGTAAGTCATGGAAAATATCTGGGAAAACCATAAGCTCTCGATCATGGCCGTCGCTGCCGTGATTATCGTGCTGCTTATGTCCGTGGTCATCGTGCCAGAAGAACAGCAGGCCGTGGTCGTGCGAACGGGTGAGCCGGTCCGCGTGATCAACCGCTTCGAAGCGGACCAACCCTACGGTGAAACCGGGGCCGGCATGGTCCTGAAAATCCCGTTGGTCGAACAGGTCCAGTTCGTCGACAAGCGCGTCCTCGATCTTGATATGGAGCGCGAACAAGTCCTGTCGAGTGACCAGCAACGCTTGCTGGTGGACGCCTACGCCCGGTTCCGGATCATCGACCCGGTGCTGATGGTGGAAACCGCCGGCACCACTGACGGCGTGCGTACCCAGCTGGAACCGATCCTCAACTCGGTCCTGCGTCAGGAACTTGGTCGGCGCACCTTCGCCAGCCTGCTGACGGCGGAACGCGGCCAGGCGATGTCGAACATCCGCGAAAAGCTGGATGTGCAGGCGCGCGAATACGGCGCTCAGGTGATCGACGTGCGGATCAAGCGGACCGATCTGCCCGATGGCACGCCGCTTGAATCCGCGTTTCGGCGAATGAAGACCGACCGTGAACGTGAAGCGCGGACCATCCGTGCACAGGGCGAACGCAACGCCCGTGTCATTCGCGCTGAAGCCGATGCGGAAGCGGCGCGGGTCTATGCCGACAGTTTCGGCAAGGACCCGGGCTTCTATGATTTCTACCGCGCAATGCAGAGCTATGACACGACCTTCGCCAAGGGCGAGGGTCAGGGCCAGAGCCAGATCATCCTGTCGCCCGATAATGAATATCTGCGGCAGTTCCGCAACGGGCAATGATCTGTCCAGCCGCTGAACCGATTACAACTGTCGTTCAATCGGTGTTCAGGGCGCTTGGGCTGTAATTGTGGAAAGTCGTGCCGGGCGCAGTGTCGCCCGCTCGCTCACCAAAGAAGAGGAATTTAACCCAGTGCGATATGCTTACGGATTGACATCAGCGCTGCTGGTCGGCGGCGCGGCGATTTCCCTGGTCACCGGATTTCCCGCCGGTGCGCAAGTTGCCCAGAACGAAGGCCTGCAGATGGAGCGCGCGGTTCCGCGCGCCGGTGCGCCGGAAAGCTTCGCCGATCTGACGGCGCAGCTGCAGCCTGCCGTGGTCAACATTTCCACCCGCCAGCGGGTCGAGGTCCAGCGTAGCGCCAATCCGTTCGCGGGTACGCCATTCGCCGATCTGTTTGGCCAGCGCGGCGGCGCCCAGCCCCAGGAACCGATCACTCGCGAAGCGCAGTCGCTTGGTTCGGGCTTCATCGTCTCGGCCGATGGCTACGTGGTTACGAACAACCACGTGATCAGCCCGCCCAGCGATAGCAATGGACCCCGCGGTACGGTGGAAGAAATCACCGTCACCATGCCCGACGGCACCGAATATCCTGCCAAGCTGATCGGCAACGACGCAGCATCGGACCTCGCGGTGCTCAAGATCAACCGCGGAGAGCCCTTCCCGTTCGTGAAGTTCGGCGATTCGGCGCAGGCCCGGGTTGGCGACTGGGTTATTGCCATCGGCAATCCCTTCGGACTGGGCGGCACCGTCACCAGCGGAATCGTCTCGGCGGTCTATCGCAACGCAGGCGGCGGCGCATATGATCGCTACTTGCAGACCGATGCCAGCATCAACCGGGGCAATTCCGGCGGTCCGTTGTTCGACATGCAGGGCAACGTGATCGGCATCAACAACGCGATCTTCTCGCCATCGGGCGGTAACGTCGGGATCGGCTTTGCCATTCCCGCAGACGTCGCGGCGCCGATCGTGGAACAGCTGAAATCCGGCAAGCGGATCGAACGCGGCTATCTCGGGGTCAGCATCCAGCCGGTCAGCGCCGACATGGCGAACGCACTGGGCTTGCCGAGGAATCGCGGCGAGATCGTCCAGGTCGTGCGCGACGATTCGCCGGCAGCTGCTGCCGGGATCGAGCCGGGCGACGTGGTGACCAAGGTCAACAACAAGGAAATCACGTCGGACCAGACGTTGTCGTTCCTGGTTGCCAACATCGCTCCGGGCACGCGGATCCCGGTCGAACTCTACCGCGAAGGTACCCGGCGGACCGTCACCCTGACAGTCGGCCAGTTCCCGACGGAGGAAGAACTGGCGGAAGAACCCGCGTTCGATCCCGATGCGGAAACGCCTATGCCGGAAGGCCAGTCCAGCGGCATGCTCGAGGAATCGCTTGGGCTCCAGGTCATTCCGCTGACGCAGCAAATCGCCGGTCAGTTGGGGCTCCCCGGAACGACGCAGGGCGTGGTCGTGGCGGCGGTCGATCCAAATTCCGACGCCGGGACCAAGGGCCTGCGGCGCGGGGACGTGATCCTGTCTGCCAATTACAAATCGGTGACCAGCCCCGCCGACCTGGAACGGCTGGCTAAGGAAGCAAAGGATAGCGGGCGCGAGGCCCTGTTCCTGCGGTTCCAGCGGCGCGGTAACCCGCCGGTCTACACGTCGATCCGTTTCGCACGGCGCTGACACGAAAAATAAGGCCCCGCCGGTTAACCCGTGCGGGGCCTTTTTGCGTCCAAAGCTGATCGGCGATCGCCTTAGTTCTGCTGCCCGGGCGCGGGCATCTGGTCGGGCTGCCCCGGTTGCGGCACGCGCCGCGAATTCGTCGTCGGCGGGGGCCTCGTTTGTCCGGGGCCGCGGCCCGTCGCGCGGTTGAGGAAATCGTCACTGGCGGCTTGCGGCGCGCCATCGGCCGCCTCGGCAGGGTCACCTTCGCGGCGCGGCTGTACGCCGGGGATATTCTCGCCCTCGACGGGGAATGGCAGCGTGCCGGGTTCCGGCTGGAGCCGACCCGGCTCGATCAGGTTGCCCTGCTCGTCGACGTAATAATAATCATCCGGATCGCCGTAGTAATACTCCTCGTCCGGCTCGAGCTGCCATTCCGGCAGCTGCAATTCGGTATCGAACTTGGTGATCGGACGGTCCTTTACCGCATAGCGCATGAACGCTGCGAAGGCCTGGGCCGGCGCGCGTCCGCCCTGCAAGCCGGCGACTGCCTTGGCATCGTCCCTGCCCATCCACACGCCCGTAGTAATCCCGCTGGAGAAGCCGACGAACCAGCCATCCTTGTTGGAACTGGTGGTGCCGGTCTTCCCGGCAACAGGCCGGCCGATCTGCGCGGCCTTCCCGGTTCCGGTGTTGACTGCAGTCTGCAGCAGGTCGGTGATCCCGGCAGCGACATATTCCGGCACCAGCTGCGTTCGGCGTGCGTCTTCATGCTGGTACAGTACGTCCCCGTCTGAAGTAGTCACCTTGACGATACCGTACGGCTCCACCGATGTTCCGCCTTCGGACACCGACGCGAAGGCGCGGGTCATGTCGATCAGGCGGACCTCGGAACTGCCCAGCACCATCGAAGGGAAGGTTGAAATGGGCGAAGTTATGCCGAACCGCCGTGCCATCGATGCCACGGTCCCGAAACCAACCTCGTTGCCCAATTGCGCCGCGACCGTGTTCTTCGAATAGGCGAAGGCGGTGCGCACATCCATTTCGCCAGCATAGGAACCGCCCGAATTGCGCGGGCTCCAGCCGTCGATCGTGACCGGCACGTCCTTCACCCGGTCTTCCGGCGTATAGCCGGCTTCCAGAGCCGCCAGATAGACGAACAGCTTGAAGGCGGACCCCGGCTGGCGCAGCGCGTCGGTGGCGCGGTTATAGCTGGTGGATACGTAATCGGTGCCGCCCACCATCGCCAGGATCGCGCCGTCACGGTCGAGGCTGACCAGCGCGCCCTGCGTGTTGCCGGGCACATTGGCTTTGATCGCCGCGGTGCCGGCCTGCTGCATCCCGATGTCGATGGTGGTCCAAACCTCGATCGGCTCGAATGTTTCGGGCAGAAGCAAATCGAGCTGCGGCAGCGCCCAGTCGGTGAAATACCGGACCGAATTCTGCGCCCGGTCTTCCTTCAGCTTGACCGCCGAAACATCAACATCGGCTTCGCTGGCGGAAATGCGTTCCTGTTCGCGCATCAGCCGCAGCACCACGTTGGCGCGGCTGACGGCGGCCTGCACATCGGCGGTGGGTGAGTAGCGGGACGGTGCCTTCACCAGGCCGGCGATGATCGCGGCCTCGGCGGTGCTCAAATCGGTTGCCGGGTGGCTGAAGAATTTGCGGCTGGCGCTGTCGATGCCGTAGGCGCCGCCGCCGAAATAGACCTTGTTGAGATACAGCTCGAGGATCTGTTCCTTGGAGAACTTCGATTCCAGCGCCATCGCCAGCACCGCTTCACGCAGCTTGCGGTCCAGAGTCCGGTTGGAATTGAGGAAGATATTGCGCGCCAGCTGCTGGGTGATGGTAGACGTCGCGCCGAACCGCTTGGTGCCGGTCGCCCAGACATAGGTCGCCCGCGCGAGGCCGATCGGATCGATCCCGAAATGCGAACGGAAGCGGCGATCCTCCACCGCGACCATGGCCTCTTTCATAACCTCGGGGATTTCGCTGCTGTCGAGCCACTTGCCGAAACTGGGGCCAAGTTCCGCAATCTGCGTACCGTCACGCGCACGGACCACGATCGTCTGGGCGTTCTGCGTCGCGCGAAGCTGGCCGTAACTCGGCAACGAACGCGCGGCGAAGAGCACCGCGAGGCCGAGGAAAATTACGCCCAGGACACTGGCGATCACCCCGGACAGGACCAAGCGGCGGAACCAGCGTGCGAACCATCCGCGCTCTTTCTTCGCCGGCATTTCACTCGTTCCCCGTTTCAGAAAACGCCGCCGACTACCCCGCCTTGCCATGGGTTTCGATTACCTTTTCACGATCCGCCGTACGCACTGTCTGCGGGACGGTTCAATTCATCATGAGGGTGCATAGGCGAGTTGTAACCGCGCGTGAACGGCAAATGCAGGGAACGCCGTCCGCGCCGATCTCAGGCGTCGTCTTCCGGTACGAAATCAAGCGAAGCGCTGTTCATGCAATAGCGCGTGCCTTCGGGTGAAGGCCCGTCGGGAAAGATGTGCCCCAGATGGCTGTCGCACCGGCTGCATTTCGCCTCGATGCGGACCATGCCATGGGAGGTGTCGCGTTCCTGCTCCACCGCGTCGGAATCGGCGGGTACGGTGAAGCTCGGCCAGCCCGAGCCGCTCTCGTATTTCGCATCGCTGGTGAACAGCAATTGCCCGCAGGCGGCGCAGTGATACTCGCCCGTCGCCTTGTTTTTCTCCAGCGCACCGGTGAACGCCCGCTCCGTCCCGCCTTCGCGCATGACATGGTATTGTTCCGGCGTCAGACGTTCGCGCCATTCGGCTTCGGTGAGTTCGAGTTTGTCGGGCATATGGATCTCCTTTGGCCCGGATATGGGGCGAGACATCCCGGAATTCTACCCGTCGATATCCGCATAATGCGCGGGCGGCTGGATCACTTCCATCCGTTCCGACAGCAGCGGACGGAAACTGGGGCGGCTTTTGAACACGGCGTACCAGCCCCGCGTCTGTTCGTGACCAGTCCAGTCGATCCCGCCGAGGTAATCCGCGACCGATATCTGCGCGGCAGCCGCAAGGTCGGCCATGCTCATGGTCGATCCGGCCAGCCACGGGCGGGTGTCGATCAGGTAATCGATGTAGTCGAGGTGACCGTGCGCCATCTTCATCGCCTCGCGGATCGCGCGGCTGTCGGGCGGCTGCCGGTGAACGAGGCGCTTGCGCATCTTTTCGTTCAGTAGCGGCGCGGTGACATCGTGATAGAAATTCTCGTCGAACAAAGCCACCAGCCGGCGGATTTCGGCGCGGCCCGTGACCGTGCCGTTGATCATCGGCATCTTCTGGACGGTTTCTTCGAAATATTCGCAAATCGCGCGGCTGTCCGCGAGGATGATGTTCTTTTCCGGGTCGTGCAATACCGGCGTCCGGCCGGCAGGGTTAAGCGTGAAGAACTCGTCATTGCCTTCCCACGGATTCTCCCGCCACAAATCGTAGCCGATGCCCTTCTCGCTCATCAGCAACCGGACCTTGCGACTGAACGGGCACAGCGGGAATTGATGGAGACGCCACATGGCGCCGCTCATGCCGCAAGGCGCGGCCAGCGTCCACCGTCAGTGGGATGCCTGCCGCAAAAATTGTGGGCAATTGCGCATCAGGCGCCGGATGTGTCGAGCAGCAGGAGGCAGGACGGCATGATCTGGTCGATCTCGCCCGTAAAGCCCCCGGCGGCCCATAGGCGCTGCGCCTCCGTCATGAGCGCGGCGGCCACCGCGTCGCGGTCCATCCCGGTATCGTCCATCACCCGCGCGCTGGCCCGCACGAAAAACTCCCGGCCACGCTGGCCCAGCGCCGGATACGCCAGTGCATCCTTGTCCGACCGCGCCTGTCCGTCCGCAACCAGCGCAAACGCGGCGGAACACCGCAGCGCGGTGCGGCTTTCCAGGCTGAGCGGCTTGACCGCTGGACCCGGGGCGGGTTGCGCAGCCGCAAGGGCAGGCAGGAACAGCAGGGCGAGTGAGGCAATCGGCATTTTCATGAAGACATTCCTATCGGTTGCCACCTTAACCGGAGCAAACCGGGTAGCATTCGGGCCAGTCCACCCTATCTCCCCCGCATCACCCGTTACAAGCCCGCCCACGGGCACTGCATAAGGAACCGCCGATGAACACCTATCCCGCACTCCACATGTTGATCGGCGGCAGGCAGATTTCAGGCGACGGGCGCGATACGGACGAGGTGATCGATCCGGCAACGGGCGAAGTGCTCGGCAAGCTGCCTCTGGCCAGCTCGTCGGACCTCGACGCGGCGCTGGATAATGCGGCGAAGGGCTTTCGCACCTGGCGGACCACTCCCGCGGACAAGCGCGCCGCGGCACTCACCGGCGCGGCCAAGCTACTGCGCGAACGCGCCGGGGATATTGCCTGGATGATGACCCGCGAACAGGGCAAACCGCTGGCCGAAGCGAAAGGCGAGGTGATGTACTGCGCCAGCTTGTTCGAATTCTATGCGGGCGAATGCAAACGCAACTATGGCCGCACGCTGGTTCGCCCGGCAGGCAGCCGCACCGAAGTGCGTCACGAGCCGGTCGGGCCGGTCGCCGCCTTCGCGCCGTGGAATTTTCCGGCAATCAACGTCGCGCGCAAGGTCGGCGGACCGATCGCGGCGGGCTGTTCGGTAATCGTCAAGCCATCGGAAGAAACCCCCGCCGCCGGCATCGCCGTGGTCCAGGCGCTGCTCGACGCCGGTCTGCCGCCCGAGGTTTGCCAGGTTGTGTTCGGAGTGCCTGACGAGGTCAGCCGCCATCTGCTCGGTTCGCCCGTGATCCGCAAATTGAGCTTCACCGGATCGACCGTAGTGGGCAAGCATCTCGCGAAACTGGCCGCCGAGGACATGAAGCGCACCACCATGGAACTGGGAGGTCACGGCCCGGTGCTGGTATTCGCCGATGCCGATGTCGATGCAGTGCTGGACACCATGGTCCCGGCCAAGTTCCGCAATGCCGGTCAAGTCTGTGTCAGCCCCACCCGCTTCGTGGTGGAAGCGCCGATCTATGACCGGTTCCGCGACGGTTTCGTGGAACGTGCCAAGGCGATCAAGCTGGGCAACGGCCTTGAAGATGGCACACAGATGGGACCGATGGCCAACGCCCGCGGCACCGAGGGACTGGCCAAGAAGGTCGCGGATGCCGTCGAACACGGGGCCACGCTTCACACTGGCGGCGAACGCGTCGGTAACCAGGGCTTCTTCTATGCGCCAACGGTACTCAGCGATATTCCCGAAGATGCCGAGATCATGAACGAGGAGCCCTTCGGTCCGGTGGCGCTGCTCAATTCCTACGCCGGCGAAGCGGAGATGATCGCGGAAGCCAACCGGCTGCCCTACGGCCTTGCCGCCTACGCCTGGACCGAAAGCCCCGCCCGCCGCCGCCGTTTGGTTGAGGAGATCGAGGCGGGAATGGTGGCGATCAACGGCGCGTCGGTCAGCGCGGTCGACGCACCCTTTGGCGGGGTTAAATGGTCAGGTCACGGTAGCGAAGACGGCGCCGAAGGGGTAAGCGCTTGTATGGTTACCAAGACCATCCACGAATCCTGACCCGTCCGCCAATCGAAACCTCGCGATACTTAAAACGGAGTAATCCTGCCCCATGAAGACCCGCGCCGCCGTTGCCTTCGAAGCGAAGAAGCCGCTCGAGATAGTCGAACTCGATCTC
>NZ_WTYL01000003.1:72500-607801 GCF_009828115.1 Allopontixanthobacter sediminis | reverse complement strand
CAGACCAGCTACGCCCGGGCACACCCCCACTTCGTACCGCGCCAGGTTACCATTAGTCGCGTTGGCTATTGCGCGAACGGATTGCGTCGCATCGGGCAGCGTCGCGCGCGTTCCCTCGACGGTTATTTCCGGTATCTTTTCCTGGCCATGAAGCACAGCGGGAATGGATGACGCAGCAGCGACGAGGACGATTTTCGTCAGGATGTCCTTCGCCATTTGCGACCGTTCCCTCGAAGCATTGCGAAAAGCATCATATCAAGGAAAAGATTTCTTTACAAACAATAGCCTGGCGCACGGGGCCTTCCGATGCACCAGCGCCCGGTCAACTCGCCAAGCTCACGTACCTGCGCCAAGATTTCGGCGCTATGCCCCGCCCGCTTTGCGCGCTATTCGGGGCGTATGACTGATACCATCTACGTCCTCAACGGTCCCAACCTCAATTTGCTCGGCATGCGGGAGCCGGAGATATACGGCTCCGACACGCTCGATGATATTGCCGGGATGCTGGAGGACCGCGCGCGAGAACTGGGCGTGGAGGTGGACGTCCGCCAGACCAACCATGAGGGGCACCTGGTCGACTGGCTGCACGAAGCGCAGGCGGAAGGCGCGAAGGCGGTCCTGCTCAACGCCGGGGCCTACACCCACACCTCGATCGCGCTGCTCGATGCGATACGCGCGGTGCGCACCCCGGTGATCGAAGTGCACTTGTCCGACCCCAAGACCCGCGAGCCGTTCCGGCATCTTTCCTATGTCGGAATGGCGGCGGTGCAGACCGTCGAGGGATTGGGCGCGCGCAGCTATATCGTGGCGCTGGAAGCGGCCGCGAAATTGTAACATCAGGGGCGGTTCCGGCGGTCCAAACTTCGCCGCAGCCCCTTGCCAGTGGCGCGCCAGCATCGCATAGGCAGGCGCTTAAATCCTAACAAGAGGCATTTCATGGCCGAAAACAAAGCTGCCGCAGGTCGCAATGCTGGCATGAACATTGATACCGATCTGGTCCGCGAACTCGCCGACATGCTTGGCGAAACCGGGTTGACCGAAATTGAAGTGGAAGATGGCGAGCGCAAGATCCGCGTCGCCCGCGGTGTGCTGGCCGCGCCGATGATGTCCGCCGCGCCGGTAACCGCCGCGCCCGCTGGCGGCACGCCTGCTGCTCCGGCACCGGTCGAGACTGCTCCGGATCATGCGGGCGCGCTCAAATCCCCGATGGTCGGCACCGTCTATCTCGCCGCCGATCCCAGCGCGCCCAACTTCGTGAAGGCTGGCGACAAGGTTGCCGTCGGCGATACCCTGCTGATCGTGGAAGCGATGAAGGTGATGAACCCGATCACTTCCGACCGCGAGGGAACGGTGGTGGAAGTGCTGGTCGACAACGCGCAGCCGGTCGAATTCGACCAGCCGCTGGTTCTGATCGCGTAAGGCGAACACCATGGGAATCAGCCGGATATTAATCGCCAACCGCGGCGAAATCGCCTTGCGCATCCACCGTGCCGCGCATGAAATGGGCATCGAGACGGTCGCGGTGCATTCCACCGCCGACGCCGACGCCATGCATGTGCGGCTGGCCGACCATGCGGTATGCATCGGCCCGCCGCCCGCCAGCGAGAGCTATCTCAACATGGCGGCGATCATCTCCGCCGCCGAAATTTCCCACGCCGATGCGATCCACCCCGGCTACGGCTTCATGTCGGAAAACGCGAAATTCGCCGAGATCGTCGAAGCGCACGACATCAAGTGGATCGGCCCCAAGCCGGAACATATCCGCACGATGGGTGACAAGGTCGAGGCCAAGCGGACCGCGGGCGCGCTCGGCATTCCGCTGGTCCCCGGCTCTGACGGCGCGATCGAAGACGTTGCGGAAGCGGCGAAGATCGCGGAAGAAATCGGCTATCCGGTGATTATCAAGGCAGCCTCGGGCGGCGGCGGCCGCGGCATGAAGGTGTGCACCGGCCCGCACGAGCTTGAGACACTGATGAAGCAGGCGGGCAGCGAGGCGAAGGCCGCGTTCGGCGACGCCACCGTCTATCTCGAGAAATACCTCGGCAACCCGCGGCATATCGAATTCCAGGTGTTCGGCGACGGCGGAGGCAACGCGATCCATCTGGGCGAGCGCGACTGTTCGCTCCAGCGCCGCCATCAGAAAGTCCTCGAGGAAGCGCCCTCCCCGGTCATTTCCAAAGAGGACCGCAACCGGATGGGCGAAACCTGTTCGAAGGCGATGGCGGGAATGGGTTACCGCGGCGCGGGCACGATCGAGTTCCTGTGGGAAAACGGCGAGTTCTATTTCATCGAAATGAACACCCGCCTGCAAGTCGAACATCCGGTAACCGAAATGATTACCGGCGTTGACCTGGTGCGCGAACAGATTCGCATCGCCGACGGCAAGCCCCTGTCGATCAGGCAGGAAGACATCGAGTTCAAGGGCCACGCCATCGAATGCCGGATCAACGCGGAAGACCCGTTCACCTTCGCACCGTCACCCGGCCTGGTCACCGCCTATCACGCGGCGGGCGGGATGCATGTGCGGGTCGATAGCGGGCTGTACGCGGGCTATAAGATTCCCCCCTACTACGACAGCATGATCGCCAAGCTTATCGTCTATGGCCGCAATCGCGAAGGCTGCATCATGCGCCTGCGCCGGGCACTGGAGGAAATGGTCGTCGACGGGGTCAAGACGTCGATCCCGCTGCATCAGGAATTGCTGCGGCAGGACGACGTGCTGAACGGCGATTACAGCATCAAATGGCTGGAAGAATGGCTGGAGACGCGGGAGGGTTAACCCCCCGCCGAAGGTTCACTGGATCGGCGGGGTGAAATCCTCGCTGCGCAGCGTGATGATATACGCCGCCAGCACATCGCCGTCTTCCTCGGCCACTTCGAAGTTCATGGTCTCGGGATAATTGTGCGAATCGCGCAGATATTCCGACAGCGTCTCCCGCGTCAGCCCTGCGGAATTGGCAATCATCGCGAAGGTCGGCGACATCGGGTTGGGCGAAATCTCGCCCGCCTTGATCGCATGACACCCGGAACACAGCGCTTCCGACAGCACGAACCCCGCCTTGGCCTGGCCGGTGAGAACTGTTGGCGCCGGCGTAACCGCCGCAGCCGGTGCTGGCGGCCCCGATGACACCGACTGGCAAGCGGCGAGCGAGAATGCGGCGAACGCGATGGCTGATATGCGGTGCATGATCACATAGTGCAGCGTTTCGCGGGTGACGGCAATCGCGCAGTGCAATTACGGGCCAGGCCGATCCCTATCAGCAGGTCCGAAAAAACTCCCCAAGTGACGAATAATGCGATCGCCCCTCCAAAATCTGCAAGCTGTCGCAACACGGCAGGCGTTCTGCCAAATCCACCGCCATTGCCACCGGCGACCAGTTATCGTCACTGCCGTGGATTAGCGAGACGGGGGCCATCACGCGGTCGAGTTCGAACTGCCAGTCTTGGGTATACAGCGATATTTCCCGGCGATAGGCGGGCAATCCGACACCCAGACCTTGCCGCAATATCCTTGCCATTCGTGCCTTGAACTCGGGGTCCCTGGCCAACTCCGCGTCCGCGCCCTGAGCCGCCGCGAACAGCGCCGAGTATAGGTGGCCGGGAAAAAGCCTCGCCATGAGGCCCTGCCCGCGGCCCAAAAGGCCAAACAGCAGTGGGCTAGCGCGCGCAATTCTAAATACCGGCGCACCTGCCATCGAACCGAGGTAGTTGCCAAGATCGAGCGGCGCGGCAGCCGAGACGAGATCGATGTGTTGGACCTGTACGCCCAGAAATGGCGCAGTCCGCAAAGCGGCGGCCGCGCCGAGCGAGAAGCCGATGAAACGCAGCGGCGTACTGGGGAAAAATCTTCGAATGTCTGCAGCGATCTGTTCGAAGTGTTCGGTGGCCGAACCCGCAGAGTGCGTGTTCGCACGTTCGGCGACATGGAATCCGGCGCATCGGGCCGCTGCCTCGCGTCCGAAAAGCTCGGTTTCTGCACCACTTCCGGGAAGTCCGTGGAAATAGATAATCTGCTCTGCGCCGGTCATGCGGGGCGAGCGGCAAGCTTTTTCAAGATAGGGATAACCACGACCGGGCCGC
This sequence comes from Allopontixanthobacter sediminis, assembly GCF_009828115.1. Lineage (GTDB taxonomy): Bacteria > Pseudomonadota > Alphaproteobacteria > Sphingomonadales > Sphingomonadaceae > Allopontixanthobacter > Allopontixanthobacter sediminis. Next base: position 603,721 of record NZ_WTYL01000003.1, on the reverse strand, counting down.
CCAATCCATTATCCGAGCGGCACACCCGGTTCGTGTTTCGCGGTGCGGATGGTCAGCGATGTCTTCACGCTGGCCACGTTAGGTGCCGGCGTAAGTTTGCTGGTCAGGAATTCCTGGAAACTCTGCAAGTCGCGGCTGACGATCTTGAGAATGAAGTCGATCTCGCCGTTGAGCATGTGGCACTCGCGCACTTCGGGCAACTGCGCCATGTGTTCCTCGAATTCGCGGAGCGCGCTTTCGGCCTGGCTTTTCAAACTGACCATCGCGAACACGGTGATCGCAAACCCCAGTTGCGAGGCATCGAGGTCGGCATGGTACCCACGAATGACACCTTCTTCTTCCAGCGCGCGGACCCGGCGGAGGCATGGCGGCGCAGTCAGACCGACGCGGTGCGCCAATTCGACATTGGTCACGCGCCCCTCGTTCTGCAATTCGGCAAGCAACTTGCGATCGATTTGGTCAAGATTGGCCAAGGCTTGCTCCCCCTATAGCGCGACAGACGAATAATGCCGCGATCCGGTAATGAAAGCCACGTTATGTTCGGCGTGTGGCTAACTTTATTGTTCCTGCCAGCAATTGTCCCGCTTTGCAACGCACTCGCCACAGCCATGTTCGTACGCTTCGAAACTGATAGGGAAACAATAGTTGTCGATTGCGCGCACCCGGGTCTGGCGAAAGCCGCCCGCGCCGGTCAACACGCGTTTCGTTCTGGCCGACCACCCATCCGGAGACACCATGCTGTTCGACGACCGCCTTGCCACCGTGCTGCGCCACCGCGCGACGGGCGAGCGCGCCGCGCGGACGCAGTTCAGGCAGTTGCTCGATCTTCTCGGCAGCCGGTCCTCCGCAAGCACCTCCGAAGAGCCGCAGCGCCGCCGCGAACAGCAATTGCTCGCCTCGGCATGGCTGCGGCTGGGCGCGCTGGGTGAAATGTTGCCAACCAACGCTCGTGCCGCAATGATCCGCGATCCCGGCCTGCGGTTCCGCAATCCCGAATTGGCGTTGCACCTGGCGGAAGACGAACCCGAAGTGGCGGTGGCCGCCCTCGCCCGCGCCGAGTTGTCGGACGAGGATTGGCAGGAGCTGATCCCGCGGCTGCCGGTCCGCGCGCGCGGCTTCCTTCGTCTGCGCCGCGATATGCCCCCGAGTACCGCACGGCTGCTGGAACGTCTGGGAATCCACGACCGCGGCCTACCCCTGCCGGGCGAACCGGCTGCGCAGGCCGGCAAGAATGTCGCCGAACCGGTCTTCAGCCCCGGTCTGCCCGCCAACGATTTCAAGGATGAAATCGCCGGAGTCTCCGCCGCGGGGGCCAAGGACAGCGAAATCGGCGAACTGGTCAAGCGGATCGAAGCGTTCCGCGCCGCTCGCCAGAACGGCCGCGCCCTTGAACAATCCCCGGGCGGGTCCTCCGAAAATTCTAGGGACCAGGCTATGGGTGACCTGGGGCGCGACCTGCCCCGCCTGTCCGGTTTTGCCTTCACCAGTGATGCCGAAGGACGGATCGACTGGGCCGAAGCTTCCGTCGCTCCAGCGATGGTCGGCAAACGTCTCGGCGACGAGGGGATCACCCCGATTGCCTTTGCCCGGCATCAGCCCCTGCGCGATTATGCCATTATCCTGGAAGGCGCCCCGCTGATCGCCGGACGGTGGATTGTCGACGCGGCGCCGCGCTTCACAGTCCCGGGCGGGCGGTTCTACGGTTATGCCGGAAAATTCCGGCGGCCCGCCATCGTCAAATCGGAAACGCCTGCCGGCTCTGGTGCGGGCAAGGATAGCGAGGCGGACCGGCTGCGCCAATTGCTGCACGAACTGCGCACGCCGGTGAACGCGATCCAGGGCTTTTCGGAGATAATCCAGCAGCAATTGTTCGGCCCTACTCCGCACGAATACCGCGCGCTGGCTGCATCGATTGCCGGCGACAGCGCCCGTATCCTGGCCGGGTTCGAGGAACTGGACCGGCTCGCCCGGCTGGAAACCGGTGAGCTCGAACTCGAGGAAGGCAGCGCCGACCTGCGCGCCATCGTTCATCGCACCTGTGCCCAGTTGCAGGACGTCCTGCGGCCGCGGACCTCGAGTTTCGACCTCGCCGCGGACAGCCGCCCATGCCGGATCGCCATGTCCGAAGGCGAATGCGAAGCGCTCGGCTGGCGGCTGCTGGCGACGCTCGCCAGCGCCATCGGGGCGGGCGAGCTGGTCCACGTCACCCTCGACCGTGACGGGCTCATGGCAAAACTGTCATGCGAACTGCCCGTCAGCCTCGGCGAATCGGACGATATCTTTGCCGCCAGCACGCGGCCCAGCAGCGGTTCGCTCAGTGCGGGGGTGTTCGGCGCCGGGTTCGCCCTTAGGCTGGTTCGCGCCGAGGCCCGCGCGGCGGGCGGCGACCTAGTGAGAGCGGACAACTGGATCACGCTCCGGCTACCGCTAAGCAGCCGGGCAGCGGACAATTCGGCAGACACGGCGGAAACTGCCTGACACCCTCGCAATAGCGGCCCGGGGCATGTATAAGGCCGCTATTATGAGGGGGCATTACGAACTTGCAGCGGTCAGTTTCCGATCCCCCAAGGCCTGAAGGTATCGCCCGCTTTCGTGCGGGTTGGGGACAGCGCAGCCTGCTGACCGTCGATACCGAAGAGGAATTCGACTGGGACGCGCCCTTTTCGCCCAGCGAACACAGTTTGGACCACATCGGGCGGCTCGCGAAATTCCAGCAGTTCTGCGAAGGCATCGGTGTCTCGCCGGTCTACCTGATCGACTGGCCGGTCGCCGCATCGCCCCTGGCGGCGGAGATCCTCGGCGATGCAGTGAAATCCGGCAAGGCCGAGATCGGCATCCAGCTTCATCCCTGGGTCAATCCCCCGCACGAGGAAGAGGTGAACGCCTACAACAGTTATGCCGGGAACCTGCCGCTTGCACTCGAGCGCGAAAAATTCATGCGCCTCAAGGACAAGATCGAGGAAAACTTCCATGTCGAACCGATGATCTATCGCGCGGGCCGCTACGGTCTCGGGCCCAATAGCGTGGCGATGCTGCGCGAGGCCGGGATCGCGATCGACTCCTCCGTGCGGACTAAATTCGACTACCGCCCGGGCCACGGGCCGGATTACCGCGCGACACCGCTCGTGCCCTACTGGCTGGACGAACCGCAAGGCGTGCTCGAACTGCCCCTCACTTCCGTCTTCTGGGGTATCATGCGTAGGCAGGGCGACCTGCTCCAGCCGCTGGTCGACCGCTACCCCCATCTTGGCGGCATCCTGTCCAAGCTCTCCCTGCTGGAGCGAATTTCCCTGACTCCTGAAGGAATTTCGGTAGAGGAGGCGCTGCGCGGTATCGACATCGCTCTGGATGACGGCTTGCCCATACTGGTGTTGTCCTTCCACAGCCCGTCGCTGGTTCCGGGAAACACGCCTTATGTCCGCACGGAGGAGGATCTCGACCGGTTCTACGACTGGTGGAGGACGATTTACAGCTATCTCGATAAACGCGGTACGGCGCCCACCAGCGTGGCCGAAATCATCAGATCGGTGGAAATCTGACACCTTTTTTCGGTTTGCGTCCATTAAGCGGTATCTTGGTGCTTGCCACCTGCCCCAAGCCAAGCTAGGCGCGGCACCGCTGAACGAGATCCTGAGGGCCTGTAGCTCAGTTGGTTAGAGCTGGCCGCTCATAACGGCTAGGTCGGGGGTTCGAGTCCCTCCGGGCCCACCGGATGCCAACTCAGGAAGGATTTCGTACTCGAAAAAGTGTCGGGGAGTGGCGCAGCCTGGTAGCGCATCTGTTTTGGGAACAGAGGGTCGCAGGTTCGAATCCTGTCTCCCCGACCACTTTGAGTTTTAATTCTTCGCTTCAGCGATTTAAGCCAGGGATCAAGCTGTTTCGGACCGGGCTCGGCCCAGTCAGTCGTTCTTGTCCGCCGCCTTGCGAAGCGCTCTCACATTTTCTCCCAAAGTCCGTAGCTCCTGGAGTATTTCCTCGCGTTCGTTGTGCGCTTCTTCGTCCGTTGCTTCGGACATGGCGTTCACGATGACACCGATGAAAAGGTTGAGCACGATGAAGCTGGTGACCAGGATGAATGGCACGAAGAACGCCCAGGCATAGGGATATTCCTCCATCACCGGACGGACAATCCCCATTGACCAGCTTTCCAGCGTCATGATCTGGAACAACGAGTATAGCGAGGCTCCGAAACTGCCGAACCATTCAGGAAAAGCTTCGCCAAACATGCTCGTCGCCATGACCGCGCTGATATAAAACAGCAGTGCCAGCATCACGATCACCGTTCCGATGCTGGGGATCGCGCTGAACAGCCCCACGATGACCCTGCGCATGCTTGGCACGACCGAGACGAGCCGGAGCGCCCGCAATATGCGCAGTGCGCGCAAGACGGAGAATTGCTGCCCGGCGGGTACCAGCGCGACGCCGACGATGAGGAAATCGAAAACATTCCATCCGTTGCGAAAGAACCGCAGGCGATAGGCAAACAACTTGATCGCGATCTCGATTACGAAGATCGCGATGGCGGCGCGGTCGAGCGCGTGGATGATACTGCCAAACCGCGCCATGATTTCGGGCGAGGTTTCGAGGCCCAAACCGATGGCGTTGACCACGATTACCGCGGTGATCACCTGTTCGAACCGCCGGCTTTCGACAAGCAACTGGCAGCGTTGGCGCAGCGTCGAAGGTCTAGGGAGAGTGCTCATATCGGGCGGTATATAGACGTTGGTGATCGGGGGAACAGGTATCGCCGCAATCTTCCAAAGTAATGCCGAATGCAGGTGATCGACTTTCGGCGTCCTGGAGCCCTCCGCCTCGGCCGCCCCTGGACCCGAAGTCAGCCCCCACACGCGATGCCAGCGGCGCCACACCGGTCACCGTCAGTTGCTCCAGTTGAGATCAGCTTAAAGGATCTGGTGCAACAGCGCTTCGAGCTGTGCGCGGCTGTAGGGCTTTTCCAGAACTATCGCTGCCGAGAGGTCGCAATCGAAGTGGTCGGGCGCGTATCCCGTGGCGAAGGCGTAAGGCACGTTCAGCGAGGCAAGCTTTGCGGCGACTGAATAACTCCGTTCGCCGTTCAAATTGATGTCCAATATCGCAGCGTCCGGGGTTTCGCTCTCGATCAAGGCCAGGGCGCGGTCAAGCGAATGCGCTGGGCCAACCACATGACAGCCAAGATCGAGCAGCATGTCTTCCGCCGCCATTGCAACAATCGGCTCGTCTTCGACGATCAGGATGCGTTTTCCGCGTAGATCGGTCATTCTTCCCTTGGCCCGAATGGCGCATCGACCGAGCAGACCACGCCCGAGGGTTTGAACTCGATCTTCACTTCACCGTCAAGCTCGGCGGCCAAGCCGCGTTCGATCATGCGGGTTCCAAAACCGCGCCGTGCGGGTAGTTCGACCGCAGGCCCTCCATTCTCGGTCCAGAGAAATCCGAGGCGGGGTTCGCCGCCCTTGTCCGACACCTGCCAACTGATCGTTACGGTGCCGGTGTCGTTGGAGAGCGCGCCGTATTTCGCTGCATTCGTCGCAAGTTCATGCAGGGCCAGAGCCAGCGTAATGGCCGTCTTGGGCGAGATTTCCAGTTGCGGTCCGTCCATCAAAATTCGTCCGGTACCTTCACTGAACGGCTCCAGAGATGCCGAGACCACCTCGCGGATTGACACATCCGCCCAGTTCCCCCGCGTCAACAGCGTGTGCGTGGCCGCGAGTGCCCCCAACCGCTGCTCGAACGCCTGACGCGCGGCTGGCGTCGCGGCATCACCTTTCAGGGTTTGCATCGCGATCCCCTGGACGATCGCCAGCATGTTCTTCACGCGGTGATTGAGTTCGTCGATCAGCAGACGCTGATGGTCTTCCGCGCGCTTTCGCTCGGTGACGTCATAACCTTCGACAAATATCCCGGAAACATCTCCGCGCGCGTCGGTGACGGGCTGGTAGACGAAATCGAGGAAACGTTCGCCCGAAGTCCCACCCGGTCCTTGCGTCAAGGTGATCGGCATTCCGCGCGCGTTGAACGGCTCACCAGTCTCGTACACTGCGTCCAGCGCGTCGAAGAAGCCCTGGTCCTCGACCTCGGGCAGTACGCTCCGGACGGGTTTTCCCAGATATTCCCGCCGACCGATAAGATCGACATAGGCTGCATTCGCCAGTTCGAACACATGCTCGGGACCCCGCAGCATTGCCATGAAGCCCGGCGCCTGTTCGAACATCATCATCAGACGGTTGCGCTGGTCGGCAATTTCCTGCTCCGCAGTAACCTTCTTGGTCGTTTCCGTACACGTGCAGAACATCCCGGCGATGTCCCCCGTCTCGCTGTGGACCGGTGAGTAGGAAAAGGTGAAATGCGTCTGCTCGTCATAGCCATGCCGGTTCATGGTGAGCGGCAGGTCTTCCAGCCAGCTGGCCTCACCGGCTAGCGCGCGTTCGATCAGCGGAAGGATCTCTTCCCAGATTTCACCCCAGATTTCCTTGAACGGCCGGCCCATGGCCTGCGGATGTTTTGCGCCGAGGATTGGGGAATACGCATCGTTGTAGATGAAAGTAAGGTCTTCGCCCCAAGCGACGAACATGGGGAATTTCGAATTGAGCATCAGCCGCACCACGGCGAGCAACGAGTGCGGCCATTGTTCGATAGGACCGAGAGGGGTCGCGGACCAATCCAGGGACTGAACGACAGGTCCGACCTCGCTGTCGGGCGGGAATGGCATCTCGCCCGTGTGGGCGTCAGCGCCGGAATCTTGCATTCGGCTGTGGTCCTAACTTGCAGGGAAACATCAACATTCGCGGCCAGTGTAATAGATCAATTCGCGATGGGATAGATGTTGGCGAACAATACGGTGGGTTTCAATCCTCCGTAAAGCAGAGAATGACCCGAGGGTCCCGCCGCTCATGGATCTTGCCTGCAATTCCGGCGGCAACTTCGATTGGTAACGGGAACAACAAGCCTGTTAAGAAGTAATTCCAACAGGTTTGCGCACTAAAGCGCGGTACCTTCTCAACCCCGAACACGGCGCAAAAAGGAGAAACCTGTTGGCGAACACCGGTCCTGCCGTGCCAATAAAATCGGTCTGCGATATCCTCGACGAACTGCGCGATCTGGCCGGTACCGAGGACCGGGTCACCATCGGCGACGTGCTGGATGCGATCGGCGATCGCTCGTACGGACCCGCCCTGATGCTTCCCGCGCTGATCGAGATCAGCCCCATCGGCGGCATTCCCGGCGTCCCCACCTTCCTGGCGCTCATCATCGCCATCACGGCTGTTCAATTGCTGATCGGCAAGGAACATTTGTGGATGCCGCAATTCATCCAGCGGCGCTCGGTATCCGCTAAGAAGCTGCGCGCCGCAGCGGACAAGTCCAACGGCCTCGCGCACCGCCTCGACAAATGGTTTCACGGACGGCTCCCGGCGTTCGTTACCGGTGTGTGGCAGCGTATCGCCGCAGGTACCGTGATCCTTCTCTGCCTGCTGGTCCCGCCGCTCGAATTCATTCCTTTCGCGAGCACGGTACCGATGCTGGTGATCATGGGGATCGGCCTGGCCATCCTGGTACGGGACGGCCTGCTCATGTTGATCGCGATCAGTGCAGGAGCGGTGACCGTAGTCGCCGGCCTCGGGATAGCCGGATCCACCGACCTATTCGGCTCACAGGCAGAATAATCCAGCGCCTGGACCGGATTACTGCGGTCCGAGCATATCTTCGGGGCGAACTATGCGGTCGTAATCTTCCCCGCTGACCCAGCCGCTGGCGGTAGCAGCCTCGCGGAGGGATGTGCCGCCTTCGTGCGCATCCTTGGCGATCCTCGCGGCCTTGTCGTAGCCGATAGTCGGCGCGAGCGCAGTGACCAGCATCAGCGAATTTTCGACGCCCCGGGCGATGTTGTCCCGGCGCGGTTCAAGCCCCTCCAGCAGATTTCGGGTAAAGCTGTCGCAGCCATCGGATAGCAGCCGAACCGACTGGAGCAGGTTGTAAGCCACCACCGGCCGGTAGACGTTCAGTTCGAACTGCCCCTGGCTGCCCGCAAACATGATCGCGGCGTTGTTACCGAACACCTGCGCGCATATTTGCGTCAGGGCCTCGACCTGGGTCGGGTTGACCTTGCCGGGCATGATCGAACTTCCCGGCTCGTTCGCAGGCAGCGAAAGCTCCCCCAGACCGGAGCGGGGGCCTGACCCGAGTAGCCGTATATCGCTGGCTATCTTGTTGAGACCGACGGCAAGCGAGGCGAGCGATCCATGCGCAAATACCAACGCATCCTGCGCCGCCAGCGCCTCGAATTTGTTCGGCGCGGTGACGAACGGCAACCCGGTCACCCGCGCGATTTCTTCGGCCATGAAACTGCCGAAATCGGCATGGGTATTCAGCCCGGTCCCTACCGCCGTGCCGCCCTGTGCAAGTTCCAGCAGGCCCGGCAGGCTCCAGCGGATACGCGCGATGCCCGCTTCCAACTGGCGTGCGTAACCCGAAACCTCCTGCCCCAACGTCAAGGGTGTCGCGTCCTGCGCATGGGTGCGCCCGATCTTGACGATGTCCTTCCAGTCCCGCGCCTTGGCCGCCAAAGCAGCGTGCATCGTTTCCAGCGTAGGCAGCAATTTGTCCGAGATCATCCGGACCGCTGCGATGTGTATCGCGGTCGGGATGGTGTCGTTTGACGATTGCCCCATGTTGACATGGTCGTTGGGGTGCACCGGAGATTTCGCGCCCAATTCTCCGCCAAGCGCCAGGTTCGCCGCGTTCGCGATCACTTCGTTGGCGTTCATGTTGGACTGGGTGCCGGACCCGGTCTGCCACACCACCAGCGGAAATTCAGCGTCGAGTTCACCGGACGCGACCCGGTCCGCTGCCGTTCCGATCGCGTCGGCGAGTTTGCGATCCAGCAAACCGAGACGAAGATTTGTCACCGCCGCGGCATGTTTGATCAGGCCAAGCGCATGGACGATCTCGCTCGGCATACGCTCGGTTCCGATGCGGAAATTCTCAATCGACCGCTGGGTTTGCGCACCCCACAGCCGGTCCTTGGGGACGCGAATTTCGCCCAGCGAGTCGGTTTCGATCCTGTAGTCAGTCATGGTTCCGGTCATAGCCCTCTCAACGGCTGCAAAAAGGATTAGTTTCGTCCGACCTCCGCGGTCAGCGCTCCTAGAACCAAGCTTTGATTCCGATCAGGAAGGCCGCCCCGTCGGGATCCTCGCCGTCCATTCGCGCGAAATCTGCCGTTTGGCCGGTTTTGGCTTCGTATTCGATGCCCACATAAGGCGCGATCTGGCGGGTAATTTCATACCGCAGTCTTAGGCCTATTTCGGTCTTGGACAGCCCAGCTCCAATTTCCTGCTCCGGTATATCCTGCGCGGAAAGTTCCATTTCGGCCCGCGGCTGGAGGATCAGGCGCTGGGTGATCTTCTGGTCGTATTCCGCTTCGATCCGCGCGGTCAGATCACCCCGTTCGGACAGGAACAGCGCCGCATCGACTTCGAACATATAGGGCACGAGGCCCTGCACGCCGAGCACGCCATAGGCCGTGCCGTACGGCTCGAAATCATACCGCGCGCCGGCCTGAAGATCGAAGAACGGGCCGATCGCGTGGCTCCACAGCGCCTGCACTTCGGCGGATTCCACGGGGCCCGAAAAGTTGCCCTCGCCTTCGGTCTTGAGCCACAGCTTGTCGAGGTCACCGCCGTACCAGCCCTGCGCATCCCAAAGGTATATCTGGTCACCACGGGTAAAGCGGGCCTCCAGCCGGTCGATGATGACTACGCTGGTGACCATGCCACCGTTCTCGGACTTCAACGCCGCGCGGGAAGCGGCCATTTCGTCCGCTCCCCAGATTGCATCCGCCGCATGGCGCGGTCCCTCAATGGCCTGCGGCGGCGGCTCTGCCTCGCCGGACTGCGGAGCAACGTTTTCGTGATGCTGGTGCTGGGCCATAACCGGCGCAGCAGCCAGCATGGCTGGAAGTATCGATATCAGTGGATACTTCATCACGCATCCCCGCCGAGCGGGCGAACGGTGACGACCTGGAACATGCCGGAATGCATGTGATACAGCAGGTGGCAGTGAAAGGCCCAGTCGCCCGGTTCGTCCGCGGTAAGATCGAAGGTGGCGGTGCTGCCCGGCTGGACGATCACGGTGTGCTTGCGCGGCTGCTCGCCGTGTCCCGCCCCGTTCACCAGCTCGAAGAAATGGCCGTGCAGATGGATGGGATGCGCCATCATCGTGTCGTTCACCAGCTTGACGCGCACCCGTTCGTTATACGCGAAGCGGATCGGATCATCGGCCACGGCGGAAAATTTCTTCCCGTCGAACGACCACATGTAGCGCTCCATGTTGCCGGTCAGGTGTATCTGCATTTGCCGGGTAGGGGATTTTACGCCGTGATCGGCCTTCCTTGCTCGCAGGTCGGTATAGCGCAGCGTGCGGTGATCGACCTTATCGAGGCCGAGTCCCGGATAATCCATCCGGTCGACCGGCATTGGCGCGATCATGTCGACCCCGGCGCCGACTTCCACATCAGGCGGCAGATTGGAGGGGTCGCGCATCGAATGGTTCATGCCGCCGCCGGAGTGATCCATTCCAGGCATCGGCTTGGCTGCCGGCGCCGGCGGCATGGCATGTCCCATCGCCGCATGGTCGACGGCGCCGGGCGTGCTGGCAGTGTGGTCCATGCCTGCCATATCGGCCATCCCCATGTCGGCCATGGTTAGCGTCACCGGCTCGCGCAGGGCAGGGAATTGTGCCCTTGCCCCGGCCTCGGAAGTTAGCGTTGCCGCGCCCATGCCCGACCGATCCATTGCTTCGGCGACCAGCGCATGCGCACCGGCCGGCGGGGTCACGATCACATCGTAGGTTTCGGCCGTGCCGATCTGCAGTTCATCCACCTCGACATCGTGCACGTCCTGTCCATCTGCCTGGATGACCGTCATCGGCACCCCCGGGATGCGAACATTGAAGAAGGTCATCGCACTGCCGTTGATGATCCGCAGCCGCACCCGTTCGCCCGGCGTGAAAAGATATTCGAGGTTGTCCGCCGGGCCGTGACCGTTGACCAGATAGGTGTAGGTCGCCCCGGTGACATCGCTGATATCGCGCGGGTTCATCCGCATGCCGCCCCACATGCGCCGCATCGCGCCAGGCATATCGCCGTGGGTCGCCGTCTGCATCTGGTAATTGAAGTAGCCCTCGGACACCTTGAGCTTGCGCATGATAGAATGCGGGTGAAGAGACGAAAATTCGCTCAGCAGCACCACATAGTCGCGGCCATAACGTGGGTCCGGCTCCGCCGCGTCGATCACCAGCGGACCGTAGTGGCCCATCTGTTCCTGCAGGCCCGAATGGCTATGCCACCAGTAGGTGCCGTTCTGCCGGATCGGAAATTCATACAGGAACGTCTTGCCCGGCCTGATCCCAGGAAAACTGACGCCAGGCACGCCGTCGAACTGGAATGGCAGCAACAGGCCGTGCCAGTGGATCGAGCTGTCCTCATCGAGGGTGTTGGTGACGTGAAGCCGCACATTCTGGCCTTCACGCAGCCGTACCAGCGGGCCGGGGACGGTGCCATTGACCGTTACCGCGTGACCGCTGCGCCCGCCGGTGGTGAAATGCGAATTTCCGATCGACAGGCGGATATCCTCGCCCGAAAGGGTGCCGAAGCCCCTGCCGGCGTGCGTCAGGCTTTTGCCCTTCGCCCATGCAGGCATCGGAAACTGCGCCGCTCCGATCAATGCGGCGCTGCCGGTCAGGAACTTGCGGCGCGGGATCAGGGGAAGATTTGAACCACGGGTTGCACTTTTCATGGAAAGACTCATAATACCCCCTTGGGGTATTGCAAGACTAAGGAACGCCGTTGCCGACTGCAGATTCAAAAACCAAGACCAACCGCCTTCGCCGGATCGAAGGGCAGGTGCGCGGCGTCGCCCAGATGATCGACGATGGTCGCTATTGCATCGACGTCCTGACCCAGATCCAGGCGATCAAGTCGGCGCTGGCAAAGGTGGAAAGCGAGGTCCTGAAGGACCATGCCGCCAGCTGCGTCGCCGCCGCAATTGCATCCGGCGACGAAGCGGAACAGCGCACCAAGTTCAACGAATTGATTGAATTGCTGGAACGCCAGCGCCGCTAACGCTTATTCGGCAGCCCCGGCTGTGCCCAGGATCGGTCCAGCTTCGTTGGCAAGCACCTGGACTACCGCGGTCCACACCGCGACATTCTGGCGCAATTGCACCGGATCGACCTTGTCGAGCGTATCGTCGGGCGTGTGGTGCAGGTCGAAATAGCGCGTCCCATCCTGCTGCAAATCGATGATCGCGCCCTTCTGGTCACGGGAGATGTCGATGTCCGCGCCGCCGGTTGCCACCTGGGCCGATGGCGCCACCCCGAACCGCGCAACTGCCGCTGCGAGTTTGGCTGCAAGCGCGGGATTGCTTTGTCCGAAGTTGGTCTGGATCTGCCAGATCCGGTCCGCCCCGAAATCGCTTTCGAGCCCGATCCCGATTGGCTCATCGCGATGGGCCGCGCTATAGGCCTTGCTGCCCCACAGCCCGGTTTCCTCCGCCCCGGCAAACAGGACCCGGATCGTGCGCAGCGGCTGCCCCGCTGCCGAAGCATGCCGCGCTGCCGCAGCCACGATGCCGCAGCCTGCCCCGTCATCGAAAGCACCCGTGCCGTTCCACCAGCTGTCGAGGTGGCACGCAAGCAGGACCGGCGGCAGCGATGGATCGCGGCCGACGATTTCGCCCACCACGTTGCCGCTGGTCGTGGTACCCAGATCGCGCGGAGTAAGCACCAGTTTCATGGTGATCGGCCGACCATCGGCGCGCTCGAACATCCGTTCCAGATTGGCCGCATCGGGCAGCGAAAGCGCGCCCGCCGGGATCATATCATCGACAACCTTCGTGCCGCCGGCGTGCGGGTTGCGGTGGTAATCGGTTCCGACCGACTTGATGACCGTAGCAATTGCGCCCTTCTCTGCCGCGATGCTGGCACCGACCCAGCGTGCGGGTCCGGCAAAGCCGTATTGTGAACCGTCCTGGGTCGGGGTCATCGAATGGCTGATATAGGCGATCTTGCCGTTCAGGCTGCCAGCGGGTGCGGCCTGCAATTCCGCCACGGTGCGGAACATCGCCACTTCTGCGGTAATGCCCATGCCGCCCGTCGAGGCGCTCCCGCCGAGGGGAGCAATGACGAATGGCTGCGGAAACGGACTTAAAATATGAGCGCTCGGGTTTTCGCCCGGGACCCAGGTTTCCATCTCGAACGGTTCATCGGCGACATTGGCAAAACCGTTCGCCTTCAGCCATGCCACCGCCCAGTCGCGCCCGCGCTTTTCAGCTTCCGTACCGGCCTGCCGGGGACCGACTTCGGTGGTAATACCCTCGACGAAATCCCACGCAAGGGTGTCTTTTTCAAGCGCAATGTCGGCGTGATCGGACGACTGCGCCATTACGGCTGGAGCGGAAACGGAGAGCGAAAGTGCGGCCAGCGCAGAGATGGTTTTGTGCATGGCGCTTCCGGTATCGCGGCCCGCATCCCAAGTCCAGCTTGCCCCGCGCGGCATCACACCCTATTTGGCCCCCAACTCCGCAAAATCATCAGCCGACACGATCCGAAGGACCTCCGATGGCCGCCCAGTACGCATTCGTCATGAAGAACATGACCAAGACTTTCCCCGGCGCGAAAAAGCCGGTGCTGGAGAATATCAATCTCCAGTTCTACCAAGGCGCGAAGATCGGGATCGTCGGCCCCAACGGCGCCGGTAAGTCCACCCTGATCAAGATCATGGCCGGTCTCGACACCGATTTCACCGGTGAGGCATGGCCAGGCGAGAACATCACTGTCGGCTATCTCGAGCAGGAACCGCAGCTCGACGAAAGCAAGACCGTGCTTGAAAACGTCAAGGACGGCGCGCGCGAAACCGCCGATCTGGTCGAGCGTTTCAACGCGATTTCGGCGGAGATGGCCGAGCCCGATGCCGATTTCGACAAGCTCGGCGACGAGATGGCCGAACTTCAGACCAGGATCGATGCGGTGGACGGGTGGACGCTCGACAACCAGCTCGAGATCGCGATGGAAGCTCTGCGCTGCCCGCCATCGGACGCGCCGGTGAACAATTTGTCCGGCGGTGAAAAGCGCCGCGTGGCGCTGACCCGGCTGCTGATCCAGAAGCCCGGCATCCTGCTGCTCGACGAACCGACCAACCACCTTGATGCCGAAAGCGTTGAATGGCTGGAAAACCATCTCAAGGAATATGCCGGCGCGGTGCTGATGATCACCCATGACCGCTACTTCCTCGACAACGTCGTCGAATGGATTCTCGAGCTCGATCGCGGGTCCTATTACCCCTACGAGGGCAATTACTCGACGTATCTCGAGAAGAAGGCCAAGCGAATGGCGCAGGAAGACCGCGAGGATTCCGGCCGGCAGAAGGCGTTGTCCGAAGAACTGGAATGGATCCGCCAGACCCCCAAGGGACGGCAGACCAAATCGAAGGCCCGGCTGCGCAAGTTCGAGGAACTGCAGGACGCACAGGGTGATCGCAAGCCCGGCAAGGCGCAGATCGTCATTCAGGTTCCCGAACGGCTTGGCAGCAAGGTTATCGAGGCGAAGAACCTGACCAAGGCGTATGGCGACAAGCTGCTGTTCGAAGACCTGTCCTTCATGCTGCCCCCGGGCGGTATCGTCGGCATTATCGGGCCGAACGGCGCGGGTAAATCGACCCTGTTCCGGATCATCACCGGCCAGGAACAACCCGACAGCGGCGAGATCGCTATCGGGGAGACCGTCCATCTCGGATATGTCGACCAGAGCCGTGACGATCTCGACCCGAAGAAGAACGTCTGGGAAGAAGTCTCCGACGGGCTTGATTACATGAAGGTCAACGGCCACGACATGAGCACGCGGGCCTATGTCGGCGCGTTCAACTTCAAGGGTGCCGACCAGCAGAAAATCGTCGGCAAGCTGTCCGGCGGTGAGCGCAACCGCGTCCACATGGCCAAGATGCTGAAAGACGGCGGCAACGTGTTGCTGCTCGACGAACCGACCAACGATCTCGACGTGGAAACCCTTCGCGCTCTGGAAGACGCGGTGGAAAATTTCGCCGGCTGTGCGGTGGTAATCTCGCATGACCGCTTCTTCCTCGATCGGCTCGCGACACACATCCTGGCGTTCGAAGGCGATAGCCATGTGGAATGGTTCGAAGGCAATTTCGAAGCCTACGAAGAAGACAAGCGGCGCAGGCTGGGTGACGCGGCGGACCGCCCGACCCGGCTGGCTTACAAGAAGCTGACTCGATAACGGGAAGCCGGCCCAATCAGGGCCGGCTCCATTCGTAATTCATAAAGCATTTTCCCCTATCCCGGTCACTGCAAGCAAGGGATGCAGCGCAGTGATCGAAATCGAAATTCAGAACGAGACCCATCAGTCTCATGAGCGAATCAAGATGGCGGTCATGCCCCGGATCGGCGAAGGCCTGAGACTGCAGGAGCCGGATGGCTTCTGGGCGTCCTACGACATCCTCGACCTGTGGTACCAGAAGGCCGATTACGGCGACATCTGGGTGCCCTATCTCCACGTCCGGATGACTCCCGCCGAAGATGAAATCGCTCCGCAGGAGGAATTCCAGCAGGAACGCCGGTCCATGAACGGGGGAGTGCTACCATTCGCAATCTCATAAAACGGATCGACGCTCCGGCAGCCGCCAACCAGGACCGGTCGCCTGATGAAGTCACGGCACGCGCCGTGGAGGAAGTTCCGGCAAAGGCTGCCCAGCCTGCGGCAGCACCCGCCCGACCCATGGCCACCGGGCGCCGCGTTCCTCGTCCTGATGACACGTCTTCACGCGCGTCACCTGTGGCTGCGGCCAAGGCACCCTATTGCCTGCTGGTCGACGATTCGCGGATGATCCGCAAAGTCGCACGGCGGATCGTTTCCGACATCGGCTATCATGTGGACGAAGCGGAAAATGGCCAGGAAGCGCTCAAGAAGTGCAAGATCGCCATGCCCGACCTGATCATTCTCGATTGGGACATGCCGGTCATGACCGGACTGGAATTTCTCGCCGCCCTGAGGGAGGAGCCCACGGTGAAGCGGCCCAAGGTGGTGTTCTGCACCGCCAAATCGGACACGTTCGATATCCACAAGGGCATCGATCACGGCGCCGATGAATATGTCACCAAGCCGTTCGACGAAGCGAGCCTGATGGCCAAGCTGACGAAGATCGGCGCGGCCTGAAACCAGCGTTCAGGGTACCAGCCAGCGGCTCTCGACATTTCCATCCGAAAATTCGAACCGCGCACGGCGGTGGCCCGCATTGGCCAGATACAGCCAGTCAATCGCATGGATCCGGACCGTGAACACGGCAAAGTTTTTCCGTGCAGGGGCAAGCTGGGCCTCGGACGGGACAATCCCCTCGACCCAATCGGGCAAGCCGGACCTGGCTTCTTCGGTAGACGCACCCGGTGGCAGTTCGGATAGATAGCAGCGCCTCGCGAACGGAGTGCTGTCGGTCCATGCGGCATCCGCTTCCGTGCCATCCTGGTCGACCACGGCGATGCCCCGCGTCCGTATCTGCACCTTCGCTTCGGGGTTGTAGAACAGGACGGAAATAGCCGGGCCCTCGCGGATCGCCGACACTTTGGCACTGCGCGCATCGGTGTGGAACCGCATTGACATCGCATCGCGGTCGAAACCGCGCAGTACCATCACCCGCAGGTCACCGTCCGAGGTTCCCACCGCCGGCGTGTGCATCGGGGAACGGCGGTTTACGGCACCATCGTGCAGGTGATCGCGAATTTCCTTCAGGATCGGTTCAAGCTGGTCTGGCATAAGCGCTTAAGATACGCACGGCCCCGGCAAGTCAATGAGCGATTCAATGATGTTCGCGTTCATATAAACGCCTACGAAGCTGAACGGGAGGATTCGTCATTGTTCAGTTTGATGTCAGCTAAGATGAACTAAAACCTCTCTTGTAATGCCGCCAATGCTCGCAGGCCGCGGTCCGAAACAGGAGAATCGACATGACATTGAAGCGCCTCATGATGACCAGTGGTCTGTCGGCTCTCGCCGCCGCGCTGGCTCTGACCTCGCTGCCGAGCGCGGCTGCGGCCCAAGGCCGGGAACGCGCCGAGCAACGCGAAAATCGCGGCTCGGCAGCGCGTCAGAACCGGGCGGCCCGCAGCGAAGTTCGCCGCGAGGCCCGCAACGAAGTGCAGCGCGAAGCGCGCGCCCAAAGCAGGCGTCAGGCGGAGCCTGCACAGCAGCAGCAGAGGACCGTGAACCGCGAAGTCAGCCGGACGGTTGAACGTGATCGCCGCGGTGATCGCGGGAACCGCCCGACAGTCGCCAACGGCCAGGTTAACAACCGCGGCGGCGAAGCTATCCGGCGCCAGCGCGAACAAGCCGCCGTGGTGGGCGCAGAGCGTGCCCGCCAGGTGGAGCGCAACCAGAGCCGTGACCTGCGGACTTCCAACGACCGCAACCGCAGCTACGCCGACCGCAATCGCAACGGCAGCTACGCCGGCCGTGACCGCGATAACTCCCGCAATGATCGCGGGGACTATCGGAACGATCGCCGGGATTACCGCGGGGATCGCCGGGATTACCGTGATGATCGCCGCGATTACCGGAACGACCGGAGAGATTACCGTGATGATCGGCGCGACTATCGGAATGACCGCCGCGATTACCGCAACTGGGATCGCAACAGCTGGCGCAAGAACCAGCGGTACAACTGGCACAATTACCGTGCCAGCAACCGGAACATCTACCGTCTCGGCACCTATTATGCGCCGTACCGGAACTATCGCTACAGCCGGTTGAACATCGGCATCCAGCTCGGTTCGGTATTTTTCGGCAGCCGCTATTGGATCAACGATCCGTGGCAGTACCGCTTGCCGGAGGTGTACGGTCCGTACCGCTGGGTCCGCTATTATGACGACGTCCTGCTGGTGAATACCTACACCGGCGAAGTGGTCGACGTGATCTACGACTTCTTCTGGTAAACATTTACCAGGAACAAAGCCCCCCGCTGGCACTGCCGGCGGGGGGCTTTTCTATGTCCGCCTGATCAGCCCTTGACCTTGCCGAACGGCAGCATCTTGAACAGGGTTCCGTCCTTGTCCCAGAACGTGTGCTTGAGCGCGCCGAGGATATGCAGGGCGATCAGATAGATCAGGATTTCCCCGCCAGTCTTGTGAAATCCGATGATGGTCTTGCCCATTTCGGATGAACTTCCCACCGGCAATGCGGGAGCGGTGAACAGCCCCCAGATATCGACGCCTCGGTCGAAATACGACCCGGCGAGCCAGCCGCCCAGCGGCAGGCCGATCAACAGGACATAAAAAAGGATGTGGGTGGTCCTCGCGAGCACCCTTTGCCACTGCGGGACGGCGGTGGATATCGGCGGGATCGGGTGCGTCAGCCGCCACGCCAGCCGCCCGAGTGTCAGCGCCAGGATCGTGATGCCGAGCGCCTTGTGGTGGCCCATCCAATACGCCTCATCGACCTTTGAAGCGTGCTCTGCAGCTTCGACGAGCCGCCAGTTGGTGATCACCGCGGCGGCGATGACCCAATGGAAAATCATCGCTCCGGTCGAGTATTTGCTGCGTGCAGTTACGGTCATCGCAAGGCCTTTCCCTGTAGATGCCTGCAAGTGCTAGCAACATAATGCCGAACGGCAAGCATCGCCTTGCGGAGAGCGGGCGGGATGCTAGAAACCATTGCCATGACAAAAACCGATATCACTCCGGACAAGGACGCGCTCAAGCGGGTGGGTGATATCGTCCGCAAACGGCTGGGGGCCGACCCCAAAGCCTACCGGATTCCAACCGAACAAGCGGAAATGTTCGCTATCGGAAAATTCCTGAGCAGCGCGGAATGCACCCGGCTGATGCGGATGATCGATGTCGTCGCGCAGCCCAGCAAACTGTTCGACCAGGATTATTCCAACGGCGTTCGTACGTCATATTCGGGCAATTTCGACGGCCGCGATCCGTTCGTGCAAGGCATCTCTCGCCGGATCGATGACCTGCTCGGTATGAAGCCCGAATGGGGTGAGACCATACAAGGGCAGCGATATCTACCCGGCCAGGAATTCAAGCCGCACAACGACTGGTTCTATACCGACCAAGATTACTGGAAGCAGGAACGCAAGCGCGGCGGGCAACGCAGCTGGACCGCGATGGCGTTCCTAAATCCGGTCGACAAAGGCGGCGAGACTCACTTCACCGAGATCGGCATCAACATTGCGCCGCAGCCGGGCGTGCTGCTGGTGTGGAACAACGCCCTGCCCGATGGCCGGCCCAACCCCGACACCATGCACGCCGGCACGCCGGTGATCGAGGGCATCAAATATGTGATCACCAAGTGGTACCGCACCCGGCAATGGAAATAGCCGGACCGGCGGAGGTCAGGCCTTGGCCAGCGCTTCGGCGATCAGCTTGCGGGTGTTATCAATTCCGTAAAGCACGATGAAACTGCCCATCCGCGGCCCTTGGGATGACCCGAGCAGGGTTTCGTACAGCGCCCGGAACCAGTCGCGCAGGTTCTCGAACCCGTACGCCTCGTCCTTGCCGATCTCGTAAACCCGGGTCTGGAGGTCTTCCGCGGAAATACCGTCCGACAATTCGGCAAGCTCCGCATCGAGCGCCGCCAGCGCCGCGGCCTCCGTATTGGACGGCGCGCGTTTCGCCAACGTAGGCGCCACGAAATCGCGGTTGTAGGCCAAGGCACTTGTGACCAGCACGTCCAGCTCGGGATGTGCAGCCGGATCGGCGTTCGCGACATAATTGCCGAGGTAGGACCAGACCTGTTCGCGCGTCGCGTCCGCGCCCAGAACCCCGACCAGGTTGAGCAGCAGGCCGTAGGTTACCGGCAAACTGTCACCCGCACCGGGAGCCGACGCCCCTTCCCCGCCGCCATTGGCGCGGGCCAGGTGCCAGACGGGATTGCCCATCTGCTTGTCCAGCGGCTGTTCCGCCAGCCGTTCGCGGAACTGCCAATATTCATCGACCGCACGCGGGACAACGCCGACATGCAGCTGCTTGGCGCTCTTCGGGTTCGGGAAAATATAAAAGCCGAGCGATTCCTCGCTGCCGTAGCGCAGCCATTCCTCGATCGTCAGGCCGTTGCCCTTCGACTTGGAGATTTTCTCGCCATTCTCGTCGAGGAACAATTCATAGATCAGGCCCTCCGGCTTGCGTCCGCCGAGCACAGCTGCGATCTTGCCCGACTGGACGCCGCTGTCGGTCAGATCCTTGCCGTACATTTCGTAATCGACACCCAGCGCGACCCAGCGCATGGCCCAATCGACTTTCCATTGCAGCTTGGCCTGCCCGCCCAAGGCGGTCTGTTCGACCATTTCTCCGGTGACATCCTCGAACCGGATCGTGCCCGCATCGGCATCGACGATTTCCACCGGCACCTGGAGCACCGCGCCGCTGGTCGGCGAGACCGGCAAAATCGGTGAATAGGTGGCCGCACGTTCCGCCCGCAAGGTCGGCAGCATGATGTCGAGGATCGCCGCGTTGCGCCGCAGGACGCTTTTCAACGCTTCATCGAATTCGCCGGAATTGTAGCTGTCTGACGACGACACGAATTCATATTCGAACCCGAACTGGTCGAGAAATTCGCGCAGCTTCGCGTTGTTGTGCGCGGCAAAGCTGTCGAATTCGCCGAAGGGGTCGGGAATCCGGCTGAGCGGCTTGCCCAGATGCTCCGTCAGCATCGCCGGGTTGGGCACGTTGTCCGGTACCTTGCGCAACCCGTCCATATCGTCACTGAAGGCGATTAGCCGCGTCGGCGCGCCGCCGGTGAGGGTTTCATACGCGCGGCGAACCAGCGTAGTGCGCAGCACTTCCTGGAACGTGCCGATATGCGGGAGGCCGGAAGGCCCATAGCCAGTTTCGAACACCATCGGCGCACCGTCCGGCTTCCCGTCGGGATAGCGTTTGACCAGCCGCATCGCCTCCTGAAAAGGCCACGCCTTGGATTCGCGTGCAGTGTTGATCACTTCGGTGCTGTCGACGGGTTGGTTCATGGTGCTGGGCTTTTGCCCATGGGCCGCCGTTTCGCAAGCGCGAAGATCACATCCCGGCGGCAACGATCCGGTTACGGCCTTCGCGTTTGGCGCGGTAAAGTGCTTCGTCCGCTTCCCTCAGCAACTGCCCCGGATCCATCCCCGGCCGCACGAGGGTGAGCCCGCCGGATATCGTGACCTGCCCGATCAGCGCGCCCGTCGCGCGGTTTCGCAGTTCACGGCACGCCAGCGCCTCGCGCGCTTCGTCGAACAATTGGAAGGCCGCGGGCAAGGTCCGGTCCATGAACAGGATCGCGAATTCCTCGCCGCCGTGCCGCGCAACGAAGCACTGGTCCCCGGTCACGCGGGAAAGGTTCTGCGCCACCGCGCGGATGACCCGGTCGCCCGTTTCATGACCATGGGTATCGTTGACCAGCTTGAAATGGTCGATATCGCAAAAGCCGACACACAAGGGCTGACCGCTCGCCGCCGAGCGAGCTATCTCGCTGACAAAGTGGAGATCGAACGCCCGGCGGTTGGACAGACCTGTCAAATGATCCTGATCCGCTGACCGACGGGTACGATCCAGTTCGCGCCGCAATTCCTTCGACTGACGCTCGCTACGCGCCATCTGCTGTTCGATGGCCTTGGTGTGGTCGATGATCGTGCGCACCAGTTTGACGATTTCCTGCGGTGCCCCGGTGTCCGTTCCCTGTGCCGCCAGCGCTGAGCCGTGTTTGGCCAAGACACTGCTGTAGTCTCTCGATGCGGTTCGGGCGGCATGGGTGGAGTGGCTGAATTCCTCGATGTTCCGTTCCAGTTGGTTCATCACTTCGGTAAGCAATCCGATCCCCGTCTGCCGCGAATTTTCTGCCCTCGCTTCCCGCAGCCAATCGCTGGTAATCCGCCCGCCCGCGTGAACCCGTTGCTCGATTTCGCGCGCCAGCCGCGGGTCCGCGCCAGTAACGCAGTCATGCGCGGCTGTCAGAGTGAAGGCGTCTATTTCCAACGCGTGCTCCGCTTGGAAAGTGGCAATGTCGCCCAGCAGCCGGGGGATATTTGTTGCCCGCCAATATTCTCTCGGGCGCCGGAACAGGCCAAACAGGGAATTGCTTGCGGGTTTAAGGTCGGGGTCGTGCATGGTCATGACCATTCGAACGACAGGGATTTCTAAACTTTAAGAAGAACGGACAAATTAACCATCGATCGCCCGCAGATGCCTGCCTCCGGACGATATTCAACTTGATCGCCGTTCCGCTTGTGTTCTAACGCTGGCCAGTGCCGCAGCCCCTCCCCCTACCCGCACTCCATGCCAGCCACGCCGGGACTTGGCTGCGGGACGCAAATGGCAACACCCGCGGCGTGTCCAAGGGCGAAGCGATCATGGCGGCAGCCGATACGCCATTGCTGATGCTGAATGCTCCGCTGGTTGCAAGCCGGCTCGGCTACCCTGACTTGTCCGGCCTCGACCTGCTGGAACTGTTCGCCTTCATCCACCCCGCGCGGTTTGTCGTACCCACCCCCAAGGGAATTGCCCACGCGCTTGCGCTGGAAGAACCCCGAAGCGACGACGAGATCCCGGCGCTGTTGCAACTTGCCGCCGGGGCATTGCTGGATACATGCGAGCGCGAGGACTGGGCTGAACGTGACGGTGCCTGGTCATCCCTGCAATCGCTGGCGCGGATGCGGTGGCCGTGGGCGCAGATTTGCAGCCCGCACATCAGGCGTCCCGAAGTTGCGGAAAAATGGCTATTCGCCAAACTGCCCGAATGGGACGAAGCGCCCGAACGTCCGCAACCGGGCCAGATCACCCTGTCCGAAGACGCGATCGAAGCGCAGCTCGAACATCTGACCGGAAACTCTGCCGAACGCCGCGACGGTCAGCGGATGTACGCCCGCGAAGTTGGCAAGATTTTCGCCCCGAGGGCGCAGCGCAGCTTGCCGCATCTTCTGTTGGCGCAAGCCGGCACCGGCATCGGCAAGACGCTGGGTTACCTCGCCCCCGCATCCCTGTGGGCGAGCGCGGCGCAAGGCACGGTGTGGGTGTCGACCTTCACCAAGAACCTGCAGCGCCAACTGCGGTCCGAAAGCCGCCGGGGATGGCCCGAACAGCGGGCAGACGGCACCCAGCCCGTCGTGGTGCGCAAAGGACGTGAGAACTATCTGTGCCTGCTCAATCTGGAGGACGCGCTGCAAGGCGGTTTTGCCGGCCGCGCTGCGATCCTTGCGCAGCTGGTGGCGCGGTGGGCCGGATATTCGCGCGACGGTGACCTGATCGGCGGCGATCTGCCCGGCTGGCTGGGGACGCTGTTCGCGCGGCGCGGGATTGCCGCGCTCACCGACCAGCGCGGGGAATGTGTCTACGCCGGATGCCCGCATTACCGCAAATGCTTCATCGAGCGGTCCGCACGGGCCAGCGCGCAGGCCGACCTGGTAATCGCCAACCACGCGTTGGTGATGATCAACGCCGCGAGAGGCCGCGACCATGCCCAGCGCCCGACGCGGATTATATTCGATGAAGGGCATCACGTGTTCGACGCCGCCGATTCGACCTTTGCGGCGGAATTGTCCGGACAGGAAGCTATCGAACTGCGCCGCTGGATCATCGGGCCGGAACGAACCGCCCGGGGCCGCAGGCGCGGGCTTGCGGCGCGGCTGGCGGATGTCGCCAGCTACGACGAGGCGGGCGGCAAAGCGGTGGAGGATGCGATCCGCGCCGCGCAGGCACTGCCGTCCGACGGGTGGCTGCAGCGCCTGAACGATGGCGAACCCTATGGCCCGATGGAGACGCTGTTCGCCGCCGTGCGCGCGGCGACCTATGCGCGCGACGAGAGCGGCGGTCAGGAAGGCGGCTACGGCATTGAAACCGAAGCGGCGGGGCTGGACGGCAATTTCGTACAGCTTGCGGGACAGGCCCAGGCCGCGCTGGCGGCAATCCGGCATCCCCTGGTGACCTTGGGCGGAAGGCTCGAAGCGGTGGTGGAGAACGCGCCCGACTGGCTCGACGCGCAAGGCCGGGCGCGATTGGAAGGGGCGCGCCATTCGCTTGGCTGGCGGGTCGACCTGCTCGGTGCATGGGAAGCGCTGCTCGACCGGCTGGGCGGCCCGGCAGACCCGGAATTCGTCGACTGGCTGGCGGTCGAAAGATCCGAAGCGCGCGAATTCGACGTTGCCATCCATCGCCGCTGGCTCGACCCGATGAAGCCGTTTGCGCGCACCGTGCTCGAACCGGCACACGGGGTCATGCTGACATCCGCGACCCTGCGCGACGGAGAGGAATGGGAAGCGGCGATTGCCCGGTCCGGCGCGCCGCATATCGATATCCAGCCGCACCTAGCGAGCGCAGCCAGCCCGTTCGACTATGCCAACCAGGCCGAAGTGCTGATCGTGACCGACATCAAGCGCGGCGATATCCCGGCGCTGGCCGGCGCCTATGCCCGGCTGATAGAGGCTGCGGGCGGCGGTGTGCTCGGGCTGTTCACCGCGATCCGCCGGATGCGCGCGGTCCATGGCCGGATCGCCGACCGCCTCGCACGCGGCGGATTGCCGCTGTATGCCCAGCACGTCGATCCGATCGACACCGGTACGCTCGTGGATATCTTTCGCGACGATCCCCGCGCGACGCTGCTCGGCACCGACGCGCTGCGGGACGGGGTGGATGTCCCCGGGGACAGCCTGCGCTGCGTGGTGATGGAACAAGTGCCATGGCCGCGCCCGACGATCCTCCACCGCGCCCGCCGCGCCGCGAATGGCGGGAGCGCCTATGATGACCGGCTGATCCGGGCCAAGCTGGCGCAGGCGTTCGGACGGCTGATCCGCAGCAAGGACGACCGCGGCCACTTCGTGGTCCTGTCGTCCGCGTTTCCCAGCCGGCTGCTCGGTGCCTTCCCGCCCGGCACGCCTGTCACACGCCTGACACTGGACGAGGCTTTACAACGGGTCGGCAACAGTGTTTGCCAGACACCGGCTCCCCAGAATGATCGTCAGCCCGATCCGCACCAAACCGAATGAAGGCAGAAAATCCGGACATGAAAACCCTCGGTCTCCTGCGCCATGCCAAATCCGATTGGGATGATCTGGCAAAGCGCGATTTCGACCGTGGGTTGAATGACCGGGGCCGCAAGGGCGCGTCGCTGATCGGCGCGCATATCGCGCGGCACGGAACCACCTTTGATGTGCTGCTGGCCAGCCCGGCAGAGCGGGTCCGCCAGACCTTGACCGCAGCCCTGCCGGACATGGAACCGCAATTCGACCAGAGGCTGTATCTGGCGGGGACCGACACGCTGTTCGAAGTGATTCGCGAAAAGGGCGGTGACGCCGACGCGGTGCTGGTCGCAGGCCATAATCCGGGCCTGCAGGAACTGCTGTTTGCGCTGGTCCCGCCATCCGGCGAAGACGCGCTGTTCGACGACGCCGCGCATAAATATCCCACGGCGGCCTTTGCCGTGTTCCAGCTCGACATAGACGACTGGGCGGACTTGGCAGAAGATTGCGGAAAGCTGCTGCATTTCAAGCGCCCGCGCGATCTCGATCCCGCTCTCGGTCCCGAATCCTGAACTGACTTTACCTGCGTCCCGACAGGACAAAGCGGGGTCCCGGACCGGACTTTGCCGCGACATCCTGATCGTTGTAAAGCCGGCATCGCGACAAGCTGAGGCAACCGCAACCGATACACCCATCGAGCTTGTCGCGGGTGCGGGTGAGCTGCGCGATCTTGTGGTCGAGCTGCTTGCGGATTGACGCGCTGATCGCCCGCCAATCCTTCGCCGTCGGTGTCCTTCCTTGGGGAAGTTTTGCCAACTCGTCCTCGATCTCCGACAACGCCAGACCCAATTGCTGGGCGATGAGGATGAAACTCAGGCGCCGGATATCCGAACGCAGGAATCGGCGCTGGTTGCCGCCTGTACGCATCGGCTGGACCAGCCCGCGCCCTTCGTAAAAGCGGATCGCCGAAACCGATAGGCCGGTACGCCGCGCGAGATCCCCGATTGGCAGGAAATCGTCCTTGCTAAGTGTTCGCGCCATGGCTTGGCTGGCTCCTGATTTTATTCCTTGACCTAAACTTAGCTTGAGGTTGCACGATAGGCAAACGCAACGATTCGCTCACCCGGAAGATCATCGAACTCTGGGCAGGCGGACGTCGCTTTGAAACCGGAATATGGAGTATTTGCAATGAGCGTAGCCAAGCTAGAACATGTCAATCTGACCGTCACCGACCCCGCGCGCCTCGCCGCGTTGCTGACCGATCTGTGCGGCTGGCACATCCGCTGGCAGGGCCCCGCGATGAACAATGGCCATACAATCCACATCGGCAGCGACACCGGATATCTCGCGCTGTATTCAAGCGACCGCGCTTCCGGCAGCTATGCGAAGGGCCAACCGCTCAACCATGTCGGTTTGCAGGTCGACGATCTGGACGCTGCGGAGCAAACCGTGATCCAGGCGGGCCTCGAACCGTTCAGTCACTCGGCCTACGATCCCGGCCCGAACAGCTTCTACTTCTTCGACTGGGACGGAATCGAATTCGAGGTGGTGAGTTACGCCTGATCCGTCACAACAGGCTGCCCTGCGCAGCTGTCGGACTGCCCGCGAACCACGGTTGGCTCGTCCTGTCGATCGACAGCTCCCCCGACCATGGACGGCACAGGCCGAGCGCGGCCTCGGTCTCACCCGCCAGCCAAGCGGCATGATCGTCCTGATGGAGTACCACCGGCATCCGGCTGTGAACCTCCGCAGCCGGACCGGGCGCGTCCGTCATCACCATCGAATAGACGTCGCCCCATTCCGCACTGGTCCGCCAAACACCCGCCGCGGCGAACAATTCCGCCCCGGGCACCGACAACCACGTTCGGGTCATCGCGCCCTTGGGGCCCTGCGCTTCCGCCCAGCCGGTGAGCGGTATGAGGCAGCGCCGCGCCGCGAAACTCGGCCTCCAGAACCCGCTGTTCAACTTGTCCGTCCGCGCGTTGTTGACCGGCCTAGGTTTCAACAGTTGGCCCTTCGCCCCGCGCATCTGCAGCGGAAAACCCCAAATCATCTGGCGCAAGATACCGCTTTCGGCCACCAATCCGGGATAGCCGGGGTAAATCTCCGCCGCCAGGTTCGCTCCTGCCGCATTGCTGCGGACGCCAAACATCTGGGCGACCTCGTCCACAGTCTTCGTCATGCGGTAAAGATTGCACATCAGGCGTTTCCAACCACGAAACACGCTGCCGCCATCAGCAGTCCGGCAAACCGGTTGGAACGGAACCGCGCGAGGGGATTCTCCGGTGCCCCCGGGTCCAGGGTGACCACTTGCCAGGCGAGGTGGGCCGCAACCGGCACCAAGGTGAGCAGGGCCAGCAGATCCGGCCGGAGCAGCCAGAAGCCGAGCGCCCACAAAGCCATCGCAGCGCCGTAAAATAGAGTCACCCCCAGCTTGACCCGGTCGCCCAGCCGAAGGGCGCTCGAGCGGATGCCGACCAGTGCGTCGTCCTCGCGGTCCTGCAGCGCGTAGATCGTATCGTAACCGATAACCCACATGACGCTCCCGGCGTAGATCGCGGCGAGCGCATCCCAATTGTCGCTCCGCAATGCGGTCCAGCCAACCAGCAGCCCCCACGTGAACACCATTCCCAGCCACGCCTGCGGCCACCACGTGATCCGCTTCATGAAGGGATAAGCTGCGACCAGCGCGAGGCTGCCAAGCGCGACCAGCTGGGCCTGCCAGCGCAATTGCAGCAACACCGCCAGCCCGACGAGGCTGAGCGCGGCGAGCCACACCCACGCTGTCCGCCGTGAAATCCGACCGCTCGCGACCGGGCGTGCCGCGGTCCGGGCAACCTTCCGGTCCAGATCCGCATCGACAATGTCGTTATAGACGCAGCCCGCACCGCGCATCGCAATGCTGCCGAGCAGCAACCAGCCCACCAGCACCAGTTGCCAGCCCGTGCCTGACAGCCAGACACCCCATACGCAGGGCCAGAACAGCAGCCACCACCCGATCGGCCGGTCGAACCGCGCCAGCTGGGCGAGGTCGCGCGGCACTTGCGGCAGCTGCGCGATCAGGCCGCGGTGCTGGGTGTCGGGGACGATTCCTTCGTTCATGCTTGCGTCCTACCGAGCGGCGCGCGTAGTGGGAAGCCATGCCCGCGGCCCCAAACCCGAAAACCCCGGAATGGCCCCCACGCAGCGCCCCGCGACTGTTCGTCCCCGGTCCGCTCGAAGCAGGCGCGAGTATCGCCCTGTCCGGCAATCAGGCCCACTACTTGTCACGAGTGATGCGGGCGAAAGACGGCGACATCGTGATCCTGTGCGACGATATCACCGGCGAATGGGCAGCCTCGGTCATGTCGGCGGCGAAGCGCGAAATTGTGCTGCAGGTAACGCAGCACCTGCGCCCGCGCGAAGACGTGGCCGACTTCTGGCTCTGCCCCGCCCTGCTCAAGAAAGACCGGTTCGACCTGGTGCTGGAGAAAGCGACCGAACTTGGCGCAGCGAAAATCCAGCCGGTGATCATGCGGCGCTGCGTAGCGGACAAGCTCAATCTCGACCGGGCCCGGGTGATCGTGACCGAGGCCGCCGAACAATGCGCCCGCACCGCGCTACCCGAAATTGCCGAACCGGTAAGGCTCGAGGCGATGCTGGCCCAGTGGCCGGCAAACCGTACGCTGTTCTTCGCCGACGAGGACGGGGGAGAGCCGGCCGCTGCAGCTTTTTCCGCTGCGGGCGTTCCGGCCGCCCTGCTGATCGGGCCCGAGGGCGGGTTCGACCCGCTGGAAAGAGAGCTTCTTCGCGGCAGCGCGCAAGTGAAACCGATTACCCTTGGCCCGCGAATACTCCGTGGCGAAACCGCCGCCATCGCGGCGACAGCGTTATGGATGGGGGCAGCCGGTGACTGGTAAAGTGGGAGCGATGATGAAACGAATTAATATTGCTGGCGCCTGCCTATCCAGTTGCCTAACGAAACTGGCATGAGCACACGCACCGCAGACGGGCCGGAAGAACCCATTATCGAGCACCGCGACCAGCTGGTGGCGCCCATGCAATTGGGCGAGAAGCCGGAAAGCGCATGGCGGATCGGCACCGAGCACGAAAAGCTGGTCTATTGCCGCAAGGACTTCCACGCACCATCCTATGACGAAGCTGGCGGCATCCGCGACCTGCTGCTGGCACTGCGGGAATTCGGCTGGGAGCCGGTTGAAGAAGGCGGCAAGGTCATCGCGATGAGCGGGGCGGATGGGACCGTCAGTCTCGAACCCGCCGGACAGCTTGAATTATCCGGCGCGCCATTGGAAAACCTCCATGAGACTTGCGCCGAAACCGGGCGTCATCTCGAGCAGGTTAAGGCGATCGGCGAACGCTGCGGGGTCGGCTTCCTCGGCCTTGGCATGTGGCCGGACAAGACTCGCGAAGAACTGCCGATCATGCCCAAGGGCCGGTACGACATCATGCTGCGGCACATGCCCCGGGTGGGAAATCTCGGACTCGACATGATGCTGCGGACCTGCACCATCCAGGTCAATCTCGACTATTCCTCCGAAGCCGACATGGCGAAAAAATTCCGTACCGGGCTTGCGCTGCAACCGCTCGCAACTGCGCTGTTTGCCAATTCGCCGTTTACCGAGGGCAAACCCAACGGTTTCCTGAGCTATCGCAGCCATATCTGGTCGGACACCGATCCGCACCGGACCGGAATGCTGCCGTTCGTGTTCGAGGACGGGTTCGGCTACGAACGCTACGTCGACTACATGCTCGATGTGCCGATGTATTTCGTTTACCGGGACGGCAAATATCTCGACGCTTCGGGCCTTAGTTTCCGTGATTTCCTGCGCGGCGAACTTTCGATCCTGCCCGGCGAGAAGCCCCGCCAGAGCGATTGGTGGGACCATCTGTCGACCGCCTTCCCCGAAGTGCGCCTCAAGAGCTTCCTCGAAATGCGCGGTGCCGATGGCGGGCCGTGGTCGCGGATCTGCGCCCTGCCCGCGCTGTGGGTGGGCCTGCTCTATGACCAGAACGCTCTCGATGCCGCCTGGGACCTGGTCAAGGACTGGACCATGGAGGAACGCGAGAGCCTTCGAAACACGGTTCCCCGGCTGGCATTGGACACACCCGTCCCCGGCGGCGGTACGCTGCGCGATATCGGGCGGGAAGCGCTCAAGATCTGCCGCGGCGGCCTGATTGCGCGCGCGCGCCACAACACCAGCGGCGACAACGAGACCGGCTTTCTCGAAACGCTGGACGAGATCATCGCCAGCGGCAAGGTTCCGGCGCAGCGCCTGCTAGACCAGTACAACGGCGAGTGGAACGGCGACATCACGCAGGTCTACAAGCAGAGCTTCTGAGCCGGATTACTCTGCTGGGTGCACCGCGAAGCCGCGTGGCCGTAGACGGCGACTAATTGCGGTTAGCGGCCTCGTCAGCAGGCCATGGTGCTGCATCCAGGCATGGTATTGCCGGTATTTCGCATCTTCGGCGAGCAGATGCGCTTCTTCGGTTTTCGCGCGCCAGTAATAGATCGCGCTGACGCAGCCGAGGAAAAACGTGTTGCGGATCATGTCCACGGCCGATCCGCTGCTGACCAGGAACGGCAGTACCGACAGCCACCAGAACAGGTTTTTCGACACATAGGCCGGATGGCGGGTAAAGCGGTAGGGGCCGTTGGTGAGAACCCCGCGGTAAGTCAGGTTCGAAAATCTCAGGCCGAACGCCAGCGTTGCCCAGGCATAAATCGCGGTCAGAATTACCAGCGCCGCGCCCCACAACCACATCAGCGGCGCGTTCCCTGCCAACCAGTGGGTCCAGCCCGGCGTATTCACCTCGTAAGCGAATATCCCCCCGCCGCCCATGAAGGCGAACACGAATGGCGGATAACAGATGAGCGCCGCCAGCCAGCCGGCCAGCAACGGATTGCCGCTGCGGATCTGCGCATCGAGCGGGCGCATGGTCACGAGGTAGCCGACGGTACCGATCTGCACATCCGCGACGAACATCAACGCAATCAGGAAGAACGCCAGCCGGACCGGATCTACCGTAATGTCGGTGAAGTCGGCGTTCACCACCTCGGCAAAACCGCCCGGCAGGATGGAGATCATGAACGCGCCGAAGAACGCCTTGATGATCCACGCCCGCCAATGCTTCCCGACCTCGCCAACCTCCCAATCCTCTCGTCCGCTCAGCATTGCACCGAAATGCCATGCGTGGTCGCGCGGATCGACGAGCACGCGGTCGATCCACAGGACATAGGGGGCCGACAGCAGGACCAGCGGGATCGCCGCAGCGCCAATCACTTCCATCGCGAACAGATACTGCCCCTGCCAATACCAACGCGCGAGGCAGTAGAGCCCGCCGATAATCGCCCATGTCGCCCACAAACCAGCGAGTTTGACGATCGAGACACCAACGACAGACGCAACCGTACGCGGCCGCGTCCAGTCTATCCCGGTCGATGCGCGGCGGTGGACCTTGTCGACGATCAGCGACCACGCGATCATCGGGCCGGCGCTGAACAGCAACGCTGCGAGCGCGGCGTGCGGTCCGTCGAGCCTGGCCCGCGGACCGGGCAGGTCCAGGAACAGCGATATCTCTGCGAAATTCCGGCAGATCAGGATCCACGCCAGCAATCCGAGCGCGCCGACCAGCCCGACCGCCGCAGACACGTCGCTCGCCGGCAATGCGTCAGGCGCGGCTGCTGACGGCCTGGTCACGTCTGGCGTGAGGAAGGATGGCGCGATATTCACGCCCGATCCGATATCCGAAAAGGGTTAAGAGCCGGGTAAGGCCGCGTTCCGGACTGCCCTCAAATGGGCTGTCAATCAGCGATAGGCGTGGATCACGCCGTCATCGTCGAGGATGTACAGCGTGTTGTTCGCCACGATCGGCGCGACCGACACCGCGGCCTTCAGTTCCCGGTACAGCGATGCCGATCCCTCGGCGACGCTCACGCGGTAAATCTGGCCTTCCGTGCTGGCGACCCACAGGTAGTTTCCGGCCAGTACCGGTCCGGTCCAGAAAATCGGATCGGTTTTCTTCTTCTCGTTGCCGAACTGCGGCAATTGCGAAATCCACCGGACCTTGCCGGTGGTCCGCGCGATTGCGAGAAGCCGCGCGTCGTCGGTCAGGGTGAAAATCCACTCTCCGGCAATCGCCGGGGTGGAAATACCCGCGAGATTGAGTTCCCAGATACGCTGGCCGGTCACCAGTTCGTAAGCCGCCATGCGGCCGCCCTGGCCCAGCGCATAAACACGGCCCTGGTCGATGATCGGGTCGGCGTCGATATCCGTCAGCGCGCCCACTTCGGTCGAAATCGAAGTCCGCGACAGGGCGTCGGTCCATAGCGAGCGGCCGTTTTCATAACGGTATGCGGACAATTCACCGGAACTGTATCCCGCGATGACGGTGCCTTGGCCTGCGGCGGGCGATGCGACGCCAAAGACGCCGGCCTGCGCGCTGGATCCGGATTCCTGCCACTGGTTCGAACCATCTGCGGCGGAAAGGGAAATGATCTGGTTGTCCTGCGTCATCACGAAAACCGTGTTGAACGCGACCGTGGGCGATCCGCGGAGCGGGCCGGCCGGTTTGACCCGCCAGATTTCCGCGCCGGTCTGCGCGTCGAGAGCGGCGACTTCGCCGACTCCGTTGGTGGCGTAAACGCGGCCGCCGTCATAGGTGGCGCCTCCGCCGAACACCGCGCTCTGCAAATTGTTCTCGACCTTCATCTGATAGGTCCACCGCCGGGCGCCAGTGGCCGCGTCGAAGGCGCTGACGACACCGTCCGTACCGACTGCGACCATGATCCCGCCGCCAATGACCGGGGCGGAGGCAAGTCGGCGGCGATTGGTCGAACCCGCGATGCTGACCGTCCATGCCTGCTCGGGATTTTCCGCCAGCGCGACATGACCGTTCGACTTCGCAGCGTTGCCGCCGCCTTGCGACCAGTCGGTGTTCACCGTCGCAGGGGGCAGCACTACCGCTACGCCCGCCAGCGCGGGATCAACCACCGCGCCGCTTTCGATGCGGGAGAGAACCGGCATTCTTTCGCCCACCGTCGGGGTGGCTTTCTTGTCGCCGCCGCCGAAGAGGCCACCGCTGCACGCAGACAGCCCCGCAGCCAAGGACAAGACCATTGCCGCACGGGTTATTCGGGTAAAGTGATTGCCGGTCATCGGGTCAATTTTCCTCAGATTTCAAGCACGCCGATAAACTCAGGCGCGGGAATTAGCGTCTTACTGTGCGCCGGGAGCAGCGGCCTCTTGCGGCGAGCCAAGCTGTTCAAGCACCTTGTCGACATCTTCGATCGCATCCACCCCGTAAAGCCCCGCCATCTGGCGAGACCGCGAGCGAAGGCCCTCGGGAACAGTTTCATCCTTGGCGATCGAAGCGAACAACGCGCCCGCCTCTTTCTGCTTGCCCTGCTCGAGATAGGCCATTGCGACCAGTTCGCCCGCGCTGCCGAAGAAGGGGTTGCCCGGGACCGCCAGCGGTTTGAGGCGCGCGATTATATCCGCGGGCTTCATGGTGTCATACGATGTAGCAACACTGCGAATGGTCGCGATATCGCGCAGGGCCGGAGGAGCATCTTCATCGGCCGCGACCGCAGCGAACAATTCAGCCGCCTGCCGGGCGTTCCCCTGCTGCAGGGCCACACCGGCCTTGAGCAACCGCGCAGTTGCTTCCGCGCCGGGGTTTGAATCGGCAATCAGCGGGTCCAGCGCAGCCGAGCCGGAATCGAGGTTTCCTGCCTCGATCTGGTCCAACGCTGCCACCAGAGCTTCTGAATCGCGCTCCATTCCGGCTTCCTGCTGGCTTTGCCAATACAAATACCCCCCGAACGCGGCCAGGCAGAGAACGATCGCCGCAATCAGTTGCTTGCCGTAATTGGCCGCGAAATTGCTCATCTGGTCCTGCCGGACCGCTTCATCAACTTCGCGCAGCAGCACGTCTTCGGCGGCAGCTTCGCGCTTGGCCCTCTTTTCTTCTGGCGTAGCGAGTGGATTCTTGCTGTTGTTTTTCGGTATCAGGGCCAATTGTCTGGTCTCACCGCCGCGAACGGCTCTTCCGGAATGGTACAAAATCTGCGCCTCGGGTCTTTAACCGATGGCAGCAATGATGCAATTGAAGTTTGCCTAACTGTCCCCCACCGCGTGAATGGAGGGTTAAGCGGCATGGCCCCAGACTTTCAGCCGAGGGTGCTGCGGCCCATGGCGGACGAGTAGAGGCGCCGGTATGCCTCGATCATCTTCTTTTCGTCGAAGTCGGTGCGCGCCTTCGCACGGTTAGACGCTCCGATCTCGGTGCGGAGCCGTTCATGGGACGCGAGTTCCGATAACGATCCCGACAGGCTCGCCTCGTCGCCCGCGCCGGTGATGTAGGGATTGTTCAGATCCGAAACCATCTGCACGATATCGCCCACTGCCGGGGCGACGACCGGCACGCCCGCCGCCATCGCCTCGATCACCGAGATCGGGAATTGTTCGCTGTCGGAGGAAAGGGCGAAGATATCGAACAGACCCACGTAATTCGCCGGCTCCGGAACGAAGCCGGGCAGATGTACCCGGTGGCCGATATCCAGTCGGTCGGCTTCGGCCCGGATCGCCTCTTCTTCTGGCCCTTCGCCGACGATCACCAGGTGCCATTCCTCCGGCAACACCGCAAACGCCCTGACCAGTCGCGGCAGGTTCTTGATCTTGCGCAGGCCCGCCATGGTACCGACCCAGAATTCCCCCTTGCGCTTGATCACCCCGCGCAGGGCGTCGGGCCGCGGCTTCCGGGCGAAATCGCTGGTCGGGATCCCGTTGCCGATGTGTTTGACCCGGCCCATCGGCTGCGCCCACTGAACCAGCGCGATTTCCTCCAGTTTCTCCGACGGCACAACCAGTCCGGACGCTCGGCCAAGAGCAATCCTGCGGTACCAGTTCCGCCTCTTTTTCAAACGCTTGAATTCGTCTTCGTTGAAACCATCTTCATGGTGGATCAGCGGCGGAAGATCCATCGCCTGCCCGAACAACGTGTGCGCCATTACCGCATCGATTGCGCCCCAATTGTACGTCAGGACCAAATCGTAGCCCCGCATCGCGCGAGCCATTTTCTGCAGACGGCCAAGGGTCGGGCGGCCAATAAGCGATGGAAAGTTCTGTGGATAGGCCACTGGAATAGAACGAGAAATGAGCTGTGTTGCTTCCATCCGATCGGGGACGGCAGAGACGATGGAATGACCCACACCGGGTCCCCATGCGTTTATCAGCCGGACGCTGCGAAGCTCCTTGCCGCCTGCCGCGAAAGTCGAGTGGAGGTGCAGGATGTGCGGTCGCGAGTCAGGCGGCGAAGGTTTTCCCTTCGCCGCAGGCCGTGCCGCTGACTTCCTGCCCGACGCAGGTCGGGGGCGCACCTTGCCGCTACGTTTCATTCGCCCGCTCTCAGCCGATTCTTGCCAGCAACCGGTCGATCGCCGCACGTGCAGCGGGTTCCTCCAGTGTCGGGGCATGGCCGACGTCCGGCACCGTGACCATCTCCGCCGCAGGATTGCGACGCTGCATTTCCGCGAGGGTGTCTGGCGTCAGCAGGTCGGACAATTCTCCGCGCAGGACCAACAGCGGCACGTTCCGCAGCGCATCGTAGGCTGGCCATAGATCGGGCGGTGCGGCGCCGTCGTCCTGCTGGAAAGGTTCGGCGATGTTCATGTCGTAATCGAGGCCGATACGTCCGTTGGGCTGCAGCACCATTCCGCGCTTGGCCATTTCCAGCCATTGTTCGATGCCGAATTTCGGATGCGCTGCGCCGTGCACTTCCTGCAGGGCGCGGGCGGCGTGCATCCAGCTGGGATAGCTGCGCCCCTGCCCGACATATTGGCGAATCCGCTCGATTCCCGCACGGTCGATATCCGGGCCGATATCGTTGAGCACTGCGCCGGCCAGCCGGCTCTGGTCTTTCGCCGCCAGCAGCATGGTCATCAGCCCGCCCAGCGAAGTCCCCACTGCGACAAATCGTGTGATCTCCTCCTGCGCCAGCAGCGCTTCCACATCCGCGACGTAAGTCAGCGGGTTGTAGGTCATGTAATCCTTGGCGTATTCGCTTTCCCCGCGGCCGCGCATTTCCGGCACGATCAGCCGCCACTCGCCTGCCAGCCGCTGCGCCATCGGCGCGAAATCGCGGGCGTTGCGGGTTAGCCCGTGCATGCACAGCAGCGGAGGCCGGTCGGCACGCCCGGCGCCGGGGTCGGCGGGATAGTCGCGAAAATGCAGGGTCAGGCCATCGGGGCTTTCCCAAGTGCGGTCCGCCCACAGAAGATCTTCAGTCATTGTGTCCATCGGCGCTGGGTCGCTTCCTGTTGTGGCGAACTGAATCAGGTGCGCTTCCAGCACGGCCGGCCTTGCCATGCAGGGTGCGCGCCCCCACTATCCACTGATGCGAGCAGAACCGCAACCCGGCGCCTACCGCCCCGATCCCGCAATTCTCGAACTGGCAGACTGGTTGGGCAGCCCCGTGCCCGGCGCAGATTTCCCCAGCACCGTCCTGCGTTTCCGCAACGACCGGTGGGACCGGGCGATCGGGCTTTCGGACGTGTCGGACGATCAGTGGACCCAGCATTTCGGGCGATTCGCTCCGCTGCCGGACAATCTCCCGCAGCCGCTGGCCCTGAAATATCACGGCCACCAGTTCCGGGTCTACAATCCGGAGATCGGCGACGGGCGCGGCTTCCTGTTCGCGCAGATGCGCGGCGGCGACGGGCGGCTGCTAGACTGCGGGACCAAGGGATCGGGCACCACCCCTTACAGCCGTGCCGGTGACGGGCGTTTGACCCTTAAGGGTGCGGTGCGCGAAATTCTCGCCACCGAGATGCTGGAGGCGCAGGGCGTCAACACTTCAAAGACCCTGTCGGTGATCGAAACCGGCGAAGAACTGTTTCGCGGTGACGAGCCCTCGCCAACCCGCTCGGCCGTGATGGTCCGGCTTAGCCACGGTCATATCCGGATCGGCACCTTCCAGCGGCTCGCGGTGCTCGAAGAACCGGACCACATGGCCGCGCTGGTCGATTACTGCCTCGAACACTATCCCGGGCCGCCCCCACCGGCTGGCGCCCCAGGCCGCGAAGAACCGGCGGTGCAATTGCTGCACCAGGTGGTCGAACGGCTGGCCGACCTGGCGGCAAGCTGGATGGTCGCCGGCTTCGTACACGGGGTCCTCAACACCGATAACATGAACATCAGCGGGGAAAGTTTCGATTACGGACCGTGGCGCTGGTTACCCCGCTGGGACGCCGGGTTTACCGCAGCCTATTTCGACAGCCAGGGCCTGTATGCCTTTGGCCGGCAACCCGAAGCGCTGCACTGGAATTGCGGGCAGTTGGCGATTGCACTGCGCTCAATTGCCGACGCGCCGCCGCTGATTGCCGCGCTGGAACGGTTCGGTCCGCTGTATATGGCCGCCACCGCGCGCCGCTGGATCTGGCGGCTGGGCGTTACCTCGCAAGGTGCGGAGCGCGACGCTGCGCTCGTCGCGGCCTGCGAAGCCGCCATGCGCAACGAAGTTCAGGAGCCGGAGACCTTCTGGCTCCGGCACCGCGGCGGCAGGAATGCATCCGGACCGCTGGCCGAAGCCTTTTCCGGTTACGAACCGCTGGATACCGATGATGTTTACTTGGCCACGGCCAGTACCGAATCCATGCTTATCGAAGAAGTCGAGGGCATCTGGTCGGCGATCGACCAGCGCGACGACTGGGAGCCGCTCAAGGACAAGGTGGCAGCGGTTCGGAGATTAGGCGCTGCGCTTGGCGAACCACCCGCCCCCGCCGGTATTTTGCCAGGAGCCTCGCTCATTCCTTCTTAACGCAATGAATCCACCATCCGCATAGCGGAATTGACCGCAGCGCAGCGGTCGGTAGAAGCCGTGCAGCATAAAGGCCGCCTATTCTAAGAGCGATCCCGACAGGCAGGTCGCAACCGGAGAGTTTCGACACAGTGTCCCAGACCGAAATTATTTCTTACGAGCCTGCCACGGGCGAAGAATTATGGCGCGCACCGGTCGGCAATGTCGATGAGACTGTTGATCGGGCGCGGAGGGCGTGGCCCGCCTGGGCCGCCAAGCCGCTTGCGACACGGATCGAACTGTGCCGCCGCTTCGCCAACGAAGTGCGCAAGGAAGGCGAGAAACTGGCTGACCTGATCGCGCGCGAAACCGGCAAGCCGCTGTGGGAAGCGCGCACCGAAGTCGAAGCGGTGATCAACAAGGTCGATATCTCGGTCACCGCCTATGCCGACCGGACCGGGCAGAAGAAGCTCGATTCCGCGCTCCAGGGCACTGCTGCCGTGCGTCACAAACCGCACGGCGTACTGGTTGTGCTCGGCCCCTATAATTTCCCGGCGCATTTGCCCAACGGCCACATCATCCCAGCACTGATCGCGGGCAACGTGGTCATCTTCAAGCCGAGCGAGAAAACCCCTGCGGTCGGCGAATTGCTGATCCAGTGCTTCCACCGTGCCGGGATGTCGGCCGCCGTGGCGCAGCTGCTAATTGGTGGCCCCGAGGAAGGCAAGGCGCTGGTCGCGCATTCCGGCATCGACGGGGTGCTGTTCACCGGTTCGGCGCAGGCGGGCATCGCTATCAACAAGAAGCTTGCGGCCAACCCCGGCAAGATCGTCGCGCTGGAGATGGGCGGCAACAATCCGATCGTCGTGATCGACACGCCGAAAATCTCAGACGCGGCGATGCTGATCGTGCAGTCCGCCTTCACCAGCGCGGGCCAGCGTTGCACCGCCGCGCGGCGGCTGATCGTAACCGCGAAGATGTACGATCCGATCATCGAGGAAGTGCGCAACCTGACAAAGCGGATCATCGTTGGCCAACCGTTCGCCGATCCCGCGCCGTTCATGGGCCCGGTGATCGACAACGCCGCAGCGGACCAACTGGTCGAGAGCTTCCTCTACCTGCTTTCGCACGGCGGCAAGGCGATCAAGCACCTGACCCGCAAAGACGACGAACTGCCGTTTCTCTCGCCTGCGATTATCGACACGACCGCGATGACCGAGCGCCCCGATGTCGAATTGTTCGGGCCGCTGCTGCAGGTGATCAAGGTCGACGATTTCGACGAAGCCATTGCCGAGGCGAACCGCACCCGCTTCGGGTTGTCGGCATCGCTGATCGGCGGCGGACCGCAGGACTACAACCGGTTCTGGGCGAATATCCGCGCCGGGATCGTAAATTGGAACCGGCCGACCAATGGCGCATCGTCGAGCGCGCCCTTCGGCGGAATCGGCCTGTCCGGCAACCACCGCCCGGCAGCCTATTACGCCGCGGATTACTGCGCTTATCCGGTCGCCAGCAGCGAGATGGACCAGCCTCGCGCCAGCGTCGGCGTGGGTTTCACCAACTAGGCTGCGATCCGCAGCGCTACTTGCCGCTGGTGACCAGGTCCACGTCGGTCAGGCCATTCGCCTGTTTCCGCGCATAGACCACGAATGCTGCCCCGCCCTTGGTTCCGCTGAGGACATTGTCGCCCGCAACCTTCAAATGTTCGGCGGTGTAGCCCTCGTTCGTGGCCCGGCTGTAGTAAAACGACAGGACTTCATCGAGCGTTGCCGGGGTCAGGAAATTGACCACTCGGAGGGAGCACTGCCCCTTGTCGGTACCGGCGGCTTCCTGTGTCGCACCGCGCGGATAGACCGGGAAAGTGACCGGCAGGCGGGCGGCCCACGCGGCGGAATACTCGGCTGCCGCGGTGCAATCCGTGCCGTTTGGCAGCACTGCCGCCCGGCTTGCCGCGGTCAGGACGGCAGTTTCCGGCACGTCGCCTTCAACAACCGTGGCCTTGGGCGGGGCCTTCATGTTCACGCTGCCGCCGACCAGCGCCATCGCATCTTCGCGGGCTCCCTTAATCGCCGCCGGAGTGGTCGCTTCTGCCGGCAAGGAGCCATTTCCTCCGCCGGTCAGGCCCGCGTTCGCCTCGTTCTGGCCCGCGAGATCGGGATCGACCATGATCGGATCGCCAAGTGCCGCCTGCGTCGCTGGATCCATCTCGGCCGCCGTATCTGCATCGTCGGCCCCGTTGCCGCAGCCCGCGAGCAGCATGAACGGTAGGGTGGCTGCCATAAGGGCGGGACGGAACTTCATGGGCATACTCCGGAAACAACTGGCTTTGGACGTTACTTGGCGGATTACGTCCAGAAAGGCCCCGCTTCCAAGATGCTCCGCCCACCATGTCCCGTAACGGGAAGCTTATCGGGACAATCCTTAGCCGACTGTAAACGCAAAAACGCCCCGCCGCATCCGGAGATGCAGCGGGGCGCTTGATGCGTCGAGTTTTGGATCAGCTGTTCGGCTTACCTGCAGCGCGAATTGCTCCGGTCGATCGAGCGACCAAGGATCGCGCCGCCTGCTGCCCCGAGGATTGCCCCGAGCGTCTTGTCTCCGCGGCCGGCAACTTCGTTACCGAGCAGTCCGCCCACCGCGCCGCCGATCAGCAGGCCCGTGGTGCCGTCATCACGCTGGCAACGATACCGTCCGTCACGGTCGCGCCAGATGCGGGTGTCGCGGCGGACCTCGTGACCGTAATTGTCGCCGCGATATCCCTGGTTGCGGTAATCCCGGCTGTCCCGGCGATCATACCGGTCGTGGCCGCGGCCACGGTTGTAACGCCGGTCATAACGATCGCGACCGTTCTCAAAGACGGGGTCGGCATGGACCGATGCCGCGCCGTAGGAAACAGACTGCGGTGCCTGCATCGGCGCAACAGCCATCGCCGGCGCGCTCATCGCGAAAGCGGGAATTGCGAGTGCCAATGCGGCGAATGTCTTGCTCTTGATCGTCATCGTACTCATCCTTTTCTGGTGCTTCGGTTCTTTGGTCCAGCCCTCACCGGGGAGAACAAAAGCGAGTGGGTTATTCGATGTGTTCAGGAATAGGCTGACATTCCTGAACAGTTCGCAACCGGAGATGCAGGAATTAAAAATTGCGACGAAGCGAATGAAATCGGGCGGCAAGCCGATGAAAAGGCAGCCCTTGCCCGGCGCATCGGCCCAAACTAAAGGCGATCGATGGAATTGCCCCAGAACGATGCGCCGCCGTCCGGCCTGCCCGCCGCGCTCGCCGCGTATGTGATCTGGGGGTTCCTTCCGCTTTACCTGATTCTCGTGAAGACCGTACCCGCGCTCGAGTTCGTTGGCTGGCGGATTATCTGGACAGTCCCGATCTGTCTGGTGATCGTCGCACTCCGGCGGCAAGGGGCCGATCTCCGCAAGGCGCTCGGAGACCGGCGCGTCATGCTGACCCTGACCGGCAGCGCCGTACTGATTGGCGGTAACTGGCTGGTTTATGTCTGGGCGGTCAAGTCGGGCCACGTCCTCGCCGCCAGCATGGGCTATTTTATCAATCCCCTGGTCAACGTGCTGCTGGGGACGCTGCTGCTGAAGGAAAAGCTGACGCGCCGCCAATGGACCGCGGTCGCCATCGCCGCCGCCGGCGTGCTGTTACTGCTCGGCGGAGCGTACTCCACCTTGTGGATCAGCTTGTCGCTTGCCCTCAGTTTCGGAACCTACGGCCTCCTGCGTAAACAGGTCGCGGTCGGGTCCCTTCCCGGCCTGACAATCGAATCGGCGATCCTGCTGGTCCCCGCTTTGGGCGTGGCCTATTATTACAGCACCACATCGGCGGGATCGGCTTTCGGCCAGGACGCTACGCTGAGCCTGATCATCATGCTCGGCGGCGTGCTCACCGCAATCCCCCTGCTGCTGTTCGCCATTGCCGCACGGCGGATGGATTATTCAGTGCTCGGCTTTATCCAGTTCATCGCG
This sequence comes from Allopontixanthobacter sediminis, assembly GCF_009828115.1. Classification (GTDB taxonomy): domain Bacteria; phylum Pseudomonadota; class Alphaproteobacteria; order Sphingomonadales; family Sphingomonadaceae; genus Allopontixanthobacter; species Allopontixanthobacter sediminis. The sequence continues at coordinate 561,952 of NZ_WTYL01000003.1, read as the reverse complement.
CCGACGATCGTCTTTTTCCTGGGCCTGTTCGTATTCGGCGAGGACTTACGACTCATCCAGCTTGCCAGCTTCCTGCTGATCTGGACCGCGCTGGCAATCTTTGTCTGGGACCTGATAGCACGGCGGAACCGGGCAAAAATCGCTGCCCTGCCCTGATTATCCAGCGAACCGCCAACGGAGCGTAGCCCCAGCATGGAATGGGACGATCCCTGCACCGTTGGCATCCACCAAGTCCGGAACTACCACTTCCGCGCGTTCCAGCGTCACCGTTCCTTCGTTCAGCGGCAAACCGTAGAAGCGCGGTCCGTTTTCAGATGCGAACGCCTCCAACCGGCCCAGCGCGCCTTCTTCCTCGAACACGGTAGCGTAGCTTTCCAGCGCGAAGGGCGCGTTGAAAATTCCCGCACAGCCGCAGGAACTTTCCTTGGTGCTGACCTCGTGCGGCGCACTGTCGGTGCCGAGAAAGTATTTCGCCGAACCCGAAGTCGCCGCCTCGCGCAGGGCCAGCCGGTGTAACTCGCGTTTGGCCACAGGCAGGCAATAGGCGTGCGGGCGCATCCCGCCGACCAGCATGGCGTTGCGGTTGATTTGAAGGTGCTGAGGGGTGATCGTGGCCGCAACGTTTTCGCCGGTTTGCTCGACGAACTGGACGGCATCGCGGGTGGTAATGTGTTCGAAAACGATCTTCAGAGCGGGCAGGTCGCGCACCAGATTGGCGAGGACGCGGTCGATGAACACCGCCTCCCGGTCGAAGATGTCGACATCGTCATCGGTAACCTCACCGTGGATCAGCAGGGCCATGCCGATGTCCTGCATCTTCTCCAGCGATGGTAGAATCGCGCGGATGTCGCTAACGCCATGTGCGGAATTCGTCGTCGCGTTCGCGGGATAGAGTTTCGCCGCGGTGAACACGCCGCTGGCAAACCCGTTCGCGAGTTCGTCGGGATCGCTGGCATCGGTAAGGTACGCGGTCATCAGCGGAGTGAAATCCATCCCCTGCGGCACCGCCGACAGGATACGCGCCCGGTACGCCTCCGCCGCGGCGACCGTGGTCACCGGGGGCGACAGGTTCGGCATCACGATTGCGCGGGCGAATTGCCGCGCGGTATGTGGCGCGACGCCGCGCATGATGTCGCCATCGCGCAGGTGGACATGCCAATCGTCGGGGCGGCGCAGGGTCAGTGAGGTAGGTTCTGCCATAGGTTGCTCCCTAAGCGGGGAACACGCGACTTGTCACCACTATCCCGAATTCCCGCGATCAGATTCTCGTCCGGACCAGCAGGGGTTTGAACAGCTCGCGGCTTGGCCGGACCAGGATCACGAGCACGCCCGAGGCGGCAATGAGCGCGCCGATCAGCAATTGCGGCCCGACATCGTCACCGGTGATCGCCGCGCCCGCAGCGATGGTGAAAATCGGGGTCATCAAGGTGAGCGGAGCGATCAGGTTGGCGTCGTGATCCCGCAACAGCCGGAAATAAACGGTATGGGCAAAGACCGACACCACCAGCGCCGAGAACGCCAGCCCGGCGGCGAAGCGCCATCCGCCCGCGATAATCGATGTGGCCTGTCCGCCCTCGGTCATGGCGCTTAACGGAAACAGGACAATTGCGGACACCAGCCCGGCCCACGCTTGCAGCCGCAGAGGCGGGAGTTCGATGGTCTTGAGCCATACCGAACCGAGCGCACCGACTATTGCCGATGCGCCCACGAAGATGAGACCGACGCTGCTCGACCAGCCGCTGGGCGAGGCGATTGCCACCGCCACGCCGAGAAACGACAGCGCGATGCCAACCCCGCGCCGCCAGCGGACCTTTTCCTTGAGGATGAGGATCGCGAACACCACGGTGAGCGGCGCGCCGGACAGGCTGACCACTGCGGCGGCGGAGGGCGTCGCATCGCGCAAGCCCGCGAACAGCAACCCGAACGAACCGCCGCTGATCATGAAGGTAACCAGCGCCACCCACGGCCATCTCGGCGGAAGCGGGCGCAGGTATCTGGCAAGGACGGTTACCACTACCAGCGACCGAAGCGCGGCAAACCAGAGCGGCGGGACACCCATGCCGTCTACCACCAGCCGGCTGACCACCACGTTCAGCGCCCACAACATGCAGATGAAGGTCAGGAGTGACAGGCTGCGCGCGGACATGGTGGCGCCATAGCAGCACTTTTCGCCGCGCGGCCAGACCCGTTGCTTTTTCCGGCAGAAGGTCCACCTAAGCGCTATGAATGCAACCCGCCTGTTCGACCGCGCCGTAATCCGGCTGGCCCCAATAGACGGCGGCGAAGATGTCGCGGCGTTTTTGCAGGGCCTCGTCACCAATGATGTTACCGGCCCCCTGCCGGTCTGGACCGGCCTGCTGAGCGCCCAGGGAAAGGCGATGTTCGACTTCCTGGTATGGCCCGGCGACAAGGGCGACTTGCTGCTGGACTGCGAGGCAGCCGCGGCGGATGACCTTGTTAAGCGCCTTTCCCTGTACCGGCTGCGCCGCAAGATCACGATTTCGCGCGACCCTACGCTCGGGATTTACTGGCAGGCCGAAACGGCTGGCGACACTGGGGCGGGCACGGCCCCGGATCCCCGGCTGGCGGAGCTCGGGAGCCGCTCGATCGCTACTGTTTCGGACACGGACGAAGCAGGAGACGCCGCCTGGCGCGCGCATCGTCTAAGCCTCGGAGTTCCTGAAGGACGGGCGGATCTTGGCGATATCCTGTGGCTGGAAACCAACGCCGCGGAACTTCACGGCGTCTCCTTCACCAAGGGATGCTATGTCGGGCAGGAGAACACGGCGCGAATGAACTGGCGGCAGAAGGTCAACCGGCGGTTGATCGTGGTGCCGATGGCGCAGTCCGACGAAAAACGGCGAAAGGCTGCCTATCCCGACCTCGAACTGGCGCTGGATCACCGCCGCGTTGCGGACATACCCGCAGATCTGGCGCCGCCGTGGATGCATCTCCAACCACAGGGCGACGCTGACCCCGAATAGGTTACCCGGCGTGAGTCCCTTCCTCCACGGAAGCGGTCAGCATGCGTTCGGCCCGGTCCCGAACCGCGCTACGGGGCAGGTTCAACGATTTCGCCAGCGCCGCTCCCATCAGTGCGTCACCCAGTGCCAGCAATACCAGCGTCAGCGTTTCCTCATGCACCCGCATCTCGCTGATCCGGCCATGGCTCGCTTCCTCGGGCGCGATCTCATCGACCAGTGCGTGGATCGCCTCGACAATCGGATCGAGCGCGTCTTCGTTGCCGGTCAGCAGCATCCAGCCCGCGAGCGCCCCCGCCCCCTCCTTGTCGAACGCATCGAACGCGAGGTCGACCACTTCGCGCGGTGTTCCGAGCCCAACCCGACTGGCACGCACCGCGTCCTTGATCGTCTCGCACACGGTCCACGCCAGATGTTCCGCCAGCGCCTTCTGCAGACCCGATGCGGAGCCGAAGTGATGCAGCAGGTTCGCGTGTGTCCGCCCGATCCGCCCAGCTACGGCTTTCAGCGTCACTGATTGCGGTCCGCTCTCAATCAACAGCGCGCGCGCGGCCTGCAGCGCGGCGGAGCGGGATTCCTCGGGAGATAAACGTCTGCGGTTTGTCATTCTGGCGTAAAGTCCCCGTGGTTTCGGTAGTGCGCAATCGCTGGGGTAGAACCGACACCGACGTTCGACAAGGGCGATCCCGCGCCAAATCCTTATTGACAACAATGTAAGTAGTGAATATTCAGAGGTTGAATTCAACTACGGAATCCTGCCATGAACGCCCCCACCAGTTTCGATCTCGATCACATTTCCCGGAGCCCTGCAGACCTTGATATCGTGGTCCGCGATCGGCGGTTCGGCCGCGATATGGCGGCGAAGCGGTGGTGGCTGAACGGCGATCCCGTCGCCACCGCCTGGTTCAACGCTCTGTCCGCAACTTTCCCCCGGGGCGAGGCGTTTTTCATCGAATCGGTCAAGGCCCACCGCGACAACGCGTCACCTAAGCTGGCGGCAGAAATCCGCGCTTTCGTGAAGCAGGAAATCAACCACACCCGCGAACACATCGTGTTCAACAAGCTGGCCGAGAGTGCGGGGTACGATATCGCCTTTATCGACCGGCGGGTCGAAGAAATGCTCGCCATGACCAAGGGCCGCCCGCAAATCCTCAACCTCGCGGCGACGATGGCGCTGGAACATTTCACTGCGATGCTGGGACAGGAATTGCTGTCCAATCCCGCGCACCTCGAAGGAGCGGCAGGGGATCTCGGCGATCTGTGGCGCTGGCATTCGGCGGAAGAAGTGGAGCACAAGGGCGTCGCCTATGACACCTGGCTGCACGCCACACGGGATTGGAGCCGGTTCCGCCGGTGGAAGGTCAAATCGCTGTTGATGCTGATCGTGACCAAGCGGTTCATCGGTCACCGCGTCGCGGATATGGCCGAATTGCTGGCGCAAGACGGGCTGACAGGCTTCAAATGGAAATTGAAGATCGCCGCCTATCTGCTGTGGAAGCCCGGCTTCCTGCGCCGTATCGTTCCTCAGTGGTTTGCCTACTTCATGCCGGGCTTTCACCCTTGGAACCATGACGACCGGCCGCTGATCCGCGTTTATGAGAGCGAATTTCCCGATGCAGTCATGCCGGCGGAATAATTCCGCCAGCAATTACTATGCCGCACGTTGCGGCATTCGCGAATCTTCGTCCAGATCACAAAGGTAGACCGCAGCATCGGCATCTTCGCCGCGGGCCACGCAGCGATGCGGTTCTACACGCCCGGTCGGCCGAAAACCCGCCTTGCGCAGCACCTTGCCGGACGCCGGGTTATCGAGGAAATGGCTCGCCACGACCTGGTCGTGGCCGAGCATCCGCGCAATCTCGAGCACGGCCTTTGCCGCTTCGGTGGCGTAGCCCTGACCCCAATAAGGGCGGGCGATCCAATAGCCGAGTTCCGCCTTCCCGCCCTGATCTCCAAGACCGGCGCAGCCGATAACCGCGCCACCGTGCGAAGGCCGGGTCAGCAGGAACGACGGAAAGGCGGGATCGCGCGACAAGGACACAAAGCTGCGCGCATGGTCCCTGGTGTAGGGCCATGGTGCCGTCGCCAGATTACGGGTGATCCCCTCGTCGGCAATTCCCTGCCAGATATCCTGCCAGTCCTCGGGCCATACGGGCCGCAGGAACAGCCTGATGCTGCGATAGAACATGAAACGTCTCTCCTCCCGCCCCGCTCCGACCTAACCGTCCCGTTAGGGTCATTGCGTGACAATCCCATTGCGGCGAAAGCACTTTTCGCCAGTCCGAGACCTGTTTGCGCCCGGACCTCGCACGAGGGAGAAACGATAAAAGGGAGACCGGCCCCCTTGAAACAAGGTGGCCCATTCTCCCTCTTCGGTGCCGGCTAGAACCGGCTGGGCCATCCTGTCGGACGGCCCATGTCAGTGGCTACGTCCGTTTATTCTGCGGCTTCTGCCATCACATCGACCGACACATACTTCCGGCCTTGTTTGCCAGAATGGAATCGCACGCGGCCTTCTGCAGTCGCAAAAAGGGTGTGATCCTTGCCGAGGCCGACATTCGAGCCCGGATAGAACTTCGTCCCGCGCTGGCGCACGAGAATATTGCCGCCGATCACTTCCTGACCGCCGAACTTTTTCACACCAAGGCGGCGACCTGCCGAGTCGCGACCGTTGCGGGATGAACCGCCTGCTTTTTTATGTGCCATCTCGTATTACTCCGAAGTCTTGCGACTTATTTCTTGTCCGCGGCCTTGGCAGCCGGTGCTTTCTTGGCGGCAGGCTTCTTTTCAGCAGCCTTCTTCGCCGGCGCAGCTTTCTTTTCTGCGGCTTTCGTCTCGGCCGGAGCCTTCTCGGCAGCAGCCTTGGCGGGTGCAGCCTTCTTGGCCGGAGCCTTCTTCTCGGGCGCAGCCTTGGTTTCCGCAGCCGGAGCCGCTTCTTCCTTCGGTGCGGCAGTCTTCTTGGCCGGAGCCTTGCTGTCACCAACCGACAGGATGCGCAGCAGCGTCAGTTGCTGGCGATGCCCGGCCTTGCGGCGATAGTTATGACGGCGACGCTTCTTGAAAACGATCACCTTCTCGCTCTTGGCCTGCGCAATGATTTCTGCCGAAACAGCAACCTTCGATGCATCCGCGATCGAATCGCCTTCACCGGCGAGCAGGACATCGCCCAGCGTTACCGTGTCACCGGCTTCTCCGCTGAGTTTTTCAACTGCGATCTTGTCTCCGGCAGCAACCCGGTATTGTTTGCCGCCTGTGCGCACGACTGCGAACATGGTGATTTCACTTTCAATATAAAATGCTGTGCCGGCCCCCACGAGGGAACCGGCGCGACCAAGGAACCGCAGATTGCGGACCCCCGGAAAGATCGGAGCCGTTAAGGGATGATCACCCTCAAGTCAACGCCGAAGTCAGGTTTTGCAGGTCACCCTGCATGTATTCCCACCCAGACAATCACCCCCTGTCATTACTGACGCTGGCATCACGCGGACGCCGGGGGTAAGAACCATACGATGCTATCCATTCCCCCTTACCTCCGCTCGCCCGAAATGGCCATAGGCCTTGCCGCAATTCTGCTGTCCGGCTGTGCGAGCCAAAGTACAGCCTATCCTTCGCTGGCCGTGCGCGATGTCGAGCGGGTCGAGGGTGCGTTTCAGCCGGTCGATATCCCGGTCGAACCAATACCCGAATCGCCCCCGCCCGCCGACCTGGTGGCACGGCTGGCGCAGCTGCAAAGCACCGCGGCCAGCGCACATCGCCGCTTCATGGACGCTGCGCCGGCAACGGCGCGGCTGGTCGATGCGGCGGCGGGAACGGATGTTACCAGCGACCGCTGGGCCAGCGCCCAAGTTGCACTGGCAAGCCTCGAATCGGCGCGTAGCGAGGCAGCGGTGCCGCTCGGCGATCTCGACCTGCTGCACGCAGATGCCTCCATTGCACTCGAACAGCGGCAGGCCATCCAGGATACTCGCAACGCCGTCACAGCACTGATTGCGGAAGAAGATACGGTCCTGTCCGGATTGCGGGCCAGGATGCGCTGACGCACCCGGCCCGCAATGATCCGGCCATTGATGTCAGATCAGGGCGGCGATGGTAACTACTGCCAAGGCCCACAGAACGATGAGAACCGGCAGGATCAACATCTGCACGGTGGCTTCCCCGGCGGACAGGCGGCCCGTCAGCGTCATGATACCGCCCCGGCTGAACTGCCCCGAGGACATGGCGCGCTTCGCGCTGCCGGGGGCCATACGGGTCCATGCCGCGGGAACGCCGAAAAAACCGGCGATAAGGACTCCGATGATCGCCATCGGCAGTATCAGCCCGGGGCTGGAAAAGGATGTCACCAGAATTGCCAGGAATGCGAGGTAGCAGGCGGCAGTGGCAACATAGAGGCCGGTCGGCATCTCGAAACTGCGGTCGACCTGGACCGGCTGCAACGCTTCGACAATCGTGGGGACTGCGACGACATTTGCCTGGTCGGCAATCACTTCGCGGGTAAGATGTCTGGACATAGTCAATACTCCCTTGAGCCGGGAATATCTTTGCGCCCGCCAATCCGGCGACGCTTTGACCCAAGTCAAATCGAACCGATTTTATTCGGGGTGCGGCATTTTCCAGCGCGCCAGATCGGCATGATCCTCTGCACGCGGTTCGATCCAATGCCAGCCGTTAGCGCGCTTCTCGCGTTTCCAGAACCACGCGGCGCTCTTCAGGTGGTCCATCACGAAATCGACAGTGTCGATGGCATCGCGGCGGTGCCGGGCCGCGGCCGATACACAGACGATCGGTTCGCCCGGACGGATCATCCCGATCCGGTGAACCATCAGCAGACCCATCAGGTCGAAGCGGGCGCAGGCACGGTCCGCGAGCGCGTTCATCCCGGGCAGAGTCAGCGGTTCGTAATGAGTCAGTTCCAGCGCTTCGACGCCGCCTTCTGCGCGCACTTCGCCAACGAAGGTGCACACCCCGCCGAGACCGGGATTGGCCTGCGTGAAAGGATCGATCAGGGTGCCGGGAATGAATGGCCGGTCGATCAGGCGGATGTCGCGCATGAGCGTTCTCAGCCCCCGCTCACCGGCGGCAGCAGCGCAACTTCATCACCGTCCATCGCGCACAAGGATATCTTGTCCGCCAGCACTTGTCCCGCGCAGGCGAGTTTGACCGTTTCCGCGGGGAGCCGTTCGGCCACCGCCGCCGGGACCGAGCGCAACAAACCGTCCCAGTCCAGCGGCGCCGGCACGCTGATTTCGCCGGTCCCTGCCAGGTCGGCCAATTGCCCCAGAAATAGCACCCGCACCGGCATGTCAGCCGCCGGTCATCGACATGTGCCGCGGCTGGGCGGGTTCCGCCCCGCGTGCCTCGATCCGGAAATGATGTTTCTCCGGCTTGATCCGCATCGCCTCGTCCAGGGCTGCGTCGAGCCGCACGGCGGGATCGCCGGAACGCAGCGCCGCCCGCAAATCGACCCGCTCCCCGCCGCCGAGGCATGGATACAGCTGGCCGGTCGCGGTCACCCGCAAGCGGTTGCATCCCTCGCAGAAATTGTTTGTGAGGGGCGTGATCAGGCCCAGCCGGCCGCCAGTCTCCCCGATATCGAAATAGCGGGCCGGGCCGCCGGTCCGATGACCGGACGGGGTCAGCGTCCAGCGCGCTTCCAGACTGTCCTTCACCCCGCCAAGCGGCAGGTAATGATCGATCCGGTCGCCATCGACTTCGCCCAGCGGCATGGTTTCGATCAAGGTGACGTCATGACGCTGTCCGTGAGCCCAGGCAATCAGGTCAGGCAACTCGTCCTCGTTCAGTCCTTTGAGCGCGACTGTGTTCAGTTTGACCTGCAGTCCGGCCGACTGCGCCGCCGCGATCCCTTCCAGCACCTGCGACAACTGGTTACGCCGGGTTAGCCGCTCGAACAGGACTGGATCGCGCGTGTCGAGCGAAACATTGATCCGCCTGACCCCTGCAGAAGCGAGAGCCTCGGCGTGGTCCGCCAATCGGGTACCGTTGGTCGTCAGGGTAAGTTCGTCCAGACCGCGACCCAGTTCCTTCCCGAGGGCCTTTACCAGGTCGATCATGTCGCGCCGCACCAGCGGCTCGCCGCCGGTCAGCCGGATCCGGCGAACACCGCGGGCGATGAATGCGAGCGACAGTTGGTGCAATTCCTCCAGCGAAAGCACTTCCGCGCGGGGCAGGAATTTCATCTTCTCCGGCATGCAATAGGTGCAGCGCAGATCGCAGCGGTCAGTCACGGACAGCCGAAGATAGGTAATCCGGCGCTGGAACGTGTCGACCAGCAGGCGGGCATCGGCTGTAATCGGGGCGGAGGTACCATCCATGACGCTAATGTGCCGGATTTCCCGCGCCTTGGCCATCGGTTACCAGCAGTTGGCCGGTCACGCCCGGCGCGCGCTCGAGATATTCCAGCGTCGCGGCGATCGCGCTGGTGTCAGCGCCTGCGAGGACATTGACCCGGCACGGTGCCGCTTCGCGGGCCAGATCGCGGGCCAGCCCCAGCCGCCAGTCGCGGTGATCGTGCGGCGCGGCTGGCATCACTAAAACGAGTGAGGAAATGTTTTCCGCAACTGCCGCCCTGACCTGCGTAAGCCAGACGCGGTGAAATTCCGCCGCTGCGTCGATCGCGCTGCCCGGCAAACCATCAATCCGCAGTACTCTCTGCACCGGATCAGCGCCGGTGCCGCGTGAGGGTTATACCGATCTGCTCGTTCGCCTCGGCAATCGCCAGTTTGACAATCTTGACGGTGACCGCTTCGACCCGCTCGTCCTGTACCATCAGCGTTTCGATTATATGGTCCGCAACCGCCTCGATCAGCTTGAAATGGACGCCCGGGGGCAACCCTTCACTGGCGGCGAATTTGAGGTCCATATAGTTCTTGCTGGCGTCCAGCGGAGTCTCTGGATCGTACCGATCAGCGCATTTAAGCGTCACGGCCATACTGATCCTCAGCGGCTGCGGCTTTCCGGTTTCCTCCGAATAGATGCCGGTCAGGACGTCGTGCTCGAAATCGGCAACTTCCAGGATAAGCGAATCGGCCATGCCAGCCCCCTAGACGGTATTGCGCCAGCGCGCGAAGATTGCGGTCGGGAGCAGGCGCGCCCCCTCCCCTTCTTCCCGAACAGCGAGATCGCCGTGTTCGATTACCCCAGGCAAATCAGCGAACAATTCCGCCAGCAATCCGCCCAGCGCGAGGCTGGACATGCGCACGGCGTAAACCGTCAGGAACAGGAACCGGCTGTCCGCATCGAGCAGTTCGCGGCAATCCCCCACCAGCGGAGCGAGGCAGTCCTCGATGCGCCAGGTTTCGTTCTTCGGTCCGCGCCCGAATTTGGGCGGGTCGAGAATAATTCCGTCATATCGCTTTTCCCGCCGAACCTCGCGCGCGGTGAATTTCGCGGCATCGTCCACCAGCCAGCGGATCGGGCGCTCTTCCATGCCGGCCAGCAGCGCGTTGGCCTGCGCCTGGGCGACCGATTTCTTGGAGGCATCGACATGGGTGACCGGGCCGTGTTGGCTGAGCGCAAGGCTGCCGACACCGGTATATCCGAACAGATTGAGAGTCTGCGCATCGGTCCTGCCGTCCAGTTGCTGCCGCATCCAGTCCCAAACCGGCGCCATGTCGGGAAAGAAGCCGAGATGCCGAAAGGGAGTGCATTGCGCGGTGAAGCCCACTTCGCGCCATTTCAGCGGCCAACCGCCTTCCGGGACGGGGTTATCGTAGAGCCACCGGCCGCCGCCATCCTCGTCCGATCCGGGAACGAATTCCGCTTGAGCTTCCCACTGCGAAAAGCGCGGCTGCCACATCGCCTGCGGTTCGGGCCGGATGAAGCGGTACGGGCCATAGCGTTCAAGCTTGCGCCCGTCCCCGCTGTCGACCAGCCCGTAATCATCCCACGCCGTCCCTTCGAGAATCCGCGGTTGTTCGGCCAGCTCCGCCATCAGGAACCCGGTGTAGCGCGTTCGGCGATGAAGGCGGTGACCGCATCGTAATCGCCCGGTAGTTCGGTGTAGGCTTCCTCGCGCGCGAACAGGTCACCGACGCGGGCCGGCAAATGCGGGCGCTGGCCAGTGGCGCGTTCCACCGCGTCGGGGAACTTCGCCGGATGCGCGGTTGCAAGGGTTACGACGGGAATATCTGCCGAAAGGCCGGAATCGCGCGCTGCGTGGAGGCCAATGGCGGTATGCGGGTCGATAATCTCGCCGCACGCCTCGCTGGCCCAACGCATCGCCCGGGCCATGTCGTTCGCATCGGCACGCGCGCTGGTGAACAGGCCCGCCGCCCCCTCACGCTGGGCGTTGGTCAGCCGCATTGCCTTGTCCGCCTCGAACGTGCCCATCTGCGCCGCCATGGCCGCGCCGTCCCGCCCGCCGCAATCGAACAGTAGCCGCTCGAAATTGGAACTGACCTGGATATCCATGGACGGTGCCGCGGTGGCGGTGACCGTTCCGGCGGAGTAATCGCCCTGCGACAAGGCACGGTGAAGAATGTCGTTGATGTTCGTCGCCACGATCAGTCGCTCGATCGGCAGTCCCATCTTCGCCGCAACATAGCCCGCGAACACGTCCCCGAAATTGCCCGTGGGGACGGAAAACGCAATCTTGCGCCGGGGAGCGCCGAGCTGCAGCGCGGCGGCGAAATAATACACCACTTGCGCCATCAGCCGTGCCCAGTTGATGGAATTCACCGCGCCGATGTGGAGCCGCGAATTCATCGCCGGATCGCGGAATACCCGCTTCACCATCGCCTGCGCGTCGTCGAAGCTGCCTTCGATGGCGATATTGTGGACGTTGGGCGCGCGGACCGTGGTCATCTGGCGGCGCTGGACATCGCTGACCCGGCCTTTGGGGTGGAGCATGAAGATGTCGATCCGCTCCCGCCCGGCGACCGCGTCGATCGCGGCGGACCCGGTATCGCCGCTGGTCGCACCGACGATGGTCAGGTGATCATGGCTGCGAGTGAGGAATTTCTCGAACAGCAGACCGAGCAATTGCAGGGCCACGTCCTTGAACGCGAGTGTCGGGCCGTGGAACAGTTCCAGCAGAAATTGCTGCTCGTCGAATTGGGTTAGCGGAGTTACGGCCGCGTGGGAAAAGCGGCCATAAGCCTGATCACACAAGGCGCCCAGCTCTTCGCCGGTCAGGCTATCGCCCACGAACGGCTGCATGATGCGCGCTGCCAATTTCGCATAAGGCAGTCCGGCCATCGCGGCGATCTCGTCTTTGCTGAACTGCGGCCAGTGCGCCGGCAGATACAGCCCGCCGTCCTGCGCCAGCCCGGCCAGTGTCGCGCCTTCGAAATCAAGAGTCGGCGCAGCGCCGCGGGTCGAGATATAGTCCATAGGGAAAGGCGGTTAGCTGCGCAGCGATGCAAGGGCAAGCGAGAGGCGCTTGGGGCGGCGAAACTTGCGCTGCTGCGCCGCGCTTACGTTTCCGCGCGTCGCTTAACCGCCAGGAAGAACACCACCAGCGCCGTCAGGGCGAAGAAGAACCACTGCCCGGCATAGGCGAGATGGTTGTTGGGAATATCCGCCGGGTCGGGCTTCGCCAGCGGTTCGAGCCCGGCCAGCGGCGGATCAGCCACGATCCGGCCGCCCGGCGCGATGATCCCGGTGACCGTTCCGCCAGTGTATTCCGGTGCTGCCGGATCGCGTGACCAGCCCAGCGCAACTTCTCCGGTCGCCCCGTCCGGCAACACACATTCGGCCTTGTGTGCCCACCCGCTCTGCCCGTTGGCGGAGCTGCCTGATACGGAAAGGATATTCGTCACCCGCGCGCATTCGAAACGGCTACGGCGGTACAGTGCTGCCTGCAGCGAAGCCTTGTCGCGGGGATAGGCGATTTCGCTTACGTCGGACTGGGCGGCGGAATAAATTGCCAGCTGCGCCTCCTTTTCCTGGAGGCGGCCAAGCTGCCAGAAGCCCAACGCAATCATGGTCGCGACCGCAGCGAGGACGATGATCGTGGCGACGACCGGGAGCTCGCGTATTTTCATGGCTTGCGTCCTGCTTCGCCCGCATGATTGCGGTATTCGGCAAACACCAGCGCGGCCTTCGCGGCTCTCAGGCCGAAGATCACCAGCGCCGTAGTGAGCGGCACCCAAAGGAGGACATGCACCCAGACGGGCGGTTCGTAAGACAATTGCAGCCACATCGCGAGGCCGACGATCAATGCACCGATGATCAGGATCAGGAACGCGGCGGGTCCGTCGCCCACGTTGAATTTCGAGAAATCCAGTGAACAGGTGCGGCAATGATCCGCGAATCTGGTCAGCCCGCCAAACAGCGTCCGTCCCCCGCAGCGGGGACACAAACCCAAAAGGGCAGCCTCGCCCATGCGTGGCTGCCCTTCCGGAATTTCAGGATCACCTGAGGTCATTAATGTATTTCAGCGCCCCAACCGCCCCAGACGTAGACGACAATGAACAGGAACAACCACACCACGTCGACGAAGTGCCAGTACCACGCCGCCGCTTCGAAACCAAAATGCTGGCGCGGAGTGAAGTGGCCCTTGTAGCTGCGCACGAGGCAGACGATCAGGAAGATCGTACCGACCAATACGTGGAAGCCGTGAAACCCGGTCGCCATGTAGAATGCGGAACTGTAGGTGTTGCCGCCGAATGCAAACGGCGCGTGGCTGTATTCGTAAGCCTGGATTGCGGAGAACAGGATGCCGAGCAGGATCGTAGCCCACAGGCCCTTCTTCAGCCCGTCACGGTCACCGTGGATCAGCGAGTGGTGCGCCCAGGTTACGGTGGTGCCCGAACACAGCAGGATCAGCGTGTTGAGCAGCGGCAGGTCGAACGGATCCATCACCGCTTCGATTGCCTTGGGCGGCCATTCGCCCGCGATCACTTCGGAAATCGTGCTCGGGAACAGGGAGAAATCGAACCAGCTCCAGAACCAGCCGACGAAGAACATCACTTCGGACGCGATGAACAGGATCATCCCGTAACGAAGATGCAACTGCACCACCGGCGTATGGTGGCCTTCTTCCGCTTCCTTGACGATGTTGGAAAACCAGCTGAAGAAACTGGCGATCAAACCCGCTACCCCGATACCCAGTACCAGATGCGCGTTGGCCATTTCGTGCATGAACAGCACCATGCCGCTCGTGAACGTGAGCGCCGATACGGACAGCGCAAGCGGCCAGATATCCGGCGGCAGAATGTGGTAACTGTGGTTTACTTTGCCAGCCATGAATCTCTTATCCTGTCAGAGCGGTTTCGGTTGCCCATAATAGGCCACGTTTATCAGGTCCAGTGCCGCGCGCGGCTATCTGGCAATTTTGCCCGGCGTGTCCCTATGATGCGGGATCAATCGCCTTATGGAAGGTGTAACTCAACGTGATCTGTTCCACATCCTTGGCATTCTCGTCCGCAAGGATCGCGGGATCGACGAAATAGAGCACCGGCATACGCACTTCTTCGCCGGGCTGCAGCGTCTGTTCGGTAAAGCAGAAGCACTGGATCTTGTTGAAGTACTTGCCCGTCTGTTCCGGTTCGACGTTGAAGGTCGCAGTGCCCGTAATCGGTACGTTGCTGTTGTTGCGGGCTGTGTAGAACGCGATATCGCGGACCCCGATGCGGATGGTATCCGTCGCCAGTTCGGGCTTGAAGGTCCACGGCACATCGCTGGCGATGTTACCGTCGAACCGGATGGAAATCTGCTTGCCCCCGGCGCTGGCCGCCGCGCGCTCGGCAAGGCTGGCTTCCTCTGCGCTGGCCCGCTGCGTGGTGCCGCCAAATCCGGTCACCTGGCAGAACAACTGGTACAGCGGTACCGCCGCATACCCCATGCCGAGCATGGCCAGCGCACCCAGGAATGCAATCAGGCCGACGCGGTTATTCTTGTTGTTGATCGCGCTACTGTTCATCATCAGTCACCCATGCGGACAATCGTAATGGCGTAAAACAACACGGCAAAAAACACCAGCAAGCCACCCAATACCCAGTTGCGGCTTTTCTGCCGGCGGCGGAATTCCGCGAGTTCTTCGGGCGTCATAGCGCAAATCCTTGGTAGGCCGCCACCCGGTCGACGACCAACGCAGCGAACAGGGCGAACAGGTAGAGGATGCTGAAGGCGAACAGCCGCTTTTCCGGCTTCATCGCATCGCCATCTTCGGAAATACGCGTGGCAACCGGGACCGACAGCGCGAGGAACGCGAGCGACAAGGCGATGGAGATGATCCCGTAAATCGCCCCGGTGCCGCCGATAAACCAAGGCGCGGCGGCGATCGGCACCAGCAACACCGAATAAACCATGATCTGGCGGCGGGTCGACGCCTGCCCGCGAACGACCGGCATCATCGGAATACCGACCTTGGCATAATCACTCTTGATGAACAGTGCGAGTGCCCAGAAATGCGGCGGGGTCCACATGAAGATGATCGCAAACAGCAGCACCGGCATCAAGGTGATATCGCCGGTAACCGCGACCCAACCGATCATCGGGGGGAATGCCCCTGCCGCGCCGCCGATGACGATGTTTTGCGGGGTGCGCGGCTTCAGCCACATCGTATAGATGATCGCGTAATAGAGTATCGACACCAGCAGGATCGACGCTGCCAGCCAGCCGATCGCGATACCCATCAGGCAGACCGAGAGGACCGACAGGGCAATTCCGAAATCGCGGGCGTTCGTCGGGTCCATCCGGCCAGCCGGTATCGGGCGCTTCTGGGTCCGCTTCATCCCGGCATCGAGATCACTTTCGAGCCATTGGTTGAGCGCACCCGCCCCGCCAGCGCCAAGCGCAATGCACAGGATAGCGGTAAACCCGAGCACCGGGTTGATCGACCCGGGCGCGGCGAGCAGCCCGCACAGGCCGGTAAAGATCACCAGGCTCATCACGCGCGGCTTGGTCAGCGCGTAGAAATCACGCCAATCGGTGGGCAGCGCCTGTTTCGTGATGGGTGCAGCGGTGGTCATCTGTCTCGAAGCCTCGCGGCTTGCTCCTCGGTTGGTTGGCCCAATTCGTTGGAAAGATGGGGGCGCACCGTATCCGGCACACCCCCACCCCTTTTTTTCTGCTGCCGCCCTGTTTGCGGGGCGGCGAAACCGTCAGGCCGTTACCGGACGGTGATCGTGGTAATCGTGATGGTCCTCGATCACCGGTAGCGTTTCGAACTGGTGATAGGGCGGCGGGCTGGAAAGGGTCCATTCCAGCGTAGTCGCACCCTCGCCCCAAGGATTGTCGCCCGCCTTCTTGCCGGCGATGAACGCATAGGCGAGGTTGACGAAGAATATCCCCATCGATCCGGCCATGATGTAATAGCCGTAGGACGAAATGTTGTTCCAGTAGGCGAACGCTTCCGGATAATCCGGGATCCGGCGCGGCATGCCGTCCATTCCCAGGAAGTGTTGCGGGAAGAAGATGATATTCACCCCGATGAAGAACACCCAGAAGTGCAGATGCGCGAGGAATTCGCTGTGCATCTTGCCGCTCATCTTCGGGAACCAGTAGTAGAAGCCGGCGAACAGGCTGAACACTGCGCCCATCGACAGCACGTAGTGGAAGTGAGCAACCACGTAATAGGTGTCGTGCAGCACATCGTCCACGCCGCCATTGGCAAGGACCACGCCCGTCACACCGCCCACGGTGAACAGGAAGATAAAGCCCATCGACCATACGAGCGGCGACTTGAATTCGATCGAACCGCCCCACATCGTGGCGATCCAGCTGAAGATCTTCACGCCGGTCGGAACTGCGATAACCATGGTCGCAGCGGTGAAATACATCTTCGTATTCACGTCGAGACCGGTGGTGTACATGTGGTGCGCCCAGACTACGAACCCGACCAGGCCGATCGCGACCATGGCGTACGCCATGCCGAGATAGCCGAATACTGGCTTGCGGCTGAAAGTAGCTACGATCTGGCTGATCATGCCGAAGCCCGGCAGGATCATGATGTACACTTCGGGATGGCCGAAGAACCAGAACAGATGCTGGTACAGCACCGGATCGCCGCCGCCGGCGGGATCGAAGAAGGTAGTGCCGAAATTACGGTCGGTCAGCAGCATGGTGATCGCCGCCGCCAGAACCGGAAGCGCCAGCAGCAGCAGGAATGCGGTGACCAGCACCGACCACACGAACAGCGGCATCTTGTGCAGGGTCATCCCCGGCGCGCGCATGTTGAAGATGGTGGTGATGAAGTTGATCGCGCCCATGATCGACGCGGCGCCCGCGAGATGGAGCGAGAAAATTGCGAAATCGACCGCAGGACCGGTGCTGCCGGTGGTTGAAAGCGGTGCGTAAGCGGTCCAGCCGATGCCGGCGCCCATCCCGGTCCCGCCGGGAACGAAGGTCGAGAACATGAGGCTGGTGAAACCGGCAACGGTTAGCCAGAACGAAATGTTGTTCATCCGCGGGAACGCCATGTCCGGCGCGCCGATCATCAGCGGCACGAACCAGTTGCCGAAACCGCCGATCATGGCGGGCATGACCATGAAGAACACCATGATCAGGCCGTGTGCGGTAATCAGCACGTTCCACATGTGCAAATTGGCATCGAAGCTGGCTTCGCCGCCCATCAGGCTGACCCAATAGCCGAGATACTGGATGCCCGGATCCGCCAGTTCCATCCGCATGATGCCGGAAATGAAACCGCCGATGATGCCCGCACAGATCGCAAAGATCAGGTACAGTGTACCGATATCCTTGTGGTTGGTGGACATGAACCAGCGGGCAAAGAACGCCGGCTTGTGATCGGCGTCATGATGGCCGTGATCTTCGGTATGAGCCTGGAACGTGTCGGCGGTGGTAGCCATGGTGTGCCTCTTAACCTTCAAATAATCGTGACGAACGTTATCGTCGTAGTCAGCTTACGGCCGCTTCGGGAGCGGTATCTGCAGGCGCGGCTTCCGCAGGCGCAGCGGCAGCGGGTGCCGCGGTTTCTTCAACCGGATCGCCGGCTACCGTGCCGCCCTGTTCGCGGACCCACGCTTCCCATTCGGCCCGGGGCAAGGCTTCGACCGCAATCGGCATGTAGCCATGGCGTGCGCCGCACAGTTCCGAACATTGACCGTAATAAATGCCGGGTTCCTTGATCGTCAGCAAGCGTTCGTTGAGCCGGCCGGGTACGGCGTCGAGCTTGAACCACAGTGACGGGACGGCGAAGGCGTGAATGACGTCCGCAGCGGTTGTCTGCAAGCGGATCGGGGTGTTCGCCGGCACGACCATGCGGTTGTCGACCGCCAGCATCGCCGGTTCGCCATTGGCAATCGCGTCTTCGTTCGACAGCATGTTCGACACAATCTCGAACCCGCCGTTGTCGGGATAGGTATAGCCCCAGTACCACTGGTATCCGGTCGCCTTGATCGTGACCGCATCGGCAGGCGGCGTTTCATACTGGCGCGCCAGAAGCGTGATCGAGGGAACCGCGATGACCACCAGGATCAGCACGGGGATCACGGTCCACACCACTTCGATGAAGGTGTTGTGCGTGGTCTTCGATGCGACCTTGTTGCGGCGGCGATTGAAGCGGACGACCACCCACAGCAGCAATCCGAGAACGAACAGGCTGATCACGGTGATGACCGGCAGGAGAATCGCATCGTGCATCCACAACGCGAATTCGCCGTCATCGGTGTACTGATTCTGGAAGGTCATACCCCGTTCGACGGGCTGACCCTTGATCATGTCGGTGCCGAGCGGCTGGTAGGCGCCCGCGGCAGGAACCGCATCTGACGTCGCAGCAGCATCAGCAGGCGCGGAATCGATGACCGGTGCCGAGGCCGCCGGAGGCAAGGGTGCCGTAACGTCCGCTGCAGCGTCTTGCGCCATAGCCACCTGCGGCGACATCGCCAAAGCGGCGGCCGCAGCAAGAGTAGTAACCATTGTCAGAGCCCGCTTGGACCAAGTACCGAAATTCATCAATCCGACGCTTTCCGCTAGAATTTCAACCGACTGGAGTAGCCATTCTCGGACCCAGAGGGGACCGGTATGGTGCGCCCTATACGCATGCTTGCCCCCACCCTCAAGCGCTTCTAGGAGAAATTTCCGCAACAGGGGTTGTCGGAAACCGAACGAAGCGCAACTTCGCGCGCAACATGGCAAGACAGAAACTATGACCGAAGAAGACGTTCTCTCTGAATTCCGGGCCAGCGGAGCCCTGTTGGAGGGGCATTTCAAGCTCTCGTCCGGTCGCCACAGCGCCCATTACCTACAATGCGCGCGGGTGCTGATGGACCCCATGCGCGCAGGCCGGCTGGCGAGCGCTATCGTGGCGGCGATGCCCCGCGAACTGCGCGGAGAAATCGAAAAGGTCGTGTCTCCGGCGATGGGCGGCATCATCATCGGCCATGAAATGGGCCGCACTCTAGGCAAAGAGGCGGTGTTCCTCGAACGTCCTGGCGGCACATTCGAACTGCGCCGGGGGTTCGACCTCAAGCAGGGTGAGAAGGTGCTGCTGGTCGAAGACGTGGTCACCACCGGCCTGTCCTCGAAAGAAGCGATGGCCGCGGTCGCCGAAGCGGGCGGAGAAGTTGTCGGACTCGCCGCCCTGGTCGACCGGACCAGTGACGAGGTGCAATTCGACGTACCTTTCTATCCGCTCGTGCAGATTACTTTCCCGACGTATGCGGAAGACGAACTGCCCGCGGAATTGGCGGCAATCCCGGTGACGAAACCGGGGAGCCGCAAATAATGGTGTCCCGCCTGCGTCTCGGGGTCAATATCGATCACGTCGCCACGATCCGCAACGCACGCGGCGGAGACCATCCCGATCCAGTCCGCGCGGCGGAGATCGTCGCAGCCGTGGGCGGCGACGGGATCACCGCCCACCTCCGCGAAGACCGCCGCCATATCCGCGACGACGATCTGCAGCGGATCCAGGCCGCGACCGACTTGCCGCTCAACCTCGAAATGGCCGCGACGGAAGAAATGCTCCGTATTGCACTGCGGCACAAACCCCACGCCGCCTGCATCGTGCCGGAAAACCGCGAGGAGCGCACGACCGAAGGGGGCCTTGATGCCGCGGGTCTGCATAACCGGCTGGCGCCGCTGGTCACGCGGCTGGTAGACGAAGGCATCCGGGTCAGCCTGTTCATCGAAGCCGATCCGCGCCAGCTGGAAGCCGCGATGCGGCTGGGCGCGCAGGTCGTTGAATTCCACACCGGCGAATACGCCAACGCCGAGGGCGCGAAGCGCGAAGCAGAACTGCGCCGGATTTCCGACATGGCCGCACTGGCGGTAAAGAACGGGATCGAACCGCACGCCGGCCACGGGCTCACGTATGACAATGTCCAGCCGATTGCCGCCATTCCGCAACTGGCGGAACTCAACATCGGCCATTATCTCGTTGGCGAGGCAGTGTTCGTCGGGCTGGAAGCGGCCGTGCGCCGGATGCGCGACCTGATGGATGACGCGAGATGAGGACCCCGCGATGATTATCGGACTTGGCAGCGATTTGTGCAGTATCGAGCGGATCCAGGCTGTGCTCGACCGCCACGGCGAGCGGTTCGAGAACCGCAGCTTCACCGAGATCGAGCGTGCCAAGGCTGCAAGGCGCCCGTTCACCCGCGCCGGCACCTACGCCAAGCGGTTCGCCGCGAAGGAAGCTTTTTCCAAGGCAGTCGGCACCGGCTTTTTCCGGGGTGTATATATGAAGGACATCGGGGTGGTGAATGCCCCTTCGGGCGCCCCCACGCTGGCGTTGACCAATGGCGCCGCAAAGCGGCTTGCGGAACTGACGCCCGCGGGCCATGAGGCAGTCATTCATCTGACCCTAACGGACGACCATCCATGGGCACAGGCTTTCGTGATTATCGAAGCGGTTCCCTCTTGAATCCAGGCACCTCATGAACACCGGTAACGAAGCATTGGTAACAGAATTGAAAAACAAAGACGTGCGCAGTGGCAGCCAGGACAGCGAAAAGGTCAACTGGCTGGCCGAATTGCGCGGCCTCGCGCTGATGTTGCTGGCGGTGCTGATGTTTCACACTTTCGTGGCCAAGCCTTTCTACATCCCTTCGCCCAGCATGATGCCGAGCCTGCTGGAAGGGGACCGGTTGGTGGTCAGCAAGTATCCCTACGGCTGGTCGTGGGTATCCGCCTCGTTCCACGTGCTGCCGCGCGGCGAGACGCGGATCTGGCCGGCAACACCGGAATACGGCGATATCGTGGTCCCGGTGCCCCCGCATCACGACGTCGATTACATCAAGCGGGTGGTCGGCCTGCCCGGTGACCGGCTGGCCGTGGTCGATGGACAGATCATCCTGAACGGAGTGCCGGTACCCCAGAAGGTCGAACCGGCAATCCAGATCCCGACCGACCCGAACAACACCTGCGACGAATTCTCGTATCCCGGCATGGCGGTGACGCTGCAATCGGGCAAACAGGTTTGCGAAATGCCGACCTACCGCGAAACGCTGCCTAACGGTGCGACCTATCTGATCATCGATCACCGGAGTCAGGAACTGGATAATTATCCGGAGATCACCATTCCCGAAGGTCATGTCTTCCTGATGGGCGACAACCGCGATCATTCCTCGGACAGCCGTGCCGACGCTGCGCCCCCCGGCGCGCCGGTCCCCACCGGGCTTGGCGGCCCCGTTCCGCTGGAAAATATCGGCGGCCGTGCGGAATTCATCACTTTCTCGCTTGACGGGACCACGAGCTGGAACCCGATAAGCTGGTGGACGTCATTGCGCGGTGACCGCGCGTGGACGACACTTCGCCCGGCAAAGGTGAAGGTCGCAGGGGAACCCGGAAATGACTGATCCAGACAAATCGAGCGGCGCCGATGGAGGTTTGCCTGCCGGGCATATGAGTTCGAGTCCCACGATGATCTCCAACAGCCAGCTGCGATACGAAGCCAAGCGCGCCTTTGTCTGGACCGCTGTGGTCGGATTGGTCGTGCTGGCGGTCTACATCTCGCAGTCCCTGCTCGTCATCTTCGGCGCGATGGTGTTCGCTTCGATGATCGATGGCGGAGCCCGGCTGCTGGGCCGCGCGCTCAAGATCCGCCGGATGTGGCGCGTGGGCATCGTCCTGCTGCTGACGCTGGCATTCTTCTACTGGCTGGCCACCTACGCCGGATCGCAGATATCGCGCGAGGCGGCGCAATTCCCGCAGATCATCGAGGCGCAGGTCAGCCAGGCCATTTCCTGGCTCGAAGGACAGGGCTTCGCGATCGACCAGGGCGACATCCAGAACCTGGCGGGCAACCTGATGAGCGGCGTCGGCACCGTCACCCGGGCAATCGGCGGCATTTTCGGCGGATTCACGACCTTGCTGCTGATCGGCATCATCGGGATCTACTTCGCCATGGAGCCCGACCTGTATGAGCGTGGCGTCGCCTGGATGCTCCCCAACCACAAACGGTCCGACTTCTATATCACCGCTTCCAAGATGGGCGCCGCGATGCGCCGCCTGATGGCCGGACGGCTGGTGGGAATGGTGTTCGAAGGGCTGTTCACCTGGGCGCTGCTGTCGTTCTACGGGGTACCGATGGCCGCGCTGCTCGGGATATTGACCGGCCTGCTGGCTTTCATTCCCAATCTTGGCGCGCTCATTTCCGGGGTACTGATGGTGCTGGTCGGATTTTCGGGCGGGACCGATATGGGGCTTTACACCATCTTCGTCTATTTCCTGGTCCAGACCTTCGACGGCTATGTGATCATCCCGTTGATCGCCAAGAAAACGGTCGACCTCGCTCCGGCGCTGGTGTTGGCGGCGCAGCTGATCATGGGTATCCTGTTCGGAGTTCTCGGCCTGTTTCTGGCCGATCCGATGATGGCCATGATCAAGGTATTCCTGGAACGGCGCTCCGAACAGAACGACCAGCAACTCGATCAAGAGGCGATAGCGACCCATGGCACGTAAATTCCTGTATTTCGTCGCCGGCATCGCCATCCTGGTCATCGCTGGCGGCTTCGTGCTGAGCATCTGGTCGAACGAACTGACCCGGCTGGCGATGGTGCCGCGCGGCGAATTCGTCGAACAGCAGCCGCTCGACCAGAACGCCTATCTCGATCCGGACATGTGGTATTCCCGCCCCGGCATCGGCACCGACGACCCCTCGCGCTGGCAGCCCGCGACCGCGGGGGTCGAGCAGACCCCGCCGCCAAGCAGTGATCCGGAACAGGATTACGCGGTGTTTTTCGTCCACCCGACCAGCTTCATCGACCGGAGCCAGTGGAATGCCCCGCTGGACGACGCGGAATCGCAGCGTATTGCGCGGGTCTACCTGCGCGGCATGGCCAGCCCGTTCAACCAGGCGAGCGAGATATGGGCGCCAAAATACCGTCAGGCCACATTCGGTGCGTTCCTCACCGATTCTCCCGAAGCCCAGGCTGCACTGAAGGCTGCCTATTCCGATGTCCGGCAGGCTTTTGCGGTGTTTACCGCCAGCGTCGATCCGAACACGCCAATTGTGCTGGCCGGCCATAGCCAGGGTGCGCTTCACCTGTTGCAATTGTTGCGGGAAGAAGTTGCCGGGACACAGCTCGCCCCGCGCATCGCCGCGATTTACGCCATTGGCTGGCCGATTTCGGTGGAGCACGACCTTCCCGCGCTCGGCTTCCCGGCTTGCGCGACCTCCGCCCAGCCCGGTTGCATCATGAGCTGGTCCAGCTTTGCCGAACCTGCCGACCCGTCGCAGGTGCTTGAAAGTTACGCCGCATCAACCGGCTTTGACGGAACCCTCCGCGGCGACAGCCCGATCCTGTGCACCAACCCCCTGACCGGCGGTACCGGCGGGGTCGCGGTCGCGACAAAGAACCTCGGAACATTGGTGCCGGACGACACCATGTCGAGCGGCGAACTGGTGCCTGGCGCGGTCCCGGCCCGGTGTTCGAACAACGGGCTGCTGCTGATCGGCGATCCGCCCGAAATGGGCGGCGCAGTTTTGCCGGGCAACAATTACCATGTGTATGACATTCCGCTGTTCTGGGAGAACCTCCACCAGAACGTCGCCGGCAGGGTAGCGGCATGGAATCCGGCGCAGTAATTACCGACAGCGCGCGCGAGTTCAGCGAGGTCCTGCCCGGCGGCGGGGCGCTGCTGGCGATCGATCTCGGCACCAAGACACTCGGGGTGGCGACCTGCGATGCGGGCTGGCAATTCGCCACCGCAGGCAAGACGCTTCCGCGCGGGAAATTCGGGCGGGACCGTGATGCGCTCGCCGCGCTGCTTGCCGAACGCGGCGTAAAGGGCTTGGTGATTGGCCTGCCGCGCAACATGGACGGAAGCGAAGGACCCCGCGCACAGGCAAGCCGAGCCTACGCGCGCAATTTGTCGGAGGCCTTCGAACTCCCGGTGCTGCTGTGGGACGAGCGCTGGTCCACCGCCAGTGCGGAAAGCGCGATGATCGGGCAGGATTTCAGCCGCCGGAAGCGTGCCGAACGGATCGACAGCCACGCGGCAGCCGTGTTCCTGCAGGGTGCGATCGACGCCATGACCAGCAACGCCTTCTAAGGGTTTTCGCGCCGCCGCCGTTTGGCTTCCTCCGCCACCAGCCGATTGCCGGACAGTTCCGCTGTACGCCACAAGGCGTCGCGCCCTTCCCGGTCCAGTAGCAGCGCGCGGGCTTCGAAGCTTGCCCAGCGCATACGGTCGCTCGGGTGACTGCCGCCGAACCGCTCGGCGAGGTCCAGCGCCTCGTCCCCGCCCAGCCCGACCGCCAGCCGCAGGAAGGTCTCGGTCGAGGTCGGATTGAGCACCGCGCTGATCGTATCGCTGGCAGGATCGAAGCGGTACTGGTCATGCCACCCTTGCGCCGCGTCGATCCCCATCACGTTGAGCGAGACCGACATCGATTTCGGCGGCAGCTGGCTGTGCACGTCGAGATGCGCGCGGTAGAACATCAATTTTCCCGGTGACAGGGTGCTGCGTTCGATGAACCGCAAACCCGCATGTTCCCCACTCCAGCCAGAAACTTCCTCGTAATCATATTCGTAATAGTCGCTCACATACCCCGGACCGAAATAGCCCAAGGTCAGGAAATCGAAATTGTGGTCATGCGGCGTGCCATAAACGAAACTGCCGCCGCCGCTGGCACGGAAGGCATGGTCCTGTTCCCCGGGCCAGATGTTCGCGCGCAGGAAATAACCACCAGCGGTACCTGAAAGCATAATCGCCTGAGGGCTGTACGCGCTCTCGTCCGGCGCATCGCGGGCCGGTCGCGCAGGCGCCCCAACATGAGGTCACCGAGGAAATCGCGGTCGTTGCCCAGACGGCGCAGCCATAACGCGGCGTGATCGACGCTCGCATCGTCGCGCGCATCGAAACCTGCGCCGTCCAGCGTGGCGACTACCTCCGCCAGGCTGCAGGTTTCGTCCGAGGAGCAATCGATCACGCGGGGCATAGGGTTTCCTCGAACTCGGCAAGCTGGGGGTGCGCTTCGATCAATTGCGCGCGCAGGCTGCTGGCTCTGTCCGACAGGGTGTCTCCCGCATCACGGGCAATCACGCAAAGCGCGGAAAAACCAGTCGCTGTATCCAGCGCCAAACATTCGCACAGCGCCTGCCAGCGAAGGTGGTCACTACCGCGACGAGCCATGTCGGCCAGTACGGGGGCAGCGTCACGGCGGCCCATCCGGCCAAGCAGCGATACCATCATCTCATGACAGCTATCGCGCTTGTCACCCGCGGCCTGGTGGACCAAAATCCCGTCGTCCAAACGGAATTCGACACTCGGTTTCGGCGCAGTGGCGGTTCTCCCGAGACGCAGGATCACCAGCCGGTCCGCGACGCTTTCGACGCGCTTGGTTTCGAACATTCCCGAAAGCGAAAGGCTATGCCCGGGCCAGAATTTGATCGATGCAGTGCACAATGAAGCTTGTGGCGCATCCCTGTCTCGCCGGATAATCTGCATTGTTCCCGCTCCGGCAATGGCGATTTCGTGCCGCTCGGTGTCCGTAAAGCAGATCGTCTTGGGCGGCGGACCTGCCCCGCATCGTTCGTACATCACCAGAGACAAGACGGCGCCGCGCGACGCGGCAAGCTGGAGAACCGCCATCCCCCCGGAATGTTGGTGGCGGAACGGAACCTGGCCCAGCGGATGCGCCGCCAATTGCGGCAGGACTTCCGCAACCAGCCCTTCGACCAGTGCTAGAGGCCTTTCGCTATTCGCGAAAAGGCTGCGCAGCGCAGGACAATCGCCGAGATGGTCGCCGCGGCCATATCGGACCAGTTCGGCAAATACCGCGGCGTTGTCGCGGGACTCCCGCCAGGCGGATTTGCACCGTTCCAAAGCGGTTTGCGCGATGCGCTGCGAAGCAGGGTTGCTCCGCAGCGCACGCAAGTCGGGATCGATCCGCATTTCTGACGGACCCTAAATCAGCGCCTCGGGCGGCACGGCTTCGTAGAGGAACACCATGAGCATGATGATCCGGTCGTCGGTGGAAACCGTGGCAAGGTCCGAAAGGCTGCCGAAGGCGCCGGTCAGTTGTCCCAGGTCTGGCAGGGCCGACAGGTCGATCGATCGTAATTTCATTGGTTTCTTCCCCATTGTCGCGGACATCATTGTTCCGCCGGGGCCTGCTGCCGGTCGGAAGGCTCCAGGTGAAATTAAAACATTGAAAAGCACCGGGGCAGTCTGCAGTGCGTCCCGATGTCCGTGACCCGCACCCCCGACACCCGCATTGAGGAGCAGAGCTACGGCTTTGATCCGGGCCGCGCTGCGCCTTTGCTGCTGCAGCACGGGCATTCCGGAAGGCTGGGTCTGAAATACCGGGCGCATGGCGATAATTGGGCGGAGCTCGAACTGCCGTGGCGGGAAGATTTGTTGGGAGAAGCGGAGCGCCACGTGCTCGCCTCCGGCCCGATCATCAGCATGATGGACACTGCCTCGAGCCTGTCGATATGGACTGCCCAAGGCCGCTTTACCGCGATCGCGACGCTGGACCTGCGAGTGGATTACCAGCGTCCGGCAAGAGACCGGGCGGCGGTGATTGGCCGCGCGGAATGCTACAAGATCACCCGCTCCGCCGCATTCGTGCGGGGTATCGCGCATGACGGCGATCCGGAGGACCCGGTCGCCCACGTCGCCGGCGTGTTCATGCACATTGCCGGGGATCCCGGTAATGGCTGAGGCGGGTAGAGATGCAGCACTGACACCTTACGCCCACTCGCTCGGGATCGTGGTCCATGGTCACGATGGCGGCAGCCCGGTTCTCGCCTGCAA
Source organism: Allopontixanthobacter sediminis (assembly GCF_009828115.1). Taxonomy (GTDB): domain Bacteria; phylum Pseudomonadota; class Alphaproteobacteria; order Sphingomonadales; family Sphingomonadaceae; genus Allopontixanthobacter; species Allopontixanthobacter sediminis. The sequence goes on along the minus strand of NZ_WTYL01000003.1, from coordinate 534,842 downwards.
ATTCAACACCAATGTGGAAGGGCGACCGGGAAATCTGCATGGCGGCGCGATCAGCGGCCTTCTCGAAACTGCTGGCTATGCGGTGCTCCGCAGCGAATTGTCCAAGCTGGGCCGCAGCCACCGGCTCAAGCCGATCAACATCACGGTCCAGTTCCTCGCGCCGGGCAAGCCAAAACTCACCTATGCGACGGCGCGGATTACCAAGCTGGGCCGGCGCAACGCGAACATCGCGGTCGAGGCGTGGCAGGACGATCGCAGCCGCCCGATCGCGACCGCGATCATGAATATACTGATGGCACCCGAGGACGTAACCGCCGGGACTTTGGGCTCGACTTAGGCCTTGCCGACAACGCTCTCGGGCAATTCGGTGGCAAACACCCGTTGGTAATATTCCGCTACCAGCATCCGCTCCGCTTCATCGCACTTGTTGAGGAAGCTGAGCCGGAACGCGAAACCGACATCCTTGAAGATCGCCGCATTCTGCGCCCAGGTGATGACCGTACGCGGGCTCATCACCGTCGAAATGTCACCGTTCATGAAGCCCTGGCGGGTCAGGTCGGCGACCTTGACCATGTCCGCGATCACCTTGGGATCGGTCTCGGGGTTCTTCGCCGCGACGATTTTCTGTTCGGTTTCGGCTGGCAGATAGTTCAGCCCGACAACGATGTTCCAGCGGTCCATCTGGCCCTGGTTGATCGCCTGCGTGCCGTGATAGAGCCCGCTGGTATCGCCCAGCCCGACCGTGTTGGCGGTGGCGAACAGGCGGAAATTAGGATCGGGGCGGATGACCCGGTTCTGGTCGAGCAGGGTCAGCTTGCCTTCCGCTTCCAGCACGCGCTGGATCACGAACATCACGTCCGGGCGGCCCGCGTCGTATTCGTCGAACACCAGCGCGACCGGATGCTGCAGCGCCCATGGCAGCAATCCTTCGCGGAATTCGGTCACCTGAAGTCCGTCACGCAGCACGATCGCATCGCGCCCGACCAGGTCGATCCGGCTGATGTGCGCGTCGAGGTTGATCCGGATGCACGGCCATTTAAGGCGCGCTGCAACCTGCTCGATATGCGTCGATTTTCCGGTGCCGTGATAGCCCTGCACCATGACCCGCCGATTGTGCGCAAATCCGGCCAGGATCGCCAGCGTCGTGTCCGGATCGAACACATAGCTTCCATCGAGATCGGGCACCCGCTCATCGCTCTGCGAAAAGGCGGGGACCATCATGTCGACGTCGACCCCGAATACCTCGCGAACGCTGACTTGGGTGTCAGGTGCGGACAGGGCGGTCTTGCTGGATGGGTCGAAGCTTTGTGTCGTATCGGTCATTGCGCGGCTACGCCTAGACGGGAGCGTGACGCCCTGCAAGCCGGGACATTGGTCCGTATAGGGGAAACATTTCATTCGTGTTCGGAGCTCCTATATGACCCGTATATGCTGCTTCCCCGCCCTTCCGAGAAAATCCGCGAGCAGCTGGTTGGCCGCGTCCGCGCGTTGTTCAACGATGTGGAAGGCGGGCAGAAGCCGGTGCCGCCATCGGACAACGCGCTGTTTGAACGCGATTCGCCGATCCGCCTGGTCCATGCCGACATAATCTCGATGATGGTCGGCGGGGTGCGCGGGCTACTGCTGCAGATGCTCCACCCTCATGCCCTGCAGGGTGTGCTCGACCATTCGGATTTCCGTAGCGACATGCATGGTCGGCTACGCCGGACCGCGAGGTTCATCGCGGTGACGACTTTCGGTGAGGCGAGCGAAGCGGAAAAGACCATTGCCCGGGTTAACCGGATCCACCGGCGGGTAACCGGGACCCTGCCGGACGGAACCGCCTATTCCGCCACCAACCCGCAAACCCTTGCGTGGGTCCACTTGGCGGAGGCAACCAGTTTCCTGGAGGGTTATCTACGTTATGTCCGGCCCGCGATGCCCTATGCGGAACAGGACGAATATTTTCGCCAGTTCGCCGTGATCGCCCGCAAGCTGGGTGCCGATCCGGTGCCGGAAACCCGGGCCGAGGCCGAGCGCATGCTGCGCGAAATGCGCCCGCAACTGCACTCCTCGCCCGCCGCGAAGGAAATTGCCCGGCTGGTGCTGAGCCAGCGCCCCGAGGGTACCCCGATTGCAGTACAAAAACTGCTGGGCACGGCGGCGGTCGACCTGCTGCCCCCCTACGCCCGGACTATGCTTGGCTTGCAGGCCCCGGGGTTTGGCGCCCTGCCTGCCCGCGCCGCCACGCAGTCGATGGGTTCCGCCTTGCGCTGGGCGTTCCGGCAGTAAAGCGCCCGCTCAGCCGATCTTCGGGGGAAGCTCGAGTGCATTCGCGAGATGCCGGGCCGCGTCCCTGTCGCCGGAAATCTCCAGCGAACCCTGGCTTTCTAAAAGTTCGAACGGCACATCGCCGTAAAAGGCCGCGGCCAGCGGCGGCGCTGTTTCGGCACGGAATACACAATCCGTTTGGGTGAAGTCGCTGCCACGGGATATCACCAGAGCTCCGCGCTCGAGCAGGCCGGTAAATTTTTCGCCCCCGACCGCAAATCCATAGACCGCGTCACGCTCTCCCGCGCGGACTCTGTCGATCATGGTCCGCATCGACAGCATCAGCGACACCGGCGATAGCGGCATGGTCGGATCATGCAGCGTCGAGCGCGCCGCCCATCGGCCCAGTTCCTGCAGCATCGGCTCCGCCATCGCGCCCCATTGGGTCAGTTCGTACAGCTTGGCCGTCACCGGCGGTGCACTGACCGATTTGCGGATCACTCCCGAAATTTCGAGCGATTCCAGCCGCTCAGTCAGGATTTTCGCGCTGATCCCCGGCAGGCTGCGGCGCAGGTCGGAAAACCGGCGGCCGCCGAACATCAGTTCGCGCACAATCAGCAGGGACCATCTCTCGCCGATTACTTCAAGGGCAAACGCGGTGCCGCACGCATCATCATACCAGCGGCCGTGAACGCGTCGATCGGCCGCATTGGTTTCTTTTTGTAACTTCATAGTTGCCTTTAGTAACCGATTCCGGCATGACTTGGCAAGTCAGGCGCTTCGAGTCGCCCCAACCTGGAGAGTTGAAATGGCTTATGTGGAAGGTTTTCTCATCCCCGTTCCGGCAGAAAAGAAGGACACCTATTTCAAGATGGCGCGCGATGCCTGGCCTATTTTTCGCGACCTCGGGGTCACCCGGCAGGTGGAATGCTGGGGTGACGATCTGATGAAGGGCGAGCACACCGATTTCTACCGCGCCGTCGCTGCGGAGGAGAACGAGAACGTGGTGTTTTCGTGGATGGAATATCCCGACAAGCAGACTCGAGACAAAGCCAATCAGGGGATGATGGAAGACGAGCGCTTCAAGGAACTTGGCGAAATGCCGTTCGACGGGAAGCGCATGATCTTCTCCGGCTTCACCACGGAATTCGACAGCGCGGATCAGCCCGGCTGACGCCAGAACGAGGGAGATGGATCATGGCCAACAGACACGGTGATTTCCTCTGGTACGAACTGATGACCACCGATGCCAGCGCGGCGCAGGATTTCTATGCCGCGCTGCTCGGGTGGAGTTTCGCGGACAGCGGCCAGGCTGAAATGGATTATCGCCTCGCCAGCAGGAACGGGAAGGACGTCGCGGGCTTGATGCAGATCAGCCCCGAAATGGCCACGGGCGGTGCCCGTCCCGGCTGGGTGGGTTACATTGCGGTCGACGATGTCGATGCGAGCGCCGCAGCGATCGAAGCCGCTGGCGGATCGGTTATGATGCCCCCAATGGACATTCCCGATGTCGGCCGCATGGCAATGGTCACCGATCCGCAGGGCGCGCCTTTCTACATCATGAAGGGCGCCGTTGAAGGAGGGGAAAGCACCAGTTTCGCCGCAGACCGTCCAATGGAAGGGCACTGTGCGTGGAACGAGTTGGCGACATCCGATCCGGAAGCCGCGAAGCAGTTCTACGGCGGCCTGTTCGGCTGGGTCAACGATGGCGAAATGGACATGGGCGAGTTCGGAAAATACCAATTCTGGAAGGTCGGTGACGAACGCGGCCACATGCTTGGAGCGGTGATGCCGCTGATGCCCGGAATGCCCGCCCCCGCATGGTCGTTCTATTTTCGGGTGCCGAATATCGACGCGGCAAAAACAAGGGTCGAGGAAAGTGGCGGGCAAATCCTGCAGGAGCCGATCGAAATTCCTGGAGGAGACTTTTCGCTGACGGCGATTGATCCGCAAGGCGCCGCCATCTGTCTCGTCGGGGCGCGATCATGACCGCAAAGAACACGATCTGCGTGTGGTACGACACGCAAGCTGAGGAAGCCGCGCGGTTTTACGCGAGCGTCTTCCCCGACAGTCACGTCCACCACGTTCATCGCTCGCCACTGGACAACCCGGGCAACAAGGCCGGCGATGTCCTGATGGTCGAATTTACCGTTTGCGGCGTGGCTTGCCTGGGTCTCAACGGCGGACCCAAGTTTCCACAGAGCGAGGCGTTTTCGTTCCAGATCGCCACCGACACGCAGGAGGAGACAGACCGTTACTGGAATGCGCTGGTCGGCAATGGCGGGGCAGAAAGCATGTGCGGTTGGTGCAAGGACAGGTGGGGGGTCAATTGGCAGATCACCCCGCGCGTGCTGACGGAGGCCATGGCGCAAGGCGGCGAGGAAGCGAAGCGCGCCTTCGCCGCCATGATGACCATGCAAAAAATCGACATAGCTGCTATCGAAGCCGCTCGTCGCGGCTGACTGGACACCAATCGGCAAAATCGCAATCGGGAGGCCCTGTATGGCTGATTACACCTTCTTCACCAATCCGATGAGCCGCGGACAGATCGCCCGCTGGGCGCTGCACGAAGCGGGGGCGGATTACGAAACCGAACTGGTGGACTGGACCGCCAAGCCGCAGGCGCTGCTGGATGCCAACCCGATGGGCAAGGTCCCGACGCTGATCCACCATCACGGCGGGCATGACCATGTGATCACCGAATGCGCCGCGATCTGCGCTTATCTTGCCGCCATGGCGGCGCCCGATCTCGCCCCTACGCCGGAAGAATGCGCCGATTACTACCGCGGCCTGTTCTTCGGTGCTGGTCCGCTGGAACAGGCGATTGTCGCGCATGCAATGGGCTGGGAGGTTCCCGAAGGAAAGGAAGGCATGGCCGGGTTCGGCACGTACGACCGGACCGTCGACACGTTGGAAAAACTGCTTAGCGGCCGAGACTATGTATGCGGCGAAAGGTTCACGATGGCGGACGTCTATGTCGGCAGCCAGGTTGACTGGGGGCTGCAATTCAAGAGCCTGCCCGAGCGCGACGTCTTCCAGTCCTACGCCGAGCGCCTGCGCAGCCGCGATGCCTACAAGGCGGCCAAGTCGGTCGACATGGCGCTGATCGAACAGGCCCAGGCCGCAGGCTAAGCCTGCTGCATCAGGAGACCCAGACAATGCACGAACTCGCTGTTACCCGAACGATCAACGCGCCAATCGCCCATGTCTGGCAAATCATGACGGAACGGCTGGCGGAATGGTGGTGCCCCAAGCCGTGGACCACGGAAATCGTGCGGCTGGACCGGCGCGCGGGCGGTGTATCCAATATCGTGATGCACGGCCCGAACGGAGAGGAGCACCAGACGCCCGGCCTGATCCTTGCCTGGTCGGAGGGGCACCATTTCGCCTTCACCGACGCGATTGCCCCCGGCCTGATCCCGGCAGAAGCCTTCATGATCGGCATCTGGGCGATCGAAGCCGAAGGGGACCGGACGCGCTACACCGCAGTGGCCCGTCACTGGACCGAAGAAGCCATGCAGCAGCATCTCGAAATGGGCTTTCACGACGGCTGGAGCACGGTCGCGGAACAGCTCCAAAGCCTGTGCGAACAGACTGCCGCCGAAGCGTAGTTCAGGAAAGCGCCCGGCTCTTACGGAGCAACTGATAGGCCTCGACTACCCGGCCAAGCCGCATCTCGTGCCGCCGGTCGCCGCCGTTGCGGTCCGGGTGATAGCGGCGCACCAGTTCCGAATACCGTCGGCGCAGTTTCGGGCGGTCGATGTCGGTGTCGAGACCGAGAACCTGCAACGCCAGAACCTCTTCCGCCGCAAACCGGCTGCCCCCAGGCCTGTTGGACTGCATCCCGGCCTGCCGGGCGGCGCGCGCCTTGATCCCCGCGGCGCGGGCGGAAATTGCCTCCAGCGGGTCCTCGTAATCGGCCCAGCGCGGCATGGCGTCGCCCGTTTCCGCCGCACGGAAAGCGCGCGCGGTGCTGGCCCAACCGGCAACCGGAGATTGCGCGGCGAGAATTTCATCCGCGCTCATTCCGTCGAACCAGTCGTATCCGGAATTGAATTCGCGTACATGATCGAGGCAGAACCAACGGTAATCGCCCGGCCCGTCGAAACTGGAGCCGCGTGGTCCGGGAGCACGGAATTCGCCTGCCTCTTCACAGCCGGGCGCGTCGCACCCGCGCCCTTCGGTTTCGAACCGTCCGTGGAACCTGTTACCGCGCATGGCTCTTTAGGATGGGGTGGGTTAGGGAAATTTCAAATACCAAAAAGGGAAATCGAATGAGCGTGCAGCAGGAAATGACCGAAATCCTCGACCGGGCCTTCGCGCCCACGCGGCTGGACGTGATCAACGACAGCGCCAAGCATTCGGGACATTCCGGTGATGACGGCAGCGGAGAATCGCATTTTACGATTCTGATCGAAAGCGAGGCCTTTGCGGGCCAGTCACGGCTTGAGCGTCAGCGGATGGTCAACAAATCGCTTGGTGACATCCCCGGAAATCGAGTCCATGCTCTGGCAATAAAGGCCACTGCCCCCGGGGAATGAGTGTCTGTATGGGGCGGCAGATGGAACGGGTGGGCCGTCAATTCTATGCTGCTTTCGAGAACGTATCGTCCGTCGCCTTCGCTTTCGCCGTATATCCGGCGTTATTACGTGTTCGAAGCCGACCTGCCGGACGACATGGTGATCGAAGACTTCCTGCTTGCCGAAACCGCCTTCGTTCGCAGTCTCCTCAAGGGCGAATGGCAAGGGGAGATCGCCCCGGGCGAATGGTCATGCCCCAGCAAGACCCTGTTTTTCGGTGCGAACGAAGTCCCCTTCAAGGTGCGCGTCCAAGGCAGTTTTCATGTTGTAGGCTTCGCAATCCGGCCAAGCGGGTGGCACGGCCTGTTCCGAAAGCCGCATCACGAATTCGTCGACCAATTGCTCCCGCTCCAAGACATCTGGGGTGATCTGGCCGGAAAACTGCAGGCCGCCATGGAAAGTGCGGAAACCGACGAGGCCAAGGTTGCCGCGATGGAAGCGATCATCGAAGAGCGGATCGCGTTCCTCGGTACTCCCGCGACCGACCCGGCGATTGCGAAGTTCGAAACGATTGCCCGGACCGACAGCACGATGCGGGTCGACGATGCCGCCGACGATGTCGGACTGTCAGTCCGCCAGTTCGAACGCCGTTGCCGTGCGTCCTTCGGCCTGACGCCCAAGGCCGTACTGCGCCGCAGCCGCTTTCTCGACATGGCCACTGCCATGCGCGGTTTCAGCAGCCCGACCGAGCGCGACCTGGCGGAATTGCGGTACTTCGACCAATCGCATCTCAACCGCGAATTTCGCCGGTTCACCCGCATGACCCCGCGGCAATTCGAACGTTCCGCCTCTCCGTTGCAGACGGCTGGTCTCAAATTGCGCGAGGAAAGCCGGTTCGAGGATTGAGCGAACAGGCCCGAGCGGCCATACGGTCATCAGGAGCATTCTCATGATCACCATTTCCCCCGTCACCCACGATCTCGGCGCCTTCAAGGTCCGGCGCGCACTGCCGTCGCGCCAGCGCACGATGGTCGGCCCGTTCATCTTTGTCGACCAGTTCGGACCGGCGCAGCTCGACCTCGGCAGCGGCATGGATGTCCGCCCTCACCCGCACATCAATCTCGCGACGGTGACATGGCTGTTCGAAGGGGCCATCGATCATCGGGATTCCCTCGGCAGTTTCGCGACGATCCGGCCAGGGCAGGTCAACCTGATGACTGCGGGCCGTGGCATCGTCCATTCGGAACGTAGCCCCCAGGCGGAACGCGACAGCGGACCGAAGCTCTACGGAATGCAGACCTGGCTCGCCCTGCCCGAAGCGCGTGAGGAAATGGACCCCGCGTTCGAAGCGGTGAAGGATTTGCCAGTTGTCGAAGATTGCGGCGCGACCGCGACCGTGATCATGGGCAATCTGTGGGGACAGCGTGCGCCGACCACCGTCTATGCCGAAACGATCTATGCCGAAATCCTGCTCGCCGCCGGTGGATCCTTGCCGATCGACGCCGACGCGGACGAGCGCGCGGTGATGCTGGTGGGCGGGGAAGCGAGCGTGGATGGCCAGCCGCTCGTGCTGTACGAATTGACGGTGCTCGAACCCGGCGTCGGCATGAAACTCGCCAGCCAGAGCGGCGGAAGGGTGATACTGCTTGGCGGAGAAGCGATCGCGACCAAGCGCCATGTCTGGTGGAATTTTGTCAGTTCCAGCCGGGACCGGATCAACCAGGCAAAGCAGGACTGGAACGAGGGCAATTTTCCCAAGGTCCCGGGCGATGAAAAGGAATGGATACCCATTCCCGAAAAGCCGAACACCGTGAGCTATCCATGACCGTCGGCCCGACGGTCTGGATCACCGGGGCCTCGTCAGGCATTGGCCGCGCGCTTGCGCTCGGCTGGGCCAAGGATGGCGCACGGTTGATCCTGTCTGGCCGGGACCGCGAACGGCTTGGCGACGTAGCCAAGGAAGCAGGCGGCGAAACCCTCGTCCTGCCGTTCGAGGTCACTGATCACGAAGCCATGACGTCTGCCGTCGAACGGGCGCTGGAATGGAGCGGCGGAATCGACGTGCTGGTCAACAATGCGGGCATTTCGCAGCGCAGCCTCGCAGTCGAAACCGCGCTGCAAGTGTACCGCGACATCGTCGAAATCGACCTGATGGCGCCGATTGCCCTGACCCAGGCGGTGCTGCCGCATATGGCGGCGCGGGCCAGCAGCAAGCTGGTCTTCATTTCTTCCGTCGCGGGCAAGGTCGGGGTGCCGCTGCGCACCGCCTATTGCGCCGCCAAGCACGGCTTGATCGGTTACGCCGACGCCCTGCGGGCCGAACTCTCGGCAAGCGGAGTGGAGGTCCACGTCGTCGTGCCGGGTTCCGTTGCCACCAATGTGTCGCGCAATGCGTTGGCGGCGACCGGCGCGAAGCGCGGCGTCAGCGACCGGGCAATAGACAACGGCATCCCGCCGGACGAGGCTGCCGCGGAAATCCTCGCCGGGATTGCTGCCGGCCAGCGGGAGATCATCGTCGCGCGCGGCGTGGAACGCGCGATGGGCGAAATGCGCCGGACGCCGGATCAATTGTTCGACCAGATCGCCGATATGGTTGCCAAGGGGTATATCGAGAAAATGGAACCGCAGCCGTCATGAACATCGAACAGAAGCGGGTCACGCTGGCGAACGGCATCGAGCTGGATGTGGCGGATGTCGGTCCAACGAACGGGGACAGCGACGCCCCGGTCCTGATCTTCCTGCACGGTTTTCCCGAAAGCCACCGCACCTGGCGCCATCAGATCGCGCATTTCTCGGACCGCTTCCGCTGTATCGCGCCGGACCAGCGCGGCTATCGCGGTTCTTCCGCGCCGCAGGACGTCGCCAGCTATACGCCCGACAAATTGATCGGCGACGTCTTCCAGATGGCGGATGCGCTCGGCGTGGGAAAATTCACCATCGTCGGCCACGATTGGGGTGGCGCAATTGCCTGGGGAACGGCTCTCGGCGGGCAAATGAACGGACGCGTTACCCGTGCGGTTGTCGCCAACGCTCCCCATCCCGCGATCTTCCAGAAGCTGCTCTATCTCGACCCGGCCCAGCGCGAAGCGAGCCAGTATATTCGAGCCTTCCGCGATCCGGCCAACGATGCTCTCGTGCGCGAACACGGGCTGATCGGCATACTGCTCAAAGCTGTCAGATGGGACCGCCCCTCGACCATGGAACAGGACGAACGCGATGCGCTGCTGCAGGACTGGTCCAACCGTGAAAACGCCATGGCAATGCTCAACTGGTATCGCGGCAGCCCGATCGTGGTCCCACCGATGGATGCGCCGTTCGAATTGCCCGCTGACTACCAGCCGATGACGCTGCCGAACCTGACCATCCCGACACTGGTGATCTGGGCCATGGACGACCTCGCCCTGCCCCCGTCCAACCTTGAGGGACTGGATGAAATCATCGACGACCTGACGTTGGTGCAGGTCCCAGGTTGCGGGCATTTCGTGCCATGGGAAGCGCCCCAACAGTTCAACGCCGCACTGGAAGCGTTTCTGGAGCGGACTGCTTAGTCCGCGAACCATTCGGCCCACGCCCCGTGGGGGTGCCCGCATCCAAGCAACTGCCCGGCCCCGCCGCCAGGCCAGTAGCGAACGCTCAGTTCGTGTCGGAATGTCTCGCGATTGGTTTCGAGCGAAACCCAGGCTAGCGGGCTTGATGCCGTAGCGCCGCGTGCCGCACTGGCCATCGCCTCCTCGATGTGCTGGCGCGTTGCTGGCGGAATATACTGCCAGACGATTGAATGCAGCAGCACCCGGGTGACCCCCTCCTCGGGAGCCTGCGTCAACATCTCGTCCACGAAGGGCCCCGCATCCTGATGCGCGATCAGCGGCGGGCTTTCGGCAGCCAGCGCAGCCGCTACATCGATCCGGGCGAGCCGGTGGCGGGCTTCGGGCCACACATAGCTTTTAAGTTTTAAAGCCATCGCAGGATCGCGAAGGTCGATCGGAGCCTGGTCGCAGCCCCGGATCGAGACAATCTCCACCGCTGCATCAGGGGGCGGCGCGCCGCGCCATTCGGGAACAATCCGCATGGGCGAATTTGGCGGCCCTTCCGTCACGCCGCCAAGGTCGAAATAATACCGGTCCATCATGGTGTTGACCCCGGCGCTTGCACCAAGCTCGAACAGGCTAAATTTCGGCCCCAGCCGCACCGACAGCCACTTCAGCGCCGCCATGAACGCCCACGACCGCCCGGCTTCGTTGGTCTGCGGCGGTCCGTCCAGCCACGGTAACAGGCGGGTGTCGTATTTCCGGACCAGCTCCAGGACTATGGCATCGATCTGGCCCTGATCGTTGAGGAGGCCGGCATAGACCGGTTCCAGCCGCCGATCCTCGCCGGTCAGCACCAGATTATGCAAGCCGCCCGCAAGCCGGAGCGGCAACGCATCCTCAACCACCTTGCCCTGCCAGCCCGCCATTCTTCGCCCGGTGGCGGTATCGCTGTCCAAGACCGCAACCTGCGCCCGGACAATCTTGCCGGTGCCGGGCGCGCCCGCTTCTTCGGCGTGGCGGGCCTGCCATTCGATGCCGCCGGCCACCGTGCCGATATCCATGATAGCGTCCGTCATGCGCAGGTCCTCCAACTAGTTTGCATTGCCCTTTGCCGGTTGTCGCACTATCTGCCGCCCCATGCCGCAAATGCTAACTTTCGCCGTCCCAAAGGGACGTATCCTCGACGAGGCGCTGCCGGTCATGGCGCGCGCCGGAGTGGTGCCCGATGATGCATTTCACGACAAGGCCAACCGCTCCCTGAGTTTCGCCACCACCAGCGACGATATGCGCCTGATCCGCGTCCGCGCCTTCGACGTGGCGACTTTCGTGGCGCACGGCGCGGCCCAGATCGGCATTGTCGGGTCCGACGTGATCGAGGAATTCGAATACGCCGACCTCTACGCACCGGTAGATCTCGACATCGGCCACTGCCGCCTGTCGGTAGCAGAACCGGCGGAACGTGGCACCAGCGCCGACGGAACCAGCCACCTCCGGGTCGCGACAAAATATCCCAACATCACCCGCCGCCATTTCGAGGCGCAGGGAATCCAGGCCGAGTGTGTCAAGCTCAACGGCGCGATGGAGCTCGCCCCCAGCCTTGGCTTGTCCGGCCGGATCGTCGATCTCGTTTCGACCGGGGCAACCCTGAAGCAGAACGGGCTCGTGGAAACCAGCCGGATCATGGAGATTTCCGCGCGGCTTATCGTCAACCGCGCGGCGCTTAAAACCGATGCGCGCGTCGCAGCGCTGGTCGATGCATTTCGCGGGAACGCTCGTAGCGGCAACCAGGGCGGAGCGGCGGCAGCGTGATGAAAATGCTCAGGATCACCGACGAAGGCTTTGAAAAAGCGTTCAAAAAGATCGTCAACGATCGCCGCGAGAGCGACGACAATGTTGCGCAGGACGTCACTCTGATCATCAATGAAGTGCGCCGCCGGGGTGACGCCGCGCTGGCGGAATACACTGCGCGCTTCGACAATCACCGCCTGACCGAAGACGATGACTGGCGAATTTCCGCGGAAACCTGCCGCGCCGCGTTCGAAGGGCTCGACGATGTATTGCGCGATGCCCTGGTCCTCGCCGCCGACCGGATCCGCGCCTATCACGAAGCGCAATTGCCCGAAGACCGCGATTACACCGACAGCATCGGCGTGCGGCTTGGTGCGCGGTGGCTCCCGGTTGATGCGGCGGGTCTGTATGTTCCGGGCGGCCGGGCGGCATACCCGTCCTCGCTGCTGATGAACGCCATTCCGGCCAAGGTCGCCGGCGTTGCCCGGCTGGTCGCGGTGACCCCCACACCCAAGGGCGTTACGAATCCGCTGGTGCTGGCCGCGGCGCATCTGGCCGGGGTCGATGAAGTCTGGCGCGTCGGCGGCGCGCAGGCGGTTGCCGCTCTCGCCTATGGCACGGACCGGATTGCGGCGGTCGACGTGGTGACCGGCCCGGGTAACGCATGGGTGGCGGAGGCCAAGCGCCAGCTCTTCGGCGTCGTCGGTATCGACATGGTCGCCGGACCCTCAGAAATCCTGGTTATTGCCGACAACAAGAACAATCCCGACTGGATCGCTGCCGACCTGCTTAGCCAGGCCGAACACGATCCGGACGCCCAGTCGATCCTGATTACCGACGACGAGAAGTTCGCCTGGCAGGTGGAGGACCGGGTCGACGTGCAATCTTCGATGCTGTCCACCAACAAGACGGCCAGTGCCAGTTGGGAACGCCACGGCGTGATGATCGTGGTCGAAAACCTGGACCAGGCGGCACCGCTCGCCAACCAGCTGGCGGCCGAACATGTCGAGCTGGCCCTTGACGACCCCGACGCCATGTTCGCCAAGATCCGCCATGCGGGCAGCGTATTCCTTGGCCGTCACACGCCGGAGGCGATCGGCGATTACGTCGCTGGGCCCAACCACGTGCTGCCCACTGGTCGCCGGGCGCGTTTCGCCAGCGGCCTGTCCGTGCTCGATTTCATGAAGCGCACCAGCTTCCTGTCTGCCGACGAAGACGCCCTCGCCGCAATCGGCCCTGCGGGAATTGCGCTGGCCAACGCGGAAGGCCTTCCGGCCCATGCCAAATCGATTGAAATGAGATTGAAATGAACAAGCCCGCAACGCCGCCCAAATCGCAGGCCCGATCTGCCGCGCGTCTCGCCGCGGTCCAGGCGCTGTACCAGCAGCAGATGGAAAAAACCGCGCTGGCGCGGCTGCTCAACGAATTCCACCAGCACCGGCTGGGCCAGGAAATCGAGGATGAGCAATACGCCGATGCGGAGGTCGATTTCTTCGACGACGTCGTCAGCGGAGTGGACGCCCGCCGCGAGGAAATCGACGAATTGCTGCAATCGAAACTCGCCGAGGGCTGGAAGATCGACCGGCTGGACAAGACGATGGTCCAGATCCTGCGCTGCGGCGCGTATGAATTGCTCGCCCGCGCCGACGTGTCGAAAAAGGTCGTGATCAGTGAATATATCGATGTTGCGCACGCTTTCTTCGACGAGAAGGAAGCGAAATTCGTCAACGGCGTGCTGGATTCGGTCGGCAAGGCCGTGCGTCCGTGAGCCGGCCCTCCCTTGACGGGGAGGAAGGACTGATCGCCGCCCTGCGCGCATTCGCCACCCATCCGGCGGCGCGCGGCCTGACCGATGATGCAGCGGTGCTGGAAATCGGCACCGAGACCCTCGTCCTGACGCAGGACAGCATGGTCGAGGGAATTCACTATCTCGCGGGACAGGACATGGCCGATGTCGCGTGGAAGCTCGCCGCGACCAACCTGTCGGACCTGGCGGCGAAGGGCGCGAAGCCGTCGGGCGTCCTCTACACCCATATGCTCGGCGCGGACGATGACCGGTTCATCGACGGACTGGCCGAGGTGTTGGCGGAGTATGACGTCCCCCTGCTGGGCGGCGATACCGTAGCTGCGAATGGCCCGCGTTGTTTCAGCCTCACTGCGATCGGTCGGGCCACCTTTACTCCTGTCCCTTCCCGCTCCGGTTCCTGCCCGGGCGAGGCTGTATACCTGACCGGCCCTGTAGGCGCGGCGATGATGGGTTTCGAAGCCCTGCAAGGCGGCACGGACCACGATACTACCGCCTATCGCCGGCCGCGTCCGCTGCTTGCCCAAGGGCGCGCACTCGCTCCGCTGGTCAGCGCGATGATGGATGTGTCCGACGGCGTGCTGCTCGACGCACGCCGACTTGCCGAAGCCAGCGGCGTCACGATCTCCATAGACTCCGCATCGGTTCCCATCGCCGCCCCGGAAGCCCGCCGCGCGGACGCGTTGCGCTGGGGCGATGATTACCAGTTGCTGTTCACCGGCGCGGAGGATACCGCGTGGCCGGTTCCGGTATACAAGATCGGCATGGTCGAAGCCCGCGCGCGGCACGTGCTGCTGGTCGACGGGATGCCCCCGGATCCAGACGACGCCCTCGGTTATCATCACGCTCGCTGACCGTCCGAAACCTTGCCAACAGGGCTGACACCAACGGGGCTTGCGCCCCTTCACCGCGCCCCTATACCTACCCGCCAAGCAGGACCTGAATAAAAGAGGCCGCTTTCTATCTGATCCACTGGGGAAGGATGTTCGTGTGAATCTAGTACTTATTTCAATTGGGCTGGGACTACTTGCCATTATTTATGGCATCGTCACTAGCCGCCAAGTGCTGAGCGCTGACGCCGGCAACGCAAGAATGCAGGAAATCGCCGGGGCCATCCAGGAAGGCGCGCAGGCCTATCTGAAGCGCCAATATACCACGATCGCCATGGTCGGCGTGGTGGTTGCGATCATCGTTTTCATTTTCCTCGGGGCCATCTCCGCCACCGGCTTCGTCGTCGGAGCGGTGCTTTCGGGTGTCGCGGGTTTCATCGGGATGAATATCTCGGTTCGTTCGAACGTGCGCACCGCCGCCGCGGCGCAGCGCGGATTGCAGGCCGGCCTGACCGTGGCGTTCCGCGCCGGGGCGGTTACCGGCATGCTCGTCGCGGGCCTCGCCCTGCTGGCAATCGCGGTCTTCTTCTACGTCATGACCGCGTCCATGGGTCTCGATCTCACCATCCTTGCGGAAAAGCGCGAAGTCATCGACGCACTGGTCGGCCTGGCCTTCGGTGCTTCCCTGATTTCGATTTTCGCGCGTCTCGGCGGCGGGATCTTCACCAAGGCGGCCGATGTCGGCGCCGATCTGGTTGGCAAGGTCGAAGCCGGAATTCCGGAAGACGATCCACGCAACCCTGCCACCATCGCGGATAACGTCGGTGACAATGTCGGCGACTGCGCCGGGATGGCGGCCGACCTGTTCGAAACCTACGTCGTGACCGTTGGCGCCACCATGGTGCTGACGGCGTTGCTGCTGACCAACCTCGGCGAGGAAGGGCTGCTGGCCCTGATGAGCCTGCCATTGCTTGTGGGCGGTGTCTGTATCGTCACCTCGATCATCGGAACGTACATGGTCCGCCTCGGGTCCTCCAACAACATCATGGGCGCGTTGTACAAAGGCTTCATCACCACCGCGGTACTGTCTATCCCGGCGATCTACTGGGCGACCGATTACGCCATCGGCATGGGCACGACCTACACCGTCGACGGCCAGACTTTCAGCGGCATGTCGCTGTTCTGGGCCATGATGGTCGGCCTTGCGGTTACCGGCCTGATTATCTGGATCACCGAATACTACACCGGCACCCAGTTCCGTCCGGTGCGGTCGATCGCGAAATCATCCGAAACCGGCCATGGGACCAACGTCATCCAGGGTCTTGCGATCAGCCTTGAATCGACCGCATTGCCGACGCTGGTGATCGTGGTTGCCATTGTCGTGACGTACCAATTGGCCGGCCTGATGGGCATTGCCTACGGCGCGACAGCAATGCTGGCACTCGCCGGCATGGTCGTGGCGCTGGACGCGTACGGTCCGGTTACCGACAACGCTGGCGGGATCGCCGAAATGGCCGATCTGGACGAAAGCGTGCGGGAAAAGACCGATGCGCTGGATGCCGTGGGCAACACCACCAAGGCCGTGACCAAGGGTTATGCCATCGGTTCGGCAGGTCTGGCAGCCTTGGTGCTGTTCAGCGCCTATACCGCCGATCTCAAGGAGTTTTTCCCGGACCTTGAAGTCAGCTTCAGCCTGGAAAACCCCTATGTGATCGTCGGCCTGCTGCTCGGCGCCTTGCTGCCTTACCTGTTCGGAGCGATGGGCATGACCGCCGTGGGCCGCGCTGCGGGCGACGTGGTCAAGGACGTCCGTGCGCAATTCGCTGCCGACCCGGGCATCATGGCCGGGACATCGCGTCCCGACTATGCCCGCACGGTCGACCTTGTGACCAAGGCCGCGATCAAGGAAATGGTGATCCCGTCGATGCTGCCGGTTCTGGCCCCGATCGTGGTCTATTTCGTGATCACCGCAGTGGCGGGTCAGGCGAACGGTTTTGCCGCCCTTGGGGCATTGCTGCTCGGCGTGATCGTCTCGGGGATCTTCGTGGCGCTGTCCATGACCGCCGGCGGCGGCGCGTGGGACAACGCCAAGAAGTACATCGAAGACGGCAACCACGGCGGCAAAGGTTCCGAAGCGCACAAAGCTGCGGTGACCGGCGATACCGTGGGCGATCCCTACAAGGACACTGCGGGCCCTGCCGTGAACCCGATGATCAAGATCACCAACATCGTGGCGCTGCTGCTGTTGGCGGCTCTCGCGGCGGCTTGATCGCCACCTGAAACGCTAGGCGAGCAATCGCCAGCTCAAGATAGGGCGCGGATGCCTGACGGTGTCCGCGCCCTTTCTTGTGCCGGGTGCCGCTGCATTAATTTTTCATCAGCACCACCCTGTTACGTGCATTGTGCGGCGCAATCTGCCGCGCGAAGCAAGGGTTAACGGTTGGCCAGCCTTCCGCTCCACCACGAAACGGACAAAGATTGCCTGAACACCGCGCGGCTTCTGGGCGTGCGGGACGGCATTACGCTGCTCGACTGGCAAGAGTTTGCCAGTTCCGACGCGATTGCGGAATGGGATGCGCTTGCGTTGACGGCGAGCGAACCCAATCCATTCTTCGAAAGTTGGAACCTGCTGCCCGCTCTGGCCAATCTGGACCGCGGCAGCAACGCTCGGGTCGCAATCTTTCGCTGCGACGGTAAGCTATGCGGGCTGATGCCTGTGGCACGCTCGGCCCGCTACTACGGCTATCCAGTGCCGCACTGGCACAATTGGGTCCACCACAATGCCTTCTGCGGCATTCCCTTGGTGTCTAAGGGGTACGAGTCCGCGTTCTGGACCGCACTGCTGCAGACCCTCGATTCCCGCCCGCGCAACGGCCTGTTCCTGCATCTGACGCAGTTGCCGACCGGCGGCGCCGTTCACACGGCCTTGATCCGTCTGCTCGCAGGGCAGGAGCGACCTGCCGGGGTGGTCCATTCCGAACAACGCGCCATGCTTCAATCGGCCGGGCCCCCGGAAGCGTATTTCGAAGCGTCCCTCAGCGGCAAGAAACGCAAGGAACTGCGCCGCCAGCACAGCCGCTTGTCCGAAGCCGGCGCTGTGAAATTTCGCCGGGACCTGACAGGCGAAGCCATCGATGCATGGTGCGATGATTTCCTCAAGCTCGAACAAGCTGGATGGAAAGGCCGGGGAGGTTCGGCGCTAGCTTCCGATCCCGCAACTGCATCGTACTTCCGCGCAACTCTTCGCGGCGGCGCCACCCGCGGCAGGGCGGAGCGGTTGACCCTTTCACTAAATGACCGCCCGATCGCGATGCTGGTGAACTTCCTCGCGGCGCCCGGCAGCTTTTCCTTCAAGACCGCTTTTGACGAAGATTACTCGCGGTTTTCCCCGGGGGTCCTGCTGCAGCGCGAGAACCTTGCCCTGCTGGGCCGGCCAGACATCGACTGGTGCGACAGCTGCGCGTCCGCCGACCATCCGATGATCGAGCGGATCTGGCGGGAAAAGCGGACGATCCAGCGGATCAACATCGGGATCGGCGGCACGCTGCGCCAATCGCTTTTTCGCCAATTGCTACGTGCCGAAAATGGTTTTGCGGCAGGAGGTCTGTGACCATGGGCGATACGCTAGGCGGGGAAATCTTCAACGAGACGGCGCGATTGCAGTTTGCCGCAACCTATCCGGAAATTCCTCATATCCTGGGCCACAATCTGGCGCATCATCCACTGCTGACGCTGGATGCGCTCGCCGGACTGGCCGCTGAATTGCCCGGCATCTCGATAGAATACAACCGCGGCGACCTGCCCATCGGGGTGGACGGAAAGCCGGGCGCGACCGGACTGTCGATCGAAGACACCATCCGCCGCATAGCCACTAGTAACAGCTGGGCAGTGCTGAAGAACATCGAACAGGTGCCCGCCTATAACGCGCTGCTCCTCGCGCTACTCGGCGAACTGCGCGGAGAAATCGAAGCGCGCACCGGCGCGATGCTTCGTCCCCAGGGGTTCGTGTTCATCTCCAGTCCCAACGCCGTGACCCCGTATCATTTCGACCCGGAACACAACATCCTGCTGCAACTGACCGGCAGCAAGGTCATGACCCAGTTCCCAGCCGGAGACGGCTTCTATGCGCCCGACCAGGTGCACGAGAGCTATCACGCTGGCGGAGCACGCGAACTGGTCTGGCGGGAAGAAATGGCGGACGGTGGGCGGGATTTCGCCCTGACCCCGGGTCAGGCGATTTATGTGCCGGTCATGGCACCGCACTTTGTACGCAACGGTCCGGAAAGCTCCATCTCCCTGTCGATCACATGGCGCAGTGACTGGAGTTTTGCCGAAGCGGAAGCGCGGGGCTTCAACCGTCAGTTGCGGAAACTTGGCATCGCCCCTGCGCCGCCGGGGCGGTGGCCGGCACGTAATTTCGGGAAGTCGGCAGCGTTCAGGATATTGCGAAAACTTTCCGTCACCGGGTAAGCGCAGCGTTGACGAAGTCGCTGCCGGACCGCAATGCGCAGCCCATGAGCGAAACCCCTTCCCCTGAACAATTGGTCGCCAATCTCGTCCGGCTGCTGACTGTCGAGCCCTCCGGCGCGGATAATTATGTCGGCCGTCCCCAGCCCGGCGGTGTTGGCCGCGTGTTCGGCGGGCAAGTGATCGCCCAGGCTCTCCAGGCGGCGCAACTCGCCGCGCCCGAAGGCATGACCGCGCATTCACTGCATGCCTACTTCCTGCGCGGCGGCACTGAAGGCCCCGCGATAGATTACGCCATCGCCCGCGATTTCGATGGCCGGAGTTTCGCCAATCGGCGGGTAGTCGCGAGCCAGTTGGAAGACGGTGCCAGTCGGCCCATACTGAACCTCACCGCCAGCTTTCAGCGGCCCGAGGAGGGGTTGGAGCACCAGGCCTGCACCATGCCGGACGTCACTCAGCCGGAGGATTTGAAGTCCGATATGGACCAACGACAGAAGATGGTCGCGGCAATGCCGAATCTTGATGACGACCATCGAGCCTTGATCCTGCGCCCGCGCCCGATTGAAACGCGCACGGTCGACCGGCTGCATTGGATGAATAGCGAACCCAGGGAACCGCGCGCGCACAGCTGGTTTCGCGCCGCCGCCGCGCTGCCCGACGATCCGGCGATCCACCGCGCGGTGATTGCCTATGCGAGCGATTACACCCTGCTCGGAACCGCAGCGCTGCCCCACGGCCTGAGCTGGATGCGCGGTGAAATGAACGGGGCCAGCCTCGATCATGCGATCTGGTTCCACCGCCCTGCCCGCGCCGACGAATGGCTGCTGTATGTAACCGACAGCCCGTGGAGCGGCGGCGGCCGCGGATTTAACCGGGGAAGTATCCTGACCCGCGAAGGCACTCTCGTCGCCAGCGTCGCGCAAGAAGGCGTGATCCGACGGCGGAAGCGGTGATTGGTTTAGGTAAAATGGCAGCACCGATCATACATCTGCTGCTCGGTCCTGCTGACAGACAAAAAAATGGGTCCCGAATGGAACCCATTTTTTTCTAATAAGCTGACCGACTTAGTTGTCGAAGATCCAATCCCAGATTGAACGAAACATAGTTAATCTCCTGTTGCGAGTGACACAGCAGGATTACGTTAACCTTAATTGTTTGTAAACTATTAACCAAGTTTATGGGAGAACGTTGGCATATCCATTTGTAAATCAAGGGTTTCTTTTAGTTCACTTAGTGATAATGGGCGCGCGATCAGGAAACCTTGGCCAATGTCACAGCCCATTGCCCTCAACAAATCAAATGATTCGCGGTCTTCGATTCCTTCCGCAACTACAAGGACTCCGGCATCTTTAGCTAAACGAATTATATTCGCGACGATTGCTCTTGCCCGCTTCGATGTGGTCATCCTGCTGACAAACTTCCGATCAATTTTTATTTCGTCAAATGGTAGTTCGAGCATTGCATCTAGATTAGCGCTCGCCACGCCGAAATCATCCATCGAAAATCTAACACCGCTTTGTTTGATTACTTCGAAAACGTCGCGAGCAATGGCGAAGTTCTCAATCCGGGCGGTTTCAGTTACCTCTATGGTCAATTTCGAGGGATCCATCGACGTTTGTGAGAGACTCTCGCCAATCATAACCGCCATGCGATCGTCCAAAAACTGAATCGCAGAAGCGTTCACTGAGATCGTCGGTTTGTGTCCATCAATTCCGAGCGAGTTGGCGGCGCGAAGACTCTTTAGCAATATGCGTTTAGTCAGGTCATCCAGGCGGCCAACTCGCTCACACTGCCCAATGAAACGTTCTGGCGAAATCTCGCCCCGTTCTTCATCAACCCACCGCGCGAGTGCCTCCGCACCTACAATCAAGCCGGTCGCAAAAGAGATTTGCGGTTGGAGCTTGATGGATATTCTATCTTCCGACAGCGCACTCTCCAAACGTGCCTGCAAGGAATGATCCCAAGTGTCACTGTCGACTTCAAGATCTGAAATCACAAACACTGGTTGATAAGCTTCACGCGCTTGGTCTGCAGCCGCGATGGCCGAACTCAAGCGGCTGGATACCGATTTCCCGATGCAATTTTCAGCCCCGATCGTCATGGAGACATCGATCGGACGTTCCGCAATCGTGATCGATTGCGAAACTACCGCACGCAACCCGGAGAGGTGTTCATGCAGATCGTCGGTCGACATATTCCTGAGGAAGAATCCAAAATACTTACCGCCGTCGTAGTAGATTGTCTCGCCAGTGTCCCCCAACGAGAGACGAGCGCCGATTTGCCGCAAGTAACGAGCCTGCTCGGTCAACGAAAGCGTAGCAAAAACCGCGTCCAAGCGGGCGACCTTTGCCACCACAATCGCGCAGAAATCGCTGTTCCGATCATCGTCAAGGTCACGTTGCAAGGCAGCAAAATTTGGTAATTTGCTCCTGGCATCACGATAGAGATAGCGTCTTTTGTAGTTCGCGACCCCCCTGAACAGACCATAGAAAATTGCGATCGCTGAAGGTTCCGAGAAGGTTGTCCGCACTCCCAGCCAAGCAGTCAGCATGAAACACGCTATGAGAAAAATGCTCCATACTGCGTAAAAGCGGAACCTAGTCTCTTTGTTAGCAAATAGCATCGATCCGAGTAAAAGGGCGAAACCAAATGTGCTCAGTAGAACGAGCCAATGCGGGTTCTGGCCACTGCCACGCATCAACGTTTCTGCTCCGATGATGTGGATCATCGACGAGGTTGTCTCTCCTACACGGGCCGCCTTGATTTTGCGCTGAGAACTATCTGAAACGCTCAAGAGAACGGTCTTACCCGTGAATCGTTCGTCCAACTTGCCTGCAAGCCCTTCAACCTGATCCAGGTCAAATTTGGGAACCGATGCGATGTTGATCGTATAGTCGGGGCAGATACTGGCATCTTTACCTGACTTCGCAGCAAGCGCGAAGGCAAGTGAACTCAATTGTGTCTCTGGGCCGCTATTCTGCCCCGCCAGAACCCAAACGTAGCCCATAAAGTCGGTTTGGTAGTCGCTGCTGACACGTCTTGCCCCTTCGGCAAAATAGGGGTCGCTTCTTACAATGTCCTGACCCTGACGAGGTATGCTTTGCACCGCTTCCGCCAAGATGACACGTTCGCCAAGTTGCTCCAGAGACGTCCTCAGAGAGAAATCAGCTTTCGGCTCTCCTTGTAACCGAAGTGGCATATCGATGAAAATTCGCTCAACGCCGACCTTGTCAAGATAATCCAGAGACTCAGCAAGCTGTAGGTTATCAGTGCGGCGGATTGCAGACCCTTCTCCCCCCAATTCCACGAGGACGATGTCGCCGCTGGCCTGGTGCGTGAACATCTTCGATTGGAGGGCCCATGCCGCGATATCCAGCGGGCGCAAAATTGTTGTGACGCCAACGAGTATCGCCAAAATTATGGCGATAGCCGCGTGGCGGAACCTTTCCTTGGCCAACAATTTTCGCGCGAAGTGGTAGATGGGTCGCTCCTCTTACAGAGGCAGCCGTACGGCCATATGGTAAACATCCCGTTTACAATTGCCGCCGCCGGTACCGCATCGCCTGCAAAACCGCGGTTAAACCTCGACGACCCCTAGGACCCCGCGTGGTAATAATCGTAGATAGTTTGCGCCACGGCGTCGCTGACACCCGGCGCGCGCTGCAGGTCCTCCAAGGAAGCGGCGCGAACCTTGCTGGCGGTTCCGAAGTGCATCAGCAGCGCCCGCTTGCGGGCCGGACCGATGCCGGGAATCTCGTCCAGTGGTGACGCGGTGATCGCCCGGCTGCGTTTCGCGCGGTGCGCGCCGATGGCGTAGCGGTGAACTTCGTCGCGCCACATCTGCAGCTGGAACAGCACCGGCGAGTTCGTCGGCAAGGTCTTTTCGCGCCCGTCGGGGAAATGGAACACTTCGCGGCCTTCGCGGCCATGGTCGGGGCCCTTGGCGATAGCGATCAGGGGGACATCCTCAATCCCCAGTTCCTCCAGTGTGTCGCGCACCGCGCTCATGTGGCCCTTGCCGCCGTCGATCAGCACAAGGTCCGGCCACATGCCCGCGTCGCGGTCCGGATCTTCCACCTGCACGCGGGAGAAACGGCGCTGCATGACTTCGCGCATCATGCCGAAATCGTCATTCCCTTGCGCGGTCTTAATGTTGAATTTGCGGTACTGGTTCTTGAGGAAGCCTTCCGGACCAGCGACGACCATTCCGCCAACCGCTTTCGACCCCTGGATATGGCTGTTGTCGTAGATTTCGACGCGCTGCGGGACTTCGGGCAATTCGAGGAATTCCGCCAGTTCGCGCAGGGTTTTCGCCTTGGTGCCGCTTTCGGCCAACCGCCGTTCGAGCGCTTCGACAGCGTTGCGCTGCGCTTGTTCCATCAGCCGCCTTCGGTCACCTCGCTGGGGGATCGATATCTCGACCTTGTGTTCCGCAATGGCGGCGAAGGCTTCCTCCATGACCGTCTGGTCGGGCAGTTCGCGATCGACCAGAATGGTGCGAGGCGGCGGGACTTCTTCGTAGAACTGCGCCAGCACATTGGCGAGGACGTGGCCCTCTTCGACCTCCCTGGTGTGGCTGGGAAAGAACGCACGGTGCCCCCAGTTCTGCCCGCCGCGGACGAAGAAGGCCTGGATCCCGACCTGCCCGCCTTTCTCGGCCAGCGCGAAGACATCGGCATCGCCGACGCCGCTGGCGTTGATGGCTTGGCTGCCTTGGATGAAGGTCGCCGCCCGCAGGCGGTCCCGGAGCATGGCGGCGGATTCGAAATCCAGTTTCTCCGCAGCTTCGGCCATCTGGCGCTCGATCTTAGACTGCACGGCGGAGCTCTTTCCGCCGAGGAAATCCTTCGCTTCCTGCACCAGGCCGTCATACGCCGGTTGGTCGATGCGGCCCACACACGGCGCGGAGCAGCGCTTGATCTGGTAAAGCAGGCACGGCCGGTCGCGGCGGCTGAAAAAGCTGTCGGTGCAGGACCTCAGCAGGAACAGCTTCTGCAGCGCGTTGATCGTGGTGTTGACGCTGCCCGCGCTGGCGAACGGGCCGTAATAATTACCCTTCGCGCGCCGCGCACCGCGGTGTTTCATGATCCGCGGAAAGTTGTGATCCATGCGGAGCAGGATGAAGGGAAAGCTTTTGTCGTCGCGCAGCAGCACATTGTAAGGCGGGCGAAACCGCTTGATGAACTGCGCCTCCAGCAGCAGCGCCTCAGCCTCGCTGTTGGTGGTGACGATCTCCATCTTGCGCGTCTGGCTGACCATGCGCTGCAGCCGGCTGGTCAGATTGGCCACCTGAAGGTAGTTGGCGACCCGGTTCCGCAGCGCGCGAGCCTTCCCGACATACAGCACGTCGCCGCGCGCATCGAGCATGCGGTAAACACCGGGTTTGGGCTTGAGCGTCTGGACCGTTTCCCGGATCGCGGCGATCCCCGCCTCGAGGTCCGGCTGGCCGCTACCGCGCACAGTGTAGCTGGCGCGGTCTTCGTTGAAGCGATCGGCACCGGCGGGTGACGGGGGAGTTCCTGCAGGCGTGCGGGTCATGACCGGTGAGATAGGCGCTGGCACGGGTCCATGGAAGGCCCGAGTTGACGCCAATCCCCATTGTGATACCCCGGACCTTGTGACCCTGGTGATAATCGGGGCGCTGCGGGAGATGCCAGTATGCGGCAGCTACAGGGAATGGACGCGTCGTTTGTTGCGCTGGAAACACGCAACTCCCCCATGCACATAGGCAGCCTGCTGATTTACAATCCGAAATCCGCACCGGGCGGCTTTGTCCGCTTCAAGGATGTGCTGAGCTTTTTCGAGAGCCGGATGCAATTGTCCCGCACCATGCGCCAGCGGCTGGTGAAAGTACCGTTCGACCTCGATTACCCATACTGGATCGAGGATCCCGATTTTGACCTCGAATATCACGTCCGTCACGTTGCCCTGCCAAAACCGGGGGACTGGCGGCAATTGTGCATCCAGGCTGCGCGGATATTCGCCCGCCCGCTGGACCTGACCCGGCCGCCTTGGGAATTCACCCTGATCGAAGGGCTGGAAAACATCCCCGGCGTCGATCCGGGCTGCTACGCGATGGTCACCAAGGTCCACCATTCGGCGATCGACGGTATGAGCGGGGTCGACCTGATGGAAGCACTGCACACGCTGGCCGCCGACACCCCGCCGCCGTCCGCGCCTGACACATGGAAGCCCGAGCGAGTGCCGACCGGCGCGGAGCTGCTTGGCAAAAGCTACTTCAACGCCGTTACCAACCCGGTAAAGCAGATGGAAGTCGCGGCCCGGGCCGCACCCGGCCTGGCCAAGGCGATCAAGGGCCTCGCAGCGAAGGATTTCAATGTCAGCGGCGAAATGCTCGCCCCGCGCACCCGTTTCAACAAGGTGATCTCCTCCGCGCGCGTGGTCGAAGGCCGCAGCGTCCCGCTGGCCGATATCAAGGCGATCCGCGCGCTCGCCCCGGGCTGCAAGGTGAACGACGTATTCCTGGCGATCATCGGCGGCGCGATGCGCAAATATCTGCTGGCGAAGGATGATTTGCCCGCCAAGACCCTGACCGCGATGGCGCCGATCTCCGTGCGCTCGGATACGGAAAAGGGCGACATGGGCAACCAGGTAGCCGCCATGATCGCGCCGCTCGGGACGCATCTGGAAGACCCGGCGGAGAGGCTGGCTTTCGTTCATTCACGGACCACCAACAGCAAGGCCATGACCGACGCGATCGGCGCCCGCAACATGACGGAGATGAGCAAAGTCAGCCCGGCCTTGTTCATGGCACTCGGCGCGCAGCTTTATACGCGGCTCGGTCTCGCCAATCGCGTTGGGCCGCCATTCACCACCGTGGTCACCAACGTGCCCGGCCCGCCGGTGCCGATCTATTCCTGCGGCTCCCAGCTGGAAAGCATGATGGGCCTGCTGTGCCTGAATGACGGGCTCGGCCTCGGCCATGTAGTGCAAAGCTATTGCGCGGAAGCCACGATCGCCTTCACCGCCTGCCGCAAGATCATGCCCGATCCGGAATTTTACGCACAATGTATCGAGGAAAGCTTCGAGGAATTGCGCGATGTCGCAGCCGCGTCCGTGGGAACAACGGCGAAGACTGGGAATTCTCCTAACAAGGCGAAATCTTCAGCCCGCAAATCAGCCAAAGCCGTGACCGCGAAAAACGCAAAGGCTCCGGCTGGCAAACCTGCAGCCAGGAAGACCGCAACAAAGAAATCCCCGGCGCCCGAGAAAGCACCGGCAGCCAGAAAGACCAAAGCATGACGCAAGCTGGAACTTCCGACACCGCCCGGACCGCGCGGCCGCCTAGCCGCCTGTTGACGATTGCGGAACCGTCCCGCGCGCTGGTTGAACTGGCCAGCTTCTTCGCCCTCCGCCCCGCGATGAGCCTGTTGCCGCGCGGCGACGGTCACGGGGTGCTGGTGCTGCCCGGCTTCATGGCGTCAGATGGTTCAACCAAGCCGATGCGCAGCCTGCTCACCAGTCTCAATTACGACGTTCAGGGCTGGGATCTCGGCCGCAACGTCCGGGTCGACAACGACCGGGTGGATGCGATGAAAGTGTGTGTCGAGGCCCTGTATGAACGATCGGGCGGCAAGATTTCCATTATCGGCTGGAGCCTGGGCGGAGTATTCGCGCGCGAACTGGCCAAGATGATGCCGGAAAAAGTCCGGCTGGTGATTTCACTTGGCAGCCCGATTTCGGACGACCGCGGCCATACCAACGCCGCGCGCCTGTTCGAATGGCTGAATGGCAAGACGCCGGAACCGGTCCAGCGGGGCATGTTTACCGGACTTCACGAGGCCCCTCCGGTGCCGACCACCTCGATCCTGACCAAGACGGACGGCGTCGTCGGCTGGCGCGGCTCGGTCCAGACCAGGACCGACGAGGCCGCCCAGACGGAAAACATCGAAGTCCATGCCAGCCACTGCGGACTGGGAGTCAATCCGGCCGTGATGCTGGCAATCGCCGACCGGCTTGCCCAGCCCGAAGGCGCGTGGCAGCCCTTCGAAGCCAAGGGACTGGCGCGTGCGGTCTTTCCGCGGAGCAAGCTGCACTAAGCGGGAGGGTATCCCCCGCTTCAGAACATCTTGCGCACGTCGATGCCCACATAGCGGCCAACCGGGTCGATCAGCGCGGGCTGATAGTTCAGCGGCACGTTGCCATCCTCGTCAGTGACCCGCCGTGCGCCGTCGAACACATTATCGGCCCGCAGTGAAACTCGCAGCCCCTTTAGCAGGCCATCCTCTTTCTTGAAGTAGGTGCCCAGATCGGCGAAGAATCGCAGGTCGACCTTGGCAAGGCCGCCAAACTCTAGATCGCTGCTGCCGAGTGCATCACTGCCGTCGATCCGCGTGGGACCAAGGTAACTGCCGGATAGCCGAAGGCCCAGTCCCCCGCGGAACATACCTGCTTCAAACCGCGTATTGTTACGCGATACCGCGCCCCCGCCGCCGATGAGGTCGATAACCGGTACTCCGGGGGCGATCAGGATTTCGTTTCTAAGGTCGAGCGTGAGGTTGAGGCTGACAAAAAAGCGGCCGCGGCCATCATCGCCACCGCCCGGCATTCCAGGAGGTCCGCCGCGACCGCCCCGGCCCCCGCGTCCGCCCCGTCCACCGGCGCCCGGACCACGTTCGCCTTCCGCGCCGCCTACGGGGGCACGTGGCTCGCCGAAGCTGCCGCGTAATGACAGGCCTAGCGCGAGGCGATCGAGAAACGTCTGGCTATAGGTGACGGGCCGGCGGTCCACCGCCAGCAGCGTGCCGTCCACATCGCGCGTGATACGGTCCGGGAAGGCGGCTTCGATTTCGGACGTAAGCGTGGGAAACGCGCTGGACACATCGTCAGACCGGTTCCGGCTGTAACTCGCCTCGACATTGGTATTCTCGATAAAGGGCACCTTCCAGTTGGCGGAGAAAGTCCAGTCCTTCTGCGTTTCCGCAATCAGGAACGGATTTCCGCCCGAGGTGATGGTGGCCAGTACTGTCTCGTTCTGTACGAAATCATAAGTCGAAACGTTGAAGGTCACGACTTCCGGGCTGCCAAGCTGGCTTAGCGACGGCGGACTTTCGCGGTTCACATATGTTGCTGTCAGGTCGAGCTGTTCGAACGGCGCCCAGGTCAGGCTGGCGGTCCAGTCATACAGCGTGCCGAAATCGGAAAGGCGATCGAAACCGCCAGCGAAGTTCAGGCTGACATCACCAACCGCGGCGAGAAAATCGTCGCGCGTGCTGGTGACCGGGATGGATACGTTAACCCCGCCGTTAAGGTTTCCGCGCGTCAGGTCGGTCGCGATATCGGTCCGGCTGTCGGCGCCTTGGATGTCGTTCCAATTATAGCCCAGATCGAAGGTCAGGTTCACCTCTCCCGCCGGGAGGAGCAGCGCCGCGCCCTGCAGCGTGGCCTTGCTGCTGGCACTCTTGGTGTTGGTCGTGACGAGCGCGAAGCCCGGATCGCCGAGCCCCGGCAACGGACCGTCGATGGCCAGGGAACCATCGGCGGCGTCCTGGACCAGACCGGACGTGTCGGGTCGCAAGTCGATCTGGGACGTACTGTTGGTCAAACCCGCATCGGCGGTCGCCGTGAGCTGGAACGCCCCGACCGGCCGGTTGTAGCTGATCGATGCCGACCCGGTGTCGGACGATGTTCTTTGCTCAAGCGGATTATCCGCCCCGAAAGTGCGAAGCGCGACGTTGCCGAGCGGATCGGTCAACACCACGGAATTCAGGCCCGACAGGCTGCGGCTTTCGTTACGTTCGTACGTCCCGTTAAGGCCAAGCGAAGCCCCGCTACCGGCGAAAGACCTGGCGTAGTTTGCCGTCCCCTCGAACGAGAAAGTGTCAGATACCAGGCTACGGAAATCGGCCTGCGCGGGATCACCGGCCACCAGGGAAACGCTCGACGGGGTCTGCTCGACCCCGCGCTCGCCTTCGGTCAGCAGGGACTGGTCGGATACTTCCAGGTTGACGTTGATCCGGGCTCCGTTCGCGATCTGGAGCAGCGTTACTTCCTGCTCGGTGCGCGAAAATCCGCCGCGGTCGGGCTGTTCGTATTCCGCCTCTGCCGTAACCGCGGAATAATTGTCCTTGAGGATGAAGTTGATGACCCGCCGGTCTGGCGAGAAGCCGTATTGCTGGGCGACTTCTTCCGGCAGCACTTCCACCTTGCGGATCGCTTCTGGCGGATAGGACCGGAATTCGCGGAAGCTGCCGACCCGGATTCCGTTGATCAGGAACACCGGCTGGCCGCCGCCCCGCCCGCGTGACGACTGCGTCACGGTTCCGAGGGCCTCTACCAGGTCCGCAATCGAGCTTGCCCCGTAGGCCGAGATATCCGCCTCATCGAGTTCCACGATCGGCGCCTGCGCAGTATCGACCTGCCCGCGCAGCCGGTCCGCCGTGACCACGATCTCATCGATGATCGAGCCATCGTAACCGGGCTCTTCCTCGGGCTGTTCGCCCAAGGGTTGGACACCGCCCTGCCCGTTCTGGGCCAGCACGGGCACGGAAACAGCCAGCGCAGCGCAAGCACAGGAACTCATCAAAAATCGCATGTTCATGCGGGGGGCAATCCTCTGAAGGGGAGCGAATGGCAATCCGCTTTCGAGTAACAATATGTCGCAGGCATTTGCACATGGAATGTGTGCCGGTGATGAACTGGGCGCCGCTGCTTTGCAGGCAGTGGCATCGTCCCCCTACGCACGAGGCTTCCCTTTTATCCCGGCCCCCGCTAAAGGCGCTTCGATATTGCACCTGCTTGATGGAAAATAATTACTTATGGCGAAAGAAGAACTCCTCGAAATGCGCGGCAAGGTAGTGGAATTGCTGCCTAACGCGATGTTCCGGGTGGAGCTCGAAAATGGTCATGAGGTGCTCGGCCACACCGCTGGCAAAATGCGCAAGAACCGCATTCGCGTCCTTGTTGGCGACGAAGTCCTCTGCGAATTGACCCCTTACGATCTTACCAAGGCACGCATAACCTACCGCTTCATGCCTGGTCGGGGTGGCCCCGGACCTCAATAAGGGCGGCGGGGTTTGACCGCGCCTGCAACCAATCCGACCTTGATCCTGGCATCGGCGAGCCCGCGTCGCCGTGAACTGCTTGACCGGCTGGGTATTGCGCCGGATCGCATTGCTCCGGCTGACATCGACGAAACCCCTTACAAATCGGAAGTCCCACGGGATTACGCGCAACGCATGGCGCGCGAAAAAGCTGCGGCTGCCGCATCGGATAGTGCGCATGTGCTGGCCGGAGACACGGTCGTCGCTGTCGGTCGGCGAATCCTGCCCAAGGCCGATAACGAACCGACGGCGCGTGCATGCCTCAAGCTGCTGTCCGGACGCCGCCACCGCGTGTTGTCAGCCGTTGCCTTGCGTTCGCCGGACGGGACCCTGCGTGAACGGCTGTCGGAGACTTCGGTTAAATTCAAGGTGCTGTCGGACGAGGAAATCCGCGACTATCTGGCGGGCGGCGAATGGGACGGCAAAGCCGGTGGTTACGCTATCCAAGGGGCGGCCGAGGGGCTCATAAGCTGGATACAGGGCAGCCATTCAGGCGTCGTCGGCCTGCCCCTGTTCGAAACGCGCGCCTTGCTCAAGGCCAGCGGATTCCGGATACCCTGAGGTGCCGCGGTGAAGTGGTATCTCGAGGAAGGCATCGGCGAACACCGCGCGATTGCAGTCACTGGCGGAAAAATGGTCTCGACGCGGATCCACTGGCCGGGCGAATTGCTGGCCGGCGAGGTCGCCGAGGCGGTGCTGCAGTCACGCGCGTCCGGAAGCAGCCGGGGAACCGCACAATTGCCAGGCGGCGAACAGGTACTGGTGGATCGGTTACCAAAATCCGCGAGTGAGGGGGCGTCGCTCCGCATCGAAATCACCCGGCCCGCCATGGCCGAACGCGGACGGTTGAAGTGCGCGTTGGGGCGGCCCACCGAATTGCCGACAGTTTCTCTATCCCTCGCCAAAAGCCTGGCTTCGGAAGGTAGCGAACCCGAAATCGTGCGCCGCTTTCCGGTGCCGGGTTGGGCGGATGTGATCGCCGAAGCCATCGCGGGTGAAGTAAGCTTCTCCGGCGGATCGGTGATTTTCAGCCCCACCCCCGCGATGGTGACTATCGATATCGACGGGACGCTGCCCCCGCATGAGTTGGCGCTCGCGGCCGTTGGCCCGCTCGCCGAAACGCTGCACTTGTTCGACCTTGGCGGGTCGATAGGAATCGATTTCCCGACCCTCCAGACGAAGCCGCACCGGCGGGAAGTGGACGAGGCACTGGACACCGCGCTCGCCGATTGGCCGCACGAGCGAACCTCGATGAACGGGTTCGGATTCGTCCAGCTGGTCAGCCGCCTGTCGCGCAAATCCCTCCTTCACCGCGCCGCACACTCACGAACTGGCGTCGCCGCGCGTCTCCTGTTGCGGCAGGCGGAACAGGTCCAGGAACCCGGCGCGCTGCTGCTCACCTGCAACCCCGCAGTCAGCGCCCATCTGACATCCGATTGGCAGTCCGAACTCGCCCGACGGACGGGCCGTGAAATCCGGATACGGCCGGAACCAGGCCTTGCACTGGATAGCGGCTTCGCCCAAGCAGTGCCGCTATGAGCACGATTAAAACCTGCCCGATCTGCAAGAAAGCACGGTCGGAAGAATTCTATCCGTTCTGTTCCGACCGTTGCCGCGACCGCGATTTGTCGCAATGGTTCGGCGATGGCTACTCGGTACCAGGCCGCCGCGCCGATCCGGAAGAGATTGCCCGCGAAGGCTGGGAAGACGAGAAATAATCCGGCGGGATCGAAAATTCACCCGATAGAGGTCGCGGTTACCTCTTGCCAACCGCAGTGGGCTTCGCCATAGGCCCCCTCTCCCGCAGCATTCGGCCCGATAATTGGCCCATGCTGGACCAGTGCCCGAGTAGCTCAGGGGTAGAGCACACGATTGAAAATCGTGGTGTCGGTGGTTCAAATCCACCCTCGGGCACCACTTCTCCGGTTTTTTGCCTGCCAATCCGCCGCCGCCGGGTCCTAACTTCCTAATCAAGACAACGTTTGGCAGCCAGCCGCTGCGCCGCTAGACCTCGTCGCCATGCATGAACCCACCTCTGCCGCGCTAGGCGCATTCGAGATCGCCGCCATGCTGGTCGTTGCCTCCGCCTTGTTCGGTTGGGCGAACCATCACTTCATCAAGCTGCCGCATACGATCGGTCTCACGGTCATGGGCGCGATCGCTGCGATCACACTGATGGTGGCCAATGCGTTCATCCCCGGCGTGACGCTGGACAATTGGGTGGCCGACACCCTTGAGCAACTGAATTTCACCGAGACGCTGCTGCAGGGAATGCTCAGTTTCCTGCTGTTTGCGGGTGCGTTGCATGTCGATCTCGAACGGCTCAAGAATGACTGGCTGCCAATCCTCCTGCTGTCCACGGTGGGTGTCGTCATTTCGACGATATTGGTGGGGGCTGCCATGTGGGGCCTCGGCTCGCTGCTGGATTTGGGCATTGCGCCGATCTGGTACTTCGTGTTCGGCGCGCTGATTTCGCCGACCGACCCGGTGTCGGTGCTCGGGGTGCTGAAGGAAGAAAACGTCCCGGCTTCGCTACAATCTGCGGTCGCGGGCGAAAGCCTGTTCAACGACGGGGTCGGCATTGTCGTCTTCACCATCCTGCTCGGCGCGGCGGTTACCGGCACGGACTTCTCGCTGACCGAAGGCGTACGCCTGTTCGCCATCGAGGCGGGCGGCGGTGTCCTCGTCGGCCTGATATTCGGGTGGATCGGCTTCAGGGCGCTGGCCAGCATGGACGAATATACGCTGGAAGTGCTGATCACCCTGGCGATCGTCATGGGCGGCTATGCCCTGTGCACTGCCCTGCATATCTCCGGCCCGCTGGCGATGGCGGTAGCCGGCTTACTCATCGGTAATCACGGCGTCAGCTATGCGATGAGCGATGTCACCCGCGACTATGTGATCAAGTTCTGGGAACTGGTCGACGAGTTGCTGAATTCCGTCCTCTTCCTGCTGATCGGGTTGGAACTGATCGCGCTGGTGCCGGGGGTGCCGCATCTTGTACTCGGCGTAGCGGCGATCGGCATCACGCTGGCAGCCCGCGCGGCTGCCGTGACGGTATCGACCCAAACGATCCACGCTGCCCGGCTGGACACCAAGGGCGCTGGACGGGTCCTGTGGTGGGGCGGCCTGCGCGGCGGCATCTCTATCGCGCTGGTGCTGTCGCTGCCGAGCGGTCCTACGCGCGAGTTGTTGCTGGCAGCAACCTTTGCCGCCGTGCTATTCTCGGTACTGGTCCAGCGCGCGACGCTGGGCCGGCTGATCGATTCGCTGAAGGCAAAGAACGATCCTGCGGTGGAGGGTGAGCCCCACCCACCCAAACCGGACACGGTGCATTGATTGCGTTGCCTGAACTTTGGCTGTAATGCGCTCGATCAGCGCCCCGGCAGAAACGGAGAATCGATCTCCGTCCGCCGGGGCGGCGTGTTTTTCGGCCCCAATTTCGCTTGGTAGCCCAATGTGGTTTTATAGGAAGCGCTCATGACCCGTCGCCGCCAGATTTACGAAGGCAAGGCCAAGATCCTCTACGAGGGTCCCGAACCGGGCACGATTATCCAGTATTTCAAGGACGATGCGACCGCGTTCAACGCGCAGAAGCGCGGCACGATCAACGGCAAGGGCGTGATCAACAATCGCATCAGCGAGTATGTCTTCACCCGTCTCAGCCATATCGGCATCCCGACCCACTTCATTCGCCGTCTCAACATGCGCGAACAACTGGTGCGGCAAGTTGAAATCGTCCCCATCGAAGTGGTCGTGCGCAATGTCGCCGCGGGTTCGATCTGCAAGCGGCTGGGCCTCGAGGAAGGCGAACCGCTGCCGCACACTTTGATCGAATATTGCTACAAGGACGATGCCTTGGGTGATCCACTGATCGCCGAGGAGCACATCGCCTGTTTTGGCTGGGCTTCGAACGAGGAAATGCAGGACATCGCCAGCATGGCGATCCGGGTAAACGATTTCCTGTGCGGAATGTTCGCCGCCATCAACATTCGTCTGGTCGATTTCAAGCTCGAATTCGGCCGTTTGTACGACGGCGATTACAGCCGCGTCATCCTGGCGGACGAGATCAGCCCGGACGGCTGCCGCCTGTGGGACATGACGTCAGGCGAGAAGCTCGACAAGGACCGTTTCCGCCGCGACCTCGGTGGTGAGGAAGAAGCCTATCAGGAAGTCGCACGCCGCTTGGGCCTGTTGCAGAATGACGATGCCAGCCCGGGCGAAGTGTTCGACCTGAACGCGCATCGCGGCCGTTTGCGGAATCCGTTGCCCAAGAAGTGAAAGATTCCCTGCAGCGTACATAACCGCTTGCAAATCGCGGGAAATCTGACGAAGTTCAGAGTACAGCGGGGGAATCCTAAATGCGTTTGAAACTTGCGTTCGCGGCGGCACTTGGCGCCGCCATTCCGTCGGTGGCGGCTGGTCAGGACAGCGAGTTGACGGTTGGTCCGGCACCGCAATGGGCGCAACTGTCCGAAGCGTTGCCGGTGCCTGATGGACAAACGGGGATCATGTTCGTCCGCCGGCAGGACGTCGAGGTCAATCTCGATGCTGATGGCCAGTCTACCTTCATCGCGACCCGCACGAGGATCCTGCAGCCTGCTGCCCTCGAAATCGGCAATATTCTGATTGCCTGGAATCCAGCGGCCGGCTCGCCTGTTGTGCATGCTGTCAAGGTACACCGTGATGGCGCGGAGCGGGATGTCCTGTCGGAATCCAAATTTGAAATATTGCGCCGGGAAGAGCAACTGGAGGCTTCGGTCTTGAGCGGCCAGCTGACCGCGATCCTGCGGGTGCCCGATCTGCGGGTGGGGGACGAGCTGGAGATGGCTTACACGTTGCGAGACCAAGACCCGGTGTTCGGCGCGGAAAGCTTCGGGGTACTGGCACTTGGCGAGGCTCCGCCTCCAGGCCGGATGCATATCGCCTTGAGCTGGTCAGAAGGGCAAGCCCCGCAAATCAAGATTCCGTCCGGGTTGGAGCCGTTTGCCAGCCGCAGCGCCAATCGCCTCGACATTCGTGCCGACAACGCTCCGATCCAGACTGCGCCGAAAGATTCGCCCCCGCGTTATTCCTGGCACAGGGCAGCGCAATTCTCTGATTTCAAGTCCTGGGATGCGATTTCACGCCGTATGGAGACACTTTTTACAACGGCGGCGAAGATCGATAAGGATTCCTCGGTGGTGCAGGAAGCTGCTCGAATAATGGCGGCCCACGGTGATGAACTCGCCCGGGCAAATGCTGCGCTCGACTTGGTGCAGCAACAGGTTCGCTACATCTACGTCGGCCTGGACGGCGGTAATTTTCGTCCGGCAAGTGCCGAGGAAACCTGGCAGCGACGTTACGGGGATTGCAAGGGCAAGACTGTGCTGCTGATGGCCCTCCTGGACGAGATGGGGATTTCGTCCGAGCCGGTCCTGGTGAACAACTCGGCCCTCGACGATGGGTTCGATACCCACCTGCCCAACCCCGGGGTGTTCGACCATGTGCTCGTACGGACCAGGATCGATGGCAAGAGTTACTGGCTGGACGGCACCTTGCCAGACGTTTCCGATGCGCAGAGCGACCCCGTCGTCCCCTACCGCTGG
Source organism: Allopontixanthobacter sediminis (assembly GCF_009828115.1). Taxonomy (GTDB): domain Bacteria; phylum Pseudomonadota; class Alphaproteobacteria; order Sphingomonadales; family Sphingomonadaceae; genus Allopontixanthobacter; species Allopontixanthobacter sediminis. Next base: position 499,002 of record NZ_WTYL01000003.1, on the reverse strand, counting down.
GTCCTTCCCCTGACAAAAGCGGGTGCGCCGCTTGAGAAAATCAACTTCAAGCCATTCGATCTCCCGCAGGAGATGGGCATTTACGAGATCGACGCCACCGCCGGCTTCGAGGAGCCCGCCAGATTGGTCCAGACAAGCGTTGTTCGTGGAATTCAAGCGCTCGGCCAGTATCTGCAGTTTTCTTCGACCACTCCGGAGCAGTTACTGACCGCTTATCGCAATGCCCTGGTGGGCAGTACCCAGTGGAACACCGTGGAATCGGTCGCGTATCGGTTCGACCGCGATACGCAGGCCAGCATTCTGACGATCGCCGGAACGGGAGCCGTGGAATGGGAAGACTACGGATCGGGATCACGAAGTCTATCCCTTCCCGGGGGAGGATTCAGTCCGCCGAACCGGCGCCAGAGATCCGCTGACCAGGATCAAGAGGCGCCGTTCTATGACGAACCGCGTTACAGTTGCTACGCCACTACTCTTCGCCTGCCGGAGGGTACTGACATTCAGAATTGGGGTTTCAATACGACCTTCGACACGATGATGTATGGCACCGTGTACTACCGGATGGTCGAGCGCCGGGACGACATGACCATCCGCATGGTGCGTGGATCCCGCACTGAAACGCCGGAAATTTCAGTTGCTCAGGCCAACCGCGACAACGGACGACTTGCCAAATTCGACAATTCGAAGTCAAATGTGAGCTATGATCCCAACGAGACAATGGCGCCTTGGGGAATGCTTCAAAAGGTACCTGCCACCTATGAATTCGACTGGACCAAGGCCGACGTTCCTTGTTTGCCCAAGGATGTAATCGCGGGAAAATGAGGCCTTACCCACAGCAGCCGATTTGCCCGGAGATACCGCAATGCGGGGTCGTGAACGCTTCGGCGCCTTGCCGGTGGTGACCCGATACTCGCTCCTGCCGCTTCTTTTCCTCGCGTCGCCGCTTTGCGCTCAGGAGCCGGCTCCGCCCGAAAGTCCCACGGCCGCCAAGGTTCAGTCTCCATGGCCGTTTCAGGATAGCGACATCCCGGTCGATCCCGAGTTCCGGTTCGGCCAGTTCGCTAACGGTATGCGCTACATTATTCGCCAGAACGACCGGCCCGAACAGACGGCGCTGGTGCGGATGGTCATCGGATCGGGAAGCCTTGCAGAAACCGATGCCGAGCGAGGTCTTGCGCATTTCCTCGAACACATGGCGTTCAACGGCTCGACCAATGTGCCGGAAGGCGAGATGGTCAAGCTGCTCGAACGCGAAGGGCTCGCCTTCGGGGCGGACACCAACGCCAGCACCGGTTTCGAGGAAACCGTCTACAAACTCGACCTGCCACGCAGCGACCCCGCCTTGCTGGACACTGCGCTGATGCTGATGCGGGAAACCGCAAGCGAGCTGTTGATCGCCCCCGAAGCGGTCGACCGTGAACGCGGGGTGATCCTGTCCGAACGGCGCGACCGGACGAATTTTTCCTTGAAGGATACACTCGACCAGTTCGAATTCACCACGCCGGGCGCGCGCTACGGTGACCGGCTACCGATCGGCGTGCCTGCGGTGCTGGAGACGGCGAGCGCGGATGATCTGCGAAAGTTCTACCGCCGCGAATATGTCCCGGCCAACACGGTGGTACTGGTTGTTGGCGATTTCGACGAAGACCTGATCAAGGCTGCGATCGAAAAGCATTTCTCCTCATGGCAGGCGGCACCGCTTCCGCCCGAACCAGCTGCCGGCCCGGTTGATGTGTCGCGTGCAGGCGTGACGGATATCCATCTTGACCCCGCACTCTCAGAGCGGATTACGGTAACGCGCCTGAGCAGCTGGCAGAACGAACCGGACCTGGTCGCAAATCGCCGCCAGAATCTTCTCCGCTCCATCGGTTACGGGATCGTCAACCGGCGATTGCTGGCGCAGGCGCGGTCGGCGGAGCCGCCATTCCGGGGTGCCGGCTTCGGAACTGGCGACATTTTCGAGGAAGCCCGATCGACAAATCTGGTGATCGACAGCGCTGATGGCGAATGGTCAAAGGGGCTGACAGCCGCGGCTTTCACCCTTCGCCAGGCACTCCATTTTGGCTTCACCAAGGCCGAAGTGGCGGAACAGGTCGCCGGCGCATTGACCGCGCAGGAAAACGCCGCGGCATCCGCTGGAACCCGGACCAATGCGAGTCTCATGGGCACGGCGCTGTCGTTGGTAAGCGATGAACAGATACCCTCCACGCCTGCCAGCGGACTGGAACGGCTTCGGGCATTCCTCCCCTACATCACGCCCGCTGCCGTTCTTGAAGCGGTGCGCCGGGACGCTGCCCCGCTCGATAATCCGCTCATCCGGTTTCGCGGGCGAACGATGCCGGAAGGCGGCTTTGAGGCCCTGCGCCGTACTTGGGACGCCACAGTGGCGGGGTCTGTCGAGCCGTTGGCAGAAGCCGAGCAGGTCCCGTTTGGCTATACCGATTTCGGTCCTCCAGGAGCTATCGTCTCCGATACCGTGGAACCACGTCTGGGCATTCGGCAAATTCGCTTTGAAAACGGCGTCATGCTGAATCTGAAGCGAACAGAATTGCAGGAAGACCGCATCGCGTTCGAGATCAACCTGGATGGCGGATCGCTGCTCAACACTCCGGAAAACCCGCTAGCCACCGCGATGGTCCCCGTCCTGCCGGTGGGAGGCCTGGGCAAGCATTCGCAGGATGAACTGCAATCGATATTGGCGGGTCGCAGCGTGGGTTGGTCGCTGGGAACCGAGACTGACAGCTTTACCGCAAGCGGCACGACCACTGCCCGTGACCTCGCGTTGCAGTTGCAGTTGCTCACGGCCGGGCTGACCGATCCGGGATACCGCCGCGAAGCCGAAATACAATATCGGCGCAACGTCGCGAACTTCTTCAAAAGCAAGGACGCGTCCCCCTCCGGTGCGTTGGGCAACGCGTTGGGCGGGATCATTTCCGACAACGACCCGCGCTTCACCCTGCAGCCCGAGGACGCTTACATGGCGCTCGATTTCGCGAAACTGCGCGATGTCATTGGCGGCAGGCTGGCAAGCGGTGCGCTGGAAGTGGCGCTGGTCGGCGATCTGGAGGAACAGGCCGCAATCGACCTCGTGGCGGCCAGCCTCGGCGCCCTGCCCCGGCGCGAAGCGGAATTCAGGCCCCGAACCGAAGCCCGGCAGCGCGCCTTCACCGCTGACCGGACGCCTCGTATGCTGAGACACAGCGGCGAAGCGGACCAGGCATTACTGCGCCTGACCTGGCCGACGACCGACGACAGCGACCTCGCGCTGGACGCCCGGCTGACGATTCTCGAAAGAGTGGTCCGGCTGGCGCTGCAGGAGGAACTGCGCGAGCGGCTGGGGAAGACCTATTCACCCAGTGCCAACAGCAGCACATCGCGCGATTATTCCGGATACGGCACATTCGCGATTGCGGCATCGGTCGATGTTGCGGATGTCGGCGCGACGCGGGAGGCGATCGCAGCGGCGCTTAAACGTTTGCGTGGCGAAGCTATCGACACTGACATGCTCGATCGGGCGCGGCGACCGCTGCTCGAAACTTACGACAACGCGCTGAAAAGCAACGGCGGGTGGCTGGGGCTGGTGAGCCGCGCCCAGAGTGAAAGCGAACGCATCACCCGGTTCCTCCGCGCCCGCGAAGTCATCGCGGAAGTTACAACGGAGGAAATCCGCCAGACCGCAGACCGATTCCTGCAACCTGGCGCGCTTCTGGAGGTCCTGGTGATCCCCGAACAAGGCGATCAGTCGCAAGAGTGACCGTTCAGCGTCAGTTATTTAACCAGATTCACTGAACCGTCACCGAGCTTTCAAACTGGCGTCACACAGTCAGCCTAGGCGGACCCCGACAACAAGGATCGGGGAATCACCATGAAGCTGACAAAATATCTCGCCGCCGCCGGAATTTCGGCGCTCGCCGCGTCTCTCGCTGCGCCTGCTTTTGCTGGAGAAGTCAGTGGAGTCGTCGTCGATGCCTCCGACACCATCTCGTTGCAGGCCGCCGAGGTTCGACTCGTCGAACTCAACCGGGTTGCAATCGCGGAACGTGACGGCAGCTTCTATTTCCCCGATGTTCCTGCGGGCACTTACACCCTGGTGGCCAATTATGTCGGCGCCAAACCAGTAACCCAGACCGTGACAGTACCGGAAAAGGGCACCGTCCGGAGCAATTTCCTGCTTGGCGGTGCTGGATCGGAAATCCTCGTGCTCGGCCAAAGCGCCAATCAAGCCAGTGCGCTCTCCCGCAAGCGGGCGTCCGATGTTGTCAGCGACGTGCTCACCCGCGACGCGATCGGGCAGTTTCCCGACCAGAACGTCGCCGAATCGCTTCGCCGCTTGCCCGGGGTGAATGTCCTCAACGATCAGGGCGAAGGTCGCTTCGTCTCCGTGCGCGGACTCGATCCCGACCTCAATTCCACCTCGCTCAACGGCGTGCGCCTGCCCGCCCCCGAAAGCGATGTCCGCTCGGTGGCGCTGGATGTCATTTCCAGCGACATCATCGAATCCATCGAGGTCAAGAAATCCCTGACGCCGGATATGGACGCCGACACCATCGGCGCTTCGATCGAAATCAAGACGACCAGCGCATTCGACCGCAAGAAGGACCTGCTGACCGCCAAGATCGAAGGCAGCTATAACGATTATGCCGATGCGCTGACGCCCAAGGCCAGCGTTGATTTCGCCACGCGGGTTACGGACAATTTCGGCATCGCCGGCGGGATTTCCTATTACAACCGCAAGTTCGAGACCGACAACATCGAGGCGGATGGCTGGGAAGACGCCGGCTCAGGCCCGTTTGCGACCGACTTCGAATACCGTGATTATGACGTGGAACGCGAGCGGATCAGTGCGACCCTCGGTTTCGATGCGCGCCTCGGCGAACATAGCGAGCTTTATCTCAAAGGCGTGTGGAGCCAGTTCGATGACCAGGAATACCGCCGCCGACTGATTTTCGACCTCGGTGACTTCGACGGCGGCGCAAGTTCGCAAGACGGCGCCAATGTGACCTTCTCCGATGCCGACGAAGAATTCACCGTGGAACGCGACCTCAAGGACCGGTTCGAACGTCAGCGCATTCGTTCCGTAGTGTTCGGCGGCGAAAGCCGGTTCGACGGCTGGCTTGCCGAGTATGCGATAAGCTACGCGAAATCCACCGAACGGGAGAACGGCTCGCTCGACCCTGTCTCGTTCGAGCGGGATTTCGACGGTGGCGGATTGATCGTTGGGTTCGATTATTCGAACCCGCGCATACCGCGCTATTCGGTGTCTGGTGATACGGCAGACTTCTTCGATCCCGCGGAGTTCGAACTGAACGACGTGGAATTCACCGCGTTGTCGGATTCGCAAGACACGGAATACGCGGCGCAGTTCGATCTGGGCCGCGAAATCGCCATGGATGGCGGGACCTTCACGGTACAGGCCGGCGCAAAGGGCCGGTGGCGCGAAAAGAGCTACAACAAGCAGGTCGAATTCTACGAAACGGACGATTTTCTGCTGTCCGATGTCCTCGGCACGCAGACCTACCGACTGACTGATATTTCGCCGGTCGCCGACAAGACCTCCCCGCGAGATTTCTTCCTGACCAATTTCGGCGACTTCGAATTGCAGGCAGCCGACAGCATTTTCGACAGCGCGGTAGAAGATTACAGCATCCAAGAAGACATCCTGGCTGGATACCTGCTCGGGAAATGGGAATCGACCAGCCTGCGGGTGATCGGCGGCGTGCGGTATGAAAAGACCAGCAACGATATCGTCGGCAATACCGTGACCCTGTTCGAGGAGGACTCTACTCTTCCAAACGGTGATACCGCGGGCGAGGACACGGTCGTCATCTCCCAGTCGTTCTTCACCACGGAGTATGACGACTGGCTGCCGAGCCTGAATATCCGGTGGGAAGCGCAGCCCGACCTGATCGTCCGCGTCGCGGGTTATCGCAGCCTGGTTCGCCCACGCCTCTCCCGCCTGGCGCCGCGATTTGCCGTCGAACAGAACGATGACAACGAGCGTCAGGGCGAGTTCGGCAACCCGGCACTCGACCCGTTCAAGGCGTGGAATTTCGACGCCTCGGCCGAATATTACATGTCCACCAACGGCGCCATTACCGCGGCATTTTTCTACAAGGACATCAAGGATTTCATCATCGATGCAAATATCGATACACCGGGTACCTTTGCCGGGATCGAATTCGATGAAGCGACCATCCCGATCAACGGTCCAAGCGGCGAAATATACGGTTTCGAGTTCGGCTTCGCCCAAACCTTTAGCCACTTGCAGGGTCCACTCCGCGGTCTGATCCTGCAGGCCAACTACACCTACACCAACGCGACCGGTCTGGTTGCCGACGGTGATTTCACGGATGTCGATGCGGTCGATACCTTCCGCGAGATCACTCTGCCGGCTTCGTCCCGCCACACCTTCAATGCGGTGATCGGCTACGATGCAGGCCCGATCGACCTGCGCCTGGCGGGGACCTACCGGGACAAATATCTCGACGAGCTGGGCGACGATGCCGAGACGGACCGCTTCGTGTCCGACCATTTCCAGCTCGATTTCAGCGCCAAGTACCGGATCAACGACATGGCGCAGGTCTATGTCGAAGTAATCAACATCACCGATGCCGAATATTTCGCCTACAATACGCTAGGGGGACAGGAGAATTTGTACCAGTTTGAACGCTACGGCCAGACCGTTAAATTCGGCGCACGGGTGAACTTCTGATGCGGTACACTCGGACACTTACCTCGCTTGTAGCACTCTTCGCTGTGGGCGGCTGCGCCACTGCGCCCCAATGGGGCCTTCCCGCCGTGACCGTAACGGCGTTGGCGGAAACAGAACCGGTCGGAACGGCAGAGGAAGACGCGGCCGACGATCCGGCGATCTGGCACAACGCTGCCGACCCCGCCGCCAGCCTGATCGTGGCCACCGACAAGAAGGCCGGACTGTATGTCTATGGACTGGACGGCAGCACCCGGCATTTCGCGCCCGGCGGCCTGCTCAACAACGTCGATCTGGTCGATCTTGGAACGGCGGGCATCATCGTAGTCGCGAGCGATCGCGGCAATCTCGAACAGGCGGAGCTGAAACTGTACCGGCTCGATCCGGTGTCGGCCAGGCTCATCAGTCTCGGCTCGGTTCCGGGCGGAGAGGGTGAAGCTTACGGCCTGTGCCTGTGGCAGAACGGGGTGGCCCTCCACGCGTTCTCTGTTCTGAAAAGCGGCTTGATCGAGGAATACCGTATCGAACTTGGCAGCGCCCCCAAGTCCGTCCCGGTGCTTAGCCGGCGAGTGCCGAGCCAGCCCGAAGGCTGCGTGGTCGACCCACGCAACGGCGATTTCTATGTCGGCGAAGAAAATGCCGGCATCTGGCGGTTTGCCGCAGGTTCCGCCGCGGGTATCCTGGTAGCTCCGACCGACGGCCAGCAACTGGTCGCAGATGTTGAAGGGCTCGCGCTTGCTCCCGAGGGTGCGGACGGCGGTTGGCTGATTGCATCGAGCCAGGGCGACAACGCTTATGCCCGCTACCGATTGCCCGACATGGAGCCGGCAGGACGCTTCCGTATCGCCGCCGGTGCGTTTGGTTCGACAGAGGAAACCGACGGCATCGAACTGTCGACCAAGCCTTTCGGGCCGAAGTATCCCGGCGGGCTGTTCGTAGCTCAGGACGGGGTCAACGCGCCCTCTGCGCAGAATTTCAAGCTGGTATCGTGGGCGGATATCGAGGCCGCGCTAGCGGGAACGGCGGCGCCGGAATAGCGGGATAAACGGCGGCGATCCGGCCCCCGCAGCCCCCTAAGGACGGCAGCTGATTGAACCGCGAACACGGATAATCCCCACCCGCCACCTTGCCCCAATGGCCTCGCCGCGCCATAGGATGCGGGCGATTCTCCGGTGTCCCGTCAAACCAAAGGTCCGCGCGATGAAAGTCCATATCCACGTTTCCCTCAAGCCGGGCGTACTCGACCCCCAGGGGCGGGCGATCCATCATGCGCTGGAGGGGCTCGGCTTTGACGGGGTCAACGATGTGCGCGCGGGGCGGCTGATCGAACTGGACGTGGCTGACGGCGTTACCGACGATGCGCTCGACGAGATGTGCCGTAAGCTGCTCGCGAACATGGTGATCGAGAACTATCGCATCGAAAGAATGGACCAGAAGGAGACCGCGTGATGGCTTTCCGCGCTGCGGTTATCACCTTTCCCGGCTCCAATTGCGACCGCGACATGGCCGTTGCGGTGGAACAGGCCAGCGGGACCGCGCCGATCCGGGTGTGGCACGGCGACGCGGAATTGCCCGAACGGCTCGACTTCATCGCGCTGCCCGGCGGGTTCTCCTACGGCGACTATCTCCGGTCCGGCGCAATGGCCGCAAGAAGCCCGATCATGCGCGCGGTTATCGCCGCGGCAGAACGCGGAGTGCCGGTGCTGGGCGTGTGCAACGGTTTTCAGGTCCTGACCGAAAGTGGGTTGCTGCCGGGCGCGCTGATGCGGAATGCCGCGCAAAATTTCATTTGCCGCACCGCCGCGCTCAAGGTCGAGAACAACCAGACGTTGTTCACGCGCGGTTATGACGCCGGCCAGACGATCCATATCCCGATCGCCCATCACGACGGAAATTACTTTGCGGACGAGGACACCCTCGACCGGCTGGAGGGCGATGGACGGGTTGCGTTCCGCTACGCCGAACCGTGCAATGGATCACGCCGCGACATTGCCGGAATTCTGAACCGTGCCGGCAATGTGCTCGGGATGATGCCGCATCCGGAACGGGCGATGGAAGCCGAGCAAGGCGGCAGCGACGGCCGCGCGCTATTTGCCAGTATAGTAGAGGCGGCCCTCATCACCGCCTGATCCCGGCTGGATTCGCGCTGACGGATCCAGTTTGCGCTGGCATACGATGCGGGCTTCTTCCGCCGGCATTGGCCTGCCGAAATAATAGCCCTGGATTTTCTTGCAGCCCAGTTGCCGGATCATTTCCGCTTCCTCAGCCGTTTCCACGCCTTCTGCGGTGGTCGACATCTCGAGGCTGTCCGCCATCGCGACAACGGCCCGGATGATTGCCAGGCTCTCCGGATGATGGTTCGCCGCGCCCTGGACGAAGGTTCGGTCGACCTTGATGGTAGAGAACCGCAACTTGCGCAGGTAGCCGAGCGAGGAATAGCCGGTGCCGAAATCGTCAAGCGCCACTGAACAGCCGAGCGCCATGATTTCTTCGAGCGCCTTCCTGGCGAGGTCCGCATCGCGCAGGAAAATGCTCTCGGTGACTTCGATTTCAAGCCGGTTCGCGGTCAGGCCGCTTTTCGCCAGCGAACGCACTACGGTCGAGGCGAATTCCGGTTCGATCAACTGTTCGCCCGAAACGTTAACGGCAATCCTGATGTGGGCCGGCCAGTTCACGGCTTCCAGGCATGCCTGTTCCAGGACCCATTCGCCAATCGGCACGATCAGCCGTGTATCTTCCGCCAGCGGGATGAACTTGGCCGGGCTGACGAAGCCGTGTTCCTTGCTTTGCCACCGGAGCAGCGCTTCGAAGCTGACGATGTTTTCCTTGTAGGCGTCAACCACTGGCTGGAAGTTGAGCAGCAGTTCGCCCCGTTCGATTGCGTGACGCAGCGAAAATTCCAGACGCCGGCGCTCCTCCGCCGAGGCGTGAAGCGAGGGTTCATAGCGATAATGTTCGCCGCCGCCTTCATCCTTCGCCCGGTAGAGGGCGAGGTCGGAATTGCGCATCAGGTCTTCGACCGTGGTACCGTCGGTCGGCCCCACGGCAGACCCGACGCTGGCACCGACATAGAGCGTGTGATGCGCGATCTCATACGGGCGCGAGAGACGTTCGATGACCTTGTTCGCCACCTTGTCGACATAGCCGGGTTCGGACGCATCGCGGATCACGATGGCAAATTCATCGCCCCCCAGGCGTCCTACGCGCTCGTTTTCGCTCACCACTTCCTTCAGCCGCTGGGAAACTTCGGCAAGCAACTGGTCCCCGATGAGGTGGCCGAGCGAATCGTTCACCGCCTTGAACCGGTCGAGATCGATCATCAGGAAAGCGCAGCGGGCGCGCCATTGCTGGGCATAGCGCAGCGCTTCGCCCAGCCCTTCGTTCAGCATCAGGCGGTTCGGCAAACCTGTCAGCGTGTCATAGCGGGCCAAATAGGCGATCTTCTCGCTGGACTCGCGCTGCTCGGTGACGTCGGAGCCCACGCCCCGGAAGCCAATGTGGATACCTTTTTCGTCAAGCATTGGAGTGCCTGATAATTCCCACCAGCGATGCGCGCGATTGACCGATACCTTGACCAACAGGTTGGAGAAGCTTTCCCGGCGTTTAAGCCGTTCGGCGAGGTCGTGAAGGCTGGGATGGAACTGGCCGGTTTCCCAGGTTTCACCGCTCAGCAGTTGGAGGAAAGGCTTGCCGTTGACGTCTTCGTTGGTCTTGCCCAACGCGAACGAGAAGCGAGGCGAGACCGTCCGCACCCGGCGGGCGGTGTCGATCTGCCACAGCCAGTCAGCCTGGTTTTCCTCGAATTCGCGGAGCAGCAAGGAAACAACTTCGTCCTTCTCGACGATAGCCGCTTCGGCAATGCGTGCTTCGAGAAAGGTTCGCGAGGCAACAATGGTGCCCGCGGTCATGACGAACATGAAGATCACGCAAACGGCGACCATCAGGAATTGCCCCGTCAGTGCGAAGCTGAGGATCGCGGCGAGACCGGTGATTATCGTAAACACGATGTTCGCCAACGGGGTCGTCACCACGATCAGGGCCGAACCGGCAATCAGCGCCGAAACGATCGCCCATAAAACGATCAGGTCACCGGGCGGCCCCATCAATCCGAACCACAGGAATGTTACCGTCCACACGAGGCCGATGGCCACGATCGAGATTGCGTGCTTCCGGAATTCGTCCATCGACATAGCCCGGCGATCGGCGTCCGCGAGACTGGCACTTACTTGCGCGTTGAACGCGAGCGCGAGGCCGAGTGTCACGGCCCAGGCGATCAGGCCAACCGGATGGATGACGTCGCGGTAGAGGAGCGTTGCAAGTCCAGCCGCCATCAACTGAGCAATCAGGCGGAGAATATTTCCGTTCACCAGGCGCGGATACTGCATGGACCGCAAACGTGCCCAATCATCGCGCGCCGGGTCCTGCAGACCAAGGACGGCACGGATTGGCAAACCGATCTTTCGATCGTCCTTTGGGGCGACTGGTTGTTGCACAGATAGGCGCCTAACCGACAAAGGTTGCCACCACGTAAAGTAAACACTTCAATCAGCTTTTTTCGTTCATGATTATGCCGACTTAGCCGAGCAAAAAGGTTTTCCCGTTCCGCTGATCAATTTCCGCCCGAACAATCCGCCTCGGTCCAGCTGGTGAAGTGTTTACAAGCCGCATTTACCCAGTCGGCAGGCAAGCCGGTCCTCGAATCGCAGAACCACATTTCGCCACCTGCTGGGGCCCGACTGCGCGTCACGTGCACGAGCGAAAAATCTTTTTCCTAAGGTGCCTAACGATCGCATTTCACACCAAATGCAACCAAGGATGCGGCTCCGAAAGGGAACGGCGGGTCGGGGAAATTACCTATTGCGTTCCGCCGCGATCCAAGCGTCGACGTTTTCCTCGAGGATGGACAATGGAACCGGACCGCTGCTCAGCACAACATCGTGGAATTCGCGAATGTCGAAGCGCGCACCAAGTTCGCTGCGCGCTTTTTCGCGAAGCTCCATGATCTTCAACTTGCCGATCATATAGGCAGTCGCCTGCCCCGGATAGACAACGTACCGCTCGATTGCCTTGCGGATGTCACCCTCCGGATTCGGCGTATTCTGTTTTAGGTAATCGATCGCCCGCTCTCGGCTCCACCGCTTCGAATGAATGCCGGTATCAACCACCAGCCGCGCGGCACGCCACAATTCCATTCCGAGCCTGCCGAAATCCGAATACGGGTCGGTGTAGAACCCCATATCCTTGCCCAGTTCTTCTGCGTAGAGCCCCCAACCTTCAGTGTAGGCGGTCACCCCGCCGAAGCGGCGGAAGGCAGGCATGTCATCGCCGAGCTCGGTCTGGACCGCGCGCTGGAGGTGGTGCCCCGGCAGCCCCTCGTGATAAAACAGAGCCTCCAGCTCGTTGCGGCTCATATCTTCGAGCCGGAATAGGTTTACGTAGTAAGTTCCGGGCCGCGAGCCGTCCGGTGCCGGGCTCTGGTAGAACGCCTTCCCCGCGCTTTGTTCGCGGAACGCCTCGACCGGTTTTACCACCAGCGGTGCCTTGGGAAGAGTGGAAAAATAGCGCGGTAGAACCGGCTCGATCTTGTCCTGAGCCGCCTGCACCGCCGCGAGATAGTCCTCACGCGACTCAAAATAGAACTTGGGATCGGTCCGCGCGTATTCGAAAAATTCTTGCAGCGTGCCGTCAAAGCCGACCTGTTCCATAATCCCGCGCATCTCGCCGTGGATCCGCGTTACTTCGCGCAGCCCGATATCGTGGATCTGGTCGGCAGTGAGGTCGGTGGTGGTATAGTTGGACAGCAACGCATCGTAGTAGGCCCGGCCTTCGGGAAAGCGCCAGATGCCATCGTCCGTACCAGCAATCGCCTGCTGGCGTTTCATTTCGGCAAGCAGCCGCTCGTAGGCTGGCCGCGCGGCATCGTTCCAGGCTGTCTGAGCCCGCGACTGAAGCGCGGTCTTCTCTGCTTGTGCGATGCCGAGTTTGCCGACCTTACCGGCAAAATCTTCGAGCATCGCGTTGTCATTGCCTGCCTTGAGAAGGTTTTCGATGTCCGAGATGACATACGCGTAAACCCACTTGGGCGGCATGACGCCGCGTCCAGCGCGCTCGCGGGATTCGGCGGTGAGCGTTTCTAGAACAGCGCCCAGCCCTTCGATCCGCTCGACATAGTCTTCCGCCTGGCTGGCGTCGGCCACTGAATGAATGTTGATCAGGAACGCTGGCAGGTCGCTCTGCGCGCCGTTCATCTGGTCGAAGATATAGCCATATTCGCGGAATGGGAAAGTTCGCGCGCTGCGTTTTGCCATCGCGTCGAACAGGCGGTAGCTGAGCGCTTCGTCGGCCGGAAGCGAGGCGGGGGAATAGTTCGCCCGCATTGCCGCAGCGGTTGTTTGCAACAGTTCCTGGTCCGCGATCTCGCCAGCGTCGGAGAAGTCGCCCCAATTGCCATAATCCTCGTCGCGAACCCCGCGATAGGCCTTTGACAATGGTGATAACTCTAACTGACGCTGGTCGTATCTTTCAAACAGCGCGTCGATGCCCTGTGTCTGCGGCTCAATCACGGCTTCCGAACTCATGAGGCCGCCGCGCTGTGCAGCACATGCCGAAAGCGCGAGCGTACTGATTGAAATTACGGTTAACCGAACCAAGCGACCCATCGCAAACTGCTCCTTTTGCTGACTTTAGTCGCAGGACCTTGACGCAGACAGGCACGCTTGGCCAGCCGAAAACGGATGGCTTTCGTGGGGAGCTAACATCATTTAGGATCGGTAGAGGCGATCAGCCGGGTGCTGCGGGTCATCTCTCTTGGCAACTACCGGTTCCGCAAATTTCTCCTCTTCCAGACGCTCGTCCGTCGATGCCGCCATGTGTCGATTGATCAAACCGGCTTGCTTTCATCAGTGACTGGCTATCCCCCCTAATACCGGGCGGATAGCGAGAGGATTGCCTGGCGGCCCGTCGCGGGTACGGCGAAGTGTGGATTGCGCAATTTGGAAATGTAGCGTTCGTCGCCAAGGTTCTTCACGTTTAGCTGCACCGCAAGATTCTCATTGAAATCATAGGCGGCGAATGCGTCGACCCGGACGTAGCCATCTGCAGATATCAGGTTCGCGGCATCCGCCGTGCGGCCAGATTGATGATAGACGCCGCCGCCAAGGCTGAAGCGGTCCGTCACCTCCATATTGGCCGTAAGTGACAGATTGTGCTTCGGAGTGTTCGGCAAGGCGTTGCCATCATTCGCTGTTCCATCCTTCAGCTTGCTATCGAGGTACGTGTATCCGCCGAACAGCGACAGGGGGCCGGCGCGTCCGGTTACTCCGACTTCGAAACCCTCGATGGTTGCCGCATTGATGATCTCGATGACGTCGCCAAGGGTATCCGTGCTGATGATGTTGTTCCGGTCCACCCGGAATGCAGACGCCGACAATTGCATTACCCCGTCAAACAGATCGGCCTTCGCCCCGATTTCATAGTTCTCGGTTTCCTGGGGAGAATAGGTATCGTTGGTTACCGCGATGTTGCCCGAACCCGCGCCGACATCGGTGCCGGGAGGGTTCTTAGCATTCGCATAGGAGGCGTAAATGCTCACCGAAGGGACGGGCTTGTAGATCGCGCCCGCTTGCCAGCTTACAAAACTCGTTTCCAAACTTGCGCTGAACGGCCCACCTCGGCCGCTGCCACTGCCCGATGCGCGGTAGTCTGTGTAGCGTACCCCGAGGTTCACGATAAGCTCGGGAATGAGTGTGATCGAATTGAAGATGTAGGCGCTGATATCTTCCGCTTCCGAAAGGTTCGGGGTGGTCGCCTGCGTTACTGATCCGTTCCACGCGTCCGCCGGGTTGGGGGTGAGCAGATCGGTGCAATCAAAGGCAGCAACAGCCCCGGGCGGGCATGTGCGATCGCCAGTGTCGACGATGTAAGTGAGGTTGTAGGTGTCGGCACGGCTGTACTCGGCGCCGATCGACACATTGTGCAGAATCGTCCCGGTCGCGAACTCGCCGGAAACATTGGCGTTGCCAGTCATCGCTTCGGTGTTCGAATTGCGGCTCTTTATTGCCCGCCACACCAGCCCGTCGACAACGTTGCCGGCACTGTCGTCCGGATTGGTCACGATGTAATCCATGTCGGAATCGGAGTACCGCAGCAGCGCTGATGCATTCCAGCCATTACCTAGGTCGTGGTCGAATTTGAAGGTTGTGGTGTCGACGCGCGTCTTCTGGAAATCCCGAGCCAAAAGCCCGTAGAAATGGTCGCGGTCGACGTCCGCTGCGATACGGCGATCGCCATCAAGTTGGCCCCTTGAGGTTAGCGGTACGCCGTAATCTGGCATCTGATCGCCCTCGAAGTGATAGTGCGTCAGGCTGGCAACCGTGTTCGAACCAACACCGAGCGCGATGGAAGGCGAAAGTCCCCACCGGTCATCGAAAACGGCGTCTCGCCCTGGTGTCATGGAATCGTGAAGCAGTCCGACGATACGCACGGCAACGCGGTCGCCTAACTGACGGTTCACATCTGCAGTGACCCGGTAAAGGTCCGATGTTCCGATAGCCGCGGTGGCGGAAGCGGAGTTGCCTTCGCGGGCGGTCTTGCTGACGAGATTGATGCCGCCGGCTGCCGCTCCGCGACCGCCGAGAGCACCGCTGGGCCCCTTGAACACTTCGATCCGTTCTACGGCGAAGACTTCACGCGTCTGCGTTCCGATATCCCTCGCACCATCGACGAACACGTCGCCCGTCGCGTCGACTCCGCGGATCAGGGGGATGTCGCCGGCTGCTGTGCCCCCTTCACCTGCGCCCAAGGTGATACCGGGAACAGTGCGTAACGCTTCTTCGAATGAATAGGACGCCGTCCGCTCCAACGTTTCTTCCGTTACCACGTTGATTGTCCGGGGGGTGTTAAGGATCGGGCCGGTCGCCTGATCGAGGCTCAGTTCGTCGGGCCGATCGCCGGTCACGACAATTGAACCATCAGGGTCGACTCCGGTCTCCGCTGCCGCCGGGGCGGTGGCAATGAAGCCGACACACCCCAGAGCGAGGAATGGCACGGACGTGCGGGAAAATCTGGAAATTGTCATGGCTTGTCGGCCCCTCATTTTTGGTCTCGGGATGGCCTATGAGAGACAAGACTTAGAGAGTCAATGCAAATGCGAACTATTATCATTAACGGGAACTTCTACCGCAATTCTGCGGTTTGCAGTTAGGCGTCACCCCAACGGCGCATGAGATTGTGGTAAAGGTTGGTCAACTCCAGGACCGCCCTGTCGGCTGGCCCCCGCTCCGAACTCAGCAACCTGACGGTTCGGTCCAGACGGTACAGTTGTTCACGTTCACCGTCATCGCGGACCATACTTTGCAACCAGAAGAACGACGCGGTTCTGGCGCCCGAAGTCACGGGGGTAACGCGGTGCACGCTGGAGGCGGGATAGAGGATCAAGTCGCCGGTCGGGAGTTTGACCCGGTGTTCGCCGAACAGGTCCTCGATTATCAGCTCGCCGCCTTCGTAACTGTCCGGATCAGCAAGGAAGAGAGTAGCCGACAGATCGCTGCGGATCCGGAAGTCGGTCCCGTCCAGGCGGCGAATCGAATTGTCGACATGGGCGCCGAACGCCTCCCCTCCTTCATACCGGTTAAACAGGGGCGGGAAGACCTTGAGCGGCAAGGCAGCCGCAATGAATTCCGGCGCGCGTCCGAGCGCATCCAACACGATTGCGCCCGCCGTCTTTTCGACATCACTGCCCTGACGCAACTGACGGTTCTG
Source organism: Allopontixanthobacter sediminis (assembly GCF_009828115.1). Taxonomy (GTDB): domain Bacteria; phylum Pseudomonadota; class Alphaproteobacteria; order Sphingomonadales; family Sphingomonadaceae; genus Allopontixanthobacter; species Allopontixanthobacter sediminis. The sequence goes on along the minus strand of NZ_WTYL01000003.1, from coordinate 482,534 downwards.
TTTCGCCAGACGGGATTGATGGCCTGATGTCTCGTTGCCGTCGACCCATTCGCCGGCATCGATCAGCCCGCGAAGCTCTTGCACTTTCGCTTCGTCGAGCACCCGCTCCACACGAACCATCATACATACTGCCCTTCCGCCGACAATTGCCCACTGACGTAATTGCGAATGAATGTCAATTGCATCAAGGTGAGGAAAGTCGGCGCGAGCATGGCGTCCCTTGCCCAGCTGTCTGCTGTTTTGCTTTCCAGAACAGTGTTGCCCCAACCGCTCGCGGTAAAGTTGACAACACTATTCGGCGCGCAGTTGGCCTGGGTGCTGGGCGGGGTTGGGACCGCTGTTGATGAACCGCGCGCTGCTTCAGGCAGGCGGGCCGGACATCAGGTCGGGCCAGCCGTATTTTTCCCACACCGCGACCAGTCCGATGCGCTTGGCGAAGTCCATGAATTCAGGGTGCAGCCGCGTCTGGCGAATGGGCTCTACATCAGCCCACAGCGACATCAGCCCGATCATATTGGGCGGCGTGATCTGCACGCCCAGCGTCTTGAACACCATTTCCGAATATCCCATCCAGATCGCAGGAAGCACGATGGTCGGATCATAAGGATCGAGGAATGTCGCGTGCAGGAAATCAAGCGTTCGGCAATATCTCTCGCGGTCTTCTTTCTGCCCGCTATGAATGCCTCTGGCTGCCATCAACCAATAGGCATCCATGGCCTCGGGCGACATTGGCGTGGTCCCTGCCGGCGCGAAAATGACGGTGTTCATCAACAGGCGCGTTCGCTGATATTGCGCGACCGCCAGAGCGTGATCGCCCTTTGTCCGCGTTGCCAATGCCAAATGTAGCGATGGCTGGCCAAGGTCGCACATCCGCTCTCCCGCAGCGATAGCTTCATCGAGATTACCGAGGTTGATATGGGCCTGGCACAGAACGAGGTAAATGCGGCCATCCACCGGGTCCTGATCAACCGCCGCCTCGATGTAGGGCAGACCCTGCGCGGTTCGTCCGCAATACATCAGGAAGGAACCAAGGCGCATCAGCACCGCCGGGTTCTCCGGCTCCAGTTCATAGGCCTTGAATGCCAGATCGAGCGCGCCCAGCGCATCGTTCCGGGTCCATCGATACAGTCCCAGCATGGCATAGGCATATCCCAGACCGGGGTCGAGCTCGATGGCTTTCGTTGCGCAATCGGCAAGGCGCTTCGCTTCCCCGGGCTTGTCGACGCAGGGAGTTCCGATCGCCTTGTACACATGGGCTTCTGCCAATGCGGCCCAGCATTCGGCAAATTCGGGTTCCAGTTCCAACGCTTGTTGCAGCAGCCTGATGGCAGCATCCAGCAGGCCGTCGCCTAACCAGCGGCTGGTGAGCGCACGGCCCTGCAGATACAACCCGTATGCCGCCTTGTTGCTGGTCATCTGCCGGATCTGCGGTTCGGCAATGTCCAGATCGAGCGCTTTGCCAAGCTCCGTGGTGACCGTTTGCGCCACATGCTTGCGCGAGGCGAACAGATCGTCCTCGGTGCCTTCGTAGGAGTAGCTCCAGGTTTCAAACCCGGTCTGCCCGTCGATCAGGCGCACGTTGATGCTGATGTCCGCATCGAGGCGCTGCACTGATCCCTCGATCAGGAAAGACACGCGCAGCTGGCTGGCTATTTCCGGCAGGGTCAGGTCGCTGTCCCTGAACTTGAACGACGATGTGCGCCCGGCAACCAGCAATTGCGGTACCTGCCCCATCGTGGTGATCAGTTCATCAACGATGCCATCGGCGAGGTACCTTTCTTCATTCTGGCTGTCCTGCGAGGCAAAGGGCAGCACCGCGATCCGCACCTTTCCGCCGTGCAGATCGCTCATGATAACCCGCGACGACGTGGGATGCCGCACCATCCATGCATCCAGCAATCGGCCATGGTCCGCGAGATTGCCCGATGCCTTCAATCGCGCCAGAGCCGCGCTGACCTTCGTTTGCAATTGTTGTTCGGTCGCTTGCCGCCGCTCGCTCAGCCAATTGTCAAAATCATTCCCGAACCGCATCTGGTCGAGGATGGGCTTGCCGCCGATGTCCGCAATCAGAGCGATGGCCGCGGCCCAGTCGCCATCGTCCAAAGCGCTTTCCAGATCGGCAATATCGGACCGCACCAAACCGGCATTAAGGGCGATGCGGCTGCGCGACACGTCGAGCAGATCATATCCCAGCCCATCCAGGGTTTTGCCAAACCCAAGCAGGCATTGCCGCAAACTGGCGCGCGCCTGCGCCTCGAACCGACCGGTCCAAAGGAGTTTGCAGATATGTTCACGATCCAGTGGCTGAGTGGGTTGCAGCACCAGCATGGCAAGCAATGCACGCGCACGGCGATTTGCAATTTCGATTTCTTGCCCGCTATCGGCCCTTAGCTGAAAGCCGCCAAAAAGGTGCGCCTTCAAAGGCATTTGCTGCTCTTTTCCCCCTTCGGCTTTGCATGCAAATCATCGCGTAGGACTGATCGGCATTCGCCGCCTTCACCATCTATATGACGGTTAACCGGAATTTCAAACAGGTGGGTTCGACCAGCTTCAGGGGCGGAGGCCCGCCTCCGAATGCGGGGCGTGCTTTGCAGGCACGCGGTCGCTTCAATTCGGCATCCGCTTAACGGGTTGAGTACACAAGGGGCGGCTACACTGACCTCTGCGCCAGCCTATGGACAGATTGCGGCGCCAGAAGCGACCGCGCGCCGAGCAAAAGCGAAACACCACCGGCCAAATCCGACGGCGTGAGCATCGTCCGGATTGACCCGCAAGCCCCCCTATCGGACGCCAATCTGCCGAAGCCGCCATCCGTTCATCGAAGTAGAGTCCAGTTCATGAATGACCGCTTCGTCGGACAGTCCAGACCCCAAAGCCGCCCTTCGTCCAGCGACCCTGATCTGCCGTCCTACCATGTCAAAAACCATCCGCGATGGCGACAATTTCACCGGTGGTGCGGCAGGTGCAGTTCTTTGAGCATGATCGTCGGCGGCTACCGAACGGTCAAAATTGGATGCAGCCTAAACGTTCCGTAAATGCATCGCATGGTAGCGAAGTGACCCGTGCAATAACCCTCGCAAGGCTGATGCTGCGTCAAACTGAACCGATCGATGTCTACAAGGCCTTAGTCTCGGCTTTGACCGATAACGTGCTGCCCACGGCGTCGATCTGGGCAGTCTTTTCCGTCATTGGTTTTTACGTCTACAACGAGACCGGCACCGCAATTGCCCTCGGCATCACGATCCTCGGCGGCCTTGCTTCAGCATTCAAGCTTCTTTTGATCTTCTATCATCGCCGCGGCATAGACCTTCAATCGCTCTCGCTTACAAACATCAGACGTTTCGAAGTCGGTCACGCAGTAACCACATGGTGCATGGCGGCCCCTATCGGTGCCCTCAGCGCGCTCTTGTTCTCTCTTCCCGCCCTCCACCTGCATGCAGTTGGGACCGCCCTGCTGTTTGGATACTGCGCGGGCGTTGCGACCCGCATATCGGTCCGCCCATTGATCGCGATGGGCGCGGTGACTCTCGCCGCGTTTCCTGCAATTACCTCTGCGTTGATGTTTATCGAGGACGCCCGGCCTTTTATCGGCGCTGTCTTCGCGCTGTTTTTCCTCAGCGCTCTGGAGACGATCTGGCATATCCACGGCAACGCCAGCGGCCTCATCACGATGCGTCTGCAAATGGCAAATCTGGCACGGCTCGATCCCCTGACGTCGCTCCGTAACCGTCTGGGATTGCGCGAAGCTTTTGATGCATTGCCGCGTCACAGGGACGACTTGGTAGCGGTCCACGCGTTCGATCTGGATGGCTTCAAAGCGGTCAACGACAAATTCGGCCACGCGACAGGTGATCGGCTCCTAAAGGCTCTCTCTGAAAGGCTGTATCGGCTTGCCGACCAAAACGATGCTGTTGCCCGCATCGGTGGTGACGAGTTCGTGGTCTTGCAGTCAAGGCTGGACAGTCGGTCCGACCCCGGGGTTCTGGCGAGGAACATTCATCATCAATTGACCAAGCCCTATGACGTAGGGACAGGCCAGCCGATCAGAGTGGGACTCAGCCTTGGTTTCAGTATTGCTCCCGTCAGCACTGCGTCACTGGACGCGCTCCTCAACGAGGCCGATGCGACAAGCTACGAGGTCAAGCGAAACGGCGGCGGTTTCCGATCCCACCCCTATCGTGCAAGCGCTTGCAGCGGCACTTTCAAAGCAAATGCACCGGCTGGCTTGGCGCGCCTGAACAGCTAGAGCAAGGGATACCCATACCCGAGGAACCAGCCAGCCGGTTTCCATAATTCATCTCGTCACCAGAGTTAATCCGACTGGCTTTAGTGGTTTATGCCCGTTTCCCACGGCTGTTCCGCCATCCAGACTCAGTCTTTGCAGTCCTGAAAGCGGTCTTTGGTGGGTACTCAACCAAACCTGAATGGAAGGCAGCTTTCAGGGAGGCGAATTAGCTTGGGAACGGCAGCTATGTCAGCGGAAGCCGTCGCGCTGTTTTTGGCCGCCCGTATCGGCAGCTTATCGCCATTTTCCTCTAAAACTTGCCGTTCCGGATACGACCCAGAAGCGGACTAAGGGTATCTGGGTGAAATGCTTGGAAACCCAAAGGCGGCACGCGCGTCTAGCCTTTCAATGACCCAGTATCGCTACATCGCACGGGGCCGCCGTGGGAAATGGTATCCGACACTTATCGAAGCTCAGTTCCACGCGAATAAAATCGGCGCCGGGTTTCTAGATCCCGCGGGGCAATTTGTTCCCTACCGTGGTGCCGTCTTGGAATTCCGCGATTAGGTCTTCTCGTGCACTAATTGTCTCAAATTCCCCCGGCAGCGGACAGGCAAGCCTGCACAGCGGCTCGACAAAAATCCGTCAAGCCGCTCACGGACTAGCCACAGAGGTCGCAGCTAAGGGCCAATGTGCTTTCTGATCGGGTTAGACTGGTCTGAAGAGTGGGATTGTTCGACGGCTCTGGGTCTAAAGCTTGTCCTTCATGAGGGCTTTCAGATCGTGGTCTGCAAACGGCTTGGTCAAAATCGCGATGCCTTGTGACTGCAGTTCTGCGGGCATCCCCCCGCCGGTGGCCAGAATCACTGTCACGCTTGGATGCTTAGCCCTGACGTCCAAGAGGAACTGAATTGCAGTTCCGTCAGGGAGGCCCAAGTCGGATACAATCGCATCGAACGCATTTGTTTCGAGCAGCTCACGCGCCTCTTTAAGCGTGCTCGCTTCGAAGACTTTGCAACCCATGCGATCGAGAGTGTCGGCGATGTTCATCCGTATCAAGGGTTCATCTTCAATCAAAAGGACGCCGCGCTGCCTGCCCTTCGGTAGTGGACTGCTCGGGACATCAGCATTCGATTCCAACCCATCGTTATGGGCGACATTTTTCGTTGCGCCTTTCAACACCTTTCTGATTTTTCGGCTGAGCTTCTCGGCAGAGTATGGCTTGCTCAGCAGTTCGATATCCTCGTCCAGCTTGCCGGCATGAACGATGGCGTTTTGCGTATACCCGGATGTGAATAAAACCCCGATATTGGGGATGCGCTCTTTCGCGATGCGGGCCAATTCGGGCGACCGAAGTTTGCCCGGCATCACGACATCGGTAAAGAGAAGATCGATACTAATGCCGCATTCTAGGATCGCAAGAGCGCTGTCGGCATTGGCAGCTTCAATGACCTTGTAACCTAAATTCGTGAGAAGCTCGACCACGGTCGATCGAACGTCTGCGTCGTCCTCCACGACGAGGATAACTTCGCTATTGCCCTGTTCGGCAACGCCGCCTCCTTCGGGACGGTTGGCTATCTCCGCTTTGCGCGTGCGCGGCAAGTATATCCTGACGGTAGTTCCCTCGCCCTCCTCGCTGTAGATGGTGATATGGCCGCCTGACTGCTTCACGAAGCCAAACACCATGGACAGGCCGAGACCGGTTCCTTCTCCGGGTGCTTTCGTAGTGAAGAAGGGCTCGAATACCTTCGCCAAATTTTCCTCTGCGATACCGCATCCTGTATCGGTTACGGCCAGCACGACATACTGGCCCGGAGATGCCTCTGGGTGGAGGGCAACATAGTCATCATCCAGCGATCCGTTTCCGGCTTCGACGGTCAGCTTGCCTTCGCCTTTCATCGCATCGCGGGCGTTGATGGCGAGATTGAGAAGGGCGTTTTCGAGTTGTCTCGGATCGACCAGACAGTTCCATAGGCCGGCGGCGATAACCGATTCAATTTCGACCCTCTCCCCCAGGGTGCGGCGGAACATGTCGTCGATATCGCGCAGGACCCGGCCTACGTTTATTGGCTTAGGCTTCAACGGCTGCTGTCGTCCGAATGCGAGCAGCTGAGCCGCGAGCTTCGCGCCGCGTTCCACCCCAGAGATTGCATTGTTTAGGCGGACCGAATTTCGCCCTTCGATCAGCGGTTCTTGCTTGAGCAGCTGCAGATTGCCTCCGATGACTTGAAGCAAGTTGTTGAAATCGTGAGCCACCCCGCCGGTGAGCTGCCCGATGGCCTCCATCTTCTGGGCCTGCACGAGCTGAGCTTCCAATGCCTGGCGTTCGGCGATGGTTTCATCGACGCGCTGCCGCAGCTCAGTGTTGAAGGAATTGAGCGCTTCCCTAGCTCTCAGTTCTTCGTCGATATTGTGAGCTTCGATAACGGTTCCGATGGTGACACCATCGGCGTTTTTCATTGGGGAAGCCGTGAAGCTCACATTGTAGAATGTGCCGTCCTTATGGATGAAAACCTCTTCGCCCTGCGATTGATTATTTTCAGGAAATGCTCGGTCAATGGCGCACTCTTCGATTGGAAACGGTCTCCCATCGGGGTGCGTATGATGAATTACGTCGTGAAGCGGCCGCCCTTGCACCTCTTTGAAGGCGAAGCCGGTGAGCTCTTCGGCTGCCCTGTTCATGAACGAACAGTGTTGGCGATCGTCCAACATGAACACCGCCATGGTGGTATTATTCAGAATGGCATCCAATTGCCGCGAGACATCTTCGAGCTCGCGACCCATCCACTTTTCCTCGGTGATGTCCTGGATGGCGGCATAAAATACTGGCAGATCGCCGGTCGAGATAAGTTGTAGTCGGACGCTCACCTCATAGGTAGACCCACCCTTCCTCTCATGCAGCGTTTCGAAATGAAGCTGCTTCAGCTCGCCCGTGATAAGAGGTTCCACAAACGCTTTGAACTGCTCTTCGCTGTATTCGGGTTTGATATCCCAAGGGTGAAGCTCAGCCAGCTCTTCACTCGAGTATCTGAGGTTCTGTCGGGCTCCCCGATTGACCAGAAGGAAACGGAAATCGTCCCTCCCGAAAATGAAAACCTCGGCCGCAGCTTTTTCGACGATCTCGCCAAGACGTTCGGTAGTCATCTGCATCGAATGTGACATAAAATGCGATCCCCTCATCCCGCGCAGGTTTGGTCATAATCAACGCTTGAGCCGAACGCTAGCAACAGGAATTGGTTTCGCAAGACCGCCGAAAATCATAAAAGCCGCCTCAAAGCTTTCCGCGCCAGTTTTTGCCGTTCAGCAGCGTTCTGCATATCGTAAAAACGGACTGGCAGTTAACGACAACTTAGCTGACGCTCATGCCATCTTCGGACCGGTGGCTTCGCCCGCAGTGGCCACAGGTAGATCTGGGCCAAGGCGTTGACCAAGCAAACATCCCCTTGGTGCTTCGGAAAGGCGAAAGGCCGCAGTCTGGACAACGAAATGCATACAGTGCCAACACGCCTTGGCTGAGCCAAAACGCTAAGCCAACGAACATCCCCGCCGCGCCGAGATTTTGATGCAGCAGTGGCATCCAAACAGGGAAGCTGAAGAATACGAGCAAAATCCAAGCAAAAAAGAGCCAGCATTTTCGATATAACGACATGGCCAAAGTCTGCCATTTTTAAGCTCGGCTGACAACGACTGGGAACCACCCCAGTTTTTGCCGTTGCTGCCGCCTGGATTCAATCCTAAAAGCAGACCGTCAGAAAGCGACCCACTAGCGGCCTTTCACTCGGCGTGCGATGTCGGCCTTATGCTTTTCAAGGATAGACACTCCTATCGTCCAGCGATCATTGGACTTGTTTTTGTCATCGCGGCGTGCGCCGATAGTCCAGAGCCGTTGCAAAGAGTGGTATCTCAAGACGGGGACATCATTCTCTTTGTGACAAAAACCGACCTCGGAAGCTGCTGCAGCAATCGACTAGCGATATCTGCTCAGGTGTTCGGAAAAGATGTTGAAAATCTTGCCGAAATCAAAGGCGGTTCGCAGATTGGCTACAAATGGAGTGACCCGGACACTCTCGAAATTATTGTCTGCAATGCGAACGAAGCATCGTTTCGCTCAGGGTTCACGAACGATGATTACACTCGACGATTTATCGTCGCCGTTCAAAATGAACGCCCGTCAGAGGATGGCAATCGCGTGATTTGCAACAGCTTACTTTTTCAAAGCTTCACATCTTTTTGAACCAAGGTCTGCTCACCACGACGCTTCCGCCATTAAGCACCGACTTTCGCAGTCATAAAAGCTGCCGATCTGGGGGCTCAAGGAAACCTGAACCTATGGCCGGTTTCAGGGAAAAAGAGTGAGCCTGGGTATGACTGCTTTGTGGGCGGATGCGGTCACACTACCTTTAGTCGGACCGGTAGGGTGCTTATCGCGGGATATGAAAAAGATCTGACGTTCCGGACACGTCCCAATAGCCGCCGTACTAGGGATGACAATAAGTACTATCGCCCGGGCGTATAGACATGGAGGATTTAGGACCGCCGGAACGTAGATTCTATGGCGATGAGTGCGCTAGCCAGCTCAGTTGATGTAAACGGCTTCTCAATCACAATGGCCCCAGGCGCTCGCTCGGTAACCTCCCAGCAAGTCGCCGTAATAAATACGACGGGGATCAACTCGTCGCGGCATATCTCTTGGACGGCTGATATTCCGCAGCCTTCGAGCAGCCTGACATCGGAGGTTATCAAATTCGGGCAATGATCCTTTGCAGCAGCCACCGCTTCCGCCTCGGTAGCCGCGTATTCAAAGGTCGTGTAACCATGATCCCGCAGATAATCCTCGATCAGGAGTGCCACCAGGGCTTCGTCTTCGATGATCAGAACGTGCATTTCGCTCTCCGCTGGCGGGAGCTCGCTGTCTCTCAGTCGCCGAGGCCGATTTGTACCGACGATGTAAGCTTAACTTTTGTTAAGGTGGTTGGTTCCGATTATCGCCAACGTTTTGAGGGATTAGCTCAGCCAGGCGGCGAACCGCGGGTACCTTTTGCGCCCCGTCCGCACCGCAATTTCTGGTATGGACCATGCGCTACTGACTCCAACACACCGTTTAATTACCGCCGGGGTCCCTCTGGGTGAAGGTAGGATGGATCGAAACCCGCTTGCGCTACGAGCGACGCGTAGTCTTCAATCACAACCTCGCGACCTTGCGTGCGTATGGTTCCGCTCTGGCGCAGTTGCTGAATGCTGCGGTTGGTGTGCACCGCACTTAATCCTACCGCATCTGCGAGATCGAGTTGGGTGATTGGCAAAACGAACCTCCGGCCGTCGCTCTGCCCTATTCTCTCGAGGCGAGCGTTAATCTCCAGAAGCAGGTGGGCCACGCGCGCCGCCGCTGTGCGTTGTCCTAAATTTAGTGTCCATTCACGGAACACCGACGCGTCGACCAGAGTGTCGAACCAGAACGCGCGACCCCATTCGGAATATTGCGCTGCCAGATCGAGAATATCCTCACAGTTGATCGTCACGATGGTCGTTGGCGTATGGGTCCGCATGCCGCTGTCGGCGACAGTCAGCAGGGTAGCGTGGAGATCAACCATCTCTCCCGGAAAATGGAAGGAGCTGATCTGGCGTCTGCCGTTTCTCAAAGTCTTGTAGCGGCTGACGACCCCTTCGACGATCAGGCAGGACCGCGTCGGACGTTCGCCTTCTTTTATGAAGTCTTGATAGGTTCCATAAATGTGTTGTTCGAGCGGCAACGCTAAAAATGCCTCGCGAGCAGCTGCCGAAAGCGAGCGTGTCTGCTCAATTCTTGTGAGATAAGGAAAAAGTACTGAATTATCGACCGACATAATGCCTCCCCTGCGGGGAGCGCTATCGAGTCTCTCAGCCACCAGTTCGCTGATGCTGCCTGATGATTTGCCAACCATAAACTGACGCAGATTACAATTCAACTTTTATCAATAACTTAAATTAAATCGTTACCCCATTTGGCCTATTCGAGGATCGTTACTGCGTCATCAAAATACACCTTGGTCACTTCGTCAGAATCTTCGCAGCGAATGGAAACGAAGGAGCTTCGGGAAACCGCCTTGCCTTCGTTTATTTCCCCCGAAATTACACTACGCAAGCCTTCGATGGCAGCTTGGGTTGCTGCGAGAAGACTTTCCTCCAGCTGGCCTTCTAGGTCGCGCACGAAACCAGACCCATTGCTCAGATCGAAATAATATCGTGTCATTGTTCGGCAAAACTTTTGGCACCACTTTGTTCCAGATCCGAGCGGTCAAAGTCGCATGTCGCTCATAAGTAGGCAGCTCTCTTCTTATGCAATTCGCGATGTATGCGGACCACGACAGTCCTGACTGTCTGCTCTTAGGGTCGTGACAGCGTTTAGCTGCCCTTCGTTCATCGGAAGAAATAGCGGCCGGATGAGATCAATCAGTGCTAAGGATTTCGCATCCAGTCATCCACCTCATGACCTGACTATCGCCGAAGGAAACAAATCTTGCGCCATATCGCGATAGTGGGCTCCGGACCGACGGGTATTTATCTTCTGAAACATCTTGCTTCTAGTGACGACAAGCTCGGAATTACATTCTTCGAAGCTTCCGAAACGCCGGGCGTGGGAATGCCATACGACCCAGCTCTCAATGCTGACTATATGCTCTGTAACGCTTTCAGCCGCGAGATACCGAAGCTCGATCAGTCTCTGATCAGTTGGCTAAAGGACCGTCCGTCTCGCGAGCTGAGCCACTGGGAGATCTCTGCCCATGATCTCACAGCCAGAGCGTTCTACCCGCGCGTATTGATCGGCGAATATCTAAAGTCGCAGTTTGGCGATCTATGTGAGAAGGCCAGAACAGCGGGGCACAGGGTCAAAGTTCATAGTTCCGCCCGCGTTGCCGATATCATTGTCGGCGATCAGTCTAAACCTACCGTGCACTGGAGAGCCGGAAGCTCGGCTAAAAAGGCACAGTTCGATACGGTTATAATTGCGACAGGCCATTCCTGGCCAAGCTCCCCTGAGATCGACGGTGTGAAATTGGTCCGGCCTTGGCCCTACACCAACGTCACTGACCTGGATGTGGACCAGATCGGCGTACTGGGATCATCGCTATCTGCAATCGACATTGTTCTGGCGATCGGACACACACGAGGACGTTTCGAAGAGGTCGGGGACCACATTAGCTGGCTTCCCAATGATCTGAATGACGCTCTCCGCATCACAATGGTGTCTCACATGGGCATAATGCCCGAAGGAGATTTCTATTACCCCTTCCCTTACGAGCCGCTGAAATGCTTAACTGCTGAAGCGATCAGCGACGAAATTGCGACAGGGTCGGAAGGCCTGTTAGAACGAACCTTCGAGCTCTTGTGCCAAGAACTTGACGAGTCTGCACCTGAGTATCTTGACCAGTTGCCGCAAGCCGCACGAACTTTGGAGGGGTTTGCTCCCGCATACTTTTCACGTCGCCGCGAGCTTGGCGGGTTTCGTGCTGTCAAACGCGATTTGGTTGAAGCCCGGGAGACCTTGCAGCGCAAAGAGACAATCCCGCATCGTTATACTCTTCTTCGGGGCCACGAAGCATTCGACATGGTGCTTCGTGATCTGACGGAGGCAGATTATGCACGGTTCCTTGAACACTTGATGCCGGTTTTCGCTGACTGCTATGCGGCTGTGCCGCACCTGTCACTTGCGCGAATAGCCGCCCTCTATGATGCGGGCGTTCTCGATCTTGTTGCCACTGAGGAGGGCGCTAAATTCTCGCAATCGGATAACGGGGGGATTGAGATGGATACCGAACACGGCATTTCGCATTTCGAAGTTATGATCGATGCCCGCGGTCAATCATCGGCAAGTCTAGCGGACTTGCCATTTTCGGGTCTGGTTAAATCTATGAGCGATCCACAAGCACCTGTGTTGAAGCCATTCGATCTGGATCTCGCCCACGATAACGGTTCTCAGGTTTTCTGCTTGGCTCTTCCACAAATTCTGGAGCGTTATCCATTCTCGCAAGGCTTGGCAGAAAGCTCGACCCACGCCAAATCTGTCTGCAACGAAATTTTCAGGGCCGCCAAGGTTTAGATGGCGCTTCCTCAGTTTGTAACCAGCGACGATCTGATCATAGTTTAACATGTCAGCCGTAAATGGCTGCATTGGATCTCGGCACTCGACAAGGTCTTCCGCGTCGCATGCGTGACAACAGGCTGATAAGCGCTTGCGGCCTCCCTCCATTGCTTTAACCGGGCGCGAATTCGTGAGGAACTGCTCATGCTTTTCCTCGATATGGAGCATACGCGGCGTGTTTGGACTTTCCGAGTTTCCAGAAGCGATTGTTCGAGGGGTACTCCTCGGCGTCATCGCTCTTGTCTGGATCATCGTTCTTGTGCGGCTGGTCGGTTTGCGCTCCTTCTCGAAGATGACATCCTTTGACTTCGTCGTCACCCTGGCTACCGGCTCATTGCTGGCGGCCGCCGCGACGACAACCGACTGGAGCGCGCTGGTCCAGGCCTTGTCTGCAATCGGCGGGTTGCTGGTCGCCCAATTGGTACTTGCCCGATTGCGCCGCCGATCGCGCCGGTTCCAGCTTCTAATAGAAAACGATCCCATCATGCTGATGTATGATGGAAAGATCTTGCAGGAAGCCTTGCGCAGGACGCGCGTTGCAGAAAGCGATATTCTCTACAAGCTAAGAAGCGCTGACATAAAGGACTTCACCGACGTCCGCTGCATGGTGTTGGAGAGCACTGGCGACATCTCCATTCTCTCTGGTGAAACCAGGGTCTCGGAAGAAGTCATGCGTGAGGTCGATTGCCGGGATGGTCCAGCAGAAGAGCAAGTGAAGCGACAGGTTTGAGGCGCTCAGTGGACCTCCATGAGGCAGCGGCGCCTGTCGTTCGATTTGCTTCCCTGTCACAGCCCTTCGTATTGCTTACGACATACGCAATAGCGTTCCGCTACTCGCTCTACGCAAAGAACACAGAGGCAGATGGCTTCGGAATGGCGCAGATGACGAGCACGTGACGATGTCAGTTAGGTTCCGACGCGCGTGGCCGGCGCCAGTAACATCTCGAGTCTCCTCAGTACGTCGTCAATATCATAAGGTTTAGCGATAAACTCGGCGCCGTCAGGAAGGCTCTTGGGCGTTGGTTCCCCATTACCTGAAACGACCAGAATAGCTGCATCGGGATAATGAACACGCGTGACTCGAGCCAAGGCACAACCGTCGACATCTCCGGGCATGTCGATGTCGGTAACAAGGCCCACGATAGTCTGACCTTGTCCCAAGATGTGGATACCGGCATCGCCGGTACCTACCTCAATCACCGTGTATCCTGCATCTTCGAATGTATCCACCATCAGCATTCGGATTAGCGATTCATCCTCAGCCACGAGGATCGATTGTCGGCAAACAGGCAAATCGGACATGTCGGTTCCTTGGGCCGGACCGAAGCCAGACGCTGATATAACGCCTCAACGTGGGGCGATAAGTGTGAATCTAAGTCCGCTGTGACAGTAGTCTGCCTCTACCTTGCCTCGGAACTCGCTTGCAAGATTGCGATCCAGAATTCGCGAGCCGAAGCCGGTACGGGTCGGAGCTTGAACCTCTGGACCGCCGCTTTCGTTCCAGAAGAACCTAAGTTCGCGATCAGTTACTGTCCAACGGACCTCGACTTTTCCGCAGGAATTTGACCATGCACCGTATTTTGTCGCGTTCGTGGCAAGTTCGTGAACGGCCAGCGCCAAGGCCAGTGCTTCCTTCGCAGACAATGGGACTTCAGGCCCAGAGCAGTGCGCACGTTCTTCCGGCGCGTGCGGCTTCAATGCCTTGTCGACTACGTCGTGTATCGAAGCCGATTGCCAGGCGGTTTGAACAAGCAAACCTTGGGCATTGCCTAACGCAACCAAACGTGCGGTGAACGCAGCAAGACTGCTGCGATCAAGAGCCGCAAAGGTTTGCGCCGCAATTGCTGAGACTACTGCAAGGAGGTTCCGAACACGATGGTCAAGTTCTTCGGTGAGCAACTCCCGCCGGGTTTGGGCTTCTTTTGCCTCGGTTATGTCCCGCGAAATCGAAAGAAGGTGGCTTGGGCTCGCTCCGCCTTGACCAAAGATCGGCGTAACCGTTACGTCCCACCAGCGGGGATTGCCGCGCAGGGTGTTTGCCATCCCTGTGAATTTACCGGTCTGGCCCGCTTTTGCAGCCTCAAGGGCACCAAGCGCCAACGGATGATTCTCGCCAGCCCAAAAGGATGTCCAGTCACAGCCTTGCGCGGTGTTGAAATCATCAACTTCCATAACGTTCAGCCCGCCGTTGTTCATGAACAACAACTTGCCCTGTAGTGACAGCACCTTGATACAGTCACTGCTGGCGTTCAACACACTCTCGAGGAACGCCGCCGACTCAATATCGAAATCGACCATTCTGTAGCTATGGGGACTCGCTGTGGGACCTAATTCGCTTGGCGAATCAACCACAAGGGAAGCCAGCAATCTCTGACTTCGCCAGCCTATGTCGCCTAATATTTTGGCACGTGCAGATCATGGCAACAGAACTTTCACAGAAGGCCGTTATCGCAGCGGTATGGTGTGGCCCGCAAGGAATATCGTGTGGCCATCGTCGAATCGTATCCTGCATTCGGATCGCGTTACCGTTAGCCCGGTCGCGGCTGCGAGCTGCATCGGTAGTTCTTCGGGAGGTATGAGCCGGGACGCCTGATAAACTCGAAATCCTGGCACGTCTTGGGACGGTGCGCTTTGTGAAAGGTTGCCGCCGCGCGGAATTCTTAGAAGAGCGTTGGCGGCGAGATTTCCGAGAATCTCTTCGCAGCCAGGGTCATTGCTCATCATTATCGCGACAGGTATTTGATCAAGCAGTTCCCACAGATCAGCGCGGTCAAGACTGACCAGTCCGCCTGTTTTTGCAAGTCCCTCGATAGTTTCACGAAGACCCTCATGCAGATCGGCATGGAGGGTTTGCAGCAACTGGTACAATGTGCACCCTCCCAGTCATCCGGACAAGGCGACAAGACTTATGAATTTCCGCTAAATTTCGCAAGTCCAAATAAACTACCATGTTTCAATGTGCTAAGCGAAAAATGCTCCCAAATGTTTGATCGATTTTGAATGGATTTCGTAGCACTAAGGCTCAATCAAGATCGGCAGTGTAGTAGATCATTTTTAAAGCGCACGTTCTCTAGACAGAATTGCAGCACTAACACTCAGCGAAAAACTTACGCCCACCCTCGTTCACAAAATGAAAGCAGCGAGCAGCACCAACCCTTTATTTCTGCGATCGCCACACCATGCAACTGCCTCTCCGTGAAGGGAAGCAATCTGTAACTGCCAACATTGCAGCGGTTCGGATGGGCGAGCGAATGCAGCCACACTGGCGTCGGTCGTCGATAGAGAAAGGATCGCCGCGCCCGCTACAAATCTGCAGTTCCGGGTACGCCGACATACCGAAACGTCTCCTTTTATGGAGCAGAGTGGGATAGCGGACGTTTAACACGCCAACCTGGCGTGTCTGCTTCGATCCCAAACGGTAGACGTTCCTGATGCATCAAGGCGATCGCAAAGGCAGTCATTCGACTCTCACGAGATGTGAGCATTGAGGCTGCTTGTCATGTTGAACTGAGGGTGGATATCGCGACCCCGTTCGCTGAGGCTCGGCTCAGTTGGCCGCGAGCCTAGTAGACCGCGCACTCCCATCATCGTCGGCGCACCCGCAGGTAGCGGAAGGCCAAGCGGCTGATTGATCGCTCTATATCTTACCAACATAAGTAAGTATTGTCGCGTAATTACAACGGGAATCGCTGGAACCGTGTGTATGTACGACCCGCGACCCGAAGGGCTCTGGGCAGTGATGCAAAGAGCTCCTCGACTTCAGGGGCAGCTCTTCTAGCGAGGGGCTGCCTCTTTTTTGATTGCGAGGTAGCGTTGCCGGTCGTGTCAACGGTGACGTTTAGTCGATTACCCTTGACCGGAGGAGCCAAAGGCATGGCATTTTGGTCCCTCGCTAGAATTTACTGGCGTATTTGCACCCGCGCAGTGCCGCGTATCACCACGGGAAGGTAGAGCCCAGCACCCGTTGCCTTCAGCCTCCCAGTTTGGATGTCAGTAATGTTTGCCGCAATGCTGAGATTGCCATCTTGTCTATGTGCCAATGCTACATCGATTTTGGAGCGGAGAGAGCGAAAATCATTCGCGAAATTCTGCCTCAGTTCATTGGCGATCAGCTCAGATAACCCAGGAGAATTAGCCAATTCCAAGAGAAGGTTGGCGCTTAAGGAGTCGGTGACTCCGCTGACCTGAAGATCGGTAAAACTCACCGCGGCGCTATTTGGTTTGTTGACCGGCGTTGCGGTAAACCACACGGTTCCCCTGGACCGGGTTCCTGCCGCTGTCGTGGCACTAAATTTCAGCCCGACAGCAATCTTGTCTTTGCCTGTGGCATACATGGTCACTTTATCGAATTTCGCCATAACCAGTCCGATACTTGGAAGATCGAACGGTTGCTTTTCGCGTCTGGCTAGTGCGCGTGCCAGTATCGGTTCCAATGTACGATAGTCAGCAATCACAGGAATGTTTAGTCTGAATGTATTGGCGGCGGCGTCACTTTGCACAAGCGGCGGTAGAGGCACGCGTGCGGGGTCAGATGGACGATCACCGACGAAGGTTTCTGTCTTTGCTGTGAGCCTCAATCGAAGGCTTAGCCTGCCATTTTCAATCTCATATCCACTGTAATGGACTTCTTCCGGGGTCACCCGCATCCAAACCGGCGGGTTTTTCTCGTTAAGAATTATTGACGTAAACGCAGAATTCCAAGCTGCCTCTGCCTCGCTTCGCAGCGGCAATTTGGACAGTTCGCTTGCCAAGGACTTTTCGAACTTGGCAACGACTGCTTGTAATTTGGCATCAGCAGCGTTGCTCAAATCGATACGCTGACCAAGAAAATCAAGGTGCGGAGAATCCGTCCAATTATAGTCGATGTCCACTTTGCCGCTGACGGTCCATTGTTGAGAGACATTTAAACGCAATTTAACTCGCACAACGGCTCGCGCCTGGGCTGTTTCCTGCTTTAAAATTCCCCCGATATCCTTGGCGCGGATCGTAGCGGAAACCGGCATCGTCGCAAAAATATCCTTGCCGCGTCCGGTAACGCTGATCTTGCCGCGGGTGACCTCGCCGACAATTCGACATTTAATGTTCGGGGTCTTCAATTTGACGACCAGGACTTTTACCTTCTTCGAAGGGACACAGACCTGCTCGGGTCTGTCAACGGACCAGAGCTGTGTGGGGATTTCCCGCTCGAGATTTTTCGATAGCCTTGTTAAATCAGCACCAACTGGCAGACTTATGGTCGATTGACCTACTTGGCCGACAAACTCTTCGTTGGACCGCGGAGGTGCCTCGTTCGAGATATTGCCACGATCACGAAGGAGCCCAAAGCCGACGAAAATTACAAGCAGCACGGCTGCGGTCGTCAGCGCAACTTTTCTCACATGGCGCCCCTCTCACAAGTTTGAGTGAAACTCTCTCCAGCAATCCAAATGAAAACAGACCGCAATTCCTGCGATAATCTGATGCCGATCAGGGTCAATCGCGAATGCGTAACTGACAAAAATCCTGTCTACATAATTCAGATAGTTATGATGGGATTTACGGCATTGCGGTGGGACGTAATCGATGATTCTGAACTCTACTCGGCGAAGCTCAGTATAAGCTGGACATTTGCTCCGACACGCAATGCTTGCGAGCCATTGGCCGGCTTTCTTAATACTCAGAAATCTCAGGCAAGCCCTGTGACCTTGAAGGCGTAGATCCGGTTTGGTGTGGAGCATCAGACTGATTCATTAAGGCGATAATCTACCTGCAAGCCAACATGACTGTAGGGCCGGTTTCCAATATTGGATCATGAGTTTGTTTGTCGGCTTCTTCGGGGGATGCTGATGGCGGCTTCGCGCCCCGATTTCGGACATTTGAGTCCTCCGCCGATTGCCTGAAGGCGGGCATGGTACGACGAGGTTCTGGTTTTGGCCGCGGGATGCCTGATCTGGAAAGCCTCCCGTTGCGGATTGTAAATCTGCCGGAGAGTATCATTGAGCGCCCTGGTCCGGTACGACGTTTAATTCATTGGGAGCGCCTCCCACTGCTTGGTAGAGACCTACAATTGTTGCCAATTCATCGGCTCTCACCTGAACTAGGGACAACTCCACACCCAGCAAAGCGCGCTGTGCATCGACCTGCTCGATATAGGGCGTGTACCCCGCACGGTAGCGGTTGCGCGCATGGCGAAGCGCATCCGCGACGGCGGCCTTCTGTCCTTCCAGCGCTACCTCCTGCTGCTTCAGATTGGCGAGCACCGCCATACGATCCTCTACTTCGCGGAAAGCGTCGAGGACGGTCGAGCGATAGGCCCAGGCGGCCTGGTCGCGTTGCGCCGTCGCCACGTCGAGTTGGGCCTGAAGTTTCCCGCCCTGGAAGATCGGCGCAAGAATGCTGCCTCCCAACGACCAGATACTGATCGGATCGGCCAGAGGGTCGGACACGGCAAGTCCGGCAGTCGCCCCGAGGTTGATCGAGGGCATGAAATCGGCTCGGGCCACGCGCATTTTCGCGTCGGCTGCGGCGATGCGATATTCCGCAGCCGCAACATCGGGACGGCGCCGAAGCAGCTCGGAAGGCAGGGTCGCCGGGGCAGAGGGACGGCGCAGCCTCTCCAGCGTTCCTCCTCTCTTGATCGCGCCGGGCAGTTCGCCGGTCAGGACCGATAGGGCATTTTCCTGACGCGCAATTTGCGTTTTCAATTGCGGGACAAGCTGCGCGGTGGCTTGATATTCTGCATCTGCCTGCCGCAATTCGAGCTGCGAAGTATAGCCGACTTCGGCCCGGTCGCGCGCGAATTTTCGGGCTTGGCCGCGCGCTTCCAGTGTCGCTTCGAGCACTTCCAGCCGCTTGTCGAGCGCCAGCAGGGTAATGTAGCCGCTTGCGGCCGCCGCGCTCACCGAAAGGCGCGCGGTCTCTTCGTCGGCAGCGCTCGCCGCAAGGCTTGCCTTTGCTGCACTCACGCGCGCGGCGTTCTTGCCGAACAGATCGACTTCGTATGAGGCTCGGAAAGCGGGCTGCGCGGCGACGGTAGTTCGGGCCTGGCCGAAAGGAGAGACCTCGCGCTGAACGCCGCCTTCCACGCCGACGCCCACCGAAGGAAGCAGGTAGCCGCGCGAACCCATCTCTGTCGCACGCGCTTCCTCGACGCGGGCCGCGGCAACCTGCACATCGGGATTATTGAGCCGCGACTGCCCGACGAGATACGATAGCTGTGGGTCGCCAAAGCTGTTCCACCAGTCCCTGTCGACCGTAGCAGTGACCTCAAGGCTGGTGCGCCATTCGGTCGGCGGAGAAGCCGCGGCACCGAGTGGGGCCTCCTGCAGCGCGGGCGCGCAGGCAGAGAGAGCCAATGCGGTTGCGGTTAGCAGAGCGAAAGATTTGCGCATAACCTTCAACGCTCCAAGTGGACAGTCGCGACGACAGACATGCCTGGACCCAGACGTCTGGCCGCTTGCTGTCCCTCATCGAGGACAATGCGCACTGCGATGCGCTGGGGCACCTTGACGAAATTGCCCGCCCCCGTGTCGGGCTTGACCAAGCTGAACTCGCTGCTGGCAGCAGGCGCGATGCTCTGCACGCGACCTTTGAGTTCAACGCCGCCAAGTGCATCGATTTCCAGCGTGGCGGGCTGGCCGACCGCCATTTTCGCGGTCTGCGATTCCTTGAAGTTGGCGACCACCCACAGATCATCAGGCACGACGTACATGAGCTGGGTCCCGGCAGTGACCAGCTGGCCCACGCGCGCGGTAACTTCGCTTAACCGGCCGGAACGCGGGGCGCGTATCTCGGTGCGCGACAATTCGAATTCGGCGAGGCCCTCGGTCGCTGCCGCTCCTTCAACCTGCGCTTCCAGCGCACCACGCCCGACAGTGACTGAACGCAAGTTTTCAACCGCAATGACGCGCTGTGCCTGCGCCTGTCTGACGCCAGCCTCCGCCTGTTGCAGCGCCGCGCGGGCTTGGTCACGTTCGCGCAGCGATACCGAGCCTTCATCGACCAGTTCAGCAATGCGGTTCATGTCCGCCCGCGCCTTCTGCAATCCTGCGCGCGCCGCCGCCACGGCAGCATCCTGCAGTTCGAGTTGTGCCTGAGCCGAACGCAGGCTCTGCGCGCTGTTCGCAAGCGTGGCCCGCTGGGCCGCGGTGTTGGCCGCGCCCTGCTGGACCTTTGCCTGAAAGGGCGCGCTGTCAATGCGAGCGAGCAGATCGCCCTCTTTCACCCGCTGGAAGTCCATCACCGGCACTTCGACCAGGTAGCCGCCGACCTGGGGACTGACGACCGTCGTGCGTCCCCGGACGTAAGCGTTATTGGTCGTCTCGTCCCCGCCTCCGAACGGTGGCAGGCCCCAGGAAAATAGCGCGGCGAGCACGCCGAGGAGGATAACCACAACGGCAACACCGATCCGGCGGCGCGAAGGATTGGGCGACCAACCCGTTTCGTGCTTGGTAGCAGGTGTTTCGTCCGGAACCATCTCGGCTTCTGTTTCAGCTTGGGTCGAATTTGTCATTGCCTAGTCCTTGCGAGCATGGCCTCCATGAAGGCCAGTTCCTTTGCAAGCGGGTTCCGCCCGCGGATCTTGTTGCTGAGCCACGGCACGAAGACAGCGGCGAAGGTTACCACTGACAAGGTGCCGATGAGGAAGAATACGTCGTTAAAAGCGAGCACCGCGGCTTCGCGGCCCACGTCTTGCGAGATGCTAGACGCTGCGGCTTCCCGTTGCAGAGCAGGATCGGACTGGAGCGGCGCGACGCGCTGTGCAGCATTGGTTAGGGCCTGTACGAGCTTCTGGTTGGCGAGTGTCAGCGTGCTCCCGGCATCGATGAGGTGCGTTTTCAGGCGGACAGTGTGGAAAGCAGACAGCAGCGAGATGCCTGCAAGTCCGCCCACCGATTGCGAGAGCGAAAACACGGCGATGAAGCTGATCACATAGCTCTGCCCCGCAGCCAGCGCGCGAAGCATACCTTCCATCATGATCGGCCCCATGGCGAAAACCGCGCCGAAGGCGATGGCGGCCTGAGTCAGGTAAAGATCCTGCGGCCGTGTCATCACCCCGGTCCGTGTGTCCGCGAACGCTGCAATGCCGATGACGAGGATCGCGAAGAGTACTGGACGGGTGAGGTCTTTCGGATCGAGCCGCACGACCGACAGTGCCATTCCGGCCAGGGTCGCCCCGGCGAGAATCCAGAAATAGCCGGTCAGCTGCTCGTTACCATAGCCCAGCGCGGCGAACATACCGCTGGCTCCGAAACCCTGTTCGGCGACAAGTATCCGCACGGTCGCGCCGATCAACGCCAAGGCAAGGATCGAGCGGCTCGAAAGCCAGCTAAGGTCGAGCATCGGGCTCTTGCGGTTGGCCTCGATAAGGAAGCACCCACTCAGTCCGAGGATGGCGACAACGAGCGCGTATCCGAGCCAAGGCGTGTCCCACCATTGGATACGCCCCTGGATCAGAAACGCACAAAGTGCCGCGACACCGATGATGAACAGCGCGATGCTAGGAATGTCGAGCTTCTCGAAGGTCTGCTTGCGAATGCCGGACGGCAGGCGCAGCAGGTAAACTATGCCGAAGCCAATCAGCGAAAGCGCGAACTGGAACTGAAACACATGGGTAATGTCGCCATCCACCATCAGCGCAGGCGAAATTGCACGGGTAAGCGGAAATGCCACCTGCGTGAGGCCCAGAGAAATCACCAGCCCCCCGACCCGCAAGGTCGCTGGAAGGCCCTGCATAAGGTAGTAGATGGCGAGCGCGGACAACCCGCTGGCCGTGATCCCCGCCAGCGCGCGAGCGGCAATTTCCAGGTAATAGCCGGGGCCGATCAACTGCACGAAGTTGGCCGCGACAAGCCCGCCCATGGCCCAGCGCAAGAAAGGTTGGATGCCGAACTCCTGCCGCACGCGGAAGAGCAGCATGCTCATCGTGGCATAGGTGGAGTAAAAAGCCACTGTCAGCCAGCCGGTCTCCACTGGCGTCAGCGCGAATTCGGCCTGCAAAGCTGGCGAGTTGGCGATGAGGAAGCCGTTCTGCGCTCCGCCTACCAGCCCCATGAATACGCCGATCGCCAGGTAGGCCGCACGCCGCGCCGGGGGGTGGTCCGGATTGGCCGGGGAGCCGGGGAGGATCGGCATCTCGTGCGGCTTGAAGCGGTAGCCGTCCACTTTGTCGGTCAGGTGTCCGCGTTCCGTCATAGCGCGAGCGATCCCTCGACCAGCGTGGCTTCGAGCGCCGCAGCGAAGGTCGCGTCGTCCTCGATTCCATCGACGAGCTTGCCAAGGCGTTCTCTCCGGGCGACCGTGCTGGCGGCAGAGTAGATGAAGTTCGCTACCCGGAACTGGAGATGCGCGGGTTCCTCCGAGCGCTCTTGCGCCGCGGCGCGAGCCAGTTCCATGAAGTGGCGGTGAAGCGGTAAGGAAAGCCTTTCGAGCAGCCACTGTGAACGGTCGCTATCGATCGTAATGTCGCGCAACAACAAGCGCGGGACTTCTGGGCGATCGAGGAGATAGGCCAGGAAGGTCCGAGCCGAATGTCCTAAGCGATCATGGGCCGTCCTGGTTTCCATGTCTTCCAAAGCACTCTCTAGCGCCTCGCGCAGGTGTTTGGCCGCTTGCGTGACGATGACCTTCCACAAGCCGAGCTTGCCCGCGAAACGATAGGAAATCAGGGCAACGTCCACTCCAGCGTCACCTGCGATCTCGCGCAGCGATGTCGCTTCGAAGCCCTGCGCGGCAAAGCGTTGCAGCGCGGCGCAGGCGATCGCCGTGCTCGTGTCCGTGTCTGTCTCGGTGGGGCGCCCGCGCCTCCGTCGTTCAGTCATTGCTCGTTCCTTGTGCGGCGCAACATAGGGCCGCGCGAGAGGATATTCAATACTTGTTGAATAAGCGGGCACGGACGGTCGCTATCCCCACGCGGAGCGACCAATAAATCTTTGGATAACCTCGATCCAGGAACGGCTCCGAGGCGCCGGACCAAGTTCCTTGAAACTGAAGTGCCCGCCGCTTGTTGAGATGGCGAAGCGCCGTCAAAGGACGCCGCAATCTTCATCTACGAGAAAAGGACTAGCTGCATGAAAATCCTTATGGTTCTCACCAGCCACGACAAATTGGGAAACACCGGGAAAAAGACCGGCTTCTGGCTCGAAGAATTCGCCGCGCCCTTTTATGTGCTCAAAGACGCAGGCCACGATATCACGCTGGCGAGCCCTGCAGGCGGACAGCCGCCGCTCGATCCGAAGTCCGACGAGATCGACGCGCAGACCGACGCAACCGAGCGATTCAAGCAAGACAAGGACGCGCAGGCACAGCTCGCGATCACCGAGAAGCTTGCCGAAATTGACATCGCAAAGTTCGACGGAGTGTTCTATCCGGGTGGCCACGGTCCCTTGTGGGATTTGACCGAAAGTCCGGAGTCCAAGGCCATCATCGAAGGCGCACTCGCATCGGGCAAGCCCGTTGCGCTCGTGTGCCACGCCCCTGCCGTACTAAAAAACGTGACCAACGCTGACGGAGAGCCCGTGGTGAAGGATCGCACAGTGACCGGCTTCACCAATGAGGAAGAAGATGCAGTCGGCCTGACCGATGTAGTGCCTTTCTTGCTCGAGGACGTGCTGAAGGAACAGGGCGGTAAATTTACGAAGGCAGGCGTCTTCGAGGTCCACGTTGTCGAAGACGGCTTGCTGATCACCGGTCAGAATCCGCCCTCGAGCGAGCAGGCGGCGAAAAAGCTGCTCGAAGCCCTCGCCGACACGGACTAGCGGCGCTCAGCGTTCCCAGTTTAGCCTGGTCGCTCCATCCGGTCGGGCTCGGCAAGTTCTTCCAGCTCCTACGGTCTGATTGTGCTTCTAGGGCACCTTTACACCATACTTAGGCAAATGCGGTCCGTCAGCAACCGGGCCAGATTCCCTCCCAGGTATTGCACTCAATTGGCCCCACCCGGTTTTCTCCTGTTCCGGCACCATCTCGAAAATCCAGGGTGCAAGGAACACTATCAATGCCGTGCCGTTGCATTGAGTGAACCCCTACAGAGATCGTCGAATGACGCTGTGCAGTCGCTGAAGCACTCATCAAGCTGCTTGCGAACCCTTGGAAAGCAACACATGCCCCAGATTACAACAGTCAATCCCGCTACCGATAAGGTCGTCGCTTCATACGAATTGATGGACGCTCCGCAGGCGTTCGAGAAGATCGAAGCAGCGCATGCGGCGTTCCGCGACTGGAAAAGGAAAAGTCACGAAGAACGCGCACCGTACCTGCGCAATGTCGCCAAGTTGGTGCGCGAGCGTTCTGCGGACCTTTCCGCCATCATGACCCGCGAAACTGGCAAGCTTCTTCGCGACGGCGCTGCCGAAGTTGAAATCTGTGCGCGCATTTTCGAATATACCGCAGACAACGGTCCCGATGTGCTGGCCGATGAAGAGCGCAAGCATAGCGGCGGAAAGAAGCGCGGCGTCGTGACGTTTTCACCGATCGGGGTGATTTACAGCATTCAGCCGTGGAATTTCCCGGTCTATCAGCCCGTCCGTGTCCTCGCCGCCAACCTGATGGCCGGTAACTCCGTTATTCTAAAGCACGCCTCGATCTGCACGGGCAGCGGACTGATGTTGCGCGATATCTGCCTGGAAGCCGGTCTGCCGGAAGGGCTGTTCGATGTCGTCATAGTGAACCACGATGTCTCGGACGAAATTATCGCTCACGATCTGATACGCGGCGTCACAATGACCGGTAGTGATGGCGCGGGCCGCCATATCGGTCAGGAAGCGGCGAAGCATCTCAAGAAAAGCGTCTTGGAGCTGGGATCCAACGACGCATACCTAGTGCTCGAGGATGCCGATATCGACCTTGCGGTCAAAACCTGTGTGCAGGGGCGCCTATACAACAATGGTGAAACCTGCGTCTCGGCAAAACGCTTCATTGTTACCGAAGCGGTCTATGACGCCTTTACCGATGAATTCGTCGGACAGATGAAAGCGATCAGGCTGGGCGATCCGACTGCGGAAGAAACCCAGCTTGGCCCGGTTGCCAGCCAGGAACAGTACGACACACTGTCCAGGCAGGTAAAGGAAAGTCTCGAGGGCGGCGCCGACCTGCTTTGCGGAGGCGTTCCTGACGGCGGCGTAGGAAGGTATTTTCCCGCGACCGTGCTGGCAAATTGCACGCCGGGCACGCCGGCATATGAGGACGAACTGTTCGGTCCGGTCGCCTCCGTAATCAGGGCAAAGGATGACGCGGATGCGATGCGCATCGCGAACGACAGCCGCTACGGTCTGGGTGGCGGCATCTTCACGAAGGACGAAAACAAGGCAGTCCGCCTGGCGCGTGATCATTTCGACACCGGCATGGTGCGGATCAACTCCTTCGGAACCGCCGATCCGAATATGCCGTTCGGAGGCGTCAAGAATTCGGGGTTTGGCCGCGAACATGGCGGCCTCGGCATGAAGGAGTTTGTGAACGTGAAGGCAATTTACCTGCCCTAGCGCCAGCGCTTACTGCTGGCGCAAGTACACAGCCTGCCGGCGACATCAATGGAAGTGGACAAACACTTATGAACATTCTTATCGCCGGAGCGACCGGCAAGACCGGAACACGGCTCGTTCGCGAACTAGGCTCGCGTGGACACAACCCGATCGCTTTGGTTCGTGAAGGCTCGGACACCAGTAGCCTGCCATCAGACGTCGAACTTCGCGAAGGCGATTTGACCGATTTACAGGACGGCGTTTGTGAAAACTGTGACATCGTGATTTTTGCGGCCGGTTCCGGCGGCGATACCAGCGCCGAGATGACCGACAAGGTTGATCGCGACGGAGCCAGGCGGCTGATCGATCTCGCCGTGAAAGCGGATGTACAACGCTTTGTAATGCTCAGCAGTGTCGGTGCCGACAATCCGGCCGAAGGCGGAGAAATGGAGCACTACCTGCAGGCCAAACATGACGCTGACATGTATCTCCGAGCATCGGGCCTGAAATACGCGATTGTTCGGCCCGTCGCCCTGACTGACGCGGACGGCAGCCGAGAAATACGGCTGGGTACTGAAGTCGACGAAAAAGGTGAGGCTGCTCGCGGGGATGTGGCATTCATCCTCGCCAACGCGGCCGATAGTGAAAGCTGGATGGACGTGACTGCATTGATGGAGAGCATTTAAACGGCAGGCGTTTGCTGCCCCCCCCATCGATGTTTCAATGAAATTTGGGTGCAAGGCCGGTTTCAATAAGGTGGAGCGAGCCTCGGGACGGCGGCTTTGTCGGCGGATTCAGCCACACTGCCGTCGGTCGTCGATAGACAAAGAAGCGCTGGGCCCGATACAAATCTGCAGGCCCGGGCACGTCGACAAAGCCGTCATACCAAGTGCCAATAAATGCGGACTTTAGCTCGCGACTGTTTCCACTTTCCGTGCTGGCAGCGAGCAGGCGGACAAGCATAGAAACAGTATTCCGCCGATGATGACCTGAGGTTCCGGGAGAACCAGCCAAGCGGCCGCGAAGAAGCAACTCATGGCCAGGTTGATCACAGCCACGAACATTCGGCTGCGCAGCCCCGCCCCAATCCCAACCGTCAAAATTTGCGGCGGCGGCCAAGATAATGGCAAACCCGGAACCGACGAACCAAAGCGCGTCGATCGTCCAGTTGGGATATACAAGAGGCGTAATGGCGATGTGCGCCGCACCCAACAGCCCGGCAGCAATCGCCAAGGCCCGCGCCAAGGTCTGGATACGCATCAACCAAACTCCCGCTGGGCGCCAATCAGTCGGGAAGCGGCAACCGCGACCACCAGCGCCATCATCAGGACCGCGAGATCCTCCAAAATCAGCGCAAAATAAAGATCAGCTATCGGAGTCGGAACGCTACTTAGCCTGATCGATATCGCCATAGCCGCCAGCACGGCGATCAATGGCGTGGCCAAGCTGATTGTCGCACGGTATCCGAACCTGGCCGTGGCGAGAGCGCCAACCACAAATAACAGCGCAGTCGTATAGCCCAAAGCCTCTAGGGCCAACGCATCGGTCACGGACATGCGCCCTGCGAAACGGATGTTCATCGCTGCCCACCCCATCGCTCCTCCGATCAACACGCCGCGTGCAATGCCGTGCACGAAGCGTGGCGAAGCAACGCGCGCTCTGACGGCCGCAAGAACGCAGCCTGCGGCGAAAAGCAAGCGCTCGGCTTCGGGGACGTGATCGAGTTCGGCAGCCATAGCCTCGAACCATGCCTGCCGCTCGGGTGGCGCGATCTTGATGGCAAGCGCGATCAAACCTCGCGTGCGTGATTTCCGCCTCGAAGTCATACTGCAAATCCCTTGGAATGTTGTGGAGTGGGCGCGTCGCCCGGCGCATTGTCTCGGGCAAGCGCCAGTCCGGAAGCGGTCAGGCGATACGCATGACGGGGCGGCCGCCCCTCATGTGGCGAAGGAACCCATCTTGCTTCGAGATTACCCTGATCGCAGAGTCGGATCAGCATAGGATAAAGCGTTCCCGATGCGATGCCGGTCCGCTCCATCAAGTCATAACCATAATGCCAATCGCGCGGCCGTTCGCATAGCGCCGCCAAAGCGGTACGGGTCTGTCTGGAGATGTTGGAGCGTCTAGCCATTCGACTCATCTACATATGTAGAGTTTCGATTGCAAGCATGCTGATCGGGTTTATGCCGCACAACGGGGAAATCGGATCGACGCTAGGGAATTGACGTTGATCCGCCATGCCCCTTTACATGACATTCCAGTCGTCTTTCTGGGATATTCGCAGTCCTAATGGCTGCCGGTTAAGGGCGCACAACCCTGCCTTAACGAACAGCCGGTTTCAGGCGATAACAGCGAGCTTGGGGATAACCGCTTGGTCGGCGAGTCCGGCCTGTCGGCAGCTTATCGCTCTCTTCGGAAAATATCTGCCGTTCTGGACACAACCAAATCGCGGACATTATTCAACGGAAAGCGATTTTGCGACGCGAACGGCGAAGCTTTGGAACGCCCGGGTTTGTTTAGCGTAGAAGGGTATGGAACGCTATTTCTTCAATCTTGCAGGCGCAATCGTTGACCCTGACGACAAGGGGATGGAGTTGCTGAATTTATCCGATGCACGCATTATGGCGGCCCGGCATGCTGGCGAGTATCTGCGAGACCGCCCTGAAGTCGCATGGCTTAGTAATGAGTTTCGGATCGAGGTGACCAACGCTGATGGTCTGGTTCTTTTTACCTTCATTGCGTTTGGTGTTGATGCTCCCGCGGGCCAAGGGACGTGATCACGATCCTTGATCGATAGCAAAATGCTACGACATCCCGCCGGTGAAACTCCCCCCCCCCCCGAAATTCCTGATACCCTTCAATCGTTGCCCAATGTTTTATGATGAACATACGGCCGGTTTCAGGTGAAAAGAGGGAGCTGGGGACGACCACTTCATTAGCGGATGCAGTCATACTGCCCTCAGTTGAGCCGATCGGCAGCTATTCGCTATTTGTGCAACAAATCTGCCTATCCGGAGACGACCCGTTCCCGACGTTCAATGTTGGGCGATAACGATTCAAAAGCTGACGTAGACATCGTTCACCTATTCATGTTTAAGTCGGGAACGGACCACACTCGAGCAACTTGCAATGGAGGTTTGTATGTTGCGAAATGATTGGCATTTGCTCGCGGCGACACCCTTCTTGTTCGCCAACGGCGCGCCTACTTCAACTACCGAAATCGAGGTCGACAACCCAACCGTCACCATCACTATTGATGGACGGCTGACCACGATGGAAGTAGTTCCGGATGGACCAAATAGTCCAATATTGAATGCACGGGTCGCCGATCAGTTAGGCAAAAAGGGCAGTCTCGTTAGTGGGCGACATATGGTCGGTCGCACGGCAGTTTCCGCATCGTCTAACATGGCGCGAATAGACTTTGGTGACGGCAGGAAGGTCAAACAAAGGCTCTTCTGGTTCGATCGCGACTGGACCGAGATTGCTGAAGGTCGAATGGGACCTGCGCTATTGCCCGAAGACATCGTTACCTATCGCTTGGGCGAAAGGCACGTTGGAGAGCGCCTTCTCACGATACCCTTCAGGAAACACGGCCTCGCAGGTTTCCGGTCTGAAACCGTGATAGACGGCGTCACTGTCCCAGTAATCTTCACCTTTGATCGGCCTGAAACGATGGTGACAGCCACAACAGGGGCGCTGCTGGCGACCGCATACGGAGGTCGAATGGTTGGACCTGCACAGGACCTCAAGCTTGAAATGGGTTTCTTCAGGCCAGTTCGACGGATGGAATTTCAAAAGCCTATAGCCGTAGGCGAATTGGCCTTAACTAGTGTGGTCGTCCGAACCACCGAAATGGGTTCTACCGCCAGTATTCCGGACGACAATCAGGACCCTAGTGAGATCGTCGTTTCAGCCGAGAGTAAGCGCAAGGCGTCTCACGGGATTTTCGTCGGAAGGTCCAGTTTCGCCGATTGTTCAAGCCTGACCTTCGACAAGCAGCGCGAAGAGATACGCTTCTCTTGCCTCTAAGCGACACGACCGTTCAGTTGTGATCGCGCCTAGCACGATTCAACGACTTGAGCCTAAAAAGCTGCCTCCTTTATCGTTAGCATTGTGCGTTGCGATGGCGTCAGCTTACAAACCAGTTGTCGCTCAGTCGTTCGATCTGGAGAGTGCGGCAGAGGTAACGAGCCAGCCCGGTATTGTCGTTGATCTGAGAATCGGCAGAACCAACTGTTCGGATGCCAGCGTGGAACCCACCATATCGAACGAGATCATTGTCTGCGCACCGGCAAGCGATCCGGATCGATTTCTGCTACGAAGCCGGGTGGAAGCGCAGAGCGACTATGCCGCGAGGACAATGGATGCTGGCGAGCCAAGGGCGCCAAATCTTGCGCCTCCGCCGTGTGTGCCAACCTGGCTGACATGGTGCCCGAAATTTGGTTCAGCAGTATCGGAGGTGGAGGCGACTGATGTAACAGAACTGCCCGTAGCCCCAGCGGGATCAGATGCGGATCGGATATCACGAGGACTTGCACCTCAAGACTATTGAGCGCTCACCAAGGTCTACAGCATGCCCGCTTTAAAGTAAGCTCCCGTGAAAACCCGCCAGTCGCTTTCCACCACATTTCTGACATTCGACTGTCGATAGCATTTCGCCGAAAGCGGACATGTCAGCTAAGCCAACATTTCGAATAAAAGTTGTCGTTCCGGACACGACGACTTTTCTGTCATTGTCGCCGCTTGGCCATATCGTCAAAAGCAGAAACGTATGTGGCTCCAAAGTTAGGTAATATTGATGGCGATCTCACTCTACGACCTCAGTGTGCCAACCTTTCTCCAGACAGTCAGAGCGATCGGAGCATTCCTTGATCGTACCGCTATGTATTGTGTCGAATTGAGCTATGATGCCAATGACTTCGTCAACGCGCGCCTCTTCGATGATATGGCACCTTTCCATTTCCAGATCGAAGCGGCATGGCATCATTCCGTGTGGGGTGTTGAAGCCCTCAAAACTGGTGCGTTTGCCCCTCCCGCTCTAGTCGGGTCTGTTCCTTTCGCTGATTTACGAGCGATGGTCAGCAAAGCCGAAAAGGCGCTGGAGGCTTTAACTCCTGACGAAGTCAATAGTTGGTCCACCAAAGAACTGAACATCGTGCTGCATCGACCGCGCGACAAGGAGGATGACTGGAGACCATGGGAGCCGCGGGCGATGGCCTTCACCCCTGAAGCGTTCCTCTTATCGTTCTCAATTCCGAATTTTCACTTCCACGCTGTTACCGCTTACGACATCCTGCGCTCACGGGGCGTGCCACTTGGCAAGCGCGATTACGAGGGTTGGCTGCGCATCAAATCTGATTAGGCCCATTTACTGCTGTTCGATCTTGTTTCCCAATAAGCGGACCGTCAGCTTCCCACGACATTCTTGCCATCCAACACCGATCTTCGCAGACCAAAAACAGCCATTCGGGGCGCTCAACGAGACCTGAACGTATGGCGGCTTTTAGGGAAAAAGAACGACCTGGGGACCGGCAGCTATGTCGGCGAATCCGGCAACTCAATTCACGTCAGCGCTAATATTCGGCTCATCGTTCTGTGCGTCGAATATCTGCCGTGCAAAACACGACCTAATGTCGGTGATTTGTTTGCTAATCGAGTGATATTCAAAGAGGGTATCTTTATAGTGTCCTTGCATTCACAAACTCTGGGACGCTGTAAACAAATTGAGCCAATGGCGAGGCTGATCTGGGTTCGGATAGGTTGGCATTCCGGCAGCAAGGTTAGACCTATTCGGCTGCGACAGCCAACGGGTACAAAATCAAATCTTCAATCGGCTCGGGCCGATGAAAAAGGTAGCCCTGCGCGTAATCCACTCCGAGCTCCCTAAGGCGGGAAAGGACCCCGTCGGTCTCCACACACTCCGCCACGATCTTGACACCCATAATCCGTGCCACATCAACGAAGCAGCTCATGGCAGCTGCATCCAGCGGGTCATTCACCAGATTGCGCACGAACTGTCCGTCGACCTTCAAGATATCGATCGACAAGGATTTCAGATATCCGAACGAGGCTGTACCGGATCCGAAATCGTCGAGCGCCATGCGTACGCCAAGCTGGCGCACACGTTCAATGAAGCTCTCCGCGTCGGCGATGTTGGTGATCGCGGCCGTCTCGGTGATTTCGAGGCAGATACGTCGACAAATCGATGCGTCCGCGCCGTTCAGAATGGTAATTGCTTCCTCGTGAAATGACCGATCACCGATGGACTGGCCTGAAAGGTTGATGCAAATTGTTTGGAGTGTAGAGAGGTCTGGTTGAGCCATCAGTAGGTCCATAACCTGTCTGAGCACCATCAAATCGATCCGTGAAGCAAGGTGGAATCGTTCAGCAGCAAGCAGAAACGCGCTGGGCTGGACAACGGTGCCGTCAGCTTCAATCATTCTTAGCAACACCTCTAGGTGGAGATTGTCGTCGCTTTCGTTGATAGGCACAATGCGCTGGGCAAATAAGCGGAATTGTCCTTGTTCGAAGGCATTCTCAAGGCGCGTCGCCCATTGCATTTCGGCTTGCCGCGCTAATAGGCTTTCATCCGCCTCTAACCAGGTGTGCACGCGATTTCGTCCTGCTTCCTTGGCCGCGTAGCATGACAGGTCAGCCGCCTTCATGATAGCGATTGAACTTTCCCAGCTGCGGTCAATGGGTACTAGGCCAATACTGGCGCCAATTCTGAAACGCTTTCCAGCATAATCGAAGCGGAAATTGTTCAAACAGCTACAGATCTGCTGGGCGACCCGTTCCGCGTTTTCTTGTGAGCAGTGATCCAGCAGGAGCCCAAATTCATCCCCGCCGAGACGGGCGATCGTGTCACTAGCGCGAGCCACATTCTTGAGCAGGCCCGCAACCTTTTGCAGGAGTAGATCACCAGCCAAGTGACCACAGGTATCATTCACAATCTTGAACTGATCCAAGTCGATGAACAACAGCGTATGGACGGTGTCATCGGCCAGCGCCTTGCTCAATGTGCGTTGCAAGCGAATCTGGAATTCCGTTCTGTTCAACAATCCGGTGAGGTCATCGTGCTGCGCGCGGTAATTGATTTCCTTGCTCTGGCGGAGTTGCTCGGTGACATCATGAAATACGAGAACTGCGCCCAGCATTTCGCCGGATTCGCTGCGGATGGGCGCAGCTTTGTCTTTAATGTTGAACTCCTGACCCTTGCGCGAAATTAATACTCTGTCATTTGCAACCTTTGTCACTTGACCTTGTAGAAGTGTGAGATTTATCGGATTTTCCGCTAAAAGCCGAGTTTCATCATTGATTACATGAAAGACTTCGCCGATCGGGCGACCCTTCGCATGAACCGACTCCCAACCAACCAAATTTGCTGCCACAGGGTTTAACCAAGTTACAATGCCCTGCGCATCGGTGGTAATCACTGCATCACCAATCGATTGCAGCGTGACGCGCAACAACTCGTGTTGTCCCGCAAGTTCCTCGACCATCAAGCGTTGGGTGGTGATATCCTGAATCGTACCGCGTAGTCCCGTTGTTTTATCCGTCCTGTCACGCGTTACCTCGCCGCGCGCATCGAGCCATCCGGTAGTACCGTCGGGCCTGACAAATTGCAGTTCCAGATTGTATGGGGTGCCATCGTGCAGTGCTTTTTCCACTGCGCCCTGCAGACCTGCCCAACTTTCAGTAGTGTAGAGTTCGGGATGCTGGGCCCAAGAAGGAGCCGCCAAGGCAGGATCGCGACCCATGATGCGGTAGGTTTCCGCCGACCAAGTTGTTGTGTCAGATGGTGCGCACCATTCCCAACTGCCGATACCGCCGAGACGCTGGGCTTCCTGCAACGATGCCTCGATTTTCTTCAGCGCTGAGACGTCGCTTACTTGAACTAGCAATCCGACCACTTCCCCGTCGACGATATGCGGCGCATAGAACGCAAGACTATGGCGATTTTCGCCGGCTGGACCGTGAATGATCCGCTCGAACGTCTGCTCCAGACCCATCAGAGCGCCATCGATATGGGGCTTGTTGAGCGCGAACAATTCCGGACCGAGCAGGTCGCGAATATTTGATCCAGCCAAGCCCGCTGAATCGACGCCAAACCATCTCTCGTAAGCGCGGTTGGCGAAGACACAATTTAGCTCGCGATCCCAATAAGCCATCATCGATGGCGCGTTGTCCACGATCAGACGCAGGCTGGTCTCGCTCGACTTAACACTGGCCATTTCGTGCTTCAGCCTCTGAACAGCCAGCCGACCTTCGAGTGCTTTTACCGCAGCGTCCGCAAGGCAGCACAAGGCTTCGCGCTGAAGGTCGCTGAGTTGCCGCGGATGACGATCGATCACGCATAGCGTCCCAATACAGGCACCATTGCTCAGCAGCAGCGGTGCGCCGGCGTAGAACCGAAGATTGGGAGCGCTGGTGACGAGGGGATTATCCGAAAAACGTGCGTCAACTGTCGCGTCGGGGATTTCCAGCAGTCGACTGCCAAGGATGGCGTGCGCGCAAAAAGATGCTTCCCGAGGCGTCTCGGCTACCCCTGGAAGGCCCATAGACGCCTTAAACCATTGACGTTCTTCGTCGACCAGACTGATCAAAGAAATCGGAACGTCGCAGATCAGCGCCGCAGCTTTGATCAAAGCGTCAAACTCCAGTTCCGCTGCCGTATCCAGAACGTCTAGATCCACCAGGGCCTTAATTCGCGAAATTTCGTTAGCTGGTTTTTGCGCCGCAGGCATGGTGACCTCAATCAGAAAATGAATAACTGCGGCTATGTGTTATTGGTTAATCTGTTGCTGGTGCTCGATCGGTAGTCTTACCTACGCAAAAATGAAATGTGTGTGCAGCGTCACCCAAACCCTCAGACTCGGTGACGGCCCTGCCACAATGAAAAGTTGGAAGCACGGTCAGAAAACGCGAGCCGACCGCTCTAAATTTGGCTCGGGAACCTCCGGCCTGGTCAAGGCGTCATTTAGGCATCTGAACACGCAGAAGGCCGCTAATCAGCTCTCTGCCAGTTGCCTCACTTGCTTGGGCATGAGCTTAGGGCAGGTTTCGACGGATCGATCTGCGCCCCAGAATTATTATTATTTCAGCAGAAGCTGTCGCGATGGCACAGGCCAATTATGTCGGCGGCTTATCTTCACTTCTGAACAAAACCTATCGTTCTGTTGTCGACCCAGTCGCTGCCATTGATTAGCACTTCTCAGAGGCCGTAAGCGGTAATAGAAATTCCTCGGAAGGAAGAGGTAGGTGCTCAAACGCTTTGCTGCTCTGATTTGCCTGATGGCCGCGCCTGTAACGGCACAGTCGTTGCCAAAGCCCACTGATTTCGAGAGTCGGTCGATCGACGACCACTCCCTCGGCACCATCGGTTGGCACCTTGATCAGCAAGAAGTCGAAGATGTCGGCCCATTGATCGTCTGGCTGCCCGGTTCCGGCGGAATGCCATATTTCCAGAGTTATGCCGATGGCTCAGTCGGTTTCTCCTTTCCGCCGGAGCTGCTCGCCTACCGTGATCAGGCGCATTTCCTTCTTGTCGACAAGCCCGGCATTTCCTTCCAGGCAGAAATGGAATTTGATGAGGAACGCCAGCGCCCTGTCGAGCTCGACAAGGAGATTTATCGGGACGGCTTGAGCAAGGACAACCTTGTTGCGCGCGCCGCTCTGGCAATCAAGGCCGCGCAACGGGAACTGGGTGTTAGGGCAACACGCCTTGTCCTAATTGGCGGATCGGAAGGAGCGCAATACGCATTCGCTCTCGCGCGCGAGGTCGACGCCCATCGTGTAGTTGTCTGGGGTGGGATCGCGCTGCCGCAATATTACGACCTGATCATCGACTACCGCTTGCAGGCCGAACACGGCGAGATTTCCCGAAGTGATGCCCAGTCCAAGATTGAAGACCTTTACGCAACCATCAGGTCGATAGAAGCAAACCCTTGGATACGACAAGCCGGTTCCAAGGAGAGGCATATCGTCGATGGTCGAGCTTCGGCCCTTATGCGGCGGTCGACGATATGCTTTTGCTCGATATTCCCCTGCCGCTGGTCCAAGGTGGTGCTGATCACAATGCGCCGGTTCTAAACAGCGATTTCGCTATGATTGCATTTCTGTCGGCCGGAAAGTCTAACCTTACGTATTGGGTTTACCCTGATTTGGATCACTTTTTCCAGAACGTCGATGAGAAACCTCCCTCGGACGAGGTCTCTCAAGCGAAGCAAGTTTGGGGCCGCATTTGGGAATGGGCGACCCGGTAAATACGTCGAAGCCGAGAATGCTGCGGCTATGATCTGCCGTTCCGCTATCCTCAAGGTTTTTAACGTTCCAGCTCCCTGGAGCTGGCTCTAAAAGCAGACCGACAAAAAGCGACCCCGTTGCCGACATTTGTGCTTAGGCTAAGCTGGGCGAGCTATGTCAGGGGGGGACGGAGTAGGAAGAATTGGAAAATGTCGTTCTCTACATTGCTGCACCAGCGGTCGGTATGCTTTTGGATTGGCTGTACTTTGACAGCATGATTCATATCATCCGCGGATCTTTTCCGGTCAAAGAGCAACACCCCTACCGCGACTTCCTCGATGGCAGATTGGTAGGCATCGCGGCGTCATCGCTAGTGATTGCCCATGCGTCAGTTGTCGCTAGCCTCACCGTCGCAATGTTTGGCGCTTCGCTATTCATCAGTTCACACTTCTACATTTACGCAAAAATATACTGGTTGGAGCGACAATCTGGCCGATAAGCAGCCCGCGCTAATGTTCGCTTCCCACTGCGTTTCCGCCATTAAAAATCGATTTTCGCAGTCTTAAAAGCTGCCGGTTTGGGGCGCTCAAGGAAACCTGGTTGTACGGCCGGTTTCGGTTTCGCGATCTCATCTCTTAAACGGCAGCTATGTCGGCGGATGCTGACGGCAGCTTCGCGCCGCAATGTAGGCCATCAAATAAGTCGCAGCTTCACCCGGTTTAACCCACCCCCTAAATGCGGACATTAAGCCGAAGGCGCGAGCAAAAGCGCTCCGGTGATGCCCGCTTGGTCGCCCAAGCCTGGCGCCACGATTTTGTGTTTGGTATTCCCGGGAAAATACGCGGCGCCCAATTCCGATGCTCTATGTTGCACGCGGTCTAGCAAACCAGGCGTCTTCATCACACCACCGCCCATGACGATCACTTCTACCGAAGTCAGAGCAATCAGAGTATGGGCAAGTTGTGCCAGGTAGTCGGCGATGATCTCATGCGCGATGTGATCCGATGGCAGTTCGGATAGCGACGCTCCCCAACGTGCATTGATAGCCGGGCCGCTAGCCAATCCTTCGAGGCAATCGCGGTGGTGAGGGCATATCCCAATGAACTCGAGGTCGAGCGCATGGCGACGAGGCAAAATGTGTCCCATTTCCGGATGCGCGACCCCATGAACCGGTTTGCTGCCGACTATCAGGCCTCCACCAATACCGGTGCCGACCGTAATGTAGGCAAGTGACGAAGCATCCAACCCAGCGCCAAGCTGATGTTCGGCGAGCGCTGCGCCGTTCACATCAGTATCGAAACCAATCGGCACCTTAAATCGCTCGGCGAAGAATCCGGCTATTTCGCATATCGCCCAGCCCGGTTTGGGAGTATTGGTGATGTGCCCCCACATTTGAGAAGTTCTATCGAGGTCGACGGGTCCGAAACTGCCAATGCCCAAGGCACTTATCTGGCCATGACTTTCAAGCCACGCGGCTGCTTCTTCAAGGGTTTTTGCGGGAGACCCGGTGGGGATTTCGTGCCGAGCGATAATTTCGGTTGGCGAGTGACCGACAGCAAGTGCGAACTTGGTTCCACCAGCCTCTATCCCGCCAATCAGGCCCATATTTCCCACAAGTGTCATTCTTACCCGACCAATCGCGATGTCGCGCCAACAAGTTCAAGCCGCACAAATGGAGCGAAGGTGCCACCAAAACGTGCCCTGCGTGTTTCTGCTTCGGGCCGAGTGTTGTCTTCCGGCCCCCAATAATCAACGAAGCTGGTGACGCTGAGATCAGGCAAAACCCACCAGCTATACGCCTGTGTCGGCCTTTCGACCGGATTGGCAATCACAAGTCCATGTCCGTTCAAAAAGGTCCACGGGCCATCGATCGATTCCGCCGTTGCGCCGTAGAGCCCCGTTGGAGCGACGATACCCGGCGCGAACACACCACGCTGGGTGGACCAGAACAGATAGATCCGTCCTCCATGCTCGACGACATGGGGCCGTTCGAGCTCGTTATTTACGCCGGATGCGGTTATTAGCGGAGGGAGCAACCGATACCCATCGCCGTTCGATGTCGCTGCGCCAATGACACCGTCATGCAGGCTGGGCTGCGTGCCCGATGAGCCGGTAAACAGGACGTAATCCTGACCGTCGCTGCTGCGATAATGCGAGGGATCGCGAAACGCTTTGATCTTGCCCGGCTCCCCTTCATTTTCGTTGGCTGGACGATAAAAATGTCCATCGGCTTGAACAAATTCTACCGGTTCTGACCATGCGCCGAACTCTCCGTCTGCCATCAATGGCGCACGGGTCAGGAACAGGCGCTGATAATAAGACAGAGAAGCATCGCCCTTGTGCCCGGTGGCGGTGAAGAACAGGGTAACCTCCCCGTTGTCCAGCCTGGCCGAACCTGACCATTGGCGTGCGGCTGGCGAAGTCGCTTCGGGGAGCGTCAAACCGATATGTGTGAAATCATCGCCCATGCGGTGGAAATGATGGATGCGGGCGAGATGATGGCGTTGCTCGGGGTCGTCCGCTCGCACCACTGCAAGGGCGAACCACAGTTCGCCGCCGCCCCACGGGACCGGATTGCCGGTTGGGTCGGCAAGCGGCCATGCATCCCACACATCAAGGTCGGGCGACATTGGCTTGGCACTACCCGCATCGATGATTGCTGGCTGATCAAATAGGCCACCCGCAAGTTCGGCCACAATCTCCGGCGTCCATGACGTTGCGGAGGGTTTAAGAGCTGCGAGTTTGTTGTCGATTGCAGTCATAAGTCCCATCGTAACATTTTTGATAGGCGCCAGGCACGTCGCGATACAGCGCTTGCGTCGCTATCCTGCTATAATTTCAGAAAGCTGTCTTAGCTAACCGCTCCGGGTTCGGAAGCTGGTCGAGACTGTAGGGTCTATACCAGCTTCCTCTTGTTGGGACGGTTAGAAGTCGAAGCGGATCGATGCTGCGATCGTGCGACCCGCGATGGAGCGTGCACGAACCAGGCCGTTGCCCGGGATCGAGCCTTCTTCAGCCTCAGTGTAGCCAAAGTTGTTGAACAGGTTGGTCGCATTCAGTGCAACTTCCACCCGATCGACCGGACGGATAGCGAGGAAGGCGTTCACTTGGTTGTAGCTCGGCAGTTCCAACTGGTTATTATCCTGCGTGAAGCTGTCGGTGGTACCGATGATGTTGGCACCTGCTTTGAAGAAGCCGTCATCATACTGCGCGGATGCTTGGTAGACGAAGTCTGCCTGACGGCGCGGCGTGTTGCCGATTAGGCCAGTGTTGAGCGAACGGACGATTTCGGAATCGGTCCATGTCACACCCGCAGAAAGCGAGAACGGACCAACCGAATAGGCACCTTCAAGCTCGATGCCCAAGGCCTCGTAGTCGGTATCCGTCAGCAGCAGCGGAGCGATTTCGACGTTGGTCTCGCTTGTTTCGGCATAGAAGCCGGTGGCAAAAAGCGAGAGGCCGTTTGCCTGATATTTCAAGCCCACTTCGAGTTGGTTGACGTCGGCAATCACGCCATCGTCGCCGCCCGGCAAACCGCCATCGACGGTGCTAACAGCTGGCGAGAGCAGGCTGCGGTCAGCTGTGTGACGACCACCCTGACTGTAGCGGGCAAAGACACCCAGATCATCAGTCACAAGGTAGTTCGCACCGATCGACCATGAGAAATAGTTAAAATCATAATTCACCGGAGCAGGGCTACCCAGCGGCAGGACGCTGGTTTGTGCTTCGGCCGGACTGATATTGCCGTCATTGTCGAAATCGAAGCTGGTGACCGGACCATCGCCGGTCACCGTTCCGTTGGCATCGCCATAATCGTAGCGGATGCTGGCATCCAGTGTCAGGCGATCCAATTCGACACTGAGTGAGGCAAACGGTGCATAGGTGCTGTACGCAACGTCGTAGTTACGACGGCAGCAATTGCCAAAGAAATTGGCACCGAAGCCAACAACGCCATTGTCGGTGACCGTGTTCCCGCCCGCATCAACGATGTCGACAAGGACGGCTTGCCCGTCACCCTGAACAGTCTGGACATGCGATGTCCAAAGCCAATTAGTGTCAACGTCCTGACGCGACAGATAGAAGCCCGAAGTGAAGGTTGCCGAACCGCCGCCAAAGTCGAAATCCTTGCTTATGCGGAAATCATTGGTGACGTTGTCGAGGCTGTTCAGGCGAACATTGAAGTTCACAATGTTCGCCAGCAGACCGTTGCCGCCGATAGTAGAGGCGTCTGCCACTGAACCAGCGTTCGGACCGCTGGCAAACACAAGGCTCGAGCCCGCGCCACCGATACCGTCCGCAATGGCCTGAGCCGAGTCCGCGCCCGCTGGGAATGGCGAAACGAAGCTGCCCGAATTGTTGGCGTAACGGAAACGGTTGGTCAGTGTCCAGCCAGAGCCAACATCGATCTCTGCTTCTACACCGAACGCCTGCGATTCAACCGAGAGGCCATCACGGAAATTGTAGGTGGTAGGGTTATTGCCGCCATCAAGGGTCGTGATGGTTGTGATGAACGGGCTGTACAGCGAGTCCGAGCGCGGGTCGAAACCAGCAATGGCCGTGTAGTCTGGATTGCCATCCGTACCGCCAACAGCAACTGGCTGAGGGAGAATGGTAGGAGTGCTGTCATCGAGAAATTTGGCGTGGAAGCGAATGTAACCGCCATCAAATTCCTTCGTAATATTGGCCTTGATCTGGCCGCCATCGTAGCCGTTATATCCGATATCACGCGGGCCTTCGCCGGTGCGGTAAAAGCCACCGACGTGGAAATACAGATCGTCGGCTAGCGGGGCACCATAATCGAAGGCGAGACGATAGGTCTCAAAATCGACACCGATGGTGCCTTGGATTGCGCCGCCTTCACGTTGGCCGGTCTTAGAGATGAAATTGATAACACCGCCGGGGGCGTTGGATGCGAAGGTAGACGCCGAACCACCACGAACCGCTTCGACGCGGGCGATGTTGCGGTCAGCGCGCAGGAAGTTGTCGGCGTTACCGAAGATGATGTCGCCGAACTCGAGAACTGGCAGGCCGTCTTCTTGAAGCTGGATGTAACGGGCGCCGCCAGTTGAAACGGGAATACCGCGAACAGCGATGTTCGCATTGCCTTCACCACCAGAAGCTTCGGCGCGAATACCGGGGATCTGACGGATAAGGTCGGCCGACGATGGCGGAGCAAGATCGGCGATCTGCTCCGCGCCTATGGAGCTGACCGAGACCGAGCTTTCGAGCCGGTTCTGGCCGCGTGCAACTGCAGTGACGATAATCTCGTTACCGGGTTCAACAGCCTCATGAGAGGCGACTTCCTGATCCTGCGCAAAGGCAGGGGTTGAAAAGGCACTTAGCGCGACGCCAAAGGCCAAAGCGTGACGAAACTTCATGACAATCTCTCCTGGATACCTCGCACTATATTGCGCGATTCGCAGTAAGACATAACTCGATTGCAAACGATTGCAACGATAAAGTTGCAAACGATTGCAATTATGCGCAATCTATGTAACGAAAATGCAACAAGGCCGAGAGCATAACGGCAAGTGAGAGGATACTGACCCATGCAAACCGCGGTAAAACCACGGCTTCCGCTGCTGCGAATCATCGAAATGAACATTGGCTTTTTTGGTCTGCAGTTTAGCTTCGGCCTGCAGCAAGCCAATATGGGGCCAATCTACGGCTTCCTCGGCGCCGACGAGGCGACGATGCCGCTCTTGTGGCTAGCTGGTCCAATGACCGGTCTCATCATCCAGCCAATTGTGGGCGCAATGAGCGACCGCACCAACACCCGCTTCGGGCGCCGCACACCTTACTTCCTGATCGGTGCAATCATTTGCACGATTAGCCTTTTCCTGATGCCGTATTCTTCTACGCTATGGATGGCGGCATCGCTATTGTGGATACTTGATGCTGGCAACAACATCACAATGGAGCCCTACCGCGCCTATGTTGCAGACCGCCTCGTGCCCGGCCAACGGTCAGTGGGGTTCCTGACACAGAGCGCATTTACCGGGCTGGCGCAGACTCTGTCCTATCTCGCGCCAACTTTGCTGACCGCTTTTATTGCGCAGGACGTGCTCGACGATAATGGTATCCCGGTAATCGTCCGCATCGCGTTCATCATAGGCGCTATACTTTCGATCTCGACCATTGTCTGGTCGGTATGGCGCGTACCCGAGTTGCCGATGACCGATGATGAAAAGGCCGCTCTGGAACAGAAGCCTTTGACCGTGAAAGACACGTTCGCAGAGATCGTCAAGGCGATCCGCGACATGCCAAAGCCGATGCGCCAACTCGCGCTTGCAATGCTGTGCCAATGGTATGCGATGTTCGCATACTGGCAGTACATTACTTTCGCAGTTGGCCGCTCACTCTACGTTACATCCGATCCATCTACCGCTGCGTTTCGTGAAGCCACGCTGACCACACAGCAGGCGGGTGCGCTGTACAACTTCATCGCCTTTTTGGGTGCCTTGTTGCTCATACCAATCGTGGCGCGGATCGGCGCAAGAATCGCGCACGCAATTTGTTTGTCTGCTTCGGGCACAGCAATGCTGCTCATCCCGGGTGTCGAGACACCGATGGCGTTGTTCGTCCTGATGCTGGGGATTGGCATCGGATGGGCCGGGATGATGGGCAACACATACGTGATGCTGGCAGATTCGATTCCGGCGGACCGCAACGGCATTTACATGGGCATCTTCAATATGTTCATCGTCATCCCAATGCTGTTTCAAACGCTGACTATGCCGCTGATTTACAATCCGGTGCTGGGCGGAGATCCGCGGAATGTATTGATGCTTGGCGGTGCGCTCATGTTTGTTGGTGCCATTGCAACTCTCTTTGTCGACGCAGGACACAGAGTTCCGCGTGAACAAAAGGCGCTAGCAGGCTAAGGCATCGAGATGACAGATACCGACACTCAGATTCCCGATGACTTGCCCCAACGTGTGCGCACGATAACAGATCTTGCAAAGATCGCGGGCGTATCTGCTGGAACTGTTTCCAGGGCGCTGTCGGGCAACAGCCTCGTCAATACGAAGACACGCCAAAAAATTGAAGCCATCGCGCGCGAACACGGTTTTCGCCCAAACCAGATGGCAAGCAAGCTGCGCAGGCAAAAGACAGGCGCCGTCGGCGTTGCGATTCCACTGGGTCATGACGAAAGACAGCAGATTTCTGATGCCTTTTTCATGACACTGCTTGGTCACTTGGCGGACCAGCTGACCGAGAAGGGTTATGACATCATGTTGAGGCGGGTTATCCCCTCACAGGACGAGGATTGGCTCGACCGATTCATCGGTTCAGGCATGATCGATGGCGTCATCGTGGTCGGCCAATCCGACCAGTTCGAACGGATTGAGGACGTTGCAGATGGTTATCTGCCCATGGTCGTGTGGGGCAACCATCAGGAGGGCCAGAGGCACTGCGTCGTCGGCACTGATAACCGGTTGGGCGGAAAGCTTGCAGCTGAAAAGCTGATTGCCTCAGGATGCAAGAGTCTCGCATTTCTGGGCGACACACAGCCAATCGAGTTTGCGGCCCGTTTTGCAGGCGCCAAAGACGTCGCCGAAAAGATGGGCGTGTCTATTCGCGCGCTTCCGACACACTTGTCACGGGATCAAACCGGCGAAGAG
The DNA here is from genome assembly GCF_009828115.1 of Allopontixanthobacter sediminis. Taxonomy (GTDB): domain Bacteria; phylum Pseudomonadota; class Alphaproteobacteria; order Sphingomonadales; family Sphingomonadaceae; genus Allopontixanthobacter; species Allopontixanthobacter sediminis. Next base: position 438,887 of record NZ_WTYL01000003.1, on the reverse strand, counting down.
ATCGCAGAGCATTTGCTCGAGATTGAAGGGAAGATCGACGGTATCTTCGCGGCAACCGACACGATCGCTGTCAGTTGCCTTAAAGAGCTTAGGGACCGCGGCATCGATGTGCCGGCTCAACTCAAGATTGTGGGTTTCGACGATTTGCCAATCTCAAGCCAGACCATCCCTCCGCTAACAACTGTTAGGCAGGATATAGCTGCAGGTGCCAGAGGGCTTGTGGACCTTTTGCTGCGGCGTCTCGCAGGAGAAGATACGGAAAGCCTGGTGCTGCCTCCGCAATTAATTGTGCGAGGCAGCACTTAGAAGAAGACTGTCCGTGTGTAGACGCCCCTTCGGATTCAAGAGGGTGTTGAGAGATTTTTTTGCGCTCAGGTTCAGGTGCTTCCGTGTGTCCGGCCTGTTGACGCAGCCCTATCACACGGCTGCTGGCCTGTATGGAGATCGTGGATCGGGTCCAAACCGCTTTTGCGCGTTTAAGACGCTTGGACATTACACTGGTTATCCCGATCCCGTCTTCTGACCGTCGCGCCATACCTCTCTGCTGACCTTCCCTTGCGTCCCTGACGCCTCAAGCCGTGGCGGTCACGCCGCCGCGGCCGGAGCTCTGTAGGTTCCTCCGTGCGCCATAAGCGCCCAGACGATCCTCGCCATCTTGTTCGCCAACGCGACGGTCACCAGCATTCGTGGCTTGCGCGCGAGCGTACCCACCAGCCAGGCACTGGCCTTTTCGGGATTGCGTGCTGCAACCTTTGTCGCCGAACTGGCACCAAGGATCAGCAACCGACGCAGGCTGCGCTCACCCATCTTGGTCGTGCGCCCGAGCCGCTCCTTGCCGCCGCTGGAGTGCTGCCTGGGCACCAAGCCGAGCCACGCGGCAAAGTCGCGCCCACGACGGAAAGTGCCAGCAGCAGGCGCCAGCGCTACCAGCACAGTCGCGATGACAGGTCCGACACCGGGGATTGTCATCAGCCGTTGAGCCACCGGATCAGCCTTTGCGCGACTGGCGATTTCCCGATCAAGCAGTGCGATCTGCGCCTGAAGCGCCTCAAGGCCTTGTGCGACGATCGCCAGCACTGGTCGAGCTTCGACGGGGATGTCGGATTGCGGATCGGCGATAATTTCAACGAGCTTACCGACGTGCCCAGCACCCTTGCGAACCACGTAACCGAACTCAGTTAGGTGACCGCGGACCGCGTTGATCAGCTGCGTGCGCTGGCGCACGAGCAGATCGCGGGTGCGAAACACAACCGCTGACGCCTGCGCCTGCGCGCTCTTGCCCTGAACGAACCGCATCGTCGGACGCTGTGCCGCCTCACAGATCGCTTCCGCGTCGGCCATGTCGTTCTTCTGCCGTTTGACGAACGGCTTCACATATGCCGTAGGGATAAGCTTCGTATCGTGCCCGACTGCGGCGATCTCGCGCGCCCAGTAATGAGCGCTCGAACAGGCCTCCATCGCGACCACGGATCGCGGCAATGTTGCCATGAACGGCAAAAGCTGATCCCGACGTAGCTTTTTGCGAATGAGAAGCGCACCGCTACAATCCGAACCGTGGATCTGGAAAACCGACTTCGCCAGATCAATACCAACTGTGCTAACTTCAGTCATGGACGCCTCCTGCTCTGGTGATTCAACACCCCCAATATGGCACATCGATGCCGTCAGGGGGCGTCCACCCCAACGCTTTTGACATAGGCCAATACGAAAACTGATGTTCCGCCCTCGGCGCAGTTGCCGTCGCAGGCAAGCGCCTGAACTTAGGGCAGCTTTCAGCGAGCTGATCCGAGGCACGGAACAACGGTTATGTTAGCGGATGCAGTCATAGTGCTAGCGCCCAGGTCTGACGGCAGCTATTCCCCACTATCGAACAACCTGCTGTTCCGGACACGACCCAGTTTTTGTCGTTCCAGCCGTTTGATGATTGCGATAAAAGCAGACCGGCTGGACGCGACACAATTGCCGACAGTCAAGCAATGAATCATCAAATATGGGAAGAGATAAGCAAAGGGAGAATACCAGATGAGACTAGGAGCCTTCTCAATCAGCCTAGCGGTCAAGGACCTTGGCGCTTCCAAAGCCTTCTATGAAAAGCTGGGTTTCGCAAGTTTCCATGGTGAAGAAAGCCAGAACTGGCTCATTATGAAAAACGGTGAAAGCGTAATCGGCCTGTTTCAGGAAATGTTTCCCTCCAATATCATGACCTTCAACCCGGGTTGGGATAGCAATGCCCAGCAGCTCGATGAGTTTGAAGACATCCGAGATATTCAGAAATCACTGAAAGCCAGTGGAGTAGAATTGACCTCTGAGGCTGATGAAACCAACAATGGACCTGCCAGCCTTATGCTGACCGATCCGGATGGAAATACGATCTTAATCGATCAACACGTTTAGGCTTTGGGGTTCGCGTAGTCCGACTCTTAAATAGACCGTGGCGGGCGGGCGTAATTGAGTTGGCTTCTTCCTAGTAGACAGTCCGCTCCCCACGACATTCTTACCATCCAGCACCGATTTGCGCAGTCCTAATAGGTGCCGGTCATGAGCGTTCGACGAAACCTGAACGTACGGCCGGTTTCAGGAGAGAAGAACGAGCTTGGGAACGGCAGCTATGTCGGCGGATGCCGCCCTCCGATGCTTGCCCGACCCTTTGGTCTTTATGCGCAGCCGGAATTTAGCCACACCGCCACAGGAGCAATGAAACTCTTAGAACGTGAAGGTCTTTCGTCCCGACGCGAGGCGCGACAAGGCCGTTGAGATGGATTCAATAGTTCGAGAGAACCGGTTGAACCTTCGCAGCCTGTGCGCGGGCATCGGCACTCTTAAGCGCAGACCGCTTTCCGGCAGTGCGGCGCGCACCACCATTACGGCAGGACTCAACCGCAAGCACCGCGCCTTCGGGTGCCAGCTTTGCCTTGCGCGCATTCACGCCTGCAAGGTAGCCGTTGAGTTCAAGCGTCTTCATGAATTCCTAGATAGCCCTAAATGCGCCGGATTACCAGAGAGCAATATGTCACACGGGAGATCGGATAATGACGAGTTCACCAGAAGACCAATTAGCCACCATGATAGCGAACATTTCTGAAAAGACTGGGAAACCGCTGCCGGAATGGATTGCGATTATTGAAAAGAGTGGTCTGGAAAAACACGGCGCTATTCTCAAGCTACTCAAGGAAGAACACGGTGTAACCCACGGCTTCGCCAACCTGATCGCGGCAAAGGCCCGTGAAACGGGCGAGGAAGTCGATCCGGTCGCCGTTCAATATTCGGGATCTAAAGAGGCGTTGCGTCCCCTATACGAAGACATTGTCAAGTTTGCTCGGACGCTCGGCTCCGATGTCGAAATCGCTCCCAAGAAGACCAGCGTCAGTCTTCGCAGAAAGAAGCAATTTGCTTTGATCACCCCAGCTACCAAGACGCGCATTGACATGGGCGTAGCGCTCAAAGGGGAAGAGCCAACCGAGAGGCTGGAAACCTATAATGCAATGTGCAGTCACAAAGTCCGTCTTGAGACCGTCGCAGATTTCGATGACGAGGCCAAAGATTGGATCAAGGAAGCTTATTCAAGGTCAGGCTAGAAGCGCTAGTCGACTGTCCGCTTTCCACCTCAGTCACGGCGTCAAGGGTACCCAAGGCCACCGCCGAAACCGGACGTTTTTGCCGCGACACCGATGACCGCTTTCGGGCAGCACAATGACTTATCCTGATGACCGAGATTAGGGCGCGAAGCTGACATCGAAGTCGCATTTCGCCCTTTCTATCGTATCGCCGAGCACAGCAACTCAGCCGGTTTTCACTCGGCTCAAAAAACGCGAAAAGTAGCGCTCTCCTGCGATCCGGATGCAGCTGCCTTCTTAATCATGCCTTCCATTCGCCGATCGGTTTCCGTGCGGCCCGTCGATCAACGTGCCTTAACGAATGACGGCCCTTGGTATCAACCTTCGACTGCTCGAAGGACCAAAATTGGGGCGAGATGCTGACGCACCGGCTAAAGTTCTCCCAACCCGATCGCGCTTCTAAAGGAAGCCGCTCGGGTTTTTCAAGGAAACCAACTACCGCCATCTAATGTCGGCTTTCGCTCGATCGAAGAATGATATCGATTGCGAGAGTCGGAGGTGCAAAACAAAAAATGTTGGGCATGCCTCTCAGGCAGCGCAGCCTTACGCGGAGCGCTCAAGATCGTCGAATTTCCGGCTTGATGGAGAGCTCGTTCGAAGCGCGCAAAAAAGGGGGTTGCGGTGATAATTTATCATAACTGATTGTAATTTGAGCAAATTTACGATTTGGAAATGGAACATTTCTATTGGTCCAAGTTCCCAAAGTGACCGTTTCTATTGTATTATGGAATTTTTCTATTGTCCGACTACAACAATGTAGTGGGACAACAAAGACTTGCCGTTTCAGTCACGGATTTGCGCCATTCCTGAAGGTTAAATGGACAAAAGAGTTTGTCCATTTTTCTGCTTTTCCAGTCATCTTGTCCATTGATCGCCTGATTTCATGCATGGTTGTGACATTAGAAACTTTCCATTCTTCGATGATCAACCAGCGTTGAATATCGTTCTTTTTCATTGTGTTACAAATTGCTGGATCTTCTCAAGAGCATAGAATCGGGGGACCCTTCCCTTCACAAGAAGGCTCAATCTAAGGGCGCGCTCAAAATGCCCTTGCAGCAACGACGCATCCGTCGATCAATCGGACTTCTGGCGGCGGCGCCAGCTTCAGCGCTGGTTGGGATTGGCATCTTCCATCGACCACATCAAAGACATAGCCATGCCAAGGGCACCGGATTGAGCCGTCAACAACCGGAGCTTCGTCCAGCGGTCCAAGCCAATGCGGACACACGGCGGAGTGCGCGACGAGGGATCCTTCATGGTCGATCAGTCGGAACATGGCTCCGCCAAATTCAAACGGCATCGGAAGCATGGCGCGCACAGCCTGCTCCGCGCCAAGGTCGAGGGCCGGTGCAGTCCGATCCGGTGTTGTCCGGCGGGCCAATGCGCGCTCACGCGCCTGCATCATGACTTCGTCTTCGTCCCACAGCTTGGCATAAGCCGCACAATAGACCTCGCCCAGCGCTTCAAGGCGGTCCGGCCGTGCTTCCGGGAGATGGAATTCGACCGTGACATCGACGAGGTTCGTGTCGATCGGTTCGAGCGCAACACGTATTTCGGTGCCCTTGGTGCTACCTTCGATTGTTGTTGATACATATCGTCCGGCCACGCGATCAGCGCGCAGCTCGATGCGCTGCGGCGTGCCGCCCCGAGGGGTCAATTCGACCCGCCAGCCCCACGGCCCGGAAGCGAGAAGCTCACACTCGGAGAAGCTGCCATCGTGGAAATGCGCGAGATGCTCCCAGTCCAAAACGTTTTCCCAGATACGTTCGAGCGACGCATTTACGCGCCGGCGATAGGTGCCCGCGAGCGACAATGTTGGAACCTCGATCATTGCCCTGGCTTTCAATCCTGTATCCTCTTCATGCACACCAGGCCTTCATTAGCCGATGGACGCATGCAGGAATACCTTGTGCTCTTTCCAGCGTTCACAAAAGGCCCGGGCACGCTCGTTGATTTCAAGCGTCGGATTCAGGATAAACAGCGGCTTCCAGCTAAAGGCGTTTGCCCGGACAGGGAGGGCTTCAGAGTCCAGTCGTCCAAGGCAATGATGACTCTCAAGGAATTCCGCATCTGCCTTCTGGTATACTCACCTTGCGAGCCTCTCAAACTCAAGTTCAGGAAAGCCCGCGTCGGCTGATTGATCCAGAATGTCGTAGTAGACATTTGCGCCGCCAAAATAGACCAACACACGCGGAGGTTTGTCTTGTCGATTTGCGCCCATCATCCAGGAATTGACCTTGTCCCCCTCGGCCATGAGGGTCTGACCGTGAATGTCTGCAGTCTGTGCGGTCCAAGCTTGCTCCGCTTCCCGACGCGGTTTGAATACGTCGAAACCTTCGCGCTCCATCTTGTCGATACATCGGGTGATCCAGATCACGTTCTGCTCAATTGAAGTGGGCAGGTTGGCAAAAGGCGCTTGAGGGCCCGTGACAACAAACATGTTCGGGAAATCTGCAACGCAAACTCCCATGATGCACTCAGACACTTTTTGCCACTTTTCTCGGAGCGTCTGGCCGCTGCTGCCGCGGATCGGGAAGGCTTCCAACGCACCCGTATAAGCTTCGAACCCGGTTGCCAGTACAATAATGTCGAATTCATAGTGTTTGTTGGTCGTACGGATGCCTGATTCCGTGATTTCAACCAGCGGCTCGCGGTCCTTAATGTCCACCAAGTGCACGTTGTCTCTATTGAAAGCTTCCATGTAACCGTGGTCCAACGGGGGACGCTTGGCAAACAGCGGATAATCTTCCGACCTCGGCGCCAGTAAATCCGCGATTTCGGGATCTTCGACCCGTTCCTTCATCTTCGATATAATGAACTCCGAAGCCAAGCGGTTGGCCTCTGGGTTGACGAGTAGATCATCGAAGGTTTCGAAAACCCAGCGGAAACTGCCAGTCCAGTTTTCTTCGAAGATACGCTGCCTCTCTTCTGGTGGGGTGTCCACGGCGTTTCGGCCTGCAGGGCTGTCGAAGGCCATCCCAAATGCGTGACCACGACACTTCGCTACAATAGCATCGTAGTTTTCTTTAATTTCCTTTGACCACTCCGGTGTCATTGGCTTTTGCATAGCGGGAAGGATGTAGTTCGGCGTGCGCTGAAAAACTGTCACATTGCCGGCGGTCTCAGCTAGGACGGGCACCATTTGCACAGTCGAAGCTCCGGCACCGATGATTCCGATACGTTTTCCAGCGTAATCAAGCTCTTCTTGAGGCCAGCGCGAGGAATGGAAGATAGGGCCCTTGAACCGATCCATACCCTTGATCTCGGGTATCATCGGCTCCGAGATCATGCCCATGCAGCTGATGAAGTACTTACAAGTAAAGGTATCGCCAGCACCGGTGGTCACACGCCAGATCCCCTGGTCGTTAAGGTACTGTGCCTCCACAATCTCTGTGTTCAATTGTATGTGGGGCCACATGTCGCATTTATCGGCGACGAAGCGCATGTAGCTTTGGGTTTCCTGCCGATCTGGATACCGTTTCGACCAAGACCAATCTTGTAATATTTCCTTAGAAAATGTGAGACAGTAGTAATAGCTCTCACTGTCTGTGGCCGCACCCGGATAGCGGTTCCATGTCCATGTGCCGCCGATATCTGATGCTTGGTCAAACACACGCACGGAAAGGCCCGCATCCCGCAGGTAATGGATCAAGGCCAGCCCTGCAAAGCCTGCACCAATACCGATCGCGTCGTAGTCGACATCGATCGACTTGGTCTTTTGCGTTGCCGGAGCCTCGCCCGCGCTAATGTTCATATTGGTCATCAGTCCTACTCTCCTCTCACCTAACGGCGCCTTTTCGGTGCCCGTATTTTTTAGCCAAAAGTCTCAATTTAACATCAATTCAGGGGCGACTAGCTTGCCCTGATCTAGAACCAAATCTGCACACCGCAGCCGCACTTTCTCCTAAACAAATGCCGGACAGCAAGGCGGCAAACGGGCCTTCTTATTTTCCATCACCAGCGAAAACCGGCCATGTAGAATATCAAATAGGCGGCTTAGTGCCGGGTGATGAATCAAAGAAACGGGGAGAATTTTCAGTCATACTCAACCAATTCCGGCCGCGGCTTGCTGCTTGCTAGGCCAGTGGTTGGCGAGCTTTCCAGTTGCGTCGACCCCCGCCTCTCTCAGGATCGCTTCTCGATCAGAGTCTCGCTTCCACATCTTAGGCGTGATTGTCTCGGTTGCTACGAAGCGCGGCGCTGGACGCGGCTGAACATAGCCATCGCCCTCCAAATAACTGTCCCTCGCTCGATTGTGATCATTGGCAAGAGCCTCGTCCATCGTCAGCACCTCGCTGAAGCAACAATCGCGTTCTAGTAATTTTTCAGTCCAGAATTCACGAGGTGCAGAGCTGAATACGTCGGAAAGGCGGGACTTCATCCCGGGCCAATTCGATTGGTCGTACTGATCGGCAAACAACTGGTCGTTACCCAAGTCCAACGCCTCCAGCAGACGCGAGAAGAACTTGTTCTCTATCGCGGCGATTGCAACAAAGGCGCCATCAGCACATGCATAGCAGGCATAGAACGGCGCCCCACCATCTAGGAGGTTCTGACCTCTTGCCGCCTCCCAGGTCCCATTATGCTTAAGCGACCACATGCCTGCCATCAGCGCCGCCGCGCCGTCGACCATACTGCAGTCAATGATCCGTCCTTCGCCGCTCTGTCGGGCCGCGAGCAAAGCCGTAACGAACCCGAAAGCGAGCATCATTCCTCCGCCACCATAATCGCCAATCAAGTTGAGCGGTGGTAATGGTGGCTGTCCTTCAGGCCCAATCGCTGCGAGGCATCCGCTCAGCGATATGTAATTGAGATCATGCCCTGCCTTGTCGGACAGCGGCCCTGCTTGGCCCCAGCCCGTCATGCGGCCATAAACCAACGCCGGATTGCGCTTCATTAGTACGTCGGGCCCGAGCCCAAGGCGTTCAGCAACGCCTGGCCTGAAGCCTTCTATCAAGCCATCGGCAGTTTCGATAAGCCTCGAGACAATCTCGATTGATTCTGGTTGCTTCAGGTCAAGCGTGATCGACCGCCGCGATCGCAGCAGAATATCGCGCCGCTGATCCTGCCCCATCGGATCGCTACCGCCAGGTCTATCAATACGGATGACGTCCGCACCGTGATCGGCGAGCATCATGCCGCAAAATGGTGCCGGACCGATCCCAGCCAATTCTATGACCCTCACCCCTTGAAGCGGGGGGCGCATATGGTCGACTTTCATACAAACCTCTCCCCTACCCGATCAGGTCACCCAAAACCGCCTGGATCTCGACTGATTACGTTATTTGCTAGCGTCTAGCAACTTAATCTGAAAAGGTGCATAGATGGCAGGTTAGATCACTGATAAAAAAGAATTAATAATAGGCCGAGCGCCGGTTCAGTCGCGCTTTCGGAATGTGCTTTCGGTCGATTCGCGATACATTTTGAACTGCATCGCGAGATCCACCTTCTCCGGGGCCACCAACCACTGGTAAATCGTCCCGAAGATAAAACTGTTGAACTGAAATGCGTAGCATTCTGGATCAACGCGGTTATCAATTTCTCCCTTTTCTATGCCCTCGCGAACCCAGAAAGCGACGTCTTTGCGATATATTTGATGATAGTCAGTCAGATGGCTGCGGACTTCGCTGTCAGTACTGATTGATTCGAACCAGAGAATGTACATCGCCTTCATGTATTCGGAGTGGTTAAGCAGAAACCCCTCGACGGCATGCAGGGCCGATAAGCATGCCTGCGCGCCGGTTTGCTGCCCAACTTTGCTGGCCAGTTCCTCGGCCCACTCATTATTGAACCGTACCACCAGCTGTCCAAACAGCGCCTGCTTCGATCCGAAGCGATTACTGGCAAGTCCGCGGCTGTAGCCGGCACGCTCCCCGACGGCCTTCAGCGTCGTCGAATGCGTCCCTTCCTCTATGATGATCTGCATCGCCGCGTCGAACATCCGTTCGTCGGATAAAGCCGTGCGTTCAGCTTGGGTGCGCCGGCCAATCTTGGCTCTACGGGGCTTCTTCGAGCGATCCAACGGCTTGCCGTTGGTTGCCTCTCGTAATGTCACCTTAGCTTTTTCGGGGGAGGAGGATTTCATGAAAAAATGTCTACTCGATGATATTGTATCGTTCCAGACGCTACCTGCTCGCGCAAGGCCAGCTTGTCGACCTTGCCAACACCAGTTAGCGGCAACTTCGTCACCAGAGCCCAGTATTCAGGCACCCAGAACCTAGCTACGCGCGCCGCCAGTTGCCCGCGCAAATGCGCCCAGTCGGGCTCTGTATCAGCCTGTGAGGTTACGATTGCCAGGGGCCGCTCGTCCCATCGCTTGTCGGGCACCGCGACGACTGCCGCGTCATCGATGCCGGGCAAATTGGCTATGTGATTTTCAAGTTCAGCCGAAGGAATCCACTCGCCGCCCGACTTGATGAGATCTTTCAGTCGATCCGTTACTTGGACATAACCTCGCTCATCGATGGTTCCAGCGTCGCCTGTGTCTAGCCAGCCGTCGTCGGTCAGGACATCACCCACACCGTAATATCCACGGGCGATCCAGGGGCCCCGCAGCTGCAACCGCCCTACCGCAACACCGTCTTCAAGTAAGCGATCACCTTCCTGATCTACTATCCGCACCTGAACCCCGGCAACAGGGCGCCCGCTTTTGGCTTGCAGTTGATGCGCCTCGGCTCCAGCCGTATCGGAAGGAGGATGAGACAGGACACAAAGTGGGCTTGTTTCAGTCATCCCCCAGCCTTGTATTAGTGGAACCCCCCAACGTTCTTCCACCTCGACTATAAGATGTTCGGCCACCGAAGATCCGCCGCATACGATGGTGCGGAACGAAGACATGTTGATCGGTGAGTGGGCGTCCGCGCGAAGGAGTTCGTTTAAGATAGTTGGAACGGTTGCTGTGAACGTCGGTTCAGTCGCGGCAATCATCCGTTGGATAGCTGGCGCCTGCAAGTGCGGGCCAGGAAGCACGAAATCGGATCCTGCGAGCCAGCCAGAAAATGGCAGCCCCCATGCGTTGGCATGAAACATAGGCGGCAGCAGCATGATCCTGTCGCGGTCGCTAAGGCTAAAGGCATTGGAGGCCATCGAGGCTAGGCTATGTAGATATATCGTTCGATGCGAATAGACTACGCCCTTGGGATTGCCGGTAGTCCCGGACGTATAGCAGCACGCAGCAGCGGCATCTTCGCGCTGCGTGGGAAACTCAAAAATTGGTTCTTGGCCAGCAATAAAATCCTCATAATTGGACCATGGCTTGGTCAATTCACAGAGTCCGTCACTCGATCCGGTCACGATAATCTGTTTGAGATGTTCGAGGCCATTTACCACTTCGACGATTTGGGACAGCAAAGTTCCATCCGCGATAAGCACCGCATCTTCTGCATCGGCGAGAATGAAGGCGAGCTGCTCGGCATGGAGGCGTAGGTTAAGTGTGTGAAGGACCGCACCCATTGAGGGTACCGCGAGATATGCTTCGAAATGCGCGAAATCGTTCCAGCTAAGCGTAGCTACCCTCGTGTTTGCGCTCACACCACTTGCCTTCAGTGCGGCAGCCAACTTGCGCGCACGACGAGCTGTTTCAGCGTAGCTCCGCCATTCAACATTTTCCCCGTCGAAAAGCCCTATCTGGCTACGGGCATGAATTCGCTCACCATGAGCGAGGATTGCTCCAGTGTTTAACTGAACATCCATCATGGTTGCTTCCATCAGGCAGTTACCCCCGTACGGGTCAGTAAGTCTGCTGCCGAAAGCAATGCGGGAACGTCCTGCTCCAGGCCGCGCTCATAGGCACCATCGACCTGCCCCTTGCGGTATAGAACAAAAGCCCCTTCGACGATCGCGGCGAGCCGCCATAAGGCGAAGACCTGGTAATACTGGAGTTGCGCTATGCTAAGTTCAGTCGTCTGCGCCCACTGCGCGGCCAATTCTGAACCAGAAACCACGCCTCCACGGTTCGATATTCGTTGCACGAAACGAAAGCCCAGGGGGCCATCTTCATCGCGGTTCCACAGCGCAGTGACGAGGCCGAGATCTACCATGGGGTCCGCCAAGGTTGCCATCTCCCAGTCCAGGATAGCATTCACCTTCAGAGCGGTCTCATCCATCAGCGTATTGTCGAGATGATAATCGCAATGAACGATACGGATTGCTTGCGGATCGGGACAGTTCGTCAATAGCCACGCAGCAATCTTGTCGATCTGCGGCAAGACCCTGACTTGGTCCTTCCTTCGCACATCGCGCCAGCGCGTGACCTGCCTTCTCACAAAACTGCGCGCCTTGTCTGGGTCGCCAAGGCCAAGTCCTTCAGGATCGATCACATGAATGCTGGCCAAAGCAGCAATCAGTGCCGCTCCAATTGAGCTACGAGTTTCGATGGAGTCTTGATAACTGACGGGCAGATCTTCGGTGATCGAGACTCCATGCACGAAGCCGGTCAAAGAGAATGGAACGCCTAGTACGGCGGAATCTCCGCACCAGGCTATAGGGTTTGCCACTGGAGCCTTGCCGCCCAGGGCTTCAAGAAATCGGTACTCGCGTTCTATCCCTGCCCCGGCAAGCGCCGATACCGTATCCGCTGGCGGATGACGCAGCACCATTTGCCCTTGAGCAGTATCAACCAGCCTGGTGACGTTGGCATTACCGCCAGTTAGGGTCTGACCAATTACGGCCTCATCAATGCCTGCCTGCTCCTGTGCCCAACGCGCGAACCGACTAGCAGTGTCGCTCAAAGCCCGCACATCAACCCTCCGTCGGTGGCAACGGTGGAGCCGGTCATGTATGTCGATTGCGCTACCCACCACACGACTTCAGCGATCTCTTCTGGTGTACCCTGACGGCCGAGTGGAATCTTTTGATCCATCTGTTCGCGCGCTTTGGCGGAAATCTCGGCGGTCATTTCGGTCGAAACGAAGCCCGGTATGACGAGATTTACACGGATTGCCCGCCTAGCCAGCTCAACCGCCAGCACTTGCGTCATTCCCGCAAGCCCCATTTTGCTAGAACCATAAGCGACATCGCCCGCAAAGCCCCTGAAGCCTACAACCGCACCGATATTGACGATTGCCCCGCCGCCCTCACCGAAGTGTGGTAACAGCGCTCGCACTGTATTGAGCGGACCGCTCAAATTGGTCCTCAACACTGCATCAAAATCTTCGAGATTGATGCGATCAACCAACCCACCGCGATGCAGGCCAGCATTGTTTACGAGCACATCAATCCCGCCCCAGGCCTTACCTACCTGCGCGGCGACGTCGCCCATCGATTGGTGATTGGTGACATCGCCGCGAAGAGAAAGGGCCCGAGGGCCATGCTCGTCGCAAGCTGATTCTGTGCGCGCAAGCATGGCGACCCGACATCCACGTGCCAACGCAGCCTCGGCAATTGCCTTGCCGATACCCCGGGATGCCCCAGTTACCAGCCAGCGTTGACTCTTTTCTTCAGCCATAGCGTTAGAACTTCTGGGTGACGACGACACCGTAAGTGCGGGGTGGACGCGCCGCACCATAGCTCCACAAACCCTGCACGTCGTAGCCAATTGTCCAACCGTCCTCGTTCGCGAGATTACGGCCGAATACGCTGATCTGAGTGTTGTTAATCTGGTAGTTCAGCGATCCGTTGATCAGGTATTGTCCATCATTGCGCAGCGACGGGTTGTTGAGGAATGAAATTTCATGAGCGCCGATGTAATGCACGTCGCCCGAGACCCAGAACTCACCAGGCCCAACAGCGATCTCGTAGGTTGCGCCGAGCGTCCAGTTCCATTCGGGAGCCCTGCGCAGTGCCAGACCCGAGTTGTCGTCGAGAATCCCGTCGTTATTCGTATCGGCGATAAATTCCTTGTACTTCGCATCGAGGTAACCAAGGTTGGCGTTAAACGTGAGGCTGTCCATCGGCCGCGCAGTCAGATCGATCTCGATACCTTTTAGTTCGGCGCTGGACGCGTTGATCGTGCGGTTTTCGCGGCCGGTACCAGTCGGTGCCGGCACATCGACATCTTCCTGCTTATCCTTGTATTTCATCAAGAAGGCCGAAGCATTTAGGCGCACCCTGCGATCCGCAAATTCGGACTTGAAGCCCAGTTCGAAGTTGTCGACGGTCTCCGGCTCGTAAGGCGTTTTCGCGGTGTTTTCAGTAGTAGGTCGGCCCGTGAAGCCACCAGAACGATAGCCGCGCGAATAGAGACCATAGATCATCACGTCTTCGGTAACATCAAACGACAGACTGGCCCTAGGCGTGAACTTCGACCAATCAGCTTCCTCAGGATTGTCTAGGTTGTCGTTCGGCCCGAAGCCGTAGTCGTTGACCCCGCTGGTCTTCTTGTCGTGGGTATAGCGTCCGCCAAGAGTGAGAGTCAGACGGTCACTGATTTTATAGTCGCCCTCGAAAAAAGCCGCGTAGGACTTGGTAGTCTGACGCACTGTTTGCGGAATTGCCAGAATAGTACCGGGGATCGCAAAGCCAATGTAACTTACGAGGTCTATCGTGTAGGCGCTGTCCCAATAGTAACCGCCGACAACAAAGGTCAGCGGCCCGTTACCGCCTTTTGATAGCCGCAGCTCATGAGTATCCTGATGATATACCGCGGGACGGTCCGTATCGTATAGCGTTAACGGGGTTCCATCGAAGTCCTGGGTAATACCTTCGTCTGTTTCCATCCGACCATAGATGTAGTTAACCTCCAAATCGCTGCCGAGATCGTAAGTCGCGCGCGCAATGCCGAGATTCATGTCGAAGAAGGCATTTTTATTGAGGGGCCCGTTGGACACCGACACGTACCGGTCCCCTGACTGCGGGGTCGTTAAATCGACCCGGCACTGCCCGTAAACCGCGCAAAAGAGATCCGATGGCTTAGCCAGATTGTGCAGTTGGGGTGGGTCCTGACGCGTGTTCTGATCATCAAAGCTGAAGCTTAATTCGAGGTTGGGAGTGGGGTTCAGCAGCAATTGGACACCCAGCGCGGTAAACTCGCTGCGCTGTCCATCTTGGTTGTAGAACTCATTGAAGATGTACCCATCGGATTGGCGATAGGCGCCCGTAAACTTCACTGCGGCCCATTCCGTGAGCGGAAAACTAACCAGCCCCTCAGCTTCCACAGTATCGTAATTAGCATAGGTTGCGCGCAACTTGCCCGTCAGTTCGTCGGTCGGACGCGAGCGCGCCAGATTAATGACGCCGCCGATAGCGTTGCGCCCAAACAGGGTGCCTTGCGGACCGCGCAACACCTCGACGCGGTCGATGTCGATCGCCTTCACCAAATTGCCTGATGATGTGCCCAGATAGATCTCGTCAAGCACAACCCCGACCGCTGGATCGACAGATTTTTCCACGTCAGCGACCCCGATGCCCCGAATTGTGGTGGCGGCTACACCGCCTGGCCCCTGCTGCGTATCGTCAATGATCACGTTGGGCGAAGCACTGGCAAAGTCTCGCACGTCCGAATCAAAGCGACGAGCGAGTTCAGCCTGGGATAGCGCGCTCACTGATGCCGAAACGTCCTGCAGGTTTTCCGTCCGCTTGCGGGCCGTAACGACGATCACATCTAGACCGCCGGAGACTTGCACTGGGTCATCGGCGGGGCGTGCATCCTGTGCGAACGCGATCTGAGCTCCAAGTGGTAGAGTGGCGGCCGAAGCCAGAAGGGTTATTGTTCGATAGCGATTGATCATATCTGCTCTTCCTCTCCCAACACCGGACATCTTTGGCCTCGGCGGTTGCCATCCGGCCGCACCTGGCGGCCGTGATTTGCTAACTTGGTGACACATGTCAAATTTGCTTGCTGTCGACAAGCAAATTTTGCTTTCACAATGGATTCCATGTGGGCTTAATCTATCAGGCTTTGCGGTTTTTGCGTTATCCCATTGTATTTCGATGTTTATTCTTCGCGCCAGTCACATCTGTGATTCTTGCTTGTTCTCATCTACTATCTGTGTAGAAGGGCAAGAACGGTTAAATAATGACCACGAGAGGATGATGGGATGGCAGGACGGTTAGCGGGCAAGACAGCGTTGATTTCAGGTGGGGCAAGTGGTCTCGGTGAGGCTCAGGCGACGCTTTTTGCCAGCGAGGGTGCTTCGGTCCTGGTTGGTGATATCCAAGAAGAAAAGGGCGCTCAGGTCGTCGCCGCCATCGAGAAGGAAGGCGGCAAGGCAGCGTTCGTGAGGCTTGACGTCACTGAGACGCAAAGCTGGGACAATGCGGTCACCGAGGCCCTGTCTCGGTTTGGAAAACTTACCACGTTAGTGAACAACGCCGGTATCTTTCATCCAGGAGGGATCGTCGATGAGACATCTGAGGGTTGGAACCGGATGATCGCCATCAATCAAACCGGCGTTTTTCTAGGCATGAAAGCGGCCGCGGCGGCCCTGCAAGAAACCGGCAACGCCTCTATCGTCAACATATCATCGCTATTTGGCCTGATCGGAAGCCCAAGTGCTATCTCCTATCATGCTTCGAAAGCAGCCGTGCGGGTGATGGGCAAGGCGGCAGCACTTGAATTCGCGAAGAAGGGCGTGCGAGTAAATACCATCTTCCCGGGTCAGATCCGCACTCCGATCCTGGGCGATATCACTCCCGAGCAGGACAAGGCAATCAAGGCCATGATCCCCATGGGCGATGCAGGGGATCCGATCGATATTGCCTATGGCAGCCTCTACTTCGCGTCTGACGAGGCGAAGTACGTGTCGGGTGCGGAACTCTGGATCGACGGTGCTTGGTACGCAGGTCAGTAATGCCCACTCAACCAGATTTCACCAAAGGGACGCAGCGTTAATGGCTTGGGATTTTTCAACCGATCCGGATTTCGAACAGCAGCTCGAATGGATGCGAAAATTTGTCGCCGAGGAAATCGAACCGCTCGACCTTGTTTTCCGGTCTCCGGCCGCGCCTTTCGATCCAGCCTCGCCCGCAGCCAAGGCGATGGCGCCTCTTAAGCAGGAAGTTAAGAGCAAGGGCCTGTGGGCCTGTCACTTAGGCCCTGAACTAGGCGGTGGGGGTTTCGGTCAGCTCAAATTGGGCCTCATGAACGAAATTCTCGGCCGCAGCCGCTTTGCGCCAACCGTCTTCGGAACCCAGGCTCCCGATACCGGCAATGCGGAAATCCTCGCGCGCTTTGGATCAGAGGAGCAGAAGCAGAAATATCTTCAGCCGCTGCTCGATGGCGAAATAGTCTCATGCTATTCGATGACCGAGCCTCAGGCCGGCTCCGACCCAGGCCAATTTACGTGCCGCGCCCGTCTCGACGGCAACGAGTGGGTCCTCGACGGCGAGAAGTGGTTTGCCAGCCACGCGTGCATTGCCGAGTTCCTGATCGTCATGGCGATCTCGGATCCGGACGTTAAAGTTCACGAGGGATCGACGATGATCATCGTGCCAAAGGGCACCCCGGGAATGGAGATCATCCGCAACACGGCAGTAGGCCCGAAGGACGAGATTGACGAGGGCGTGCACGGCTATATTCGCTTCACTAATTGCCGCGTACCCGAGAATAGCCGGCTGGGCCCCGCCGGGGAGGGTTTCAAGGTTGCTCAATCGCGCCTTGGAGGTGGGCGAATTCATCACGCGATGCGCACCGTCGGCATGCTCAACAAAGCCATGGAGTACATGAAGGAGCGTGTCGTCAGCCGCCAGACCAAGGGGGAACGACTGGCTGACAAGCAGATGGTCCAGGAAAAAATCGCGGATAGTTACACGCAAATCCTGCAGTTCAGACTGCATGTTCTCTATGCCGCTTGGCTGCTCGACCGCGACCAATCCTATACTCGCCCGGTCCGACGCGAAATTTCCGCTATCAAGGCGGCCATGCCCGGCGTGCTTCAAGACGTTGTCTATCGGGCGCTCCACCTGCACGGCTCGCTCGGCATGTCCAACGAAACGCCGCTGATGGACATGTGGCAATACGTTCCTGAAATGGGCATCGTCGATGGACCGACCGAAGTGCACAAGATCGTTGTCGCCAAGGATATCCTGCGGGACGTCAAACCATCCGATGGTGTGTTTCCTAGCTATCACACCCCCACCCAGCGGGAGGCAGCGCGCGCCAAATTCGCAGCATATCTTGACTGAAGCGATAAGAAAGAGCTGGAAATGAGTGAATCGATTGAGACCCGCCTAGATCGCATGGAAAGCCGGTTCGCGATCCATGAGCTCGTGAGCAATTATTGCCATGGTTTCGATAAACGCGACTGGGACCGGTTCATTGGCATCTGGTGGGAGAACGCGACGTGGGAAATTGGTCCGCCATTCGGCAATTTCGAGGGTCATGAAGGCATCTCCCATGTGACACGGGATATCTTGTGGGACGCATGGCTAGCATCCAGCCATTTCACCACTAATCTAGTCCTCACCTTTGACAGCGATGACAGCGCATCTGGAATCTGCGACGTGGACTGCATCGGAACCACCTCGGATGGCGTGGCCCAGACAATCAGTGCGACTTACCGGGATGATTATGAACGGCGTAGCGGGATCTGGAAAATTCTACGGCGTAGGGTGGCAATGCATCACTTCAGTCCCCTCCCCGGCGTAACCCTCAGCCCTCCGGAATAGGACTAAGCCCATGCCTTATCTAGAAACC
Source organism: Allopontixanthobacter sediminis (assembly GCF_009828115.1). GTDB lineage: Bacteria > Pseudomonadota > Alphaproteobacteria > Sphingomonadales > Sphingomonadaceae > Allopontixanthobacter > Allopontixanthobacter sediminis. The sequence continues at coordinate 420,701 of NZ_WTYL01000003.1, read as the reverse complement.
AAAAATGGATCTCGCACCTATTTCGAGCATCACCGAGGCGAGAAATTGCCAATGGTTTTCATCCATGGCTGGGGAATGTCGGGCGAGTACTGGAACTCGGCAGCCGAGGCCCTGACCGCCTCGGGACACGGTGCTATCTTAATTGATCATCGCGCCTGTGGACGGTCAGACCGTGATTTTGATGACCTTTCAATCGACGCAATTGCGAGTGACGTCGAAGCAATCGTCAAAGGTAGCGGCCTCGATCGGGTCGCACTCAATGGCTGGTCGCTCGGCGGCGCGGTCGCAGTCGCCGCCGCTGACCTTCTTGCTGACAAAATCGCCGGCTTGGTACTCACATGTGCTGCATCTCCGCGTTATGTGCAGGGCGAAGATTTTCCTCATGGGGGCACACCGGAAGACGTTTCTGCGATCGCTGGAGCAATTACAGCTGATCGGGCGGGGTTCTTCAGAACCTTAGCGCAAGGCGCCGCAGCTGAAGGAGCCAATCCGGCCTTAATCGACTGGTTCGAACGGGGCTTCCTGGCAAGTGGGCCGCGCGCAAGCGAAACCCTTATGGGCCTCGTTACTCTCGATCAGCGAGATATGTTGGCTGGCTTCCGGTTCCCAATCTTATCGATCGGGGGCGGTAAGGACACGATCGCGGATCCCGCAATTGCCGGCTATGCCGCCCAATGCGCCGCTAATGGAACGCTTCTGACGTTCGAGGATAGCGGGCACTCCCCGCACCTGGAAGATCCTGTCCGCTATCACGAAGCCCTTCTGTCATTTCTAGGAGAGTTGAAGTGAAGAACTCGCACGCCGCCGGTCTCGCCGCGCTGCTCAAACCGCTGCACGAACCCTTCGAACTGAAATCGTTCCGACCGAAAAATCGCTTTTGCATGGCGCCGATGTCCCGCTATTTTGCACCAGGCGGCTTGCTGACTGAAGATGGTGCTAATTATTATCGCCGACGCGCTGCCGCGGAAATCGGCACGATCATCACTGAAGGCACGGGCGTCGCCATCGATCACACTGTCGCCGCCGACAACGTACCGATATTTGCCGGGCAAGAGCCCCTCGCCGCTTGGAAAGGCGCGGTCGACGCCGTCCATGCCGAAGGCGGAATGTTCGTCCCGCAACTATGGCACGTCGGCGGCTGCGAGGATTTCAACTACCCTGATTCCCCGCATGCACCGCTGGTCAGCCCATCCGGCTTTGCCGGCCCCGATGTGCCGGGCGGCCGCGCGATGACCGAGAGCGACATCGCCGACACTGCGGCGGCCTTCGCCCATTCGGCGCGGGCCGCAAAGGAAATGGGCTGCGATGCCATCGAATTGCACGGCGCCCACGGATACATCTTCGACCAGTTCTTCTGGGATAAGACTAACCTCAGGGAGGATCGCTATGGCGGACCTGACATCGCCGACCGAGCGACGTTCACCGCCGAGGTCGTCGCCGCTTGCCGCGAGGCGGTCGGGGAGGACTTCGCCATCATCTTGCGCGTTTCGCAATGGAAGACCTACGACTACGACGCGAAACTGGCGCGCGATCCTGATGAAATGCACCGCTGGCTCGAACCACTTGTGCAGGCAGGAGTGGACATCTTCCACGCTTCCCAGCGCCGCTTCTGGGAACCGGAATTCGACGGCGACCCCAAAAATCTTGGCGGATGGATCAAAGAAGTGACCGGCAAACCGGTCATCACGGTAGGCTCGATCGGCATGGACCGCGACCTTATGCAGGATTTTGTCGAAGGTGTTTCCTCGCCAATGCTCAATCGCATGGAGGAATTGGTCGCGATGTTCGAGCGCGGCGAATTCGATCTTGTCGCGCTTGGCCGGGTCCTACTCGCCGATCCTGATTGGCTGATTAAGATCGAGCAAGGGCGCATTGAAGAGTTGACTTCATACGACCGCGCCGTCGCGCTCGAGCAATATGAACACAACTGACTTTGATATTGATCGACTGGCCGGCTGGCTTCTTCTCGAAGTAGCGGGCTTCGCCGGTCCGCTTTCAGTCAAGCGCTTCGCCGGCGGTCAGTCAAATCCAACCTACTGCCTGGAGACCCCAAGCCGCAACTACGTGCTGCGCAAGAAGCCATCTGGAAAGCTGCTGAAGGGCGCCCACGCCGTCGAGCGCGAAGCATGGATTATGTCCGCACTCGCGGACACCGGTGTCCCGGTACCGGCCATCCATGCCGTATGTGAGGACGAGGCCATCATCGGCACGAGTTTCTTCGTCATGGAGCTGGTCAAGGGTCGGATCTTTTGGGACGCCACCTTCCCCGATGTGCCAAACGCCGAACGCCCGGCATATTTCGAAGCAATGAACGAGACGATCGCGCGGCTGCATACCGTAAATTACGCGGCGGCGGGACTTTCCGACTTCGGCAGACCAGGGCAATATCTCGAACGGCAAATCGCCTTGTGGAGCAGGCAATATCTCGCAGATGAGGCAGCTGGCCGCGATCCGGCCATGGACGAGTTGATCGCCTGGCTACCGAAAAATATCCCAGAGGGCCAGCGGACGACAATTTGCCACGGTGATTTCCGCTGCGACAACATGATTTTTCACCCGTCGGAGCCACGCATCCTCGCCGTGCTGGACTGGGAACTGTCGACCCTAGGCAACCCGTTTGCGGACTTTGCCTATCACGCCATGATGTATCGGATGCCGCCAGACATCGTCGCCGGCTTGGCGGGTGCGGACCGTTCCGGCCTGAATATTCCGAGCGAACAAGACTACGTATCCGCATATTGTCGGCGTTTAGGAATTTCCGAAATTCCGGGCTGGGAATACTTCATCGCATTCAACTTGTTCCGCCTCGCTGCGATTTTCCATGGCATCAAGGGGCGGGTCATCCGCGGAAACGCCGCCAGTGACGAGGCGCGTACGCGCGCCGCCAATTTACCACGCTTGATCGCCCTCGCCCACGCCACAATGATGCGATGCCGATGAGCCGCGCAACGAGGATCTTCGCAAAAAAATACAGGAGCTGTCAGCGTCGAGGCAGGTAGCCTGGCTGACGGATTGACTGGCAATCCCCCCTATCAGACGCCGCTCTGCCAAAGCCGCCCTTCGTTCATCGAACCAGAATCCAGTTCCTGAATGACCGCTTCGTCGGACACTCCGGAACGTCTCCTTTCGGACGTCAAACCGCCTAAGCTGCCGTTCGTTCATCTATCCCGATTCAAGGTTCTGAACGACCGCTTCGTCGGACGATCCGGAAAGTCCGCTCTTGGGGTGGCGCACGCGATTAGCTGCCGTTCATTCACATAGTGGAAAAACCACGGCATTGTGCCCGTTGCGAGATTCGAGATCGCTGTTGTAGGTAAGGATTACTCCGCTGCCGCGCGCCGCGCATTGTAGCGCTGCGCTCCGTCCCAGGCCGCGGCTTGCGCCGGTCATGATTGCGATGGTCATATCGTGGGTCCTTATTGTGGGACCCCTGTCTACGCCGCCACGCCCACCTCTGCGCCTCCTGTTTCTGCCCGGATATTGCCTGTTCCTGCTTTGTCATCTGGAGGATGCTGCTGATTGGGGACACCTTGCTGCCTGACTAGCGGCGGCCGCTGCGAATACGTCTTTCCGGAACCGGTTACGGGCGAAAATTGCGGGCTTGCAGGCCATATTTGGCAAGTTTGTCATACAAGGTCTTGCGGGGAATATCCAAACTGCGCTGAACTTCTGCGACACTGCCACCAGCACGTCGCATTGCATCTTCGAGCAGGGTTCGTTCGAAGTTGCCAACCAATTCCTGGAGGCTCACTGCCTTCGCGCCGGGGGTCGCAGGCTGGGCGAGCCGCGTCAGGCCGAGAACGAAATTCTGCGCGAACATCCGCAACTCCCGAAGATTGCCGGGCCAGTCGTGATTGACAAGATGTTGCCACTCGATCTCGCTGAGATCCCCAGCTGACCGCTCGAGGCTGCGTTCAAATTCAGCAACAAACATGCGGAACATCTCCGGAATATCATCTCGCCTCTCGATCAGCTTGGGTAAAATGACGGTAATTCCGCTGAGCCTGCCCTCAAGCCCGCGATCGTGTACCGGCGCCATTTCTTCGCTCGGGTTGGGCGATGTGGTGGTTCCGATTATCCTGATGTCCACATTCCGGGGACGGTCGGCACCGAGGGCCATGAAGCTTCGGTGGTCAAACAGGCTGATCAAACGGGGCTGGTCGTCTAAAGGAATACTTTCCAGCGCTTCGATGACGAGTGTCCCGCCATTTGCCCTCTCAACCATGCCGGATCTCGAGAGCGCGATGGAAGGATCGCGGCCGTAAACCAGAACATTGGCTTCCTCATTTGCGAAAACACCCGGATCGAGGATTACGAACGGTCGATTGCGACGCGGGCTGAGGTCATGGACCAAGCGTGCGATGTGGCTTTTGCCGGTGCCTTGTGCGCCGCAAATCAGCAGATCGGCATCGGTTTGCGCCACTTCATGCACGATCCGTTCCGTGCGGCTTGCCAGCGAGGACGAACCCATCCAGCCAGCCTTGGTGCGACCTTCAAGTTCGGAGCGAAGTCGGCGATTTTCCAGCACCAGCATGCGTTTGTCTGCCGCCCGTGAAACTGATCGGACCAACCGGTCGATTGAGTACGGCTTTGTGAAGAAATCCGCCGCGCCGTCCTTCATGGCATTTACGGCCATCGAAACATCCCCGTGGGCGGTGGTGAAGATTATCGGAATGTCCCTGTCGATCTCGCGAAGACGGGCAAAAAACTCAATTCCATCAAGGCCCGGCAAGCGAACGTCGCTGACGACGACTCCGCCGAATTCAGGACCGATCTCGCGCAAGGCGGCACCAGCTGCCGAAAACGGTGCGACATCGAAGCCTTCAAGTTGCAGCGCCTGAACCGTCCCTGCTCTGAGGCTTTCGTCATCTTCTACGAGGACTACCAAGACGCGATCGCCGCTCATTGTGTATGCGGAATGATCATGGTGAAGCACGTCCGCTGTTCGCCATCATTGAAGACGAGATCGCCGCCATGGTCACGCATGATATCACGCGAGATAACCAGGCCGAGGCCCAGACCATCCGGTTTGGTCGTGGCGAAGGGGTGAAACAGCTGCGCTGAATCTTCCGCTCCGATACCCGCTCCGCTATCCAGCACGCGCAGGCCGACCTTGTCATCGATCAGAGAAACCTCGATGACGATTTCTCCATTTTTGTCTACCGCATCCAGCGCATTCTGGAGGAGGTTCACGAGAACCTGTTCAAGCCTGACGTGTTCGGCGACAACAGCGATGTCGAGCATTTCTGCCGCCGGCACCCGCAGCGTCACGTTCATCGACATGATCCGGTCGCGCAGCAGCAGAAGCGCCCCGTCCACGATCTCACCAATCTGGACCAGGCGCCGGGGCCCAGGCTGCCGCTGGCTGAAACGGCGCAATTCGCCTGTTATCAGCCCGAGCCGGTCGGCAAGCCCCACGATTTCTCGGAAGTTCGCCGACGCGTCGTCAACCCGGCCGCAACCTATCAATTTCACCCCATTTTCCGCGAAGACGCGCATCGCCGCAACGGGCTGCCCGATCTCGTGCCCCACGCCGGCAGAGATCTGGCCAAGCGTTGCCAAGCGGTTCGCCTGTGACAATTGATCACGCAAGGTGCGCGTGCGTTGCGCCACCATCTCTTCCTGCAAGGATTCCCTCCTGCGGCGTACGAAAAACATGGCAAAGGCGAGCGCAACCGTCGTGGCGAGCGCAAGCGCAACTGCCAGCCTGCCACTGGCTATGGCAGCCGCGGCGCTACGTCCCGGATCGACCAGCAGGTGCAAGTCCCAACCTTCAGAAGAAATTGGCTGTAAGGTGTCAAGCAGTGGCGCTTCGACAATCTCTCGCTTCTCGCTGCCTCGAGCACTGCCGATTAGAAGTGGTTCCAGCTTGGCGAGGCCGAAGCGTTTCTTATCCTGCCCAACATTGCGAGGGCGCGACTGGCCTTCCTCGGTCAACCGAAAGCGCCAGATCGGATTGGTCGCGAGAAGAGCAACGCCGCTGGCATCTGTGACGTAAACACCGTCAGTTGCTTTTCGCCAGCTTTCCTCAAGCTTATCGAATTCGATCTTCACGGCCACAACGCCGAGTGGATCCGCGGCCGAGCCAATTCTGCGAGCGATATACAGCCCCGGTTTTCGGCTGACAGTGCCAAGCGCGAATTCGGTGGAGGTACCCTGGGTCAAAGCATGCCGAAAATATTGCCGGAACGAATAGTTGGAACCAATAAAGCTAGTCGGCTGATTCCAATTGCTTGCAGCGCGGGTCAAACCACTTTTGTCCATCACGTAGATTGCTGCGGAACCTGATTGCTTCGCCAGATTCGCGAGCCGGATGTCGAGATCTCCGGTCTGGCTTGGGTCGCCCTCTAGGAATTCTCGAACCTGAAGATCTCCCGCCAACGCGATAGGAAGCAGGCTCACCTTGTCGAGCTCACTTCTCAGTCCGGCTGCAAGGATTTCCGCATCGTCACGAGCAGCGGCTTTTTCCTGGGAGAGCGCACGCGAATACATGACCCGGTCAACGGACCAGATCAGGCCGGCTAACAATGCCAGGCCAGCGATCGCGGCCAAGCCCAGTCGCCGACGATCAAATGGGACAAAATCAAGGAGACGGAGCATGCGGGGTTTGTGCGGTAATCCGCACGATATGCAAACTATATGTGCGGAAACCCGCACAAGGTTGTGTAGTGAATCAACTCAAGCCATTGTTTTGTATAACTAAGAATATGTCAGCTCCGAAACTATGCCAAGCGGTTCAGGGCGCTTATCATCGACATCAGAAAAATATAATTTGTGGCGAGAGAGTGAGCAATGGCACTGGCAGCGACTACTGATGGAGAACGTGTGCAAGCCCCGAAGCTTCCGTTCTATCGGCATCTGTATTTTCAGGTCATAACTGCCATTATTCTCGGCGCCGCAGTCGGTCACATGTTTCCGGAATGGGGCTCCTCGCTGAAGCCGCTCGGGGATGGCTTTATCGCTTTGGTCAAAATGATCATCGCCCCGGTCATTTTCCTGACAGTCGCTACCGGAATAGCCGGGATGAAGGACATGACGGCGGTGGGAAGCGTCGCCGGCAAGGCCTTTGTCTATTTCCTGTTCTTTTCGACCATCGCGCTCATCATCGGTTTGGTTGTGGCAAACGTGGTGCAGCCAGGTGCCGGGCTCAACATCGATCCCGCGTCGCTCGATACCACCGCGGTGGCAGCCTATGCGGAGACTGCGGAAGAACAGACTATCTCTGCCTTCTTGCTGGGCATCATTCCAACCACCCTGTTCAGTGCCCTGACCAGCGGATCAATCCTCCAGGTGCTGCTGATAGCAATCCTGTCCGGTGTCGCCATCGCGACAACACGGCCGCACAGCGATCTCGTGTTTGACGTGCTCGGATCATTCAACGAAGTGATTTTCAAGCTTGTTCACATGTTGATGAAGTTCGCACCGATCGGCGCTTTCGGGGCAATCGCCTTCACCATCGGCGAATTCGGGATCGGTTCGCTCGCCAGCCTCGCCGCGTTGGTTGCCACTTTTTACCTGACTTCCTTGCTGTTTGTGCTGGTGGTCTTGGGCACTGTTGCACGCCTTGCGGGCTTCACAATCTTTGGCCTCATCAAGTACCTGCGCGAAGAGCTTCTGCTGGTTCTCGGCACATCCTCGTCAGAAGCAGCGCTGCCCAGCCTGATGGAGAAAATGGAAATAGCCGGTTGCCGCAAGACGGTGGTCGGGCTTGTCGTACCGACCGGGTACTCTTTTAATCTGGACGGCACCAACATCTACATGACCCTCGCCGCGCTATTTATCGCGCAGGCCGTGGGTATCGAACTTTCCCTTGGCGAACAGATCACCTTGGTGCTGGTGGCGATGATCAGTTCCAAAGGCGCGGCGGGTGTTACCGGAGCCGGTTTCGTGATCCTGGCTGCCACGTTGTCGGTTATTCCCTCGGTTCCAGTGGCCGGGATGGCACTGATCCTGGGCATTGACCGTTTCATGAGTGAATGCCGTGCGCTCACCAATTTCATCGGCAATGCGGTCGCTACCATCGTGGTCGCGAAGTGGGAGAACGCGCTCGACACCCAGCGCCTCGCTGCAGCCATGGCCGGCAATCCAATGCCGCTTCCCGAAGCAGATATCGAGCACCACGAGCGAACTGGTCCGTATAGCGAAGGCATGGCAGCGGTAGTCGGAGAAGTGCCATGATCTCCCGCCGTACGATTATCACCGGCGCCTCGATGCTGATTTCGGCAATAAGCTTGTCCACTGGCTCTGTGCTGAACGCCCATGATTTCGAAGAAATACCGCTTTGGCTCGGCAAGGCGCCTGGCAATGGCGAGGTCAGCGGACCCGAGAAGGTCGGGGCCGAAGGCGCCGGGTATGGGGCAGTATCGAACGTTTCGAACCCACGCATGAGGGTCTACCGCCCCAATGCACCAAACGGGACCGCAATACTGGTTATTGGCGGCGGCGGGTACTTCCGGATTCAGTTATGGAAGGAAAGCACGCCTGCAGCCAAGTGGCTGCAGCTTAGGGGCTACACTGTTTTCGAGCTGATACACCGACTTCCGGGGGACGGTTGGGACGCTGCAGTTCCATTCATGGATGCGCAGCGGGCGATGAAGATTATCCGTCATCGCGCTAATGAATTCGGCATTCGGTCCGACCGCATCGGCATCATGGGCTTTTCGGCAGGGGGCCATCTGGCGGGTTACACGGCGCTGAACCCGGGCCAGGCATTGTACGAGGGACGCGACACATTCGAAGCGGCATCGGCGCGGCCCGATTTCGCCGCGCTACTTTTCCCCGTGGTCTCGCTGCGCAAACCATTTGATACCACCCGAACCCGGCGCGAGATTGTCGGCCGCGAACCCTCACTCGCTGCGCAGGAAGCCTGGTCGCTCGACACGCATGTCTCGAAAGACGCTCCGCCGACGATCCTGTTTTCCTCGGCCGACGATCCGATCACGCCGCCCGGCCACAACATTGCACTTTTCGAAGCACTGAATGGTGCCGGCGCAAACGTCGAGATGCACATTTTTTCGGCCGGCGGCCACGGATGGGGCCTGGGTAAGCCAGAGCAGACTCTGAGCCAGTGGCCGACATTGTTCGATACCTGGCTCGCAAGCACCATGAATAAAAAGAATTGATTGGGAGGAACACAAACATGCACATCAAGAAAATCGCGAAGCTGGCGCTATTAGGCAGTACGAGCCTGCTCGCGGCGACGGCCGCTGCTGCTCAGGAACAGCCGGCCGCTGCGCCCGAAACCAGCACCACCGGCCCTGCCGAGTCGACGGTCGGAAACAATACCGAGATCGTCGTCACCGGCACCCAGATCCAGGGCGCGCAGATCAACGATATCCTGCCCGTCACCGTGGTCGACGAACAGGAAATCGAGAACTCGGGAGCCAGTTCTGGCGACGAAATCTTTCGTTCAATTCCTCAAGCCGGGACGGTCGCGTTCAACGAGCAGAACAATTCGTCACAGAACAGCGCACGCGGTGATGTCGGATCGATCAATCTGCGCGACCTTGGTACCGGCAATACGCTGTTGCTGATTAATGGCCGGCGAATGACCCTGCATCCGGGTTTCCAGACCGAACTTCTGGTTCCCGTAGTTTCGTCCGATACGAACGAGATTGCTCCAGGCAGCGTCCGGCGGATCGAGGTCCTGCGCGACGGGGCCTCGGCTATATATGGCGCCGACGCGGTTGCAGGTGTGGTCAATACTGTCCTCAAAGGCGGCTTGAAGGGAGGTTTCGTCGAAGCCGATGTCCGCTTGTCAGACGGGACCGGCCTCTACAATTATTCGATCAATGGAGGGTTGGGTTTCGATTTCGGTGGCGGCCGCGGCAACCTGACCGTTTACGGTGGCTATTTTCACGAGAACGGCCTTCTTGCCAACAAACGCGATTATGCCGGCGAAGAAAACCGGCTCCCGTTGGTCGAAGGCACCGAATTCGAGGGCGATGCGTCGTTCAACAACCGAAATACTTTCGGCCCCTTTGGTCAGTTCGACATTCAGGCACCGTCGAACCGCACACCGATTGGGGACGACGACTTCTACCTTCAGCCGGGCACATTTCCTGGTTGCCGCCTGGATTTCGGCGGCGGGATTTGCGCGCGCAACGGCACCACGCCGACGAGCGACGTGCGCTACAACACCAATTTCGGCAACCACCTGATCAGTCGCAAGAGCCGCTACAATGCGCTCGCTTTGCTGAGCTACGAAATTACCGACAGCCTGGAGGCCTATTTCGAGGGAAGCTATTACCGGTCGGAAAACCGCCGCAATATCGAGGCATCGGCGATCCTTAGCGCCGTGCCCGTCGGCATTTCGCGCACCGCCTACTGGAACCCGTTCGGCCCCGTGGGCAGCCCGAACCGCCTGCCGGGTACGACCATCGCCGCCGGTGGTGCCGACCTCATCATGGAGCGCTATCGCTTTGTGGATGTCGGCAATCGCGACGTGTCGGTCGACAAGGACAACTTCCGGCTCGTTGGCGGCCTGCGCGGCGACTTCGGCGCATGGGACTTCGATGCCGGGCTGCTGTATTCGGAATCGAAATCGCTCGATCTGGCGCGCAACCGCGTTTCCCTTACCTTGATGCAACAAGCAATCAACCGCACAACGCCCGATGCCTACAACCCGTTTAACGGCGGCTGCCTTGGGGATCCGGGGGAAGGCGATTGCACGCCCAACGCTGCGTCCGTGATAGATTCGTTCCGGATCGACGTGTTCCGCAAGGGTGGGACCAGTCTGGCGCTGGCTGATTTCAAGGTCAGCCGCAACGACCTGTTCCAGCTTCCAGGCGGCGACGTCGGTGTGGCGGCCGGGGTTGAGTGGCGGCATGAGACGTTCTTTGACGATCGCGATCCGCGTCTGGACGGCACCATTTCCTTTACCGATAGCGTCACGGGAGTCTTCAACGGCAGCGATGTCGCCGGCACCAGCGAAACGCCGGATAGCAGCGGTAACCGCGATGTTTATTCGGCGTTCGCGGAAGTGTTCGTTCCGATCGTAAGTCCCGACATGGACATTCCTTTGGTGCATGAACTCAACCTTCAGGTAGCAGGCCGTATTGAGCGTTTCAGCGATATCAAGGCCACCGCGAAAGTGCCGCGCATTGCCGCCTCGTGGACGACGGTGCCAGGGGTCACATTCCGTGGCGCGTGGTCGCAAGGCTTCCGCGCTCCCAACCTCGTCCAGGTGAACGACTCCGGGACCACCCGCTCCAACACGCGCGACGATTTCGTAGTCTGCCAGGCACAGGTCGAGAAAGGGCTACTGGACGGCCTGGACGGCTGCTTCGGCGCGGGCGTGATCAGTTTTCGTACAGGCGGCGAGAACCTCAAGCCGGAGAAAAGCGAGAGCATCAACCTCGGTATAGTTCTTGAACCGGCCTTCGTCCCCGGCCTTACGTTGACGGCGGACTATTGGCGCGTGAAACAGAAAGGTCTTGTCGGCACATTCGGAGACGACAACGCGATCGCGCTCGATTTCTTGCGCCGGCTCAATGGCGGCAGCAATCCCAACGTTATCCGCGAAGCGCCGACAGCGGAGGATATCGTACTGTTCACCGGCACTAGCCTGGACCCTGCTGGGAAGATCATCCAGGTCCTCGATCCCTATCTGAATCTCGACAGCCGAGTTTCTAAGGGTTGGGATTTCGGTCTGCATTACCGGGTACCGGATTTCGGGCTAGGCAAGTTCCGGGTACGGCTAAATGCGGCTCGCCTTCTGGGCTTCGTCCAGAGCGCCGGTCCTGACGGGCAAGAAATTCTCGATGCAATCGCTGCCGGCATCCTGCCCCTCGACGTGACCGTCGGAGGTCTTGGTGAATTGCTCGAAGTCGATGGCCGTCCAAAATGGCGGGCCAGTGGATCGATCAATTGGGAAGAAGGCCCGGTAGATATCGGGGTATTCGGAGCCTATGTCGGTTCGTTCTACGATACCAGCGTAGTCCGCGATGAGCTCATTGTGTCCGATGATCCGAACGCCAATTTCTATCCGATCGATGATCAGTTCACGATGAATGTCTCTATCGCCTATTCGATCAATAACAACACCGCTCTTGATGGAACCCGCTTGCGCTTTGCCATCAATAACTTGTTCGACAAGGATCCGCCGCTGGCTGATGAATCCTATGGCTTTTACAGCGATCTGCACAGTCCGCGCGGGCGGCAGTTTGCGGTCGAGCTCAGGAAAAAGTTCTAACCTTGTGACACGATACCGGACATGGTTGCTGCTGGGCGGTGTGTTGGTCTTCTTGGGGGCGTGTGCGGGGGCGCCTCCACTTGGCCATTTGGCTGGCTCTCAACTGCCGGGTTGCTCAACCCGGTCCGTGGGCATCAGTTTTGATTTCGAAGGTGCGCCGCCCTCGCGCTGCGTTGTCGAGGGCGAGAAGGAGTTTTCCATCCTGATCTCGCCCGAGCACGCCCCGCCGATCAATCCCAGCCCGTGGTACGCGTTCCGCTACACCGCGAGCGGAAAGGAGAACGTCACCGTCCACCTCCGCTACCTGGGGGCGAAACATCGCTACAGCCCGAAATGGCAGAGTAGCGAGCGGTTCGGAGTCGTGGACGCCCAAGTGCGCGATGATGGCAAGACGGCATCACTTACCCTGCCCCCGGGGCAAGCCATCGTCAGCGCTCAAGAATTGCTCGGGGTGAGGGAGCACGAGGCTCTCTTGACGCGTCTGGATCGCAGCGCGGCAGTCAGGCGGCTCACGCTCGGTCGCTCTCACGATGGCCGACCCATCGAGGCGCTCCGGGTCGGTAACCCGAATGCAGAAAAGCTGGTGATCCTACTTGGGCGTCAGCACCCACCCGAAGTGACCGGTGCGATCGCCATGGAGCATTTTCTCGAAACCCTAGTTTTGCTTGCCGACACGAAGCAATACGATGCAGAAGATCTGCAAATTCTTGCGGTTCCGCTGCTCAATCCGGATGGTGTCGCGCGCGGACATTGGCGGGCCAATTTGGGCGGCGTGGATCTTAATCGTGACTGGGGAACATTCAGCCAGCCAGAAACCCGCTCAATTGCGCAATGGCTGGAAAAGCTGCCGGACCACGTTCGCCCGATTGCGATGGTCGATTTTCATTCGACGTCTCGAAACCTGTTTTATGTGCAGGGCGATGAAGCCAGCGAAGGGCAGGAACAATTCCTGGCTCGTTGGCTCGTCGGCAAGGAGGGCCAGATCGCAGGCTATCACTTCGCTATTGAGCGTCGCAACGCCAACCCTGGCACAGGCACTGCAAAAAACTGGTTCTATGCCAACTACCTCATTCCATCATACACATATGAGGTAGGCGACGAGACGGAGCGGGTTGCAATCGCCACGGCTGCCAAGGAGCTTGCGAAAAGTTTTGTTGAAGCACTGTAAATGACGCGCGGATATACTCGCGGCGCAGGCGGACGGAGCAATTTGCTGACTTTGGCCGCCTATTCTCTATTGAGCAAGGCGAGTGTGGCGGTGTCTTTCTCCCCGGCAAACCAGCGTTCAAGTGCTGCAACGAATAGCGGGCCCGCGCCCGCCTCGATAAAGAGGGTCAGCGAGGAGCGCAGCTTTAAAGCGTCCACCTCCCCAAACACCGTTTGAGCCGTCAGACCGTCCAAGTCCTGCAGCAACGCCACGCATTCGCGCAGCCGAGTGCCAAGGACAGGATGCGAGAGATAGCTGCGAGCCTCATTCAGCGAACGGATGGCATAGTGCTGCGCTGTCGCGCTACGGCCAAGCCCCGCCAATTGCGGAAAAATGAACCACATCCAGTGGCTACGCTTCATGCCGCGCCGGACCTCGTTGACGGCGGTTTCATAACGGCCCGCCTGTGCTTCCAAGAACCGGCCAAGGTTGTGCGGGTCACTCATCTTCGGGAGTATAGCCATTGCTCGCGGGTGCCCAAAGCGCTGATCGATGGTTTGCCTTGCCCAAGCAAATAATTCGAGTAGCGGAATGCACACGCAACTTGTCTCTGCATGAACGTACGGTGGGTTTCGGGAGAGCGATTTGTGTAAGTAAACGTCCACTTTGTTAGCGGATGCCATCGTCAGCTTTGCGCCCCAATTCCGGTCATTAGTGCGGTCGAAAATTTTGCCCGAAAGCTGCCATCAACTCAGGCTGAGGTCTATGGCAGCTAGGCGGCCCTATGTCAGACATTCTGCTAATCTCTCGCACTTCGCGAGAGCGAACGGCGGATGGTTCGTCGTCAATCGCCTGTCGATCTCGCCCATACCGCTAAGGTGGAATTACCCCTCACGACGATCGCCGATTATTTCCACCTGCTCGCCGACCAGGATCAGTGTGTTGTCGTGGTCGAGAAAGGTTTTCTCATCCGGAAAGACGACGTTCTGGTAGGTGTCGGACGTTAGCACCACTTCCATGCCCTGCTCGCTGTCGAACCAGAGCTCTGCGGTGCCGTCGAAATCGGCATTTTTGGCCACATCGGTTTCCAGCGCGACAGGATGCGTCTGGATATAGCGCAGGCAATGCGCCTCCGCTTCCGGAATGGAGCGAAACTTGGGTCCGTGAACTTCTACATGGTGCTTCACGAAATCCTCGTGGCTCATCCCTGCCTTGCGTTTCAGGAACATGGTCATCTTGATCATTGGTATGTCTCCTCGAATCCGGGTTTTCGGCATCATGTGTTGGGCTGGGGTTTCCAACGCGGCATCGGGCAATCGGAGGGGTAGTCGATCCCATCCGGGGTCGAGATTAGTTCGATCAGCCCCCCCCATGGCGCGCGGGCATAGACGCCTGAATTGCGCTCGCCCCCCTCGACGCCGGCCAGTGTATGCGGATCGGACAGCAAGGTGCCGCCCGCCTTTGTCAACCGCTGTGCGGCAGCGTCCATGTCGTCGACATAGAGCGCGATGTGCTGCAGTCCGTAATCGACAAGCCCGGCGGCGTCGGCCTGATCGGCATTGCCGATGCAAAACATTTCGATATTCGCAGATGCGCCGATCCGCATGAGCCGCATATGTTCGATCCGCGCCCCCGCTGGAATTCCGAGCTGATGCTCCACCTCAGCTCCCTCCATTGGGTCCGCATCGGCCGGCAGCACATCGTAAAGCGTTCGCGCGCCGAACGCGCGGGAAAGGAATTCGGACGCCGCGTCTACATCGGGCACTGTAATCCCGACATGGTCAATCCCGCGCACACCAGGGGCGGCGTCGTCCGGCTGGCAGGCCGGGGCAAGTTCGGTAATATCGGAGGCCCCGCCCTCAACCAGATCTTCCAGCGCGTCATTGAACGATTTGGTGTGCGGCTGATCGAGATGCGTGTCGAAGGCTTCCCGGTCGCGATATCGTTCGATCATCGTCCAGCCGCGCTTGGTTGCGGGCTGCTGAAACACCTCGAACCCTTCGTTGCCGGCCTCCTTGCGAACCGCCTTGGCGAGGTAGGCAATGTGGCTTTCAAGCGCGTCTTCCTGACCGGGAAGCGCGGTGCATTGCGCCATCACGATATGTGGCATTTGCTGATCTCCTTGTTCGTACACATCGGCAATGGAATTTCGCGCCTTGCCGTTCCGCCGCTCTGGCCATTGGCTGCTACTTCGCCCATATTTTCAACATGATTGAAGATATACGCGAAAGTCGACGCCGATGAGCAAGCCGATCCAGTCGGTCGAACGTGCGATGCGGATGCTGGAATTTCTCGCGCAGGCGGAAGGCGCCGCGCCGCTTGGCGCGATTGCGAACGCCGCCGGAGTGCAATCGTCGACCGCTCACAACATCCTCGCGACGCTCGTCGCGCTGGGCTATGTGCGGCGTCCCGCGACAGGGTCCGACTACCGGCTGGGTGGCCGTATTCTCAACCTCGCCCGGATCGCGGGCAATGACGACGCGCTGCGGCGGCATTTCAGGCCCTTGCTGGAAGAGACGGCACGGCGGTTCGAGGAATCAACCTATCTGATCGTGCCGAGCGGCGATGAACTCTATTATCTCGACGGTCTCGAACTGCCGAACAACCCGACCGCTCACAGCCGCCTGGGCCGCCGCGAACCCTTGTCCGGTTCCGCTATCGGCCTGGTGATGGCCGCGTTCATGCCCGGTATTGCGCAATCCCTGGGGGCCATAGAGCGGCGGGCAAGCCTGACCGAAGAGCTGGATCAGGCGCGCCAGCGCGGTTTCGCTTTCGAGGAGGGTAAATACCAGTCCGGGCTCAACTGCGTGGCGATACCCCTGCGGCTGCACGGCGAGACGGTCGGGGGCCTTTGCCTGAACGGCGCGGCAAAACGGCTGCCGCGGCGGAAACTTGTGTCGATTGCCAGAGTAATGGCCGAAATCGCGCTGAAAATCCCCGCCGCAGAGCGAGGTATCCGTAGCCAGAAATAATGCGAACTCCTCGCCCGCTAATGCTGATCTCCGCTTTCGATTCGCTTGCCGCCAAGAGCGGACTGACTGCTACCGGCCCAATTTTGCCGATCAAATGCTGCCTATGAGATGGCCGATTTCCGGCTCTGTAGGTTCTTGTAGCAATGCCCGAGATGGGGTGGAAAACAGACAGTCCGTTTTTTGGTGTCTAAACGCTATTGCTCTATCGTATTTCTGGTAGCCATCAGTTTGAAATAGCATCATGCATGGCCAACTCGCTCTGGAAATCGCATGCGAAAAAGTGTTAGCGCCAGAGCTTCGGTCGCGAAGTATACGAGGTTGGAAGACATGAATATCGATCCCAACCGATTCTTTCGGAATCTTCCTGCGTCGTGCATGATGCTCGATACGGAGCTTCGCTTCGTCGATGCGACCGAAATTTACCTGGAAACGGTGAACCGTTCGATCGATGAGTTAAGGGGCGCTTATGTGTTCGACGCTTTTCCAGAGAGCGGCGAACGTCTCGCTTTGTTCCGGAAGGCGTTTCAACGTGCCTTGGACGGTGAAGCCAACGTTCTCGCCCGCCAGCGATATTCCATTCCAATACCAGTAGATGATGGCGGCGGTATGAAAGAGGTCTGGTGGGACTGCCATCAGGCCCCCGTCTATGCCGACGATGGAAGCGTCTGCGGTGTGATTCAGAAAGCGCTTGATATTACGTCTGAAGTGCAAGCTCAGGAGATGCAGCTGCTTCTCGGGCGTGAACTTCATCACCGTGTAAAGAATCTCTTCGCCCTGGTGCAGGCGCTTGTCACAATGAGCGCAAGAGGCGAGAGCGACCCCAAGGCACTAGCTGAAAAAATTCGTCACCGTGTTGCGGCCTTGGCCGCAGCTCACGCCGTGTCGACAGAAGCCGGGGAGCTTGCTGCCGTCAGCTTTTCAGACATTGTGCATAATGTGCTTTCGCCATACGAAGATGATAACCTGATATTTGACGGTGATCTTCCAGTTATCGAAATTCCGCGCAGAGCAGTGACACCTGTCGGAATGATCCTCCATGAGTTGGCAACCAACGCGGTAAAGTACGGCGCGTTGAGCAAAGATGATGGCACGGTACGCATCTCTTGGACAGTGGAGCCATCGGCGAACAATCAGAATACTGTCACCGTCAATTGGAGCGAAACAACGAATTTGTCCGGAATATCCCAGTCCGATCTCGTTCCTGGTTTTGGTTCACGGTTAATGCGCGATTCCGCCCGGCAACTATCCGGTGAATTCGAACAGAGCTGGACAGATAGAGGTCTGGAAACTTCTTTCACGTTCTACGTTGATAAAGATCAATCGGATCGAAGATAGCCGCGAGGCTCATCCGTTCGCCTGATACGGCGGCGAAACTGTAGGGCGCAACAATGGTACTGGCCGGAATTTCCGTTCTCATAATCGAGGACGAAGCTTTAATTGCTATGGAGCTTGAGATGGCAGTCGAGAATGCCGGAGCATCTATAGTTGGCCCGATCGGGAGACTTGATGAGGGGGTAAAGGCCGCACAAGAGAGGGTCGTTGATGTCGCTCTTCTCGACATCGACCTTGGTGGGCAAGAGTCATTCCCCATCGCCGATATTTTGATCGAACGCGGAGTCCCATTCGTTTTTCATACCGGGCATGGGCAACGGCATGAGATAGCAAAACTGTATCCTGAAATACTGGTATGCACAAAGCCAACCGGTCTCCCGTGCCTCATCGACGCGCTCTCGAAACTTTCGCATCCGCCAACGTGAAAATATTATTTGACTGGCGCGCGCCCAAGCGTACCCCCTTTTGCGACATGCTCCCGATACACAAGGTCCGCGGTGTCGCAGCGAGCCGAGTGTCAGCTTAGACACAAGCGACTACCAAGGCCGGACCTTCCTCTCTCGGACCAGTTCTTGCCGGCCGATAAGCGCCCCAAATTCAAACGTTCCTGATGCAGCCACGCGATTACAAAGGCAGTCATTCGATCCTCGCGAGGATGTAAGCATAGAGCCTGTTTGTCAGGTTCAACTGAGGGTGGATATCGCTACCCCGTTCGCTGAAGTTCGGCTGGGATGGCCGCTAGCCTCGCAGACCGCGCACTCCCATCATCGTCGGCGCACTCGCAGGTAGCGAAAGGCCAAACGACAGGTTGATCGCTCTTATCTAACTAACATTAGTAAGTATTGTCGCGTAATTACAACGGGCTCGCTGGACCCGTGTGTATGTACGACCCGCGACCCGAAGGGCTCTTGGCAGGTATGCAAAGAGTTCCTCGACTTCAGGGGCAGCTCTTCTAACGAGGGGCTGCCCCTTTTTTGATCGCGGAGTAGCGTTCGCGGTCGTGTCAACGGTGAAGCTTAGTCGCTTACCCCTGTTCCGCTCTGCCTTTTTTTGATGTTGCGTCTTCTATGGTGTTGAACATTGCCGCAGCCACAGCCTCGGACCGTTCAGCAGGGCTAGCTTCAGCAGCAATCAGAATCCTCACCAATCTTTTGGCGGCCAATTCTTTCACAATGGTTGCTGCAAAGGTTACCGGCGCGAGGAAGTAAGCGCCACTTCTTTCAGAGCGGCCCACTGAGCCAATCGTTACCGATCGAAGCACAACAGTGCCCTTAGCATCGGCAGATTCTGTCAGAAGCGGGCGTTTATGGCAGCTGATGCGAATGGCGCAAGGTGGTCGGAAACGAACGCGGACATTGCCATGGTCGAATGGCAGCTTAGCTCGATTCAGCGACCAAGACCGGACAGTCCGAAACCGGCCCAGCTGCCGTCGCTGGCAGCGCCTGAACGTTGGGCAGCTTTCAGCGCGCTAATCCGAAGCAGGGAACAACAGCTATGTCGGCGGATGCTGACTGGGTTTGATGCTTTGGTTAAGGCAAGCTTTCCTGATGTCGGCGCTTAGACTGATCAGGCAACACACGGCGCTCTTGCGGATATGCGCGATATCATCGAATGTCGGGCCGCGCCCATAGGATCTGTTTAGCCGGAGGTTCGATCGCGAACATGCCCAAGAAGTTAGAGATTGCAGTTATCGGTCGGACTTTGGTGCTTGTGGGAATCTTACTCACGATCGCTAAATGGTTCTGGGATATGGAAGAGATTGGTTCCTGGACGCTCCTGTTTTTGATTCCGGGTGTCGTTTTGACATTTGTGGGCGGCCAAAAAAGGAAGTCCGGGGGTGCGCGGTAAGCACGACGTATCCGCCATTTTGCCCCCATTTTCGCAGTCTTAAAAGCTGTCGGCGTAGTTGCTCTACGAAACCTGAACGTACGGCCGGTTTCGGGTGTTTGAATCGGGCTTGGCAACGACCGGTTTGTCGGCGGCTACAGCCAAGCGGCGATTAGCCGCGGTGGCTGCCAGCTAAGCGTGATACTTGATCCGGAATTTGCCAGCCCGAACACAATACGGTTACCAGTATCACTTGCGGAGGCGCGCGGCGCCTCAGGAAAACTCGTAAACTAACAAGCAATCTGTCGTAGTAATGTTTGGATATTGCTCATGGGGACCGATGAAATTGCGCAAACGGATGATCGTGATCGTATCGATTCTGGCACTATGTGGTATTGTTGCCTCCGGATGGAGCTATTTCGAAAATGAAAAAGCCGCAGCGGATGAGAGGGCGAGATTACTCCAAATCGTCAGGGATTACCGGTCCGACGATCCGGCGATGGGGCTACCTTTTGACTGGCTAAATTGCCTTAAGCGATTCCAGTCCGGGCCTGTGGCTCCGCGGGAAAAGTTTCCATGTGAGACCTGGGTAGCTCAAGGTGTGACATCCACCCTGTTCGCGTTGAGGATCGGAGACGATTCCGTACCTGTTGTCGAAAGCCGGCTTTCAGGGGCAACGGTAGATAAGCGCCTAGTGGTAGATATTGTGGGTGGCCCTGGTGGAACGCCGTTCCATAGCAATCCGGCCATGACTGACGAAGTTGTCAAGGTGCACCGGCAGAGAGGCATGTTGAAGATGCTTGGTGGAGCGATGGAAGATTCGCCGGCATATCAAGTCTTACAACGAGGCTATACGATCGCGTCAGTTGGGTATTGGGGTACAAATATTCGGACAGTACAAGAGCCTAACGAGATCAAACTCGCGATGCGCGATGTCAGACTGGCCATTGATTACTACCGCGACGAACTTGGCAGGGATCCGCCTTTGATCACGTTCAGCCTAGGCAATCATCTTGCCCTGGGAGCGATCGGCAAGGAGCGCTTGGAGGGTATGAATTTTCTTTCTCTCGTACCGGTGATGGATGGGCTTCAGCATCATTTGGCTCGCGCAAAGCTCGAGAATGCGAAGGCAAAGGCCAGCGGAGATTTCTTTGGAGAATGGAAAAGGTTCAGCATTTACAAGCGATCAGGCAGTCAGGTGACCTTTGACCATTCTCGCAATTTGGAATTGTCCAACTTTGGATCGCGGTTCTTTGGCCAAGTTGACCTGCCGTGGCACGACGTCACACCGACGTGCCGCTGTTCCAAAATAGTCTTGGGAACCAAAGATCCGCGAACTGCCGACTATTTGGCGGTGAACAATAAACTTCCATCCTTTGTGAAAGTCTGGGAGTCCGATCATGACTTGAACCAAGGTGCTCCGGACCAGACGAGAGAGCTTTTCGGCGATTATGCAGATTGTTTGATTGCCGCTGAGGGCTAAACCGGAGGCCTGCTATTTTTGTTGCCCTGCAGGCTGCGCGAGAAACTTGCCGTTCCGGAGCCGACCCTAAAAGCAGACTGGCAGCAAGCGACCCAATTGCGGTCGTTCAGCTCCCGGTCCGCTGACTCCCGAGAGTAACTTCGCCCTTGCGGCAACCAAAGCTGATCAGAGCAGATTCATATCTCTCCAACAGAGGAAGAATGTCTGCTGGAACCTTCTGGCCGTCATTAAGGGATTGGTGATTGAATACCGCAAGATCGGCATGCTCGCCCCGCACGATGACGGACACCATAGCGACATCCTCAAATGTGCTACTCACGCCCGCATTGGGCGAGTTCAGAACGAAATCGAAGCGGTCCTCTGGCGACAGGCGCCCGAAAGAAGAGAAGAGTTGATGGAGCTTGCCTTTGGGGCAAATGAAATGGCCGTTGTATGATGAGTTCTCTTCGTAGTGATCGCTGCGAGACGCCTGGTAGAAGGGGAGGAGCAACGGGAGCGCGATGAAGATCAACAACAGGCAACCGCAGCCTATCGCCCAGAGCTTCCACTTTCCCGATTTATCAGTCTCCTGCTCCATGAAAGCACGTTGGCAGGAACGCGCGATCTGGGCAATGTCCGCTCCCCACCCCAGTTTTTGCCCTTTCAGCCGTTCGCTGCTGGCCCTAAAAGCAGACTGGCAGGAAGCGACCGAATTGCGGTCATTGGCCTTTCGGGTATCGTGCTCGATTTGCGCTGGTGTCGAGGGGACGTCGATTGTTAAGAGTGAAGCTCATGAGCCGCTGGTCCGCCGGGCTTTCCTGCGGCGCGTTGGCATTCTTCATTGCGGGTATATTCAGTTTCCTAGGCGGCTATCCTTCGATAGGGTTGGCCTTCATTTTCCTAGCGCCGATCTTTATGTTCTCGGCAATGGCCCTAGCGCTTTTCTCACTATTGAGCGCCAGATGTCCTGAATGCGGCGGTCGGTTTTTCTCTGTCACCTTTCCAGTCTGGCCTTTCGAGAACGCCTGCAACAGATGCGGCGCGGCACCCAACCAGACCTGAAGTCAGCTCTCCACGACGTTTTTGCCGTTCAGCACTGTTTTGTATTTCACCAAAAGCAGACCGTCGGCTTATCGCGGGTTGTTGATAAAAGCGGACCGACAGGAAGCAACCCCATTGCTGACATTGCCCGGTTGAAATATGCCCCGCCAATGCGGTGTTACAGGTTACTTGTGCATGGGGTCTTGGACTGGTCGGCGAGGGCTGTCGAAAAATTCCAAATTCCAGTAACCCGCCCGAGCGGCTTCTATTGCCATAGACATGTTTTCGCGAGTTCGCCTGACGATGCGGCCACCAAGGTCCTCGCGGATGTGCGTTCCTATTACGAGGATACCACCGACTGGTTCGTCAGCGACCTTCTCGATCTGAGACTGGAGGTCGATGAGATAAAGACGGCACCCTTTTACAAGGGCCTATTCAAGGACAATCTAGGGGCCACATTTTACCCTTGAGAGGCTAAGTCCGCTACCCACCCCAGTTTTTGCCGTTCCAGCCGCCTGGAGCTGCACCTAAAAGCAGACCGGCAGGACACCACCCAATTGCAGAAATGGCGACTTGGTGCTTAATCTCGCACTATGACCGATTTTCCGACGAACCAGCTTCGAAGCCTAACTGAGTTGCAAGCTTTCGACGTAATGATCGCTTTCCTTGAGTCTTATTGGCAAATGCACGGAAAATCGTCGGATGACATCGCGAACTTACTTTCAGATGTGAGCCGTAACATCTGGGCGAATGGATCACCCGGTGACCCGGCATCATGGTCTGACTGGCAAAATGCTGTTTCATCCGTTCTTGATACGACAAGCAGCTAACCACCCAGGTTTTGACGTTCCAGCTGCCTACAGATGGCTCCAAAAGCAGACCGGCAGGACGCGACCCACAAGCGGACATTCCAAGGGCCGGGGGTGACTGCGGGTTACGTGCCTGTTAGGTGAGACCGATAATGGCGATCGGAAGTCGATCAGCCTTCAGGAGAGTATGCGTGCTTTTTCACACCATGGTCGGATCGAACGACATTGAACGATCCAAGCGCTTCTACGACACGGTGCTCGGCACCTTGGGTGCAGGGGAAGGGACACGGAACATCGCCGACAGCGGCCATACCCGTCTGATCTACAATAACGGCAACGGAACCAACTTCATCGTCAGCCAGCCGATCAACGACGAACCGGCAAGCGTCGCCAACGGCAGCACAGTCGCCTTTTCCTGCGACTCGTCCGAGCAGGTGAAGCAGCTTCACGATACCGCCGTTGCCGCTGGCGGAACCTCGATCGAAGCTCCGCCAGGACCGCGCGAAACTGCCTCCATGGGCACCATCGAACTGGCCTATTTTCGTGATCCCGACGGCAACAAACTGTGCGGAATTCATTTTCCTGCCTGATCCGTCCGGCACGGGTCTGCTTCTAAACCTAGCGGACCTCGATCATGCGATCCCGCGAATGTCCGCTTTCCACCTTAATTCTTGCCATCCAACACCGATTTCGCAGCCCTAAAATCTGCCGTTCGGGGCGCTCAACGAAACCTGAACGTAGGGCGGCTTTCAGGGGAGTAGAATGAGCGCGGGAATGACCGCTTTGTCAGCGGTAGCGGTCGCGCTACCAACGAGCAGTCCTGAAGGCAGTTCATCTGCACTTTTGCATAAAGTCTGCTGCCCAATTGTCGACCGAATTAAGCCCTGAGCCTAAGCCGCGCTGGCGCGAAAGTTCTTCTCTGCGTCACCGTTCATCCATTGGCGGACCATCAATGCCGACAGCGGTTTGCTGAGCAGGAAGCCCTGCACATTGCGGCAGCCTTCGCGCCGGAGAATGTCGAGCTGATCGAATTCCTCCACCCCTTCCGCCAGCGTTTCCATCCCCAGCGCATCAGCCAGCGTCGTGATCGCGCGAATAATGGCATGGCCATTGCCGCCATTGGCAAGATCGGTGACGAAGGATCTGTCTATCTTCACCTTATCGAAGGGGAAAGAACGCAGATAGCTAAGCGACGAATAGCCAGTCCCAAAATCGTCCAGAGCGATCTTAACACCCAAATCACGTAACCTGTGCAGTATCGCCATTGTCTTTTCGACGTTCGCGATGAAGATGCTTTCAGTAATCTCCAACTCGAGCCGGTTCGGGGAGATGCCCGACGCGGCGATTGCCTGAAGAATCTTGCCAGTGAGATCGGGCGAGGTGAATTGCTTGGGCGAGACATTGACCGCAACTGACAGTTTGTCGTTCCACATACTGGCCTGATGGCATGCCTCGCGGATCACCCATTCACCAATTGGAAGAATTAGTCCGGTCTCTTCCGCCAGTGGGATGAATTCCAGTGGGCTTATCTGGCCGTGCTGCGGATGCTGCCAGCGGATCAATGCTTCGAAACCTTTCAGCCTCTCCTCGGTCAGACTGTATAGCGGCTGGAAGTATAATTCGAACTCGCCCTCGCGGATTGCCTGGCGCAGGTCCAGTTCCATCTGGCGGCGGATGCGTGCCTGTTCGTCGAGCGATGGTTCGAAGAAATGATGGCCGGATTTGCCTTCGCGTTTCGCGCGGTAAAGAGCGAGGTCGGCATGCTTCATCAACGTATTGCTGTCAGCGCCGTCTCCCGGAGCCACTGCTATGCCAAGACTGGCCGAACAGTCGGCTTGTTGCCCATCGATGGAAATGGTTCGCATGAAGCATGATTGGACATCTCGCGCGATCGAAGCGAGGCTTTCGTCCGATCCCACTCCGTCGATCAAAATTGCAAACTCGTCGCCGCCTAATCGCGCGATTGTGGCATCCTTCAATTGGCACTGCAAATGGTTCGCCACATTGCGCAGCAATGCGTCGCCTGCCGGATGTCCGAGCGTGTCGTTGACTACCTTGAAATCATCCAGATCGACATAGATGACCATCAAACGGTCATCCTCCTTCTGCCGGGCAAGGGATTGCGCCAATTGTTCAACGAATAGTTTGCGATTGGGCAGGCTAGTTAGTCCATCATGCAAGCCGACGTGGATAATACGCTTCTCGCGCTCGTCGATGGCTTTGATCATCGTGTTGAAGCTGCCGGCAAGACGCCCGATTTCGTCATTTGTCTCGACCAGCACTTCCACTTGGCGACCTTCGCCAACCAGCCGCGTTGCTTCATCGAGTTTGCGAAGCGGCGCTGTGATTGTTCGCGCCACGCGCCAGCTTAATGCGATGACTAGCGCAAGTCCTGCAATCGCGAGAAGTGCCAGCAACCATTTCAACCCGTTATATTCCGCTAGCGATCCGGTCAGTGAATGGCGCAGCACGAGGAGGGGTGCCAATCCATCCTCAAGCGCTGGTAGAGTTGATATCCGGACGAGAAAGCGGTCGCCATCACTGTGTTCGAACACTTTCCCCAGAGGTGCCGATTTCAAACTGGGGGACAGGTCAGCCGTACGGATGACCTTGGCGCTCAAATTTATTGCAGCCAGCTTTACCAGCCTATCCATCTCGACTTTATCGAGCGGCTGCGTGACCACTAACCAGCCTACCAGATCTGGGACTTCGATAGGTGAAGCGGCGGCCAGAGCCATGTCATTTCCGACCCGGATGACGCCGCGCTCGGTGCCATCATCCAAAGGCGCCCACAGTTTCTCGCCATCGGGAAGGAGGTTACCGGTAGAACCAATCAATGACCCGTCATACCCCACCACAAATGCAGCGCTGCTGCGCGAACGGTTACGCAGGCTATCGAGTGCGCTGGAGATGGTTGCCCTGTCGTTAGTCGCGACTGCTGCACGAAATCCGAAGTCACGGGAAAGGACATCGGCTGCACCGCGCATCTGGCGGGCGCGCAAATCCAGAATTTCGTCGAATACGCGGGCGTTGGCAGCCAGATCGCGGGTCGCACTGTTTTCACCGAAACGGGCGATGCCCTGGCCGACAATGATCATGATCACCGCTATGACTGCAGCGAACAGGGCAGCGTACAGTACGGCAATGCGCAGCCTGAGCGAACCAAAGCGTAACGAAGCAATCCGTTGCAACGTCGGGGTCATTTCAATTTGACCGTATATTTCTTCGACAGGCTACCAGCGATTGTAATGCTGCTGCTGGACTCATTAGCCGGCGAACGAAGGCGCGGGTGCCACAAGGTGACCGTGGCGCGGCCGTTGGGTACACCCGCAACTGACATGATGCCATTGTGATCGGTCATGCCTGCATACGGAGTATCGACGACGCGAATGTATCCCCGCATCATGTCGTGAATGTTGCAGCCCAGCGAGACAGTTCCGGTTGCCGGGAAAGATTGGCTGCGTGTCTGGTCTCGTCCGTAGAGGTCGATTTCAAAGCGTGCTGCCTTTGAAAAACTGTAGATGCTGTGGCGTACGCGGTCGAGATTGGGGAACGCGACGGAACTGCCCTTTGCCACAACCAAAGTGCCGGGAGTGAAAGCCAGGTCTTTCTGTGCCATCGCTGCGCGCCACGGAAATCGGAATTCGTTGCCGCTGCTGCTGGCGGGTGTGATTTCGACCACGGCATCGCGCACCGGAACACCGTTCTCGTCCACGACCTGGATGCGCACGGCAGAGTTGCCCGCCGCCCATGACGTAGCCAATGGGAGGCCGAGGCATACCAATACGAGAGGAAAGAGAAGGAATTTCACAGTGGTGCCGGAATAGCCGGAAAGACTTAACAAAGCTCTTCGGTCCGGGCGCGAATGGTGATTAACTAGGATTTAACCATCATCCGCCAATGAACAGAGATGGCTAGGCTCCTTTCCTTCACTGCGTTCATTCTCTCAATTGTCGCATCCCCTTCGAATGTCGCTGCAAAAGACGGCGATTTTCTGGATGGCGGCAAGCTGGTGTTAACCAATGCAGCCAGCTCCATCGAGGGTGCCAGCGGCGGCGGTATTGCCACATGGGCCACGATCAGCGGGCTCGAAACCGATCGCGGTATCGGAGTTACCGGCCATGTTACGGTGATCGAACTTCCCGATTATGGATGGCAGAGCCACGGGGTGGCCATTGGGATCGCGAACCGGGTCGAGCTGTCCTATGCTCGCCAAAATTTCGATACACGCGATGTCGGAACGGCGCTGGGCCTCGGACAGGGGTACACGCTAAATCAGGATGTCTTTGCCGCAAAGCTGCGCCTAGCGGGCGACCTGGTTTATGGTGAGCCACTTGTTCCGCAAATCAGTGTCGGCGTTCAGCATAAGCGCAATCTTGACGGGGCGGTCACCACGGCTGTGGGTGCTGACAGCCCAAATGGCACCGATTTCACATTGAGCGCATCCAAACTGATCCTTTCGCGCAGTCTGCTAGTTTCCGCCACGGCGCGCTATACCGAGGCAAATCAAACTGGCTTGCTGGGTTTTGGCAGCGCTGCGGGAAAAGGTTACGATTTCCAGTTCGAAGGTTCACTGGCCTATCAGCTCTCGCGCCGCGCCATAATCGGTGCGGAAATGCGGACCAAACCCGATAATCTCGGATTGGGAGAAGACAACTGGATGGACCTGTTCGCCGCCTTTGCGGTAACGGATAATGTTACGGTAACAGCCGCTTATGCCGATTTAGGATCTATCGCCACATTTGAAAATCAGCGCGGCGCGTTCCTGTCGGCGCAGATCGCATTCTAAGGTCATTTTGCATGTTTTCAATAATACTCACACTTGTCATGCTTCAGGAAAGCCCAGCCTCGAATATCGACTGGGACAAGGAATTTGGCGTCGAGGAAAAAGTCCGCGACCCGCTTACCGGCGAATTTCCGATCGAACCATTTGCCCCTGACAATGCCAATGCAGGCGCCGAGCCTTTCGACAATGCCAAGATGGCCAGTTACTTCGGCGGCCATGAAGGCATCCGGAAAATTGCGGAACGAACCGTTGAATTATCCGAACAGGACCCGCGCATTTCAGCGATATTCGTGGCGCGCGACACGGTACGGCTAAAGCGCACGCTGTTTGAACAATTCTGTTACCTTCTGGATGCGGGCTGTGATTACTCGGGCCGGGACATGATTACTGCGCATGCTGATTTGGGTGTGAAAATGGCTGACCTGAATGCCCTGGTTGAGAACCTTCAAAAAGCCATGCGCGAAGAGAGAGTGCCGTTTGCGGTGCAAAACCGTTTTCTCGCTAAGCTGGCTCCCATGTCGAAAGACGTCGTGACCCGCTAATATGCCTAAAATCAAAGTCTCTTCCATTCGGTGGAAGCTGCAGAACTAGGATGTCTGAAACGTAAGCGGCCGAACTTTTGTCCGGTGTGGCGGTCTTTGCGAGTGAAAGACGGTCTGCAGCAACCCACTGCATTTGGTCCCTCTAGGCCTGATTATTACGACCCTAGCAGCGGTCAATCGGGATTGCTCGACGAAACCTGAATGGACGGCAGGTTTCGATGACGCAAAATGAGGCTCGGAATGGCGGCTTTGTCGGCGATACCGCCACAATGCTTGGTCAGGCCGTCTTGCCACACACGGCCTGAGTACAGCGCGATAATGCTACGAAGCTACAATTCTCACATCACCGTCGGTAGGTATGACCATCCGCGCCCGAAAGCTGTCGTTGCCCCAGTTCAATTTCGTGGTCCCCTGAAGCTGGCGGTTGACCGCTGCCTGGACAAGAGAAAGCCCAAACCCGATTTGCGGTTCGGGAACAATCGGATGGGTTCCTTGTTCCCACCACTCAATCTGCAGTTCCTCGGCCGCGACAGTCCAAGACACAGAGATCCGGCCCTTCTTCGTCAGCAACGCTCCGTGTTGCCGTGCATTGGAAGTTAACTCGTGAAGAACGACCGCGAGCGGCTGAGCAAGACGTGGAGAAATTAGCGCTCTGGGCCCATTTAGCTGCACTCGCTCATCGTGCATTTCTTCGGTGATGAGATCGGTGAGCAACGTCCCGCTCCAGCTCGACTTTGCCAGAAGCCGATGAACGCGCGCGATCGCGTCGACCCTCTGCATAACCGCCGCCGAGTAGCCCGATATATCGTTGGCTTGTGTAAGTTGGAGAATGCTTTGCACCAAGGCTAAAGCGTTCATTGACCGATGGTCGACTTCCATCAACAGCAGCCGTTCGATCACTTCGAGTTCCTCTCCCCGGCGTCTTTCAGTGACATCCTTCTGTGAGGCGAAGTGGTAAATCGTCTGGCCGGTTTGATCGTGAACGGGGCTGATCTCCAGTTGATTCCAGAACGTGGATCCATCCTTGCGGTAGTTCAGCAATTCAACAGTCACAAAGTGATCATCGGCAGCGATGCCCCGCCGGATTTCCTCGATCGCCTCCGGCGCGGTATTCGGACCTTGCAAAAATCGGCAATTGCTGCCGATCACCTCGTTGGCCGAGTATCCCGTCAATTTTAAGAAGGCCTCGTTTGCCAGCACGATCGGAGAATCGGGTTGCAGAGGGTCCGTAACGACCATTGGCATACGGGTGCGTTCGACCGCGACCAGAGCAAGCTCGCTTCGGTCCGACAGCACGCTCGCAAGAGCGGCTGCCGGTGAATCCCCTTTGAACGATTTCATGCAAACTGCCTTTAACTTAAATCAATATTGAATCGAAAACGCAGCAAACCCGATGCAGTTTCCCTACCCGAGCCCATTACGTGAGATGTGCTTGGAGAAACGAGCCTCGGCTCCAACTGCGTACACATCACTGACAATATTGACATCTGTCACCCACGGGTTACATGTAACCTACAAGTTACAGGAGTGATTGATGGTCGATGATTACGAGACAGCCGAGCAGTTTGGGAAAACGAGAGCGCTCGCCGCGCCTTTCATCGGCGCGTTCATACTGGCGCTACAGCAGGGCGTCGTGTTTGCTTGGGACTGGGGGTCAACGTCGTCTGGGGCTTTAATTCAAACCTCCGCTTGGCTCTTTTTTGCCATCGTCATGCTACTCCTGCTACTTTCTGGCGGAGGTTGGTTCTTACCCCGCAAAGCGCGGACTCTCGCGGATGACGAACCGTCGAAGGCAAACCGCGACAGGGCGATAAAAATCGGGTTCGTGGTCTCCATCTTCACTTGCTTCCTGGTGGTGGCTGTCAGCCCGTTCGACCCGCTTCCCGCGCAGCGAGCCGGCCACATTATTGCAAGCATGGGCCTGGGCACTGCCTTCGTAGCGCTGGGAATCGGTGAGCTCTATTCCAATGGTTGAGGAGCTCGCCAATGCCATCAAACGCTATCGCGAAGCTGCAGACCTGACACAAATGGAGTTGGCCGAGCGGATGGGAGTGAGCAGAAAGACGGTAAACACCGTGGAGAATGGTATTTTCGCTCCTTCAATCGTTGTTGCTTTGAAATTTGCAAACGCTCTTGAAGCTTCGGTCGAGGACCTTTTCCAGCTTCAAGAGAAATAGGCGCTGGTCAGATTATCAAAGGGGAATGTCCGGCCATTGCGCCAATAGGTGTCAATCTGGTTATAATCCATTCCGATGCCGAGCGGACCGCGCGCCCCGTAATAATTGGCTTTTTGTTGCCACAAGTTTCTGTGTGAACCTACGACTGGTTTGGGAGATCGGCCCGGGCGGATCAATGTCGGCTTTGTCAGCGGTTCAAGCCAATCGATAATTTGTTGCGCAAAATGTCCGGCAAGGCGGTTATGCTTCCCCTTGTGGCAATAGCTACAGCGAAAAACTGCAAACACTTATTGCATCCTGCATTTTACCTCTTGAACTTGACGTAGCGTCAAGTGCTATCGTGCCGGTATGGCCGAACTCTGGGACATTGCCACAGTCACCCGCCGGACCGGACTCACCAGCCGGGCATTGCGGCATTATGAAGCGCGAGGACTGCTCCAGCCGATGCGGGCGGCATCAGGGCGGCGGCTCTATGGTGCGGCCGAGCTCGAGCGTATTCACCAGATTATCACACTGAAGCGCGCGGGGTTGACGCTGGAAGCCATCGGAACTGTTCTCGACCGCGGACAACATGACCTGGCGCAGCTGATCGACGCGCAGATCGCAACGGTTGAGGCCGAGGCCGACCGGCTGGCGGACATGCGCGCGCTTTTGCTAGCGGTGAAAGCACGGTTGGGACGCAATCAATTGCTCGATCCTGCAACTTTGTGCCGACTGATCCATGACAGCCAACAGGCATCGGCCAAGGAGCGGGAGGCGTGGCAGAAACTTACGGATCGCTACATGGACGAGCGCGTGCAGAAGGAGTTCTCGCGCGCCATGCCTGCGATTGGATCCGATTTCACCAGCGCAGAATATGGCGAAAAATGGCATGATCTCGGTGAGCGCATCAGCGCCGCGTTGCCGCTCGCACCTGACTGTGCCGAAGCACTGACCTTCGTGCGCGAGTGGATGGCCCTGCTCGCCCCGTTCTCGGCCGTCGCCACGCCCGGCATGTGGAACAGTACCCGAGCGATGTATGACGATGTCGATAGCTGGCGCGGGCAAGGCGGAATCGACCCGGGATTTGACGGCGCGGTATGGCGGTTCATCCGCGAGGCGACCGAGAAGGCGCTCGCCGCTGGCGCGGACATCGGTCCAGTGCCGACATGGTTCGGCGAGCAACCTAAAAAGGGGAGCTAGGTTATGCGCAAATGGTTGAAATGGATCGGCATAATACTTGCCGTGCTGTTAGTGTTTTTGATCGTCGGCGGCGTCTGGCTTTGGACTACCAAGCCATGGATACCGGCGATTGAACTGGCAGAGCCCGGGCCAAGCGGACAGCGCATCAATCAGCCGGGACTGATCGGCAATTTCTACGCGGGCCAGGGGAGCGACCGGCGTCCGGCAATCCTCATTCTGGGCGGATCGGAAGGTGGCCTTGCCGCCGGGGTGGACAGCCAAGCCCAGTTGTTGGCGAGACGCGGGTTTGCGGTCCTTGCCATCGCCTATTATCGTTTGCCGGATCAGCCAGCGAAGTTGGAACTCGTGCCGATCGAGACCATCACCCGCGGGCTGGACTGGCTGAAGGCGCAGGACGCAGTCGATCCAGAGCGGCTGGCGATGATGGGCACCTCGAAGGGGGCCGAGGCCGCGCTGCTGGTGGCGAGCCGCCGGCCGGATGTGCGCGCCGTGGTTGCCGCTGCGCCCAGCCACGTTGTGTGGCAGGGATTCGACTGGAACCTTGCGCCCGTCGAAGGTTCAAGCTGGAGCGTGGGCGGCAAGCCAGTCCCCTTCCTGCCGATAACTGACGTGGGTTGGGACGGCGACGTCTATACCCCCGCGCTCGCCAATTTGCACAAGCATCCTGAGGCTATCATTCCGGCTGAACGCATTACTGGGCCGGTACTGCTGCTGTGCGGGGAGGCAGACAGCCTTTGGCCATCGTGCACGATGGCCCGCGCTGCCAGGGACCGCCGCAACGCCGAAGGCAGCGCGGCTGCGACAACTGTGCTCGCCTATAAGGATGCAGGGCATTTCGGCGTCGGACCACCGCTAGCAGAAGGCCGGGAGGCGCCGTGGATCATTACGCTGTTCGGCGGCACAAAAGAGGGCAACCTTGCCGCCCGCAAGGATGGCTGGCCGCGGACCATTGCATTTCTCGAGGCGGCGCTGAAGCAACCCACCACCAAGGAGACTCGCCAATGACCATCAACCCCTGGGCGCTGCTGCTTGGCGCCATCGCGCTAGAAGTTGTCTCGACCAGCCTACTCAACGCCTCGCAAGGAATGACCCGCTTGGGGTATGGCATGGCCGCGATGGCGGGTTATGGCGTATGCTTCTGGCTGTTGGCCTTCGCTATGACCCGCATTCCGATGGGGGTTGCCTATGCGATGTGGTCGGGGTTAGGGATTGTTGCCATCGCGGTGATCGGCTGGGTTGTATTTCGCCAGAGCCTGACACTGGCGCAAGTCGGGTTTATGGCGCTGATCCTGATCGGCGCCATTGGCCTCAACCTTACGACAGTGCGAACGGAAGGCTAACTTTAGTTTGTCAGCGCCAAAACTCGAAGTAAGGGCTCGATGCCCGATATCGGACCATCAAGAAACGGACATTCCGCTCCTTCAGACCTACCGCCATCGCGGCACTTTTTCTTAAATACGTAATTGGCCGAGCATGGAACGACAACGTACCTGAACGGACGGCCGCTATCAGGTCAGAACTTCGAGCCGGGAAATGACCGCGTTGTCGACGGAAGCAGCTGATGATAGACCATGCAATCGCAGCGCAGCGCAGGCAAAGATAACTCTCTTTGTCAGGTCGTAGCGATTAACCGATTTCGGTAACAGCCAAGCTTAAGTTGCCGGACCGCCTCCCGCTCCACGGATCGGCGCGTAATCTTTGCCACACACGCATTTCGAGTATAAGTGTGCTCAAACAGGACGAGGCTGTAGAAATGTCCACCGAACTGTTGGCTTGTTACTAGGGCTGGCGAATGTCGGAATTACGCGACTCGATTTATTACTCACAGCTGGCGCGGAAGGCCCGTCAGCTTGCGTCGGCGCATCCCGATCCGCTCGTTGCGCGACGCTTGCGTGAGCTGGCCCTGCAACAGGACCGGTTGTCCCGCCAGCTTGCTAGGGTTGAAACCCGAGGCGTTGCCTCAGGGGGCGTTTTAAAAAAGTTCTTCTCTCCCAGATAATGGCTCTTTCATTCGGCAATTTCGAGCGGGGTGTGGCATCAATCGGTGACTGGGACCTATAAGCCATGCAAATCGTCCCCGTGTATATTAACTTCGAAAACACAGTGATGTACTTGGTAAGCGACGTCGATAATTCTTCCGCACTGTGGTCCCGCTGCCATCAGCCGCGCCGCAAGTTGGCACTGCATACAAGGTGGCGATAAAATGACTTGAACTGTCGGCATGTAGATCGGCTATTTGTAAAAATCTGTGCATTAGAGACCAATTTGGCCGATCTGAGGATTTTTGCGCTCAAATGCAATTCATGATAAGAAAGATACTGTCAGTGGCATTTTAATCGACTGCTTAACGGCCAGTGCAAGAAGTAACATGATCATCGCAACCTATTTTTGGAGGCTGTGTAACGATATGAAATCTGCACTTCAATCAGTCGCATTTTGCCAAGG
Source organism: Allopontixanthobacter sediminis (assembly GCF_009828115.1). Lineage (GTDB taxonomy): Bacteria > Pseudomonadota > Alphaproteobacteria > Sphingomonadales > Sphingomonadaceae > Allopontixanthobacter > Allopontixanthobacter sediminis. The sequence goes on along the minus strand of NZ_WTYL01000003.1, from coordinate 386,786 downwards.
AGATATTCCAAATGGGATTATCTCGTTGCTAGAGGTTGCTCTCGAGGCCTTAGACAATGAAGGAAACCGTCTTGCAGGGGCTTGTGTCAATCAAGCGCTAATCTCCTATATAAGTTCGTTGTCAGAGGATTTAGCGAAAGATGCCGTTGGTGGTGTAGAAATCCGCAAAATAGAAGCCTTCGGCTGAGCGGCCACTGGAAGAGCTTCGACATCCGCATTTGTTGGCGAGAAAAACACTCGCACCGATCCTCGCAAGACCAACATATTCGGTGACATCGTTTCCTGTCGGCACATGTTCGGCAGATTCTACAACTACTCTTTCACCTGATGTCTGCTTTCCGCGACTTTTCGCCATCCAGCACCGATTTTCGCAGTCCTAATGACCGCCAGTCGTGGGCGCTCCACGAACCCTGAACGAATGGCAGGTTTCAGATGAGAAAAACAAACCTGCGAACGACCGCTTTGTCGGCGGAAGCCGTCGCGTTACCAGCGCCTAGGTCGAGCGGCAGCTAACCGCCTGGGGGGAGGACGTGCACTTCCGAACTAGGTGACCGAGCGGACGTTCAGGCCTCACTTTTAGGACCGTAGATGTCCATGTCGGCTAAGTCCCCCCCGAACCTAGTGCTTTGTGGTAGCGTAACAAAGCAGCTTTATTGCCAATGTCTTTCAATCTTTCTGAATGATTGGAAGACTACCGCGTTTACTGGCTGATGTTCGTTGCCATGGGGCTGGCGTTATGCCGTCAATCGAGACTAGAAGCCCGATGAACGCAGTCCGCTATCTCGTGTAGCGGCAGCAACTTATACCGATTCTTGGTTCTCGAGGAACAGTCCGATGCAATTTCGCCGAAACATACTCTTTGCCGCAACAGCTCTTTGCGCATTGGCCTCGCAGCCCGCGATGGCCGAAGAAGGTATGTGGACCTTTGACGGATTCCCTGCGGAGAGGGTCCGCGACCAATATGGCTGGGCTCCGGATCAGGCGTGGCTCGATGCAGTGCGCAATTCGGCAGTGCGGTTGACCGGAGGGTGTTCGGCAAGCTTCGTGTCCTCCGATGGTCTCATCCTTACCAATCACCACTGCATTGCAAGTTGCCTGTTCGACAATTCGACCGATGCCAGGGACTACCTCGCCGATGGTTTCACCGCAAAGGAGCGAGAGGAAGAATTGACTTGCCCGGGCCAGCAGGCGGAAGTGGTCACTTCGATCTCGGACGTCACCGGGGATGTCATGGGAGCGATCGGTGAGCTTTCCGGCGCGGCACTGACCAAGGCGCGCGACGCCAAAATTGCCGAACTGGAAAGCGCCGGCTGCCCTGACACCGAAACCACCCGCTGCCAGGTCGTGACGCTGTTCGGTGGTGGTCAGTACAAGCTGTACACCTATCGTAAATACTCGGACGTACGGCTCGCCTGGGCCCCGGAAGACCGCGCGGCTACCTTCGGCGGTGACCCCGACAACTTCAACTTCCCGCGTTATTCGCTCGATGCCAGCTTTCTGCGCGCCTACGAAAACGGCCAGCCGGTGGCGACACCCGATCACCTGAAATGGAATCCGCGCGCGCCGCAAGAAGGCGAGATCACCTTCGTGGTCGGGAACCCGGGTTCGACAAGTCGATTGTGGACGGACAGTCAGCTTGCTTTCGAGCGGGAAGTGCGCCTGCCGGTCACGGTCGCCACTCTGAGCGAACTGCGCGGGAGGCTCATCAGCGCGATGGACGAAAGCGATGAGAAGACCCGCGAAGGGCGCGACATGCTCGGCGGGGTCGAGAACAGCCTAAAGGTCTATATCGGCCGTACCGCGGCGCTCAACGATCCAGCGTTCACCGGCAAGCTGGTCGAAGCGCAAAGCGATTTGCGTGCCAAAAGTGCGGGCAACGCGGAGATCGGCGATCCCTGGAGCACAGTCGATGAGGCAATAAATTCCTACCGAACGCTATATTACCCGCTTCGCTTCACGCAACCGTCGGGCGACCTCTATGGCTACGCCCAGACGCTGGTTTTCGCCGCGCAGGAACGCTCCAAGCCCAATTCCGAACGGCTGCCCGGCTACACCGACAGCGCGCTGCCGCTGACGGAGAAGCGGCTTCTTGACGAGCGGCCGATTTATTCCTGGCTCGACACGCTGACAATGGAGTGGAGCCTGTCGAAAGCGCGCGAATATCTCGGTGTCGACGATCCCGATTCGCAATTGCTGCTTGGAAAGGAGAGCCCGGAGCAATTGGCCGAGCGTCTGGTGAACGGCACCCGGCTTGCCGATCCTGCGGTCCGCCAGGCACTGTGGGATGGCGGGCTCGAAGCGGTCGAAACCTCGGACGATCCAATGATCCAGTACGCGCTGAAACTTGCCAAACGCCAGCGCGAACTGAAGGCACTGTCCGATGCGCAGTATTCCGGCCCGCTTGCTGTTGCCGGAATCAGGCTCGCCGACGCGCGCTTTGCCGCTTATGGCGATAGCGTCTATCCCGATGCGACCTTTACGTTGCGGATCAGCTACGGCCGGGTGAAGGGCTGGACCGAGCGCGGCAACGAGGTTCCGATCCTCACCACACTGGGCGGCACGTTCGAACGCGCCACCGGCAATGCCCCGTTTGACGTTGCCTCGGCATTCGCTGCCAACGAAGCGAATATCGACAAGACCAAGACCTACGATTTTGTCACTACTAACGATATTATCGGCGGCAATTCCGGAAGTCCCGTGATTGATCGCGCCGGTACGGTGATCGGCGCGGCGTTCGATGGCAACATCCACTCCCTTGGCGGAAACTATGGCTATGACGGTACGCGCAATCGCACCGTGGCTGTTTCGACCCATGCCATCCAGGAAGCGCTCGAAACGATCTATCCCGCACCCTCGCTTGTGGCGGAACTCGCTGGTCAATGAAGCCGGTCCTTAACACCGCGCTGGCACGTTCCGATCTACCTTTGTTTGACGAAAAGCAGACCGATCATGCACGCTGTTGAAGAAGTCCACGGCGCCGTGCCCATTCATCCCAAGATCACGGAGCAGACGATCTGAAAGGTGGACCATTCACTGGGAAGGCCACGCTCGTGAGGAACGAGGTCCATGGCATCGGACTCTCGGTCCCGGCTTTCCATTGCCTATGCTGGCTCATTTGGCAGCAATATGGCAATGGCGTCTCCCCCGACACTTGCGCCGTTGCACGGGTCTATGACATTTCCTGATACCCGCCATTTGTTGAAGGATGTTTCTTCATGAACGTACGGCCGCTTTCAGGACGCGGATTTTGCCTGTCCTACGTCTGCTTTGTCGGCGAATGCGGCCCTTGCGATAGGTGCAGAGCGATCGATAGCTACCCCGTTGCAGTCCCAAAGCAAGAGACCGACCTAGTGGCGAAATTGGACACCGTGCTTCATCGAGTCCACTTCCCATCGACCTATACTTAGATAAATCGCCAATCAGTTATCAAATAAGTGCTTGAGCCAAAAGGCAATAGACAAAGAGGTCGCTCGGAAGTTTTATTTGTCATAAAGATTTTGGACGGAACTTTCTAATGTAACTCGGAAGTTTATATTGTCCGCCTACATACAAACGGGACCTGGTCCCGAGGTCACTCGACCGTGACGGACTTTGCCAGGTTGCGCGGTTGGTCCACGTCAGTGCCTTTAACGCAGGCTGTGTGATAGGCCAGCAACTGGACGGGGACCGCGTAGACCAGCGGCGCGATCAACGGGTGGACGCGGGGCATTTCGATAGTGGCGATGCAGCCGTCGCCCGCTTCGGCTAGGCCTTCCCGGTCCGATATCAGCACGATCTGGCCCCCGCGAGCACGGACTTCCTCCATGTTCGACACCGTCTTTTCGAACAACGGTCCCGAAGGTGCCAGCACAATCACCGGGACCGCTTCGTCAATCAATGCGATCGGCCCGTGCTTCATTTCGCCCGATGCGTAACCTTCCGCGTGGATGTAGCTGATTTCCTTAAGTTTGAGAGCCCCTTCGAGCGCCAGCGGATAATCCGGGCCGCGCCCCAGATACAGCACATCGCGCGCGGGTGCGATCAGCGGCGCCATCGCGGCAATATCGTCATCATGATCGAGCGCCGCGTTAAGCGCAGCCGGTGCTTCCAGCAAATGCCGGACGACTTCCTGTTCTTCCGTCCGGTCCATCCGGCCTTTCTTGACCGCAAGATGCGCGGCGAGCGCAGCGAGCACGGCCAACTGGCACGTGAACGCCTTGGTCGATGCGACGCCGATTTCCGGGCCGGCATGGGTCGGCAGCAACAGGTCCGCTTCCCGCGCCATCGAGCTGGTGGGAACATTGACGACCACGGCAATCGTCTGGCCAGCAGCCTTGCAATGGCGCAGGGCGGCAAGCGTATCGGCGGTTTCCCCGCTCTGGGAAATGAACAGCGATAATCCACCTTCCTCCAGCACCGGGTCGCGGTAGCGGAACTCGCTGGCGACATCGATGTCGACCGGCACGCGGGCAAAATGTTCGAACCAGTATTTCGCGACCATGCCGGCGTAATAGGACGTACCGCACGCCACGATGGTCACCCGCTTGATTGCGGACAGATCGAAATCCATCTGCGGCAGCGCCACCGTGTTATCGGATTGGCGAATATAGCTCTTCAGCGTTTGCGCGACGACCGTCGGCTGTTCGAAGATCTCCTTCTGCATGAAGTGGCGGTAATTGCCCTTCTCCACTGCAGCCGCCGACGCGCCGGAGGTGGTGATTTCCCGCTGCACCAATGTGTTTTCATCGTCATATACCCGTGCACCTTCGCGGGTGATGACGACCCAGTCGCCTTCTTCGAGATAGGCGATTTTCTGGGTAAGCGATGCGAGTGCCAGCGCATCGGAGCCAAGGAACATCTCCCCCTCGCCGTAGCCCACGACCAGCGGAGATCCGCGGCGCGCGCCAATGAGCATATCAGGATAATCCCGGAAGGTAATGGCCAGCGCAAAGGCGCCCCGTAGCCGGGGCAGGACCGTTCGCACTGCTTCCTCCGGCGCCGCGCCTGCTTCGATTTCGGCAGAGACCAGATGCGCGACCACTTCGCTGTCGGTTTCGCTTTCAAGGGTCCGTCCGGCTTCGAGCAATTCATCGCGCAAGGGCCGGAAATTCTCGATGATCCCGTTGTGCACCAGCGCCACCAGGGGCGTCGCATGCGGATGCGCGTTATGGGTGGTCGGGGCGCCGTGCGTCGCCCAGCGGGTATGGGCGATACCGATGGTCCCGGGAGCAGGATGCTCTGCCAGTTCCGCAACAAGGTTGTTCAGCTTGCCCTGAGCACGGCGGCGGACCAGCGTGCCGTCGTTGATCGTGCAGACTCCGGCGCTGTCGTAGCCGCGGTATTCCATCCGGCGCAGGCCATCGACCAGCCGGTCCGACACGGATTGACCACTGACAATACCGATAATTCCGCACATAGGGAGTATTCTCACATTCAAGGTTTGCCGGAAGGTCCGCAGTTCGGTCCGGTCGAGAGATCCTACCAGATAAAGATTGGCGGGGGATTTACCAGTGTACTGTGATCAGGCAACTTTTTCGCGTCCGGCGTTCCACAAATAGAGGCCCGCTCCGATGATCACGGCGGCGCCCGCAAGCGTCATGGCATCGGGCGTGTCACCGAAGATCAACCAGCCGAGCGTCACCGCGACGAGCAGTTGCACGTAGGTCATCGGCGCGATCGTTGCCGCCCCCGCCCGCGTGGTCCCGAGATAGACGAGCCAGTGGGCCGTGCTGGCAGTGACCGCGACAACCGCGCAGCGTGCGATAACGGTCCAGTCCGGCCAACCGACCGCAAGCCGTTCGCCGCCGCTGACATCGCCGATGACCGCACACAGCAACAGTACCGACGCCGCACCGGCGGCAACGAAAACCTGCATCGACAGGGAACTGCCCTGCCCCGCCACCGCCCGGTTGGCGAGCATCATCAGGCTGAACGCGAACGCCGATCCGAGCGGCAACAGCGCGACGAGGCCAAGCTCCGAGAGGTTGGGGCGCAGCACCAGCGCCACGCCTGCGAAGGCAATGAGCGAGGCGATCCACGTTGCCGGGCGGACTTTCTCCTTCAGCAGCGGCCCGCTGAGCAGTGCGGTTATAATCGGCGCGAGGAATATGAGCGCGGTCGCTTCCGCCAGTGGCATCACGAAGATTGCGGCGAAGAAACACATGGTCGCAACCGCCAGGCAGACGCCCCGCCCGGCTTGGAGCCAGGGTCGCTGCGGAAGGAAAGCGCTGCGGCCTTCCTTCAACAGCAGGATGATCGACAATCCGCCCGCACCAATCGTAAAGCGCAGCGCCGCAACCGCCAGCGGCGACCACTGGCCCGCCATCGTCTTTATCACGGCATCGCCGCTCGACAGCAGCGCGAAACCCGCGAGCGCGAGGATCAGGCCGCCTTGTTCCGTCTTCAGCACAGGTCAGTTCCAATGCAGCAGGTATGTCGGACGAATTGGTTCATTGGGCGGTGTCCATAGGGTCGCGGCGCGAGGTTACGCGGCGAAGCGTCAGAGCAGGCGGGGTCAGGGTAAGGATAAGATTTCCAAGCGTAGTTTACGCTTCCTTAAAACCTGCCCGCCATTTTGCCCATCATGAACGCCGGATTGTGCCCCGAAAGGCAAGATCGTCCGAGCGCGCCGGAGGCCGAGTGACCAAACTGATTGTCCAGATACCCTGCTACAATGAAGCGGACGATTTGCCGGCAACGCTGGCGGCGATCCCGCGCGTGATTGCCGGGATCGACACGATTGAAATCCTGGTGATCGATGATGGCAGCCACGACCGGACTTCGGAGATCGCCCGCCTGTGGGGCGTGCACCATATCGTGCGCCACCGCCGCAATCGGGGCCTCGCCGCCGCCTTTCGCTCCGGCCTGAAAACGGCCCTGGCCGAAGGCGCGGACATTATCGTCAACACCGATGCCGACGGGCAGTACGAAGGCGCGGATATCGCGCTGCTGGTCGCACCCATCGTGGCGCAGCGGGCCGACATCGTCATCGGCGACCGGGGTGTGGCAAACAACGAGCATTTCGGGCCCCTCAAGCGCCGTCTGCAACGCCTCGGGAGCGGCGTTGTCCGGCGATTGTCTTGCACCGATATCGGCGATGCAGTCAGCGGATTCCGTGCCATTTCCCGCGCTGCAGCCCAGCAGATCAACATTACGACCGACTTCAGTTACACCACGGACATGCTAATCCAGGCCGGACGCAAACGGCTGGCAATCACCAGCGTGCCGATCCGGACGCATGCGACTCCGCGTCCTTCACGGCTATTCAGTTCCATCCCCCGGTTCATTGTCAATACCGGTATTACGATTGCCCGGGCCTATACCACCTACAATCCACTGCGGGCGTTCGTTGGCGGCGGCATGTTGATCGCGCTGCTGGGCCTGATGCCGATTTTGCGTTTCCTGTGGTTTTGGGCGCTAGGCGACGGCGGCGGCCATATCCAGTCGCTGGTCATTGGCGGGTCGCTCCTGATCCTTGGTTCGCTGGTTGCAATCCTCGGCGTGCTGGCCGATCTCGTCTCCGCAAACCGCAAATTGCTGGAGACGGCGCTGACGGAAATCCGGGAACTTCACGACAAGGCTGACCGGCAATCGAGCAATCGCAGCGAGCAGGCCGGCGTCGAAATCCCTCCGCGCAAGGCCGCAGGATGACCACGGCAACACTGGGCGCAGTCAGCCGCAGATTCGCAAGCTTCGATACGCGTACTCTGCCGCTGGCCGGCAGTTTCATCGTCTTGGCGCTGCAGTTCTCGCTGGTGTTTACCCGCGCGATTAACTGGGATGAGTTCTACTATTACGCCGAAGTCGAACGGTTCGCGAACGGGCAGCTCGAACGCGGTCTGCAAACCATCCACACGCGGCTGTTCGAATGGCTGACGCTGTTGCCTGGTTCGGAAGTCGATCGGATCGTCGCTGGCCGCATAGTGATGTTCGCGTGCGAAATCATAACCGTGGCTTCGATTGCGGCAATTGCCCGACGGTTTGCGGACCAGCAAACAGCCCTTCTCTGTGCGCTGGCTTATCTGTCTGCCGGCTTTGTCCTGCAGCACGGCTTCTCCTTCCGTACCGATCCCTTGGCGGCGGCGTTGCTTACTTCTGCAATGGCGATCCTCGTCCGCAGCAGGATGAACGCTTGGTCGATCCTGGTGTTCGGACTGTTGACGGGATGGTCGCTGATGGTGACGATCAAGGTCGCCCTCTACCTGCCCGCGTTCGCTGGCCTCGCCTGGCTGCGCTGGCGGGACGCAAACGGTTCGGCGGCGATGGCGATGCGTATCGCGCTGGCCGGAACGGCTGGTTTGGCGGTGTTCGGGATCACCTATCTCCTGCATTCGTCCGGAATCACGAAGCCGGACGCGCCGCAAGCTGCAGCGATGATCGGCGCGTCCGGGTCGAAGATGTTTTCCCTCGGCGTACCTCCATATTGGTTCATCGCTGTCAAGGCAGTGCTGTTTGCGATGCCGCTGGCCCTGCTGATCCTGCTTGTCCCCGGCCGGCTGAGGGAAAAGTCCCGCCCCCTGTCGGAGCGGATCGCACTGGCCGGACTGATTGCCCCCGTCTTGACGCCGCTGTTCTATCACAACACCGCGCCCTATTATTACGCGTTCATGCTGCCCCCGGTCGCAGCCGCTTGCGCCGTATCGATCCCGTTGGTCCTGAAGCGTTATGCAGAGGCGTTTGTGGCGCTAATTCTGACGGCCAACGCGGTGTTCATATGGTCGATCGATGGAGAAAGCCGTATCGACAAGCAACGCCAGATCCTCGAGATGGCCGATACCATGTTCCCATCCGGCACGACCTACTTCGACATGTCCTACATGCTTCCCACTTTCACGAAGGGTAACGGGTTCATGACCCCGTGGGGGATGGAGATCTACCGTAATCGCGGAGTTCCGATATACGCACAGGCAATGGCGAAAGGTCCGGTCCCGCTGGTGGTGGAAAACGATCCCATGCTAACCAGCCTCCTCCGCAGCGACGCGCCGACTGGGATATTCCTACCCAAAGACGAAGCCTCCGTGCGCGGCAGTTATGTGCATTACTGGGGCCCCCTGTGGCTGGCTGGCCAGCAGCTGGAAGCTGGAGAAACCCGCCGGGTGGAACTGAGGGTGCCCGGTCCCTACACAGTGAATGGCGGGCCGGTTACGGTGAACGGCAAGATGTACAGGGACGGCCAGACGATCACGCTAGTACGGGGCGCGATAAAGCTGTCCGCTCTATCGGAAGAAAGCGAATTGCTGTGGGGAGAAGACCGCAGCCGAACCGACAAGCCCGAACTGGAGGGACTTTTCTGGACCGGCTTCTGACTCCGCAGCAATTAGGCAACGAGGAGGCGGGGCAATACCTGATATCCCGGCAATCGGTGCTGTTCGTCACCCGCAAATGGGCACCGGCAATGGGCGGGATGGAAACGTATTGCCTGCGCCTGACGGAAGAACTGGCGAAAACTCACCGTCTCGAAATCGCTGCCCTGCCAGGCAATGCTGACGGTAGCCCGCCTTCCGCTGTCGCATTGCTGTGGTTCCCGTTCAAGGTCCTTCGGCAATGGATGGCCCTCAGCGATGCTCCCGACGTGATCCATGTTGCAGACATGGCATTATGGCCGGCCGGCCTGCTAGCAAGAAAGCGGAACCGCGTCATCTTGTCCGCACATGGTACCGACGTATCTTATCCCCGTCGCGGCGGAATTAGAGGCCGGCTATACGGCGCATATCTGAAGCTTGGCAGTAAACTGCTCCCCGATGCCCGGGTGATCGCCAATTCCTCTGCCACCGAAGCGGCCTGCCATGAAAACGGCTGGCAGCGGACTGCGATTGTCGCCCTCGCTACCGATATTTCGCGCATTACCCCAAGTTCACCGCCGCGCCGGACGATCCTGTTCGCAGGCCGCTTGGTGCGCCGGAAAGGTCTCCGCTGGTTCGTCGAGAACGTATTGGACAGGTTACCGGCACACATCACGCTGGAAGTCGCGGGAACTAGGTGGGACGCGGCAGAAGAAACAGCGCTCGACCATCGACGGGTGCGCTATCTTGGCAAGCTCGACCCTGAAGGGTTGGCCGAAGCTTATGGCGCAGCGCTCTGCGTGGTTCTCCCCAACCTTGAACTGGCAAACGGCGAATTCGAAGGCTTCGGCCTCATAGCCTGCGAAGCGGCCTCTGCGGGGGGCATAGTTCTGGCAGCCGACTGCGGCGGCCTAAGCGAGGCGGTCATCGGTGGAGAGACCGGCTTCCTGCTCCCGAGCGGGGACGCCGACGCATGGGCGGACAAGATTGCCGACCTGAACGCCTGGAGCCCGGAAGCGCGGGCTGGGTTTATCGGAAGGTCGATCGCCGCAAGTGCGACCTATTACAGTTGGGGTAGAGTAGTGCGCGAGACTGCGGCGCTCTACCGGAACGAGTTTGAGCCCACCACGCAGCGAGCCGAAAATTGACACCGCCTTGCTGTCCTTTGCGACTTGTTTACCATTTTTGATTAACACCCATAAGGTATCCCCTGAGATCCAGTGAGGATGCGTGCGGACTATATAGGTGTGGGGACGATAGAATGAGTGCATTCGGACGCAAGAACGGGCCAGCGGGCATGACTGCTGGCGGACGTCCGGCATTCGGGGTCGCGAAGCCCATGAAGGGCGGCGATGGCTCGGGGCAGAACCGTTCGGCCAAAGCGTCCGGCGGTGAGCAGTTTCCGCCGCTCCCTGGTGAAGGCGTCGAAGTCGACATCGGCGAAAACGCGCAGCCAATAAAAGCCGATGCGATGACCCGCCTGGCGGACCGGGCCAACAATGTCATGGAACCAGCTGCGGGCCCGGCAGGTTTCGAAGCGAGCGTCCACAAGATCAAGGAACAGGTGCTGCCGCGCCTACTCGAACGGGTCGATCCTGAGGCGGCTGCGACGCTGACAAAGGACGAGTTGTCCGAAGAATTCCGTCCGATCATCCTCGAAGTTCTTGCCGAACTGAAGATCACGCTCAACAGGCGCGAGCAATTTGCGCTCGAAAAGGTCCTGATCGACGAGCTGCTTGGCTTCGGTCCGCTGGAAGAACTGCTCCAGGATCCGGAGATTTCCGACATCATGGTCAACGGTCCGGACCAGACCTACATCGAACGCAAGGGCAAGCTTACCCTCGCCCCGATCCAATTCCGCGACGAACAGCACCTGTTCCAGATCGCGCAGCGGATCGTGAACCAGGTCGGCCGCCGCGTCGACCAGACCACACCGCTGGCCGATGCCCGTCTCAAGGACGGTTCGCGTGTGAACGTGATTGTGCCACCGCTGTCGCTGCGCGGCACTGCCATCTCAATTCGTAAATTTTCCGAAAAGCCGATCACCATCGACATGCTCAAGGACTTCGGTTCCATGAGCGAGAAGATGGCAACCGCGCTCAAGGTCGCTGGTGCCAGCCGCATGAACATCGTGATTTCGGGCGGTACAGGCTCGGGCAAGACCACGATGCTCAACGCCCTGTCAAAGATGATCGATCCCGGCGAACGCGTGCTGACGATCGAAGATGCTGCCGAACTTCGCCTGCAGCAGCCGCACTGGCTGCCGCTGGAAACTCGCCCGCCAAACCTCGAAGGACAGGGTGCGATCACTATCGGAGACCTCGTGAAGAACGCGCTGCGTATGCGCCCGGACCGGATTATCCTGGGCGAAATTCGCGGAGCGGAATGTTTCGATCTGCTCGCCGCGATGAACACCGGCCACGACGGTTCGATGTGTACGCTCCACGCCAACAGCCCGCGCGAGTGCCTCGGCCGTATGGAAAACATGATCCTGATGGGGGACATCAAGATCCCGAAGGAAGCCATTTCGCGGCAGATCGCGGAATCGGTCGATTTGATCGTCCAGGTAAAGCGTCTGCGTGACGGTTCGCGACGCACGACCAACATCACCGAAGTCATCGGGATGGAAGGCGACGTGATTGTGACGCAGGAATTGTTCAAGTTCGAATACCTGGACGAGAGCGAAGACGGCAAGATCATCGGCGAATACCGTGCCTCCGGCCTGCGCCCCTACACTCTGGAAAAAGCCCGCCAATACGGGTTCGACCAGGCGTTTCTAGAAGCCTGCCTTTAAAAAAGGCTCCCGGGCTGGCAGCCTACCCTGCCAGTATTCCCTTGGCGGCCAGGGCCAGCAGCCCCATGCCGATAATGGCGCTGATCATGAAAATATTGGTCCACGGTACCCAGCCGATGCGGTCAATTCGGGTGCGCTTCATACGTCTGCGCTCGGCAATCAGCGATACGACGGCAAGCACCAGCATCGCGAGGCCCCAAAGGCCCACAATGTCCGCCTCGCTGGCGAATGTCAGGAATTCATGCACGCTCATCGCGCCGCGCGATATGGCGGCTGGATAGCGGTTCGGCAACCACCAGACCGGCGGCAATGGCGGCTTGAACAAATCCGGCCCTCGCCTAATGCGGACCCATGACCGACGGGCCGCAGCAGAGACCGCTATTCGCATTGGTAATCAGGCTGGGCGCGGCACTGGTGCTGTCACTGATGCTGGTGTTCGTTAAGCTGCTTGGCGAAAGCGGCGTGCACCTGCTCGAAATACTGTTCTGGCGGCAGGTCGTGACAATCCCCCTGCTGGCTGGCTGGTTTTACTTCAGCGGGCGAATGCTGTTGCTGAAAACCGACCGGATGGCGCTCCACGGCAAGCGCGCCGCTTACGGAATAGTCGGCATGGTGCTTAATTTCGGGGGGGTACTGCTACTTCCCCTCGCGGAAGCGACAACGTTCGGCTTCACCTCCGCCATCTGGGCGGTAATCCTGTCGGCGATTTTGCTGCGGGAACAGGTCGGACCGTACCGCTGGGCTGCAGTTATCCTGGGATTTGCCGGCGTCGTGATCATCGCACAGCCCGGCGGCGGCGACATTCGGCTATACGGCGCGCTGGTAGCGATCGGCGCGGCATTCATGATCGCACTGATCTCGATCCAGATCCGCGATCTCGGCAAGACCGAGCATCCGCTTACGATCGTCTTCTACTTCTCGGCCTTCACCACTCCGATCCTCGCGCTGGCGATGCCCTTCGTTGCGCAGCAGCACACGCCCTATCAGTGGAGCTTGTTGGCAGGGCTCGCGTTATTCGGCATTCTCGGACAATTCCTGCTCACAGCGGCGCTGCGGGTAGGAACAGTCTCCACGGTGATCGTGATGGATTATTCCGCAATTATCTGGGCCACATTGTTCGGCTGGGCGGTGTTCGAACATCTGCCCCCTGCTTCGACTTGGATCGGCGCGCCACTGATCATCGCCGCTGGGGTTACGATCGCCTGGCGCGAGCACTTTTTGACTAGAAAGCGGCGAACCGAGCTTGAGGCGCGCCAAATGTTGCCAGATTAGGGAACCGTCGATCTAACGGATGGTTGTATGCCTGATGGCCCAAGATCGGGCCGAGATTCGGAGAACGAACGATGACACGGAAATTTCTCATCGCAGTCGGCATTGCAGCAATGACGATCACGACTGCTGCCTGCAACACGGTCAAGGGTGTCGGTGAAGACATCGAATCGGTTGGTGAGGCTGGCGACCGCGCCATCTGATCGTTCCCCTATAATTATGGTCGCATGAGCGCCCGTCGGAAATTCCGGCGGGCGCTTGCGTTTGGGCATCTTTGATTTCGAACCTTCAACTAGGTTTTCATGCGGCCGTGCGTCCTCGCGCGCCGTTCACGAATGATGAGCCAGACGAGCAACCCGGCCGGACCCGCGACCAGCGTGGCCAGCAGCACCGGCGCCTGCACGATCCGCGAAAATCCCTTCGCATCGGCATCCCGCGCAATCCATAGCCCGGTGAAAAGATCGAACGCCAGATAGTGTGTCCAGCCGACGGTGACACCGCCATCCGAGGCGAAAATGGCGCGTACGCCTTCGATTGAAGAAAAATCGGCCTTCAATCCGCCCACTCCGGCATCGGCGATCCCGCTCATGAGCGCTATCAGACCTGCCGTGTAGACGAGGCAAAGCAGCCCCACGCCAAGATACAGGACCGCGGTCAGCGGCAGCGGCTTATGCGGGAGGAGGATCAGGAAGACCCAGCCAATCAGCGCGACTATGTTCACCGCGCCGAATAGTGTCTGCCACATATCGTAAGTTCCTATCTGGCCGCGCAACCCCTCAAGCCATCGGCCCGGTTTCGGGTTGCGGCAGCGAATTGGCAGCTCGCAAGATTGCATCGTGTTCGTGTGCAAATTTGCCGCCGGGCTTGGTCAGCGAAAGTGCCAGGGCGGCGTCCGCCACCGTATCGGTCTCCACCGCGCGGTATTTCCGGTAGCCGCCCTGCAGCATCAGATTGCCTAGTGGTGACGCTATCATTCCCAGCCTTTCGGCGAAACGCAGGTCATCTAGACGCGCACCGCGAAGCAGGCTGGGTCGGAGGATATCTAGCCGCCGGAACCCGACCTTGGCCAGATCACGCTCGACCTCGCCCTTGACCTGAAGGTAGAATGTCTTGGCCAGTATGTGCGCTCCTACCGAACTTACCGAGATGAACCGCTGCACACCCTGCCGGTGGGCCGCGCGGGCCACATCAAGCACCAGTTCCTGGTCCACCGCGCGAAAAACGTCCTCGTCGCCGCCCGATTTCTTTAGCGTCGTGCCCAGCGCGTTGATCATCACCTGGGGTTTGACGGCCTCGAGCACTTCTTCCCACTTCGCCGGATCGGCGACGAACAATTCCATTTTGGCGCCAACGGGCAGCTTCATTTCGCGGCGGGCTATGGCGACCAGCCGCACGTCCTCGCGCCCGATGCACGCTTCCACGACCGCGCGTCCGATCATCCCGGTTGCGCCGACCAGCGCAATCCGTATCGGCCCGCCCGAGGTACTAAACATTGCTCAGGCCCTCCGGCACTTCGCCGTAAATCTTCGCGCACTGGTCGATCGCGAAACGGTCGGTCATGCCTGCGATGTAATCGGCAATATGGCGGCTGCGCTGCGGCTGGGCGTCGGGCAGTGAGTGGTACCAGCGTTCTTCAAGCAGCCGGTTATCCTGCGCGAACGCGGCAAACAGCTTCGCAACGACTTCGGTTGCGCGCTGTGCTGTCGCTCTCTGTTCGGGATGATAATAGAGCCGGTCGTACATGAATTTCTTCAGCTTCCGCTCGTCTGCCTGCATCGCGGGCGAGAACGTGCCGAGCACCGTGCCGGCACCGCGGATTTCGTCGATTGAGGTATACCCTGCCACCACGGCCCGGGTGTGTTCGATTACATCATTCACCATCAGTCCGATTTGCCCCCGGACAAGTTCGCGCAACTGCCGTTCGCGCGTAGCATGTGGGAAGCGCTTTTCGACGGTCCGCCACTGGTCCGCGACGAAATCCAGAGTTAGCAGGTCATCCAGCTGCAGAAACCCGGCGCGCAGTCCATCGTCGATGTCATGATTGTCGTAAGCAATATCGTCGGAAATCGACGCGATCTGCGCTTCGAGGGATGGATAATCGCCCAGCTTGAGCGGAAATGCGGTGTCCAGCTCCGACAGTGCCCAGCCCGGCTGCGCAACCGGACCGTTGTGTTTGGCCAACCCTTCCAGCAGTTCCCAGGTCAGGTTCAGCCCCTGATGGTCGCAATAGGGGCTCTCGATCCGCATCAGGGTCCGCAGCGACTGCGCGTTGTGATTGAAGCCGCCGTGCTCCGCCATCGCCTGCGAAAGGGCATCCTCCCCTGCATGCCCGAACGGCGGATGGCCGATGTCATGTGCGAGGCACAGCGCCTCGGTCAGGTCTTCGTCGAGGCCGAGGGTGCGGGCGATCACGCGGCCGATCTGGGCAACCTCGAGACTATGGGTCAGCCGGGTACGGTAATGGTCCCCGTCGGGCGCGATGAAGACCTGTGTCTTGCTGCGGAGCCGCCGGAACGCGATCGAATGGATGATCCGGTCACGGTCGCGCTGGAATTCGCTCCGCGGTCCTCGTGCGCCTTCGCGGTTTTCGGCAAACTCGCGGCCGCGCGATCGGGTGGGGTCAGCGGCGAAGGGGGCACGGGTCATGTGCCAGCGGACTTAGGAGATGCCGGACCCGCAAACAACGGGAACAATCTGGCAACAGGTACGATTGCGGTGTCAATCCGTACCCATCATCCAATCGACCGCCGCATCGCAGTGGGTTCGCGTGGAATCGAATATCGGCAGGACGTTTGCGTCGATATCCACCACCAATTCGAGTTCGGTGCACGCCAGCACGATCGCCTTGGCGCCGGCCTGTTCTTTCTGGGTAATAATGGTTTTAAGCGCCCGCTGGGCGTCACGGCTCGCCTTGCCGACCATCAACTCCTCGTAAATGATCCGGTCGATCACTTCGACGTTATCCATCTTCGGCGGCATCAGGTCGATCCCGTGGCTGACCAGCCGTTCGCGGAAGAAGCTTTCGGTCATCACATTCCGGCGGCCGATCAGCGCTGCGTTGGTGACACCTTCACGGGCCATCCGGGCACCAAGGCAATCCGCCACGTGGATCACCGGGATACCGACAGCAGCGACCACGCGGTCATAGTATTTGTGCATTGTGTTGGCGCAGATCACCAGGCCCTCGGCGCCAGCCTGCTCCAGTCGGCCGGCTGAATCTACCACCATCCCAGCGGCGGCTTCCCAATCCTTCCCTTCGCGCAAACCCTCCAGCTGGCCAAAATCGAGACTTTCCACGACGAGGGGTGCGGTTGCGCGCGCATCCGCCCGGCGCTGCACCCGGCGGTTGATCAGCTCGATATATGTCAGGGTGGAGATCCAGTTCATCCCCCCTATCAGACCCAATTTGCGCAACGAATTACTTCCCTGAAACGACCGTTCACCCTGCTTGTGGCCCCGGCACGTGCACAAGGCTTACCACAGCAACGGCGCAGGTCCAGCGGCTTGCGGCACGCCGCGGAATCAGCGGACAGCAGTGGCTAACGCCGGTTCACCAAGCCATTCCCGGACTGCATCCGCACTCCTTACGGGAGCCTCTTCCATCGGCAGGTGCCCAATTCCAGGATAGGAAACGAGGGTCGATTCGGGCAAGTTTTTCGCAAACCATGCGGCCGAAGAAAACGGGATCAGCGCATCGTCCTCGCCCCAGATGATCAGGGTCGGCACGGTGACCCGGGCGACTTGTGCGTCCGTAAAAGCCTCGGCGGGCTTGCCAAACCGGGCCAGCGTTGCGGCGCGGTTTCCTGGATACCGCAGCAATTCCCAATATCGGTCCACCGCCTGAGGGGTCACCACCGCCTGGTTCGATACGCTTTGGGACAAGCTCTGCTCGATGATCGGTCGGGGAGTGATCTGCGTCATCAACTGGTTTACCACCGGCATCCGGGCGATAGTAAAGCCGATGTTCCCGCTACCTCCCTCGCCCGGTTGCGGCGCGCCCCCGGCATCGACCAGGATCAATGCGTCCAGTCTGTCCGGATGGGCGATGGCATAGGCCATCGCGATCTGCCCGCCCATGGAATTGCCGCCGAGAATGAAGCGTTCCAGCCCCAGCGAGGACGCCACTTGGTCGACCGTTTCAACGAATGCCGCGGTAGAATAGTCCCCGTTCGGCGCGGGTCCGGTCAGCCCGTGGCCGATCTGGTCGAAACGGATGATCCGGTAATCCTGGCCCAGCAGTCGGACCCATTCCTGCCACGTGTGCAAATCGGCGTTGGAACCGTGCAGCAGGACGATTGCCGGCGCATCGCGCGGCCCTTCGTCGCGGACATGAACCGTCAGACCGTTGTCGAGGTCGACAAACTGCGAGGGCGGGCCGCCGTATTTGGCGCGCATCTCCGCCGGATCGGTATCGGGCGTGCGGAAGAACAGGAAGGCAGCCACCAGCACCGTTACCAGCACCAGCAAACCCTTGAACAGCGCTCTCATCTCGACGGCATTTCCCGGATCCATTGCTCGACCGCTGCCACGCCGTCCTTGTCCACGGTCGACTTGCCAAGTTCGGGCATCGCGACGCCCGGTTCGAGACTTTTCATCCGGTGCGCCAAGATCGATTCCCCGGACTTACCGGGGACCACGTCAAACAGCAGTCCGCCCGAACCGCGGCCTGCGGCGACAGGACGTTTGCCGATACCGAGGGCCTGGGGATCGTCCTGCTCCCACCGCAGGTCGAGCCCGGAATTGGAAGCGGTCGCGCCCGGACGGTGGCAGTGGGCGCAGTTTACATCGAGGTAGGCCCGGGCGACGGATGCCGCCTCGGCATCGCTGCGGTGTTCCCAGACCGGCAGTTTGTCCGAGCCGGAGGGTACGCGGTCGAGATGCCCGCTAGTCACCATCCCTTGAAGCCAAGCAGTGGACAAATTTCGCGCCTTGGGCCCGATGGGGATCACTTCCCCGCCCACTCCGTGGCATTCCTTGCACTGGTTCTTGTTCGGCACCCGGTAACTGATTGCTTCTCCTTCGGGCGTTGTCAGGTTCACCCGCCCGCCGGCAATGGCCAGCGTGGCTTCGGTCTGCGCATCGTTCCACCGATATGGCAACGCCGTCCAGCCATCGGCCCGGTGGAGCAGCACCCGCGTTTCGATCAACCGGCGGTCATCGCCTTCCCCGAAGGCAAACGTCTTGATGAGCGCAGCCCCGACCGGCAGGACCAGCAGGCCCTCTCCGTCAGACCCAGCGCTGGTGCCCTCCGGCAGATAGAGGAACCGAAGTTTCTCCGCCCCGTCCGAATACAGCGGTGTGTTGAGCCGGTAGGCGGTAACGCCGGACGAGGGAAACTGGCGCAACGGATCAGCGAAAAATCCGAAGTCCGACAGCTTTCCGGGTAGCGGGGTCTGGCTGACCGCAATATCGTTCACGGCGCGGGGCGCGGCTAGCGGAGCCGCGAGCGCCGCCGCCCCGAGGCTCGCAGCCGCCAGGACCAACAGGACATTGCGCGGCCTCATGACGTCAGACGCGCCTCCAGTTCAGCGGGCGCACCGACGGAGGCAGTATCGAAGCTGTAACCGGGCTGCGGAACATCGAGCGGCGCCGGCTGGCCCGTCGCAGGGTCCTGACCCGGCTTTGCCAGATTAAGCGACCAACCGGTAACCCCTTCGCTGACGGTCAGGCCGGTATCGCCCTGCGAAACGCCGTCCCACATCACCGGGGGCAGCGCGCCGCCAAATGCTGCAACCAGCATCTCTGCTCCGCCCATCTGCGGGTCGTCGCCGCCGCGTCCGAAGGCGTTTTCACCGACCACGACATTGCGCGCGAACGGGTTGTAGCGCTCGTCCTCGTAGGGCTGCGTATAGGCGATCACCATGACATGCGCGGTCGGATTATTGCTGAGGACATTGTCTTCGATCAGGACCCCGTCATTCGCCATCACCAGGATCCCCGTCCCCCGGCGGATGCTGGCGACAATATTACCCGGCGGCGCGAAATTGGCCGTGTCGTTGTCGACCACCAGATTCCGCCGGAGGATCACGTTGCCGCCGCCCATCACCGGCAAATTGGGCAGGTCGAACACCAGGATGCCGCCGGTGTTGCGGACCGCCATGTTGTTTTCGACCAGCGCATCGCGGCTGTTCTCGATCTCGATCCCGGCGACGTTCGCCTCGGCAATCGAATTGCGGACGGTAATCTTGCTGCTTTGCCCGACATAGATGCCCGCGTCGGAGGCACCGGATACCTTGACCCCGTCGATCAGGACATTTGTGCTCTCAACCGGATAGATGCCGTACGCACCATTGCTGGCTGAAGGGCCGCCGGTCCAGGTGACGCGGACGCGGTGATAGACGATGTTGTCCGCGCCCTTGGACTTGATACCGTCCCCCTTTGGGTTTTCGAGCGCGAAGTCGCGCAGGGTGACGCCGTCGGACGTCACCAGCAGACCCTCCCCCGCGTCCATCTGACCAGTGAAATCCAGCACGGTGCGGTCCATCCCCGCCCCGCGGATGGTAACCCCGTCAACGTCGAGCGACAGCCCGTCGGAGAGCACGAATTTTCCCGCATCCAGAACCAAGGTATCGCCCGGTTCTGCCATTATCAGCGCTTCCTGGAGGCGCATCTGCGCGCCTTCCCCAGCCGCGATCGCGACGTCTTTGGCCTGAACGTAAGGCGCCCAAGCGAGCAGCATGACCGCCGTTCCACAGGCAAGGTTCAGCTTGATCATGACATTTCCTCTCCACATTGTTTCCATGATGCGCCAGAATTGCCGCGAAACCAAGGTGTGAAACGAAGCCCGTTTCCACCCGTAACGAGGATTGAAAATGCGAATTGCGACCATAACGCCGCTTGCGCTTGCTGCCGTGCTTACCGCCACCCCCGCACTCGCCGCTCCCGCATCGATACTGGGCAAATGGAAGACCGATGACGCCACTTCGGTAATTTCCTTTTACAAATGCGGCACTGCGATCTGCGGCAAGATCGACCAGTTTCTGGTGAAGGAACCTGACGGCGGGGCCCGCGACACGAAAAATCCCGACAAGGCCAAGCGCGACGAGAAACTACTCGGCAAACGGATTTTCTGGAACCTGACACCCGATGGCGACGGGTTCGAGGGCAAGGGATACAGTCCGCAGGAAGGCCGCTATTTCAGCGCCGACCTAGCCCGCGAGGGATCGAAGCTGAAGGTAAAGGGATGCGTTTCCGTGTTCTGCCGGACTGTGACTTTCACCCGGCTGTAACCCGCCGTAGCTTAACCGATCCCGACGGCGCACAGGGCTGCGGAACTACCCGTGACGGCGACCACTTCGGCGTCCCGTATCCGCCGGACCCGCTTGATGTAATCGCCGAGCCCGGTTGGCTCCACTGTCTCACCGTCCTTCGCCTGCATATTCTGCAATTTGCGCAATTGCAGGATGCCAAGCCGGTCGGTCATTCGCGCCGCCATGCAGGTCGCGCGCTTTTCCCCGATACCGGCGTCCATCAAGCCCGATTTAACGCGCCATTCCACCACAGCGTCAACCGCACCGGTACTGATCCCGAGCGCGACCACGCCCGCCACCAGCGCCACGAACAAGAGAAGTTTGCGCATCGGATCAGTCGAGGTGCTTGATGATTTCTTCGACCATTTTCTTCGCATCGGCGAGCAGCATCATCGTCTGGTCCATGTAGAACACGTCGTTGTCGACCCCGGCATAGCCCACCCCGCCCATGCTGCGCTTGATGAACATGACCGTCTTGGCTTTTTCCACGTCGAACACCGGCATACCGTAAATCGGACTTGATTTGTCGGTCTTGGCGGCCGGATTGACCACGTCGTTCGCCCCGATGATGAAGGCCACATCGGCCTGGGCAAACTCGCTGTTTATGTCCTCCAGCTCGAAAACCTCGTCATAGGGCACGTTGGATTCCGCCAGCAGGACGTTCATATGCCCCGGCATCCGGCCCGCCACCGGGTGAATTGCGTAACGGACGTTGACGCCCTTCTCCTTCAGGACATCGCCCATTTCACGCAGGGCGTGCTGCGCCTGCGCCACCGCCATGCCGTAGCCCGGGACGATGATGACGTTTTCCGCTTCCTGCAGCAGGAACGCGGCATCTTCCGCGCTGCCGCGTTTCCACGGCCGGTCACTTTTGACCCCGTCCCCTCCGGAACTCGCCTCGGCACCGAAGCCGCCTGCGATTACCGAGATGAAACTGCGGTTCATCGCCTTGCACATGATGTAACTCAGGATCGCGCCCGAACTGCCCACCAGCGCGCCGGTGATGATCATCGCGGTGTTGCCCAGCGTGAACCCCATCGCCGCCGCTGCCCAGCCGGAGTAGCTGTTCAGCATCGACACCACCACCGGCATATCCGCACCGCCGATGGGAATGATCAGCAGGAAGCCGATGATGAACGCCGCAATTACGATCGCCCAGAACATCCAGCCCTCGCCCGCGCCGCCCAAGGGGCTGACGGCATAGAGGCCTGTCAGCACGATGATTGCGATCAGCGTGCCCAGGTTGATTATGTGCCTGCCTGGAAGCATGATCGGCGAACCGGACATGTTCCCGTTCAACTTCGCAAAGGCGATCACCGAGCCAGAGAACGTAATCGCGCCTATCGCGGCACCCAGCGCCATCTCGATACGGCTGACGGTCAGGATCTGCCCTGCCGCGTCGGCAATTCCGAACGCCGTCGGGTTGAAGAACGCGGCCAGCGCCACCAGCACCGCAGCCAGGCCAACGAGGCTGTGGAACGCCGCCACCAATTGCGGCATCGCGGTCATTTCGATCCGGCGGGCGATGATCCAACCAATGCTACCGCCCAGCGCAATAGCGACAAGGATTTCCGGCAGGCTGGCAATGTCATGCGTTACCAGTGTGGTAACCACCGCGATCAGCATCCCGGCCATGCCGAAACGGTTGCCGGTCCGACTGGTGGAAGGTGAACTCAGCCCTCGCAGCGCGAGAATGAAGAAAACGCCTGCGACGAGGTAGGCAAGCGGAACCCATACGGGAACGGCGCCGATACCCTCGACACCCGACGATAAGAAGGAGAAGGGCATCACTTGCGCTCCTTCTTCTTGTACATCGCCAGCATGCGCGCGGTAACCGCGAACCCGCCGAAGATGTTCACGCTGGCAAGGACCACACCCGCAAGGCCCAGCCATTTGGCGACCGGGTTACCCGCTCCCGCTGCCGCGACCAGCGCGCCGACTATAATGACGGAAGAAATCGCATTGGTCACCGCCATCAACGGCGTGTGCAGCGCCGGGGTCACCGACCAGACGACGTAATAACCTACGAAACAGGCCATCACGAAAATCGAAAGAATTGAGATGAAATCCAAGGTTACTCTCCTGAGCCGAGCAACCGCTCATTGACCACTTTGCCGCCCTGCGTCAGCCGCACGGCGTTGCCAATTTCCTCGTCCAGCACCGGCTTGCCCGCTTCCGTGTCCCAGAAAGCGCTCAGGAAATTAAACAGGTTTCGGGAAAATAGCGCGGATGCATCGGCGGGCAGGTGAGCGGGCGTGTTGGAAAAGCCCATGATCTTCACCCCGTGGCGGGTCACCACCTGATCGGGCACGCTGCCTTCCACGTTGCCGCCCTGCGCCACTGCGAGATCGAAGATCACGCTGCCGGGCTTCATCGTGGCAATTTGCGAGTCCGAGATAAGGCGCGGCGCGGCGCGCCCGGGAATGAGCGCCGTCGTGATCACGATATCCTGCTTGGCAATGTGGCTGGATACCAGTTCGGCCTGCGCCTTCTGGTATTCTTCCGACATCTCGGTGGCGTAACCGCCGCTTCCTTCGCCTTCGATGCCTGCGACGTCCTCCACGAAGATCGGTTTTGCGCCCAGGGACTGGATTTGCTCCTTAGTAGCCGAGCGAACGTCCGTGGCAGAAACCTGCGCACCGAGCCGCCGGGCGGTCGCGATCGCCTGTAATCCGGCGACCCCTACACCCATGATAAATGCCCGAGCAGCAGTAATCGTGCCCGCTGCGGTCATCATCATTGGAAAAGCGCGGCCATATTGGTCCGCTGCGGCCAGAACCGCCTTGTATCCGGCCAGATTGGACTGGCTGGACAGGATATCCATGCTTTGCGCGCGGGTGATCCGCGGCATGAATTCCATCGCCAGCGCTTCGAACCCACCCATTGCATAGGCGTCGACACGGCCACGCGGCCCGAAAGGATCGAAGGATGCCGCGACCCATGCGCCGGGATTTGCGCCTTGCAACAACTCAACAGCGGGAGCCTGAACCGCCAGCACGATATCCGCACCGGCCACAGCCTCGGCCGCTGTACCTATCCCGGCACCTGCGTCCACATAGGCCTGATCGGAAACCGAAGCCGCTTCGCCAGCACCGGCCTCAACTGCGATGGTTGCCCCCAATGCGGTGAACTTCTTCACCGTTTCGGGAATGATCGCCACCCGTGTCTCGCCGTCGGCGCGCTCCTTCAGGACCGCAATGCGCAAGTTCTGCGCGCTCAAGACGCGATCAGAATAACAACGATCATGGTTATCAATGCGATCAGCGGCACCGACCACTTGAGCGTGCCGATAAACGAGCTGTAGGTTTTTTCCGCCGATTTGAAGTCATTTGGCGATGCCATGTCGAATCCCCGTATCTCAAGTTTCTCTCACGGTCCGTCTATCGTGCGGCACCGCTGGCATCAAGCCTCGCCCGATATCTTCCGTGTTCGCGATGCACAGGCGGCCCAATGCGTCTGCGAAACAATCGGATGAGGTGCAATGTCCTTAATCCGACCTTTACCTGATCAGGTTAGTCCATCGGATCTGTACCGCACCGGGACGGTCTTGGGATTCTATGGCTGACGATTCGACGCGATTGCTGATGCTGATTGATGATGAACCGGCCCAAAGCCGGCTCATCACGGCGCTCGCCGCGCGTGAAGGTTGGCGCGTGCTCGTGGTGGGCGACGCCGAGACAGCGATCGCTACGCTCGGCACCCGGCAGGGCATGCAATTGTCGGCGATCATCCTCGACCAGTGGGTACCCGGCGACGACGCCTGTAGCCTGATCGAGGAACTGAAGGCGCGGCGCCCGGCGATGCCGATCCTGATGCTGACGACCAGCGCCTCGCCATTGCTGGCGGTCGAAGCGATGCGCGCCGGAGCGACCGATTACCTCGTCAAGCCAGTGGCACCCGACCGGCTGATGACGGCCCTGCGCAGCGCCACGAAACACGAAGCGCCCAAGCACGAACTCCAGCCGCTGACTGAGAAGATGCCTGCGGTGCTCGATTTCGACGCCATGATCGGCACCTCGCAATCGTTTCGCGCAGCGCTCGCCAACGCTGCCAAGGCAGCTCGCGGCCACGCGTCGGTGCTGATCGAAGGCGAAACCGGGACCGGCAAGGAAATGCTGGTGCGGGCGATGCATTCCGCCAGCACCCGGTCCAAGTCATCCCTCAGGATCATCAATATTGGCGGGGTTCCGGCGAATTCCATCGAATCGGTCCTGTTCGGGCATGAACAGAACGCCTTCCCCGGCGCCTTCGACCGGCAGATCGGCGCCTTGCAGCATTGCGACGGCGGCACGCTGGTGCTGGACGAGATCGACCGGCTGGCTCCGCAATTGCAGGAAGTGCTGGCCGAAGCGCTGACCAGCGGAATCGTTCGTCCGGTCGGCGCGAAGCACGGCTTTCGGGTGGACGTGCGGCTTCTCGCAGCAAGCAACATTCCCTTGGCCGACCTCGTCGCGGCGGGGCATTTCGATCCGGGCCTTTACAAGGCGGTATCGAGCACGCGTATCGTGCTCCCCCCCTTGCGCGAACGGCAAGGCGACATTTCGGCCCTTACCCGTCATTTCCTTTCCCGCATCGGAGAGCAGCCGGGCCTCCGCGCCCTGTCGATCAGCGATGCCGCGCTCAGCCTGCTGTCCGCCTACGACTGGCCCGGCAACGTGCGCCAGTTGCAGGCGGTCCTGTTCCGCGCGGCGGTGTTCTGCGATAACGAAACGCTGACGGTCGAAAGTTTCCCGCAATTGTCCGAATTGCTGGGTGAATGCGACACGCCGCTTGATCCTTTGCACGAGGGTGTCGGGGTGATGCTTTATACGCCCGACGGCAATCTCCGACCACTGGAAGAGATCGAGGCGGATGTTATCCGCCTGGCTATCGGCCATTACCGCGGCCGGATGACCGAAGTTGCCCGCCGTCTCGGGATCGGGCGATCCACGCTATACCGCAAGCTGGGCGATCTCGGCATCGGTGACGCAGCCTAGTTCAATGCTGAAAACCGCCGTTATCGGCACCGACAGTCCGATCGGGCTCGCCGTGGTGCGGGAGCTGGGGGAGCGCGGGGTTCCAGTCTACGCCATCGGCAACCGGCCTGATTCGATTGGCGGCAAATCGCGCCATGCAGACCGCTTCTTCTTGCGGCCACGAGGTCCACTGGCCCAGTGGCTTCCGGAATTCGTGACAACTCACGAAATCGGCGCCGTCATGGCAATATCCGAACAGACCCTGGCGGAACTTTGCGCCCTGCGCGGCACCCTGCCCGGTTGCCTCGTCATCGCGCCGGAAGCAGAGAAATTTGCGCTGGTGCTCGATAAATCCGCGACGTTGGATGCAGCGCGGAGCGTTGGGATCGATGTTCCTGCCAGTTGGCAGCCCCTTGCGCCGCAGAACGAGAATACATTTCCCACCTCCCTGACCTATCCGGTCGCAGTCAAATGGTCCGACCCGGTAGCGATGATTGACAGGTTGTCCGCCGCCAGCCTGCCGCTCGAGAAAGTGGAATATGCGGACAATCCGGAAGCGCTGCAGTCCATCCTGCGCAAATATGACCGGATCGCCACATGGCCGATGGTGCAGGAATACGCGCGCGGATACGGGTTCGGCCAGATGCTGCACATGCACCGCGGCGAAGCGACGCTGAAATTCCAGCACCGCCGACTGCGGGAATGGCCGCCAACGGGAGGGATCTCGACTTGCTGCACCTCGGTACCGCTAACCGAGCATAACGAGCAGATGATGCTTTCCGAGCGACTGCTGCGCTCGATCGGGTGGGAAGGTCCCGCGATGGTCGAATACCGCCACGACCCCGCCACTGGCCGTTACGTCCTGATGGAAATCAACGGCCGTTTCTGGGGCAGCATCCCGCTGGCCTATCACTGCGACGCGAATTTCGCCTGGGAGACGTGGCGCTGCGCGGTTGGTCAGGCGAAGCTAACAGTATCTCGATCACCATCGCGGCCGCGCCACCGGATCGCCCGCTACATGGTGCCGGATACCAAGCATTTGCTGGCGCAGATGAAGAATGCGCTGCCGATGGCCGAGAAGCTGGTCCTGCTGTCCAGCTTCATCTTCCAGTTCATCGACCCGGCGGCTTGTTATTACGTCTGGTCCGTGCGGGACCCGCGGCCGTTCTTGTCCGATATCCGGTCAATAATCAGCCAAGCCGCGCGCCGGGGTAAGCCTGCGCCAGATGGATCACCCCGGATCCCACCCGCCGCAAGCACACTTCCATGAACGCGGGATCAAGCCGGTAGGGGTCGTGCAGGTGGGGCATCGGGGGGCTGGTATAACTGCCTAGCAATCCGCGGGGTAGATGCGCCAGATGCTCCAGCGCCGCCAGCTTTCGCAAGTGGCGATGCTCCATGCCGAGCAGATAATCGCCCGGCTGCGGAACGAAGTCCTGCGCCCGGGTAGTCAGATGCGCCTCGATCGGATGGCCGAGTTTTGCCGCTGCTGCTCGGGCGGGTTCATGGGCGGGCTTACCCTTGCTTGTCGACAAACCGAACGACGACGCGCGGATCCCCAGATCGCGGGCAACCCCTTCCGCAAACGCGCTGCGGCAAATGTTTCCGTGGCACACGAACACCAGCCGGCGGACCTCGTACGGCACCGGCCTGACCGCTGCCGACCATAGCGGCACGGCTTCGATATAGGACAGGCCCAGCCGCACGAGTCCCCTGCTTGTCCCGAAGTTGCGGGTCAGCTGATTGCTCATCGGAACACCGTGTTGGCGGCGAATTGCTCGGCCATCCTGAGCCCCGTGCGGGCGAAGTGATGTGGTAACAGCGACACTTCACCACCCGAAACATCGGGATCGAGGTCCCCGAAACCGGCGCCCTTAGCCTCGGTGGACACTCCAAGCCACTCGCACAGTTTTTCGAAACGGCGGCAGAGCAGCGCGTTCGGCCGACCGGTCTCGCGGTTGTAGAGTTCGAACGAGTGCGAGACGAGGCAGAACCCGGGCCAGTTTGTGCGTGCTGCATGGGAAATCGCCGCACGTAGCTCACTAAAGGACATCGCGGTCAGTTGTGCGTGCCGCCAGCCGCTTCGTCCCGCGATCGCGGAGACAGGAAATTCCCGCATTCCGCGGTGGCTGACAGGGCGGCAGTCCCCCATTGGCAGGCTGATTTCGCACAGCGACCCCGTGAGGCCCGCCGGGAAACTGCTATCCCACCGCAGGTCCAGGTCCGCGAGGGCGCACAACGTGTCGTCGTTCGCGCCGTAATTGCCCGCCCGGAAAGCGATTGGCCGCGGTGCGCCCGCTTGTTCAATCCGGTCGAGCCCCCACTCCAGCAAAACCCGCTGTTCGGGCAACGTGAAATCCTTGATGTTCAGTCCCGTCCGGCCCGGCAGCGGAGACCGGTCCGCAAAGGCGAGCCATTCGGTGTGGCAATGCAATTGCACTTCGTGTCCGCGGGCGATGATCGGCTGGACAACCGCGTCGACCGCTTGCTGTCCCCACACCAGCGCGGGCATCGGATCGACGAAGAATACGGCCTTGACGCCGCAACGGTCGAATACGTCCATCTGATAGAAAATGCCGGCTTCACCCCGGCTTGACCGGCACGCGATGGTCCGATCGAAATTGACGGCACGATCCGCCCCCGTCCCGCGGGCATAAAGCCCTGCGGAATATTCCGTATCGATTGTGATCAGCACCGGTAGCATCGCCAGCCGGCCATCGCATATTCGCTTTAAGATAGCGTTGCGTTAGGGGGGACCCGATTTCACTGGAGACCAAGATTATGACCGCGCCATCCAACCCACTCGATTTCACCGGCCGGAGCGTGCTGATAACCGGGGCCGCGTCGGGCATCGGGGCGGCGTGTTCGCACTGGCTGGCAGCACAGGGCGCGAAGCGATTGGTGCTGATCGACCGGGATCGAGACGGGCTGGATGCCCTTAAGCTGGACACTGCTACCGAACGTTTTGCTATCGACGTAGCCGATCCCGCGAAATGGTCCGAACTGGAGGCTGATCTTGGCATGCTGGATCACGTCATAGTCAACGCAGGGATCGGGGGCAGCGGCGAAATTGCCGACCTGACATTTAAGGAATGGCGCCGGGTCATGGCCGTCAATCTGGACGGCGCTTTCCTGACGCTGGCCGCGGGCATTCGCGCGATGAAGCGCAATGGAAAAGGCAGCGCGGTGGTCACCGCTTCGATCACCGGGGTGAAACCGGTGCCGGGCATTGGTCCGTACGGCGTCGCCAAGGCGGCAGTTGCGCATATGGCGCGGATCGCCGCGGCGGAAAATGCGGTGCACGGCATCCGCGTGAACGCCATCGCGCCGGGCGGTGTCGACACCGCGATCTGGGAAGGATCGCCCGATTTCCAGAACGCCGTCGCCGACCATGGCCGGGAGGCTGCGCTCAAAGGCATGGCCACCACCACTCCGCGCGGTACTTTTGCCACGTCAGAGGAAATCGCTGGCGAAATCGGCTTCCTGCTGTCCGATCTGGCAGCAAACGTCACCGGCATCGTCCATATTACCGACGGCGGTTATTCGTTCTGATCTCGTGCCGCCAAGCCTCGAAAGCATGGCGGACGGGGCAATATCTTAACCATCAAGGGGCTACGGCACACTTGCCTGTTGGCGAGAGCAACCGCTTATGGTGCAGGCGCAACCGAATGGAACAAATGCCGTGCAACAGGACCCGCTGGAACTCGAATGCGACCGCTTGTCCGAAACGGTAGACAATTTCCTGTACCAGCGCATTCGCTGGGACCGGGTCGAAGGTCCGCTGCTGACAAAACTGGTGCAATTGGCCCATGCGACCTTCGAAGGCCGGCCCGATTTCGAGCTGGCGGAAGAAGGCGCGACTGCCGAACTCAAGCGGTTCGTTCTGAAAGTGCACAGCAACCGGGTCGTGGCCATCAAGATGTGGCTCGCCAATGGCCGCGCGTTACTTGACGTCGAGCAAATCGAACGCAGCAAATACAAGGTTGCCGCGTCCGAACCGGTCTCGATCGCATTCGACGGTGTTGATGAAACCTGGATGACCCAGGCAATGCAGAGCGCGCTTGCGCGTGTGCATAATCCGGAGGCTCAGGCCTGAGTTAGGATCAGTCTTCGGGGATATCCGAAAAATCGGTCAGCGCCGCATCGCGGAGACCCCGCCATACATTCCGCGCCTGGACGCTTGCCGCAACGTCGTGCACCCGCAGCAGCTGGACGCCGGCATCCATCCCGGCAATCGCCAGCGCAACACTTCCGCCGAGCCGCTCCGCCGCTGGCGCTTCGTTCGACAGCGCGCCGATCATCCGCTTGCGGCTCGCGCCCAACAGCAGCGGCTGGCCCAAGGCGTGGAGCAGCGGCAAGGCGTTGAGCAAAGCCAGATTGTCCGACAAGCTCTTGCCGAAACCGATCCCTGGATCGAGGATGATTCGCTCGCGCGCCACGCCAGCCACCACGGCACGGTCGCGCGCGGATTTGAGCCAATCGAACACGTCCAGCACGACATTACCGTATTCGCTGTTCGCATGCAGGTCGGCGCCGGAGCCCGGTGCGTGCATCAGGATCACCATACAACCCCGAGCGGCGACCAGTTCCAGGCTGCGCGGATCATGGCGGAGCGCGGACACGTCGTTGATGATGTGCGCGCCTGCGTCGAGCGCCGCTTCCATCACTGCCGGACGGCGGGTGTCCACGCTGATCGCGGCGCCCATCGCCGAGCAGTATTTCACTGCCGGCAGGACTCGCTTCAGCTCGTCCCCTTCCCACGTCGCGGCTGCGCCGGGACGTGTGCTCTCGCCGCCGATATCGACGATCGCCGCGCCCGCTTCCAGCATCGCGGCGGCATGCGCCCGGCCAGCGTCGGGGTCATCCAGAAAGTCGCCGCCATCGGAAAAACTGTCCGGCGTTACGTTCAGCACGCCCATGATCTGCGGCTGGTCCAGACGGATCGTCCGTTCGCCTAGCTGGATTGCCGGATGCGCAAATCGGAGCGCGCCCCATTGCGCCTCCGCGTCCGCCGCCACGTCGTCCGGCAAGCAACCGAGCGCCTCGGCCATTCCGTCCGCCGAAACCAGCGTACGCGAGACTATCTCTGCGCCGCTGCGCCGGATGATCGCAAAACGGTGGGCATAGATCATCCCGCCAGCGAGCCGGACAGCACCGCCATGTTCGCTTTGCGGGCTGGCTGCAAAGCCGATCGGGCGAAGGTAGACCTGGTCCATTTCGATATGCCGCCGATTGTCCGCGTCAGTCTTCGGAACTGAGCAGGTAAAGCTGCCTGATCGCGTCGATCGGCTTCACATCGCCATTGTGTTCGACATGCCAGAATGTCCAGCCGTTGCAGCTCGGCGCGCCTTGCAGGTCCTTGCCCAGCCCGTGGATCGAACCGACCTGCTTTTCATGCACCAAGGAGCCATCGGCGCGAACCGTGGCGATCCAGCGGCGCCGTTTGTCGAATATCTGCGTACCCGGGGCGATCAGGCCGTTCTCCACCAGGACGCCGAACGCCACCTTGGGCGCGCCCTTCGCGCTGTGCATGGTGACCAGCGCGCTTTCATCCAGCGGCAGTTCCTTCTCGATCCGGCTGATCGCGATATCGCGGTAGAAATCTTCCCGTTCGCAGCCGATCCATTGGCGGCCTAGGCGCTTGGCGACCGCGCCCGTAGTGCCGGTGCCGAAAAACGGATCGAGCACGACATCGCCCTTCTCGGTTGTTGCCAGCAACACGCGGTACAGCAACGCTTCGGGCTTCTGGGTCGGGTGCGCCTTGTGGCCGTCATGCTTCAGCCGTTCGGGCCCGCCGCACAGCGGCATCGACCAGTCGGAACGCATCTGCAATTCGTCGTTGAGCGTCTTCATCGCCCGGTAATTGAAATGGTACCGCGCCTTTTCGCCTTGCGAGGCCCAGATCAGGGTCTCGTGGGCGTTCGTGAAACGGGTGCCCTTGAAATTCGGCATCGGGTTGGTCTTGCGCCAGACGACATCGTTGAGGATCCAGAAGCCGAGATCCTGCAGGATCGAGCCAACCCGGAAAATGTTGTGGTAGCTGCCGATAACCCACAGCGCGCCGTCGGGCTTCAGCACCCGGCGGGCCTCGGTCAGCCAGTCGCGAGTGAACGCGTCATAGGCGGCGAAGCTGTCGAACTGGTCCCAATGGTCGGTAACCGCATCGACCTGGCTGCCGTCGGGCCGGTTGAGATCGCCGCCGAGTTGGAGATTGTAGGGCGGGTCGGCAAAAACGCAGTCGACGCTGTTGTCCGGCAGGCTACGCATCGCCGCGACACAGTCGCCCGGCAGGATCTGGCCGATCGGCAGAGGTGCGCCCTCGTCCCGCGCTTCGCGAGCAGCCGATTTGCTCGCCGTTCTGGCGACCGTCCGGACGCGCATCTTCGTGGTCTCCATGACCCCCATCTTCAGTCCCCTGTTAAGTTATCCACAGGGTGAGTCCAAGCGGACTCCACGTCAAGCCGGAATAATCAGGAACCCGATTTGCCAGTGGTGAAGTTAAGAGAGAACAAAAAGAGCCCGCCACAATATATTGAGTCTGCTCGCATTCCCAGCATCGCCATCATGGGGTGTGGCCTTAAGGACTCGGCCTGAAACTCAATTGCACGATTGATCAGGCGGCGAGAAGAAATGCGGTGTTGGCGACGAACAGCGCGGTCAGCACGGCCCCGGCGATGCGTCCGATCTGCTTGCGATAGGCTATGAACCAGACCAGCAGCAGCGAACTGGCAACCACCAGCGGAAGTTCGATATCGATCATCTCGGCCGGGATCGCGCCCGGTGCCGCGATCATGGTGACGCCACCGATCAGCAGGATGTTGAACACGTTCGATCCCAGCACATTGCCGATCGCCAGGTCCGAATGCCCGCGCCACGCGGCAATTGCCGAGGCGGTCAGTTCAGGCAGCGATGTACCGACCGCGACAATGGTCAGGCCGATAACCGTCTCGCTCATCCCGAACAGGCGGGCCAGATCGACTGCGCCGCTCACAAGGAAGCTGGCACCGAAAACCATGACTCCCAAACCGGTCAGCAGCAGCGCGCCGGCTGCGGGCACAGAAAGGTTGGCCGGGACCGGGGCGCCCTCCTGCAGAGAAGGTTCCTCGCCGGGCTGGCGTGAATGGGTGTAGCGCCAGGCAATGTAACCCGCGATAGCCGCGAGGAGCGCAAGACCTATCCAGATGCTGCCCCATGCGAACCAGGCGACCACGAACAGCATCACCGACCCCGCCAGCGCGGTTATCGCATCGCGCATCGAATCGACCCGGTTGAGGGCAATCGGCTGGATCAAGGCGGCAATGCCAAGGATCAGCAGGGTGTTGGCAATGTTCGAACCGGCAATATTGCCCCACGCGATCCCCGGCGATCCGGCAAGTGCCGCCTCGATCGAGGTCACGAGTTCCGGCATCGAGGTGCCGATCCCGACAATTACCAGGCCGGTGAACAGGCCCGAAACCCCTAGCCTTACCGCCAGCGAGACGGCGCCGCGCACCAGCCAGTCCCCGCCCAGCACGAGCGCGACCAGTCCTCCGAGGCACATCGCAACGGCTATCATCATGCAGGCTGCCTTCCAGCGCTGCGCAATATCAGGATGCCGCCGATAGCCGACAGGATTGAACCACCGAGCACGCCAAGTTTGACGGCGGCAATCTGTTCCGGCGAAGCAAACGCCAGATTGCCGATGAACAGACTCATAGTGAAACCGATACCGGCAATCAGGGACAGTCCCCACATTTGCGCCCAATTGATCCCTGCCGGCAGGCTGGCGATGCCGGACTTGGCGGCCATCCACGCAAACCCGACAATACCCAATTGTTTGCCCAGAAGCAGGCCCAGCGCAATTCCCAGCGGCAGCGGCGCGGCCAACGCGCTGATTTCCAATCCGGCAAAGGATACGCCGGCATTGGCGAACGCGAACACCGGTACCACCAGAAACGCGACCCATGGATGAAGAGCATGCTCCATCCGTTCCAGCACTTTCCCGCCCGATCGGCTGGTCATCGGCACCGTCATCGCCAGTGCCACGCCCGCGAGAGTTGCGTGAACGCCCGATTTCAGGACGAAGAACCACAACAGGATGCCAAGCAGGATATAGGGCAGCGATGACCCGACCCGCGCCCGGCCGATCAGCGTCAGGGCTACCAGAACCGCCGCCGCGGCCCCCAGCATGGCCAGTTCGACGCCGGGCGTATAAAACAATGCGATAATGACGATCGCGCCGATATCGTCGATCACTGCAATCGCGAGCAGCAACGCCTTCAGCGCAACTGGAACACGGCTGCCGAGCAGCGCGAGGATGCCAAGGGCGAAGGCGATGTCGGTGGCGGCCGGAATGGCCCACCCCGCAAGGTTTTCCGGATTGTTCCAGTTGATGGCGGTATATGTCAGGGCCGGCACGATCATGCCCCCGAGCGCGGCAAACAGCGGCAGTGAGGATTGCTTCCAGCTGGAAAGCTGCCCGGTCAGGACTTCGCGCTTCACCTCCAGACCGATCAGCAGGAAGAACACTGCCATCAGGCCGTCGTTGATCCACAGCAGTGCCGGCTTGGCAATTCCAGCACCCTCGACTGTAACTGCAAGCTCGGTAGTCAATGCTGCCACATAGGCGCCGGAAAGCGGGCTGTTGGCCACGACCAGCGCCGCCGCGGCGGCGCACATCAGCAATATTCCGCCAGCGCTTTCCTGTTTCAGGAAGTCTCGCAGCGCTCGCGCGGCGTTTGTCGGTAACATGATCAAAACCCTTCGGCGTGACGAAAAATCAAATCGGGGCGGCAACCGATCCATTGCTGGCGCGGTTACCGCCCCGTACTTATAGCCCCCTTTGCGGCCCTGTTGCCGCACAAATGCGGCGACGCGCCCGCCCCCTGGAGGGGTAAGGGGTCAAACGCGCCGCCTGCCGAGCCGCTACTTGTTGACGCGCAAGATGGGGTTGTTGCGGCGCTGCAACTCGGCAATCCTGTCTTTCAAACGCAAGCGAACCCGTTTCAGCAGCTTCAGGTCTTCCTGCTTGCCATGCGCCTTGCTGGTGTCGATCAAGCGGTCGATCCGCCGGTGCCGCCGCAAAAGCCGTTCGAGATAGGTGTTCATTCACAACCTCCGCTGCCGGCACCGACTGCACAAGCAGCACCTGCCGGTATGGTGATGTCCCTGTCTCGAGCAAAGTGGTGGAGCGTCGTCGATAAATCCAATTGGAACTTTGACCTCATTTTGATAGACTGTATCTATCATGCCGACTCTTCGCCAAATGGAATACCTCGTCGCGCTGGAGGATACGGGGCATTTCGGAAGAGCCGCTGCGAGCATTCCCGTGACCCAGCCGACGTTGAGCCAGCAGTTGAAAGCCCTTGAAAAACGACTGCAGGTCAAGCTGGTCGAGCGCGGCAAGCCGCTCCGCCTGACCCCCATCGGGCGTGAGATCGCCGCCCGCGCGCGGCGGATGCTGATGGACGTCAGCGAGATCCGGCACCTGGCGGAGCAGAGCCGCACTGGCGCGGTAGGCACGATCCGCTTCGGTGTATCGCCGACGCTTGGACCGTACCTCATACCGCCGGCGGTGGTTCGCCTGCACCGCGAGAACCCGTTGCTGAGGATGTATATCCGCGAAGGCATCCCGGACGACCAGTTCGCGGAACTGGCCCGCGGTACGTTGGACATGGTGCTCGCCCCTTTGCCGGTTGCGGGCGGCGGCCTGCACGTCGAACCTCTGTTCCGGGAACCGCTTTCGCTGGTCGGCGCGCCGGATCATCCGCTGCACTGTATCGACGGACTGAGATCATCGGACTTTGCCGGGCAACCCGTACTGAGCCTTGACAGGCGGCATCACTTTCATCGGCAGGCGTTGGATATCTGCCGGGAACTGGGCGCGGAACTGATGCGCGATTACGAGGGTACCAGCCTCGATAGCCTGCGCCAGATGGCCGGGTCAGGGCTCGGCCTGGCGATCCTGCCCGAATTGTACCTACGATCCGAAACCGGCGGCGAGGATATGGTGCGGCGATTTGCGATCGAGGACTGGTCGGCTACCCGTTCAATCGCGGCGGTGTGGCGCGAAGGCGCGGCCTTTGCCGGAGCATACGCCGCAATCGCGGAAGTTATCGCCGCGGAAGCCCGCGAAATCCTTCGCTAGTCAGAGCAGCATCATCTGCGCGACCGGGGCGAAACTGCGGCGGTGCAATGCGCACGGTCCGTGTTCCTGCAGCGCCGCCAGATGATCCCGCGTTCCGTATCCCTTGTTCCGGTCCCAGCAATATTGTGGATGGTCCCGTGCAGCCGTCAGCATGATCCGGTCGCGCCATTCCTTGGCAACAATCGAAGCCGCCGAAATACACGGTTCGATCGCATCGCCGCCAATGATAGGCGTACCCTGCCACCGCCAGCCCTCGGCCCGCCCGGCCGGGGTAAGATTGCCATCAATCAGGATACGCGCCGGTTCGCGCCCCAGCGCCTCGCACAAACGCTGGACCGCCAGCGTCATCGCCAGCATCGTCGCGCCGAGGATATTGAGCCGATCGATAGCTTCCACATCGACCACGCCGACCGCCCATGCGCACCGGCGGCGGATCGTCAGGTCGAGTTCGCCGCGCCTAATGGCAGTTAGCTTCTTGGAATCGTCCAGCCCGCCCGGCCGCGGCTTGCATAACGCGACGGCAGAAGCCACAACCGGTCCTGCCAACGGGCCGCGGCCCGCTTCATCAACGCCGAGGATAATATCCCCGGCACCAAAGCAGCCCTCGGGTGTTCCGGAGAGTATGGACATGTCAGACATCAGATTCATCGCCCTCGCTCTAACCATGGCAAGCGTGCCTCTCGCAAGCTGCGGCGCACAGACATCAGTGGAAAGCATCTCCGAGAATTCGGGCGCCTTCGCGGTCAGTGAACATGGCACCTTTGCCGAGCCTTGGGCTGCCGCCTTCGAGCCCGGTACCGGCGTACTTTTCGTGACCGAAAAGGCAGGGACGGTAAAGTTCTATAATCCGGCGAGCGGAACCACAGGTAACGTCACGGGCGTCCCCACGGTGGATTACGGCGGCCAGGGCGGTCTCGGCGATATTGCCTTCGGTCCCGATTACGCTTCGAGCAAGGCGATTTATCTCAGCTGGGCGGAGGCGGGCGAAGGTGACACACGCGGTGCTGTGGTCGGCAAGGGAACACTGGATTGCAGCGCCGGAACGTCCTGCGCGATCAAGGGCCTCGAAGTGATCTGGCGGCAGTCCCCGAAGGTCACCGGCCGCGGCCATTATTCGCACCGGATCCTTTTTTCGCCAGACGGTCAGTATATGTATGTGGCGAGCGGTGACCGGCAGAAAATGCAGCCTGCGCAGGATTTGTCGAACAACCTCGGTTCGATCGTTCGCCTGACTCTGGACGGAGAGCCGGCACCCGGTAATCCGTTTGCCGACCGGGGCGGTGTAAGCCAGGAAATCTGGTCTTACGGCCACCGCAATATTCTCGGCATGCAGTTCGACGAACAAGGCCGGTTGTGGGATCTCGAACATGGTCCCAAGGGCGGCGACGAACTCAACCTGGTCAAGCAGGGGGCCAATTACGGGTGGCCGATTGTCTCGGACGGCATTCATTATGACAATGATCCGATCCCCGACCATTCCACGCGCCCTGAATTCGCCGCACCGGCGATCCAGTGGACCCCGGTAATCGCGCCCGGAAATTTCATTTTCTATAATGGTGACATGTTCCCGGAATGGCGCGGCGATGCGCTGATTGCGGGGCTGAAGACCGAGGCTATCATCCATGTATCGATCGACGGCGAGAAAGCGACCGAAGTTGCCCGCTATGACATGGGCGAACGCATTCGGCAGATCGTGCAAGGGCCGGACGGGGCAATCTGGGTGCTTGAAGACACCGAGAACGGTCGTCTGCTGCGGCTAGCTCCTCCGGCGTGACCAGGCTGACAATTTGCGCATGACGCACTGATAGTTCGATTGCTGTCGACACCGCGTCGGCAGCGCCCTATCGGCGCGCTCCATTCCGGAGCAAAAATGCCAACAATCGTTCCCCTCGCCAATGTCGATCCCGCGATGATCGAAGATTTGCTCGACCGCGCATTCGGGCCGGATCGGCACGCCCGCACCGCCTACCGGATGCGCGAAGGCACCGACTGGCTTCCGGCCCTCAGTTTCGCAGCGCTCGATGACGAGGACTATCTGACCGGGACGATCCAGTTGTGGCCTGTCGCCCTCACCGACCCCGAAGGGCGCGCCCATCCGATGTTGATGGTCGGTCCGGTGGCCGTGCTGCCCGAACGCCAGCAGGAAGGGTACGGAAAGGCACTGATGCTGGCCTCTCTCGGGGCGCTCGACACAGCAAATCCGCTGCCGCAGATACTGATTGGCGACGAGGAATATTACGGACGCTTCTTCGGGTTCAGCGCGGAACATACCGGCGACTGGTATTGCCCGGGCCCTTTCGACCGCGAACGGCTGCTGCTCAGGTGTGAAAATCCCGCGGTGCTGCCAAAGACCGGCATGCTCGGGCCGTGGGGTGCCCAGTAGGCTTATTCATGCGGCGGGATTGAATGGCCGCCCTCCCTCTGCCATCTGACGGTGGATGCCCTACGAAGCCCCGCCCGAACTTGCCAGCCTTACGCTCGCGCAGATTGCCGAGCAGGTGAAACAGCGCAAATTGCCCCCGGTGGAGGATTGGTCGCCGCAAAAGACCGGCGACAGCCTGATGCGCATTGCCGCTGACGGGACCTGGTTTCACGATAGCGGCGAAATCCGGCGGCCGGCAATGGTCCGGGCGTTCGCCGGCCTCCTGACTCGCGACGCAGAGGGCCGCCATTGGCTGGTCACGCCGTTCGAGAAGCTCTCCATCGAGGTCGTGGACGCCGCGTTTATCGCGGTCGACGTGTCGGAAGTCGATGGCGGCCTCGGCTTCCGTATCAACACCGACGAACTCGTAATTGCCGGGCCGGACAACCCGATCACCGCACGCGGCGATCCCGAGACACCCGGTATCTACGTGACCGTCCGGCGCGGGCTGGAGGCTCGGCTCAATCGCAGCACGTATCAGCAGCTGCTAGCTATCGCGCTGGCGCGCGGAGACGACTGGACCGTTCGCAGCCAAGGCACCAATTTCGCGTTGCAGCCGTCATGAGTGTGCTGTTCGATCACCTGAGCGCGCTGTTCGATCGCGGGCATGGCCTCGAATTGCCGGACCTGCGGGATGACGCCCATCTCGGCCCCCGCGGCACCCCCCGTCCCGCTGCGGTGCTGATCGCGGTAACCGAGCGGGAAGAGCCCGGCGTGCTGCTGATCCACCGGCCCGAGGATATGCGCGCCCACCCCGGGCAGGTCGCGTTTCCCGGCGGCAAGATCGACCCGGGCGAGAACGCTATCGAGGCTGCCTTGCGGGAAGCGCACGAGGAACTGGGCATCCGGTCCCGCGATGTCCGGGTAATCGGGGCGACGGATCGGTTTGGCACCGGTAGCGGGTATGACGTAACCCCGGTGCTCGCCACCTTGCCGCCCGACCTGCCGCTGCTGCCCAATCCGGCCGAGGTATCCGACTGGTTCGAGATACCGCTGCGGTTCATTCTCGACCCGGCCAACCATGTTCCGCAGAGCGCAATCTGGCAGGGCCAGCCGCGGGACTATCTGGAAATTCCGTGGGAAGGGCGCCGGATCTGGGGTATCACCGCTTCGATTATCGCCAATTTGTCGCGGCGCATACCCCACCACGCGGTGCTGCATGACTGAGCGTCTCCCGCCGGTGCCCTGGACCCAGCGCAGGGACCTCGCCGCGCTGGTTGCCGCACTCGGTACGGAGAACGTCCGCTGGGTCGGCGGCGCGGTGCGCGACACGCTGCTTGGCGAAGATGTCCATGATATCGACGCGGCGACCACACTGCCCCCCACCGATGTAGTCGAGCGCCTTGCAGCAGCTGGCATCCGCACCATTCCCACCGGCATCGCGCATGGCACCGTCACCGCGCTGATGGACGGCAGCAACGTGGAAGTCACCACGCTGCGCCGCGATGTATCCACCGACGGGCGGCGCGCGACGGTCAGCTTTGCACAGGATTGGCGCGACGACGCGGCGCGGCGCGATTTCACCATCAACGCGCTGTTCGCGCACCCCGTAACGCTCGAAATCGCGGACTATTTCGGCGGGAGGGAGGACCTCAAGGCTGGCCGCGTCCGCTTTATCGGCGACGCACGCCAGCGAATTCGCGAGGATCATTTGCGGATCCTGCGTTACTTTCGCTTCGAGGCCCGTTTCGGTGCCGAACTGGACAGCGAAGCCGAGGCTGCCTGCGCCGAACTGGCCGCCACCTTGAAGGGGCTGTCACGCGAGCGGGTCGGCTGGGAGTTGCAAAATTTGCTCGGCTTACCCGATCCCTCGCCTACCGTGACGCGAATGCACAGGCTGGGGGTTTTGCAAGTCGTACTTCCGGAATGCGGACGGCACGAACTGGAGGCGCTGGCTAACCTGATCGCTGCCGAACAGCGCTACGGTGTCCCGCCCGATGCCATGCGCCGGCTTGCCGCGCTGCTGCCCGCGTTGCCCCAGATTGCCGGCGCGGTGACCACGCGCCTGCGCCTCTCACGGAACCAGCGCGAACGCCTCTCATGCGTGGCAGCGCGAACTTTTGGGGACGGCGAAAATCCGCGCGCCCTTGCCTACCGCGAAGGAACCGATTGCGCGGTCGACCGGCTATTGCTTACCGGCGGTGATCCCACTCCCGTGATTGGCTGGGACGCACCTGAGCTGCCGATCAAGGGTGGGGAAATCGTCAGGCGCGGAGTGCAGGCAGGTCCTTCTGTTGCGCGCATCCTGCAGAGTGTCGAGCGCCGCTGGCTGGACGAGGATTTTCCCGACGCAGCGCGGGTTTCCGCCATTCTCGATGAGGAAATGGTGAAAGAATAAGTCCCGCATTCGTTATTTCATTGCTTATTCACACATTCAGCCCTACATGGCCTCCGACGTCCGGCGCATCATGAGGATGCGCACTCGGCTGCAAGCGTGAACTTCGCCGCACAAAATGGCAGAAGTCCCGCAGCCGACGCACGGCAAGCGTTATTCGCTAAGCTTCCCTTTTCACGCTTGGGTCGCAGACCCAAACTCTGCGCCCGGAATCCCCTTTTTTTTGGCGGGATCCGTCTGGCGCGTCCTGAAAGTATTTTTATGTCTTATTTCAAACAACTCGGCCTTGCCGAACCACTTCTTCGTGCGCTCGAAACCAAGGGCTATACGGAACCCACGCCGATCCAGAAGCAGGCGATCCCGCCGCTGATGGAAGGCCGCGACCTGCTGGGTATTGCCCAGACCGGTACCGGTAAAACCGCGGCATTCTCCCTCCCGTCGCTTCATTACCTCGCGGAAAAGCCAACCGGCCGCTTTCCGTCGGGCTGCAGGATGCTCGTGCTGTCGCCAACGCGCGAACTCGCGGCCCAGATCGCCGATAACATGGAAGGTTATGCCAAGTACCTGAACCTGTCGGTTCAGTGCATATTCGGCGGCGTTCCAGCCAGCAAGCAGGCTCGCAAGCTCGTCGGAGGGACCGACGTGCTGGTGGCCACTCCCGGCCGCCTGCTCGACCTGATCGAACAGCGGGCGTTGACACTGCGCCACGTGGAAATTTTCGTTCTCGACGAAGCCGACCAGATGATGGATCTCGGCTTCATCAAGCCTTTGGCGCGCATTGCCGCCATGTTGCCCGAAGACCGGCAGAGCCTGTTTTTCTCCGCCACCATGCCGCAGTCGATTGCCGAACTCGGCAAGCGCTTCATCAAGAACCCGGTCCGGGTGGAGGTTTCACCGCAATCGACCACCGCTGAACGGGTCGAGCAATACGGTATCTATATCAACCAGGCGGAAAAACAGGCGCTGCTCACGCTCACGCTGAAGGCCGGGTTGGATGACAAGACCATCGACAAGAGCCTGGTATTCACCCGTACCAAGCACGGCGCTGACAAGGTCGTTCGCCATCTGGTTGCCGCCGGTATCAACGCCGCCGCCATCCACGGCAACAAATCGCAGGCCCAGCGTACGCGGGCGCTGGACGGATTCCGCAACGGCTCCGTGCCGGTGCTCATTGCCACCGATATCGCAGCCCGCGGCATCGACGTGACCGGCGTGAGCCATGTGTTCAATTTCGAAATTCCCAATGTGTCGGAGCAATATGTCCACCGGATCGGCCGGACGGCCCGTGCCGGGGCGGACGGGGTCGCGATCGCCTATATCGCGGCTGACGAGAAACCCTTCATCAAGGGCATCGAGCGGCTGACCGGGGTAAAACTCACTCCGATGCCGCTGCCGGAAAACTTCCAGATGCTGGCAAAGACATTGCCGGCCCCTGCCCCCAAGCGTTCCGGCGCGGAACGGGCACCCGGCGGCCGTGCAGGCGGAGGCGGCCAGGGCCGTGGCCGCAGCCAGGGCGGCGGACACGGCGGTGGCAGTCAGGGCCGTGGCCGGAGCGATAACCGGAGCGACAACCGAGGTCCGCGGACCGGTGAACGGAGCGGGGAAGGCACTGGCGGCGGAGCTCGTGGTGGCGGCCGCAGGGACGGCGGACGCGGTCCGGTAACCAATCCGGTTGCCGCAGCGCGCCCGAATAACGGTCCTCGCCCGAGCGGGGGCGGGGCCAGTGGCGGCGGCGCACGCCGTCAATCGCGCGGTCGGCCCAACTGAACGCAGTTTAGGGCTACCGGGGAGGTTCCGTGGGAACCCTTCACCCCAGCTTCAGGTTATATTGCATACAAGGTGGCCAGTTGCTCCGCCCTATCCCGATGGATGGGGTTGAGCCACTGGGCCGGAGAAAATCTCCGGTACTGGTGAGCGTGTTTGTCCGTTCGATCCTGACGGGCTGATTTTGGGGGCAACCCCGTATCGAGAATATGCGATCCCATCCTAAGCCGGTTTCCAGTTGGAACTCTACAGTTCCAGGTTTCCGGGCAATGAATGCAAGTATCTATGGAGTGAGATGATGAAGTTCATGAAATTCGCCGCGGCCAGTCTACTGGCATTTTCTGCGGCATCCGCGCTGGCTCAGACTAGCGAGCCAACTGTCGGCGCAACAATTTACGGTCCCGAAGGCAATGTAGTTGGCACAGTGGAATCGATTGCCGGTGGTATTGTTACCGTGGATACCGGCAAGCATAAGGCACCGCTGCCAGCCGACGTTTTCGGAACCGGGGAAAAGGGCCCGAGCATTACGGCGACCCAAGCCCAGATTAACGCGATGCTGGACGAACAGATCGCCGCAGCAACGGCCCAGCGCGATGCAGCGTTGGTCCCTGGTGCGATGGTCCATTCGGTAAGTGATGTCATGGTCGGTACTGTCGAGACAGTCGAAGGCGATAACGTCGTCCTCAAGCTCGAAACCGGTCCGGTTGCCATGAAACGCGAACATTTCGCAGTCAATCCAGCGGGCACACTGATTAC
Source organism: Allopontixanthobacter sediminis (assembly GCF_009828115.1). Classification (GTDB taxonomy): domain Bacteria; phylum Pseudomonadota; class Alphaproteobacteria; order Sphingomonadales; family Sphingomonadaceae; genus Allopontixanthobacter; species Allopontixanthobacter sediminis. Next base: position 343,855 of record NZ_WTYL01000003.1, on the reverse strand, counting down.
ATTGTTTACGATGGACCAGATCCAGGCCGCTGCAGGACAGGCAGAACCAGCAGCCGCAAGCTAATCATATTTGGTTGAAACCCGAGCCAATCGGGTCGCAAGGGAGGGCCGGTATGGATGAAAATCCGTACCGGCCCTTTTCCTTTGTCAGAACTTGTTGTCGCGCGGGAAACCCTGCGGCGGCATTCGGCCAGCGGCGCCGCGCGCGACTTTCCATTGCCAGACTTCCTTTTCGGTCCGTGTCCGCCCGGTGTCGCCGCCCATGGCCCAGCTGAGTCCGTCCTCCAGCGTGAAGGTGATCGCGTCCGACATTCCCCCATCACGGTAGCGTTGCAGGGTCACCCCCTGCCCGCGCCCGAGGATCGGCAGCTCGTCCAGACTGAAAATCACCAGCTTCCGGTTGTCCCCCACGACTGCGACATGATCATGCTCGGCGGCAATTTCGGACACGACCACCAACCGGTTGGCGTCCTTCAGGTTGACGACCTGCCGGCCCTTCCGGGTTTCCGCGAGCAGTTCGTCGGTTTCCGCTGCGAAGCCCTTGCCGTTGGCGGCCGCTAACAGCAGCTGGCCTTTGGGCTTGTGGACGATGACCCCGACGATCTGCGCATCATTCTCGAAATCCAGCATGTTGCGCACCGGCTCGCCGAACCCGCGGGCACCGGGCAATTTGTCGCAACCAAGGGTGTAGAACCGGCCATTGTCGAGCGCGAGAAGCAGCTTGTCCGTGGTCTGGGCGTGCAGCGCGTACGCGGGACCGTCGCCTTCCTTGAACTTGAATTCCTTGTCGAGCGGCTCGTGCCCGCTGGCGGCCCTGATCCAGCCCTTGGCTGACAGGATCACCGTCACCGGGGCTTTTTCGATCATCGCATCAAAGGAGAATTCAACGGTCGGCGCGGCTTCCGCGATTGTCGTCCGCCGGCGGCCAAGCGGTGTGTCCTCACCATATTCCTTGCGCAGCGCGGTCAGGTCCCGCTTCAGGCGGGTCCGTTGGCGGGCCGGAGAGGCGAGGAGTGTTTCCAGATCGTCCTGTTCCTTCAGCAAGTCGTCGCGTTCGCCGCGGAGCTGCATCTCCTCCAGCTTGCGCAGGGACCGCAGCCGCATGTTGAGGATCGCTTCGGCCTGCCGGTCGTTGAGGGCGAATTCCGCCATCATTATCGGTTTGGGCTCGTCCTGCGTCCGGATAATCTCGATCACGCGGTCGAGATTGAGGAAGGCGATGATGTAGCCTTCGACCAGTTCCAGCCGCGCCGCGATCTTGTCCAGCCGGTGCTGCGTGCGCCGCTGCAGGATATCGATCTGGCTGGTGACCCAATGGCCCAGCAACTCCCTCAAGCCCATCACCATCGGCGTGCGGGTGGCATCGAGAACGTTGAGATTTAGCCCAAACCGGTTTTCCAGATCGGTCAGCTTGTAGATCGATTCCTTCAGCAATTCGGGATCGACATTGCGGCTGCGCGGAACCAGCACGATGCGGATCGCCTCGTCGCTTTCGTCGCGGACGTCTTCCAGGATCGGCAGCTTCTTGTCGGCGATCAGCTGGGCGATCTGCTCGATCAGCTTGCCCTTCTGCACCTGGTAGGGGATTTCGCTGATGACGAGCTGCCATTGACCGCCGCCCAGGCGCTCGATCCCCGCTTCACGATCTTCCTCGGTCTCCGCCTCGATCGAGCGGAAGCGCCCGCGGACCCGGAACGATCCGCGCCCGGTCTCATAAGCGTGCGAAATCGCCTGCGGACTGTCCACAATCAGGCCCCCGGTCGGCAGATCCGGCCCGCGGAACAATTCCATCAGGCGCGAATGTTCGACATGGGGATTATCGATCAGCTCCAATGTTGCGTCGATCACTTCGGCGACATTGTGGCTAGGAATGTTCGTCGCCATGCCCACCGCGATGCCGCTGGCGCCGTTTGCGAGCAAATTTGGGAACAGCCCCGGCATCAGTGCGGGCTCTTCTTCCTCGCCATTGTAGGTCGGGATGAAATCGGCCGCGCCTTCGTCCAGCCCCTGCATCAGCAGCATGGCGGTTCGCGTCAGGCGTGCTTCGGTATAGCGATAGGCCGCGGCGTTATCACCATCGATATTGCCAAAGTTGCCCTGGCCTTCGACCAGCGGATACCTGAGGGCGAAATCCTGCGCCAACCGGACCATCGCGTCATAGGCGGCGGTGTCCCCATGGGGGTGGTATTTGCCGATCACCTCACCGACCACGCGGGCGGATTTCTTGAAATTGTTGGTCGGGTCCAGCTTCAGCTGCCGCATGGTCCACAGCAACCGGCGGTGGACCGGTTTCAGCCCGTCACGCAGGTCCGGTAGCGAGCGCGCCGTGATCGTCGACATCGCATAGACGAGATAGCGTTCCGATAGCGCGGAATCGAAGCTTTCGTTGATGATCGAATCGGCAGGATCGTCGCCGGATTTTTCAATATCGATGGTGGTCATGTGGTTTGCCCTATCACCGCCACGGGCCGCCTAACAATGCGGAACATAGTGCTGTCCCCGCCCGTTGGATCAATGAACAGAAATCAAGGAGTTCACTATGACAAAACGCATTATGATCATCGCGACGGACGGCTTCGAGCAATCGGAATTGCTCGATCCGAAATCGAATCTCGAGAACGCCGGTTTTGAAACCACCGTAGTCAGCCTTGAAGAGGGCGAAATCAAGGGATGGGACCAGAAGGATTGGGGCAAATCCGTTTCAGTCGACAAGACAGTTGATGACGTTTCGGTTTCCGATTTTGACGGGCTACTGCTCCCAGGCGGACAGATGAACCCCGACATCCTTCGGATGAATAACAAGGTGATCGATCTTGTTCGGGAATTCGACCGTGCGGGGAAGCCAATCGCGGCCATTTGCCACGCACCATGGCTGCTGATCGAAGCTGGTCTCGTCAGCGGGAAGACCGTGACCTCGTGGCCATCCGTGCGAACGGACCTGAAGAACGCCGGCGGCAATGTGGTCGATCAGGAAGTTGCGGAAGACGGCAACCTGATCACGAGCCGAAATCCGGATGATATTCCGGCCTTCTCGAAGGCATTCATCAGCAAGGTAAAGGAAATGGCCAGCCAACCGGCCTGATCCTCAAATACGCGGCGTTCTATAATGTTTAGAACGTCTTGGAGGCCCTGCCACCGACGTGTGGCAGGGCCTCTTTGCATTTTGCGCTTGCCAAAACTTATCCATGGTCTCAATTGTGGCGAGATTATGGCAAAAAGGAGGCCAAAATGAGGCGCATTTTGAACAAGTCGATTCTCCTGCTCGGTGTGGTTGCCTTGACCGCATCCGGGTGTTCCGATCAAACATCTGATAATAAACAAGAAAATCTCGGTTCCGAGATCATGGCCGACGCTTCGACTGACGTCGCGAATGTTGCGGCAGCAGAGACGGAAGCGGCCGCAATTGCCAGTGCTGGCAACCCGAATGCGGCGGAAATGCCGAATCTACCCCAACTCGCCTATGTATATGGCTTCGAGTACCGCCTGCCGGCGCAGGAAATGTCCGGCCTGATGCGTCGCCATGCGAATATCTGCGAACAGCAGGGGCCCACCAGCTGCCAGATCCTCGGGATGAACCTGTCGGGCGAAATTGAGAACGGCAACCGGAGCGGGGTATTGCAACTGGCAGTCGCGACCCGCCATGCGCGAGCGGTGGGAGCCTTGCTGGAAGACGAAGCGACCGATGCCGAAGCCGAACAGGTTGCGGCCAACATCTCGACGGATGAGCTGTCCAAGCAACTCATCGATACCCAGGCCCGGATCGAGACTCGTACCGCCTTGCGCGACCGATTGATGCAGGTCCTCAAGACTCGCAAGGGCACCGTCAAGGAGCTGGTCGAAGCGGAGCGCAGTGTAGCGCAGGTCAACGAGGAAATTGACCAGGCGAGAGGTTGGCTCAATGAAATGCAGGGGCGGGTCGCCTTCAGCAAGATCGATATCAATTACCGGTCTGCGGAAACCGTCGGCGGCGATTTCCTTGGCCCGGTCAAAGGGGCGTTCAGTTCCCTCGGCTCGATCCTTGGCGTGATGATGGCGGCCCTGATCGTTCTGCTGAGCGTAACGCTACCGATTGCCGGGATCATTCTTGCGATCAAGCGCCTGACACGGCATTCGACCGCGGAGCCAGTGCTGGGAAGCGAAGGCTGAATCCTTCGGACGGACGGGTTCAGAGGCGCTGCATGTCCCGGCTTTCCGGCGGGATTTGCGCTTCGAGCCCGTCAAGTTCCGGATCGAGCAGGATCTGGCACGACAAGCGGCTGGTGCGGGTGACGCCCGCGGCGAGGTCGAGCATGTCTTCCTCCTCCTCGCTAGAGTCTTTCAACCGGTCGAACCATCCGGCGCCGATCACCACATGACAGGTGGAACAGGCCATCTGTCCTTCGCACGTCCCCTCGAGCGGCATACCGGCGGCCTGCGCCGCTTCGAGCAAGGATATGCCGGCCTCGGCCTCGGCCTCGGTGATGGTGCCATTGGCGGCGATAAATCTGACCTTGACCATCCGGCTCCTTACTTGACGACTTGCGCAGCCGCAGCCGCATTGAGCCTTTCAGCAGCATCCTCGATCTGGTCCGGCGTCGTATAGCGGCCGAATCCAAGCCTTATCGAACTCTTTGACGCTGAACTGTCAAGTCCGATCGCTTTCAGCACATGGCTTGGCCGGCCCGACCCGCTGGCGCAGGCTGACCCGGCGGAGAAGCAGATGTCGCGGCATTCCGACATCAGTCGCGCCACATCCAGCCCGGGCAGCCTCAGGTTGAGATTGCCGTGCCAGCGCGCTTCATCCGCCCCGTTGAGCGTCCAGTCGGCAAACGCGGCGCGGGCAATCGTCCACAGTGCTTCCACATGCCGGGCGTCCTCCTGCATCCGCTCCGATGCCAGCTTCGCCGCTGCACCGAACCCGGCGCAAAGGGCCGGGCTGAGGGTTCCCGACCGGAGACCGCCTTCCTGTCCCCCGCCGCTCAGCAAAGGATCGAGTTTCAGTCCGTCCCGCATCCACAGCGCGCCAATGCCCTTGGGACCGTGGATCTTGTGCGCCGAAACTGCGATAAAATCCGCCGCGCCGGGAATGGTCATGCGGCCGTATCCCTGCACCGCATCGCACAGCACCAGCGCGCCAGCCTCTCGGGCGATGGCTACAATATCGCCCATCGGATTAATTGCGCCGATCTCGTTATTGACCAGCATAGCGGCAATTATTGCGGTCCTCTTCGCGGCCGCCTTCCGCAATTCCACCAGATCGGCGCGGCCACCGGATTTGACTGGCAGGATTTCGAACTTGCGTCCTTGCGCTTCCACCGCAGGCTTGCAGTCGAGCACGGCAGCATGTTCGGCGGCGAAGGTCAGGACATCGCCTTTGGAGCCGCGCAGCACGGTGTTGATCGCCTCGGTTGCGCCGCTGGTGAAGATCACCTTTCCGCCGGGCGGCAGCAGCGCCGCCACCCGGTCGCGCGCAAGTTCCACCGCCGCCGCCGCCTGGCGTCCCATCGCATGGGCGCTGTGCGGATTGCCGAACCCGACACCGTCCGGCCCATCGAGCCAGCGCAGCATCGCATCGCGCACTTCGGGGGCGAGAGGCGTGGTTGCCTGGTAATCGAGATAGATCATGCTGCCCCCCTCGCCATATCGGACCAGACTTCGCAGAACCGTTCCACTTCTGCGCGCGAGGTGTTCCAGCCGAAACTGACCCTGATCATACGCGACGCCGCATCATCGTCGAGGCCCATTGCTTCCAGTAAATGGCTTTTCTTCAGCGTTCCGCTCGAACACGCGCTGCCTTGCGATACCGCAATCCCCGCCATGTCGAACCGCATCAACTGCGTGCTGCCGCTCATTCGCGGCATTGCGAGCGCGCGGACATAAGGCGTGGGATCGGCCAACCGGTCCGCCAACCAGATACCCCCGAGTTCCCGGCATTCCTTCGCCAGCGCATCGAGGGGTTCCATGACCTGCGGGTCTACATAGGGAGTGCTTCCGGCTTCCAACGCCTCCGCCATGCCCATGATGGCCGGCAGGTTCTCCGTTCCGCGCCGGTAGCCGCGCTCATGGCCGCCCGTGGGCGCGATAACCGAGAAATTCCTGAGCAATAGCGCCCCCACTCCGACCGGGCCGCCGAACTTGTGGGCCGAGACGATCGCCATGTCGCACGGCGGCAAAGAAATCTTGCCGGCACCCTGCGCGCAATCCGCGATGAGCAGGCCTCCCGCGCCGTTAACTAGCCGCGCTACTTCATCGAGCGGCTGCCGGTTGCCGGTTTCGGAATTGACCTGCTGCACCGCGACTACCGGACGTTCACGCTGGACGGCCTCGGCAAGTATGTCGAGATCGAGGGCGCCGCTGCTGTTTACAGGTAGCCGCTCGGCATCGGGTGCCGCTTGCAGGACTGCATCGTGTTCCACCGAACTGACTAGCCGCGCGCCGCCCGCTGCGCGGCGCAACGCCATGTCTGCAGCCTCGCTTGCGCCGCTGGTGAAGATCACCTCGCCGTCCCAGCCGAGTGCCGACTTTACGCGCGCGCGGGCATCTTCCAGCGCCGCCTTGGCCTTACGGCCCTCCGCGTGCGGGCTGGAGGGATTGGCCCACAGCGCAAAGCCTTCCAGCATCGCTGCCTCCGCTTCCGGACGGATCGGTGTGGTTGCGGCATGATCGAGATAGATGCGGGTGATCGGCTGGCTCGTCTTCTGTCGGGGTGCATTCTAATCGCACGGGAGCAATCGCGGGAATTGCGAATTGCGGGATTGTCACTATATAGCCACCAACCCGGTTCGCGCTACCCGCGCCCGCCTACTTCGGACAGGTCCAAAGAATGCCATCTGTAATTTTTCCCGGCCCCGAGGGCCGCCTTGAAGGTCGTTACTCCCCTGCCCCGCGTCCGCGCGCACCAGTGGCAATGATCCTGCACCCCCACCCCCAGGGCGGCGGGACCATGAACGAGCGGATCACCCAGCGACTGTACAAGACCTTCACAGACCGCGGGTTCGCGACCTTGCGGTTCAATTTCCGCGGTGTTGGACGCAGCCAGGGCAGCTTCGACAACGGGATTGGCGAACTCAGCGACGCCGCAGCCGCGCTGGACTGGGTGCAGTCGATCCATTCCGAAGCGCAGACCACCTGGGTCGCGGGCGTATCGTTCGGTGCGCTGATCGGGATGCAACTGCTCATGCGACGCCCCGAAGTGCGCGGATTCATTTCGATTGCCCCGCCGGCCAACATGTATGATTTCAGCTTCCTCGCCCCCTGCCCCGCGTCGGGCATTTTCATCCAGGGTGTGGCAGATACGGTCGTGCAGCCGGTAGCCGTCCAGAAGTTGGTCGATAAATTGCGCACACAGAAGCACATCACGATCCACCACGAGGAAATTCCCCGGGCCAACCACTTCTTCGAGAATGAACAGGAAGAACTGATGGCTTCGGTCGACAACTACCTCGACTTCCGGCTCTCGCCGGACTGTCCGATCAAGTAAGCCAGCTTCCGCCACCCGGTCGCTTCTCGAAGCGGTTGGGAGCAAAGCTTTTCCAGCCCAAATGCTTTCAAGATTGAGTGGCGGTTTGCCACGCGATAAAGCTTGCGCGTTAAATGTGATGTTGTAACATTGCAACTGATGGGAAGTGCCATGGTCGGAAAACCGAAGTGGCAAAGCAAAGGAGAGGTATCGCAATGGCTTATGTCGACAAAGCTCCCGCCAAGAACAGCAAAAGTGCCATCATCATGGTCGGCGCGATCCATGCAGTGATCGGTTACGGACTGATCGTGGGACTGGCGCCGGGGATATTCGATCGGCCCGAACCGGGGCCTCTGATCGGAACACAGATCCCTTTGCCTCCACCGCCGCCGCCGCCGCCGGAACCAGAGCCGCAACGGACCGAAATTACGGAGCCCACGTCGCCGCCTATCTACACTCCGCCAAGCGCAACCAACCTGAATCCCGACCCGGTGCAAATCGACACGACTACCGTCATGCTGCCGTCATTCAGCCCGATTGAACTGAAACCAGCACCGTCGGGCGCCCCCAAACCGTTCCCGTCCGCAACCGCCCCGACATTTGACCCGGTCGCGGTGAAGCCGCGCAACGATCCGGGGGCGTGGGTCACGACCAATGATTACCGGTCAAGCTGGATCAACCGGGAACTGACCGGAACGGCGGGATTCAAGGTGGAAGTCGGTGCCAACGGGCGGGCGCTATCCTGCCTGATCACCAAATCGAGCGGCCATGACGCCCTGGACCAGGCGACCTGCGAGCTGATCAGCAAACGTGCGCGCTTCGAACCGGCGCGCAACAGTAAGGGCGATAAGGTCGGCGGAACCTACTCAAGCTCGGTCCGCTGGCAATTGCCGGAATAACGGCTAGCGCGAAAGCTGGTCGACCGGGGCCGTTCCCCGCTCGTCCGGGATTATCCAGATCGCAACATTGGCCAGTGCCACCAGCGCCAGGATCACCATCAGCGTGACCTGGCGTTTCGGCCCGCCGCGCCGCCACAAAACGAAGGCCCCGATCAGCAGCGCAAACGCGGCCAGGACCAGGATCGAGAGTACGGTGTCGGTTGCCATCCGCGCGCCTTAGCCTGAAGCTGCCGTGAGGTGAAGCTACGTTCACGCAGCTGGTCATTCGCGGTTTGACTTGGAGCTGGGTCGTCGTCAGACATGGCCCATGACATTCCTGAAAACGCACAGCTTCACCCGCCGCCAGACCCTCGCCGGATTGGGGGCAGGCGTCTCCATTGCCGCCCTGCCCGGCTGCGTAACCACGGCCCGGCAAACCGCATCGTCGATGCCAGGTTCGCTTTCAGGCGCCGACCTGCTCGACGATATCGCGTACAACTTGCTGGCGCACGAACCGGAACGGGCCACGTCGCTTGGCGTGGATGTCGGCCAATACGCCCCCCTGCGCTCGCAAATGGAAGACCAGTCGCCCGCTGGGCAAAATGCTTACGCGGCGACCTTGCGCGCCGACCTCGCCCGGGTACGCGCTGCCGATACCAGCGCGCTCGATCCGGCAACGCGGACGAGTTTCGAAGTCGTCGAGAGCGCTTACGCCACTGCGCTCGACGGCTTTGCCCTTCCCTACGGCGATGTGGCGGTGGGCAGCTGGCGCAATTCGCCCTACGTAGTGATCCAGAATGTCGGGTCCTACATCGACCTGCCGCGGTTCTTCGATTCGACGCAGCCACTGAACAATGCGGGCGATGCCGAAGCTTACCTTTCGCGCCTGAGCCAGGTCCCGACGGTGCTGAATGGCGAGTTGGAACGGATGCGCGCCGCCACGGACATGGGCGTGGTACCGCCGGACTTCCTGCTGGTTAAAGCGGTTGCGCAGATGAAGACCACCTTGGCGGACGCCATGGAGGGCGGATCGCTCGTCGCTCCGCTGGCAGCATCCCAATTCGGCAAGGCGCGCGCAGACGAAGCGGCGGCGATCGTCAAGACGGCCATCGCGCCTGCGCTGGAAGCGCAACTGGCGGAACTTTACCGGCAACAAAAGTTGGCGACACCGGCGCCCGGCATTTCTGCCCGCCCCCGTGGCGAGGAATATTACGCCTGGGCCCTTCGCGCCAGTACCACCACCAACCTGACTCCGGACGAAGTGCACCAGCGAGGGCTCGACGAACTTGCTTCGCTGCACGGACGGATGGACCCCATCCTGCGCGAACTCGGATACACGTCCGGCACCGTCGGGGCGCGAATGAACGAACTGGGCAGCGACCCACGGTTCAAATTTGCCGAGGGTGACCCGGGACGCAAGGAAATCATGGCCTTTATCGAGGACCGCATCGCCTGGATCCGGTCGCAGATGCCGCGCGCATTCAACACGCTGGTCGACCCCAAGCTGGAAGTCCGCCGCATTCCCGTTGCTGAGGAACTTGGCGCGCCGGGAGCCTATGGCGGTGCAGGTTCCAAGGACGGCACCATTCCGGGCCGGATGTGGATCAATCTGCGGACCACCGAACTTCACCGGAAATACGATCTGGCCGACTTGACCTACCACGAAACCATTCCCGGGCACGTGTGGGAAGGCGAGTATTCCAACACCCTGCCGCTGATCCGTTCGATCCTGGCTTTCAACGCCTTTTCCGAAGGCTGGGCGCTGTACGGCGAACAGCTGGCGGACGAACTGGGCGCCTATGACGATTACAAGGTCGGACGGCTTGGCTATCTCCAGTCACTCGCGTTCCGGGCGTGCCGGATGGTGGTCGATACCGGGCTTCATTCCAAAGGGTGGAGCCGGCAGAAAGCGGTTGATTTCTTCGTCAGGGAAAACGGCAGCAAGCCCGATGAAGTCGCCAGCGAAGTGGACCGGTACTGCAGCTGGCCGGGCCAGGCCTGCGGTTACAAGGTCGGTCACAGCGAGATCGTGCGCCAACGCGCGATGGCGCAGTCGGCGCTGGGCGGCGACTATGATTTCAAGGCGTTCAACGACGCGGTCGTGTTGGGTGGAAACGCGCCGCTGGACGTGATGGCGAAGAATGTCTCGCGCTATATCGCCGGCGCGCGGACATAAGGGCGCACTGACGGAGAGTATCCGGCGGCCACCGGCCACCGGATACGATCATTTCTTGCCGAAGAGGCCGGACGCCATGCCGGCGATATCGTTCAACGGATTGCCATCGCCATCGCGGTCCAGCATGTCCAACATTCCCTTGGCCTGCGGGTTTTCGTTGAGGATCTGGTTGAACTTGGTCAACGATCCTTCACCGCCCAACTGTTCGACAATCGACCCGAGCATGCCGGTGTCGAGGCCAGTTTTCGCGGCAGCCAGTTCCACCGTATCGCCATCTTCGGTGTGGCTTTTGCCAAGCGCCGCGATCGCTTTTTCTGCCACCCCGGCATCAATGCCGAGCTTTTCCGCCATATTGGCAACAGTGGGGTGGCCGCCGGCCGCGCCAAGGATGGTGTCGAACAGGCTCATCGCAATATCTCCCTCGTGATTCGCGGTCCTTCATGCGCCCTCCGCAGGCAAAGAAAAAGCCCTCTTCCCGGTGACGGGAAGAGGGCTCCCCTCTCCAACCCGCTTTGCGGGCAGCTCGAACCGAGATCAGGCCGCTTGGGTATCCCCGTGCGGCGCAGCGCGGCGGACGCCTTCGTCCACATGCGCCTCGAACTCGGCAAAATTCTCGATGAACAATCCGACCAGCTTTTGCGCCGTGCGGTCGTATTCATCCTTGTCGGCCCAGGTCGACCGAGGATCGAGGATTGCGCTGTCCACGCCTTCCACTGCCACCGGCACATCGAAGCCGAAATTGGGATCTTTGCGGAATTCGGCGTCGCCCAGCGAACCGTCCAGCGCCGCGTTGAGAAGCGCGCGGGTCGCCTTGATCGGCATCCGGTTTCCGACACCGTATTTTCCGCCGGTCCAGCCAGTGTTGACCAGCCAGCATTGCGCACCGCCTTCGGCGATCCGCTTCTTCAGCAGGTTGCCGTAAACACTTGGATGGCGCGGCATGAACGGTGCGCCAAAACAGGTACTGAAGGTCGCTTCCGGCTCCGTCACGCCAATTTCCGTGCCGGCCACTTTGGCAGTGTAACCGGACAGGAAATGATACATCGCCTGATCAGGAGTCAACCGCGCGATCGGAGGCAACACGCCGAATGCATCAGCCGTCAGCATGATCACGTTCGAAGGAACCGGCCCCAGGTTTTCCTCCGAAGTGTTTGGAATTGCCGAAAGAGGGTAAGCTCCGCGAGTGTTCTCCGCGAGCGAATTATCGTCGAGATCGAGTTCGCCGTCCGCATCCATCACGACGTTTTCCAGCACCGTGCCGGGCATCCGTGTGGTAGCGAAGATTTCCGGTTCCGCTTCTTCGGAGAGGCGGATCATCTTGGCGTAACAGCCGCCTTCGAAATTGAACACCGCGGTATCCGACCAGCCATGTTCGTCGTCCCCGATCAGCGTCCGGCTGGCATCGGCGCTAAGCGTCGTCTTGCCGGTGCCGGACAGGCCGAAGAAAATCGCGGTATTGCCGTCCTGTCCGATATTGGCGGAACAATGCATCGGCATCACGCCCTTGGGCGGCAGCAGGTAGTTGAGAATGCCGAACACGCTTTTCTTCATTTCGCCGGCGTATTTCGTGCCGCCGATGAGGATCAGCTTTTCGGTGAGATTCACCGCAATCACCGTCTCGCTGCGGCATCCGTGGCGCTCAGGGTCGGCCCGGAAGCTGGGCAGGTCGATGATCGTGTATTCGGGTACGAAGCCGTCCAGTTCCTGCTCGGTCGGGCGGACCAGTAGCGTGCGGATGAATAAATTGTGCCAAGCAAGTTCGTTGATCACCCGTACATTGACGCGGTGTTCCGGTTGCGATCCGCCGAACAGATCGGCGACGAACAGTTCTTCCTTTTCCGCCAGCGCATTCATGAAGTCCTGCTTCAAGGCGGCGAAATGTTCGGATGTCATGGAAGCATTGACCTTGCCCCACCACACCGTGTCTTCGGTCGTCGCATCGCGGACAATGAACTTGTCCTTCGCGGAACGGCCGGTATGCGGCCCCGTTTCCACTACCAAAGGTCCGTGCTTCGCCAGCTTGCCCTCACCGCGCGCAACCGCCTGTTCGACCAGTGCTTCGGTCTGGAGATTGGGATGGATCGCGGCGTTCGTGGCAATGCCCTGACTGCTCAGCGAATGGGAAAGTGGCGTGCTCAACATAGTCTCCTGATCGGTCCGCAAAATGGGCTGCCGAATACCCGTAAGCCCAAATCCGAGTCGCGTGCATACGAATGCAGCGGAAGCGGGGTCCCCTTACGTCGCGAACCCGGTTGCGTCAAATCGTCCGGCGCCGGCTGCGGTTAAACTTTTCCCGAGGTCAGTCAATTCGTTGTTTCGCAGCGCCGAACGGTTTAGTCATATCGGATGATGAATTCCGAGCGATCAGGCGAAACGACAATGGTGCCATCAGAAACGCAGCCCGTCGGGGACGATACCGGCCGGCCGCATACCGATCCAGACGAAGGACAGAAGGTCATTGCGCTGGTCGATGATGACCGCAACATCCTCACCACCGTGTCCATCGCGTTGCAGGCCGAAGGTTTCGCGACACGACTGTATTCCGATGGCGAAGCGGCTCTGAAGGCGCTGCTCGAAAATCCGCCCGACCTGGCCGTGTTCGACATCAAGATGCCGCGGATGGACGGGATGCAATTGCTGCGCGAACTGCGCAAGCACAGCGCGCTTCCGGTAATTTTCCTGACCAGCAAGGATGACGAGGAAGACGAAGAAGCGGGCCTGGAGCAAGGTGCCGACGATTACATTGCAAAGCCTTTCAGCCTCAGGCTGCTGCTGGTGCGCATCCGTGCGATCCTGCGCCGAAGCGCTGCCTTGGCTGACGATGCCGACCCTAAGAAGGTCACCGACAAGGAAGATCCTGTCGGCACGCTGGCGCGCGGGAAGCTGCTGATGGACCCGGCGCGGCATCACGTAACCTGGGATGGCCGCCCGGTATCCCTGACAGTCACCGAATTCCTAATCCTGGAAGCGCTGGCCGTCCGCCCCGGCGTTATCAAATCGCGCAACCAGCTGATGGACGCAGCCTATACCGAAGACATGTTCGTGGACGATCGGACTGTAGACAGTCACATCAAGCGGATGCGGCGGAAATTCCGCAGCGTCGACCGCGAATTTTCCGCGATCGAGACACTGTACGGTGCCGGCTACAGCTTTACCGATGGCTGAGGACAGGGTCACGTCCAGTACCATCACGGAGCCCGGCGTGCGTCCTGCTGCGCGTCTGAACCTGAGCCTGAATTCGCAGATCGAACGGCTCAGCTGGTCAAACCGGCTATCGCTGACATCACGCATCCTGGCCGTGAACATCCTGCCGCTGGCGCTACTGGGCGGCGGGATTTTCTACCTCGATGGCTACCGCAAGCAGTTGCTCGATGAGCGTTACAAACTCGCGCGGATCGAAGCGCAGATCACCGCCGAAGCGCTCGCGGGGGCGAGCAAGGAGCGGCAGGAGGCGTTGCTGATCCAGATCGGCAAGGAGCAGCGGATGCGGCTGCGCATGTTCGACGCCGAAGGACGGCTGTGGGCCGACAGTTTTGCGCTCGATACACCCGCGTTTACATTTGATGATCCGGTGAAAGAGCCATGGCCGGAAGATTTCGCGCGGATGCTCGATCAGGCGGTCGACACCATCGTCGGTGCCGATCCGATCCCCGATTATGTCGAACCCGCCGAAGCACGGGCGGATTCCTGGCCGGAACTCGCCCGGGCGCGAGAACAGGGTCTGTCGCAAATCCAGCTGCGTGATGCGCCGGACGGGACCCCGGTGATCAATGCAGCCGCGCCCGTTGGCCTGAAAGGGTCGACGCTGCTAACCACGCGCAACGCGGTGGACATTACCGATTCGGTGCGGAGCGCCCGTTCCACATTGGTCAGTGCGGTATTCCTCGCGCTGCTCGTCTCGATTGCCCTCTCGCTGTTCATGGCGCGGACGATCGTGCGCCCGCTGCAACTGCTTGCGAAGGCGGCCGTCCGCGTGCGGCTTGGCCGCGACCGGCAGGTCGAGGTTCCGCGGCTGCCGCAACGGCATGACGAGATCGGTCTGCTCGCCCGCGCGATTTCCGACATGACCAACGCGCTGCGGCAGCGGATCGATGCAGTCGACCATTTCGCCGCCGACGTGGCGCATGAAATCAAGAACCCGCTTGCCAGCCTGCGCAGCGCGATTGAATCCCTGGCTCGGGTCGAAGATCCCGAACTGCGCAAGCAGTTGACCGCGATCGCTTCACACGATGTTCGCCGGATCGACCGGCTGGTCACGGAAATATCCGACGCGAGCCGGATCGACGCCGAACTCTCGCGCGCCGTGTTTGAGGAAATGGACCTCGCCCGCCTAACCTCCGCCATTATCGGCTCGCGCGATAGCAGGGGCGAAAACGAGGGCCGCGAAGTCACTCTGAATTCCCCAATGAGCGGCGCTTGGGTGCGGGGCGTGCCGGCGCGGCTAGAGCGGGTGATCGAAAACCTGCTCGACAACGCGGTGTCTTTTTCTCCGGCCGACGGGGTAATCTCGGTGAAGATCAATCATGAGGACGGCATGGTGTGCATGAGCGTCTGTGATTGCGGCCCCGGCATTCCTGAAGATTCGCGAGAAAAGGTGTTTCAGCGGTTTCACTCACTCCGACCCGATGCCGAGGCCTTCGGCGACCACAGCGGCCTTGGCCTCGCTATCGCCCGCACGATTACGGAAGCGCATGACGGCTCCCTGGACGCACAGGCACGGGACGACGGCGGCCCCGGCGCCTGCCTGGTCCTGCGATTGCCGGAACTGGGCCGCTATCGGTGATGAATACGCCGGACCTGCGGCCCAGGATCCTCCATCAGGCTGGGTGCGTCGCGGTGGCGGGACGCGGGATATTGATCGAAGGACCGCCGGGCAGCGGTAAGACTAGCCTTGCGCTTTTGTTGCTTGACCGCGGCGCCGCGCTAGTCGGCGATGACGGGGTTGAAATCTCTCTGCAGCATGGGCGTATGTGGGCCTCTCCGCCGCCACACACTGCGGGAAAGCTGGAAATTCGCAACGTCGGCATCGTTGACCTTCCCGCTTCACCGGCGCCGGTGGCGCTGCGGCTGATATTGTCCGCCGACGCGCCCCGTTTTGTCGAGGAAGCGGCGATTACCGAGATTGCGGGCGCCTCCATTCCCACGCTCGTATTCGACGGAACCGGACCGGCGGCGGCGATCCGCGCGGAATATGCCCTGACCGTGCACGGCTTAGCGCTTCAGAAATAACGCCGCCGATGGTGACGATCAATCCGACACCGCGCTGCAAGATCCGCCCTTCCCTTGCCAGGTAAATGGGACCAAACCGCACCTCCATGTCCGACGATTCGAGCCTCCAAAGCCAAGACGCCCGGCAGCATATCCTGCTTGTCACCGGATTGTCTGGTGCGGGTAAGACAACTGCCTTGCGCGTGCTGGAGGATTTGGGCTGGGAAGCGATCGACAATTTCCCCATCCGTTTGCTCGGCCGGCTGATCTTGAGGCCGGATCAGAAAGGGCCGCGTCCGCCGCTGGCAGTGGGCTTCGATTCCCGCACCCGTGGTTTCAGTCCGGCCGGCGTCATCGATCAGGTAAAGGCGCTTTCCGGGCGTGAGGATCTGCTGATCACCACCCTGTTTCTCGACTGCAACAGCGGTGAGCTGGAGCGGCGCTACAACGAGACACGGCGGCGGCACCCGATGGCGCAAGGCCGGCCCGTCCACACCGGCATCCATGCGGAACGCGAATTGCTGGAGCCCCTGCGGCGCTGGGCCGATGCCGTTATCGACACCAGCGAGTTCGCCACCAACCAGTTGCAACAGACGATCCGGGAGCGGTTCGCCGAGACTGCGCCGCAGGATATGTCGATCATCATTTCCAGCTTCGGTTTTGCGCGCGGGACACCGCCGCTGGCCGATCTTGTGTTCGACATGCGATTTCTCGACAATCCGCACTGGATCCCGGAACTGCGCGAACAGACCGGGCTCGACGAAGCGGTCGGCGCGCACATCCGGGAAGACGTGGCGTTCGAAACTGCTTTTACCCAGATTCGCGACCTGTTGCTGACCCTGCTTCCGCGTTATCAGGCGCAGGGGAAAAGCTATGTAAATATCGGTTTCGGCTGCACTGGCGGGCGCCACCGTTCGGTCTATACTGCCGAGACCATGGCGGAAGCCTTGCGCGCCGAAGGATTTTCGCCCACGGTTCTGCATCGCAATTTAGGCTCGCGCGCCGCCGACCAGATCGAAGGGCCGCCAGCATGAGGTTCCGCCAATTCCCGTCATGATGAAATGTCCCCGCACCTGCCCGCTGCCTCCCTTCAAAGGTGATCGCCAGCCATGATCGGCCTTATTTTGGTGACCCACGGCCGTCTGGCCGAGGAATTCGTGCATGCGATGGAACATGTCGTGGGCGCGCAGGAAGCGATCGCGACGATCTGTATCGGACCAAACGATGATATGGAAAAACGCCGGCTGGAAATAGCCTCGGCGATCAAGCGTGTCGATACGGGCCAGGGGGTCATCATCCTGACCGACCTGTTTGGCGGTACCCCCTCCAACCTGGCGATCTCACTGCTCGAAAGGGGGCGCGTCGAAGTCATCGCGGGGATCAATTTGCCGATGCTGATCCGCCTCGCCGGCACTCGCAAGAGTTGCCCCATTGGCGATGCGGTGGTTGCCGCGCGCGATGCCGGCCGGACTTACATTACCGTGGCGTCGGAGTTTCTCGGCCAGTCCGACGCCGGGAGCGCCGCGAAGAAGGGAGACGCCCGATGAGCGAGCATCGCCGCGAAATGCTGATCGTCAACCAGCGCGGCCTGCACGCACGGGCCAGTGCGAAATTCGTCAACGCGGTCAGCGCACTGCCCGATGGTGTCTCGGTTCGAGTGGCCAAGGACGGCCATGAAGCCGTGGGCGGCTCGATCCTCGGCTTGATGATGCTCGGCGCGGCGAAGGGCGATACGGTCGAACTGATCGTCGAGGGCACGGGCGCCGAAGATGTGCTCGAAGAACTCTGCAACCTCGTCGGCGGCGGATTCGGCGAGGAGTGATGGCCAGCGATTTCCGACGCGAGATTACCGGCTATTCCAATCCCACCGTCAAATATCTGCGCGGCTTGCGCGACAAGAAAAACCGCCGGCGGGAAGGTAAATTCCTGGTCGAAGGTCTGCGCCTTCTGACAGACGCACGCGAGACCGGCCGGTTGCCAGAAATGCTGGTGATGGCGACCGGCCGCGACCCACACCCCCTGCTGGACGAGCTGGAGCGGGCGGTGATCGATGGGGGCGGCGAGGTCATCGAGACCAGCGCCGATATCCTCAGCAAGATAACCGGCAAGGACAATCCGCAGGCGGTTGCGGGAATGTTCGCCGAATTCGATACTTCGCTGGACTCGCTGGACCGGACCGCCGGATCGATCTGGATGGTGGCGCAGGCGCTGCGCGATCCAGGCAATCTGGGCACCATGCTGCGCACCTGCGACGCCGTGGGTGCCGGAGGACTGATCCTGGTCGACGATTGCGCCGATCCCTTTTCGGTGGAAGCGGTCCGAGCCAGCATGGGCGCGGTCTTCACCCAGCAGATCGCCCAGGCCGGTTGGGGCGATTTCCTGGTCTGGTTGCGCGCGGGCCCCGGCCAGTTGGTCGCTGCCAGCCTGCGCGATGCGGTGCCGTATCGCGGTGCCCCGTATGAAGCCCCATGTTTCCTGCTCGTCGGCAACGAATCGCGCGGGCTGCCCGAGGGGTACGAGGACGCCTGTGACCTGCGGGTGACGATGCCGATGCGCGGCCGTGCGGACAGCCTGAACGCCGCCGTGGCAGCCGCGGTGCTGGCTTACGAGGTCCTCGACGCGCTCGAGAGTTGAGCCATAGTTAGCCTAGTCCCCTGCAATAAGGGCCGTGATCCGCCATTTTCCATTCTGCTCCGACGCGAGCAACCGGTAGTCGACCAAGCTACGGAGCGTGTCCGTCGCAACGAATCCCGACGCTCCACCGGGCAGTCTAACGTGCTGATACTCGGCCCCGGTCGCCAATCCGTCGAGCAATTCGACGGCATCCCAAGACAGTGAGCGGACCGTCTCGGCACCCGCTTCCGGCGCGCTCAACATCGGAACATCCGCGCCGGTCACCAGCATTCCCATCATCGCGTCGACACTGGGCGTTGCCTGCGTGAAATACCATGGCAAGGTGATCCCGCCGGCTTCGTTGGATCCGCAACCAAGTGCGATCAAATCTTCCAGTTCCTGCCAGAGATTCCGTTCCGACAAGCGGCGCCGTAATTCGGCAGAGCCCGCACCGCCGCCAAAATCGAGTTTCACGTTGGGGTCCGCCAACGCGATCAGCGCGTCCGCATCGCGTGCCTCGACCGCCGCTGCCAACGCGGTGCGAAACTCCTCAGCGCCGGCGATGTCGCGGCAGGCGTTTCGCGGCTCCAGCGGCGCGAGCTCGGCGCGCTCACCTATATCCGCCGGAACGGTTGCCGGTTCAGCCACGGCATCCAGCACGTTCTCCGCATCATCCGCCGGTGTCGGGTCGCTGCTACATCCCCCTGCGCCGAAGGCCAGCGCTGCTGCAAGAATTGAATATCGCATGGGTTTTCCTCCGCAGGGGCCAGTTAATCGATCATTCCGCGGGTGGTAGCGCACCGGCCTCGGTGTCGTCCACATCGGCCTGGGTATAGCGGGGTGCGCTTTCCACCAACGGCACTTCCTCGATCTCCCGCTTACCGATCTCGATGCCCTTTTCCGCCAGCCGCTTGCCCGACGACAGGACATTACGCTCGAAACTGCCGACAAACTTGTTGTAATTGGTGACTGCCGTCTCCAGCCCGGAACCGACGCGCTTCAAATGCTGCGAAGCGGTCGCAAGCCGTTCGTACAATTCCGCCCCGGCCTTGCCGATTTCACGAGCCTCGGTCGCCAGCTGGTCCTGGCGCCAGACCTGTGCAATCGTGCGGGCAATTGCTACCAGGTTAGTTGGCGTGGCGAGCAATACTCCGTTCTGGAACGCGAAGTCCCACAAGTCCGGATCGGTTTCCAGCGCGGCGGCGACGAAATGTTCGCCCGGCACGAACATCACCACATAATCAGGCGCTTCGTCGAACTGGCTCTGATAACTTTTCGCGCCGAGTTGCTGCACATGGTTGCGCATCGATTTCGCATGGGCGCCGAGCGCCCGCTTGCGAACCTCGTCATCATCCGCCTCGAACGCTTCCTGATAGGCGTTCAGCGATACTTTCGCATCGATGATCAGCTTCTTCTGACCCGGCACATTGACTATCGCGTCGGGACGTAGGCGTCCGTCCGTGGTGTCGATCGAATGCTCGAGAATGAAGTCGGTATGCTGCGACAACCCGCATTGTTCGAGCACATTCTGCAGCGCGCGTTCACCCCAGCGGCCCCGCGCTTTGGGCGCGTTGGTCAGCGAGTTGCCCAGCCGCTGCGCCTCGCGGCGAACTTCTTCCTGGCCCTTCTGCATATTGTCGATCAGGCCGGTCAGCTGCCCGAACGCATCGACCCGCTTCGCTTCGAGCGCGATCACCTGGTCTTCGTAATTCTTGAGTTTTAGGCCCACCGGCTCGAGCAGCGCCTTGATCTTCTGCTCGCCCGCTTCCTCCGACTGCTTGAACCGCTCGTTGGCGCGGTTGAGGAAGGCTTCCTGTGCCTTCCCCAATACCGCTGCGCCAGTGTTCTCGAATTCCTTGAGCAGTTTCTCGCGGCTTTCCTCGAGCAAGCGTTTCTGTTCTTCGAAGCCCGCAGCCTGCGCCTTGAGGCCAGTCAATTCCTCGCGGGTCGTATCCAGCTTCGCCGCCAGATCGTCTGCCCGCGCGGCGCGGTCGCTCATGGTTGCCAGTTCGGGCGCCATGCGGCTCACCATCTCTACCGCCGCCTTGGCCTCCGCATCCCGCTCCTCGAAACGGGCGCGCCAATCTGCCACGGGGCGGGATCCCATGAACCAGCCAAGGGCCGCTCCTGCGAGCAGGGCAACAAATACGAGAATAATCGAAAGCATTTCCATGTCCGGAACATAGCTGGAACGAAGTCACTCGGAAAGGGAGGAAAGCCAATTCCTGTGGAACTACGCTCGATACCGCTCGCTATGTGCATGGAAGCAGACGAAACGAGGAGCTTGAAGCCATGTCGATCAAGGAAATGATCCGCGAACACCCACAGGTCGGGGCCGATTACAACGAAGAACTCGGCGAGGCCGTGAAGCACGCGATGTACTGTGCGGCGATCTGCAACAGCTGCGCCGACGCCTGTTCTGCCGAGGAAATGGCGATGCAGAAATGCATCCGGCTATGCCTCGATTGCTCCGATATCTGCACCGCGACCTACCGGGTTGCTACCCGCCGCACCGCGGGCAATGTGCCGGTCCTGAAGGCTATGCTGCAGACATGTATCGACGCCTGCGAAGCGTGCGAGGCGGAATGCTCGAAACATGACAATGCGCATTGCAAGCGCTGTGCGCAGATGTGCCGGGAATGCGCCGATGACTGCCGCAAGGCGCTCGAGACAATGAAAGACCACGCCTGATATGAAAAACCCCCGGAGCGATCCGGGGGCTCTCGATATTCCGGTCAGGCGGCCTTGCGGAGCTTGTCGAGTTTCTTGAGCGCCATGTTGCGCTTCAGCTTGCTCAGGTGGTCGATGAACAGGATCCCTTCGAGGTGGTCCATTTCATGCTGGATGCAGGTCGCCATCAGCCCGTCCAGATCTTCTTCGTGAACCGTGCCGTCCAGGTCTTGATAACGGACCCGGCAGGTCGCCGGACGATCGACGTCGGCGTAGATATCGGGGACCGACAGGCAGCCTTCCGAATAGGTCGCCAGTTCTTCGGCCGGTTCGAGGATTTCCGGATTGATGAACACTCGCGGCTGCTTCAACGTTGGCTGGTGCGTGTGGTGATGACCGCCGTGCGCGGTGCACACTTCCGGTTCCGCGTCGGGGTCATCGGGCTGCAGATCGATCACGAGCACCCGTAGGGGCACGCCGACCTGGATCGCTGCCAAACCGATACCGGGCGCGTCGTACATCGTTTCGAACATGTCCTCGACCAGCACTTTCAGCTCGTCATCGAACTTTTCGACCGGAGTCGACACGGTTTTGAGCCGGGGGTCCGGCACTTCTAGAATCTCACGTATAGCCATGCGCACTATTTAGTGCGGGTGGTATCCCACTGCAAGCGTTGGAACGCTATCCTACCGGCCTTCTGGCCCGAAGCGCCTGTGCCAGCGTTCCTTCGTCAAGGTAGTCAAGTTCGCCGCCGACCGGCAAGCCGTGCGCCAATTGGGTGATCCGCAGCGGGTATTCCTCAAGTCGCTCGGCCAGATAATGCGCAGTCGTCTGCCCTTCCAGCGTGGCGTTCATGGCCAGCACGACTTCGTCGATCCCGCCCGATGCCACCCGTTCGAGCAGCGAACCGATATTGAGGTCTTCCGGCCGAACTCCGTCCATTGCCGACAGTTTGCCGCCCAGCACATGGTAGCGCCCGGTATATAGCTTCGCCCGGTCCAGCGCCCACAGATCGGCGACATCCTCCACCACGCAGACCGAGGTTTGGTCGCGCCGCGGGTCGGCGCAAATCCCGCACGGATTCTGCGTATCGACATTGCCACAAATCCGGCATTCCACCAGCCGGTCACGCACCTGTTCCAACGCGGCGAGCAATTGCAGTAATGCGGTTTCCCGCCGTTTTACCAGCCACAGGACCACCCGCCGGGCGGAACGCGGGCCGAGGCCGGGCAGCCGTGCCAGCGCCGAAGCCAATGTCTCGATCTCTTGCGATGCCATGTTCCCGAGGATAGGGGTTGCGCCCCGCAATAGGAAGGCCGACGTACCCAGTCATGCGCATCATTTTCATGGGAACGCCCGACTTCGCCGTGCCGACGCTGGCCGCGCTGCACGAAGCGGGCCACACACTTGTCGCCGCCTATACCCAGCCGCCGCGTCCGGCGGGCCGGGGCAAGAAGCTGCAGCCCTCACCGGTGCAAGTCGAGGCGGAGATTCGCGGGATCGAGGTTCGAAGCCCGGTTTCGCTACGGGAACCGAAGGTCCAGGCAGAATTTGCCGCGCTGGAACCGGATATCGCGGTGGTGGCCGCTTATGGCTTGATCCTGCCGCAGGCGGTCCTCGACATTCCGAAACATGGCTGCCTGAACGTCCACGCGTCGCTGCTGCCGCATTGGCGCGGCGCGGCTCCGATCCAGCGCTCGATCCTGGCGGGCGACCCCGTGACCGGGATAACCATCATGCAGATGGAAGCGGGTCTCGACACCGGTCCGATGCTGGCGACAGCGCGCACGCCGGTGGAGGACAAGACGGCGGGCGAACTGACTGCGGAGCTGGCAGAAATCGGTGCGCAATTGATGGTCGGCACGCTGATCGACCTGGCCATGGTGCACCCTGTTGCGCAGGAGGACGCCGAAGCCAGTTACGCTCCCAAGGTCGACAAGGCGGAAGCGAAGATCGACTTCTCGCTATCCGCCGAAGCAATCGAACGCCAGGTGCGCGCCTTTGCTCCCTTCCCCGGCGCATGGTTCGAACTGGACGGCGAACGGATCAAGGTGCTGAAATCCGAAGTGTCTGACAGTCATGGCGCACCCGGAACTACAGTCGACGGTGCGCTGACTATCGCCTGCGGGACGGGCACCCTGCGTCCCCTGCGCCTCCAGCGGGCGGGTAAGCCGGTGATGGACGCCGCCGATTTCCTTCGCGGTAAGTCGGTGCCGGAGGGGACCGAACTGGCGTGACCCGCTACGCGCTTACCCTCGAATTCCACGGCACCCCCTTCCAGGGTCTGCAGCGGCAGAAACACGGGCCGAGCGTCCAGCGGTCGGTCGAGCGGGCGATCAATTCGGTCACCGGCGAGGAGGTAACGCTCCATGCTGCCGGAAGGACCGATTCCGGCGTCCACGCCCTCGCGATGCGGTGTCACGTCGATATTGCGAAGGACTTTGCGCCGTTCAGGCTGATGGAGGCAATCAACGCCAAGGTCCGACCGGATCCGATCGCGGTAATTGCCTGCGAGGCCAAACCCGACGATTGGCATGCACGCTTTTCGTGCGTCCGGCGCAGCTACCAGTACCGTATTCGCAACCGGCGCGCGCCGCTGACCATCGACCTCGACCGGGCGTGGCACATCCGCCCGGACCTCGATCATAAGGCAATGCACCGCGCCGCGCAGACCCTGGTCGGGCATCATGATTTCACCACCTTCCGTTCTGCGCATTGCCAGTCCGAAAGCGCCATAAAGACGCTCGACCGGCTCGATGTACACCGCGCGGGCGAATGGGTAATTGTCGATACATCGGCGCGCAGTTTCCTGCATCATCAGGTGCGATCCATGGTAGGGTGCCTGGCACTCGTCGGCATGGGCCGATGGTCTGAATCGCAGATTGCACACGCCCTCGCAGCCGCAGACCGGCACGAACTCGGCCTAAACGCACCGCCGCACGGACTTTATTTCGTTGAGGCCACCTATCCCGAAGAACAGGGCCCCGAAGAACAACACGCAAATCAGGAGAGAAATTGATGAGCACGACCGGAAAACAGATTTTCACTACCCTCGAAGCGGACGGCACGCTGACCGTGGAAGTTGCGGAAAGCGCCTTTCTCCAGCCAAAGGGTTCGCAGGTTCTGGTGCGGATGGAAGCCGCGCCGATCAACCCTTCCGACCTCGCGCTGCTGTTCAGCGCCGCTGACCTCGAAAATGCGGAATATTCGCCCGGCAAGATCGTGGCCAAAATGCCCGAGCCGTTTCTCAGCGGTTCCAAGGGCCGCCACGGCCAGCGGATGCCAGTCGGCAACGAAGGCGCGGGCACGGTAATAGAAGCAGGGGAAAATCCCGCTGCGCAGGCCCTGATCGGCCAGCGGGTCGCTTGCGTTCCCGGCAGCGCGTTCAGCCAGTATGCGATTGCCGAAGCGGCAATGTGCCTGCCGCTGGGCGACGTTTCATCCGAAGACGGGGCATCGGCTTTCGTCAATCCGATGACCGCTCTGGGCTTTGTCGAAACTGCCCGGATGGAAGGCCACACGGCCATCGTCCACTCCGCCGCCGCGTCCAACCTCGGCCAGATGCTCAACAAGATCTGTCAGGAAGACGGGATCGACCTGGTCAACATCGTCCGCAAGCAGGAACAGGTGGATATCCTCAAGGGTATCGGCGCGAAGCATATCGTCAATTCGTCCGACGATGATTACATGCACCAACTGCGCACCGCCATCGACACCACCGACGCCTATTTCGGCTTCGATCCGATCGGCGGCGGCAAGACAGTCGACACCATTTTCAAGGCAATGGAACAGGTTGCCGTCAGCAAGATGAGCGAATTCAGCCGCTACGGCTCGGACCAGCAGAAGAAGATGTATATCTACGGCCGACTCGACCTCGGCCCGACCATCCTGACGCCGTCCTACGGCTTCGGTTTCACCCTGTCGGGCTGGCTGCTGACGCCGTTCCTGCAGAAGGCGGGAATGGAAACCGTGGTCCGGATGCGCAAGCGGGTGCTGGACAATCTGACCACTACCTTCGCCAGTAGCTACAAGAGCAAGGTCACGCTCGAACAGATGCTCGAGAAGGAAGCGGCGCTGGATTACCGCGGCATGCGCACCGGCGAGAAATATCTCGTCACGCCTTAGCGCCGGTCAAACGCCGCCTGCATGCGAACGGGGTCGCTGATCCCGTTCGCAAGCAGCAGTTGCAGCAGAACCCGCGCTTTCGGCGGACCGAGAGCCCGGGCCGCGATGAAGCCGTTCGCGTCATCGTCCAATTCGCGGTCCACCAGCCCCTGATCTACTCGCGAGGCGCGCACCACCGGCACACCGGTCCGGGCCGCCTGCGCCAGCGCACTGCGAACCTCTGCGGGCGCATTGCCCTGTCCAAAACCGGCAAGTACCAGCCCCTTCGCGCCGCTGCGCACGGCGGCGGCGACATCTTCGCCCGGCATCCCGGCATAGGCGTAGAGAATGATAACCTTGGGCATATTCTGATGGAATTCGAGCCGCAGCGCTTCGCCGGTACGCCACGGCGCGCCGAACCATTCGAGCGACGTCGGGGTGACATGGCCAACCGGGCCGCGGGGAAAGCCGCGGAACGCGTCCACGCCTTCAGTTCGCGCCTTGCGTACATCGCGGGCGGCGAAGATGTGGTCGCTCATCACCAGCAGCACGCCGCGTCCGGCCGCTTCAGCATCGGCAGCAACCCGAACGGCGTTGGCAAAATTGCGCATTCCGTCGCTGCCCACCGCATCGGCGGGACGCATTGCGCCAACCAGGATCACGGGCTTGGCAGTCGGCAAGGTCTGATCGAGCAGGAACGCGGTTTCCTCCGCAGTGTCCGTCCCGTGGGTGATGATAATCCCAAGGCAGTCGTCCTCCGCCGATGCAGACACGCAGGCGCGGTGGAGCTGGTGCCATAAGGCGGGACCGATATCCTCCGACCCTATGCTGGCGAACTGCGTCCCGAAAAGGCGCGCCGGCAAATCCAGCCGCGCAACCTCGGCGAGCAATTCCTCCACCCCGATCTGACCCGGAGTGTATTCCCGGCCAGTCGCCGAACCTGCTTTGCCGGCGATCGTACCGCCGGTTGCGAAAATCTTGATATGCCTGCCCGTCATGCCAGCCGCATTAACGATCCGCGCATCATTTCACCATTGGCAATTGATTTTGAAACTTTCGCCGCTATTAGCGCTGTTCCGAACGCAAAGTTTGGGCGCTTAGCTCAGTTGGTAGAGCATCTCGTTTACACCGAGAGGGTCGGCGGTTCGAGCCCGTCAGCGCCCACCATGCCTCAAGCACCATCCTCACCGATCGCGTCGTTTATCGCCTCGCGCGCCTCTGCGCCCGACCAGTCATATTCGCCAATGACTCGCCACACCTCGCGGCCGGCCGAATCGTACAGGACCGTCGTCGGCAAGACCCCGCCTTCAATCGCGAAGCCGAGGGCATTTTCCGGATCGAGCCAGGGCTGCAGGTTTTCGAATGTGTTGGCAGCAAAGAATTGCTCGACTTTTTCCGCGCCCTGCATGTCCTGGCTGACGGTCATGACCCGCAGCGCACCTGCGTATTCGCCGGCAAGCTCGTCCAGCATCGGCATTTCCACCACGCAAGGTGCGCACCACGTGGCCCACAGGTTGAGCAGGACCGGCCCGCCCTGAAGCGCCCCGGTGTTGATCTGCCGGCCCGCAGGATCGTCCAGCAGGATGGCCGGCATCAATTCGCCGGCGTGGCTGGTGTCGATGGTGGCGGCCAAGCCGACCTTTGCTCCCTCCAACTCGCCCTGTTCTTGCGCGTCCGGCGCGGGTTCCCTATCGCAGGCGGCCAGCGGAAGGGCCAATAGCAGCGTGAGCGAAAATCTTAAGGACACTAAAGGCTCCAACCAGATGTGGGGCGGACGCTTTGCCGAGGGGCCCAGCGCGATCATGCGCGAAATAAATGCCTCGATCCCGTTCGACAAGGCGTTGTGGCGTCAGGACATAGCGGCAAGCAAAGCGCATGTCGCCATGCTCGGCAACCAGGGTATCGTCACTGCAGCCGACGCAGCGACGATCACCAGCGGGCTCGACAGGATCGCCGCGGAATACGAGCAGGACGGGGTGCCGGAAGATTGGGACCTTGAAGACATCCACATGACCACCGAAAGCCGGCTCGCCGAATTGATCGGCCCGGTCGCCGGGCGGCTTCACACCGCGCGCAGCCGCAACGACCAGGTGGCAACCGATTTCCGCCTGTGGGTTCGGGAAGCGATGGAGCAGGTGGACGCCGGGCTGGAGTTGCTGCAGCGCGCCCTCGTCAACCGGGCGGGCGAACATGCCGCCAGTATCATGCCCGGCTTCACCCACCTGCAGACGGCGCAGCCGGTCACCCTGGGCCACCATTTGCTGGCCTATTACGAAATGATCCGGCGCGACCGCAGCCGCTTCGCCGACGCGCGGGCGCGGCTGAACGAATGCCCGCTCGGGTCGGCTGCCTTGGCCGGGACCGGCTTTCCGATCGACCGCGACGCGACTGCCAAGGCTCTCGGCTTCGATGGACCGACCGGCAACAGCCTTGATGCGGTTTCGGACCGCGATTTCGCGCTCGATTACCTGATGGCGGCAGCGCAATGCTCGCTCCACCTGTCGCGGCTGGCGGAAGAATTCATCATCTGGGCTAGCCAGCCGTTTGGATTTGTCCGGTTGCCCGATGCGCTCAGCACCGGCAGTTCGATCATGCCGCAGAAGAAAAACCCCGACGCCGCCGAATTGGTACGAGGGCACGCTGGGCGGATCATCGGTTGCGCCACCGCGCTGATGGTCACGATGAAGGGCCTGCCGCTGGCCTATTCAAAGGACATGCAGGACGACAAGCCGCCGGTCTTCGAAGCCGCTAGTTTGCTCGCATTATCCATCGCCGCGATGACCGGAATGGTGGCCGACTCGACCTTCCGGACCGAACGGATGCGGCAGGCGGCGGAGCTTGGCTACGCCACCGCCACGGATTTGGCGGACTGGCTGGTGCGCGAGGCGGACGTGCCCTTCCGGGAAGCGCATCACATTACCGGCGCGGCGGTAAAGCTGGCGGAATCGAAGGGTGCGGCGCTTGATGCGTTGTCGCTCGAGGAACTTCGGGCCATCGATCCGCGGATTGATGAGCGGGTGTTCGCCGCCCTGTCGGTCGATGCGTCGGTAGCGTCGCGGGCGTCCTATGGCGGAACCGCACCGGAGCGGGTAAGGGAACAAGTGGCGCAGGCGCGCCGGACTTTAGGCTTGGCTTCGGGAAGTGACGCATGAACCGCCGAATTATCGCAATTGTCAGCGTATGCCTGCTCGCAGGTTGCGGACAGAAGGCCGACCTCAAACCGTTGGCTGGCCAAACGCTGCCGCCCGCGCCGCTCGGTTCCGATGTCCAGCCGAGCTCGGCCGACCTGCTTGAACTCGATACGCAGGCCGAGCCGGAACGTAACGTCGAACTGCGCCGCCGGTCGGAATCACGCGAAGACGACCCTTTCGACCTTCCTCCCGAATAACACGGCACTTTAAATGAACCATTTCGAACTCCGTGAAGGCGTGCTGCATGCCGAAGGTGTCCCCCTGCCCTGGATCGCGGCAGAGGTAGGCACGCCGGTCTATGTCTATTCGCAGGCCACGCTGGTGCGCCATGCCCGCGTATTTCGCGACGCGCTTTCCGCGCTGGATAACCCGCACATCGCTTTCGCGGTGAAGTCCAACCCGAACCTCGCGGTGCTGAAGGTGCTCCAGCGCGAAGGCTACGGTGCCGACGTGGTTTCGGGCGGCGAGCTATCCCGGGCGTTGGCGGCCGACATGGCCCCGGCGGACATCGTCTTTTCGGGCGTCGGAAAAACGCGTGACGAGATGATCTATGGCCTCCAGACCGAAATCGGCCAGTTCAACGTCGAATCCGAAGAAGAGGGCATCGAGTTATCCGCCATAGCCGAGGCACAGGGGAAGATCGCCCGCTGCGCCCTGCGGGTGAATCCCGACGTCGATGCGGGAACACATGAGAAAATCTCCACCGGAAAGGCGGAAAACAAATTCGGCGTACCGATCCACCGTGCGGGCGAAATTTATGCCGCGCTGGCAGTCCTGCCGGGGCTCGAAATGCGCGGGATCGCCGTGCACATTGGCAGCCAGCTTTCCAGTCTGGTGCCCCTCGAAACCGCGTTCGGGAAAGTCGGTGCACTGATCGCCGACTTGCGCGCGCAGGGACAGAATGTAACCCATGCCGATCTTGGCGGCGGGCTCGGCGTTCCTTACAAAGCGGATGATGTGATGCCCAGCCCGGCCGAATACGGCGCGATGGTGGCACGCGTGACAGCGGGCTGGAATGTCGCGCTGTCGTTCGAGCCGGGACGCATAATTGCGGGCAATGCAGGCGTTTTGCTGACCCGGGTGATCCGGGTGAAACGCAGTTCCAACGCTAGCCCGTTCGTGGTGGTGGATGCCGCGATGAACGACCTTGCGCGCCCCGCGATGTACGGGGCGTGGCACGATATCGACGCGGTGGTGCCGTCCGGAGCGACCAGCGAGTCCCACGTTGTCGGGCCGATCTGCGAAACCGGGGACACCTTCGCGATGAACCGCCTGATGGCCACGCTGGAGACGGGCGATCTGGCCGTATTCCGGACCGCCGGCGCTTACGGCGCCACGATGGCGAGCAGTTACAACAGTCGTGGTTTCGTGGCCGAAGTGCTGGTCGACGGAGACCGCTATGCGGTGGTGGCAGACCGCTTGCCGCCCGCCGATATTATGGCCGCCGAGCGCGTGCCGGCATGGCTGAAATAGTGCGTCCGTGATCCGCTCCCTGCCCCTGCTCCACCGCATTGCCGGGACCCGCGTCGTAGTGATCGGAACCGGTGACATGGGCGAGGCAAAGACGCGGCTGGTGAAACGTGCGGGCGGCATTCCTTGCGGCGAGCCAGAGGCGCATCACGCGAGGTTGGCGTTTATTGCTCTGGAGGACGGCAGGGCCGCGGAAGCCGCAGCGATGCGGTTGCGCGCCAAGGGCTTGCTGGTCAATGTCGCGGACCGGCCCGACCTGTGCGATTTCACCACTCCCAGTATTGTCGACCGGGACCCGGTCCTGGTCGCGATCGGCACTTCCGGTGCGTCGGCAGGGCTGGCCAAGCAATTGCGGCTGCGTCTTGAACGGATATTACCTCCGGGCCTGGGTCTGCTGGCGGCCCGGCTGGAAGACATGCGCGACGCCATACGACTGCGCTACCCCGCAGGCCCCGATCGCCGGCGCGCCCTCGACATAGCGCTGGGTGAAAGCGGGATCCTCGACCCGCTCGATCCGGCATCGGCAGCGCGGATCGAGGATTGGCTGGCCGAAAAGGAAATTCCTGGCACTACCGGGTCGGTAGAAATCGCCCTTGTCAGCGGCGATCCCGAGGACCTGACACTGCGCCAGTGCCGGCTGCTTGGGACAGCCGACACGATCCTGCATGACGCAGCAGTGCCCGCTGCGATCCTCGACCGCGCCCGGGCCGATGCCCTGCGGCGGGAGTTGCCGTTCGATGGGGAGCCAAGCGAAGGGCTGACGGTTATCTTGCGCCTGGACTAGCCGGACGGTATCCCCATAAGATCGCCCGTTTGGCATCCTTGCCCAGCTCCGCAAAGAATCGTGCCATCGCATCGGCAGCCTTGTCTGTCAGGGTAATGAACGCGCGGCGCTTGTCGGTCTCGTCCTCTACACGCTCCATCAAGCCGGCATCCTTCATCTGGGCAATCCAGCGCAGCGCGGTGGTGGGCGGTACCCCGCTGGCGAAGCACAACGACGTAACCGAAACACGCGTGTGCTCGACCCGCGCCGCGGTCAGGTCCAGCAGCATGTCCCATGCTGGATCGGCAAACAGTTCGCCGTCGAAGAACCGGGCGCGCAATTGCCGTTGGCGGATTATCCTCCGTACGAGCCGCGGATCGGGCAACGGCGGCCGGGCCGAACGTACCAGCCGGTCCGAGGAATCCTCCGGGCCGAGACCATTGAAACCAGGATCGGGAGATTCGAACCGGAACGCGCCGCCATCGGAACCCTTGCCCGGCGTCAATCCCGAATCGGACAGGCGTTCCAAGCGCGCCGCGATCTGACCGACCTGCTCCGTTAGCCGAAGCAGGGTAGTTCGATCATCGGGTGATAATTCGCGAACCCCCATGCCGGGCATCTTCGCTAATATGCTCCCGAGCGCAATTACGCGTTCTGACCTAGTCGGATCGACAAGGATCTGCGCACCGGACTGATCGAGACAGCCGAATACCTCGTCCAGCGCATCCAGACTGGTCGACACCACCAGTTGCGCACCCAGGCGCGCCGCGCGCATATCGAGCCGCGTCAGTGCGGCGAGGGTCGCGCCGTCCACCGTCGGACAGTCGAGCAGAACAATCTCGCCGAGCGAACGTGCTTCGCTGCCGAGCAAGTCGGCCAAATCCCCGATCGTGCCCGGCCGGAAGCCCGCCGCCTCGACATCGTCCCGCATTGTCTCGCGCAGATGGGCGCGGTCGGCGAAGATCGAGACCGCGAGAGGAACACCGGCGGGATCCATGGCCGCATCACGTACGGTATCAGCAAGCGTGGCCGTGCCCGCATCGCCGCTTTCGTAGTAAAAATCCGCTTGCCCCATGCCGCGACTCCGTTCTGGCTTCCGAACAGACGTAGAACATAACGGGATCAGGTCAAGGCCGTATTTCGATCGGGGTGCCGTCGCCGACGGCGCTCCACAATTCCTCGATCTCTGCGTTGGAAAGTGCGATGCAGCCGTCGGTCCAGTCCCCCGGCACCCTTCCCTCAGCGAAGCCGTTTGGCTGGCCATGCAGGAAAATGTCGCCGCCGGGCGATCGCCCC
Source organism: Allopontixanthobacter sediminis (assembly GCF_009828115.1). Taxonomy (GTDB): domain Bacteria; phylum Pseudomonadota; class Alphaproteobacteria; order Sphingomonadales; family Sphingomonadaceae; genus Allopontixanthobacter; species Allopontixanthobacter sediminis. Next base: position 312,048 of record NZ_WTYL01000003.1, on the reverse strand, counting down.
ATCGCCTCAGCGTAGGCCCGGTCATCCGCGTTCGGATAGGAAACCCGGAGCGACAAGTGATAGGCGCTGTTCGGATTGCGGGCATCGATCCAGTACCGGCCTTCAGGTGTCCGCTCGTCGCCTTCGAATTGTTTGTGACCGGTCGGTTCATCGCCGAATTGCAGGTCGGTGTAGGTTTTGATCACGGCATCGCCGTCATACAGCGTCAACGTACGTTCCGACTTATCAACCAGGATGTAGGTCGCGCGCGCATCTTCCGGCATGCCCCACGAAACCATCGCCGGAACGCACGCCGCCAAGCCAAGAACGAGTAGGGCCGTGGTTGCTCTCATGCGGGAAAGATACGCCGTTCTGGCGCGCATCTCAATCGATGAAGGGGTCCCGCACGAGGATCGTATCTTCACGTTCGGGGCTCGTCGAAACGAGAGCGACAGGCGTTTCGATAAGTTCCTGGATACGCTGGATGTACTTGATGGCGTTGGCGGGCAGATCGGCCCAACTGCGCGCGCCGGCGGTGGTTTCGCTCCAGCCGTCCATTTCCTCGTAGATCGGTTCGACTTCGGCCTGATCTGCCGAATGCGCGGGGAAATAGTCCATGATCTTGCCGCGCAACCGGTAACCGGTGCAGATTTTCACCGTGTCGAACCCGTCGAGGACATCGACCTTGGTCAGCGCGATCCCGGTCACGCCGCTAATGGCGCAGCTTTGCCGCACTAGTACCGCATCGAACCAGCCGCAGCGGCGCTGGCGGCCGGTGACGGTGCCGAATTCATGGCCTCTCTCGCCAAGCCGCTGGCCGTCCGCGTCGCCGAGTTCGGTTGGAAACGGTCCGCTGCCGACCCGGGTGGTGTAGGCCTTGACGATCCCCAGGACGAAGCCGGTCGAATTGGGCCCGAGGCCCGATCCGCTGGCAGCCGTACCGCTGACCGTGTTGGAACTGGTGACAAAGGGATAAGTGCCGTGATCGACGTCCAGCAGCACGCCTTGGGCGCCTTCGAACAGGATACGGGCACCCGCCTTGCGGACTTTCTTGAGGCGTTTCCACACGGGCTGCGCGAATTGCAGCACAAATGGCGCAATTTCGCGTAATTCTTCGAGTAGCTTGGCGCGGTCGACCGGAGGCTGGTCGAAACCGGCCAGCAAGGCGTCGTGATGCGCGCACAGCCGGTCGAGCTGGGGGTCCATCTTGTCGAGATGCGCGAGGTCGCACACACGGATCGCCCGGCGGCCAACCTTGTCTTCATAGGCGGGACCGATCCCGCGGCCGGTGGTACCGATCTTGCCTGAACCCGCAGCTGTTTCGCGCAGTCCGTCCAGATCGCGGTGCATAGGCAGGATCAGCGCGCAATTGTCCGCGAGCGCGAAATTGTCGGGGGTGATGGTCACGCCCTGACTTTCCAGTTTCGCGACTTCGGTCTGCAGCGCCCACGGGTCGAGGACAACGCCGTTGCCGATAATCGACAACGTTCCGGTTACGATTCCTGAAGGCAGCAGGCTGAGCTTGTAGACCTGATCCCTGACCACCAGCGTGTGACCAGCGTTGTGACCGCCTTGGAACCGGACCACCGCATCGGCGCGGCTGGCCAGCCAATCGACGATCTTTCCCTTGCCTTCATCGCCCCACTGGGCACCGATCACGGTAACATTGGCCATTGCAAAAACTTTCTCTGGAAAATTGGGCGTGCGGCAAACGGCGCGGGCCTAGGCTTTTGGGCTTGTCACGGCAAGCATCTCCGAATGACATTCCGCGAGTTTCTGTTTCACGACCCATAGGCGCGCGGAAATGACTGTGCCAGCGAACCTTGCACCTACCGGTTCTTGAGCAAGAAGGCGGTCTACCTGACACGCTGACCCGCAGGTGCCACGCCCCAGCGCAAACTGCGGCTAGATGCCGAAAAATTTAATGTAAATTAGAAAAAGGAAGCGGGAACAAAAGCCTCTCACGGCACGTTTGCGCGGAGTATCCCATCACTAAATGAAGGATTTCCCTTGAAAAAAGTTCTTATAATCACCGGCGCGGTGAGTGCACTGGCCGTGGGCGCGATGCCTGCAGCAGCGCAAGACACCAGCCCCGTATATTTCGACGGCATCTACATTGGCGGAGCCGGCGGCTACGACATCCAGTCGAACGACGGCGGCGATACCCTGGTATTCGATACCGATCAGAACGGCGTTTATGGCGACAGCGTTAACACGACTACGGGTGCGAACGCGTTCAGCCCCGGGTTCTGTAATGGCCGCGCAATTGGCAGCACAGCCGCAGCTGGCTGTACCTCGGACGAAGATGATTGGGCATACGCCGCCCGCATCGGCGCCGACACGCGCATGGGCGGTGGTCCAGTGGTCGTTGGCGTGTTGCTGGAAGGCAGCCGGTCGAACGCGGTCGATTACTCCACCGGGTTCAGCACAACCCCCGCCAGCTACACGACAATTCGTGAACTCGATTATGCCATCTCCGCGCGTGGCCGTCTCGGCTTCTCGCCCGGTGATGGACGCGGTCTGTTCTACCTGACTGGCGGCGCTAGCTATGCCAAGATAGACCACGAATTCGAAACCACCAACGGTGCCAACTCGTTCACGCTGAACGACGACAATGACATGGTCTGGGGCTGGCAAGCTGGTGCGGGCGCAGAACTGATGCTGACCCAGAACATCGGTATCGGCCTCGAATATCTCTATTCGCGGTATGACGACGACAAGAGTTCCGTTGCTGTCGGCCCCGGTTCGGCTGGTCCGACCAACCCATTCCTGATCGTCTCGGGCGGCACAAACCTGCGGCCGTCCGACACCGATTTCGAGATGCAATCGCTTCGCGGTACGGTGAGCTTTCACTTCTGATCAGACACGTGTGCCGGCGGTAAGTTCTCCGGCACACAGGCGATGAAACGAATAACGAAAGGGCGGCCCGCAATGGCCGCCCTTTTGTGCTGCGACAAACGAATACAATCCGTGACTGGATTATCCCGGCCAACATGTGGCAGCCCCTTGCTACGTAGTTTGGCCCATGAGGGGAAATTCGATGCGTGGATTTTGGATTACGGGAATTACTGCCATAAGTCTTGTCGTCATCAGCAGTGCGCAGGCGCAGCAGCGGACGCCGCGCGAATGCCGGCAGGAAGTGGTCAAATTGTGCGGTAGGGACCGGGAGGCGATCCGCGAATGCCTGCGAGAAAAAGCGTCCGAGCTAAGCGCCACTTGCCGCAGCGAACTGATGGAGCGAATCCAGGCTCCGGGCGCTACCGACCGTAGGTCGGACCGAACTTCTGCCGAGCGACCCGATGCAGCCCGGCAGGAATTATCCTACGGCAGCGAACCACTTCAGAAGGCCGATTTCTGGGCCGCATCCTCGGGCAACGCACCGCTGGTGCTATTCGTCCATGGCGGGGGCTGGAAACGCGGCGACAAAGCAATGATGACCGGTTCGGCCAAGCTGAACCACTGGCAGCAACAGGGCTACGCTGTCGCATCGGTAAACTACCGGCTGGTGCCCGGTGCAACCGTTGAGGAGCAGGCGGCGGACATTGCTGCGGCTACCGCCTATTTCCGCCGCAACGCGGCCCGTCTCGGGATCGACCCGGACCGGATCGTGCTGGTCGGACACAGCGCTGGGGCGCACCTCGTCAGCTTCGTGGGCACTGATCCGCAATGGTTCGCGGGCGCGGGCCTGTCGATGGACGATGTTTCGGGCATAATTGCGCTCGACGGCGCGGGCTACGATGTGCCCGACCAGATGGACGAGAACGCTCGGCTGATGGGCGATACCTACCAGCAAGCCTTCGGTACCGATCCGGCGCGGCAGAAAGCGCTGTCACCCACCTTGCACGCAGGCGGGCCTAACGCTCCGGCGTTTCTGATCCTGCATGTGCAGCGGGATGATGCAGAGCGCCAGAGCAAGGCGCTTAATGCAGCGCTGATCGCCGCGGGTACGGATTCGAAAGTCGCCGGCATTCAAGGCCGCGGGCTGAAAGGCCACCGGGAGATAAACCAGAAACTTGGTGAGCCGGGCTATGCGGCATCCCCTCTGGTCGACGCATTTCTGGCGAAGCGTTTCGCTCAGTAAGCGACGGGATCAATCCCTACGAGATGGTGGGTGCAGCCAAGCGCCTGCGCGTCGTCGCTATCCGATAGGGCCTCGATCGTGCGCCATCCAACCGCGCGCAGCCGTGCCGCGATATCGCGGTCGTGCCCCAGCGGCAGGAACAGCGTGTCGCCGGCGGGTGAGGCTTGCAGTGCATCGATCAGGGCGTCGATGTACAGCGAAAAGCCTGTCGCAGGCTCGCCAGTGCCGCCAATGGCGTAGGTGCCGCCCCGGCCCACAGCGCCGCGTACTCCGTCAGCGTATATCGTGAACCCGAACCAGCTCTGATATTCAAATCCGTGCCGCTCGGTCGGGTCGAGGGTTAGCCGCGCACGGTCCGCCACCCGCTCGGCTATCTGCCTGAGCCCGGCAATCCGGCTCGCCAGCGCGCCGCCCGCATCGACATCCCGCAACCGCGCAATTGCGTGCTCGAACGGGCCGGTGGCGTAAAGCAGGGGCATATACGCCTCTCCGCCCGGTACCTGCGCAAGGCCGCCCGCATCCTTGGTGTCGAGTTCACGGCGGACATCTGCGATACGTTCTGGTGCCAGCGGCATGGCCTTGGACGCGAGGATATCGACAAGGTCGGGCAAGGTGAAATCAACCGAAATTCCCTTTGCCCCCGCGCCTTCCAGCGCCTCGATCGCAAGCGCGACCATTTCGGCAGCGGCGGTGACGGTGTCGTTGCCGATCAGTTCCGCACCCAATTGCAAGCGTTGCCGCGCCGGGTCGAGCTGGTCGGCGCGGATCAGCGCGACTTCCCCGCCGTAGCATAGACGCAGCGGGCGGGCCGCCGCGGCCATTCCGGTCGCCGCGATACGGCCGACCTGCGGAGTGATATCGGAACGGACCGCGAGCATCCGCAGCGAGACCGGATCGACAAAACGGAACATCCGGCGCGCGGTGGCGCCGTCGTTGCCGCCAGCCATCCGGCCCGCAAGCGACTTCTCGAATTCCACCAACGGCGGGCTGACCCGATCATAGCCATGCGCGTCCATCACATCGAGGATTTGGCGCATGGCCGTACTCACTGCCTTCGCTTCACGCGGCAGCCGGTCTTCGAGGCCTTCGGGCAGGAGATCGTCCGGGTTGGTCATTTCGCGGCCCCTATTGAACCTGCGCCTAAAATACCAGCGCGGTTACCGTCTTCACCCCTTCAAGAGCGCTGGCCGCGGCGACGACATCCTGCGGGATCGGCTGATCGACCGACAGCAGCAACACCGCTTCCCCGCCCGCATCGCGGCGGCCAAGGTGGAAAGTGCCGATGTTGATGCCGTTCTCGCCCAGCAGCGAACCGATCCGGCCGATGAAGCCGGGCGCATCTTCGTTGACGATATACAGCATGTTGCCCTTCAGGTCGGCCTCGATCCCGACACCGAAGATTTCCACCAGCCGGGGTGCCGCGCTGCCGAACAGCGTGCCGGCTACCGACCGGTCACCCTGCGTGGTGGCAACCGTCACGCGGACCAGCGTGTGGTAGATGCCTTCCTTCTCGTTGCGGATCTCGCGCACTTCCATGCCGCGTTCGCGGGCCAGATAGGGCGCGTTGACCATGTTCACCGTGTCCGAATAGCGCCGCATCAGACCCGCCAGAACCGCTGCCGTGATCGGCTTCTGGTTTAGCTGTGCCGCCGCGCCCTCCACTTCGATGCTGATCTTCGGCAGATTGCCATGCGCCAACTGCCCGACCAGCGAACCGAGGTTTTCCGCCAGTTCCATATATGGGCGCAGCTTCGGTGCTTCTTCGGCGCTCAGGCTCGGCATGTTGAGGGCGTTGGTGACCCCGCCGTTGACGAGGTAATCGGACAATTGCTCCGCCACCTGCAGCGCGACATTGACCTGGGCTTCGTCCGTCGAGGCACCCAGATGCGGGGTGCAGATGAAGTTGGGTGTCCCGAACAGCGGGCTTTCCTTTGCCGGTTCCTTGGCGAACACGTCCAGCGCAGCACCGGCGATATGGCCGCTTTCGAGGCCTTCCTTCAGCGCCGCTTCGTCGATCAGCCCCCCGCGCGCGCAATTGACGATGCGCACGCCCGATTTGGTCTTGGCGAGGTTTTCTGCAGAGAGGATGTTGCGGGTCTGGTCGGTCAGCGGGGTGTGGAGGCTGATGAAGTCCGCCCGCGCCAGCAATCCGTCCAGATCGACCTTCTCGATCCCCAGTTCGATGGCGCGGTCTTCGGTCAGGAATGGATCATAGGCGATCACCTTCATCCGGACCCCTTGGGCGCGGCTGGCGACGATCGAACCGATATTGCCCGCGCCGATCAGCCCGAGGATCTTGCCGGTAACTTCCACGCCCATGAAGCGGCTTTTTTCCCATTTGCCAGCCTGGGTCGAGGCGTCCGCTTCGGGAATTTGCCGCGCGAGTGCGAAGATCATCGCAATGGCATGTTCCGCGGTCGTGATCGAATTGCCGAACGGGGTGTTCATCACCACCACGCCCTTGGACGAGGCATAAGGGATATCGACATTGTCGACCCCGATGCCGGCGCGGCCAATGACCTTCAGGTTGGTCGCCGCGTCGAGGATTTCCTTGGTCACCGTGGTGGAGGACCGGATCGCGAGTCCATCATACTGGCCGATGATCTTGAGCAATTCTTCGGGTGTCTGGCCGGTGATTACGTCGACATCGCAGCCGCGTTCTTCGAAAATGCGCGCGGCGTTGGGGTCCATCTTGTCGGAAATGAGCACTTTGGGTTTGGTCATCTGTCTATTCCTTCGTCATCCCGGCATCGGCCGGGATCGCTGTCCGCAAAAGCGGGCGTCTGTTCGGGGAAGTCCCGGCCACCGCCGGAACCCTGGTCTGATCAGGAAAGCTGCGCGTACGCCCAGTCGAGCCACGGGCCGAGCGCTTCGACATCCGCCGTGTCCACCGTCGCGCCGCACCATATCCGCAGGCCGGGAGGCGCATCACGGTAGCCCGCAATGTCATAGGCCGCATCATGCTCTTCGAGCAGTTTGGCGAACGCCTTGATGAAATCGACATCGGCACCCGCCACCGTCAGGCAGACGCTGGTGTTCGACCGGGTTGCCGGATCGGGCGCGAGATGGCCGAGCCAATCGCGCGACTGGACAATCGCATCCAGCGCCGCAGCGTTGGCATCGGCGCGGGCTTTCATGCCAGCAAGGCCGCCGACCGATTTGCCCCACTCAAGCGCGAAGATCGCATCCTCGACCGCAAGCATGGACGGCGTGTTGATCGTTTCGCCGGTGAAGATGCCTTCGATCAGCTTGCCGCCCTTGGTCATGCGGAAGAGCTTCGGCAGCGGCCATGCGGGGGTATAGCTTTCGAGCCGTTCGACGGCGCGCGGCCCGAGGATCAGCACGCCATGCGCGCCCTCCCCGCCGAGAACCTTCTGCCAGCTGAACGTCAGCACGTCGACCTTGTCCCAAGCGATATCCTGCGCGAACACCGCGCTGGTCGCATCGGCAATCGACAGGCCTTCGCGGTCCGCGGCAATCCAGTCGCTATCCGGGACTTTCGCGCCGGAGGTGGTGCCGTTCCAGGTGAAGACGACATCGTTCGACCAATCGACCTGCGCGAGGTCGGGCACATGGCCATAATCAGCGCGGATGACGGTGGGGTCGATCTTCAACTGCTTGACCGCATCGGTCACCCAGCCTTCGCCAAAGCTTTCCCATGCCAGCGTGGTCACCGGGCGCTGGCCCAGCATGGTCCACATGGCCATCTCCACTGCGCCAGTGTCGGAGCCGGGTACGATACCGATGCGGTAATCGTCCGGCACTTCCAAGACTTCGCGAATCAGGTCGATGCATAGCTTGAGCCTCGCCTTCCCCACTTTGGAGCGGTGCGAGCGGCCGAGCGATTCGAGCTTCAGTTTTTCGGGAGTCCAGCCCGGCGGCTTCGCGCAGGGTCCGGATGAGAAATGCGGACGCGCTGGTTTGCGGCCGGGAGGCGTAAGGTCAGTCATGTATTCTCTCCTTGCAGAGAGCTCGCGCGGCGTTGGGACCGCGTGGCCCGCAGGCCGAATGGATGGTGCGGGCAGGCAAGTCAAGCAGCGATGCTGCGGCTGCGGTGGAGAGGCTGGTATTACCGGCTCTCTCCGGCAGCCAATCTCGCCGACACCCTCTCGCCAAGCGGGCGATTGGACAGTAAGGCTCGGCTGCAATGAAAACGTCCGACCTTCGCATCGCCATGTTCAGCGGCAATTACAACATCACGCTCGATGGTGCCAACAAGGCGCTCAATCGACTGGTCGAGTATCTACTGCGCCAAGGGGCTGCGGTTCGGGTCTACTCTCCGACGGCTGCGAACCCGGCGTTCGAACCCAAGGGCGACCTGGTCAGCGTTCCGTCCTTCGCGATTCCAGGGCGCAGCGAATACCGGATGCCGGTCGGGATTAGCGCCGAAAACCGCGCAGACCTCGAAAAATTCGGCCCCAACCTGCTCCATATCGCATCCCCCGATTTCAGCGCTCGGGCTGCGGTGCGCTGGGCGAAGGCGAGGGGGACCCCGGTGCTGGCGTCGGTCCACACCCGTTTCGAAACCTATCCGCGCTATTACAACATGGGCTTTCTCGAGCCGGTTCTGGAGACCTGGATCCGCGGATTATATCGCCGCTGCGACGCGCTGGTTACACCTTCGGAAAGCATGGTCGACGTCTTGCGGCAGCAGGGGATGAACGACGACATCTCGATCTGGTCACGAGGCGTCGACCGGACGCTGTTCGGCCCCGAGAAGCGCGACGTTGCATGGCGGCGTAATTTCGGGATCGCGGACAGCGACGTCGCTATCGCGTTCCTCGGCCGGCTGGTGATGGAAAAAGGCCTCGACACTTTTGCCGAAACGATCGTCGAACTGCGCAAGCGGAATGTTGCCCACAAGGTGCTGGTGATCGGCGACGGCCCGGCGCGCAAATGGTTCGAGCAGGCACTGCCCGGCGGGATATTCGCGGGTTTCCAGACCGGCCCCGATCTTGGGCGGGCACTGGCAAGTTCGGATATCTTCTTCAACCCGTCAATCACCGAAACTTTCGGCAACGTGACTTTGGAAGCAATGGCCAGCGGCCTGCCGGTGGTTGCTTCGGCCGCCACGGGCAGCAAGAGCCTGGTGCAGGACGGCGTCTCCGGAACCTTGGTGCCGCCCGGAAACCCTGGTGCCTTTGCTGATGCGTTAACACCGTACCTGACCGACGGCGCACTACGCAACGCCCACGGGGCCGCCGGGGAGAACCGCAGTCTAGAGTTCAGCTGGGACGCAATTAACCAGACGGTGGCGGACGCCTATCTTCGTCTGATCGACGGCTCCCCGATCTGTGAAGTCAGTGCAGGACGCCCGCGGCAATCATCCGCCGCGAGTAAATTGCCAGCAGGATAACGCTTAGCACGATCGCCGTGGTAAAGGCCCACATCCCCGCACTGTTGAGGCTTTCCGGCATCGGGTTGGTCACCGTCCAGAACGTCGTTCCGATAATCCCGATCAGCGATACCGCGAAGGCGTAGAACGCAAACCGGCTGCGGAACAGAAGCAGGATCGACCCTGCGAACGCTCCCCATACGCCAAATGCCCAGAACGCTTCGAACCATGCTGGCCAGCTGGTAAAGTAGGCGAGTTGTTCGGCGGTGAATTGACCAAGATACGCAGCGTTCCGTGTCTGGGTCATGGTGTAATCGACTACTCCGCCGAGGTTCCACAGGATTGCCAGGACACCCACCACCCACAGGTGCCACGGCGCTTTTCTTGTCAGAGTCATTTGCCTATCCCTCCATGCAAATTTCCTGGGTCGGAAAATAGCACGGAGGGAAACTGACGCAAGGACCGGAGCGGTGGCGCTAGAGCCGCTCGATCCTCTTGGCGGCATCGTCAATGATGTCGACGATTTCCTCGATGGTCTGATTGTCGAATCGGCCGTCGCGGTAACGATGCTTGAGCACACCGGCGAGATTGCCCATCGCGCGAAACAATTCGGGAGCGCGTCCGCGCTCCTCCTTGCCCGACATCGCGGTCAGGCGGGCCATGAGCGCCTCGGCCTCGTCCGATCGTTCGGCCAGTTCGCTGCGGCCCGCTTCGGTTACTTCGAAGGCCTTGCGAGCGGTATCGTCAACTCCGGCGGTTTCGGCGATCACCCCTTCGTCGGCGAGCAGCGAAAGGGTCGGATAGACCGCCCCCGGGCTCGGCTCGTAAGTGCCGCCGGTCAGTTCGCCGATGGCCTTGATCAGTTCATAGCCGTGGCGCGGTTCGTCGGCGATCATCCTGAGCAGCAGCAGGCGCAGTTCTCCGGAGGCAAACATCCGGCGGCGATTGCCGGACCGGCCGCGCGGGCCGCCGCCGAAATTGCCGTTGTCCCAGCTGAACCGGCCGTCCCACCCGCGTCCCGCGGCCATCATGGCGGCCATCGGAAAACCTCCGGGCCACCCCTTCCTATGTCCATGCATTCCCATCATCATTCCTTTCGATATTCTCGTGATAGGTCTAAGATATATCTTAAGAGAAGTTTTGCAAGTGGGTGCTGCAAATTCCCCGCGCGCCCTCTATCTCCCTATCAATGGCCGACCTATTTGCTGACGATCCCCTGCCCGATGCAGCCCGCGAACAACTGCGCGCCGATGCCCCGCTCGCCGACCGGCTGCGCCCCCGCGCGCTGGACGAGGTAGTCGGGCAAGAGCATTTGACCGGCGCCGAAGGTGCCATCGGCCGAATGGTCGCGGCTGGAAAATTGTCCTCGATGATCCTGTGGGGCCCGCCCGGGACCGGCAAGACCACCATCGCCCGGCTGCTGGCCGACGCGGTGGGAATGCGGTTTGCCGCAGTAAGTGCGGTGTTTTCCGGCGTCGCCGATCTCAAGAAGGAATTCGCCGCGGCCGACAAGGCGGCGCAAGCAGGGCAGCGCACGTTGCTGTTTGTGGACGAAATCCACCGTTTTAACCGCGCGCAGCAGGACGGGTTTCTGCCCTTTGTCGAACGCGGAACTGTGACGCTGGTCGGGGCGACGACCGAAAATCCGAGCTTCGCGCTCAACGCAGCGCTACTCAGCCGGGCGCAGGTACTGATCCTGCGAAGGCTCGACCAACCCGCATTGGTGACCTTGCTCGATCGCGCTGAAGAACTGGAAGGCCCCTTACCGCTGACAGACGACGCTCGCGAGGCACTCGTCGCCTCCGCCGATGGCGATGGCCGTTTCCTGCTCAACCAGGCCGAAACGCTATATTCCGCGCGGATTTCCGAGCCGCTCGATCCGTCCGCACTGGGCACGTTCCTCCAGCGCCGCGTGGCCGTCTATGACAAGGACCGTGACGGGCACTACAACCTCATTTCCGCCCTGCACAAAAGCCTCCGCGGATCCGACCCGCAGGCGGCGCTCTATTACATGGCGCGGATGCTGACCGCGGGGGAGGAACCGCTTTACGTGCTGCGGCGGTTGGTCCGGTTCGCATCCGAGGATATAGGCCTCGCCGATCCGCAGGCGCTGATCCAGTGCCTCGCCGCCAAGGACGCATACGAATTTCTCGGCAGTCCGGAAGGTGAGCTCGCGATCGTGCAGGCCTGCCTATATTGCGCGACCGCTCCCAAATCGAATGCTGCCTATGCGGCGCAGAAATCCGCGTGGAAAAGCGCGCGCGAAACAGGTTCGCTGGCCCCGCCCCCGCATATCCTCAACGCCCCGACGAAGTTGATGAAGGATATCGGCTACGGTGCCGGCTATGCCTATGACCACAATTCGGACGACGGGTTCTCCGGTGCCGATTACTGGCCCGAGGAGATGGACGCGCAAGACTATTACCAGCCGGTCGAACGCGGATTCGAACGCAAGATCCGCGAACGGCTCGAATATTGGGAGCGGAGGCGGCGCGAATCGCGGGAAGCATGACGCCGCAGCGTTTCCGGCATTTCGTTGCTATCGACTGGTCGGGCGCGGCCGGCGAGCGCCACAAGGGAATTGCCGTGGCCCTGTGCGACGCTGGCGGCGAGGCTCCGCAACTGGTCCGGCCCGATCATGTCTGGTCCCGAACGGATGTGCTGGACTATCTCGGCTGGGACCTTCCCCCCGACAGCCTCGTCGGGATGGACCTCGGCATCGCCCTGCCTTTCGCCGATTGCAGCGCGTTCTTCCCGGGATGGGGCGATTCCCCGCCAACCGCGCGGGCACTTTGGGCCATGGTCGACCGGATATGCGAAGACGATGCCCATCTCGGCGCGTCCAGCTTCGTGGATCACCCCGTCGCCAGCCGCTATTTCCGGCGCCATGGGGGGCGAGAAGGCGACCTCTTCCAGCAACCGGGAGCGCTTCACCGACGTGGGCGGTTGCGAGTGACGGAGGGCAGGCAAGCGGCTCTCGGCTGCACGCCTTACAGCAATTTCAACCTTGTCGGCGCGGCGCAGGTCGGCAAGTCTAGCCTAACCGGAATGCGGTTGCTCCACCATTTGCGCGGCACCGTGCCGGTCTGGCCGGTTGAGCCGCTGCCTACATCCGGCAGCGCGATCGTGGAAATCTACACCACCATCGCAGCAATTGCGGCGGGCCGGAGGGCCGGACGCAGCAAGATGCGCGAGGCCGGCGAACTGAACGCCGCGCTCGCCAAGCTCGGAAGCCATCCAATCGACTCGGTAAAGCCGCTCGACGATCACCGCTGCGATGCGCTGCTGACGTCGGCCTGGCTGCGGAAAGTATCGGACAGGCCGGAATTATGGCGGCCGGGCGGACTGACCGATGAAATTGCCCGCACGGAGGGCTGGACCTTCGGCGCAGTTTGACGCATGGGGCGCGAACAGCGACACATCCTGCGGGATTGCGTTCGCAAGGGCCGGCTTAGCTCAGTTGGTAGAGCACCTGATTTGTAATCAGGGGGCCGGGGGTTCGAATCCTCCAGCCGGCACCATCTAATCCGCCCAGACCTAACCCCGCCCCCGGTATCCCTGCACGCCCTGATCCGGCACCCATAGCCCTTCCGGCGGGGCGGCGCTCTGCCAGAATACGTCGATCGGAATGCCGCCGCGGGGGTACCAATAACCGCCGATGCGCAGCCAGCGCGGCTTCATCTCGCTTACCAACCGCTCGCCGATCCCGACGGTCACATCTTCGTGGAAACCGGCGTGGTTGCGAAACGATCCGAGAAACAGTTTCAGTGACTTCGATTCGACAATCGTCCGGTCCGGCGCATAATCGATCACCAGGTGGGCAAAGTCAGGTTGGCCGGTAACCGGGCAAAGCGAGGTAAACTCGGGCGCGGCAAAGCGCACCATATAAACTGAGTTCAGGCGTGGATTCGGCACGTAATCAAGGGTGGCTTCTTCCGGCGACGCAGGAAGCGGTGTTGATTTACCGAGGAAGGCAGGGGAAGGTGTGTCACTCATGCCGCGCTGATGCCGCGAACGTGCACGCGATACAAGTCACCTGTGGCATGTTGCCAATTCAATCCCTATTCAGCGCGGCCTGACTACGTGCCGATTCCCCCCGGGACCCAAACCCTGACCATGCGCCCTAGACTGACATCATCCCTGCTCGCGATTGCAATTGCGCACGGCAGCCTGACGCTGGCGGGCGCTGCTGTCGCGGCGACTCCCGCAGCAACCGCAACCCCGCCCGGCGGGTTCCGCCTGCCGCCTGCGCCAAGCCCGACCGCGACCCCCGATGTCCAGGGTCCGGTGGATATCGAGGGGCCGGTCCCGATCGAACCGCGAGTGATTCGCACGCCTCGCCCGTCCCCTGCTCCTTCGCCGACTCCTACGGCGACACAGCGCCAGTTGCCCACAATCCTGGCGGAACCCTCGCCCGCACAGCCACTGGAGACCCGCCGGTTCACCCCGGCCGCGCGGGCAACCCCGGGGCAGCTAACGCCGGGTGACGAGACGCCCGCGCCCGGTCAATCCGCATCGGACTCGCTCGACCTGACGCCAGCAGAGCCGGTGACGGGAAGCCTGCCGACCGCAGCGCCGCTGCCGGGCCTGGGCGAAGACCTCGCGACTTCTGCAACTCCGGGGCTCTCCGAGGACCAAGGCGGAACCGCTAACTGGTCGCTGTGGTTCGCGCTGGCGACTGCCCTCGCGGTAGCAGCGGGCGCCGCGTATCTGTGGCGAGTTCGTCGCCAGACGGCCCTGGTCGGGTTTGCGCCGATCGAACCGCCACTCGTCCGGCGGCCCGAGCCTGCGCCGTCCCCGAGTGCTCCACGCGCGCCGCAGCCAGCAGCGCAACCTTTGCCCGGCGCCTCTCCCGTTCCGTCGAAGGTTCCTGCCGCCGCCGCGCCCGCGGCAGCCACCAAGGCGCGCCCGTTCTCGATTCAGGTGGTCCCCGGGAAACTAAGCCGCAGCATGATGAACGCGACGCTGTCCTGTGCGATCACTATCCATAACCATTCGGCGCTGGCTTTCGAAAATCTGCAGATTTCCGGCGATCTGGTGACGGCACACGGCAAAGTCCCCGCAAGCGAGCAATTGGCCGACGGGGCTACCGTACTGGCGCCACTGGATACGATGCCTGCGCTTGCTGCCGGCGAGAAAGCCCAACTGACCGCAAGTCTCAATCTGCCGGTCAATCAGATACGCACAATCGCGCAGGGCCGCGCCATGCTCTATGTGCCGTTGCTGCGGCTGCGAGTAACCAGCGACGGCCTTGATCCGGTCACCCAAACCTTCGTGATCGGGATGAAGCCGCCAGGCAGCGGAAAGGTCCAGCCTTTCCGTCTCGACGAGATGCCCCAGACCTACAACCAGATCGGCAGCCGCGCGCTGGATTAGATGCTCAGCAGCAGCCCCCTCGACTGACCGCGCTATGCCCGCTACTCCGGGCCGATGAACCATCCAGCGAATACCGGGATACTCGTAAGCACGGAACAACTTGCCGAAACGCTTGGCGAGGATAGATTGATCATTCTCGACGCGTCGGCCCATTTGCCCGACGCTGGCCGCAATCCGGCAGCGGAATTCGCCGCCAGCCATATCTCGGGTGCCCGTTTCCTCGACCTGCCGGATCTTATCGACAAGGTCTCGCCCGTGCCCGCCGCCCTTCCCCGCGCTGACCAGTTCGAGCAGCGGATGCGCAACCTCGGGGTGACGTCGGACAGCCGGATCGTCCTGTATGATGACAGCAAATTGCGCAGCAGCGCCCGCGCGTGGTTCATCTGCAGGATGTTCGGTCTTCAAAACGTCGCCGTGCTCGATGGCGGTCTTGCAAAATGGAAAGCGGAAGGACGGCCGGTCGAAAGCGGCCAGCCAAGCATCACCGCGACGGACTTTACGGCCACGGCGGATGACCGCGAGTGGGTGCGGAGCAAGGCGGATATGCTTGCCAACATCGACAACCGATCGGAACAGGTGCTCGACGCCCGCGACGCGCAGCGCTTCACTGGAGAAATCGGCGATCAGGTTCACGATCTGCCGGGCGGCCATATCCCCGGCGCGCTCAACCTCCCGTTTCCCAATGTCCTGAACGAAGACGGCACCTTCAAACGTGGCGACAGCTTGCGGGCTGCGTTCGAGAAGGCCGGTGTCGACCTGTCTGCACCGGTGACCGGCACCTGCGGCAGCGGAATGACGGCATCGGTGCTGCTGTTTGCGCTGAAATTGCTCGGGAAAGAGAATATCGCGTTGTACGACGGCAGCTGGAGCGAATGGGGCGCCGACCCCGCTACGCCAAAGGAAATCGGGGCACCAAGCGGATCATGAGCGGCAAGGAATTCGAGGGCAAACCGGCCCATGGTAACGGGACCAGGCTCGCCTCCGCCGGGCGAAAGCCCGAATGGACCGGCGCCGTGGTCAATCCGCCAGTTTGGCGCGGCAGCACCCACCTTTATCCGGATGTCGCTTCGCTGAAGGACCGGACGAAGCGTAATCAGGACGGCGACTTTTTCTATGGTCGCCGCGGATCGCCCACCCAGTGGGCGCTGTGCGATGCACTCACCGGGATCGAACCGAGCGCTGCGGGTACCGTGCTCTATCCCAGCGGCGTGGCCGCGATTGCAGGGGCGCTGATGGCCGTGCTGAGGCCGGGTGATGTCCTGCTGGTAACCGACAACGCCTACGAACCCAGCCGCGCGATGGCGACCGGCCTGCTCGGGCAGCTTGGCGTCGAGGCGCGCTTCTTCGATCCGCTGGATGTCGCCGGTTTTGCGGACCATTTCTGTGAACGGACCCGGGCAGTGCTGCTGGAAAGTCCCGGCAGCTTGACGATGGAAGTGCAGGATGTCCCGGCCTTGACCGACATCGCTCGCAGCAAAGGCGCGGTCAGCCTGATCGACAACACCTGGGCCACTCCGCTCGGCTTCCCCGCGCTGGAGCATGGCTGCGACATCGCGATCATGTCCCTCACCAAGCATGTCGGCGGGCATTCCGACCTGATGATGGGCAGCGCCGCGGCCAAAGGGCCGCTGTATCGTAAATTGCGCCAGACGGCGCAGTCGCTGGGCCAGGTTGTTTCCCCCGATGACGCGGCGCTGGCTCTGCGCGGGCTGCGGACCATGGGGTTGCGTCTGGAACGTTCGACCGCCACCGCGTTGGAAGTGGTGCGTTGGCTGGAGAGCCGAAGCGAGGTCGCCCATGTTCTCTGCCCATTCCTGCCCGGAGCGCCCGGATATGATTTATGGCGACGCGACTTTTCCGGCGGCTGCGGGCTGTTCAGCTTTGTCCTGAAGGGGCACAGCGACACGGCTCGGGCCCGGCTGATCGATGCGCTTGACCTGTTCGGCATCGGCTACAGTTGGGGCGGGTTCGAGAGCCTTGCGATTCCGATCGATCCTGCGAGCATTCGGACCGGCAGCGCTTGGCCGCCCGAACATTGGGACAGCGGCGACCAATACGGAATTCGCTTGTCCATCGGGCTGGAGGACGCGGCCGATCTCATAGCCGACCTTGAACAGGGCTTTGCCGCGATGGAGCAGAAATGACTGTAACGGCTGAAACGGTGTCCGCTGAACTTCCCGCAGAAGCTGCGCCCGGCGCAGCGCTGACGCCGAGCCCGACGCCAAGTTTGACGCCCACCGTGGACCCGGTACCGGTCGCTACTCCGACAGAGTCAATCTCGGCGGCGGAAGAAATCAAGGACGCGGTAACCGACCGGAGCAATTTCGTCGGCGATATGGCCAACACCCTCGACAGCATGGCACTCAGCGTCGGCGAAATGCGGGTGTCCGTGTGGGACGCCTTCGTGGTGATCCTGGTTATTGTCGGCGTCGTCACCGCGGCATTTTTTCTCAGCAAGCTGCTTCACAGTACGCTGAAACGGATAACCAAGCTTGATGTGACCCAGCGTTTGCTCGCGGAAAAGCTGATCAGTGTCGGCGTCTGGGTGATGGCCGTATTGGTGGGGATCGACCTTCTCGGCATCGACCTTACGGCGCTCGCGGTGTTTTCTGGCGCCTTCGGCCTTGCTGTCGGTTTTGGCTTGCAGAAAACCTTCGGCAACCTGATCGCCGGAATCATCCTGCTGATGGACCGTTCGATCAAACCGGGCGATGTCATCGCGGTTGCCGATCAGGGCGGCCTCGCGACCTTCGGGCAGATCCGCAAAATCGGTATTCGTGCCGTGTCCATCACGACCCGCGATCAGAAGGAATATCTGATTCCGAACGAAAACCTGATGATCAACCAGGTGGAAAACTGGTCCTACTCCTCCAAACAGGTGCGGATGCAGATCCCCGTCGGGGTGTCCTATAATTGCGACATCAAGCAGGCCGAAAAACTGATGCTGGAGGCTGCTGCAAGTTGCGAACGGGTACTGAAAAGTCCGCCTCCGACAGTGTGGCTCGACCTGTACGGCGACAGTTCGGTGAACTTCATCATCCATTGCTGGATTACTGATCCGGAAGCCGGGATCGGCAATGTGAAGTCGGAAGTTCTCAAGAAGCTGTGGGACCTGTTCCAGGAACAGGGCATCGAAATCCCCTTCCCGCAGCGGGATATCAACCTGCGCAACAACGAACAATTCGAACAGCTTATCGCCGCAATCGGACAGCGGCTCGAAGACCGGAAGGCTTAGATCAAGATGAGGTCCGGCCGCCCCTGATACGTTTTCTAGCCGGTCGGAAATCCATTCTCGCTGGCGGCTCGCGCGATCCGCAGCCATCTTCCCAGCATGGAAAAAGTTGGAACTGTCTATCTCGTCGGCGCGGGGCCGGGTGATCCCGACCTGCTGACGCTACGCGCGGCGAGGCTGCTGCAATCTGCGCGGTTGATCGTGCATGATGGATTGGTCGACCCCGCAATCCTCGCCATGGCGCGCGATGACGCAGTGCTGGTTTCGGTGGCCAAGCAGCGTTCCAGACACACCGTTCCGCAAGACCAGATTAACGCCCTGCTCGTCCGCGAAGCGCTCGCCGGTAACGATGTCGTTCGCCTCAAAGGCGGCGATCCGTTCATTTTCGGGCGCGGCGGCGAAGAGGCAGAGGATTGCCGCGCAGCCGGTGTTCCGGTGGTCGTGGTGCCGGGGATCAGCGCCGCCAATGGCGCAGCAGCAGCAGCCCAGATCGCCCTTACCCACCGCGACGCGGCGAGCATTGTCAGCTTCGTGGCAGGCCAGTGCAAGGGGCTGTCGGAACAGGATTGGGCAGGCTTGGCCGGTAAGGGCCGCACGCTGGTGATCTATATGGGTGTAAAAACCGCACCGCAAATCGCCGAGAAGCTGATGGCGGACGGGCTTGCTCCGGATATGCCTCTGGCGATCATCGAAAACGCCGCGCGTCCTGAGATGCGGGTGCTGCGCGGCGTTCTGGCGGGGCTGCCCGACCTGGTGACGGAAGCCAGGGTGATCAGCCCGGCACTCATCGTCATCGGCGAAGTAACCGCCCGCACCAACACCCAACTGGCCCACATCGCGCAGGAAGCTACGGCATGAAAATTCTGACCGGAAACGACCTCAAGACCGGTGCGGTAACCTGGTGGGACGGCACCGGCTGGTCGCTCCATGTCGCGGATGCGGCGGATGTCGGGGACGACGCTGACGCCATTCTTGCCCGCGAAGAAGCGGCTCGCCGTGTCAACGCGGCCTATGCAATCGAAGCGGAACTGACCGCCAGCGGTGTCCGTCCAGCCCATATCAAGGACCGTATTCGCGGCCTCGGCCCGACGGTTCGCCCTGACCTTACCCTCAAACCCGAAGACCCCGATGCGGTCCGTGAGGTAATCTGATGTATCAATACGACCATTACGACCAGGCGATGGTCGACGCGCGGGTGGCGGAATTTCGCGACCAGTGCCAGCGGCGGCTCGAAGGCAAGCTGACCGAAGACCAGTTCAAGCCGCTCCGGCTCATGAACGGCTTGTATCTCCAACTGCACGCCTACATGCTGCGCGTCGCGATCCCCTACGGCACGCTCAGCGGGGCGCAGATGCGTGCGCTGGGCAACATTGCCGACAAGTTCGACCGCAAATACGGCCATTTCACCACCCGCCAGAATATCCAGTACAACTGGATCAAGCTTGAGGATGCGCCCGACATCCTGGCCGATCTCGCCAAGGTGGAAATGCACGCGATCCAGACCAGCGGCAATTGCATCCGCAACATCAGTTCGGATCATTTTGCGGGCGCGGCGGCGGATGAAATCATCGACCCCCGGCCTTACGCCGAACTGCTTCGCCAATGGTCCAGCTTCCACCCGGAATTCAGCTATTTGCCGCGCAAGTTCAAGATCGCGGTAATTGCTAGCGAGACCGACCGCGCGGCCATGCGGCTGCACGATATCGGTATCAATATCGTGCGCAACGATGCCGGCGAACTGGGCGCGGCGTTCTATGTCGGCGGCGGGATGGGCCGCACCCCGATGATCGCCCCGCTGATCAACGGCTTCGTCCCGCTGGACCAGCTGATCACCTACTCCGAGGCCTGTCTGCGGGTCTACAACCGATACGGCCGTCGCGACAACAAGTACAAGGCGCGGGTCAAGATCCTGGTGCATGAACTGGGGGCGGAAGAATACACGCGCCAGGTCGAGGAAGAATTCGCGTTGCTCATAGCCCAGAGTATCGAACCGCCCTTTGCCGAACTGGAGCGCATTCGTACCTATTTCGATGAACCCGCGTTCGACGCCGACGCTTCGGATGAACTTGACCGGACAGACCCGGATTTCGCGGTTTGGAGCGACCGGAACACGCATCCCCACAAGACGCCGGGCTATGTCAGCGCGGTCATCAGCCTGAAGCCGGTTGGCGGCATTCCCGGCGATGCCACAGCCGACCAGATGCGGCTCATGGCCGAGCTCGCCGAGCAGTACAGCTTCGATGAATGCCGGGTCACGCATACCCAGAACATCGTGTTGCCCCACGTTCGAAAAGCCGACCTCTTCGCGCTGTGGCAGAAACTGGACGCTGCCGGTCTGGGGACGCCCAATCTCGACCAGGTTGGCGATATCATCGCCTGCCCCGGCCTTGATTACTGCAGTCTCGCCAACGCCCGTTCGATCCCGATCGCGCAGCAGATCTCGCAGCGTTTCCACGCGAACGGCAAGGGCGAAATCCTGGGCGAACTGAAGCTGAAGATCTCTGGCTGCATCAACGCTTGCGGTCATCACCATGCGGGCCATATCGGCATCCTCGGCGTCGACAAGAAGGGCGTCGAAAACTACCAATTGTCGCTCGGCGGAAGCGAGGCGGAGGACACTTCGCTGGGCAAGATTACGGGCCGCGGTTTCGACGAGGCCGGCATTGTCGATGCCGTCGAAACCTCCGTCGATGTCTATCTGGCCCAGCGCCAGGATGGCGAGCGTTTTCTGGACACTTACCGCCGTATCGGCATGGAACCCTTCAAGGAAGCGCTGTATGGTTGATCCGGCCCAGAATGGACTTCGCTTCCGCACGGATGCACCGGTTTCCGATCCGGCGGTGACCGTCGAAGCCTTCGCCGAACAGACCAACGCCCTGGCGGTCCGGATCGAACCGGGCGAGGACGTGCGCCTGTTGCTGCCGTTCCTCGACCGGCTACGCCTGGTCGAAGTGAACTTCCCGTCGTTCGGCGACGGACGCGGCTATTCTGCCGCACGGATCCTGCGCGAGGCGGGTTACACGGGCGAACTGCGCGCCGTCGGCGACGTGTTGGTTGACCAGATTGCCTATATGAAGCGCTGCGGTTTCGACGCCTTCCAGCCCGACGAATTGCTCGATCGGGGCGATGTCGAGAACGCCCTTTCCCGCTGGCCGGATGTTTACCAGCCCACCGCCGATGGACGCGTGCCGATCTGGAACCTTCGCCATGGCTGAAGCCGACCCAAGCCGCGTAACGGCCCGCATCCGCGACCGCATCGACGTTTCCCCGCGCTTCAGCGAGGCCGATGCCATTCGCCTCAACCGCATGTTCCGCGGCCGGGATACGCAAGAGATGATGCGCAGCGTGATCGAGGACGGGCTGGTCGGCGAACTTGCGACAGTGTCCAGCTGTGGTGCGGAAAGCGCTGTTTTGCTACATCTTATTTCACAGATCGATCCGTCGTTGCCGGTCTTGTTCCTGGAAACCGGAAAGCACTTCCCCGAAACGCTCGCCTATCGCGACCTGCTGGTCGAACGACTTGGTCTGACGGGCCTGCGCAATCTAACGCCTGACCCCGCCACATTGGTCGCGAAGGACGAGACCGGACTCCGCTGGTCCTACGATCCCGACGGTTGCTGCGAAATACGCAAGGTCCTGCCGCTTGCCAGCGCGCTATCGGGCTTCGACGCCACGATTACCGGGCGTAAGGCATTCCAGTCCTCCACCCGCGCCAATCTGCCGCGGTTCGAAGTGGATACAGCGGATGCGCAAGGCCGGCTCAAGATCAACCCGCTGATCGACTGGAGCGGCGACGATATCCAGGCCTATATCGAGGAACACCAACTGCCACGCCACCCGTTGGTCGAGGCCGGTTATCCCTCGATCGGCTGCGCACCGTGCACCAGCAAGGTGGCGCCGGGCGAAGACCCGCGCTCCGGCCGTTGGAAGGGTTGGGAAAAAACCGAATGCGGAATTCACACGCCATCCGATGAAGATGATCTGCCGCCGGGCTACGAACCGGCGTTCTAGGCGAATTGGGTCTCGGTCAAAGCCAACCCTGCTGCCGGTACCATTCCGCGGTCGATCTGAGCCCTTCCCGCGTCTCGACTGAGGGGGTCCAGATATCCGTCGGAACGGCCCTGTCCGACCGTGCCACCCAATTGGGATGGCACATATAGCCCACCCGGTCTGCGGTCAGTTTCGCTCTGTTGCCCCGCAAGATCCGGTCGAGACCTGCCGCCCCGCGCAGCAGCGGGGCCGGCATGTTGGGGGCGAACACCCGGCGCCCCACGGCTTCGCCAATCGCAGCGGCCATCTCACCATACGACCAGCCACCCGTGCGGCCGTCATCCGGCTCGAACAGCTTGCGGTGAACCCGGGGCGAGGAAGGCAGCAGGGCCATCAGCAATCGGGCAAGGTCGTCCACGTGGATCATGGAGGTTGCCCCGCTGGGCGGCAAGGGCACGAAACCAAGGCGCGCGCTCTTGAACAGTTCGAACATGTCCCGGTCACGCGGGCCATAAACCGCGGGCGGCCGCACGATGGTCCAGTCGAGCCCGCTGCCGGATACCAGTTGCTCCGCCTGTGCCTTGGACTCGCCGTAGGCAGACAGGGCCGGTTCGCGCGCGGACAGTGACGATACGAAAACGAAACGCTTCACGCCCGCCCGCTTTGCTGCATCAAGCAGCGAAGCAGTGCCGCTGACGTTAGCAACGGTGAAGTCTGCCGGATCGGGCGTGTTGGTGAGGCCGGCAATGTGCAGCACAGCGTCCACGCCCTCAACCAGCCGCCCCAGCGCCGCGGCATCGCCGAGACTGCCCGCCACCCATTCGATAGCGTCTCGGTCAGAGGGCACTGACCGTGCGAGGGCGCGCACCGCCATTCCGCGCTCGTCCAGCACATCCAGAACCGTCTGCCCGACAAAGCCTGTGCCGCCGGTCACGGCAATCGCTTTCACAGCAGCACCATATGGTCGCGGTGGATGACCGCCGGGCGCGGTGCATAACCGAGCTTTTCCGCCTGCCCGTTTTCCCGGATGCCCATGATCGCGCGGCATTCGTCGGCGGAATATTCGCTCAGACCCTGCGCAAGGATGCGTCCTCCGGCACCTGCGACACTGACCACATCACCGCGGGCAAATTCGCCTTGCACGGCGGTTATTCCGGCGGCGAGCAGGCTGGAGCCCCTCGCCAGCGCATCGCCGCAACCGCTATCCACCACCAGCGTCCCGCGCAGGTCGATACGGCCGCCAAGCCAGGCTTTGCGGCCTCCGTCGCACCGCTGGGGAACGAAAAGGGTGCCGCGGCCCGAACCCAGCGCGGTGCGAACCGGCTTGTCCCGCGTTCCGTTGACGATGGCGAGCGCGATGCCCGCACGCTCGGCAATTTCGGCGGCCTGCAATTTCGAAATCATCCCGCCCGAACCAAGCCCGGATGCCGATCCGCTGTCGGCCATGGCCCGGATTTCGTCGGTCACGCCGTCCACTCGGTCCAGCAATACCGCAGCGGGATCGGAAGGATTACGGTCGTAAAGACCGTCCACATCGGACAGCAGCAACACTGCGTCGGCGCTGGCGGCCTGCGCCACGCGGGCAGCCAGCCGGTCGTTATCCCCGAAGCGGATTTCTTCGGTTGCCACACTGTCGTTCTCGTTCACCACGGGGACGATTCCCGCCGCGAGCAGGCGCGCCAGAGTGGAGGATGCGTTGAGATAGCGCCGCCGGTCTTCAAGATCGCCCAGCGTGACGAGCATCTGCGCCGCCCCGAGGCCATGGTGTTCAAGCAGCCGCGACCACAAACCAGCCAGGGCGATCTGGCCTACCGAAGCCGCCGCCTGCGCGTCAGCGAGACTGCCGCGCCCTCCCTTGGCAAGACCCATTCGTGCCGCGCCCAGTGCAATCGCACCGGAACTGACCACCACCACTTGCTGACCAGCGGCCCGCATGTCGGCAATTTCGGATATAAGTCCGGCCAGCCATTCTTGCCGAGGCTGGCCGTCCGGCCCGACGAGCAGCGCCGATCCAACCTTGATTACCACCCGGTTGGCGGCGGCCGGGTTGGACAGGTCGCGAAGATGATCGATAGCCATACGCAGCGGGTTAGCGCCAAGCCCACAGGAAATGAAGTCGGCTCAAAGCCGGAACATCACACAGGCGACCATGGCGCGGCTTCGGAAGTGCTTTCCTCCGCCGGTCCCTTGGTTTCCGTCGAAGTCCGGTCCGGGAGATGCTGCAATATGGCATTGAGCAAATCTTCCACCCCTTGTCCGGTCGCGCCAGATAGGGCGAACACCTTTTCGGCCCCCGCTTCCCGCAATTCCTCGGCAAAGCCCTCGACCAGCTCGTCATCGGCCAAATCGACCTTGTTCAACGCGATCAGTTGAACCTTGTCCTCCAGCCCGGCCCCATAGGCTTCCAATTCCGCATCGACGATCTGCATCGCTTCGGCGGGATCGTCACCGGTTATGTCGACCAGGTGGATCAGCACGCGGCACCGTTCGATGTGACCGAGGAAACGGTCGCCAATCCCGGCACCATCCGCCGCGCCTTCGATCAGGCCGGGGATGTCCGCGATGACTAATTCACGGTTCTTGTGGCGAACCACGCCCAGTTTCGGGACCAGCGTGGTGAAGGCGTAAGCGCCGACCTTTGCCTGTGCGTTGGACACCGCGTTGATGAAGGTCGATTTGCCAGCGTTGGGAAGGCCGAGCAGTCCGACATCCGCAAGCAGCTTCAGACGAAGCCAAACCCACATTTCCTGGCCCGCTTCGCCGGGTTGGTGCTGGCGCGGCGCACGGTTGGTGGAGCTTTTGAAGCTGGCGTTGCCGCGGCCGCCCATCCCGCCTTCGAGGAAGGTGATTTCCTGGCCGATCTCGGTGAAATCGGCGAGCACTTCTTCCTTGTCTTCGGACAACACCTGCGTGCCGACTGGCACTTCGATCACCAGCGGATCTGCGCCCGCACCGGTCCGGTCGCGGCCCATGCCGTGGGTGCCGCGCTTGGCCTTGAAATGCTGCGAATACCGGAAGTCGATGAGCGTGTTGAGGCCCTGAACGGCGCGGAACACGATGTCCCCGCCCTTGCCGCCGCTGCCCCCATCGGGGCCGCCGTATTCGATATATTTTTCACGCCGGAAGCTGACGGCACCGGGGCCGCCCGCTCCGGATCGGAGGAAAATCTTGGCTTGATCGAGAAAATGCATGGTCGCCCCTTAGAGGTTCCCGCCCGATCGCACGAGTCCTGATATTGCCTCGGGTCTTATTGTCCCAGGGGACCGCAACGCATCCTCAGTCACCCTCCTCGGGTATCGGAGCGACGACCGGATTGGACACGAAAACCGTTTCCGATGCTGGAACCCCGTCTGCTGGCGCCTCGGTAACCGGGGTGTCGACGGACGGCATGTCTGCGGAAGGGGACGGGCTCGTTGCAGGTTCGGCAAATATCGACGGGGTAATCGTCGAACCGGTTTCGACGGTCGGGGGCGCGGCAATTAGTGCCGTTTCGGGTGAAACACCGGGTGAAGCGGTCAGAGCGGTATCCGGACGTTCAACGACCGGCTCCGAAATGAACACCGGTTCGCCGCGTACTTCGGGGCCGAACCCCTGGTCCGCCGGAGTATAATATGCCGCGCCGGTATAGGATGCCGGATTGACAGCCTGCGGCGGACCATAGCGCGCATCCCACATGGCGACATTGACCCGGTATTGCTCATAGGAACGGTAGAAGTCCTCGAACACAGCTTCCAGTGACTGAAGCCCGCGAGCGGCGAAAGTTTCGAGGTCCGCCGGGGCAACCGCCAGCGATTCGTCGGCCACCCGTGTCGCGACATTGCAGAATTCATCGATCGCCGGGGGCAGCGCGAAATAATTATAGACCTGCGTCATATAGTCATCCTGCGCATTTTGGCCCTGCGATCCGTAACGATCGCGAAATTGCTTGGTCACTTCCCGGTTTACCGAGGTCAATTCGCGTTTGTTGCGAGTGAGCAGCGAGGCATACGCTGGAAGGATGGTGGCATGCTGGGGGTCTTGGCAATTCAGCGCCGCGACATTCAGGGCAGACCGCAAGTTCCATACAGTCTGCTCGGGGGTAATGTTGTAATTGACCGTCTGACGAATACCATCGGCGCCGACAGCCGGGATTGCCATCAATGAAACGGCCCCACTGGGAGGAATCGGCCGCGCAGGAATTACTACCTGAACAGGCGGCGGCGGCGGAGGCGGCGGGGGCGGCGGCGGAGGCGTAGCGCACGCTGCCAAAGCGGCCAGTCCGCAAGCCACTAAGATAATGCGAATTGGTGGCTGGCTCGATTCGGACATTAAACGCGGCTCTCCTGTTCGTCCGGCATCACGGCCGGACCCCTTGTTGTCAGAACGGTAACGGGCGAAGCCTTTCGCTGCGCTGAATCCGCTAATCGTTGCGCGACATTATCTAACGCCATGCGCGGACAAAGAAAATGCCCGGAATGCATTGAGCACTCCGGGCATCGTCAGGACGAGTCCTGTATGCGGTCAGTTGAATCCGCCGGCACGCGGCCAGCGGTCGGAGATCACTCGCGTGAACCCATGAACCGCAGCAGGAACAGGAACATGTTGATGAAATCGAGGTACAGGCTGAGTGCACCCATAATCACCATCTTGCCGACGGGGAATGCCTGCGCCATTGCCGGGTTGGTTACCTTGGCGTTCTGGATGGCCAGATATTCGCGCTTGAGGCGCTGCGTATCGTAGGCGGTGAGGCCCGCGAAAATCAGCACACCGAGGAAGCTCACGGCAAGTTCCAGCACGCTGGACTGCATGAAGATATTCACGACGCTGGCGATGATGAGGCCGATCACGCCCATGATCAGGAAGCTGCCCCAACCGGACAAATCCTTCTTGGTGGTGTAACCGAACAGGCTAAGGCCGGCAAACGCGCCCGCCGTAGCGAAGAACGTCGCTGCGATCGAACCGCCGGTGTAGACCAGGAAGATGGTCGACAGCGACAAGCCCATCAGCACCGCGAAGCCCCAGAACATGGCCTGCAGAGTTGCGGTGGAGAATTTGTTCTGGCCGAAGCTCATCGCGAACACGATTGCGAGCGGCGACAGGGCTACCAGCCACATCATCGGACCGCTTGCGAAAGTCAGCGCCAAGCCGGACTGTGCCGTCAAAAGCGCGACGATACCGGTCAGCAGGACGCCCGACGCCATGTAATTGTAGATCGACAGCATGTGCTTGCGCAGGCCCGCGTCAAAAATCTCGCGGCCGGCAACTTCACCCGTCAGGTTTGGAGACGTTCCGAAACCCGTACGTGCGGTGCGGGGATCTTTCCAATCTGCCATTGTGATCATTACTCCTTTTCCGGCGCCGTACCGGCACCGGTTCTGGAAACAATATCGGGGTAAGCGGGGTATTTTTCAAGTAAAACCGGACAAATTCGGTCCACCTGCCGTGTGTGCGAAAAGTTAGCGGGATTTTAACCCTTGTCCCCGGCCATTTCCGCCATTTCGGCACCTCGGTCGCGCGCGGCGCGCAAGCATTCCCGAAGCAGTTCTTGCAATGCTGCACCGTCATCGAGCACATCAAGGCCCTTCTGGGTCATCCCGCCCTTGCTCGCAACACGGGCCGCTAGCTCGGCCGCAGAATGTTCCGAGGCCCCCGCCAAGGCGCTGGCTCCTTCCACCATCGCGGTCGCGAGGCGGTCGGCCTGCGCCCGGTCCAGCCCCATGTCCGCTGCACCGCCGGCAAGCGCGTCGATGAACCGGAAAACGAAGCCTGGCCCCGAACCGGCCAGCGCGGTCACGAGATTGAACTGACTTTCATCGTCAAGCCACTCGGCGCTGCCGACCGCTTCCGCAAGCCGGGTAAGTTCTTCCCGCTGCGCATCGTCCAGACCCGTGGCCGCCAAGGCATTGGGTGATTTCCGCAAGGCAACCGCAAGATTGGGCATGAACCGCGCAATGCCGCCCGCACGAGGGAATACTCTCCGCAGTCCGGCCAGATCGATGCCCGCAAGTACGGAAACAAGCACCGTATCGGGACCGATCAAAGGCTCAAGTTGAGGCGCGAGCTCGCCCAGCATCTGCGGCTTCACCGCCAGCAGAACGGCATCGAAATGCTCGTCCGGCCATTCGTTGTGAAGCGCTATTCCGGCAGGCGCTTCGGACCGGCGCGGATGGTAGATGGCGAACCGGTCAGGTGATATCCCCGAGGCAAGCCAGCCTTCGACCATGGCCTGCGCCATTTTCCCAAAGCCCACGATCAGGATCTTGTCCAACGCCATAATTCTACTTCCCAACGCACCGGAACCGTCCCGGCGCGTGCGGGGTATCAAGCCTCGCCCGCTGCGTCCACCAGCGCGTTTTCCAGGGCGTCCCTGGGGGATTTATCGCCCCACAGCACGAACTGGAACGCAGGATAGAACCGGTCGCATTCCTCGACCGCAGTTTCGACGAGCGCCTGCGCCTGGTCGAGACTAAGGAGCCCGTCATCGCCCAGCATTGCGCCGTTACGGTACAGCAGCATCCCGCCATTGGACCAGACGTCGAAATGCCCCAGCCACATCTGTTCGTTGACCATCGCTACCAGTTCGAACGCCTGGCTGCGCTTGTCTTCGGCGACGCGAATATCGGGCAGGCACAGGAGCTGCAGCACGTTATCTTCCGACCGCCAAATGCACCGTAGCTGGTATTTGGCCCAGCTGCCCTGGATTTCGCCCGACATCTCATCGTCCGAAACCGCCTGGAAGGGCCAGCCGCGCGCTTCGAACAGCGCGGCAAGCATATCGACCGGAGGCGCATCATCATTCGCTACTAATTCGGTCTGACCGGCTCTCATTACGCGTCCCATTTGCGGGCCAGGGTGCTGGCCATCGATCGGGGAGATGCCTTGCCTTGGCCTGATTCCGCAATGGACATCCGTCGGGCAGTTGGGGAGAAATAAACTTGCCTGTTCAAAGCCTGTGCAAAAGACTTTGCAAATCCGCCGCTTGGCCCTGGATTACTTCAACTTTAGCGAGGCAGATCATCCACTTCCTCGCCAGTTGAACTGGTGAAGGTGAAGCTGTCGATCCCGTCCGCCTTCAGCGCCGCGACGGCAGACTGGGCCGCCTTCTCGGACGCATATGGGCCTGCGAGCAATCGGTTTGTCTGCCCCCAATCCGCCAGATAAGGTTTGACCGCCGGCTTGGCCTTGTCGCCCAGCACCGTTGGAGCCTTCCGGCTTATCCGCCGCCAGTCGAACGCCAGTGCGTCGCGGTCCCTGCCGGTGGCAACCTGCACCCAGATGCGGCTCGGATGCTTCTGCGGCTCAGGCTTCGCTGCCGGTTTCGGTTCCGGTTTCGGCGCAGGCTTCACTGCGATTTCGCGCTTCGGCTTGATCGCGGTGATATCTACCGCCCCCGCGGTGGTGGGAACCACCGATTGCAACGTCAATCCGGCGAAAGCGTCCGCGACGCTCAGCGAAGGGGTGACGGGTACCGGCGCGGTTTGCGGACTTGCTGCGGGAATTTGCTGAACTACCGCCACATTCTCCGACGCCAGCTGGACCGTAGGCGGATTTGCAGAAGTCGAGCCCGCCCGCGCCAAATCGAAACCGGGGCGGACGCCCCCGGTCACCGGCGGCAATTCACTGCTGGCAGGCTGCGGACCTACAATCGCGCTATCGGCCGCGAGTTGGACTGTCTGGACGGTTGCCTGACCGGAACCCGGAACCTGCGCTGGCACGGCTACGGCGCTGGTGCCGCGATCGGGGCGGCGGCGGGTGCTGGAACTATCGGCGTTCGCCGGCCCGAGCGGCGGGCCTTGCGGCGTCAACCCCGCGTCTGCATTGCGGACAGGCGGCGAGGAGCTTGTACCTGGCCCCGAATATTGGGCAATTCGCGTGTCATCCCGTCCAATCTGGGCTGCCCGGGGAAAGATCCCGAGGTTACCGGCGGCGGCCTGCTGAGCCTTTGTCAGCCGGTTCATATAGTTTAGATAAGGGGTCATCCGAGCGGATAGCTCCGGCGGCATGACCGCCTTCACAATCGCGACCGCTTCGTCTTCTTCGCCGAGGATTGCCAAGGCAAACGCCCGCGTCCTGTAGGCTGCGAGATCGCGCCTTTCGAGCAGGGGGTAAAGGGTTTTTTCAAATGCCACACGGTTACCGGAAATGGCCTGGCTCAGAGCCATGCGGCGGGTCAGTTCGTCGTTCGGGCTAAGGGACATCGCCCGGGCATACTGGGCCTGCGCCGACACCGGATCGCCCACCAGGTCGAATGCCAGCCCGCGTTCTTCAGCGAGCGCGGCGGTGGAGGCACCCGCCCGTTCCGCTTCGTCGAACAGCCGTAGCGCCTCGATCGGACGCTCGGACCGTACGAACGCCCCCGCTAGTCCGACCTTCACCAAGGGATTTCCGGGCGACAGTTCATCCGCACGTCCGAAAAATCCGATCGCCGCATCGATATCGTTCAACTTCAGCGAGGCATTTCCTGCATCGATCAGCGCATTGAGGTCACGCGAATTGCGGGCCAGTCGCGACAGTGCAATGTTGAGATCCTCAACCCCTGCGGGAGGAAGGGCCTGAACGACCGCGCGCGACTGCGCTGCCTCACCGTTCTGCGCCGCCAAGGGAAGGGCAAATGCCGCCGCTCCGCCGAGGCACAGGAACCTGACAGCTGCGGAAATGCGGTTTCGCGCTTCGAATTTGGACACGATACATATCCTTTCAGCCGGTATCGGCGGGAACGGGCGCGTCACACGCCGCTATCCTCCAGCCTACGCCGGGCCTTTAGCCAATGATCGCTGAATAGCGCCGTAACGACTTGCGGCAACCGCAGTGAGGCAGCCGGACACGGCGGCGCGGTGATCGGCAGGCAACCAGTCGCCCGCGCTGCGAAAAACGCACTGCGGGGCGACTGGCTAAATGGCTCAATTACTGGTTGTTCTGACGCCCGAGAAAACGGGGAATGCTGAGTGAGGCGCTATCGCCAGAATCGTCGTCGCCTTCATCCTCTTCCTCTTCGCGGCTGGCCGAGGCCCCCCGCGACAGGTTGGCCATACGTTCGAACAAAGTGCTGCCCGCGCTGGAAGTGCCGCCTGCTACCAGCCCGCGGCGGCGCGCGGAATCGTCTTCCGAACCGGTCCCGTCCGGCTTGGCTGAACTGTTCGTTTGTCCGCCTCCAAGCAGCAGTTCGTCCTGGGACCGCTTTGAATCGTTCTCTTCGGACTCGGCGAGAAGGTCCAGGGGTTCGTCGTCCTTGCTGTCTTCTTCTGCGGTGGAGGATCCGAAACCGCGATGTCCGTCAAAATCCGAAGCGCTCCGGTCGTCGGCGGGATCTGACAAGGGGCCGTTATCGTCGGCTTCGTAGCTACGGATGCCTGCCAGCGGATCGACGATGCCGTCAACGTCGCCATCCTCGTCGAACTCGCCTTCCTCGTCCGTTTCGAAGGAGCCCAGATTGGCGAAACTTTCCGCCGTTTCGGGCGTCACTTCGTCGGTAAATTCATCTTCACCCGGCAGTTCCAGCACCGGACGCTTGGGCGCCCGCGAACTGCCGAGAGACAGCGAAGACCGGTCCATCGGCGCGGTGTCTAGGTTGGCTTCGATACCGGTGGCGACAACCGAAACGCGGATTTTCCCGTCGAGGTCGGGATTGAACGCCGAGCCCCAGATGATGTTTGCATCTTCGTCGACCAGCTCGCGAATATGGTTCGCGGCTTCGTCCACTTCGAGCAGCTTCATGTCTTCGCCGCCGATGATCGAGATGATCACGCCCTTGGCGCCCTGCATGGAAACGCCATCGAGCAGCGGGTTGGCAATCGCGCGTTCTGCTGCGTCGAGTGCGCGGTTCTCTCCCTCGCCCTCGCCCGTACCCATCATCGCTTTGCCCATTTCGCTCATGACCGAGCGGACGTCGGCGAAATCGAGGTTGATCAGGCCCGGCATGACCATCAAGTCGGTGATCGAGCGGACGCCCTGCTGCAGGACTTCATCGGCGAGGATGAAGGCTTCCTTGAAGGTCGTGTCCGCTTTCGCGATCAGGAACAGGTTCTGGTTGGGAATTACGATCAGGGTGTCGACATGCTTCTGCAGTTCGACAATCCCGGCTTCCGCGGCGCGCATCCGCCGGGTGCCCTCGAACAGGAACGGCTTGGTCACAACACCGACTGTCAGCACGCCTTTGCGCCGGGCCGCTTCCGCAATCACGGGAGCCGCGCCGGTACCGGTGCCGCCGCCCATGCCTGCGGCGATGAAGCACATATTGACGCCTTCCAACGCGTCTTCGATTTCTGCAACGGTTTCTTCCGCTGCCGCTTTGCCGACTTCCGGCCGTGCGCCGGCGCCCAGTCCGCCAGTGATGTCCGGTCCAAGCTGAATCCGCTTTTCGGCGACCGCGTTGGACAGCGCCTGCGCATCGGTGTTGGTGACGATGAATTCGACACCTTCGATGTTGGAATGGATCATGTTGGCGATAGCGTTCCCGCCTGCGCCGCCGACACCGATAACGGTAATGCGCGGACGCATGTCATCCGTTGCCGCGGGACCGATATTGATACTCATTTAACTTCCCTCCAGGAGGCGTAAGGCTTGTAGAAACTTCGCGGAATAGCTTGGCACAAAGCGAGGCGTGCTTGCATAGCACGCATCCGCTTATCCACAGTGGTTAATTCGGTGGGTATCACCTGTGCCTCGCGTTAAAAATACTCTTTTGCTGCCCGCAAAACGCGGCTGAAAATCCTGATACCGGAATATCGTGTCGTCGCTTGGTGTTTCGGACCGATGGAACGGATATCCACCGGATCGTTTGCTGCATAGATACACAGGCCGGCCAGCGTCGCGAAACCGGGCGTCGCATGGGCTTCAGGCAATCCGCGCAGGGCCGGCGGTTTGCCGATCCGGACTGTGCGGCCCAGCGCGCTCTGGGCGAACTCTGCGAAACCGGCGAGTTCTGCTCCGCCGCCGGTCAGAACCACCTGATTGCCCGCTGCACCGGAAAAACCCAGCTCCTTGAGCGATCGGCCGACTTCATCGGTCAACCGCGACAATTGCTGCGTGACAACGGACACCAGTTCGGCGCGGGGGATACGATTCTGTTCGTCCGCACCGCGTGCGACCGGGCCGGAGCTTTCTTCGCCCGGGCCGTTGACCGGGATCATCTCGCGATGATCCGTCGGGCTGGCAATGGCAGAACCGGCAACGCATTTGAGCCGCTCGGCCTGGAAGCGCCGGATACCGAAGGCGGAAGCAACCGCGTCGGTAATATCCGCCGAACCCAGCGGAATCGCGCTGAGGCCTAGCAACATGCCCTTGCGATAGACCGAGACGTTGGTGACTTCCCCGCCAATCTCGATCAGCGCGGTGCCGAGTTCGCGTTCTTCCGGCGTCAGACAAGCATAGCCCGCCGCAATGGGTGCGGCGACCACGGATTCGACGTCCAGATGCGCGTTCTGCACCGCCTCGATCAGGTTACGCACCGGTGCACCGTCGGCAAGCATGACGTGGACGTCGACCCGCAGTCGTTCCGCATGGAGGCCCTTGGGGTTGGCGACATCGTTGGCGCCGTCGAGCGTGTAATGCGCAGGCTGTGCGTGGAGCACCATGCGGCCATCGGGCTGGATGTTGTCGCGCGCCGCGATCAGCAGATGTTCGATGTCCTCTTCTTCGATCCGGCGTCCTCCGATCTCGATTTCGACTTCGGCGATGCGGCTCTTGAGGCCCGCACCGGCGCATCCGATCCAGACACTGGAGATGCTGGTACCGGCGTTCTTTTCGGCCCGCTCCACTGCATCGCGGATGGCGTAGGTTGCCGCGGCCATATCGGTGACATACCCGCGCTTGATGCCCTGGCTGGCACGGTGCCCCGATCCCAGGACTACCATCTCCCCGGTTTCCGAAACCCCCATGATCATCGCCGAAATTCGGAATGATCCCACGTTCACTGCGCCGAAAACCCGGCTGATCCGCGGCATCGCCATCAACTGCCCCCACTCATCTTGAGTTCTTCCTGCGCCCGGCCCGGAACGCGCATGTAAATCCGTCCGGGCGCGCGCATATCGAACGTCGCCACCTTGCCGCCCAGCATCCGGCTACCCCCGTCAAGCTTGGCAAAGGAGATCAGCGCCGCGGCGGATTCGGTGCCTCCCTCGGGTAGCGCAAGCACTTGGCGCGTATCGAAGGTCAGGTCCCAGCGCCGGTTACCAACCCATTCGGCGGCGGTGACGCGTGGCTTCAGGGCGGGCGCGGCGTCCAACAGCTTTCCGAGTTCTTCGACCTGCAACTTTGCGCCCGGCCCCGAAACGACCAGCATACCCTTGGCATTTGCTTTCGATACCGGCTCCAGTTCGGCCCCCGTCGCATCGATCAACACCAGCCGGTCGGGCTTCGCCAGTACGGCGTGGGGTTTGCGTTCGACGATGTCGATCAGGAGCGTGTCGGGCAGTTGCCGCGCAACGCGCGCATCCTTTACCCAGCTGAGCTGGAGCAAATCGCTGCGGACTTCCTGGAGGTCAACCAGCGGCATGGGCTGGTCCTGCTTTCGTAGCACGCTGTTATAGACCCGGGCGTCGTTCATCCGCTCGACACCGGTCACAGTGACCCGGCGAACCACGAAGCCGGCATCGGCTGCGAGCCCGGCAATCTGCTGCTGCGCCATCGCCGGCACTCCCGCCAGGCTGGCGATGAACCACGCCAGCGCCGCCGCGCCGCCAAGGATGACCGCCAGGAAAACGCGGTGAAGCTGCTCCTCGGTGAACGGCAGGATCGATATTACCGCGTCCATGAATGAACTGGTCTTGGCCTTCGCCCGGCGTGCGCTGTTGGCCCGCTGGGTTGACGCGGCCGATCGGCGCACGCCCTTGCCGCCGCGCTTAATCGTCGCCATCGCCGCCCCCGCCGCGAGCTGCTGCGCGCTGGTTCAACACATCATAGGTGCGCAGCGCCTCCGCCACTATGGCTTCGACCAAGTCGGCGTAATCCATTCCGCAATGGCGCGCCTGTTCAGGCACCAGGCTAAGCGGGGTCATGCCGGGTTGGGTGTTGGTTTCGAGCACGAACAGCCCGGCCTCGCCGCGTTCATCATCCCACCGGAAATCGGTCCGGCTAGTGCCGCGGCACCCGAGAACGCGGTGCGCCTCGACCGCATATTTGCAGCACAATTGGGCGATGTTCTCGGGAATGTCGGCCGGGCAGATATGATCGGTCATACCCTCGGTGTATTTCGCGTCGAAATCGTAGAAGCCCGATTTCGGTTTCAGTTCGGTAACGCCCAGGGCCCGCGGTCCGTCCGCGCTGTCGATCACTGCGGTGGTGAGTTCCAGCCCCCTAATGAATGGTTCGGCGAGCAAGTGCTCGAAATCCTGCCATGGTCCAGCAGAATCCTGGCGGATCGGGTTGCCGTAATTGCTTTCGTCCGTGACGATGGCGACGCCGACCGACGAACCCTCGTTCACCGGCTTAAGCACATATGGCCGCGCCAGCGGATCGGCCCGGTAGAGTTCTTCGCTCGCGACAATCCGGCCGCCCGGCATCGGGATGCCGCGGGGCACCAGCGCCAGCTTGGTCAATTCCTTGTCGATCGCGATGACCGAGGTTGCGAGGCCGGAATGGGTATAGGGAATGCCCATCAGGTCGAGCATGCCCTGCACCGTCCCGTCTTCACCCGGTACGCCGTGGAGCGCGTTGAACACCACGTCGGGCGCAGCCTCCGCGATGCGCGCGGCAACTCGCCTGTCCATGTCGATCCTGGTGACGCGGTGGCCTCGCGATTCCAGCGCGTCGGCAACGCCCTTGCCGGACATCAACGAGACGGAGCGTTCGTTGGCCCAGCCGCCCATCAGGACTGCAATGTGGAGTTTCTGCAAAGTCATGTCGGCCGGCCCACCCGCTTGATTTCCCATTCCAGCGCAACGCCCGAATGCGCACGGACCCGGTCTCGAACCAGTTCGCCCAAGCCTTCGATATCGGCGCTGGTCGCATCGCCGGTATTGATCAGGAAATTGGTGTGCTTCTCGCTCACTTGGGCCCCACCTAGCGTAAGCCCCCTGCAGCCAGCCTCGTCTACGAGAGCCCAGGCCTTGCGACCTTCGGGGTTCTTGAAGGTGGAACCGCCGGTCTTGCTGCGCAGCGGCTGCGAATCTTCGCGGGCCTGCGCGATCCGGTCCATTTCCGCGCCGATCACCGCCGGGTCTCCGGCTTCGCCCTGGAACCGGGCCGACACCACCACCGCGCCGTCGGGCAAGGCCGAATGGCGGTAGCGGTAGTCGAGATCGGTCACCGGCAACCGGATGCAAGATCCGTTCGGCATGACCACGTCGCAATCGATCAGTACGTCCGCGACTTCGCGCCCGTATGCGCCGCCGTTCATACGCACGAACCCGCCGACCGTGCCGGGAATACCGCGGAGGAACTCGAGCCCGGCAATACCGGCATCGCGCGCCGAGGACGACACCAGGATGCCGCTCGCCCCGCCGCCGCATTCGAGGACATGATCACCGAGGTCGGTTACGCCGGCGAAAGCCTTGCCGAGACGGATCACTACGCCTGGAATACCGCCGTCCCTGATAATCAGGTTGGAACCAAGGCCGAGCGCCATGACTGGCAGTTCCCCGTCAAGCCGTTCGAGAAATTCGCGCAAGTCCGCCGCGTCGGCGGGTTCGAACAGCCAGTCCGCTGGTCCGCCCGCCTTGAACCATACGAGCTTTGCCAGCGGCGCCTGTGAGGTCAGTCGCCCGCGAATTCCCTGGATCGGCACTGGAGAAGCCGCGGCGCCTTCGACTTCGCAGTTCGGTGCGGAGCCATCGTCGAGCATATTCCAGTCGTCCGGTTGATGCGGCATGGTCATTCCGCCGCCGCCATCATCCGCGCCTGTACCGCTTCGCCAAGCCCCGCGGCCCACCGGGTTATGTCGCCCGCACCGAGGCACACCACCATGTCGCCCGGCTGGAGCATTCCGGCGAGTTCGCCGGCAAGTTCTTCCGGCCCCGAAATGGTAGAGGCGGAGCGATGCCCGCGTTCTTTAAGGCCTGACACCAGCGCTGCGGCATCCGCGCCTTCGATCGGATCTTCTCCAGCAGCGTAAACCGGCGCGACGAACACCACGTCGGCGTCGTTGAACGCGGTCTGGAAATCGCCCAGCAAATCGCGAAGCCTTGTGTAACGGTGCGGCTGTGCAACCGCGATCACGCGCCCTGCGCCCTTGGAAGAACTGGTCGTCTCCCGCGCCGCCGACAGTACTGCGGTAATTTCCACCGGGTGATGCGCATAGTCGTCAATGATGACCGCCTTGCCCCTTTCAAGCGCCACTTCGCCTACCTTGGTAAAGCGCCGCTTGACCCCGTCGAACGCGGCAAAACCGTTACAGATGACTTCGGCCGGACAGCCCATTTCGAGCGCGACCGCCACCGCCGCCAGCGCGTTCTGGACATTGTGCCGGCCGGGCATCGGCAAGTGGATATTCTCGATTCGGCGCGTCGATCCGTCGCGTTCGCGCAAGACCACATCGAAAGTGTTGCCGCCTTCTTCGGACCGCACATTCTCGCCGCGAAGATCGGCCTGCGCGGAGAACCCATAGGTCAAGACGCGGCGGTCGCGGACCTTCGCTATCACGGTCTGCACTTCGGGATGGTCGATGCACAACACTGCCACACCGTAGAACGGCACGTTCTCGATAAATTCGACGAAGGCATCCTTCACCGTTTCGAAACTGCCATAATGGTCGAGATGTTCGGGGTCGATATTGGTAACCACCGCGATGGTTCCGTCGAGTCGGAGGAAGCTGCCGTCGCTTTCGTCCGCTTCGACTACCATCCAGTCGCTATCACCCATGCGGGCGTTGGACCCGTATTGATTGATGATCCCGCCGTTGATCACGGTCGGATCGATCCCGCCCGCGTCGAGCAACGCCGCGATCATCGACGTGGTGGTGGTCTTGCCATGCGTCCCAGCAACCGCGACGGTGCTTTTCAGCCGCATCAATTCGGCTAGCATTTCCGCGCGGCGGACCACGGGAATACGGCCTTCCAGCGCGGCGGCGACTTCGGGGTTGGTGCGCCTTACTGCGGTGGAAGTGACCACCACCGCGGCATCACCCAGATTTTCCGCGGCATGGCCGATCGATATCGCGATGCCGCGCGAACGGAGGCGCTCGACACTCGGTCCTTCGGCAATATCGCTGCCCTGCACCTTGTAGCCGAGATTGTGCATCACTTCGGCAATGCCGGACATCCCGATACCGCCGATGCCGACGAAATGGATCGTCCCGATCTCGATCCCGACGCCCCTCACGCGGCTTCATCCCGCGCGGAGCCTTGCGCTACACGTTCGCCCTGCGATGCGGCGCGGGCGTTGTTACCGCCGACCCGGATCACATCCATCAACTCGCTGCCGCCGAAACTTTCCACCAAATCGGCCAGGTCTGACGCGGCCTTGGGGCGTCCGCAATTCCACGCCGCATGGGCTGCGGTGGCGAGGGTTTCGGGCCGCTGCGCCATCGCCTGGATTTGCTTGGCCACTTGGCCCGGAGTAAAATCGCCCTGCCGGATCGCGCGCGCGCCGCCTGCCTTGACCATTTCGCGGGTGTTGAAATTCTGGTGATCGTCCGTCGCGATCGGCAGCGGGATTAGGATTGCCGGACGGCCCACCGCGGTCAATTCGGCAATGGTCGATGCCCCGGCGCGGCCAATGAACAGATGCGCATCGGCGAGCCGGCTTTCCATATTTTCGAAATAGGTGCCGAGTTCGGCGGGAATGTCGTGACTGCGATAACGCTCCCGTACGGCGTCGATATCTTCCGGGCGGCACTGCTGCGTGACTTGCAAGCGCGACCGCAAAGCAGGTGGCAGCATGGCGAGCCCGTCCGGAACCACTTCGGACAGGATGCGCGCACCTTGGCTTCCGCCGGTCACCAGCACCCGCAGCAGACCGTCTTCACTGAAAGCCGGAAAGGGTTCGTCACGCAGCGCCAGAACGCTGCCGCGCACCGGATTGCCGACCAGATGGACCTTGCCAGCGTGCTTTGGCTTCAGCCGCTTCACATCGGGATAGGCGGTGGCGATCGCCTGAACCCGGCCCGCGAGCAACCGGTTCACCCGGCCGAGCACGGCGTTCTGTTCGTGGACGATGCTTGGTATATTCGCCGATGTCGCCGCCAGCAGGGCGGGCAGCGCCGGGTAACCGCCAAAGCCGATGACGGCGCTGGGCTCGAACGTTTCGAATAGGCGCAGCGCCATGCTGCGGCCCTCCAACACGGCGCGGACGCCCTTGAACCAGCTGAGCGGGTTCTTGCCGAACCGGCCCGCTGGCAGGACGTGGGCTGGCAGGAAATCCGGTTTGCCCGGTATTTCCGCGCCGCGCGCGTCGGTGATTAACGCCACGTGATGACCGCGCCGCTCAAGCTCGCTCGCAAGAGCGAATGCCGGGATAAGATGTCCGCCCGTCCCGCCCGCGGCGAGTACGTAATGGCGGTTCGCATCGCTCATGCGCGATCTCCTTGACCGGAGCCGCCTGCCGAACGCCCCGCAATATCTGCTTTGGCTTCCGACAGAAGCTGCCGCAAACCCGGTGTTTCCCGCGAAAGGAACGGATTGCGGCGCGTAATCGCCAATAGCAAGCCGGCCCCGAGGCATACAGCGATCGTGGACGATCCGCCATAGGAGACCAGCGGCAATGTCATGCCTTTTGAGGGGAAAAGCTGCAGGTTGACCAGAATATTGATGAAAGCCTGCCCGCCGATCTGGGTGGCGAGGCCTGCCGCCGCCATTACGGTGAACAGGTCCTCCTCGTTAACCAGCCGGACGAGTACACGCACCATGATCGCCAGATACAGGATCACGATGATCGCGCATGCGATCAGCCCGAATTCCTCGCCGATGACGGAGAAGATGTAGTCGGTATGCGCTTCGGGCAGCTTCATCTTCCGCAGGCCGAGCCAGAACCCGGTGCCGGTCC
The DNA here is from genome assembly GCF_009828115.1 of Allopontixanthobacter sediminis. Lineage (GTDB taxonomy): Bacteria > Pseudomonadota > Alphaproteobacteria > Sphingomonadales > Sphingomonadaceae > Allopontixanthobacter > Allopontixanthobacter sediminis. The sequence goes on along the minus strand of NZ_WTYL01000003.1, from coordinate 272,160 downwards.
AGCCGCCCGCCAGCAATGTTCTCTGCCCGAGGTCGACCTGGTCGAAAGCCGTGCCGCCGCCAAAAAAGGCGTCGATCCGGTGGCGCGCGTTATCGTACAGGAAGTATGTCGCGACGACCAAGGCCATGCCGCCTGCGAACACGGCGCCAATCCGCTGCACCGAAACACCTGATAGCACCAGCAGCACGAACCAGACACCGCAGAACAGGATGGTGTCGCCGAAATTCGGTTGCAGCATAAGTAACGCGGCAACCAGCACCATGAACCCGGTGGCAATCCACATTACCGGCATGCCCGGGTCGCGCAGCCGCCACGACCATATCCAGGCGAGGGCGATGGCGAAGCCGGGCTTGAGAAATTCGGACGGCTGGAAACTCATGCCCAGGTTGATCCAGCGCCGCGCGCCGTTGACCTCGTTGCCGACAATCGGGACGAGGAACAGCAGCAGCACCATCGCACCGGCCAGCATCACGCCCAAACGCCGGGCATTTTCCCGCGCCAGCATCGACACCCCGACGAGAGTGACCAGTCCGAGGAGTTGCCAGCGGATATGCGCGCTAAAGAAATATAGGTCTGGCAGCGTCACATCGGTCGTCGAAAGCCGGGACGCGCTGGCGGGCGACGCCGCGGCGACCGCAGCCGTACCGATAACCATCAGCGCCAGGATCAGACTGAGCAGGACCCGGTCGATCTCGCGCCACCAGATCCGCAATTCCGCGCGCTTGGATTTGCGGAACTGGTCAGGCGATTGGGGCCGCTCGACGGTCCGTTTCCCGGCTTGCGGAATATAGGGACGGGATGAATTCACGCCTCACCGCCGCCGGTCAGGGCAAGCACCATGCTGCGGAAATGCTCGCCGCGCTTCTCGTAATCCAGGAACTGGTCGAAACTCGCGCAGGCCGGTGACAGCAGCACGACATCGCCGGGCTTCGCAGCCGCCATCGCTCGCTGGACCGCTTCACATAGGAGTTCGCACCGCTCGACCCGAACGGCGGGCTCCAGCAACTCGGCGAAACGCGGTCCGGCCTCGCCAATTGTGTAGGCGGCAGCGACATTACCCAGGTGCTGGGCGCAATCGCCGAGACCATCTTCCTTTGCCAGTCCGCCGACAATCCAGTGGATACGCGGGTCCGGATCGGGAGCAAACGCGGCGAGAGCCGGGGCGGTAGAGGCCTGGTTCGTGGCCTTGCTGTCGTTGATGAACAAGACACCGCCGAATTCGCCCACCCGCTCCATCCGGTGCGGCAAGCCGGTGAAGCTTGTTAGCGCCTTGCGCCAGATGTCCGCACCCACGCCCAATCGCGCTGCAATAGCGACGGCAGCAGCAGCATTTTCGAGATTGTGCGGACCCTGCAACGAAGGCCAGTCGCCCTGCATCGAAGCGATCGCATCAGGGTCGATCGCGATAGCGCAGCCTTGGGGCCGCCGTGCCCGTTCCGCTGCCATTACCGCGCGAGTCGGCGCATCGTCCACGCCGAACACGGCAAACTGTTCACTGCCCTGCATCGCGAACAGGCGGCTCTTGGAAAACGCGTAATGGTCGAAGCTCTCATACCGGTCGAGATGATCGGGCGTGATGTTGAGCAGCGCCGCCGCCTCGCACGCCAGCGATCGGGTCAGGTCGATCTGGTAGCTCGATAATTCGAGCACATAGACGCCCGGTCCCGCATCATTGGGCTCTAGCGGATCGCGGCCCATGATCGGCAGGCCGATGTTGCCTGCCATCCGCGCCGGCAGCCCGGCAGTTTCGAGGATATGATGGACCAACGCGGTAGTCGTCGATTTTCCGTTGGTTCCGGTGATCCCGACGACCTTATGCGGCGGCAATTCGCTGCGGGCGAGCGCGAACAATTCAACATCGCCGATCAGCGGAACCCCGAAACGGGCAGCCCGGGCGGTAATCGGATGGGAATTGATCGGGACGCCGGGCGAGACCACCAGTCCGTCAAATCCGGTGAGGTCGATCTCCAGCGGGTCGGCCAGTATGGCGCGCCCTGCCAACCGGTCCCGCGCAACATCCTGCCGGTCCCATGCGGTTACATTCGCGCCACTCGCCAGCAGGGCTTCCGCGGCAGCCAGCCCCGACCGGGCCAACCCCAGAACAGCGTAATTTTTTCCGGAAAAGGCCGAGGAGGTGATCATGAAGCGGTCATCTGAGTTTCAGCGTCGCCAGCCCCATCAAGGAAAGCACGATCGATATGATCCAGAACCGGATCACCACGGTCGATTCCTTCCATCCCAATTGTTCGAAATGGTGATGGATCGGAGCCATGCGGAAGATGCGTTTGCCGGTGCGTTTGAACCAGAATACCTGAATGATCACTGACGCCACTTCGACGACGAACAACCCGCCGACAATCAGCAGCACGATCTCGTGGTGGGTGGCGACGGCAATGGCGCCGAGGGCACCGCCCAGCGCCAGGCTGCCGGTATCCCCCATGAACACCGCTGCTGGCGGCGCGTTGAACCACAGGAAGGCAAGACCCGCCCCCATGATCGCCGCACAGAAAATCGCCATCTCCCCGGCCCCTGGCACATGGGGAATGCCGAGATAGGCCGAATAATCCGCTCGCCCCACCAGATAGGCGATGATCGCGAAGGTTCCCGACGCGATGATCACCGGCATCGTTGCCAGCCCGTCCAGCCCGTCGGTCAGGTTCACGGCATTGCCGAACCCGACCATCACGGTGGCGGCGAAGATATAATAGAACGGCCCCAGCGGGATCACCCGATCGGAGAAGAACGGCACATACAGATCGGTGTTGATCTGGCTGACGATCAGCCACGAGGCCACACCCGCCACGCCGAATTCCATCAGCAAGCGTACCCGGCCAGAAACGCCCTTGTGGCTGTTTTTGGTGACCTTATCGTAATCATCGAGGAAACCGACAATCCCGAAACCGGCGGTCACCGCCATGCAGGCCCAGACAAACGGATTGGTCAAATCCATCCACAGCAACATGGCGAGCAGCACCGCAATCAGGATCATCAGGCCGCCCATTGTCGGCGTACCGACCTTTATCTGGTGCGTCTGCGGCCCGTCGGCACGGATCGGCTGCCCCTTGCCCTGCCGGACGCGAAGCATGGAAATCATCCGTGGTCCGATAATTAGTCCAATGACCAGCGCGGTCATTAGCGTCGCGCCGGCACGGAAGGTCTGATAGCGGACCAGGTTTGCTATCCCTTCGAACCCCATCCATTCGGCGATCAGGTAGAGCATTCAGCTTTCCCGGTTAGTGAAACGGGTTACGAGCCTGCCGAGACCAATTGAATTGGAACCCTTGACGAGAATGGCGTCACCGGCGGTGATCCCGAACTCTTCCAGCGCTGCAATCGCTTCGGCAGGACCATCGCAATGCGCGAAGGACAGCCCCTTGCCAAGCGCGTGACCGCCGCCTTTCCCCAAGTGAAGCGCAAGCGCCCGCATTTCCTCGCCGACGAGGATCGCGAAATCGACATCGGCTCCGGCCAAGGGTTCAGCCAGCTGTTCATGGAATTTCGGTGCGAAATCGCCCAGTTCCTTCATCGATCCAAGCACGGCGACCCGCCGGGTGGCAGGGGTTTGTCCGAGCGCGCGCAGGGTCGCCCGCATTGATGCGGGATTGGCGTTGTAACTTTCGTCGATGAGCAGCGCCTTGCCGCCCGGTGCCTTGATCTGGTGACGCGCCCCCCGGCCTTTCAGCCCGCCCATTTCCGCCAGCGCCAGGCCGGCCGCGCCCAGATCCCCGCCAGCCGCGCGGACTGCGGCCATTACCGCCAGCGAGTTGGCGATCCAGTGCTCGCCCGGTTCGGCCACGGAATAACACATCCGCGTGGTTCCGAGATCGGCAGTGACCAGCGAACCGCCATTAGCGGACGGGATCGCATCGAGCAGCCGGACATCGGCGTGGGCGGCAGTGCCGAAAGAAATGACCTTGGCCCCGGCGCGAATTGCGTGATCGCGCAGTCGCTCGAAATACGGAGTGTCGGCTGGGATTACCGCGGTGCCGCCCTGCTCGATTCCGGCGAATACCTCCGCCTTGGCATCCACGATGGCCTCCAGGCTGCCGAGGTTTTCGATATGGGCCGGTGCGATTGTCGTGATCAGCGCGATATTCGGGCGCACTTGGCCCGTCAAATGAGCGATCTCGCCTGCATGGTTCATGCCCATCTCGAACACGCCGAATTCACTGCGGGCCGGCATCCGGCTGAGGCTGAGCGGGACGCCGACATGGTTGTTGTAACTGCGAACCGAGCGGTGCGCCTGCCCGCGGCAGGTCCGGTCGAGCGCCGCGAATATTGCCTCCTTCACCCCGGTCTTCCCGACCGATCCGGTAACCCCGATCCGCACGGCGGAACAGCGTACCGCCGCCGCCTGGCCGAGTGCTTCGAGTGCGCGGTTCGTATCGGCGACGAGGATGTGCGGAAAGTCGATCGGCCGGTCGACCACCGCTGCCGCGGCGCCGTTCGCAAATGCCTTGTCGAGAAATTTGTGTCCGTCCGTACTTTCCCCGCTCAGGGCGAAGAACAGGTCACCGCTACGAATGTCGCGGGAATCGATTTCAACGCCGGAAACCTGAAAACTGCCGCTTGCCGTGCCGCCCATCGCAGCGACGAGAGACTGAGCATCCCACAGCGCCATCGGCAACCGGTCGCGGGTTGTCACCGGCCAATGGCGCAGGGCGCTCATCCGGCTTTGCGGCGCGATCATGACAATTTCCCCTTGGCCGCGGCGGCTTCCCGGGCAATCGTTACGTCGTCGAACGGCAATATCCGCATGGTTTCTCCCGAGCCGGTAACCTGGCCCTGTTCATGTCCCTTGCCCGCGATCAGAACGATGTCGTCCGGTCCCGCCTGGGCTATTGCGGCAAAAATTGCTTCCCGCCGATCGCCGATTTCCACAGCACCGGCAGCATCGCGCAGGATTTCCGCGCGTATCGCCGCGGGATCTTCGCTGCGGGGGTTGTCATCGGTCACGATAACCGCGTCGGATTTCTCCGCGGCCACCCACCCCATTTCGGACCGCTTACCTTGATCGCGGTCTCCTCCGGCACCAAAAACTGTGACCAGCCGGCCTTTGACGTGCTGCCGGAGTGCCGCGATCGCGGCGTCGAGCGCATCCGCGGTATGGGCGTAATCGACATAGACCGGCGCGCCGGTGTGCGTGATTGCCGCACGCTCCAGGCGCCCGCGCACCGGCTGGAGCCTGGACAGGCCGTCGAACACTGCCCCGGGATCGCCGCCTGTTGCGAGCACGAGGGCAGCGGAAACGAGTGCATTCTGCGCCTGGTAAGCACCGATCAGCGGCAGGTTCACCCGACGTGCTTTTCCGGCATGGATGATTTCGAGGCTTTGCCCCAATTGAGTCGGCGTGCGGGATAGCAGCTGGATGGAATCGGCATCGCCGGCTTCCCGTTCGCCCACCGCGAATGTCCGCAGGCCCCGCTTGCGGGCATGTTCCCTCGCCTTTGCGCTCCATGGGTCGCTTTTCTCACCCCCACCGGTCCAGATTACCGCGGTAGCTTCGTCCGCAACGACTTCATCGAACAGGCGCATCTTGGCGGCGAAATACTCTTCCATTGTCGCATGATAATCGAGATGGTCGCGGCTAAAGTTGGTGAACGCCGCCGCAGCAACCTTGAGCCCTTCATTGCGGAACTGGGACAGACCGTGGCTCGATGCCTCGTAAGCGACATGGGTCACGCCCTCACGAGCAAGTCCGGACATGTTCGCAAGAAAGGTCACGATGTCGGGCGTGGTCAATCCGGTCGAGACGCTTTCGTCGGGCGTCGTCACCCCGAGCGTTCCGATCGACGCCGCCCGGTGGCCCGACACGCGCCACAATTGGCGGGTCATTTCGACGCAGGACGTCTTGCCGTTGGTACCGGTTACCGCGACGATCGTGGCGGGAACGGGGCGAAAATACCGGGCGGCCAGCGCAGCAAATGTCCGCCGAGGAACTTCGGAAGCAATGTGGACCGCGCCGTCCACACTTGCATCCGGCCGCGCCACGATAGCCGCTGCGCCCGCAGCGATCGCTGCCGGAATGAAGTCTTCGCCGTTGACGATTGCGCCTTGGAATGCACCGAAGACCGTGCCCGGCGCGACTTTGCGGTGGTCGATTGCAAAGCCCGTCACGTCAAGATCCGCACCTTCGGAAAGGGTGAGGCCCGCACCGCTGGCAAGCTGGCCCAGCTTCATCGGGCCATGCTCATTTGATCGCGCTCTGGATCAAGGGACGCAGGTCGCTGATATCGACATCCGCTTGATCGTCCGGGCGGACACCCAGCACCGGGCCGATGCGCGGCACCAGACGGCCAACAACAGGCGCTGCATTCCATGCCGCAGTGCGCTGGAACGAGCTCGCGGTCGTGCCCTTGGGTTCGTCGAGCATCGCGATGATCACATAGCGCGGGTTGTCCATCGGGAAGGCGGCGGCAAAGGTCGAGACAAGCGAGGATTCGCGGTAACCGCCCTTGCCAGGCTTTTCCGCGCTGCCGGTCTTGCCGCCGACGCGGAACCCGGGCGCGTCGGCGTTCTTGCCCGTCCCGTAGACCGCGATCATCCGGAGAAGCTGGCGCATCCGGTAGCTGGTCGAAGCCTTGAATACGCGGCGGCCCTTGGGCGCTTCGCCCGCTTCGAGTTTACGCAAGGTCGCGGGACGCCAGATGCCTCCGTTGACCATCGCGGCGTAAGCGCTGGCGAGATGGAGCGGGGTCACGGCGATACCGTGCCCGTAGCTGACGGTCATGTTGCGCAGGCGCGGCCAATTGTCGCCCGGCCAGATCGGAAATCCCTTGGCCGGCAGTTCGATATAGGGCCGCTCGTTCATGCCGAGGTCGATCATCGTCTGGCGTAAGCGCTTAGCGCCCAGTTCGTCGGCGATTTCTGCGGTCACGATATTGGAAGAATGGATCAAGGCTTCCGGGACGTTCAGCGATGCTCCAAGTGGATGGCTGTCCTTGATCGAGAAACGCCCGACCTTGATCGGTTGGTTTGCCTGATAGCGCTTGCCGAAATCGCGGACCACGCCCGCATCGATTGCCGACGCAATAGTAATCGGCTTGAAGGTCGAGCCGAGTTCATAAACCTGGTTGGTTACCCGATTGAACATCAGATTGACGCCCGCGGCATCGATCTTGTTCGGATCGAATTCCGGCAACGATGCCAGTGCCATAACTTCGCCGGTGTCGACATCGAGCACGATGCCGGCCGCGCCCATCGCGTTGGTGGACAACATTCCGCGGCGGAGTTCATCTTCCAGCGCGCCCTGAACTCGCAAGTCGATCGACAGTGCCACCGGATCGCCCCGCGTGAGGGGATTGTTGAGATGGTCGTTTAGGACCTGCTCCATTCCGACCTTGCCGTTACCGGCGGAATCGACATAGCCCAGAACATGCGCCCCCATCGAGCCCTGCGGATAGATACGGTCGCTCTCGGGCGGCATTTCCAGTGCCAGCTCGCCAATTCGCTGCACGAGGTCCGCGTCTTCGCCCAGAATTCGGCGCCGCAGGTACCCGGCCTTGCCCGATGCCAGCTTGTCAGCGACATCCGCCTGGTTCAGATCCGGAAAGATCGCTTTCAGCCGTGCCGCGACATCCACAGGCGAGCGGACCAGCGGATTGGCCGGATCGCCCAAGGCCTTGGGGTTGAACCACAGCGCAAAGCCCGATGATGCCCGGGCGAGCGGAGCGCCATTGCGGTCGGTGATTTCACCGCGGTCAGGTAGCAAGGCTTCGGACAGGGTTGTCATCCGCGGCCCGCTGCCGCCCATTCCGACCTGGACAATCCGGACGATCGCCGCCGCTGCGACCAGCGCAAACAGCATGGCCAGCCATAGTACCCGGAGCCGCGCGACATCGAGTGAATGCTGGCGAAGGCTTACGAAACGGACGCGGCCCGACGATACGGCGGTGCTGGCTAGCATTGTGGTCATTCGGTCACCTGTGCGATTTGGCCGCTGAAACCCGAACTGCGTGATAATCGGTCGGCGAGTGACTGGCCGGAAGACCGGTTGCTGCGGTCCGATCTGGAGCTCTGCTCCTGATCGTCCGACGTCCCGGTCAGCGGTGAAACCATCGAGATCAGCGTCGTTTCGTCTTCAGTCTCGGCCCGCGCTACACGGATGGGTTCCGGTGCGCCCGGACCGCGCGCAAGCCCCAGTGCCGCGAGTTGACGCGGACTGTCGAGATACTGGTTGGCCTTCGGCGCATCGTAACCGAAATCGATCTTGTTCCAATTGGCCAATTGCTGCTGGTTTGCGCGCGCTTCGAACTCGATTTCGAGCGTTTGCTTCTCAAGCTCGAGCGCAATGATCGTGCGCTCTGCCAGATGCACCTTGTTCTTTACCGAATTGACATGGAAGGTCAGCACCAGGAACACTGCTGCACACAGGGCGAGCAATACGATCCAGCCGGTCTGACGAAGGCGGCTACCATAGGGCATCATGCGGCCTCCCTCGCCGGCGCTGCTGTGCGGACGGCATGACGCAATGTTGCCGAACGAGCGCGCGGATTATCATTAACTTCCCGTGCGGACGGGCGAATTGCCTTCGAAACTTCCGTGAAGATCGCGGGTTTCGGTTCTGCTTCGGGCATGTGCCGTGAACCGCCGCCGGTGGCGGACGCATCGCGCAGGTAACGTTTCACGATACGGTCTTCCAGGCTGTGAAAGCTGACGACAGCTAGTCTGCCACCTTCGCGCAAAACCTTTTCGGCCGCGGAAAGACCGCCGGTCAATTCGTCGAGTTCCGCATTCACATGGATGCGAATGGCCTGAAAACTGCGCGTAGCGGGATCCTTCGGCGCACCGGGGTGATAGCCGAGCGCGCTACGTACCACTCGGGCGAGTTCACCGGTCGTCGCCAGCGGGCGCGCTGCCACGATGGCCCGGGCAACGCGGCGGGACTGGCGCTCTTCGCCATAGAGATAAAGGACGTTGGCAATTGCTTCGTCGCTGGCGGTGTTGAGGAAATCGGCGGCACTCATGCCGTCCTGCGACATGCGCATGTCGAGCGGCCCATCCTGCGAAAAGGCAAAACCCCGCTCCGCCTGGTCGAGCTGCATGGAAGATACGCCGATATCCATCGCGACACCGTCAACCTGCTCGACGCCAACTTCGGCCAGCGCTTCGGCCATTTCGGAAAAACGGCGTTCGTGCAGTACCAGCCGCGGCGGGTCTTCCCGGGTTTCGGGCCATTTGCTGCCAGCGGAAATTGCATCCGGATCGCGGTCGAACGCGTGCACCGTCGCGCCCGCATCCAGCAGCATCCGGCTGTATCCGCCCGCGCCGAAGGTCGCATCGACAATCACGTCACCGGGCGCCGGGGCCAAGGCCGCAACGCATTCCTGCATCAACACGGGGACATGGGGTGAAGTGGGGCCAGCGCCGCTCATTTGCCGCGTCCCTTGGTCTGCGCTTCGGCGATCAGGCTGTCGCAGGCGGCTTTAGCGCCAATCCATTCATCGTCCATCCGGGCGAGTTCCGCAGGGTTCCAGATGGTGAAGAAACGGCCGGCACCGTTGAAGAACAAACCGTCCTCGATGTTCGCCAGCGTGCGAATGTGATCGGGCATCACGAAGCGGCCGCTGTCGTCGAACGGGATCGTGACATAGCCGAACAATTGCGATGCACGGGTATCACGGTCGAAATCGCGGCCAACTCGGATGGCGACTTCTTCTTCGCGGTCGAGTTGTGCTTCCAGTTCCGCGTGGCGGGACTGCCCGAAGCCGACGAGACATTTGAGCTTCTGGTGCTTGACCAGGCAGAGCATCCGACCGTTGGAAGATTCCTTGACGGCGTTGCGGAATTGCGGAGGCAGCACGAACCGGTCCTTATCGCCTACTGGCGAATAAGCCTGTCCATTATACCCTCCGAAATCCGCGCCTGACACTTCCCCATTTCCCCGCTCTGGGAGCCCTCTTCGCGCCGAGGACCCCATTTGCAGACACGCCTTCTCCGCTCCCACCCGCACGCAATTACGGGTGGCCACCCTGCAATTGCACGGCGCGCACGAGACGATTTGTCCGATGAGCAATGGTATTAACGCGGGCGCGAGGTCGATGGAAGGGAAAATTAGGGTTTTTTACGGGATAACACGGTATCTATCTGAATTTATGATCTTAATTTCGACAATTTTTCTGGTTAAGGGCATTGGATCGGCCCCGAAATACCGTGAGTTTTCCGACATTTCAGGTGGCGTGCGAGAGAGACTCGGAGGATGGAGGATTCGTTTCCCGTATTATCCCCGATCCGGAATCAGCGGTCGGGAAATGCGCGACCGGTCAGCGATTCTAAAGCGGATTCGCGTACGGCTTGGTCACCGTCCTGCTCCAGAACCGCGGCGTCGGCGACAATCAGTGCGCGCCCTTCTCCAATGACGCAATCCGCGACCAAGCCGCCAGCTTCCAGGGTGCAATCGGCAGGTGCTCCGGGCGAGGTTGCGGCAATCCGGAAGCTGCCTGCGAGGCGCGTCGGCAACGGTATGTCACCGAACTGCACCGTCCGTTCACTCTCGTCCTGCTGGTCATCGAACTGCAATTCCAAACCCCAGCGCGAAAGGATCGGGGAAAGCAGGATAACATCCTGAGGCCTGCGGCGGTCTCCGACTGAAAATCGCGAGTGGCCGGTCAGCATAGGATCGGCAAACAGCAAAAGCTGGCCGCCGTCCCGTACCCAGCCATCCAGCGCGACATTCTCCGCGCCGGACAAGGGGCGCGGCTGGGCAAGCATCATGCGCTCTGGTGCTCCGGGAGAGGCAAGCCCCTGGAGTCCGGCCAAGGTATCGAGCGGAACGAGTTCGTATTCCTTTTCCAACGCACCGCGGGCCCAATGCGGCGGGGCATCACCAGCGATCAGTTCTTCGACCCCGGCTGCCTCGCCCCAATAGATCGGCAGGGTGCCCATCAAGGCGAGCGAGCGGCGTTCGGTCGGCGAAGATAAAGCCCGTGCGCCCAGCCCTGCGACAAGGAATGTCAGGGCGATAGCCGCGGCGAAGCGGCGCTGGACAGTCAGGCGCGTGCCGTCAGTCTTGCCCGAAGGCGGGCTGTCAGGGTCGCTGGGCATTGCCCTGCTCCGGCATGATCGCCGGTTCCTGGGTGGGTTGGCTGACCGGTTCGCTCGGGAGGTCGGGTACTACCCCGGCTTCGGCCAGGGGATCGCTTTGGACCGGCTCGGCTTCTTTTGGTGCGACTGTCGCCGCAGCGGCGGGAACCGTTTCCGCCTCGGACATCTGGGCGCGGTCATAGACCACCTGCGCCAGACCGATCAGCAGGACCATCATGCCGAGGCCGGCCAGGCCGATCTGCAATCTCTGGACCGATTCTGCACGGGCGTTGTCGCCCGGCATTGGGAAAACGTCCGAGGCATTGTCCGGTTTGGGTTCCGCCTTGGGGAATATCGAAATCAGCGCCATGGCAGGGTTATAACCCGGGCACGCCGAGACAATCAATCACGCAGCCACGGAAAGGGCTTCAGTCCTTTGCTTTCCAGCCAATCCGCATTGTACAGGCTGGACAGGTAACGGAACCCAGTATCGCACAGGATGGTTGCGACGCGGGGATCCTCCCGCCCGTCGGCAATCAGCTGGCGGCCAAGTTCAATTGCCCCGGCGACATTGATCCCGGAAGAAAGGCCAAGGCACAGACCTTCGTCCTGCAGCAAGCGTTCGACCCAGTGCATCCCTTCCTCGTCCGAGATACGGAACTGGGTGTCGATCGGTGCACCTTCGAGATTGGCGGTGATCCGGCCCTGCCCAATCCCCTCCGCCACCGAACTGCCCTCGGCCTTGAGCTCGCCGTGGGCGTAGTAGTTGTACAGCGCCGCGCCGTGTGGGTCGGTCAGCGCGATGAGGACGTTCTCGTCATGGCTTTTCAGCCCCATGCCGACGCCCGCAATGGTGCCCCCGGTTCCGGCAGCGCAGGTAAAGCCGTCGATCCGGCCGTCCATCTGTGCCCATATCTCCTCCGCCGTACCGTCGATGTGCGCCTTGCGATTGGCGGTGTTGTCGAACTGGTTCGCCCAGACCGCGCCTTCGGTTTCTTCTGCCAGCCGGCGCGAGGTGTGGACGAAATGGCCGGGGTTGGAAAACGGAGCGGCAGGCACCAGCACCAGTTCCGCGCCAAGCGCACGCAAGGTATCCATCTTTTCGCGGCTTTGTGTTTCGGGCATCACGATGATCGTGCGGTAACCCAGCGCGTTGGCGACCAACGCAATGCCGATCCCGGTATTTCCGGCGGTGCCTTCGACAATGGTCCCGCCCGGCTGCAGCGCGCCGCGCGCTTCCGCGTCGCGCACGATATAAAGGGCCGCGCGGTCCTTGACCGACGCACCCGGATTGGCAAATTCGCACTTGCCCCAAATCTCGCAGCCCGCAGCTTCGCTTGGCCCTTGCAGCAGTACGATCGGCGTGTTGCCGATCAGTTCGAGGGAGTCCGATTTTACCGAGGAAAATGTCATCACCACGAGTTAGGCCGCGCCTGCCCCGCCTTCAATGCAATTCCACTTCGGCACCGAGAATTCAATCTTCCGGCGCAATCGTAACCCTCAAACCGTCGAGGTCGGCAGTGAACGGGACCTGGCACGAGAGGCGTGAATTTTCCGTGCGATAGTCGGAACTCTCAAGGAGGTCGTCCTCGTCCTCCGACAATGCCGGCAGCTTGCCGACGAATTCGGGATCGACATGGACGTGACAGGTCGCGCAGGAACAACATCCACCGCAAAGCGCGAGCAATTCGTCGAACCCGTTGTCGCGAATTGCCTCCATCACGGTCAGGCCGTTTTCGACTTCGATGGCGGTTTCTTCTCCAGCACGATTGACGACGATCAGCTTCGGCATGATGGGTGGTTCCTGTTGTTCTGGTCCGTTGGTTTTCGGCTTCCGGGCGGGAGCTAAGGACTGGACGCCGCTTTGGCAATACTGACTTTGTCCGGGCGTGGGACGCAAATGTGGCCGATATCCGGAACCGACGGAGGATTGAAAACGTGGGATTGAGTGCAGAACAGATCCGTCACGGAATCGACCATGTGGCGGCTATCGAACCGGCGTTCGGACGTGCCCTTGCCGCTGCGGATTATCCCGAACCGCGGATCCGGCCAACCGGGTACCAGACCTTGCTCCGCACCATCGTTGGCCAGCAGGTCAGCGTTGCAGCCGCTGCCTCAGTGTGGCGCAAGCTGGAAGCGGAACTGGGGGAAGACATGGATCCGAAGGTGTTGCTGGACAAGGATTTCGATACCTTGCGCGCCTGCGGCCTGTCGCGGCAAAAGCAGGGCTATGCCCGCTCGCTGTGTGAATTGGTGGTCAGCGGCGAGTTGCCGCTCGACAACCTACCGGAGGATGACGAGGAAGCAATCGCGGAACTGGTCAGGATCAAAGGCATCGGCCGCTGGTCCGCAGAAATTTATCTGCTGTTCGCCGAAGGTCGCCCCGATATCTGGCCCGCCGGTGACCTCGCGGTCATGGCCGGGCTGCACAAGATTCTCGGCCTTCCCGAACGACCGAGCGAAAAACAGGCCCGCGCCATTTCCGAAGCCTGGCGCCCACACCGCGGCGCGGTCGCCATTTTCACTTGGCATTGCTACAATAACCCGGCTCTGTAGGTCGTTCGCAGAAAATCTCCCAAATGCCGAAAAATTCTGCTTAAGTGCCGGCAATAACAACTGGGAGTATTTAAACATGAGACCCGCAATTAAGATTTCGCGCCTTCTGGGCGGATGCGCCGTGGCCGCGGTGGCCCTTACCATTACCGCCGCCGCACGCGCTGACCATCACGCAGGAACCCACACCGCCATGACCGACAAGACCGCCGCCGCACCGCTGATCCCGCGCGAGGACCTGTTCGGCAATCCGACCCGGTCGTCGGGTCAGCTCAGCCCCGATGGGCAGTGGCTCAGCTGGCTAGCCCCCAAGGACGGGGTGATGAACGTCTGGATTGCTCCGGCGAACGATCCGTCGACGGCCCGGCCCATGACCGGTTCGACCGACCGGCCGATCCGCCAGTATTTCTGGGCGGGCGATTCCAAGAGCCTGATGTATATCCAGGACAAGGGCGGTGACGAGAATTTCCTGCTGTACGGGATCGACCTTGCGACCGGCAAGGAAACCACGCTGACGCCGTTCGAAAAAACGCGTGTCCAGGTCGTCGGCACATCCTTTGCAAAACCGGACAAGATGCTGGTCGGGGTCAACAACCGCGATGCGCGCTTTCATGACGTCCACCTGCTTGACCTCTCCACCGGCGAATTATCATTGGTGATGGAGAACAACAGCTTTGCCGGCTTCCTCGCCGACGATGAATTGAACCTGCGCATGGCACTGCGCCCGAACGCGTCGGGCGGAATGGATTTCTTCCCGATCTCCGACGGACAGGTGGCGGCCGAGCCAAGCGATTCCACCGCGCTCGCGGATTCGCTGACCACCCAGCCCGCCGGCTTCACCAACGACGGCAAGACGCTGTACTGGATCGACAGCCGAGGACGGAACACCGCGGCACTCATCGCGCAGGACACCGCAACGGGCGAGAAGCGCCTGATCGCGGAGAATGACAAGGCCGACATCGGCGGTGCCATGTCCGACCCGAAGACCGGCGAGTTGGAAGCCTACAGCTTCACTTATCTTACCACCGAATGGACCGCCACCGATCCGGACGTAAAGGCCAGCCTTGAATTCCTCGACAGCAAGCTGGACGGTGAATTCGGGGTCCAGTCCCGGACCAAGGCGGACGACAAATGGATCGTCTGGAACGACCCGCTGACTTCTCCGAGCAAGACCTATCTGTATGACCGGACGGCGGGCACGCTGAACGAATTCTATACCACCCGACCCGAACTGGTCGGCGCTCCGCTGCAGCCGATGCACACGCTGGAGATCACCTCGCGCGATGGCCTTACCCTGCCCAGCTACCTGACCTTGCCGCCCGGCAGCGACAGCAACGCCGACGGTGTCCCCGATGCCCCGGTGCCGATGGTCATGCTGGTCCATGGCGGGCCGTGGGCGCGCGATGGTTTCGGGTTCAATTCCTATCACCAATGGCTCGCCAACCGCGGCTATGCGGTGATGAGCGTCAACTTCCGCGGCTCGACCGGGTTCGGCAAGGAGTTCATCTCTGCCGGCGACCTGGAATGGGGCAAGAAGATGCATGACGATTTGATCGATGCCACCGACTGGGCAGTCAAACAGGGGATTACCCCGGAAGACAAGGTTGCGATCATGGGCGGCTCTTACGGCGGCTACGCGACCCTGGCCGGCCTCGCCTTCACTCCCGAAGAATTCGCGTGCGGAGTGGACATTGTCGGGCCGTCGAACCTCGAAACCCTGCTCAAGACCATCCCTCCGTATTGGGAGCCGCTAATTGCGCAGTTCCACGAACGCATGGGCAACCCCAACACTCCCGAAGGTCTCGCGATGCTGAAGGAACGTTCCCCCCTTTACAGCGCGGACAAGATCACCAAGCCGCTGCTGATCGGCCAAGGCGCAAACGATCCGCGCGTCAACCAGGCAGAAAGTGACCAGATCGTTGCTGCGATGAAGGAAAAGGGCATTCCGGTCACCTACGTTCTCTACCCCGACGAAGGGCACGGCTTTGCCAAACCATCGAACAACATCGCCTTCAGCGCGATCACCGAGAATTTCCTCGCAACATGCCTCGGCGGACGTGCGGAACCGATCGGTGACACGGTCAAGGAATCGACAGCGAAAATTGTTGAAGGCGCCGATTTCGTGCAAGGCCTCGAGGACGCACTCGGGGGCTAGTTGCCACGGGCGAGAGCGGGATATGGGCGCGGCGATTCGGGGAACAAGCAAGTTCTCCGGATCGCCGCGCTACCTTGCATCGGCGAACATCTTGTGTGCTGACAAACGTGTCAGTAGCGGCTACCCGCGGCCACTATAAGTATTACGGGAGCGGGACGGCATGACACAGAAAAAAGCAATTTTCATCACCGGCGGCGGATCCGGCATCGGACGCGCCATCGCGCTGTATTTTGCCGAACGCGGCTGGTTCGTCGGTCTCGGCGATGTCGATGCAGCCGGAATGAAAGAAACCGAGCGGCTGATCGGCAACGGTTTCTGCTACTCCCACAAATTCGACGTCCGCGAGCGCGCGGCATGGGATGAGGCGCTAGGTGCCTTCGCCACCGCTGCGGGCGGGCGGATCGACGTGATGGTCAACAACGCCGGTATCCCGCTGGGCGGTGTGCTGGCGGACAACACCGTCGGCGAGATCGAGCGCTGTCTCGACATCAACCTGAAGGGTGTTCTGTTCGGCGCGCAGGCGGTCTATCCTCATCTCCAGAAGACCGCGCCGGGCAGCTGCCTGCTCAACACATCGAGCGCGGCGGGAATTTACGGCACAGCGGGCAGTTCGGTCTATTCCGCGACCAAGTTCGGGGTGCGGGCAATCACCGAGGCGCTCGACGGCGAATGGGCAGAGGACGGAATCAAGTCACGGTCCCTGATGCCCAGCTTTATCGACACACCGCTGTTGAAACATGCACCCAACGCCGCGACCAACCAGGCAATCGAAACCATCGTGCGGGATGCCGGTCTCGAAATCACCCCAGTGCTGGAAGTGGCGCAGGCGGCGTGGGACGCGGTGCACGGCGAGAAACTGCACACCACCGTGGGCAAGACCGCCAAGCAATTGGCGTTCGGATCACGCTGGATGCCCGAACGCCTGCGCCGACAGATGAAGAACTCCCGCCGTCCTCTGGTGGCCCGATAAAGCGGCCTAAACCAGCTCGTCGATCTGCTTGGCCAGCGCGACATCGCGCTTGGATAGCCCGCCGGCGTCGTGCGTCGTGAGGGTGATTTCGACCTTGTTATAGACGTTGAACCATTCCGGATGGTGGTCCGCCTTTTCCGCCAGGATCGCCGTGCGGGTCATGAACCCGAAGGCTTCGACGAAATCGCCGAACTCGAACTTGCGCTCGATTGCCAGGCCTTCGCGGGAGACCGACCAGTGCGGCAAGGCTTCCATCGCTGCGGCGCGTTCGTCTGCGGTTAGTTGGGCAATTGCCATGGATGTTTTCCCGGTAAAGTTCGTGTGCTTGTTACGCCCGCAGGTTTCACCTATCGCGGCGGAGCATGCAAGCCTGTCATCTTAGCGCGAGCAATCTCGCCTGTCGCCGCGGTGAGCGCTTGCTGTTTCGCGGAGTTGACCTAGCGTTGGAGCCCGGCGAGGCGTGCCATGTTGCGGGGCCCAACGGCATCGGCAAGACGAGCCTGATGCGTATCCTAGCTGGGCTGCTGCGTCCTTTCTCAGGTGAGGTCAACCGGACGGGCAGCGTGGCGCTGCTCGATGAAAGGCCCGCTCTCGATCCCCAGCTTTCGCTCGGAAGCGCGCTCGCGTTCTGGGCTGACCTTGACGGTGTCGCGACGCAGGAACGTGCTGCCTGCACCGGTCATGTCGGCCTGTCCGACTTGCTAGAAGTGCCCGTCCGGTTCCTGTCGACCGGCCAACGGAAGCGGGCGGCACTCGCCCGGATGAAAGGCCAGCAGGCCCCGATCTGGCTGCTCGACGAACCCCTCAACGGTCTCGACACCGCTGGCGTTGCCCTGACGGAGATAATGGTCGCAAATCACTGCGCGGCGGGCGGAATCGCGGTGGTCGCATCGCACCAGCCGATGGCGCTCCCGATGGCAAGTACGCTGCAACTGGCGGAGTTCGTGCCGTGATCGGGCGGCTATTCCTGCGCGATCTCGCGCTGCTGATGCCGGGCGGGAAACGCGGCGGATCGATCCTCCCGCTCCTGTTTTTCCTGGCGGTGGCGATGCTGTATCCTTTTGCCGTCGGGCCGGACGCGCAATTGCTGGCACGGACAGGCGGCGGCGTGATCTGGGTGGCGGCGTTGCTGGCGGCGATCTTGCCGCTCGACCGGCTGGTGGCGCCCGACCTGGAACAGGGCGTGTTCGACCAATTGGCGCTGCGCGGTATTTCGGAAGAGCTGGCGCTGGCGGTTCGGATGGCGGCGCACTGGCTCAGCTTCGCGCCGCTGCTGCTGCTGGCCGCAATTCCCGCCGCGGCGCTGCTTTCGCTGGACGGTGAAACCCTGCGCAAAGTCCTGCTCGGCCTGCTGGCCGGCACTCCGGGACTGGCGGCAATCGGAGTGATGATCGCGGCCCTTACCGCCGGTCTCCGCGGCGGAGCGGCGCTCTCAGGCCTGTTGCTAATCCCGCTAGCTGTCCCGATCCTGATCTTTGGAGCGGGCAGCCTGTCGCGGCCGGATGGCGCCGGGATTGCGCTGGCAGCCGCGATCAGCCTAGTCCTGGTAGCAATGACACCCTTCGCTGCCGGAGCAGCAATCCGCGCCGCGCGCGAAGGATAACGCCTCAGCTATACGGCGGCTTGTCGAGGCCCCGCCGGCTCTTGGTGAAAATTTCCACGCCGGTTTCGGTCACGCCAAGCGAATGCTCGAACTGCGCGGACAGCGACTTGTCCCGGCTTACCGCCGTCCAGCCGTCCTTCAGCACCTTGGCCCACGGCTTGCCCGCGTTGATCATCGGTTCGATGGTGAAGAACATTCCCGGCTTCAGTTCCGGGCCGGTTCCAGCCTTCGCCGCATGGATTACTTCAGGCGCATCATGGAACAACCGGCCAAGACCATGTCCGCAGAATTCGCGCACCGTAGAATAACGATGTTCCCGCGCATGCGCCTCGATCACCGCGCCGATATCGCCTAGCCGCGCGCCAGGTTTGACCTGTTCGATCCCCAGCATCAGGCATTCGTGGGTCACGTCGACCAGCTTTCGCGCTTTCAGAGGGACATCGCCGACAAGGTACATCCGGCTGGTATCGCCGTGCCATCCGTCCAGCAGCGGGGTCACGTCGATGTTGACGATATCGCCGTCCTTCAATGCCTTCTCAGACGGGATGCCGTGGCAGATCACGTGGTTGATCGAAATGCAGCAGCTATGAGTGTAGCCGCGATATCCGAGCGTTGCCGGTACCGCGCCGCCCGCCAGCGTCATTTCGCGCACCGCATCGTCGAGTTCCGCTGTTGTCACGCCCGGCACGACCAGCGGCACCATTGCGTCGAGGATGTCCGCCGCCAGCGCCCCCGCGCGGCGCATTCCCTCGAAACCCTCGGGTCCGTGGAGCTTGATAGTGCCGTCTCGCAGGACGGTGTCGGAACTTTCAATCACTTGATATTCGGTCATCAGGTCCATGTAGCGATGGTTGCCGGAAATTGCGAGAGCCTACCGTGCCGACGAAAAGGCATCGCGAAATTCGGGCTTCACGGCGGCGAATATCTTGGCATCAACCGGCAGGGTCACTTCGTAGCTTCCTTCCGCATAGGAGCCTGCGACGTAAGGGCCGGCGTAGAACCCGACCCGGTCGAACGTGCGGCCGTTCGACGATCCGGGAATGATCGTCAGTTCAGACACGCCGGGGCATTGGCCGAAAGTGCCGGTCGGATCCGGTGCCATGCCGTTCTTCTGCTGCCGCTGGCGGTCGAGTGCTGGGCAATAGGTCTCCGCGACCGCTTCCGTAAGCGCTCCCGGTGAAGTGAACATCTCCACCCCCTCCATGGTCTGGCCTGCCGGCTTGTCCCACACCAGCGATGTGACCCCGTAATTTCCGTGCGCCCCGCCGGTGTAGGTCGCGAATTCATTGGTCAGGCTGAGCCAGTCGGGCAAGTCGGCCACCACTTTCCATTCCGCAGAAAGGCTATGCTGCCGAAAAGGAAAGCCTCCGTCAGCCGCTGCGGTCCGGTCGCTCCGGGCATCGGACTGCATTTCCAATTTGATCTTGTCTGCCCGGCTTTCGATTTCGCGTGCCAGCGTCGGGATCGCGCTGACCTCCGCCGGATAGGCAAACTTGTAGGAAAAAAGGTCCGTCTCCTCCTCGACCGAGACGCCTTCGACAGTTGAGGCGCGGGCTGTGGCAGTTGTGTTCCCCTCGCCTGATTGGCTTGGCTCAACCGGCTCCGCCACGGGAGAACAGGCCGCAAGCGCAACCAAGGCGGCCCCCGCAGAAGCAAGAACAGTCAACTGTCGACTCATGGAAATTCTCCTCGCCCAATTCAGCGCTTGGTGTGTAAAGGCGTTCCCATGAGCAATAAACCCGATTTGATCCAAGCCGACCGCGAACAGGACGCTATCCGCATCCACCTAGTCAACAAAGAGGCCTTTGACAGCTGGGCGAGGACACTGTCCGGCGGACAGCGCGCAGCACTGGCGGCACAGAAGTTCGATGGAAGCGGCTATCAGGTCGGGATCATTCCCGACGGTGACGATTGGTTCGCGGTTGGCGGCGTTGCCAATCCCGATACCCTCTCCAGCTGGTGCCTGGGCAAACTGGCGGAAGAATTGCCGCCGGGCACTTACCGGCTGGCGGATCGGGACCCCGGGCCAGCGATTTTCGGGTGGCAGACCGCTCAATACAGTTTCACCCGCTACAAGTCGGACGCCGAGGAATCCGGCCCGCGTATCCTGCTGTCGAAGCAGGTCGGCGCTATCGACCCTGCCCTTGCCGAAGCCAGGGCCGTCAACATGGTCTGCGATCTGGTCAACACCCCGGCCGAAGATATGGGCCCGGCTGCGCTTGAAGACATAGCCGCCGGTTTGGCCAAGAAATATAGCGCAGAACTGACCGTCACCAAAGGCGACGCACTCGAACGCGAACATCCGATGATCCATGCCGTTGGACGCGCTGCCGCGCGCAGCCACGCGCCCCGGCTGATCGAACTGGTGTGGGGCAAACCCGAGTCTCCGCGGCTGGCGATCGTCGGCAAGGGAGTGTGCTTCGATTCCGGCGGGCTGGACGTCAAATCGTCCGCCGGCATGCTGCTGATGAAGAAGGATATGGGCGGCGCGGCCCATGCGTTGGCTTTGGCCGACCTGATCATGGGCAGCGGCCTGCCGGTCAGGCTTCACCTGCTGGTCCCGGCGGTCGAAAATGCGATTTCCGGCAACGCTTTCCGCCCCGGCGACGTCCTCAGGAGCCGCAAGGGACTGACGGTCGAGATCGGCAACACTGACGCGGAAGGCCGCCTGGTCCTTGGCGATGCCCTGGCCAAGGCGAGCGAGGAATATCCGGAACTGATTATCGATTTCGCGACCTTGACCGGCGCGGCACGGGTTGCCTTGGGTCCGGACTATCCCGCTCTGATGACCCGGCGGGATAATACCGCTAAGGAACTGCTGGATGCAGGCGCCGAATGCGACGATCCGCCGTGGCGGATGCCCCTGCCCGAAGCTTACGCCGAATGGCTGAAATCGGACATTGCCGACATCAACAACTCGCACACCAATTCCTTCGCCGGGGCGAGTGTCGCGGGCCTGTTTCTCGACAAGTTCGTCGGCGACCAGAAAGACGGCACGCCGATTGACTGGGCCCATTTCGACACCTTCGCATGGCGCCCCTTCGCTAAGCCCGGGCGGCCGAAAGGCGGCGCGGCCTATGGGCTTCGCGCGGCCTTCCGCATGCTCCAGCGCCGGTATGGCCGCAACGGTTCCGCACCGGCGTGAAACGGCCCCACGCTTGCCCGCAGCCGTGCAAGGGGCTAAGCGCGCGCAACTCCTCTCGCGGGGCAACGACAGCAATCGAATGGCGGGGCAGATCGATCCGGTGAATATGGTTGGCGATTATGAACTGCCCGAGGGCTTGCTCACCCTTGATGGCCCGGTCGTGCGCCCGGCCCCGGGAACGCTCCCGCTGCGAGGCGACCTGGCCCATATCGCGCTGGCCGACCGCTACCTGGTGGCGCATTACGTCGTCCCGCAATTGTACCGGATCGGCGCTGCGGATGCGGCGCTCAAACTGACTGCAAGCGCAGATGCCAGGACCGTTGCCACATTACCTGCCGGCAGTTCGTTCGAAGTGCTCGACCATGCGGGCGCGTGGTCGTGGGGCTGCGTTGGTCCGGACGGTCCGACGGGCTATGTCCCGACCGCCCAACTCGCCGAACCGGGTTTATGACAACCAGCGTTTTTATCGACGGCGCCGCAGGGACGACCGGCCTTGAAATCCGCCAGCGGCTGGCTGGCCGCGAGGAATTTTCCCTCCTCACCCTGCCCGGCGAACTGCGCAAGGACGCGTCGGCCCGGCGGGAAGCGATCAACGACTGCGACGTTGCGATCTTGTGCCTCCCCGATGACGCCGCGCGCGAAGCGGTGGCGCTGATCGACAACCCCCGCACCAAGGTGATCGACGCCTCCACCGCGCACCGTGTGGCCGAGGGGTGGACCTACGGTTTCCAGGAACTGATCGGGCGTGAACAGATCGCGGCGGCCAAACGTGTTTCCAACCCTGGCTGCTATCCCACCGGGTTCCTCGCGCTGGTCGCACCTCTGATCCGCGCGGGTTTGCTCCCCGCCGACTGGGCGTTCAGCGTTAACGCAGTGTCCGGCTATTCCGGCGGCGGCAACGCGCTCATCGACCGGTTCGCGGCTGACCCGGGCATAGCCTGGCGCGGTTATGGCCTTGGTCTGGGTCACAAGCATTTGGCCGAGATGCAGCGTTATGCCGACCTGGCTCATGAACCGCTGTTCTCGCCCGCAGTGATTGATGCGCACCGCGGTATGGCGGTCGATGTTCCGCTGGCCCTTGGCGCCATGTGCGGAGCCGGTACGGCTGCCGAGATGCACCGCGCACTGAGCGAATTCTATACCGGATCGGCGATCGTCCGCGTGTCACCGCTTGGAAATGCTCCGGATGAATTGTTGCTCCGCAAGGATGCCGCCCCTTCGGACGGGATGGACCTGCACGTTTTCGGCAGTGCGGACGGAACGCAGGCACGGTTGATCGCGAAATTGGACAACCTCGGCAAAGGCGCCAGCGGCGCCGCGGTTCAGTCACTCAACCTGATGTCCGGCCTTCCGGAAGAAACCGGTCTCTCCCTTACAACATCCACCTGATAAACCGAGTGCGACGCGCGCTGCCTCAAAATTAGGCAGAACCCGCCCTTATTTTGGGCAATCTCGAGCGATCCCGCCCCAGCGTGTCTCTGCGCAGACCGCACTTATCCTGTGTGGACCACTGGCAATACGGGCTTTGGCAATCGCGCAGTTTGCGTTACCCCTGAGCTTCCATGCCTTGGCACGATTCTTGGATTACTTTTCTGAATTAGAGAAGGATTGGCACTCGCGAGGCGAAACGTTGGGATACCGGCCCGCCGTGACAGAGCCGGTTTGATGCTTAGGAACTACTTTCAGTGAAAAAAATCGAAGCGATCATCAAGCCGTTCAAACTCGACGAAGTGAAAGAAGCCCTGCACGAGATTGGCGTGTCCGGCATCACCGTCACGGAAGCCAAGGGCTTTGGCCGGCAGAAAGGCCATACCGAACTTTACCGCGGTGCCGAATACGTTGTCGATTTCCTGCCCAAGGTGAAACTGGAGGTCATGGTTTCCGACGATATCGCGGAACGCGTTGTCGAGGCCATCGCCGCAGCGGCCCAAACCGGCCGGATCGGTGACGGCAAGGTATTCGTGTCGAACATCGAAAGCGCGCTGCGTATCCGCACCGGCGAAACAAACGATGATGCGATTTGAGGGGGTGAAGATCCGTTCCGGCGGGTCCGGCACCCCAGCTATCTAGTCAAACCGCGCGGCCCTAAGGGGCGGGCCGAGGCCGGTAACCCATCAAGCCCTGGACGTTCAAGAGGGAATACAAATGGCGACTGCGAAAGAAGTCCTGAAGCAAATCAAGGACGAAGAAATCGAATGGGTGGACCTGCGCTTCACCGACCCCAAGGGCAAATGGCAGCACCTCACGATGGTCGCCGGCGTCCTGGGGGAGGATGAACTCGATGACGGTTTGATGTTCGATGGCTCTTCCATCGAAGGCTGGAAGGTCATCAACGAATCCGACATGATCCTGCGCCCCGACCTCGACCGCGTGTACATTGACCCGTTCAGCGCGACGCCGATGATGATCCTGTTCTGCGATATCGTCGAACCCTCGACCGGCGAACTCTACGGCCGCGATCCGCGCTCGACCGCAAAGCGCGCACAGGCCTATGTAAAGACGACTGGCCTCGGCGATACGATCTATGTCGGCGCGGAAGCCGAGTTCTTCATGTTCGACGATGTCCGCTTTGAAGACGGCTATGCCGCGTCGGGCTTCGCGATCGACGATATCGAGTTGCCGACCAATTCCGGCAAGGAATACGAAAGCGGCAACATGGGCCACCGCCCGCGCGCGAAGGGCGGCTACTTCCCCGTCGCTCCGGTCGATAGCGCCGTCGACATCCGCGGCGAAATGGTCAGCACGATGCTGGAAATGGGCCTGCCCTGCGACAAGCATCACCACGAAGTGGCATCGGCACAGCACGAACTGGGGGTTACCTTCGGAACCTTGCTGGAAACCGCCGACAACATGCAGATTTACAAATATGTGGTCCAGCAGGTTGCGCACGCTTACGGCAAGACGGCCACTTTCATGCCCAAGCCGATCAAGGAAGATAACGGATCGGGCATGCACACCCACATGTCGATCTGGAACGAAGGCAAGAACACCTTCGCCGGTAACGGTTATGCGGGACTGTCGGACACCTGCCTTTATTACATCGGCGGCGTGATCAAGCACGCCAAGGCGCTCAACGCGTTCACCAATCCGACCACCAACAGCTACAAGCGCCTGGTGCCCGGGTTCGAAGCCCCGGTGCTGCTGGCGTATTCGGCCCGCAACCGTTCCGCATCGTGCCGCATTCCTTACGGTGCAGGCGAAAAGGCGAAGCGCGTGGAATTCCGCTTCCCCGATCCGCTCGCCAACCCCTACCTGTCCTCGGCAGCGCTGCTGATGGCCGGGCTCGACGGGATCGCGAACAAGATCCACCCCGGCGAAGCGATGGACAAGAACCTGTACGACTTGCCACCAGCCGAACTGGCCGAAGTGCCGACCGTCTGCGGTTCGCTCCGGGAAGCCCTGGAATCACTTGAAGCCGATCACGACTTCCTGCTCAAGGGTGACGTTTTCTCGAAAGACCAGATCGAAGCCTATATGGAGCTCAAATGGTCGGAAGTGCTGCGCATGGAAACCACCCCGTGCCCGGTCGAATACGACATGTACTATAGCGCCTGAGCAACAGTCTCGGACGAATGCTGCGAAATCGGAGAAAAGTGGCGGCCGGGTACCCCCGGTCGCCACTCTTCGTTTCAAGATCAATGACCGCTCCTGTGCTGCCTTCAGGTTTCTGTACCGCAGGCGAGGAGCTATCGAGCGACACGCTTTTGCAGGATATCACTGTTACAGGCTCGAGGCCTGTGAAAATCACGGCGTGCACAAATCCGTCAGGACCGCTCCGATCCGGACGTTCTCAGCGCGGCATCAGCATCCCGCGGCGGCCGCATACCCAGAATGCCGAAATGAGCATCAGGGCCGCGAACATCGTGATCCAGTCGAGCATGGCAGGACCTGCCGCATAGCCCAGATGGGCCAAAGCCGCCCATCCCCCGCCGAACAGGAACAGCAGGTAAAAGGCCAACGAGGTCGATTCTCGGGAGACCGCCTTCATCAACTCATCCGTCAACCGGGTCTGACGCGCACCGGTAATGAACGAGAACACCATCAGTGCAATTACCCCTGCCAAGGCAAACCCTGGCGGGATCGGACCAATTGGCGCCGCCAAGGCAAGGATCACCAGCACCGCGCCGAATGCGATCATCCCGAGCGCGCTTAGCCCCAACACCTTGCGCTGTTCGCGAAGTTCGTCGGCATCCTCCACATTGAGGAAGCGTGCACCGACGCCGGGATTGATCGCGCCAATTCCTACAAATGCTCCGGTCATCAGATAGAGAATGCCGACCAAACCAGCGATTTCGCGCGAGGCGTTCAGCCTACCGAGCGCTTCGCTATCAACCAGTTGCATGAACCCGGACGCCGCCAGAAAACCGGCAACGCCGCCAATCAGCACCGACGTAATGAGTTTCCGCCACTTGAACGGCGCCTTTGCAATATCTCCGTGTTCCCTGGTCATCATCATTCCCCTTGTGGCTCCCACTCATCGATAAACAAATCTGGCACAGCAGCGCCGAACAGCTTGGCCATTCGCAGCGCGAGCGGCAGGCTGGGATCGTATTTGTCAGTCTCGACCGCGTTGATGGTCTGCCGCGAAACTCCCAGCCGGCGCGCCAGTTCGCCCTGGCTCCAGCCGCTTCCTTCGCGAAATTCCTTGACCCGGTTGAGCATCCAAATTCCCGTTGCAGCTTGTAAAGAGCTCTTTACTGTAAAGAGCTCTTGTCAGTCAAGAGTTCTTTACAAGCTCATGGGGCTACTGCGATGAAATGGTTTTCCTACAGAACACTAACGTGCCTATTGCTCTGACCCTTCCAGTAGATGAGAGGGCAAGCTCCATGGACCGCAAGGTAATTTTCGATTCGGTTCGCGGCATCCTTGGCCGCAAGCTGGTACAAGCGGACGTGGCCAAGCTGGATCAGGCCATCGACCGGGTAGCATCCGTGGAGGCAGACTGCGGCGTCTCTCGGCAAAAGCCTGGAGCCCGGCTAATTTCGCCCGCGGGCGTGGCACTTATCAAGACATTTGAAGGCTGCGCACGGATCCGCCGTGATGGCATGTTCGAGGCCTATCCCGATCCGGGAACTGGCGGCGCGCCTTGGACAATCGGTTGGGGTGCGACCGGCGCGGGCGTCGCTCAAGACACTGTCTGGTCCCAACAAGAATGCGATGACCGCCTCGTCGCCGACCTCCTCCGCTATGCGGCCGATGTCAGTGACGCCTTGGTCGGCGCGCCCACCTCGCAACCACAATTCGATGCGCTGGTATGCTTGCATTACAATACTGGCGCAATCCGCCGGGCCACCCTGGCACGACTACACCGCGCGCAGGATTACCGCGGCGCGCTGGCGGAATTCTCTCGGCGGAACCGTGCTGGCGGACGGGTGATGAAGGGCCTGGTCCGCCGCCGCGCGGAAGAAGCGAAGCTGTACTCCGGAAGCTGAAGCCAGGCTTTCGTCAGTAGTCCTTGCTGATCTCCGCCGACACGCTCTCGCGCCCGATTGTGGAAATGCTCGCAAGCAACGACAGCCAGCTGGTCACCCGGAATTCCGCTTCCGTGGCGCTGTAACCGCCGCCGTCGGTTATAATCTCGACGTAGAAACGTCGGCCGATGTTCTTGCCGACTGCCACGGCGGTTCCCCGTCCGAGCGCCGGATCGGCGCTGACGATCCTCAACCGGTCGAGACCGATCGCGGTCCGCAACTGGTTTATCGGATCCATGCCCCCGCCGCCGCGCAAGCTCGCCAAGGCGGCCCCCAACTGGAGCGCGTCCGTGGCGGACAATTCGGTAATCGAACCGCCAAACAGCAGCCGCGACAGGATTTCTTCCTCCGGAAGAGGCGGCGTGGAAGTGAAGGTGATCTCGGGCTGCAGGGCGTTGCCCTCGACGCTCACGGTGACATCGATCCCGTCGGCCGAAGTCTCGGCCTCGATATCTACTCGAGGGTCGATCGGCACGTTTGCATCGAAATCGATCTCCCCCCTGGTCAGTTCGAACCGCGTGCCGGCAAAGCTGTAACTGCCGCGGATGACATTCGCTTCTCCGCCAATTCTCGGGTCGCTGGTCGTTCCGCGCAGGATGATATCGGCGGACCATTCACTGTCGAGGCCCATCCCGTCGACGTCCACCCGGCTCGGCGCGCGGGCATCGATCAGGTACCGCCACGGATTCGAACGCACCCGCGACGGGGCGATATCGGCTGCGGTGTTGATCTGGGTGGTCTTGATTTGCGGCAGATCTTCCGCCGAGGCTGCGCTGCCCAGCGTCCAGGCCGCACGATTTATCAAGAGCCGGCCGGCGATGGTTCCACCCGAACCGCTGGAAATGATCCGCAGCGGTCCGGTCACGGTCGCACTGAGCCCGGCGGCGTCGAGCAAGCGCGCGTTTTTGGCGGCAATCTTGATGTCGATCTTCGGGCCGGACGTCGTCAGTTCTCCGAGATCGACCGTTCCGCTGCCGCTGACGCTTCCCCCGTTTACCGCTGTACCGCTGAACCGGTTAAGGCGGAGCAGCGAACCGGCAAAGCTACCGCGCAACGTGATATTGTTCACGTCAGTCCCCGACAGCGCGCTCTGCATCCGCAAATTGTCACTGGATACCGATCCGCGGACCCGCGGATTGTTAAGCGATCCGGTCACGTCGGCCGCTACGGACACCGGACCGGTCAGGTCGAAAGTCTCGATTGCCGAAAGCCGCCACAAAGCATCCGCCGGTCCGGCGAAGCGCAACTGCGCGAAAAGGTCGCCCGCTTCGAGCCGGCTGAGAAGATCGCCCGACGCGGGCATATCGGTAATGCGCGCCTGCATCCGCCCACGGCGCTCTCCGCCCTCGTCGATCACTGCCCGCGTCTCGAGTTGCTGTCCGGTCAGGCGGGAAACCAGCAGGACATCGATTGGCCGGGAGGTGAGCACCAGGCCGGAGCGGCTGAGATTATCGATCTTCAGCCGGGCGCTACCCGCCGGAAGTTGCCCTGCCTGACCGCGATAATCGATGATCCCGGAAATGGTCCCACCAAGACCGAAATCCGCGACGGCGATGTCCACCAGCGACAGCGGCATGTTTGCCAGCTTCAATTCTAGCTCCGTCGGGCCGCGGCCACCGAAACGTCCCTCCGCGATCGCAAACCCGCGTCCGAACGAAATCTGCGACGGAGCCAGTCTCCATCCGCCATCGTCGAGCTTGGTCAGGACCGCACGGCGCGGCATCCCGATCCGGCGTCCGGCGAAATCTCCCCGGGCGACCAGATCGATCCGGTCACTTGCGACGTTGGCGTTGAGCTGCAGGTTGAACCGCCCACCCCTTCGCCCGGACAGCGATGCGGTAATCGGCCCTTGCCCATTGGTCAGGTCCGCCCTGGCTGCCAACCGTCCGATGAACAGGTTTCCGTAGCTGATGCCCTCGGCGAAAATATTGCCGGTGATGGTGCTGCGCGTTTCCAGCGCGTTATCGCTCGATCGAAACAACCCGCTCGCTTCGATGTCAGCCCGGGCGATGGAGATTGGAGTCTCGCCGCCAAAGGACGCGCGTCTGGCTCGAATGTCGACATCGAACGCCTGCCCGCCGCTGCGCGGTGACAGTGCTATAGTGCCGTCCAGTCCGCCGCCGGATAGAGCCAGCGCACCCGACGCGCCAGCGTCCGACAAGGTAATGTCACCGGTGATCGCAGTTTTCCAGACTGTCAGCGTCTCTACCGCGATCCGGGTCGGGCCGCCTTCGGGCGCATAAAGTCCCAGTTGCCCGGCGAACGGCCCGAGCAGCGATCCGCCTTCCGTATCGATAGCGAAGCCTTCTTCGGTCGGCGCTATCGCGACGCGCACGTCCGTCAAGCCTGCGGCCGGCAAGGGGTTGGCGAACACCAGCACAGCTTCGGGTCCGGCGTCAGTCACCGCCGCCTCGACGGTGAAGTCGCCGTATTGCGTGTGGTTGCCCGAACCGGCGAGCGTGGTCGTCCCGCCTGCCACGCGGCCATTCATTCGAAGTGACAACTTGCTCGCACCGACCACCACGTTGCGGAACGTGATCGGCGTCAGCCCTCCGGCGGACGCACCGCCCAGAGTTACCCCGCCGCGAAACGCAATCGCCTCGCCAGCAAGATTGGCCAGCGTAGCGTTGGTTACGTTGGGAATACGACCGTTGAAATCGGCCGCCAAGGTCCACGGAGCCGATGCCGGCAGGGTAAGCAGGATCTTTGCCGTGCCGCTCACATTGCCGACATTCTCGAGCGGCAGACCCGTGACATTGACGGGTCCCGCCAACGCATAGGTGCCTCGTTCAACGTCGCCTTGGAGTGCGAGGCGCGCCGTCAGGTCGCCGAAATCTATCACGAGATCGTCCGACAGCACGCGGTTGCCGGTATAAAACACCGTTCCGTTCAAGCGTCCGCCAACCAGCCGCGGGTCCAGCAGAGCAGTGCCAGTAGAAACCCGCTCCACCTCTGCCGTAAGCGGTAGCACCCACCGAGTTCCGTCATAGGTTGCGGTGCCCTGTTGGGTGATGCCGGTAATCACCGTTTCGCCCGAAACAAACCGCTCGACCGCAAGTTCGTGCGGGATCGACAGGTCGCGGAATGCGCCGTCCAGCGTCGCACTAAGCGAGGCACCTTCGAGCCGCAGATCACTTCCGAGCAACGCAGGATCCGTCAGCCGCGCACCAATTTCAAGAGTTTGGAACGCGTTGCCAGCGAGATCGACGACGCCGGCGGCTGTCGCTTCAACCGCTTGGCCGAATAGCCAGACGTTGCCGTCCAGCACACTGTCTTCGAGGGTGCCCCTGGCAATCAAGCCGACTGCTTCGCCCAACGCGCTGGCGGGCAACCCCGTCAGCCAGGGCTCAGGATAGGCTTGTCCGGAAATCGTATACTCGCCAGCGCGGTTGGTAATCATGAAGGCCGCAGCGCGCTCCTCGGCTCGCCGGACCAGCAATGCACCCTTCCAGCTGCTCCAGGTCCCGTCACCGGTAATGACCCCGCGGTACGGCGCATCCGCGCCCAGCATACCCGCCAGCACGCCGTCCTGCGGGGCGATGTAATCCATCTCGATATCGAATTTGTCGCCATCGGGCTCCGCGTCGATCAGGGCGTATATCCGGTCCCGCTGGCCGAGCCGGCCATCGGCTTTCACGAACACCCGTCCGTCGCGGATATCCGTCTGGGCAGTCAAGTTGACCCGCTGCGCCTCTTCTCCTGCGATGCCCGGCGCCAGGGTCAGGTCGTCGATCACGAACCGGTCGATCCGGATGTCGAAATCGGGGAGGATCGGAGCGTCCGGATCTCCCGGAAGCAATTCCGGCATGCGCAGCAAATCGCCGCGACGTGCCGTAAGATTGCGGATGTCCAGCCCCTTGGTGATCCAGCTAAGCGGCCGCCAGTCCAGTTCCACAACCGGAATCGTCAGGAATCTTCCCTTGGGATCAAGCAGCACGACATCATGCAGCACCGCCTCGCCAAAAATATCACCGTCAATGCGGCCGACTTCGAACCGGAGTCCCGACGCAGGTGCCACCTGGGCGATCTGGTCGGCAATGAACCGCTTGCCGATCGGGCTGTTGAGCACCGCGAACGCGGCTATCAGCAGTATCGCCAGCGCTGCGAGAGCACCTACGACCCACCGCGTAATCCGGCGGCTACGGCTGCGCCGTGCCGGGCTCGTTGCCGGATCCTGATGACCGACTTCCTGACCCTCGACTTCATCCACGCCGTCAACCATCAGAAAGCCTGACCAAGCGAAACGTAGACCGCGATCGGGCTGTCATTGGGGCCTGGATTGATGGGCGTCGCGACATCGACGCGGATCGGCCCGAAGCCGGTGTAATAGCGCACCCCGACACCCGCCCCGATGCGGATATCATCGAAATCGGGCGTCGGGCCGGTTCCGACCGAGCCAGCGTCGACAAATGGCACCACAGCAAGGGCACCATCGAAAAAGCCGGTCTTGATGCGCGCTTCGAACGACAGCTCGACCAGCGAGCGTCCGCCGCTTGGTTCGCCCAGCGTGTCCTGCGGTCCGATGGCCTGGTAGCCATAACCGCGGACCGAACTGCCGCCGCCTGCGTAAAAGCGGCGTGACGGTGCGATATTCTGCAGCGCAGTTCCTGGGATGCTGCCGAAGCGAGCACGGGTCGCCAGCACGACCTTGTCATTTATCTGTTTGTAGTAACTCGCATCGACCTGGCTGCGGAGGTAGAAGCTCTCCGTCCCCTCGCTCCGCGAAATCTCTGGCGACAGCCGTGCGCCCAGCCGGAATCCTTCGGTCGGGTCGAGCAGGTCATCCGTGGAATCGATCAGGCCCCGTACCGGCAAGGCGGCGATGAAGTAGGTCTGCCGTTCTTCCTGCAGACCGTCGACCCCGGCGGGCCGTTCGGCTGTCGCCAGCAATTCGAAACCGACGCCCCAGCTGAACGGCTTCTGGAACAGCAGGTTGGACACGCGCTCGTATGTACCCACAAGCGCGGCGGTGTTGGCGTCGAAGGCGTTATTGTCGACCGTGGAGGCGTACGCATCCAGCGTCAGCACCCGGTCACGTCCGCCAAAATTGTTCTTGCGGAAAGTTATCCCCGCCAGCTGTTCCTGGGTACCGATGATACCGCGCAGGCGCAGCGCGCCTTCGGAAGGGAACAGGTTGCGGTGTTCCCAACTGGCGGCGACGCGAATACCCTCTTCAGTGCCGTAACCGATCGCGCCAGCTATGGTCCGCAGGGGCGCCTCGGTCAGCGCTACATCCATCGCCACGACGCCCGGCTGGTCGCCCGATGGCGGGGTCACTTCACGCGGCGTCACCACGACCGTCGATACCAAGCCGGTGGCGGTGATCGCGCGCCGAAGATCGAGCGCAAGGCTGCGCTGATAGACATCGCCTTCATCGAAACGGGCGATTGTCTCTAGGTGCTTGCTGGAAAGGAATTCCGGCATGTCACTGATGACGTTCCCGAAGACATACTTGCCCTTGGGCAGTACGATCATCGTCAGATCGCCCTCGGTCCGGGCGTGGTCTACCAGCAGTTCCGGTTCATTGATTTCCGCGAACGGATAACCAGTCTCGCCGAGCGCGACGTCGAGATCGATCTGCTCCTCGACGATGGCATCGCTCGAAAGCGGATCGCCGGTGTTAATTTCGAATGCCTGGCGCAAAGCGCCCGCGTCGGGTGCCTGGCTCAGCTCGCCCAGGTTGATGGCACCAAACCGGAACAGGGGACCGGGAATGATGTCGAACCGCACCGAGGGCTTCGCCTGCGCCGCGCGTTCAGGAGGAGCTTCCGACCCGGCCGCTTGCTCGCGGCGCCCGGTGCGACCCGATACCGAGCGAATGATCTGGGCGTCGTAATAGCCGTAGATTTCGAGCAATTGTTCAAGCAGTTCCTCGTCCGCCCGCGCCCGTGCGGCCAATTGCGCGATCGAGCCTTCTTCGTCCGACAGGCTTTCGATCGTGGACAGCGCTTTGAACCGGCTGACGAATTCCTCCCTTACCGGGAAAGATGCAGCTTCGACCGGAAATGCGAGTGTCAGCTGGTCGTTGACCTGCTCCAACTGGGCATCGGCGAGCGCCGCGAACTCGTCATCCGTTTCTTGCCCCTCGATACCTTCCACTTCGGCGAATTCGATCGTTTCATCCCGCGGAAGGCGAACCAGTTCCGGCAGTTCCAATTGCTCGTCTGGCCACGGAACTTCCATCGCAGGCAATTCCGCCAAGGGTGAATTGGGTTCGAGCACCGGTTCCGAAAGTTCATCTACCGGAGTATTTGCCGTATCGATGTCGTCAGCCCAGTCCTCCGGATTTTCAACCGCAGAATCGGGGATCAGGTCTTCCAGCCGGGGCGGCGCCTGGGTGTCTTGCGCCAGCGCGGCAGACGCGGATAGCGACCCGCTGACAATTAGCAGTCCGGCGAACGCGCATGGCAGTCGCCAAACGCGTGCTATGCCATTTAAAGCGATGCTATTTAAGGTTGTATTGGTCCTGGGTGCCGTCCTTGGCCGGACTGGAGACGGCTGCGGCATCCCGCTCCACACCGCTGAAGGTGTCGGAAATGAGATCACTTTGCTGATCGGGTGAGAATTGCTGCCAACCGTCACGGGTGAGCCGCTCCATCGGACGATAGCGGATCTTATACCGCATGCGATCCGAACCTTCGACCCAATAGCCGAGGTAGACATAAGGCAGACCCTGTTCCGCCGCACGGCGGATGTGATCAAGGATAATGTAATTGCCAAGCCCGGACCGTGCCTCGTGTTCAGGATCATAAAAACTGTAGATCATCGACAAGCCGTCGCTCTGACGATCCGTTAGACAAGCCCCAATCAATCGGCCCGGTTCCCCATCTTCCGAAGGCTCTCTATATTCAATAACATAGCTCGAGACGGGCGTATGTTCCACCATATCTGCATAGTCAATCTCATCCATCGAGGCCATGCCGCCACCCGGGTGGCGAACACCGAGATAACGCTGCAAGAGTTCGAATTGTTCCTCGGTGGCCCACGGGCGACATTCGGTGGTCACCAGGTCGCTGTTGCGCCGCAAATTCTTGCGCTGGGTAGAAGATGGCTCAAACTCGTCAGTGATCACCCTCACCGACACACAGGCGCTGCAATTGCTGCAGCTCGGGCGGTAAGCGACCGTCTGGCTTCGGCGAAATCCGATTCGGCCCAGCGCTTCGTTCAGCTGGTCCGAGTTCGGACCCTTCAGTTCCGTGAACACCTTGCGCTCGCTGCGACCCGGCAAATAGGGACACGGCGCGGGCGTCGTCACGAAGAAGCGAGGGAAGCGAACGTGGGCCGTCACGGCAGCTGAAAATCCTTTCGGCAGGGAATCGCTCGGTCGGCGCGATCTGCCTCCGGACTATGCCATTTGATAACCGCCAGTAAAAGGTCCTTAACCATCTAATACGGTTAAGCGTTTCTTATTTTGCACAGTTTCCGGAATATGACCGGCGCCATTCGGGCGAAATCTCCCGCTGTCAGTCCAGTTCCACCGGATTGACCACGTAGCCGGAGGTTCGCAGCGACTGCACCAGTGCGTCGAGCTGTTCCCGGTCACGCGCTTCGCACTCGATATCGGTGATCAAGCCCTTGGCTGGCAGGTTGGTGAAAATCCGCTGGTGATAGATCTCGATGATATTGACGTTGTGCTCGTGGAACGCGCTCATGACCTTGTAGAGCGAACCGGGGCGATCCTGCAGGGTGATGCGCAGGCGCGCCAAACGGCCAGAGCGAGCAAGATCGCGTAGCAGCACGTTTGCCAGCAGCCGCGTGTCGATATTGCCGCCACACAGGACGAGCCCGATCTTGCGGCCGGCGAATTTCTCCGGATGCGCGAGCACTGCAGCGAGGCCTGCAGCCCCGGCTCCTTCGACCACGGTCTTCTCGATCTGCAGCAATAGCGAAACCGCCTTCTCGAGCGCCGCTTCGTCTACCAGCAGGATATCGTCGACCCGGTCGGCAACGACCCGCGACGTGAACTCGCCGGGATATTTGACTGCGATACCTTCCGCCAGCGTATCCCCGCTACACGGCATTTCGGTGCCTTTTATCTTGGCGTACATCGATGGAAACAGAGCCGCCTGGACACCGTATACCTTCATGTCGGGCTTCAGCGCGCGCGCAACCGTAGCCATTCCGGAAATCAGCCCGCCGCCGCCAATCGGGGTGACGATGCAATCGAGATCGGGCGCATCCTCGAACATTTCCAGCGCGACCGTTCCCTGGCCCGACGCGACATCGGGATCATCGAACGGATGGACGAAGGTAAGTCCGAGCTCGATCTCCAGCTTGCGCGCATGGGCGTAGGCTTCGTCGAACGTCTCGCCTTCAAGTACGACCTGGCCGCCAACGCTTTCCGTCTGCATGACTTTGACCGTCGGCGTGGTGCGCGGCATGACGATTGTCACCGGCACGCCCAGCCGCCGCCCGTGAAAGCTGAGCCCCTGCGAATGGTTGCCGGCCGAAGCCGCGATCACGCCCCGCGCCCTGCGCTCCGGGTCCATCAGCAGCAGCGCATTGAGCGCACCGCGTTCCTTATACGCGGCTGTGAATTGCAGGTTCTCGAATTTCAGCCAGATCTCCGCGCCGGTCATTTGCGACAGGGTGATGCTGTGCATCGTGGGCGTGCGCACCACCGCGTCCTTGATCCGTTCCGCAGCCGCGCGAATGCTCTCGATCGACAGGGCCTCGATCGGCGCGTCGCAGGGGTGATCGCGGGGCGCCGTAGCAGCAGGGTTCGCGTTTACGGGCGACAGGGAAGGACTGGTGTTCATGGCATTCCGATAGGCGAATTGTTGCAGCGGGGAAACAGGCGCCAGCATTTTCCTGCCAATGCCATTATATTTTCGGCCAATGGATTTGCTTTGCGCGGCGTCTTGACGCATTCCGCCCCGATGATCGTACAAGGTAAAGTCGCATTCATCGGGCTGGGCGTGATGGGCGGGCCGATGGCAGGCCACTTGCTCTCTGCCGGCAATCGCCTCGCTGTGTTCAACCGCACCCGGAGCCGGGCGGAAAGCTGGCTGGAGGAACAAGGCAACCGGGGCCGTAGCGCAGAAATCGCCGCCACCCCTGCCCTCGCAGCGCAAGGTGCGGAGATCGTCATTACCTGCGTCGGCAATGACGAGGATCTCCGCGAGGTTACCCTCGGCGCCGACGGGGCATTCTCGGCCATTGAGCCGGGTGCGTTGTTCATCGATCACACCACCGTTTCGGCAAACAGGGCGCGGGAATTGGGGGCGGCGGCAGGCGAGCAGGGTTTCATGACCCTCGACGCCCCGGTCTCCGGCGGACAGGCGGGCGCGGTCAGCGGCAAGCTGGCGGTCATGTGCGGCGGAACCGGGGAAGCGTTCGAGCGCGCCCGCCCGGTGATGGGCGCTTATGGCGCGCGGATCGTCCATGTCGGGGCATGCGGCGCTGGTCAGACGGCCAAGATGGCCAACCAGATGTGTATCGCGGGCATCCTCCAGGGGCTCAGCGAAGCGATCCGCCTGACGGTCGCCGCGGGCCTTGATACCGACAAGGTTCTGGAGGCGATATCCGGCGGGGCCGCGCAAAGCTGGCAGATGGAAAACCGCTGGCCGACCATGGTTAAGGACGAATTCGATTTCGGTTTCGCAGTCGACTGGATGCGCAAGGACCTTGGTTACGCGCTTGAGGAAGCCGACCGGCTGGGCCTCGAGTCGCCGGTGACTGCGATGGTCGACAAATTCTATGCTGAAATTCAACAGACCGGCGGGGGCAGGCTCGACACAAGTTCGCTGATCCGCCGCCTGCCGCGAGGAAACACTTGATGGAACGAACCCCGATGTCCCCCATGACCGCAGACCGCCTTGCTTACGTCTTTTCATGCTCCGCCGCTGCGTTGGCGCTCGGAATTGCCGCACCGGCCGCGGCGGATACGCTGGTCGACAACGTGCAAGGCATCACTATCGACGAGGATGGCAAGGTCGACCGCTTCACCGGCCTGTGGATCGATGATGACGGCAAGGTCAAACTGGTCCTGAAGCGCGGGGACCAGCGCCCCAGCGGGGTCGATTACCTGCTCGACGGAAAGGGGCAGTTCGTCATTCCCGGGATGATCGACGCCCATGCTCACGTCCTGGGCGTGGGATTTGCCGCGCTGACGCTCGACCTGTCCGACACCGCGTCGCTCGCCGAAGCGCAAGCGAAGATCGCCACTTACGCCGCGGAAAACCCCGGGCGCCGCTGGATTGTCGGCACCGGCTGGAACCAGGAGAAATGGGGTCTCGGCCGATTTCCCACCGCTGCCGAACTGGACGCCGTCGTTTCCGACCGTCCAGTCTGGCTAGAGCGGGTAGACGGCCATGCCGGATGGGCCAACAGCGCTGCAATCAACCTTGCCGGGGTGACCGCCGCCAGCAAGGACCCGGCGGGCGGCAGGATCGAGCGTGCTTCCGGCTCGCGGGCACCCTCAGGCATTTTTGTCGACGAAGCCATGAGCATGGTCGCCGCGAAAGTGCCGCGACCCCGGCCTGAGGACCGCGACCTCGCCCTGCAGGAAGCGCAGGAGATCATGCTTCGAAACGGAGTCACCGCAGTCGCGGACATGGGCACCAGCATCGAGGATTGGCAGAGTTTTCGTCGAGCAGGCGACAAAGGCGCGCTCAAGATGCGGATCATGTCGTACGCCGGCGGTGTCGATGCGATGGAACTGATCGGCGGGCCTGGGCCTTCGCCGTGGCTTTATAACGACAGGCTGCGCCTCAACGGCGTTAAGCTGTATCTCGACGGTGCCTTGGGTTCGCGCGGTGCGTGGCTCAAACAGCCCTATGCGGACGATGCCGGCAATGTCGGGCTACCGTCGATGAACTCCTCGCAGCTACGCAATTTGATGAGCCGCGCCGCGTTGGACAAATTTCAGGTCGCGATCCACGCGATCGGCGATGCCGCAAATTCCGAGGTGCTGGGGGCGATCGAGGATATGTCCGGTACCTACGAAGGCGACCGGCGCTGGCGGGTCGAGCATGCCCAGATTGTCGATCCCGCAGAACTCGCGCTGTTCGGCAAGCACGGGATCATCGCGTCGATGCAGCCGGTACACCAGACATCGGACAGGACGATGGCGGAAGCCCGGCTTGGCCAAGGCCGGCTCGCCGGGGCCTATGCGTGGAACAGTATCGCCGATGCAGGCGCACCGCTGGCGTTCGGTTCGGACGCTCCGGTCGAATCGATCGATCCTTTCGCGGGCCTCGCCGCCGCGTTTACCCGGACAGACGCTGCGAGCCAGCCTTTCGGCGGCTGGCAGCCTCAGGAACGGGTCACACGCGAACAGGCGCTGACTGCGTTTACTTATGGCGGCGCTTTTGCAGGCTTTGCCGAAGGACGCTTCGGCCGACTGGTGGAAGGCGAGCGGGCCGATTTCGTGCTGGTCGACCGCGATCTGCTGTTAGCCTCGCCGGAAGAAATTCGGGCCACCCAGGTGCTGCAGACGTGGGTGGGAGGCGAAAGGGTCTATGATTCGGAAGAAAAAGGGGGCAGCCGGCGATAACCAGACGGTCGGATTAGGACTTTCTTTGGATATTTGCGCTAGTGTCCCGAATGTCAGGAACTGGAGCACTGCGCGTCCCTTACAGTGATCAGCCTAAGGACAAACCGTTTGGTTTGCCGGGTTGCGACAGTAAAGGGCCGAAATGGTGTCACAATTTTGGCACATCACGGTTCTTTTCAACCCAGCGGGGTTGCCACCCAAGGTCACTTGTCCTAACAGGACACCGAGTTTTGAAAAAATGCCCCTCTAAGGAGAGTTAATCTATGAAATTCCGTAATTTGCTTGCCGCTACGGCTGCTCTTTCACTCGCTGCTTCGCCAGCACTTGCTGCGCCTTCGGCCAGTGTCGATCGCGTTTCCGCTCCTGTTGCTCAGGAAGAGAGCGACCTTGAAGGTGGTTCGGGCATCATTATCGCGCTTCTGGCTGCTGCAGCCGTTATCGCTGGTATCGTGATCGCTGCCGGCGGCAATGACGACGATCCAATCAGCGCCTAAGGCGTACTGACATAGACACTAAAAACGGGGCCATACGGCCCCGTTTTTTTGTGTCCAATCCCGATTTACACAAAGTCGCCCGCGCAAGTTCCGTATTATGTGCCGCGCGCGGCAAAAGAATTCTCCGAGCGTTATACTTAGGGAGTGTTGGGTTTTTCGGTAGTTTCAGCAGACTCTGCTTCCACTGCCTTGCGGTCACGCCGTTCGCCTAGCCACATGATACCCAGCGATCCTTCGAACAGCAGCAGCAGCGGCACCGCCAGGATCAACTGAGACCCTGGATCAGGCGGCGTCACCACCGCCGACACGATCAGCACCAGGACAATAATATAGCGCCGCGCGCCGACCAATTGTGAGCGGGAGACGATACCCGCACGGTTCAGCAGCAGCAGCAGCACCGGCAGCAGGAAGCTGATCCCGAACGCGAGGATGAATTGCATCACCAGCGCCAGATACTCACCTGCGGATGGCAGTGCCTCGATCTTCAGCCCGCCGGCCGAGCCTTCATAACCAAGGAAGAATTTGAAGGCGGTCGGCATCACCACGAAATACGCGAGCG
Organism: Allopontixanthobacter sediminis; assembly: GCF_009828115.1. Lineage (GTDB taxonomy): Bacteria > Pseudomonadota > Alphaproteobacteria > Sphingomonadales > Sphingomonadaceae > Allopontixanthobacter > Allopontixanthobacter sediminis. The sequence continues at coordinate 232,691 of NZ_WTYL01000003.1, read as the reverse complement.
ATGCGCCCGCCGTGAACAGCACGGGGGTCGCGATTAGAAACGGCAGGAATGCTTTCTTTTCCTTCACATACAAACCGGGCGCGACGAACGCCCATAGCTGGTTGGCGATGATCGGGAAGCTCACGAAAAACCCTGCAAACAGCGCTACCTTCAACTCGACGAAGAACACTTCGTAAAGCTGGGTGAAGATCAACTGGCCGGTTCCCGGGGGAAACGCCTCCGTCAGCGGGCGGACTAGGAATCCGAGAATCTCGTTGGCGTAAACAAAACAGCCCGCAAAGGCCACCACGAGCGCCAGCACGCAGCGCATCAGGCGGCTTCGAAGCTCGATCAGGTGATCGAGCAACGGAGCCTGCGTTTCGTCGATATCGCGAATCTTTATCGCCACGGCTGTCTATTGACCTTCCGGCTTGCCGAGCGGCAACAAGGGTTCATCCTTGTCCGCCTCGACGTCCTGTTGAGCGGCGCTCGCATCCGGATGAGATTTTTGAGTCACTCCGGTTTTACCCTCGGCAGTGGCGGACAGCGGGGTCATCTCTGGGCCGATCTCGGCAGGCCCACCCTCGCCCCCGGCATTGTCAGGATTTTCAGCCATGATTTTGGCATTCTGTTCGCGCCACTTCTTTTCCATCTCCTCCATTTCAGCTTCGCGCACCATGGCATCGAAACCGGAACGGAACTGGGCGGAAACGCGGCGGATCTTCCCGATCCAACGCCCGGCCGTGCGCAATGCGAGCGGCAGGTCCTTGGGACCGATGACCAGCACGGCCACGATCACGATGACCAGCAATTCGCTTGCACCAATATCAAACATTTAAGCGGCTCGCCTTAACGATCAGGGGCCAAAAAATCGGGAAGCGGATTATCCCAGGGTATCGGATTTCTTCGCGGGGTCTTCCGTCGTCGCAGTGGTCGCCGGCTTGGCGTCCGCGGCCGGCCCTTCGATGCGCTGGGCCGATTTGCCTGGCGCAGTGTCTTCTTCGTTCATGCCCTGCTTGAAGCTTTTGATCCCCTTGCCGAAATCACCCATCATTTCGGAAATCCGGCCACGCCCGAACAGGACGAGGATAACCAGCGCAATGATAATAAGCTGCCAGGGGCCGAGCGACATGATGAACCTTCCGATTGAGTGTGATGGCAATATAGGCGCTTACCGGTGCATATTCCAGCGCCGTTTCAAGCGCTGCAATTCCGCGGTCACTCTGCCTGGGGGATGGCGGTGTCCGGCGCTTCCGTAACGTCGAAGCCCTCTTCCAGGCCGGTCAGCGCATCATAGGCATCGTCTACCGGATCAAGCAACCCGGTTGCGCGCAGTTCGTCGATACCCGGCAGGTCCCGGCGCGATGCGAGGCCGAAGTGCTCAAGGAACTCTGGAGTCGTAGCGTAGATGACCGGACGGCCCGGCACCTCGCGGCGCCCCGCAACTCTTGCCCATCCCGCTTCCAGAAGGACATCCAGCGTGCCCTTGGCCGTCTGCACCCCGCGAATCGATTCGATCTCGGCTCGGCTGACCGGCTCGTGATAGGCGATGATCGCGAGCACTTCGGTGGCCGCGCGCGACAACCGGCGGACCTGCTCCCGTTCGCGCCGCAGCAAATGGGCAAGGTCCGGCGCGGTTTCGAAATGCCAGCGCTTGGCCCGCTCGACCAGGTGAACGCCGCGCGGCGCATAATCGGCGGCGATATCTTGCAAGGCTGCCCGAATATCGGCGAGCGCCGCAGCGCCCAGATGGGCTGCCAGGGCTTCCACGCTCATAGGCGTCTCGGAAGCAAACAGGGTCGCCTCCACTGCTCGCTGCAATTCCCCCGGGCCGGAATTCACGCGGGGACCCGCCGCAAACGTAGCGGGCCGAAAATCACGTCCTGCGCCAATTCCGCGCGCCCGGTTCGGGCCAATTCCAGCGCCGCGACGAAGCTAGACGCGAGCGCTGACCGGCGCAGGCGCGGTTCGGCATGGGGCGGCAGGAATTCTTCCAGCAGTATCCAGTCGAGCGTGACGCCCAACATTGCCGAAACCCGGTCGACCGCGCTTTCCAAAGTCATCACCGGGCGATTGCGGACCATGTGCACCGCCGGGGCCGTCCGCGCCTTGACCTGCCCGTAGGCCTGGACCAGCGCGAACCAGTCGCATCCCCACTGTGTCCGGCGATCGATCCGCAAACCCTCTGGCGATCCGCGCAAGAACACATCGCGCCCGATCCGGTCCTGCGCCATCAGCCGGGCGGCCGCTTCCCGCATGGCGCCCAGCCGCTGGAGACGTAGCTGCAACCGCAAGGCCAATTCTTCCGGGCCCGGTTCTTCCTGCTCTTCCTTCGGCAGCAGCAGTGACGATTTGAGATAGGCCAGCCACGCTGCCATCACCAGATAATCGGCCGCCAGTTCGAGCCGCATGGCTTCTGCCCGGTTGATGTAGACTAGATATTGGTCGACCAGCTCGAGGATCGAGATCGAACGCAAATCAACTTTCTGTCGACGGGCGAGGTCGAGCAGAAGGTCCAGCGGTCCCTCCCACCCGTCAAGTTCGAGATAAAGCGCAGCGTCATCGTCCGGCGCTGATCCGGGGCCGGTCCATTCATCTTCGTCCGGGTCATGCCCCTGAAGATCAAGCACCATATCCGGAGCGTTCATGCGGCAACCCCCGCTGCCGCGAGCAGCGCATCCCGCCGCGCCAGCAGTTCCGTCTTGTCGTTCTGAGGTCCGTCGATGCGCGTGACGGCCAGCGCCCGCTCGAGCCGCTGGGCCGTCTTGCCCGGCATCGCTGGCAGTCGTTCGGCAATCCCGCGCATATCGTCCATTCTCGCCCAGCAATTGAGCACCAGGTCGCAGCCGGCCGCAAGCGCCCGTCCAGAGCGTTCCGGAATAGTCCCGGAAAGAGCTTCCATATCGATGTCATCGGTCAGCAGAAGCCCATCGAAACCGATCCGCTGGCGAATGATGGTCTCGATAACATAGGGCGAAAACGTCGCCGCATTCTCAGCATCCCACTCCGTAAACAGCAGATGGCCGGTCATACCGATGGGGGCGTCTGCCAGCGCCTTGAACGGGGCGAGATCGATCTCCAGCTCCGCTTCGCTGGCGGTGACAGTCGGCATTTCCTTATGCGTGTCGGTGGTGGTCCGGCCATGTCCGGGCATGTGTTTGATGCAGCCTGCCACACCTGCGCGGGCCAAACCGTCGAGGATCGCGCGGCCCAGCGCGGCCACCCGCAGGGGTTCGGAGCCAAGCGCACGGTCGCCGATCACGTCATGCGCGCCGGGCTGGCGGACATCGAGCGGCGGGTGGCAGTCGACGGTGATGCCGGCGTGCGACAATTCAATGCCTAGTGCCTCGGCATTCGCCCGCGCCGCTTCGATCGCGGTTGCAGGGGCGATATCGTACAGGCGGTCGAACACCTCGCCAGCCGGAAAGCCCGCCCAATGCGGCGGGCGCAGGCGCGCGACGCGGCCGCCTTCCTGATCGATACAGATGAACAACCGGTCCCGCCCGTGGAGTTCGCGCAACTCGTCCGTTAGCGAGCGAACTTGTTCTGGCGTATCGCAATTGCGCCCGAACAGGATGTAGCCCGCCGGATCGGCCTCGCCGAAGAACGCGCGCTCTTCTGCGGTAAGACTATGGCCGGAGATACCGAAAATGGCAGGTGTCATGCTGTGAAAGTCGCAGGAATACGGATGTTTCGCAAGGTTTCACCGCACCGGCAATGTGGATACCCGGCGGCTTTCGGATGCGGTAAAGCGAAGGGGCCGGAAACTGCATGCTTCCGGCCCCCAAATTCAGCAGTCTGAGCCGTTGGCGCGCCAGCTATTTGACTTGGCAGGCAAGTCCATCAGCGCGAAGTTTTTCGCAGAGGCCTCTCGCCCCAGCAGAATTCCCTGCGATCGCCTGGAGCCGGTAGACCGTACCGATATCAGCCACCCCTTCGACAATCCGGTGATTATAGCCCTGCAGAGCGTCGGTCTGGCGGTTGAGGGCATTCCAGCCCGCTTCCGCATCCGCCTTGTTCGAATAGGCGCCAACCTGGACGGCTATGCCGCTTGCTGCCGCTGGCGCCGCCGCCGATGACGTTTTCCCATCCGCCGGAGCCGCGTCGGCTGGCTTTATCGTCGAAACGCTTGGTTTGGGGACAATCTTCTCGGCAATCCGGCCTTCGCGGGACTGGCCTTCGCCCACTGCGGGCGCGACATCGCCCGTCCCCGCGAAATTGCGGCCACCGGGATCTTCCGGTCGTTCCTTGACTGGTCCCGGCGGAGCTTCGATGGTGCTGCCGTCGGCGACCAACCCGCTATCGGAAGTGCGATTGGAGAAGAACCAGATCGCCCCGAACAACGCCAGCAGCGCCAGCGCCGCGATCAGGACAAAACCGACAATACGGCTTGTGTCGACACCCTCGTCCTCGTCTCCGTAGTCGCTCGATTCAAGCCATGGAAGCGGCTCGTCATCTTCGACCAGGGACAGTTCTTCGGCGTCATCAGCGGAATTTTCCGCTCCCGCGCCGGTTTCAATCGGCTCGTCGCTTTCGCGGCCGTCTCCCTCGAAACCCGACATTCGTTACATCTCCTCCACTGCCTCCACCCCAAGCAGGGCGAGACCATTGCGCAGGACCTGCCCGATCTGGCTGGCAAGGAAAAGCCTTGCCCCGCTCAAATCGGCGTCCTGTGCCACGATGAACCGCTTTAACGTGTTATCATTACCCAAATTCCAATAAGCATGAAACTCCCCTGCGAGTTCATACAGATAGAACGCCAACCGGTGCGGTTCGCGGGCGTGCGCTGCGGCCTCCACCACGCGGGGAAACTGTGCGGCGTGCTTGACCAGTTCAAGTTCCTCCGCACCGAGGGCGGCGATGTGATCAGGCGACGGCGCGAAGCCTTCGGCAGCGCCTTTCCGCAAGGTCGAATGGATCCGCGCGCTGGCATATTGCACGTAAAACACCGGATTGTCCTTCGAAGCCTCCACCACTTTGGCGAAGTCGAACTCCATCTGCGCTTCGGGTTTACGGCTGAGCATGGTGAAGCGGACGACATCCTTGCCCACTTCCTCCACCATGTCGGCGATGGTGATGAAATTGCCCGAGCGTTTCGACATCTTTACCGGGTCGCCAGCGCGCATCAGCTGGACCATCTGGACCAGCTTGACGTCGAACGGGATCGCCTTGTGTTGACCTTCTGCCAGCGCCGCCACGGCAGCCTTGATCCGCTTGACCGTGCCCGAATGATCGGCCCCCCAGATGTCGATCAGCGCGTCGGCGTTTTCGGCCTTCTGCATGTGGTAGGCGAGATCGGCCCCGAAATAGGTCCAGTTTCCGTCCGACTTCCTGATTGGCCGGTCCTGATCGTCGCCGAAGCGGGTGGACCGGAACAGCGGGAGTTCGACCGCTTCCCAATCGTCGAGAACCTTGCCCTTGGGCGCTTCCAGAACCCCGTCGTAAACCAAATCGTGCTGGCGCAGCCACGCCTCCGCTTCGGCCGGCTTGCCCGCGATTTGCAGTGCCGCCTCGGACGAGAATACGTCATGCTTGATACCCAACAGCGCAAGGTCGGCGCGGATCATGTCCATCATCGCATCGACCGCGTGAGCACGGAATACCGGCAACCAGTGCTCCTCATCGGCATCCTTGAACCGTTCGCCGAGCTCCTTTGCCAAGGCCTCGCCGACCGGCACCAGATAGTCACCAGGGTACAGACCCTCGGGAATGGCGCCGATGGCATCGCCGAGCGCCTCGCGGTAACGCAGGTGCACGGACCGCGCGAGCGTATCGACCTGCGATCCGGCATCGTTGACGTAATATTCGCGGATGACCTTGTTCCCGGCGAACTCCAGCAAGGTCGCCAGCGCGTCGCCAACCACCGCGCCGCGGCAATGGCCCATATGCATCGGCCCGGTCGGGTTGGCCGAAACATATTCGATGTTGACCGTAACGCCGTCGCCAACGTCGGAGCGGCCGTAATCGCTGCCCAAGGTCGCGATCGCTAGCAACTCGGCGCGCCATGCCGCATCCGACAGCCGCATGTTGATGAACCCGGGGCCGGCAATCTCCGCCGATTCGACGTCCGGGTCGGCTTTGAGCTTCTCGGCAATCTTCACCGCTAGGTCGCGCGGATTGGTCTTGGCCTGCTTCGCCAGTACCATGGCAGCGTTGGTTGCGAGATCGCCGTGACTGGGATCGCGCGGCGGCTCCACCGCGACGTTCGAACGGGAGCTGCCGGGCGGCAATGCCCCCTCCATCTCGAGGGCGTTCAGGATCGCGCCCACCTTCTCCGCGAAGGCGGAGTGGAGCGTTTGCAGCGGCGCGGCTTCGGTTGGTTTCGACATGACCAGAGCGGTTAGACGAACCCGCCGGAATCGCAAGCATCCGCGGCGCTAAACCTGCGCGGTCGCACTAGCTTGATGGCAGGGCCGCCGCGCCGGGAGTTAACGGGTGGCGTTGTAACCCAGCTGTTCCTCGGTCAACTGGAAGCCGACCAGCAATTCGAATGTCGCGCGCGCCAGGGCAGCCTTGACCTGCGGATCGGCCAGCGGATCGAGCGCGGCGTCGACATCCCCAGGGCGGCGGCGGCGAGTGATCTGCTCGCGTATTTCCGCGGGCAAGGTGGCTTCGGCGCGGTCGACAAAGGCGCCGGCCTTGGCACTGGCCTGCGCGCGTTCCTGGCCATCGGCGAAGTCGATCACCACGGTGCCGATTCGCTTGGCCTGGACGGCACTGCCGCCGCGCAGCACTGCGGAATAGTACGGGAGTTCAACCCGGCGCGCACCGGACGTGTTGGTCCGCCGGGCCAAAACGTCGAACGTCGCTTCCGAGTAGACCTTTTCGCTGGTGTCGTTGCACGTGCTGCGTACGTTGGTGATGGAGGCGGTGACGTCCATATTGGCGACCGTCTTGTCCCCTGCGGACTGGAAGGTGGTAACGTTTCCGGTGAAATCGGGCACCCCGACAGCAGGACAGACCGAACGAATCGCGGCGATCCCGACGCCCTGGTTGATGACGAGCTCGCCTTCCCGCGAACATCCGGCCAACATGGCAGCAGCCCCAGCGAGAGGAAGGACAGTCAGTAGAAACGGGCGGTTAGGCGTCATCGGGAGATCCTCAGGCATTCGAAATAAGTCGCTCGCGCGGGCCAGCGAATAACGTGGCCCTAGCGGGCTGGACCGCAAAGCGCTAGAGGCGGAGACATGAACGCTCCCTTGCATAACGCCCGCCCTGGCTCCGCTTCCGGTTCGGACACGGACGTGCGCCCCGCGCTCACCCTGCTGATCGCCGCACCACGCGGATTTTGCGCCGGTGTGGACCGCGCGATCGAGATCGTGGAACGCTCGCTCGAGCGGTATGGCAGCCCGGTCTATGTTCGCCACGAGATTGTCCACAATCAATACGTTGTCGAAGGTCTCAAGGCCAAAGGCGCGATCTTCGTAGAAGAGCTGGATGAGGTACCGGATGGTGCCCCGGTAGTGTTCAGCGCGCACGGCGTGCCCAAATCGGTGCCGCAAGAAGCGCAGCGGCGCGGGCTGGATTATCTCGACGCGACCTGCCCGCTGGTCAGCAAAGTGCACCGTCAGGCCGAACGCCAGATCGAGGCCGGTCGGCACATCCTGTTCATCGGCCATCGCGGCCACCCTGAGGTCATCGGCACCATGGGCCAGGTTCCCGAAGGGCAGATGACCCTGGTGGAAACGATGAAGGATGTGGAGCTACTCGAGTTTGCACCAGGCACGGAATTGTCGTTCCTGACGCAGACGACCCTCTCGGTCGATGACACAGCTGCGATGGTCGAGGCTATCCGGCTGAAATTCCCCCAGATTGTCGGACCGAAAGCGGAAGACATTTGCTACGCTACATCCAACCGGCAGGCCGCGGTGAAGGAAATCGCACCCGGCAGCGATCTGGTGCTGGTGATCGGTTCGCCCAACAGTTCCAATTCCGTGAGGCTGGTCGAAGTTGCGGAGAAATGCGGCACCGAGGCCCGGTTGATCCAGCGCGCCGACGATATCGATCGCGCATGGCTCGAGGGCGTCGGTACGCTCGGCCTGACGGCGGGCGCGTCCGCTCCGGAAAAGCTCGTCCGCGAGGTTGTCGACCGCTTGTCGGAGTGGCGGACGGTAGAAGAACATACGCTGGTCAGCGCGGTGGAAAAGATGGTCTTCAAGCTGCCGCGCCAGCTGACCGAATAGGCGGGCCAGGCGGTTGGCGGTATACACCCACCTTGGCGCGGGAGATTTTGCAGCGCTGATCGCCGAGTATGACGTGGGCGAACTGGTATCGGCAAAGGGCATTGCGGAAGGCGTCTCCAACAGCAACTGGCTTATCGAAACGACCGGCTCCGCCGGCGCGCTGGATTCGAACAACAAGCCGCAAACCCGGTTCATCCTGACAATGTACGAGCGGCGGATCGAACTGGGCGATTTGCCGTTCTTCCTCGCCTTGCTCGACCATCTGTCCGCAGCGGGTAGCCCGGTTCCGCGAACGATCCACGACCGCTCTGGCGGAGCGTCGCGCCTGGTAGATGGTAAGGCGGTCGCCATGATCGAGTTTCTTCCGGGCGTTTCGATAGACAATCCGAGCGAAGCGCAGGCAAATGCCGTGGGACGGGCGCTGGCCGGAATCCACCTGGCTTCGGCGGATTTCATCGCGTCCCGGACGAATGACCTGCGTCCGGACGACTGGAAGACCCTGTTCGACCAATGCGGGGACCATTTGGGCGACATCGATCGCGACCTTCCAGCGGCGGTGGACCGATACATGCCGCAGTTTCGGGCGGAATGGCCCGAGCACCTTCCGCGGGGGACAATCCATGCCGATCTGTTTCCGGACAATGTCCTGATGCTGGGCAACCGCGTCTCCGGCCTGATAGATTTCTACTTCGCCTGCACCGACATCATTGCCTATGATCTGGCTGTGACTCATGCGGCCTGGTGCTTCGACAAGGGAGGACGCGTTTTCAGGCCGGAAATTGGCAAAGCGCTGATGGCTGGCTACGAAACCGTCCGGCCGCTATCCGACGCGGAACGCAGCGCAATGCCGCTGCTGGCGCAGGGGGCGGCGATGCGGTTCGCCGCGACCCGGTCGTTCGACTGGATAAACACTCCGGGCGATGCGCTTGTGGAACGCAAGGATCCGGTGGATTTTATCCGGCGGCTGGAATTCTACAGTCAGAATGGTCGCAGCATCTTCCCCTCACCGGCCGGTTGAGGCAAGGACGGACCGATGAAGCACGTTGAGATTTTCACCGATGGCGCCTGCAAGGGCAATCCCGGCCCAGGCGGCTGGGGCGCACTGCTGCGAATGGGCAAGCACGAGAAAGAAATTGCGGGCTCCGAAGCTGACACCACCAACAACCGGATGGAAATGACCGCCGTTATCCGGGCCTTGAACGCACTGATCGAACCTTGCGCGATCGATCTTTATACCGACAGCAAGTATGTGCTCGACGGCATGACCAAGTGGATCGACGGCTGGCAACGCAATGGCTGGAAGACGGCTAGCAAGAAGCCGGTCCGTAACGAGGACCTGTGGCACGAATTGATCGAAGCGGTAAAGCATCACCAGGTCGACTGGCACTGGGTGAAAGGCCATAATGGCCATCCGGAGAATGACCGCGTCGACCGGCTAGCCAGCGATGCTGCCGAGCAGGCTCAGGCCGTGGCGGGAAGAGCCAGCTAGGCGGGCCCTTCCCTGATCGGAAATGTCAGGCCGCGGTCTCGTCCACAATCTCTGCGCCGGGGCCATTTTTCTGGATCGAGGAAATAGCGTTTTTCGCACTCGCCCGGCTTGCATAGCCTTCGGTCCAGAAAATCGCTTCCGAATTGTACATGAAATAGGCCACGAATTCGCCGGCCTTGTTTTTCTTGATCTTGAAATGGTGGGCCATCCAGCCGCCTCCCCTACTTGCGAATTAGCGAGAGTAATTTAACTGCTGATAAAAATAAATCTAGCTAAACCGTCCTGGTGAATATTTAGACGGATCAAGTCCCTTCGTCATTGCCTCTTGCGTTTTATTCCCAATGACTTGCGACGCCAGTCGCGCTGCGGCGGGTGCGGTCTGAATGCCGAACCCGCCCTGACCGGCAAACCAGAAGAAATTGGGCTGCCGCGTATCGAAGCCGTATACCGGCAGCCGGTCCGGAGCAAAACTGCGCAAACCGGCCCATTTATGTTCGACATGCTCCACCCGCCAATCCGTGACCCGTTCCAGTCGCTCGATCGCCGTGGCAACAGAGAATTCATCAGGCGCCGCGTCGCACGGCGGCGACGGGTGCTCGTCATGGGGGCTAAGCCACAGCCGCCCGTTTTCCGCGCGAAAGTAGAAATTGCCGGCAATGTCCAGCACCAGTGGCAAGTGTTCGGGCGGCGGCGGGTCGACCCTCAATTGGGCTACTGTCCGCCGCATCGGCGAAATGCCGAGCGGCTCTACCCCCGCAACTTGCGCAACCTCGTCTGCCCACGCGCCCGCGGCGTTGATGACCACGCTTGCCGTATATTCCGCGCCGGCTGTCGTTGTCAGCAGCCATCCTTGGGCGTCGTGCCGGGCTGCGGCCAAGCGCGCCCGGGTTACGAGTTTGACCCCGCCCTTGCGCATCATCCCGAGATAATGTCCGTGCAGACCCGCGACATCGATATCGGCGCAGGCGGGTTCCCAGACGCCGCCGGTCCACGCCGGCAGCAGTCCCGGAACACGCGCCGATACTTCGGCTGCGCCGAGCCGTTCAATGGTCGCTCCGCTATTCGCAAACCGTTCCATGAAGTCATCGAGCAAGCCCGCGTCCTCGTCCCGCCCGATATAAAGAGCGCCGATCTGCGACAAGAACCCGTGGCTTTGCAGGTACGGACCCGAAGCGAGCGTAAGCGGCACTACCCCCGGACCGCCGTAGCATTCCTCCCAAAACGCTGCCGACCGGCCAGTTGCGTGGTAGCCTGGCCGGTCCTCGGCCTCCAGCACCAGCACCCGGCCACAGGCGGCGAGTTCGGCGGCCAGGCTGGCGCCTGCCATCCCGGCCCCGATAATCGCGAAATCGTATGCGTCAGCCAAGATGGCCTATTCCCTGCCAATTCATGACGCGTCATGCACGGGAACGACCCGGTCAAGAAAGTCGGCAATCGCCGCCATCACACGGTCGCGCACATCGTCCACTTCACGAAGAACCTCGTGCCTCGCCTCCTTGCCGAGCCGGAGCAGTTCTCCGTGCGGCAAGCGGTTCGCAGCGCGTTCGATCGCAGCCATTTCAACCAGCCTGTCGTTGGTGGTGCCGATCAGCAGCACAGGTGTGGTCACCGCTTCGAGCACACCGGGCCTGTCCAGTCCGCGGATCGAGGCGTAGCTGCGTTCGACCCAGCCCCAACTGCCCGGCCCCATTACCAGTTCAGGCCGCTGCTGACGCCACCACAATTCGTCCTCGTAACGGTCCTTGTCATGCGTCAGCAAGTCGATCCGTCCCGCGGGAACCTCTCCGGGTTTTTCGCTCCATTTCCAGGCCGGACGTGTACGGTCCCCCAGCCGCGCCATTATCTTCGCCGCCCCGTGCATGACTCGCAAAGGAAGCACAGTGCCGACATATCCCAACATCGGTGCCGACAACACCACTGCGTCAGCATCGACCCGGTGTTCAGCCAATGCCCTGAGCACCAGATGGCCCCCCATTGAATGGCCGGCGATTACATGCGGCCCGGGAGTAGCCGTTTTCCAATCGGTCCAGAACGCGGCAATATCGTCGATCCAGGTCGAGAAATCCCCGATGTGCCCGGTAACCGGATCGTTGCCGAGGCGGCCCGAACCGGCTTGCCCTCGCCAGTCCGCCGCGGTTACCCGCCACCCTGCCCGAGACCACTGCTCCAGCGTTTCGAGGTATTTTTCGTAAGCATCTCCGCGGCCTGGCACAAACAGGATCGAGCCTCGCGGCGGGGCGTTTTCGCCTGCCGCACCGGAGGGCCAGTCGATCCGGCGAATTTGGTGGCCGTCTGGCGCGCCCCACGCGCTTTCGGTCGCGTTCACCGGGATTGCGCGCCGATCAATCGCCGGGCCTCCGCCATCAGGGTTCACCGCGGGTGTATCGTATTGCCTAATGCTAACCTCCAACGGTTGGTTACTATTTGGTAAGCCATCATCAGTAAGAAGCCTTCCATAGGGATTTTGGGGGCTTCAGTGCTAAACGAATATTTCCACTACGGATTGCTGATTGCCTTGGCAATCGCGCTGCTGATCGCGGCATTCACCGATATTCGGCGGCGCCAGATCAACAATTGGCTCAACGCCAGCATCGTACTTGCCGCCCCGCTTTTCTGGTGGAGCGGCGGATTGGCACTGTGGCCCGATGTGGCCATGCAACTCGGTGTCGCGCTTGGCGCCTTCGCAATTCTGGCGGGTCTGTTCGCGTTAGGCGCGATGGGCGGCGGTGATGTCAAATTGCTTACCGCGCTTGCACTGTGGGTAAAGCCGGAGTGGTTTCTCGAAATGGTGATCATCATGGCGCTGCTTGGCGGCATACTGACGATCGTGATGGGAGCTTGGCATATCGCTCGCCGCCAGCGCGACCGACTGGCCATCCCGTATGGCGTCGCAATTTCCGCTGCCGGCCTGTGGGTCATCAGCGTTCATTACCTGCCTGCCGCCGGCACCGCCGTCGGCGCGACGGTGGGGTAAACCGGATTTTAACCAACGTCACGTAACTACCACAACACAACGCCCATACGACTTTTTCTGCGGGCCGAATGAGGGGGCTTAACAGCCATGGATAGGAAGAAACTCGCTCTTTTGCTTTGCGCGCTGATCATTGCGGTCGGCACGGCACTTGCAGCGCGGAGCATGTTCGCAGGGAATTCTGCACCTGTAGCCCAGGCTGCAGCAGTACCCCAAGGGCCCAAGGTTCTGGTCGCGCAACGAGGCCTCCCGGTCGGCACGATCATCACGGCGGATTCAATCAGCTTCCAGCAGTGGCCGGAAGAACTGGTCCAGGACGCCTACTTTCTTGATGGCGAGTCCGACATCACCAAGCTGCTGGGCACGGTTGTCCGCTACCAGATCTCTGCCGGCGAGCCGGTTACCCAGGGATCGCTAGTGGCTCCGGGTGACCGCGGCTTCCTCGCAGCGGCTCTCGGTCCCGGCATGCGGGCGGTTACCGTTCCGGTGTCCGCCAAGACCGGCGTTGCTGGCTTCGTGTTTCCGGGCGACCGGGTCGACATCGTGCTGACCCAGACGGTCGCTGGTGACGATGACGGCGCCGACCTGAAAGCGGCCGAAACTTTCCTCCGCAACATGCGGGTTCTCGCGACCGACCAGTCGACCACCCAGGAAACGGTCGAAGGCAAGACAGTGGTCCGCCAGTTCCGCACCGTAACTCTCGAAGTAACCCCGAAGATCGCCGAGAAGATCGCTGTGGCACAAACTATTGGCTCACTCAGCCTGTCGCTGCGTTCCATCGCTGACAACCAGGCCGAGCTCGACCGCGCCATTGCCGCCGGGGATATCAAGGTTCCCGATAACGCCACGCCGGAAGAAGAAGAAATGATCCTGGCCAAGGCGGTATCTCGTCCCAGCGACCAGGGTTCGACCTTCGTTACCGGAAGCGATGTATCGCGTTTCCAGCGGCGGACCGTTCCTACAGCGAAGACTCCGCAGGCAGCTGGCGGCGAAACCTACACTCGTCCTGGCGAGCCAGCTCGGCCGACAGGCCCAGTGGTTCGAGTAACCCGCGGCAAAGCAACCGTCGAAGTTCCTGTGGGGAGAAACTGAGATGAGCCGAGCAACACCAATTCTCGCCCGCCAGATCAATGGCACGAAATCAAGGGGCACCTCCATGAAACGCCGTCTGACAGCTACCTTGCTGCTTTCCGCCATCGCTGTTGCGCCGTTTGCCGGCGGGATCACCGGGATGGAAGCAGGCACCGCATACGCCCAGTCCGTCCGTAGCCCAGCGCAGGATATCGTCCTGTCCATCGGCCGCGGCGAACTGGTCACGGTTCCCGGTTCAATGGCCGATGTGTTTGTCGCCAACGAAGCGATTGCCGACGTGCAGGTCAAGTCCCAGCGCCAACTTTACCTGTTTGCCAAAGCGGGCGGCGAGACCACAGTCTATGCCAGCAACGCGGCCGGCGACATCGTATGGTCGGCCAACATCCGCGTTGGTTCAAACCTCGACAGTGTCGACCAGATGCTGAACATGGCTATGCCCGAAGCGAAAATCTCGGTTTCCACCATGGGCACCAACACCGTTCTGCTGACCGGGACCGTCGCGGCACCGGAAGATGCCGCCGAAGCCGAACGACTGGTGCAGGCGTTCGTCGGCGAAGACAGCAATGTCATCAGCCGTCTGAAAATGGCGACCCCGCTTCAGGTCAATTTGCAGGTCCGGTTCGCCGAAGTCAGCCGTTCGCTGGTTCGCACCATCGGCACCAACCTGGTCAGCGCTGACAGTAGCAGTGGCTTCAAGTTCGGCATCGGGCAAGGGCGCGGAGCGATTACGCAATACACGCCCGGGGGGCCGCTTTTCGGCGGCGTAACCGAGGCAACGCCTGGTACATCCGTGGTTACTTCCAATCCCGTGGGTTCGACAATTGCCGGCTTTGGCCGCTTTCTGGGCCTCGACTTGGGGGCCGCACTGGATCTGGCTGAGACCGAGGGCCTGGTTACCACTCTGTCACAACCAAACCTGACCGCCCTTTCCGGCGAAACTGCTGACTTCCTTGCGGGCGGTGAGTTTCCGATCCCAAGCAGCGGCGGCCTTGGCACGACGTCGATCGAATTCCGCAAATTCGGGGTAAGTCTGGCCTACACTCCGACCGTCCTTGCCAATGGCCGGATCTCCATCCGCGTGCGTCCTGAGGTTTCCGAATTGTCCTCGCAAGGTGCCATCACGATCGAAGGCTTTACGATCCCGGCACTGACAGTGCGCCGGGCAGAAACGACCGTGGAGCTTGGCTCCGGCCAGAGCTTCATGATCGCTGGCCTGATGAGCAACAACGCACAGAACACGATCGACAAGACACCTGGTGCCGGCGACTTGCCGATCCTGGGCAATCTGTTCCGTTCGCGTTCGTTCCGCCGCGGTGAAACCGAACTGGTCATCATCGTGACACCGTATCTGGTGCAACCCGTCGATGCGAGCCAAATCAAATTGCCTACGGACGGCTTCCGCGCCGCAACCGAACTTCAGAGCCTGCTGGGCTTCCAGGACAATGACGGTATCAGCGGTGGAAGCCGCCCGGTGCCGACCGTGCGCGGCCAAGATGCCGCGTCCCCATCGGTGTCCGGGTATGACCCGACCGGCACAGGCCCGGACGGGCAGCCAGACGAACGTTCGGCGGATGCGCGGAAAACCAAGCATAGCAACGAACGCACTGCCGATGCATCCGCCGTTCCCGGCTTCAGCCTCAAGTGAGAAAGGTGAACACAATGCCTATTGCAACACATCGCAAACTGACTGGCGTTCTCGCGCTCTCGCTGGGACTGGCTCTAAGCGCTTGCGGCGGAATGCCGAGCAATCGCGGCCTCGACAGCATGCGCCAACCGGTTGTCGAACGGACCAATTTCACCCTCGACGTCCAGGCCGGGGCCGGCGGCCTCTCGATCTCCGAACAGCAGCGGCTTGCAGCGTGGTTCGAAACCCTTGATCTGCGCTATGGCGACCGGATCTCGATCGATGACCCGATGATGAGCCAGGCCACGCGCGAAGTGGTCAGCAAACTGGCCGGGCGCCATGGCGTGCTGGTCGAAGAGGGCGCACCGGTGACGGCGGGTTACGTAGAACCCGGCGCGGCCCGGGTCGTGGTCACACGATCCACCGCATCGGTTCCGGGCTGTCCGGACTGGTCGGAAACGTCCGACGCCAATTTCAACAACGCTACACGCGCGAATTACGGCTGCGCGACCAACAGCAATCTCGCGGCGATGGTCGCCAACCCTGAAGACCTGATTACCGGTCAGAAGGGTACGGGCGAGACCGTGGTCACCACGTCTACGAAGGCAATTGCGAGCTATCGCAAACAAGTACCAACCGGTGAAGGTGGCCTAGCGCAGACCACCTCAGGCGCAGAATAAGGGGAATTTTGATGAACGCTCCATGGAAACCTGGCGCTGCTGGCAACCGCGACCCCTTTGCTGCCTTCATCTGTGATGAAGCTGCCCTGGATGTCCTGCGGCCGGTAGTGATCGAACTCGGCTGGCAGCCGGAAAAATGTAACAAGGGCGGCCTGCGCAACGCGGTCCAGTCTCTATCGGTTGCGGCCAGCCCGAACATCCTGATGGTCGACCTGTCCGAAAGCGGCGATCCGTTGAACGACATCAACGCCCTCGCAGAGGTCTGCGAACCCGGCACGGTGGTGATTGCCATCGGCCAGGTCAATGACGTACGGCTGTACCGCGACCTTCTCGGTAGTGGGATCCACGATTACCTACTGAAACCGCTTTCTGCGGGCCAGCTGCGTGATTCCCTGACACAGGCCCAGGCGGTGTTTTCTTCGCCCAAGCACAGCGATCCCGATGCTGCCAAGCGGCACATCTCGACCGCAGTTGTCGGGACCCGGGGCGGTGTCGGCGCGTCGATGCTGGCGACCTCGCTTGCGTGGCTGTTCGCTTCCGAACACAAGATGCCGACGGCGCTGCTCGACCTCGATGTCCATTTCGGCACCGGCGCCTTGGCGCTGGATCTTGAACCGGGCCGCGGATTGACGGATGCGATAGATAATCCAAGCCGGATCGACGGACTGTTCATCGAACGCGCCATGATCCGAGCCGGCGAAAACCTGGCGATCCTGTCCGCAGAAGCGCCGATCAACTCGCCGCTGATGACCGACGGGGCTGCATTCGTGCAGCTGGAGGAAGAATTCCGCCAGGCGTTCGAAATGACAATGATCGACTTGCCACGCAACATGCTGATCAACTTCCCGCACTTGCTGGCAGATGTGAACGTCGTGGTGCTCGCTACGGACATGACGCTGGCGTCAGCCCGCGACACGATCCGGATATTGTCCTGGCTGAAAACCAATGCGTCTCATGCGCATCCGGTGATCGTTGCCAACAAGGTCCAGTCATCGATCATGGAGATCAGCAAGGCCGATTTCGAAGCATCGATCGAACGGAAAATCGACTTCACGATCCCGTACGACGCGAAGGCCGCAGCGAACGCTGCCAAGCTGGGCCAGACCTTTGCGGATGCTAACCGTTCGAACAAGTCGAGCGCGGTCATCCGCCAGCTGGGCGATTATATCGTCGGTTCCAGCGACGAGTTGGCCGAAGGTGCCAAGCCAGAGAAGAAAAGCCTGCTCGGCAATTTCGATCTCAAGTCGTTGTTGGCCAAGAAAGAAAAGAAGGTATCGGCTCCTGCCGAGTGAGCCGGCGGTGGGACTGCCGGACCATTCAGGCGCGGCAGCCCGTCGTTCGATTTTTGTGAATTGTAGGAAAGGCTGGACATTACCATGGCCACTTTACCGCTAGTGCTGGTTATCTGCGGAGTGTTCGCTCTTATGGCGATCGCATACGTGCTGGTGGCCGGACCATCGGTTGGCAAAGCCAGCCATCGCCGGCTCGAAGCCGTGCGCTTCCGCCATTCCCAGAGCACGGACACAAAAGTTGAATCGCAGCTCAAGAAGGCGATTGCGGCGCGCAAGCCGAAGGCTTTCAAAGTGGCCGGTTCCGGATCACGCATGGAAGCCCTTGCTGGACGGCTGGATCGCTCTGGCAAGACCTGGACCGTAAGCCAATATCTTTATACCTCGCTCGGCCTCGGGCTGATGGTGGCGGTGATAGTGTTTCTCCAGTCAGGAGCCTCCCTGCTCGCGCTCGGCCTCGGGTTCTTCGTTGGCGCGGGCCTCCCGCACATGGTGGTCAATTTTCACATCAAGCGGCGCACAGGCCAGTTCAACACCAAATTTCCCGACGCTATCGATCTGCTCGTTCGGGGCCTGCGCTCCGGCCTGCCAGTAACTGAAACGCTAGGCGTTGTCGCTCAGGAAGTTCCCGGCCCGGTCGGCCTGGAATTCAAAGGCGTCGTCGAACGTATCCGGATCGGGCGAACAATGGAGGAAGCGCTACAGGAAACTGCCGACCGTCTGGGCATTGCGGAATTCAACTTCTTCTGCATTACCCTGGCAATCCAGCGGGAAACCGGCGGCAACCTGGCGGAAACCCTCTCGAATCTTGGTGACGTGCTCCGCAAACGTGCGCAGATGAAGCTCAAGATCCGCGCCATGAGCTCGGAATCCAAGGCTTCCGCGTATATCGTGGGCGCCCTTCCGTTTATTGTCTTTGGCATGATCTGGTGGATCAACCCGAAGTACATCGGGACCTTCTTTACCGACGAACGTCTGATGGTGATCGGTATGGGCGGCGCCGTCTGGATGTCCCTTGGGGCTTTCATCATGGCTAAAATGGTTAGCTTCGAGATCTGAGCGAGGAACACAGAAAATGATCAACACCCCGCCCGGACCAACACTGCTCGGCTTCGACGTGCTCTTAGTAGGCACGATCATGGCCGGCGTTGCCGCCTTTGCAGTGGTTCTCGCCATTTACGCCGCTGTTACTGTCAGGGACCCGATGGCCAGCCGCGTGAAGGCTCTTAACGCCCGTCGCGACGAACTGAAGGCCGGGATTGTCAAATCCAGCGCGAAGAAACGAACCAGCCTGCTGCGCAAAACCGAAGGTACGGAGCGCGTCAAGGACACGCTTTCCGGTCTTAAGGTTCTGCAGCAGAGCCAGATCGAAGCGGTCCAGCAAAAGCTGGCACACGCCGGGATCCGTAACAAGGAACTGGCCGTGGTGGTCATTCTTGCCCGGATGATCTTGCCGATCATACTTGGTGCGATCGGTGCCTACGTGTTCTACTTGTCCGACATTTTCCCCGAATGGGGCAGCTTCAAACGTTTCGGCGGGTTCGCCGTTTCGCTCCTTGCGGGATATAAAGGTCCCGAAGTGTACTTGCAGAACAAGGCCAAGAAGCGCACCGACTTGGTCCGCAAAGGTTTGCCCGACGCACTCGACCTGCTGGTCATCTGCGCCGAAGCCGGTTTGACGGTCGATGCTGCGTTCAACCGCGTGGCCAAGGAACTGGGACGGGCCTATCCCGAACTGGGCGACGAATTCGCCTTAACCGCAATTGAGTTGTCCTTCCTGACCGAGCGCAAGATGGCTTTCAACAACCTGGCTTATCGCGTCGACCTAGAATCTGTGAAGGGCGTGGTTACCACCATGGTCCAGACCGAACGTTATGGTACGCCGCTGGCGTCGGCACTGCGCGTGCTGTCGGCCGAATTCCGCAACGAGCGGATGATGCGCGCAGAAGAAAAGGCAGCCCGCCTGCCAGCAATCATGACCATTCCATTGATCCTGTTCATCCTGCCGGTGCTGTTCGTTGTGATCCTTGGCCCCGCGGCCTGTTCGATCAGCGATGCCTTCTCGGACGGCACGCCGAAATAACACAAAGCAGACCGAGCAATCGGCCAGCATCCTGAAATTACTTGGTCCCGCAGTTGCCAGTGGCGACTGCGGGACCGATTTCTTCCGATTGGTCTCGTAGTCGTTTCAACAGGGAAATGAACACCCGGCGCTCGGCGTCGTCGAGCGGTTCCATTAGCCGGCTCTCCATCGCCCGCGCCATCGGAACGATCCGGTCGTGCACTTTCCAGCCAGCATCGGTCAGCGCCAGCAAGTGGGAACGTCCGTCGTCGGCATTCGGCTCCCGGCTGATCAGGTCGCGGTCTTCGAGGACTTTGCAGGCGCGGTTGACCGCCACCTTGTCCATCACTGTGAGATCGGTCAGCCTTCTCTGGGTCAGGGGACCGCTATCCCCGAGCACCGCCATCACCCGCCATTCGGTGACTTTAAGTCCGAACTCGCTGCGATAAACCTCGGCAATCCGGTTGCTGACAGCGTTCGACGTTATCGAAAGCTGGTACGGCAGGAACTGCGCAAGGCTCAAGGCTTGGGAAGCGGTATCTGGCATCCACTTGATTCCTAACGAAGCAGGGCGGGAAAACAAGGTACCGGGTCTGCGATGATGCGGGATAAGTTCACCACTAGCGGTATTCGGGCTCGTCCCACCATGGATAAAAATCGGGCATGTCGCTGGTTACTTTGCAGGGGAATTCGGGCTCGCGCTTTTCAAGGAAGCTCTGGATGCCCTCCTGCGCATCCGCGGATTTGGAAAGCCGGAATATCGACCGGCTGTCCACGCGGTGCGCCGTCATCGGGTGTTCAGCGGAGGACAGGCGCCACAGCATCGCCCGGGTCATGGCGATTGACACAGCGGACGTGTTGTCTGCGATTTCGAGCGCCAATGCCCGCGCTGTGCCGAGCAATTCCGCCGCCGGGTGAACGGACCGCACAAGCCCGCCGCGCAGCGCCTCGTCCGCTCCGAATACGCGCCCGGTCATGCACCATTCCAAGGCCTGCGAAATACCCACCAGCTTCGGGAGGAACCAACTGGACGACGCCTCGGGCACGATGCCGCGCCGTGCAAAGACAAATCCGTAACGCGCGGTGTCCGCAGCCAGCCGGAAATCCATTGCCAGTTGCATGGTCGCCCCCACCCCCACGGCAACCCCGTTACAGGCGCAAATTAGGGGCTTGGTCGACTGGAACAAACGCAGTGTCAGGCGCCCGCCGCCATCGCGGACACTGTCGTCCCCCAGATCGTCAACCGGATCGTCGCTGGAAAACGGCCCTCCCCCGCCTTCGGGCGTCAAGTCCGCTCCCGCACAGAAAGCCCCGTTTCCTGCACCGGTAAAGATTACCGCCCGCACCGCGTCGTCGCCGTCTGCCAGATCCATTGCCGCGCAGATTTCGCGCATCATGTGCCGGGTGTAGGCGTTCATTTTTTCCGGCCGGTTGAGCGTGATGGTCGCGATCGGGCCGTCGACCTCGTATTTGATCTGGCTGAACTCGCCCATCGCGCTCTCCTTGTCGCCGTCAATCCGGTCCGATCAGCGCGGCGCCATCCGAATACCGCCGTCGAGACGCACATCTTCACCGTTGAAGTAACCGTTTCCGATCATCGCCAGCGCCAGTTGCGCATATTCCTCGGGATACCCGAGGCGCTTGGGGAACGGCACCGACGCCGCCAGCGCGTCCTTCACCGCATCGGGGGCGGCGTTCATCAGCGGGGTGTTGAAGATCCCTGGCAGGATGGTGTTCACCCGGATGCCTTCGCTCATCAGGTCGCGTGCGATCGGCAGGGTCATTCCGACCACCCCGCCCTTGGATGCGGAGTAGGCGGCCTGCCCCATCTGGCCATCTTCGGCAGCGACGCTGGCCGTGTTCACGATCGCACCGCGGGCGCCGTCTTCAAGCGGATCGAGGGTCAACATCCCGGCCGCCGATTTGGCGAGGCAGCGGAACGTGCCGACGAGGTTGATCTGGATAATGAAATTGAACGCATCGAGGGGAAAATGCTTGATCGAACCGTCGGTCTTGGACCGGCTAGCAGTCTTGATCGCATTGCCGACCCCGGCGCAGTTGACCAAGATGCGTTCCTGACCGTGCGCTTCGCGTGCCTTGGCGAAACCGGCATCGACCGAGGCATCGTCCGTGACATTCACTTCACAGAAAATGCCGCCAATGTCCGCCGCCACCTGCTTGCCCTTTTCTTCCTGAAGATCGAAAATTGCGACCTTCACGCCTTTGGCTGCGAGCGCACGCGCAGTTGCTTCGCCGAGACCCGATGCCGCGCCGGTAACGACCGCGGCAGTGTTGCTATCCAAGAACATATCCATAAATCCCTTTGTTTTCAATTTTTTGTGCGCCTGTATGGCGTTCGTCTAGAGCGCTTCCACGATGGTGACGTTGGCAACGCCGCCGCCTTCGCACATCGTCTGCAAACCGTAGCGCTTGCCGCGGGCCTTCAGCGCATGCAGCAAGGTCGCCATTAACTTGGTGCCCGACGCACCGAGCGGATGACCCAGCGCGATCGCCCCGCCGTTCACGTTGAGCTTTTCGGGATCCGCACCGGTGTGCTTGAGCCACGCCAAAGGAACAGAGGCAAACGCTTCGTTCACTTCGAAAAGGTCGATGTCGTAGATCGACATGCCAGCCCGCTGCAAGGCACGGTCGGTAGCGAATAGCGGTTCTTCCAGCATGATCACCGGATCGCCGGCGGTCACGGTCAAATTGTGGATCCGCGCGAGCGGGGTCAGGCCATGCTCCTTCAGCACTTTCTCCGACACGATCAGCGCCGCGCTGGAACCGTCGCAAATCTGGCTGGCGGATGCAGCGGTGATCCGGCCCTTTTCGCTCAGCAGCTTGACCGACGCGATGCTTTCCAATGTCGCCTCGAACCGGATGCCCTCGTCAACGGTGTGCTGTTGTTCGCCTTCGGGTGTATCGATGGTGATAGGGACGATTTCCGCGTCAAACGCGCCCGCCTGCGTGGCGGCGATCGCCTTGCGGTGGCTTTCGTAGGCAAAGCGGTCAAGATCGTCCTTGGTGAAGCCGTGCTTGTCCACCAGCATTTCCGCGCCCATGAACTGCGACCACATGATGCCGGGGTATTTTTCCTCCAGGCCCGGGGATTTGTACATCCCGAGGCCTTCTTTCATGTGAAAGCTGGCGGTCGAGCCCATAGGCACGCGGCTCATGCTCTCGACACCGGCGGCGATAACCACATCCTGGGTACCGGACATCACGGCCTGAGCGGCGAACTGGATTGCCTGCTGCGACGATCCGCACTGCCGGTCGATCGAGACCGCGGGCGTCGATTCCGGCAGCAGCTTGCTGGCCAGAACCGCATTGCGACCGACCTGCATGGCCTGTTCCCCAGCCTGGCTGACACAGCCCATGATGACGTCTTCAACCGTTGCCGGATCGATCCCGCAACGCGCCACCAGCGCATCCAGCGAGGCAGCCGCCAGATCGACCGGATGGACCTCGGCCAGTCGGCCCCCGCGGCGCCCTCCGGCGGTTCTGACGGCGTCGACAATATAGGCAGCGGTCATTTCAGGCTCCTTAAGTTTTATTTGGCCCGTCGGTTAGGAACCAGCGGTTGAGCGGTCAAGTGGCGGACTGCAGATATGCGTTTCCGAGCCTGCCAACCCTACCAAATGCGCGCGTTGCACGAAAGACACACGACATTTGCAAACTCGGCAAACGGGTTAAATTCCATTGCGATTGACGGTCGATTAACGCAACCGGTGTGCACTGCAGCAGGTTAGTTCGAACACTTTTCGTTCTGCCAAGCTCGTAAGTTAGAGGCCTTAGAAACGGCTTTTTCAAGGGGACCTATTCCAAATGAAAAAATCCATCTCACTCAAGGCTGGCGTTGCTCCGCTAGCTCTCGGTATCGCGATGATCAGCGCCCCGGCGTTTGGTCAGACAACCGACGATGATACCAATGTTGGCGTGACGTCTGCAACCGGTGTCCAGACAGAAGTCGGCGACCCGATTGTTGTTACCGGCACTCGTATCCGTCAGGCGAACCTTGAATCGGCAAGCCCGATCACTGTGGTTTCAGCCGAAGAAATCACCCAGACCGGCACGACCCGAGTTGAAGATCTGGTGAACTCGCTGCCGCAGGTATTTGCCGCGCAGGGTTCCAATGTCTCCAACGGTTCGACCGGTACCGCAACACTTAACCTTCGCGGCCTCGGTTCCGAGCGGACGCTGGTTCTCGTCAATGGCCGCCGCTTGGTACCAGGCGATCCAACGACCTCTGCAGCCGACATCAACGTGATCCCGGCCGCAATGATCGAACGCGTCGACGTGCTGACCGGCGGTGCTTCGTCGGTTTATGGTGCGGACGCCGTGGCCGGTGTGGTCAACTTCGTGCTGGATACCGATTTCGAAGGCTTCAAGCTCGACACCCAGTATTCGGTCTACAATCATGACAACCGTAACAACAGCGCCTACACCGATCCGCTCGATGCGCGCGGATTTGGCTATCCCCGCGGGATGTCGACGGATGGCGGAACTTTCGACGCCACGCTCGCGTTCGGTTCCAGCTTTGATGACGGCCGCGGCCGGGTAAGTGCCTATGTCGGCTATCGCAAGATCAACCCGGTCGTGCAGGCAAGCCGTGACTATTCGGCTTGCGCACTTTCTGGCCGGACCAAGGCGCAGTTCGATGCGGACGGCCAGCTCTACAGCTGCGGTGGCTCGGCCACTTCGCCAACCGGTACACTGTTTGCATACGACAGCGACGATCCACGGACCGCCAACTTCACTTCGCTGACCTATCAGTTCGCTCCAAACCGCGGCATTGCGCCTGGTTTCACTCCGTTCAACTTCGCGCCGACGAACTACTTCCAGCGTCCTGACGAACGTTATACGGCCGGCGTCTTCGCGGATTACGAAATCTCCGACGCGATCAAGCCGTACATGGAATTCATGTTCATGGACGACCGCACGGTCGCCCAGATCGCTCCATCGGGTGACTTCGGCAACTCGCTGTCGCTCAACTGCGACAACCCGCTGCTGGGTGCTTCGCAGCTGGCTCTTATCTGCGATGACGAAAACCTTCTCGTCAGCCCGGCTCCGGGTGATGCGTTCTTCGTAGTCGGTAACGCTGCTGCTGAAAACCAGGCCCGTATCGACCGCGGCCTTGGAGAACCTCTGCTCGGGACCACGCCGTTCGATTTCATCGATCCGACGACTGGTGCAACCTATAACCGCGGTTTCGCGCAAGTCCTGCGCCGGAACGTCGAAGGTGGTCCGCGTCAGGACGATCTTCAGCACACCAGCTACCGCGCCGTACTCGGCGTCAAGGGCGATCTCAGCCCGGTATGGTCGTATGATACCTATTACCAGTACGGTCGTACCAACTTCGCACAGACCTATCTGAATGACTTCTCGGTCACCCGGATCAATCGTGCGCTTGACGTGGTGAACGATGTTAACGGCAACCCTGTCTGCCGCTCGGCGCTGGACGGAACCGATCCAAACTGCGTGCCATGGGATATCTTCTCACCTGGCACGACTACACCTTCGCCTGAATCGATTGCCTATCTCTCCACTCCGGGCTTCTCGCGCGGGATTGTGACCGAGCAAGTCATTTCGGGTTATGTCTCGGGTGCGCTGGGCCAGTACGGCTTCAAGTCGCCTTGGGCGGATGACGGCGTAGGCGTCGTGTTCGGTGCTGAATACCGCAAGGAAAAGCTGGAATTCAGTTCCGACACCGCGTTCCAGACCGGCGATCTCGCTGGTCAGGGTGCGCCAACCCTGCCGGTATCGGGTTCGTTCGACGTGAAGGAATTCTTCACCGAAATTAACGTGCCGATCGCTCGCAATAGCTGGGTTTATGACTTCAGCATCACCGGCGGCTACCGCTATTCGGATTACAGCACGGGTGCCACAACTGACACCTACAAGATCGAAGGCGAATTCGCCCCGATCCCTGACATCCGTCTCCGCGGTGGTTACAACCGTGCTGTTCGTGCACCGACAGTCCAGGATCTGTTCGCTCCGCAGCGTGTAGCGCTCGATGGTTCGACCGATCCATGCTCGGGCTTCGCGATCACGGCTGCTGACACGGGCTGTCTTGCTCAGGGTCTTTCGGTTGGCCAGACGGTCGCTCCGAACCCTGCGGATCAGTACAACGGCCTGATCGGCGGTAACCCGAACCTGCTGCCTGAAACCGCCGACACCTACACTGTCGGTGCAGTGCTTACGCCAACCTTCGTCCCCGGCCTCGCTCTCAGCGTCGACTACTTCAACATCAAGATTGAAGATGCGATCCAGGGAATTGGCGCAGATACGATCGTCGCAGCGTGTACCGCAACGGCCGATCCGGAATTCTGTTCGCTGGTAAACCGCGACCCGTCAGGTTCGCTGTGGCGTTCTTCCGGCGGTTTCGTGACCAACCTGCAGCAGAACATCGGTGGTCTCTCGACCTCGGGTGTCGACGTCAACGCCAGCTACCGGACCCAGGTCGGCAACGCAGGCCGCCTGAGCCTGAGTTTCGTCGGTACGTGGCTGGACGAATTGGTGCTTGATACCGGGGTAACCGTCCCCGGCCAGGACCAGACCTATGACTGCGTTGGTCTGTACGGCAACACCTGCGGTACACCGACCCCTGAATGGCGTCACACGGCCCGCGTGGGCTTCGACCTGCCAAGCGGGATGGGTGCATCGGTTCGTTGGAGGTATTTCGGTAACGTCACTCTCGACGCTCTCGAAGACAATACCAACCTCGGAAGCACCGCTGCCAGCGGCCCGGCTCCAGGCGGCATTGCCCGTCCCGGTAACGCTGGTTTCGATTCGATCAGCTACTTCGATCTCACCTTCAACTGGGAAGTTGGCGACAATTTCGACTTCCGTCTTGGCGCGAACAACGTGTTCGACAAGGCACCGCCAACCACCGGTTCGCAGTCCTGCCCTGCCGGTTTCTGTAACGGAAACGTGTTCGCGCAGGTTTATGATGCGCTCGGACGGTATATCTACGCTGGTGTGACGCTCGATTTCTAAGCGTTACCCGAATGAAAAAGGAGACGGCGGGCCATTTGGCCCGCCGTTTCTGTTTGTGCAGGACACCCCTGTCGAGGATTGGTTGCGATGAACCACGATCAGGCGCGCGCCTTAGTCCGTGATTTTCCGATTGGCGATCCTGCCAAGGCATTCGAACTTGGCATCCGCCTGCTACGCGAAGATTTTGCGGAGATCCTGCTGCCCTCTGCCATCGCTGCCGCACGAAAATTCCCGGATGATCCCCGCATGCAGCAGCTGGTCGGACTTGCAGCCCGCGCTTCCGGCGATAGCCGTCTTGCGCTCGGCGCTTTTGCAGCAGCCGCCCGCCTGGCCCCTCACGACCCGCTAATCGCCCATTCGCATGCTCGCGCCGCGTTGGAGGCAGGGCATTCGAGTGTATCCCTGTTCGACAAGGCTATCCAGCTTGCCCCCAACGACGCTTCGGCGATACTGGGCCGGACAGCGGCATTGACGCAGGAGGGGCAGGCTGGGGCCGCGGCAGAATACATGGCGGGCGTGCTGGTAGATAACCCGCAATGGATCGACGGTCATCGCTCGCTAGCGCGGCTTGCCGGCCAATGCGGGCGGGATTCGCTAAGATCGATCGAGCAGGCGCTCCAACGCTTTCCAATGCATCGGCCGCTGCACGAATTGCGAGTTTACACCCTGCTCGAAGCGCGCAACTTATCCGGGGCCGAAGCAGCGATACGATCCGCCGCTGCACAGATCGGCGACGAGGCCTGGTCGCAGGATATCGCCGCGCATGTGGCTTCCGAAAGCGGCGATCACCTTCGCGCGGAAGGCCTGTTTGCGTCCGTCCCGCCCCCGCCCGACATCAACGCCGTTTCGTTTCGTGCACGTCATATGATCCGGGCCGGCAGGATCGACGACGCCGCAGGGCTCCTCGAACAGTGGATGCCGGCTGACCATCAAAATCAGCTCTGGCCTTACATATCCCTGGTGTGGCGACTTACCAGCGATCAACGCCACGCCTGGCTGGAAGGTGACAAGGAGTTGGTCCGGACATACGACCTTTCTGCTTCCGTCGCCGATTGGGCCGCGCTCGCCGAACATTTGCGGTCGCTCCATTTCGCGTCCGCAGCTCCGCTTGACCAATCGGTACGCGGCGGCACCCAGACGGACGGAAACCTGCTGCTTCGCGATGACGAATTGATCCGCCCGCTGAGGCAGACGATACTGGACACGGTCAGGACACATGTCGCGCAGTTTCCGCCTGCCCGTAACGGCCACCCCACTTTGATCACCGAACGGAAACCACAACGTGTCGCGGGATCATGGTCGGTTCGCCTGTTCGGAGCGGGCTACCATAGTGACCACGTCCATAGCCACGGGTGGATCAGTTCCGCATTATATATCGCGCTGCCGGAAAGTGTGGGCCGCTCCGCATCGGGGAAAGACACGGCGGGCTGGCTATCGTTGGGAGAGTGCCGCGAACTGGTGCCGGATCTGAAACCTATCGAATTGATCGAACCCGCGCCGGGCAAGCTTGTCCTATTTCCGTCGACCATGTGGCATGGTACGCGTCCCTTTTCATCGGGAGAACGCCTGACCATCGCGTTCGATATCGCCCGGCCCAAACAGAGTTTACCTGAATGACGGATTCCACGAGCACATTGAACCAGCCGCCCCGGCAATTGATCGCCGCGATGGAACGGCTAAGCATGGCCGATAACTCCGGTGCGCTCGAAATCGCTGAGGCCGGTGCAGCTTCGGCAGCGGACCGTGCGCCCTATCACGCGGTGGCAAGCCTTGCAGCGCTTCGCCTAGGTTTACCGGCCCGGGCAATCCCGCATCTGGAGGCCTTGATTGCGATCAATCCGGCCGACCACCCCAGCCGCGTCAATCTTGCACGAGCGCTGCTGGAAACGGGCCGGGCCGAAGACGCCCTGCGGATAGCCGATGGTGCGGCCCACCCTGACCTGGCGCGAATTGACGGCTACATCCGCCAGCAAGCAAATGACCTCGAAGCGGCGGCAGCGGCCTACCGCAGGGCGATTGCTGCGGACCCGGACGATCTGGCCAGTTGGAACAACCTTGGAAATATCCTCGCGAGGACCGGCGACCATGACGGAGCAATCGAGGCGTTCGAGCGCGCGATCTCGATAGCTCCGTCGGAGGTTTCGATCTATTTGAACCTGGCTGACGTCCTGAACACAGCCGAGCGATACCGGCCCCGTCTCACAGCGCTGCTCGATGCACACCGGATCGCGCCGGACAACCAGCGTGTCCTTATCGAATTGGGCATTACCCACGCCCGCCTTGACGAGCCCGAAGCGGCGATCGCCCGGTTGGAGGAAGCAATCGCGCTGCCGGGTGACAACAGCGACGGCTACATCGAACTTGGAGTGATCTACGAAAGCCTTAACCGGGTCGACGATCTGGCAAACCTGGTCGAGCGGGTGGAAGATCGGAAAATGGGCGCCGAGACCGCCTTCCTTTCCGCCTGGCTCGCACGCCGCCAGGACCGCTTCGAAGACGCGGCAGCGTTCGCGGAAAAGATCCCCGAATCAATCCATCCGATGCGACGCTTCCATCTTGTCGGCGGGATTGCCGACCGCCTTGGCGATGCAGATGCAGCGTTTTCCGCGTTCACCCGCATGAACGAAGAAGCCTTGGCGGCAACGCCGCCTGCCGCGGGCTTGACCTACCGCGAACAACTGCAGGAAACGATGTCGGGCTGGACGGATTCGTGGGCGCAAGGCTGGAACGATGTCGACGTACCGCAGGAACCCCGCGATCCTGTGTTCCTGGTCGGTTTTCCCCGCTCCGGCACAACCCTGCTCGATACGATGCTGATGGGTCAGCCGGGGCTGTCGGTACTTGAAGAACGTCCGATGACAGCGCGTACTCGCCGTCTGGTCGGGGAAGACGATATAGCCGCTCTCACGCCCGGGCGGATCGGCGAACTTCGCGCAGCTTATTTCGAATTCGCGCGGGAGTACGGTTGGGACGACACCCGCTGGCTGGTGGACAAGCACCCCCTGAACATGGACCGTATTCCCTTCATCCACCGGCTGTTCCCCAACGCGAAGATCATCATGGCGGAACGCCATCCCTACGATGTCGTGTTCAGCTGTTTCATGGCGAATTTCCAGATGAATTTCGCCATGCGCAGTTTCACCTCATTGCAAGAAGCTGCACTGACCTATGATACGGTCTTTTCGGCATGGGAATGCAGCCTGCAACTCTTCCCGGTTGACGTTCACCGGGTGCGTTACGAACGACTGGTGGTCGGCCCGCAAACGGAACTTTCGCCGTTGCTCGAATGGCTGGATCTCGACTGGGACGACCAATTGCTCGATCATACCGCAACGGCCCGGACGCGCGGCCGGGTCCGTACGGCCAGCTATTCGCAGATCGGCGAAGAACTTTACTCGCGCGCACGTTACCGTTGGCGCCGCTATGCCGATCACTTGTCACCGGTAATGCCAATCCTGCGGCCATGGGCCGAAAAAATGGGCTATGAAACCGAATAAACCGTCGGCTTTGCGATAGTTGCCGTAGACCTATTCCGATTTCCACCGGGCGGACTGCACCTTTTCGGTTGCTTCACGCGCATCCTGCTTTTCCGCCGCCCACTGCGATGCGGTCTTGCAGACCTTTTTAGCGCTGACCCGGGAACCGATGACCTTGTCTTGGTGGCAGATCATCTTTTCGGGCTTCGCTTCGGCAGGCGCAGCTTCGGCAGTGGCTGGCTGGCTTGGTGGTTGCGGAGTGGCCGCCGCCGGATTGGCGGAAGCGGCCGCAATGATCAGAACTGAGGCAAGACCTGAAAAACTCATACAATATCCCCACGCGATGACTGAATGCCGACTTTTGCCACCGGGTCAGATATCAGTCAAAGATAAACAAGGGATCCTGGGTCCCTCGCGCATTATCAACGCAGATTGAACAACGGCCAAGGATTGAAGAAACCTCAGAATTGGGGCAACTGCCTGAAATCCGGCAAATCGAGAACCGTGAAGGTTCCGCGCCATCTTCCCCGGCAAACCAGGACAGGATAGTTCCATGAAATTGATGCGAATTCGGCCCGTGAATGCCCTCACCCTTGGTTTCGCGCTCACGACCCTGGCTGCTGTGTCCCCGCCTGCAGCCGCGCAAGATGCCGCCGCGACCCAGGGCGGGGAGAATGTCGAATATCTCGATTTGCTTAAATCCTGCCAGGCAGAGGCGGCCGATTCGGCGCGGCTCGCCTGCTTCGACAGCGCAGTCTCGCGCATGCTCAAGGCGAACGAAGAAGGCGATCTTCAGGTCGTGGACCGCGCCGACGTGCGGGAAACACGCCGCAAGTTTTTCGGGCTCTCGGTTCCCGACCTCGGCATCTTTAAAAAGCGCGACGAAAGCGACACAGAGGAACTGGAAGTCCTCCAAAGCACTATCACATCAGCCACCAGGACCCGCCAAGGATGGGTCATCCAGACTGCTGAAGGTGCCTTGTGGCAGATCGATGAAGCACCCAGGCGCTTGCTCGATCCTGAGCCGGGACAGCCGGTGGAATTCCGGAAGGCGGCTCTTGGCAGTTACTTCATCAGGGTCAACGACCAGCTAGGCGTGAAGGGCCGGCGCATTCGCTGATCAGGCCAGACGGCGCGTTGCAGACGGGTGGTCCCAAGTTCGGCACATCGCCGGACAGCGTTCGCGAACTCCTTAGATTGCGAAAATTATCGACAAAGTGGTGCTCCGTTGTGACTGTTGCTGCAGCGCAACAGCGACACCTTAAAGTCAATGTTGCGGTTTGATTTCATTTGCGACTAGTCCCCCTGTGCCCCATCCCTCGGCAGAGCGGATTCAGCACGGCCCCGTGTCGCTGAACCTGTTTGTTCGACTTTTATCCTAGATGCCGGGTTTTCCGGCCATCCTCAGGGGGACTGGATCTACTATGAAAAATACTCTCACCAACTTGAACGTTGGCAAGGGACGCCTGTTCGCAGGCGCAGGCCTTGCAGCGGTAACACTGGCTACCTTCGCGTCGCCCGCCTATGCGCAGGATGCCGATGACGAAGCACCAGTAACGGTAACCGAAGAAGCTCCGGTCGCCGGCGCTATTGTCGTTACCGGCACGCGTATCCGTCGTGACGAATTCACGACCGCCGAACCAATCACCGTGATCACCTCGGAAGAAATCACCCAGGCAGGCTTCAACAGCGCGACTGACGCGTTGCAGAGCAATGCGGTGACCCAGGGTTCCGGCCAGATCAACAACTTCTTCGGCGGTTTTGTAACCGACGGCGGCACCGGTGCCAATACTCTCGGCCTTCGCGGCCTCGGCCCTTCACGTACGCTCATTCTTCTGAATGGTCGCCGGCTTGCTCCGGGCGGTACGCGTGGTTCGGTTCTCGCAGCCGACCTTAACGTCCTGCCGACCGCAATCGTCGACCGCATCGAAGTCCTGAAAGCGGGCGCTTCGTCCGTTTACGGTTCGGACGCAGTCGCCGGTGTTGTCAACATCATCACCGACCAGCAGCTTCGTGGTTTCCAGATCGAAGCTCAGACCAACGTTCCCGAAGTGGGTGCCGGTATCGATACCCGCGTTGCGGCATCGTTCGGTTTCCAGACGGACCGTCTCAGCATCGTGGGCTCGGTTGAATACCGCAAGCGCAACAAGCTGGCCCGCAACGACGTGCCATTCTTCGATTGCCCGATTGGCGGCTTCCTTGATGGGGAAGGTTCCGAATTCGGCTCCGCTGATGGCGTCGGTTTCGACGGCACAGGCTGCTTCACGCTGGACAATGGCGGCGTGACAATCAACACCCTTGGCGCCCCAACTCGCGATGCCGTGAGCCGTACGACCGGCGCCGTAGGACGTTTCAACCGTTTCGTTCCAGCGCCCGGCCAGACCACTGGTCCGTTCCCAGGCTATCTCGGTGTCGATTTCTACAGCCGCGATACCCTTGACCCGGCTCAGGAAGAAGAACCGCTGATTACCCAAGCCGAAATCTACACCGGCTATCTGTCCGCAAGCTACGACCTCGGAACGCTCGGCAACGCCGAACTTTACGGCGAACTACTCGGCACGCGTCGGAACTCGGCCTCGCCGCTGTACCGTCAGCTGTCGCTCGATTATGTCACCGGCAGTCCGTTGCTTCCGACGAACCTGCGTAATGGTGTCTTCCTTGCTGCCAACCCCACCTCGAACGGTCGGACTGTTGCGGCCCGTGGCTTCATCGGCTTCGGTCTCACGGATTCCGCCCAACAGGTTGACTACGTCCGCGCAGGCGCAGGCCTTCGCGGCGACTTCTTCCTCGAAGGTTGGCGTTACGATGCCTATGTCGGCAAGTCGTGGAACGATGGTACCTACGAAATCGAATCGTTCCTCACCGACCGTCTGGCAGCTTCGCTCGACGTCGTGCAGAACACAGACGGTTCGTTCAGCTGCGCATCTCAGGGTATCAATCCCAACTGCGTGGCAGCACCGGCTCTTAGTGCAGACGTAATCGGGGGGATCCTTCCGCAGGATTTCAAGGATTACATCTTGGTCAACACAATCGGTGAGACGCAGTTCCGTGAAACGACCTTCGCCTTCAACATCGATGGTCCGATCTTCGCCATGCCCGGCGGCGATGTTCAGCTTGCTCTTGGTGCTGAATACCGCAAGCAGAGCATCAACGACCAGCCGGATGCCAACTCGATCAACGGCAACCTGTTCGGTCTCACTGCCGGCACGCCGACGGTCGGCAACGACAACGTCAAGGAAGTCTTCGGCGAAGTCTTCGTGCCGATCCTGGCCGATGTACCGTTCTTCTACCGCCTGAACCTCAACGCGTCGGCCCGGTACACGGATTATGCATCGTATGGTTCCGATACCACGTACAAGATCGGCGGCGAGTGGGAGCCAATTCGTGGTTTCGCCCTTCGCGGCAGCTACGGCACCTCCTACCGTGCTCCGGCCTTGGCTGAGCAGTTCCTTGGTGCCACCAGTGGCTTCCTTGGTTCCGGTAGCGACCCTTGCGACGATCTTCCTGCTCCTGGCGCGCAATCGCCCAACCAGCAGATCATTGCGGCTAACTGCGCCTCGATCGGTCTGCCTGTTGGCTTTACGCAAACCAGCGGAATCAGCGTCTTCCGGGTCGGCGGTGCCGAAGCAGGCCTGTCGGCGGAAACCTCTAAGAACTGGACCGTTGGCGCAGTTGTCAGCCCACCGCTGCCAGCTTCGATCGGTACCGTTTCGCTGTCACTCGATTACTTCGACATCAAGGTTGACAACGGCGTATCAGATCTCGCGGGCGGGACCATCCTGAACCGTTGCTACTCTGATGTGAACTTCGATCCGAATGCCGGTTTCTGCCGCTTCGTTACCCGTGACGCCAACCAGCGTCTGACGGTGATCAGCAGCTTCGTGAACCTGTCGGAAGACATCGTGAAGGGTTATGAATTCAACGCCCGTTACGCACGTGATCTGTTCGACGGACGTTTCGTACTGAATGCGAACGTCACGAAGTACACCGAGCAGTCGACCCGTCTGTTCCCGGAAGAGTTCCTGACCGACGCCAATGGCATCGTGACGCAGCCTGACTGGGTGGGTAGCTTCGACGTTACCTATGCGATCGACAACGTGACGTTCCGTTACGGGATCGATTGGACGGATGGTGACAAGAACAAGACCTACGAGTTCTTCGCCTTCGACGAACTGACCGGCGAAACCGACCCGGATACGGTTCAGGCTTTCCGTGACCAGTACCTGCTCGAAACCGATGATTACTTCCTGCACTCTGCTTCGGTCCAGGTCGATGTTGACCAGTTCGAATTCACCTTTGGTGTTCGTAACCTGTTCAACACCGCACCGCCGGAAATCACTGCAATCGGCTTCAACACGGTCGGTAACGCACCGCTCTATTCCGGTTATGATTACCGGGGCCGTACGTGGTTCGCTAACGTGAACTTCGCGCTCTGATCATACCGAGCATTGCTCAAAAGAAAGGGCCCCGGGAAACCGGGGCCCTTTTTTGTTAGGCAATTGTTCGTTTTCCGGATTGGCCGAGGCGGGTGTCCTGGAACGACCGCCCCCGCCGTATCCTTAAGTGACGGCCATCTCCAGCGCACCGTCGCCCTCGTCGATCTCGACCGTGCTGCCGTCGGGAACTTCGCCGCGCAAAATCATGTCGGCCAGCGGGTCCTGCAGGTAGCGCTGGACCGCTCGCTTCAGAGGCCGCGCGCCGTAGACCGGATCATAGCCGACCCGGCCGAGCCAGCGCCTTGCCGCTTCGGTCAGGTCGAGAGTAATCTTGCGGTCCTTCAATAGTTTCTGCACCCGGCCGACCTGGATATCCACGATCGGGGCCATGTGCTCCATCGCCAGGCGGTGGAACAGGATGATCTCGTCCAACCGGTTCAGGAATTCCGGACGGAAATGCCCGCGCACCACGTCCATCACCTGCGGCTCGACATCCTCGACCTTCTGGCCTTCCTCGAGGTTCGACAGATACTGGCTGCCAAGGTTGGACGTGAGGATAATCAGCGTATTCGAGAAATCGACAACGCGGCCCTGCCCGTCTGTGAGCCGGCCGTCATCGAGCACCTGCAGCAGCACGTTGAAGACGTCGTTGTGCGCCTTCTCTACCTCGTCGAACAGCACGACCTGATAAGGCCGCCGTCGCACCGCCTCAGTCAGCACCCCGCCCTCCTCATATCCGACATAGCCGGGAGGTGCACCGATCAGCCTGGCGACCGCATGCTTCTCCATGAATTCGCTCATGTCGATCCGGACCATCGCCGAATCGTCGTCAAACAGGAATTCGGCCAGCGCCTTGGTCAGTTCGGTCTTGCCGACACCGGTGGGGCCGAGGAACAGGAAGCTGCCCAAGGGCCTGCCCGGGTCCTGCAATCCGGCCCGTGCGCGGCGCACCGCCTTCGATACAGCGTTGACCGCCTGTTCCTGGCCGATGACCCGTTTGCCGATGGTCGATTCCATGGCCAGCAACTTGTCCCGCTCGCCCTGCATCATCCGGTCGACCGGCACGCCGGTCCACCGGCTGACAACGCCGGCGATGTCGTCTTCGGTCACTTCTTCGCGTAGCAGCGCGTTTTCGGTATGACCCTGCGCCGCCTCCAGCGCCTTCTCGAGTTCAGGAATGCGCCCGTAAGACAGCTCGCCAGCCTTGGCGAGGTCACCTTCGCGCTGAGCCTGTTCGAGTTCGATCTTCGCCGCGTCGAGCTGTTCTTTCAGCCTGCTCTCGGCATGGATCTTGTCGCGCTCGTTCTGCCAGCGGGTAGTCAGTTCGGAACTTTGCTGCTCCAGATTGGCCAGTTCCTCGCGCAGGGCGCTCAGCCGATCCTTGGAAGCCTGGTCGCTCTCCTTGGTGAGGGCCGATTCCTCGATCTTCAGCTGGATAATCCGGCGGTCGAGACCCTCGATCTCCTCCGGCTTCGACTCCACCTCCATCCGGATCCGGCTCGCCGCCTCGTCCATCAGATCGATCGCCTTGTCGGGCAGGAAGCGGTTGGAGATATACCTATTGCTCAGCTGCGCCGCCGCAACAATCGCATTGTCGGTGATCCGAACCCCATGGTGTAGCTCATACTTGTCCTTGATTCCGCGCAAGATGGAGATCGTGTCCTCGACGCTGGGTTCCTCGATATAGACCGGCTGGAACCGTCGCTGCAGCGCGGGGTCCTTCTCGACATATTTCTGATATTCATCCAGCGTGGTCGCGCCGATGCAATGGAGTTCACCGCGTGACAGAGCCGGCTTCAGCAGGTTGGAAGCATCCATCGACCCTTCCGAGGCGCCGGCACCGATCAGCGTGTGCATTTCGTCGATGAACAGGATGATCTGGCCTTCCGCACCCTTAACTTCATCGAGCACCGCCTTCAGCCGTTCCTCAAATTCGCCGCGGTATTTGGCGCCCGCTATGAGCGAGCCCATGTCGAGCGCCATCAACGTGCGCCCTTTCAGGCTGTCGGGCACATCACCATTGGCAATCCGCAGCGCCAGTCCTTCGGCAATCGCCGTCTTGCCGGTTCCCGGCTCGCCGATAAGGGCGGGATTGTTCTTGGTACGCCGGGCGAGGATCTGGATCGTGCGGCGGATTTCCTCGTCGCGGCCGATCACCGGGTCGAGCTTGCCATCGCGCGCGGCCTGGGTGAGGTCACGGGCATATTTTTTCATCGCGTCATAGGCGTTTTCGGCACTGGAGGTGTCAGCCGTGCGGCCGCCGCGCAATTCGTTGATCGCAGAGTTCAGTGCGCCCGGCTCTACATTTGCGGCCTTCAGTATCTGGCCCGCCTTGGTGGTGCTGGCGAGCGAGAGCGCGACCAGCAGGCGCTCGACCGTGACGTAGCTATCGCCAGCTTTCTCGGCGATCTGTTCTGCCTGGTCGAGCAGGCGCACGACATCGTTGTCGAGGCCCGGCGTCTGCTGCGCCCCGCCGCCGGACACCGCAGGCACCTTCGCCAGTTCCAGATCGACCTGCTGGACGGCAAGTTTGGCATCGCCGCCCGCGCGCTGGATCAACCCGGCGGCCATGCCCTCCTCATCTTCGAGCAGCGCCTTCAGCAAATGCGTCGGGCTGATCCGCTGATGATTGTTACGGATGGCAACTGTCTGCGCCGACTGGAGGAAACCCTTGGCGCGATCGGTGAATTTCTCGAGATTCATGAAGTGCCTTTCGAATGATACCGGCTGGATATAGTGTGGCGAATTTGCAACACAAGTATCCCCCATGTCTTGGCAAACAGTAGGTGTGTTACATCTATATAGGGGTTGCCAGTGCCAAGCCACAAGCTTGCGAAGCGAAAGCGTTTCGGCTGGCGACCGCGCTCGGTGCCGAAAGCGAAGGTTTCGTATCACAACCCTTTTCCGACCGGAAAAATCCCGCTAGTCCGGAGGTGAGAGGATTACTGCATGAAGAAGTGGCTCGCCCGGCTGGGCTGGGTTGTGCTGAGCCTGTTGGTTGTGATGCTGATTGGCCTGATGACATGGGAGCCGCTGTTCGCGACCCGCGGTACAGCGCCCAAAGCGACGGATTATCGTGCGGAGATCATCCGCGACGAATTCGGCGTGCCCCACATCTACGGCGACACCGACGCGGACGTCGCATTCGGCGTAGCGATCGCCCACGCACAAGACGATTTCTTTACCTTGCAGGATGTCGTGGCGATGAGCCGCGGACGCTACGGCGCGATCGCCGGGGAAGACGGGGCAGCGGTCGATTACGTCTATCACCTGCTGGACGCGCGCGGGACGGCCCGGCGCCAGTTTACCTCCCTCCCCGCGGATACGCAGGCGCTGTTCAACGCCTATGCCGCGGGCCTTAACCAATACGCAGCCGAGCATCCTGCCGAGCTGAAGCTGGGCAGCCTTTTCCCCGTCAACGGGGAAGATGTCGCGGCGGGCTTCGCGCTGCGCCAGCCTTTTTTCTTCGGTCTGAACAACATCATCCAACCGCTGGTGGCGGGTGAACCGATGCGGCCTGAATACGGACCGGCGATTACCCCCGCCAATCCGCAACAGCCCGGCCCGCTTCCTGTCGGCGAAGACGGCGCACTTGCCGGTTCGAACGCATTTGCAGTCTCGGCGGAAAAATCCGGCGAGGCCACCACTCGGCTGGTCTCCAACGCGCACCAACCATGGCGCGGCGGTGTCGCGTGGTACGAACTGGTCGTGGAAAGCGGAGAGGGCTGGCACTTCGCAGGCGCCAATTTCCCCGGCAGCCCGTACCCGTTCCTCGGGCATAACGAAAATCTCGGTTGGACCAACACGGTCAACCGCCCTGATCTCGTCGATGTCTACAAGCTGGAAATGGACGAAAGCGGCAAGAATTACCGGCTCGACGGAAAATGGCTGCCGCTGGAAGAAAAATCCGTCCGCCTCGCGGTGCGGTACGGACCGGTATCTGTGCCGGTGTGGATGACGGTTTACCACAGCAAACACGGTCCGGTGATCAAGAACGACAATGGCTTCTATGCCATCCGCTACGCCGGGATCGACGATCTTGGCCAGCTCGATGCCTATTACCGGCTCAACAAGGCGAAAGACCTTGCCGAGTGGACCAGCATCATGGCCCGGATGGACGTCCCCTCGACCAATTTCATCTACGCCGACGCAGCGGACAACATTGCCTATATCTACAACGCATCATTCCCCAAGCGGAAGGTCGGCCCCGATTGGCGCGGCATCTTGCCAGGCGACGACAGCAGCCTGATCTGGACCGAAAAAGCCGATTTCGCCGATGTCCCGCAATATCTCAATCCATCATCCGGCTGGGTGTTCAACGCCAATAACAACCCATTCAAGGCCGCGGGGCCCGGCAGCGACTTGTCGCCGGACAGCGTCGCACCGGAATTGGGGGTCGAGCTCAACAGCACCAACCGCGCCCGCCGCGCATGGAAACTAATGAGCGAAGCCGCCACGATCGACCGCCAAACGCTCGAGGCGATAAAGTACGACCAAGCCTACGAAAGGGCCGGATACGTCGACCAGATGCTGGACGAAATCGCCGCACTTTCGCTGCGCAAGGGCACCTTGGAACACCGTGCCCAGCGATTGCTCGGCACGTGGGACCTGACCGCCGACAACGTTGGACGTGCCGATGCCCTGGCGCTGCTGATATTGCGCGAATACATGTCGGCGGAGTATCAGAACAAGCTGGAACAGCCGTCTCCCGAGGGGCAACTGGGCGACGCCGCACGGCACCTGATGACCCATTTCGGACGGCTCGACCCGCCGATGTCACAAGTGCTGCGCCTGCGGCAGGGCGAGGTCGACCTGCCCCTCGATGGTGGCAGCGATACGCTCCGCGCATCAACCACCTGGGACGTTGATGACGACGGACGCCTTTCGGTCAAACATGGCGACAGCTTCGTAATGTTCGTCGAATGGGAACAGGGCAAACCCGTCCGCTCCCAATCGATCCAGCCCTTCGGCTCCGCGACCACTCGCCCTGACAGCCCGCATTACAGCGACCAGTCTACACTGTTCATCCAGCACCGTCTGAAACCGGTTCATTTCTGGCGCGTTGATGCCGAAAGAAATGCGGTTAGTCGAAAAACCGTGACCAGCCGGTGAGCGCTGGTTAAACAGGTATCCAAAGAAACAAATCAACAATTTGGGAAATTTCATGCGTCTTCGCTTTACCGCCGTCAGCCTGCTTGCACTTTCGCTCGGTGCGTGCGCCACAACTTCGATGGAACCGGCATCCGCAATTCCTGCGTCAGCCGAGCAAGTCACCGCCGCGGAACCCGCTTCGGTTGAGGAACTGGTTAGCGCGGTTTCGATCCCATACGAACGCTTCACGCTCGATAACGGCCTGACCGTGCTGGTCCATACCGACCGCAAGGCACCGGTTGTCGGCGTGTCGGTGTGGTACGCAGTGGGCTCGAAGCATGAACCCGAAGGCAAGACCGGGTTTGCCCATCTTTTCGAGCATCTGATGTTCAACGGCTCGGAAAATTCACCGGGCGATTTCTTTGAGCCGCTGCAGCAGGTCGGCGCGACCGATTTCAACGGGACCACCTGGTTCGACCGCACGAATTACTTCCAGACTGTGCCGACCGGCGCGCTCGATCGAGCGCTGATGCTCGAAAGCGACCGGATGGGCTACCTGCTTGGCGCAGTGACGCAGGAAAAACTCGATAACCAGATTGGCGTGGTCCAGAACGAGAAGCGGCAGGGTGACAACCAGCCGTACGGCCTGACAGAATACGAACAACTGGAAAATCTCTACCCGTCCGGCCACCCCTATCATCACTCGACCATCGGTTCGATGGATGATCTTTCCAGCGCAACGCTCGACGATGTGAAGCAGTGGTTCCGCGATCATTACGGCCCCAACAACGCCGTCCTGGCGCTGGCCGGCGATATTGACGTCGCTACGGCCAAGGCCAAGGTCTCCAAATGGTTCGGCGCCATTCCCGCCGGCCCTGCGATCAAGCCAGTCGCGGCCCCCGTGCCCGATCTCGACGCGCCGCTCGAGAAAACGATTTACGACCGCGTCGCGACCCCGCGCATCTACCGGATGTGGGCCGTTCCCGGGCTCGACAACCCCGATTACCTGCCGCTGACGATGGGCGGTACCGTACTCGGCGGCCTCGCCAGTTCGCGGCTCGACAACGCGTTGGTGCGCGAACAGCAATTGGCAGTGAGTGTGGTCGCCCGCGCTGAAATCTTCGCCCAGGCCGGCCAGTTCGTGGTCTATGCCGATGCCAAGCCCGGGGTCGACGAGGGCACCTTGGCGGCCGCGCTGGACGCGCAAATTGCGAAATTCCTGGCCGAAGGTCCGACCGCGGACGAATTGCAGCGCGCCACCACCACATATGCCGCGGGCCAGATCCGCGGGCTGGAACAGGTCGGCGGCTTCGGCGGCAAGGCCCCGACATTGGCAGAGGGGCTGCTCTATCAAGGCAACCCCTCCGCGTATAAGGAGGCGCTGGAACGGGCCGCTGCGATGACCCCGGAAGAAGTGCGCAGCGTCACATCCAAGTGGCTGTCCCGCCCCGTATTTTCGCTGACTGTCGAGCCGGGTGACCGGACCGAAGGCGGCGAGAATCGCGGCGGATACATCGTCGCGCCGGAAGCTGGCAGCGGAATGCAGCCCGCGTTCTACAACGGTCCATTTGCAGCACAGTCCATGGGTGCAGCGGCGAATACGGCTACGGCCCAAGCGGACCGGTCGAAGC
This sequence comes from Allopontixanthobacter sediminis, assembly GCF_009828115.1. Classification (GTDB taxonomy): domain Bacteria; phylum Pseudomonadota; class Alphaproteobacteria; order Sphingomonadales; family Sphingomonadaceae; genus Allopontixanthobacter; species Allopontixanthobacter sediminis. Next base: position 191,692 of record NZ_WTYL01000003.1, on the reverse strand, counting down.
TGCCGGATGTCGAAGAATTGAGGCCGCTCGATTTCCCGGACATCGAACGGGCGACCCTTTCAAACGGGATGGAAGTGTATTTTGCCCGGCGTGACGCGGTGCCGGTGGTCAATGTCGAAATCGAGTTCGATGCCGGATATGCCGCCGATCCGAAGCAGCGCCTCGGCCTCCAGTCGATGATGCTGCAGATGATGGACGAAGGCACGACCACGCTGGATTCCACCGAACTGGCGATCGCCAAGGAACGGCTCGGTGCCGCGCTTTACGCCATCGCCGACGCCGACAAGACGACGATCGGGCTCGCCGCGATGGAGCCAAATCTGGCCCCCTCGCTCGAACTGATGGCTGACTATGTGCGCAACCCGGCCTTCGATCCCAAGGAACTGGAACGCGTCCGCACCCAGCAACTGACGCGGATAAAGAACGAGCTCAATGATCCGGGTTCAATCGGCCAGCGGGCCCTCGCACCGGCTTTGTTCGGTACCGACCACCCCTATGGTATCCCGCCCACGGGAACGGGCGATCCAGCCGTGGTCAGCATTCTCACGCGCGAAGAACTCGGCGATTTTCACCGGGTGTGGATCCGTCCCGACATGGCCAAGGTGTTCATTGTCGGCGATACGAACCTGGCCGATGCCGTGAAGTTGCTGGAAGCGAGTTTCGGCGACTGGCGCGCGCCCGGCGTACCGGCTCCGACCAAGGATTTTACTGCACCGATTCCTTCGCAGACTTCGCGGGTTATCCTGATTAACCGGCCAAATTCGCCGCAGTCCGTAATCCTGGCAGGCCGCGTCCTGCCGCAGAAGGGAACGGAAGACCTGCTGGTGCTGGGTTCGGCCAACGAGGTTTTCGGTGGCAGCTTCCTCAGCCGGATCAACATGAACCTGCGTGAGACCAAGGGCTGGTCCTACGGCGTGCGCAGCATCCTGCGCCAGCCGATCGACCAGACCAGCCTGCTGATCTATGCGCCGGTCCAGGCCGACCGGACCGGGGATTCGATTGTCGAATTGCGCAAGGATCTGGCCGCATACACTGGCGGACAGGGTGTCACCGCGCAGGAACTCGAACGGATGGTCAACGGCAACGTCCGCGAGCTTCCCGGTCGGTTCGAGACATCGCGCGCGGTTCTCGGCGGAATCCAGAGTATCGTGAATTACGGCCGCCCGGACGATTATTACGAGACCCTGGCGGAGCGTTATTCGAACCTTACCGCCCAGCAGATCGACGCCGAAGCAAAAGCAAACCTGCTCGGTGATGATCTTGTTTTCGTTATCGTCGGCGACGCCGCGGTGATCTCACCGCAACTCGACAAGTTGGGCCTGCCCGTCGAAACCCGCGAGGCGGCCGGCGACTGATCCTCACACACCCGACCCACCCATGCACAAGGAGAGAATGAATGTCTGTTGCAGGAACCTACGATTGCGTAACCAAGAGCCCGATGGGCGACCAGAAGAGCACCTTTACCGTCGTACCCGGCGATGATGGCAACACATTCACCGGCACCAACGCCGGTGCGATGGGCAGCATGGAAGTCGAAGACGGCAAAATCGACGGCAACACGCTGACTTGGAAAATGAACATGACGGTGCCCATGCCGATGACCCTCGATTGCGAAGCAAACGTGGACGGCGACCAGCTGGTAGGCACCGTAAACGCCGGTGCCTTCGGCTCGATGGCAATGACAGGCGAACGCCAAAGCTAACGCAAAGAGCCAATCCAATGAAAAGGCCGCCGGAGCGAGGCTCCGGCGGCCTTTTTCATGCTTGGTGACGCGATCCGGGACTAATGCCGATCAGCCCAGCTTCGCCTTCAGCAATTCGTTCACTACGCCCGGGTTGGCTTTGCCCTGCATCGCCTTCATCGTCTGGCCGACAAAGAAACCGAACAGCTTGTCCTTGCCGCCGCGGTACTCTGCGACCTTGTCGGGATTGGCGGCGAGGACCTTGTCGATTTCCGCTTCGATGGCGCCGGTGTCGGACTGCTGCTTCAATCCTTCGGTCTCGGCGATTTCTGCCGGATCGCGGCCAGTCTTTAGGACGATCTCGTAAATTTCCTTGGCCTGCCCGCCGGATACTGTGTTGGCGCTGACCATTTGCAGGATCGCGGCGTTGGCGGCGGCGGTGTTGTGCTCCAACCTTGCCTCATCCCCCAGCGACTTGATTACACCTGGGGCGACCGACAAAGTCCAGTTGGCGACCTGCGTAGCCACCTCGGCTTCGGTCTTTCCGGCCTGACGCGCGGTTTCCGCCAGCAGGGTTTCGAACCGGGCAAAGGTTTCCACCTCTGCCGTCAGCTGCGCCGCATTATATTCGGTCATGCCCAATTCGCCGGTGTAACGCAGGCGTTTGGCGTCGGGCAGCTCAGGCAGGGACGCGCGGCATTCCACCAGGAACGCATCCTCCAGCCGGAGCGGCAGCAGGTCCGGATCGGGGAAATAGCGGTAATCGTGCGCGTCTTCCTTGCTACGCATGGACCGCGTTTCGTTCTTGTCCGGATCGTACAGCCGGGTTTCCTGGACCACGGTGCCGCCCTCTTCGATCAGATCGACCTGGCGGCGCGCTTCCTGTTCGATCACCGCCATGACGAAGCGGACCGAATTGACGTTTTTGGTCTCGGTCCGCGTACCCAGTTCTGCCGCGCCGACCTTGCGTACAGACACGTTTACGTCCGCCCGCATGGAGCCTTCTTCCATGTTACCGTCACACGATCCGACATAGCGCAGGATCGACCGCAGCTTGCGCACGTATGCCCCGGCTTCGGCGGGTGAAGTCATGTCCGGCTTGGAAACGATTTCCATCAGCGCCACGCCGCAGCGGTTGAGATCGACGTAGGACATGGTCGGATGCTGGTCGTGCATCAGCTTTCCCGCATCCTGTTCGATATGGATACGCTCGATTCCGATGTATTTGTCTTCGGGAATGCCGGCCTTCTCGTCCCTGGCGATCAGCAGCTTCCCCTCGCCCACGATGGGATGATAAAGCTGCGAAATCTGGTACCCCTGCGGCAGGTCGGCGTAGAAGTAATTCTTCCGGTCAAACCGTGAATAGGTGTTGATCTGAGCCTCGATTGCCATGCCAGTACGCACCGCCTGGCGAACGCATTCCGCATTCAGGACCGGGAGCATCCCGGGCATCGCGGCGTCAATCAGGCTGACCTGGGCGTTGGGTTCAGCCCCAAATTCGGTGCTAGCGCTGGAAAAAAGCTTCGATTTCGATGTGACCTGCGCATGAACTTCGAGGCCGATTACGACCTCCCAATCGCCCGTCGCGCCCTGGATACGGTAATTGCTCATACCCACCACCTGTCCGGTTTGGCTGTAAAGTTTGCGCGCTCCTCGATGGCCAAGCCGGCGTTGAGCACACCCTGTTCGTCGAAGGCGCGACCGATGATCTGAAGGCCGAGCGGCAATCCTTCGCCGTTCACTCCGCACGGCACGCTCATCGCCGGCAATCCAGCAAGGCTTGCAGGCACCGCGAACACGTCGTTCAGATACATAGCCAAAGGATCGTCGCTCTTTTCGCCGAGGCCGAAGCTGGCGGTCGGCGTGGTCGGGGCAAGGATCACGTCACATTTCTGGAATGCGTCCTCGAAATCCTTCGCCACGAGGGCGCGGATTTTCTGGGCCTGCGTGTAATACGCATCGTAATAACCGGCACTGAGCACATACGTACCGATCAGCACCCGGCGCTTCACTTCGTCTCCGAACCCTTCCGCGCGGGTCGCGGCGTACATGTCCTGCAGGCCGGAACCCTCCGGCAGGTCGCGCAGCCCGTAGCGCACGCCGTCATAGCGCGCGAGATTGGATGAGGCCTCCGCCGGGGCGATGATGTAATAGGCAGGCAGCGCGTACTTCGTATTCGGCAAGCGGACATCGACCACTTCGGCGCCTGCATCCTTCAGCCAGGCGATACCATCGTCCCAGCTCTTGAGGATTTCAGGATCGGTGCCGTCCATCCGGTATTCGCGCGGAATTCCGACCCTCTTGCCCTTGAGGTCGGAATTGAGTTCCCCTTCCCAATCGGGAACTGGCAGGTCGAGACTGGTGGAATCCTTCGGATCGAAGCCCGCCATCGCGCCGAGCATGATCGCGCAATCGCGCACGTCATGCGCCATCGGGCCTGCCTGGTCGAGGCTGGATGCGAACGCCACTACGCCCCAGCGGCTGCAGCGGCCGTAGGTCGGCTTGATGCCGGTAATGCCGGTGAATGCGGCGGGCTGGCGGATCGATCCGCCGGTGTCCGTTCCGGTCGCCGCGGGGGCGAGCCTCGCCGACACCGCCGTGGAACTGCCGCCCGATGAACCGCCGGGAGACATCTGCGCGTTGGAACCGCCGCTACGTTTCCACGGACTGATGACATTGCCGAAATAGCTGGTTTCGTTCGACGACCCCATGGCGAACTGGTCAAGGTTGAGCTTGCCCAGCATCCCGGCACCCGCCGCCCAGAGGTTGCTGGACACGGTGCTCTCGTACTGGGGCACGAAGCCTTCCAGGATGTGGCTGGCGGCCGTGGTCTGGACACCGTCCGTAGCGAACAGGTCCTTCATCCCGATAGGGACGCCTGCCATGCTGCCGAGCGTCTTGCCGGCAGCGCGGTCGGCATCGACCTTGTCCGCTGCCTCGAGCGCCTTTTCCGGCGTGGTGACGATGAACGCGTTGAGCGCGGATGCGGCGGCGACATTGGCGTTGAAACCCTCTGCCACTTCGCGCGCGGAGAAATCGCCCTGTGCCACCCCGGTGCGGATCGCGGCGACGCCCAGATCGGTAATATCGGTCATTATTCTATCACCTTGGGTACGCCGAAGAACCCGTGTTCGCGCGCGGGGGCATTGGCCAGGATGTCGTCACGGCGGTCGCCGCCGGTCAGCGGGTCGGCGTTGACCACGTCATCGCGCAGCCGCAACGTGTTGGGGATCACCGCAGTCATCGGCTCGACACCGCTGCAATCGACCTCGCCCAGTTGCTCCACCCAGTTAAGGATGTTGTTGAGTTCGGGCACCATCCGCTCCAGCTCCGCGTCACCCATCTGGATGCGCGCCAGCGAAGCGATTTTCGCGACAGTTTGTTTATCTACGGACATGACGCCGCGTTAGCGGCGGGGAGGCGCGGCTTCAAGCGGGCATTGCACCATCGGAAGCTATTCGAAAGGAACGCCCAAGGGTTTGCCGTCGACATAGATTTGACGGCCGGTGAAAGGCCGGACCTCGACCTTGGAACCGGCTTCGACTTTTACTTGTGGGGTTTCGGTTGCGAGGCCCAACTCCGCGTTGTTCGGGGCATGTGTGGCATCCGCGGACAGGTCGACTTCGAACAGCGTGTAAGCGAAGTTTTCGACTTTCGCCAAGCGGCGAATCCCGCCCGCCCCGGCACCCAGATCAATAAGTACGCACGGCGTGTGACAGGCCCACGGCAATCCGAGAACCGCCGATTGCGCTTTTTGCCGCAACACGGGGTCGGAGAAATCCATCCGCAGGTTCGCCGCTCGCTTTTGCTCGTCGTCCGGTCCGGAGGGGTAGCGGTACGATCGTTCCTTCTCTGCCAGCGCCTTTGTAGCCAGCGCATTCATTTCTGCATTTTCGGATCGGGCCAACTCTCGCAGTGCCTGGCGTCCGCTTTCCCCGAAATCCCAGCGCAGTGCCGCATAATCGAAATCTTCCACACTGACCTTGCCCGCCTCCATTCGTGCGATCTGGTTGCGCGCGGACATCGCTCCGACATCGAACAGCGGCAGCGCCACGATAAATGCCAGCGCGCAGCCCGCGACCGCCAGGTGGAGATTGGCGCGGCGGAGGGCGTCATGCCATCCGGCTTTCCGTCCGCGGACCAGAGCCACCACATAGGCGAAACCGTAAGCGCAGGCGAAACCGATGGCGATCAGGCCCCAGATCCGTTCCGGCGAGAGGCCGTATTGCGCCACCCTCGTGCCCATCGAAATCGCGGCAAAGACCGTCAGCGGCAGAATTCCCAGCGCGAGGATCAACGCGGTGATCCGCATGATACGGGACGTGGTCATTTCGCTGTCGTCGTCTCGAATGATCGCATTGGTCAGCACAAACGCACCAAACGCGCAGGCGAGCAGGATCGGCGTGGCGCTGCGGGTGGCCTCCCACAGGACATCGGGCCCCGACATTATCATCGCCGCCAGGAACAGGACGAGCGCCGCGGCGAGCGGTACTGCGAGCAGGGACAGGACCAGCAGCACGACCGACTGGAGGGTGCCGAGTATCCTCAACTGGTTGCGCAGCGTGCCGAGCGCCGCGCCGAATGTCAGGCCGGAATAGGTCCAGCCGAACCATTCTTCATCGATCAGGTTCTTGAGCAAATCGATCTGTAGCAGGTGGAACAATTCGGACAGGACAGCGATCAGCGCCCAGGACAACCCCACGAAAACAAGCGCTCCGGCCCCGCTGACGATGTCGGTCCAGACATGGAAATGCGTGTCGCGGTAGGGTGTCCGGAAGCGAAGCCGGTGAAAACCGGCCTGGAACAATGGCAGAGACAGGGTAATTGCGACCACCCCGGCGCCAAACGCGAAGTCCTCGTCCGCCAGCCAGTCATTCGGGTCGACCGCCTGCCATGCGAGACCGGCCATGACCACGCCAGCAATCACCGCCGCCAAGGCAGGCTCGATCCAGCGGCCCCGGTCGAGCGTGAAAGCCGCGAACATGGCGGAGAAAAAAACAAAGGCAGCCAGCGCCATGTGACCGCGGCTTTGATCGTTTCCGTCAGTAATCAGGTAGACAAGCAGATCTGCCACGCCAAGCAACAGGCCCAGCACCCACGGGCGCAGCGACCAATCGCTATCAAACTGAACCGGCGAAGCCTGCGTGTCTGGGGTCATGCGGCGTTGTCTGCCTGTTCACCGCTTACAGCAAGCCCCGAAACATCCGAGTTATTATGGCTGCGGCGGTGCGGGTGGCGGCGGCGCGCCGGGTGCGCCCTGCTGCTGTTGCTGCATCATCTGCTGCATCTGCTGCATTTCTGCCATGCGCGCCTGGAAATCTGCCAGCGACATGAAGTCGATCAGTTCAACATCGAACACCAAATCGCTGTTCGCGGGGATCACTTCCTCGCCGGTTTGGGGGTTTGCCTTGCTTTCCGCGCCATAGCCCTTTTCCGAGGGGATCGTCATGAGATACGTCCCGCCCTTCTGCATTTTCATCGCGCCTTCGCGGAAGCCGGGGATCATCCCTTCCAGCGGCAGCGGCGTCTGCTGGCCTTCATCGAACACCGTGCCATCCGCAAGCTTGCCGGTGTAATTCACCAACACCACGTCGGTTGCCGAAGGATTTGGGCCTGCGCCCGCGGTTACCGTTTCGACCGACACACCGGCAGGCATGGCTGCGTAGGCGATGCCGGCGCCGATCAGGATCACCGCAACGACACCCAGCCACAGCTTGGTCAACGACCCTCTGGCGATCGGATGCAGCGGAACACGGGTAATCTCGGTCATGAAAGGTCCTGTTTGGTGAATGGCCTGATTGGTGGATGGCATACACAAAGCAAAAAGGGCACGGAATGCACCGTGCCCTGATGGCTGATCATCGTGTCTGGTTCAAGCGGGAAGTCCCGCAATTGCCGGACGGAACCTACTTGATCCCGTCACGCTCCATCCGCTTGCGTTCCAGCTTGCGGGCGCGGCGAACGGCGGCAGCCTTTTCACGGGCGCGCTTTTCCGATGGCTTTTCATAGTGCCGGCGCAGCTTCATTTCGCGATACACGCCTTCACGCTGCAGCTTCTTCTTGAGCGCGCGTAGGGCCTGGTCGACATTGTTATCGCGAACCATGATCTGCATAAATTCAAACACCTCACAGCAAAGGTACAGAGCCCGCGTCACGGCGGGGTTGCGCCTACAGCTAACCATTAGAAATTGTGCCGAATCCTGTCCGGATCGGCTCGAACTGCGGTGCGCTTAACGAATCGAAGGTGTTTTGGCAAGGGTCTGAACGCGTTCCCGCGCCAAATACCGCCAAGTGCGCGCCCTGGAAGAGCGCAGATGACGAAAGGCGATTGTGCGTCTAAGGGACGGGCCATGACCTCTGTTTCTTCAATGGCCCCCCTGGCGGCCACCGTCAATGTGGCGCTGGGCGGCGCGGCAGGTGCGGTGCTGCGTTACCAGCTCGGCCGAACCATGACCCGCTTCATCGGCCCGCAGGCGATTACCGCATTCCCGTGGGCGACACTGACCGTCAACGTGCTCGGCGGGTTCGCGATGGGGTTGCTGGCGGGCTATCTCGCGCGCAGCGGGGCCAGCGGAGAGCAATGGCGGCTGCTGATCGGCGTCGGCCTGCTCGGCGGGTTCACCACCTTTTCGTCCTTCAGCCTTGAACTGATGCTACTGATCGAGCGGGGACAGCCGGCAGCGGCGCTGTCCTATGCGCTGATCTCCGTCATCGCCAGCCTTGCCGGGCTATATCTCGGCCTGATCATCACGAGGATCGCCGCATGAGTGCCGCCCAGTCGCCGCCCGCCGGGAACGCCGGTACCTCCGCCGAAGTCCGCCAGTTCACCATCGGACGCGATGACGATGGGGTACGGCTCGACCGGTGGTTCAAGCGCCATCTGCCGCAGATCGGCTTTGCCACCGTTTCGCGCTGGGCACGGACCGGGCAGATCCGGATCGACGGAAAACGGGCGAAGGTCGACGACCGGATTGCTGCGGGCCAGATCCTCAGGGTGCCGCCGGGCGGGGATACGCCGGACCGCGGACCGAACCAGCGCCGCGTACTGACCGAAGACGAAATCGCCGAAGCGGACGCGATGGTCATCACGCAAGACCGTGCGGCGATCGTGCTCAACAAGCCGCCGGGCCTCGCCACGCAGGGCGGCACTGGCATGGTCCGCCATGTCGACGGTCTGCTGGATGCCTTCGCGGAGACTGGCCCCCGCCCGCGGCTCGTCCACCGGCTCGACAAGGATACCAGCGGTGTCCTGCTGATTGCCCGGACCCCCGGCAGCGCTGCTTTCTTCTCCAAGCGGTTCTCCGGCCGTACTGCGAAGAAAGTCTACTGGGCGCTGATCGTCGGGGTGCCCGATGTCTACGAAGGACAGGTTGACGCGCCGCTATCCAAGCAGCCGGGCACCGGCGGCGAAAAGATGCATGTCGACGAAGCCAATGGCCAGAAGGCCAGCACCCGCTACCGGGTGATCGAGCGGGCCGGAAACAGCGCGTGCTGGGTCGAGTTGCAGCCGCTCACGGGGCGCACGCACCAGCTTCGCGTCCACATGGCGGCAATTGGTCACCCGATCGTCGGCGACGGCAAATACGGCGGGCAGGATGCGTTCCTGACGGGCAGCATCAGCCGCAAGCTGCACCTTCACGCGCGGCGGCTGGTGATCGACCACCCCGACGGTACGCCGCTGGATGTGACGGCAGACCTTCCCCCGCACTTTGCTGCCAGCATGGAGCAGATGGGTTTCGACCTGACGCTGAGCGACGCCCTGCCCAGTGACGAGCCCACCCCGATGTCGCGTGACCAGAAAAAGCAGTCCGCGCGCCAGCATTCCAAGCAGATACGCAAGGAACGCCGCGGTGAGCGTCGCGAACGGGTCGCCGGTGGACGGAATGAAAAGGACGGTATCGCCAAGGGTCGGCCCAAAACCGGCGGCAAGGCAGCGGCCCCCGCGAAACGCGGTCCGACCAAGGGCAAGGGTTCACCCAAGCCCGCCGCGAAAGCCGGTACCAAAACCGGCGCGCCAAAGCGGGGCGGACCGAGCAAAAAGGGACGCTGATGCACCCGATCAGAGCTTTTCGGGACGAAGATCGCCGGCTGCACGAAGCCCTGATCGACCAGATCGGCTTCGGGATGATTTTCGCGCAGACCCCCTTGGGGCCGCGGGTAGCCCACACGCCGCTCATTTCCACCGGAGACGGCGCGCTGCAGTTTCATCTTGCCGTCGGGAACGGCCTGACGCAGCACTTGCCCGGAAACACCGCCCTCGCCGTGGTAAATGGGCCGGACGCTTACGTCTCGGCTCGGTGGTATGGTCAGCCGGACCAGGTGCCAACGTGGAACTATGTCGCACTCGAACTGGAAGGCCACGTCCGGCGGATGGAGGAGGAAGGTCTGAGCGCCTTGCTTCAACAGTTAGTCGACCGGCAGGAGGCGAGGGTCACGGAAGGTCAGCCGTGGACCATGGACAAGCTCTCGCCCGCCCGCCTCACCGGTTTGCTGAAAGGCATCGTCGGCTTCGAAATGGAAATCGGCAGCTGGCGCGAGACGGTCAAATTATCACAGAACAAGTGGGCAGCCGAGCGCGAACGGGTCACGCGTGGGCTGGATAGCGCGGGCGCCAACGGAATTGCCCGGCTGATGCGGGACTTGGTTTCATGAGTGTGCGACTGGCGGTATTCGACTGCGACGGGACGCTGGTCGACGGGCAAGCAAGCATCTGCGAGGCTATGGACCGCGGGTTCGCATCGGCGGGGCTGCCACCGCCCGATCACCATCTGGTTCGGAGGATCGTCGGTCTCAGCCTTCCGCAAGCGGTAAGAATATTAGCGCCCGGCGCCGCCGCCTCCGATCAGGTCCAGGTCGTCGAAGGTTACAAACAAGCCTTCCGCGACAGCCGAACCGAAGGCCGATTGGAAGAGCCGATGTTTGACGGAATTGCCGAATTGATCGTGCAATTGCGCGAACGCGGTTGGCTGCTTGCCGTGGCGACCGGTAAATCGGATCGCGGCCTCGAAAGCTGCCTTGCGGGGCACGGCGTGATCGACCATTTCATTTCCCTGCAGACGGCGGACCGGCACCCTTCGAAACCACATCCGGCGATGCTCGAAGCGGCCATGGCAGATGCCGCCGCAATGCCTCGGGATACGGTGATGATTGGCGACACCAGTTTCGATATCGACATGGCCCGCGCGATCAATGTGCGCGCCATCGGGGTCGACTGGGGCTATCACACTTCGGCCGAATTAACCGCGGCAGGCGCGCAGGCGGTTGCTACGTCGGCACAAAATCTGGGAGAATTGCTGGGATGAACGATGATGCGGCGAGGAACCGGTGGTTTCTTCTCAACCTGGCGAGAATTCTCGGCGTAGCGCTGGTGATCACCGGGTTGCTGGTGACGCAGGGCACCATCGGCTGGCCGATCGAGGTTGGCTATGTGCTGATCGTGCTTGGGATTATCGACGCATTCGTGGCCCCGCAATTTCTCGCACGCCGCTGGCGGAGCCCGAAAGAGTGAAAAGATTCTACCGGGACGTAAGTGTCGAGCCGCGTGAGCACGGGTTTGGCGTGCTGCTGGATGGCCGCCCGATCAAGACCGCTGCGGGTTCGCCGCAGACTGTTCCCAATCGCGCTATGGCCGATGCGTTGGCGGCCGAATGGGCAGCCCAGGGCGAAGAGCTCGACCTGGCGAAGTTCCGCTTCCGTGATCTCGCCGATTACGCGATCGACATTGTCGGCCGGGAACGCGGCACTACCCTCGATAAATTGCTCGGCTTCGCCGAAACCGACACACTGTGCTACCGCGCCGATCCGGAGCAGGCATTGTACCGCCGCCAACTGGAGATGTGGGAACCGCTACTAACCGCGCTGGAGGATGCTGAGAACGTCCAACTCGCCCGCGTCAGCGGGATTATCCACCGCGCCCAGCCAGCGGAAACACTGACCGTCCTTCGCACTCGGCTTGCGGCACTGGATGATTTCACTGTTGCGGGGCTGCTGACGTGTACGTCGCTTGCGGCGTCGCTGTGCATCGGATTGGCTGCGCTGAGGCCGGATGCCGATCTCGATGCGCTGTGGGATGCCGCCAATCTCGAAGAGCTTTGGCAAGCCGGGCTTTGGGGAAAGGATGCCGAAGCGGAGGCCCGGCTGGCGCAGCGCAGTGCGGAATTCCGGCGCGGCGCAGAGTTCTTGCGGCTGGCAGCAGGCTAAGTCAGCCGACCCAGTCGGAAACCTGTCCCGCAACATCGTTGGCCGCGCGGTTAATCGCGTCGCCGACAGGGGCTGCTTCCGCCGCCACTCCCGGTACGATGCTTTCGAAACGGCGGGTCTGCACTTGGTCACCCGCGCCGCTCCGGATCGCATCGAACCGCACGATGACCGATTGGGTGCGCGCGTCATAACCAAATTCCCGAAGCGTCCCCCGGACGCTTTCGGATGGCGGCACAGCGACTTCATCCGTGTCGACCACGATTCGGCCCGACCGCGTGCGGATAGTTTCCGCAAGTAGACGGCGGAACAGGCGGGCAGGCTGTTCGACCCAGAATGCCTCCTTTAGATACGCCACACTGGAATCGTCGATCTGCACCGGGACGCGTTGGACCGCCAGCTTTGCCGGCGCCTCCAGCTCCATGACCATGATTGCGCCGCTGATCGTCCCGCTCGGCCCCGCACCCGCAGGGGCCTGGGTGGTCGGGGTCAGTGTCAGCAAGCTCGGTGGAGGCTCCGACCCGATGCTGATACAACCCGAGAGCGAAAGGGCCAGGGCCGCAAGGACCAGACCGGCGGCGGGCCTGCTGCGCCGGAACCGGCTTCCGTTGGACGCACACTGGGCATCGAACATAGGATTGGCCTTCTCGTTAAGGACGTCAGTGATCATTCTTCATAGTCCGGCAGTTTAGGACCGCTGAGGATGGACGTAGCGCCCTGTGTTTCAATCTTTTCGGTCACCTTGCGCAGCGCCTTGCTGGTCGCCTGCAGATCGCGCAGGGTTGCTTCGGCCGCGGGCAGCGTGGTTTCGGTAAGTTGCTTCGTGACCGGCCGCGCATCCTCCAGCGTGTCGGAGAGGGACTGCGCCGCGTTGCTTGCCGAGGTTAGGGTACTGCGCAGTTCCACCGCGAGCGATTGACCTTCCTTGTTCAGCAATTGATCGGTCGATCCCATGACTTTCTCGAACGCGTCGAGTGCTTCGGAGGATTCACGCAAGGTAACCTGCAATTCTGCGAGCGTACGCTCCACCTGCGGGGCGGCTTCGGCGAATTGCGCGGTCATCTGGTTGGTGTTGCGCAGTATTCCGGCAATCTGGCTCTGGTTATCATCCGAAAGCACCGTCGTCAGGCGCTCGGTCAGGGTTGCCAGCCGTTCCAGCAGCAGCGGCGCGTTGGCGAGCAACTCACCCAATCCGCCGGGCTTGGGCGGGATCAACGGCACGCCTTCCGGGCAAGCGGTGGATTCGCAGGTGATCGGCGGCGCACCCTTGCGGGCACCATCCAGCAGGATTGTCGAAACACCGGTGAAGGAACCCTGGATGGTGGCGGTTGTGCCGACCAGGATGGGCACCTTCTCGTTCACCTTGATTCGTACCCGGACATATTCCGGATCCGTTTCCCACAGCGAAATCCCCGTCACCTGGCCCACGGGAACGCCGGCAAAGGAAACTTCGGATCCGCGGGCAAGACCTGATACGGATTGCTTGAAGAGGATGTCGTAGTCGTTCTGGTCCTCCGCGCTAAGGCGCGAAAGCCAGACGATACCGAATGCCAGCGCCGCCACCAGTAACAAAGTTATGGCACCGACCCAGACATGATTTGCGCGTGTTTCCATTGCCTGCCCCTATGCCCTTGAGGATGGCGCATTGTCCATCATGTTGTCGGCCCTGGCCGCTGACTTTTCAGAGGATTTGGCCATTGACCCCTGCGCAGCGCGGCCGCGTGCGCCGTTGAAATATTCCTGGATCCACGGATGGTCGGTTGCCAGCAGTTCAGGGATCGTGCCGACCGCGATCACCCGCTTGTCCGCCAGCACCGCCACCCGGTCACAAATGGCATACAGAGTGTCGAGATCGTGAGTGATCAGGAAGACGGTCAAACCCAGCGTCTGCTGCAATTCGCGGGTCAGCCGGTCAAATTTATCCGCGCCGATCGGATCAAGGCCGGCGGTCGGTTCGTCCAGGAACAGCAATTCCGGATCGATCGCGAGCGCCCGGGCGAGACCGGCGCGCTTGCGCATGCCGCCGGACAGTTCGGATGGGTACTTGTCCACCGCATCTTCCGGCAGGCCGGACAGGACCACTTTGTACCGGGCGATTTCGTTCAGCAGTTGTTCGCTGATTTCGGGATAGAATTGCTTGATCGGCACTTGCACGTTTTCACCGACCGTAAGCGTCGAAAACAGCGCGCCGCCCTGGAACAGCACACCCCAGCGGTTGCGAGCGCGGATATCTTCGTCCGTTTCGGCTTCAGTGATCGACCGCCCGAACACGTCGATGTTTCCCTCGTTGGGGCGCTGCAACCCGATGATTGAGCGCATGAGCACCGATTTGCCGGTGCCGGACCCGCCGACCACGCCTAATATCTCGCCGTTACGGACCTTGAGGTCGAGGTTCTCGTGCACTGTCTGGCTGCCGAACCGGTTGACCAGCCCTTCCACCACGATCGGGAAATCCCCCTTGAAACGTTCGTGCCGTCTTAGGGTCCGGGGTTCTTCTTCGTCGCTCATGCCCAGCCAATCTGCGTAAAGAACACGGCGAAGAACGCGTCGAGGACGATGACCATGAAGATCGCCTGGACCACGGCCTTGGTCGTCCGCAGGCCAACCTGTTCCGAATTGCCCGACACCTGCATGCCCTGATAACAGCCCGCGATCGCCACGATCAGTCCGAACACCGGCGCTTTGACCATGCCGACGTAGAGGTCATACATCGGCACGACTTCTTGTATCCGCGACAGAAAGGTCAGAAACGGAATATCCAGGGAAATACTGGCGATGAAAGCACCGCCGATAATCCCCATGCAGGCGGCGTAGAAACCCAGCAGCGGCATCATCAGCACCGCGGCCATGATCCGCGGGATCACCAGGGCTTCGATCGGGGAAATCCCGATCGTACGCATGGCATCGACTTCCTCGGTAAGCTTCATTGTGCCGATCTGCGCGGCAAACGCAGAACCCGACCGTCCCGCGACCATGATCGCGGTCATCAGCACGCCCAGTTCGCGCAGGGTAAGCCGCCCGGTCAGGTTGATGGTGTAGATTTCCGCACCGAATTGCTGGAGCTGCACCGCTCCCTGCTGCGCAACGACGATCCCGATCAGGAAGCTCATCAGGCCGATGATCCCGAGCGACGTTACACCGACCCGTTCCAGTTGATGCACGAAGGCCTTCCTGCGGAAGCGGCGCGGGTGCCGGATGATCGAACCGAATCCGGCGATGACCTCTCCCAGGAAACTCAACAAAGTGAGGACGCCAGCACCGAAGTTGGCGACGCCCTCACCCACGGCGCGCGGTACCCGCATCATCACGCCTTCGCGGGGCGCCCGGACGGTCGAAGAATCCGCGCTTTCGCCCAGCGCCTTTATAAGCCGCTCGGCGCGGCTGCTCGCGCCGACCACCTTGGCGCTGTGCTTTTCGGCGAGCTGGCTTGCGGTCCACGCCCCAACGGTATCGATTTCGGTAACGCCTGACAGATCGATCTCATCAAGTTCGACATCGATCTTGCGGAGTTCGCGGTCGACGAAGCCAATGGTGGAAACCAGGTAGGGGCCGGTCAGCACCAACCGCGGCGGGCCATCGCCGCCTTCATCAAGGTAAAATTCTGCCGGGGAAGTCACCGAGGAACTCATAAGTGCCAGCTATGGTGGCAAAAGTCCGCCACGACAAGCGGGATACTGCGCTGCACGGCCAATGATGCGGCGCTCATCATCGTTGCTTCTGGCTGGCCCCGCTGGCAAAGGCTGCGGCGATATGACCAGCGAACTTTCAAAGACCTTCGACCCGGCCGCAATCGAACAGCGGTGGTACGCTCATTGGGAAGCATCGGGCCTGTTCCGTCCCGAACGGCCCGATGCGCAGCCCTTTACGATCGTCAATCCGCCGCCCAACGTCACAGGGTCCCTGCATATTGGCCACGCGCTCGACAACACTCTGCAGGACATCATGGTCCGCTATGAACGGCTGCGCGGCAAGGATGCGTTGTGGGTGGTCGGCACCGACCATGCCGGGATCGCCACGCAAATGGTGGTCGAGCGGCAACTGGAAGAATTGCAAGACAAACGCACGAACTATTCGCGCGAGGATTTCATTTCCAAGGTCTGGCAATGGAAGGAGGAAAGCGGCGGCACGATAACCGGCCAGCTGCGCCGCCTTGGCTGCTCGATGGACTGGTCCCGCGAACAATTCACCATGGACCCGCACTTTTCCGACGCGGTGATGAAAGTGTTCGTCGACCTCTATAACGATGGACTGATCTACCGCGACAAGAGGCTGGTGAACTGGGACCCCAAGCTGAAAACGGCGATCTCCGATCTGGAAGTCGAAACACAGGAGCTCAAAGGCAGTTTCTGGCATTTCAAATACCCTCTTGCCGACGGTGAAACGCTAGCAGACGGCCGCAATTACATCGAGGTCGCAACTACCCGGCCCGAAACGATGCTCGCCGATATGGCGGTGGCGGTCCACCCGAAGGACGAACGCTACGCCAGCGTGGTCGGCAAGTTCGTTACCCTGCCGATCACCGGCCGGCGCATCCCGATCGTGGCCGACGAACATGCCGACCCCGAACTGGGTAGCGGTGCGGTGAAGATCACCCCGGGCCATGACTTCAACGATTTCGAGGTCGGTAAACGGGCGGGCTTCGCGCCGGGCGAGATGCTCAACATGCTCGATGGAGAAGCGAATGTCTGCCAGACTTCGGACGAACTGATTCCGGATGAATTCCTCGGCCTTCACCGTTTCCGCAAAGAAAAGCTGGACGGCGCGCGCGAATTGGTGGTCCAGCGGCTGAAGGAACAGGGTTATCTGATCCCGCACGTCACGAAGAACAAGGAAGGCGAAGAGGAATTGCACGATGCGGAACCGCGCACGATACAGACCCCGTTCGGCGACCGCGGCGGCGTGGTGATCGAGCCATGGCTGACCGACCAATGGTATGTCGATGCCGAGACACTGGCGATGGCCCCACTGGCCGCAGTCCGCAGCGGCGAAATCGAAATCGTCCCGAAAAGCTGGGAAAAGACTTTCTTCAACTGGATGGAGAATATCCAGCCGTGGTGCGTGTCGCGTCAATTGTGGTGGGGCCACCAGATTCCCGCCTGGTTCGGGCCGGATGGTGAAATCTTCGTCGCAATGACCGAAGAGGAAGCGCAGGCCAAAGCTGGTCCCGATGTTATTTTGATGCGGGACAACGACGTCCTCGACACCTGGTTCTCCTCCGCCCTATGGCCCTTCGCCACGCTTGGCTGGCCGGACGAAAACGCGCCGCTTTACCAGAAGCATTATCCCAACGATTTGCTGATCTCCGGCTTCGACATCCTGTTCTTCTGGGATGCGCGGATGGCGATGCAGGGGATGCACCTGACCGGCAAGGCACCGTGGAAGCGGCTTTACCTGCACGGGTTGGTGCGCGCGGCGGACGGGCAGAAAATGTCGAAATCCAAGGGGAACGTGGTCGATCCGCTCGGCCTGATCGACCAGTATGGCGCGGACGCGCTGCGGTTCTTCATGGCGGCGATGGAAAGCCAGGGCCGCGACATCAAGATGGATGACAAGCGGGTCGAGGGATACCGCAACTTCGCCACCAAGCTGTGGAATGCCACCCGGTTCTGCCAGGCCAACGGCATCGGCGCATCGACCACTCTGGCAGCCCCCGCCGCGACCAGCGCGGTCAACCGCTGGATTATCGGCGAGGTGGTCGAGACGCTGGCGAAACTGGATCAGGCGCTGGCCGACCTGCGGTTCGATGCCGCCGCCAACACAATTTACCACTTCGTCTGGGACAATTTCTGCGACTGGTACATTGAGCTCATCAAGGGCAATTTTGACGAGGAAACCAAGGTCGTTGCCGGATGGGTGCTCGACCAGATCCTGGTCATGCTCCACCCCTTCATGCCGTTCGTAACCGAGGAATTGTGGAGCAAGCAGGGCGACCGGGCAGATTATCCGCTGATCACCGCCAAATGGCCCGAGCCGAACGCCGCCGTCGACGCGAGTGCGAAGGCTGAAGTCGAATGGCTGATCGCGCTCACCAGCGCCTTGCGGGCGGCCAAGAATGAACTCGGAATACCGCCGGGCGCCAAGCTGGAAGCCTATCTGGCGCAGCCTTCGCCAGCGGCAAAGACCGTCATCGCCGGAAACCAGGCCGCGATCGAACGAATTACCCGGATCAGCGCGGTCCACTTCGAAGCGGCACCCGCTGGCCCAGGCATGCAGATCGGCGTCGGTAAGGACAGTTTCGTGGTTCCGCTGGAAGGTCTGGTCGACATCGAAGCCGAAAAGTCACGTCTGACCAAGGCACTGGAAGTGTCCGCTAAGGAAGCCAAATCGCTCGAGGGGCGGCTTGGAAACGCCAATTTCGTCGACCGTGCAAAACCTGAAGCAGTCGAGAAAGCCAAGGCCGATTTCGCACACCACAGCGCGGAGGTCGAGCGGATTACGGCGGCACTGGGGCGGCTGGGGTGAGCTACGGCGGGCCTTTCCCCATCCTCTTCAGTGGAGGGGAGGCGAGATTTTGCGAGGCCAAGCGGAGCCTAGTCGCAGCAAGGTGGTGTTTTCTTCATTGCCGAAGTCACCACCCCCAACCCCCTCCTCTGAAGAGAAGGGGGCTTTAGTGGCGCTTATTCTCGCCACTACGGTTCCCGGCGAGCCGGAGATCTTCGCCTCGGTTCAAGGCGAGGGCCCTTCTGCTGGTGCGCCCTGCACTTTCATCCGCCTGTCACGCTGCAATCTAGCCTGCGTCTGGTGCGATACCGCCTACACCTGGTATTTCGAAGGCGATGATCGCCCGCATCGCATCAGCGAGACTTTCAACCGCAAGGCCAATCAGATCACCCTGAGCGAAGCGGACGTTGCGCAGCGGATCACCGAACTTGGCCAACGGCGTCTGGTGATTACCGGCGGGGAACCGCTGCTTCAGGCACCTGCCCTTGCCGCGCTGCTGGAACTGCTGCCCGACCTGACGGTGGAGGTCGAGACCAACGGCACCACCACCGCCCCACCCCGGCTCGATATCCGGATCGATCAATATAACGTCAGCCCGAAACTAGCGCACAGCGGCAATCCGGCAGAATTGGCGCTGCTGGCGGAACGGCTCAGCCATTATAGCGCGGATAGCCGGGCGTTCTTCAAATTCGTGATCGCGTCGCCGAGTGATGTGGACGAAGTGACCGCCCTCGTCCGCGCTCACGCCATCCCGCCCGCGCGCGTGTTTCTGATGCCCGAAGGCACCGACAGTGCTACGCTGCGAGAGCGGGAAAAGTGGCTGGTGCCGCTCTGCCTCGAACACGGCTTCCGCATGAGCGACCGCCTCCACATCCACCTGTTCGGCGATACCAGGGGAACTTGAGAAAAGGAGGGCTGCGGCAGCAGGCTCAAAGGCCGACCGGCCGCCGGCCGGTCGGCCGCCAACGCGAAGGCGTTGGCGAAGTTAACTGGCCGCGAGCGAGAACTATGCCCCTTGGCTGCGCCACCTTTGAACGGTGCGCTGCACAGCATCCTCTTCACCACCGCTCTGGCGCCAGAGCTCGACGAAGCTTGGGTCTTCCGACGCGGGGCGCTTCGATTCCTCGAGGTTATCGAACGAAACGCGGATCGGAATTGCCACGCCTTCACCGCAGATGATGCATTCTCGGTTGCGCAGCGCGGGGATTGAATCGAGGAACCCGCGCGCGCCTTCCGGCATGGCGGATTTCACGAAAGCCTGGTCGCGGTCGTTGTTGAGGCGCATCGAAATAATCGTGCCGCATTGTGACAGCACGCCTTCGGCAAGGTCGGATGGACGCTGGGTAATCAGGCCCAGCGAGATACCGTATTTACGACCTTCCTTGGCAATCCGGCTGAGAATCTTGCCAACCGAAGACCCGTCGGCGTTGGCTTCGTTGGGAACATAGCGGTGGGCTTCTTCGCATACGAGCAGGATCGGCGAGGTCTTTTCGTCACGCCCCCAGATCGCGAAATCGAACACCAGCCGCGACAGGACGGCAACGACGGTGGCGGTAATGTCCGATGGCACACCCGAGACGTCGATGATGGAGATCGGCTTGCCGGCGCTCGGCATGCGGAATACCTTCGAAATGAAGTCCGCCATCGTGTCGCCAACCAACATGCCGGAGAACATGAACTGGTAGCGCGGATCGCTCTTCAACTCGTCCAGCTTGGTCTTGATCCGCATGAACGGCGCGCTGGATGTTGCCTTGTCCAGCTGGCCCATTTGGTTCTGGATTTCGTTCGACAGGTCGGACAGCAGATAGGGTACCGGCGAATCTACGGTGATCTTGCCCATCGTTTCCGCGAGCCGGTTCTTCATCCGCGCTTTCAGCAGGCACCGGGCGAGAATATCGGCATCGACCTGCCGCTCGTTGCCATTGGAGGACAGCAGCACTTCGCAATGCTCTTCAAAATTCATCAGCCAGTACGGCATCTGCAGATTGGTGACGTCGAAGATCTTGCCGGTCGTCTTGAACGCCGCAGAATATTCGCCGTGCGGATCGATCATGACGATGTGGCCTTCGGGCGCGGCTTCGCAGATCCGGTGCAGCAGCAGCGCCGCACTGGTCGATTTCCCGGTACCGGTCGAGCCCAGCAGCGCGAAATGCTTGCCCAGCAGCGCATCGACATAAATACCCGCGCGAATGTCCTTGGTCGGATAGACGGTGCCGATCTGGATGTTGGCGCGGCCATCGCTGGCGTAGATCTGCCGCAAATCGGCCGTCGTGGCTGGATAGATCAACGCGCCCGGAATAGGATAACGGGTCACACCGCGGCGGAAACTGTGGATCTTGCCGGTCAATTTTTCTTCCTGGCCCTCGCCGAGGAAATCGATGTTGGCGATGATCCCGCCACCTGCCCGGCGGTCCTGCCGCTGATTGCGCACGCTGGCCAGCAGCCAGCTGTTGCCCACGCGAATCTTGATCTGGCTACCGACCTGACCGGCCAAGCCGATCGACGGATCGTCATCGGCCATGCATTCGTTCAGCCGATCGAGATCAAGCGCAATTTGCGAACCGGAACCGGCGATTTCCAGCACTACCCCGATCGGGCGCACCGCGTTGTCGGCCGTATTCAATCCGGAAGACGTATGGCCGGGAAGCGCGCTATCCGCGTCAGGCCGGTGAAGGTTTCCGTGAGCCATATCAGTCATGATTAGGTATTTTTCCCGTTGAACAGTATCTGATTGGTAGTCCGCGGAGGGTTAATATCGCGTCAACGACTGCCCTGCGCGTCAGCCGGGAAATCGTCACATCATCGCAAAGACACGTCCGGCCATCCAGCCCATGAAAATCGACAGGAACACCGCGATCAGGCCGTAGAAAAAGGCCTGCTTTTGGGAGAACACCTCGACGAACCGTTCGAAGCCGACCTTCCTGACCTCGACCTCCGCAATTGCAGATGCAATCACGCGGCCCCGGGTGATCGCGAAGGTCTCGGCGGTGTAGGTGCCGGTCTGGACATTGGAGGGCAGCGAAATGCGCGCCTGGTACAGCACCTGTTCGTTGATCTGCACTCCGCCCATGTCTTCCTTGTACAGCCCTTCGCGCTGGCGCAGGTCGACGAGTCCTTCGGTAAATTTCGTCTGCTCTTCGGGATCGATCGTTCCCGTCGGCGAGAGCTGGATGAAACCAAGCCCCAGTTCGTAGATTGCGGCAGTCCGTTCATCCACGATCTCCGAAATCGGCGCCGAGGAGGCGACCGCGAAGAATGACGGGGCGGACCGGAAATCGGTGGTGGTGGCATTGATCCAGATGCCGCCGATGCGTTCCTTCTCGCGCACCCGGATCGCTCCGGTCGGGCCCTTGAGCACCACGACGATTTCGTAATCCCGCCCCGCGCGTGCGCCGCTCGGGTCGAGGATCGCGCCAAATAGCAACAACTCCGTGCCGACGAAACCCTGCCGCACCTGCACTTCGTGCTGCGAAACTTCCGGCACAAGGATGGGATCGCGCTGGGCACTGGCCGGCTCGGCCAGGCAAAGCGCCATAACGCAGATTGCGAGAAATGACCGGACTAGGTTCATAGAGAAACCACAGTGAAAATCTCGTCAGGCCGGAAGCCCAGACCGAACAGCATTCGCAGCGCCACCATCAGGACGATCGAAGACAGCACCAGCCGAAGTATTTCCGGACGAGCCACCTGGGCAATTCTGGCCCCGATTTGTGCGCCCGATACAGACCCTAGCAGCAGCAGCACCGCAAGGACGATGTCGATCGCCCGGGTCGTCAGCGCGTGCATCATCGTAGTAGCAATGGTTACAAACAATATCTGGAACAGCGACGTTCCAACGACGACATTTGCGTTCATGCCGAGGATGTAGAGCATCGCAGGAACCAGGATGAATCCGCCGCCAACACCCATGAGCATGGTCAAAATCCCCACCACGATGCCGAGAATGAGCGGGGCCAACGGGGAAATGTACAGGCCCGAACCGTAGAACCGCCAACGAAGGGGAAGCGCGGTCACAAGTGGGTGATGGCGCCGCTTCTTCACAGACCGGCTGATGCCCTTTTCAGCGGGCAGCATCGTCTGCAATGCTTCCTTCAGCATCAGCGACCCGATGGTGCCGAGCATCAGCACGTAAAGCACGTTGATCACGATATCGATCTGGCCGATCGCCTGGAACCAGCGAAACAGGATCGCCCCAATCCCTGCACCGAATATGCCGCCGACGACCATCACGGTGCCCATCCGGTAATCCACCCCGCCGCGCCGCCGGTGGGCAAAGACTCCGGACACGCTGGCCCCCGTCACCTGGGTCGAAGCGGATGCCGCGGCGACGGTAGGGGGGATGCCATAGAAGATCATCAGCGGTGTGGTCAGGAACCCGCCGCCGACCCCGAACAAGCCGGACAGCACGCCGGTGATCATGCCCAACAGCACGATAACCAGCCCGTTGACTGACAAATTCGCGATAGGAAGATAGACGTCCATTAACGTTGCCCTAAACCACGCCCGCAGTGGATTAAAGCTGAACCGTGCAAGGCATCCGGTTAAACCGCCATGCGCGGGTCAAAAGCCGGTCGTGAGCGTGATCGCGACGCCGGACTTGGGCTGAGCGTCACCTGCTGCGCTCAGACGGTGTCAACTGCTAGACGGACGGGTACTTGCCTCAACTGGACGTTAACCGAAGCGCTCGGTCCGATGTCGAGCCGGGCGCCTCCTTTTTGCGCTCCGCCCCACGCGCCCGCTCCGGCTCGCAAACTACCGCTATCGAAACGCAGAAAGTCGCGATCGACCTTTGCCTGCTCGTCAACAAACGCGGTCGCGAAATCGCCGCCGACGTATCCTGCCGCGAGGTGGGTCTCGCCGCGCAATCCGAATGGCAAGGATACCGGCGGAATCTCGGTCACCACGAACGCAGCCGGCCTTAGTTCCACGACCATGCCAGATACATGCAGATCTCATCCGCCGCACCAATGAGAAAAAACACCACGGCAAACAGCAACAACTCATGCTGAAACAGCATAAGCCACTCAAAAGCCGTAAAAGCTCCGAAAGTCAAAACAGTGCCCCCTATAGGTATTTGTTCCTCCCGGAGGCTTAGGAAGCTTGCAACGCGCAAAGATTTGCGAAAGAGGGGGCCGCATCTGATTATGGCAAAGACAACTCCCCCCCTTCGCGAATTTTTCGCGCCCGTGCGCGCCCTGTTTGTCGGCGATGCCTCGGCAGGCATCCTGCTCATCGTGGTAGCTGCCGCGGCAATGGCGATGGCGAATTCGCCGCTGGCGTCCGAATACTTTCACTTGTTCCACGGCGCGCTGCCATGGACACCGATCGCCAAGCTGAACACCGCGCACCTATGGATCAACGACGGTTTGATGGCGATCTTCTTTTTCGTCGTCGGACTTGAGGTCAAGCGCGAATGGATCGAGGGCCAGCTCTCGACCAACGAACAGCGGCGCCTGCCCATCCTTGCCGCAGCGGCGGGGATGGCAATCCCGGCGCTCGTCTACTCCTTCTTTGTTTGGAATGAACCCGCCCGTCTGCTGGACGGTTGGGCAATTCCCGCCGCGACCGATATCGCCTTCGCGATGGGCGTTCTCGGGCTGCTCGGCAATCGGGTTCCAGCGTCGCTGCGACTGTTCCTGCTGACCGTAGCCATTGTCGATGATATCGGCGCGGTGCTGGTCATCGCCCTTGTCTATACGCCAGGCATCAAGCTGGCGTGGCTGATCGCCGCGCTCGTGACTGTCGGCGTCATGTTCGGGCTCAACCGGATGCGCATCACCAACACCGCGCTGTTCATCGGTCTCGCCATCGTGCTGTGGTACATGGTGCTCAATTCAGGCGTTCATGCGACCATTGCAGGGGTGGTCGCAGCGCTGACCATCCCGATGGTGGGCAAGAACGATAACACCATGCTCGAGCGCATCGAACATTCCATGGCGCCGTGGAGTGCCTACCTGATCGTGCCCATCTTCGGCTTCGCCAACGCCGGCGTTGCGCTGGCGGGTATCGGTCTCGCTGGAATCCTCGCGCCCTTGCCGATTGCGATCGCGGCAGGACTGTTCCTCGGCAAGCAGATCGGGATATTCAGCGCCATCTGGATTGCCGACCGGATCGGTTTTGCAGAACGCCCGCACAATGCGAGTTGGCCCGAGGTATGGGGTGTGTCAATCCTGTGTGGGATCGGCTTCACCATGTCGCTGTTTATCGGCGAACTCGCCTTCCCCGGTTACCGCCTGCTGATCGATGAAGCGAAGATCGGCACGTTGCTCGGCTCGCTCATCTCGGCGGTCGTCGGTTTCACGATCCTGCGCATGACTACAGCCCATCCCAAGGAGCGGTACGGCAACCAGGATTAGGCGGCGCGCGGGTTTACCACCCTACCAGCTGCCAGTGTTTTCCATGCTTGCCCAGGGTTCCTGCGGCGGCAGGTTGCCTTCCTGAAGAAGTTCGACAGAAATGCCGTCGGGCGAACGGACAAAGGCCATATGTCCATCGCGGGGCGGGCGGTTGATCGTCACCCCCGCGTCCATCAGCCGCTGACACGTTTCATAAACGTTATCGACGCGGTAAGCGAGATGGCCGAAGTTTCGCCCCCCGCTGTATTCTTCCGAAGCGCTGCCATCCTCTGGCGGCCAGTTGTACGTCAATTCGACTTCCGCTACCCCCTCTTGTCCCGGCGCCGCGAGAAAAATCAGGGTGAACCGGCCTTTCTCACTGTCGAAACGCCGCGTCTCCTCCAGGCCGATGAGGTTGAAGAACCTTACCGTGGCATCTGGATCGGAGACGCGGATCATGGTGTGGAGGTAATGGGTCATCTGGTAGTCGCCTTTTCGTTCAAAATCAGTTCATCGACAGAAATGCACATTTCATCGCAGATGAGGCGCCACGCCGAGTTACTCGAGGGACGATTCGATGAATGGACTTTCTGATCAAGCAACGGGCAGAGCAAGCGATGGTTCTCTCGAGCGCCGAAACTATTTCAAGGATCCACTAACGCTGCGCTGGCTCGGAACTGCTGCGATCCTTTCGGCAGGAATGATCGTTGGCGGCTACCTCCTCGGCAATGGACTGTTGCGCGCCAAGGAAGCCGAACATGCGGTGACCGTGCGCGGCCTTGCGGAACGTGACGTGACTGCAGATCTGGCGACCTGGACGATCTCCTATGCGACTACTTCAACTGACCTCGCCACCGCTCAGGAGAAAGTGCGCCAGGACACTGCAACGATCGAGAAATTCTTCGCCGACCTCGGCTTCCCCGGCGCTGAACTGCAGCCGACCGGGGCCAATGTCGCGAGCAACACCTATGAAGGGGTGACCAGCTATACGGTACGGCAGCGGCTGTCGCTGCGCACAACCGATATCGACCGCGCGCAGAAAGCTGTCAGCCGCCAGTTCGACCTGGTCAATCGAGGAGTATTCCTCGAGGAAGGGTCTGCCATGGCCTATTCATTCACGAAGCTGAACGAGATCAAGCCGGAGATGGTGGCGGAGGCCACTCGGGATGCGCGCTCGTCGGCGGAACAATTCGCGGAGGATAGCGGTACCGGTGTCGGCGCAATCAGCGACGCGACACAAGGGTATTTCACCATCGAGGCCCGCGACGGGGATGTCGGCGGCTGGGGTGTCTCCGATACACCGTTCAAAAAAGTCCGGGTGGTGACCACAGTCAACTTTCTGCTGAACTAAATAAAAGGGGTCCGCGCCGTTATGGCGCGAACCCCTTTTTGACTCTGTAACGTCCGCTTAGAAGCTGGCGCTCAGGGTGAACACGAAAGCGTCATCGACGAAATCGTAGGCGCCTACGGGGATGTCACCTTCGGCACCGATGTACGCAACACCAACGCTGACCGGACCGTAGACGGCTGCTTCCGCGCCGATCGACCAGTCGAAAGCCTTGCTGTCGTTGGTGTAGGTCAGGAAGCCATCGGTGTAACCCAGATGGCCGGTAACGGTGACCGGAGTGCCGGGAATGCCGACGCCGAGATCGGTGTAGAGATAGAGGTTGTCCGTCCCGCCAAGCGAATCCTGCTCGGGCGCATAGGCCACGCCGACAGTCGCTTCGGCAGGCCCAAAAGTGAAGCCGAGCGAGCTATAGAATTCGGTATAATCGAATTCGCCCGGACCAGCGTTGGGATAGATATACTGAATCACCCCGACGTCGAGCGCGAGCCCTTCGGTCACGTTGCCGCTCCATCCGCCATAGATGTCGAGTTCGGTTGCGCCGTACCCTACCGTGTCCTCATCCAGCGAGGACGCCCAGGTGCCAATGTAAAAGCCCGAATCGTGAGCAACATCGACGCCGCCCTGGATGGCAAGATCGCCGCCAGACAGGTCGACGCCGCGGAACCGGTATTCGCTGGCGATAGCGACGTTGGCAGAAACCGTAATCGACGATTCGCTTTCTTCCTGCGCAAAGGCCGGAACCGCGAAAAGTGCCGAAGTAGAAAGAATAGTTGCAGCGGTGAGGCTGCGAATGGACGTTAGCATGACAAACTTCCTTGTTTGTGTGAGTTGCTTCGTCCCACCTGCGTGTCTGCTGGCTGCATCATTTGCTGTGCGAACTCTAACAAATACGCAATAAACTTGCCGCATTGTTGTGCACCGCACAAGAGAAATTGCGCCTCTCGTCACGCGAAGACTTACACTGTGCTCTTTATGCACCATATGTTGGGCGATCGACGAAGCATCGCACCGATTGATTCAGCAATCCGACAGGCGTTGCACTGCAAGAAGGCCTCGCTTAAGCGCCGGACAGAATCGGCTACACAAGCAATTTCAGAATGTCGTCATAAAATTTTACCGCCGGGATCGAACGGCAGTGCCGTAGAGTTATCCAGTACCACAACCAGGTTTCCTAACCACGCCATGTTTGAATATTTTCGTCAGTTTTTCCGCTCCAAGCCTTCCGGACCCGCCGCACGGCTGCCCGAGGGTCAGCGGGCCTATGTTGTCGGCGATATCCACGGCAGGCTTGATCTGTTCGAAGAATTGGTCGCCGCCATCGAGCGGGACGATCGGGACGCCGGACCAGCTGAAACGACTATCATCCTCCTGGGCGATCTGGTGGACCGCGGACCTGACAGCGCCGGTGTGATCGACCGGGCACGCCGGCTGCAAGCATCGCGCAATGTCCGCATACTTGCGGGCAATCATGAGGAAATGTTCCTCCAGGCCTTTAACAACGTCAATATGCTACGGCACTTCCTGAAACATGGCGGCCGCGAAACCGTGCTTAGCTACGGGGTCGATCTCCAATCCTACAATGGAGCGTCGCTGGAAGAATTGCAGGCAATTATGGTGCGTTATGTGCCCGAGGCGGACCGCCAGTTCGTCCAGTCATTCGAAGAGTATCTGACGCTCGGCGATTATGCTTTCGTCCATGCCGGCATCAACCCGGAAGTGCCGCTGGAGGATCAGACACGTCAGGACCTGCTGTGGATTCGCGATCCGTTTCTCGGATTCTCCGGCGCGCATTCACATGTTATCGTGCACGGGCATACCATCGTCGAGAAAGTTGAAGAACGGGACAACCGGATCGGCATCGACACGGGCGCATACCGGTTCGGGCGGCTTACGGCGCTCGTCCTCGAAGGTGCCGAGAGGCGCTATATCCAAGCGGTCCAACGCGAAGGCAGTGTAAGCTCCGAGCACCTGCCGGTTGCGGCCTGAAAACGGCCCATTCACAACAAATCCCGTATAGTTCCTATCGGACCGCTCCGCCGCTCACCAAAGCAGCGGAGCCTGTCCGTATTACCCATCACCAGTAAGGGGTGACAGTCCAATATGCATAAGCGCGGCTCTGGTAGTCGCGGTCATACGCGGTGTCCCGTTCGGATTCGCCATAAGTTGGGGCGTTGCGAAGTTCGTCTTCGGTGACGTTCAGCTTGTACCCGCCGAGATCGGTGTCGTAGTCGAATTTTTCCCATGGCAGGCTGTGCAACTCACCGCCCATGCCAAGAAATGTGCCGACGGCAATCTCGACATCGCGGGCCTGGCCGCTTTCCTTCTCGATCATGATCCGGCGCACGGACCCCATCTTGTTGCCGTCTCGGCCAAACACGTCGGTGCCTTCAACACGGTCGCTTCCAATAAGGTTGCTACCGCGAACTCTTTCATCAAGCATCATGGCTTCTCTCCTTCGTCATGTAGCGCCGGAGCCGGGTCAAGGCGCTGCGAATAAAGGATAACCCCGGCTATACCTGACCAATGCAGACACCGGAAAATTGTTTCCGTTTCGCCGGGAGACGGGAGGGATAGCGAGACCATTAGAAAGGTCGAAATTGCCAGGGGGCCTGTAAGCCGGGTTCTGTCCTGCGCGCGGTATCCAAACCCAGGTTTCCCTGGGGGCGGACCGGCCGCGCAGGGGCAGCCATTCATCTAGACCGCATGTTGCCATACGGCTCAAGCAGCCAACCCGGACGATCGATGCAAAACACATCTGCCTCTGACGTAAAGCCATCGGCGCGCCGCCCCTATTTGGCTTTGCTCCGGACGGGGTTTACCATGCCGCTGCTGTTGCCAGCCGCGCGGTGCGCTCTTACCGCACCCTTTCACCCTTACCTCCGGTCCTTCGACAAGCTCAGGACGAGCTGAGGCGGTATACTCTCTGTGGCACTTTCCCTAGGTTTGGGACCCCAGGCTCGCACCCGGAGACTTTAACCCGGCGGGCATTACCCGCCGCCCTTGTTTCGTGGAGCCCGGACTTTCCTCGGTATCCTTGCGGATAACGCGGCTGCCCGGCCCCCTGGCAATTCCTATCTAGCGGTTCCGCGGTCGCGATCCAAGAGCAATTGGAAAAGGATGGCGCGCAACTGTCCGTCAATCTCGCCGTCGATACGGTGGGGGCGCCAACGTCGCTGAAACGCTTCGACCGCCTTGTGACCGTCGGTAATGTCGTAGCCCCAGCGTTCCAGCGCCATGTAGAACGCACCGTCGTTGTCGAACGGGTCGCCCATCCGGATGTCGGGAGTCGGCAGCGCGAGGCCATATTCCGCCAGGCGCTCCCACGGAAACAATTCGCCCGGATCGGTCTTGCGCGCCGGGGCAACGTCGGAATGGCCGATCACATTGGCACGCGGGATGTCGTATTCCTTCACGATCCGCGCCAACAGGGGAACCAGTGAATCAATCTGGGGCTCGGCGAATGGGCGGTAACCCAGGGCGTGGCCGGGGTGATCCAGTTCGATCCCGATGCTGGCGGAATTCACATCCTTGTGGCCGCGCCAGTAACTCGCGCCCGCGTGCCAGGCCCGCTTGTCCTCCGGAACCAACCGGGTAACCTCGCCCGCTTCACTAATCAGGTAATGCGCGCTGACCTCCGTATCGGGGTCGCACATGCGCTGCAGGGCCACCTCAGCATCGGCCATTTCGGTGTAATGGATCACGACCATCGAGATCGGCAGTTGCCGTTCGCCAAAGTTCGGCGATAACACTTCGCGGTGGACGAGTTCGTCCTTCACTGAAGGGGCCGCTCGTTCGCAGCGTGTCGAGCAAGTCCCCGCCGGAAGTTCACCCGATCATGCCTTCGGGTTGAGGCAATACAGCACCCAGCACCAGCGCTTCGTCGGTACGCTGGTACTGCAGCCCGCCGCCTGCCGCGTTCGCCACCATGTAAATCATGTGCGCCGGTGCGGTCCGGCTGGAGAGTTCGCTGGCGGGCAGCGTGCCTTCCAGCGCCTTGCCAATCGTATCGTCGAAGGCGATCTTCGGGCCAGCCGCGCGGACCACGATTTCGCTCGCCCCGTCACGCAGTTCCGCGCCGATATCCAGCGTTCCTCCGCGCACCAGTGCGTCGATTGCGATATGCGAGAAATTAAGCAGAACCTTGACCGCGTCCTTGGGCAGCTTGTCCGCAGCGAAAGCCCAGTTCACCTGCACCTTGGGCTTGTCCGCCACCAGCGCTTCGACCAGCGCCTTGGGCTCCTGGATGTCCACAAATTCGCCGAAGCCGCCCGCAGCGCCAAATGCCAGGCGGAAAAATTTCAACTTGTCGGTGCTGATCCTGGCACTTTGTTCGAGCAATTCGAAACACCGCGCACGCATTTCAGGGTCCTTCTCGTCCGCCAGCAGCTCCAGGCCGTTGCTCAGCGCGCCCACCGGACTTAGCAAGTCGTGACAAAGGCGGGAGCATAGCATTGCGGCAAGATCGACGGAGGCAGTGTTCATGCGAGAAAGTTTCCGGATTTGAGTGTGGTTAACCGTCTTAGCGGGCCGGGCAGCTATAGCCAACCGGTACGAAACCGGAAGGCCCATCGCGCCAGAACTCCACTCGGCCCAGCCCGATAATTGCCCAGATGCTCCCGTCTGCCGCCGCCATGGCGCGGTCAGTGGATGATGGCTCGGGCGGGCCGGCGGGGTGCGAGTGATAATACCCGAGGACTTGCGGACCGCCGCCGCGCGCGTCCCGGTATGCGTCGATCAAGGCGCGGGGGTCGATCTCGAAGCGGGCTTCCGGTTCTGAATGGACATTGGCGGCCGGACTGATGCGCTCGATATCGTGCCCATTCCCCAGGAGGATGCCGCACGCTTCGCGCGGGGCCGCCTTTGCCGCTTCGGCGTGAAGCGCACCGAGTAAACGGGCGGGAATTGTGACCTTCGTCGGATCTTCCATCGTGTCCGCCAGCCATAATGCAAAACTGTCCTTCGACAAGCCGCGGGGGAACGGATAGTGGGGCCGGGTGACTGACATCGAAACGATCACCGGGATATTGCCGGAACCCGCCCAGCGCTTGGACAAGGGGCTGGCCGAGGCGTCAGGCCTGTCGAGGGAGCGAATCAAGGCGCTGATGGCCGAGGGCGCGATCGTGGTCGGCAAGACCACCGCCTCCAACCCGTCCAAGAAGATGCAACCCGGGGCGCATTTCACCATCACCCTGCCCCCGCCGGTCGAAGCCGCTGCTCAGGCGCAGGACATCCCGCTCGATATTGTGTTCGAGGACGAGCACCTGATCGTGGTCAACAAGCCCGCGGGCCTGGTGGTGCATCCTGCCGCCGGGAACCATGACGGCACCTTGGTCAATGCCCTGCTGCACCATTGCCGCGGCCAGTTGTCCGGTATCGGAGGGGTGGCACGCCCCGGCATCGTCCACCGGATCGATAAGGACACTTCTGGTTTGCTGGTGGCTGCAAAAACTACTGCGGCACATGAAGGTCTGGCCCGGCAGTTCGCCGACCACTCGATCGAGCGGACGTATGTGGCAGTCTGCGCCGGACACCCCGCGCCGCCATCCGGGACCATCGAAAAGCGCATTGGCCGGTCGGATCACAACCGCAAGAAAATGATGACGCTGGATGATGTTTCGTCCCGCGGAAAGCGCGCGGTCACGCATTATAAGACCCTGAAACCCTTGCGGTTTTCAACGCTGATTGAATGCCGCCTCGAAACTGGCCGCACCCACCAGGTACGGGTTCATCTTTCGTCAATCGGACACCCGCTATTAGGGGATCCAATCTATGGACGGACACCTTCGCAATTACGGCCGGTTTTACGCGATCTCGGCTTTGCCCGGCAGGCACTTCACGCCGCCTCGCTTGGCTTCCTCCACCCGGTTACGGATGAAAAGCACGAATTTCACGCCGAAATGCCCGCGGATATGAGGGAACTGATCGACGAAACCGTTCGTTTAAATCGATGAAACGCGCTTCAAGACGCGAAGAAATCCTCTATATGTAACCATGTGGCCCGCACGGACGGATGCCCATCAGGGGTCTGGCATCGCGAGTCGACGCAAGAAAGGTTAGGGAAGAAGTGAGCACCAAGAAAAGTTTAACCGTTCCGGCACTCAGCGGTGAGCAGAGCATCAACCGCTATCTGGCCGAGATCAAGAAATTCCCCATTCTGACGCCCGAGCAGGAATACATGCTCGCCAAGCGTTATGCCGAACATGAAGATCCCGAGGCGGCAGCGCAGCTGGTAACCTCGCACCTGCGGCTCGTGGCGAAAATCGCCATGGGTTACCGCGGTTATGGCTTGCCCGTCAGTGACCTGATTTCCGAAGGGAATGTTGGGCTGATGCAGGGCGTCAAGAAATTCGAACCCGATCGCGGCTTTCGCCTCGCCACCTATGCGATGTGGTGGATCAAGGCGAGCATGCAGGAATTCATCCTGCGCAGCTGGTCGCTGGTCAAGATGGGCACAACCGCCGCACAGAAGAAACTGTTCTTCAACTTGCGCCGGATGAAGAAACAGCTCGAAGCCTATGAGGATTCGGACCTCCACCCCGATGACGTGACCAAGATTGCGACCGATCTGGGCGTTCCGGAGCAGGAAGTCATCAACATGAACCGCCGGATGATGATGGGCGGCGATGCGTCCCTCAACGTCCAGATGCGCGGCGATGAAGATGGTGGTGGCCAGTGGCAGGATTGGCTCACCGACGACGGTCCGTTGCAGGACGAGATGGTTGCGGAAGCCGAAGAAGCTTCGGTTAGGCATGAGATGCTGGGCGAAGCGATGGATAGCCTCAACGACCGTGAAAAACACATCTTGACCGAGCGGCGCCTGACGGACAATCCGCAGACGCTGGAAGAACTCAGCCAGGTGTATTCCGTCAGCCGCGAACGTATTCGCCAGATCGAAGTGCGCGCGTTTGAAAAGCTGCAGAAGGCGATGAAAACAATCGCAGGCGAACGGCTGATGCCAACCGCAGCTTAATCCTCACTGCATAATCATGGACGGCCCCGATCGCGAAACAGCGATCGGGGCCGTTTTTGTTTGGCCGAGTGTACCGGAGGTTGTTATCACTCCGCGATGATCCGGGCTGCCAAACTACTCGTCAAAATCGTTCTATGGTTCATCGGCATCAGTCTCGCGCTGGTGCTGCTGTTCAAATTCGTGCCGCCGCCGGTCACCGCCACCATGATCCTCAACGGTGACGGGATTACCAAGGACTGGGAATCACTCGGCAACATCGATCGCAACATGGTGACCGCGGTGATCGCTGCGGAGGACGGAAAGTTTTGCAGTCACAACGGCTTCGACCAGGAAGCGATCGAGCAGGCCATCAAGCGTAACGCCGAAGGTGGCCGCATCCGCGGGGGTTCTACGATCAGCCAGCAAACCGCAAAGAATGTCTTCCTGTGGCAAGGCGGGGGCTATTTCCGCAAAGGGCTGGAAGCGTGGTTCACTTTCCTGATCGAAACGATCTGGGGCAAACAGCGGATCATGGAAGTGTACCTTAATGTCGCGGAGACCGGCATCGGAACTTACGGGGCGGAAGCCGGGGCGCAGCGCTATTTCCAGCATTCCGCCGCGCGCCTGACCAAGACCGAAGCGGCGCGTATGGCTGCGGCCCTCCCCTTGCCGCAGAAACGATCCGTAACCAATCCGAAAGGCTTCACCCGCCGTTACGGTAACACTATCGCAGCCCGGATGGGTGTGGTCCGGCGTGACGGGCTCGACGCCTGCGTGTACGACTGACCCCGATGGGCAGCGGACATTCTCACAATCACGGGCACGCGCACGCGCATGGGCATTCGCACGCCCATGGACACGGGCATGCGCCAGCCGATTTCACCAACGCCTTTGCTATCGGGGTGGTCCTGAACACCGGCTTCGTCATTATTGAGGCTGCCTACGGGTTCTGGTCCGGCTCGATGGCTCTTATTGCCGACGCCGGGCATAATCTGTCCGATGTGCTGAGCCTGCTGCTCGCCTGGGCCGCGAGCGTGCTGGCCAAGCGCGCACCTTCGCAGCGCTTCACCTATGGCTTCAAGAGTTCGACCATCCTCGCGGCGATGGCCAATGCGGGCCTGCTGATGGTGGCCTTGGGCGCGATCCTGTTCGAAACGATCAACCGGCTGGCCGATCCCGCACCGGTAGCCGGCATGACCATGGTGATCGTGGCCGGAATCGGCATCGCCGTGAACACCGGCACCGCCTTGCTGTTCATGCGGGGGCGCAAGGACGATCTCAATATCCGCGGCGCGTTCTTGCACATGGCGGCCGATGCACTGGTGTCTGTCGGAGTTGTGGTGGCTGGAATCGCCATCCTGCTGACCGGCGCATGGTGGATCGATCCGGTCACCAGCCTAGTTATAGTGGCGGTTATTGCCTGGGGCACATGGGGGCTCCTGAGGGACAGCGTGAAGATGGGCCTGCTCGCCGTGCCCGAAGGTATCGAGGAGGGCGAAGTCCGAAATTTTCTTTCCAGCCTCCCTGGCGTTGATGCCGTGCACGACCTCCACATCTGGGCGATGAGCACTACCGAGACGGCGCTGACCGCACATCTCGTCATGCCCGCTGGCGCAACCGGAGACGGATTTCTCCGCGATGTATCGGACCGGCTGGCGCATGATTTCCGGATCGGGCATACGACTATCCAGATTGAAACCACACGGGACTGCGACAGCTGTTGACGATGAGCGAACCAGACCCGACCCTGAACAATGCCGACCTCGCCCGCGCCCAGCTACGCGAAGCGATGGCCCAGCTCGCCAGCGGCGACCGCGGCGCACTGGAACGCATCTACCAGGCGACCTCCGCGAAACTATTCGGCATCTGCCTCCGTATCTTGGGTGACAGGGGCGAGGCGGAGGATGCATTGCAGGACGTGTATGTCAGCCTGTGGCAACGGGCGAAAAATTATGATCCCGAGAGGGGGAGCCCGATTAGCTGGCTCGCGGTGTTCGCGCGCAACCGCGCGGTTGACCGCCTTCGCAAGGGCAAGGTGCGAAGCGGTGCGGTGGCGGTGGACGAAGCTGCGGGCATCCCCGACCGCCGGCCTCTGGCCGACGCGGTGCTGGAAAGCTCCGAACGCAGCGCGCGGGTCCATCATTGCATCGGGACCCTTGAAGAACGCCAGCAGGACGCGATCCGGACCGCGTTTTTCGAAGGAACGACTTATGCGGAACTGGCCGAGAAACGCGGTGTGCCACTGGGAACAATGAAAAGCTGGGTTCGGCGCGGCCTGGCCCGGCTGAAAAGGTGTCTCGAAGAATGACAGAGCCCGAACTGCCAGAGCGCGAGGTACTCGCCGCCGAATATGTGCTGGGCCTGCTTGACGCGGAAGCCCGGCTGAACGCACGCGGTCTGATGGCAAGTGATGCCGCCTTCGCTGCGTCGGTCGCGTATTGGGAAGATCGGTTGGCGCCGCTGCTCGGTGCGATCCCTCCGGCAGCGCCCGGCAGCGATGTGTGGGAACGCATCCAGGCCGCGCTGGATCAGAACGACCTTGCCGACGAACCAGTGATTGAAGTGCTCGCGCTCCGCCGCAGAGTCCGTCAATGGAAAATTGCCACCGGCTTTGCTGCAGCGGCTGCGGTCGTGTTGGCATTCCTTGCGCTGCCTGCGACCCGCAATCCGGGCCCGGACGCGCTTCCCGCGCAGCAGATTGCCACGGCCGACCCCCTCGTGGCATCGATCCCGATTGGCGATACACCGCTGCGTCTGGGCGTGACGTACCTGCCGGACCGCGAGGAAATGCTGGTATCCGCCAGCGGGCTGACGGCGGACGGAGTGCACGACCATGAATTGTGGCTCGTGACACCCGGTGAAGACGCTAAATCGCTCGGCGTGGTCGTGCCGGGGGAAGAGCGGCGGATGTCCGTCGACGAGGCACTTGCACAGCGCATCGAAGCCGGTGCGGAACTGGTCCTCACCCGCGAACCACTGGGCGGGGCTGTGCCCGGAACCGATGCTGGCCCGATGGTGGCCAGCGGCAAACTGCAAGCGGCGCGAACCTGACCTCGCATTTTTTGCATCCATCGGCGGAGGCGCTGCGTATCTTCCGCACAAGCTAAAACGGCTTGCGATCGATGGAGATAGATATGCCGAGCAAATTTCAAAGACTGGCGGTCCCCCTTACCGCCTTCGCAATCATGGGCAGCGGCTGCACCACCATGGACAGTGGCATGGATTCGGGCATGCAGTCCGCCAGTGCCAGCAGCGAACAAACAGTGATGGTT
Source organism: Allopontixanthobacter sediminis (assembly GCF_009828115.1). GTDB lineage: Bacteria > Pseudomonadota > Alphaproteobacteria > Sphingomonadales > Sphingomonadaceae > Allopontixanthobacter > Allopontixanthobacter sediminis. Next base: position 155,469 of record NZ_WTYL01000003.1, on the reverse strand, counting down.
GGCGGTGCGGAAATGTTCCCGACCCGCAACATCATCGAGAACGCCGTAAATTCGGCGGATCACACCACCTTGGTTGCCGCGGTGAAGGCTGCCGGCCTGGTTGAGACCCTGTCTGGCCCCGGCCCGTTCACGGTCTTCGCGCCGACCAACGCAGCATTCGCAAAGCTGCCCGCAGGCACCGTAGACACGCTCCTGAAGCCGGAAAACAAGGCAGCATTGTCCGGCGTGCTGACCTATCATGTTGTTCCCGGCCGCGTGACGGCCCGTGATCTGATGCGCATGATCGACGCAGGCGGCGGCATGGCGCAGCTTAAAACGGTGAACGGCGGAACGCTGACGGCGCGCCTCTCGGGCGGCAATGTCGTGCTGGTTGATGCCAAGGGCGGCACGGCCACCGTAACCCAAGCGGACGTGATGCAGTCCAACGGCGTGATCCACGTGACCAACGCGGTTTCGCTGCCTGGCTAAGTCCTGGCTAAGTTATAGCCAACCATTTCGGATGCGGCGTTATCCCCTCACCCGCGTCCAACGATCCCGTCCGGTGCCACTTGGGCCGGACGGGATTTTCCGTTCGGGCGCTGGAATGCGACATAGCGGTTTATCGCAAAAGGCGGCTGAGACACTTGGCTGAACCATTCGACGTCGAACCCGCCAAGGAATCCGAGTTTACGGATCAGTTCGTCCCAATACGGCATCTCTTCATGCGCGAATATCACATCGCCAGCGTCAGCTTTGCCAACAAGCGCAATTTCGCAGCAGATCAGATCGCTGGTCACCTCGTCGCGCTTGAAGAATTCGACCCGGCCTACTGATGAAAGCAGGAAGGGCGGCAAACTAAGCCGCCTTTTCCTTCTTCGCTTTCGCACCCATCACCCGCACGGGATCCTTGCGGCCTTCGACCACATCCTTGTCGATCACGATCTCGGTGACGCCTTCCATATCGGGCAGGTCGAACATGGTATCGAGCAGAAGACCTTCCACGATCGAGCGTAGCCCGCGCGCGCCAGTCTTCCGCAGAATCGCCTTTTCCGCGATCGTTTCGAGCGCATCCTGGGTGAAGGTCAGTTCGACATCTTCCAGTTCGAACAGCTTGGCGTACTGCTTCGCCAGCGCGTTCTTGGGCTGGCTGAGGATCTCGACCAGTGCGCCCACATCCAGATCGCGCAGAGTGGCGATCACCGGCAAACGGCCGACGAACTCAGGGATTAGCCCGAATTTGAGCAGGTCTTCCGGCTCGGCCTTTTCCAGCAACTCGCCGACGCGGCGCTTGTCCGGATCGGCAACATGGTTGCCGAAACCAATGCTGCGCTTCTGCAACCTGTCCGCAATGATCTTGTCCAGTCCGGAGAACGCGCCGCCGCAGATGAACAGGATGTTGGTCGTATCGACCTGCAGGAATTCCTGCTGCGGATGCTTGCGCCCACCCTGCGGCGGGACGGAAGCAGTGGTGCCTTCCATCAGCTTGAGCAACGCTTGCTGCACGCCTTCGCCCGACACGTCACGGGTGATCGAGGGATTTTCGGCCTTGCGGGTGATCTTGTCGATTTCATCGATATAGACGATCCCGTGCTGCGCCTTGTCGACGTTGTAATCCGAAGACTGGAGCAACTTCAGGATGATGTTCTCGACATCCTCGCCCACGTAACCAGCTTCGGTCAGGGTCGTCGCGTCGGCCATGGTAAACGGCACGTCAAAGGTCCGGGCCAGCGTCTGCGCGAGCAGCGTCTTTCCGCAGCCGGTGGGGCCAACCAGAAGGATGTTCGATTTCGCCAGTTCGACGTCGCCGGCCTTGCCGCCATGCTTCAGCCGCTTGTAATGGTTGTGCACGGCCACCGACAGCACGCGCTTGGCGCGGTCCTGCCCGATCACATAATCGTTGAGCGTGGTGAAGATATCCATTGGTGTGGGAACGTCGCCATCCTTGCGGCCAGCAATGCCCGCCTTGGTTTCTTCGCGGATGATGTCGTTGCACAGCTCCACGCACTCGTCGCAGATGAACACGGTCGGTCCCGCGATCAGCTTGCGCACTTCATGCTGCGATTTCCCGCAGAAACTGCAGTAAAGAGTACTCTTGGAATCAGTTCCGCTCAATTTGGTCATTTCCCGTGTTCCCGAATCCCCGCGCCGAAACGACGGGCAAGGATTCTACCGACTGTATAGCCGGATTGCCGATAATCAACATCTAGCGCTAACATACGCCATCTTACGGACAGCTGAAGCAGCACGGTTGCTGAATTGCTACACGTGTCCGCGCCAGGGGCAGCCCGTGAAATACGGGCGCCGGATCACTCCGGTGCGCCGCCCGATCCCATCTCGTCCTTGGGTTCTTCACCCTCGGGACGGGTTTCGAAAACCTTGTCCACGATACCGAACTTCATCGCTTCGTCAGCTTCGAGGAAGGTGTCGCGGTCCATCGCCTTTTCGATCTCTTCCAGGCTGCGCCCGGTGTATTTCACATACAGATCGTTCATGCTCTTCTTGATCCGTAGGATTTCGCGGGCCTGGATTTCGATGTCAGACGCCATCCCGCGTGCGCCGCCGGAGGGCTGGTGGACCATGATCCGCGCATTGGGCAGCGCGACTCGCATGCCCGGTTCACCCGCTGCGAGAAGGAAGCTGCCCATACTGGCAGCCTGTCCCATGCAAACGGTGGAAACCCGCGGCTTAATATATTGCATCGTGTCGTGGATCGCCATGCCCGCCGTCACCACGCCGCCGGGCGAGTTGATATACATCGAGATCGGCTTCGAGGGATTTTCGCTCTCGAGAAACAGCAGCTGCGCAGTAATCAATGACGCCATGCCGTCTTCCACCTGGCCGGTGACGAACACGATGCGTTCACGCAGCAGGCGGCTGAAGATATCGAAGCTGCGTTCGCCCCGGCTGGTCTGCTCGACCACCATCGGCACAAGCGCACCGGTTACCGGGTCCTGGGAGAACTGGCCCTGCGTTCCGTAAGTTTCGCCGGAGGTGCCAAACAGATCGATCATGAGAATCCTTAAACCTTGCGGGAGATGACCGCTTATGTCGCGACTGCGCAGCCGATGTTCAAGGGCGTTAATCCTGACCGGTGGAAAACCTGGTTGCGCGAGGCCAAGCGCCAGCGTGGGAATTCGTCAGAGGTTGCTCGCTGTACGTGATATCCGCACTCCGTCACGGGGCCGGCGGGTCGCTGACAAGCGGGCGCTGCACCGAGAGATTGCATGATTGATCCGGGACACTGGAATAAGGAACGTCGTTAACGCTCAACGGTATTTTTCTGGCCGCTTTCGATTTCCTTCTGAAGGAAGTAATTCAGCGCGGTCCGGATTGCTGCGATCGCAGCCAACTGACCGATTTCCGACCAGCTTGGCGCGACCGCGGTCCGCAGGATATCCGCTCCGAGCAGCAATTCCAACGCCAGTGCCAGCCAGCGGCCCAGACGTAACCTGATCTCTTCCTTGACGTTATGTGCCTGGTCGGCGGAACTGTTCCCGCTGTGTCCCGAAACCGAAAAGAGGAGGCGGATCACCGCTTCTGCCACCGCATAGGCCACGACCACCGCGGCGATTCCTTCGACTGCGAGGGACACACCCAGGCTCATCTCGCGGAGCCAGACTTCGATCATCACGGTTACCCTATCCTGCTGCGCCCGAAAATAGGAGCCGGGCCAATGCGATAGAGATTATAACCAAAACGGCCCCTCCCGCCAGATGCGGAAAGGGCCGTCATACGGAGGAGATGGCTGCCGGCTTCGCCGCCCGCAAGACCTACCTTATTTTTTTGGCGGGAGATTTCTTCGCAGCCGGCTTTTTCGTCGCTGCAGCCTTGGCCGGTGCTTTCGCTTCAGCCTTGGGTGCCGCAGCCTTCTTTGCCGGAGCCTTCTTGACTTCGGGCTTATCGACAGGCTTGGCTTCGGTCTTGGGGGCGTCAGCCTTGGGCGCGGCAGCTTTCTTGGCCGGAGCCTTCTTCGAAGCTGCTTCCTTGGCCCGCTTTTCGTCCGTTTCCGATGTCTTGGCAGCTGCTTTCTTCGCGGCCGGCTTCTTCGCCGCCGCCTTCTTGGCAGGCTTGGCATCGACGGTTTCTTCCGCCTCGATCGCCGCTTCCAGTTCCTCGCGGGTTACTTCCCGCTCGGTAACGTCAGCCTTGCCGAACAGGAAATCGACCACCTTGTCTTCGTACATCGGCGCACGCAGCTGGGCAGCTGCCATCGGCTCGTTGGCGATGAACTGGAGAAAGCGCTCGCGGTCTTCATTGCGATATTGTTGGGCGGCCTGCTGGGTCAGCATCGCCATTTCCTGCTGGGTCACTTCGACGCCGTTCTTTTGCCCGATTTCAGACAGCAACAAGCCGAGGCGAACGCGGCGTTCCGCGATATGCCGGTAATCGTCCCGCTCGGATTCGATTTCCTTCATCGCCTTGGCAGGATCTTCGTCCTTGGCGGCTTCCTGTTCCAACTGCGCCCAGATCTGATCGAATTCAGCGTCGACCATGCCCTGCGGCACTTCGAAATCGTGGCCGGCCGCCAGCGTATCGAGCAGCTGACGCTTCATCTGCGTGCGGGTCAGGCCATTGGTTTCCTGCTCGAGCTGGCCGCGCAGCAGTTCCTTCAGCTTGTCGAGGCTCTCGAGACCGAGCGACATGGCGAATTCATCGTCCGCCTTGCTTTCGGTCTCGGTCTTGACCTGCTGGACGGTGATCGCGAACTGCGCGTCCTTGCCCTTGAGGTTTTCGGCTGGATAATCTTCGGGGAAGGTAACCGTGATGGTCTTCTCGTCGCCGGTCTTCACGCCCGTCAGTTGTTCTTCGAAGCCGGGAATGAACTGGCCGGAACCGATTACGAGCGCGGCGCCTTCGGCCTTGCCGCCTTCGAATTCCACGCCGTCGACACTGCCGGTGAAATCGATGATCAGCTGGTCGCCATCAGCGGCCTTGTGGCTCTTCGGCGCGTCCTTGTAGCTTTTCTGCTGGTCGGCGATGTTCTTGATCGCCTCATCGACCTGGGCATCACTGACTGGAACGGTCAGCCGCTCCAGCTTGAGGCCGTCCAGTTCGGGCAAGGCGACATCGGGAAGGATTTCGAGCGAGACATTCAGCTCGGCGTCCTTGCCTTCCGTATAGCCTTCTTCGAGATCGATGCTCGGCTGCATCGCGGGACGCAGCTTCTTTTGCTGCATCAGCGAATCGATCGATTCGCGGATCACGTCATTGACCATCTGCGCATGCAGTTGCTCGCCATGCATCTTCTTGACCAAATTGGCCGGAACCTTGCCGGGGCGGAAACCGGGCATTTTGACCTGCGGGGCAATCTTCTTCACCTCGGCATCGATTCGCGAAGCGATATCGGCGGCGGGGATGGTGAGCTTGTACGCGCGCTTCAGCCCGTCACTGGTGGTTTCTTTGATCTGCATGAGGTGCAACTTTGCCTTTATAGAATCTTTTTCAACGGTCCCGCTTACGTACCCAACGGTCGGCGTCTGGTGCGGGCGAAGGGACTCGAACCCCCACATCTTACGATACTGGTACCTAAAACCAGCGCGTCTACCAATTCCGCCACGCCCGCGGGGCCCAAACGACGCCGCAGTGGCCAGACTTCGCAGTCTTGCCTACACGGACAAGCCAGCGCCCTTAAAAGGCCGCGCGCAAAAGGGCAAGCGCGGAACAGGCTGCCCGCCGCTTCGTTGGCTGGATGGAAGGAATAAAGCGATGAACATCGATCAGTATGGAGCCGTTACCGCAGCGACCCAGCCGGGGCAACAGCCGGACGAGGTCAACCCGGACCAGGGCGGCGACACCGTCAACCCGCAGAGTCCGACCGAATTCCCGCCGGGCCGAGAGGATATCGACGAACCGCAGCCCGCCCAGCCCGACATTACGCCCCCGCCGCTTGAAACGCCTCCGCCGCCCGATTGAGGCGTAGCATAACGTAAAGTCTCATGTTGCCTGCCCCGCGCGCAGCTAATAAGGGGCAGCGCATGAGCGAAGAAAAAAACCCCGAAGCCGCCCCGGAAATCGTTTCCAACGCCGAGACGGATCCAAGCGACGTGCCGCCCGACCGGTTATCGGTAAACCCGCGCAGCAACCTGTTCGACGAAGAAAAGCTGCGCCGCGGCGTCGGCATTCGTTTCAAGGGCGTCGAGCGCACCAACATTGAGGAATATTGCATTTCCGAAGGCTGGGTGCGGGTGCAGGCTGGAAAATCGCTTGATCGGAAGGGTCAGCCGCTGACCATCAAGCTGACCGGTCCCGTGGAGGCTTGGTACGAAGATCTAGGCGAAAATCCGCCGGTCGCGAAAGCCTGAATTTAAGCGCAATTTAACGTTCGTAGCGGGCGATCGCTTCGCGGACCGGGTCGGACCGAAGCCGCGTTTTATCGCCGCTGGTTACCGACGTCCGCGTTAATACTGGCGAAGCAGGAATGCTCATGTCGGCGAACGCGTTGTCGAACTGTTTCGAGACTGCCGCGCGGCCCGCTCGGGGGTTCGATGCTTGTGTGAGCCGGGTTGCAGCAAGCGGCGGTTTATCGGCGTCCTTCAAAGTATTGTTGTAGATAAATCCGCGCACCGGCCATGCCGTGGCTCCGACGGCTTGCAGAGGATGATACCAGACCCGCACCATGCTCCAGTCGTTAGCAGGCGAGACGTCAACCGCGCGGACATCGCGCTCGATCTGACCGCGACGCCCGTTGATCGGCGACCAGTTCGAATGGCTGATCAAGACCGTGCGGTCATCGATAATCCTGCTGACCGCCGCGACATGGCCTAGTGTCATGTTGCGGTGCGGCTGGAATGCCATCACGGCGCCGACTTGCGGGCGGTTGCCTCGCTGGTACTTTCCTTCGGCCTGCGCCCACCAGCTATGGGCATCTCCGTATATCCGGATCCCGGAAAGTTCTCGCGCGAACGGAACACATTGCAGATAGGGCGGTAGTTCGGTGTCTGAACTGGCGTCCGCCTGATTATGGAACCCGACTGCTATGTCTGCGGAAGATTCGGCGGCGGCGACCGCGGGAACGGACATCATTGCGCCTAATGCGAACAGGGAAAACGACAATTTCATGCCGCCACCCTGCCAATTTTTGGTTAGGATCGACCTGCCGGCTAAGGTTAACAGGAATTAGCCATGACCTCCCGCTGCGGCGATCGAACTTGCCAATTGACCGTGAAAGGCCCACCTGCCCCGCAATGTTACCTCAAGTCATCATTATCGGCCGGCCCAACGTCGGCAAATCGACGTTGTTCAACCGGCTGGTCGGCAAGAAACTGGCGCTGGTCGATGACCAGCCCGGCGTTACGCGCGACCGCCGGTCGGGCGATGCCGAAATTGCGGGTCTGAAATTCAAGATCGTCGACACCGCCGGGTGGGAGGATGACGATCCGGAAAGCCTGCCCGGGCGGATGCGCAAGCAGACCGAAATCAGCCTGATCGGCGCTGATGTCGCGCTGATGGTGATCGACGCCCGCGCCGGGATCACTACCCTGGACCAGGAAATCGCGCTGTGGCTGCGGGGACAGAAAGTCTCCGTTGTGATGGTTGCGAACAAGGCTGAGGGCAAGTCTGCCGAGCCGGGTATCTATGAGAGCTACGCGCTCGGCTTCGGTGACCCAGTGCCGATTTCCGCCGAACATGGCGAAGGAATCTCGGACCTCTTCGGCGCCTTGTGGCCGCTGATCGGCGAGAGTGAAGAACGCATCGCCGTCGAAAACGCATTCGAGGCCGAACAGTTGAAGGTTGCGCGGCAGGCTGCCCGTGACGCCGCCGAAGAGGCTGGCGAGGAATACATCGAGGAAGAGGTGGTCAAGGGGCCGCTGAAACTCGCCATCGTCGGTCGTCCGAATGCGGGCAAGAGCACCCTGATCAACCGGTTGCTGGGCGAAGACCGGCTGCTGACCGGACCCGAAGCAGGGATTACCCGCGACTCGATTGCGGTCGACTGGAAATGGAACGATCCGAAGACCGGCGACGTGCGCGACATCCGCCTGATCGACACCGCCGGAATGCGCAAGCGCGCCCGCGTGGTCGAAAAGCTGGAAAAGCTCGCGGTGCAGGACGCCAAGCTCGCGATCGACTTCGCCGAAGTCGTGGTGCTGCTGCTCGACGCGACGCAGGGCCTGGAACACCAGGACCTCAAAATCGCCAGTCAGGTGCTCGAAGAAGGCCGCGCCCTGATCATCGCAATCAACAAGTGGGATGTTGCCGAAGATGCCAGCGGCCTGTTCAACGGCGTGCGCCATGCGCTCGACGAAGGCCTGGCGCAGGTCAAGGGCGTGCCGCTGTTCGCGGTGTCCGCGCGCACCGGCAAGGGGCTGGACACGATGCTGTCATCCGCCTTTGAAATACGTGCGAGCTGGTCGAAGCGCGTGCCGACCGCGGCGCTGAACCGCTGGTTCGACGACGCGCTGGAAGCCAACCCGCCGCCCGCACCCGGGGGCAAGCGGATCAAGCTGCGCTACATTACGCAGGCAGGCACGCGCCCGCCCCGTTTCGTGGTGTTCGGCAACCGACTCGACATGCTGCCAACCAGTTACGAACGCTATCTGGTAAACGGGATACGGAGATCGCTTGGATTTGACGCGGTGCCGGTGCGGGTCACGCTGAAGGGCAACAAGAACCCCTTCGATAAAAAGAAATAGCGGCGGAGCCGGCGCGACCGGTAACGGGTGGTTGCTGGCCCGCGATCTTCAGTCCTCGCCGGCCGCCTTGCTCTGTAGCTGGACGTAATTTTCGAGACCCATTCGCGCGATCATGTCGAACTGCTTCTCGAGGAAGTCGACGTGTTCTTCTTCGCTTTCGAGAATGCGGGCAAGGATTTCGCGGGTCACGTAATCGCGGACGCTTTCGCAGTATTCGATGGCATCCTTCAACAGCGGGATTGCTTCGTGTTCTACCGCGAGATCGGCGCGGAGGATTTCCTCGACCGTCTCGCCGACCTTCAGCTTATGGATCGCCTGGAAATTGGGCAGGCCATCGAGAAACAGGATACGCTCTGCCAGCGTATCGGCGTGCTTCATCTCGTCGATGCTCTCGTGCCGTTCGTACTCGGCGAGTTTGTGAACTCCCCAATTGTCCAGCACGCGGTAATGCAGCCAATACTGGTTGATCGCGGTCAACTCGTTGGTGAGCGCCTTGTTCAGATACTCGATGACTTTGGCGTCGCCCTTCACGCGAATTCTCCTTGCTGCGAATGCGAACGATTTATGCGCGCCTCGGGATGCGTTGGCAAGGCTTCGGCCTACGATGAGCGCCGAAAAACCGCAGAAATCCGCCAGTTGCGAGTGATTTGCGTTAGTAGTGCCCTATTCCGCGTAGACCGGTTCGAAGGCCAGTTCCCGCTCTTCAAACAGGATCGCTTCGGCATCGTCAAGGCAACTGCCGCAATTGGGACGCTTGCCCAACGCGGCATAGGCGGTCTCGGCATCGCCGCCGGAATGGCGCGCAACCCGGCGCAATTCGCATTCCCTGATCGCATTGCAGACGCAAACGTACATGCACAAATCTCCACGCGAGTCGCCGAACGACTGGACATAGAGTTACTGCGACTTAGTCGCAATAGCAAGGTGATTTGTCATCGGCGCAGTGCAAACAATTTTCCGTAGGTGAGACAGCGCCACAGCCATTCCAGCGGTCCATAGCGGAACCGTTCAAGCCAGGGCTTCGACCACAGCAGCATCAACGCCCATGTCATTGCGACCACCAGATACAGTTCCGGCCGGCCAAGTTGGCCGTAAAGTCCGCCCGCCCAGCCGTGAAACACCAGCAGCATGACAATCGAAGTGCCGAGATAGTTTGAAAACGCCATCCGCCCGGCGGCGGTCACCCGTTCCCCCAGCCAGCCGGTCGCCGCTGTGGGGGCCCAGAGCGCCAACAAGGTGAGCAGCCCCAGCACGGCGGCCAGCCTCGGCAGGGGAGAAACGCCCATGAACGCTGCCAACGTACCCCAGTAAGTGAAGCCTTCACCCATGGCCCACAGGGCGATCGGCAGCGTAAGCGCGCTTCCGACAATCAGCCCGGCCCAGCCCCACAACCGCATCTTTCGCCGGTCCATCTCGCCGCCAAACAACCCCATCCGGTAGAGCGCCATCCCGATCAACATCAGCGGAAAAGTTTCCAGCCCGAAGATAAACAGCATCGTGAACGGATCTGTCCCGTGCTCGGTGAAATTATGGCCTACATAGTCGGCGTAGCTGCCGCCGCGGATAATCGCCGTTTCGCTCACGCCTTCCGCGATGTCCGTTTTCTGCTGGGACGCCAGCTCGTCGCGCATTTCGATATATGAGGGCTGATTTCCCAACTCGGTATCGGCCACCAGATAGGGCAGGAACATCGCGCCGAGGAACATGATCGCCCCGACGGCATATCCCAACAGGCCGATAACCAGCTGGGTTTTCGCCTTCCATCGAAGGCATGCCATGGCGACGAAGCCGACAACGGAATACAGCACCAGGATGTCGCCCCGCCAGATGAAGTAGAAATGGATCAGTCCGAAGCCGAAAAGCCAGAACAACCGTCTCGCCTGGAGCGAGCGGGTGGCACCCCTAGCCCACGCCTTTTCCATGAACAGCATCATCCCGGCCCCGAACAGGAGCGTGAACAACCCCCGCATCTTGCCGTCAATCAGAACGAACTGCACGACCCATAGCCAGTCCGAAAACTCGCCGTGCGGAACCTTGAAGGCCGCAGGGTACATATAGGCCGCCCACGGCTGGCCGAAGGCGACGATGTTCGCCCACAGGATTCCCATAACCGCGATCCCGCGGATGAAATCGAGGCTCACCAAGCGGTCGGTCGCGGGAACAGTTCTGGCTTCGGCCTCGTCCGGTGTAGAAGCTCCGCTGGCCATTTCGTGCGTTGTATCCATCAATGCCCCCCTGATCACGATTACCGGCTTAGCATTACCGGACAGCGGGGCAAGACGGCTTCGCCTAACGCGTCACCAGGCAGCTATGGCCGGCTCGCTTGAGACTCGCGCAGGCCTGATTGGCGGCGGCTTGGCTCGGATACCCCCCGGCCAACAGCCTGGTCAGATTGCCCGCTGAAACCAGCAGACGGGTTCGCCCCGCCAGTTCGCTTCGTGATGACAGCTGGCGCCACAGCTTTTCCGCATTCCCGCCGACTGAAAATGCACCGAGTTGAACCTTCCACACGCCATTCGGGGCAGCGGGCGGTTTGGAAGCCTGCGCGGTGCGGACCGGGGCTTTCTGCGGGTCCGGTTCTGGCGTGGACGCAGCCGCCTGGCGGGCAGGCCGGGCATAGTCCGCACCGGCATTGGCGGGATTCTCCGTACCCGTTGCTTGCGATGCGGCCGAAATCGCATCCCGGGCCGCTTCGGCGGAAGACTGTGCCGATGCGGAGCGAATCGGTGTCGCGGCAGGTGGTGAGGGTACGGCCGCGACGGCGGCCGGCGCAACCGATTGGCTTGGCATATCCGCGCCGAGGTCGGCTGCGGCCAATTGCGCCGAGCGCGCGGCATCGGCGTCGCGATTGAGAGCCTGCGCCAAGGTCTGAGCCTGTTCCCGCTGTTCGCGCGGAATGAAGCTGTCCATCTGCTTGATCGCGGGCGCCGCCTGCGGCAGGCCCGCCGAGTTGGACAAGGTCAGCAAGGCATAGGCGCGCACCCAATCCTTGGGCAGCAGGTCCCCGTTGAAATGCGCCAGGCCAATGAGATATTGGGCGCGCGGATCACCGCGTTCCGACGCGGCGGTAAGATACGGCATCGCGGCTTCTCGCCGACCGTCCTGAAACAGCAGCAGCCCGTAATTATCCGCCGCCTTCAGATGGCCCTGCGCCGCAGCCTTGGCATACAGCACTTCGGCTTGTGCCGGATCGGCCTCCACCCCGCGGCCCAGACGGTACGCCTGCGCCAGGTTGAACTGCGCATCGGGATCGCCTTTCGCGGCGGGTTCACGCCATTCACGGACCGCAGCGGCGTAATCACCCGCAGTCCATGCATCGACGCCCGCTTTTACATCCGCCAGCGCTGGCGCTGCGCTGACAGCCGCGCAGAGGCAAAAAGCGTATAAAAAACCACGTGTATCCATCATCGGTCCACAGATCCCATTTTGCACCGGCCGGCCAAGCCGCGGTCCCAGAGCTGCTCCGGCCGCGTAATCGGCCTGTTCGCTGACCTGTCATAGTAAACGACCTGTTAGCAAAGAGTTTCTTTTCCGGTAATTTTTTGGCAGCCAAATCTTGCGCGCCAATCAAGAAGCCCACCCAAAACAGCCAAATATTCATCTTCGGGCGAAACAAGTGCCCGCCAGCGTTAACTCAAAATTAGTTGTATCCTGCGATCTCCGAGGTCGACCCGCAGTGGTGCGGTGACGACATACGGAATTTCAGGGGGATCGCGCTTTGCGTGTACTGGCATTAGCTTCGCAGAAGGGTGGATCTGGCAAGACCACGCTCTCAGGCCATCTGGCCGTCCAGGCGCAGCGCGCCGGAGCAGGACCGGTGGTCTTGATCGACATCGATCCACAAGGCTCGACCGCCGATTGGTGGAACGAGCGGGAGGCGGAATATCCCGCCTTCGCCCAAACCACGGTTGCACGGCTCGCATCCGACTTGCAGATCCTGCGTCAGCAGGGTTTCAAACTAGCGGTAATCGACACGCCCCCGGCCATTACCATGGCCATCCAGTCGGTAATCGGAGTTGCGGAACTGATCGTTGTCCCGACCCGCCCCAGTCCGCACGATTTACGCGCTGTAGGTGCCACCGTCGACCTGTGCGAACGGGCCGGCAAGCCGCTGGTCTTCGTGGTCAACGGCGCTACCCCCAAGGCCAAGATCACCTCGGAAGCCGCAGTTGCCCTGTCACAGCACGGCACCGTTGCCCCCATCACTCTCCATCACCGGACCGATTTCGCCGCCTCGATGATCGATGGCCGCACGGTCATGGAAGTCGATCCCGGTAGCCGCTCCTCCGCAGAGGTTGCCGCCCTGTGGAACTACATAGCCGACCGGCTCGAAAAGAATTTTCGCCGTACCGTATTTGCAGCTCCTAACATGGCCGCGCAGGCTGCGGGAGCAAGCCGTCCCGGTGGCGGCTTCGGTCGCCGCGTTGCTCAGTGAGCACTGGTAGAGCCATCATGAACGAAGCTTCCTTTGCCTCCCTGAGTCCGAATCTGCTCGCCCGCAAGGGCGGTGCCCGGCCAGCCATGCGGCCGCAGCATGGCGGATTGCTCGGCTCGATCGGCTCCGGTTCCGGGACCGATTCCTTTTCGGAAGAAAGCCTGGATGATCTGGGCTGGAACGACATGGGCGACGAACTCGCGCCGCACCAGGACCATGAGCCGCTCAAACTGACGCCGTTTCCGGCAAACGAAGTAACCGCTGCAGAAGCACGCGAACTCGATGAACAGTCCGGCGCAAAGCTGGCGGAATTCGCAGTTTCGAGCAATCCGCTCGGCAATGGCGGCGCGGGCGACGCGCGCGGGCAGCAGGAAGTCCTGGCCCGGCGACTCGAACGCAAATCCCCGCCGATCCTGTCCGACGCGATCATGTCCAACGATGACGAGCCGCAGGATGAACTCGAAGACGGGTCCGAACCGTTCGGCGATGAATCGATCTACGACCTCGGGAATGCCGCCGAGTATATCGCGGAAGCCGACTACGGCCTCGGCGAAAGTGACCTTCAGGACGGCGCAGAAAATCTGGCGGAGTCCAGCGTTGCCGATCTCGCCGGATACGAAGCGCCCCGGATCATCGCAGTCAAGGCGCCGAAGACGGTCCGCACCCGGCGGGTCGCCGCGGTGGATCAGGGCAAACGGGCGGCGTTCACGCTTCGTCTCGATGCCGAACGGCACCTCAAGCTACGTCTGGCCAGCACCATCGGCGGCCGCAGCGCGCAGCAGATCGTGACCGACGCGCTCGATGCTTTTCTGGGTGACATGCCCGAACTCGCCACGCTGGCCGCCCAGGTGCAGCGCAATGGCACCGAAAATAGCTGAACAGGGGACTGACCATGAGCCGATCCGCACATAACGCCCGCTTCGTCACGCTGGCCGTCACGACCGCCCTCGCCACTTCGGCGCTGGGCGGTTGTACGACCACTGCCGCACCGCGCGCCGATATGTCCGCGAGCAAAGCGCAAACCGCGTTGGCCAAAGGGGAATCCGGACGGGCGTTGAACCATGCAGAAGCCGCAGTCCTCGCCGATCCCCGCAACCCCGCATACCGCGCCATGTTGGGCGCGACCTACATGGAGGCCGGCCGGTTCCAGTCGGCGGTGACCAGTTTCAGCGATGCACGCGCGCTTGGCGATGACAGCCCGCGCACCGCGCTCAGCCTTGCGCTGGCGCAAATTGCTGCGGGCGATGGCCGCTCGGCGCACGCGCTGCTGACCGAATACCGGGACGATCTGGATCCGGCCGATCTCGGTCTGGCGTTCGCGTTGTCCGGGGATGCCAATCAGGGTGTGCACATCCTTTCCAACGCGATCCGCAGCGGACAAAGCAATGCCAAGACCCGTCAGAACCTTGCCTATGCTTTCGCACTGAAGGGTGACTGGCGCTCTGCCAGGGTGATGGCAGCAGAAGACGTCCCCGGTAACCAGATCAATGACCGGATCGCAGAATGGGCCAGCACCATCGCGCCCGAAGATACTCATCGCCGCGTGGCAAAACTGCTCGAAGTTCCGGTGGTGGGCGACAGCGGGCAGCCCGTACAACTTGCGCTGGCCAACACACCAAGCACCGAGCAGATGGTAGCCGAGGCAGCGGCCGAACTTCCGGTAGCAACTCCCGAAGCGCCGGCGGTGATGGCTGCCGTCAGCGCCCCGCGCGAATTGCCCGCGCTCGCAAATTACATGGCCGCAAAGGAAGCTGCCGAAGCACCCGCTGTGCGCGAAATCGCGCCACCGGTGGCCCGTCCGCTCGCCGCGCTCGTCCCTGCACGTGCGGAAACCAAACCTGCCAATTTCAGCGATGCATTCGCCTCTGCGGCATCCGCTCCGGTGGCCGCGACCAAGGCGCAGCCTGCTGTGGTCCAAACCCAGCCCGCTCCCCAGAAAGCTCCGGCGCGGACCGCACGAGCAACCGTGAAGCGCGGCGATCACATGATCCAGCTCGGCTCGTTTTCGACCAGGGAACTGGCGCAGCGCGCGATCGGCATCTACGCCAAGCGCTATGCCAATTTGAACCAGTACGACATGATGATCTCGGAAGCCCGCGTGAACGGAAAGACGTATTGGCGCGTCGCGGCTGGCGACATGGGCAAGAGCGAAGCCCGCTCGATGTGCTCGGGTCTTACCGCCCGCGGGTACGGCTGCATCGCCTATGCCGCAGCGACCCCGTTACCCGGATCTGTCGACAAGAGCGTCCGGATGGCCCGCCGCTAGAATTTCTCCTGTAATACAGCGAAAACTGCCCCGCCCCCCGAAAAGGAGGCGGGGCTTTTTTTGGGCGGCGGGGATTACACCCGCTCGTCGCATTATAGTACTTGGTACAACCTAGAAGCCATCGACGCTCTTGCTGACCAGGATATTCACCGCGACCCGGCGGTTTTGCGCCTTGCCATATGCGGTTTCGTTATCCGCCAGCGGGTCGGCTTCGGCCATGCCGGTCGGGGTCAGCATTCGGTACGGCTTCCAGCCGCACGCCTGTTGGAGGTAGTTGACCACCCGGCTCGCACGCTTTTCGCTCAGTTCCTGGTTGAATTCCTGGCTGCCGGTCGAATCGGTGTAACCGACCACCAGCATCAAGGCGTTGTCCATCGCTTCGGCTTGGCTCGCCGCGGCACAAAGGTCGGCCTTGCCCTGTTCGGACAGCACGGCCTTGCCGGTGTCGAAGTTCACGTTGGTCGTGCCCTTGATGTTGTACTTGTCGATGTCGCCCATGCGGCCGCGCAGCGCTTCGGTCGCTGCGGTCTGTTCGGCAAACCCCTGCGAGGTGCCGGTACGGATCATGGTGGCCGTCTTGAGGTCCTTGGTCTTGAGATCGATCCGGCTGGCGACCAGACCGCGTCCCCATTGCACAGTTTCGACGGATACCGGCAGGCCGTTCAGCAGCGAGGCTGCGGCGAGCTTGTCGCTGTTGAGGCCGAGGAAACCGCCCTTGGACCTGATCTCGGTAGCTTCGCTGATATGGACGATGGTGCTGGTGCCGTCGGCGCCCATCACCTGCATGTTGTTATCGCCGCGCGCCGAGATGAAACCTTCAATTTCCGGCCCTTCGGTCATGCCGGACAGATCGGCAGGCGGGGTGCCGTAGACGGTCGCCATGACCTCGCCTTCGGATTGCATTTCCTGCTGCTGCTGCTGCTGCTGCTGCGCATACAGTCCGCCAGATGCAGGGATGGCAAGTGCGGCGAACAGCGAGAGCATCAGCGGCCCTCTGGTGAAAATATTCATTACGCTACTCCTTCAATTGGTCCGGACCGGTCATGCAAATCCGTAGCCGTTGCTGCGGCCCCCCGTGATGGCATGTCCGGCTGTCAGAGCCCCCTTCATAGTGCGTTTACAGGACGCGCAACGTGAACCGCTGCACGGAAATTGCTGCCTGTTCAGATCGACCTTTCTGTCAGATGAACGCATCCGCCATCATGGTTAATTCTGCGGGCAAATCGGGCGCAACATGCGGCGAACCGAGCGCGAGGGCGTCACGGTGGAAGCCGCTAAACGGCAACCCCACCCTTCCACAGCCTGGTCACGCGGCCTTGGGTGGGCTGACCATCGAAGGGGGTGTTGCCCGCGCTCGCTTCCATCTTGCGGCTGTCGATGACCCAAGGCTTGTCGGGGTCGATCAGGGCGATGTCAGCTTCGTACCCTTCGATCAGCGCGCCCGCTTCCACGCCCAGCAGGCGCGCCGGCGCAGCAGCGACAAGGTCGAAAGCGCGCGGCAATTCGATCACCTCGTCGCGGACGAGTGTCAGCACCATCGCCAGCAGCGTCTCGGCCCCCGCCATCCCGGGTTCGGCATCGGCAAAGGGCAACCGCTTGCCCTCGGGCCCGCGCGGATCGTGACCGGAGGAAATGACATCAATAGTGCCATCGGAAATCGCCTCGCGCACCGCTTCCCGGTCGCTTTCCGGGCGCAGCGGCGGTGAGAGGCGGGCGAACGTGCGGAAATCCATGGTCGCGAGGTCCGAAAGCATGAAATGGGCGGGTGTGACCCCAGCTGTGACGGGGCAGCCCTGTGCCTTTGCCTGACGGATCAGGTCGAGCGCTCCGCGCGTGGTCACTTGCCGGAAATGCACCCGTGCTCCTGCCATCTGAGCGAGAGCGATATCCCGCGCTACCGCCAGCGCCTCCGCTTCGGCGGGAGCGCTCGGCAGGCCGAGCCGCGTCGCCATCTCGCCGGCAGTGGCGGCAGCGTGACCGGCCAGCCCGGCATCTTCCGCGTGGCAAACCACCACCAAATCCAGCATCGCGGCGTATTGCAGCAGCCGCAGCATGGCGCCGCTATCGCCGATCCACTGACGTCCGGTCGCCACGCCGCGAGCGCCCGCATCCCGCATCAACCCGATTTCAGCCAGTTCGCGGCCTCCAAGGCCCTTGGTCGCGCCTGCGAGCGGATGGACCCAGAAATCGGGCTTGCCGCTCTGGGCTACGAACCGCACCCGGCTTGGTACGTCGAGAGGCGGCGACTGGTCGGGCATCAGCGCCGCCCGGGTGATGCCGCCGAAATGAAACGCGGGCTTGTCCACCGCGAAGACACCGAAATCGACGAGGCCGGGCGCGATCAATTGGCCCCTCGCGTCGAGCACCTCGTCGCCGTCCTGCGCGGAGATTTCGCCAAGTCCGACAATTCGCCCATCGATCAGCCGGACCGCGCCATGGGAAATGCCGTCCGCAAGGGCCAGCCTGCCGCCGGTGATGGTGAGGGGTTTCAGCTGCTTCATGCCCACCGCCCCGTATTTACCGCGTCGCTCCAGTCGGGCACCTTGCGGGCACGGCGAGTAAGAACATCGAGCGCCGCCATGCGAATTGCTACGCCCATCTCGACTTGCTGCGTGATGATCGAGCGGCCGGCCATGTCGGCCACGTCGCTGTCGATCTCCACGCCGCGATTCATCGGGCCCGGGTGCATAACCAGCGCGTCGGGGGCGGCCTTGGCAAGCCTGCTGCGGGTGAGACCGTAGAGATGGCGGTATTCGCGCGGGCTGGGAATGAATTGTCCGTCCATCCGCTCGGTCTGCAGCCGCAGCATCATCACTGCGTCGCTCCCGGCCAGGGCCTCGTCAAAATTGTGGAACGGCGTAACGCCCATCCGTTCGATCCCGGCAGGCATCAGGGCGGGCGGCGCGCAGACCCGCACATTCGCACCCAGCGCTGTCAGGCAGAGCACGTTCGAGCGGGCAACACGGCTGTGCAGGATGTCCCCGCAAATCGTCACCGTCATGCCGGTAAAGTCGTCCCCGCTCTCTCCCCGCGCCCGCAACGCGTGGCGAAGTGCGAGAGCATCGAGCAGGCCCTGGGTCGGGTGTTCGTGGCTGCCGTCTCCCGCGTTCAGGACCGGGCAGTCGACCTTGCCGGCGATCAGCGCCACGGCGCCCGAACTGCCATGCCGAATGACGATCGCGTCCGCCCGCATCGCGTTCAGGGTGATCGCCGTATCTATCAGGGTTTCCCCCTTCTTCACGCTGGATTGGGCCGCGTGCATATTGACCACGTCGGCGCCGAGGCGCTTTCCCGCGATCTCGAAACTGAGCAGCGTCCGGGTGGAATTTTCGAAGAACGCGTTGATGATCGTAAGACCGCCGAGGGCATCGCTATGCTTGGTAGCCTGGCGGTTCAGTTCGACCCACTGTTCCGCTTCGTCCAGCAGGTACAGGATCTCATGCCGTTCGAGCTGGCCGATGCCAAGCAGGTCACGGTGCGGAAACGCCGCGCCGCCCGCAGGGTAGCGGCCGGCGAACGAGGATTTTTCTGTCGATGTCATTAAAGCCAAGTCCCTAGTCGAACGGTGTATGCTGCTCAAGCGGTTTCGGCTGGCAAGGTTCACCTCCAGCCCCTACATGCACGTCGTCGAACAAAAACCGGGGTAATTGATAGATGGGTTTCGCGCGTAAAGTCTGGCATCTGCTAGTAGCCGTCAAGGACGGGCTCAGCCTGGTGTTCCTGCTGCTGTTTTTCGGCCTGCTGTATGCAGCGCTGACCGCGCGCCCCAGCCCGGCGCAAATCCGCGACGGCGCGTTGCTGCTCGAGCTCGACGGCGTGATTGTCGAGGAAAAATCGGCCGTTGACCCCATTGCGGCGCTCCTGTCCGGCACCGCCCCGATCGGTGAATACCAGGCCCGAGACATGGTGCAGGCGATCGAAGCGGCAGCACGGGATGACCGGATAAAGGCCGTGGTCGTTGACATGACCAATTTCCTTGGTGGCGGACAAGTCCATATGGAGGCAATCGGCGCTGCGCTCGAACGGGCGAAAGCGGCGGACAAGCCAGTGCTGACCTATGCCGTCGCTTACAGCGACGATGCGATGATGCTGGCCGCCCACGCGAGCGAAGTATGGGTCGACCCTCTGGGAGGGGCCATGATTACCGGCCCCGGCGGCACCCGCCTGTATTACAGCGACCTGCTGGCCAAATTGAAAGTCAACGCACGGGTCTACAAGGTCGGCACCTACAAATCGGCAGTCGAGCCATATTCGCGCAATTCCATGTCGCCCGAAGCGCGTGAAAACTATCAGTCCCTGTATGGCGCGCTGTGGTCCGAATGGCAGGCCAGTGTGCAGAAAGCCCGGCCGAAACTGAAGATGGACCTGGTTACCAAGACCCCTGCCGAGTGGGTCGCGGCGAACAATGGTGATCTGGCGCAAGCGGCGCTCGGCGCCGGATTGGTCGATAAGCTGGGTAGCCGGACTGAATTCGGTCAGCGGGTTGCGGAACTCGTCGGCGAAGATCCGATCGAAGACACCCCCGGCAGCTTTGCCCATACGAAATTCGATCCGTGGGTGGCCGATAGCGCCCCGCCCACACCGGGCAAGGCCATTGGGGTCGTGACCATCGCCGGCGAAATCGTCGACGGTGACGCTGGCCCCGGCACGGCGGGTGGAGACCGAATCTCCGACTTGCTGGACGAAGCCCTGGACGACGATCTCGCTGCGCTTGTGGTTCGCGTCGATTCGCCTGGCGGATCGGTGCTCGCCTCCGAAGAAATTCGCCGCGCGATCCTGCGCCACAAGGCGAAAGACATCCCCATCGCCGTATCGATGGCCAATGTCGCGGCCAGCGGCGGGTACTGGGTTGCCACTCCCGCCGACCGCATCTTCGCCGAACCGGAAACGATCACCGGTTCGATCGGCATTTTCGCGGTAATCCCGACATTCGAAAACGCGGCAGCGGAACTCGGTGTCAATGCGGACGGAGTGCAGACCACGCCGCTATCGGGTCAACCTGACCTGGTTGCCGGCTTCACCCCGGAAGTGGATTCGATCCTGCAGAGCACTATCGAGGATGGCTATCGCCGCTTCCTCACCCGCGTTGCGAAATCGCGTAACATGACCAACGAACAGGTCGACCGGGTTGGTCAGGGCCGGGTTTGGGATGGCGGTACGGCGCGGCAGATCGGCCTTGTCGACCAGTATGGCGGTATCGAAGACGCGATTGTCTGGGCCGCCCGACAGGCCGATCTCGAATGGGGTGATTACCACGTGAAATACCTTGGCGGGGAACTTGATCCCTACCAGTCGCTGATCCAGTCGCTGGTGTCGGACGGATCGGAAGCACGCGGTAACGGTGGGCAGGATATGTTCGGCATGGTGGCCCTGCGCCAACAGGCGCTTGCCGGACAAGCCACCAGCGATTTGGAACGCCTGCTCGGCAGCCGCGGAATGCAGGTATATTGCCTGGAATGCCCGGTCGCACCCCGCGCCCGCGCCGAGGCGGAACGGCGAGGCGGTTGGTTCGATTCAATGATGAAATTGGTGCTGCACTAAATCAGGCAGACTTGTTTTCCCGGCAGGCACGTGGCAATGGCCCGCTCCTGCCGGGAGACACTTCAGATGTCTTTGAGTGCGGGCGCGTAGCTCAGTGGTAGAGCACACCCTTCACACGGGTGGGGTCGCAAGTTCAATCCTTGCCGCGCCCACCATCCCTGATCGGATGACCTTATATTATTGAAAGACCAGCCAGGTCAGGCCGCCGTTGGCTTTACTTCGGGCGGAGTTCTCGTGCCTGTTTGGTCTGCATCTTTCTTGTCCATGTGGCGTTTGACCAGATAGCCGCCAGCCCCAAGGACCAACACTGCCGGGATGCTCAACCGGCGAACTAGCGAGGCTGCGCCCCAACCCAGGATCGCGCCACTCGGGCCGCCGATTCCTCTGGTCGATTCTGCAATTTTCGATCCTGCGACCGCGCCGATAATCTTTCCAAACATTTCAATCTCCTTGTTGCACGATCAACTGGTCGGGGGCGCTTATGTTCCGACTGTCCGTCGCGTGCGTGTCGTCCCCATCTTCGATCGGTATTCCGTAAGCCCGAACATAGTCGCCGAGTTGTTTCATTACCCCGGCTTCGCTCAGTCCGAACTGGGCCAAGCTGTAAGTATGGGGGCGGCGCTTCAGTTTGCGGGAGCGTTCGAGATAATCTTCCATCCCCGGCAGGGCTGGTTGGATATCGAGCGACAGGAAATCGTAAACCCGCCCCATCGTACCGCGCCAATCGGCTTCCATGTCGTCGTATTGCACATCGATCATGCGGCTTGGCGGGATCGCATCGCGCGCGGCGCGCATCCGCTCGATCTGGAGGCTGGTCTTGCGCAGCCATTCCTGCCCGATCGTGTTTGCATCGACGTGGTCGGAATAAATGATCGTCTGGTTCCACGTGAGACTGGCGGCGCTGCCCACAACCTTCAGCGGGTCGCGATGCGTGAAGATCAACCGCGCATCGGGAAACACTTCGAGCAACGCGGGCAGGTCCAGCATATGTTGCGGCGTCTTCAATATCCATGGACGAAGCGAGGATTCCTGCTGCGACCAGCCGACCAGGCGGAGCAGGTTCGCCATGTGGCGATACGCCGGAACAGCACTCTGCCCTTCGCACCAGCGGCCATAGCTGGGCACGTTCCACTGTGCTTCGTGTTTCATGCCCCACATCGAGGATACCAGCAGCCCTAGCTCCTCCTCCGGCTCATAAGGACCGGTCGGATGGATCGACAGGGTGCGCGGATTGGCCAGCCGGGCGACCTTCATGATGCGCGATGCAAGGATCGGGCGGAAATCGCGGTCGGCTTCCTCGAAATCGGGGCGCGGCACCGGTGATATCGTCTCGAAACTTCGCAGATGGGCGAAGCGCCGATCGCCCGCGAGCAGGCGGTGCATTCGCGTGGTGCCCGACCGCATCGGCCCGACAATTACGACCGGGCGCCGGATCGGCCGCGCGAGGATTTCCGGATGCCGCGCGAACCACATCTGCGCCCACAATCGGTCCGCCAGCACCTTGCGAAACTGGGCCTGCGCGGAGACCTTGCCCGCCAAGTTGAGCCGCGCCTCGCGCCGGACTGCATCGAGCAGGACCTCCATCGGCCGTTCGAACCACGGATCCCCGAAATCCTCCAGTCCCGTCTGGTGCCGCGCATGGTCCAGCAACGCCTGTTTTTCGAGCTTCGGTTCGTCGACCAGTCCGATAGCCCGGCCAACACGCAGCGAGCGGTCCAGCGCCCCGATGAACGGCGTACGGCGGGGCGGCTGGACGGGCGATTTCTGCACAGGCTCTCCCAAACATCGAAACGGGTGCACGACGTGCTGCGACGCCGCTCCCGTTGTCTCTACCCGCGGGGTATGGGGTTGTTCCCCGGTCCCCTCTGGACAAGCCGCCCTCGAGGCGGGCATAGCGCGCGCCATGCACGACATTCGATCCATCCGCGAAAATCCCGAAGCTTTCGACGCCGCTTTGGCGCGGCGCGGGTTGGAGCCGGTGGCTCAAAAGCTGATCTCGCTGGACGAAGAACGCCGCGCGCTGACCACGCAGGTGCAGGTCGCGCAGAGCCGCCGCAACGAGGCATCGAAGCTGATCGGCGCGGCGATGGCCAAGGGTGACAAGGACACGGCCGAGACGATCAAGGTCGAAGTCGCCGCGATCAAGGAGGAAATGCCCGCGATCGAGGCCCGCGCTGATGAGGCTGCGGCAAAGCTGAAGGCGGAGTTGGAGATCATCCCCAACCTTCCTTCAGAAGATGTGCCGGATGGTGCGGGCGAGGATGAGAATGTCGAGGTCGCCCGCTGGGGCACGCCGCGCAGTTTCGATTTCACCCCGAAGGAACATGCCGACCTTGCGCCCGCGCTGGGGATGGATTTCGAAACCGGTGCGCGGCTATCGGGTGCGCGCTTCACCTTCCTGCGCGGCGACATGGCCCGCCTGCACCGCGCGCTCGGCCAGTTCATGCTCGATGTGCAGACGCACGAACACGGCTACGAGGAATGCAACCCGCCGGTGCTGGTCAGGGATGAGGCGATGTACGGCACAGATAAGTTGCCGAAGTTCGCCGAGGATAGTTTTCGTACGACCGATGATCGCTGGCTCATCCCCACCAGTGAAGTCTCCCTCACCGCCAGCGTCATGGGCGAATTGCTCGATGACAGCGCCCTCCCCATGCGACTTACCGCGCTTACGCTGTGCTTCCGCTCCGAAGCGGGTGCGGCGGGGCGCGATACGCGGGGCTTCATCCGCCAGCACCAGTTCGAGAAATGCGAACTGGTCAGCATAGTCCGGTCTGAGGACTCCGAAGCCGAACATGACCGCATGGTCCGCGCGGCGGAGGCGATCCTCGAGCGGCTGGACCTTCCGTATCGCAAGCTGCTGCTGTGCACTGGCGACATGGGCTTCGGTGCGCGCAAGACCTATGATCTCGAGGTGTGGCTGCCCGGCCAGGGCGCTTACCGCGAGATCAGTTCCTGTTCGAACACCGGCGACTTTCAGGCGCGGCGGATGAACACACGTTACCGTCCGGCGGGCGAGCAGAAGACAACCCAATTCGTCCATACCCTCAACGGTTCCGGTCTCGCGGTCGGTCGGACGCTGGTGGCGGTGCTCGAAAATTACCAGAACGAGGACGGAACTGTCACCGTCCCGTCCGCACTCCAACCCTATATGGGCGGTATCGAACGGCTGATGGCGGAGACATAATGCGCATCCTGATCACCAATGACGATGGTATCCATGCCCCCGGCCTCGCCATGCTGGAGGAAATCGCGCGGCAGTTCAGTGACGACATCTGGGTCTGCGCGCCGAGTGAGGAGCAATCCGGCGCGGGGCACTCGTTGACACTGAACCACCCGGTCCGGCTGCAAAAACATGGCGAGCGACGCTTTTCCGTGACCGGTACCCCAACCGATTCGGTTACCCTCGGCCTGCGGCGCGTGGTCGATGCAGCACCCGACGTGATCCTGTCGGGGGTCAATCGCGGCGCGAACCTGGGCGACGACATCACCTATTCCGGCACCGTGTCCGCCGCTATCGAGGGTGCCCTGGCGGGTATTCGCTCGATTGCCTTCAGCCAGGTGTACTCCCGCGAATGGAACGGCGAGGCGGCATTTGACACCGCCCGGCAATGGGGCGCGAAGGTTCTCGCTCCACTGCTCGATACACCGCTGCCTTCGCGCACGCTGATCAACGTCAACTTCCCCGCGATTGCGCCTGAAAAGGTCAAGGGAATCCGGGCCGTACGGCAGGGTTTTCACGATTACCTGCGGGGATCGGTCGTGGAAGGACGTGACCCGCGCGGCCAGACCTACTATTGGTTCGGGCTGGACGCGATCGAGCATACGCTCGATCACGGCACCGACCTGGAGGCGATTGACGATGGTTATATCTCGGTGACCCCGCTCCAGCTCGACCTGACCCACCATTCCTCGCTGGGTGATATCGCGGAGCGTTTCGCCACGTGAGGCAAGTGTTCCGGATTCCCGCCGTAATGCTGATGGCGCCGCTGGTGGTGGCGGCCAGCGATCCGGCGGCGGAAACCGAACATGTCGTTACAGAAGGCGAGACACTCGGCGGCATTGCCAATCGTGCCCGGGTTCCTGTCGCGGTAATCGCGGCGGCAAACGGCCTGACGGAACCGTACAATGTGCGCGCCGGCCAGACGCTGGCTATTCCCCGTCAGCGTAGCCACTTGGTGAAGGAAGGCGAAACCGGTCTCGGGATTGCGCTCAAATACGGCGTGACGCTCGAGAACATCGCCGTCGCCAACAGCATCCCCGCCCCGTACACGGTTCGTGTCGGTCAGAAGCTGATCATTCCGGCAGTGATGAACACCCCGGTTCCTGGCAAGCCTGTTCGAACAACGCCCTACTTCCGTTATCCGCACGATGGCGCGGTGCTGCTCGGTTTCGCCGTTCGTCCCGGCGGCGGCGGGCATGATGGCATCGACTTCGCCGCCAAGGCGGGCGACATGGTGCGAGCATCTTCTTCGGGCACGGTGATCTTCGCCGGGCCGGAGCCAGAGCGGTTCGGACGGATGGTCGTGATCGATCACGGCAACGGATGGCACAGCGCCTACGGCCACCTGGCGCGGGTGACCGTGGCCGCGGGCGAGGTAATCAAGTCCGGCGAGCGGATCGGCATTGCCGGTGATGCCGGTGACGCCGACCGGGTCGAACTGCACTTCGAAATTCGCCGCAACGAACTGCCCGTGGATCCGGCCACAAAGCTACCTGCCCGGCGCGAGAATGCCCGGTAATGCGTAACCGGCAATTACTACCCCCGCGGATCCGCAATGCGCGGCTCAAGGGCGAACTGTCCAAGCCGCTTCGGCGGGCCGTCAAGATCCCCGTGTGGGGCGATCTGGGTATCCGGCTCGGGATGGCGCTGCTGCTGATCTCCATCGTCATCCTGATTCACTGGTGGGACCGCGGCGGGCTGGTCGACAATCTCGACGGCGAGGTCAGTTTCACCGATGTCGTCTATTTCACGATGATTTCCATCACCACCACCGGCTTCGGCGATATTGCGCCGATTACCGACCGCGCACGGATGGTGGAAGCGATCATCGTCACCCCGATCCGGTTCGCCGTGTTCTTCATTTTCGTTGGCACCGCATACAATTTCATCATTAAACGCAGCTGGGAGAATTGGCGCATGGCCCGCATCCAGGAACATCTCTCGGACCATATCGTGGTGCTGGGCTACGGTGTCAGCGGTTCGGAAGCCGTCACCGAACTGATCGAGCGCGGCACTGATCCACGTTGCATCGTGATCATTGACCCGAGCGAGGAGCGCCTGGCGAGCGCGGAAGCAATCGGCTGCAACGTGATGGCGGGTGATTCGACCCGCGATGAAACTCTCAAGGCAGTGCGGATTTCAGAAGCACAGACCGTGTTGGTATCCGCCGGGCGGGACGATACCTCGATCTTGATCGTGCTGACGGTCCGGCACCTTGCGCCGAATGTGCCGATCAGCGTGGTGGTTCGCGCGGACGATAACGAACTCCTTGCCCGCCAGGCTGGGGCGAACAATGTGATCAACCCGGTCCGGTTTACGGGGCTGTTGCTGGCCGGATCCGCGAAGGGCGCGCATATCGCCGATTATCTCGCCGATCTCGCGTCCGTCAGCGGCCGGGTCCAGTTGGTCGAGCGCGAGGTATTGCCGGAGGAATGTGGTTCTTCGATCAGCGACCTGAAGAGCGGCGGCCGGGGACTTCGGGTCTACCGCAACGGCGAAGCGCTCGGGTTCTGGGAAGATGCATGCCAGACCCTGCAGACGGGCGATATCGTGGTCGAAATTATCCCGACCGAGAATGGCGACGGGGAAAGCGGTTAGCCCGCGTTTCGCGCCGCCTCAGCGCAACCAGACGAACACCGCGCCCATCGCCGCCATGCCGAACAGGAAGTGTCCGGCGTCGATGGCGAACAATTTGCCGGAACAGCGCTGGAACAGGTAATTGATTCCTGTTGCCGGGATCATCAGGCCCAGCGCATAGCCCGTTGAAATCATCATGATCCCCCGCGTGCTCGGATCGCTGCGGGCGAACTGGTGGCCGAGCGTCAACGCGATCAGCAGTTCGAACAGGAAGCACAGGCCGAAGATCACCGGCATGTTCCCGCCGGCTATTTGCTCCTCGGTTAGCCCGACCTCGCGTTGCCAGGTCTTGCCGAACAGCACACCGTACCAGATCATACCCACCACGAAAAACGCCAGCGCACCCAGAAAGACCGCCAGCAGATTTATCTCACCGATCGGATTGCCCTCCATCCCGGTCCCAAATGCTGCTATAGCGCAGCGCGCGCTTCGGGTGTAGAGGGCGCGGCAATCATGAACACCGCAACCACAATTTCAGACCAGAAAAAGGTCGGCATGGTCAGCCTCGGCTGTCCCAAGGCGCTGGTCGATTCCGAACGGATCCTCACCCGGCTGCGCGCCGATGGCTACGCGATGAGCCCCGATTATGCCGGGGCCGATGTCGTGCTGGTCAACACCTGCGGCTTTCTCGACAGCGCCAAGGAAGAAAGCCTGGCCGCGATCGGAGAAGCGATTGCAGAAAACGGCCGCGTGATCGTGACGGGGTGCATGGGCGACGAAGCGGACGCCATCCGCGCCGCGCATCCGCAGGTTCTCGCGATCACCGGCGCGCACCAGTACGAAGATGTCGTCGCTGCGGTGCACGAAGCAGCTCCGCCGTCTCAAGGGCCGTACATCGATCTGATTCCCCAGCCGGACGTCAAGCTGACGCCGCGCCATTACAGCTACCTGAAGATTTCCGAAGGCTGCAACCACAGCTGCTCCTTCTGCATCATTCCCGACCTGCGCGGCAAACTTGCCAGCCGCAGGATCGACGCCGTGCTGCGCGAAGCGGAGAAACTGGTCGCCGCCGGCACCCGCGAACTGCTGGTAATTTCGCAGGACACCTCTGCCTACGGGGTCGACATTCGGCACGATGTCCGGACGTGGAAGGGCCGCGAAGTCCGCGCCCACATGACCGATCTGGCGCGCGAACTGGGCCAATTGCGCACGCCCGACGGGCAAACCCCGTGGACTCGCCTGCACTATGTCTATCCCTATCCGCATGTCGACGCGATCATACCGCTGATGGCGGAGGGGCTGCTGACCCCCTATCTCGACATTCCGTTCCAGCACGCCTCGCCCTCAGTCCTGAAGCGCATGAAGCGGCCTGCGAACGAAGCGAAGGTTCTCGAGCGGCTAAAAAGCTGGCGCGAGATCTGCCCCGACATCGCGGTGCGTTCCAGCTTCGTGGTCGGATTTCCAGGAGAAACCGAGGCCGATTTCAATTACCTCGTCGACTGGCTTGAAGAAGCGCAGCTTGATCGGGTCGGCGCGTTCCGGTTCGAACCGGTGGCCGGAGCGCAGGCGAATGCCTTGCCCGACCACGTGCCGGAAGAAGTGAAGGAAGAACGCTACGCCCGGTTAATGGAAGTCACCGCACGGATCAGCGCCGCCAAGCTGGAAGCCAAGATCGGCCGTACCCTTCCCGTCATCATCGACGAGGTCGGCGAGCCGGACGAAGACGGGGATATCGGCGCGACCGGCCGCAGCCAGGCCGATGCGCCTGAAATCGACGGAAACGTTTATCTCCGGAACGTGCCGGAATCGCTCGCGCCGGGTGATTTCGTGATGGCCGAGGTCGAGGACGCCGATGCACATGATTTGTTCGGGGTACTCGTTTGATCCCTGAAATCTTGGCACCAATCCGGCCCGCCGAGCATTGCGCTACCATGACCGTCAAAATTTCCGTGCGCCTGCTGTTCGAACTTTCCGAGCCAACCGACACCATGCTGCAGTTCGAAGCTGCAGCCATCCCGGAACAGCAGATAATTTCGACGCAGACAGTGATGGGCGCGGCGCTGCATTGCGCGCGTGTGGCCGCGCAGGATTCGATCGGCGAGCGGCTGATGCTGCGGATCGAGGGCAAGCAGGCGATCGATTACGACGCCGTGGTCCGGGTCGATCGCAAGTTGCCGGACATTTCCAGCCTTAAGGCGATGCGGCCGCACGAATTGCCGGGCGAGGCGATCCAGTACTTGCTCGACTCCCGCTATTGCCTCGCGGACAAGTTCCGGTCCTTCGTCGATTCCGAGTTCGAGGGGCTGCAAGGCGGTGCGCAGATCGCGGCGATGCGCGATTGGATCCAGGACTATTTCGTCTACACGCCGGGCAGCTCGAACGGCGATACCACTGCGCTCGATACCTTTATCGAGCGGCGCGGAGTATGCCGCGACTACGCGCATGTGATGGTGACGCTGGCCCGAGCAGCAGGGATTCCCGCACGCTACTGCAGCGTTTACGCGCCCGGAGTGGAGCCGCCCGATTTCCACGCGGTAGCCGAGGTATTTCTGGCCGACCCGGACGGTCCGGGCGGCACGTGGCAACTGGTCGACGCGACCGGCATGGCCGACGCCGCCGAGACGGTGAAGATCGGGGTAGGCCGCGATGCCGCCGATGTCAGCTTCATGACGACCTTCGGCATGGCGGATCTGACCTACAAGGATGTGCAGGTTTCAACTCTCTGAGCATTAACCTCCACAGTGCATTCGTATTTGCGCCCTGTAGGCCGTGACATTGCCGACGCTTGCGCATAGCCCCTATCCTGGGCTGTAATGGGCCGATTACTGGCAAGGATATTGAGCGCATGAACTTTACCGCCGACCGCTTGCTCCTGTTTGGTGCAACTGGCGATCTGTCGCAGCGCATGTTGCTTCCCTCGCTTTGCGCGCTCGATGCGGACGGGTTGCTCGGTCCCAACGTCAAGATCATCGGCACCGCCCGGTCCGAATACAGCGACAGCCAGTTCCGCAACTTCGCCCGCGCCGCGCTGGAAAAATTCCTTCCCGCCGATCGCCGCGGTTCCATGGCAAGCTTCCTCAACCGGCTGAGCTACCAGAACCTCGATGCCACAACCCTCGATGGATTCGACGACCTGGCGGCCAAGGTTGGCAAGACGGAACACGGCCTGGCCATCTTCCTGTCGACCGCCCCCAGCCTGTTCGAACCTACTATCGCTGGCTTGCAGCACGCCGGGCTTGCCACCGGCAATGTACGCATTGGCCTTGAGAAGCCGCTCGGCACCGATCTAGCCAGTTCCCGCGAAATCAACGACGCGGTCGCCTCGGCGTTTAGCGAGGACCGTATTTTTCGGATCGATCACTATCTTGGTAAGGAGACGGTCCAGAACCTGCTGGCGCTGCGCTTTGCCAATATCCTGTTCGAACCGCTGTGGAACGCGGCGCATATCGATCATGTCCAGATCACCGTAGCGGAGACTGTCGGGCTGGAAGGCCGCGTCGCCTTTTACGACGATGCGGGCGCCATCCGCGACATGGTCCAGAACCACATGCTGCAACTGCTGGCGTTGGTGGCGATGGAACCACCGGGGAGTTTCGATGCAACTTCGGTCCGTGACGAGAAGGTGAAGGTGCTGCGTTCCCTGCGCGATGTGGAAATTGGCCAGACCGTCACCGGCCAGTACCGGGCCGGGGCGATCTCCGGCAAGGCGGTGCCCGGCTATGATGAGGAACTGCAGAAGGCGTCGAACACCGAGACCTTCGTCGCGATCAAGGCGCATGTCGACAATTGGCGCTGGAAAGGCGTTCCGTTCTACCTGCGAACCGGCAAACGCCTGCCCGAACGGGTCACCGAGATCGTTGTGCAATTCCGCAGCGTCCCGCATTCGATCTTTGCCGACAAGGGTGCGAAAATGATTCCCAACCGGCTGGTAATCGGCATCCAGCCCAAGGAAAACATCAGCCTGTCGTTGATGACCAAAGTGCCTGGCCTTGACCGCGAAGGTATTCGCTTGCGCAGTGTTCCGCTGGATATCGCCTTGCCCGGTGCCTTTACCGGAACGCACAGCCGGATCGCCTACGAGCGGTTGCTTCTCGATCTGATCGAGGGTGACCAGACCCTGTTTGTCAGGCGCGACGAAGTGGAAGCACAGTGGGAATGGATCGATGCGATCCGCGCGCTGTGGACCGCGCACGGGTTGGAACCGAAGACCTATACCGCCGGCAGCTGGGGCCCAAGCGCCGCCATTGCGCTGGCAGAACGCGATGGAGTTACCTGGCATGAGTGAGGCCCTTCACCCGGTCCTGCAACGGGTCACCGACCGGATCATCGAACGCTCCAAGTCCAGCCGCCGTGCGTATCTGGACCTGATCGAGCACGAAGCCGAGCATCAGCCCGACCGCAACGCGGTGTCCTGTTCCAATCTCGCCCACGCCTATGCCGGCGCGCTCGAGGACCAGCAGCAACTCAAGACTGGTCGCGGCGTCAACATCGGCATAGTCACCGCCTATAACGACATGCTGTCCGCGCATCAGCCCTATGGCCGCTATCCCGAACGGCTGAAAATCTATGCCCGCGAAGTCGGCGCCACGGCCCAGGTCGCCGGCGGCACCCCGGCGATGTGCGACGGGGTGACGCAGGGGCAGGACGGCATGGAACTGTCGCTGTTCAGCCGCGACGTGATCGCGCTCAGCACCGGGGTCGCGCTCAGCCATGCAATGTATGACGGCAGCCTGCTGCTCGGCATCTGCGACAAGATCGTACCCGGGCTGGTGATCGGCGCGCTGCGGTTTGGCCACCTGCCGGCGATACTTGTGCCCGGCGGTCCGATGCCGACCGGGATCGCCAACAAGGAAAAGCAGCGAGTCCGCCAGCTCTACGCCGAGGGCAAGGCGACCCGCGCCGACCTGCTCGAGAGCGAGAGCGGCAGCTACCATTCCCCTGGCACCTGCACATTCTACGGCACCGCCAATTCCAACCAGATGATGATGGAAATGATGGGCCTGCACATCCCGGGCGCCGCCTTCATCCAGCCCGGGACGAAGCTGCGCCAGGCACTGGACCGGGCCGCGGTGCACCGCGTCGCGGCAATCGGGAGGGATGGAAACGATTACCGTCCGCTGGGTCGCTGCATCGATGAGAAGGCGATCGTGAACGCCGCGGTTGGCCTCCTCGCTACCGGCGGATCAACCAACCACGCGATCCATATTCCGGCAATGGCGCGGGCGGCAGGCGTGATCATCGACTGGACCGACCTCGACGAATTGTCCTCTGCCGTGCCGCTGCTCGCCCGTGTCTATCCCAACGGATCGGGCGACGTGAACCATTTCCACGACGCCGGAGGGATGGGCTACGTCATCCGCGAATTGCTCGGCGCAGGGCTGGCGCACCGCGACATCATGACCGTCGGCGGGGCGGACCTTGGCGCCTATGCCGAGGAACCCGGCCTCGAAGGCAAAGACTTGGTCTGGCGCCCGATTGGCGAAAGCGGTGACGCGACCATGCTGCGACCGGCCGCGGACCCGTTCCTGCCCGACGGCGGGATGCGGCTGGTCACCGGCAACCTCGGACGTGCAACCTTCAAGACCAGCGCGGTCGATCCTGACCGCTACACGATCGAGGCACCGTGCCGCGTGTTCCGCACCCAGCACGCCGTGGCGGAAGCCTTTGCCAAGGGGGAACTGGACCGCGATGTGGTCGTGGTTGTCCGGTTCCAGGGGCCGCGCGCCAACGGAATGCCGGAATTGCACGCGCTGACCCCGCCGCTCGGAGTATTGCAGGACCGCGGCTACAAGGTCGCACTGGTTACCGATGGACGCATGTCGGGTGCCAGCGGCAAGGTACCCGCCGCGATCCATTGTTCGCCCGAAGCGCTAGGCGGAGGCCCCCTGTCGCTGTTGCAGGACGGCGACGTGGTTCGCCTGTGCGCCGTTACCGGCACGCTTTCGACCACCGCAGATCTCTCGGTCCGCGAACCGGCCGATCCGCCGCCGCCCGCCAGCGGAATGGGCCGCGAATTGTTCGCCATGTTCCGTCACGCTGCCGATGAAGCGGAAAAAGGCGGTTCGGCCATGCTCGCGGCGGCCGGCCTATGAGCTACGATCTGGTCGCGGTAGACATCGGCGGTACGCACGCCCGCTTCGCCATCGCGACGGTCGCGGACGATTGCACGATCACCCTGGGTGAGCCCGAAACGCTGCACACCGAAGACCATGCGAGCTTCCAGACCGCGTGGGAGGACTTCCGCGAACGCCGAGGCGGCACCCTGCCCCGTGCGGTTGCGATGGCGATCGCGGGTCCGGTCGGCGGGGACGTGATCCGGTTCACCAACAATCCGTGGATCATCCGCCCGGCGCTGGTCAAGGAAAAGCTAGACGTCGACGATTTCGTCATCGTCAACGATTTCGAGGCGGTTGCCCATGCCGTAGCGCGGGCCAGCGAGGACCAGTTCATCCATCTGACCGGCCCCGAAGGCCCGCTGCCGAAAACCGGCCGCCTGACGGTCCTCGGCCCGGGAACCGGCCTCGGCGTCGCCCATCTCTACCGCGAGCCGACCGGCGAATACCGGGTGTCTGCGACCGAGGGCGGGCATGTCGACTTCGCTCCGCTCGATTCGATCGAAGACGCAATCCTCGCCCGCCTGCGCAAACGCCACAACCGCGTCTCGGTAGAGCGCGTGGTCGCTGGCCCGGCAATCTCCGATATCTACCAGACGCTCGCCGCGATGGAGGGCAAGGCGGTGTCCGAAGAGGATGACATCGCTATCTGGACCCGCGGGCAGGATGGCAGCGACAGTCTCGCGGCGGCGGCGGTCGACCGGTTCTGCATGTCACTCGGCAGCGTTGCGGGCGATATGGCGCTGGCCCACGGGGCGAAGGGCGTCGTCATCGCGGGCGGGCTTGGCTACCGTATCCGCGACGCATTGCTCGCGTCCGGCTTCGCCGAGCGCTTTCGCGCCAAGGGCAGGTTCGAATCCATGATGGCCGGCATCCCGGTCAAGCTGATAGTCCACCCGCAGCCCGGCCTGTTCGGCGCTGCTGCAGCGTTCGCATCGGAAGCGGGCAGCGCCAAGGAAACCAGAGGAAATCCATCTTGAAACCTATCGAATCCATCCTGCGGTCGGCGCCGGTTATCCCGGTAATCGTGATCGACGACCTGGCTCACGCCGTACCCCTGGCCCAGGCGCTGGTGGCGGGCGGGCTGAATGTGCTCGAAGTCACTTTGCGCACCCCCCAGGCGCTCGATGCGATCCGTGCCATGAAGCAGGTCGAAGGCGCCATCGTCGGGGCCGGCACCGTTACTAATCCAAGCGAACTGGATGCAGCGCTGGAGGCGGGCAGTGAATTCATCGTATCGCCCGGCCTGACCACCCGGTTGGCCAATGCAGCGATCGAACACGACGTGCCGTTTCTGCCCGGAATTGCCAACGCCGGTGACATCATGATGGGGCTCGACCTCGGCCTGACCCACTTCAAGTTCTTTCCGGCGATGGCCGCGGGGGGGCTGCCGGCACTGAAAGCGCTTGCGGCACCGTTCGGCCAATGCCTGTTCTGCCCGACCGGCGGTATCAGCCTCGCCAACGCACCCCAGTGGCTCGCGTTCGAGCCGGTCCTGTGCGTTGGCGGTAGCTGGGTCGCTCCGCAGGGCAATCCCGACGTACCCAAGGTGGAAGCGGTCGCTCGTCAGGCTGCCGCCATGGGAAGTGCGGGGGCCGGGCTCGCCGGTACATGACCCAATTCGAAAACACTGTCGCCGGATTGACCGAACGCCTTCAGGAAATGCACGCGAGAACGCGGGAAACACCGCTGTTCAACCCGGTGTTCCAGCTGTCGCTAGACCTGTCGCGCAAGTTGGAAAACGGTGATCTCACGCTGGACTGCGTGCAGAACCTGGTAAGCGAGCTCGATTGCGACGCCCTGCAAAGCCGCGCCAAGCGGTTGCGGCGACTGGTCACCCCGGTCTCGCGGGAAAGCAATCTTGCGGCGCTGACATCGCGCGATAGCGTGGCGAGCTTCGATGAATTCCGTGCCCGGTGGGAACAGCCGGCCATGCATGCCGTCTTTACCGCCCATCCGACTTTCCTTTTGTCCCCCGCCCAGACAGGCGCGGTGGCGAAGGCCGCCAGCAGCGACGAGGAAATCTCCGATTCGGTCTGCACCGTCTCTGGCGGACGTCCTGAAATCACTCTTGCCTACGAACATGGCCGCGCCATGGACGCCATTGCGCATGCGCAGGATGCGCGCGACACGATCGTCAGCCACACGCTGGCCCAGGCGCGCTCCAAATGGCCGGACCAATGGCTCGAACTGGCCCCGCTGCCAGTCCGCTTCGCCAGTTGGGTAGGCTATGACATGGACGGCCGGACGGACATCCGCTGGTTCGATTCAATCGGGTTCCGGCTGTCCGAAAAGGCACAAAGGCTGGAGCGATACGCCGAAAGCCTGGCTACCATCGACAGCGGCCATCCGCTGCTCGGGCAATTGCAGGAGGCCGCAGAGTATACTCGCCAGCGGACCGAAGATTTTCGCGCCGACCTGTCCGATCCGGCACAATTGTCAGCGGCGGCCAACCGGCTGACGCGGGACGATCCGGCAAAGCTGCTGTCGCTATCCCCGATGATCGAGGCACTGGAGCAAGAGGCCCGCGGCGCCGATGCGAACCGCGCCGTCAAGCTCAAGACGCTGTCCGCCGCAATGCGCGCCGATGGCCTTGGCATGAGCTGGATCCATTTCCGGGTCAATTCAAGCCAACTCCACAACGCTATCCGCCGGCTCATCGATCCCGACAACTCGCTGGATCTCGGCAGCAAGGGCGCGATGGCGACCCTGCGCGAATTGTTGACTAACGTGAAACCACTACTGTCCAACTTCGCCGCGCTCGCAATCGAAAGCAGCACGGCGATCCGCCAGTTCCTAGCAATGGCGCAAATCCTGCATCACGTGGACAGCGACGCGCCGATCCGGATGCTGATTGCCGAATGCGAGCAACCCTCCACGATTCTGGCTGCGCTTTATTTCAGCCGCCTGTTCGGGATTGAAGACAAGGTCGATGTCTCGCCGCTGTTCGAGACCGAAAGCGCATTGGAACATGGCGGGCGCTTTCTCGATGCGCTGCTGGCGGAGCCCATTTATCAGGATTACGCCCGGGTGCGCGGCCGGGTGGCGATCCAGACCGGGTTTTCAGACGCCGGGCGGTTCGTCGGGCAAATCCCCGCCAGCCTCGCGATCGAACGCCTGCAAGGGCGGATGGCGGATGCGATGCGCAGCAACGGGATGACCGATGTTGCCGCACTCATCTTCAACACCCACGGCGAGAGCATGGGCCGCGGTGCCCATCCGGAAAGCTTCGCGGACCGGCTGGCATGGCCGCTCAGCGCATGGACCCGCCGCCGTTTTGTACGTGCAGGTATCCGGCTGGAACCGGAAGTCAGCTTCCAGGGCGGCGACGGTTACATGTTCTTCGCAACCCCTGAACTGGCCCTGGCAACGCTCACCCGGATCGCAGAAAACCGTCCCTCCGATACCGACCCCGCCGCGCCGACCGATCCGTTTTACCGGCGGACCGATTTGAGCCTCGATTTCTACCGGGCCATCCGGTCGCACCAGCGCGACCATCTCGAAAGCTCTACCTATGCCCGCGCGATCACCGCGTTCGGATTGGGACTGCTGAATGAAACCGGGAGCCGCAAGTCGCGCCGCCAGTCGGACCTTTCGGCCGACCGGGACATGAACCTGCGGCAGATCAGGGCGATCCCGCACAACGCGATCCTGCAACAGCTCGGCTATCCGGTGAATGTCATCGCCGGGGTCGGAAGCGCCGCTGACGGCAATTACGAAGACGTCGCGGCGTTGCTTCAGGAAAGCGAGCGCGGCCGCCAGCTCGTCCGGCTGCTGCGGGCCGCGAATGCGCTTGCCAGCATCAAAACCGTCGCGGCGTTCGGCGAATTGTTCAATTCCGCCTATTGGGCGAGCCGCCCCTATCGCGGAACCGAAAGTCACCTGTCCGATGCGTGCGAAGCGCTTGCCGAATATCTCACCAAGGACGACCGGACCGGCGTGTTCCGCCGCCTGGCGAGCCGCTTGCGGGTGGACGCGCTCAAATTACACCGCCTGCTCGACCTGATACCGGACGAAGCGCCGCTGCCGGACCGCGAACACACCCGCCGCACGATCGGCGTGCTCCAGGCGCTGCGGCTGGCTCTGCTCCAGCATATGTTCCTCAAGGCCGTGTCGATCCCCGCATTCAGCCGCGCCAACGACATCAGCCGTGACGATGTGCTGGAAATGGTCTTCACCTTGCGGATCGACGACGCACTGGAGCAATTGCGCCGTGCCTACCCGACCAGCTTCCCGCAATTGGGCGACTTCGAGGTCGATGAACCGAGCGATTATCCTGACGGGGACGGAACGGGCTATTCTGCAATCCGGCGCGATTATATCGAGCCGCTGGAGCGCGCTTACGGCCTGACACTGCAGATCGGTACCGCCATCGCAAACGAGTTCGGCGCCCACGGATAGCCGATAGCGTCGGTTAGTTTGTAGGAGTGCCACGTCTCGCAGTGGGACGTCGGATCGCCAGCTCTGGCAAATTGATCCGTTTGCCTTCATTATCGCGGCATGGACCCGATGATCAAATGGATTGGCGGCGCGACCGCCGCGCTGGTGCTGGCGATTGGCGGTGCCACGCTGGCGGGCGGAGTGTTCTCCGAGGAAGCGGGAGATGTCGCTGCGGAAACGACTGGCTCAACCAACCCGCAGTCTGAGATAACTTCCGAGCCGGCAGTCCAGCCCGTTGCCGAAGCGGCGCCAGAAGACGAACCGCTGGTGATCAAGCGAATCCTGCCGATCAGCGGCCCAATCAAATATGGCGAATGGCACTGGGACGATGCAGGGGTGCCCGATGGCCCCGTAGTGATGACGGTCGATCTGGAGGCCCGGGTGATCTCGGTATTCCAAGGTGGGTACGAAATCGGCGCGGCGGCGGTGCTGCTGGGCACTGAAGATCACCCCACCCCGCTCGGCACGTTTCCGATCCTGTCGAAGGAGCGGCACAATGTGTCGGAAAAGTACAACAACGCGCCCATGCCGTGGACTTTGCGGCTGACCTGGGACGGGGTCGCCATACATGGCGGTTCGACAGTCGAAAACGGTTATGCGAGCCACGGCTGCGTGGCCGCACCCGACGGGTTCATGGACAAATTGTACAAGGTCGCGGCCAAGGGTGACAAAGTCGTGATCACGCGCGGCAAGCGCATCGGGATGGGCGACCCGATCATCTAGTTCTTGCGGATTTTAGGCTCCGGGACGAAATGCCAAATTTCGTTTTCAACCTTAGCCAGCACACCGCCGAGTGAACCGGCGCTGCCGGCTTCCAGCAGATCGACCAGTCGCGCCGTAGCGCCGCCGCGCGGCATTTCGCCAAGCTGCGAGATAATACGGGCGACGATGCGGATCCGGACTGCCCGCGGCGCAACAGGAACATAACGCAAGCCGTGCACAACCTCCGACACTGCTTCCAGCCATTCGCGGTCCACCGTCCAATCGAGCGCCGCGTCGGCGTCGGCCAGATGACCCGCAGAGGCCGCAACTGCCAATGGATCAATCCAGTCGATATCAGCCATGGCCCGGCGCAGCCGAACCCGGTCAAAGCGCTCGTCCGCGTTGGAAGGATCGTTCGCAACCGGAGCATCCGCTGCCATTACCACCCGGCCCAGTTCCTCCCGCCGCCAGCGGAGAAGGGGGCGCAGCAGCACAAGCCCACTACCGGCTACCAGCCCGCGCGGGCGCACTCCGGCAAGGCCCGCGACCCCGCTGCCGCGATTAAGCCGCATCAGCAGCGTCTCAGCCTGGTCGTCTGCATGATGCGCGGTAGCCAGTACCGCCAATCCGCGCTCTTTCGCCCAATCAGCGAGCGCAAGGTAGCGTGCGCGACGCGCAGAGTCCTGCAGATTGCCCGGTCCGACGTGTACCCGCAGCGTCCGGTGCGGCACCTCAAGCGTGGCGCAGAAAGCTGCGACCATTTCAGCCTCCGCCGCAGCGCCCTCGCGCAGGCCGTGATCGACTGTCGCGGCCTCGATCCGCCCTGCCATCGCGGCGTGTGCGAGCAGCAGCAGGGCAGTGGAATCCGGACCGCCTGAAACGGCGAGAGCCAGGCTGCCCTCGCCCATGTCCGGCCAGACGGTTTCGAGATCGCTTCGGAAGCGCTCGATCAGCTGCGGATCGATCGACCTATCAATTGCAGGTAACCTTGCGCAGGTTGGATTGGTACTGGTCGGCGAGACGGCCCGAAGCGAGCGCTGGGTAGGTGTCGCCGAATTCCGCCAAAGCAATACACGCGCGGCTGGTGTCCTTCTGCGCGATCATCGCTTCGGCCAGGTACAACAGGCTGTCGGGGGCACGGGCGGCTTGCTTGTCAGACTGGTAATTGCGCAGGAACCACGGTGCGGCTTCCTTCGGTTTGCCGTTGTCCAGATAGGCCCGGCCCAGCAGATTCCGGCCGAAGGTTGCCCGGCTGTGGGTCGGGTATTTCTCAACGAACATCGTCAATTGCTGCTGCGCCTCGGGATAAAAACCGGCATCCCACAGGCGGAAACCGTAAGTGTATTCGTCGTCTCCCGGGTCGTCTGTCTGCGGCTTGGCGATTTCCTGCACCGCCGCCAGCCGTGCGGCTGTCGGACCTGCCGGGGCGGCCTGGACAGGTTGCGCCGTGCTCGATGCACCGCCGGTCATCGCACCGAGATTTGCGGCAGGGGTGCTGGTCGTCGGCGTGGTCACTGTTGGAGCGCTTGTGGTGGGCGAAGGTCCGAACGGCGAAGGTGCGGCCGGTGTTTCCAGCGCTGCGACCCGCGTCGACAGCAGGTTGAGGGAATTGGTATTCTGCTCCGTTTGCGACGTCAGGCCCTGGAGCTGCGCCTCCAGCGCATCAAGCCGGACCAGAATATCAGTCACCGCGGTTGTGGAATTTGGTACCGTGGTCGTCGGCGAAGCGGAGTTGCCGGAGATTTCCGGTTCGAAGAATTTGCCGGTCCCGCCCGGGAACACGCTCCGCTGCAAGGCTCGTACTTCCGCTTCGATCTTGCGGATCCGCGACTCATCCACGCTTTGCGCCGCGGCAGGCAGCGATGTCGCCGCTACCGCGGCCATTGCGAGGCCACCGAGTACTGTCCGCGAAAAAGGTATGGTGGTGAAACGAATGGTCATCGCGCGATACGCTCCTGTAATATTTTCAAGCCAGATCAGTTAATGGTATGTCCCCGGCACACCGAACCGCTGCTGAATATGCCCCTGCTAGTCATGCCGCCGAATTCCTGCCGCAGAGATGGTTAATTGTCGAGCGATAACCCCGGAAATGCGGGGAAACGCCTATCGATGATCAGGTATCGGTCAACGGTTCCGGAGACTGGGGCGATTGCGCGGCAGGGTCGGCCCGCGCCAGCAGCGCTTCCGCGCTAACCGGGACATCACGCAAGGTCTGCAATTCTTCCGCCAGCTTGGGCACCGCCTGTCCGCCGACCGTTATAGCCAGGGCATCGGGCCGCGCGGTCCATATCTGGGGTCCTTCCGCGTCGGGGGGAACGGTAAAGCTTTCATCCAGCGCCATCTGCTTTTCCATCAGCCGGTTCCCCTGAGCGTCATAGAACTTGACCCAGATACCGTCTTCCAACGCTGTAAATATTACCTCGCCGCCGCCGGGCGTGCTGTCAGGGACAGCGGCTCCTGCTACCTGCGACGCCGTGGGTTCTGAAACCGGCGCTTCGGCAACGAGTGGCCCCGGCCCTGAAGCGGGGAAAAAATAATCACGAAAATAGGCTAGCCCGCCTGCAATCAGCAGGATTGCTGCCAGTGCGCTGAGCCATGCAAGGCCCCGCGTAGGGATACGGGCCGGGTCTCCCGGTTCGAAACCATCCGCATTTCCACGGTCATCATAGCCGCTCTCCGCGAGTTCGGCGCGAACCAAGGTAGCGATTTTCCGATCATCGAGTCCGACTGCCTTGGCGTAACTTCGTGAAAATCCGATCGCATAGGTTCGTCCGGGCAGACCGTCGAAATCGCCGGCTTCGATTAGGCGGAGATGGCGCTGGGTAATCCGGGTTTCAGCGGAAACCTGCTCAATCGAAAGTTTCGCGTCCTCGCGGGCACGGCGAAGGAGAACACCCGCTGTGTCGAGCGGCAAAGTCCCGTCATCCGTGTTTTCTTCATCCGCCATTGTTAAATCCTTGGACCCCGTTTTGTTTTGACAGAGCAGAAGATTGCTCGCGGCGCTGTGTCAAGCGGGATACCCCGATCGTTAGCAGCATATCGACGAGGCGGCTCAATAGCAC
This sequence comes from Allopontixanthobacter sediminis, assembly GCF_009828115.1. GTDB lineage: Bacteria > Pseudomonadota > Alphaproteobacteria > Sphingomonadales > Sphingomonadaceae > Allopontixanthobacter > Allopontixanthobacter sediminis. Next base: position 114,498 of record NZ_WTYL01000003.1, on the reverse strand, counting down.
GTCGAATTATCGCACGTATGCGTCAATCTACCTCGATGCCGTTTCCTTCGGCCCACTCCTGCAGCGCTACCCGAATATCAGGTGGCGGCTGCGACAGCCAGCCGTTCATCAGGCCCGAAATTTCCGCGAGGTCCACCTTGCGAACGAGCTCCTTGATCGGCCCGACGGAAACTGGCGTGATCGAAAACCGCCTAAAACCAATCCCCAGTAGTGCGAGAGCTTCCAGACGGCGTCCGCCCATTTCGCCGCAGATGCCCAGATCCACCGGTGCCCCGTCAGTCGCAAGGGCGACGCGCTTGAGAAACCGGAGGATTGCCGGGCTCAGCCAGTCATAACGCTCCGCCAGTTTCGGGTTGGCCCGGTCCGCTGCAAACAGGAACTGAGTCAGGTCATTGGTACCGACCGACAGAAACGACAGCTTCGGGATCAGTAGGTCGAGCACTTCGGCCAAGGCAGGCACTTCGAGCATCGCCCCGTAATTGATCGATTCGGGCAGGACTTTCTTCTGCGCCTTGATATATTTGAGCTGCGCTTCGAACACGCTCTTGGCGGCTTCGAATTCCCACGGTTCGGAAACCATCGGGAACATTACGTACAGCGCCTTGCCCGCCGCTGCTTCTATAAGTGCGCGGGCCTGCACCTTCAGCAAACCTTCGCGTTCGAGCGCCAGTCGCAGCGCACGCCAGCCCATTGCCGGGTTTTCGTCATTTTCCGCTTCGCCCGAACGGAGATAGGGAACCGCCTTGTCGCCGCCGATGTCCACCGTGCGGAAGATGACCGGCTTCTCGCCCGCGGCATCCAATACATCACGGTACAGCCGGAACTGCTTTTCGCGCTGCGGAAGAGTGGCAGAAACCAGGAACTGGAATTCGGTGCGGAACAGCCCGATCCCGTCGGCGCCAACCAGGTTGAGGCTGGACAAATCGTCCCGCAGTCCGGCGTTCATCATCACCTGGATGCGCGTGCCGCAGCGGGTGAACGGTTCGACATCGCGCAGTTCGGCATAGATTGCCTGGCGCTCGCGCGATTTCGCAAACCTTGCGTCGAACGCGTCCAGCATTGGCTGGGCCGGGCGGATAATCGCGTTACCCGAATCCGCATCGATCAACACTTCGTCGCCTTCGCGCACCAGCCCTCGCAGGCCGCGAGCCCGGCCGAGCACCGGGATCCCCATCGCCCGCGCCACGATGACGACATGCGCGGTGAGCGAACCTTCTTCAAGGATCACGCCCTTGAGACGGCGACGGTCATATTCGAGCAATTCCGCCGGCCCGAGGTTCTTGGCGATCAGGATCGTATCCCGCCTCAGTCCCTGGGTGGCCGCTGTTCCAAGTTGCCCCGAAACGATGCGCAGCAGGCGATTGGACAGATCCTCGAGGTCGTGCATCCGGTCGGCCAGCAACGCATCGTCGATCTCGCGCATCCGCATCCGGGTACGCTGCTGCACCCGCTCGATGGCGGCTTCCGCGGTCAGTCCGGAATCAATCGCTTCGTTGATGCGGCGCGACCAGCCTTCGTCATACGCGAACATCTTGTAGGTCTGGAGAACCTCCTCATGCTCGCCGCCGACGCCGAATTCGGCTTGGCTGGTCATCGAATCGATGCCTTCGCGCATTTTGTCGAACGCGCGGTAGACCCGCTGCCGCTCCGCCTCGGTATCATCCGCCACGACCTGCGTGATCGTGACCCGGGGCTGGTGGAATACGGCTATCCCGCTGGCCAGCCCCTTCACCAGCGGCAAACCGGTAACCGTCTGCGGGCCCGACTTCGCGGAATTGAGGCCGAGCGCTTCTTCTTCGTCCACCAGTTCGGCGTGGGCAATCAGTTCGGAGAGGACCATCGCGGTGGTCTGGAGCGCTTCGATCTCAATTTCTTCGTACCGCCGCGGCTCGACATGCTGGACGCACAGGACGCCGACGGCGCGTTCGCGGTAGACGATCGGCACCCCGGCGAAGGAATGGTACTTTTCCTCGCCAGTTTCGGGCCGATACTGGAAGTCAGGGTGCGCTTTCGCTTCGGCCAGGTTGAGGGTTTCGATCTGGTCCGCAATGACCCCGGTCAAACCTTCGCCGATTGCCATGCGGGTAACGTGGACCGCGCTGGCGTTGAGCCCGCGGGTCGCGAACAGTTCCAGCATGCCTTCGCGCAGGAGATATATCGAGCAAACCTCGCTATCGAGGTTTTCTCCGACGATCTCTACGACCTTGTCCAGTTTGCCCTGCGCGTGCATGCGCGAGGCCATGACTTCGTGCAATTGCGTGAGGATCTGGCGGGCAGAGGCGGCGGCGGTCATGCCAGGGTTGTATAGCACGCAAGTCCCGTTGGGAACTGCCGACCGTCCGCCGCAGACTACCTAAATTTCGCGGTACCAGAGACTCTTAAAGGATAGCCGCCTTAAGCTTGCGCGAGCTCTTCCTTGATTCGGAGTTTCCGCTTCTTGAGAGCCTGGATCGTCGCTGTGTCTGGCGCTGGGCGGTTCAGTTCGGCGCGGATTTTCGCATCGAGACCGGCGTGCTTTTCCTGCAAGGCGCTGACGTGGGACGTTGCCATATGGCTCTCCTTTGGATGAAGCCCTGAAACGGGCGAGACGCCCGACTCGGAACAGTATTCCAGGCCGGGTAACAGGATAAAAACATATCGCAGACCATTTGCGAAGAGCGGAGTCTTCCCTAAGCGGCCAGTTACTGCGATGGTGCGATGAGGCGTTGATCCGCACGGTAGCGATTGAACGACTGGCGAGAGGATAAGCCCGGGTGAACGAGCAGGAATTGCGCAAGCGGTTGGCGGGCCTTAAAACCGAACACCGCGATCTGGATGCCGCGATCGATGCGCTGCTGCTGTCCGGTTCGACCGACCAGCTTCAGATCGCCCGGCTCAAGAAACGCAAACTGCGCCTCAAGGACCAGATATCGATGGTCGAGGACGCGCTGCTGCCGGATATCATCGCCTGAACCAGGCAATCCGTTTCATCTTGGGACGGTGGACAAAATAATGCTTGTTCCCGATTCTCGACGCTGGCGAAATGCTTGCCGTGGGGCTAGCCTCCCCCGCCATGACACTGCCCACCGATCTCAATCGAAAGATTGTCGAAGACCTGTATTGCGAAGCCTTGATGCTCGCAGACGAGGTGCGCTCGATCTTCGACCTGACCCCTGTCCGGGAAGCGGGTGATACAGCCGACCGGTTGCGGCTGGCGCTTTCTGTGGAAGGGCTGCGCACCACCACGCGGGTGATGCATGTACTGGCCTGGCTGCTCAATCACCGCGCTTTCTACGCTGGGGAGCTCAGTGAATTCCAACTACGGCGCCATAGCAAGTTGCCGCCTGACCGCGCTCCTGAACAAGCCAATCTCGACCTGCTGGAAAAAGAGACCTGCAGCCTGGTGCTGCAGTCACAGACGCTTCACCAACGGATCGCCCGGCTCGATACTGCCTGGCGCGGGCGCTATGAAATGCAGCCTGCCGCGGTCTTGCGCCTGCGCGAACGCCTGAGCCAAGCGGTGTTCAAAGCTTGACGTTCGGGGCCAGCCGGTTGGTACGGGGCCTGACGTTCGGGACCCGATTTGGTAGGCCCGATCCGGTCAGGCCGCCGAGAGAGCCTTGCTCCATTGCCGGCGGCGAATATCCCGTTCCTCCGGCGACATCCTGGGCGTGAAATGGTCGATCCCGCCGCGCATTGCAGCCGATGCATCCTCCAGCGAGGCGAATAGGCCGGCCCCGACACCCGCCAGCATCGCTGCGCCGACCGCGGTGGTTTCGACAAATGTCGGGCGCTCCACCGGCAGGTCGAGAATGTTGGCGATGTCCTGCGCCATCCAGTCGTTTGCGCTCATCCCGCCGTCGATTTTCAGCGAGGTCCATTCCGCGCCGTCAGCGGCAAAAGCGCGAGCGAGGTCATCGGTCTGATGAGCCATCGCTTCCAGTGCCGCACGAGCGATCTGCGCGCGGCCGGTGGCGAAGCTGAGCCCGGCAATTACCCCGCCAGCCTCCGGGCGCCAGTGCGGTGCGCCAAGGCCTGAGAGCGCAGGAACGATCACCACCCCGCCGCTGCCGGGAATAGACCGGGCGAGAGTTTCCGTTTCAGCGGCGGTACCCAAGAGGCCAAGCGAATCGCGGAGCCACTGGACCAGGCTGCCTGCCACGAAGACCGACCCTTCGAGCGCATAAATCCGCTCCCCACCGAGCTGGTACAACACCGTACCGAGCAGCCGGTTGGCCGAGGCGGGGATATCCCGCCCCTTGTTTGCAAGGATGAACGCCCCGGTACCGTAGGTGGCTTTGGTTTCGCCGGGTGACAGGCAGCCCTGGCCGATGGTCGCGCTTTGCTGGTCCCCCGCAAGGCCGGTGATCGCGATCGGCGTGCCGAACAATTCCGGCAGGGTCGAACCGAAATTACCGGCGTTGTCGCAAACCTCCGCCAATGCAGAATGGGGTACTTCGAACAGGTCGCACAGGCCGGGATCGAAGTACGATCCATCCAGCCGCATCAACAAGGTCCGGCTGGCGTTGCTGGCGTCGGTCAGCAGCGCGCCGCCGGTCAGTTTAAACACCAGCCAGCTTTCCACCGTCCCCAGTGCAAGAGTGCCGGCCTTGGCGGCGCCTGCGACAGCCGGTTCATGCTCGACCAGCCAGCGCATCTTGGTGCCGGAGAAATAAGGATCGAGCAGCAGCCCGGTAGCCCGCTGCACGTCGTTCTCGTGCCCGGCCTCGCGCAATGTCATGCAGAAATCCGCGGTCCTCCGGTCCTGCCAGACCAGCGCGTTGGCCAGCGGCTCGCCGGTTGCCGTGTCCCAAGCCACAACCGTTTCACGCTGGTTGGTGATGCCGATTGCCGCGACATTGTGGGCCCCGCCTGACTTCTCGACCATTTCACGGGCGCAGGCGAGCGTCCGGTGCCAGATTTCCCGCGCATCGTGCTCGACCCGGCCGGGCGCCGGGTAAATCTGGGTCAGTTCTTGCTGCGCACTCCCGATCAACCTCCCATCCGCGCCGAACAACATCGCGCGCGTTGAAGTCGTGCCTTCATCCAGGACGAGTATGTTTGCCGTCATGCAGCCTCCCTTGCCCGCATTACTAAACCACTTCGCGCAGTAGACCCAGCACCCGCAATTGACAAAGCGTGGACAGGCTGTCCAAGGGTCCCCATATCGCGCCTATGGCTATCCCACCCAAACCCTGGCCGACCGGTCTTGTCGAACAGCCGGAACCGCTCGTCCGGCGTGTGCTGGCGCCAAACCCGTCGCCATACACCTATACGGGTACCCAGACGTATCTGGTCGGCAATGCGGGAACTATCGCCGTGATCGATCCCGGTCCGGACGATGACGAACACCTCGCAGCGCTCGAAGCCGCAATCGGCGGCGCGAAGATCGCTGCGATCATGTGCACCCATACCCACCGCGACCATTCGCCCGCGGCGAAACCCCTAGCCCAGCGAACCGGCGCGCCAATTGTCGGCTGCGCTCCGCTGGTGCTCGATGATGCTGGCCCGCGCGCCGATGCGCCGTTCGACCGGACCTACGCGCCGGACCGCGTGCTGGAGGACGGCGAGAGCATGACCGGACCCGGCTGGACGCTGACCGCGGTTGCAACGCCGGGTCATACATCGAACCACCTGTGCTTCGCGCTGGAGGAAAGCGGGGCCCTGTTCACCGGCGATCACGTAATGGGCTGGTCGACCAGCGTTATCGTCCCGCCCGACGGCGATATGGGCGATTACATGGCCAGCCTGGCTAAGCTCTACGAGCGCGAGGACCGCGTCTATTATTCCGCGCACGGCGCCCCCATTGAAAAGCCGCGCCAGCTCGTTCGCGGAATGATCGGGCATCGCCGCCAGCGCGAAAACCAGATCCTGCGCCTTTTGGGCGGCGCGCCTGGTGCAATCGAAGGTCTGGTGCCGCAAATGTACAAGGGCCTCGACCCACGCCTTACCGGCGCAGCGGGAATGTCCGTGAAGGCGCATCTGATCGATCTGGAACGTCGCGGCATGGTCAGCCGTTCAGGAGATATATGGCAGACAATCTGAAAGAATCCGAAGCCGAACGCATGGCAGCCGGCACTGGCGCGCCGGGTGCCGAACGGCAGAAGTCCCTCGCGCGCGTTCAGGCGGTGCCGTGGCTGATGTTCATCGCCATGCTGGCCCTGGCCGCATGGCTGGGCTGGAAGGCTTTCGGAACCGACGACCTTGGCGATCCACTGGCGACCAGCCTGGTAGCGTTCGAGAAACAGAACCGCCTGACGGTGTTCAGCGCAGAACTCGCGCCTGTGGTGGCCAGTGACGACAGCCGGTTCCTAGGGATGGTCCAGAGCCGCCAAGTCGCCGTGATCCCGGCGCGGGTGGACTACACGCTCGACCTGTCGCAGGTCGGTGAGGAGCGCTTGTCTTGGAACCCTGAAACCGAAGTGCTCGATGTCCAGCTGCCGGCGATCCGGGTCGGCAAGCCGAACCTCGATGAAGCGCGGGCGCAATACCTGCGCGAAGGGATCTGGATCAGCCGTGACGCACAGGACAACCTCACCCGCAAAAACACCCAGCTGGCGGAACAGCAGGCCGTGAAGCAGGCGGTCAACCCCGTACTGATGGAAATTGCCCGCGGTGCGGCGAAGGATGCAATCCGCCAAAACCTTGCTATACCGCTGCAAGTTGCCGGCTACGGCAATGTGACCGTCAATGTCCGTTTCGACGGAGAGAAAGCCCCGCAATGACCGCACAATCCGCTTTGCCCACCGGGACCGACCTGCGCGCCGAAATCGACCGGCTGCGGAAAGACCGCAACGCGGTGATCCTGGCGCATTACTACCAGAAGCCGGAAATCCAGGACATTGCCGATTACGTCGGTGATAGCCTCCAGTTGAGCCAGCTCGCGGCGGATACGGATGCAGACGTGATCGCGTTCTGCGGGGTCAAGTTCATGGCCGACACCGCAAAAATCCTCAGCCCCGAAAAGATCGTGGTGTTGCCGGACATGGACGCTGGCTGCAGCCTCGAAGACAGCTGCCCGCCGGACAAGTTCCGCGCGTTCCGTGAAGCCCACCCCGACCATATCGCGCTCACCTATATCAACTGTTCGACTGAGGTGAAGGCGCTGTCCGACGTGATCGTGACCAGTTCCAGCGCCGAGACCATCCTGCAGCAGATCCCTGAAAGCCAGAAGATCATCTTCGGCCCCGACCGGCACCTTGGCGGCTATCTCAACCGGAAATTCAATCGCGATATGCTGCTTTGGCCTGGTGTCTGCATCGTGCACGAGGCGTTCAGCGAAAGCGAATTGCTGAAGTTGATGCAGCAACATCCCGACGCGCCGGTCGCCGCTCATCCCGAATGCCCGCCCCACGTGGTGGAGCACGCCGACTATGTCGGATCTACCAGCGGCATCCTGCAATTCGCCAAGACTTTCCCCGGGGACACACTGATTGTGGCGACCGAGCCGCATATCATCCACCAGATGGAGAAGGCGCTGCCGGAAAAGAACTTCATCGGTGCGCCCGGTGCAGACGGAAACTGCAATTGCAATATCTGCCCCTACATGGCGCTCAACACGATGGAGAAACTCTACACAGCGCTCCGCGATCTGGAACCGCGCATCGAGATCGAGGAAGGTCTCCGCCTTAAGGCAAAGCAGAGCCTCGACCGGATGCTGGAGATGGCCAGCGGCACGATCGGCATGGGTGATCTGGGCCGGGTCTGACCCCGCTCGGCAGTTTGGCGCGTAGATGGGCATGACCGAATATCCGCGCTGGCTGTGGGCCAAGCTCAATTCGAACTACTGGTTCTATCCGGCGCTCTTTTCGCTGCTTGCTGCAGGCTTGGCCCTCGGCATGGTCTGGGCGGACCGCAACGGTTTCGCCGAATTTCTCAATGACGTAGAATGGATCATACCCGCCCGGCCGCAAGGCGCGAGCAATATGCTCACCGTGATCGCCGGATCGATGATCGGGGTCGCGTCGACGGTGTTTTCGATCACCATCGCCGCGGTTGCCTATGCCAGCGGTGCCTACGGTCCGCGGCTGCTGACCAATTTCATGGAGGACAAAGGGAACCAGTTCAGTCTGGCGACCTTCATCGGCACCTTTGTCTATGCTCTGGTCGTGCTGCGGGCGGTACGCAGCGAAGACGAAGTCGCGCCGACTGCCGCCGATGCTGCCGCTACCACCCTGCCCGGTTTCGTTCCGCAATTATCGTTGCTCGTCGGCCTGGGCCTGATGGCCATTTCCATCGGCGTGCTGGTTTTCTTCCTCAACCATATCCCGGCGAGTATCCGCATCAATACGGTTCTCGAGGGGATCGGTGAACGCTTGCTGGGAGGGATCGAGGACACCTACCCTCGTCCCGACACCGGGCTTCCGACAGCAACGCCGCCGCAAGGAAGGCCGATCCTTTCGGAGCGTACCGGATACGTCCAGATGATATCGTTCGACGCCCTTGCGCGGATGGCAAAGAAGTTCGACGGGCGGGTTTCCCTAGCCGTCCGGACCGGGGATTTTGTGCATCCAGGCATGGCGATCGCGGATTTGTGCGACGCCGATTTCGGCGGCGAGAAGCTTGACGATGCGCTCATGGACGATTTGCGCGACTGTTTTACCCTGGGAGCAACCCGGACGCCCGAACAGGACCTGCAATTCCTGATCGACGAATTGGTCGAGATCGGCCTGCGGGCGCTGTCCCCAGGTATCAACGATCCGTTCACCGCGATAACCGCCCTTCACTGGCTCGGGGCGGCGACGGCGCTGCTGGGCACGCGCGATCTCAACAAGCACATCGGCAACGGTGATGACGAGTTGGTGGGACGGGTCATTCCCCTGCCCGACGATTTCACCCATTACGTCTCCCGCGGCTTCGGCAATTTCCGCAGCGCTGCGGCGACCAGCACCCCCGCCGCACTCGTAATGCTCGACACGTTGCGCAACTGCGCAGCGCCGATCGACGACGAGACGCGGCAAGCGGTCCTCCGCCGCGAAGGGGAGCGGCTGATCCAGCAGGCGCGCGAGCACTTGACCGGCCCCGACCTCGAAGATGTCGAGGCACGCTTTGTAGGCTTCAACCGCGCCATGGCAGGATAGCGCCCGCCTTTATTCCGCTGGCTCCGGATTGACGGGGTTCGCTTTGCTCCCGCGAGCCAGTACCAAAGCAGCGCCGAGCAGCGCCATGCCAAGTAAATCGACAGGGCCGATCGTTTCGCCGAAAGCATACCAGCCGCTAAGAGCGGCCACTGCGGGCTGGGTCAGTAATGCGAGCCCGATGATCAATGGCGCGAAATGCTTGAGCGAGAAAACCAGCAAGCCTTGGCCGACCAACTGGCTGAGCACGAAGAGGGCAACCAGCGGGGTCCAGTCTGTCGGCCAGATCGGCTCCCCGCGCAGGACAGCCATGGCCAGCAGGACAGGAGCGCCCGCCAGCGAGCTCCAAGTGAGCAAGCTCCAGCTGCCGAGGCCGGCGCGCGCGTTCTGCAGGATCAGCAAGTAACCTGCGTAAAACAGTCCTGCGAGCAGGCAGAACAGGTCGCCGACTAGCGTTTCGCGCGAAATCTCCAGCGAATTGCCCATCAGGATGACTGCCCCGGCCAGCGCGGAAACCATCGCCAGCCATTCCGTTCCTCGCGGCAGGCGGCGCCACATCACGAAGCCCCAGATCATCAACACCAGACTGCCAGAATTCCCGAACAGCGTCGCGTTGCCGAGGCGGGTGGCCTCGATCCCGATGTGCCAACTTGCAAGGTCCAAAGCGAAGACGACGCCCGCCAGCAGCACGAGCATCAGGGTCGGCCGCGCAATGCCGCCCAAGCGCTCACCATTGGCCCTGGCCAGCATTGCCAGGAACGGCAGGGCAAGAAATAATCGCCAGAATCCCGCCGAAACGGGTCCGCTGTCAGCCAGCCGAACCGCCCAAGGCCCTAGCGCCAATGCGACATTCCCCGCCAACAGCGCAGCCACCAGCAGCCACCGCGGCTTCTGGTCCAGTTCGGGCGCGATGGTTGAATTGGCCATGGGCGCGCCTTAGCTGCCAGTCTGACAATGAGAACAGCAAAAAAGGACGGCACCTTGCACGAAGCACTTTTCACTCCGATCACCCTCGGAGCAATCGAGGCCAAAAACCGCATCTTCATGGCGCCGCTGACCCGCGGACGGGCCAGTATGCCAGGCTTTGTCCCGAACGAGATGATGGCAACCTATTATCGCCAGCGCGCCGGTGCGGGCCTGATCATCAGTGAAGCGACCGGTATCAGTGTCGAAGGGCTCGGTTGGCCTTCCGCGCCCGGTATCTGGAGCGATGAACAGGTCGAGGGCTGGAAACAGGTCACCGAAGCGGTGCATGAAGACGGCGGTAAGATCGTGCTGCAGATGTGGCATATGGGCCGGATCGTGCATCCCGTTTTTCTTGGCGGTGAACAGCCGGTGTCGGCCTCGGCAACGACTGCTCCGGGACAGGCCCACACGCCGGAAGGCAAGAAAGATTACATGGAAGCCCGCGAGTTGAGCGTGCAGGACATCGCCCGGGTAGTCGAAGATTACCGGCATGCCGCGCAAAATGCCAAGAAGGCAGGCTTCGACGGGGTTCAGCTCCACGGCGCAAATGGCTATCTGGTCGACCAGTTCCTGCGGGACAGCACCAATCTACGGACCGACGAATATGGCGGTCCGCCGGACAATCGCGTGCGGTTCCTTCGTGAAGTCCTCGAAGCGTTGATTTCCGTCTGGGGCGCGGACCGCGTCGCTGTCCGGCTATCACCCAACGGTGACACGCAAGGCTGCGATGACAGCGATCCCGCGGCAACATTCGGCGCGGCAGCCAAGGTGTGCGAAGACCTCGGCCTGGCGTTTCTCGAACTGCGCGAACCGGGGCCCGATGGCACTTTCGGGAGCACCGACGTTCCCAAGCAAAGCCCGCTGATCCGCTCGATCTTCTCCGGCCCGCTCGTTCTCAACAGCGATTACGATGCGGCCAGCGGCGAGGCTAATGTCGCGTCCGGCAAATGCGATGCCATTGCTTACGGAAGGCCGTTCATTTCCAACCCCGACCTGCCCGAACGGATCCGGGTCGGCGCCGAGTTTGCTCCAAACGTGAACGTGCCGGAAAGCTGGTACCTGCCGGGACCTGCCGGGTATATCGATTATCCGGTGATGGCCGGCGAGCAGGAAGCCGCCGAATAGACCCCTTGGCTATTCCTCCGGGGCGGGTTCTTCCGCCTCGGGGTCTGGCTCTGCTTCTTCGGCAACCTCTACGGGTTCGTCGGTGTCCGGATCATCCGCGTCGCTTGCCTCGGCGCGCGGGACTTCCAGCGGCGGCGATTGCGACTGGACGGTATCGAGCGGTAGCATCGCGTCGCTGATCGAACCTTCCAGGACTTCTCCGGATGCGGAGCCGTCTTCATCCGAAGCGGGATCATTCCCGCAGGCGGACAGCGTCAGGGCTGCGGCCAGAATTACAATATGACGTATCACTCGATTACTCCGCATGTCTTGCCACATCGGCGAAAAAATCGTCGGCGCGGGCTAGCAATGCCTTATCCCACGCATCCGGCGCAAGCGGGATCCCGAGCCGGGCGAGGCTGGTGACCCCGTATTCGGCGATCCCACATGGCACAATACCGGTGAAATGGGATAAATCGGGGTCTAGATTGACCGAGAAGCCATGCATCGTAACCCAGCGGCGGACGCGCACTCCGATCGCGCCGATCTTCGCTTCGCTCCCGTCGATATCGTGGGTCCAGATGCCGATCCGCCCTTCCGACCGCCAGGCTTCGACGCCGATATCGGCCAATGTGCCGATCACCCAGCCCTCAACGGCATGGACGAAATTTCGTACGTCGCGGCCACGGCGCCCGAGGTCGAGCAGCACGTAGCCGATCCGCTGCCCAGGCCCATGATAGGTGTACCGGCCGCCGCGCCCCGCCTCCACGACTTCGAACCGCGGATCGAGCAGTTCCGCTGCAGCAGCGCTGGTTCCGGCGGTATAGATCGGTGGATGTTCCAGCAGCCAGACAAGCTCCCGCTCCGTCCCGGCCGCTATCGCGCGGTTGCGCAGATCCATCTCTGCCAAGGCCTCGCGGTAGGGCACCAGCGCGCTCTCGCAGCGGTATTCCGGCTGTGCGAGCGGCGCCTGCGCGGAGGATGGGAACAGGTTTTTTTCCATTTGATTTGCGTGGCAAGTCCAGTCCGGCTTATCAAGAGGCTTGTGTTCTAATGAATTTTCCCGGGGGAGTGCTTCGAAATGAAACTGGATATGGGCAACGCGTGGAGCGAGGCGACCGCGATGATCTCTGCCAATCGCGAACTGGTGGCGATAATTGCAGGCATTTTCGTGTTCTTGCCGACCATCGTGCTGGCCGTGATCGCTCCTGAAGCCGCCACAGGCCCCACCGAAGTCAATCAGAACGACCCGATGGCTACGATGCAGGCGTTTTATGCGCAAAATGGCATTTGGCTGTTCGTGATTGCGATTATCAACGCGATCGGATCACTGGCATTGTTTGCTCTCTTCGCCGATAACCGGCCTACCGTCGGTGATGCCATCACCACCGGCATAAAAACGCTGCTGCCCTATCTTGCAGCGCAAATCCTGCTGATACTCGCACTATCCATCCTGCTGGGTATCCCCGTGGGCCTGGCGGTTGCTGCCGGAGGATCGGCAGCCGGCGTGCTGGTCGGGATCGTGGCATTCGTCGCGCTGGTTTATGTCATGATCAAGTTTTCGCTGCTCGCACCGGCGATGATTATCGGCGGTATCCTCAATCCGGTTCGGGCGCTGCGCGCATCGTGGAACGCCACCAAGGGCAACAGCCTGCGGTTGCTGCTGTTCTACTTCCTGCTCGGGATCGCGGTCGTAGTGGTCGCCATGGTGTTTGGCCTGGTGACCGGATTGTTCGTCGCGATGCTGGGAACGGGCGCGGTCGCTGTGATGCTTGGCGGTGCGCTAAACGGCCTGGTCAGCGCCGTGTGGGCGGTGGTGATTGTCGCGGTCCTTAGTGCGACCTATCGCCAGCTGACCGGCCCATCGACGCAATCGGTGACCGAAACCTTCGAATAGCTATGGCGGGACGCAGGCGGGCGGGAAACGCCCGCCCTGCCCTGGTCAGGCCGCGTCTTCCTTCCAGCCCCAGAAAAGCTGGCAAGGCAGGACATTAAGCCATTGGAAGCCCTGTTCGATGTGGGCGAAATGCTTCGCCATAAAATCCCTCGCGGCGGCGGAGAACTGGTACACCAGGAATGCGCCGCCGGGACGGATAATCCTGTGCGTCGCCTCGACTATCGCCGGGCCCACGCCGGCTGGCAACGTCGAGAACGGCAGCCCCGACAGAACATAGTCCGCATGGTCGTGCCCGTGGTCGTGCACGATGCGTTCAACATCCTCCGCCGACCCCAGGACCGCCGTGAAACGGCTGTCGGTAATCGTGCGGTTGAGATAATCGATGAACAGCGGGTTGGTGTCGATCACCAACAATGCGCCGTCCTGACGCAGGCGTTCCAGCACCGGCCGGCAGAAGGTGCCGACGCCCGGCCCGTATTCGACGAACAGGCGGCATTCGTCCCATTTGACCGGCTCCAGCATCTGGCGGATGGTGAACCGCGACGAGGGGATGATCGATCCGACCATCTTGGGATGTTCGACGAAGCCGCGGAAAAAGACCGCCCATTGGCCCAGCAATTGATCGAAACGTAACCGGCTGAAACGATGTGGCTGTACGCCTCTGGGAGAGGCTGCGAGCTGGTTGGATTTGGTCAAGAAGTGCGTCCCGATAGCTGGGCGCGGCGTGTTTGCCGCTAGGTATATGTGCGTTGCCAAATGCCCATACCGATTGCAAGGTGCTGCTTGCAACCCTTCGCTTGCAACCCCGCCGTGCGAAGCCTAGCGCCGGAACCCGATATGGCCGATGCAAACCCGCCCGAAAGTCTGACGCCCCACCCTGCCCCGGTGCGCCCGATTTCGCGCAACCGGATGGCTTTGCTGTTTGCGGTGATGTTGACGACCGCCGCGGGCAATACCGCCATGCAGTCGGTTATGCCCGCGATCGGTACCTCACTGGGCGTGGCGGACGTCTGGATCAGCCTTGCCTACAGCTGGTCGGCGCTATTGTGGGTGATCTGCGCGCCGATCTGGGCGCGTAAATCCGACCAGCGCGGCCGCAAGGCGATGATGGCGCTGGGCCTGATCGGTTTCAGCGCATCGATGGGCTTGTGCGGGCTTGCCTTGTGGGTAGGCCTCAACGGTTGGCTCCCTGCCTTGTGGACCCTGTTACTATTCGCGGCGGCGCGCAGCCTCTATGGCGGTTACGGTTCCGCCGCTCCGCCCGCGGTGCAGGCCTATGTTGCATCGCGCACGGCCCGGTCGGAGCGGACGCAGGCGCTGTCGCTGATCGCGTCGAGCTTTGGCCTCGGGACGGTAATCGGCCCGGCGCTGGCGCCGCTGATGGTCATGCCGGGGCTCGGACTGGTCGGTCCGTTCGCGGCCTTTACCCTGCTTGGCGTGGCGACGCTGGTGGCCTTGCGGATTTTCCTGCCCGATGACGTTCCGCAATTCGCGGCGCGGGGGGCTGCCTATGACGCACCCTATGGGTCCGGCGGTTCGAGCCGCGAGCCGCAAGCGGATGACGAAGACGACGGGCCAGCGGCGCAAGGCCCCGCAGACAAACTCGGCTGGTGGGAGCCGCGCCTGCGGCCATGGGTCATCTCGGGCCTTCTGGGAGGTCATGCACAGGCGATGGTCCTGGGTATTTCGGGCTTCCTCGTGCTCGACCGATTGGGCCTTCGTAGCACGCCGGAAGCGGCGACAGGGTCCATTGCAATCGTGCTGATGTGCGGCGCGATTGCAACCTTGCTGGCGCAATGGGGGTTGATCCCGCGCCTCAATCTTGGCCCGAGGGCGGCGATCCTGTGGGGCTGCGCGCTGGCTGCCGTCGGAACGCTGATGTTCGGCACCGCGGACGAACTGCACGGGATTGCACTGGGTTACTCGGTCGCATCACTTGGCTTCGGCCTGTTTCGGCCCGGCTTCAACGCGGGAGCTTCCTTGGCGGTTTCACGCCATGAACAGGGGGAGGCCTCCGGAGTCGTCGCCTCGGCCACCGGCGCTGCATACATTGTCGCACCGGCCATCGGGGTCTGGCTGTACGGCCATTCCGACTGGCTGGCCTTCGCGGTCATCATCGGTCTGTGCTTTGCCGTGCTGGTGATCGGCTGGAAATCGCTTTCCGCCGACGAGGTGCTGACTGCCGACCGCTAGAGGATTTCCTCTAGCTTCTCCTTGGGTCGGCACAGACGGACGCCTTTCTCCGTTTCCACCAGCGGCCGGTTGATCAGGATCGGTTCGGCCATCATCGCGTCGAGTACCGTGTCGTCATCGGCATCGGGCAGGCCGCGCTCCTCGGCATCCGTCCCCATCAGCCGCAACCCCTCACGCGGGGCCATCCCGGCGTCTCGGTACAATTGCGCCAGCTTGTCCCGGCTGGGAGGGTTTTCGAGATAGCGGACCACGGTCAATTCGACGTCGTCCCGCTGTTCCAGAATCGCTAGTGTGTTGCGGGACGTCCCGCAATTGGGGTTGTGCCAGACGGTCGCTTTCATGCCGGTCCTTTGAAATATGGTGGCGCGAATTTTTCGTTACCCAACAAAGAATTTCAAGCCAACTGAATTGCACAAATAGAAGTGCAAACGGGTTCGGAACGTTCCTGCGGATCGACCGGAATAGCAACAAGGCGCGCGTTGCGCATCTTCAGCTCTTCGGACGGCGCGCATCAATCCATGCCGGAACCTTCCTTGCCAGCTCATCGAGTGTTGCCTTCAGCCGAGTTTGTTCGGATAATTTTGGTGGTTTAGGATCGTATCGCGTAACCAGATATTCACGCCTCGTACAAATCTCTTTCAGGTGTTGTATAGTTCGTTTCCTGAGCGCAAGTTTTGCGTCGAGTGCCCAGTCTGTTCGGGACACGAGGTCATGTTGAAGCCCTCTGTTTGATCGGCTGGCCGTCCTGCTGCTATGAGGATTGCGTTGAGGTAAAGCTCGATTGCATGAAGACTGACGAGACGGCAGGGAGCGAGCGACAAACGAGCACCGAGCCGTCCAGTTTGCGCCAGATTTGCAGCTGCTTGCCGGTATTCATCCGCAAGTTCAGCTATCTGCTCTGCCGAGGCGTCATGTCCCGGATAGAATTTTTGGCCTTCGACCGTCATATTTTCCTGATAACCAACAAGCTCAAAATTTCTTGTTAACTCCCAGTTCTGACACCGAATCTTTTTTCAGTGCCTAATCTTCCGGCCCAGTCCCTACGTCCGGCGCGACCATTGCCGGTACGGTGCGGGCGGCGTCTTCTCCGCTGATTCCGGGGGCCGGGGCGGCGCTGATCCGTTCCTGGCGGCGGGAGACGCGGCCCGCTTGCTGGATCGCGGCGACCAGCCGGGGGTACACGCCGCAGCGGCACAAGTTCGGCACCGCCGCCTCGATCTGTTCCTTCGACGGGTCGGAATTACGCTGGATCAACGCGGCGGCGGCGATGGCGATACCCGGAGTGCAGAAACCGCACTGAATTGCCTGCTGGGCCACCAGGGCTTGCTGCACCGGGTGAGACCGGTCGCGCGACAGACCTTCGATCGTGGTAATGAAGCGGCCCTCCGCCTCGGCGATCGTGATCAGGCAGCTGCGCAGCGCCTCGCCGTCGATCAGGACCATGCATGCCCCGCAATCGCCGGTCCCGCAGCCATATTTGGTGCCGGTCAGATTGGCCGCATCCCGCAGCGCCCACAGCAGGGGCGTTTCCGGGTTCATGGCGAATTCCAGCGGCCGTTCATTGACCGTCATGCGCGGCATGGCGTCAGTTACGCCAGCTGCTGTCGATCCGGTCGATCTTGCGCTTCCAAGCTTCGAAATCGGCATAGCCCGGTCCGCCCGGGGCCTGCGCCTGAATGATGTCACGCTGGTGCACTGCGATCACATCATCCGGGACATGGATCGGAATGCCCATCGACATCGTCGCAAGCTGGATTTCGCACGCCCGCTGCAGGGCCCAGGTTTGCACGAACATTTCGTGGATCGTCCGGCCCATCACCACCGGCCCGTGGTTGCGCAGCATCAGGATCCGCTTGTCGCCAAGGTTTTTGAGCAGGCGTTCGCCTTCCTCCGCGCGCACGGTGACGCCCTCGAAATCGTGATAGCCGACTTGGCCGATGAAATTGCAGGCGTAGAAATTGATCGGCAGGATGCCGCCTTCGCTGCTGCACACCGCCATCGTCGCGGTGGTGTGCATGTGGCAGATCGCGTTGGCAGCCGGCGCATGTTCATGGAAATAGGCGTGCTGGGTGAAACCGGCCTTGTTCACCGGATAAGGGCTGCCATCGAGCGTGTTGCCGCGGATGTCGATCTTCACCAGGTTCGAGGCCGTAACTTCCGAATACAGCAGGCCGAAGGGATTGATCAGGAAGGCATCGTCTTCGCCGGGAACGCCCACGGAGATGTGGTTGTAGATCGATTCCGACCAGCCCATGTGGTCGAAAATCCGGTAGCAGGCGGCGAGGTCCAGCCGTGCCTGCCATTCCGCTTCACTGCAATCCAACCCGGGTTTCGGATGGCCGGATTCTGCTTGGCCGGATTTTAGCTGGGTCGCCATTTTTCTCTCCTGACATCGTGATTTGCCCCAGTATCGCACGGGTGCGGCGCGCGCTGCAAGGCGGTGTTGCGGATTTCCCGCCAAACCGCTTTGCACCTGCGCCCCGCACCGCTAACGCACAGTCATGAGCGAGGCGGCGAAACTGACGCGCGGGACGATCCGCGGACATCTCGTTACCCAGACCCTCCCGATGGTTTTCGCGGTAGCGGCGGTAATGTCGATCGGGCTGGTCGATTCCTATTTCATCGGCCAGCTAGGCAGCAGCGAACTTGCCGCGATCAGTTTCATCTTCCCGATCACGATGGCGATCAGCAGCCTTGGAGTGGGCATATCGGTCGGCATCAACTCGGTCATCGCCCGCTCGCTCGGCGAAGGCGATGTCCCGCGCGCGGCCCGCCGGGCAAACTTCGGCCTGCTGTTCGCATTGGTGATGGGCCTCGCCTTCGCCATTGCCGTGTTCACTCTGGTCGACCCACTGTTCCGCCTGATGCAGGCCCCGCCCGAGCTGATGCCGCTGATCCGCGCCTATATGCGGCCCTTCGCGATGGGCCTGCCACTGCTGATGGGGATCATGGGGGTAAACGGTATCCTGCGCGGCCAGGGCGAAGCCAAGCGGACGTCAATCATCTCGATCACCTATGCCAGCATCAACTGGGTGCTCGATCCGATCCTGATAACCGGCGCCTTCGGGATCGAGGGTTTCGGTATTGCGGGCGCCGCCTATGCGTCGATCACGGGTTACGGCATCGCCTTCGCTCTTGGCATCTACCTGCTGCGAAAGACTCCGCTGCCGATCAACCCGGGGATGCTGAAGGATTCCGACCTCGGAGCGTCCTTCAAGGCGATCCTCAGCGTTGCCGGACCAGCGTCTTTTTCCAACGCGATCAATCCGATAGGCCTGTCTATCCTGACCGCGCTGATCGCGAGCCAGGGCCAGGCAGCGGTCGCAGGTTTCGGAGCGGCAGGACGTCTGCAAAGTTTCGCGGTGGTACCGCTGCTGGCGCTGTCATCCTCCATCGGCGCGATAGTCGGGCAGAACTGGGGCGCGGGCAAACCGGAACGGTCGCAGCGCGCCATGCTGTGGGCCGGGGCCTTCGCCGTCGGATACGGCCTCGTGCTAGCGGTTGTGCTGTTCGCCGCGGGGGAGTGGTTCGCGGATTTCTTCACCGAGGATCCGGCAGTTATCGCGGCCTTCGCCAGCTATCTGTCGATTGCCGCATGGGGGTATGCCGGGTTCGGCGTGCTGATCATCAGCAACGGGGCGCTTAACGGTGTCGGACGCGCGGGTACGGCGCTGCTCCAGTCCTGCGGCCGCGTGTTCCTGGTGATGCTGCCGTTCGCCTGGCTGCTGCGTCCGGCGTGGGGAGCGGAAGCCATCTTCGCCGCCGAACTCGCCGCAAATGTCATCGGCGGGACGGTCGCCGGCCTGGTTGTGTGGCGGGTGCTACGAGCTGGGCAGCCCAGAACCGCCCGATCGGCGGCGGGCTGACCCGGGCCGCGCTGTCGCCTCCCGGTGACAGATAATTAACCATCAGCCGCCATAGCAATCGAAGCTATTTTCGGGGGCGTGTATCGATGGATGACCTGCTGGCAGAATTCGTCGCGGAAACGCGCGAAATGCTCGAGGCGATCGAAGGTGAAATCGTCGCCTGGGAAGCTGATCCGGACGACCGCGCACGGCTCGATTCAATTTTCCGCTTCGTCCACACGGTCAAGGGCAATTGCGGCTTCTTCGACTATCCCGAACTTGAAAGCCTCAGCCACGCCGCGGAAAGCGCGCTCGCCGAGGTGCGTGCTGGCCGGCGTGTTGCCGACTTCCAGCTGGTTAACGGGGTTCTCGCGATCATCGACCGGATCGGTCGTATGACCGCCCAGATCGAAAACGGAGACGCGCTGAACTCTTCGGGCGATGACCTGCTCATCGCGATGCTCGATCCCGATAGCGAAGAGCACGACGAGCCACAGGAAATCCAGGCGACCGAGAGCACCCCCGCCAAACCCAGCACGCCCGCCGCAACGCCGCGCAGCATCCGCTTGCCAGTGGACCTGCTTGACCGGGTCATGAGCGGGGTTTCCGACATGGTTCTCGCCCGCAATGATTTAGCGCGCCGCCTGCGGGCTTCCGGATCCGAACCCTCCATCGATGGCCCGTTCGAGCGGCTTTCCGGCATCCTCAACGATGTTCGTGAAGCTACCACCCGGATGCGGATGCAGCGGATCGAATATCTCTACAATCCGGTTCCGCGCCTGGTCCGCGACCTGTCCGCCGAACTGGGCAAACAGGTCATGGTCGACCTCGAGGGCGAAGACGCGGAAATGGACCGCGAAATGATCGAAATGATCCGCGACCCGGTTACCCACATCATTCGCAACGCCATTGACCATGGCCTCGAAACTCCCGCCGAGCGCCGCGCCGCTGGCAAGCACGAGGTGGGCTTGCTGGGCATGACCGCGCGCCAGTCCGGCAACCGGATATCGATTGCGATCAGCGACGACGGCAGGGGCCTGGACTGCGCGCGGCTTGGCGCCAAGGCCGTGGCTGCGGGCTTGCTGACCGAGGCGCAGGTCGCCGAAATGTCGCGCGAGGACCTGCACCAACTGATCTTCGAACCCGGCCTATCCACCGCCGAAGTTGTGAGTGAAGTATCAGGGCGCGGCGTGGGCATGGACGTGGTCCGGGCAAACCTGGACAAGATCGGCGGCACGATTACCGTTCGGAGCACCCCCGGCGAGGGTACCGTGTTCATCCTAGCAATCCCGCTGACGCTCAGCATCGTCGCGGGCCTGACGGTGGCGGTCGGCGATCAGCGCTTCGCAGTGCCGCGTTCCTATGTTGAGGAAATCATGCACGGAGCGGCCAGTTCGCTGGAGTTTTCCAGCCTGGGAGACGCCGACCTGGTGACCTTCAGGGGCCGCCGGATACCGTGCCTGTCCCTCGCCCGGGTGTTGAACCTGCGCGAATCCACCGATTTGCGGCGCGAAACGCTGCTGTTGATCCGGCTCGGCACCGGCGACCTGTTCGCGCTCGCGGTGGACCGGGTATTCGATCACGAGGATCTGGTCGTGAAGCCGCTGGCGCCCGCGGTAATGGCGACCGGGATATATGCCGGCACGACCTTGCTCGACGATGGCAGCCCGATCCTGATGCTGGACGTGCAAACGATCGCCGCACAGAACGGGCTGGTCAGTGAAGTCAGGGTCCGCCCCTCGCCCCCCGAAAACGCAAATCGTGAACGCGCTGTCCGTACCCGTCCGGTCATGCTGTTTACCGGCATGGACGGCCGGCGCCGCGCCATTGCGATGGACCTGGTCCGGCGGATCGATGTCCTGTCCAGCGACGCCGTGGATATCGAAGGAAGCCGGTCGCAAATCGTGATCGAAGGCAGCATCCTGCCGCTGATTGGCCTTGATGACAGGGCGGGCACCGGCACGATCCCCGAAGGCAAGCTCAAACTGCTGCGGTTGTCGGACGGGCAGTGCGAACTGGCCTATGCAGTCTCCGACGTCTCGGATGCCTCGGCAATCGAGAACGAGATCGTGCCCAGCGAAGACGATCCGCTGATCGAAGGTGTGACCATGATCGGCGGCTACCCGACCCCGGTGCTGGACGGACTTGCCCTGTTCGCAAGGCATGGCCGGAAAATGCACCCGGGCGCGCCGGTGACTTGCCGCCTGCCAGCGAATGACGAATGGTCCAAGGCCATGTTGCAGCCGCTGGTCGAGGCTGCCGGATATCGTATCGCCGCATCCCCAGACGAGCCCGCGAATGTGACCATCCTGATGGATGACCAGCCGGTACCGGCGGATGTGTCCGCCACCGTGATCCGGCTCCATTCCGACAGCAACCAGCCGGAGGGGCGGGAACGCGGGATTTACCGTTACGACCGCGATGCCTTGCTGGCTGCGCTGAAACAGGCCCTGGCGGGGAGCGTGCGATGAACGAACTCCTGGTCATGACCCGGATTGCCGGCCGCCGTGCGGCGTTTCGGGCGGTTGAAATCCAGTCGGTAATCGAAATCGATTCGATCGCTCCGGTACCCCGCGCCCCCGACTTCATCTCCGGGTTGACGGCGATGCGCAGCCGTTCGCTGACCGTGATCGATTGCCGCAAATCGCTCGGCCTGGTTCCCGAGACTGCGCCCGACAGCCGCGCCGCCGTGGTCGAGATCGAGGGACATCTTTACGCCCTGCAAGTCGATAAGGTCGAAGATGTCACCGATGCGTTGTCCGAACCCGATCCGGTGCCGGGCGGCTTCGGCGAATCATGGGAGCGGGTAGCCTTGGGCATGGTGGAAACCGAGCAAGGTCCGGCGTTGTTGATCGACATCACCCGAATGGTCGCGGGGCCGCCCAGCCGAATACTAAAAAAGGCCGGAAAAACGGCCGAACCGAGTGTCAGCTTAAGCCGATAGTTACCTTAACCCCATAGGGCAGAGCGTGAAAGGGATCGTACCATCATGAAGAGCTGCCTCGTTGTCGACGATTCGCGGGTCATCCGCAAAGTGTCGCGCCATATTCTAGAAAGCCTCGGATTCTCGGTTGCAGAGGCGGAAAATGGCAAGGTCGCTTTGGATCATTGCCTCGATACGATGCCCGACGTGGTCCTGCTAGACTGGAACATGCCGGTCATGACTGGCATCGAATTCATCGTCCAGTTGCGCAAACAGCCCGGTGGGGACGTGCCCAAGGTGGTCTTCTGCACCACCGAAAACGATATCGCCCATATCCGCGAAGCCATCAGCGCCGGAGCGGACGAATATGTCATGAAGCCATTCGATCACGAGACGCTGCAGATAAAGTTGCAGCTGGTTGGCATGGCCTGAGAGCCTGCCAGTTATGCGCCATCTGTTTTCCCTTCCGACGCGGACGGAAACCCGTGCCGCACGGACAAACCGTGCCGGACGAGCCGCCGTTCGGGTTATGATCGTCGACGATTCGCTGATCGTGCGCACGGTCCTGTCCCGCATCATCGAGGAAGCTGACGGCTTCGAGATTGTCGCGAAATCCAGCAGCGCAGAACTGGCAATTGTGGACCTTGCGCACAAGCGTGTCGATGTGATCCTGCTCGACCTGGAAATGCCTGGCATGGGCGGACTTGATGCCCTTCCTACGCTCCTCGCCGCAGGCAGGGGTGCGCAAGTGCTGGTGGTATCCTCCCTGACCGAGGAGGGTGCCGAACACACCATCGCCGCGCTTCGAATGGGGGCCGCCGACACCATGCTGAAACCGAGGTCGGGCGGGTTCGACCAAGCCTACCGCACCGCCCTTCTCGAGAAAATCCGCGCGCTTGCGCCCTCCGCCCCGGGTTGTGTCGAACCCGTCGAAACAGATTTGCGCGAAACGGAAAGCGCCGCACCAAATGCCGCCCACCCCGCCTTGCGCAAGGCAGCGTCAAAAGCGCCCAGAGTGATCGCCATCGGCGCTTCGACCGGTGGGATCCATGCCTTGTGCATCCTGCTGCGAAACTTGCCCCCGCAACTGAATTTGCCGATCCTGGTCACACAGCACTTGCCCGAAAGCTTTATTCCGGTGTTCGCCCGCCAACTCGAAACCGCAGGGGGCCGAAAGGCCGTCGTGACTGGCGCGCGCACGCCGATCGAGGCCGGCTGCATCCATATTGCACCGGGCGGCGGACACATGATGGTCCGCGAAAGCGGAGGGCGCCTGATAGCCGAAATCGGCCATTTCCCGGTCGCCAGCGGGTGCCGCCCATCGGTCGACCCGATGTTCGAAACGCTAGCCGACGCAACCGGCGGGCATGCGCTGGGTATCGTCCTGTCAGGTATGGGCCGGGACGGCGCGGACGGCGCGGCTCGTCTGGTGGAGGCTGGCGGAACCATCCTGGCGCAGGATGAATCCAGCAGTGCAGTCTGGGGAATGCCGCGTGCCGTGGCCGAGGCCGGGCTGACCAGCGCAATCCTTCCCCCTGCCGAAATTGCCAAACGCATCGCACTGAACGTCGGAGCCTCGCCATGGAAGTGAGCGAAATTTCCCACCGGATCATTGCCGACTTATTGACCGCGCGTTCCGGCCAGCAGCTTACCGAAAGTCGCCGGTGGCGGATCACTTCAGCCCTTGGCGGAATTTTCCGGGACCGGGGCATCACCAACACGGACCAATTGGTCTGCCTGCTGGCCGAACCGCACGGCGACCAGCTCGCGCGGGAAGTGGTCGAGGCGCTGCTCAACAACGAAACCTATTTTTTTCGTGACCGGGTCATGTTCGCCTTGCTCGATACGCACGCTCTGCCGGCGCTGGCGAAGAAGCGCGCATCGTCGAAACGCCTCTCGATCTGGTCGGCGGGTTGCTCGACCGGGCAGGAGGCACTTTCCCTCGCAATGATGTTTGTCGAACAACCACAAAGATGGGCCGGCTGGCAGATCGATATCTTCGGCACCGATGTTTCGGCAGCAGCTATCAGAACTGCAAAGCGCGGCTGCTACAGCCAGTTCGAAATCCAGCGCGGCCTTGGCATCAGCCAGATGATCGCGCATTTTCGCGAAACTCCGGAGGGATGGCAGGCAAAGCGCAATTTGCAGCGAATGATCCGCTTCAAGGTCGGAAACATTCTCGATCCGGCGGGTGAATTGCAACGCCATGACCTGGTTCTATGCCGCAACGTGCTGCTGTATTTTGACGAAGTAACGCGTGAGCGGGCATTCAAACGGCTCGCCCAGAATATGGCGCAGGACGGATTGCTGATGCTGGGGGCCGGCGAAACAACGGTGGGACGGACCGGAACTTTCAAACCGTCGCGCGGAATGCAGGGCCTTTACACCAAAGCCAGCCCGGAATTGATCGCCAACCGGTGGAACACGGAAAGCCGGCCCGCCCGGGCCGATTTCCTGGCAACAGCCTCTACAGCGCGAAAATCAACACAGTAAATTCCGACTTAACGGTTCTTTAGTCACATCGGTCTACCCCGTTCGCAGAGATCGGGCTGTCACCGGTCCGCGGGGGCGAAATGGCGAAATCGCTGAGTAAACTGGGTTCAAATCCGCGGCTTCTGGTGTTCGCGCCAATGCTGGTGCTGACGCTTATCTTCGTCATTACCTGCGCGCTGCTGCTGTTCAGCGGCGACGTACCCCGCGCATCGGCTTCCGCCCTTATCATCGGCGGAATTGCCACCTACTCACTTGCCGCCGCATTCCTCGCCCATATCGGGATCAAGACGGTCGACGAGCTCCAGAGCATGGGCATGACGGACAGTCTCAGTGCACTGCCCAACCGCCGCGCGTTGCACCATCATGCGATCACCAGGACGAAGGACAGCGACGAACTGGCTGTCGCGTTGATCGATCTCGATGGCTTCAAGATCGTCAACGACCTCTACGGCCACCATGTCGGTGACCAGGTTATCAAAGAAGTAGCCGCCATGCTGCGCAGTGTCTGCGGCAAGGATGCTGTGCCCTACCGGCTGGGCGGTGACGAGTTTGCCATCGGCATGGCGGGCCCCCTCGCCGGTACCATCCTCGAAGGGATCTGCCGCAACCTGCTCGACAAATTATCGCAGACCATTCCGGTACAGGATCGAAGGATCGGCATCGGCGCGAGTATCGGCCTGGCACGGTCCAGTCCTGCTGATCGGCCGAATTCGTCCGAATTGCTCCGACGCGCCGACGTGGCGATGTACGCTTCGAAACGCGGCGGGAAGATGCGCTGCAGCTGGTTCCGTCCCGAATTCGATCGCAATCTCGAAGCCATTCGCGACATGAACAACGAACTCCGCGATGCCCTGCTGAACAACGAATTTCGCATCCAGTACCAGCCGCTCGTCGATGCTGCCTCGCGTCAGATCGTCGCGGTGGAATCCCTGCTTCGCTGGGAACGGCCCGATGGCAAGATCATCGGCCCGGGCGCCTTTGTGCCGATT
Source organism: Allopontixanthobacter sediminis (assembly GCF_009828115.1). GTDB lineage: Bacteria > Pseudomonadota > Alphaproteobacteria > Sphingomonadales > Sphingomonadaceae > Allopontixanthobacter > Allopontixanthobacter sediminis. The sequence continues at coordinate 89,032 of NZ_WTYL01000003.1, read as the reverse complement.
GCTGAAGAGACCGGCCTGATCAACGCGATCGGCCTGTGGGTTCTTCGCCAAAGCTGCCAGGATGCCCTGGGTTGGGGCAAGATCAAGCTGTCCGTCAACATTTCGGCCGCCCAGTTGCGCAATCCCGAATTCCCGATCCAGCTGGGCCAGATCATCGACGAAACGGGGTTTCCCGCGGAACGGCTGGACCTGGAGATAACCGAAACCTCACTGATCCTCGATCCGGTCGTCGCAGAACGGAGCCTCGACATCATTCGCGGCTTTGGCGTCAACGTGGTGCTCGACGATTTCGGGACCGGATATGCCTCGATCGGGTTCCTGCGCCAGTTCCGTTTCAACAAACTCAAGCTCGACCGGTCGTTGATCGTCAATTCCGCCGCCGACGAAAGTTTGCGGGCGATGATGCTGTCGAGCATCTCGATGGCCCGCGCGCTGAATATGGACGTCACTGCGGAAGGTGTCGAAACACAAGCACAGGCCGATCTGGTCCGCGCGGCGGGATGCGACCAGATCCAGGGCTGGCTCTACTTCAAGGCGATGCCTGCCAAGGACATCGAACAGCATTTGTCCGTGCCCGCAACCGGGACCGATTTACTGTCTGCAAGTAGCCACACCGTCAAATCGACCGACCAGGAGAGCGCGGCAGCATGAACGCCATGACCGAAATCACGCCGGAAACCGCCGCCGAATTTGCCGGCGACTTTCCGGCCGCCCCTGCTGCGGAGGACAGCCGAACCGGACCAGGCGTCAGCAACGCTTATCCTGACCAGGATCCGGTTTACTCGAACCGGTTGACCCGGTGGTTCGCGCAGCAATCGATTGCCGGAAAACTGCGCGCGACGTTTGGCGGAAATCTCGCTTTTGCGGCGGTAATCGCTGCTGCCGTACTGCTCGGCTACACCTTGCTGTGGAACAAGTCCCAGACCATTAGCCAGCAATACGAACTGACCCTTGGCGCGACCCGCACCATGGCCGGAGTAGAGGAAATTCGCCGGCTGACCGACCGCTACCTCGTATCCGGTGAACTGACGGACGCGGGGGCAGCGATTGCCGCGATCACCGAGGAAAAGCAGCACATCGAAGCGATGCGCGATTTCATCACCTCGCGGCAAGTCGACGTCGGTGTCGCAATCGAGCAGATCGACGGCGGGTTGGCCGACATGGAAACAGCGATCCGGCGCACCGACGCGGAGCGGGCGGCGTCGGCTGGAGCATCACTGACCGAAAGCTCCGCGGTGCTTTCCCGGCAGCTGATTGATCAGGTGAAAGTGCTCGGCGCGGAGCACAGTCTGCTGCTCGCCCAGCAGATAGTCGGGTTTATCATGCTGGTGATCGTCGCGCTGACCTCATCGCTGATGGTGATGCGGTTTTTCCAGCGGGACATTGGAGACGTAATCGCGCAGATTACCAGCCAGATGGCAGCGCTCGCCAAAGGCAAGAAGGACCTGACGATCCCTGGCATGGACCGGGCCGACGAGATCGGAAAAATGGCGCGCACTCTCGAGCAGTTCCGTCTTGTTGCTTTCGAACTGGAAAAACTTCAGGCCGACGCAGCGGAACAGGCTAAGCTTGCCTTGGCCAAATCGGCGGAAGAAGCACAGGACCGCGAAGACCGCCGCAAGCGTCAGGCGCAAATGCTTTCCAAGATGGCCAGCAAGTTCGAAACGACCGTCGGCGATATCGTCAGCAGCGTCGCAGCCGCCTCGACCCAGCTCAAGACGACAGCCGGCGCGATGGAGAAAACAGCCGAAACCGCATCCGACCAGGCCAGCCGGGCCGCACATTCGATGCATGAAGCGTCTTCGGGTGTCACTGCGGCGGCGGCAGCGAGCGATGAATTTGCCATGTCGATCGGCGAAATCAGCCGCCAGGCAGCCACTTCGGCAGAACTGGCCCGCAAGGCTTCGGAATCCGCCGATGTGGCGGATGGCAAGATGTCGACCTTGGCCGCATCAGCATCTCAGGTGGGGCAAGTCGTGGAACTGATCCAGTCGATCGCCCGCCGCACCAACTTGCTCGCGCTCAATGCCTCGATCGAGGCCGCGCGCGGCGGCGAGGCGGGCCGCGGGTTTGCGGTGGTCGCTTCCGAGGTCAAGGAACTGGCTGCACAGACCAGCCGCGCGACCGAAGAAGTCGCCCAACAAATTCGCGACATGCAGAACTCCACCAACGATTCGGTCCTCGCGCTCCGCTCCATCAGCACCCAGGTCGAGCAGCTCGAAACGACCGCGATCTCGATTGCTTCAGCGGTGGACCAGCAGTCGGTCGCCGGTCACGACCTGGCGCGCAGCATCGACCTTGCCGCACGCAGCAGCGGGGAAGTATCGTCCGGTATCGGCAGCGTGCGGGAAAGTTCGCTGGCGACCGGAGCCGCGGCATCGCAGGTCCTGAATTCGGCCACCGATCTGGAAGGCCAGGCTGCCACGCTGCGCAGCCAGGTGGACATGTTCCTCCAGCGCATCCGCAACGAAGACGATTAACCTGCGGGGAAATATACCGGCGCGTCGCCCGGCGCCCACGGCTGGCGCTTGTCCATCACACTCTTGAACAGAGGTGATTCGAGATGCCCGTCCAGCCATGCCTGAAGTCCGGGGAGGCGCTGGTCCGCAAACCATTCCCAGTCGGTGGCCGCGAACTGCCGGATGAAGGGCATGATCGCCATGTCGGCCAATCCGCGTTCACGGCCGCATAACTGCGGCTGCGTCTTCAACCGTTCTTCCAGCACCTGCAGATACTTCAAACCAGACTCGCGGTGCTGCCCGGCATCGCAATCGTCGTATCGGCCAGGGTATTTGTAGCGGTCGAGATGGTGCTTGAAGGGTCCGTCATTGGCCGCAATCAGCGCGGCGTCATCTCGCTCCAGCCAATTTTCCGGATCGTTTCGCGCGAGCGCCCAGCGCATGATGTCGATACTCTCGTCGACTAGCTCCCCGCCGGGCAGCTGCAGCACCGGAACCGTAGCCTTCGGGGATATCGCGATCAGGTCGTCGGGCTTGGCCGACAATTTCACTTCGCGCAATTCGCACACCGTGCCGCTGACCATCAGCGCCAGCCGCGCTCGCATCGCATAGGGGCACCGGCGAAAGCTGTAGAGGATCGGAAATTCCGCCATCAGCGCGCTTTGGCGGGCTTCAGCCGCGCTCCGACATGGGCGACCCCGGCCATCGCCGCCTTGGTTTCCTGACACTGACGTTCCCGGTAGCCAGCGCGCTGCGCCTCGGTTCGCTCGTCATGGCAGGCGGGGCAACTGACCCCGGTCTCGTACAGGTCGGACCCGACGTCCTCCGCCGTCAACGGCCGCCGGCAGGCATGGCAAAGCTGGTAGCTGCCCGGCGCCAGGCCGTGGCCTACAGTGACCCGCTGGTCGAAAACGAAGCACTCGCCTTCCCACAGCGATTCTTCGGCACTGACGGTTTCGAGATATTTCAGGATGCCGCCCTGGAGGTGGTACACCTCGTCGATCCCCTCGGCCTTGAGAAATGCGGTCGATTTCTCGCAGCGGATGCCGCCGGTGCAAAACATCGCCACCTTGGGCGGTTTGCCTTCGCCCAACAACCGTTCGCGCTCGGCGCGGAACCACGCGGGAAAGTCGCGGAAGGTCTTGAGATCAGGGTCGATCGCGCCTTTGAACGTTCCAACCGCCGTTTCGTAATCGTTGCGGGTGTCGATCACGATCGTGTCGGGATCGGTAATTAACGCGTTCCAGTCCCCCGGGTCGACATAATGACCAACGCCGGCCAGCGGATCAATGTCCGGCTGTCCCATGGTGACGATTTCGGGCTTGATGCGCACCTTCATGCGGTGGAACGGCATCGCCGCAGCACGGGAAAACTTCACCTCGAGTTCCTCGAAACCGGGGATCGACCGGATGGCACCAAGTATTTCCGCAAGTGCGTCATCAGTTCCCGCGATGGTTCCGTTCAACCCTTCGCGGGCGATCAGGATCGTCCCCCGGATCCCAAGCACATCACAGGTTTGCGCAAGCGCCGCGCGGCGGGCCTCCGCATCCGGTACAGGAGCGAATTTGTACAGCGCTGCAACGCAGACCGTCATCGGATCGATTGTCGAACTCATCGCAGGGCTACTTAAGGACGATCGGGCGGTAGTCCAGTGCCGTTTGGTTGCGCATGCCGCCCTGAACCCCGCAAAACATGCCCCGCCGCTTGCAGTGAGGCGCACTCGCTGGGTATGGTGGTGCCCACGCGTTTCAGCTCCCATCCTACTGGATTTCCCCATCTCGATGTCACCCGCCGCATGAGCCAGCCAGAATTCGACCTGATCGTCATTGGCGGCGGGGTAAACGGTACCGGGGTCGCGCGCGATGCGGCCGGGCGCGGCGCTAAGGTGCTGCTGCTGGAATGCGGCGACCTGGCTCGGGGCACCTCGTCAGCTTCCACCAAGTTGATCCATGGCGGCCTGCGCTATCTGGAGCATTACGAATTCGGCCTGGTGCGCGAGGCACTGCAGGAACGCGAGACCCTGTGGCGGATCGCGCCGCATATCATCTGGCCCATGCGGTTCATCCTGCCGCACCGGTCCGGACTGCGGCCACGCTGGCTGCTGCGTTTCGGGCTGTTCCTGTATGACCATATCGGCGGCCGCAGGAAGTTGCCCGCCACCACGTCAGTCAACCTGCGCAAACACCCTGCCGGAGCGCCGCTGAAGCCGTTCCTGACCAAGGGGTTTGAATATTCGGACGGCTGGGTGGACGATGCGCGGCTGGTGGTGCTGAACGCGATGGACGCCGCGGATAGAGGGGCGGAAATCCGCACCCAGACCAAGGTCACGCGGCTTGAGCAGGTGCCGGAAGGCTGGCGGGTATTGGCGACCGGCGACGACGGCACCGAAGTTTCCATCACGGCCAGGGCCGTGGTCAACGCGGCCGGCCCTTCGGTGCTGGGCCTCCTCGATCGAGCCGACGTCATGACGCCGCGCAAGATGCGGCTGGTGCGCGGTTCCCACATCGTGGTGAGCCGCCTGTTCGAACACGAATACGCCTATTTCTTCCAGCTGCCGGATGGGCGGATATTCTTCGCCATTCCCTACGAACGGGATTTCACCCTGATCGGGACAACCGATCAGGACCACCACGCCAGCGAGTTCGAGGCTGCTGCCAGCGCGGAGGAAATCGACTATCTATGCGACAGCGCAAACCAGTATTTCGAGGCGGCAATAACGCCGGAGGATGTGGTCTGGACCTATTCCGGAGTGCGCCCGCTGCTTGATGACGGCTCGGGTCGGCCGGAAGCGGCGACGCGCGGGTATGCGCTGGATCTGCATCTTTCGGACGGCGGCCATCCGCTGCTGTCCATCTTCGGCGGCAAGATCACCAGCTACCGGCACGTGGCAGAAGAAGCGGTGGACAGGCTCGAGCCCTACCTCGCGTTGGAAAGCAATGCCCACTGGACCGGTTCGGCAGCACTGCCAGGGGGTAATTTCCCGCCAGACGGTGCCGCCGACCTGATGGCGATCTTCCTCACGGACTATCCGTTCCTGCAACCTGCAGACGCCGACCGGATCATCAAGGCGTATGGCACGAGAGCACGGTTTTTCCTCGACACCGCCCAATGCCGGTCCGACCTGGGGCAAGATTTCGGACATGGCTTGTCCGCTGCGGAAGTAGACTATCTGGTGACCCACGAATGGGCCCGAACCGCGGAAGATGTGCTGTGGCGCCGCAGCAAACTTGGCCTGCTGTTCAGCGCGCGCGAGGTAGAAGTGCTGTCGGAATATCTGCACCGCACGGTTGCGAAAGTTTAATACGTCAAAGGCCCAGCCACGCGCGGATGACCATCGCCACCGCGCCCAGCACCAGCACGCTGGCCGCCCAAATTGCCGCCATCCACGCGAGCCGTTGCCACAGCGGGCTTTGGTTTCTGTCCTTACCTTGTGCCATCAATGGTAACCCTCGTGCCCCACCTTGCCGCGGAACACCCAATAGGCCCAGGCGGTGTAACCGATGATCAGCGGCATGGTGATCGCCACCCCGATCAGCATGAAAACCTGGCTGCGTTCCGGCGCAGCGGCATCCCAGATGGTAACCGTCTCGGGCACGACATAGGGCCACATCGATACGCCGAGCCCCGCCATTCCCAGCAGGAACAGCCCCAGCGATAGCCAGAACGGCGCAGCTTCCCATTTCTTGGCCAGGCCGCGAAACAGGAAATAGGCGATGATCAAGGTCAGCAGCGGAACCTGGCTGGCGAACAGGATGCTGGGCATGGCGAACCACCGGTCGAAATACGCTGCATCCAGGAACGGCGTGTACAGGCTGACCGCGCCGAGCAGCGCCAACGTTGCGATGGCTGCGCGAAAAGACAGCCGGTAGGCGTGCTCCTGCGCCGGGCCTTCCAGTTTCCACACCAGCCACGTCGCGCCCAGCAGCGCATAGCCCGCAACGGTGCCGACACCGGTAAGCAGCGTATAGGGCGTGAACCAGTCGAACCAGCTGCCCGCATAGGCGCGGCCATCGACCTCGACACCCTGCAGCAACGCGCCGAGGATCATCCCCTGCGCCATCGCAGCGACAAACGATCCCGCGGTGAAGGAGAAGTCCCAGAATCCGCGGTGCCTCGGGTCACGCCAGCGAAATTCGAACGCCACCCCGCGAAACACCAAGCCTAGCAGCATGGCGATGATCAGCGGATAGGTGGCCGGCAGGATGATGGCATAGGCGAGCGGAAACGCGGCGAGCAGCCCGCCGCCGCCCAGCACCAGCCAGGTTTCGTTGCCATCCCACACCGGCGCAATGGAATTCATCGCCTGGTCGCGTTCCTGCCCGACGTCGAAGGTCGGGAACAGGATGCCGATGCCGAGATCGAACCCGTCCATCACCACATAGGCGAACACGGCAAAGGCAATGATGAAGGCCCAGATGACTGTGAGGTCCATTATTCCGGCTCCTTCCCGTCTGGCATGGTGCCTATCCGTCCCGGGTTCTGCGTCGGACCGGGGGTAATCCCGGCCGTCCGGATGGGCCCGGTATCGCCCCGCTTGACGCCGGTCTCGCCGGTATGGGGATGATGGCTCATCAGCCGCAGGATATACCAGGTGCCGACCCCGAACACTGCGAAGTACACGATCACGAAGGCGAGCAGCGATGCGCCGACTGCCGGTGCATCGAGCGGGCTGGCCGCGTCCGCGGTGCGCAGCAGGTTGTAGATCACGAACGGTTGGCGGCCGACCTCGGTCGTAATCCAGCCGGCGATAACCGCCACGAACCCGCTCGGTGCCATGATCAGAGCTGCGCGGTGCAGCAGCGACCAGTCGTAAAGCTTCCTGCGGGTGCGGGCGAGCAAGCTCCACATACCGAGGCCCAGCATCGCAAATCCGATCATGACCATGATCCGGAAGGACCAGAACACGATGCCTACCGGAGGCTCTTCGTCATCGGGAATGGTATCCAGCCCGGCGAGCGGCGCGTTCAGATCATGCTTGAGGATCAGGGACGACGCCTTGGGAATTTCGATCGCGTAATCGACCCGCTTTTCCGCGCTGTTGGGGATACCGAACAGGATCAGCGGAGCGCCCTCGGGGTGGCTCTGGTAATGCCCCTCCATCGCCATGACTTTCTGCGGCTGGTGCTCAAGTGTGTTGAGGCCGTGCATGTCGCCGGCGAAAATCTGGATCGGCGCGACGATAGCCGCCATCCACATCGCCATGGAAAACATCTTGCGGGCGTGCAGGTTGGATTTGTCTCGCAGCAAATGCCACGCACCAACGCCGCCCACCACGAACGCGGTCGTCAGATAGGCGGCGATTACGGTATGGACCAGCCGGTAAGGGAAACTGGGATTGAAGACGATGTCCCACCAGCTCGGGCCGGGCAAAAATTGGCCGTTCGCGCCCATTTCAAAGCCCACGGGGGTCTGCATCCAACTGTTGACCGACAGGATCCAGAAGGCTGAAACGAAAGTCCCCAGCGCAACCATGCAGGTTGCCGCATAATGAAGTTTGGATCCGACCCGGCTCATCCCGAACAGCATAACTCCGAGAAACCCGGCCTCCAGGAAGAATGCGGTCAGCACTTCATAAGCCATCAAAGGCCCGATAACCGGCCCCGCCAGATCCGAAAATACCGACCAGTTGGTGCCGAATTGATAGGACATCACAATGCCCGACACGACACCCATGGCGAAAGCGATGGCAAATATCTTCAACCAGTACTTGAACAGGTCGAGATATATCCGCTTACCGGTTTTCAGCCACAGTCCCTCCAGCACCGCCAAATAGCTTGCCAGACCGATGGAGAACGCCGGAAAGATGAAGTGGAAGCTTACCGTAAAGGCAAACTGGATACGCGCGAGCAACAGGGCATCGACATTTTCAAACATGATGCGACGGTTATAAGCGTCCCAGATTATTTTGGTAACGCTAATGCCGTCATCTGAGTTGCAACAAACGCAACGCTCAACCGGGTTCCGCAATCTGTTTTGGCTGCGAGAGTTGCCGGGAGTAGAACCAGCCGATCCCGATCAGGCTGAACCCCAGCGCCATGATCGATGCAATCCGGGTCAGTCCCTCCAGCGCGGCGGTATCGAACCAGAAGACTTTCAAGACTGCCCCGAGCATCAGCACCAGCGAACCGATCCTCCACGACCGAGTCCCGGTGCGTGACCCCCAAAGCAGGAACGCGATTGCCAGAACGATCCCCAGCAGCGAACGCAGCAGGTCTTCCGTCTGGGCGACGGGAACAGAAGTCAGCCACCCGCCCGCGAACAGATTGCGTAATTCAGATAGCGCAAGCAGCGAAATGAGGACCATTGCAGCCGTATCGAACAGCGCGTCTGTCCATGCCGGAGCGCCGCGCGCCGTCTTCCGCAGCAGGGCAAGGGCCGCCCCGCCAACCGCATAGGCCACCAGCAACCACGTCAGGAGCGGGAATGGCCCCACCCATTGCGCCGCCCACAGCGGATTGTGGATCAGCACGGTGAAATACGCAAAATGCGTAAAGGCGCCCGCTACCGCCAATTGCCCCGCCAGCTTCAGCCCGCCCGATTCCCGCAGCACACCAAAATGCCATGCTGCGAAAGCGACCGCGAGCAGAGCGGCTTCCCACGTCGACCGTTCGACCAGCCCGAGTTCGCGGAATTGCTCGACTGACTGCAACGCGAACACATGTTTGAAAAATACATGGACGCTTATTACGCCTAACGCTGCAACCGCCCCTGTCAGGACCTTTCGTGTCGTTTCGTGCAGATTGGCCGCAAACCACAACAGCGCGGAAACGGCCACCAAGGCCGGCACAATTCTTCTGGATACTTCCGGGATCGCGGGCAATTCAGTCACCAGCATCGGAACCCCGTAAAGTGCCGCGAATCCGCCCGACAACCAGTGGGCAAGCGGGAAAAGTGCCCACAGGCCGGCAATCGCAAGCAGGGCAAGCTGCGCGGCAACCCGGATTGGCAGGCGCCACGCGGTCAGGATCGCAGCCCCAGCTGTCATCCACGGCAGATACGCTGCAGGGACGACTTGCGCCGCGCCCATATAGGCGAACAGAGCGGCGAACACTTCGGCTATCCGGCGTAGCGAATGGCGAGGTTCGCTTGCGGCCAACAAGGCGAACGGCACCGCAGCGGCGAACCAGCGCACCGTATTCCGGAACGGTTCGGCTGCCTCGGCTTCGCCTATCGCGCGCAGCAATTGGGTTTCGTCAGTAGCGGTCAGCAGACAGCCAACCAGCGTGACAAAGGCGGCGCCCCAGCCAATATTGGTAATTGCGTGGTCAGCCCTGTTCCAGCCGAGCGCACCGACGATGCAGGCAATCGTGCCGCCGACCAATGGCGCTGCCCATAGCGGTGTCGCCAACAGCCCGGCTGCAAACAGTACCGTGGTCGCCGCAGTCAAGGTGACCACTCCAAAACTTTGCAGCGGCTCGCTGTTCTTGGGCCAAAGTCTCCACGCCGCAGTTGCCGGGAACGCCGCGAGCGCGACCGCTGCGCAGGCCAGACCGATCTGGACCGCGTTGAAATCCAGGCTGAAATGCCAAGTCGCTACGCCGATCAGGCCCAGCGGAAATGCGCTTAGCTGCCAAATGTCGACCGCGCGGTACTGGCCCCGCAGCAGATGCCACAGCGGCAGGCCAGCAAAGATCGCGGTGAAGGCAGTAGCAATCGCCGCGAATTCGTCGACACCGGGGCCCGGCCAGATCGCCAGCAGCCACAACGCGGTCGCAGCGGCAACGGCACTGCCCTCGCGCGCTCGGGGTTGCTGCCAGCCCAGCGCACCGATCCCCGCGGCCAGCAGCGCATAAAGGCTCCACGCGAGGAATGTGTAACTCGCCTGGTCGACCAGCGCCGCCATCTGCAATGTCGCCAACCCGGCCACCGCCAAGCGGCCAAATCCGCGCAGGCTTCCGTGCGTGAGCAGCAGTGGCATCGCAGCCCCGACCAGCAGCAGGAACACGCCCACCGCCAGCGTATCGGCCGCACTGGCGAACCCGTTGGTCAGCATCAGGACACCCCAGCCAAGCGCACCGCCCAGCGAAGCAAGCCCCAGCCATGCGCGGTCCTGCCGCTTGCCGGTGAGGGCTAATCCAGCCGTCACCAGTGCCAGGTACAGCGCAAGCATCGGCAGGTTGGCGTCTTCGCTGCCAACCAGGGTGGGCGCGGCAAATCCGCCGACCAGCCCGAGGACAGCGCAAGGCAAACCGAAGCGGAAAGACAGCGCAATCGCCGCCGCCGTCACCGATGCCAAGCCGAAGAAGGAAAAGGTCGAACCGACCAATCCGTAGACCGAACCAGCAAGATAGAAGCTGGCATAAAGTGTGGCGAGCCCGGCCCCGGCCAGCGCCTGCCGCACCCGCTCGTCCTTGACCACACTCTCGAACCGGAACGCCGCTTCCGCCGCGGCCACCAGCGCCAGTCCGAAAGCGAAGCCGAGGATCACACGGACCGACGGGGTAATCAGCCCTGCCTCGATCGAATAACGTACAAGGAAAAACCCGGCGACCGCCAGAGCGATACCGCCAGCCCAGATCGGCAATCGCCGCCCGAACAGATCCTCGAAATCAAGCGAAAGCTTTGGCATCGATAGCCGCTCGCTCAGGCCAGAGGTCTTGAATTCAGGAGCGGCATCCGAGGACATTGGCGCCGGAACAGAAACTGCGGGGCGAAGCGCTGATGCCGGCTTGGCCAAGGGTACGTCGAAAGGCTTCGACCTTCGCGTCACCACGCTCGCAGTCGCCGGTTCAGTCACGGCCCGCGCGGCAATCCGGGGTGCCGCGTCGTCGAGCATCGCCTCGAGCCGGTCGATCTGGCGCTGCTGGTTGGAGGTACGGTTCCACAGATAGATTAACGCGCCGCCAAGGACGATCAGGATCAACCAATCCACGGCGCGCTCCCTGTGCGCGAACGCCGGCTAGGCATCCGGCATACGGTCCATCATATCCATGAAGTCACGCGCCGCGTTCCGGTCCTTTTCCTCATTAAATGCCACATCCAGATCAGGTGCATCCCCCAGGATGAACATCACCGTCCACAAGGCAAAACGGTGACCGCGGTCTTTCTCGAGCCCGAAATCCACCTGCATCCGCTCCAGACCCGCTGTGACGGCATCCGGCGGAACCTCCGTGAGGTCGGTCGTACCAAAATATCGCTGGAGTTGGTCGTCGAACGTCATTCGCGCAAGGTGCGCCTTCGGGGCAATCCCCGCAAGACCTTCAGCCAATCTGTCCTCTCAATTTGCGCGCGCCGCAGATTCGCGTATCGCGGCTCCGGTCCGGTACACAGGAGGCGAGCAATCCGCACGCGGCAAAGCATCTGCGCAAAAAAACAGCGCTATCGATCGGAAGCGGAAGCGCTGGCCGTAGCCAGCAGTGCGGATTTTCCGCTGCGTCCCTATCGCTGCGACCGATGTTTCCAGTTTCACCTGACGGGCCGGACGCGGGGGAAGCGAACGCCCCGGTTCGCGGTGCAACGGGCCAAGGCCAAGGGCGGGTTGTTGGCAACGTTAGTAAAGCCAGTCTCACCACTGGCCCAGCCGGATCCCCGCCCACAAAGTCCGCGGAACCCCCAAGTCGATCGACCCGCCCTGGTTTCGGGTCACGATCTCCGTGTCGGTAAGGTTTTCACCGCGAAAGACGAGGGATAAACGCTGTGAGAGCGGTATTTGCACGAATGCATCGAGCGTAGTCGCAGCGGGAAGGACATCGCTTTCCTGATCGTCCTCGAATTGCCTGCCGACATGACGCATTGTTGTCGCCAGCCGCCACCCCGGGGAAGGCTCGTATGCAATCGTAGCGCTAGCCGACAGAGCCGGGGTTTGCGCCGGTCGCATCCCATCGAGACCGGCGGATAGTCCGCTGCCCTCCACTTCTGCATCGGTCCAGGCGAGCGATCCATTCATCGTGACCTCGCCAATGCTTGCTTGTGCCGCCAATTCCAACCCGCGCGCACGGACGACGTCGACATTGCGGCGCTGGCGCAAATCTGGCCCGATCGTCACGTTTGCGACTGCGTTCTTTACCTTGTTGTCGAAGGCTGTGAGGGAAAACCGGACATCTTGCGCCGGCGTGTAATCGAAACCGACCTCGTAGCCACGTAGCGCCTCGTTCTCGAGCCCTTCGTTGGCCAGCGTAACCACCGGAAAGACGACGAACGGGCGGTAAAGCTCATTCAGTGTGGGCAGGCGCACGCCGCTATAGGCTGCCGCGCGCAGAGCCAACCCCATCCTGGCATCATAGAGGGCCCCGCCACGAAACGAGACGTCCCAGCCGCTACGATCTGCGAAACTGGTGTCTGACGCTATCGCGCCTGCACCGTCACGCTCGAGGAAAAAGCCGTCGGAAATCGTCCAGCGATCTGCCCGTGCACCCGCGGTCAGTACCAACCTGCCGAGTGTCCAATCGTCTTCGATGAACAGGCCGAAGTCGCCATTGTCGCCTCCAGCACGGCGGCGCGCGGTGATTTCGCCCGTGAACGCGCTATATGCGTCCTCCTGCAACTCACCGGAGGATTTTCGGTAGTCGGCACCGACCCGCAGCACATGGCCCCTGCCAACGGGTGGGCGAACCTCGAGCTTTCCGCCTAGGCCTGTCGACGGCGTCCGCCGCTGGTCCAATACCGGGACGAAGCGGGTTGAACTGACCACGACGTTGCTGAAATCGCGCGCCTGGACGTAGGCCAGCACGTCGAATTCCCACCTCCCGCGGCCGACCAGTCTCAAACTGGCGCCCTGACCCGAGCTGGTACTGTCAGCTCCGTCGAACCGTAGTGTGCGCTTGTCGTCGAAAATCAATGTACGTGCCTGCAATTCGACTTGGTCCGACAATGGCGCGGCGCCGCGTAGCCCGATCGACCAACTGTCGTAAGCGGAGCGCGCACTGGCCGGCGCACGTTGGTCTTCTGGTGTGGTGAAGAAGCCAGGCCCTCGGTCCCACCGGCCAGACAATACCGCAAATCCCGATCCCAATCGGGGTGCCAGGGTTCCGCTCACCTCCGTTCCGCCACGGTCGTTGGCAATCAGCGAGCCGCTGACGGGGCCAAGAGCGGCAGCGTCGGCACTCTCAAGTTCGATTGTGCCGGCAACAGCGCCAGAACCAAACGCACCCGATCCACCGCCACGGGTGACGCGGATGGAAGAAAGCCGTTCCGGCACGATCGCCGAGAATGGGATATAGCCGAAAAACGGGTCGGCCATCGGAACACCGTCAAGCAGGATAAGCGCCCTGCTGGTGGCGTTCCCGCCCAACGCACGAAGCGTTACCCCCTGAGCGGACGGGTTGGAGGATCGGCTGTCGGACCGGCGAAACTGCTGGAAACCCGCGACATCAGACAGCACATCCTCGATCCGGCCGGAGGCTGACGCGGTGATGCGGTCACGGTCGATCGTTTGCACGTCGTAAGCGGGGGTGGCTGGTGTCTCGTCGAGTCCGCGGCCCGTAACTACGATGACAGGTTTTGAGGTCGGCGTCTCAGCGGGCTGCGCAGATGCTGCTGCAGGACACGTGATGACTGCCGCGAGTAAAACAGAATTCAATTTTCGATTGGTCAATCCATACCATCCGTCGGTAACGGCGTGTTGGCCGCGTTGGTCAAATATCGTGCAAGTCCTGAGGCCCTGCCGCGCTCTAGCAGAAGAACCTAGACCTGCCAAAAACGATCCAACCTGAATTCCTGTTCTTCCGGTGGGAACAGCCGTCGTGACGAGCATATACGTATCGAAGATTGCTCAGTTCGTTGACACGGGCCAATTTCTGCCTGGACGCCTTTGCGGCGCGCCAAACGCAAAAAAGCCCCACTGACGCCAGTGGGGCAAAATATCCAGGATTGGCAAGGTGGTTGCGGGGGTTGGATTTGAACCAACGACCTTCAGGTTATGAGCCTGACGAGCTACCGGACTGCTCCACCCCGCGTCACCGTGTTCGCGCCTGACAAGGCGCAGTGCCGTTTGCGGTAAAAGCAAAGACACCAAAAGGGCTGGCCCGTTAGGGACAGCCCTTTTGAATTGCGAATGGGTTATTTCCTGCACACTCACTGGCTACAATGCCTGGCGACGACCTACTCTTCCAACGCTTGAGCGTTAGTACCATCGGCGCTGTCTGGTTTCACGGCCGAGTTCGAGATGGGATCGGGTGGGTCACAGACGCTATGGTCACCAAGCAATGAAGCCAGTGTGTGTGCGGGTTTAAATCGATGTACTTATATATGGGCAGATCTGGCTGTGATGTTCTTCCAACATCGACGACTTCCAAGCCTTGCAGCAAGATTGTCGTTGATGGTGCAAATTCATCAAGCGCGATCAGAGTTATTAGGACTGGTTAGCTTCATGCATTACTGCACTTCCACACCCAGCCTATCAACGTAGTGGTCTACTACGACTCGAAGATACCTTATCTTTAGGGAGGCTTCCCGCTTAGATGCTTTCAGCGGTTATCCCGTCCATACATAGCTACCCAGCGGCACGCCTGGCGGCATGACTGGTACACCAGAGGTATGTTCACCCCGGTCCTCTCGTACTAGGGGCAACTCCTATCAAGTATCGACGCCCACGGCAGATAGGGACCAAACTGTCTCGCGACGTTCTGAACCCAGCTCACGTACCACTTTAATTGGCGAACAGCCAAACCCTTGGGACCTGCTCCAGCCCCAGGATGTGATGAGCCGACATCGAGGTGCCAAACGATTCCGTCGATATGAGCTCTTGGGAATCATCAGCCTGTTATCCCCGGCGTACCTTTTATCCGTTGAGCGATGGCCCTTCCACGAGGGACCACCGGATCACTATGACCGACTTTCGTCTCTGCTCGACTCGTCAGTCTCGCAGTCAGGCAGGCTTATGCCATTGCACTCTTGCAGACGGTTTCCAACCGTCCTGAGCCTACCATCGCGCGCCTCCGTTACTCTTTAGGAGGCGACCGCCCCAGTCAAACTACCCGCCACAGAGGGTCCTACTACCGGATAACGGTAGTTAGTTAGACATCAGAAAACAGCAGGGTGGTATTTCACCTATGGCTCCACTCGGACTGGCGCCCAAGTTTCAAAGCCTCCCACCTATGCTACACAACTCTTTCCTAATGCCACTCTGAAGCTGCAGTAAAGGTGCACGGGGTCTTTCCGTCTAACCGCGGGTACTCCGCATCTTCACGGAGAATTCAATTTCGCTGAGCATATCCTGGAGACAGTGGGGAAGTCGTTACGCCATTCGTGCAGGTCGGAACTTACCCGACAAGGAATTTCGCTACCTTAGGACCGTTATAGTTACGGCCGCCGTTTACTGGGGCTTCAATTCGGAGCTTGCACTCCTCCTCTTAACCTTCCAGCACCGGGCAGGCGTCAGACCCTATACGTCGTCTTGAAGCCGACTTAGCAGAGTCCTGTGTTTTTGATAAACAGTCGCTACCCCCTGGCCTGTGCCCCCCGACAGTGCTTGCGCATAGCCGGGGCCTCCTTCTTCCGAAGGTACGGAGGCAATTTGCCGAGTTCCTTCAGGATACTTCTCTCAAGCGCCTTGGTATACTCTACCTGACCACCTGTGTCGGTTTCGGGTACGGTCTATATGAAGAGGCTATTTCCTGGAACCGCTTGGCCGCCCTCTCAATCCAATAAGAGAAAACAACGTCCACGATCCGTCACACATCTTCAGGCCCACGAATATTAACGTGGTTCCCATCGACTACCCCCTTCGGGCTCGTCTTAGGGGCCGGCTTACCCTGCTCCGATTAGCGTTGAGCAGGAACCCTTGGTCTTTCGGCGAAAGGGTATCTCACCCTTTTTATCGCTACTCATGTCAGCATTCGCACTTCCGATACGTCCACCGTCGGTTACCCTTCGGCTTCATCCGCTTACGGAACGCTCCGCTACCGCTCATAGTAAACTATGAACCCTAAGCTTCGGTGCATATCTTTAGCCCCGTTACATCTTCGCCGCAGGAACCCTTATTTAGACCAGTGAGCTGTTACGCTTTCTTTAAAGGATGGCTGCTTCTAAGCCAACCTCCTGGTTGTTTTGGGATTCCCACATGCTTTCCCACTTAGATATGACTTGGGGACCTTAGCTGTAGGTTAGGGCTGTTTCCCTTTTGACGACGGACCT
>NZ_WTYL01000003.1:0-67500 GCF_009828115.1 Allopontixanthobacter sediminis | reverse complement strand
GCCGACCCTGCTCGCCGCTACACTGGCGCTCACATTGCCGGCAGTCGGCTTGAGTCTGCGGAACCTGCTTGGGGAATTGTTGCCCGTCGTGCTGGCCTGCGGGATCATGACGGCGGTGGTCATTGCGGCACAGCTGGCCGTCGGCGCGGTTTCTCCGCCGCTTCAACTTCTGCTGGTCGCCCCTGTCGGAGCGATCGCCTACGGAGCAACTCTCTGGCTCGGGTGGCCGCTCCTGCTCCGCGAGACCTGGTCCATGCTGCGCAAGGACCCACCTGAGGCAATTCCCATCTAGCGCCTGCCCTGCACATTTGGACCTGAAGGGCCGCGGTGGTAAGATGTCTCCGGTGCCGCTTGGCCGACAGGCTCTCTATAGAGGCGTCACCAGGAGAGCGGGTATGATTTCAGCCTCTTTTTTCGCGGCTGCCTTGGCGTCAGTCACTGGCGCGCCACCGCTCTCAGCGCCTGCGGGAAATACTGCTATTGAGGAAGTCGGCGCGCTGCCCGACGCCGAAGCTGCACCGGCCACCGAAATCGTGATCGGCACAAGTGACCGTTATGAACGGATGACCGTCCCCGTCACTGTCGAGGGACAAGGCCCGTTTCGGTTCATGATCGACACGGGATCCCAGGCTACCGTTGTTACCCGAGGTCTGAGCGACAGGCTCCACCTGGAAATCGTCGGAAATGCGATCGTCGTGGGCATGGCCAGCCGGGTCCCGGTTCAATTGGTCGAACTGAACGGACTCGAATTCGCGGCACGGGTGTTCGACAATATCTCAGCGCCCTTGCTGGAGGCCCACCATATCGGCGCCGACGGAATCCTCGGGCTCGACAGCCTGCAAGATATGCGGGTGATGATCGATTTTCGCGACGAGACAATTGCGGTCGACACGGCGAAGGAGCTGGGCGGCAACCGGGGTTACGAGATCGTTGTCCGCGCCCGGCGGAAACTGGGGCGGCTGATCATCACCGACGCAGTGATCGACGGGGTCAGCACCGCAGTTATTATCGATACCGGCGCACAGGCCAGTATCGGCAATCTTGCACTCCGGCGAAAACTGCGCGGTTCCGATCAGGGAGCTTCGACGGCAACCGATGTGAACGGCAACACTATCGCGGGGAACGTTGTCGTCGCGAGGTCGCTGCGCATCCAGACCATGCAGCTCAGCCACACTGCCATCACCTTCGCCGACAGTCCCGCGTTCGATGAACTCGGGCTTGGCCGCCGCCCCGCCCTGATCCTGGGCATGAGCAACCTGCGGATGTTCGACCGGGTGGCGATCGACTTCAACTCCCGCCAGGTGCTGTTCGATCTCCCGTCAGAGGCGTTCTCGGGCACCGCGCCGGTCCGGTCCAACAGCGCGACGCGTTTGTAACCCAGCACAGGATTGCGCACGCCTGACTTGCACCCCGATTGAACCAGCCATTGCGTAAACTCGCGCGGGGCACCAAATGCAGCGCCGATGCCACCTGATTTTCCCACACCCGCCCCAGCAAATCACGATAGCTGGACGACGCTGAAGCGTTTCCTTCCCTATCTGTGGCCGCATGACAATTCTGTCCTGAAGCGCCGGATCGTAGTAGCGATCCTGCTGGTGCTGGCGGGTAAGGCAACCACACTCCTGTTGCCATTCGCTTACAAAAACGCCGTCGACTCAATGACAACCGCCACCAATGAGGCGATGATGGTCGCGGTGGCGCTCGTCCTGGCCTACGCGCTTGGCCGCTTCACCAGCGTGGTGTTCGACAATCTGCGCAACATCACCTTTGAACGGGTCGGGCAGGACGCGATCCGCCAGCTGGCTGAGGACGTGTTCCACCGGCTCCACCGGCTGAGCCTGCGCTTCCACCTGTCGCGCCGGACCGGAGAAATCACCAAGACGATCGATCGCGGAACCAAGAGCATCAACACGATGCTCTATTTCCTGCTGTTCAATATCGCGCCGACAATCATCGAACTGGTGGCGGTCGCAGTGATTTTCTACGTCAACTTCGGCCTCGGGCTGGTGCTGGCGACAGCCCTCACCGTTGTCACGTACATCTCCGTTACCCGCTGGATCACCGAATGGCGCACCAAGCTGCGGGCCGAGATGAACGATCTCGATGGCCGCGCCCATTCGCGGGCGGTCGATTCGCTGCTTAATTACGAAACGGTCAAATATTTCAGCGCGGAAAGCCGGGAGGAGGAGCGCTACGCCCTGTCTACCCGCGCCTACGCCGAGGCTGCCGTCAAATCGGAAAACTCACTTGGCCTGCTGAATATAGCCCAGGCGCTGATTACCAACCTGCTGATGGGCGGGGCGATGGCCTATACCGTTTGGGGCTGGAGCCAGGGGCGCCTGACGGTCGGTGATCTGGTGTTCGTGAACACGTACCTGATGCAGCTGTTCCGGCCGCTCGACATGCTCGGCTTCGTTTACCGCACCGTTCGCCAGGGGCTGATCGACATGGCCGCGATGTTCCAGCTGATGGATAGCGAAGTCGAGGTGGAAGACCGGCCGGGCGCACCAGCGCTGGCCATCCGCCAGCCAACCATTACCTTCGACAATGTGGTGTTCGGGTACGACCAGGACCGCACTATCCTCCACGGCCTGTCGTTCCACGTTCCGGTCGGCGGCCATATCGCGATCGTCGGACCGTCCGGTGCGGGCAAAAGCACCATCGCGCGCCTGCTGTTCCGGTTCTACGATCCGTGGTCGGGCCGGATCCTGATCGACGGGCAGGATATTTCGGAAGTTACGCAGGCCAGCGTCCGCGCGGCGATCGGAATCGTGCCCCAGGACAGTGTGCTGTTCAACGACACGGTCGGCTATAACATCGCCTATGGCCGTGCCGGTGCCACTGACGAAGATGTGCTCGCGGCGGCGCAGGGCGCGGCAATCCTGCCGTTCATCGAAAAACTGCCTCAGGGCTTCGATACCGAGGTGGGCGAGCGCGGCTTGAAACTATCGGGCGGCGAGAAGCAGCGCGTGGCAATCGCCCGCACCTTGGTCAAGAACCCGCCGATTCTGGTGCTGGACGAAGCCACCAGCGCGCTCGATTCGCGCACCGAACAGGATATCCTCGACACGCTTCACCGGGTGTCGGAAAACCGCACCAGCCTGTCGATCGCCCACCGGCTTTCGACGATTGCGGACGCGGACGAGATCCTGGTCCTGAACGAGGGACGAATGGCCGAAAAAGGCAGCCACTCCGCCCTGCTCGAACGCCGGGGCCTGTATGCCGACATGTGGAACCGCCAGCAGAACGAAAGCGGAGCGGAAGCCGAAATCGCCGAATAGTCGGCCGATTCGCGGCTCCCGCTCCAGTCGACTTATTCTGCGGGCTTGCGCAATGTCGGGCTGTTGAGATCGAGCTCGCTCACCGGAATCACTTCGACGTTAGGATAATCCTCGCGCAAATCATCGATGAATTCCGCCGCGTTGCCGACGATGATCAGCGACGCATTTTCCGGACGAACAATTCGCCGCGACACGTCGAGCGCAGCTTCGGGCGATACCGCCTGCAGCCGCTCGGCCAGCATTGCCGCTTCTTCGGGAGCAATTCCCTGTTGCAGCAAGCCGGCCACGATCCCGTTGAAACCGCTGCTGGTTTCCAGCGCCCGTGCATAGCTGCCGCCCAGGAACAGGCGCCGCTTCTGGAGCGCTTCTTCCTCGAGCGGCGCAGTGCCGAGAAGCTCGAATTGCTCGAGAATCACGTCCGCGACTTCATCGGCAGTCTCGTTCTTGGTTTGCGCGTTCGCGGTCAGGACCGCCTGCCCTGCCCGCGCGCCGAACGAACTGTACGAACCATAGCTGAGCGCCCGCTTGGTCCGCACTTCCTCGAACAGGCGGCCGTTCGACCCGGAACCGAGCACGGTGTTGGCCAGCATGAGCGGGTAATAATCGGCATCGCTGCGGGAGATTGCGCGGACCCCGGCGAGGACCGCAGCTTGCCCTGCTTCGGGCATGTCGATCACCAGCGCGCGCGGTGCCGGTGCCGGTCCGGACGGATAGGCGATCGGGGTTGGTGCCGGCTGCTCGCTTTGCCAGTTTCCGAACAGCGCGCCGGCCACTTCTTTCGCGCGTTCCGGCGCAATTCCGCCGCTCACCACGATCTGCGCTGCAGCGGGATGCCACCACGTCGACCGAAAATTGGTGAGATCCGCCTGGGTCAGCCGGGTCAGGCTTTCCGCGGTGGTTACCCCGCCATAGGCAGCGGAGCCGTACATCACCGGCGAAGCAAGTATCCCCGCCAGACTGCCCGGATCCTTCATCGCGACCTGCAACCCGTCGACCGCCCGCTTCCGTTCGCGGTCGAGCTCGCTTTGCGGGAAGGAAGCGTTGCGGATCACGTCCGACATCACCTCACCCGCCGCCATGATGTTGCCCACCGGGGCGGTCAGGCTGACAAAGGTCCCGTCTGCGCCCGCGCTGGCTGACAGCGAGGCACCGAGGCTTTCGAGCGTCTGGGCGATCTGTTCCGCGCTGCGCGTGGCGGTCCCCTTGTCCACCAGTCCGGCGGTCATCTCGGCCAGACCGGCCTTACCCGCCGGATCGGCACTGGTGCCGCCGGGCAGCACAACCGTAATCGTTGCGAGGGGAACATCGCCGGTCTGGGTGGAGACAAGCTTGATCCCGTTGTCGAGCGTGGTCTGGATCAACGGTGCGCGGGCGACAGCAGGGACCGGACCCGGCGCGGGCGGCGCTTCCCGCGTGGCTTCGTCATTCAGCGACGCCGGTTCGCCAACCGCGTCCGGCACGCTGCGGAAGGTCGGCATCGGGACCGGGTTGGCATAACTGGCCGGGTCCGCTTCGCCAGCGACATAACGCATCGCGACAACCGATTCAGGGGTCAGCCACGTCCGCGCCACCCGCATCACATCGGCAGCGGTAACCTTGGCGATATCGGCGAGGAACTGGTCGGCCCAGCGCGGGTCGCCGGTGGATACAAGCGCCTCACCCAGCTCGAACGCCCGGCCGCGGGCGGTTTCGCGGCGACTGAGCGTGCCGGACACCCATTCGTTCTTGGCTTCCCGCAGTTCGGCTTCGCTGACTGGCTGGGTCCGCAATTTCTCGAATTCCGCCGCCAGCAATGCGGCCACCTCGTCCTGATCCGCAACCGGGCTAAGGATCGCGAAGCTCGCGAAATAGCCGCCTTCTTCGGAGGTGCTGGCAAATTCCTGCGCCTGCACCGCTTTGCCCGTACGAACGAGGGCATTGTACAAACGGCTGTTCTGGCCGCTCGACATGATGGCGTCGAGCACATTGACCGCCGCAACATCCGGATGCGTCTGCGGCGGCAATTGCCACAGGTATCCCACCACCGGCAGCGGCACATTGGGTGCGGTTGCGACCAGCGATCGCGGCTCGGTACGGCGTTCTTCCCGTGCGGAAATCTCAAGCGGGATCGGGTTACTGCGGCGCGGGATCGCGGCGAAATACTTGTCCATCAGCGCGCGCAAATTTGCAGTCTCGAAATTGCCGGCCACGATCACGGTTGCCGTGTCCGGTCCGTAATAGGCCTGATGGAAAGCCCGAGCGTCATCGAGCGTGGTCGCGTCCAGTTCCTCGATATTGCCGATCCCCGGCCGCCGGTGGGGCAGGACATCATAGCCGTTTTCCGCGAACACCAGCCGCAATCGGCCATAGGGCGGCGCGAGGATGCGCTGGCGCAGTTCTTCCTTCACGATCGAGCGTTCCTTCTCGAACACTTCGGCATCAACCACCGGGCGCGCCATGCGTTCGGCATGCGTCCACAGCATGGTTTCGAGATATTCCGCCGGGACCGTCTCGTAGTAATTGGTCCGGTCATCGCCGGTCGACGCATTGCGCTGCCCGCCGACATCCTCGGTCAGCTTGTTGATCATGTTGTACGGCATATTCTCTGTCTTGCGACTGAGAATATGTTCGAACAGATGGGCGAAACCGGAGCGCCCCTCCGGATCGTGCTTGGATCCGACATCGTACCAGATCGAGGTGGTCACCGTGCTGGTGCCTTGGTCAGGGAGAGCGATTACCCGCAACCCGTTATCCAGCGTCCATTCCTCGAACGCGATCTCCGGGGCGGAAAGCGTGTCGGCCGAACCAGCAGGAGCCTGCGCGGCTAGCGGCGCGGTAACCGACAGTGCAAGCAATCCGCAACCTGCGGCGAGAAAACTACGAAACATCGAACAGCCCCTTTTCGGATAAAACCTGTAGCCGGATGAAACCATCCAGCCGGTAATATTTCAAGTCGGGCCTCGGTTTAACAGACGAAAAGCGAAGGCAACCCGACGAACGTCTCGCGTCACGCTGGCTCCCGCAGCAGCGGTAGGATTATTTCGTTGTAATCTTCCAGTTCGAAAGATCCGGCGTGGGAATGGCGGATGCGACCTTTGCGGTCGATTATGTAAGTCGTGGAGCCGGCGTCCCGGATCAGACCGTACTTCCCCTTGAGCGAGCTCGCCAGGGGATAAGAAAGCGCGGCGGTCAAGGGCTTGAGCTTGAATTTGGATACGCTGTCCTTGGTCACCACTCCGATAATTTCGAAGCCCTCGTCCTTATGACGCCGGTGGAACGCGCTCATCATCGGCATCTCCGCCTTGCAGGGTCCGCACCAGGTAGCCCAATAGTTGATGACCAGTACCTTACCACCGTAATCCGCCAGCGTTTTTTTCGAACCATCGAACATCCTGACGGTAAAATCCGGCGCTTGCTGACCAACCTCTGCGGGTATGGCCGGTGCCGCGGATGCCAAACAGACAGCCGCCAACGTCACGCGAAGAAAGTGTAGCATTGTCTGCCCCCTTGAAAACTGCCCCTGTCTCTTCCGGGAAGCTAGCAGACAAAAACCGGAAAGCCAGCACCTAGACAAGTCCCTGGAGGCTCGACCGTACCTGATTGTGATATAAAATCAGTATTTTGGGATTTGACGATCAGTCACCCCCGGGAAACCGGTCGAACCGCGGGAGGTCTTTCAACGTTTCCTCCCACTCGAGCGCATCGGACATCTGGACATGGCTCTGCGGCGGATAGTCTTCCGGCGCGTCCAGGGTCGCGGTCTGGATATCGACCAGTCCCGGCATGAAATTTTCATTGATGTACCACAGCCCGGTGCCGCAGGCTCCGCAGAAAAAGCGTTGTGCATCGGGGGAGGAACGGTACGTCACCGGGTTGCCCTGTTCGACCGCGAAATCATCGGCCGCCACCGCGACCCACGCCACGCCCGCGGCTCCGGCGCAGCGGCGGCAATCGGTGCAGTGGCAGACAGAGCTGTGCCGCACTCCGCCGCGAAAACTGTAAACGATTGCGCCGCAGTGACAGCGTCCGGTGGGCATGGAAATCCTCCTCCTGATTAGGAGGACGATGCTATCATGAAAACCCCGTCAGAGAATGTATTTCGACAAATCGGCGTCCTGCGCCAGTTCGGTCAGCCGTTCGCGCACATAGGCAGCGTCGATGGTGATTGTCTGGCCCTTCAGATCCTCGGCTTCGAAGCTGACATCCTCAATCAGCTTTTCCATCACCGTCTGCAGGCGCCGGGCACCGATGTTCTCGATACTTTCGTTCACCTGCGCCGCGATCTTGGCGATCTCGGCAATCGCGTCCTCGGTAATTTCAAGTGTTACATCTTCGGTGCCAATCAAAGCCTTGTACTGGGTGACCAGATTGGCCCTGGTTTCGGACAGGATGCGAACAAAGTCCTCTTCCGTCAGAGCACGCAATTCCACCCGGATCGGCAGGCGCCCCTGCAATTCGGGCAGCATGTCGGACGGTTTGGCGACGTGGAACGCACCGCTGGCGATGAACAGCACGTGGTCAGTTTTCATCGGGCCGTACTTGGTGGCCACGGTTGTGCCTTCGATCAGAGGAAGCAGGTCGCGCTGCACGCCTTCGCGGCTGACCGATCCGCCGCGCACATCGCTGACTGCGATCTTGTCGATCTCGTCGAGGAACACGATGCCGTTGGTTTCGGCATTGGCCAGTGCCACGCGCGCGACATCGTCCTGGTCGAGGCGCTTTTCCGCTTCCTCATCGACCAGCTTGTCCCACGCGTGGGGCACCTTCAGCTTGCGCCGCTTGGTGTTGGTCTTGCCGAACGCCTTGCCCATCATGTCGCTGAGGTCGATCATCCCCATGCCGCCGCCCATGCCCGGTATCTCCATCGGCGCGTTGGGCGTATCCTTGACTTCGATCTCGACCTCGACGTCGTTCATCGCGTTCTGGACGATCCGTTCGCGGAAACTTTCGCGGGTCGCTTCGGAGGCGTTCTCGCCCACCAGGGCCACCAGCAGCCGGTCCATCGCCGCCTTCGAAGCTGCTTCCCGCACGGCTTCGCGGCGGTTGTCCTTCTCCAGCCGGATCGCGTCTTCGACCAGGTCGCGGGCGATCTGGTCAACGTCGCGGCCGACATAGCCGACTTCGGTGAACTTGGTCGCCTCGATCTTCACGAAGGGCGCATCGGCCAGCTTCGCCAGACGGCGGCTGATCTCGGTCTTGCCGCAGCCGGTCGGGCCTATCATCAGGATGTTCTTGGGGGTAACCTCGTCGCGCAAATCATCACCGAGGCGCTGACGGCGCCAGCGATTGCGCATCGCCACCGCGACCGCGCGCTTCGCTTCCTTCTGTCCGATGATATGTTCGTCGAGCGCGGCGACAATCGCCTTGGGGGTGAGCATGTCGGTCATTTTGGTTCCATAGTGTCCGTCTGCCAGGGACGGGAAAGATCAGATTGTTTCGAGGGTGACGCGGTCGTTGGTGAAGACGCACACCTCGGCGGCCACGGCCATGGCGGCGCGGGCGATTTTTTCCGCATCGTCTTCATAGGCGTCGAGCGCGCGCGCGGCGGACAGCGCGTAATTTCCGCCTGATCCGATTGCCGCAACCCCGCCTTCGGGTTCGAGCACATCGCCATTGCCGGTCAGCACCAGCAGCACATCGGCATCGGCGACAATCATCAGGGCTTCCAGGTTGCGGAGATATTTGTCGGTGCGCCAGTCCTTGGCCATTTCGACGGCGGCGCGCATCAACTGACCGCGGTGTTGCTCGAGTTTCTTCTCCAGCCGGTCGAACAAGGTGAAAGCATCGGCGGTGGCACCGGCAAAACCGGCTATCACCTTCCCCTTGTCAGGCCCGCCTTCGCCGATCCGGCGAACCTTGCGGGCGTTGGGCTTCATAACCGTGTTGCCCATGGAGACTTGTCCGTCCCCCGCAATCACGGTCTTGCCGCCCTTTTTCACGCCGATGATGGTGGTGCCGTGCCATTGCACGAGCCCGTGCGCGTTTCTGCTGTCGTCCATAACGCAGATATGGTGCCTGCCCGATACCGGTCAAGCACCGGCGGCAAAGATCAGTCTGATCGCGGGGTGCTAACGGCCTTAGGCGCCGGGTCCGCTGGGACCTGCACCGGCACCCACCTGGCCGATATTGCCGAACAGATCCTCGAAGAAGCTGCGTTCGCGGCCCAAGGTGGGCGTCGAATCCCCCTCGGGCGAGAGATAGGCGACCTGGTCGACCCCGGTCCGGTCAGCCGAAAGGACATTACCCGCGGCATCGAACCGGATTTTCAGGACCGAATGCTGGATGATCTTCGGACGGACGAAGGGCTTGCGACCGGTCACGCTCGAAACGTAATACCACGTCGGTTCGCCGTACTGGCTGGTAAATGTCGGGCGGCCCAAGGTCGCTTCCACCGAACGCTGGTTGTCGATCCCGGGCTGCACCGCATTGACAAGGCTCTGGTCCGCAACATAGCCGCGGTTTTCACGGATCGAACTGCAACCGCCTGCCGCCAGCGCCATGGCCAGAGCCAGACCTGCTCCGATTGCTTTACCTGCCGTCATCGAAAACCAACCTTCTCAAAAAAACTCGTCACTTTGAATAGCGGGGATAAGCGCTATATCGCAGGGAAGCCATAAGGGCATGTCGCCCACCTTGCAATGTAGCCAGTGGGGAAACGGCAGAACATGCCGCGGCCTGTCCGCAGCCCGCCCAAGGGCATGGGGCTGACAGGTTGAATTGCCAATTAACGAAACCGCCATGCGGCCAACACAAACCGGTAGAATGCTGATGTCCTTCCTTTCCCGCCTTCTTGGAACCGAGCCTGATCCCAAGGACGCGCTTCGTCCGTTGTGGCAGCGTACCGTGGAGATCGCACGGGAACCGCAATGGTACCGGGATTGCGGTGTCCCCGATACCGTCGAAGGCCGGTATGACATGATCACTTCAGTGCTGGCGGTGGTGCTGATCCGCATGGAGCAAGCCCCCGAATTGAGAGCTCCCTCGGTGCACCTTACGGAATTGTTCGTCGATGACATGGACGGCCAATTGCGTGAACAGGGCATCGGCGATCCGGCCCTCGGCAAATACATGGGCAAGATGATGTCGGCCATGGGCGGTCGGCTGGGCGCATTTCGCGATGCATTGGTGTCAGACCGGTCGAGCCTGAAAGCCGCGGTCAGCCGCAATCTCGGTCTGTCGGAAGGGACGCCGCCCGCAGCGTTGGCGCAGCGGCTGGAGCAACTGCACGATCAACTCGCGCCGATCCCCGCAGATGCCATCCTGGGCGCGGAGATTCCCCGATGAGCGAGAGTGCGTGCGAATTCAGCCGGGTAGTCAGGCTCCACCAGATAACCGGCAAGCCAGTGGTCCTGCAGCCGGATAAACCGGAAATGGCGGCGCTGGCACAGCGGTTTGCCTTGGCCGCGGTGCACCGGCTCAAGGCGGAAGTGACCTTGGTGGCCGATGGCGCAATAGTTAACGCTACCGGACGCCTGCTCGCCGATATTCTCCAGTATTGTGCGGTTTCAGGCGAGGAATTTCCCGTCCATATCGATGAACAGCTCGCCTTGCGCTTCGTGCCGGAATCCCGCGCACCGAAGGAGGAAGAGCTCGAAATACAGGCTGAGGATTGCGACGAAATATTTTACCAAGGCGAAAGCTTTGACCTTGGCGAAGCGGTCGCCCAAGGGTTCGGGCTGGCGATCGATCCGTTCGCGCGCGGACCGGATGCGGACGCATTCCGGCAGCAGGCAGGCATCCTCGGCGAAGACACACCGAGCGGCCCCTTCGCCGCGCTGGCTGCGCTCAAAAAGAACTAACGCCAGCCGCCGGCCCGGCCACCCCGGTCAGAACGGGATATCGTCGTCCAGATCGTCATAATTGGAGCCGCCCCCCGAGCCGCCGCCCGAACCACCGGAGCCGCCACCGGAACTGCCAGAGCCGCCGCCCTGGTTCCAGCCGCCGCCCGAACTGCCGCCCTGGCTGCCACCACCGGAGCCGCCGCCTTGACCGCCGCCAGGTCCGTCGAGCATCGTCAGAGTGCCGTTGAAGCCGCGCAGGACGATCTCGGTCGAATAGCGGTCATTGCCCTGGGCATCCTGCCATTTGCGGGTCTGCAACTGGCCTTCGATGTAGACCTTGCTGCCTTTACGCAGGAAGCGTTCGGCAACGCTGACCAGGCCTTCGGAAAAAATTGCGACGGTGTGCCATTCGGTCCGTTCCTGGCGCTCACCGGAATTCTTGTCTTTCCACTGTTCGGACGTCGCGATGCGCAAATTGCACACTTTGCCGCCGTTCTGGAAGCTCTTCACTTCCGGGTCCGCACCCAGATTACCGATAATCATTACTTTGTTGAGGCTACCCGCCATATTTCCGTGTTCCCAGCTAAAGGCCCAGCGCTGTCGCGGACCAGAATGTGATTCCCGCGAAGATGTAGGCCAATGCGAACAGATAGGCCAACATGAACACCGGCCATTTCCACCCATTTGTTTCCCGCCGGGCAACCGCGATGGTCGACAGGCACTGCGGCGCGAACACGAACCACGCGAGAAAAGCGAGCGCGGTCGGCAGGCTCCACCGGGCGGTGATCTGGTCTCGCAAGGCATTTTCGGTCGCCGCCTCGTTTTCCGAATCGACCGCATAAGTCGTGGCGAGGGAGGCAACCGCTACTTCGCGCGCGGCCATTGCGGGAACCAGCGCCAGCGTCATTTCGCGGTTGAAGCCGACCGGCTCGAACACGACGTGCATCCCGCTGGCTACCTGCCCGGCGATGGATACATCCAGTTGGCTCTCGCCAGGTTCGGCCCGAGGGAAGGTCAGCAGCAGCCAAAGAATGACCGTCGCGGCGAAAATGATCGTGCCGGCGCGGCGTAGGAACACCCATGCGCGTTGCCACAATCCGATTGCGAGATCCCGGAGCCGCGGCATCTGATAGCGCGGCAACTCCATGATGAATCCGCTGGCCTGCCCGGCAGTAACCGACCGGCGCAGGATAAGCGCCACCGCCATCGCGCCGATGATGCCCGCGACATAGAGCGCGAACAGCACCAGCCCCTGAAGACCGATCCCGCCCCACACGCTGGTGTTGGGAATTACAGCCGCAATGACGATCCCGTAAACCGGCAGGCGTGCGGAGCAGGTCATCAGCGGGGCGATCAGAATGGTGGTCAAGCGGTCCTTGGGATCGGCAATGCTGCGGGTCGCCATTATGCCGGGAATGGCGCAGGCAAAGCTGGACAGCAGCGGAATGAAGCTGCGTCCCGACAGGCCGACACCCGCCATCATCCGGTCCATGATGAACGCCGCCCGTGCCATGTATCCGGTAGCTTCCATCACTAGGATGAACGCGAACAGGATGACGATCTGCGGAAGGAACACCACGACCGAGCCGACCCCGGCAATGACCCCTTCGGTGAGGAAATCGCGGACCAGGCCGGCGGGAACGATTGCCACCACCAAACCGGAAAGCCATCCGGCGATGCCTTCAAGCGCGTCCGCAAACGGGGTTGCCCAGGCGAACACCGCCTGGAAGATCACGAACAGCAGCGCGAACAGGATTGGCGGGCCGAGCCATGGATGCAGGAGGACCTTGTCGAGACCGGTGTGGAGCCGCCGCGTCGTGCTGACCGAAAGTATCGCCCCCTTGGCAATGTTGCGCGCTGCCAGCCGGCGTTCGGGCAGGGTCAGGTGCGGCCGCGGATGCACCCGCTGGCCCGCTTCGAAATCCGCTTCGGCAACGGCAATGGCCGCGATCAGTTCGGTAAGACCCTTGCGGCGAACGGCGACGGTCGGAATGACCGGAACGCCGAGCGCTTCTGACAAGGCGTCGGGATCGAGCGTCAGCCCGTCCCGCTGCGCCAGGTCGACCATGTTCAGCGCGACCACGGTTGGCCGGCCAAGCTCGATGACTTCCTGCGCAAACACCAGGTGCTGTTCCAGGTTGGCGGCATCCAGCACGACAACCATGACGTCGGGCTGGACCTCGCCCTCGAACTCGCCGTGGACGAGTGCGCGGGTCACTTCCTCGTCGGGGCTGGTTGCGTCGAAGGAATAGCTGCCCGGCAGGTCGATCAGCTCGACCGGAATACCGTCTGGCATCATCAGGCGCCCGGCTTTGCGCTCCACCGTCACGCCGGGATAGTTGGCAATCTTCTGACGAGCCCCGGTAAGCGCATTGAACAGCGCGCTTTTCCCGGCGTTGGGATTGCCGACCAGCGCTGCCTTGCGCAGGCGGAGGGATACCGGTGCGTTCATAGCGGATCGACCATCATGGCGGCGGCGTGCACCCGGCGGATCGCAATTGTCATCCGGCCGATCATCAATGCGATCGGGTCCTTTCCGCCAAAGATGCCGCGGTGGGAAATCTGGATCTCCGCACCCTCGTCAATTCCCAGAGCGCGCAATCGCTTGCCTTCTTCCGGCGCGATTGCCGACCAGTCCACGGAGCGAATCCGTGCGGGAATGCCGTTTTGGAGAGCTTCGAGCTTCATGGGGGTGCGCTGCCAGACCGACGCGGTAATTGCAACTAATTCTCAATAGTCTTTAGCGCGCCGGATAACGCAAGCGCCCAAGGAGGCGCGTAAGACTGAAACTTTCGCGGTCGGAATTGAGCAACCGGCCCTTCAGTTTTTCGAATTTCATTACGCCTTCGATCCGCCGATCGAGGAATTCCCGCGTGTCGGCCTTGCCCTTGCTCTCGTCGCCAACGAACACCGCCAGCGTCGCTCCGTAGATCCCGGCGAGGATCGTGCGCTTGGTATAATGGTTGTAATCGGTCGCGGTATCGCCGGCGAGCCGCCACATGATATCCGCACTGTGCCAGCCGGTCCTGAGCGAGCGAGCGGCGTTTTGCGGCATGGCCATGATCGCCAGCGCCCGGCGCAGCGCCTCCTCCAGCCCGGCGACGGCATCGAGGCGGAACTGGACGAGGCTGCGGATGCGTTCGCGGATCGGCATGGCGGACAGCACGTCCTGCGGAAGAGCCTCCGCCATCTCGGCATCGATGGTTTCAATCCACGCGGCGATCATGTCCATCGCACCGCCGGGATATGCCAGGGCTGCCACATCGGGATCGACCGCCAGATCGTTCGCGGCGGCGGCCGCGGCATCGGCGCTCCACCCGTCGAAAATCGCGGCTTCGGCAACAGTGGGAGCCATGGCGAGGCGCAATTCGTCCAGCGTCAGGTCAGAAAAGTCGGCCATTCAGAAGCTCGGCCCATAGGATTTGGACGGCTTGTCGTCTTTCCGGTCTTCATCCGACTGCTCGATCTCGCCCAGCAACCGGCTGTTGGAATCGAGCCGTGCATAATCGCGTGCGGTGCGGCCGGAGTTGTCGCTGCGGTCGGCATTCCCGCCGTTGGCAAGCAGCAGGCGGGTCATTTCGACGTCGCGGCGCAGGACGGCGGCGATGAGCGGCGTTTCGCCGGTGCTGTTGGCCACATTGACGTTCGCGCCCGCTTTCAGCAGCGCTTCGACCCCTTCGACATAACCGAGGCTTGTGGCGATCTGGAGGGGCGTGATGCCGTTCTTGTCGGCGATGTTGGGATTGGCGCCCTGTTCGCTGAGGAACCGGATCCACAATTGGTCGCGCCGCTGCGTCGCGATATGCAGGGCTGATTCGCCGGTTACCTGGTCCCGCGCGTTGATGACGGTCCCGTTGGTCGCCTCGAGGATCTTGTTGACCTCGTTGCCGTCACGGTCCTTGACCGCTTTGAGGAATTCATAGCCGGCAGAGAAAAACTGCGCTGCGGCCGGAACGGCAAAAGCCCCGGCTACCAACATCAGGGCAAGGTAGGCGTTTCGGAAAACGGCTTTCGCCACTGGTTCGTCTCCATAAATTCTGTTTCTAGGCAGAGTCGCCTCTTGCTCCCCGCTGGTTAGCAGAGCATGAACCTCCACGCTATGCCCCACACCTTCAAATATCTCCGCACCGCAGCGATCGCCGCGCTGTCCCTCGCTGCGGCCAGCTGCAATTCCAACCCGGCCACGCCGCTGGAACAGGCACCGCTTTACGGTGCTACCATTGGAGGGCCGTTTGAATTGACCAACTCCGCCGGCGAGACCGTGCGCTGGTCCGATTTCGCCGGTCAGTACCGGATCGTCTATTTCGGCTTCACCTATTGCCCCGATATCTGCCCGACTGACGTCCAGCGCATGTCGCAGGGTCTGCGGCAATTCGAACAGGAGAGCCCGGAACTGGGCGCGCAAATCCAGCCGATCTTCATCACCATCGATCCCGAGCGCGACAACCCGCAGGTAGTCGGAGACTTCGTGGACAATTTCCACCCGCGCCTGATCGGGCTGACCGGGACCCCTGAGCAGGTCAAATCCGCTGCCAAAACCTTCGCGGTTACATATTCCAAGGGGGAAGTTCCCGAGAGCGGCAATTACCTGATGAACCATTCCGCGATCACCTATCTGTTCGGACCGGACGGCCAACCGATCGCGACGCTGCCTACCGACCTGGGCGCCGAAGCCGTTGCCGAAGAGCTTGCGAAATGGGTCAGGTGACGCGGTGACTGAAGCGATGCGTGACAAATTCTGGGAACTGCCGCTGGCACAATTGACCCGGCCCGAATGGGAGGCGCTGTGCGATGGCTGCGGCCGGTGCTGCCTGCACAAGATCGAGGACCCGGATACCGGACAGGTCGAACACACCAACGTGTCGTGCAAACTGCTCGATACGCGCAGCGCGCAATGCAAGGATTACCGCAACCGCAAGGCGTTCGTCCCGGATTGCCTTCGGCTGACCATGAAGATCGTGGCCGACGTGCCTTGGCTTCCGGAGAGCTGTGCCTACCGGCTGCGTCATGAAGGAAAACCGCTGCGGGATTGGCATTACCTGATTTCGGGAGACCGCGAGACGGTGGTGCACGCCGGCATATCGGTCAGTGGCCGGGTGGTCAGCGAAAACGTTTCCGGTCCGCTCGAACACCATATCGTCGAATGGGATGAGGCATGAAATCTGGCGCCATCCGATGCTAGACTGGCTTCGCCGCGACCAACTGGAACCGACGGTCAGGGTCAACGGTGTCGCCTTGCCGATCGCGATCCGGCGTCATCCGACCGCAAAGCGTGTGGTGCTGAGGATAGCACCTGACGGTAGCGAGGCGCGAGTGACCTTGCCGCGCTGGGGCCGAACCGCCGATGCAATCGAATTCGTCCATTCCCGCGCCGACTGGCTCGCCGGACAGCTTGCCGCACTGCCCAAACCGGCCGCGCCGATAGCGGGCGGTCTGCTTCGCTATTGCGGCGAGAATGTCACCATCGAATGGCAGGCTGGCGCAAAGCGCAGGCCAATCCTTGGCGAAGGACGGCTGGTAATCGGCGGACCGGAGGAAAACCTCGCCCCGAGGCTGCAGCGATGGCTGGAGCGGGAAGCATTGCAATTGCTCGAAAGCGATCTCCAGGATTACTGCGCAGCGGCCGGGGTTCCTGCCCCGGCCATTCGCCTCTCACGCGCCCAGCGCCGTTGGGGCAGCTGTTCGAGCAGCGGCACGGTGCGGGTCAACTGGCGGCTTGTTCAGGCTCCTCATTTCGTGCGCCGTTCGGTTGTCGCTCACGAAGTCGCCCATTTGCTCCACTTCGATCACGGCCCGGCGTTCCACGCGGCATTGGACCGGATCTACAACGGCGACCTCGCCGCGGCCAACGCCTGGTTGAAGCGCGAAGGACGAACACTCTACGCCGCCTTCGGATGATTTCCGGTCTTCAGCGGCCTTAGGGAGTTTCCCTTACCTTAAATTAACCCTGATCCTGCATGATCGGTCAATGATCAGATTGATCGCTATCCTTGCCAGCGCTGCCATGCTGTTGGTCCTGCCCGCAGCACCCGTTGCTGCGCAGGGTCAATGCAGTTTTTGCGATACAAATCCTCCGCCTCGCGGTGTCGGAGGCGGACGCCCCGGCAATGGCGGGAACGGGAACGGGAACGGGAACGGGAACGGGAACGGGAACGGGAACAACACCGAAATTGCTCTCGTCATCGAAAGCGACATCAACTTCGGTCGTTTGGTCATGACCGGCGACGGGGTTGGCCGAGTCCTGGTCGATTTGCAGACGGGCGCCAAGACCGTGGTTGGTAATCTGGACGATCTGGGCGGATTGGCTGTCCAGGGCCGCGCGATCATTCGTGGCGCTCCGCTGCAGTCCATCCGGGTCGAATTCCCTGCCCGCGTCATCATGCGTGACCCGGCTGGCGGAGAAGCCGAGCTGCGCGATTTCGTGACCGATCTTGGCCAATTACCTCGGCTCGATGCTGGCGGAATGCTGGAATTTCGCTTCACCGGCACGTTGTACACCGACCTCGCCGTCGCGATTGGCGGCAATCTGCGCGGACGCGTTCCGATCCAGGTGGACTACGATTGACCGTCTGAGTCGAACCGACACGATCAGCACTGGCGAAAACGGCTCCCCGTCGCTATCTTGCGGGCATGGGTATGATCAACCGCTTGAACCCCACCCCCGGGGCCCTCGATTTCTGGAATGAGTTCAAGAAGCCGACGCCGTATCGCTGGCCGATACTAGGCGTGTCGGCGCTGATGACGTTCACGCTGATGTATCAATTCACCAGCGAGAGCGTGCTCGTGCCTCCCGCCCCGCCCGAAGTTACCTACATCGCCAGCTTCCCCGCCGACCGCACGGACGCGGAAATCATCGCGTCCAACATCGAAAACCAACGCAACCAGGACGCAGTCGCCGCACTTCTCGAACAGAACGAGGAACGAAAACGCGAACTGTACCGGGCGCTGGGCCGGGCGTCGGGGATGGACGTCGATGAAATCGATCGCGAAGCCGAACGGGAACGCACGGCCATCGAAGCGGCGGAGAACGCTCGCAAGGCCGAAATTCGCCGCCGTGCCGGCCTGCCCGAAGCAGGCATCAGCGAAACCGAACTGAGGGCGCGCGCCGCCGGCGAGAACATCGTTGCCGAAACCAACAGCGTGGGCGCCCCGGTTGCAACTCCCCCACAGTGACGCCGACTGGCTGGCCGCCGCGGCGCGGTTGGCAGTCAGGGCGCGCCCGCAAAGCAATCCGAACCCCGGCGTAGGGGCCATCTTGGTCAAGGACGGTGCCGTGATCGGACGCGGCTGGACACAAGCGGGCGGCAGGCCGCATGCCGAGGCGATGGCGCTGTCCCTCGCAGGCGGCGATGCGCGCGGCGCAACACTTTACGTGACGCTCGAACCTTGCGCCCACCGTTCGGACCGCGGCCCCGCCTGCAGCGACCTGGTTGCCTCTGCAGGTCTGGCAGCTCTGGTCTATGCCGTCCGCGATCCGGACACGCGCACTGCGGGTCAGGGCGCAAGGCGGATCGCCGAGGCAGGCACCGAAGTCCGCCATGTCCCCTGCTCCGCTGCCGCCGACAGCCTCGAGGGCTATCTGATGCGAAGCTGGCATGGCCGTCCGCATGTCACTCTCAAACTTGCGATGTCGCTCGACGGGTGCACCGCTCTGGCCAGCGGCGAGAGCCAGTGGATCACCGGCGAGGCAGCCCGCGCCCATGTCCATTCACGCCGCGCGATGGCGGACGCCATCCTGGTCGGCGGCGGGACCTGGCGCAGCGACCACCCACGGCTCGACGTTCGACTGCCGGGACTGGAGGGACGCAGCCCGGCCCGATACTTACTGACCCGGGGCGAAGCGCCTGACGGGGTGCAGGCCATCGGCTCGCCGGAAGGCATTTCCGGATTGACCGACGCACAATATCTGTATGTCGAAGGCGGTGCGAGAACGGCGGCGGCTTTCCTTGCCGCGGACCGGGTGGACACCCTGCACCTCTACCGCGCGCCGATCATTCTTGGCGACGGCGCGCGTTCGGTGGCTGATAGCGGGCTTACCGATCTTGCATCCGCCCATGACCGCTGGACCTTGACCGACAGGCGGCAGCTTGGCAGCGACCGGTTCGAAGCCTATCGGCGGATCCGCCACGAAAGGGATTAGATGTTCACCGGAATTATCACCGCTGTCGGGACCATCGAGCAGGTCGAGCAAAAGGGTGATCTGCGCGTCCGTATCGCTTGTCCGTTCGATCCGGCCAAGATCGCGATCGGCGCCTCGATCGCCTGTTCGGGCGTCTGCCTGACCGTGGTCGAGCGCGGTATCCGTCCGGAGCAGGATGGCAACGCCGCGTGGTTCGCGGTGGATGTTTCGGGCGAAACCGTCTCCTGCACCGTGCCGGGAATGTGGAGCAAAGGCCGCAAGCTCAATCTCGAAGGCGCACTGCGGATGGGCGATGAACTGGGCGGGCATATCGTCACCGGCCATGTCGATGCGGTTGGGTCCGTGGTCGAGATCAGTCCGATTGGCGATTCCCATCGCTGGGTGGTCAGGGCTCCCAAAGCCCTCGCCCCGTTTATTGCGGCAAAGGGGTCGATCACCATGGACGGTGCATCCCTGACCGTGAACACGGTCGAGGATCAGCCGGACGGGTCGGTCCATTTCACCATGAACATCATCCCGCACACTTCCGAAGTGACGACGCTGGGCGGCATGGAGGGCGGCGACCGGGTCAATCTGGAGATCGACACGATGGCCCGGTATCTCCAGCGGATGCAGTCACTGATGGGCTGATGTTCAGCCCGCGACGTTCTTCAGCGCAGCAATAAAGTTGGCGATGTTGCCGCTGTGCAGCCCGGCCACGTTGATTCGGCCGGAACCCGCCATGTAAACCGCGTGATCCTCGCGCAGGCTGGCAATCTGGTCCTTCGTCAGCGCGAGCATCGAGAACAGCCCGTTTTCGCGCGATAACGCGGTCAGGTCGAGCGGCCCGATCTGGCCGGCCTCCGCCATCTGGGCACGAACGCTCGCGATGCGGGCGCGCATGGCGGTGAGCTCGTCCAGCCAAAGCTTGGTCATCGCAGAATCGGAAAGGATGACCCGGACCGCAGCCGCGCCGTGATCGGGCGGCATCGACCAGCTCGCCCGAGCCAGGGCGTTGAGGTTGGACATGATCGCATCGAGCTGCCCCGCCTGATCGGCCAGCACATACAAGGCGCCAACCCGATCACGATACATCCCGAAATTCTTGTCACAGCTGTAAGCCACCAACGCTTCGGGCACGACCGAAACGACCGCACGAACGCCGTAGGCGTCGTCGTCCATCCCCGCTCCCAGACCCTGATACGCCAGATCGAGTATCGGTATGGCAGGACTGTCCGCAAACGCGGCGGCAATCCGGTCCCATTGGGCGGGCGAATAGTCGATGCCTGTCGGGTTGTGGCAACAGCCGTGCAGCAACACCGCTTCGCCGGCAGCCGCGGCGTCGATGATCGCAAGGACCGCCTCGACATCGACCCTGCCGTCGGAATCGGCATGGCCGAATGTCACAGTTTCAAGGCCCACATCGGCGAGGATTTGCGCGTGGTTTGGCCAGCTCGGAACACCCATGTGGACTTTCGTCACACCGGCTTTCTGCGCCACCGCGAGCGCCAACCGGACCGCGCCAGTTCCGCCGGGGGTCTGCATTCCTTCGACCCGGTCGAGATAGGCGGCATCGGCGCCAAACACGTACGGAACCAGCGCGCGCACGAACGCGACGTCTCCCTCAGGCCCGAGGTAACTCTTGCTGTCCTGTGTTTCGAGCAGGTTTGCCTCAGCCGCCTTGATCGCGGCAAACACCGGGGTCGCGCCGTCATCGGTCCGGTAGACGCCAACCCCGAGATCGATCTTGTCGCTGCGTGGGTCCGCGGCGTACATCTTGATCAGCGCAAGCAGCGCGTCGGGCGATTGTGCGGGAAGTTGGTCAAGCATCATGCAGCCCCCATGCCGAGGGAGCCACGCTCCCGCAACATATTTTGGCGGCGGTTACGCCAATTACCGCGTACCGGGACCTTCCGTCCCTGATCCGCGGGGGTGCTTGCGACTCAGAAGGGCAGCCAGCGCTGCTTCTCTGAAAACCTCATGTAACCGGCGTTGACACCAAGCCGAAGCCCGGCACCGACGCGGATCGGGATGATTACGACATCACCCCAGCGCATGTAACTCGCCGTCAACCCGCCCACCAGGTAAGCCTGGCCTTCTCCGGCGGGAAACCGTTTGTACAGGTCTTCACTGTCATGAAGGTTGTAGACGAGCACGAAAGTGTTGCCGGCGTTGGCACCGGCGTCGAACCCGATCGACGGGCCGGTCCAGTAAACGGGACGCTGGCCTTCCACCTTGTGATACAGCGTTCCGGAACCGTAGCGCGCACCGAGGATAAACGCCCCGCTCGCTTCTCGGCCCACGATGTAGGCGTTGGGTTCACCCTGCTTTTCAAGAAGGTCCTCGATCATCCGGGCAAGGCCTTCGGCGCCCTTGCCGAACACACCTTCGGCCGCGCCGATCAGGTCGTCGCTGGCGTAGGTGTCGCCCTGCGCGGCAGCGACTGACGGGCGGGCCGAAGCCTGAGCTGCGGCCACCGAGGGATCGTTCGAAGTGACGACCGGATCGGACCATGCCTCTGCAACGGAAACCCGGCTATCGGCAGGGAGCTGACTATCTGTCGCCGGTTCCGTTACCGGATATTCATAGACGGAAGGATCACCCGGGGCTTCTACCAGGTCGCCGTCGATCGCGCTGTCGGGATCGAAAGTCTCGATCTGCTGGGCGGCAAGTGGTGCCGCGCCTAACGCTGCGATGCCCATCGCGACCAGGCAAAACTTGGCGATGGTCCCGCTGACTGCCTTGGGTAGCGATTTGGTGTTTGGGGTGGCGATCTTCATAGTCCCTCCAGGGGCAAAACGGGCATCTTGCGCTGCAATTGAGTCCTTTGGCGCTTAAGCATCAATGAACGGTCGACGAAGCGAATCCAATTTGCGGTGAGCCGAGTCGAAAACGGTACGGATGGAGCGGCAGGCTTGCGCCCTGATAAAATCGCCCGCCGCTTGCCAGCATGGCTTGCCGCCATCCACGACCGCCGTTATAGCGCCGGGCTTGCCGCTGCGATCCGGAGACGTGGGTGAGTGGCTGAAACCAGTTCCCTGCTAAGGAACCGTGGGGGTAACCCCACCGAGGGTTCGAATCCCTCCGTCTCCGCCACAGCCCTTTCCAAGGGTGATTAGATGCCGCTAGATTTGGCCACTGGCAACGCGACTGCATCCGCCAACAAAGCAGTCATTCTCAGGCTCAAGGCGCTCGGTTCGCAAGTCATGTCTAGCGTACAACCATTTGCTAAAATTGATGGCCCGACGCGTGGCCGCGAGAATTGATCGCGACTCAGAGGCGTCAGCCATCCACGGCACAAGCATGGAAATGAGACACTTGCAGCGAAGGCCGAGCGCAGCCGAAAGCTTGCAGAACTGCGCGAACTTGAGGCACTATCGTTTTTGTTAGGATTGACCGCTGGGTCACGTTGGCAGGGCAGAAAGCCAAGAGATGACGCCTAATTAAAGCGTAGCTGTCTCTTAGAAACCCATGCCACGAGACTAGTTGAGCGACCTTGCTAACTTGGGGACTGCAAAGCCGCTAGATTCCGCATTTAGGGTGGCGGGTTGTTCCAAAAATTTAGGTGGAGGGGACGAACCGGATTAGTGAGAGCTAATAATGGATTCGGCATTGGGCAATCTCAAGGCACTGATCATCGCCTTTGCCCTTCACCCTATAAACCAGCCGGTCCTCTTGAGTTACTCGCCTAGACCACCACCCCGATAGTGCCCCTTTCAAAGGTTCAGGTTTTCCCGTCCCCTTGAAAGGCGTGCGCATACATTCTTTTATTAGTACATTAAGGCGTGTGAGAATCTTCCCATCGACCTCTTGCCAATGGAGATAATCCTCCCACCCATTATCAGACAAAACGAGCTTCACGCTTCTACTAAATCAGGTTCCGATAGAGAGCGTTCTGTGCCGCCTGCCGCGTCCAGTTGCTCAATAGAGTCACGAAGGCGCTTAGCATTAGTACGGTTGGATAAGAGGTGCATCGTTTCTTCGATTGCGTTCCAGTCTTCCAAAGATACTATCACAATTGATTCGGCCTTCTGTCGTGTGACAACCACGTGAGTACGGTCATTAATAACCTGATCCATCACAGCTTTGAGGTTGGCGCGTGCATCGGAATAAGTGAGTACATCCATCGCTACCTCCTTTCGTTGCTCATGTGTTGTACGAATTGTTGTACGTATGCAAGCATGAACATTCAGTGAAGGCAGGTGCGCTTTGTTCAGCCATCACTCCTCGTAGGCGGATGCGATCGGTCATTCCTTAAGGACTTCACCAACTTCCCAAGTCTGTCAGCAGAGCGCTTCTCGTCACGTCGCATTCAAGAGGGCGCTCGCTTGTTGCCGCCCCGGCCACATCCCGCGTTCTGCGGAACCACCATGCCCGAACGAGCAGGTTGGTGCGGCATCCGCCGACAAAGCTGCCATTGCCAAGCTCGTTTTTCTCACCTGAAACCGGTCGTTCGTTCAGGTTTCGTAGAACGCTTGCGTATTCCTCGCCTTAGTTAAGTAGCTCTGCAGCAGCTCGCCTTCTTGGTCGACCGCCAACTCTAGTTTATGCATTTTGCCGTTAATCTTCACATAGGGCTCGTCGAAATGCCATTCCCACTGTCGGAACCCGCGCAATCGGTTAACCGGTCCTTTTCACCTCAGAGGCAAACAGCGGGCCGAACCGGTTCCTCCAATGCCGCACCGTCATGATAAATGTCGATGCCCGCTTGAAAAGCAAATCTTCGACATTCCGAAGTGACAGGGGAAATCGCACGTAGATTATGACATCCTGCCGGATGACCTCGCGTGAGGATTGCAACGGCGGAATGGGCTTGAGGGAAGGGCCCGAGATTTCCGCGGCATCAGCGCTAGATAATAGGGCCGGGCACGATCTACCAAGTTGCGTTGACAGAGCCGATCCGCGCAATGCCGGCCTAATTGGGCGCAGTAGACTGGCGGTTTTCAAGCAGCTTGGAAATCGCCTCATCACCGACCCACCGAGCTTTCATGCGGCGAACTATGCCCGCCTCGCCCCATTTTTCGCTGCGCAGGGCGGCGCGGCGAAGCAGCGTCAGGGTCTGTGCGCGGTCACCAGCAATCGAGGCAACAAATACCGGTCGCAGATAGGTCTTGCGCGGATCAGAAGTTACATCGTCGAGCAAGTACCGCATAATAGTTTTATAGGCGGCTTCGGGAACGCCAGACTGAATGGATGACTGTATGGCCCTAGCGCGGCTGGCCATCGCATTGTCTTGTCGTAGTACCGCGACAGTAGCCATCGCATTAGCGTATCCAGCATAATCGCCAGCAGCCAAACGGGTGTCGCCAAGACTGTCATGCGCGACGGCGAACCCAGGATGTTCAACTGTTAGTGCCAAAAGGTTTCGCTCCCCATCCGCGGTGTTGCCAGCCGACCATTGCGCCCAAGCCAGATCTGTCAGGATGGCTTTAGATCCGGGCTGCATCGCACGTGCAACGTTCAGCCTGCGCAGTCCGTCAGTAAAAGCGCCGCTGTCGATCAGGACATTGCCATACCAGAAATTGGCCATCACATTGGTTGGGTCGCGGATGATCGCTTCGTCGAATGCGGCGCGTGCCGCAATAATATCCTGATCCCACCAGTAAGCGACAAACCCTTTCATCCGGTAGCCTTCCGTCAGCGATGGATCGAGACGCAGGGCTGTGCTCGCGGCAAAACTGGCCGCTGGAAAGGCATCTTCATCGCTCCGGATGCCAAATTCACGCGACAGAATGAGCGCTTCTGCCAACGCCGCATATCCCGGCGCATATTCCGGAGCGCGAACGGTGACTTCGCTCAGCATCGCAATCGCCTGTTCCAGCGACTGCGCGTTGCGGGTGGCTGTCAGATCGCGTGCCGCCAAATACCGTTCGAGCACCCCTGGATCTTTCGGCAGGATTTCGGATGATGGTTGGGGTTTTGATCCATCAGGGGCAACATCTGCCGCAACAAATCCCGGCACACTGATTGCTACGAAAAGTACAAGCAGCCCGGCGGCGATCCAGCCTATCATATTGCGTTGCTTGGTACCGGGATGCTCGCGACTTTCATCGGGCGTTTCCACTGGATTGGCGGCGGTCTGCGTGAGAGTCGCGACCGGCTCAGGAGCGGCGGCCGGTTTGGTTATGCCAACCCCACTTGCCCAAGCGTCAAGTTCGTGGCGCAGCGCAAATGTCGTACTGATTTTGCCGCCGGGAATACGATGGATCGGCATGTTACGTTCGCGCGCCCAACGGATCGCGGTTGTCCTGTCGCGGCCAAAATAGGCGCCGATGGATTTCCAGCCCTCGATCCGGTCGCCCGCAATGTTGCGCGCGACGTTAAAATCCGAATTTCGCAGAGTGGTCGCCATGATCCCCCTATCGCAGACAACGACAAGCTGGCCGTCAACAACTGTTTAGGTGCGACTCCCGTTGGGTTCATCATTCATCTGTTTAGGCAGTCACTATTTTTTGCCCTTTTCCCCTGCCATCGCAAACCGGTGCGCCAAGCTTGCCAGGCGCGGAAATCCATTGGTTCCTGTCTTGGAATAGATCCGGTGCAAATGCGCGCGGGTGGTGGCGCGCGCCATGCCCAATCGTTCCCCGATACCGGTAAGATCACCTTTCTCCACAGCGTCGCTCAAGACCCGCGTTTCGGTAGGGGTCAAACGATACATGTCCGCCATCGCACCATAAGCGATTTGCAGTGGCTGATCGATGATGGTGATGTGCACAGTGTGTTCCGTGCATGGCCCCGACACCAGATCGCTAAACCGGTCACGAACCAGTTTGCGTGCTTCGCACAAGAGCTTGAACGGTGTTCCGTCGGGCGAGCGCACCTCGACTGCGCAGGGTTGATCCCCAGCCAAAGCTGCGATGACTGTTTTACCAAAAATGGTATCGGCCACCAGATCGCCTATCCGCAAACCCACGATCCGGCCCACCTCGGCATCAATCTCAACGACATGGCGGTCCTCGGTCAATTGCAGCAAGTAGCCGCTGAGGCATGATGCGGATTGCCTGTAAGCCCGCGCGGCGCCCGCATCGCGGATCAGGCGGCTCTGGATGAACACTGCGCGCTTCAGATGCGGCATCAGCGTTTCCATCTGGGCCAGTTCACCCGCGTTGAACGGTGGCGCAGGTACCTTGCGTAGCAATGTCAGGTGCGCGCTAAACCCTGCCCTCCGAACTAAAATGGCAGCCATATTGTCGACGACGTGATGGGGCGCGAGGTATTCGCGGTAGAACTTGCTGCTGCGGATCTCGGGCTGTTGCAACAACGCGTGAACGGTTTTGCAGTCCCCCTCGTTATAGCTCAGCAGATAGGGCATCAGCACATCGTGCTGGTGATAGATTTCGGTGTAGCGTGCGATCCATGCGGGATCGTTGCCATGTTCTGCCTGAAACCCGGCACCGCGATCCTGATCAACCCACGCGATGAAGGAACTGCTGGCGTCAAACGCCCCGGCGATGCGTTGCAGCAGTTCTGGGAACAGCGCGGCATCGAATGCGGCATCATAGATTTCGCTGACCGTCACCATATCAATCTGCTCCCTTGGCCGACCAACGATCTCCCGATCATGGGGCCATGGGTACAAAGGCCGCATTTTGCGTCGTTCGTCGAGCGTAAATCGCCGCGCTGCAACACCTTGCAACACTCTGCAACACTTTGCCGCGTTCCGTGATGCCCCGCATTCCCCCACTGTCTTGCTTAACACAACGCGCACCCCGCGACGTTGTCAGGCGCAGGAACGTACCATGCACACGCACACCACATACACTACAGCCAAAAGCAAGTTTGCCGTCCGCATGTTGGCCGGGTTGCTGGTGACTACTGCGATTTTGTCGCCTGCGCTGGTGCACGCGCAATCTGTGTGGACCGG
Organism: Allopontixanthobacter sediminis; assembly: GCF_009828115.1. Taxonomy (GTDB): domain Bacteria; phylum Pseudomonadota; class Alphaproteobacteria; order Sphingomonadales; family Sphingomonadaceae; genus Allopontixanthobacter; species Allopontixanthobacter sediminis. The sequence continues at coordinate 40,476 of NZ_WTYL01000003.1, read as the reverse complement.
CGCTGAGGGCGATGATTACAACGATGGTCGCAACTGGGTAGGCGGTGTGCCGCCGTTGCCTACGGAGGAGGTGACGATCAACGAAACCACCTCCGGCCGTCAGCCGGTGCTCTCCGGTGCATCCACGGCTGTAACTGTGCAGACGATGTCAGTGGGCCGGGTCAACAGAGGCAGCCTGACCGTGCAAGGCGGCGCGGCGATAACCATCGCTGGTGATATCACAATCGGCGGCGTTTCCAGCAATGCCGGCAGTCAGATCCGAGCGGCGCGTTTCGGAAATGGTACGCTTACCATCACCGGCGCGAGTTCACGGGTGAATACAAGCAGCCTCACCATGGGCCGAGGCACTCAGGACAGTGCGTCAGCCGGGGCTGAGGGTGGCGCGGTCGGCTTAATCGAAGTTTTGGATGGGGGCACTTTGCGCGTATCAAATGGCCTGTTGCTTGGGGCATCCATCAACGGAGCCAACGCTGCCTTCAACGGACGCGGCGTGCTGCGGGTCAGCGGCGCGGGTTCGACACTTGAATACGGTGCTTCCAACAGTGCCGAAGTCCGCAACGCCGGATCGCTGCTTGAAATACTCGATGGCGCACAGGTCGTCGCCATCGGTGCGGCCAATTTGAGCATCACCCGCGATGGCGGCCTTCGTATCTCTGGCACAGGGTCCGACGCCGATTTCGGCAATTCGCTCAGTACCTCGACGCGCACTGCCGGTCTCAGCAATGCAGGGATTCTGGTGGAGAACAATGCGATTCTCAGAGTCAACGACCTTTCCACTTCTGTGAACCCCAACTCTTCAGCCTTTGGCTCCGTTGGCAGCGTGCTAGTCCGCAGCGGTGGCCAAGTCGTTGCCAATGTTATCAATATCAGGTCAGGCTCGCTCATCACAGTCGACGGTGGAACGCTGAGTGCGACTGGCAGCATCAACGTTGGCAGCTCGTCTGGGATCAGCAACAACCAGCTTTTCCTGCGCAACGGCGCTTCTGTGAATGCGCGCAGCCTCTTCACTGGCGTGGTCGGCAGCGAGATTTTCTTCGGTAACAGCGAAGCCGATGGCCCTAGCGCAATGGGCAGCTATGATGTTGGTTCGCTGACCGTTTCTACCGGCACCCGGGTGGTGTTCAATCATAATGGCAATCCGCTCACCATCAATTCAAGCATTCTGGGCGGAGGCCGCTTTTCGCATCTGGCCGGAACTACCATCATCACAGGCTCCGGCGGCAATTTCACCGGTGAAACCATACTGTCCGGCGGCACGCTGCTCGTAAACGGTTCCTTTGGCAGCAGCACCCATGTGATGACCGTGTCGGGCGGATCGACGCTAGGCGGATCCGGCCGGATCCTTGGTAACGTCACGATCGGCAACGCTACGCTGGCAGTTGGCAACAGTCCGGGCAATCTGACCTTCACCGGCAATCTGGGGCTGAGCGTAGACAGTATCCTTGCCTTTGAACTCGGGGAGCCATCGGGGGTGGCAGGCGTTGCCAGCGATTTAATCACAGTCAGCGGCAACCTAACGCTCGACGGCACGCTGAATGTCGCCAACGCGGGCGGCTTTGGCGCAGGGCTTTACCGCCTGATCAACTACGGCGGAACGCTAACTGACAACGGCCTGCTTATCGGCATAGCGCCTGAGGGGTTCAGCCCCGCCGACCTGTCCGTACAGACGTCTGCTTTAGCTCAGGTCAACCTGCTGGTTGACGCGCCGGTGAACAGCTTCAACTTCTGGGATGGCAGCAACACCGTAGCCAATGACGTGATAGATGGCGGCGTCGGCACCTGGACCGCAACCGGCAGCAACTGGACGATCATGGATGGATCGCGCAACGGGACGTACGATCCAGCGACGCTGCTAATTTTCGCTGGCGCTGGCGCTGCGGTCACGGTCGATAGCACAGCCGGCGTAGTGTTCCTTGGCACCGGCGTACAGTTTGCAGCGAACGGATATCGTGTGACCGGCGGTGCATTGCAGTTTGATGCGGCATCGACCGCCTTCCGGATTGGCGACGGCACTGCGGCTGGCGCAGAAATCACCACAACGATTGACAGCGTGCTTAGCGGCACTGGCAGTCTCGACAAGACCGATCTCGGCACGCTGGTGCTGACGGCGGCTAACACTTACAGCGGAGGAACGACCGTCACTGACGGGGTGCTGCGCGGCACGACTGTGAGCGTTTCGGGGCCGGTCGCTGTGGGATCGGCAGGAACGTTGCAGTTCGACCAAGCCACCGATGGCACCTATGCGGGCGTTCTGACCGGCAACGGAACTGTGCGCAAGACAGGAGCCGGCGCCTTGTCCATCACTGGCACGTCCGACACCTTTGTAGGAACTACGCGCCTAGAGGCTGGAACGCTGGCCACCAGTGGTACGCTGGGCGGCAACATGGTGGTGCAATCAACTGCCATGCTGGTTGGTAACGGCCGCGTCGGCGCGCTCGACGTCAGCGGACGGGTTTCGCCCACCGGGGTGGGGACCCTGAACGTCACCGGCGATGTCATCTTCCGCTCTGGGTCGACCTTTGCCGTTGATTTGCAGGCGGCAGGCGGCGCAGACCGGATCGCCGCTGGCGGCCGGGCTACGCTGGACGGCGGCACTGTTGCGGTGACGACGCTTGATCCGCAGACCAGCTATACCGACGGATCGGTGTTCCGTATCCTTGATGCCATCGGCGGGCGCACCGGCACTTTTGCGGGGCTGACGGAGCAATCCGAGTTCCTGGATTTTGTACTGGGTTATGATGCGACCGGTGCATCCATAACCGTCCAGCAGGTTCTAGCCTTCCCCGATGTTGCAGCGACCTACAACCAGCGGCAGGCCGCAGACGCGCTAATGAACCTGGTGCGTCCAGCGGGATCGGATGCGCTGGCGGTATATAACTCATTACTCATGCTTGACGGAGATTCGGCCCGCGCTGCGTTTAATGCAAGTTCGGGCGAAATTTACGCCAGCCTGCTCTCTGCGAACCAACGCCAAGGCATGGCGCTGGCCGCCCAATTCATCCAGCGCGGTCAGGCCGGGCTTGAAGAAGGGCTGGGAATCTGGGGCGGCGTGACCGGGCGCAACAGCCATGTGGGCGGCGATGGCAACGGCGCGCGGTTCAGCTCCGACGCTTTCGGCGGCGAGATCGGGGTCGATTATCGCGGCCAAGGCAATAGCTGGGCCGCGGGGATCGGCGGCGGCTGGTTATCAGGCGATGTGCGGGTCAAGGCGCGCGGATCCGATGCCAGCACCGATGAATGGCATGTGGGCGGCTATGTTCGGTATGGCACCGGGGCTGCAGGGGTCACGGCCACCGCTTCGCTGGTCCATACCAGCGCCCGCGCGGATGTGACGCGCACCATCTCGTTTGGACCAATTGCCAGAACCCCGCAGGCCGAATCCAAGTTTAACACCACCGCCCTCACCGTCAATCTGCGCTATGGCTTTGGTGAAGGCGACTGGACGTTCGGTCCCACCATTGGCACTGAGACCAGCAAGACCCAGCTGGGGGCATTTCGCGAAACTGGCGCAAACGTGCTTGATTTGTTTTCTAGCCGGAACAGCGATGCCTGGACGCGCCTAGGCGCAGGCGGCTTCGTCCGAATGGTCAGCCCGACAGGATATTTCGACATGTCAGCCCAGTATGTCACCGGCGGCCGCAACGATGTTGATGTCGATCTGGGTATGGCGGGATCAGCCAGCGCCTTCAATGTCCGTGCACCTATCGGTGCACGGACGGGCGTCGCGCTGCAAGCCAGCGGCAGCTACGATCTTGGCGGCAACTGGTCACTCGCCGGACAGGTGGGCGCCACAGGCGGCAACGGCGATGCCACTGTAAATGGCAACCTTCGCCTGTCTCTGGAATTTTAGCCAGACTCCACAGCGCCCCTGCCTCGCTATCGGAACGGCGGGCAGGGGCAACAGTGCTCTCAGCCTAGTTCCAATTCGCTTCCGCCCACTGCATATTCGTGCGTCTTCAAACGACCTCTTCGCACGGATGAGAGACCAACCTGACATTATTAGCCAATTTCGCAGGATTCATCACTGCCATGAGGATCGTGGACTGCCTGTAATATCATTGAAAGAAGAAGCCGTCCTCCGCACTAGGGTGCACCGTTTGAGAGTATACCGGATCGAGCTGCGCTGTCACCCAGTCCTAACGCCAACATCGGCTTAAGTAAGTACCTGAGATTGGTCGAACGACCGATTGCGGGGCGCAAAGCTGACAACGGCATCCGCCGACACAGTGGTCGTTCAAATGTCTAGGGCACATGCTTGTTAGCTGCCATTTTTTCATTATCGATGCCGGCCTCTGATGCCAGCAAAAGCCGGCAAATAGTCAGATCTCGGTGCGCTCGGACAGGGTCAGAGCATCTTCGACGTCCACGCCCAGATACCTGACGGTGTTCTCGATGTTGGTATGACCCAAGAGGATCTGCACGGCTCGCAGGTTTCCGGTAGCCTTGTAAATCAGCGAGGGCTTGGTCCGCCGCATGGAGTGCGTCCCGTACTCCCGCTTGTCCAAGCCCACGGTTGCCACCCATTCGTCGACCAGACGGGCATATTGCCGGGTGCTCAAGTGTCCAAGATAGTCGACCCGGCTTGGAAATACGAAGTCGCGGATTGTTCCGCCGCGCCGATCGAGCCATGCCGTCAGGCTATTGCGCGCTTCAGCCATGATCTCGAATTGCACCGGGCGGCCGGTCTTTTTCTGGATTATGGTCGCGCGATCACGAAAGGAGCCAGCGCTCATCAGGTCGCCGATCCTCAGCTTGACCAGATCGCAGCCGCGCAACTTGCTGTCGATGCCAAGGTCGAATAGCGCACGGTCGCGCAGGCGCTTGTGCTCGTCGAGATAGAAGCGGATCGCCCAGATATCGCGCAGCTTCAACGGGCGCTTCTGTCCCACATTCTGTCCGGCATTCCAGGGTCGCCGCTCGTGCACGGCAGGGTCGAGGTCTGAATGTCCCATGATGGATCTCCGATGGCCGGGATTGGCCGATCGCAGTATATCGGAGCCAGCCACTGCAAGCTGTCGTCTTCTCCGACAAAACCGCCGTTTAACAGCTAACATCTCCCTCCCAAAACTAGCAGTAAGGTTATGCAGACGCATTGGATAACAAATGTCAGGTATCAAGGAGCGTAAGTGGCCCATCCAACTGCGGAATTGTCGTGGTTAGGTCTCGCTCGGTTTTGGCCGGATATTTTGCCGGAATGCCGCATTAGTAGGCAGCGCGGGGACCTCGGAGCGACTTTGCATCTACATCATTCTGGTAAAACGTTCGCAGATCGTTCCCGTCGGCGCTCCATCTGCAAACCATAGTTGACAAACTGCGCCGTGCGAACTACAGGATACACATGATCGAAGTTCGCCAGACAGCTCGTTTTACAGTCTGGCTTGCAGGACTTCGTGATGCCCGCGCAAGATCCCGTATTATCAAACGGATCGAGCGTGCAGCAATGGGTAATCTTGGCGACGTTGCGCCAGTAGGTGACGGCGTTTCTGAAATGCGGATATTTTACGGCCCCGGCTATCGTGTTTATTTTGTACAGCTGGGAGATAAACTGATAATTTTACTTTGCGGCGGCGACAAGTCGTCACAGAGCAAAGATATTGCAGCCGCGAAGGCGATTGCTGCTGACCTTGATACCGTTTGATGCAGTTGATGGCGAAGATTGATGCCAAGGAGGGCACGATGTCCAAAATCGAAACTACCCGCTTTGATGCCGCTGACTATCTCGGTAGCGCAGAGGATGCAGCCGCATACCTCGACGCTTACCTCGAAGACGGTTCGCTTGCCGAACTACGCGCAGCGCTTGATACTGTCGCCCGCTCGCGCGGTATGAGCGATCTTGCGCAAAAGACTGGGCTCACACGTGCTGGGCTTTACAAATCGCTAGGCAAGCGCGGCAATCCGTCGCTCGAAACGATTCAAACCATCCTTCATGCAATGGGGATGAGACTGGCGATTGAGCCTGTGGAATCCGAGGAAAAGCGTGAATACGCCTGAGTGATCCAAAATCTGCGAACTTCTCCTCGCGTTCGATAAATTAACTATCGAAAAGCCTCTAATTGATCTTACTCAGGAGGTACGGCGGATGCCCCGTCCGCCGTCCCTTTTGCTTAAATGGGCTTTTTCTGTCGCAAGAGCCTTGGGCATAACTTGCAGCGTAGCACAGCGAACCTCGGGCTAGTCTTGATGGTTCAATTAGGCCGCTAAATTGCAAGCGTAGAAGCGCGATCTTCGATGGCCTTTTTATACTTTCTTGTTGTTTGATGACGGCTTCCGCCGACATAGCTGCCGTTTAAGAGATGAGATCGCGACACCGAAACCCGCCGTACGTTCAGGTTTCCCTGAGCGCGCACAACCGGCAGCTTTCGGCACTGCGAAAATCAGTGTTAAATGGCGAGAATGTCGTGCGAAGCGGGCTTCAGTCCGATTGATTCCTAAACGCACCGAGAATGCCAACTATAGCGGCAAGTCCAATCGCCCATGGAAAGATTTGGCTCGCCACGATTGGCTGCTCTGAAACTGCAAATCCGAGGGCGGTTAGGATGAACCCGATCGGTAGGCCTACAATCGAAAAAACAAAAAATCGTGTTGGTGAGAAGCTCATTAAATTTTCCATAGTATGTGTTTTGGTAAGCCTTAGCGCGAACATTTTCCTCGGAGGATTCATTGGCAGAACCTAGGGTCGAAAGCGGACGGTATAATCGCTTTGCGTTACCTCGGACCTGACCTCTCGCGATAGGCGACCACCAGTCGAAATGTTGCCCAGAGAGGTGCTGTGATCGCAGCGGAGACCATCGCCGTTGTAAAGTCGGGCTGATACAGCAGCAATGTGCCAAGCGATCCACCAAACAAGTTTGGAACGACGAACATTAGAACCCCCGCTAACACAAACATGGCGACGAGTGGAAGCCACAGACTGAAGAGGCCCAAGACACCCGACTTTGCCGCTAATTTCTTGCGCGCGAACCAGGCCCAGACGATGCTTGTCATGAAGAAGAGCGGGAGCAACATGACCAACAGATATGTAAATTTCGGCCAAAGCCGTGAACCTTCACCTGAATACTCAAGGTCAAGAGCCTTTGCAGTAACGCCATTGCGCAGTTGCAAGTTTTCGCCGAAACCAATTCCACCATTGGCGTTGACCAGAACGACCACACCCTTTCGTTCGGAAGGCAAAATCGTGGCTAGAGTCTCAGTCCCGGGCATGAGACCTCCATGGAACGCAGTTCCAGCCTCAGTATTGATGAACCAGCCCAGCCCATAGAATGGCGATGCGTTACTAGCCGGGCGCACCATCTCGGCCTTACTTGCAGCGCTGATGATGTCGTCTTCGCCATTCACCATCATTGCGAGGTAAGCCGCCATGTCGTTTGCGCTGGATATGATGCCGCCAGCCGGTGCGTTCGCACGCTCGGTTATGTCTGCGTTATACTGTTGGTGACCGCCAAACCATGGCCGATGTCCGGTAGCTACTCTGCCTGCTGACCCGCCGCCAAAAACGGAGCTGTGGCCCATTTGAAGTGGCGCTAGGATCTTGGATTCCACATAGGTTGCATAATCCTCCCCGCTCATCTCTTCGATCAGAGCACCCAGCACTTGGTAATTCGCATTTGAATACTCCCACACGGTCCCCGGGGTATGGACTGTGTCCCATTGCGCGATGCTCACAACATGCTCGCCGAGCTCACCTGTCCTTGCTGTTCGATCACTATGCAGGGCGTTTCCCTGCACGGTTGAATAACCGCTTGTGTGGCTCAGCAGTTGGCGCACCGTTACTGTCCCGGACGCTCGCCCGGTAAAGGGATCAAGATAGCTATCGATCCTCGCGTCGAGGTCAATCTGCCCCTGCTCGGCAAGCTGCATGATCGCAAGGGCCGTAAAGCTCTTTGTTATCGACCCGATTAGAAAGGGAGTGTCAGGCGTAACCGCTTCATCGGCTCCTGCAAGGACCACGCCTCGCACATTCGAGCGTATTTCGCCCTGATCGACGATTGCATACGCAAAGCCCGGCGCTCCTGAAGCGGGCCATTCGACGTCGACAAACTTTTCAACTGCCAGGTTTGGCGCGCTTGCCTGCAAGCTGCCCGCCAATATCAACGCCAGAATAATAAACAAGGACCGCATTTTTACCCCCCAACACAATTAGGGTAGCACCGTATTGGGAGGTTTCAAAATTGCGCAAAAGATGGATAGCACAGCCGGAAACTAAGGTTTGGCTGATACATTTAATGTCACTTCTAACATGTCCGCTTCGGGGTCGCGTCCGGAACGGCAGATTCTGTCCAAAATTGAAGATAGGCTGCCGTCAGATCGGGCCGCTGGCAATGCGACTGGTTCCGCCGACATAGCTGTTGTTCCCTGCTTCGGATTAGCGCGCTGAAAGCTGCCCAACGTTCAGGCGCTGCCAGCGACGGCAGCTGGGCCGATTGCCGACTGTCCGGATTCGAAGTGATTGCCCAGCTAGCAGACATTCGGCCTCCGGCTGAGGTCGCCCGTCGCTCGCTCCCCAATTGTCATGCTCCGTCGTAACCAACGGATAAGGACTATTTCCGATTGACGTTGTCTTTCTTCGAATTGTCGGGGTTGTCGCGCACATATTCACGATTGTTGATCTTGACCACGTGAGCACCTGGATGCTCGCCACGTTTGACCTCCGCCACTGCGTTCCGCCGTGGCACGTTCTTGCGATTCCCAATGTCATAATGCTCATTGCGGCCGCCTGGCCCGTCATTTTTACCTTTGATTTTCGTCATGCGCGTCACCTCTTTCAAAATTCCGATATTGAGTCAGTAGCTCAGCCCATTCGTCAAGATGGTGTCGGGCCATTTGATTTCTTTCAAGGGAATGTGGATCCCCCCCCAAAAAAAATCAGAACCGTACCGTCTCATGGCGAATGATCTCGATCGATGAGTTGAAGCAATAAATGCACAAGTTGGCCAAGCTCTTAACCTGCGACTCATAATCCTTAGCCGGAGCGACAAATGAGAAATCGCTCGTTAGTAATGCAGCACAAGATCATGCCTTTACGAATAGCAAAATTGAGGACTGGATGATGCAAGCGTACAAGAGGTTCGATAATACATGACGTACTCACCAGAAATAGATTTTGGCCGAATCCGTCCTCATGGTGGAAGTCGAAACGACGGATTTGAAGAACTATGCGCCCAACTCGCAGGACTTGAAGAGCGCGAAGAATCCGACATCTTCGTGCGCACGGGTAAGGGGGCGGATGCCGGCGTTGAGTGCTTCCGGATCCGAAACGATGAGACTGAGCGAGGGTGGCAAGCGAAGTATGTTTTCGAATGGGACGATTCTCTTACCAGCCAGCTCAACAAGTCGATCGAAGCAGCTTTAAAAAAGCACCCCAAACTGACCGAATACGTAGTTTGCCTTCCGTTCAACCTTCCTGACGCTCGGCAAAAGAACCGCAAGAGCCAAAGAGAAAAGTGGATCACATGGAAAGCCAAGTGGGAAGGAAATGCGAAGAAAGATGGGCGGTCACTGGAAATCGAACTGTGGGATGCGACTGCCCTTACAACACGCCTGAATGTTGACCGGCCTGAGCTTTCGGGTCGCCGCTACTATTGGTTCAACGAAACCGAGCTCACCCCTGAGTGGTTCAAGGGTGTGTTCGATAGGGCGAGGGCCGATCTCGGATCGAGATATACACCTGAAACCAACATTGAACTTCCAATCCGTGCAGCCTTCTCAGGGTGTGCCCGCGAACCTCGGCTGAACAAAGTCTTACAGAGGTGGGCGGTCGATATTGCTGACGACGTTTCAGGTGTGCAGTTTTCCCTCAGCGGGCTTTCTGAGGAGGAGAAGGTTGAGGATGAGGTCTTAACTTTCCAAACAAGGCTGGAAAGACTAATCGAAAGCCTTTCGAGCGGTCCCTTCGAGCTTGCAGAGAAGTTCCCCATCGAGGATGGCAAGGCCAGAGCAGCCGAGGCCCGCACTGCTACGCTAGATCTTCTTTATTGGGTCTATCAGAAGCGCGATAATGCCGAAGAAGGCGAAAGAGCCAAACCGGATCTCGACTATGCGCGGATCAAGCTTGGCTCACTCGCCGATGGCATCGCCCGAATTGCAGACGCTTTGGAAGGAGACGAATGGAGGCTCGCCAATGCTGATGCCGTTCTCTTGTCGGGCGATGCTGGGACCGGTAAATCGCACCTGCTTGCCGACGTAGTAGAGCACCAAGTCCACAACGCTCTCCCAGCGATCCTGGTACTCGGAAGCTACATGGTGGATGGCGATCCATGGCAGCAAATCCTTAGGGTGCTGGACTTGCCAGCGCATGTAAGGGCAACTGATCTTTTGGGTGCTCTGGACGCTGCCGCAGAGGCCCATGGAAGCAGAGTCCTCGTTTGCGTCGATGCCATCAATGAGCGGAATGGAACTTCTGTCTGGCCTCAAAGGCTTGGCTCTTTCCTGAAGCTCGCGGAATCTTTTCCGCGCGTAGTGCCGGTCCTTTCCTGCAGAACGACATACCTCGCGCGTATCGTGCCACAGCACGTCGCCGAAAACCAATTATCTCAAATTGAGCATCTAGGATTTGCCGACCAGGGGGGGAAAGCTGCCAAGCTCTATCTCGTCAAACGTGGAATCGTGCGTCCGGGAGCACCCAATCTGGTGCCAGAAATGCACGTCCCGTTGTTTCTGAAATCCGTCTGTGACGCCCTGGACCGGCGTGGCGAATCCGAAATTCCGCGAGGGCTTCGCGGAACAAGTGCGCTTTTTCAGTTCTACAATACCGCGATCATCGAGGCCGTTACAGAGAAGCTCGATCTGGACCCTCGCCTAGGCCAAGTGCAGGCCGCAATATCTTCTTTTGCGCAACTGCTTGCGGACCAAGGAGAGGGTTACGCCACATACGCAGAAGCCAGCGCACTCTTTGAACAGATTTTACCATCATATGGGTCTGTAGGGCGAGGTCTATTGCCGCAATTTGAAAGTGAAGGTCTTCTGACTGTGGAGGAGTTTCATGATGGCGAACAAGGTTCTCGAACAGACGTCCGCTTCACATTCGAACGATATTCCGATCACATCATTGCGCGAGAGATCCTCAAAACGCATTTGGATCAGTCGGACATAGAAAAATCCTTCGATGAGGGTTCGGCTCTTGGCGACATCCTATTTGGTGACGAACGCCACAGGAAGGCAGGTATTGTAGAAGCAATCGCGATCCAAATGCCTGAGATTTGCGGGCGTGAAATTTTGGATGTGGGTCGCGAAATCAACTGGGTCGTCTTAAGGGCATTCGAAGCCAGCCTGCTGTGGCGAGATCAATCGCATTTCACTGCTCAAACAATGAAATTTGCCCGCCATCATCTAGATAGCGATGAGCTTTACGCCCTTTTAGTTTCTATCGCGACCGAGCCGAAAAACCCATTCAACGCGCGGCATCTCCACGAACAGCTAGCCCCACTTTCCCTCCCTGACAGAGACCAAGACTGGTCAGCATGGCTGATGCATCAGAGCGAACAAGGTGAGCCTGTCATGGTGCTGATCGATTGGGCACTGCGAAACGGTCAAGAGTATATCGGCGAGGAAAGAGCGGAGTTAGCGAGCATCTGTCTAACCTGGCTGCTCACCACATCAAACCGAGAGGTGCGTGACAAAGCAACCAAAGCGTTGACTGCATTGCTTTCAAATCGTCTGCAACTCGCTCAAAAATTGCTATCTTTGTTCGCCAATGTGAATGACCTTTATGTGCAGGAACGTCTGCTCGCAGGTATCTACGGAGCCGTTCTACAAGGGCGAAACCAAACCGAGGTCACATCACTTGCTAAATCGGTCTACCAATTGATTTTTGCGTTAGGCAGCCCCCCTCTGAATGAACTTCTGCGCGACCATGCTCGGTGTATTCTGAGATACGCAGACCACCTGGGCCTCTTGCCTTCCGAAATAGTCCCTTCTGACTTTGCCCCTCCGCACTCGAGCCCTTGGCCAATTGAGCACGTTTCGGACGAATTGATTGAGGGCTACAAACAGGACTATGACGGAGCGTATCTTAGGGACGACATAGTTTCGTCTTGCGTTTCGGATGGCGATTTCGCCCGCTATGAGATCGACTCATTTGTTGCCCATTTTGGTGTTGCAACGCCCGGAGCCTCGGAAACTTTGTCTCCTAGCGAGCTTGCCCACGAGTGGATCGAAGAGTTCATCCTTTCGGCTGAGGAACCACAAATCGATGCGTTTAACATGGTATGGGAAGCTGCTGAAAAGCTTGAAGGCAAACCAGGTTACGGTGATTCTCCTGAACATCGGGAACTGAAGGAAGCCAATGCAGCGTTCCGCGACACACTAACTGATGAAGAGTGGGGCGAATATCGGACTCGTGCAAAGCGCCATGTCGAACATGGCCTGTTCTCAAAAGACCGCTGGCACGGTCGCCACGCCGCTCGATTCAACAATGGATGGGCGAGACGATGGGTTTGTAAGAGAGCGCATGACCTTGGATGGACATCAGAAAGGTTCGCTCAACTAGAGCCAAGGTCAGGCTATGACCGGCACGACCATCAGATCGAGCGAATTGGCAAGAAATATCAGTGGTTGGCTTTTCACGAGCTTGCAGCTCGAATGGCCGACAATCTGCAATTCTTTGGTTCGAGTTATGGAGACGAGCCGACCCCATACACAGGTGTCATCGATCTTCGATTGCGAGACATGGACCCCTCACTGCTCGCCACAGAAACATACTATGACAGCTGGAAGGAGTGGCCAAAGAATTGGTGGGTTCCCGTTGAGCCAAAGTTGCACGCAGCGGCCCCGGTCGAAAGGGTTGAATGGCTACGAAGCAAACGAGATATCCTCAATAGCGTATCTTTGGTCGCCTTAGAGAACCCACGAACAGGTCAGCAATGGTTTCCCTTAGAGCTTCACGCAGGTTGGCGACAATCAGGCTTTGAAGACGGCCACCGAGGTATGCTCCGAGAAACATGGTTTCGCACAAATTGCTACCTAGTCAGCCAAAGCGATGAAGAAGCTTTGCTGGAAACCCTAAAGGGCCGAATGCTTATCGGGCAGCACGATCTCCCGAATTTTGAGTTCGATACCGAATTCCACTTGGGCGAGTATTGCTGGCATCCCGCAGTGCGAGCGAGGGACGAATGGTCCGAAATAGATAGCTGGCATAAACTGCCGGTCCCAATTCGTCCGATCGCTTTCGACCTGCTTCGAGAGCGATCCAGACACGACTATTCCATCGATAAGACCATCAATTTGATGATGCCGACCCCTTACCTCGTCGAGAAAATGGGACTGCAACTAAGGGGCGGACATGTGCCAGATTTTGTTGACCCTGACGGGAACACCGTCATTTTTGACCCATCGGTAACGCAGCCAGGCCATGAAGCGTCATTGGTCGAGAAAACCGCATTCTGCGACATGCTAGACCGGGAAAGCCTGACTGCAGTTTGGGTGATTGCCGGAGAAAAGGCGGTCTATGGAACTGCGCATTCTTCTTCCGGCTATGGGGGGCGTCTTGACCACACCGGAATTTATCGCCTCGATGATCGCGCGATTGTGCAACATCATCTTCAGGTTGATCCCAAGCCACCGGCGAAGGAGCAGCTATTGCAGCTCTTGAAGATTGAAGACTTACCGCCAGGTCTTGAAGACTGGGTTACACAGAATCAGGACTGAGCATCGCTCAACCCTGCTATCAAATACTTTCAGAGGAAAGTATTGAACTACAAGGGGATTTAAAATATAAATATTTGTAATTCAATATTATTGGTTTTCAGCCTTCGGCGAACAGGCGCATTCATATTTTTCGATGATTGAGACGGACGTATCCTACCCGAACGCGAGGATTGGATGGATGGGAAGTGGCATTAGCGCTACGGCAAACACTTCCAACAAATCCTCGTGATTGATCCCACAGCGCGGCCTAAAATGGTGATTGTTATTAAGTCGGACCAATTTTCATTTGGGGGAATACTGCTTATCTATGGTGGATTAGCGATAACTGACAGGAACGCTCTGCATGGAACTGAATGAGCTCCCGCCGAAAGACGGTGTGCAGCGCGCATACTGCGACGATTGTAGCGGAGCACTCGATCTTGTTTTTGCGCATTTTCACGAGACCGTGTCGGGCATTGAAATCGACATGAACGGCGTGCCGATGCTTGAATGCCCGAAATGCGGTTTTCGAACTCTCCCGGACCAGACGCGGTTCTCGATCATGCGTGCGCACGAGATCGCTACCAAGGAGGGCGTACCGATTTTCAAAAGCAATCGTCGGAAAATCACGGAAAGCTTCGACTACACCGATGTGCCGTTCCACTATGATCCTGATGATTACTACTATTATCCGGGCCTTGTTCGGCCCTGGAACGACGGCTTCCTAACGCCGGTGTTTTTCAATCGAACCGTGTTGGCGAAGTATGATGCTGATCCGCGTTATGTCATCCGCTTCGCTTCACCAACATATGGCGACATCCTTGCGGAAGGCTTCACGATTCCGTTTGGAATCAATCGTCATGGTCACCTGATCATGTGGCTTGGTGACATCGCCAAGCTGCCGAAGTCCGAACAATATTATCTGATGAGCGAGAACCGGCCTTCGGACCATTCGCTGGGCAGCGAATTCTACGATGGACAGATCGAGTGTATCTTCACCGATCCTACTAATGAGGATCAGCTATTCGCCGCGCGCTCAGATTTCCTCGCAGCCGCCTTTACCCGTTGGGGCGCCAAACTAGCTCACCTCGAAGATGAGGTTCTCAATCTTGCGGGTACGCTCAGCAGACCGGTGCACGAATCCGCAGCGCAACGACATGCGGTTTCGGACCTCCTCAACAAGGTCCACCTTGAATCTCTCGACAGTACCAAGCTTGGTCAGCTCTTGGCGCAATCCGGCATCGAAGTCGCGGGGACGGGGACTCTGAAACGCCTCCAAGCGTTGCTCGAGTCTGTCGATGACGACGGGCAGGTTCATGACCTGATGTCACCCTTTTACGTACTCTATGACTTTCGCGTCGCTTACTCTCACCTAGGTTCACTGGAGGGCGTGGACGCACGAATGAAATCGGTCACTGACCGGTTGAA
This sequence comes from Allopontixanthobacter sediminis, assembly GCF_009828115.1. GTDB lineage: Bacteria > Pseudomonadota > Alphaproteobacteria > Sphingomonadales > Sphingomonadaceae > Allopontixanthobacter > Allopontixanthobacter sediminis. Next base: position 25,428 of record NZ_WTYL01000003.1, on the reverse strand, counting down.
TCTCGATGGGAGCGCGGAACTATTTGACATTTATGATCGGTTGGTTGCCGAAATGACGGCATCGTACAACGCGCTCACTGCGCTAGTGCAACCAACCAACGAGGTCGAATCCACATCCGCCGTTTAGGCCGCGGGGCATTTCGAAAACGCCATGCTATTTGCTCGCATCGGCGTTCAGGTGGCATTTCTTATACTTCTCACCACTCCCGCAATGGCAGGGATCGTTGCGACCAAGCTTCACACCGTTCCGTTTTAGCGATCGTTGATCCTTCGCCTTCCCTAGCTGCCTAGCGGCACTCTGCAACTCTGGATCGAAGGCCCATGGGAAAGCGACCTTCTTCCCAAATCGGATTGTCCCATCAGTCGGCGACAGGCTGATGCCGTACCAGCTGTCTACCTTCTGCTTGTACTTCCTGAGAGCCATGTGAGCTTCCAAGCGCGGCTCAGCCTCTAAACGACGCATGAAGTTGGAATGAATCGTTATGCCAGTATCGGCGAAGCCAATCGAAAAATCGGACGAACTGTTCTGCCGCGCTAGATCGAGTACCCGATCGATACCGTCGGCAAGCTCCTTGAGCGCAGATCCACTCAATTGATAGATCAGCAAAACGAGGTCGATCATCGGGCCGAATGGTTCACCCTCCAACGCAGCGATCAATGTTTCCAAGTGGCGGCCGCTGCAAACTGTGAGAATCCCTTCCGGCGTGCGCTTCCCCGGCAATCCCAGACGGCGGGCACCCATGGCGATTTCAAGATCAGCTGCGAAATCGTCTTCGAGCGCGACCATGTCGTACTCATCGTCCAGCCACAGATTGTACTTCAGATGGTAGGAGAGAAGCGTGATCTCATGATGGATGTGCACTTTCACACCGTATGTCGCGCGAAGCTCCAGGTAGCTGAGGAAGCGCAGCGGCCGGTCAAGCATCTCCGCCATCGCGTCCAATGTGAAGATGTCGATCACGAGCGGAGACTTCACGTCCACAACGTTCCGCTGAACGAGGAATTGGTCAGCTTGGAAGGCTAGAGCCGGGTAATGATCGGCAACGACGCAGATGAGAAAAATCTGCGTCAGCTTGGCGGGTATGCGGACGGTAGCACCATCCGAGGTCAAAAAGCGGAGGTTCGGATTCCTGAGCGCTTCCGCGCAGTCCATTGCCTGATCATACGAATCCTGAATCGCGGCTTTGAAATCGCCCTTGATCTGAAGGTCGTTTCCGCGTCTGGCTTCAAGTGTTAGCCGTTTCGACTTAGCCTGAAGAACGATGGCTCGGTCGCCGAAGAGAACGAGCACGTCGATCTCGCCGACCCGATCGCCCTTTCCTCGCTCAATATTCACACCATGAAATACACGGCTCTCACCGAATACCTTGCACAGCCGTTTAAGCGCGAAGGTCTCGGTGAAATCACCGCGATGTTTGAACGCCGTCGGCGCATAAGACTTGTCGGCACCCAGCCAGTAGAATGGCGCCTCGTAAAGCGCTTCGGCGAGCGCGTTCCAGTGAAAAAGTACGAAACGGTCATCACCGCGCGCCAAAATCGGCATCGCATTGACGGCGTTGAATTCGGTCAATGCTCGGAAGGTCGGATTCCCATGACTGTTAGGCAGCGCGAACGCATGGATGCACGCGAGCACACGGTCATGCGGCAATCCAATGCTGGCGACGATTTCATCAGCGTCGAACGTGAAGCTGTCGAGAAAGCGCGGGTCGCCAATCTGATGCAACCCTGCGTGGATCGCAAAGGTCAATTTGTCCGTTTGAATTCTGCCGATCGCCCTCGCCACGGCGATCATTTCGTCGATCGAGGCACCCTTCGCTGTTATGATCCAGCTGTCATCGGCGGAATATTTCTGGCTCGCGAAATCGCAGTTCTGGAAGGAAAACGCACCTTCTCCGCCATAGAAGATTGGCTCGCGCATCGCATCGCCTTGCGTCCACGGGTTGGGCATGTCGCCGCTCAGCATCGCCTCACGCATGGATTCGACCCGAGGCTGGTTCATGCTGTCATGCAGTTCTGAGAGGAGCTCTTCTGCGCGCTTCGCTAATTTGCCGGGGTCGGCGGGAGTGGGCGCGGAGAGATCCGGATCGGATCGCATCATGAGCCCGATCATCGTGAACATTTCCGTGCGAATAAGCCGCGAGCGCGAATACAGGTGCGCCATATCTTCCGCGCGCATCTCATCTCTGTACCAAGTGAAATTGTCGCGAGCGCAGAGAGCTGCAATCACATGGGCGAAGCCTGGCGCGGCAACGAGCCTCCCCAGCTCATCAAAGACTAACTGCTCCGGCCGTGAATCGCGCCTTTGCGAGGTCGCTTGAGCCGGCGTAATGTCAGCGTCCGCGCTCAATCATCATCCCCGTTCGCATCGACCGTCATATACCCGGGAGGATAACCTCGGGCAAACTGCGTGAAGCTCTCATCACCCTCACTGTGGACGTCGAGGATCGTCTCGGGACCGAGCGCGCATTGAGAATAGAGGTCAAAACTTCCACCATCCGGTCGACAGCCGAGCGTGCGCGCATAAGTCGCGACAACGGCCTCGGCGGCTCGATAGCTATGGCGTGAATGCGCCAGCGGCATCGCTATCTCCAACACGCGCGGAAGGCCGATAGTTGTCAGTATGAGCTTTAGCTCGGAATCCTGTTGCCAAAAATGGGCCGCTTCACCGCCCCAACTTGCCAGCAGCGGTTTGACTCCGCTGGAAGTCGTCAGGACCGGGTTCGACACCATCCAGAACTTGCCCGCACGTGCCGAAAGCTGATCACCCTGGAAAGGGCTGTCCGCAAACAACCGATCCGCGACCTCTTCCGTTATATGTCCGGCCGCTACCTGCCGGGCGAAGCGCGCTCTGGTCGTCTCAAGGGTCGAAAGGTGCACGCCGTTTTGCCTCACAAGCTGTACCTCGTCATCTGTCATTCGAGTATAGTGCCATGCGCGGATCGTGCGCGACGCCATGATGCCCATCAGGCGCTCCTTCAACGCAAGGTAGTCACCGGCAAGAGGGTTTTCGGGATACGCCATCAACCTTGTGGAAGCTTCGCGTTCGCGGGATTGCCGGCGAAAAGTTTCGAGGTAATCCCGGATAAGGTCGGCATTGGCGGCGAAATCAGCGAGTAAGGCCGGATCAAAGGATTTGACGTTCCAAGTATCGATAGGCTCGTTCACCATTTATCGTCTCTTTCCCGATACATTCGATTAGGGCTGGACCGTCGTATTGGCTCCGAGGTTTGATCGAATTAGCCTGCCGTCGCCTGCAACTGCGATTAAAGCTGTTCGCCAGGGTCAAAACTGCCCGCCCAGCTCAATTTCTATCTTACGAACGCATTAGTCAAACTCCGTCAATGCAGCCGGAACGTGGAGTCCGGTTCCGTCCGCTTCTAGGAAACTGACGGGCCATTTCGAAAGACTGGAGTTAGGGCGCGAAGCAGACACGAGAGGTAGGGATATTGAATGTCCGCTATCCCAATCTGCGTTCCTAAAAGGAGCCGTTCCGGAGTGTCATGAGCTAATCCTTTGACTGCAGGTCTGCTTGGCCGATTTGCCGTCACGGAGCTCGTGCTTCTCTTCGAGGTCGGCGTGTGGCCGCCTCATGATGGGGTAAGAAGGATAGGGTGGTTCAATCTTTCAGGCGCCCTTGCTGCAAAAACAGCAGGATCTGCTGCCGTAACGAACTCACTCTACCCGTCGTCCCCGTGAGGACATCTTTCTGCCGGGGCAGATCTGGTAACAACGGCTTGTGTGCTAAGCCTCCTTTGCGGCGCTGTTGCTGAAGCGGAAGTCGGTGCCATCGATCCACATGCGGTGAAGAATGACGGCGATGCGCCTGGCAAGCGCGACGGTTGCACGGCGCATGCCGCGCCGCTGTGCTACCCGCAGCGCCCATGCCTTGAGCCACGACCATTTGCGGGAATGGGTGAGCATCGATTGCGCCGCTTCGTAAAGCATGGTGCGCAGCATAACGTCTCCGCATTTGGAGATACCGGCATCATAATCGATCTCACCTGACTGGTGCCGCCTCGGCGTCAGACCGGCATGCGCACCAACATCTCTCGAATGCGCAAACCGATGCGGCTGATCAACGGAAGCCCGGTAGGTGAGCGCAACGATGGGGCCGACACCGGGGACGGTCATAAACCGTCGGCATATAGGATCCTCACGAACTGCATCGAGGAGCATCTTGTGCAGCACCGCCAGTTGCTGTCGCATCACCTGCCGGACTGCCAGCAGAGGACCCACAATCGCCGCCAGTGTGGGAAGACTGTCGACCAGTTCGCGGATCCGCGCTTCATAGTTCCGAGTGCTGACGACACCAACCTTCAGCCCGAAGTTGCGCAGCGTTCCGCGCATGTCACACTCGATATCGAGCAATTTCCGCTGGATCAGTTTGCGGCTCGTCAGCAGCATTCGTTGTTCCTGGGCTGCCAGCGTCTTTACATGCACCGGCTTGAACAATCGCACACGCATCATCTGCGCAATCCCGCGGGCGTCATTGCGGTCGCTTTTGTTGATCTGCTGGGCCTTGAGCAGCGCTTTCATGTGCCGTGTCTCAACACACACGACAGGCAGGCCCGCTCCAGTCAGCCCGTTCACCAGCCACTGCGACAACGGCCCCGCCTCAATCCCGACCCGGACATAATCGCCGCCGATCGAAGTCAACAGCACAGCTATGTCATCAGGCTCGGTGGGAACCTTGTGTTCGCAGATCACCTCACCAGCTTCATCGACAACGCACACCGCTGTCTTTTGTGGTGGCCGTCGTGGGGGCGGGGTCATTTCGTCGCTTTACTCTTTGGCGCTCAACGTCGGCTGCTAGGTTGGAAACAGGCTGGCCGCTTCAAAGCCAGCCGCAGGTGCCGGTAATGAGCTAAAGTGGGTGGGTTGCCGTCCTCCTTGAAAACTTAAATCCCGCACGCACGCAGAACCAATTCAAACTTTGTTCGGCTTTTTTGCCGAAAACATGCGTTTTAGATACTGCGCGCGCTCTCTGCGTTCTTCGAGCGGCCGCATCCGCCTCGTAAGTATGGGAGGGTCGAGCAGCAACGTTGCGGCTGTCAGCAGGTGCATCATTTGGGGCCGACCGATCTGCCAAAAGCGGCGGTTGCATTGGAGACGCGCCCATGCTGAGCCTTCAAGGTTACGAAGGGGAGCCAGGGGAAGTAGCTGCTCGAGCGTTCGTAATTGCGTCTTTAAAGCACGCCGAGAGCGTCCAGTGAAAAAGAATGCGTCTAAAGTCGCCGAGTCTAGCGAGCCTGCACCGGCGACGAATTCTCGTAAATCAACCAGGTGCCGCAAGTCGATTAGTCCACGCCAATAATCTCGTTCTTGCAATTGGTCGTGTGCGATAAGGATGGCCGCATGGAGGCTGGCGGACGGCATCAGGATCGCCGCTCCGGCTAGCTCGGTTCTAATGCAGAATGGCTCCAGCACATCGTATGTCGGCCAGTTTTCAAACGATCTCAGGCAGTAGTGAATATCGACCTCGCCAACATCACTGTCCCGCTCAAAGCTAAGCCCTGCGCCGCGCGCGGCGCTCGGAGCCTGCGCCCGGTAGCCAATTGATTGAAGTATCCCCCAGCTAATTTCCGCGGCGTCTGCGGGAATCACGAGGTCTAGATCAGTGCTCAACCTGTTTACGCTAACGGGCTGACACGTTGCGAGAAAGGCGGCACCTTTAATTAGGATCGGCGTGACCCCTCCGTTCGAGAGCGCCTGCACCGCCTCAACCAACTGGCGCTTCATCAAGACATTGCGTTCTGTCGTACGCGCGGCGATGTGGGTGAGAAACACGTGAACACCCGTCGGGACGCCCGGTTTGCCTTGCAAGGCCGCGGCAAGCGCGGGAGTGACTAATGTCCGGTTGGCGAGAGCCAGCACTGGTGTCCAGTCCACCAATTGCGGAACGGTACCCGCCAGGGCTGTACAAAGATATCTCAGGTCTCTGCGGTCATCCTCCAAAATTCAGACCCAGAAGTTGCCCGGCTTCGGCGGCGTCGGAATAACTCAAAGTCAGGGTCTTCGCATCCGAAATTGCGCTGACCATTGCGTTGATGTCCTCGACGGATGCATTGCCCGAGTTCTTTTTGGCCTCGCTACAAACGTGGCGAAGGCAATCAGTCTTGGACCAGTGCGAGATGGTTGCCCGCTCCTGAGCCCCGCGATCGATACGGATCAAGGCGCGGATCTTCATCGGTGTTTGCGAGACAGGCCCGCGAAGCGGCAGATACATAACGGTTACGCCATCCTGTCGCTGGACTGGCGCGGTATTGCTGTGTCGCCAACTGGTTGCAGTAAGCAGTGACCAGCTTCCCTCTTTCAAAGTGAGCGGAAGCGCCAGAGGCATGATCTTCCCAGAAAGCGGATCGAACAGCGCGATATCGTCTCCGGCAAGGGTCATACCGCACTCGTTGGCAAACATTGCAAGCGTCGACTTCCCGGAGCCGGGAGCGCCCAACAGCAGAATTGCCCCATCACCGACTGTCATGCACGCGCAATGCATTGCGATGCGGTCCGTGTGCTGCAGGATCATCTCGACGAGTGAATATCGCAGCGCAGCCGCGATCTGGTCACGCAGAATGATACGCGCAGGTTGGTTGGCAAATTTAACGATCCCGACACCTTTATAGGACCATACATGCGCCGACAGCTCGCCGTTTCCGGCTTCTGGTAGATAATTCAAGGCATCAAACCACTCTAGGCTTCGGCCATGGCCAAAAACACTTGCCACTTCATAGCCTAGTGGAAGGCCAGCTTGCCGATCCGCTGGTTCAAGCAAACCCCCAGCGTCGGGTATCACGTCGATAAGCCCGGCGGTTGACCAGTCCACGAGCAAGCGATCCAGTTCGGCAGTTCCGCCTCCAAGAAGAGGGGGTAAGCAATTATAGAGCGATGCCAAGGCAACCGGCTTGATCAGATCGCCAAGTATGGCAGCCGCTGCTCCGTTGGGCTCGTAAACTGCCTGGCTGGCTTCTGCAAAGATCGCCGGCCTTTCGTCAAGAATGAACGAGGACAATCGTTCGCTCAGTCCGACTGCAAGAGGCGGCGCAATGAGGACTTCAGCTTGATGATCATCAGAACTTGTCCGGAGCACCTGCTTGGCCTCGATTGTCCGGGTGCTCGATCGGGACATATCGGGCATGATGCCGGTTATGACCTCGACGGGCGGGCCGAAATTGATGGCTAGACCTCACCTTATGGAGCGTTCTGGGATTGAACTGCAAAGATCGCGCCTACTGCTTCACCTCTCGCCGATCGCGGGCACGACCTTCACCGCGACCGTCGCCACGGACGCCACCGTCACCGCGACCGTCGCCACGGACGCCACCGTCACCGTCACCGCGACCTTCGCTACGGACGCCACCTTCACCGCGACCTTCGTTACGACCGCCGCCATCGCCCCCGCCGCCTCCGCCGTTATCGTGGCCGCCATCGCCTCCATCTGAGCCACCAGTGCCGCCCCCACCTCCAGTCTCGCCGCCTCCGGTATTGCCATCGCCGCCGCCGTTGCCGCCCCCATCGCCCCCTCCGGACCGGGCGATTGCGGGGGAGGACAGAGACGTCGATAAAAGTATGGTCATAGCAGGCGGAACTGTAATCGAGTATTTCCCGCAACCAGCGAGAAAGGCCCTGCGATCAGTCTGCATCGTGCCCTTAGTTTTAAGAATCGGATCATCCATGGCCGTTACCCCCTGCTAGATTCAGGGAGGAAACTCCAAAGATGAGATGATCACAATTCAAATCGCAATCATCTCGGTCATCTAATACTAAATAGTTTTGGCTACCGAGACTTGTACCTCGCCGGGCTCTCGATATCTGCGTTGCATAAGATAACGATGTCCCGTGGGCTTCATCGGGGGCCGTAAAGCTAACGGGCTCCTACGCGGTTCAGTTCGTCCGCGTTTCATTCCGCGCTCCTAAAAGGAGAGACAGCCCAGACTCTCGCAAACCTTGGTCATTGCGCCCATCGACAATGTGCTATCGGCGGGCTTTGAGCGTCGACGAGCGAAACGCGGGGCCCGTTTCAACGGGCGCTACCGCGTTGTTTTCTGAAGGACAGTTTCACCGGGTTTCCGAGCCAATAGTGGACGGTCGGGTATCGGCCCATGCATTGCCAATCGAAACCGTATTTCATGGAATGAATGAACGGCGGGTTTCGGAAGGAAGATTGCGCCAGCGCCACGTCTGCTTTGTCAGCGCTTGGCGCCGAAAGTCACATCGGTTCGTTGAGTCGTGATGAACAAAACCGTTGAGGATCTCCAACGCGCTATGGAAGCGGCGGCGCGCGCTCTCGATTTCGAAGAAGCACGACGAATTCGTGACCGCATCAATCTTATCCGAGGCGGCGCAAATGCTGCAGAGGCCGCGCAGGCCGACACGTCGGGTTTGGATCGACAGCGGTCGGGCGCCATGGGGCTCGGCACAAGCCGGCAGCGGCCGGTTCCTCCGCCTGAATGGAAGCCGCCACCAAAGCCTGATCTAATGACGTCCCGTCGGAAACGTAAGTGAGGATCGAAGTCGCAAACGCCGCAGTGCTGAACCTACTTACCGAACGGGAGCCGGGAGCAACGATATGCCCTAGCGAAGTCGCACGCAGGATCGCTTCGGACGATGACGCAAATTGGCGTAAAGTGATGCCGCTTGTTCTTGCTGCGGTGGATCATTTGTTGGATCGCGAATCTATTAAACTCAGCTGGAAAGGTAAGGCGCTGTCAGCGCGTACCGGACCCTATCGGATCGGCCGCGCGAACGACAGCGGATAGAATAAACGAGAATGGCTGAATGACCAAGCTTCCGGCGCGTTACAGACCGGTGGCGCTTTCGCGACACCCAGCACGTCACACTGCTCACTTACAAGTGGAACGCCGAGCACACCGCTGGCGACATATAGTCCACCTTCTGCAATTTCGAGACGTCTTGTAAGGCAATGAGAATTATCTGCTTTTTCCGCCTTTAGCTCTTGCAAAGCGCATCCGGCGATGCCACGCACTGTCTTTCTTAGGGGGCGGAAATCATATGGCTCGTGTTACTTCGCGGAGGCTGGTCGCCTCCCTTCTGGTGCTTTGTGTGATGCCCGGCTGTGGCGGCGGCGGTGGTAGCGAAGCTCCTGCTCAGATTAACAAAGCCCCATCCTTCACCTCGCAATCTACCGCTTCAGTGGCCGAGAACTCTAGCGTGCCGTTCTATACCGCTGCAGTCACAGATGCCGACGGAGATTCGGTCACGATTTCGATGACCGGCGGAAGCGATTCTGCCGCATTCTCGTTTGTCGGAGGTGTGCTCGGCTTCGTTAAGGCGCCCAACTACGATCAGCCCACCGATGCGAATCTCGATAACATCTACGAAGTCACACTGACCGCCACTGACGGTAAGGGAGGATCGACCAGCCTGACCTTGCCGGTGCGGGTCACCAACGACCAGGAGGGAGTCAATTTAACCCGAGTGACTAGCGGCCTTGGGACCGATGCGGTCATGGCCGCGCGTACACGAGGGGCTGACGGGCTGATTGTAGTCTCCCAGGATGGCACGGTTCGCGAATTTTTTGGCGGGAGCGGCTCCGGAAATTTGATGGGCAACGTCTTCAAGTCTGGGGAGAGCGGGCGTGTGCTCGCGGTTGCTCACTTCAATGGATATGGCGTGGCCATGCTCGACATCACGGGAACCGGCGTCATCGTGCGGACCATTGTACTCCAAGATTCCCCTTTGCAGTATGCCATTACCGACGTCCTCGCTGCACCCTCAACCCAGGCAGCGCGCGGCACCCTCTTCATCGGCGGCGACGGCTTTATGTTTGGCGCGGTGGGCGACCCTTCGGGCGGTCTGGCGCAGGACACTTCATCGGGTTACGGCAAGCTCTACCGGATCCAGGTCGATCCCTACTGCGGTGCCTCGACGCTTTCCTATTGTCTATATTCAGAACGGTTTGGAGACGGGATTCACTCACCGGCCGGGGGGGGTGGCTATGCCTCGCGTAGTTTTGTGCTCGACAGCGGTACGGACCAGCAAGAGGAAGTCGATTATTTCTTCCAAGATTCGCGTCCGCTCGATTTCGGCTGGCCCTATCGCGAAGGTACCTTTGCACGGGTCGCCAACCCGCCGGCGCCTGTAATCGGTCCGTCCATCACATACACATATGGTGATGGGTTCTTTCAAGGCCAGGGAATGACCGGAGGGCTCCACTATACCGGCGCGATCGCCAGTCTTGATGACAAGATCCTGGTCACGGACCGAAGCGGCAAGATTTTCGCTTTCCGAGCCGGGTTCCTTAGTGACGGCATATTGCATGCGCCGACCGAGATGGAGAACCGAACCGCCGATTTCGTCCCCGCTGACGGAGCGATCGAACGCCCTGCCGCGATCGTACGCGATACTGCCGGTCGTCTCTTTGTGCTCGACGGCGACGGCGAGCTTTATTTGGCGGGCTAAGCTGGAGTTCGTGCTCCCGCACGCGGATTTGGAGCGCTAGGGCTCGAGTCAGACAGCTGTCTGTCTTAGGGCCGGAAATTGCCGACCGGCATTGAACCGACCGCCGGTAGCATCTCCGCTTGCCACCATCTTCTTGCCGCTGAGCGTGTCCCGGACACCCCTAATTGCCGCCGCCCGTTGCCCGATGCTTTTGCATGAACTTACGGCGGGTTTCGGGAGGACGATTTGTGTAGGTAAACGTCCGCTATGTCGGCGGAAGCGGTCAGATTGCATTCTGTTCTCCTGATAGACAGCTCATCGCCGCGTTTGCCAGGAATCGGCCGGTCCGTATTGCCCACGACCCTGCGTTCTCTATTCAGGCGTCCACAATGCCACATGGTGTTCATAGCTCTTTTCGCAGCGGCACGTAGTTAAGTGCTATTTCCCAGATGTCGTTGTGCCCGAGGGCTGCCCTAGCAATGGTACCGCCCACGTCACCCTAAAAAAGCCTATATGCGGTCAGCCGGCTTGCATCTCTCATTCCAGTAGTGAGTAGGTAGTTGTCCGGCGTAATTGCCAATCTGCCACCAGTGGGTGCGGTCCAGACGACTGGATGGCTTGATTGCTTAAGATCAATTGCCCAAGTTTGCGTGCCAGACGAAACGAATAAGAGATTCTCAGTAGCGATCACGTTGCCGACGATTGGATCACTGCCAGGAAGTGCAGTCGACCAAACGACTGCCCCGTTGGCAGCGTCTATTGCCGAAATCACATGGGCATCCTGGCGTGCGGCATAAATTATGCCATCCTTGAGAGCAAACGCGGTGGTGTATTCTGCCGCAGTTTGCCAGATTGCCGATCCGCTATTCAGAGACAGACCAATAATTTTATTGCGTCCGTCGTTTCTTTTGTCGCCGGAGAATAGAAATACATTAGCATTTCCGTCGAGCACCGGTGCCGCCTCATAATCACGAGTTCCTGTCTCATAATCGGGGATCGCAATGCTCCTAACGATATTTCCGGTCGAGCGGTTGACCTGATCGAGCGCGGAACCCGAGTAGTAATAAAGGTATGTCGCGTCTAATGCGAGTGACTGGCCGTCCCAGATGGAACCCCCGGTACGGGTCGTTTCCCACACTTTCGTGCCTGCAACAGTGTCATAAGCGTAAAGAACACTGCCGTAGAAACCGGCAGCGACATAGGCATTGCTGCCTTCGGCAGCCGGTTGGTTGAATTCGCTCCATTGCGATGCGAACGCCATCTGGTTTCTAAAGCCGCCGGTTGCAAGATCGAGGACCCATTGTGGGTTGGCATTGCTAGGGGAAACCATTGAGGTCACGTGCACCATGCCGTTAGCAAGAGATGGACCGCTCGCGTGGGCTTGCTCGCCTAGATCATAGGTCCACCGCACTGCGCCAGTCGCAGCGTCGAGCGCCTTTACGCGCATGGTGCCGGCATAGGCGATCCCCCCATCACGACCGACGGTCGCGAGAACTAACCCGCGGGACGCCGCCGGTGGTCGGATTCGACCTGCGGGGAATTCATCTGTGTATTCCCAAGCCTTAACAAACTTGGCCGGATCGAATCTCACCGCTACATAGCCAGTATGCGCATTGTTGCGCTGAAAGTTTGCCCAGTCTTTGACACGCACATCTAGACTAACTGCAAATTGCTGTGTTGACCCAGGATAGATGACCGAACAATCGGCGTTGGTACACAGCTTGAAAGTTACAATGGATGAGGACAACCCGCCTAGTCCAAAAGGGGCGGTCTTTAAATTCACGGTGAACTTGTTCCCAGTCCCAACCGGGCCGCCATCCAGAGTAACCCGATCGCCGCTCACCGATGCGACTGCGACGATGGGGAGACTAGAGCTTCCGGAATAGTTGGCTTCGAACCCAAAGCTTGCGGTGCCGCCTTCATCCACCACCAGATTCGTAGACGGACTGGATAGTGTTACAGCAAGGGTTGGCGTGACTGGCGTACCTCCACCAACAATCCCCCCGGAGCTTCCGTCACCACCTCCGCAGGATGCGACTATCGCGGCTATTGCCACGACCCCCAAACGTCTAGTCTTCATACTGCGGCCCCTAGACGAATGGCTTTGCGGCCACTTTTCCCTGTAAAGTCGTATGCTTATCGAACGAGTTCTGAGTTAGCAATGGCAACCGCTTCGTATTTTCACGAAGCTCTTCCAAATCGCAATGTAAGCCGCTGGGTCGCTGGTCGGACCCGGCGCTATCGTTTGGAAGTCTTGTTTGGCAAACATTGTTTGTACGTAGCGCGGCACAGAATTCGGTACGTCACTACCATTGGCTTTCGTGCAAGCTTTCCACAACATTTCCGCCATATTGCACCCAATTTCGCAGTCGCAAAAGCGGCTGGTTATTGCCGCACAACCCAACCTGAACGTACGGCCGGTTTCAGGTGAGAAGAACAAGCTTGGGAAGGGCAGCTTTGTCAGCGGATGCCGTCACGCTGCCTTTGGTCGAGCCGATGGGTAGCTATGCGGCCTCTGTGCGTGAAGCTTGCCGCTTTGGGCACAACCCAACTGCAGACAATCTTTAAACTTAATTCGTTTGCCGAAACTCGCCGCTCACTTCGTTAATATAGGCAGTTCATCCAACTCCGGCTTGCGCGCCGTTCTGACTGTGTTAGTAAGCTAATGCACTTAATTGGGGTTTTTATGCTGTATCGTAAATCAGTGACCGTACTTGCCGCGATCGCAAGCGCCAACCTGTTACCTGCCGCTGCCTATGCCGCGCCGGAAAATCTGGGGGCAGATATTGCTGCGCTTCTGGACAGATCCATCTCAGCCGACGGGCCAGGTGCAGCCGTTGTCGTCACCGAAGGTGGCAAGATTATCTATAAGGGCGCTCGCGGCATAGCCGATCTGGAGGCAGGTACGCCAATCACCCCGGACACTGTGTTTCGCCTCGCATCGATCAGCAAGCAATTCGCCGCCGCCACGATGTTACAACTGGTGGAAGAGGGTAAGCTGTCGCTCGACGATCCGCTGTCGAAGTTCTTCCCCGATTATCCCGAACCGGGGGCCAGCGCGACCGTTCGTCAATTACTCAATCACACCTCGGGCATCAAATCTTACACCAGCATGCTGGGCTGGATGAGTGAAGCCAACACGGCCCGCAGATACACAAGCGACGAATTGATCGCGGAGTTCAAAGATCAGCCGGCTGATTTTCAGCCGGGCGAAGCATGGTCGTACAACAACAGCGGTTACGTGCTGGTCGGCGCCATCATCGAAAAGGTGACCGGCAAGAACTGGGACCAAGCGATCGTCGAACATATTTCCAAGCCGCTAGGCCTGACTTCCATCGCAGGGTTCGGTGACGAAGCGACGGTGCCGCGCATGGCGAAGGGTTACACCAGCGGCGAAGATAATCGGCCGGAATTGGCGCGCAAGATTGACATGAGTGTGCCCACCGCTGCTGGCGCATTGCGCGGCACGGTGCTCGACATGGCCAAATGGGCCGAGGCGCTACAAGGCGGCAAGGTAATTAGCCAGCCTTCTTACGCAGCTATGATTGCCCCGACCCGGCTGCCTGGCGGCAAGACGGAGGATTACGGCTTCGGTATCGGCCCATCCGATATTCGTGGCCACAAGGCCATTGGCCATAGCGGCGGGATCTTCGGGTTTTCGACCGACAGCGCCTATTTGCCTGACGACAAGATTTTCGTGGCTGTGTTTTTCAATACGGATTCGGGCCCGGTGAGCGCCGGAACACTGATGCGGAAGATAGCTGCGATCGCGGTGGACGAGGCTTATCCTGAGTTCACTCCGGTCACACCCGATATGGCTGCGCTGGAGCAATTGTTCGGCGTCTACCAGATCAATGAAACAGACAGCCGCAAGTTCTTCGCGCGTGACGGCAAGCTGTTTACCGCACGCAGCGGTGGCTCAGACATGGAAGTCTTCGCGGCGGGAGAAGGCCGGTTTTTCTATGGTCCCGACAGCCTGACCTGGTTTGAAATCATTCCGAATGTTAATGGCGTGCCGGTGATGCAGATGCACCCCAACGGTGCGGAAATGCCGGAACCCGCAATCTACGCCGGGCCGATGCCCAAACTAGAGACGGTTACTGTGCCGCGCACCGTGCTTGAAAGTTATGTAGGGGAGTATACCACACCAGTGGGCCCGATGATCATCAGCGTAACCGATGAGAATGTGTTGATGGCTAAGTTGGGTTCGCAGCCAATTATTCCGCTCGCCGCGTTGAGCGCAACCGAATTCAAAGTCACTGTGGTCGACGCCAGGGTGAAGTTCACCGTCGAAGGCGGCGCGGTGACCGGCTTGGTAATTGAGCAGGCCGGTCAGTCTATAGCGGGCGAGCGGATTGGCGCAGAGGATTGACCGTAGCGTAAAAGTCTTTGCACCTTTGGGCCGGGCACCCTCAACAGCGCGAAAATGGTAAAGTCGATTCCCGCGGTCTCAGTTCGATAGCGGCTATCCAGCAGATGACCCGCTCTTAGACGCTCGGGCCTCACTGACAATCACCCAGAAGTCGACCAGTGCATGCTATTCGATCCATGCTGACGGGTCCTCGAACCATTCGGTCCCTAAAGATAAAAATCTAGAAATCGTACCGAGAAAACTGGTCACATCGTCATTTGCGTGAGTTTGTGGTAATTAAGGCAGGCGGGCTCTTTGAGGAACAGTCATGTCTATGAAAAGCTACCTTATTGCAGGCATCTTCGCTTGCTGTTCGCTTGATGCTGCCGCGCAGGTCAGTCCGCCAGCGGCACAATCGGTGACTCGAACTGCTTCCAGGGAATTGCTGGCCGAGGGAATGGCAATGCTCGATGGGATATGGTCGGGCAATGAGACTTCGCGCAAAGCGACGGACGCGATGACCACGACGGTCAGCACCGGCACGTTCGAAAGCCGCATGGACCGCGAGACCTATACCGCGACGGTCACCAACGAAGGCCAGATTTTCAATGTTCGTCTTGAACCCGGAGCGCTGATCTATAGTTCTGCCGAGCGGCCTGGCGAGCAACGGCGGGAGATAACGACGTTCTTTCCCGTCGACGAAAACGGCAACTGGTTCATCGCCGTGTCCTACGTAACCCCCTTCGCGGACGGTAAGGTATACGAAGTCGAGGAAACGTACCGCATGGATGGCGGGGTCTACACAAGAATTGCGGCCGCGACCCTGACCGACGGAAGCGGTCCGCCGACGCTCATCCGATGGGGTAGCTTTAAAAAGCAGGCTGAATAATCAAATAGAAAAGACGGTTACGGACACCCCAATGGCAGATCTTCGCAGCACAATAGGCTCCTATTGTCTCCTGCCGAAAGCGGCCTTGACGCAAACGGCAAGATTGCAGACGTTCGCTTTCGCGAGAGAGAGCATGTAACTAACATAACCACGACCAGCTGCTGGTGAACGTAGGGCGGAGGAGCATCGCGGTAATGCATGTGCCGAAATGGGCCGTTGGCCTGAACTTTTTTGGAATAGTGCTCCTCGCGACTTGGGCCATTGCCCTATCGGTCGGTAAGAACCCTTTACCGTGGCCGGACCCCGGTTCGCGGATTTTTGCAGCATCGTCGCCTGAGGCTAAGGCTGCAATCGTTGAACTGATTTCCAAGCACGGAGTCGAAGAACGGTTTGAAGTGAATTCCAGCGGTATCTTGCGGTCGATTATGTGGGACGGCACAATCGTGAATTATTCTCCGACCGCATTTACACAGAAAGTCGGCAATGCGAGTTCGGCAATTGGGCTCGTCTCGAACGAACCGCTGATCAGCGCACAAAACGCCGCAAGATTTCTCCGATCCAAAGGCTTCAAGGCCGAAGTCATCGAAAGTGCTGAGCCGGGCATGCCAGTCCATTTCGTAATCACCGACGCTATGTTGGGAACCGCATTAAACTTTAGACCACCAGTGACGCAGATGCCGGCCCCGAAGTAAGGAGAGGCAACATACCACAACATTGCGGCGTTTGGACATGTCTTGGACACCCCCTAATAGCCGCCTTTTATTGCCCAATGTTCCTTCATGAACGTACGGCCGGTTTCGGTAACTAGATATCAGCCCCTAACCCCCTGCTTTGTCAGCGCTTGCGGTCATTTAGCCAATCTTGGCGATCATAGCCGGACTTCCAGCAGCCCATCGCGCTCGCAAAACCAGCCAGAGGCAAACTCCAGCGCTTCATCAAAAGTCTCGTCCTCATGCTCGGAAGTAACAAGAAACCGACTATCATCATTGCCATCACCGATGACAAGGAGGTCTATTTCAAACTCCAACGCACTGGCTCCTTTTCCAGTGATCGCTATCAAACGGACTTCATCGCGCAGACATTGCTCTAAAAAATTCAACAAGCGCCGCTCGATCGGAGACAGGAGAATGGAGTAGAATTCTCGGCGGAAGGGTCATTTCAGATCCATAGTTCTACATTGACCACTTTCGACGACATTTCCGTCATCCAAACCCGGTATTTGCAGTCCTGAAAGCGGTCTTTCGTGGGTATTCGACCAAACCTGAACCAACGACCGCTTTCGGAGAGGCGAATTCGCTTGCTCTACGTCCGCTTTGTCAGGGTGGGTTCAACCGGTCACCGCAACACATGCATTAAATCGCATTGCTGGTGTATCGTAGTCCAGCGTTTTTCTAGGGCGCTCGTTCAGGGCCCTGGCGATCGCGTTGAGCTTTGCCTGGCTGTGCACGGACAGGTCGGTGCCTTTGGGGAGATATTGGCGCAGCAGGCGATTGGTATTTTCGTTCGAACCGCGCTGCCACGGGCTTCTGGGATCACAAAAATAGATCTGCACATCGGTCGCCAAGGTAAATCGCTGATGAGCGGACAGTTCCTTTCCTCGGTCCCATGTCAGCGACTTGTAGAGTTCGCCGGGCAGCTTGTGCGCGTGCTTGATCAGGGCGGCAACAACGCTTTGGGTATCGCGGTTGGCCACTTTCATCATCATGACATAACGCGACTGCCGCTCGACCAGGGTTACGATGTGGCTGTTCTTCGTGCCGGCGATCAAATCCCCCTCCCAGTGCCCCGGTACAGCCCGGTCCTGGGCGGAAGCGGGACGCTCACGGATGGAAACCATATCCTTGATGTGCCCCAGACCGCTGCTCTTCAGGCTCGAATGAAGCGGACGCCGCATCGAGCGCGGTGAGCGCAAATAGGCGATCAGTTCCTTCTTGAGGACGCCGCGAGCCTGGACAAACAGGCTTTTGTAGATGGTCTCATGGGACACGCGGTTGGGCTCATCTCCGGGGAACTGCTTCTTCAGGTAGCCTGCAATCTGTTCTGGCGGCCAATGTCGACGTAACAGGGTGGAGACTGTCCGGCACAGGTCTCGATGGCAAGCCAGTTTGCACAGCTTGGGCCGCAAGGCACGGTCCCAGGCGGCCCCCTCGGATCGTGCGGCACGGTACTTCTCCCGGCCGCCGTTGCGATGGACTTCCCGACTGATCGTCGAGGGCGCACGCCTCAGACCGAACGCAATCTGTCTGAGAGAGGCCCCCATTCCAAGACCCCGCGAGATATCTTCACGCTCCGCCAGGGTTACCGCCAAGCTTGAACGCTTACGCTCCGCCGGACGGAAACCGCCAGCGCGCGCGATCAGCGGATGGATCGACGAGGAGTTCCGATCGAAACTCCGCCCGATCGAACTCATCGACTCTCCGCGCTGCCAACGATCCCAGATCTGGGACTTCTGCTGGTCAGTGAAAAATATCCGGCGGCTATAACCCATGGCCTACACTCCATCCTCGTTGAGAGACTAAAGCGTTGCGGCGACCGGTTGAACCCACCCAGCGAATGCTGACGGCAGCTTCGCGCCCCAATTTCGGTCATTGAGGCTTCGCCGCAGATCGCCTGAAAGCGGACATCAATTCGATGCAAGGCAATGGCCGCTTCGTCGGACTATCCTCACAGCCATCGCGCCGAAGGTTTCCACGCGGCGCGGCATTCTCGTTCATATTTGTGTAACCAAATCATCACACATCGCAGCTTTCTTGCGAAACCAACGTACTGAATTCCATATCAGGACGCCCCGATTACACGTGCATACGCCTTTCAAACTGGCAACGCATATAAAACCCATACTAACTGATCGCCCCGGACCACCACATAGCCCCAAGATCGCGATTCCGGCTGACGCGTAACAGCACACGCCGGAGGGCAAATCTCGGTGGGCATGGGTGCCCATCCACAACGGGGGCAATATTCTGTGAGAAAGATTAGCAAACTCTACGCTTGTACTTCGGTAATCGGCCTGTTTGCCGCTGCCGTTCCGATAGCCGCTCATGCTCAGGACGAGGCCGCACCGGTTTCTTCCGAGGAAGTAGAGGAGGACGGGGCCGCGTCCGTTACTGACACATCCATTGTTGTAACGGGTTCGCGCATCAGGCGGCCTAATCTCGAATCCACAGTCCCCATTACGTCAGTTGCAGGCGAACAGTTTTTTCAGCAAGGACAGACAAACGTTGGCGACACTCTAAACGATCTTCCGCAGTTGCGGAGCACGTTTGCTCAACAAAACCCTGGCCTGGGTATCGGCATAGCCGGCCTCAACCTCCTCGACCTGAGAGGCTTAGGCACACAGCGAACGCTAGTCTTGGTAAACGGTCGCCGTCACGTCCCCGCAGATATTCTGAACAACGCAGTGTCCGTCGACACGAACTCGATTCCCAACGACCTGATTGAGCGAGTCGACATCGTTACCGGAGGCAATTCGGCAGTTTATGGCTCTGATGCGATTGCCGGTGTTGTAAACTTTGTACTGCGCAAGAACTTTGATGGCATTCAGGTTCGCGGCCAGGCCGGCGTTACCGAAGAGGGGTTTGGCGGCAACCAGTACTTGTCAGCGATGTTCGGCAAGAATTTCGCTGATGGGCGCGGCAATGTGACTCTGCATGGCGAGTATGCGCGGACCGATCGGGTGTTCGCCTCGGATGTCCCTGCCTTCCGCAGCAACGACAACTACCTGGTTGTCGACGCTGATGGTGGTACCGGCATAGTAAATGGCGGCGACGGTGTTCCTGATCGCAATTTCTTCACAGGGATCAGCACCTCGACCATCCACGTTCGTGGACTGGTGCCGATCAACCAGCGTAACCAGCCCAACGCCGGGCTTTGTGGAAACGCTACCACAGCGAACAACGGAGGCCCCAACACGGCCGGACCTGCCTTCAACTGTACGTATATCTTCACTCCCGAGGGCCGACTTGTCGCGCAGACTGGCGCGCGCTTCGGAACTGGCATCAACAGTTCGATCATCGGTGGCAACGGGCAAACAGGCCGTGAAGGCGAACTCGTTTCAGTCCTTCCTTTCACAGAACGCTACAATTTCAACTTGCTCTCGCAGTTCGAGTTCTCTTCGGCAGCAGAAGTGTTTCTTGAAGCGAAGTGGAACCGGGTCAACGCAATCGGGAACAACGCTGGCCCTTCTTTCAACCAAGGAACTGGCGGGACGACCGATTTCCGAGAGCGCGCTCGGCTAGATAACCCATTTCTAAATCCTGCCGATCGGACAACCCTAGCCAACCTTATTCTGGCTTCTGGCTGCCGGCCAAGTTTAACAGTGACCTGCCCCGCGGCAGGCAATCTGACCGCAGCCGACATCGTAGCTGTCAACAATGGTAGCTACCGGTTCGTAAATTCTCGCAGTTTGGCGGACGTGGGGCTTCGCGACGCGGAGTTTCAGCGGGATACCTATCGTGTCGTTGGCGGTCTTCGCGGATCGTTCAACGATGATTGGAACTACGAACTGTCAGTCAACTACGGCAAGTTCAAGGAAGCGACCACCAGTGATGGCTTTATCGACCGGCAACGCTTCGCGCTCGCGCTCGACGCTGGCCGAAATCCTCTGACTGGCGCAATTCAATGCCGTTCCCAGTACGATCCCGCGTCAGCGGTACCGCTTGTCGGCTTTGCTGCACCAGCCGCCGCTAACGCCGCCCGGCTGGCAGCTGATATCGCCGCCTGCGTTCCGTACAATCCTTTTGGATCTCCTGACAACTCGGCGTCGGTCGACTATTTTGCGCGCACATTTACAACAACAGCTTCTCTCGATCAGCTCGTAGTGTCGGGCTTCGTCTCCGGCGATATGAGTCAGCTTTTCGAACTCCCCGGCGGGCCGATCAGTTTCGCTTTGGGCGGCGAATACCGGCGAGAGAAAGCTTTCTATGAGCAGGATCCATTCGTCACCGATGGATTTACCAACGCAGTCTCCATCCCGACATTTGCACCCGATGCATTCGAGGTGAAAGAGGTATTCGGCGAAGTCCGCATCCCGCTCTTGAGCGATCAACCTTTCTTTGAAGAGCTGACCCTCAGCGGTGCTGGACGGGTATCGAAATATCAAGGAAGTGTCGGCACTGTCTATGCTTACAATGCCGGGATCGACTACGCCCCGATAGACGACGTTCGCTTCCGCGCCAATTACAGCCGTGCAGTCCGTGCTCCAAACGTTTCGGAAACCGGCTTTCCACTAGTACCTAACTTCTCAAATGGTTTCATTGATCCATGCAACCCCGCTGTAATTGGCACTGGCATACGCGCGGCCAATTGTCTTGCCGACATTGGAGCTGCGACACTTGCTACATTTACAAATGTTACCCAGTCATTGCCAATCGTCAGCGGTTCGAACCCGAATCTGACGGTCGAGACATCTGATTCTTACACGTACGGGGTTATTCTGCAGCCGCGCTGGGTTCCAGGCCTGAGCTTGTCGGTGGATTATTATGACATCAACGTAAAAGGCGTAATCGCCAGTGTGGGTGCGCAAGGGATTGTAAACTCATGCTACGATTCAGCTACGCTGGACAACGTTTTCTGCGATCAGTTTACCCGCTTCCGTGGTCCCGGGGCTGGACCGCTCGGTGAGGACCCAGGGCGTATTCTGGGCAACTCGCTGATTAACGCACCGCTAAATTTCGCAAGCCGTAAGCGGCGCGGGGTGGACGTAAATATGAGTTATCAGGCAAAATTCGGTGACGTCGATTTCAGCACCAGCCTTATCTACACCCACAACCTGGAAAGCAGCAATTTTCAGGACCCGACGAACCCTGAATTCGAAACCCGGATACTTGGGCAACTAGGCGATCCAAAAGACGAATTCCGGTGGGACTTCGACATAGGTTCGGGACCGGTAACTTTCGGTTACCGCCTACGTTACATCGGTCCGATGTTCTTCAATGCTTATGCCACGTTGTTCGAAATCAACGATTTGCCTCCCAGCGACATCGATGCGTTTCCAACGACAAAATACCCTTCGGTTATGTATCATGATCTACGTCTGGACTTTGACGTAGCTCGGGATGCGAACGGCAATTCCATCAAGTTCTACACCGGTGTCGATAATGTGCTCAACAAGGGTGTGCCCCTGGGCGCAACGACTGCAACCGGAGCAGGAAGTGCGATCTACTCGTTCCGCGGCCGGAACTTTTATGCGGGTTTCCGAGCCCGCTTCTAACGAGTAACTGTCATATTTGGATGGGAAGCTGGTCAGGCCTGCCAGCTTCTCATCCGATTGACGGGTTTGATAGACCGATAAGACTAGCCGTATTTAGGGTCGCTTGTCTGGGTAGTGCAATTGATAAGGTACATGATGCAGAATTAACGGACGGCCCTGAGTTGAGAGGTATACCGATTGTGTGGCGGTAGCTCGCTGGCAGATA
Organism: Allopontixanthobacter sediminis; assembly: GCF_009828115.1. Classification (GTDB taxonomy): domain Bacteria; phylum Pseudomonadota; class Alphaproteobacteria; order Sphingomonadales; family Sphingomonadaceae; genus Allopontixanthobacter; species Allopontixanthobacter sediminis. Next base: position 3,374 of record NZ_WTYL01000003.1, on the reverse strand, counting down.
CTCAAGGATTCGATCTTCCCACATGGCATTCCAGCGCCTCGGCATCGAAGTCGAAGGAATTGATATTACCGATTACACGATAGACGACCTTTCAGTCGTCCGGCCGGGTGTAAAAAAGTCATATGCTCCCATTGGCTCATGCTCTGCTATCGTAAGTTGATGCAGCAAACGATCCACTCCAAACAAAAACCAGTGTCGCTTGCCAGTCTGGTAGGTGATCTTACTATTTTTCTGTTGGCGACAGCGGGAACATACTTCGCACAGTCGCTTGATCGCCCGATCACATCCGTGTTGATCTACCTAACAGGCGTAATACTGATCGGAGCCAGGTCGGGCGTAAAAAAGGGGATCGTTGCCGCGATTGGCGCATCTTCAATATATAACTTCTTTCTGAGCGCTCCCGCCTTCGGCTTCGGTGTATCAACCGCCGATGAAATCGTTCCATTGCTGGCTTTCAACATAAGCGCGATTGTGACCGCAGCAGTTGCTGGACGCACGAGGGACAGCGCTATGTCAGCAACGCTGGCGGAGGCTAAGAACGCTACTCTGTTGAATATCAGCGACAGGCTACAACAAGCAGTTGAAGTTGCCGAGGTGCTCGAAATTGCACGGCAAACACTGACCCCCTATGGCGTGACCCATCTCGAAATTCATGTGCGCCGGGAGGGCCAGCTTTATGACATCGAAATGGCTGGCCAGCCTGTAAACGCGCTCAACGCTTTGTTGAAGTCGAGAAGCGACAATGGCGGGCGATTGAGTGTCAAAACCTGCGAAATGGTGGGGACGCACGGAGATTTGGGTTTCGTAAAGTTCATCTTTACCGAAGCCATGTCCGCTGGAGGCAAGCTTCTCGATCTACAGGCGGTAACTAACCTGCTCGCTTTGGCAATCGATAGATGCATGCTGCTCGACGCGCTATCGGAAGCCCGCGCTCTTCAGAAGTCCGAACAACTGAAAAGCGCCATCCTTTCTTCGGTTTCGCACGATTTGCGTACTCCGTTGACGGCGATCAGCGCGGCAGCAAGCAGTCTCCGTTCGTATGAAAAGAGCCTTTCACCAGCACAAAAAGAGCAAATGCTTGCTACAATAAGCGAGCAATGCACGAAACTAAATCGCTACACTGCAAACTTGCTTGATATGGGCCGAATTCAGGCAGGGATCTCGGCAAGCGGCTTTGAAGAGATCGATGTAGTCGAAATTCTGGGGGTGGTCTTGAGCCACGTGCGGCAGAGCTTTCCAAAGCAGCCAATCCGCAAGGAGATCGCGAGTGGCGAAACTCTTGTGTGCGCTAACGGCGTGATGCTTGAGCAAGTGATTTTCAACATCATCGAAAATTCTATAATCCACGGAGGGGGGCAAAGTGAGGTGCTCATTTCTTTGCGCGCCGAAGATGGGTTCTGCGTGCTGGAAGTAACTGATAGCGGACCCGGAATTACCCGAGCCGATCAGGCCGACATTTTCAGGCGGTTCTTCCGCTCCGAAAGTCAGGTGGCGCGGGGCGGAAGCGGTCTAGGTCTCTACATCGCGAAGGGCTTTGTCGACGCGTTCGGCGGGAGTTTGGAAGTAGTCAGCCCAGTCAAAGACGGAGCGGGAACCGCGATGATCGTTCGAATACCGCTCGCGGCATCCATGCCTACTGGCGCCCCGAAATGAATATCCTTATCGTAGATGACGAGCCAGCGATCATCGCAGCCCTCAAGCCGGTTCTTGGTGGTCAAGGTTATGTGCTGTTTACAGCCGATTGTGCCAAGTCCGCGCTCGAGATGTCGCGAAAGCATCCCATTGATCTGGTCCTGCTCGACCTAGGCCTTCCCGACGCTGACGGGATCGATATCATCGGCAAGCTCAAAGAATACTCCGATCCGACTGTGATCATCCTGTCCGCCAGGCATCTTGAAAAAGATAAGGTCAGAGCGCTGGACGAGGGCGCTGACGACTACATAAACAAGCCGTTCGGGATTGAGGAACTTCTTGCAAGGCTTCGTGCCGCACAAAGAAGGAAGCGACTGGCCGGAAAGAGCGAGGCATCGAAGTTCGTTTCCGATCAATTGCATGTCGATTTTCCGACCCGGCAGGTTAGGCTGATGGGGCAGGAAGTGAAGCTGTCTCCCAAGGAGTTTTCCCTGTTGGAAGTTCTTTGCAGAAACGCTGGCCAGGTTGTGACTCAGCGCAAACTCCTGATTGCCGGCTGGAACGATCCGGCGGCGGATAGCCAGTACCTCAGGAGCTACATCGCTCTACTGCGTCAGAAGCTCGAATATGATCCGTCGGAGCCAGAGCATATTCTCACCGAACCGGGAGTAGGCTACAGATTGTCTGTAAGCCACAAACTCAAAGAAATGTAGCCGGCAGAGTTCGGTGGGGGCGTTCTGCCGACTACATCATCGCTGTTTATGACCCAACTGCGTCCTTGGGTCTAAGGTTGACTAGCGCAGCGCGCACCGCTCCGTTACCATGGCTTTTTTATACTACAGGGTTGTTGTAAAAAAGCCGTGGTAACGGACGACTCTCGATACTCACTACTACTCCGGACACATCTTTGCGGCCGCAGGAAGCAAAGCATGATTCAGCAATCCGGAGATCCCGATGACCAAATTTACCCAGCTCATTATTGTCGCCGCGGCAACCCTTGCGCTCGCGGGCTGTTCCAAGAAGCCGCCGGCCAACCTGCCGCCGCCGCCCACAAGTCAGGATAGCCAGACCGAAACTTCACAGTATAACAATCGGCCCGACAGCCAAGCGGCGTTTTTGGCCGAAATGGGAGGGCGCGAGACCATCTACTTCGATACCGATCGCTTCAATATTGACAATGCCGATGCAGCAGCCCTGGCCGCACAAGTGCAATGGTTGATGAAGTATCCGCAGAAGCGCATAAAGATCGAAGGCCATGCTGACGAGCGTGGAACGCGAGATTACAATCTAGCGCTGGGCGAACGCCGCGCTAACGCGACGAAAAACTATCTTGTGGGCCTTGGGATAGATGCTTCGCGCATTTCAACCATGAGCTTTGGCAAGGAGCGTCCCGCCGCTATAGGATCTGACCAATCCGCTTGGTCTCTCAACAGGCGGGCCGTTACAATCACTATCGATTAAGTTCTAATCTCATCAGCGCATCGCCACTTTCAGGCTGCGCCGTCAATTAATTGGAGTAATAGGACGTCCGCTCTTGCGTCGTTTGCTGAGTTTCTCGCCCACGTAGTCAATGAGTTAAGCTTCCGCTTGGTAGCGGACGAGCCAAAATTCGTCGTGCTGGCTGTGAATGATGAGATCATCGACGATTTGCTGATCAAAAGCTGGTGCGCGCCGCCTCGGTCCGGATGCACCAGCGCGCTTTTCGCGGCGACGAGCTGCTGACCGAGGTGCATTTGCGCGTT
>NZ_WTYL01000002.1 GCF_009828115.1 Allopontixanthobacter sediminis | reverse complement strand
CAGACCAGCTACGCCCGGGCACACCCCCACTTCGTACCGCGCCAGGTTACCATTAGTCGCGTTGGCTATTGCGCGAAAGGATTGCGTCGCATCGGGCAGCGTCGCGCGCGTTCCCTCGACGGTTATTTCCGGTATGTTTTCCTGACCATGAAGCACAGCGGGAATGGATGACGCAGCAGCGACGAGGACGATTTTCGCCAGAATGCCCTTCGCCATTTGCGACCTTTCCCTCGAAGCATTACGAAAAGCGTCATATCAAGGAAAAGATTTCTTTTACAAGCAATAGCTTGGCTCACGGGGGCGCGTTTGAAAGTTTCCTACACCGCCTGCTAACCGGCTCCGGTTCTTTGACATCGCTGGCAACAAACGCATCCCACGTACGACTATTTTATTCTCTTTAGCCCGCGCAAACTGTTAGTTTGCTTACCTAACCACCTTATCTCAAAAAGTAATTTTTAGGTGACGCCGAATGTTGGACATGTCACCGGTATAACCCTAGTCCGGCGCAATCCGAAAAGGGCCCGGAGCTTGCGCGCCGGACCCTTCCCATTCGTCTACTGATTGAAGGGACCAACCTTACCGCAGCAGCGACAACACGTTCTGTTGGCTCTGGTTTGCCTGACTGAGCATCGCGGTGGACGCCTGGCTGAGAATCTGAGCCTTCGCCAGCGCAGTCGTTTCCGACGCGTAATCGGTGTCCATGATCCGCGAACGGGCGTCCGAGAGGTTGGTGACGTTGCTTGACAGCGTGGTCACCACCGATTCCAGACGGTTCTGCCCGGCGCCGAGCGTGGCGCGTGAACCGGAAATGCTGTCGATCTCGGTATCGAGCGTCGCCAGCAGCGTATTTGCCGCGGTTGCAGTCGATACGTCATAGGATCCGGCCGCACCGCCGCTGGCTGCCAACGTGGTCAGGTCGGCCATCGCGAGATCGACGGTATCCGCCGTATTGGCGCCGGTCTGGATAGTGACCGTGGCGGTGGTACCATCGAACAACGTGACGCCGTTGAATTTGCTGTTGGTGACCACTTGGTCGATCTGCGCGGTCAGTTCGTCAACTTCAGCCTGCATATAAGTACGGTCGGTGGCGTCTTGATAGGTGCCTGAGGCGGACTGGGTTGCGAGTTCGCGGACCCGCTGAAGCATGTTGGACACTTCGTCCAGGGCGCCTTCGGCTGTTTGCGCCAGCGCGATACCGTCGTTTGCGTTGCGGATGCCCTGGTTCATGCCGCGCACCTGCGAGGTCATGCTGGTGGCAATGGCGAGGCCGGCGGCATCATCCTTCGCACCGTTGATGCGCTTGCCGGTGGAAAGGCGCTCCATCGACGTAGCGAGCATCTTGTCGGCCTGCGAGGAGGCGTTGGTTGCCTTCAGGGCAGAAATATTGGTGTTGATAATTGCCATGGTGAATTTCCCTTATCTGTATTTAGTTACATGATATTCAGTCGATTTGGATCTCAAGTCGGTTGATCCCTGCAGCCAGACACCACGTCATGGCCGTCACCGGATAGAGCGACCATTCATCGCGATGTTTAAGGGGACCATTGTCTCAAAAGGCATTTTCCCTGCCGGGCCGGGTAGGTGTTAATACGAGGCGTTAAGTTACCGCATAGTTTGCCGTTAGAACCGCAATAGCACCCTTGTGAACAAGGTTAACGGGGGCCAACAATGACTAACTTCCAAGCGGACATCCGGATCGATCCGGCGGCCGAAAAAAATCACCCATTGCTGGTGGGGATCGCCGCCGATGTGGCGCACGCCATGCCTGGTAAAGGTGGGCTGGTGGTCGCCCATGCCGGCGATGCGCCGCCCGCTCGCCGCCATGGGGACCGGGTGCTGCTGCTCCAGAATGCGGGCTGCCCAGCACTACTGCGCGAAGGCACGGGGCGGATTACCATACGCTATGACGATGTCCGCGGCCAAGGCGCGGCGGCGGCCGTCGTAGCGGCGGTGACACCAGCGGGAATGCCGGTGTGCGCCGATGCTGGAAGTGCTGCGCTGCTGGCGCTGGCCGCCCGCGTCGCGACGAGCGAGATACCCGTTCTGATCGACGGCCCGACCGGCACCGGCAAGGAAGTGCTGGCCCGCTTCATCCATAACCGCAGCCCGCGCAGGACCGGCCCGTTCGTCGCTATCAACTGCGCCGCTATGCCCGAGGCGATGCTCGAAGCGTTGCTGTTCGGCCATTTAAAGGGCGCTTTCACCGGTGCGGCAGCGGCGAGCGAGGGCTTCTTCCGCGCTGCCGATGGCGGGACGCTGCTGCTCGATGAAATCGCCGAAATGCCGATCGGCCTTCAGGCGAAATTGCTAAGGGTGCTGCAGGAAGGCGAAGTGGTGCCAATCGGGGCGACCAGCCCGGTCAAAGTTGACGTGCGGATCATTGCCGCCGCCAACCGCGACCTGCCCACCGAGGTAGCCGAAGGCCGCCTGCGCGCCGACCTGTTTTACCGCCTTAATGTGTTCCCCCTCAGCCTCGCCGCCTTGCGCGAGCGGCGCGACGACATCGCGCCGCTCGCCTTCGCCATGGTGCTGCGGCACGGCCCGCCGTCCGGACCCCTGCCGTGGATCGCGGAGGCTGCGCTGGACAAACTGCAAGAACACGCCTGGCCGGGCAACATCCGCGAATTGGAAAATGTCCTGCGCCGCGCGTTACTCCTCGCGGACGGAACCGGCAAGATCGAGGCGGAGCATATCACATTCGACAAGGTGGCGCTTGCGGTACCGGTGATGGAGCATGACATTGCGCCGCTCGAAACGCCGCAGCCGGAACGCCAGAACGTCCGCAAGCTGGCGTCCATCGTCCGCCAGTCGGAAGCGCAGGCGATCATCCGCACGCTGGACGAATGCGGCGGCCACCGGATCGATACCGCGCGGCGATTGGGCATTTCCGAACGCACGCTGCGGTACCGCCTTGCCGATATCCGCGATGCCGGACTTGCTTTCGCCGGAGCCGCTCGATGAGCCCGGTCGGAGGCGCGGGCGGCGTGAACGCGGTGATCGCGCTGCGCCAGCAAGTCATCGACCGGTCAAGCGCGCTGCAATCCCTGCGCGAAGACCGTGCGGTAGGCTCGGCTCCCGACGCCGGGACCACCGCAGGCGGCGGCTTTGCAGCCACGCTGCAAACCGCATTGCAAGGCGTGAACGAAACCCAGATTCGTTCCTCCGAGATGACCGAGGGGTTCGAACGCGGCGAAGTCGTAGACGTCGCGCAGGTCATGCTGGCGCGGCAGGAAGCCGGCGTGGCGTTCGAGGCAACCCTTCAGGTCCGCAACAAACTTCTGTCCGCCTATCAAGACATCATGCGGATGGGGGTCTGATAGATGGCTGATAACATCATGCCAATGACGCCGAGCATCGCTGCTCAGCGCTCCATCCTTGCCCCTCTCGGAGCCGGCGGCAGCGCCGGTGCGCGGGCCTCCGCCTTCTTCGGACAGCCAGCGGTGCGCAAAAGCCTGCCGATGACCGCCGGGATCGTGGCCATCGCCGGGAGCGCCCTACTGTATCTCGCGCTCGCCGAAGGCCCGCAGCGCATGTTGTACGGCAGCCTTACCGACGCCGAGCGTTCCGAAGTGGCGGCGGCGCTGGACCAGGGCGGCATACCCTACACGATCGACAATTCGACAGGCGCGCTGTCGGTCGGCGAAGACGATCTCTACCGCGCCCGGATGCTCGTCGCCAGCGACGGCGGCCTCGCCGCGCCGGAGAGCACCTCCGCCATGCTCGACGCGATTCCGATTGGATCGAGCCGCACACTAGAAGGCGAGCGGCTGCGCAATGTCCGCGAGCGGGAGCTGACCATGACGATCATGGAGATCGACGGTGTCGAAGCCGTCAGGGTCCATCTCGCCCAAGCTGAAAAGTCGGTCTTCGTCCGCGAGAATGTTCCGCCCAGCGCGTCAGTCATGGTCCGGCTTGCGCGCGGCCGGAACCTGTCCGACGACCAGGTCAACGCGATCGTGAACCTGGTCGCGGGCTCGGTCCCGTCGCTCCAGGCCGACCAGGTTCAGGTCGTCGACCAGCACGGCCAGTTGCTGTCCGACCGCACGGCCAAGGACGGCAAGGCGCTGGATCTTCAGCGCAGCTACGAGGAAAAATTGCGTGCGCAGATTTCGCAGCTCCTTGCGCCGCTTATCGGTTCGGGCAATTTCTCCACCGAAGTCCAGGTTGAACTCGATCTGGAAGAAACCACCTCGGCGCGCGAATCTTACGACAAGGAAGGCGTGATCCGCAGCGAAATGCGCCGCGAATCCACCCAGACTGGTGGCGCGCAGGCCGGCGGCGTACCGGGTGTCCTGTCCAACACCCCGCCGCCCGCCACCCAGTTGGGGCCAGTCGGGGAGGAGCAGAACCTCGGCGCAGCGCCCGCCGGTACCGGCCCGACCAACGGCGAGACCAGCGACCAGAAAACGTATGAACTGGGGCGCGAAGTGGCGGTTTCCAGCAGCCAGCCCGGGGGCGTCAAGCGCCTGACCGTGGCCGTTGCGCTAAGTTCCGAAGCGCTCGCCCGGATCAAACCGGCCAGCGCCAAGCAGATCGAGGAACTGATAGCCTCCGCCGTGGGGGCCAATCCCGCACGCGGCGACCAGGTAACGGTCATCGCGGGCAAATTCGACCCCGCCGTGATCGCGGACGTGCCGTTTTACGAAACCGCGTGGTTCGCAACGGTGCTGCGCAACGTAGTCGCGTTGATCGGCATAATCCTAGCGCTGCTGTTCGTGGTGCGTCCGGTCATGCGCATCCTGAAAGACAAGGCCGCAGTCCCCGCCGCAGGCGAGGATGAAGGTGACGATACCCCCGCCGTACTTGCCGCAGTTGCAGAAACTCCCGGCGCCTCGACGGGGCACGGTGACCTGCGCGAACAGGTAGACCTGGCCAAGAAACTGGCGAAGGAACAGCCCGACCGTGCTGCCGACGCGCTGCGCCGGATGCTCTCCAGTCCGCCCCAGGGGCTTGCACAGGACCGCGCGGCATGATCGAGACATCCGTCCTGTCGGAGGCCGAACGCGCTTCCGTGATCCTGATGCTGCTGGATGATGACGAGGCCGCCAACATTCTCGGCCGACTCGATCCGGATCACCTCGAACTGGTTGGCCGGACCATGTGCGAGATGGAAGATGTCGGACCCGCTTGGGTTTCGTCCGCAATTGCCGGGTTCATCGAACACGCCGAGGTCGAACTGCTGCCTGTGCAGGGCCGCTTTACCCGTCTGCGCACCGTAATGACCCAAGCCGTCGGCGAGGTCAAAGCCCAGTCCCTGCTCGAACGGATTGCGCCCGATACACGCAGCCAGACGATCGACCTCGCCCGGTGGCTTGCCCCGCCCGTACTGGTCCAGCTGGTCAAGGACGAACATCCGCAGGCAGTTGCGGTGCTGCTGCTGCTGCTCGAACCGGAACAAGCCGCACAGATCCTTGCGGGCTTGCCGGAAGCAGTGCAGCCGACAATTGTCGAGCGCATCGCACGGCTGGGTCCGGTGTCCGCCCACGCGGTGGCCATGCTCAACGACATATTGGCTGACCGGATCGGCCGGCAATTCGGCGAGAAGGCGCTCAAGATGGGCGGCGCACGCGAGGCGGCTGACCTGATCAACCAGGCTGCCGGGGTCGAACAGGTCGTGATGCCGGAAATTACCCGCATCAACGCGCCGCTGGCGCAATTGATCGAAGCGGAAATGTTCAAGTTCGACATGATCCTGGCACTGGAACCGCTACCGATGGGCCGCCTGCTCCGCGACATCGAAAGCGAAGTGTTGATCGACGCGCTCAAGGGCTTGGAGGAAGATCAGCGCGGACCAATTTTCGCCGCGATGTCCGAACGCGCCGCCGATGGTGTGCGCGACGAGATCGAAAGCCGCGGCCGGATCAAGCGCAAGGACGTCGAAGCAGCCCAGCAACGGATGATCGACGAAGCCCGCAAACTCGCGGAACAAGGCGAGATTTCCTTCGGCTCAGGCGGGGACGAGGGCGATTATGTCTGACCGGTCGCCCGCTAGTTCCACAAATTTCGAGACCATCTGGTTTGGCACCCAAGGTAATCAAAACAACTTCGTGGCGGACCCCCGGTTCGATTCCACGGCCATCGGCGCAGGGTATTCTCCCCCTCTCGCAGCGTCGGTGGCACCCGATCACGCAGATGAACGGCACGAGGCGGCGTTCGATAATGGACGCCGTCAGGGCCGCGCCGAAGCACTTGCCGAAGCAAAGCAGGAAAACGCGGAACGGCGCAAGCTGGGCGTGGCCCTGCGCAGATTCGACGACGACATGGCCGACCGTCTGAGCCGGCAGCTATCCGAAACCGTCGCCATGCTGTGCGAAGCCACGTTGGCGCCCTTGGCGCTCGACCATGCCAGATTGGCGGAACGTTGCCGCGAAGCCGCGGTCTTGCTGGGCGAGGATTTGTCCCTTTGCACCCTGCACCTCCATCCCACCGACGTCTCCCGGATGCAGACGGTCGAACCCGGCGGCTGGACCATTGCTGCGGACGACACATTGGAGCCGGGTTCGATCCGGCTGGTGGGCCGCGAGGGCGACATCGCCAGCGGTCCCCAGGAATGGCGGCGTTCGCTGGCTGAGATGCTCGGCATCGGTCGGGCTGCGTCATGATAGGGCTGATGGAAAGCCAGCTGGCGGACCTGCGCACTGTGCACGGTCCGCTTGCGCCGCGTCGCTATGGCAGGATCTGTTCCTGCGATGGCGGGCTGATCCAGGTGTCCGGTCTGCCGGTTCCGATCGGAAGCCTGTGCCGGATCCTGACCTCCGGACCGACCCTTGGCCCGCAAGCGGAAGTTATCGGCTTTCGCGGCCAGTTCAGCCTGATGATGCTGCTCGGCGATACGGTGATGTTGCATCCCGGGGCGCTGGTGCGGGCCGAAGGCGAGCCCGGCACCGTGGCAGTCGGAGAAGCGTTTCTAGGCCGCGCCATCGACGCGACCGGAGCGCCGATCGATGGCGGCAAGCCGATCCGCAGCGCGGCCCGCTGGGCGCTAGGCGGCAGGCGCGAAGGTGCGCTCGAGCGGTCCTCCGTGATCGAACCGTTCGATTGTGGGGTTCGCGCGATGAATGCACTTACCACTATGGGGATTGGCCAGCGGCTCGGCATCATTGCCGGATCGGGCGTCGGCAAATCAGTCCTGCTGGATATGATCGCGGGCGGCTGTGAAAGCGAGATTGCGGTTGTGGCACTGATCGGGGAGCGCGCCCGCGAAGTGTCCGATTTCGTCAGCCGCCACATGACCGGGCCGATGCGCCGCCGGATGGTGATCATAGCGGTACCTGCGGATCACGCGGCGAACCTACGGCTCCGCGGTGCCCAATTGGCGGCGTCAATGGCCGAGTATTTCCGCGCCCAGGGTCGTCAGGTGACCTTGATCATGGACAGCCTGACGCGGGTTGCGCACGCCGCCCGTGAAATCGGCCTGCTGCTGGGGGAACCGGGCGCGGCGCGCGGCTATCCGCCGTCCGCGCTGGCGGCAGTGACCAAGCTGGTCGAGCGCGCGGGAAATTCCTCGGTCAGCGGCGGTTCGATTACCGGCATCTATACCGTGCTCGCCGATGGCGACGATCCGGACGATCCGGTGGTCGACAGTGCCCGCGCGATCCTTGACGGGCATATCGTGCTGTCGCGCGAACTTGCCCAGCAGGGGCAGTACCCCGCAATAGATGTAACCGCGTCGCTCAGCCGCGTGATGGACGGCGTCACCAGCCGCGAACACCAGAAGAACGCACGCGAATTCCGCAGCCTCGTGGCACAATACCAGGCCAACCGCGATCTGGTGCTTATGGGCGCCTACCGCGAGGGAGCGGACGCGGGCATCGACCGCGCCATCGCCATGCACGACCGCCTGCGGGAATTCTTGATCCAGCCGCCTGACAAGCCCGTGTCGTTGGCCGAATCAATCGAGCAACTGGCGCTTACGCTCACCGATCGTCCGCCCGTATGAAGGGCAATACCGGCAGGACGCGGCGGCTGGAACGACTGATGCGGGTTCGCAATGTCGCTCGGCTCGCCGCGCTGGAAAAAGTTTCGAGCGCGGAACTTGCCTTTGCCCGCCTTTCCGGAGTGGCGCGCCGCAGCAGCGCGCTGGCGGCCGATTACGCGGGTCGGCCCGATGTCCCCGACGCTGCGGGTCTCCAGAACCTGCGCGCTTACCACGGCGGGATCGCGCAATTGTCCGCCGATGCAGCGCGCAGCAGCGCGGCGGCGCGGCAGTCCGCCGATGCCGAGCAAGTCCGGCTGGCCCATGCCGAACGCAGCCGCGACCTGGTCGAACAGAGGCTCACTGCGGACCGCCAAGCCGCAGCGAGGGCACGAACCTCGGCCCAGATCGCAGCGCAGACCCATTTGGCACGGTCCTTGAATAACAAGCGGTAAGCCCGGTTTTCCCGAGCCGATGACGGGATGGACGCCCGGCATTTTTACTGCAGCGAAAGGACACACCTTGCATTCCATCCGCGCCATTCCCGCCGATCCCGCGCTTTCGGGGAAGGGCCGCGGTCTCGAGCTGCTCCAGGCACTTTCTGGCAAGGGTACGGCACGTTTGGCGGGTACTTTTGCCAGCCTGCTCGAGACAGGCGGTGCCAACTTGGCCGGCAGTCCTGCCGCTCCGTCCTTAGGGCTCTCCGAAATGCCCCGGACCGGCAACGTTTTGCCGGACGGCAAACTGCCCGGCAAGATTTCGCCGGGCAATACGGAGTTCGCGCAGGGGGCCGCTACTCCCGAAACGCAGCCGATTGAAGCAGCCGTAGTGCTGGACGCGGCGGCATTCGGCACGATGCCGGTGCCGGTGCCGATAGTGACGGCAGCCGAGCCTGCCGCAGGGCCGACTTCGGCCGATGACCTGCAGGCTGCCGAGGGCACCAAGCGCCCGCTGCCGAAGCTCGCCGCGTTTTCCATCGACGCAGCCGAAGTCTCGTCCGTGGCCAAGTCCGAACCCGCACCCGCACCCGCACCCGCACCCGGTAAAATCAAGCAGACGCCGCCTGCGCCAGCCGAAGTCAACTCGAATACAGTTCAAGTGACCCAGCCCGCCCCAGCCGCGAAGGGTCGCACCCCGGAGGCCACGTCTCAGGTGATACCGCCGCCTGTCGTGCAGTTTTCGACCCGGGAAGCGCTTGGGTTGGCGGGTGAAGGCCGCCGACCTGTAACTGGCGCGCTTCAAGGAGCCGCAGTGCCTATCGGCGCAGGCCCCAGCCCCGAAGCAATCCTCGCGAGCATCGTCCCATTAGCATCGTCCGGTTCCTTCGCTGCGGATACCGCAGTTCAAGCCCCGATCGCTTCGCGCGATTTCGAGGCGCTGATCGACCGGCTCTCACAGGCTCGCGAAGCGGCCCACCCTGGGACCGCCCGCCTGTCGCTGGCCCATGCCGAGTTCGGTCAGGTCAATTTGCGGTTCGATGCGGCACCGGGTTCCTCTACCGGCCCTGGGCTGGCGGGCAATCCGGTCAGCGTCAGCGTGACGATGACCAGCCACGATCCTGATTTCGCGCATGCGGCTCGCACGGCGCTGGCCGAACGAGCGGCATCCACGCCCGAGCCTGTCCGCAATGACAGCAATCCCGCACGCGGCGACAGCGCCGCAGCCGGAAACGGCCAGCCCCACAGCCACGCTCAGGCCCAGCACCAGGCGAGCGGCAACGCGCGTTCGCTGGCGCAACATTCAAGCCCCGAACAAGCCGGTGACCTCCCCACGGAGGAGGCAGGCGGCAGTCAGCCGAACGTACGGCGCACCGAAACACGCGGCCTCTACGCCTGATACTCCGCCAACCGAACTGAAAGAACATCGATGACCAAGCCCAAGAAAACTGACGATGATGCTCCGGCCAAAAAAGGGAAGATGAAACTGGTGATCATCGCACTCGCCATGCTCGGCGTGGGCGCGGGCGGCGCCTATGGCGCGGTCGCGATGGGCTATCTTGGCGCGTCCCACGAAGCCAAGGGTCCCGATCTGCCCAAACTGGTCCGCAAGGGCGAAGAAGACCCATATGCCCCCAAGTCCGAAGCCAAGGAAGGCGAGGTCGACGACGTTGATGGCGAAGGCGGCAGCGAATACCGTACCACCTATTACTCGTTCGAGGACGCATTCACTTCCAACCTGCTCGATTCCGCGGCGCTGATCCAAGTCAGCCTCGCCGCATCGACACGGTATGACGGGCGGGTCCTGATGTGGCTGAGGAAGCATGACTTGGCGATCCGCTCCGCAATCCTGATCGAACTTGCCGATACTCCTGAAGGCGACGTTTATTCGGTCGAAGGAAAGGCGCGCCTGCAGAAACGGCTGACCGCTGCCATCAATCGGGTACTGACCGAAACCGAGGGCTTCGGCGGCGTCGATGACGTGCACTTCCGGGGCTTCTTGGTTCAGTGACCCCGCAGCATGACTTCACGGCCCGGCGGGCCCTGGCGCAGCATTGCGCGGAGCTGCTGCCTGCGACCCCGCCAGCGCGCGATCTCGCGAGCGACTGTGCGGAACTCGCCTCCCGGATCGCATCCGAGCTGGGGCGGCACCTTGGCGCAATCTGCGGCGGCGCGGACCTGACGCTGGCAGCGGGTGAGGTCGGAAGGACGAACACCACCGCCTTCATTAATCGACTGGGGCGTAAGGCTGCGCATTGGGTTACCCATATTTCCGGCGGGGCTGCGCTGCTCATGTCGCTCGATCACGCTGCAGCGCTCGCACTCACCGACCGCGCCTATGGCGGCACCGGTGAAGTGCCGGAAGCGCTGCCTGAAACGCTGCCCCTGTCCGCTGACCTTACGGTGCGCCAACTCGAAGCCGCCTGCCGCGACGGTCTGGAGCGGGTGTTTGCCAGTTCAGGCGCTGATGTCCCTGCCCTCAGCCGCCGGGGTACCGATCTCGGGCAGCTCGATCCCTTTCGTGGCAAGGCGGAATGCATCCATTTCGACCTGACCGTGACCGCTGAAGAACAGGCCTCGTGGACGATCGTGGTCGCCGCATCGCTGACCGATATGCAGGCCATGATCGATTGCACCCAGCTGGCAGCTGGCGGCGGGCAGTCCGGCGTTTCCGCAGACGCCATTTTCCATGATCCTCTCGGTGAACCGTTTGGTGATATCGCGCTCCCCGCAGTTGCCGTGATTGCCGAACTGACCCTGCCGCTCGCCCGGCTCGCGGCACTGACGCCGGGTGACCTGATCCCGCTTTCGATCGCCCGCCAGGTTCCGCTCCACATCGGCGGGGTTCCGCTCGCCTGGGGTTCGGTCGGCGCTCAGGATGACCGTGTGGCACTCAAGATAACCCGCATTTCCGAAAATCTGCCCAAAGGAATAAATACATGACCAAGTCCGGATTGGACCTGCTGCGCAACGTCGACGTGACCCTCTCGGTCGAGCTTGGCCGCTGCCAGCTCAAGCTGAAGGATGTGCTCACCCTAGGCGAGGAATCGGTCGTCCCGCTCGACCGCCTCACCGACGAGTTGCTCGACGTATTCGTCAACGGGAATCCCATCGCGAAAGGCGAAATCGTGGCGCAGGATGGCCGCTTCGCTCTTAAGATCGTGCAGCTTGCCGGGGGTGATGACACCGCCTCGGCTGCCAGTCGCGAGGCCGCATGATGGGCTGGTATATCCTCAAACTGGTGCTGATGCTGCCGCTGCTTGCCGGAATGATCTGGGGCAGCTTGTGGCTGACCAAAAAGCTTCAGGCGCGGATGACTTCTCCCGACAGGCAGAAATCGGCCCGACTGCTGGAAATCACCATGCTGTCACCTGGCATCAGGCTGGCAGTGATCGAATTTCACGGTCGGGAAATCCTGGTGGGGAGCACCCGCCACGGCCTTACCCGGTTGGCCGAGGCGCCAGCAGCCAATTCTGCCCCCGGCCTCGTCAGCGCGCCTTCAAGCGAGATCCAATATGGTTAATTTCGGCAAAATCCCGGTCACCGTATTTGCCCTGATAGCGGGCGCTGCGCTGGCCGATCCCGCGCTGGCCCAAGCAGGCGCGGTGCTGGCGAGCGGACCTGCGACGGAAGCAGCCCTGTCCGGCGCGCTCGACCGCGCTTTGGGAGCTACTGCGGGCGGCGAGCAGGCACCGCTAAGCCTGTCGCTGCAATTGCTGGTGGTGATGGGTCTCTTGACCGTGCTGCCCGCACTGATCCTGATGATGACTAGCTTCACCCGGATCATCGTGGTGCTATCGATCCTGCGGCAGGCGCTCGGCCTGCAGCAATCGCCGCCCAACCAGGTGCTGGTCGGTCTGTCGCTGTTTTTGTCGCTGTTCATCATGGCCCCCACACTGGAACGGGTGAACACCGCCGCAATCGAGCCCTATGCTGCAGGCACCATGCCGGCCGAGATCGCAATCGGGAAGGCGGGCGACCAGTTCCACGCCTTCATGATCCGCCAGACTCGCACCGCCGACCTCGCAATGTTCGCGGACATTGCCGGTGCGGGCGAGTTCGCCAATCCGCAGAGTGTGCCGTTTTCCATCCTGCTGCCCGCCTTTGTCACCAGCGAACTAAAGACCGCATTCCAGATCGGCTTCATGCTGTTCCTGCCGTTCCTAGTGATCGACCTGGTAGTGGCCAGCGTGTTGATGTCGCTGGGGATGATGATGCTCAGCCCAACGATCGTGTCTCTCCCGTTCAAGTTGTTGCTATTCGTCCTAATCGACGGGTGGAGCCTGTTGATGGGCAGTCTGGCGATGAGCTTTGTATGAGGGGTATGAACAATGGTCGATAATTCCGCATCCGTCCTGGCGCTAGCCGACCGCATGCTGTGGGTCACCGGTCTGGTCGCCGCGCCGGTGCTTCTGGCGGCCTTGGCGGTCGGCCTGTTCGTGGGCGTGATCCAGGCCGCGACATCGGTCAACGAACAAACCCTGACCTTCGTCCCCAAACTGGCTATGATCGCGGTCGTGCTGGTGCTGTTCGGTGCCTCGATGATGGGGCTGGTCAGCGATTTCGCCCGCGAGATATTCGCCCAGATAGCGACCATCTCACGATGAACGCCGTCCAGTTCGGCTTCGGCGGGATCGAGAACCAGCTGTGGGCGCTGATCTTCATCATGACCCGGGTCGGCGCTGCGCTGCTGGCCGCACCATTCTTCGGCGCGTCGAGCATACCGGTGCAGGTGCGAATTTCGATGGCCGGTGCGATTGCGGTGTTCGTGATGGTCTGGACACCGGTCGAGACACCTGCCGAGATGTTGTCCATAGCGGCGTTCATGGCTCTGATCGGTGAGGTCATTATCGGTCTTGCGCTCGGTTTCGTACTCCAGATCAGCTTCATCGCGCCGGTGATGGCGGCGGAGCAGATTTCCGGCGGCATGGGGATGGCGATCGCGACGGCCATCGACCCCAACAGCGGCGCCCAGTCCGGCGCACTCGGCCAATATTTCACCGTGGTGCTGACCCTGATCTTCCTCGGCATCGGTGGCCACCTGCTGTGGCTGCGCCTGCTGATCGACAGCTACAGCGCGTTCCCGCCAGGTGAAAGCTGGCTCGGGGCGGAACGCGCGTGGCTGATCGTCAGCTTTGCGGGCCAAGCCTTCACCACGGCCGTTGCCATTGCCTTGCCGGTGATGCTGGTACTGTTCCTGGTGCAATTGGTCACCGGCGTCCTCAGCAGGTCCGCTCCCGCACTCAACCTGTTTGCGCTCGGCCTTCCAGCTGGTGTGCTCGCCGGGATCGCGGCCCTGATCGCGGTTTCGCCGTTCACCTCCGAACAGTTCATTCGGCTGTCGGGCATGGCGCTCGAGAATGTCGACGCGGTGTTGGCCCGATGAGCGAGGAAGCCGGCGAAAAGTCATTCGCACCAACCGCAAAGCGCAGACAGGACGCGGCCAAGAAGGGCGATGTGCTGCGCTCCAAGGAACTGGGCACGGCGGTCGGGGTGCTCACGGGCGCATTGTGGTTGAAGTATTTCGGACCGTGGCTGATGGATAGCCTGAAGGAAATTGCCCGCACCGGTTTCAGTTTCCGTCGCAGCGACATTGCGGATTTCGATCCTGGCCGGGTGATGTCGGACGCGGTTCTGGGGGTCGCGGTGCCGATTGTCACGCTCGGGCTGGTGGTGATGGCGGCAACGGTCGCTTCGCAGCTGCTGTTCGGCGATGGCAGGTTCATGGTCGGCAATCTCGCTCCCAAGGCTTCTCGAATGGATCCGGTCAAGGGACTTGGGCGAATTTTCGGCATCAACGGCCTGATCGAACTTGGCAAGAGCATCCTGAAACTGGGCCTGCTGGGCGGCCTCGCGTGGTGGTGGGGAAGCGGCAAGCTGGACGATATACTCGGTCTCGGGCGGGGCGACCTGACCGGGCAGCTGTCGGCGGCATGGCACGCGCTGACGACGATGCTGATGATCCTCGCCGCGGGGCTTGGCCTGATCGCCGCAGTGGATTTCCCGATCCAGTGGTTCCGCCAGATGGGGCGTCTCAAAATGACGCTGCAACAAGTCCGGGACGAGGGCAAGGAAAGTGAAGGCTCCCCCGAAAAACGCAACGCAATCCGCCAGAGACAGCGGCAGATCGCCAGCGGAGGCGTTACAAAAGCGATGGGCGAAGCGCAGTTCCTGCTGACCAACCCGACCCATTTTTCCGTGGCAATGAAATACGATCCCGCCATCGCCAGCGCGCCAATCGTGATTGCGAAAGGCCGCGGCGAGAAGGCGCTGGCGATGCGCGAACTTGCGGCGCAACTGAAGGTGCCGACGCTGGAATTTCCGGCGCTCGCCCGCTCGGTCTATTTTACCACCCGGGAAAACCAGATGATCCGGGCGGAACTCTACTCGGCGATTGCCAGCGTCCTGGCCTTCGTCCTGTCGCTCAAACGCGGCGAACAGCCCGATCGCCCGCGGATCGACCTGCCCGCCACAATGCAGTTCGACAGCGAAGGCCGCGCTCGGGCTTAATCACCCCCGCGCCGCGTCGTTCTTCAAATCATGGAAACATCGACCTCCTCAATCGTCGGCGCGCTGGGTGCGGGCAGCGGCGTGGACATGGTGAAGCTGGCCGGCGATCTCGCGGTCGCCCGCTTCGCGACCAAAGTCGCGCAGCTGGAAGCGCGCAGCGAGCAGCTGGAAACCCGGATTTCGGCGGCGTCAACCCTGCGCAACCAGATGACCCAGTTGGCCAGCGCGCTAGGCTCCCGCATCCGTGATGGTGACCTTACGCCGCGGGCGCTTGTCGCCAACAGTTCGGTCGCAAGTGCCAGCGTAGCCAGCGGTACCACCCCATCAGGCGCCTATTCGCTCGAGGTCACGCAGCTCGCCGGATCGCAGACATTGGTCGCGCCGCCCTATTCGTCTTCCAGCGATGTTGTCGGCGAAGGAACCCTGACCCTGCGTTTCGGGACGGTTTCCGGCACCGGCTTTGCTGCCGACGCGGCGCGCGATCCGGTGACCATCGACGTGGCCGCCGGTGCCACGCTGTCCGAAGTCGCCGCCGCGATCAACGCCAGCGGCAGCGGCGTGACCGCGTATGTCGCAAGCGGCAGCGACGGCGCGCGGCTTGTCTACAAAGGCGCGGACGGGGCGGCGAACGGGTTCACGGTGGATGCCACCGGAACCAGCGCGAGCGGCGGTGCGCCATCTGCGGGTAACATTGACTATCTGGCTTGGACCCCTGCCGCGGATACCGGGCAATTGCGCCAGACTGCCGCCGACGCGCGCATCCTGTTTGATACCGTCGAAATCACTTCCGCCAGCAACCAGGTGCGGGGGCTGCCGGGCGGTCTCAGCCTGTCGCTGACGGGCACCAACACCGGCGCACCCACGCGGATCGGTTTCAGCAGCACCACCGGCGAAATATCCGGCGTAATGGCCGATTTCGTCACGGCCCTCAATGAAATCAGCAGCCAGCTGGCCGCCAGTGCCGATCCGATCAGCGGCGAGTTGGGCAGCGATCCCGGTGCGCGCCGCCTGAAGCGGGAAATGGCCAAGCTGGCGGGTAGCGTGGTGATGCCGGGCGCCGCACCGGGCGAGCCGCGCACCTTGGGCGACCTTGGCCTTGCGATCACCCGCGACGGGACCTTCCGGCTCGACACCGACCGGCTGTCCGCGACGTTGGAAAGCAATCCCGACGCTGCCGCCGCCATGTTCACCACCGGCCTGTTCGGAGTGTTCGGAACGTTCGACAAACTGGCCCGGGCGATGGGCACTTCCGGCGATCCAGGGACTCTCGGCGGATCGGTTACGCGATACACCAAGCAGGCCGGCAAGATCACCGAACAATTGTCCGACATCGCCGAAAAACAGGAAGCACTGCGCGCGCAATTGACTACCCAGTTCTCCCGGTCCGACATCCGGGTATCCAATTCCCAGTCCACGCTGTCTTTCCTGCAGGCGCAGATCGACCAATGGAATTCGGGCAACTGATGGCCCGCGTATCCCCGGCACGCAGCCCCGCGGAAGCTTACCGCCGGGTTCAGATGGACGCGCGCATTTTCGGATCCGATGCCCCGGCACTGGTCCGGTTGTGTCTGGAGGAAGCCTGTTCCGCGCTTGGCCGATCAATCTATGCCGCGCGGCATGGCCACAACGATCTGCGCCAGCGGGCGCTGGCGCGGGCGCTTGATGCCGTTGCGGCATTACGCGCCGGGCTCAACCGGGACAGCGAACTCGCCGAAGCCTTCACCACGATCTACGATCACGCGGAAAACAGCATTCGCCAAGCTATGCTGAAGTTCGATTCCGCCAAGATCGCGGCAATGCTCGGCGATCTCGAAGATATACGGATCGCCTTCCGGCCCGGTTGACCCTTAGGCCGCGCTTGCCGCTTCGCTGGGGAACTGCTCGCTGAGGGCAAGCCACTCGGCTTCTTTCGTTTCCAGTTCGCTGCCGAGCTGCGCGCGCCGCTTGGACAATTCGCCCATCGACAGTTTGGCAAACTCGGGCGCGGCACTGGCGGGTTCGAACATCGCACGGTCCAGCGCGGAACACTGCGCCTCCAGCTGGGCGACTTCCTTCTCCACGGCGGTCAGACGGACCTTGAGCGCGCGCTGCGCTTCCCGCTCCTTCGCGGCGGCCTTGCGGTCCTTCTTGACGATCTTCGCCCCGCCCGCGTCCGATTTGGGCTGGTTGCGGCCGAGCACAAAGTCGATGTAATCTTCCATGCTGCCGGAATATTCCGCCGCGGTCCCGCCATCGACCAGCACCAGCCGGTCGGCGGTCAGTTCCACCATGTGCCGGTCATGGCTGATCAGGATAACCGCGCCTTCATAGGCATTGAGCGCCTGTACCAGCGCTTCGCGCGCATCGACGTCAAGGTGGTTGGTCGGCTCGTCGAGGATCAGCAAATGCGGCGCGTCGCGGGTGATCAGCGCCAGCGCCAGCCGGGCACGCTCGCCGCCCGACAGCTTGGCTACCTGCTGCGTGGCGCGGTCTCCGGAAAAGCCGAACCGGCCCAGTTGCGCGCGGATGGCGCCGGGCGGTTTGCCTTCCATCACGCGGCCCATGTGCTCCAGCGGGGTGGCGTCGCTGGCCAGTTCTTCCACCTGGTACTGGGTGAAATAGCCGACCTGCATCTTGCCGCTGGCGTTCATCTCGCCTTCCATCGGCGGCAGTTGCGCCGCCAGCAGCCGGGCGAGCGTGGTCTTGCCGTTGCCGTTGCGTCCTAGGAGCGCGATCCGGTCATCCGGGTCGATCCGCAGATTGAGCCGCTTGAGGATCGGCGTGTCCTGCGCATAGCCCACTGCCGCCAGATCGAGCGTGATCAGCGGCGGCTTCAGTTCGGCCGGGCTGGGAAAATCGAAACTTAGCGAAGGATCTTCCATCAGCGCCGCGATCGGCTGCATCTTGGCCAGCATCTTGGCGCGCGACTGAGCCTGTTTGGCGGTGGAGGCACGCGCGCTATTGCGGGCGACGTAATCCTGCAGGCGAGCGCGCTGGGCATCCTGCGAGGCCTTGGCCGCCGCAAGCTGGGCCGCGCGTTCGGCTCGCTGGCGTTCGAAACTGTCGTATCCGCCGGGATACAACGTCAGCTTCCCGCCCTGCAAATGCAGGATGTTGTCGACCACGTTGTTAAGCAAGTCGCGCTCGTGACTGATCACCACCACGGTTGCGGGATAGCTCTTGAGGAAGTTTTCCAGCCACAGCGTCGCTTCGAGGTCAAGGTGGTTCGAAGGTTCGTCCAGCAGCAGCACGTCGGGCGCGGAATAGAGCAGCGCGGCCAGCGCCACGCGCATTTTCCAGCCGCCGGAGAAACTGTCGAGCGGCTGGTTCTGCATGTCCTCGTCGAAGCCCAGCCCGGTCAGGATGCGCGCGGCGCGTGAGGGGGCTGAATACGCGTCGATCGCCAGCAGCCGGTCATGGATGTCGCCCAGCCGGTCGGGATCGGTGCAGGTTTCTGACGCTTCCATCAGTTCCGCCCGCTCGACATCCGCTGCCAGCACGGTTTCGGCAGGCGTGGCGGTGCCGGTCGGGGCGTCCTGCGCGATATAGCCCAGCCGCGTGGACTTGGGCATGTCGATCGTGCCTTCGTCCGGATCGAGGCTGCCGATCATCACTTTCATCAGGGTGGACTTGCCCGCCCCGTTGCGGCCGATCAGCCCCACGCGCCCGCCCGGAGGTACCGAGGCCGTCGCGCGATCAAGTATGGTCCGGCCGCCAAGCCGCACGGTAATTCCGTTGATTCCAAGCATGGCGCAGCGCCTACCAGCGCTTTCGCAAAATCCCAAGCCATGACGTGCACACGTGTGCGATTATGCGGGCCTATTCCGGAATTGGCTGAACCACCGCGCCGGAAACGAATTCCACATCCGTTTGCGGGTCAGCGGCTGCGGCCGATTGTTCATTTGTCTGGAGATAGCGTTCCGGCATCGGTTCGACGAACACCGCGATCCGCCCCGGCTGATCCAGTTCCTCGCAATCGGGGCCGTAATAGCGCTTCATTATCGCGCGGCCCTGCAATTCTGGCGCGTATTGCAGATTGCCGGACAGGCCGTAGATCATATCGATCACAGCTGCTTCGGAGGACATTGGTTCGGATCCCACGGGATCGGAGGTGGGCTGCAATTCTGTTTCCGCAACGGATCCTGCGACCACGATCAGGCCATTCGACATTGCCAACCGAGACAGCACCTCCGGGCCGGGCAGCGGCAGACCCTCTTGCGGCTCGAACGTTTCGTCGTAAATTATCCGGGATGTTACCGGACAGGTCGGCGTGAAGGCGACCTGCAGTTCATCGGAAAATTCATCGGGCGTGCCCCCGTTAGCAGGCACGAAGGTGACGAATATCTGGGAAAGCTGGGCCGTCTGCGGATCAATAACCGTGTCCAGCACGCTGCGCAGCGCATCGGACCGGGCGCGGCTCAGCTGCACCTCGGCGTCGGCTTCCGTATTGGCGCCGATCGTGCTCCCCACAGGTGATCCAGCGGGTTCCACGGCGATGATACTAACCCTCCCGGGGCCGCAATCCGCCACTTGCTTCGCCAGCGAAGCGGCAGAGTTGTGACCAGGCGAATACGCACTTTCAGAGCTGTACGCGGCGCCTCCCCGGGCCGCGGCAGCTTCTTGATAGACGTCAGCAGAGTTTGGCGCGAAGGTGACCGTTCCCAATTGTCCAAAGCATCGGATGACCTGCGGCGGCGGACCTTCGGCCCCGGCCCAATAGGTATATCCAGGTTCGAGCGGCGGAGGGGGCGGCGGAGGCGGTGTTCTTGTCCGAACCCGATGCGCCAGGATCCGACGGGGGCGTCGTTCAAATGCGGGATTGGGCCGAAAGACAATCGGACGGTAGTTCGGGGTAGAATCCGCAATCCGAACTGTCTCGACGGGATCGATTTCGTCTGCTTCGGGTAGATCTGCAGTTTCCAGCGGCTCGGGGGTAGCCTCAACTGCGGCCTCGGTCTGCTCCTGCTCGGCCCGGTCCTCGGGCTGTGTGCAGCCGGAAAACAGGAATGCCGGGGTGAGCGCACTCGCAGCGATCAACGACGCCCGTCTCAACCGGATCGACCGGGAATTGGCCGCCCGGACTGGCAGATTCCGCTCACTGTTCATAAACGCTCGCCTTCAGCGGATAAGTTACGCTAGATGCGGTTGGACAACAAGATGCGGCGAAAACCGGGTGACGGGGAGGGTTTGTCCTGACTGAACTGCTAGGGGCCTCCACGTCCGGACCGACCGTGCAAGCCGAACCTGTTCCGTGTCCCTGTCTATCGATTGCGGTAACGGGTCACCGCGCCAGCCACCCTTCATTTCCGCCCGACGCCAGCGATCTGACGAACCTGTTCAGGACCGTGTTTGGCCAGATCGACGGAGTGCTCGCAGATTGCAGCGGCGAACTTGGCGGCTCGCTGGCAGCGACGCGCCTGCATACGCTTACCTCCGACGGGACTGACCAGATTGCCGCGAACCTGGCGCTGGACCGGAACTGGGAACTGGTTGTCCCGCTGCCGTTCGGCAAGGCAGTAAACGCGGCGATCAACGCCCGTCCGATGGATGCGGCGGACCTGCGCAGCACCCTTGCAGGCGAGAGGCCCGCCAATACCGAAGCGGCGCAGCGGATCGACCGGATCGATGCAATCCTGTCCCAGGCACGGCTGTTCGAACTGGCAGACGACGACGAACGGATCGCCGCCCTTCTGATTGCCGCGTCCGAGCCGGACAGCAGCCCCGACACGCGCAAGGCGGCCGATCTGGCGGCGGGATCGCGCGCGGCAACCGCGGGCCGGATCCTGATCGAGCAATGCGATTTCCTGATCGCGGTGTGGGACGGCCAGTCGATCGCCGATGTCGGCGGCACCGGCCACACCGTTGCCGCCGCGCTGGAACAGGGTACGCCGGTGCTGTGGGTCGACCCCGCCCCTATGCACTGGCAGATCCTGCAGACGCCGGAAGCCCTTGCCGGACGAAGCGCTGCCGTAGCCGAAACCCAGGACGCTGATGCACTCGCCGCGATTGTGCGCGCCAGTGTGTTGCCGCAAACCTCGACCATGACCGGCAGCCATATC
This sequence comes from Allopontixanthobacter sediminis, assembly GCF_009828115.1. Classification (GTDB taxonomy): domain Bacteria; phylum Pseudomonadota; class Alphaproteobacteria; order Sphingomonadales; family Sphingomonadaceae; genus Allopontixanthobacter; species Allopontixanthobacter sediminis. The sequence goes on along the minus strand of NZ_WTYL01000002.1, from coordinate 1,056,572 downwards.
GGGACCGACGCGCTCAACAGCGCGCGCTGGCGGGACCGGAGCAGCCTGTTCGCCCACGCGTTCCGCAGGATCGAGGCGCTGTTCGGCGAGCAAGGCCTGGCCCGGCGGCTGGGCTCCGTTCGCCAGACCTACGAACGGCCCTCCGCCATCGCAACCGGAAGCGCCGCACCGCTGCTGTCGGCAATCGACGCGCTGCCGTGCGGAGATCCGGCCCTCTGGGCGCGGATAGAAGCCCGGGTGTTGCGGCGGTTCGCATGGTCGGACGGGATCTCGGCGCGGATCTCGGACAGCTACCGTTCGGGCATGACGATCAATTTTCTGCTCGGCTCCTTCGCCATCATCGCCGGCGTCCTGTATTTGCCGCTGGTAGACACCAGCCAGAAGTGGCTGTTCGCGGGGATCGAATTCGCCCTGCTGCTGACCGTCATCGCAATCACCGTATACGGCACTCGCCACCGCCTTCACGGCCGCTGGTTCGAGACCCGAAGGGCTGCGGAATATCTCCGGCACAGCCCCGTGCTGCTGGCGATGGGCGTTGCTCGTCCGGCGGGTAACTGGCCGCGCGGTACACGGAGCTTCTGGCCCGAATGGTATGCCCGCCACAGCATGCGCGCGGTCGGCCTGCCGGAAGCGAAAATCGGCAAGCCATACCTCCACGCGGCGCTGGGTATCTTGCGCGATCACCAGGTTTTGCCGCAGCGCGACTATCATCGGCGCAAGGCCCGCCAACTGAACCGGGTGCACGAAGGGCTGGACAGGCTGTCAGCCGTGCTGTTCGTTGCTGCCGTACTGGCCGTTGCAATCTACCTCGGGCTGGTGGCCGCCGAACATTTCACAGGCCTTGCTGGCGGATGGCCGGACCATGCGGCAAAGCTTTTTACCGTGCTAGGCGTCGCCTTGCCGACCCTCGGCGGTGCCTTCGCGGGCATTCGTTACTTCGGCGATTTCGAACGTTTCGCGACGATTTCGGAAGTTGCCGCGGAAAAGCTGGGGGTGGTTGCGGACCGCATCGCATTGTTGCAAGGCGCGCCGGCAGAGCGGCTGGAATACCGGCACGTCGCGGAACTGATGCACGCGGCGGACGATGTGGTTTTTTCCGAAATCCAGAGCTGGCAAGCCGTGTTCAGCGGCAAGAAGATAACCGTTCCCGCCTGATCCGGCGGTTAGGCGAAAAAGGACTTATACAGGCAGGCTATGGACCGCGCGGCTATCGTTCACGACAATTTCCTGCGCCGGGTCGCGGCGGGCGACCTGCCCGCGGGCAACGCGCCCGGTGCAGCGCTGCCGCCGGAGCTGGCCGTTTCCATCTACCGATCCGGTTGCCTGACCCGAGCTCTCGACCGTACCAGCCGCGCGATGCAGGCGGCGGGACAGGGGTTCTACACCATCGGTTCTTCCGGTCATGAAGGGATGGCGTCTGTCGCGGCCGCCCTGCGCCCGACTGACATGGCGTTCCTCCACTACCGCGACGCCGCTTTCCAGATCCAGCGCGCAAGCCAGGTTGCGAGCCAAACCATCACCTGGGACATGCTGCTGTCCTTCGCCTGCTCCAGCGAAGACCCGATTTCGGGCGGGCGGCACAAGGTGCTCGGGTCGAAAGCGCTAAATATCCCGCCGCAGACTTCGACCATCGCCAGCCATTTGCCCAAAGCGGTGGGGGCAGCGTATTCGGTCGGCCTCGCAAGGCGCATTCGCCCGGAACATCAGCTGTTGCCCGACGATGCGATCGTCATGTGTTCCTTCGGCGATGCCTCCGCCAACCATTCCACGGCGCAAGGTGCGATCAACACCGCTTGCTGGACGGCATTCCAGAAGGTCCCGCTGCCGCTGCTGTTCGTATGCGAGGACAACGGCATCGGTATCTCCACCAAGACGCCCGATGGCTGGATCGCTGCCAGCTTCGCCCATCGGCCCGGCCTCCGCTATTTCCACTGCGACGGGCTAAATATCTTCGAGACGTTCCGTGTTGCTGCCGAGGCCGCAGATTTCGTCCGTACCCGCCGCAAACCTGCTTTCCTTCATATCCGCACCGTCCGACTGTATGGCCACGCCGGCGCGGACGTACCGACAACTTACCTCGCCAAGTCCGAGGTCGAGGCGGATGAAGCGAACGATCCCCTGCTCCATTCGGTCCGCCTGTTGGCCGATGCGGGTGCGCTGACGCCAGACGAGGCACTTGCGATCTATGAGAGCACCAACCGGCGAGTCGAGCGGGTGGCGCAGGAGGCGGTCACGCGCCCGCGGCTCGAAACGGCGGAAGAGGTCATGGACAGCATCATCCCGCCGCGCCGCGAGCACACCCCGACCAACGGCGTACCGGATGACGTGCGCAGCGCAGTCTTCGGGGCCGACCTGAAATCCGCTGACCAGCCGCAGATCATGTCTCGCCTGATCAATTTCGCGCTGACCGATCTGATGCTGGACCACCCGGAGATCGTGATGATGGGGGAGGATATCGGCCGCAAAGGCGGGGTCTACGGCGTGACCCAAAAGCTCACCCAGCGCTTCGGGCGTGCGCGGATGATCGATACGCTGCTGGACGAGCAGTCCATCCTCGGACTGGCGCTTGGCATGGCGCAGAACGGATTGCTGCCAATTCCGGAAATCCAATTCCTGGCTTATCTCCATAACGCCGAGGACCAGCTGCGCGGCGAAGGGGCGACCCTGCCGTTTTTCTCGAACGGCCAATACACCAACCCGATGATTCTGCGGATCGCCGGGCTTGGTTATCAAAAAGGCTTCGGGGGGCATTTCCACAACGACAATTCGGTGGCGGTGCTGCGCGATATTCCCGGCCTGATCCTGGCATGCCCGTCCAATGGGCCAAACGCCGTCCGGCTGCTGCGCGAATGCGTGCGGCTGGCGCGAGAAGAACAGCGGCTGGTGGTCTTTCTCGAACCGATCGCGCTGTACGGAATGCGTGACCTTCATGAAACGGGCGATGGCGGCTCGCTCGGCACCTACCCGGCGACAGGCGAACGGATCGGGTTTGGCGAAGTGACCACAACCGGGGCTGGTGAAGACCTCGCGATCATCAGCTTCGCCAACGGGGCCTATCTTTCGCATCAGGCTCGGCGGACGCTCGAGGCTGAGGGGATATCGGCGCGCGTCATCGACCTGAACTGGCTATCACCGCTGCCCGAACGGGCCATGCTGGCCGCCGCCGAGGGCTGCCGCCACGTGCTGATCGTCGATGAAACCCGCGCCAGCGGCGGCATCGCTGATGCGCTCATGACCATATTTACGGAGCAGGACCGCGAAAACCGCCCCCTCGCCCGGATCAGCGCGCGTGACAGCTTCATCCCGACCGGCCCCGCCTATGCGGCGACTATGCCCTCAGCGGAGCAGATCATCACCGCCGCGCGGACGTTGGTGGGAGATGCGAAATGAAGACCGCAGTCGTCATCTGCCCCGGACGCGGAACCTACAACAAACCGGAGCTCGGATACCTTGCGCGGCATTTCCCCGACGCGGCGCTGCTGGCACAATTCGACGCGCAGCGCGCAGCCGCCGGACAGGAAACACTGAGCGAACTCGACGGTGCGGAGCGATTTTCCGGGCTCAAGCATACCCGCGGCGATAACGCTTCCGGCCTGATCTACGCCGCGACGTTGGGTGATTTCCTCAGCATCGACCCGGACCAAGCCGAGGTCGTGGCGGTGACCGGCAATTCGATGGGCTGGTACTCGGCGCTGGCCTGCGCGGGTGCGGTGTCGCCGGAAGACGGTTTCAAGGTAGCCAACACCATGGGTACGTTGATGCAGGAATCGCTGATCGGCGGACAACTGGTGTATCCGTTCCTCGGGGACGACTGGCGGCCCGATCCGGGCCGGCGCGATGCCCTGTTGGCGATGGCCGCGGATATCGACGCGCGCGAGGGGCATACGCTGCGGCTGTCGATCGCGCTTGGCGGGATGCTGGTGCTGGCAGGCGATGCGTCCGGTCTGGCAGCGTTCGAGGCGGAAGCGGAGCTGCTGCAAGGCCGCTTCCCGATGCGGCTGGGCAATCATGCCGCGTTCCACACCCGATTGCAGGAACCGGTGGCTGCCCGGGGCCGCGAGCGACTGCCGCCCGGGATGTTCGGCCAGCCCTCCCTCCCGATGATCGACGGGCGCGGCGCGGTCTGGTGGCCGCATGCCAGCGACACCGACGCGCTATGGGACTATACGTTGGGTGCGCAAGTCACCCGAACCTACGACTTTACCCGTGCCGTGGAAGTGGCCGCACGCGAATTCGCGCCCGACTTGTTCATTGTCACCGGACCGGGCACGACCCTGGGCGGAGCGGTTGCGCAATCGCTGATCCTGGCGGATTGGCGCGGCATGGGCAGCAAGGACGATTTCCGAGACCGGCAGGAAAAAACCGGTTTGCTCGTCGCCATGGGAATGCCGGACCAGCGGACCAAGGTTGCAAAGAGGGACTGGCCTTGAGGCAACGCATGTGCTTACATCGGTGTCAGTAGGAGAGAACCATTGCTCGCGACGCCCCCTGATTTCGATGTACTGATCGTCGGCGCCGGTATTTCCGGCATCGGCATGGCCGCGCACATGGAAATGACCTGTCCCAATCGGTCGTATGCGGTGCTCGACCGGCGCGAGAAGCTGGGCGGGACATGGGACCTGTTCCGTTATCCCGGGATCCGTTCCGACAGCGACATGCATACCCTGGGTTTCGGGTTCGAGCCGTGGCGGGACGAGGAAAGCATCGCCAAAGGCGAGCGGATTCTCGATTATCTGAACCGCATTGCGGATGAACGCGGCATCCGCCGCCATATCCGCCTGGATCACAAGGTCCTCAGTGCTGACTTCCGCCATGAGGAGGCACGCTGGCACGTTACCGTGGAAACCGGCGGTCAGCAGCATGTGATGACCGCCAACTGGTTGTTCCTAGGCTCAGGCTATTACGATTACGATCAGCCCTATGACGCCGGGTTCCAGGGAACCGAAGATTTCGCCGGCGAAATTGTCCACCCGCAATTCTGGCCCGCGAATTTCGATTATTCCGACAAGAACGTGGTCGTGATCGGATCCGGCGCAACGGCGGTAACCATCGTCCCGGTCATGGCGGAAAAAGCGGCGAAGGTAACGATGCTGCAGCGGACCCCGACATGGATTCGGTCGGTCCCGGCGAAAGACGGCATTGCCAATTTCCTGCGCAAGGTCCTGCCCGATGAATGGGCCTATCGGCTGACCCGGTGGAAAAACGTCTTCCTGACCGATCTCATGTTCAAGCGTTCGCGGACCCACCCCGAGCAAGTGGCGGATTCGCTGAAGGACCGGGCGCGAAAAGCGCTGGGGGACAAATACGATCCAGTAGCCCTGGAACCGCCCTATAATCCGTGGGAACAAAGAATGTGCTTCATTCCGGACGGTGATCTTTTCGAAGCGATGAAGGCCGGTAAGGCCGAAATTGTTACCGACCAGATCGACCGCTTCGTGCCGGAAGGAATCAGGCTTGCATCGGGGAGCGTTCTTCCGGCCGACATCATCGTCACCGCAACCGGACTGAATATTGCGGTGATGGGCAAGATCGCCATCAGCGTCGATGGCGAACCGGTCCGGTTCAACGAACGCTACTATTACAAGCACTGCATGTTTTCGAACCTGCCGAATTTCGCGGCGGTATTCGGTTATCTCAACGCAAGCTGGACGCTGCGGGTCGATATCGTCGCCGAATATGTTTGCAAGGTGATGAACCGGATGGACGAACTGGGGGCGGAAATCGTCACCCCCATACTGGCCGAGAACCATGGGCTGGAGGAAGACGACATTTTCGATTTCTCGTCCGGCTATCTCCAGCGCTCCAAACATTTGATGCCCAGGAACTCGCCGGTCATGCCCTGGCGCATGAATCAGGATTACCGCAAGGACCGGGATGATTTGAAAAATCTGCCGATCGAGGACGGTATCCTGCGCTTCGAAGCCGCCCATTCAAGTGCAAACCTGCAGGCGGCGGAGTAACGCTTCACCTTGGCGGCCAGATCGCTTACGAGCGTGGTATGAACACAAACCCGAACGGGCGTATCTATACCGCCGGCCTCGTCATCATCGGTGACGAAATCCTGTCCGGCCGGACCCATGACAAGAACATTGCACAAGTCGCCAGCTGGCTTCAGGTGCAGGGCATACGTCTGACCGAAGTGCGGGTGGTGGCCGATGTCCAGGACCGGATCGTGGACGCCGTGAACAGCCTGCGCGCTTCCTATGACTACCTGTTCACCACCGGCGGCATCGGCCCGACGCATGACGACATTACCGTCGACGCCGTGGCGCAGGCGCTGAGTGTTCCGGTCGTCATCCATCCCGAAGCGCGCGAAATCCTCGAACGCTATTACGCCGACAAGGGTGGAACCAACGAAGGACGGCTACGCATGGCGCGCGTTCCCGAAGGCGCGGAACTGATCCCCAACCGCATGTCCGGAGCGCCCGGCATCAAGATCGGCAATGTCTTCCTGATGGCGGGAGTACCGCATATCACTGCAGGAATGCTCGACGCGCTGACCGGCACGCTGGAGGGCGGCGCGCGCCTGCTGTCCGAGACGATCGGCTGCTGGGTCCCGGAAAGCGAAGTGGCGGATTTGCTGCGCGAGGCGGAACGGGCGCATGACAGCTGCCAGATCGGCAGTTACCCCTTCTTCCGCAGCGGCCATGTCGGCGCGAACTTCGTGGTCCGATCGACGGAAGCGGATGCACTTGCGCACTGCGTCGCGGCGCTGTGCGAAGGCCTGTCCGAACGGGGCTATGACTTCACCCCGGGCGGGATCTGAGGGACGTTGGACATAGCCAGTGCCGGGATGGAGTCTTGAAAACCTGCTCTTAACCTGACTGCGTTATACCCGCTCCCGAACAAGCGGGGGTTAATTCATGTCGGCGGCCGAGCGGGGACTCCCTGCACCGGAAACGCTGTTTCCAGTCAAATTCATTATTGGATCGCGGCAAATCCTGTCGGTCCCGAAGCACCTGCGGAAGGTCAGCTTCACTCTGGGCGATCTTTCTGAAGGCGGGGTGCATCCCCTTCCCCCATTGCCGGACGAGCTCGATGGCTACCGGATCCTTTCGGCCCCCATCCGCTCCGCTTCACAGATCGAGCAGGCGCCGCGCGGTTTTATCAGGGGAGGCGAGCAAAGGTATTGCCGCCATTTCATCGATATGGCGGGCAGCTTCGACAGTTACATGAACCACTTTTCGGCCAAGACCCGCTCGACGCTGCGGCGCAAGCAGCGCAAGCTGGAGCGGGCAGCCGTTGACGCGGGCAGCGCGGTATCCGTTCGCGAATTCCGCGGTCCTGACGAAATCGCCGAGTTTCTGGAGATCGCCTTGCCGCTCTCGCGCCGAACCTACCAGACGCGGATGCTGGATGCAGGGCTGCCGGAGGACGCGGCCTCCCGCTGCGAAATGATGGAACTGGCCGCGCAGGACAATTTGCGCTGCTTCCTGCTGCATTTCGCCGGGGAGCCGATCAGCTACCTATGCCTACCCGTTTCAGGCGATACGGTAATCTACGCCTTTCTCGGCTATGATCCGGAGTACGCCCGGTTTTCGCCCGGAACCGTGCTCCAGATGCACGCGCTTGAGAGCCTGTTTACGGAGCAGCGCTATCGCTATTTCGATTTCACCGAGGGTGATGGCCCGCACAAGGCGCTGTTCGGCAACCGTTCGGTGGCGGCCTGTTCCTATTTCCTGCTGCGGGCATCGTTCGGCAACTGGCTGCTGCTGGCCGCGCTCGACCTGTTCGATGCCAGCGTTGCGCGGGCCAGGATGCTGCTCGCCAAGACGGGGGCGCTGGCTGCCGTGCGCCGGGCGATTCGACGAACCGGGGCCGAACAGACATGAAAAAGGCCGGGAAGGTTTCCCTTCCCGGCCCCTTGGTGATTTGCAGTCAGGCGGAAATTACGCGCCTTCGATGCCCGCGTTGTCGATCTTCAGGCCGGGGCCCATCGAGGAAGTCAGCGAGACCTTCTGGATGTACTTGCCCTTGGCGCCCGATGGCTTGGCCCGCGCGATCGCGCTGGTGAACGCCAGGAAATTGGCTTTCAACGCTTCATCGGTGAACGACATCTTGCCGATGCCGCTGTGGATGATGCCCTGCTTTTCCACGCGGAATTCGACCTGGCCGCCCTTGGCGTCCTTCACGGCCTGTTCCACGTTCGGGGTAACGGTACCCAGCTTGGGGTTCGGCATCAGGCCCTTGGGACCCAGAACCTTACCCAGACGACCGACGACGCCCATCATGTCCGGCGTGGCAATCACGCGGTCATAATCGAGGTTGCCATTCTGCATGTCTTCCATCAGGTCTTCCGCGCCAACCTTGTCGGCACCGGCAGCAAGCGCCTTGTCGGCGTTTTCACCGCGGGCGAAAACCGCAACCTTAACGTCCTTGCCGGTACCCGAAGGCAGCGACACCATGCCGCGAACCATCTGGTCGGCATGACGCGGATCGACACCGAGGTTCATCGCGACTTCGATCGTCTCGTCGAACTTCTTCTTGGAATGTTCACGCAGCGTCTTCAGCGCTTCGTCGAAATCATACATCGCTTCCGGGTCGAGCTTTTCGAGCCGCAGCTTCTGTGTCTTGGTCAGTTTAGCCATGTTCTCAGCCCTCCACCACTTCGAGACCCATCGAACGCGCGGAGCCTTCGATGATCAAGGTTGCCTGGTCGAGATCGTTTGCGTTGAGATCGGCCATCTTTGCTTCGGCGATTTCACGAACCTGCGAACGCTTGATCGTTCCGGCGGAAATCTTGCCCGGTTCTTTCGAGCCGGACTTCAGCTTGGCAGCTTTCTTCAGGAAGAAGCTGGCGGGCGGGGTCTTGGTCACGAAGGTGAACGAACGGTCCGCATAGACGGTGATGACCGTCGGGATCGGAGCGCCCTTTTCCATGTCCTGCGACGCGGCGTTGAACGCCTTGCAGAATTCCATGATGTTGACGCCGCGCTGGCCCAGGGCCGGGCCGATCGGCGGGGACGGGTTTGCAGCGCCGGCTGGCACCTGCAACTTGATATAGCCTTCAATCTTCTTGGCCATGGTTAGGCCTCCTTTCACACTGTCGCCCTTCGACAAGCTCTGGATGAGCGGTTCGAAGAACTCATGTTAAGCGGTCAAACGAAAGGGGCTCTACACCCTTCCTCCCGCATCCCCGGAATGGGGTTTTCCGTCGCTGTCGCTTGGGAAGGCGGGCCCGTAATCGATAGGGCCGCCAAATTCAAGAAATTACTTCGCCAGTTCGACCTGTTCGAAGTCCAGTTCGACCGGGGTCGCGCGGCCGAAGATCGATACGCTGACCTTGACCTTGTTCTTGTCGAAGTCGAGTTCTTCCACCACGCCGGTGAAGCTGGCGAAGGGACCGTCGAGCACTTTGACCGAATCGCCGATTTCGTATTCGACGCTGACCTGCTTCTTCGGAGCCGACTTGGCTTCTTCCACACCGCCGAAATACCGGGCCGCTTCCTTGTCGGTGATCGGCTGAGGCTTGTTGTTGGAACCAAGGAATCCGGTCACCTTCGGGGTGTTTTTCACCAAGTGGTAGACATCGTCGGTCATCGTCAGCTTAGCGAGGACATAGCCCGGCATGAACTTGCGTTCGACCTGGACCTTCTTGCCGCGCTTCACTTCGGTGATGGTCTCGGTCGGAACTTCGACTTCCTCCACCGCTTCGGACAGGCCCAGCCGTTCGGCTTCTGAAATGATCGCTTCGCGAACCTTGTTCTCGAAACCCGAATAGGCGTGGATGATGTACCAGCGAGCCATAGTGTATCCCGTTTAGAAAATCTGTGCCGGCAGCAGGGCCGGACCGGACGTTACGCCAGAGTGAGGAGCCAGCGGACCACCGCACCAAAAACCGAATCGACGCCGAGGAAGAACAGCGACAGGATCACCATCATGATCCCGACGAAAATCGCCGTGGTCACGGTTTCCTGGCGGGTGGGCCACACCACCTTGCTGGCTTCGGCTTTCACCTGGTTGAAGAATTGCCCCGGGCTGTTCTTGGCCATTTGCGCGCGCTCTTGCTGCTTAACTCGAAAATACCTGTCTTACGGGATGGGGTCATTGCCGCCCCGGTTCAAGTCCGGGAGGGGCTGTAACACCAACTAATGTCGGAAGACACCGCTCACTTAGGCGGGGGCCGCGGGAAAGGCAAGAGCCTGACGAACGAGCGGCTATCTCCGCCAAAAGAGGGCTGTCGATAGCTGGCCGTTTAAGGCTGGCAATGTCCGCCCGCCGCCATTAGCGTTGCGCGCTTGATGGGTTAGCATGAGGGGAAGCCGCTTAATGGCCGCAAATTTGACCGGGGCGGAAGCCTGGATCGCACCAGTTACCAACGTATCCGACTTTATCTGGGCCGGCTTATGGAACGGCCAGGAAGTGCTGCCGTTTCCGCCAATGATCCTGGCATTGCTGGGCCTGGGCCTGTGGATGATGGTCGGCCTGCGGTTCTACCCGATTACCAAGCTCGGCAGCGCATTCGCCGGGTTGTTCAAAGGCAGGAAAGCTGCCGGTGCGGGCGAGATTTCCCCCTTCGCGGCTCTCTCGACCGCACTTTCGGGCCAGGTCGGCACCGGTAATCTGGCGGGCGTCGCCACGGCTATTGCCCTCGGTGGGCCTGGCGCGATTTTCTGGATGTGGGTTACCGCATTGTTCGGCATGGCGCTGGCGTTCGCCGAAGGTTCGCTCGCGATCCGTTATCGCGAAACTGCCTCCGACGGGACGTATCGCGGCGGCCCCATGAGCTACATCATGATCGGCCTTGGTCCCAAGTGGACCTGGCTTGCCATCGTGTTCTGCGTCGGCACCCTCGCCTCCGCGCTGATTACCGGCAACGCGATCCAGTCCAACGCGGTGGCGGACGGGCTGAACGAATTGTTCGGCATCGAGGAATGGCTCGGCGGCCTGATCGTCGCGTTCGCGGTGTTCATCGTGATCATCGGCGGGATCAAGTCGATCGGCAATCTCGCGGAAAAGATCGTCCCGACCATGGCAGCAGCGTACATCGTCATGGCCGTGATCGCCGTGATCCTGAACTTTGGCGATTTGCCGGAGACGTTTGGCCGTATTTTCTACGGTGCGTTCAATCCGCAGGCAGCAACCGGCGGCTTCGTCGGGGCGGCGATCATCATCGCGTTGCGTGCCGGTGTGGCCCGCGGGCTGTTCTCCAACGAGGCGGGACAGGGTTCGACCCCGATCGCGCATGCGGTGGCGCAAACCAACGATCCCGAACAGCAGGGCCGGATGGCAATGCTTGGGACCTTTATCGATACGGTGGTAATCTGCACCATGACCGCGCTGGTTATCCTGACCGTGGAAGGGAACTTCACCGGCGGCGGACAAGCGGTACTGCACGCGTGGCAATCGGACCTGACCGGATTCGCCATGACCTCCGGTGCGTTCGCCGCAGCCTTCCCGTTGGAAGTCGGCTCGATCCCGATTGGCACGCTGGTCGCCAGCGTTGCCTTGTTGCTGTTCGTGTTCACCACCCTTCTGACTTGGTCCTATTACGGGGAACGGGCGATCACGTTCATCTATGACCGGATACCGGGATCGACGCTGCGCGGGGAGAAGATCCTCCACTACATCTGGCGCGGCATCTGGTGCGTGGCGATCTTTATCGGGGCGGCGCAACCCTCCGAGCTGGTGTGGCGCATGGGCGATATCTCCAACGCCGCGATGGCGCTGCCCAACCTGCTCGCGCTGGCCCTTCTATCCGGCGTGGTGTTCAAGCTGGCCAAGGGCGATCGGAGCGCCGGCAAGGACCATCTGGCTGTTACGCCGGAAGAGCCAGACCAGTACTGACGCCGCGCGATAATGCACAAAAAAGGGGCCGGTCATTTGCGTGACCGGCCCTCTTTTTTGCTCAGAAACTGACGCGGCTAGTGCCCCGACCTTAGTTTTTGCCCAACAGGCGGGCGAGAAGGCCCGGTTGGCTCATTGGCTGGATCGGGCCGTGCGCACGGTAGCGCAGACTGGCATCGCGGTGCGGGCGGGGAACTGTCCAACCGTCAGGGCGGCTGCTACGAAAACTGATACTGCTCATAATCAACTCCTCTGTTAGGTTGCGCGACCTGTCTCTTATAATGAACGACTCGTCGTATGGTTCCAGCGCCGAACGCCGCTCGCTCCGGATTGGTACAACGGAGGGGGAAAGTCCTAACGCGGAACCATGTCGCGAATATACACCGGCGGCATGCGCGATGCTTGGACGAATCCGGCATTATTCGCTTGGGGGGGAAGGCCTGGCAGGAGTGCACGGACTCGAACCGTGGGCCCTCGGTTTTGGAGACCGATGCTCTACCAACTGAGCTACACTCCTGCAGGCAACTTGGCCTAGAGGCAGGCGCGCATTTAGTGCGGCGCGCGGGAGATGGCAAGCCGCCTTGGCGGTGTTCGGCATAATTGGCCTTTCGCTTCGGCGCGGTGGTGCCATCCCGCAAACTTACCCTATATACCGTGCATGCACGCCCCTGCCCCGCCCCTGATCCCGGCCGATCTGCTGCTGACAGCGTATCGCAGTGGAATTTTCCCGATGGCGGACAGCCGGGATGACCGCGAACTGTTCTGGGTCGAGCCGCGCGAGCGGGCAATTATCCCCCTGGACGAATTCCACTGTGCGAAATCACTTGCCAAGGTAATCCGGCAGGATCGGTTCCGAGTGACCTGCAACACCGCATTCGAGGCTGTGGTGGAAGAATGCGCAGCCCCGCGCGAGACCGAAGGCGGCGGCAGCTGGATCAGCCACCGCATCGCCGCCAGCTACGGCGCACTGCACGATGCGGGCCACGCCCACTCGGTCGAATGCTGGCGGGAGGGACGGCTGGTCGGCGGGCTCTACGGCGTCAGCTTCGATTCGGTGTTTTGCGGGGAGAGTATGTTCAGCCGCGAAGGCAACGCCTCCAAGGTGGCGCTGGCCTGGTTGGTGGCGATGATGCGTCGGGGCGGTTACCGGTTGTTGGACTGCCAATTCATGACCGATCACCTCGCGTCCATGGGGGCAGTGGAAATCCCCCAGTCGCGCTATCTGGACCTCGTCGCGCAATCTGGAATTTCGGCGCGCCTGACTATTCCCGAGGCTTATTCCTCGCTGGTCGGCGCCTCTGCCTCGGCAGGCTCCGCTGTCGCGGCGGGCGGGGCGGTCGGCGAAGGTGACGCCGCTGGCCGAGGCGCCGCGGGTGCATCCTCCGACGCCGCTTCCGGCTTTTCCTCTCCCGGGAAACTCATCGCGCAGTCCTTGATCCAGACATCGTAGATCGGGTGCTCGACCACGTTGAGTGACGGTGAACGTTTGAACAGCCAGCCGGAGAACACTTTCCGCCAGGATTGTTCGCCTCCGGTATCGCGCACCAGCACTTGCACGAACGCTCCGGTTTCGTTGGGAAGCTCCCAGATCGGGGTCCGTTCGCACGCGGCCAGCCGGACGACAACGTTACCGACCCGGCGCGATTCGCCGGGCTTCATCACCAAATCCTGCGAGACATTGTTGCGTTTATTGAGCAGTCCGATAGTCGCGATGCGCTCTGCCATCGGGGTACCGGACGCAGCGCTCAGGGCCTGACCCGCCGTGGGCGCCGGCGGCTTTTGCTGCAATTCAGCGGGGACTTCGGTTTCCACCGCTTCCCGCTCGGGGGCTTCCGAAGAACACGAGGCCGCGAACAGGGCAGCGCCTGTCACGGCGGCTACAAGTGCTGGCCGCGCGCGCAGCATCGCGGCAGGAACCATGCCGCGCATTATCAGCTATCCGGGGTCCAGGATTCGTAATCGCCGGACGCACCGGCGCGGCGGCCGCCCCGTTCCAGCGCACCCTGCGGGCGGTAAGCGCCCAGCGTACCGGTTGCGTTGGGAGTATACTCCACCTCCCAGATTTTCGCGGGCGGCAGCAGGCTTTCGGGCACGTCCACGAAATGGCCGTGCAGCCAGCCGTGCCATTCCGGCGGGACGCGGCTGGCATCGTTGGCGCCCGCATACAGGACCCAGCGGCGCTCGTTCGTGCCAGCAGGGGTCTTGCGTGCGCGGAAATAGCGGTTGCCCTGCGCGTCGGTGCCGACCTGTTCGCCAGTACGCCAGCTGTTCAGCAGGGTGCCGATCGTGGCACCGTCCCACCAGGTGAATATTTTGCCCAAGACGCTCATAGCGGCGCGGTTAGCCTATTCGCCGCCCGGGGCCAAGAGCCTACCGGCCTTGCCCCCAAGCAATCTGCGCTCACCATTCGACCTTGTTTCCAGGCACGATACCCAATTCGGCTGCACGCCCGGCATTCAACTCCAGAACCGCCGAGGCAAGCCCGTCCGAGGTAACCGATTCGAGCGAATAGGGCACGGTGTTCGCGGCGATATTGCTGATCCGGCCATCGGTCCCGATGAAGATGATATCGAGCGGTAGCGGCGTATTCTTCATCCAGAAACTCGCCTGGGAATAGCCGTCACGCGGGAAGATCATCCCCTCGTTCGGCCCCATTTCCGTGCGGAACATCAGCCCCTTGGCCTGATCCAGTGGAGTCGCCGCGACTTCAACCCGGAACCGGTGGACCTTCTTGCCGTCCGACACTGTCAGCGGAACCACCGCCAGGCCCGATACCGGATGGACAGCCGTTTCGGCCGCAGCGGCGGCCGGAGCGCCCTCGGCTGACTGCTGAGGCGAACACGCGGCAAACAGGAAAACCCCGGCGGCAATGGCAAAACTGCGAATCATCTACAATTCCTCGTCCTGGGCCTCGGCGACCCATTCTTCCGCCGCCGCGACACTGGCTGCATCCATTACTGCCCTTACCGTGTCAAAGCCATGCCCTGCACGCAGCATGGCCGCCACTTGTTTCTGTTTCCGGCTGCGATTCTTTTCCGCGTCCGGTTCGTCCGCCGCAAACGGCCCGAACCGGCGCTTCTTGGCCAGTGCGAATGCCGCCCGCCGGATGGCACCTTGCCCGGGGGCGACTTCGCTGCGCGTCTGCTCGTCGATCCCGGCAGCGTAGAGGTCCTGTGACACCCGCCGCGGCCCGAAACCGCGCCCGAGCAACCCCCGGCGGCGCGATCGGGCATATGCGTCCTCGTCAATATAGCCCAGATCCGCGAACCGGGCGGAGATTTCGCCAAGATCCGGCATGTTTTCGGGATGCCCGTCTTCATCCCTGTTCCACCCGCGTTCACGTATCTTGCGCGAAAGGTAACTCTCCAGCTTCGCCGAAGTGGTCGCAAATCGTGCGACATAGGCCAGTGCAAGTTCCTGTAACTTGGCGCTGTCCAGCGGCGGCGGAGGGGGACGCGGCGTGCGATTCTTGCGTCTGCGGGAGGTGTCACGGTCGGTCATTGGCCATATTCGTGCCACAGTCTGATTGAAATGGGAAAGATTGCAGCGCCAAACTTGGGAAATTGGCAGCTGTGCACAATAATTGGCAGCGTTTCCAAAACGCGCAGATGACGGGTAAAGCATAAAAATATGACCGAAATCGAACAATTGTCCGGTGCATTGCAGGCAACGCCAAACGATTGCCCCCTGCCCCGCCGCCGCTCCGACTTTGCGACCTTTACGGACGCGTTGGATTACGCCGCGAAAAGCGCCAAGGGCATGAATTTCCATGACATGCGCGGGACGCTGGAACGCGTGTACACCTATGTCGAACTGCGCGCCGACGCGCTCGGCATGGCCCGACGGTTCCGCGCTGCCGGGATCGAAAAGGGTGACCGGGTCGCGCTGATTGCCGAAACCGGTGCCGAATTCGCCGCGCTTTTCTGCGGCGCTGTGTATGCCGGCGCGTGGCCAGTGCCGTTGCCGCTGCCGACCGGGTTCGGCGGCAAGGAAGGCTATATCGACCAACTGGTTATCCAGCTTGCCAGCTCCGACCCCAAAATGCTGCTGTACCCGGCCGAGATCGCCGATATGGGCGCTGCGGCCGCAACCCGGCAAGGCTGCGAAGGTGCGGACTGGGAGAGCTTCGCTTCCAGGGAGACCCCCGATTGCACCCTGACACCGCCCGATCCGGACGACATCTGCTATCTGCAATATTCGAGCGGATCGACCCGTTTCCCCACCGGCGTGGCGGTTACGCACCGCGCGCTGCTGGACAATCTGGCAGGCCATGCGAATTCGATGAACGTTGGCGAGGGTGACCGCGTGGTCAGCTGGCTGCCGTGGTATCACGACATGGGCCTCGTTGGCTGTTTCCTGTCGCTGATTTCCAACCAGATGTCGGTCGATTACCTCAAGACCGAACATTTCGCGCGCCGTCCGCTGGCGTGGCTGGACCTGATCAGCCGTAACCAGGGGACGACGCTCAGCTATTCCCCGACCTTCGGTTACGATATCTGCGCACGGCGAATTTCCAGCCAGAGCCAGGTGTCCGACCGTTTCGACTTGTCGCGCTGGCGCACCGCCGGCAACGGCGCGGACATGATCCGCCCCGACGTCATGCAGAATTTCGTCAACGCCTTTTCTGAAGCCGGTTTCAAGGCCAGCGCGTTCACCCCCAGCTACGGCCTTGCTGAAGCCACGCTGGCGGTGACCGTGATGCCGCCGGGCGAAGGCATCCGAGTCGAGCTGGTGGAAGAAGAGCGCTTGTCCGGCACCCCGCGCGATTTGTCGCGGCCCGCCCGATATCGCGCGATAGTAAACTGCGGCAAGCCGATCCAGGGTATGGACGTGGAAATCCGCGGACCGAACGACCGGCCCAAGGACGACCGCCAGATCGGCAAGGTCTGGTGCTGCGGGACCAGCGTGATGCATTCCTATTTCCGCAATCCTGAAGCAACCTCGGAATGCCTGGTGGATGGCTGGCTCGATACCGGCGACATGGGCTACATGGCCGAAGGCTACCTGTTCATTGTCGGCCGGGCCAAGGACATGATCATCATCAACGGCAAGAACCACTGGCCGCAGGACATCGAATGGGCGGTGGAACAATTGCCCGGCTTCAACCACGGTGACATCGCTGCCTTCAGCATCGAGACGGAAGCGGGCGAAGAAGCCCCCGCGGTGCTGGTCCATTGCCGCGTTTCGGATCCCGAAGAACGGATCAAGCTGCACGAGACCATCCGCGACAAGGTGCGTTCGATCACCGGGATGAACTGCGTGGTCGAACTGGTCCCGCCGCGGACCTTGCCGCGCACGTCCTCGGGCAAATTGTCCCGGGCGAAGGCCAAGCGGATGTACATGGCCGGCGAGATCGTCCCGCTGGAATTGCTCATCGCCGCCTGATCAGGCGATTTTGCGCCAAGCCCGCTGTGCTCAGCTTTCGCTTGCAACGTTATCCCATTGCGCGATGACGCGCCCCGAACGGATCTCGGTCCGCATATCCCCAGCGCCCTGCTCCGCAAGCAGGTCCCGGAGGCGTTGGATGTCCTCGGCCGGGCCGGTCAGCAGTAAGGGAACGCCAAGGCGCCTCGCAGTCCACGCGGTCAGCGCAATTGCCTTTACCCCGTCGGCTGTCGGTTCGCCCTCTTCAAATTCGATCCGGGGCAACGCACGCACTGGCGGGATCAGTTCGATCCGCCATTCGGGTTCGGTAACCGCGATGCGCCGTTCCAGATCGGCGTAGGCCGCCAGGGAGGCACCCTCGAGCGGCTTGGCTCTGACCACCGCGCGCCGCCGCTGCCGGTCGACCAGCACTTCATCTTCGGACATGCCCGCCAGCAAGGCCAGTCGCGCGGCCAACTCGTCCGCCCGGGCCGTGGCGACCTGTTCCTGCGCCTGCACCGCGGCAAGCTGCGCCTGTTCCGCAGCGGATTTGCTGGTGCCGACCTGATACTGGGTGATGGTGAAATTGACGGGACGCCCCGCGATCCGTTCCATCCCGCGGGACGCGACCCGCTCCGCATCGGTCCTCAATTGCGGAGTGAGCACGGTCGCGGATGCCTCAATTGGCTCCGCGTCGTAATTGATGTCGAATTGCGATAGACGCGCTTGACCGTCGAATGCGTCCAGAACCTCGCCCTGGATCTGGCGTGAGACATTGGCCTCCCACCCGATCTGACGCAGCGAATAGCCCAGCGGCACGGCCAACCCGACGAACGCAACCACGATTACCGCATTCTGGAACTGTGTCTGCCGACTGCTCAGGGTCGAGCGGAACCCGTACAGGCGGGCCATCAGCGCAGCGGTCAGCGCAATGGTCATCAAATTGGTGAAATACAGCAGCAGCGCGCCGGAAAACACTGTCCAGTTCCACGTCGCCAGGCCGAAACCGACGACCGCCAGCGGGGGCATCAACGCCGTCGCGATCGCCACGCCGACAATCGTGCCTTCCTTGCCGCGGATCATCGCATAAGCGCCTGCGAGCGCGGAAAACAGCGCCACCAGCAAGTCGAACAGGTTTGGCCGGGTTCGCGCCGCAATTTCGCTGGTTACCGTCTGGAGCGGGGACAGGAACACGATCAGCGCACACAGCAGCACTGCGATGATTGACCCGTAGGCCAGCGAACGCGCCGATTGCCGAAGCCAGCCGAATTCCCCGATCGCCATTGCAAACCCGAGACCGATGATCGGCCCCATCAGGGGGGACAGCAACATCGCCCCGATGACGACCGCCGGCGACGACAGCAGCAGCCCGAGAACGGCGATCCCGGCCGACATGGCAATCATGAACATGTAACGGGCAGACATGGCGCAATCCTCGCGCCGCTTCGCGATCACGGTGGCCTGATCGACCGTCCCGACAACCGCATCCCGCCACCATTTGCGCCAGCTCAATACGACGGTGCCGAACGACTGGCTTCTGACGGCCGCTCCTGTGGTCCCCGGAGTAGTCTCCGCCTCCATCCCGCTTCACCCTTCTGAAATTGCTACCTAGGCGTCTAGACGGCTTCAATACGGAACGAAAGTATGGACGAAGCCACCGGTATGCGGCACAAATCTTGAAGTTCGTGTCTTACGCCCTTAATACAGTAATTGAAATCAACCACCCGCGGCCCCGCGGGCGAACAGGAGCAAGCCGCTTCCCATGACTGAAACGCCGAAACCGCAAGCCCAGACCGCGACCGCCGTCGACCTCGAACTGACCGCGCCCGATCCGGTGCCGCAGGTCTCGGCAGACAGGGCCGCCGGCCTCGTACCGGTGACGGACGAAGTGAAATCGAAGCTTGCGACCAAGGTCGACAGCTTCGTCGCCGACTTGATTGCGCAAGACGCCAACTCGCCCGAATTCGGCCAGAAGGTGGACCAGCTGACCAATATGGGGCGCAAGGAAATCATGGCGGCGGCGGGCATGTCCAACCGCTTCCTCGACCGGCCGGTCCGGGCGATGGACAAGGACGAAGGCGTCGGCGCCGACCTCGCCGAATTGCGCCGGGTGGTGGAAGATCTCGATCCGGGCAAGCGCGGCAAACTGAGCGGCCCTCGCAAGATCCTCGGGATTATTCCCTTCGGCAACAAACTGACCAATTATTTCCGCAGCTACCAGAGCGCGCAGACCCACATTCAGTCGATCCTGGGCAATCTTGCTTCGGGCAAGGACGAGCTCATCCTCGACAACGCCGCGATCGACGTCGAACGCCAGAAATTGTGGGAAGCGATGGGCAATCTGGAACAGATGATCCACATTTCGAAGCAGCTCGACCAGAAGCTGGAGGATACCGCGCTCGACCTCGATGCGACCGATCCGGCCAAGGCCAAGGCGCTGCGCGAAACCGCGCTGTTCTATGTCCGCCAGCGCACGCAGGACCTGCTGACCCAGATGGCGGTCAGCGTGCAGGGCTATCTGGCGCTGGACCTGGTCAAGAAAAACAACATCGAACTGGTCAAGGGCGTGGACCGCGCCAGCACCACCACCGTCGGCGCGCTGCGCACCGCGGTAACCGTTGCCGAGGCGATGACCAACCAGCGACTGGTCCTGAACCAGATCACCGCACTCAACGAAACGACCGCAGGGATCATCGATTCCACCAGCACGATGCTGCGCGACCAGACCGGCAAGATCCACCAGCAGGCGGCCAGTTCCACCATCCCGCTGGAAACTCTGCAGCGCGCGTTCCAGAATATCTACGACACCATGGACGAGGTCGACCGGTTCAAGCTGGAAGCGCTGTCGAGCATGAAGCAGACCGTCACCGTCCTGTCCGACGAAGTGCAGAAGTCGAAGGGCTACATCGCCCGCGCCGAGGGGCAGGCCCAGGCCTCCAAGTCGGTCACCGAGTCCCCGCTTTTAAGTCTTGAAGGCTGATGCCGGGAATTTTTGCATGAACGACCTGACCAAAGATAGTGACCGGATCATGGCGGCAGCGGGGAACAGCCTGCAGGTCCAGCGGGCCGGGGGCCGCCGCGTTTCGATCGGCAAGGGCTCGGCGGAGATCAAGACACAGCACCTGCTGGCCAAGGTAAAGCGGATCGTGCTCGCTATCGGCGCCATCGTGATCGCCGCGATGGTAGCGGGCCTGATCATCGACGGGATCGGGTTTGTCGGCGTAATGCTGACCTTCCTCGCGATCGTCGCGGCGACCGTCGGTTTTGCCGCATTCCCCAAGATCAAGGTGCCGAAGCGCGCCGAACTAACGAAGGGCAGCGCTGCGCAGATGGTCGGGCGGACGGAATTGTGGCTGGAAGCGCAGCGCCCCGCCCTGCCCCCGCCAGCCGTGACGCTGGTCGACCAGATCGGAGTCCAGCTGGACGCGCTCGGACTGCAATTGCAGACGGTGGACCAGGAACATCCCGCAGCACGCGAAGTTCGCAAGCTGGTCGGCGAGCATTTGCCCGAGATGGTCGATTCTTATCGCAAAGTCCCTGCAAGCCTGCGGACCGAGAAGCGCGGCGGGGCGACCCCGGACGAACAGCTGACCCAGGGCCTTGCCAATATCAGCCGGGAAATCGACAGCGTGACGCGCCAATTGGCCGATGGCGCGCTCGACGATCTGGCGATCAAGAACCGCTTTCTCGATTACAAATACGGCGAGACGCCCGATGCGCTGCCGAACCATAGCGGCGAGAACACCTGATGCGCGTTGCCATACCCTTCGACCTTTCGCGCGACGTCGTGCGTGACCGGCTGAAATCGCGGAGCCATGAGATCGCCGACCACATACCGGGCGGCATGGCCCAAGTGGCGACCGACTGGCCGAACGAGGACCGCATGAACCTCACAATCAGCACGATGGGCCAGAGCCTGCGCGGCGTAGTGGATATCGAGGAGAACCAATTGGTGTTCGAAATCGCCTTGCCTGCGGCACTCGGTTTCCTCGAACCGATGATCGCCGGTTCCATCCGGCAGCAAGGCCAGAAACTGCTCACCTGACCGGATCGCCCCGGACGGGACTAGATCTTGCGTTCTAGTTCCAGGTAATCCCGGGGAATTCGCAGCGCTGCGGATGCCTCCCGCGTTTCCAGCAGGAACAGCAACAACGCTCCCATCAGTAAGCCGATCGCAAGGATAAAGGACGCGGCAGTCAACTGCGGCAGGTCCCATTGGAGGAAATCGCCGAGGAACAGGATGACCACTGTCAGTCCGATGGTCAGGCCGCTGAGCACCAGCAGCAGGATCGCCCGCCCGATCAGGAGGATGCGCCGGTCGAGCAACCTGATCTCGCGCACCACCAGATCATGCTCCACGCCGCTGGTTGTGCTGTGGCGTTCCTGCATTGTCCGCGCCCGGTCCACCACCCGCCCGAGCCGCGTCGAAAGCAGGTTCATGATATTGCCTATCGCGACCAGCACGAAAACGGGAGCGAGGGCCAGCTGGATGGTCTGTGCGATCATGGATAGGGCCTCATTGGTGTCATTTCCCGCACCCTAGCCATAACCGGCTCGCCGCGAAACGGCGCCATCGGGCATGCCCGCCCCGGGACCGGCGGAATTCGTATGCGGGCCTAGCCACAAGGCTGCGCGACGAGGCTGGTAAGGGCGTCTCTGAAGTCCACCAAGTCAAGATCGGCAGCCCAGCCGCATTCCCCAGGGTTGATTCGGACGCCTTCCAGCGAGACAGCCCCTTCGAGCGGTACCACCAGCACCGGACCACTGTAGCGGGCGAGCGTAGCGGAAGAAGGAGGTCCCGCAATCCGGTCCAGCCGAAAGCGCGGCCCATCGACCAGCTGCGCGTCTGCGCCCGGTTCGAGGCTACGCCGCAGTTCCGCCGGATGCGGGCCGCGGCTGGCGACGGCAATCGCATCGTCCAGATGAAGTTCGCGGGGGCGGCCATAATCGAACAGACGGTAGGTGATGTCGCAATTCTGCTGGATTTCAACCAGGCTCAGGCCCGAACCGATCGCATGGACTGTGCCCGCCGGCAGGTAGAAGAAATCGCCCGGCCGGGCCGGATGCCACTGCAGCAGGTGCTCAATCGAACCGTCGAGCGCTGCAGCCCGCATCTCGTCACGTGAAATTTCGTCCTCGAACCCTATGGCCAGCCGCGCACCGGGCGCGGCATCGATCACCAGCCAGCATTCCTCCTTGCCGCTGGCCCCCGCCGGGGCCTGGGCATCCGAGGGATGGACCTGAACCGACAGCTTCTCGCTCGTGAACAGGTATTTGACCAGCAATCGATCAAGCTGCGGTGGCGGTTCAAACCAGATCTCACCAATACGTTGCCCCGCCGGCGCAGCAAAGGGCACGGGCAAGGTGTCCATCCCCCAAACCTTTTCCACGCTCAGCACCGGCAACTTCCCGCTGCGGGCTCGGCCCTCGGTCACTGGAACTTGGCTCCGTCCAGCTTGCCCACTTGCTGGGCCCCCGCGGCGGATACGACGAGCACCTCGTCACCGTCCACGACTACAACGACGTCGTGCAACCCGATCACGGAAACGCGCGGCCCGTCGCTTTCGACCATGACGTTGGAGCAATCGATCAGCTCGGCCCTGCCGGTGACATGGTTGCCCGCGTCGTCGCGGGCGCGCGCTTCCTGCAAGGCGTTCCAGTTGCCGATGTCGGACCAAGCCATGTCGGCCGCGACCACCGCGGCCTGGGCGGTGTTTTCCATCACTGCGTAATCAACGGAATCGGGTTCGATGGCCGCGAACGCCTTGGCGTCCGGATGAAAATGCGCGCCGTCCACAATGCCCTCATCGACCGATTTGCGGACCAAACGGGCCATCTCGGGCCGATGGCATCCCAGTTCCGCGAGGTAGTCTCCTGCACGGAACGCGAATATCCCGCCGTTCCAGCTGTAGCCCCCAGCAGCCAGGAATTGCTCAGCCCGGGCCCGGTCCGGCTTTTCCACGAAGCGTTCGATGCGGTAACCGCCCTGTCCGATCGCCGCGCCCTGCAGGATGTAACCGAAACCGGTCTCGGGACTTTTTGCCTCGATACCGAACGCGACCATCCAGCCGTCCGCCGCCAGCGTTGCCGCCGCGTGAGCAGCGCGCACAAAGGCGGCCTCGTCGCCGATATGGTGATCGCTAGGGCAGACGAGCATGATCGCATCAGCCGGCAACCGCGCCGCCGCCAGCGCGATTGCGGGAGCGGTGTTCCGGGCCGCTGGCTCGACGATTATCTGCACCCCCGCCACGCCCCGCGACTGGGCGGCCACGTGGTCCAGGTGATCGCGGCCGGTGACCACGGTCGGAGCCGCGAATACCGCCGGATCAGCGCAGCGGGCCAGCGCCGCCTCGAACAGGGTCGCATTCCCGACCAGCGGCAGGAATGGCTTCGGCTTCACTGCGCGGCTGCGCGGCCACAGCCGGGTTCCGCTGCCGCCGCACAGGATAATCGGATGAATCACGGGTGGCACGGCCTTCCAAGCTGCTGTTGTCACGGCGCCAGGCTGCGCCGGTATCGGTCATGTGACCGGCCCGATCTGTAACTTGCAATCTGTCTTAAAACCAGCGCTGCTTCCAATAGAAAGGAGCGGCGACCGGATTACCGCGGCGGTCTGTCGCAGGTTTGAAGCGCAGCCGCTCGACCACCAGCGCGCAGGTGATGCGGTCTGCCTCTGCATCGCGGCTGGGCTGGTATATGCTACAGTTCCGAGCCCGGCCGTCGGTGCCGACCGTAACCTTCACGATCACCTCGTTGCCGCGGCGTGCCTGCCGCCCTCCTTCGGGCACCGGAAAATCGCGCGCGTTGTCGATCTGGCCGGATATATGCTCCGGCCTGGTCGGAGCGACGCCTCCCTGTCCGCTGCCGCCGTCCCCGCTGCCGGTGCCAAGTCCCGACCCCGCCGCGCCGGTGCCGTCACCCTCCTCCTTGGCGCCGGATGTCACTGCATCGCCAGTTGACGAGGCGCGCGGTGCGGGCGGATCGGGCTTCACGACTACCTTCGGGGTAGGTGCGGTAACGGGCTGCGGTACGGCTTCCTTGCCCGGATCGCCCGCAACTCCTTCGTCCGGTTCGGGTTCAGGCGTTTCGGGTTCCTCCGGTGTGGTGACCGTCACGGTGAAGGCCGAGACAACCGAGCGTTCGACCCCGGCGGTAAAGTCCGGAGCGAAGGCCCGGACCAGACCGTAGAATGCAAGCAGATGCAGCAGGCCGATCAGCACCAGCGTGCCGGGCTTGAGCCGGCGCTTCGTTGCCGAAAATCGGGGGCTGTCGTTCAAGACCGGTCTCCTGTGAATGCGCGACACCGCACGAAGATACAGATGGTCCTAGCGTCTGCAAACGCAAACGGCGACACCCAGGGGGTGCCGCCGCCGCTTCTTTCAATACTAACCGCGGGCGATTAGAATTCGTAGCTCACGCCCAGCTGGATCTTCCACAGCGAGGAGCTCGACTGCACCTGGGGCGCACCGTAATCCCGGAAGTTGGAATAGACGTACTGGCCCGCCGAGTTGAAGTTCGCCTGGATCGGCGCTTCGGAATACCGGTAGCGCTTGAACACATTCGAACCGCTGTCGATCAGGTTCAGGAAGTTGTCGAAATCGGCAAACAGCTTGATCTTGTCGTCGGTCAGACCAAAGAAGCTCGCCGGTCCGGGCAGTTCCTGGCTGAACCGCAGGTCGAGATCGTAGAACCACGGATTGGTGCAGCTGTTGCGGGTAATCGTCTGCCCGCGGAACTTGCTGATGCATTCGTTGGCGTTGATGAAGGCATCAAGCCCGGCGGCTGCATCGGCTGCGGTTTGGCCACCACCAGCTGCATAGACGACGTTTGGATCGGTTGGTCCGGTCGGAACGTACAGCAGCGAGTTGAAGTCGCCGCTGGCGCTGTCGTTGAACACGCTCGAACTCACGTTATCCTGGACGATCGAGTATGGACGACCCGAACGGGCGACGAACACGAAACCAAAGCTTGTTGCGTTCGTACCGAAGAACTCTTCCTGGAAATTCAGGCCCAGGGTGAAGTTGTGCTTCGTCTGGAACTCCGCCGTTCCCACGTCGACATTCTGGCGATCGAAGGCCGCGACGATGTCGAAGCTCGAAGTTGCCGTCGAGCTGCTCGAATAACGGTTGTTTTCAGCATCCGTGTAAGCATAGCCGAGGTTGAAGTTAACACTGCCGCCATCGGTCAGGATGCCGCGGTTCCAGAACTTCGAGACGATTACGGAAGCAATCTTGCTTTCGAAGCTCTTGCCATTGGTCAGCTGGATTTCATCATCCCGGCCAGTGCTGAAGCATGCCGCCGTAACACCGGTATAGGTCGGCGGAATGCCGCCCTGATCCTGCAGCACTGCGTTGCATCCCGTCGCAGTCGGATCGATCGCACGGTAAATCGGGCGACCGTCGACCGTGAAACCATTAAGGCCCAGCGCAGGGTTCACGACTTGCGAAAGGTCGACAAAATCAACCGGATCGACGAACTTGCTGTAGATGAAGTCCAGATTCAGGCGCCAATCGCTGAAGAATCCGCTCTCGGTACCGAACATGGTCGAGAGACCAAGGTTGGCACGGAGGACAGTCGGCATCTTGAAATCGGGATCGGTCGACTGGGTGTCGGCAAGACCGCCGGCCGATTGCGCACCGCCTGCAGCGACTACGCAGTCGGGAACACCGGTGAAGGTCCCGCCCGGAGTGACATCGAGCTGGGTCCCAGCGGGGCCACAGGACGAGGTACCGGTACGGCCGAAGCCCACCGCGAAGCCGTTGTTGGAAAACGCGTTGGAGAAATACACCGCCGGATCGCCGCCAGTGAACCGGCCCAGGCCGCCCTTGATCTGGGTGTTGCTGAAGAAGCCCGAATTATCCACTTCGTAGGTGAAGCCGAAACGCGGCAGGACAACCGGATCGATCTTGCCGAAACCAACCGCGTTGGAGAAACCGTAACGGTCCACGAAGTTCTGGTTGATGTCGGGCGTGCTACCGGACAGCCAGTCGACGCGGACGCCCGCGACGATACCGAGCTGGTCGGTTGCCTGCCATTCATCCTGAACATAGGCGCTAAACGTGTTGCGCTTCCAGTTTGCTGCGGCATCGTTAATGTCGCCGCTGGCGGTGAAGTTGCCATAGGCACCCGCTGCCGTACCCGCGTTGATCGCGGACCCGTTGGGGAACGTGTCGGTGCCGCTGGTCAGCAGGCCGTTGGCGAAATCGGTCAGGTTCGCAAAGGTGAGCGTCCCGGTCGAATTCTGCGCGAACAGATTGAAGACCTTGAGCTGGTTGTATTCACCGCCGACCGTAAAGGTGTGGTTGCCTGCATTGAGGCGGCCCAAAGCCTTGAACTGGGTGACCGTGGTCTTGAGGTCGTTGGAAGTACGCGAGAAACCCGGACCGGCTACGATCGAACCCTCGTTGCCGCCGTCGCTGACGCCGACCACGATACGCGGGATCGGGTTGTCGCTCTGCGCTTCACCACCGCCGAATGGTCCCTGGACGTCCTGCACGATGGCGCGCGACGCACGGAGTTCGGTGGAGAAATTATCCGACCAGTCGGAATACAGGCGCAGCGAATAATATTCGCTTTCGGTGCCTTCATCCTCGAACGAATTCAGGCCGGTGAATACCCGTCCCTGGTCAGAGAAATCGTCGGGCTCGACGTTGGTTTCCTTGAGGTTCTGGTAGGTCGCCTCAAGACGCTGGCTGTCGCTGATGATCGCATCGAGACGGCCGAAATATCGCACACTGCTTTCCGGCAGGGTGGTTGCGAGGCCACCGCTTTCGATACCGTAGACATTGCTGAGGATATCGGAAAACTGGTTGAACTGGTCTTCAGTAACGAAATCCAGTTCTTCCGGGTAACCGGCGCCCTGGGGGCCCTCTTCCTGGCTGTCTGCCAGATCGGTTTCTTCATAGGCACCGAAGAAGAACAGGCGGTCCTTGATGATCGGGCCGCTCAGCGTCGCGCCCCAGCGCTTTTCCTTGTAAGGCTGTCCTGCGAAATCGACGCCGCCGGCCTTGTCACCCTGCAGGCTGTCGCTGGCATAGGTGAAGAAGGCGGAACCGTGGAATTCGTTGCCGCCCGACTTGGTGACGACGTTGATCGCGCAGCCGGTGAACTGTCCGTATTGTACATCGAACGGGGCAAATTCGACCGACGTTTCGCGCACGGCGTCATAAGGAAGCGGCAGCGAGTTGCGGCTGGCAAAAGGGGTGCCGTTCAGGCCGAACAGGTCGGACTGGGCAATACCGTCAACCGTGAAGGCGTTGGTGCGGTCGTTGCCGCCTAGGCAGGAAACGCGGTCGACTTCGTCAGAACGGTCGAGGCTGACGCGCGGGTCGAGGCGGATGATGTCACGCACGTCGCGGCTGATCGAAGGGAACGCTTCGATGGTTTCGGTGCCGAACGACTGGCCGGGGCCGATTGCCCGCTGCGACAGCTGGACGCGCGTACCGGAAACAACGATGACGTTTTCTTCGCCTGCACCGGCATCGCTGAGCGAGAAGGTCAGCTGCGAATTGCCCTGCAGGTTGATGAAGATGCTTTCGACCGTCTGGCCTTCATAGCCGGGCGCAGTCGCGGTCACTTCGTAAGGGCCGCCGGTAATCAGGCTGTCGACGCGGAACTGGCCGTCGGCGCCAGCGGTCAGCTCACGCGATTGACCGGTCCGGGTATCGGTCACGGTCACGGTCGCGCCAGGGATGGCGGAACCATCGGCCGCGGACACCGTTCCTTCGATACCGGACGTGATCTGCTGTGCCATTACCGGCGCAGGGAGAACTGCGGCTGCGGACAGGCTGACGAAACTGGCCGCCAAGAGATATTTGATTTTCATGTAGAGTTCCTTGCGTGACGATCGCGGTAGATGTTTGGGGCGTTAGACGAATAGTCACGTCCCGATAAGACCGATGCACGACGCTAAAGAGTAAGTTTTGTTACCGGAGCGTGACAATATTCACGAAACAATACTTGCGCGACTTTTAGCCGGTAAAAACCCCCCTTTTGCAGGGGTTTACGCGCTGTTGCTGCAATGCAACAATCAGGAAGAATAATATTCGCGAGGATTCCGGCCTGTGTAAAAGCAGGCCTTTAGGCGAGGTTGATCTCGCGCAGGCGCTGCAACAGGAACTCGTGACTCGATATTGGCGGCGGAACTTCGCTGCTCGATTCGCTGTCGACGCAGCCGGGTAACGTTTCGATCACATAGTCCGGCCGGAAGTGCAGGAAGAACGGCATCGAATACCGCGCCCGGTGCGCTGCTTCGCCCTTCGGGTTGACCACGCGGTGCGTAGTGGAGCGCAGTTTTCCGTTGGTCAGACGGTCCAGCATGTCGCCGATATTGACCACCAGCGCGCCTTCTGGCGGATCGATCGCGAGCCAGTCGCCCTGCCGGGTCAGAAGTTCGAGCCCTGCTTCTTCCGCACCCAGCAACAGGGTGATGGTGTTGATATCGCCGTGGGCGGCGGCGCGGATTGCGCCTTCTGCCTCCGCGCTGTCCAGCGGCGGATAATGCAGCAGCCGCATCACCGAATTGCCGTCCTCCACCGTCGCCACGAAGAAATCTTCCGCCAGCCCGAGATGCAGCGCAATCGCGCGCAGGATGGTGTCCCCCGCCTTGTCGAAAGCGGCGTAGAGTTCCTCGAACGTTTCCTGGAAGCCGGACACCTCTGACGGCCAGATGTTGGGCGCCATGTATTCCGCCAATGGATCGCCCGCAGTCAGATCGCGCCCGACGTGCCAGAATTCCTTCAGGTCGTGGACCTTCGCGTCCTTCGCTTTCTCCGTGCCGAAGGGCGTATATCCGCGCGCACCGCCGCCGCCTTCGATCTTGTACGCGCGCTTCACATCGTCCGGCAGGGCGAAGAAACGCTTCGACATTTCTTCCGCCCGCGCGATCAGGTCCGCCGGTATACCATGATCGCGCACCACTCCGAAACCGAACTCGGCGAAACTGCGGCCCAGTTCGTCGGCGATATCCGCCAGCGGGCGGGCGAGCGAAACGGAAGCGATGGACTGGGAGGTAATGTCGGTCATCAAGTGTCTCGGTTAAAGAATGAACAGGCCGGCCAGCGCCGCGCTCATCAGATTGGCGAGGGACCCCGCTGCAAGCGCCCGCAAACCCAGCTTGGCAATGACCGGGCGCTGGTTCGGCGCGAGTCCGCCGGTCACGGCCATCTGAATAGCAATGGAACTGAAATTGGCAAAGCCGCACAGGGCAAAGGTCACGATGGCGCGGCTGCGGTCACTGAGGACTTCAGGGCCGAGTTGGCCGAGTTCGATGAAGGCGACGAATTCGTTGAGGACGATCTTGGTGCCGAACAGGCCGCCCGCAGTGCCCGCTTCGGTCCACGGCACGCCGATCAGGAACATGAACGGGGCGAACACCCAGCCCAGCACCTGCTGGAATGACAGCTCGGGATATCCGAACAGCCCGCCCGCGGATCCGAGGAGACCGTTGGCAAGCGCCACAAGCGCGACGAACGCCAGCACCATCGCGCCGACCGCAACCGCCAGTTTGACGCCGGTTTGTGCGCCTTGGGCCGCGGCCTCGATGATGTTGGCCGGCTTGGTGCCTTCTTCAAAAGTCTCGGCCACTTCGACTTCGTGCGCCCGGCCGCTTTCGGTCAGGGCTGCGGGCCCTTCCGAACTGATCCGTGCTTTCGGCAGCGCGATCTTGCCCTCCGTCATTGGCGGCTCTTCGTCCTCGTCAGGCATGATGATCTTGGCCATTAGGATGCCGCCGGGCGCGGACATGAACGCCGCCGCGAGCAGGAAGGGAAGGTATTCCGAGCCGAGTAGCCCAGCATAGGCCGCCAGGATCGTGCCGGCGACGCCCGCCATGCCCACCGTCATCAGCGTGAACAGCCGCGCAGGTGTCAGCGCCGCGAGATAGGGGCGCACCACCAGCGGGCTTTCCGACTGGCCGACGAAGATATTCGCCGCCGCACCGAGCGCCTCGACCTTGCTGATGCCGGTGATCCAGCCGATCGCCCCGCCGACCCAGCGGACCACGCGCTGCATGATGCCGAGGTGGTAGAGGATCGAGACCAGCGACGCGAAGAACACGATCACCGGCAGCGCCCCGAGCGCAAAGGTATTGGACAGTGGGTTGTCCGCCCCGAACAGGAAGGCGGTGCCTTCATTGGCATAGGACAGCAATGCCGATACCCCGTCCGCCATGGTCCGGATAACCCGGCGTCCGGTGTCCGTCCCCAGCACCAGGAACGCCATCAGCAATTGCAGCGCGAAGGCCGCACTGACGATCCGCAACTTGATCCGCTTCTTGCCGACCGACAGCAGAAAGGCGAGAAACAGGATTGCAACTACGCCGATCAGGCTGTTCAGGAAAAGGGGCATGGGCGCTTTCGGGGAACGACAGAGAAGCGTTGCTATTCGCCTTTTGCGGCGCTGGCGTCAAATGGACTTATCAGCAGCGATCCACAGCGGGATACTTCCCTTTTTCGATATCAGCCAATAGGCATGGCGCGATGAACGACACCTCATCTGCGGCGCCGACCGTGACACCAGCGCCAACGCCGCCTGCCATCCCCCGATCGCTGTTCGTGTTCGCGCTGATTTACGGCGGAATGACGGTGATTGCCGGCGTGCTCGGGTTCAAGCAGGTGGCGCTTGGTCCGCTCGCGGTCGAGGCGGGGATTTTTGCTTTCCTGATGCTGGTGGTCCTGTCGAGCACGGTGGCGCAATTGCACGGGCAGGCCATGGCCAACCGGATGGTGTTCTGGGGTTTCCTGCCGCTCGCGGGGGCTGCGTTGCTGGTCTTGC
The DNA here is from genome assembly GCF_009828115.1 of Allopontixanthobacter sediminis. Taxonomy (GTDB): domain Bacteria; phylum Pseudomonadota; class Alphaproteobacteria; order Sphingomonadales; family Sphingomonadaceae; genus Allopontixanthobacter; species Allopontixanthobacter sediminis. Next base: position 1,025,648 of record NZ_WTYL01000002.1, on the reverse strand, counting down.
TGGTGCTGGTGTTGCCGCCGTCCGTGAACATGCCTCCGGAAAACATTTCCGCATTCGAGCGGGTGTTGTCCCAGACACCCCGCATCATGGCGGCCGGGCCGGTCGCCTACGGCGTCTCGCTACTGCTCAACGTCTGGATCTTCGAGCGGCTGCGCGGGAAGAATGACAGCGGCGGCAATTTCAGCATCATGCTGCGCGGAGCGATTGCGTCTGCCCTCAGCCAGGCGATCGACACGCTGATTTTCGTGACGCTCGCCTTTTACGGCGAATTTCCGATCGGTTCGCTGATAGCCGGCCAGATGCTCGCGAAGGTCGCGCTCAGTTTCTTGCTGGTGCCATTCCTGATCACGCTGTTCGTGACCTGGGCGAAGACGCTCGACCGCAAGCCGCTCTAGCTCCGCACAAGGCCCGAACGGCTGCGAAGGATCGGCAGGTCGGTGACGCTGTGTAGCCACATGCCCGCCAACATCGCTCCTGCAAATAGCCAGGTCTGCCACGCGCCGAGCGCCAGCCCTGCGAGCGCTGGCCCGGGGCAATAGCCGACCAGGCCCCAACCCAGACCGAAGATAGCGCCGCCAATCAGCAATTGGCGGTCCAGGGTACGGTTCTCAGGAATATGGAAGGCGGTGTGCAGCAGCGGCCGCCGCATCCGGCGGGTCACTACATAGGCGAGTGCGGACGGAACCAGCGCTCCGCCCATGACAAACGCCAAGGTGGGATCCCACGCACCGAACAAGTCGAGAAACGCGATCACGCGCGCCGGATTGGTCATATCGGACAGGGTCAGGCCCGCGCCGAAAATGACTCCGGTCAGCAAGGCGGCAAGGACGTTTCGCATGATATCAGGCTCCGATTACATGGCGCATCACGCCGACCAGCAGGAAACCCGCCGCCATGAAAGTCGCGGTCGCGGCAATGGAGCGTGGTGACAGTCGGGCCATCCCGCACACCCCGTGGCCGCTGGTGCAGCCGTTGCCCAACCGGGTTCCGAAGCCGACGAGCAAACCGCCCGCAATAATCAGCGGGATCGAGGATGTGACGATAACGTCGGGCGCACGAACAAATCCTGCGATCAGCACAGCGCCGATCGGCAGCCCCAGCACGAAAGCCAGCGCGTGCGAGCGCCTGGGTCCGCTATCGGCAATTCCGGTCGCCCGGGCGAGCATTCCGCTTACCCCGGCAATCCGCCCGGACAGCAGCAGCAGGAGCGCAGCGGCAGTGCCGATCAGCAGGCCTCCGGCGAGGGCCACAAAGGGATCAAGCGGTTCCATCGAAGTTCCTCACAATGTTTCCAGCGAATGTTTTTGATTGGGCGTGCAAGTCACTTTCCGAGTTCCGGGCAGAAGATTTCATGCAGTAATTCCAGGACCCGAAGTGCGTTCGGATCGGCAATCCGGTAATGGAGCGACTGCGATTCACGGCGAAACGTGACCAGTTCCTGCTCCCGCAGCTTGGCGAGGTGCTGCGACAGGGCGGACTGGCTCAAACCAACCCGCTCGACCAGCGCGCCGACCGGTAGCTCCCCCGATGCCGCGAGATGACACAGGATAAGCAGCCGCGGACCACTCGACAGCGCACGCATCAGCGCAGCCGCCTCCTCCGATTTCTCAACCATGGCGGAAAGATCGATGGCATCAGCATTCAAACTCATGCAGTCCTTATATTCACTATTTCTAAATTAGCAAGTTCTTTTATAATCTGAAGGTCACAACATTTTGGAGGCAAATCGGCCACTTTGCTGTAGAATGTCGGGCATCGGGCGTTTCGAGGGGGGAGCAAGTGAGGCCGGACGACCATCCTTTGCGGCAATGGGCCGTCGACGAGATGCATCTGCGCCGGTTCGCGCCGGTGCCGCCCCATTGCGAAATCTTCCAGTCAGTCCGCCTGATCGAGGCGCAGGACCGCGATCGGGAAGACCGGATGCTGATTGGCGACAAGCCCCCGTTCGACGAATGGCGTCTTGCTTCCCGCGATGCCACGGGCAGCCATGCAGGCGGCATCATCTTCCTGTGGGAACGGCACACCGAAGCCAGCACCCTGACCCTGATTTTTCCCCACGAATGCCCCGCAGATGTCCGCGCGCCCTATATCGCCTGGATGGAACAGTGGGTCGGCTCCGTCGTGCGCGCCACCCGCGTCTTCGTGATCCCGGACCAAGATGAGGTCAACAACATCTCCGCCGCCAAAGGCATGGATGTGAGCGATCAGGTCTGTTCCGATGTCAACGGCGGGATCCGCATCTGGTCTGATTTCAGCCTGCGTGACGACGGGTACGGACGGTTGATCGTCAGCGCCGGTAACGTCTCCGATGCCGAACGTGGCCGGATCGTGCAGCGACTGCAGGAGCTGGGCAATTACCGCAATCTGGCGCTGCTCGGCCTGTCGACGGTCCAGCATTACGGCCCGCAGGCCGACAAGCTGGAGGAAGAACTGTCCGACCATGCCGACCGCGTGGCGCGGATGCAGGACAGCGCTCAGGACGACCGCCTGCTCCAGGAACTGATCGAGATATCCTCCCGCCTCGAAGTAATCCGCTCCGCCACCGGTTTCCGCCTCAGCGCCACCGCAGCCTACGCCGACGTGGCGGCGGACCGCCTGCAGGCGCTCGAGGTGCGGCCGGTCCCCAATCGTCAGAGCCTCGCCGAATTTACCGAGCGCCGCCTGGTCCCTGCGGCCCGCACCTGCGCGGTATTCACCGACCGGCTGGCCCGGATCGCCGAACGGATATCGCGGGTGATGCACACGCTCGACGTGCGGGTCGACACCAGGATCAAGGCCCAGAACCTGATCCTGACCAAACGGATGGAGCGCTCGATCCAGCTACAATTCCGGCTGCAGAGCCTGATCGAGGCGCTTTCCGTTATCGCAGCCGCCTATTACCTGATCGGCCTGGTCAAATTCCTGGTTGCGGGCGCAGCTGCGTGGCCTTTCGGTTCCACGACAGACCTGGTGATCGGGGCCATCACAATACCTGCAATCGCGGCCATTTATGCCTTCGTCCGGCACTCCCGCGGCAACGTGTTGAAGGAGGAGGATCTGGACACCGATTAGTTCGGTTTTACCCTCGGTGGAGCGGTCTGGGAAATACTTTCCATCTCGCCGGTATTAGGGTAGCAATGGAAGCATTGATCATCGGGTCAATAAGAAAGCTATGGGAGTGTATATGCTCAGACTTCAGGCAATGGCAGGCGCAGCCGTTTTAGCGGTTATGACAGCGGCTTGCTCGGGTGGAGAATCCGAACCCGCCGAACCCGCGGCAACCAGCGAACCGGCCGCGCCGGCAGCACCCGCTGCTGTCGAAACAACCGCCGCCGCTGATCCCGCTGCGGCCGCTGGGGCCCCCGCCGACCAGTGGGCGACTACTGATGGCATCGCCTATGCCAGCCTGACCGGTGACGCGGCCGCCGGCAAAGTCGTCTTTGCGCAGTGTCGCAGCTGCCATGTGACCGAGCCCGGCGTCAACAAGACCGGTCCATCGCTCGCAGGAATTGTCGGCCGTACCGCCGGATCGGTGGATGGCTACAATTATTCCCCGGCCAACGCCAACAGCGGCATAACGTGGACCGAGGAGCATCTGTATGCCTACCTCGAAAATCCGCAGCGCGTCGTCCCCAAGACAAAGATGATTTTCCCTGGCCTGCGCGACGCGCAGAAGCGTGCGGACGTGATTGCCTATCTCAAGAATCCAACCTGATCGATCGATCTTGCGGGAATGAAAAGGGGCCGGTCATCCGGCCCCTTTTTGTATCTGCATTCGGTTCGGCAATCGGAATCAGGCGGCAATATCCCGCCGCGCCAACTCGCAATGCGACCAGATTTCGCTCAGCGCCGAGAGCAACCGGTCGATATCTCCGTCGCTATGCACCGGTGACGGAGTGAGACGCAGCCGTTCGGTCCCCCGGGGCACCGTCGGATAATTGATCGGCTGTACGTAAATACCGTGGTTTTCCATCAGCCAGTCACTGATGAATTTGCACTTGTGCGCATCCCCCACCATCACCGGGATAATGTGGCTCGGGTTGGGCAGATGGGGGATGCCCATCCGGTCCAGCGCACTACGGACTTTCTCGACCCGGTCCTGCTGCCGTTCGCGCTCGGCGCTGCTTTCCTTCAGATGCCGGATACTGGCGCAGGCACCGGCGGCCACGGCGGGCGGCAGGGCAGTGGTGAAAATGAACCCGCTGGCGAAGGTGCGGACATAATCGCACAGGTTCTTGGATGCCGCGATGTATCCGCCCATGACCCCGAACGCCTTGCCCAACGTCCCCTCGATCACCGTGATCCGGTCCATCAACCCCTCACGCTCCGCCACGCCGCCGCCGCGCGGGCCGTACAAGCCGACGCCGTGGACCTCGTCGATATAGCTCATCGCGTTATGCGCTTCGCAAACGTCGAGAATTTCCGCGATCGGGGCTATGTCGCCGTCCATCGAATAGACGCTTTCGAACGCCACCAGTTTGGGCCGGTCGGGATCGAGCGTGGCCAGTTTCCGGTCGAGATCCTCGGGCGAATTGTGCTCGAAGATCATCCGGTCCGCCTGGCTGTAACGGATACCTTCGATCATCGAGGCGTGGTTGAGTGCGTCGGACAAAACCATGCAATTCGGAATGCGCGCAGCCAGTGTGCCAAGCGCAGCCCAGTTCGAGACATATCCCGAGGTGAACAGCAGCGCATCTTCCTTGTTATGAAGGTCCGCCAGTTCGGTTTCAAGCAACACGTGGTGATGGTTGGTGCCGGAAATGTTGCGCGTGCCGCCAGCACCGGCACCGCATTCGTCGATCACCGTGTGCATCGCCTGCAGCACCTTGGGATGCTGGCCCATGCCGAGGTAGTCGTTCGAACACCACACGGTGACGTTGCTGGTTTCGCCGTCAACGTAACGCGTCGCCTGGGGGAAATTCCCGGCCTTGCGCTCGATCTCGGCAAAGACCCGGTAGCGGCCTTCGTCCCGAACCGATTGCAGTTCGCTGCCGAAAAAGTTCTCATAGTCCATGTTCAATAAACCCCCATGGTTATTTGTCCGTCTGATCCATCCGTCCGTCAAGCGCCCATTGCCACAAGGCGGAATCGCGAAACGGGATTGCGAGAAAAATATGCTCGAGCGCGGCGAGGCTGCACAGGCAGCACAGCAGCGCGCCCTGTACAGCCGCGGGCGCGGTCTGGGCGTTGGCCGCCTGCAGTCCGAAGTACACTGCCAGCCCGCCGATGGCCGCGATGCTCAGCGGCAGTACCGGACGCAGACGCTTGGGGCCGAAATAGCTTTTGAGATAGGCCAGATGCACGGGCAGCAATTCGTCGCTCATGTTGGGAACACCCCAGTAGATATTGAGCTTGGACGACAGCCGGAAAATCAGCAGCAGCGCAAAGGTGTATGCGGCAGTCGGATTGCCGGTGAACGCGGCCAGCGACAGCAGCAGCCCGGCGGTCATGGCCAGCGCAACCTCGTGATGGATCAGCGCCATGGTGGCGGCGGAAAAACGCTCCCACCCTTGTGCGTTGGCGGGGCACGGTTCGCGGTGAGAACCCGCCACTGCGCCGGTCAGGAAGCTGATTTCGTGCCAGCTCCAGATCATCAGCCCGCCCACGAAGGACGCATAGACCGCCCAGATCGAGGTGATGTTGCTGGTGAACGCGACCAGTGTCAGGCCGCCGATCGCGCAGACCCCGGCAATTACCAGCGCCCGGCCGAACGACTGCCGGAATCGGTGGTTGAGCATCGCCACCAGCCCGGTGCTCACGAACCACAAGGCAATCACCACCGCGAACGGCAGGCCGAGATCGGCGAAACCTACCATGCGGGCTGCAGTCTCACGGTCTGCGGCAGTTCGTTGACCTTGGGCTTCATGAAAAACATCCGGGCGAAGGCAAATCCGGCCTTGGCCATGTTCGCACCCTTGCCCAGCGCGCCGGAGATTCCGCCGCGCGTCTTGGCATCCTCGATCCCGACCGATGCCAACCGCAGATCTTCCATCGCCCTGCGGAACCGCGGATCGTCGGTGTCGAGTTCGACCGGGAACACCTGCTTGCTAATCTGCGTGCAGATCGAGAAGACCTTGTAGCCGTATTCAGCCGGATCGACGCCCAGCGCCTTGTGGAACAGAGGCCGGTTGTGATCGCGGACATACATCGTGGCATAGACTGACAGCAGGAAGAAACGGATCCACAATTTGTTGACGCCCTGCAACAGCTTCGGGTCGGCACGCAGCAGTAGCGCGAAGGCCTCACCGTGGCGGAACTCGTCGTTGCACCATTCTTCGAACCAGTCGAAGATCGGGTGGAACTTGTTTTCCGGCCGCTTCGCCAGTTCGCGGAAGATCGTGATGTAGCGGGCGTAGCCGATCTTCTCCGACAGATAGACCGCGTAGAAAATGAACTTGGGCCGGAAATAGGTGTATTTCTTGGTCTTGGTCAAAAAGCTGAGATCGACCCCGATGCCCGAGCCTTTCAGCGTTTCGTTGATGAACCCGGCGTGGCGGCTTTCGTCCCGCGCGAGCAGCTTAAACAGCTTTTTCATGTCCGGGTTTTTCGTTCGCCGGGCAATCTCCGCATAGAGGATGCAGCCGGAAAACTCGGAGGTCAGCGAACTGGCAAGGAAATCGATAAATTCCTTCCGCAGTTCAGGCTCCAGACCTTCGATCACACCGTCGAACTGGTCGGTTTTGCGGAAGTGTTTCTTGTTCGGGTCGCCTTCCATTTCGGCCATTAGCCCGTCCCATTCGCGGCGCACCAGCGACACATCGATCCGGTCCATCGCTTCGTAATCGGTGGTGTAGAACCGCGGCGACAGGACGGTGTCCTGCGTGGCGATCGCCATGGTGTCGGGCGTATCGGGCAATTCGGCTGCGATCTTTGTATGGGCGTTCATCAGAGCCTCCCTGGGTTGAAGCTGACTTCGTAAAGCTCAGCCATCTCGAAATGGCCGGCGAACTTCGTCCACGCGCGGCGCAGCAGGCCGGCGCGGCGGACGGTGGCGCTGCGGTTGAAGGTAACCTTTTCGCCGAAGGACACCATCACCGGCGCGCCGTGAACCTGCACCCGGTCACCGGGGTAGATCGGGATATTGCCGTCAAGTTTCACGTGGGCGTGGAAACGGTCCGGGCTTTGTTCGATCTCGATCCGGCACCCGGTCTCGAACGCGCGGGATGACAGCAAGCCCATCATGACCGGGCTCCTTCGAGCATCTCGGCAAAGGTTGCGCTGTGATCGGCACCAAAACCGTGGATTTCGGCGGTCTCGCCGGTCTGCGGATCGGACAGCGACAGCGCGCCATTCTGCCAGCGGGTCAGCGTGAATGGCGGCAGCGGGCCGATCCCTTCGTGCATCCGCCGCTTGGCCATGCGGCGCATGGTGGCACGGGCGAACCCGCCTTCCCCGAAACCGATCACCTTCACAGTTTCGCCGGTGTCGGCATCGGTTACCAGCACCGCGCCGTCCTCCCGGTCGGCGAAGCGCAGGTTGCGCTGCTGGGCCGGGGCGACGTTGGCCGCCGCCCGCGACAATTCCGGATTGGCCGACTGCGGCACGATACCGAGACGGACCGCCCCCGCGAGGCCCATGACCGCCAGCAGCACCGCCGCAATCGCGATCAGGGCTTCGCGCGGAACGGTCGGGTCATGGTCATGGGCGTGGCTCATGCTGCCAGACCTTCCAGTTCGGGCTCGTCCACGGTGACCGGCGCCTGCGCAATCGGAGCAACCGGCTGCACTTCGCGGGCGGCGTTGAACAGCAGGCGAGCAACCCGCGCCGCATCGGGGATCGCGCGCAGCATCGGTTGCGGGCGGACGATCCTAAGCGACCGGGCATGCGGCCACAGCATCAGGTACCCCATGCGGGGTAGGCCCTTCAACGTCAGCACGATGCTGCCCGATCCGCCAGGCAAGGTCTTGAGGTTTGCCGTGTCGATTTCGCTGAGCGGGATGTTGATGCACTTGTTCAGCGCCACCCCGATCCGCAGGACGATCCGCTTGTTGGTGAGAGTATAGACCGTCGTCCGGTCGACCCCGTAGGCGAACAGGACCAGGAACCCGGTCACCACCACCGCGAACACTACCATCGCTGCTGCCGTGTTCGCATCGCTTCGCATCAGCGACACCCCTGCAATCAGGGCGAAGTACAGCACTGCCAAGCGGATATGGAGCGCGGTCGCCGCCAGCTTTTTCCATTCGGGCTTGCCCTGCCAGATGATGTGCTCATCTTCCGGCAGCGCTTCGGGCAGGCCGCGCGTCGGCTCATGATCGTATTCGCTCATAGGTAGGGCTCCTGCCGCTCGCGGTTGGCGTAGAGATACCCGCCGCCAAAATAGGCGACGATGCGCTCTTCTTCGTACAGCGTAATCGCGCCGGGGGTGACCGGGACCGGCGCCTCGGCGAACTGCGCGGCGTTCAGGGCGTCGATCACCACGGTCCTGCGGCTGCCCTTCACTTTCGCCATGGCCATCGGCGCCAGGACTTTGCGGACCCCGGTGTCGATTTCGAGATAGCGGATCTGGTGCTCCGCGCGGTCGACCCACAGGTCGGTGACGATCCCGGCGCTGTGGCCGTCCGCGCCGACCACGTTCATCCCGCGCGGGTCGGCGTCCTTGCGGTGGACGGTTATCGCCGGAACCATACCGATGGGAACAATGCGGTTGTGCCCCTCCGCATCGAGATCGGCATGGTTCGCCCGGTCGGCCCATGCAGCCGGTCCGATCCCGTCGACCAGCGGGTTGCCGGTCGGATAGTAGGGCGCCCCGGCGGAACGGAAGGTCCGCGCCCCGGCAACGTCCACTTTTTCGCGGCCCTTTGTCGGGGTCGTCACGGAACCGCGTCCGAACGGCATCAGGAAGGTTTTGGCGGTTGCCGAATGCAAGGCCCCGGCCGCGGTATCGACCCGGCCGGTAACCTCGTCTTCCAGCGGATATCCCTCGCGGCGATCCTCGCGACGCAGGTAGAAAATCAGGACAATGAAGAACAGGACGAAGGCGAGAAACACCATCTCCGTCACGTCGAACGTGCCTACGATCTTGATATCATCCATCTCACACTCTCCTAGCCAACTCTTTTCTTCGCCTGGCAATCAGGTCGGAAATTCATTCAATTCGAAACGTCCGCGGTGCGGTGCGCCGGTGTCTTGCCGCAGGGCAGCCACCTGTCCGACGACCGGGCCCAGCACAACCAACGTGACGAACAGGAGGAAGACCTCCAGCGAATAGACGGTGCCGTAGCCGGTTGCGCGGTCGGCCAGCGTCGCGCCCATCGCGTCGGTCAGCGCCAGATAGGCTATCCCGTCGCGGATCAGGCCGCCCAGCGCGATACCTGCACCGGCACAACTGGCCTGCACCGCACCCCATGCGCCGAGCGCCATTCCCGCCGCGCCGTCTTTCGCCAGCGCCATCGCCGCGATCATCGTCCCGACCGAAAACAGCCCGGTACCAAAGCCGATCGCGCCAGCACCCGCGAACAGCAGGGATGGCGAGGAAAGGGGCGCGGCGAACAGCGTCATCAGGAATGCGGCAATACCGACGACGAGGCCGACAGCAGCAAGGCGAAGCGGATCGGAACCGGCCGGCAGCCGCCTGGCGCACCAGGCAAATGCAACCAGCGCGCCCATCGCCCATGCACCGGTCAGGCTGGTGGTGGACCCGACGCCGAGCCCGAGGATCTCGCCGCCATAGGGTTCCAGCAGCGCGTCCTGCATCGAGAACGCCATCGCGCCGACACCAATGGCGAGCAGCAGCCGCCTGGTGTTCGGCTGGCTGGTGAAGGAGGCCCACATTTCGGAAAAACCGGGCGCAGGTTCCGGCGACATGGTGACCGCGGTGTTTCGCGCCTCCTGCTTCCACAGGGCGACAATGTTCAGGGCGATGGTGAGCACCGCGGCCCCCTGGATCACCTGGATCAGGCGGGTTGCGGAAAAATCGGTCAGCAGGTTGCCGATGGTAAACGCTGCCGCCATCATCCCGGCCAGCAGCATCACATAGAGCAGTGCGACCACGCTGGGGCGTTTGTCCGCAGGCGCGATGTCGGTTGCCAGTGCAAGACCAGCGGTCTGCGTGACATGCATCCCCGCCCCGGTCAGCAGGAAGGCGAGGCATCCCGCAGCCAGGCCAAGCGCGAAAGTATCGGGCCGGGTCAGCAGCACCAGCGCGAACGGCATGATCGCCAGTCCGCCGAACTGGCCGAGAGTGCCGAACCAGATGTAGGGAACCCGCCGCCAGCCGAGTACAGAGCGATGCGTATCGCTGCGATGTCCGATCAGGGCGCGGAAGGGGGCGATCAGCAGGGGGATCGCGATCATCAGCGCAACGATCCACGTCGGTGTTTCCAGTTCGACGATCATCACCCGGTTGAGCGTGCCGTTCAGCAGCACCGCGGCGATCCCAACGCTCACCTGGAACAAGGCGAGCCGGAGTATCCGTGACAGCGGCAAGGCGTCGCTAGCCGCATCCGCGAACGGCAGGAACCGTGTACCCACGGCTTGCCAGAACGTCACGGATGATGGCCGCTCGGTCACCGGCGCGTCACTCCCATGGCCTGCGATTTGTAGAACCCGCTCGACACGCGCCGGGTGAAATCAATCTGCCACATGGGCAGAGTCGCGGTAATCGACTTGATCAGGTGCGCTTCGCCGATCGGCTTGATCGCGGGCGAACGGTCGCTGCGCGGAAACAGCTTGCCCGCGACATGCATCGTGCGCAGTAGCGGCGTCCCGGGGGCAAAGGTAAACGCCATGTGGTTGGCCCGGCCGGACCATGCATCCAGCACCGCCACCACGTCGTCCGCGTCGTAATGGATCAGCGAATCCATCGCGATCACATGGTCGAAAATCCCGAGTGACGTGTCGCGCATGTCGCCCACGCGCCAGTCGATCGACAGCGCTTCCGGTGCTCGCTTTGCTGCCACATCGATCAGGCCCTGGGACACATCGATTGCCACCACCTCCGCGCCGCGTTCCGCCGCCGCAATCGCCAGCGCACCGGTGCCGCATCCCGCATCGAGCAGGCGCATCCCATGCATGTCGGCCGGCAAGGTGGACAGCAGCAGATTGCGCATTTCATCGCGCCCCGCCCGCACCGTGGCGCGGATTCCGCTGACGGGCACATCGGAGGTCAGGTCTTCCCACGCCTTGCGCGCGGTCTTGTCGAAATACTCCTCCAGCCGCACCCGGCTGTCGCGGTAGGTGGTGGACGCCCCGGGAGTATTTGCGTGAAGTGCCTGCGCCATTATTCGAACCCCAGGAATTCGAAGATGTCGCGGTCCTTCATCGGCGATGCGGTCAGCGGCTCGACCCCGTTCCACAGGGTGCGGGCGAGGTTCATATATTCCTCCCGCGCTTTGATTACATCGGGGCTGTCTTCCATTTCGAACAGGGTGCATTTTTTCAGGCGCGAGCGGCGGATTGCGTCGAGGTCGGCAAAATGGGCGAGCCTGCGCATGCCGATGGCATCGGCGAAACGGTCGATCTCATCCGTCGCGGCCGAACGGTTGGCGACCACTCCGGCCAGTTTCACGTTGTAGTTCTTGGCCTTGGCGTTGATGGCTGCGACGATCCGGTTCATCGCGAAGATGCTGTCGAAATCGTTCGCCGCCACCACGATGGCGTGATCGGCATGCTGGAGCGGAGCTGCAAAACCGCCGCACACAACGTCGCCCAGCACGTCGAAGATCACCACGTCCGTGTCTTCGAGCAAATGGTGCTGCTTGAGCAACTTGACCGTCTGCCCGACCACATAGCCGCCGCACCCGGTTCCGGCGGGAGGGCCGCCCGCCTCGACGCACATCACGCCGTTGTACCCTTCGAACATGAAGTCCTCGACCCGCAGTTCCTCGCTGTGGAAGTCGACTTCCTCCAGAACGTCGATCACCGTCGGCATCATCTTCTTGGTAAGCGTGAAGGTGGAATCGTGCTTCGGATCGCAGCCGATCTGCAGCACCCGGTGGCCCAGCTTGGAGAACGCCGCCGACAGATTGGAGGAGGTCGTCGACTTGCCGATCCCGCCCTTCCCGTAAACCGCGAACACCTTCGCGCCCTTGATCTCGTCCGCCGGATCCAGCGCAACTTGGACGCTGCCTTCTCCGTCGGGCGGGGCAACGCTGCCATCAAGTAGGGTCATCGCGTCATACTCCTCATTCTGCCGGAACCAGGCCTTCCAGCCGGTCCTCGAGATCGTTGCTCGCAGCCTTCAGGGCCGCCAGTGTTGCTGCGTCGGGGGTCCACAAATCGCGCTCGGTCGCTTCGAGCAGGCGTTCGGCCACCCGGGCCGAGGATTTGGGATTGAGCGTTGCCAGGCGCGCGCGCATTTCATCGTCGAGCACGAAGGTTTCGCTGATTTTCTGGTAGACCCACGGCGAGACCGTGCCGGTGGTGGCGGACCAGCCCATCGTATTGGTTACATGGCTTTCGATCTGGCGGACGCCTTCGAACCCGTGCTTGAGCATCCCCTCGTACCATTTGGGATTGAGCATCCGGGTGCGGGTTTCGAGATCGATCTGTTCGCCGAGAGTGCGCACTTTGGTGCTGCCCTGCGTGGCGTCGACGACATAGATCGGCACCGCCGCACCGCGCGCCTTTTCCACCGCGCGGCTGATCCCGCCCAGCCCGTCGACGTAATGGTCGATATCGGTCACGCCCAATTCGACCGATTCAAGGTTCTGATAAGTCAGGTCCACGCAGGCGAGTTCGCTTTCGAATAGCGCGCGGTGCTGGACCGGTGCGCCTTTCCGGCCATATGCGTAGCCCTTGTGCGTTTCGAACATGTCGGCGAGTTCTTCGGGATCGGTCCACGCCCCGCCGTCGATCATCATGTTCACATTCGCGCCATACGCACCCTGCGCGTTGGAGAAGACCCGGAGGCAGGCCGTTTCCAGATCGCAGCCGTGCTTGGCCTGATGCGACAGGCTGTGCTTGCGGACGAAGTTCCGGTCTTGCGGTTCGTCGGCCATGGTCGCGAGCCATGTCGCCTCCGCGATCATCCGGGTCTGCAGCGGCAACAGGTCGCGGAAGATGCCCGAGAGCGTGATGACCACGTCGATCCGGGGCCGTCCGAGTTCGTCGAGGGGGATCAGTTCGGCGCCAGCGAGGCGGCCGTAATCATCGAACCGCGGCCGCGCGCCGAGCAGCGCCAGCGCCTGGGCGACCTGGGCGCCTTCGCTCTTGAGGTTGTCCGTCCCCCACAGCACCATCGCGATGCTTTCGGGCAGCGCCCCGCCCGATTCCATATGCCGCGCGATCAGTTGGTCGGCCTGCACCGCGCCTTGCTTGCAGGCGAAGATGCTCGGAATACGGAACGGGTCGAAACCGTGAAGATTGCGCCCGGTCGGCAACACTTCGGCGTTGTGCAGGATATCACCGCCCGGCGCAGGCTGGATGTACGACCCATCGAGCGCGCGCATCAGTGAACCGAGTTCGTCGTTGGCATCGATCTTCGCTTCGAGTTCCGTCCGGTCCAAGGCGGGGGTCGCGGCCAGCATCGCCTCGACGAGATCGGCACGTTCTTCCTGTGACATCGCGCCGCCGAACACGTGCAAGCCGTGCGGGATCAGTTCGCGCTCGATTTCGTAGATCCGGCTCGACAGGGTCTCGAGATCGCCGGCCTCGATATCAAGCTGTGCGCAATGGTCGCGGATCAGGATTTCCAGCTCGGACCGCACCGGATCGGCAATTTCGGTCGTCCGGTAACGTTCGACCAGCGCCTTCAATTCGCCGAAGCCCTTGGTCAGGCCCGCTTCGGTCAGTGGCGGGGTGAGATAGCTGATCAATGCCGCGCCCGAACGGCGCTTGGCGATGATCCCTTCCGACGGGTTGTTCGAGGCGTAGAGGTAGAAATTCGGCAGGCTGCCGATCAGCCGCTCCGGCCAGCAATCGCCGCTCATTCCGGCCTGTTTCCCGGGCATGAATTCCAGCGCGCCATGGGTACCGAAATGGAGACAAGCGTCCGCGCCGAAATCCTTGCGGATATAGCGGTAGAAGGCGGAGAAGGCGTGGGTTGGGGTAAACCCGCCTTCGAACAGCAGCCGCATCGGGTCGCCTTCGTAACCGAACGCGGGCTGCACGCCGACGAACACATTGCCGAACTGCGCCCCGTAAACATGGATCGTCTGGCCGTCGCTCTGCTGGCGGCCGGGAGCCGGGCCCCATTGCGCCTCGATTTCCTTCAGATGCGGTTCGCTGCGGACGTGATCATCGGCGCTGATCCGCGCGGCGACATTGGCGTCCGCGCCGTATTGATCCGCGTTGCCCTTGATGATCATCTCCCGGAGTTCATCGACCGAGGCTGGTACTTCCGCAGTGTAACCTTCGCTCCTCAGCCGCAGCATCGTCGCATGGAGCGATTCGAACACCGCGAGGTGTGCTGCCGAGCCGGTCGCGCCTGCGTTGGGCGGGAAGTTGAACAGCACGATCGCCAGCTTGCGCGCCGCTTTCTCGGTCCGCCGCATCGCCACCATCGCCGCGACCTTGCCCGCCAGCGCACCGGCCCGTTCTGGGCAGCTCTGCATCGCGCGGACGCCGTCGGAGGAAGCGAAATGGCAGTTCCGGCTGCATCCGGTGCACCCTTCGGGCGATCCGTCCGACCGGCCGCCGAATACGCTGGGGGCAATGGCGCCGTCCAGTTCCGGAATGGCCAGCATCATCGTGCTCTCGATCGGCAGCAGCCCCTGCCGCCCCGCGCCCCATTGTTCGAGCGACTGGAACTCGATCGGATGCGCGGCGATATACGGCACATCGAGCGCAGTCAGCGTTTCGACCGCGGCATCGACGTCATTATAGGCCGGCCCGCCGACCAGCGAGAACCCGGTGAGGTTTATCACCGCATCGACCTGGACCGTACCATCGGTGACGAAATATCTGTCGATCGCCGGGCGCGAATCCAGCCCGTTGGCGAAGGCAGGAACCACTTTCAGCCCCTGGGCTTCGAGCGCTTCAATCATCCCGTCATAATGGCCGGTATCGCGGCCCAGCAGATAGGAGCGCAGCATCAGCACTCCGACGGTACCGACCGGCTGGCGGACGGCAGGCAGATCGCCCGCGTCTTCGCTCATCAGGCCTTTCATGTCGGGATGATAAACCCCGACTTCGGGATATTCGCGCGGCGGCGCGGCGGTCATCTGGCCCAACAGCGCAGCGCGTTCACCGGTGGCGTAACGGTCGATCAGCCCGCGAACCATATCGACGACATTGTCGTCGGATCCGGCCAACCAGTATTGCAGCGTCAGGAAATACTGCCGCACATCCTGCGCCGCGCCGGGAATGAACCGAAGTATCTTGGGCAGGCGGCGGAGCATCCGCATCTGGCCCGCCCCGGAACTGCCGCCCGCCTTTTTCGACCCGCGCAGCTTTTTCAGCAGCGCCAGTGGCCCCTTGGCGGGCTTGTCCATGCTGTAGTTGCCGAGCCGCGTCAGCTTCACAATTTCGGCGGTCGACATCAGTCCGACAATGGCATCGCATTCATCGCGCCGCGCCATCAGCGCGGGATGGATAGCCCGCACGTGATCTTCGAGGAACAGCATTGTGGCGATAATGAAATCGGCGCGCTGGATGTCGGCGGCGGCTCGTTCGAGGACCGTGGGATCACGGTCCCAGTCCGAAGCGGCGTACAGCCCTATGCTGACATTATCGCGGGCCAGCCGGACATTGGCACGCTCGACCGCTCCGGCGAGATGGTTGTCGAGTGTGACGATGACGACACGGACGGACGGGCGGATGCTACCGTGCATAATGTGCCTTCGCTTCGTAAAGGGTGGCCAGTTCGATGGTGGTAACGCCGTGTTCGGCGGCGAAATTCTCCGTGTTCTTGCGGGCCTTGCCGCGGACGAAGAACGGGATTTTCTTCAGCTCGCGCTCGGCGTCTTCGCTCCACACCGTTTCGGTATCGTTGGCCGGCTTAATAGCGGGATCAGACGCCGCGTTCTGGCCTGCATGGGGGCCAAGGTGCGAGGGACCAGCGCCGTCATTGAATTCGAAATCGTCGCTGAACATCGTCAGCAAATGCTCTTCCAGCCCCATCACCAGCGGATGGACCCAATCGTCGAACAGCACATTCGCGCCTTCGAAGCCCATGTGCGGCGAGAAGCGCGCGGGGAAATCCTGCACATGCACGGGCGAGGAAATCACCGCGCAGGGCATGCCGAGGCGCTTGGCGATATGGCGTTCCATCTGCGTGCCCAGGACCAGCTCGGGCTGCGCGTCGGCAATCGCCTGTTCGACGGCCAGATGATCGTCGGTAATCAGCGGCTCCACGCCGTATTTCTTCGCGGCGGCGCGGACATCGCGGGCGTATTCGCGATTATAGCAGCCGAGACCGACGACCTTGAAGCCAAGCTCCTCATGCGCGACGCGCGCGGCCGCGACAGCGTGCGTGCCGTCGCCGAAAATGAACACCCGTTTGCCGGTCAGGTAATTGGAATCAACCGAGCGGCTCCACCACGACAGGCGGGACAGCCCCTCGGCCAAAAGCGGCGCGGGATCGAGCTGGGCCAAATCAGCGATTTCGCGGATGAAATCCTGCGTTGCGCCAACCCCGATGGGCACGGTGCGGACGATCGGCTGGCCAAATTCGCGCTTGAGGTAATCGGCGGCGAGGTCCCCGGTTTCAGGGTACATTACAATGTTGAAATCCGCTTCGCCGAGCCGCGCGACATCCGCGGCGCATGCCCCGAGCGGCGCCACCACGTTCACATCGACGCCCAGTTTTGCAAGCAAGCCGGTCACTTCGATGATGTCGTCGCGGTGGCGGAATCCGAGCGCGGTAGGGCCGAGCAAATTGGCCAGCGGGCGGCGCGTGGCCGGATCGCTTGGCGTGCGTGTCTTGTCCGCCAAGGTGCGGACAATCTGGTAGAACGTCTCCGCCGCGCCCCAGTGCTCCTTGCGCTGGTAGCTGGGCAGTTCAAGCGGAATGACCGGGATCGGCAGGCCCATCTTCTCGACCAGCCCCGCCGGATCATCCTGGATCAATTCGGCAGTGCAGGACGCGCCGACCAGCAGCGCGTCTGGCGCGAACCGCTCGACTACGTCCAGGGCAGCGTCCTGGAACAGCTGCGAAGTATCTTTCCCCAGATCGCGCGCCTGAAAGGTGGTGTAGGTCACCGGCGGACGCTGCCCGCGCCGTTCGATCATGGTGAACAACAGATCGGCGTAGGTATCGCCTTGCGGCGAATGGAGCAGGTAATGGATGCCCTTCATCCCCGTCGCCACGCGCATGGCCCCGACGTGGGGCGGGCCTTCGTATGTCCAGACGGAAAGCTGCATCGCCCTACACCCTCAACACGTCGCGGCGACGTAGCGGGCGGGCGAACAGTTCCGCCAGATCACCCGCCTGGTCAAACCCGTGGATCGGCGAGAACACCAGTTCGATCGCCCATTTGGTGCTGAGCCCTTCGGCCTCCAGCGGATTGGCCAGGCCGAGGCCGCACACCGTCAGATCGGGGCGGATGGCGCGGACCCGGTCGAGCTGTTTGTCGACATCCTGTCCTTCGCTCAGCTGCACGCCCGGAGGTAGCGCGGCCAGCTCCTGCGTCAGATGCGTGCGGTGCAGGTACGGCGTGCCGACCTCGGTCAGCACCATGCCCAGTTCGTTGGCGAGAAACCGGGCCAACGGGATTTCGAGCTGGGAATCCGGCATGAAGAAAATGGTCTTGCCCGCCAACCGGTCCCGCTGATGAGCCAGGGCCTTGTGCGCGCGGTCCTGATAGGGCTGCAGGACGCGGTCCACGTGGTCGCTATCGATCGCGAATGCACGCGCGGCTGCGTGGAGCCAATTGCTGGTGCCTTCGACCCCGAACGGAAACAGGGCGTCGATGCGCGTCGCGCCGCGCTTCTCGAGCAGATGCGCGGTTTCGTTGAGGAACGGCTGGGCCAGCAGGAAACAAGTGTTGGGGCCGACACCGGGCAAGTCGGCCACGGCCCGCTCCGGCAGGCTGGCGACATTGGCAATGCCCATTTCCGCAAACAGCCGGCGGAACTGGTCTTCGACGATATCCGGCAGCGATCCGACCACGACCAGGTTTGCCGGAGCGCCCGCCGCCAAGACCGGCATTTCAGGCACCAGCGAGGCGAGGCAGGCGTCCTCGCCTTCGGTGAAGGTCGTTTCGATGCCGCTGCCGGAATAATTGAGCACTCGCACATGGGGCGCATGTTTCGCGCCGAGCCGCTGGGCGGCTTTCGACAGATCGAGTTTGATCACCTCCGAAGGGCAGCTGCCAACCAGGAACAACGATTTGATTTCGGGCCGCCGGGCCAACAATTGATCGACGATCCGGTCCAGTTCCTCGTTCGCGTCGGCAAGGCCCGCGAGATCGCGTTCCTCCATTATCGCGGTGGCGAAACGCGGTTCGGCGAAGATCATCACTCCGGCCGCCGATTGAAGCAGATGGGCGCAGGTGCGCGATCCCACCACCAGGAAAAATGCATCCTGCATCTTGCGGTGCAGCCAGATAATCCCGGTCAGTCCGCAGAAAACTTCACGTTGCCCGCGTTCCTTGATGACCGGAGCGCAGTCGCCTTCGGATTGCCTGTCGATGACTGCCGGCGCGTTCATGCCGCCACCTGCCGGGAGTCGCCCTGCAGCCGGGCCACTCGCAGCTTCCACAGGAACTGACCGGCATTGACCACATAAGCCGCATACGCGGCGAGCGCGACGTACATCCGTTCGTGGGTTGTGCCCCATCCATTGAACAGCATCAACACGTAGGCGGTGTGCAGCGCCAGCACCGCCATGCTGAAAACGTCCTCCCAGAAAAACGGTTTGGCGAACAGCCATTCACCGAAGACGGCCTTCTCCCAGATCGAGCCGGTGACCATGATCGCATAGAGTGCCATCGTCTTGATCAGGACGGATATCTCGGCCGCGCTTTCGCCCTCGCCCGTGGTCAGGAACCGGATCACCAGGAAAAGGCTGATGCCGAAAATCAGGAATTGAACCGGCGCCAGCACTCCCTGCACCAGCGTCCAGATCGACTCGTCACGCCGTGCCCGTTGCGCCGGAGTGTACAACGCTCCCGAGACCGCGGGACCCGCCCGCGCGGCGGGTTGGCGGACTATGGGTGCCGACTCGATGGCTACTCGTGAGGACAGCTGACCTTCTCCCGCTCTACTCAGAACAGGAAGCTACGACTCCACGGAACAAAGTGTCAAGTTTTTTGGACATCAAGAAAAGTTGACAGTGGATAGATTGCCAACGGCTTACAAATGGCATAGCATCCGAGTCGCGAGAGGCAGAATAACTGCCCCATGGCCGACGTTATGTCACGCCGACCAGGCTTCTTAGGGAGAGTCTGCACATGGCTACAGATTTCGGGCTGTCGGAACTTCGTTCAAGGTTCGATGACTGGCGATCCGCCAAGCTAAAGCCTAGAGCTGGCCCATCTGCCGAAAGTCCCGCCGAGATCGATATCTGCAGGGTCGTCGAGGACCCCGACAACTTCATAAGCCTGTCCGTCATCCTGGAAAATCTGGTTATTCCCGAACTTATCGCGCACCGTGACGGGGGTCATGATGGCTGGCCCTGCCGGATTGGCGAGAAGGCGCTGGCGGAAACTATCGGCACGGACCGGAGGCGGCCCATCTCATTGCGCGATATAGAATCATTCACCAAACTTTCCCTCGATTCCCAGACCAGCGCGATGCTGGATTTTATCGACAATTGCCTCGCTACGGGAAACTCGATCGAAGACATCTACGTGGACCTGCTGGCACCCACCGCGCGGCGTCTAGGGGAACTGTGGGAAGCCGACACAACAGACTTTGTTGATGTGACGATGGGTTTGTGGCGGATCCAGGAAGTGCTGCGCGAACTGACCCTTCGCATCCCGCCTCCAAACGCTTCGGGCCAGGGACAACGGTCAGCCCTGTTTTCCACCATGCCGGGGGAACAGCACAGCCTCGGGACGCTGATGGTCGCCGAATGTTTCCAGCGGGCCGGATGGGATGCGGAAGTCCTTATGGAGCCGACTCAGGCAGAGTTGACAGCCAAGTTCGTAAACAAGAGCTATGACATGGTCGGATTGACCATCAGTAAAGACTGCCCTACGGCCAGCCTCACCGGGTTGATCAAGGCGATCAGATCGGTTTCCAGTAATCCGGGAATTCGTATCATGATCGGCGGACGTTTCGTCAATACGCAGACCGAATTGGTGATTCAATGCGGCGCTGATGGCAGCGCATCCGATGCGATCAGCGCAGTTGCCGTGGCCGATGGACTGGTCCCCTTGAGAGCGCATGACAGCGTACCCAGAAGCTAGCCGGTTGTGAATGTGATGGACATCCGATCATCTGGCGGCAGCAGGATCCCGTTCAGCGATCCTGACGCGATGTTCGCCGGGTTCACTCGTGACGAGATTATCGAACTTGCCTGCTGCGCCGGCGATTTCCTGCTGGCGATCGACGAGAACGGGATTGTCCGCGACCTGGCTCTCAACGCCAACGACAAAGGTCTGGCGAGCCAGTGGATCGGCAAGAAGTGGGTCGATACAGTCACCGTTGAGAGCGTGGCGAAAATCGAACAATTGCTCGACCCCTATTATGGCGGCGAAGCGGAATGGCGACAGGTCAATCACCTGCACGGTGATGAAGGCGAAGATGTCCCGGTCAGTTACCGCGTTTTCCGTTCCACGGACAACCGTTCGACGATTGCGGTAGGCCGCGACCTCAGGGCGATCTCGGCCCTGCAGCAGCGCCTGTTGAAGACGCAGCAATCGATGGAGCGGGACTATCTGAACCTGCGCCAGACGGAAACGCGGTACCGCCTGCTGTTCGACAATATCTCCTATCCCGTTTTGATCGCGGATGCGGACAACCTCCAGATACAGCAGGCCAACCGTGCCCTGCATAGCCTGATCGATGCCGCGCCGGGAAGTATCGACGGGAAGGCCCTTACCGAACTGGTCGCCCCGGAATCGCGCGAAAAACTGCTCGGCCACGTGGGTGCAGCTTCGGTCAGCAGCTCGGCGGAACCAGTCGAACTCCGCCTGATCGGACTCGAGGGTACCGTGAAGTTTGCCATGTCGGCATTTCGCCAGTCCGGAAGGCAGTATTGGTTGATCAACATCGATGATGGCCAGCACGAAGTGCCAGCCCGCCAATCCGACCGCTACGTCCTCGATGCGGTGGAAAAGATGCCCGACGCGTTTGTCCTGACCGACGAGAAGCACGACATCGTGGTGGCCAACCGGTCTTTCGCGGAGCTGGTTCAATCCGCCTCGGTCGAACAATTGGTCGGCGTTTCACTGAGCCGGTTTGTCGGGCGCCCTTCGATCGATCTCGGCCTGCTAAAGAAGCAGCTCAAGGATCACCGGAATGTCCGCAATTTCGGTTCTGTGGTCAACGATCTCAACGGCGGTGTGGAACCGGTGGAAATTTCCGCCCTGATGATCGAGCGGGAAAAGCCGCTGTTCGGATATTCGATCCGCGCGATCGGCCGGCGCGAACGGGACCTGCCCACCGGCGGCCGCGAATTGCCGCGTTCGGTCGAACAGCTCACCGAGTTGATCGGTCGCAAGCCGCTCAAGGAAATCGTCCGCGAGAGTACCGACCTGATCGAACGCATGTGCATCGAGGCAGCTTTGGCGCATACCTCCGACAATCGCGCATCAGCGGCGGAAATCCTCGGCCTCAGCCGGCAGAGCCTGTATTCGAAACTCCACCGGCATGGCCTCGGGAACTTGCCCGGTAAAGAGTGATTTTGCGGTCCAATTTGCCGCCTCCCAACCTTTACATTGTGACTGTCCAAAAAAGTTGACACCTAGGCATGGTAGGCATAGCCTCCCCCTATGGCAGATTCGTCCCTCTCGGCAACGCCAGCGCGGCCTCCCGCACTGAGAGACGTTGTCGAGTTAACCAAGCCGGTCACGTGGTTCCCGCCGATGTGGGCGTTCATGTGCGGGGTGGTTTCGTCGGGTGTGTCGATCACCGAGAACTGGATATTTCTGGCCGCAGGGATATTGCTTACCGGCCCGATCGTTTGCGGGACCAGCCAAGTGATCAACGATTGGTGCGACCGGCATGTCGATGCGATCAACGAACCCGATCGACCGATCCCGTCGGGCCGGGTGCCCGGACGCTGGCCAGTATGGATCGCGCTCACAGGGACCGGTATTTCGCTAGTCGTCGGCGCACTGCTTGGCGTCTGGGTGTTTGCCGCAACCTGCGTCGCACTGTTTTTTGGCTGGGCCTACAGCGCCCCGCCCCTTCGTCTCAAACGCAGCGGGTGGCTGGGGCCGGCGGCGTGTGCGCTCAGCTATGAAGGGTTGTCGTGGTTTACCGGTGCGGCGGTGATGGTGGGAGGCTTGCCCGGTACCGGCATCATCGCAATTCTGCTTCTGTATAGCTTCGGCGCGCACGGGATCATGACACTCAACGATTTCAAAGCCGTCGACGGCGACCGCGCCACCGGGCTGCGTTCGCTTCCAGTAACACTTGGGGTCCGAAAGGCTGCGCTGACGGCATGCGCGGTGATGACCCTCGCACAAGTCGCAGTCGCCGCCTTGCTGGTGCAGTGGGGATTGGTTCTTTCTGCGGCCATTGTCGGTGCCTCTCTTGCCGCGCAAGTTGCCCTGATGGCGCGCCTGCTAAGCGATCCGCGCAAATTCGCGCCGTGGTACAACGCCACCGGCGTCCTGCTTTACGTCCTAGGAATGCTCGCCGCGGCGCTTGGTTTGGGAGGATACCTGTAATGGCGGCGCGGCAGCAGCCCCAAGGCCTAGGCTGGCTGGGCATCGTCCGCCTGGGCACGGTGCAGGCTGCCATCGGCGCGATGGTGATGCTCGCCACCTCCCTCCTCAACCGAGTAATGGTGGTCGAATATTCCGTCGCGGCAGCGGTTCCGGCCGGGCTGCTGGCGTGGCATTACGCGGTTCAACTGACCCGCCCGCTGTGGGGCCATAAATCGGACCAGTCACGCCGCCGCACCCCGTGGATTGTCGGCGGAATGGGGATTCTGGCATTCGGAGCGGTGCTGGCGGTCGATGCAACGATCCTGATGGCCGATCCTGGTTTCGGCGCCGCAATCCTCGCGCTGCTCGGCTTTACCATGATCGGGTTCGGCGTCGGCATGTCCGGCACCGCGCTTCTCGCGCTTCTGGCCTCGCGCGTTTCGGCGGAGCGCAAGCCAGCCGCCGCGGCGATTAGCTGGACCATGATGATCGCGGGGATCGTGATCGCAGCAGGCGTCTCCGGCGCGTATCTCGACCCCTTCAGCGAGGCCCGCCTCGCCATCGTTTCGAGCCTCGTGGTGCTGGTCGCCTTCTGCCTCGCGATGATGGCGCTGCGTAATCTCGAAGACCGCAACCCGCCTGTCCTGCAGCCGAATAACACCGGGGAACGGCAAAGTTTCCCCGACGCGTTACGAGAAATCTGGGCGGAAAGAGAAGCCCGCCGATTCACTTTCTTCGTCTTCATTTCGATGCTCGCCTATTCCATGCAGGATTTGATCATGGAACCGTTCGCCGGCTTCCTGTTCGAAATGACTCCCGGCGAATCCACCCAGCTTTCCAGCATCCAGCACAGCGGCATCCTGCTCGGCATGCTCGCGGCGGGGCTCGGCGGCAGTCTCTACACCCGCTATTTCGGGCAGAACCTGAAACTTTGGATTGCCCTTGGTTGCACCGGCTCGGCAGTCATGCTCGCAGGCCTGTCGTTCGCCGCGACGCAGGGCACCGAATGGCCGCTGGTGGCAAATGTCTTCGGTCTCGGCGTTGCCAACGGTATATTTGCCGTCGCAGCGGTCGGCGCGATGCTCGGCCTGGCCAGCAAAGGCAGCGGATCGGCCGAAGGGGCGCGGATGGGCGTGTGGGGCGCATCACAGGCCATCGCGTTCGGCATCGGCGGGCTGACCGGTGCCGTGCTGGTCGACCAGCTACGCGCAGCGACCGGACAGGATGCCGCGGCATTCCAGTTCGTTTTCATGGCCGAGGCCGTGCTGTTCATTGTCGCGGCGATCGTCGCGGTGGGCACCACGCTCGCGCGTTCACCCGTCCACGAAAGGACATTTCCAGCATGACAACTCAACCGGATTTCGATGCAATCGTCATCGGCGGGGGACCTTCGGGCGCGACTGCCGCGCATGATCTCGCGGTGCAGGGGTACCGGGTCATGCTGCTCGACAAGGCGGGGCGGATCAAGCCCTGCGGCGGGGCGGTGCCGCCCCGCCTGCTCAAGGATTTCGACATTCCGCAGTCGCTGCTGGTGGCGCATGCGAAATCGGCAAGGATCATCGCGCCGTCTAACAAGACGGTCGACATGCCGGTGGGCGACGGCTTCGTCGGAATGGTAGACCGGGATGTGTTCGACGAATGGCTCCGCGCAAGGGCCGGTGACGCGGGTGCCATGCGAATAACCGGAACCTGCGAAGCCGTGGATGACCGCGCGGACGGCATGGCTGTGGTTTCTTACCGGGAAGGCCGCAACGCGGCGGCGCAAACCGTCACCGCGCGCTGCGTCATCGGTGCGGACGGGGCGCGGTCACGCGTGGCCCAGCAATGCATCCCCGGCGGTGACAAGATGAAATGCGTGTTCGCCTATCACGAGGTGGTAAAGGTGCCGGACACGATCACCGAGGACTACGATCCCGCCCGCTGCGACGTCTATTATCAAGGGCATTTGTCGCCCGATTTCTACGCCTGGGTGTTCCCGCATGGCGAAACCGCCAGCATCGGGCTCGGCAGCGCGAACAAGGGCTTCCCGCTGCGTGAAACGACCCGTTTGATGCGCGAACAGACTGGCCTGTCCAAATGGGAAACGCTGCGCAAGGAAGGCGCGCCAATCCCGTTGAAGCCGCTCAAGCGGTGGGACAATGGCCGCAACGTGCTGGTCGCGGGCGACGCCGCCGGCGTGGTCGCGCCGTCTTCGGGCGAAGGAATATTTTATGCCATGACCGCCGGACGGATGAGCGCAAATGCGGTCAGCGAGTTCCTCCGAACCGGGGACGCGAAGGCGTTGAAGGGGGCCCGGCGCCAATTCATGAAGGCGCATGGCCGGGTGTTCTGGATTCTCGGGATGATGCAGTTTTTCTGGTATCGCAACGACAGCATGCGCGAACGCTTCGTCAAAATGTGCGCCGACCCCGATGTTCAGCGCTTGACCTGGGAAGCCTATATGAACAAGGAATTGGTCAGACGGGAGCCGAAGGCGCATATGAAGATATTCTTCAAGGATCTGGGGCATCTGATCGGGCTCAAGCCGGTCAAGGGATGAGCCGCGCCGCGTTTTTCCCGATCGTCATTGCGGCGGTGCTGGCATTCCTGACCGCCACGGTCGGCGGCACCATAACCGTTCTGGACGAGTGGTATTACGGCCTGCAGCAGCCCGCATGGGCGCCCCCTGGCTACATGTTCGGTGTCATCTGGACTGCTATCTTCGCCCTGATCGCGATCGCCGGCGTGCTTGGCTGGAGAGCCGCCCCGACCCGGCGCGACGCGGAAATCATGCTCGGTCTGTTCGCCCTCAACGGGTTCCTCAACCTGCTATGGAGCTTCATCTTCTTCCGCTTGCACCGGCCCGACCTGGCGTTCTTCGAACTCGTTGCGCTGTGGCTGTCGATTGCCGCGCTGATCCTGTTCTGCGGTCGCTTTTCGAAGGGTTCCGCCGTGCTGCTGGTACCGTACCTTGTCTGGGTGACGATTGCCGGCTTCCTCAATTACCAGGTGGTGCAGCTCAACGGCCCGTTCGGCTAAGATCGCCTGATGGAGGAATTCTTCTCCAGCGGACGTGCGGTCGATGTTGTGCTGGCGGTACTGGCGTTCGAAATGCTCTGGCTGAAATGGCGAGGCAATCCTTGGTCCGGAATACTCGCCGCACTGGTCCCCGCCGTACTGATGATGATCGCCCTACGCGCAGGGCTGACCGGATTGTCCTGGCCCTACGTTGCACTACCCCTGGCGGCATCATTCCCGGTGCACGTGTATGACTTGTACCGCAGGCGGATGCTGAGCGGAGATAAGGCGCAAAAGACCGGCTAGGCGGGCGCCGCCGCCGAGGTTGCAACAGCCAACCTCGGCGGGCCCAAGCTTACTTCAGTGTTTTGACCGCCACGTCCTGAAGGACTGCAGCGGTCCGCCCGCCTTGCCTCATCCCATGGTCGGAATAATGAACGCGTTTTCATTCGATCCGTCGGCAGTTCCATCGGGCCAGCGCTGGGTCACGGTTTTCACCTTGGTCCAGAACTTGAGGCCTTCGGTGCCGTACTGGTTGGTATCGCCGAACGCGCTGCGCTTCCACCCGCCGAAGCTGTGATAGGCGACCGGCACCGGGATCGGCACGTTGATCCCGACCATCCCGACGTTCACCCGGCTGGCGAATTCGCGGGCCGCATGGCCGTTGCGGGTGAAGATCGCGACGCCGTTGCCATATTGGTGCTCGCTGGGCAGGCGGACCGCTTCCTCGAAATCCTTCGCGCGGACGATCTGGAGAACCGGCCCGAAAATCTCTTCCTTGTAGCTTTCCATGCCGGTGGTGACGTGGTCGATCAGGGTGGGGCCGATGAAGAATCCCTTCTCATGCCCCTGCAGGCTGAAACCGCGGCCATCGACGACGATCTCGCCGCCTTCGTTTTCCGCCGTATCGATCCATTGTTCCACACGCGCCCGGTGTTCCGGGGTCACGACGGGGCCGTAATGGGCTTCGGGATCGTTCGAGACGCCGATCCGCAAGGCGTGGATCGCCGGGATCAGCTTCTCGCGGAGGCGGTTCGCCGTGTCTTCGCCCACCGGCACCACCACCGGCAGCGCCATGCAGCGTTCACCAGCCGAGCCGAAGGCCGCGCCGGCAAGATCGTTCACCACCTGGTCCAGATCGGCGTCGGGCATCACGATGCCGTGGTTCTTGGCCCCGCCCATCGCCTGCACGCGCTTGCCCGCCGCGACACCTCGCTTGTAGACATAATGCGCAATGTCGGACGATCCGACGAAGCTGACCGCGGCGATATCGGCGTGGTCGAGGATCGCGTCGACCATTTCCTTGTCGCCGTGAACCACTTGAAGGAGGCCTTCGGGCGCGCCTGCTTCGAGGAACAGCTCGGCCAGCCGGACAGGCACCGAAGGATCGCGTTCGGACGGCTTGAGGATGAAGGCGTTGCCGGCGGCGATTGCCATGCCGAACATCCACATCGGGATCATGGCGGGAAAGTTGAACGGGGTAATCCCTGCGCCGATGCCGAGCGGCTGGCGCATCGAATAGACATCGATGCCCGGCCCGGCGCCTTGCGTGTACTCGCCCTTCAGCACCTGGGGTATGCCGCAGGCGTATTCGATCACTTCCAGCCCACGCTGGATATCGCCCTTGGCGTCATCGATCACCTTACCGTGCTCGGACGCCAGCAACTCGGCCATCTCCTGCATGTTGGCTTCGATCAGTTCCTTGAAGCGGAACATCACGCGGGCACGGCGCTGCGGATTGGTCGCCGCCCATTCGGGCTGGACTTTCATCGCATTGGCCACCGCGCGGTCGAGCAGCGCAGCGTCGCCCAACGGCACTTCCGCCTGTACTTCGCCGGTAGAGGGGTTCCAGACTTTGTGCGTGCGTCCGGCTCCGGAAAAGCCCGCGCCGCCGGCGATGAAATGGTCGATCTGTCGCATGATGAAATCCTCGATTTTGTCTTGATTGAGCCGTTACGGGTTCAGGCAATCCGTTTGTGCTGCTGCCCTAACCGGCTTGGTGACCTCGCGGCAAGGGTGCTGCTCGATCGCAGGTCGAACTTCGTCCACGCGTTGCCCGGTCGAGCGCCTTACAGTACCTCGATGTTGGCGTCAGCGATCATGTTCCGTATCTCCCCTTGCTGCGTCCACAGTTCGATTTCTGCGCCCTTGAGATTGCCGCATATATGGAGCGGTATGCCAGCGATCGCCGGAGTTTGTGCGCGAAACTGGAAACGTGTGATCGGATCGGTGCAATGGCCGCTCGCCAGCCGCATCATCAGCTTGGCCTGCAGCGGGCCATGCACCACCAGGCCGGGGTAGAATTCCTCCTCCACCGCGTAGGCACGGTCGTAATGAATCCGGTGACCGTTCATGGTCAGCGCGGAGTAGCGGAACAGCAGGACGGGATCGGGATCAACCGCCCAAGTCCAGTCGGCATGCCGCATGGGAGCGGAATCGTGGGCCGGAATTGATACCGCGGCCGGTTCGCCGGCAGCGCCGCGATAGACGATGTCCTGCTCTTCGCTGATGGCCAGTCCGTCGTTCCCTTCAATGTCATGCCGCACGGTGACGAACACCAGCGGCCCTGTCTTGCCGGTTTTCTCGGTCACCGACAGGATCGTAGATGTTCTTGTCACCGAAGCGCCCAACACCAGCGATTTGTGGAAACGTATCCGACCGCCGGCCCACATCCTGCGCGCCAGCGCTACCGGCGGCAGGAACCCGCCCTTGGCAGGGTGGCCATCGCTCCCCAAAGCGGCGGGAGGCTGGACGTCCCAGAAATACAGCCAGTGGTCGAGCAGAGGCAGGACGTTCCCCGCCGCCAGGTCGCCAGCCCCGCCAAGCGCGCGGTCAAGCGCATTGCTGCGCGCCGGTTCCAGCGTGTCCGTGGCCGTCACGCTGCGGCCGATCCAGTCCTCGAATTCGTCCATCCGCCTGCCCGTTATCATTGCCTCCCAGAGGTACCGCCCAGTTGCGGGAAACACCAGCACTGCAATTGTGATAGCTCGCGATCACGTAACCAGACGGCCTTTACTCACAGCGCGGCAGACGGAACCTCTTGGCATAAAAGCCGTTTTTCCAAATGGTGAAAGGAACAAAGGTGATTTATGGGTACTGGTGAAATGACGTCGTGGCTCGGCTCTGGAACCCTAGCGGTTGCTCTGCTAATTGCGTTGGTATTGTTTCTGCGGTTCATACGTAAACCGCGCAACCGCCATCCGATGGACGGGCGGCGCGAACGTAATATCGATGAAATTCGGGAAGAAGTTGGCGAGAGGACGCACTCCCCTCCGGATTAATGCCAAAGGGCCATGCGAGCCACGCTTCCCGCTACCGCCGCGGGATTAGGCGGATGCTAACCGGGTGAGATCGTGTCGTGTGTCAACGTCCTGAACGCAACCGGCATCGCCGGTTGTCAGCCTCACCACGCCTTTCGTCCCTTCGAGAAATGCGCGCGCACCCTGATCGCCTTTCAACCGTTCAAGCGACCTGAAAAGATCACTCGCTATCGCCACCGGATGGCCGGGCGAGCCGCCGTATTCCGGAAATGCAGCAGGAGCGCCATCCATTACCGTCTTGAGTACTCTATCGGCCAATGCAGCCGATACGTTCGGCATGTCCCCGAGGAAAATAACCGCAGCGCGGCAGTCGGGCAGATGCGAAAGCCCGCAGCGTAGCGACGCAGAGAGACCATCTTGCCAGTCCGCGCATCGGACCAGTTCGAGCCGTTTGTCCCGCAGGGGTTCCAACGCCGCCTCGACCTCATCCGCCCGTGATCCCAGGATCACGGTGACGCGCTCTACCCGCGAGTCGAGAGCGGCGCCAACCGCCCGGCAAATCAGCGGCTGGCCAGCAAAGGGGGCGACCAACTTGGCGCCATCGAAGCGCGAGGCCGCGCCTGCAGCCAGCACGATCGCATGGCAGCCTGCGAAGGGTTCATGCCGCAGCATGGATTCCCGGTGACGCCAACTGCAGATGTAAACTTCCAATGCTGCGCTGGTTCTCGATAATCTCGGCAATGACCGCCACAGCCACTTCCCACGGCGATTGCGCATCGATGGCTATCCCGATCGGCGCATGGAGGCGGGATATCTCCGCCTCGGTCAGGCCCGCTTCAGCAAGGCCCACCCGCCGCTGGGCAAGCTTGCGGCGTGATCCCAGCACACCGACATAGCCCGCGCGAGAACGAAGCGCGGGAACGAGCGCCGCCTCGTCCAGATCGAGATCGTGGGTCGCAACGGCAACAGCCGTCCAGCCGTCGAGGTCGAACTCGCCAAGGGACTGGCCCAGTGGTCGGCGGTCATGGCGGATCCCGAAGGGAGCATCGCCGGCGGGACCGAAAGGAGCGAGCAGGACCGCCTCCCAGCCAATCGTCTTGCCCATCGCGCATATCGCCAGCGCGAACGGATCGGATCCGACGACTATCAGACGCAGGGCTGGATCGTAACGCCGCAAGATGGGCTCCCTACCAATATCCCCGCAATCTTCTGCAGGTACGCAGGTCCGCGTGGACCCGTCGCTCGTCCAGACAGCCGGGCGGCGGGTGGCGGTAAGACTGCGCAGCGCATGCAAGGCAGTGTCATCGGGAGGGACGCGCTCGACCGCGACCTCGATGCGTCCACCGCATGGTAACCGGATGTCGATGAACGGGCTCCCCTCGCCGTAGACCAGCGTGCGCGGCTCGCCAGACTTGATGACCTCGCGGGCATTCAGCGCCACATCGTCCTCGATGCAGCCGCCCGACAGGTAACCCCAGCTTGCGCGCTCGGTTACCACCATCTGCGCGCCGGGTGGACGCGGCCCGCCGTCCGCCGAGATGATCGTCGCCAATGCAAATGGCTGGCCCCGGTCCGCAGCCTCAAACATGCGCGGACGCACGTCGTCCTCAAGTCCGTGCACGAGCCACTCAGGGCTTTTGCTGGCTGGTCCTTTTTGCAATTCCCAAGTCACGATCAAGCGGCAGGGGGCAGCCGGTCGAGATACTTGTCGAGCGTGACCGGATATTCGCGCACCCGGACACCAATCGCGTTATAGATCGCGTTCGCCACTGCCGCTCCCGGACCGCAAATGCCGAGCTCGCCGACACCCTTGGCCTTCATCGGCGAGATGACCGGATCGAGCGTGTCGAGGAAAATGCATTCTTGGTGCGGAATATCGGCATGGACGGGCACTTCGTAACCGGCGAGGTCGTGATTGACGAAGAAGCCGAAGCGCTTGTCGACATGAAGATCTTCCATCAGGGTCGCGCCAGCCGCCATGACCATGCCGCCAATGACCTGGCTGCGTGCCGATAGCGGGTTCAGGATCCGGCCCGCGTCGCATACGGCGAGCATCCGGGTGACGTGGGTCTCGCCGGTGTAGGCATCGACCCGCACTTCGGCGAAGTGACCGGCGTAGGTCCCGACATCATAGCCGTCCTTGAAATCGCCGTAGTTCATTTCTCCGTCTGCAGTTAGCTCGCCCGCATCCGCGATGCGCCAGCTTTGGTTGTCCAGGGTTGCACGTCCATCTGCGAAATTCGCCGCGTCCGCATCGAAATTGAGCTTCTCGCCGATCATCCGGCGCAGGTTGACGCAAGCTGCGTACACCCCGGCGGTGGAACTGGCCGCGCCCCATTGGCCGCCCGAACCGGACGAAACCGGAAAGCTGGAATCGCCGAGTTTGACCGTCACACTTTCCAACGGCAAACCCATTGTCTCCGCCGCGGTCTGCGCGATGATGGTGTAAGAGCCGGTGCCGATGTCGGTCATGTCGGTTTCGACCGTGACATGACCGTCGGCAGACATCCGTACGCGCGCCGCCGATTTTGTCGTCGGGCCGGCGCGGTAACCCGCCGCCACGCCCATGCCAGTGAGCCAGCGCCCATCGCGCTGTTGACCCGGGACCGCATTCCGCTTCGACCAGCCGAACCGTTCGGCGCCTTCGCGCAAGCAGCGTACGAGGTGCCGGTCCGAAATCTTGGTGTCGGGGTCACCCGGTACCGTTCCGGACGCATCGTTGAGGATACGCAATTCAACCGGATCCATCGCCAGTTTTTCTGCCAATTCGTCCATCGCGACTTCCAGCGCCAAGTGACCCGCCGCTTCACCCGGTGCGCGCATGGCGTTGCCTTCCGGCAGGTCGAGCTGGGCGATCCGGTTTTCGATCAGGCGGTTTGCGCCCGCATAGAGTTTCGGCGTCTGCAGCGTACCGTTTTCGCCTTCCTTCTGGGTGATGTTGCCGGACCAGTTCTGGTGGGCGATCGCGGTAATCCTGCCGTCACGCTCCGCCCCGATCCGCAGGCGCTGGATGGTCGCGTGCCGGTGGGTGCCGTTGTTGAACATGAGCGGTCGCTGCATCGCAATCTTGACCGGGCGGTTGGCAGCCTTCGCGCCAAGCGCGGCCATGACAGCATCGGCCCGCACGAACAGCTTGCCGCCGAAACCGCCACCGATAAACGGCGAATCGACCCGGACGTTCTCCTCGGGCATCCCCAAGATCGAAGCCATGGCCTGCTTGCCCCAATGGATCATCTGGTTCGAAGTCCAGAGAGTGAGATCGGGTCCATCCCACGCGGCGATGGTCGCGAACGGTTCCATCATAGCGTGCGATTCGTCGGGCGTGGTGTAGGTCTCGTCCACTTTTACCGGCGCCGCGGCAAACGCTTCTTCAAATTTCCCAAGTTTCGCGAAATCACTGCCGCCCTCACTTGCCAGAGGCGCTCCGTCCTTCGAGCTGGCGAGATCGAAACTGCCGTCCACGCGGTCATACTCAGTGCCGATCAGCCCGGCCGCCGACCGGGCCTGCTCGAAGGTTTCCGCCACCACCACTGCGATTGCCTGATGATAATGGGAAACCTCGTTTCCCCCGAACAGCGGTGCGTAGTTGTAATCGCTGGTTCCAACGGGTTCGTGTTCGGTCGCTGCGACGATCGCGATCACACCCGGCGCGCGGCGCGCTGCATCGAGGTCCATCGACCGAATCCTACCCTTGGCAATAGCCGAACCGACGATCCAGCCATACGCCTGGTTGGCGGCCACGCCGTGACGTTCCGCCGCATACGGAGCTGTGCCGGTTACCTTGAGCGGTCCATCGATCCGAGGTGTCGACTTGCCGACGATCTTTGCGCGGTCGAAAAGGTTCTGTCCTGCCGGGGCGTTGAATTCCATCGTCAGCTCCTCGCGTCGGCAATGATGCCTGCCAGCGTTCGCTCGGCAAGCGGGATCTTGAACTTGTTCTGGTCGGTCGGGCGCGCTTCGGCGAAGGCCCGCGAGACCACGGCGGCGGCACCTTGGGGCAGCAGTTCCTCCGCTTCCGGCACGCGCCAGGGTTTGGGAGCAACCCCGCCGAAGGCAACTTGCCCCGTCTGGTCGTCCTGTATGACCGCCGCAACGGACACCAGCGCAAACGCATACGAACGCCGGTCGCGAACCTTGTGATAGAAATGCTTGCCCCCCCGCGGGCGTGGCAGCGTGACCGCCGTAATCAGTTCGCCGCGCTCGAGGACCGTCTCTTCCTGCGGCGTATCACCCCATAGGCGGTGGAAATCCGCTATCGGGATCGAACGGGTTGAACCATCTGGCGTGACCGTTTCCACGACCGCGTCCAGGACCCGCATCGCCACCGCCATATCGCCGGGATAGGTAGCAATGCAGGAATCGGAAATCCCGATTACTCCCAATTGCCGGGAGGATCCGCCGATCGCGGAGCACCCATCACCGGGCCTGCGTTTGTTGCACGGCATGTTGGTATCATAGAAATACGAACAGCGGGTTCGCTGCAGCAGGTTGCCAGCTGTGGTCGCCTTGTTGCGGAGCTGCCCAGAAGCGCCGGCCTGGATGGCGCGCGTCAGGACCGCATAATCGCGCCGCACCCTGGGATGTGCGGAAAGCATGGTATTCGAAACCATCGCTCCGATCCGGATACCGCCGTCGTCGGTATCCGCGATCTCCCCGAAATCAAGGTCCTGCACATCGACCAGGTGGGAGGGCGCTTCGATCTCCAGTTTCATGAGGTCGAGAAGGTTGGTTCCCCCGGCGAGGAACTTCGCCCCCCGCATTGTGGCAACGGCACTGGCCGCCTCGGCCGGAGTACGGGCGCGCTCATAGGTGAAGCTTCGCATCGTTACGCCTCCGCTACTTCGGTCATGGCCTCGGCGATGTTCGAATAGGCTCCGCAGCGGCAAATATTGCCGCTCATTCGCTCACGCAATTCGATGTTCGAGAGACCGATGTCGCCAGCAAGGTCGTCGGTCACGTGGCTCGGCACTCCGTTCCTGATTTCCTTGAGGACTGAAACCGCCGAGCAAATCTGCCCCGGCGTGCAATAACCGCATTGGTAGCCGTCGTGCTTGACGAAGGCCGCCTGCATCGGATGCAGGTCGCCCGGTGTGCCCAAACCTTCAATGGTGGTAATCTCGTCGCCCTCGTGCTGGACCGCCAGGCTCAGGCAGGAATTTATTCGCTCGCCGTTCACGATCACGGTGCAGGCACCGCACTGACCGTGGTCGCAGCCCTTCTTGGTGCCGGTCAGTTGCAGATGTTCTCGCAGCGCATCGAGCAATGTCGTGCGGGTGTCGAGTTCCAGTTCACGGGCTTCGCCGTTGATCTTCATTCGTAGGGGCATAATTGCCTCAACGGCCATACCGGCAGGAA
This sequence comes from Allopontixanthobacter sediminis, assembly GCF_009828115.1. Classification (GTDB taxonomy): domain Bacteria; phylum Pseudomonadota; class Alphaproteobacteria; order Sphingomonadales; family Sphingomonadaceae; genus Allopontixanthobacter; species Allopontixanthobacter sediminis. The sequence goes on along the minus strand of NZ_WTYL01000002.1, from coordinate 991,414 downwards.
TATCCCGGGCATTCAGAATTGAATTGTGGGGAACCGCTGCCGAGACGACACCGCCTGCCAGGACGCCTCGGCGGGAAACTTTGAAAAATCCGTTCTCGGCCACCGCCTTCTCCTTTTCAGACGCGGTCAGCGCTGCTGAATACCGCCGATGCCGCGCCAAATTATCGCGCATTCTGGCTCGTTGACAAGGGCTCCTGTCGGAGAAAGCCACCGGGTTGGCGTTCAAAACCGCCAGGTTCGAACGCTTACGGCTCAGGCGCGTAAAGTTCGTCGGCGGCCAGCGCGAGAAACATGTAATTGGTCGCGCCGCCGCCCATCACATATTCTCCCTGCTGCCAGAAGAATGGCCATTCCTTCAGTTCGGGCAGATCCGGGCGTACCAAATTGGTGCCGGAGATTACGCCGCCCGGAATATACGACCAGTCCGCCCGATTGACGCCGTACGCAACCAGCGGCGAATCCGCCCCAACCCCGGAAACGAAGCTCTCGGTATTTTCGCCGGGATGTACCCCGAGCACGAAATTGAGCGCGTTGAGGAAGCTGTCCTGCGAGGTGGCATCCGGCCAAGCCTTATGAAAGAACCACTGGCGAACCCCTAGCGACTGGACCGTCCAGCCAGCGCCCCAGATTTCCGGTTCGTAGGGCACACCGTACGGGCTGTTGCTCTGCGCACTGCGGTCCATCTTTTGCTGATACGTCGCCACCGCTTCGGCGAGTCGGCGGCGGAAGCCCGCGGGCAGAAGCGGCTCGATCGAGGCGAGCCGCCAGGCGCTGTTCTCTACATCGGCGATGATCGCCTTTTCCATCGCAGCGAGCTGTCGGATGTAGACCGAATCGCGGGTCGCCTCGGCAAGTTCGGCGAGCGCGAATGTCTTGTTGCCGACACTGTCGGACCGCCCGATCGCCCGCTGGGTGAGCTCCCGCGCGGCCGCGATCGCCTCCTCGCCCAGCGGAGACCCGTTGGCGCGCATCACCCGGCCCGCCGCGGCCAGGCCTCCCGCGACATACAATTCGCGGTTCGGGTTGTCCTCGGTGAAGACCCAGCGGTCGTCCCAAAGGATCGGGTTGCCACTGGTGTCGAGACCCAGTCCCTCGACCGGTTTCTTCAGCGTGTTGTCGGTATGGTTGGCAGCGTCGCCCAGCATCACGTAGGCGCGCAGGCTGGGGGTGATGATACCGCGGTAAAGCCGTCCCAGCGACCGGTAGCCGCCGAGTACGGACAGCAGGCCGTGCTCGATTTGCTGTACCGCATCGTTGACCCCGTCCGGGTCGCGAATTTCCACCACCTTGCGTTCCTGGTCGATCGTGGTCGCGTCGTAATCGAGACCGAACTCCTCGACCATTTTGGCGAGCATGTAAGTGGTGCCAATCTGCGATTCGACGCGCAGGTCGTAGTCCCCTGCATCGTGCCAGCCGCCCCGGTCAAGCCCCGGCACGATATCACCCGGCGCATATTTGGTCAGGGTCGCATCGCCCTGCACATAACCATCGATATGGTTGAGCGAAAGAGGTGCCATCAGCGCATCGTCCATGTGGCCAAGGCCGTGCCAGACACGGTATTTCTCGTTCACGCGCATGTGGCACATCTGGACCGGCAGGAAGTATTCCAGCGTCGGCTGCCAGGCGTGCCGCGAATAGACTTCGTTGTCGATCCGGAATGGATGCGAAACGCTTTTCCCGTACGCGATCTGGTAAAGTCCCGGCGTATTGATCGCGCTGAAATCAAACGAGGCATAGTCGTACCGCAGGAAGTCACCCCAAGGCCGCGGCACCGCCGACAGGACCTGTTCGCGCCCTTTGCCGGTAAGCCGGTAAAGCGTAGCCGCACCCGCCGGCTTTTCCCCGCGTGCCATTTCGATCACCGCACGTTTCGGCTGTGCGGGCGCATAGCCGATTTGCGAGACCTGTATGACCGGACCATAGCTCCAGTCTGCGTCAGTATCCGGAGTGACCAGCCACTCGACCGCGCGCGTCGTCGCGCCGGCGGGTATCGCGGTCCGGACAATGAACCAACCATTGTTATGCGCCGAACGCCCGTCGATCAGTTCGAGTTCGCCCGAGCCGAGGTTCTCGAAGCGGATACGCTGCAGTTCGGTCTCGGGCGCAACCGTAAGGCGCTGACCGGTCGCCAGCGGTGTCGCAAGTTGCTGGCTGTTGGGATCCTGGACCGGGCCATTCTCCTGTGCGTTGCGCGGCACCGCCACCGCGCCGCCCGCTAGAGTAGCAACCGGGCCGTTCGGTTGGTTGTGGAACAGACCCGCCTTGCCGTCCATCAACCAGGCCTTGCCGAACAGGTGGCCCGGAAACAGCTCCATGTTGAAGCCCGCCTTGCCGATCCATTCGGGCGGCAATGGCTTGGCCAGGTCGACGGTGATGCGGAACCCGTTACCGCCCGCCGGCTGGACCGTGACGGTGTATTCGATTTCGAGATCGGGATAGAAAATCGGATTGAAACCGCGGCCGTCCTTGGCGGGGTCGGGATAGCGCAGGGTCTGGCGAATGGTACCGGTCGCGGCATCGATCGTGCGTTCGCCGGCAGAGACGGGCATTGGCGACCACTGGCCCGGCTCCGGTTCAAGCCGCACATCGCCATTCGCGGCGACACGGCGGCCATGCTGGACGATCGTGACGCCGGTCTGATGTCCGTCAGGATAGATATCGTCGAACACGATCACTTCGAGGCCGGGCGCCTTCAGATATCCCTGATCGCCCAGCGATAGCTCTTCCTTGGCCGGCCCCGACTGGGCCAGAAGCAGCGGTACGATTACCGCCAGCATGCATGTTTGCCTGATTCGCATCCAACTCACTCCCCAGCGCTATCGCCGCGCCTTTTACGCTGGCGAGGGTTTGATGGGCCGCTGGCTTTCAAGGCACAGTTTTGTTCCGATCCCAACATGGTAGCGCTACCACTCTGGCGGGGCGACGCAAGGGTAAGTTATCTGCCAATTGCCTCCCGCAACTTGGGTGCTACCTTACCCGTGACGCACGCCATTGTGTGCCAGCTCGTTGGGGGTTACAAAAGTCCGTCGCATCACTTCAGGGGAACAAGCCCATGCGATACGCCTGCCCGCTCATTTGCTTTCTTTCGATTCCCGGTGCGGGATGTGCACAGGAACACCCGCAACCCGGCGACGAGGCGGCGGTCGAACTAATTTCCGACGATGAAATCTTCAAGGCGGCAGGCTTCGAATTTTCAGGAGACAATTGGCGCAAATGCGGCGACCCCGGCTCCGCGAGCTACGAACCCGGCGCGATCATGGAACGCGGAGATTTCAACGGCGATGGCTTTCCCGATGCGCTGGTCACCGAAGGCGGCACATACTGTTTCGGAATGACCGGCTATGGATACACGCTGGTATCGCGGGGACCGGACGGTGCCTGGCGGATCATGGATGAACGCATAGGCATACCCGAATTCCTCGGCACGCTGGGGGCCGATGGCTGGCCGGATATTGAAGTCGGCGGCCCTGGCTTCTGCTTCCCCGTCATGCGCTGGAACGGCTCGGAATACGTCGCCAACCGCACCGAGTATGAAGGCTCGCCGTGCCGCCAGTGAGGCCCCGAGAGGCCGTCATGATGCAATTTCCAAGTCAATTTTGCGTCTCTCGCGCCCGAGATGAAGGCCTACCGGGACGCAGATGCCGATCAGGCCAGCGACCCACAATCCGCTGACCGGATCAGCGGCGACGACTGCGGCAAACAGCGCGATGGTGATCGCCAGGATCAGCGCGGGGAGAACCGGGTGACCGATTGCCCGGAACGGACGTTCCATGTCCGGGCGCTTTAACCGCAGCGCGAAGTACGACGCGTTGTAGAGCACTCCCGCGAAAATTCCGGTCGCGACCTGGATCTTGAAGACAAAGACATAGCCGCCGGTGAGAATCATCGGAATCGCGACCGCCGTTCCGATCAACATCGCCGCCCACGGTGTCCCGCCGCGATTTACCAGCATCGCGCTCCTGATGAACAACCCGTCCCGCGCCATGCCGTACAGGATGCGCGGATGGGTCATGACGAGGGCATTAAGCGTCAGCAACGCCATGATCGCAGCCGCCAGCCCGGTCACCTTCGTTCCCACCGGACCAAGCAGGCCCTCGATCAGCAGAGCTACCGGCAAATCGGATTCGCGCAGCGCCTCCAGATCGAGCACGGTCAAGACGCACAGGTTTATGGCGAGATAGACAACCAGCAGCATCACGGCCGAGGTGAAGAAGGCGCGAGGGATGTTGCGCGCCGGGTCCTTGTCCTCCTCGGCGAAGAAGGTCGGGCCCTGCCAGCCATCATAGGCGCCGAGCACGATCTGCAATGCGGTAATGAACGCGATCCAGCCGATAACTGCTTCAGGCGCGGAGAGCGGTGCGGCGACAGCTGTCGTGCCGGATGGCGCGATAGGCTCGACCACAAAGGCGGCAACGATCACGCAGCCGAGCAGCGCCAATTTGAGCATCAGGCCCACGATGTTCGATACGCGGCCCTCTTCGACCCCGAGCCAGTTGAACGCAGTGACGAGTAACAGGGCGGTGATCGCGATCGGCGCAGTGAACGCGGCAGCGGCCGGGATCGCGAACGTCAGGAACTCGGCAAACGCCAGGGCAAGCGCGGCCCCGCCAGCGGCGAATCCGGCCCACATCGCCCATCCCGCCAGCAGGCCCATACTGTCTCCGAACGCCTCCCGGACCGGAACATAGATGCCGCCCGCCCGCGGCAGGGCAACTGTGAGTTCCGAGGCAACATTGACCGACAGCAGCACGTAAACCCCGCCGAGCGCCCAGACGAATATCGCCGCCCAGAACAAGGGGACTTCGTTGGCCACCACGCCGGGAGTCCTGAGGATGCCCGCTCCGATGACCGATCCGGCCATGATCGCGATGCCAAACGGCAAGCCGAGGCGCTTCTGGAGGTCGGTGGCAGGTGGCCCGGGTGCGGTCATGCGGCCGCCGCCGTGGGTCGACGCAATTTCGGAGCCTGGGCATAGGTGAGGGTCCGCCAGATCCATTCGAGCGGTCCCATCTGAAAATGGCGCAGCCACAGAGGACTGGCGACCAGTTGAGCCGCCCAGATTGCAAACACGATATAATAGAGTTCGTGCCGTTCGAGCTGGCCGAAATAGCCCAGCCCGACGAAGAAGATCGCGCAGACCACCGAATGCGTGAGGTAATTGGTGAACGCCATCCGCCCAACGCACGCAAGTGCGTGCTGGAACCACGGAAGGATGCCGGAACGTGCAATCAGGAGCAGCAAACCCAAATGTCCCGCCGTGGTTGCGAGGCGGCCAAGGTCATAGGTCAGCCGCGTTTGGCTGTAGGCGAGCAGGCTGAAACCGTTCTCGATGATCCACCGGGTCTCAAGCGTGTTGACGGTCAGCCCGATGCCATATCCCGCTGCGATCAATGCCACGTAGTATCGAGTCCGCCGTTCGAGCGTGAAGACACCCAGTTTGAACAGCCCCAGGCCGATCAGCATCATGCTGAAGACATCGAAGAAGATGTGGCGATAGAAACCCCAACTCTGGGCGCGCCGCGTTTCTTCGGCAACCTGCGCGAGTGCACTGGTATAACTGGCGGTTCGTGCCCGGACGTAAGTTTGCTGCTCTTCTGCCGTGTATTCGAATCCTTCGAGCGCGCCTTGCCACTCTTTGGCTAGCTCTTTCTGTTCCGGAGTTACCTGCGCGTCCTTGTCTTGGACAAGTTCGTAAGCCGCGTGCTGCTCGAGCAGTGCCATGTTGTCCAGCAAACCCCAGGTGGCCCCGAACGCGAGCATGGCAGCCGCGATGGCGAAGAGCCATTTGGGCGCGAGCGTGCGGAACGGGAAGGCGATCAGCGCGATCAGGCCGTAATAGAACAGAATGTCCCCGCTCCACAGGAAGATGAAGCCGTTGACGAGGCCGAAAAAGGCCAGCCACAGATTGCGGCGCGCGTAGATATCCGCGACGTCGGTTCGGCCTTTTGCCTCGAGCCGCGACGTGAACAGGATGATGCCTGCGCCGAAAAGCATCGAGAACAGCGCACGCTGGGTGCCTTCGAACCCGATCTGGATTATGATCCAGGACAGCAGATTGAGCCCCTCGGCGCCGCCGGCATTCGTGGGGTTCCCGTAAGCATGCGGCAGGCCGAACCCGGTGATGTTCATCAGCAGGATGCCGAACAACGCGGCACCCCGCACGAAATCGAGTGCCGCGATGCGATCATCCGCCGACGCTGGTTGCGGGACATCGGGCGTCGCCTGCACGGATGTCATCAGGCGTACTTCAGTGGCTGCGGTAGCCATAGCTTTTACCCTCTCTGTTCGATCGTGTGGTCGGCATTATTGGCGCAGAAGGTGCTATCGTGATCGCTTGCATCGCGCCCCTTTCCGCTCAGAAAACCGAATATCCGCCGTCGACAGGCAGGGTGATGCCGGTGACGAAATCGGCGGCCGGGCTGGCCAGGAACACTGCTGCACCCGCGCACTCTTCCGGTTCGCCCCATCGGCCCGCCGGGGTACGCGCCATCAGCATCGCGTTGAAATCGCTCCAGTCGGGATCGCGGCGCGCGACCTGCGTCTTTTCAGTCGCTATCCAGCCCGGAGCGATCGCGTTGACCTGGATGCCGTGCGGTGCCAGCTCGATCGCTATGGATTTGGTCAACTGGACAACAGCTCCCTTCGCAGCAGCGTAGGACGGCAGGGCGGCCGCGCCGAAGATCGAATACATGCTGGCAAGGTTGATGATCTTGCCCCGCCCGCGCTGCTGCATCGACGATGCCGCCGCCTTCGCCAGCAGGAAAGTCGCGGTCAGATGCGTGGCCAGCGCGTTGTCCCAGCCTTCTTGCGACTGGTGCAGCACGCCTCCGCTGACATCGGCGTTGCCGGCGTTGTTGACGAGGATGTCGATCGGACCGAGAGCGCGTTCTACACTGGCAATCGCGAGAGCCAGCGCGGCGCGGTCGGTCACATCGAGAATGTCGGCATGGGTCGGTTGGCCGATCTGTTCGAGTTCGGCTTCGACCCCTGCGTTGCGATCTGGATCGCGCGCAAGGATTGCCACGGCTGCCCCAGCATTCGCAAATCCAAGTGCAATCGCCCGCCCGATCCCGCGGTTCCCGCCAGTGACGAGTGCGACTTTTCCTGACAAGTCGAAGCTCGGGCCCCGAAGGTGACCTTGCGTCACGCGGACGGCACCGGAAGCTGACGCCAACGATGGTTAATCTGGCCGAGTTTCGGTGCTGGCTGCGCCACGGCAAGATCCTCCTCTGCCGAGATGTCGGGATGAACTCCGGCGGGCGGCTGGGTCGCAATCCCGCCCGCCGAAGATCTGGCTGCGCTTTACAGCTTCAGCGCGGTTTGAGTTCCTGCAGCAACATCGAACTGATCACCGTGCGATATTCGGACCGGTTGCCGCTCGCGGCGATCTGTTCCCGAACCGTGGTTTTCGACCATGCATCGAACGCCTTGTTCCGGCGTTCTTCCTCGGCCGCATCGGGCAGGCTGGCGAACTGGGTCACGAGAAAGATGTCGGGTTCACCGGCCCGCGCGTTCGAATTGGCGTAGATGCCGTAATCGCTGATCCAGCTTTGCGACTTGGCGTATTCCTGGAACCTCTTCCATTCGGTCGCGAGCCACTCGGCGTATTTCAGTCCGCCTTCTCCATCTTCGACGACGACGCCGGCCATCGAGACGTATTCACCCGAAACCAGCGGGAATTCCTGCGCGGCAGCGGGAGCGGCAAATGGCAGTGCGATCGCCATAACAGCGGCGGCTAAGGTGCTCTTGATCAGTTTCACGATATTTCCCCTTTTAGTTGAACCCAATCCCGCGCCGCTTTCGGCAAAGCTTCGCCATCACCGCCGAACGGAGTGTTCGTGATCCTTGAAACTTAGCCTGCGATACGGTCTTGCGAGTTTCTGAATGCCCTGCGGGACGCATCGCGGTCAACCGGCTGAACCGTCAATAAAGCGTCAATTCGCCATACTTCAGGCCTCTCGCGGGTAGGCGGGCATCATCGGCCCATCGTTCATCAGGCCGAATATGAAGATCACGGGCTGAGCCACCGGGTCCAGGTTTTGCTTTCCCAGACTTCAGATTTCGTCACCATACGCGCAGGAATGGCATTGGCATTCGCAAACACGGCGCCTGTTTCCGGGCCAAGCACCATGATTGCTGTGGCCAGTGCATCAGCCTGCATGCACCCAGGGTGCAGAACCGTCACTGACAGAATGTCATCTGCAAGCGGCAGCCCACTTTCTGGTTCGATCGTGTGACCCCATGATTGCCCGGACGCGGCACGCCGGCGACGATAGTTTCCTGACGTGGCAACGGACCAGCCGAGTAGGCCAATCCGTGCCGACTGCGCCAAACTGGCGGGCGGTGTTTCAAGATCGACCCACCAAGGAAGACCATCCTGCCGCAAACCCGATGCACGCAGTTCGCCGCCGATATTCAGAAGGACGTGATCAACACGCAACTTTTTCAGTGCGATTACGCCGGCATCGACTGCAAAGCCCTTGGCAATGCCGGAAAAATCGAGCTTTAGTCCGCCCGGCTGGAGCAGGACCCGGCCGCGTTCCGATACCGCGACGTCACGCCAGTCAAGCTTTCGAGTCCCTACGGCGTCTTCTGAGGATGGGCGCTGGCAGGGACCGGCCGTATGGCCGAAACCCCATAGCTCGGACGCCCCGCCAATGGTGGGATCGAATGCACCCGAAGTAGCTCTGGCAATATTAAGCGCGCAATCGAGAACCAAAGCGAACTCGTTCCGCAATCGATGGCGGCTTCCCGGAGCGGCGTGGTTAAAGCGGCTGAGGTCGGATTCCTCGTCCCACTGGCTCATCTGCGCGATGACACGGTCGAAAACGTGATCAAGCGCGGTGCGCAGCATTCCATCGGTCATCTCCGGAGGAGCGACCGCCTCCAACGACCAATCGGTTCCCATCGTTCCGCCGTGAAGCCGCACAGTTCTGCCGCCGACCGGATGGGGCGGAAAATCCGGCATCGGCCCGGGAGGAAGCAGGAGTTGTTCGACCTCCTGCTGCCCTTCGTCCGGCATCAATTTCAGAGCGGCAGAAATTCGAGCACCGCGGTGTAAGAAGCACGGCGCCCTGGTTGGCCATTGGCGGCGTCCTGCGAACTGGAAACCTCGAGGTAATACATCCCGGCTTCGCTTGGCTGGAGCGTCACGCGGCCCTCGGCATCGGTGCGCAGCATCACGATCCCCGGTTCGTCCCGGTAGCGCGTCCCGCCAGCCACGAACTCGACTTCAAGGTCGGCTGCCGGCTGGCCATCGAGCAGGAAACACATCACTGCCGGTTCGCCGGCAACGATGTCGTTGGGGTGGGTGACGGGGATCATCTCGAGGCCGCTGCCCGTCGGCTGGAGCGCTGTGTCTGTCGGGGCCCCTAGCGTCACGAATGTCTCGGTTCGCGAATTGCTGCGACTGCTGCTGATGTTGGTCGCGCCTGCTGGTAAAGCGTCGCCGCTGCCGCGGAAGCGGTGACGTTCGCCGTTAAGCTCATATGATCCCATCACGCCGTCACTGACCAACGCGATCCGGTAGGTGCCCTGCGCCCTCAAGGGCACATCGAACATGCTGCGATAGGCTCCCGCGCCGAGAATGGTAGGATCGACCGGCGCACCATCCGGCCCGGTTATGACCAGAGAATCGAGTGCCATCGGGCGATGATCAAACAGGAACAGGCCGTTAGAGGCGGCGGCATCGACAGTCACGAGATCACTCTCACCTGCTAACACGGTTGAGGACGGGAGCAGCCAGCGGCGATGCGCTTCCGCTTCGCTGGGGAGTAGCGTGGACAGACCCAGAGCGAGGCCAAGAACGAGAAGACCAGGTTTGGCGAGCATGAACGGTTCCTTTTATGCGAATGATTGCGGCGGCTGAATTGGCTGAGCGGTTCAGCGCTTGGTGGTCAGGCGAACGGCGCCAAGCTCTGATTTACCCCGCGCGCTGGCGGAAGTGAGTGCTTTAGGTGGCCATTGGAATGGGACGGTTACAAGCTCTCGCCCGCCGACTTCACGGGCGGCTTCGACCTGCAAGTTGTAACTGCCGGCAGGAAGGTTTGCGAGCGGACGGCTGCCCTGCCGATATGTGCGGGAATGGGTGCCGGGCGCCTTGGTCGGCGCGGTGACGCCGTTGGCAGGCATCGTCATCGAACGCCCGGCGCGGCGCCACCACGTCCTCATGTCGGGAAGCCATTTGGCTCCGTCCTCGGGCTTGAGGTCGACATCGTACCAGACATCGAGCGTCCGCACCGACTTGCCGGCTGCATCCTCGATCCAGACCGCAACATAGGGCCGGTGGTATTCGGCGACTTTCAGCCGTGGAATCTCGACACTGATGGCCATTTCCTGCGCAGCGGAGGGAGCGGCGGCAAGGCCAGTGGCGGCGAAGGCAAAAGCGATTGATACCCGCATGGGGAAACTCCTGGTGCAGTTCAATGGATGAGGAAGAGGACGAGGAAGAGCGGAATCAGCACACCCGCGCCCGCGATGGGCCACGTTGACGGCCGCTTTTTTGCGTGAAGCTGGAGCAGCAACAGCCCTGTGAGGGAGAAGATCACGGAGGCTGCAGCAAATATGTCGATGAACCAGGACCAGGCCGTACCGGTGTCGCGACCCTTGTGGAGATCGTTGAGATAGGCAATCCAGCCGCGGTCGGTGGTTTCGTGGATCACGTCACCGCTAGACCGGTCGATCAACACCCAGCCATCGCCGCCCGGCTGTGCCAGCGGGACATAAAGTTCGGTTTCGCTCCACTCGGGCGCTCGGCCGGCCACGGCGACATTGGCTGTCTCGTCCAGCCATTCCGCCACCGGGGGCGGGACCGGTGTCTCCGGCCCAGCACTAGCCGATACAGCCTCCAGCGTTGCGACCAATGCGGCAGGCAGCGCATGTTCCTGCGTAGTCACCCGCGGCTCTTCCTCGATCGAGCCCGCATGGTTCAGGGTAATTCCAGTGACCGCGAACAGGATCATTCCCGCCAGACAGATCGCACTGCTCATCCAGTGCCAGGTATGAAACTGGCGCACCCAGAACGCAGGAATGCGGCGCTTGCCGGGCGTTCGCGTGCCGAGCTCCGGGCCGCAAGTCGTGCGCTGCGAAACTGGTGTATGCATTCTCAACTCGTGTCCCGCCAACCCATCCTGCACTGCCGTTATTGCAAGTTGTATTCAATAGCAACAAGCGGAATCACCGAATTTTTTGGGCGTCATGTATCTCATGTTCTTGTAGATTCTGCGCAGCCCCATGATGGGCCCCGACCCGGAGCAGAGCGTCCAAGCTTCTTGATTGTCCGCTCTTAATGAACCGCGACCGTGCGTCATCGACAAGCGCGCGATGGCAACACCCTCCTGCCGGTCATCCAAGCCTGCGAAAATTTGATGGAGCCGGGACAACCTTGGAATTGGGTAGTCCAGACCATGAATGACCGCTTCGCTAGCGGCCCCGGCAGGCGGTAGTCATCCCTTGGGCGTTACCCAAACCTCGACTGGAGTGATGAACTTTCCCTCTGCCGGCTTGCCGACATGAACCCGGTCAGCCTGTACTTGTTCGCCCGTTTCGAGATGGAACGTCACCCAAGGCTTGGGCATGCGCTCGAATTTGATCTTCTGAATGGCAAGGCCCGTAGACGAATTCATGATGGTTGCGACGACGCTCATGATCTGGCGCTACAGCCATGACAGTCATGAATCTACGAGCGGACTGGAGATAGCCCCGATTTTCAGATTGGCTTCTGAACTAACGACGGCTTGGCTACTCCCAGGTTCGCCTTTTTACGAAGGCAAGCGTTGAGTGTTCATTTCGCTTAGTTCATCGCCGGAACGCAATCCGGAAACTCCACCACAGCAAGGCCATAGTCATCGCACTGATGACAGCGCCCCAAAACCAGTAGGGTAGTAACAACAGATCGGCGATTGCGCCCGTATCCGACCGTTGGGGCGTTCCGCCGATGGAGCCCCCGGCACTGAAGAGATAGTCGAACTGCCTCCACACGCTGATACACGCCTGCACTCCGAGGAGTTGGATGCCAAAGCGCTGCCACGAGTCGGACCCCCGCAGCGCTAGTCCGAGGATCCCAAGTCCCATGGCGGGAAGGAATATCCACCCGGTCAGGGAGCGCACCCATATGACAGTGGATACGACCAATGCTCCGCCCAGAACCAACAAGGCAATACGCGTTGCTCGTGCGCTGCGAGACGCAATGATCAGCAGCGCTCCCGCGATCGCAGGGCCCAGGGGTCCGCTGGCAGCTATGAACGCATCCGTTACCCGGAAGCCGTCGGAAGGGCGGAGGGACATGGCAACGCCGGAACCATCAGGAAAGATCAGCAGTCGTTCGAATTGCGACCCTGTCACGATGGCGCCGATGCCGTGGCCCATCTCGTGAAACCAGGTCGCCAGAATAGTAAAAGGGTATAGAATTATGCTGCCGATATAGGTTTGCCACAGGACCACCGAAACCAGCGCGATGCCAAACAGCAGGCGCGCGCGCTCTTCATGATCCTGATGGGCAAGGCCTTTGGTCATCTGGAACTCCAATTGGGGACTGCGCGTCATCAGGCAACCGGAAATGCAAAAAAGTATGTGTGAACGAACGGCTGGTTCTGGAGAGGCGGCCGAGGCAATTAAACGGTGGCTTTGCAGATACTGTCGCCCAGGGGAATGGAGTGCGCCTCAATGCTGTCGAGCGCGCGCCTGCGCACGACAACCGCAATCCCGTTCGGACAGTTAGATGCACTCAGCCTGACAAAAATGACCCCAAACTGCGGATTTCAGGGGCTGGTCGTGATCTGGCACGAACACATTCTGGGGATTTGTTTTCGTTTTCCAGCACATTCCGCTCGATCGCGCATCTTTGCAAAGAAACAAATGGTGCCAGAAGAGGACTCGCTCTAGAGCATTAGTTTACTGATATTACTTGTTTATCTTACGCTGGCTTTCGATTGAGCCCCGATAGGGGCCCCACGACCCTACCGGTGAATGGGGTTCGAGTCCTGTTCTGCCGAATCGCGCAAACTTAGTGCGATTTTTCCTGCTCTTAATGTCTATTTCGCGCCCCAATTATAGTCATAACGAACTGCAAGGCTGGCGCCCAAAATCTGCCGTTAGCAAGTGTTTGTAGCGGGCGTCCTTGCGCCATGGCATCTCGTCAAAGGTTGGGCAATCGCGGTGGATGCGAGTTCGCGGCGCGGACTTCAGCTTGCGAACCCGTTCCATGCCCATTCGCGTTCCCGAATAGGCATTGGCAAAAAACCCTATCTGGTAGCGGCTGTGCCACGAGGCTATGCTCGGCGAGTGCCACATCGCGGTAATGAATTCGCTCGTCCGCTTCCCGGACCCGAAAAAAACAGCGACGACGGAAATGGCGCGCGCCTTCTCCTTGCGCAGCCTCTCAAGCGCCGATCATTGAGGAGTTTTCCCGATTGTTCCTTGACGAGATTGCGGATCATGTTGCCGATCCGGACCTCGCTGCCGAGGTCGTCGCCCCGCGGCGCGGCATCGAGCGGAGCTAACGGATCCATGGCATTCGCATGGACTTTAAAATAGTCGTCGCTCGGCTCGGTCTCGCGTAAAGTGCGACCGGCCATTCGATCTTTGCGGCTTCTTCCTGGAGAAGGCGGGACAGGGCGCGCTCGAAGGCCGAATGCGAAACCAGCATCAGCGCGCCGAGGAAGCGGGCGGCAAGCTCAAGGTCTTCGTCCTCGAACTGCGACAGCCAAGTTTTTCCATTCGCGTATCGGGCAGGCGTAGCGCGGCATCGTCGGGAAGCGATATCGATCGCGAATCATTTCCCGTCATGAGGCGAGCGTAGCGCTTTGATCAGGAGGGGAAAGCCGGACTTGGACGATAATGGCTTATTCGCCTATCGCGGCTGAGGAGCCGATTATGATTAACCCCGCCACACTTGCGCCCTTTGAGATCGCCTATGTTTTTGCGCTGCCCGATTGGGAGCCTCAGCAGGTAACACCGTTTCAGGGCTTTGCGCCGGGCCTCCTCGAATATCTGCCTTACTTCAAATATATTCCTCCGCTTCCCAGCGATCTAATCGAACCGACGCTCGAACTGGAAGAACGGCTCATTCGCCGGCGCGCTGGCGTTGGCGCCTGGAACTGGACGCCCATCAATCTCTCGACCCTGGTCGGCAAGCGCAAACCCCGTCCGGGGTTGCCCTTCATGGTCCTCTTCTCGGCAACCGAAGACACTGCAAAGCGGGTGTCCGCCTGGCGCCGCGACCTGAGGCTCAAGCCCATCCACATCAGCCTGCACAGGAAGGGCGGCGCGCTGCATCCCGAGGATCTGACAGAGGATGTTTTGCGCCATCATCTTATCCAACTCGCGCAAAAGGCAGGCCGGATGGACAAATCGCTCGATTTTGACGCGCATCTCGCGGCCTTGAATGCGTGGCGCCTGATCGATCGCCGCCCTTCCAGCCTGCATTTTCATTGGCACAATGTCACCGCGCCGAACGAAATGACGTTGATCGGCGCAGGAGAGCTCCCGAACAAAGAGGAGGAGGGGCGGCTGATCGCTCCGTCCGCACAGGATTATATCGACGCGATCACGCGATCGACCGAGGCGGTAATGGCGCTTTGGACCGACGAAGCGGAGGGCGGCAGGGATCCGGGCGAGCCTGATCTCACAGCGCTCGGCAACCGGCCCGATATCGTCCTGCTTGCACCTGGTATGTATCGCGGGAGGGTAAAGAAGATGGAGCGCCTTGCCGACGCGTCCTTTTTGAAGCGAGCCTTTCGCGCGCTCGATCGACAAAGAGGTTACACGATGGAGATGCCTTTCAATCCAGAAGGAGACGATACAACAATCGCGCGCCAACAGATTAGCATAGCGTCTATTTTTAGCCTGCGTGGGTCGGAAATGAAGCTAACGACGCTGGGTGTCGGCCTTCGCGCGACCGGAACACTGGCTGCGACGATCCGCCTTCCTCCGGCCGTGAATCGTACAGCCGGCGTGGTCGGCCAGCTCGCCCGTTTTTTACGGGCCCATGAAAACCCGCCGCGCGTCAAATCATCGCGTATCTTTCACATCGTCCAGGATGCGCTGCGCGACGCCATACCTCCCAAGCATCTGGAACTGATCGGCCGTTCGCGCAGCGGCATCAAGATCGTTGCCGACGCGCCGCTAGAATGGCTGCCAATTGGTGGATTGCCGCTCGGGATACGCTTTGACGTCTCGCGGATTGACACGACCCCCGGCAATCTGTTCCTCGACCAGATACGCGCGCCTGTCCCGCTTGCGATTTCGCCCGATTCCTTTCGCAACTATCTCGTTCTTTCGATGTTTGATGACGGCGATCAGATTGCGCCCCACCTGCGCGTTGGCGCGGTGAATACGATGGACGGACAGCAAAAGCCGATCATCGGCAAGTTTGCGTCACCGAAAAATCCCGAGGACTTCGCTGGCGAAATTAATCGCTTCCGGGGACCAATGCTGATCGTCGACAGTCATGGCGATCACCCCGATGGCGATGCGCCCGGTGGCCTGATCATTGGCGGTAAGGCGTTCGATGTCTGGAGTCTCCGCGGCAAAGTCCGGATTCCGCCGATTGTCGTCCTCAGCGCGTGCGACACCCACGGGTTCGACCGGTCGCACGCGACTGTCGCCAACGGCTTCCTCGCCTGCGGCGCGCTGGCTGTGGTGGGAACCTCCTTACCGATCCGGAGTAAACAAGCCGCCCGCTTCATCATGCGGCTGATCAATCGCGCAGTTCACTTCGGCGGTATCATGAGCAAGGCGGGCGTTCCGGTGCCTTGGTCGCATATCGTAGGCGGGGTGCTGCGCATGGATATCGCCGCCGATATCATTCGCGGGTTCGAAACAGACAGTCAGTTCGACGATACGGTTGGCGACGCAATACAGATCCAGACCAACAAGGATCTCAATCCCTGGCGGTCGGACTGGTACGAACGCCTGAAGGAGCGCGTGTTTGCCGCTTGTGCGATGGAGCGTGCTGCTTGGGATCGGCAACTGGCCGACTTGATCGCGAGCTCGGACGCGATCCGGTATGTGCATCTCGGCAATCCCGAAGCGATCCTAGTCGCAGCGCCCGATGTCGCGGCAGCGACATTCAGCGCTCTCAAGGGCGGTTATGCTCCGGAGATAGCACTCGCGGCAATTTGAAGGGAAAGGCCGGTATGGTCCCACGACAGCAAGTTCGTGCGCCGCTGCCTAGCCTTCTGCATTAGGTCTACTCTCCCGGCCCTACAGGAACAGTGGCCTCGAACTCGAATGGCTTGTCGAACGCATTGAATTGCTGCAGTCCGAGGTGAAGGCGGCCGCAGAACGTCGCCTGACTGAAGATTCCTGACTTGCACTTTTGTGAATTGATGATCGGTGACCCAGAGTGATTCCGAAAGGCTGACGACCGGCTTTTTCTCGCAAATACGTGAGAGCCCATTCCGTATCGCGCCTGAACGCGCCATCGAACTCGTCGATGAAATGGGCGGCGAAACCTGGCCGCTCGATTTCGCGAGTGGATCGGCCAACTTTGAGGCGCTGCCGAATTCCAAGACCATCGAAGGAACATATGCGGCGCTCCTGAGCCTGTGGGCCGTCGCTGCATCGGTATGGGCGATCTTCTCGACTGCCCGGATGGCGAGGGAGGCGGGTTACGAACAGCTCGACTTGATGACATTGCCGGCAGGTCGGATGGCTATGGAGCTCAAACGAGCGGCGCTCGAGATCATTCGGAATCCTGACGCGCCGTGGGACGAAGCACTTCCTGATCCGGACCCCGGTGCATCGAGATCGTCGTTCGACGGCCTGATAAACAATTTGTTCCTGGCGGCGGTAAGCTTTGTGGTCCTGCATGAGATCGGCCATCTCGTTATGGGTCATCAAGCCTATAGCGGCCGGTCCCACGATCAGGAGCGGGAGGCAGACGAGTGGGCGATTGCCTGGATATTGAAAAGCCCGCCCAGCGATAAGCATCGCGATTTCCGGGCGGCGGCCATCTGCGTCGCCTTTGTCTGGATTGGCCTAATTGACGAGGTGCGCAGGTCGAAAGTCACGCATCCGCCGGCGAATCAACGGTTAGGCGAGGCATTCAATTATTTCGAAAAACTCGGCGACGACTCTCTGGCGTTTGAGATCAGCAGCTACGCCCTAAAGGCGTATTTCGATCCAGTTAGCGAGAATCCGGCGGACGAGAATCCGCTCGACGGATTTATCTCTTCGCTCATGGCTTACTCACGCAGTGAATGATGGGAGCGGGCGTGAGGAGGGCAAAGATGCGCAAGGTTCCGACCGCAGAGGAGTTCGCGGCCTTCAAGGGCGCGCATTGCCACCAGCTCTGGGCGCGGGTGGGCCCCGATTGGATATGCCCAAGCTGCCGGCGATCGAAATTCCAGATTCTGCGCTGGACGAAGCGTTTTCCCAATTCGGACCATCCGTTTCTTGACTGGCTGGCTGCGCTGCACGAGCATCATGACCATGCGCGCAGCTGGGACGGCGTCGGCACCGCGCGCTTCAACCCGACAGTCCTTTGTGATCAGTGCAACGCAGCCGATGGCGTTGCCAAGCGCCGCCTGAAATTACCCGAGAATTTCTCGTTCACGCCCACGGAAATTGGGCAGTTCGTTACATCGCAGCCGCACGGCAAACATGTGCTGGACCTTGCGATGGCTGAGCGGATCTACCGCTCGCTTTGGACGCGCTCTGAGAATGGCTTTAGACGCAGGCTCTGACGGACGACGCCCATCCCTGCGGCGTTCAATTTGCTTGGAGCCAGACATGCCATAGGTCGATGGAACCAGGAACGTTATCTGGCGGTGACAAATGGCTAAAGGTGAAATTGCGTCCATGTTGCGAACGGCTCGAATCGCCCCCCATGCCGACTGCGATCGGCCCGACCTCGACATTGTAGGTCGCAGCATGGCTCGACTGTCCGAAATAAGGTGCGAGCTTGGCGGGAATGGTTGAACCATCGCGAACATATCCCAGCATGAACGCTTCGCGTCCTCCCCAGCCGTATTCCCCCACGAGGAATCGGCGTACGCCTTGCGAGCAATATAAGGTCTCGGTTTTGCCGCTCGACGTATCCAGCAGCTTGGCTTCCGCCGTAAGGGGAAATCGTGCCGATCGGTCCGTGAGCCAGATCGAGAGGTCCGGCTGCTTTTCCAGATGCGCGCCGTCGTAACTGATGCATTCATCGCTTCGTCCGACGCACCGAACCAAGCTGCGCCAAAGTCCAGACTCCTCGGTGTTGTCGTCGGCCATCGCATTGAGCCGGCTGACGAGGAGCGCGGTGACCTCGGGCTCGCTGCCGGTAGCGAGCGTTTGGGGCCATTCAATGCGGATCGCTGAAAATGCGGCAGCGATGGCTTCGGCGAGCACCATCATTATTGGCCCACCTATTGCAGGCAACGGCAAGTCCAGGCCACGCGTCAATTCGCCGACTTGGTCAGGGCGTGGCGTTGAGGCAGGCCCGCTCATTCGGCGCCTTTTCCCGTGAGGAATTCAAGTTCGTTCCAGACGATATGCTGGGCCAGAAGTCGAGCTTGGGTCGCAGTCCAATAGCGTTGTTGGGCAAGCCGGGCGACGAACAGCGTGTTCGGAGTGGCGTGCACCACCATTTCGGTAGCTGCGCTCGCGTCGGCCAGAAGGATCAATCCGTCCCAATGTTTTCGGACGTCGACATCGCAAGCGCCGCCGTTTCGTTCAATTATTATTCCACACCAAGGTGAAAGCGGGCGGGCCTTTATGGGTTTTGCTTTGACGACTGTGCCAAACCGCTTTGCCCATGGCGAAAGTTCGCGTTCGACCTGCGTGCAAAAGCCTTCCAAATCCCGTGGGGGCGCTTGCGCTGCTTTTTTTGCAGAACTGAATGGCGCATTATAGGTGAGCGTATCGGCGATAACCTGAAGATCGGACGCGCCCAAGCCATAGAGGTTTGCCGCCCATTGATCCACATCTGACCAGGAAGCGTCGCCCCGAACGAGGGCGTCGAACAGCGAAGAGACTTCCGTGGACTGGAGTTTGCTGAACAACCGCAAGTCGGGTAAAGGCAAGCGGTTGAGCGCGGCCTTTTCGACGACGTCGCGCTCGAACCCGAATTTGCCACTCGTGACGAGGGCAAACCACAGAGCGAAGCGGCTACCGAGCAAAAGAGCGAGAAATCGCACCAGTGTTTGGTCCGAGCCAAGTGCACCCGTGCTGAAGCCATAAAAGCTCTCATTATACGCAACTGTTTCGGCCGCCACGCCAACACGTAGTCTCACTCTGCCTGCGGGCGGCGACTGATGCACCAGCACCAGTGGCCCTGCGAAGATTGCTTGATCCCGCGGGTCGTGGATGCGGCGGTGCTGGAAAGCAAAAAGCCGTCCCGTATCAACCAGGATGTCATCGAGGCTCTTGGCCATGATATCGGGGAGACCGTGCAGATAGTCAGCCGGAACCCCCGGCTTGCCATCCCCGTTCTTGCGCGTGCGACTGCTTTTTTTAAGCGTTTGATATCCGTTGCCTGATCCGGTCAAATAGCCCTTGGGCGAGCCGCCGACGACCTCGCTCCAATATTCCGCAAGTGTAGGGAAGCCCTTGGAGCGGATGCGCTCCACCAAGGACAGGTCTGCCTTGGTTCCACGGAATAAAATCTTCAACAACTCGGGCGTACGCGCCAGATCTTCGGTCGCGATGATTTCGGCGGCATGGGCGTCAATCCGCATGCTGCCAGCCGAGTTTAGCGAAGCTTCTAGACGCGGGCTGATCAATCGGAACCCCGCATCGGGACCGGGAATACGGTTGGTGGCAATCAGCAAGCAGAAGGGAGCATCTATTTCGGGCCAGACCTTCGACTGGCGTAGCTCTGAGCCATTGATGACGGACGTAACATCGAGGGCACGGAAGAGTGCGAGTCTGGCGTCGGCCATGCCATCGCCCTGCTGAAAAAGCAGCCGGGCATGAAGCGCGAAGGCGATCTGGCCGCCCGGCTTGGCCCAGTCCATCGCCCGCCACAAAAAGGGTAGGTCAAGAACTTCATTGGGAAGCAGCGGCGCGATGTCTTTGCCGGCCCTGCGCGACGCGATACGCGCAACCTCGTGACGTACCAGCAACCAATCTGGAAGTTTGGTGCCGCTGGCCCAGGGCGGGTTCCCGACAACAATGTCGTAGCGACCACTGTGCTCCGGCCCAACCTCGGGACCGAGGCTGCCGAGGTGATGGCCTTTTTTGCCAACCACTCCGAGGCGATGCAGCACCACGTCTCGCAGATCATCGAAGCGCAGCTTATCGACCGGCTGAGGTTCGGGATCGAGTTCAATGGACAAAAGGTAGAGGCCTAGCGCCGCGAAGCGCAGTGCTGCCTCATTGATATCGAACCCAGTGATCTGATTGTAGAGAATCTCGCGCAGTTTTGCGGTGTCGGGACGCTTTCCGGAGACGCGCCAGCGGGCGGCGACCAACTCGCGAAATGCGGTTAGCAGGAAAACGCCGGCGCCAGCCGCCGGGTCGAGTATGCGCGCTTCCGCGCTGCCACCGCCCCGATCTAACGCCCGAAACGATGCGCGTACCAGAAGATCGGCGATCGGGCGGGGCGTATAAAACCCACCCTCGCGCCGCTGGCGAGAAGATTGATGGCTGCGCAGGTACAGCTCGTAAGCTTGGCTCAGCACGCCGACGGGAATATGAGCGAAGTCTAGGCGATCCCACCTTTCCTGCCAGTCGAGTTGAAGTTGGCCACCGGGAGCCCGGCGCATAATATCGCCGAGCACACGATAGGCGCTTTCGTTCAGCCTTTCGAATAAGCCTTCGCTGAGCGGCAGCAAGTCGCCGTTGAATATCTGATCCAGCCATGCCGAAGTTGCTTCTGCGCGCGTCGCGTCATCGAAGAGACTGTGGGAAGCTGGCAACGATCCGATATCGTCTGGCAGCAGATTGCGATCGCCAAGAAACCGCGTAAACAGCGCGCGGCCCACTAGCGAGATCGCATCTTCATCATCGACATCGGCATCTGCAATCAGGTCCTTGATTGCCTGCGTTAAGAGTTTCAAGACGACGTCGGAAATCCAGTTTTGCCGCGTGCGCGCCGCCTTGGGCCGGACGTTAGCGAGACGCGGCAAAAGATCGATGTCAGCAATTGTATCCAGACCCTCACGAACCCGAACCTGGCTCGGCCGCTTATTGTCGAGGGCAATGAGATAGACATCCAACCGGCCCGGCGCGACGACCCCAAGATAGGGCGCATCTCCGCGCATCGCGAGCAGGCGCCGCAAGCTTTGCAATTGCTCGTCGCTCGCTACCAGATCGGCTTCGACAAGAAAGATTAGTGGCGCTTCCTGCCACTCATATATTGCGCCGACTACCCCCAACGTATCGCTGCCGCGGCGCCGGGCATTTACCAAGGTTGCATAAGGCAATAGGTCTGGCGTGTCGGCATCGAGCAAATGCAGACTGGCAACGTCGCCGCCGTAGCGCGCCATTGTGGTGCGCCAGTCGATCAAGACGGCAGGTCCAGGCTGGCCTGGCGATCGCCGCCAAAATGCCCTCTTCGGGCGCCCCCGCGCGGCTTCTTCGGTGCCAACGGAACTTTGGCCATAGCATTCCGATAGTCTAGGCGATGCACGGCAAGTTCGGCAACGAGCACCGCTATAAATGCCAAGTGAACCGGGAGCTCGCCCTGACGCGCATAGTTAGTGATCGAGTTTGGGTTCATTCCGACCAAGTCAGCAAAGCCGCGCACTGTGAGGCCGGCACGCGTCAATTCGGTCAGAAAATCCGCATACGGCATCGCCCAGCAGTGCCCCACATTGTTTAATGTGACATAGCACATAGATTAATGTGGGCAACTTATTTCGAGAGTTCCAGAACGGATCCACGGGCGGGTCGAGGCAGCGATCACAATAGCTGTCACGGAGAACCGGCTTGGATGGCTGCTATCCAGTAGCCATGACGATGTGCGACGGGAGGGCGTAGAGAGCAAGACTTTCGCCTTCCGGAGCGATATGTCGCGACTTTTGCCATGGTGCAAGTGGATCGAAAACGTGCGCGACACCCGATTGGCGCACGATCCAGGGGAGTAGCGATCGACCTTATCGCCTAAGGGCCGCTAGGTCATCCGTCGTCGGGTTGCTATGAATCCAATCGCAACATGATCGAAGGCAGTGTGACGCAATGCTCTCTGCAAGGCCGCGTGAATCCACCCAATCGTACCCGAGCAAGCTGTTAGTGCCGTGAATAGTCAAACTTCGGGCCCTATACATTTCCCGCACAGCTTGCTTGACGGTCTTCCCGTTCTCGGTGAGCGGGTCATCCGGGTTAAAGCCAAGACGGGCTTTGATGAGGTCGCGAACGCCTGCATCTTCGTTTCCTCCCGTCAAAGCGTCGAGGCATGCGAAGTATTTGACAATCGCGATAAGCGGCGAGCGTTCACGACTGGCTTCATGGAACCACCAAAGCGCGGCGAATAGTGCGTTCATGACCGTAGGCCGGACCGGACTCTGCGACGGTTGCACGTACGCCGCTAGGGCCTGACCAACCGGCCCCCAGAGCCAATCGATGGTTTTACGCATCTCCCGCCATTCATCGGTGATGAAATGGCCCTTGATGCCCGAAGAGTCCGTGGAGGTGCGGACAAGGCCGTCGCCCGTAAAGATGATCGACTCGCGTCGATAGAGCGGCCCGTCATGCAGAAGGCCCATGCGATCCAGCGCCTTTGATGGCGTCTCCCAATGTAGCGCCAAGGTCGTAAGCGCGATCCGCGCGGCCAGCAACCCTTTCTGCTCGGCCACCTTGTGTGCCATTCCCGCTGTCACGACGACACAGACCGTATCGGTATCACCCACGGTAGCGATGGTGCCACGCTCCCACACGGTGTCGGACGTCGGCTTGCGGGGCCGGATACTACGGCCATCCCATCGCGCGCGGATACGACGGGCGCTTGTCGCGCTCAACCCGCCGCCAGCCGCCATCTCAGCGAGCCAAATGCGGCGATCAACAAACCTGACCGGGCCGATCCGAAGATCCTCCGTGCCCACGCCAGTCAGGGCCCAGCATCCTAATATCAGATCTTCGGTTGTCTGGGCCGGGCTGAGTGCCGAAGCCAACTCGTCGCAGGCCGCAGCAAAAACCTGCTCATCGATTACGAAACGTTCAAGGTCGTTGTCGACGCCCGCAAAGGCCGCACCGAAAGCGCGCCCAACGATCTTTGCCACGTCGGTTTTGCCAAACGACTTGGCGATGCGCGGGTCATTGTCGACGACGACCTTGGCGAAGGCGTCGATGTGCTTTTGCCCCGTTCGCGAAAACGGTAGCCAGCGACCGTTCCCGGCGGGCAGTTGCGGTGACGTGTCAAAGG
Organism: Allopontixanthobacter sediminis; assembly: GCF_009828115.1. Lineage (GTDB taxonomy): Bacteria > Pseudomonadota > Alphaproteobacteria > Sphingomonadales > Sphingomonadaceae > Allopontixanthobacter > Allopontixanthobacter sediminis. Next base: position 968,124 of record NZ_WTYL01000002.1, on the reverse strand, counting down.
GGCCTTCAGGTCGGAACGGCTCAGCAACTCGATCGGGTCGCTGTCCTAAGAGAAGCTCATCAATGATGAGGGAGGCAAGTTCCGCTTTAGAGGCCACCGCTTACCTCGACCCTTCAATCCGCATCCCAGCCGCCTTTACCGTCGCAAAACTCACATCCCTTGTAATAGCTGAACTCAAGATCGTAACCGAGCTGCATCTCACTGCACCATTCGCAGGACGGGATTTGCTCTGCATGGGCTAAGCAGTTCGCGCAGACGTATAGTTCGTTGTGCGGTACGACGCTGCCAGGGCTGGTGCAGAGGCCGCAATTCTTGACCGTGAGTTCGAAATACTCTTCATGTTCCGTGTCTAGAAATGCGACCAGATGCTTGCGTTCGATTTGTTGGTTACAGGTATCGCAGGCATCGCCCGCATTGTTGTAGCCGGTCAGGCGCAGCGTCCCTTGGCAATCCTCCTGCGGGCAGGGCATCGTCACAAGCGTATCTGTCAAGCCGCAGACACCACAACTCAGGTCGTCAATCACGTCATCAATGTAGACGACGCGGGCACTCGGAAAGCCGCAACTCGCGCAGCCGTGGAATGTCGCACCCTTCGCAGCCAATTCGACAAGCTGCGGTTGAAGCTTATCAAATACCACCTGAAGATATTCGCGCAGGCGGCGCATACACCATTCGACCCGCTGGATGCGTGGTCGGTATTCGACAAAATCGGATTCCCAAGTGCGGAACATGCGCAGCAAATAGTACCAGCCCAGCAACAGCTCCGCGGTCACCTTGGCTCGTGCCGTTTCCTCGGCCTCGCGTGACGTAGCCTCATGAAAGAAATGGATCATGCGGTTGCGGTGGGTGCTGATCGCTTTGAAGGCTTCCGGTGCTCCCGCTGGCAGGTGCTGATCGGCAATCTGCTCGAGCCGCTTTATAGCCTGATCCACGGTGACGGTTTTGGCGCTGCCGTTCTGAAAGGCGTGCCGGTCGGCATCCCCGCTTGTTGTGACGACTAAGGCCCAATGCTCCTTCAATAGCCGGGCTTTTAGGATCAATTCGATCGCCGTCGCAAAGTGAATCACGGCGTATTTCGGCTTCTTCTCCAGATCGGCTGCGGCTTGGTCGAGAAAGTCGAAAGCGCTATCGGCCATCTGACCGAAGATTACGCCCTCGTCGAAGGGCAAAACTTTGGCGGGCTTTTCCTTGCTCATGCGCTATCCAAGCTCAGAACGAGTCAATTAGCCAGTCCATTTTTTTGGGAGCATGATCGTTCCCCTCACGACTTCTGCCGGTGACGGTCAACACGTCATCCTTGGTCACAAGGTAGATATCGCGAGGCGCTACGGCTGCACGGATGACTTCGGCCACCACGGCAACTAGCAACCGCCCGCTCGCTGCATAGGTTACGAGGCGATCGCCGCTCGCCATGCCGAGCGCTTCACCGATGATAATTATGGCGTAGGTTGTGATCGTAATGTGCACGGGCCGCTTATCGACGGTTGCAACAAAACGCACTTGGGCTTCGTGCCGGTCAAAGTTTCCCGGGCTGACGATCCGAACGTTCACGGGGGCAATTCTGCCGAGCAAGACTATGTGCCGCAATACGCCGTATAGACGGACAGTCTATCGCAGCGCTCACAGGGCAGCTTTCGATGCCGCTTTCGATGTCCGGCGCGCTAAGCTCAGGCAGTTGATATCTGGCAAAGTCCGCTTTTACCTTCGGCAAGCTGAAAGCTGACTGTCAGCAAACGGCCTATCTCAGGACATTGATGAGCGCTTGATGGCAACGGCTGGTTTGAGGATCGTATCAAAGGGGCTGGAACGGCGGCTACCAGGGTGGACATGTGACAGACATGCTTGGTCTTGCCTATTGCTCGACTCTTTATTCGAACGTCGGCTCATGCTAGCACAACGGAAATCGTAGGGAGCATCAGTTTGAAAATTCTACTTATTATTGGAGCATTGCTTCTAGCACCGTCCGCACCGGCATCTGCTGCGGCATCCAAGACATCGGCCACGGCAAGCCCAGCCTGCACAAAGTTAGCTCAGGAGTTCGACAGCAACGAGAAGATGTTTTCGTTCAGCCATGACCTTAACGCACGGATGTTAAAAATGGAGCGAGATTCTCAAGCTCAGATGGCTCCGTATGAGCGAGAACTTGCCATTTCCGAAGCTCGGCTACGTGGGCTTGGAGGCACTCCGAACCGCAGAACCTCGTCCGGACCTTCTTCAGCCGATAAGGTAAAATTGGCGCGCGAGCGGATGGAAAGCGATGACGCCGAATACCTTGCAACCGGGGATCGAATTACAACCCTACTGATCGCAAACAAGTGCACACCTCCTGACCACGTCACTACGTGGTTTACGTATAGCAGCACAAATCCAGCCCGACCGGAGTAACCGTGGCGGTGGCAAACAAGAGTTCCAACCTAGCCAAATCCTTCTGGTTCGTTGGCGCAGCGACACTAAGCAACCGACAAATAGAGAACACTTAGGTCAATCTGTGACGGGAGTGTCCGAAAGGGCGTTCATAAGCTGCACCAGCTCATGACTGCCGGGCGGGCGCTATTCAGGATTGATACGCGCGCTCCGCCAACAGAATTGCTGCGTTTGTGCCACTGTTCTGTGGAGCGATTATCGCAACCGTGCTTCTTTGAGAACGTATGACCATGCTTCTCGAGCATTTCCGTAGGCTCGTTCCTCTTCTTTAGTGCGATAATCCAAGCCATTGCCACGCGCAGAGTGGCCTTTCTTCGAAAGCACGAATTGAACGAACTGATCTACGGAAACGTTCTTGGGATCATAATCGGGACTTCCAGCCAACGTTTCCGCTAGATGACCAATGATGTAAGCCTTCCGAAGCCCGTCGGCCCGTTGATCTATCTGATCCGACAATTGTTCCGCAACGAATCCGATGATGGCCCTGTGTGCGTCGGTGAGCTTGGCCCTCGCATTTTGGCGTTCATGCATAAGTTTTCGAAGATGCTTGTCCAATACGGCGCTCCCTACTGCAATGAAACTTTGCAATGGATCGCGCAAAAGCTTCGCGCGCCCCAACCTGCCGGAGTGAGATGATATTGAAACTTCGTCGATTGCTGATCCTCGCTACCCCATCTCCAACTCAACACGAGACCAGCCCAAATTGAATGCTCCAAATTAAGCGCAGGCTTGAACCGCGGCCCGATATTTATCGTCGACGCTACCCCACAGCTTCTTTGCCATAAAGAGAGAAACTAAAGATCGATCAATTACATCGACTACGATCTCTGGAGGGGCTCCAACTATGATCGTCGCACCAGTTTCCGTGCGCATCACGTTTGGAGAACCATAGATGTCTACAAACTTCAGAGACATGCACCGAGTGAGCTCTTCCGCAGATTTTGACGTTGCGACCTGGACAACCGGATCGTTGTTCCTGATGCCGGCTGCGCTCCCTGCGGGCGCAGTAGCGCAGCTGGGGGCGAGGAAAGCGGCAAAGGCAATGATCATACGCTTCAACGTTACAACTCCAATAAAATTTAGAAGACCCGTCGCGGCTTGGGCGGGCAATAGCCCAAATAGATTCTCAAAGTGCGATCTCGCTTGCTGATGCAGTATAGGCAAGTTCCCACGACGACTGCCCGAGGCCCGCTCCGCCGAACGCGCCATTGGTGAACTGTTTGAACCGCATGGTGATGCCATCCTTGTTCCACACTACGATTTCACCTTCTCTGGCGAGGATAGATTGTTCGCGGGCGCGCTGAACCATAGGCTGTCCATATTTTGCTGAAAGGGCCCCGAGAACTTTATCGGAACAACGCCCCCCCAAGGAGCCTTTTCCTTTTACCTTCACAGCATCGACAGTCCCACTTTCGTGGTGGATCTCGACTTCAGCTTCGCACCCTTCCAGGATTGTGACGTCCTCAATTTCAGTCTGCTTGGCCTTATGCCATTTCACTTTGCCACCGCGTTCTGGATACGCTGCGCGAACTTCAGAAACTGTCATGCCTGCACGAACCTGATCCCAAAGGACGGGGCGCGTATCTTGTGCTGATGCGGCGACGCTAATCGTGAGCAGCGCAGTTCCTATTGCAAACCGAATCATAATATCCCCCTGATTTTCAATGAAGAACGTAAAGCAGGAAATACATTGAGAGTAGATTAAACCGGCATATGATTTCAGAGAACAGCGTGATCTATCGCCATGCTGAATGGAACCGCGTGTTATGCGCTCGCCTTGAGGTTGGCGAATTCTAACGAGCTATCACCATGAGCAGCCGGTAAACCGTCGCTTCCGACACGAAGTAGCGTTTTCTGCCGATTGGCCGTACAGGTGGTTCGCGCGGACGCAGCTCCGACTGCTCTGGCGGCAGTTCGAAGATCTGATCATGGATGTGCGCCGGGATACGAGTCCACACCCTGTTTGGCGCAGATGGCCGACCCTCCAGCGCTACAAGCCCGCCTGCGAGATACCGATCATACCAATGGTAGAGGGTCGGGCAAACGATGCTGAGCTAGGACAGTGTTTGCTTGGAGGGCAGATGCGCTAGCTCGACGATGCGGATGATCTCCAGCTTCTCGAATGCAGGATACCTCATCTTTGGTCTCCCTCATCCGCGAGCATGCTTCTTTAGAGCAGACGGTTCTCCAGCGTCAGGTCGGCCACGCATTTATTTAGATCGTGCGACTCTCGTCGCAGATCCTTGACCTCATCACTTGTCGCTGCACGGGCGGTATCCCCCGCCGGTCGGCGTTTGCCAGCCGCCATGAACTCCTTCGACCAGGTGCAATATAGGCTCTGGGCGATGCCTTCCGTGCGGCACAGCTCGGTGATGCTGTCATTGCCGCGCAGGCCCTCCAGCACGATCCTGATTCTGTCCTCTGCTGCGAAGTGGTGCCTGATAGCTCGGCGGATGTCTTTTGCTACTCGCTTAGCACTCGCTTTGAGTTCCGAGGTTTTGGATCTCATCTTCGCTAATTCGTCACTACGACGAGACCCAAATCCTCCTTAAATCACAACATCAATTTTGTGCCATAGGTGCTGACGGGGAACATGCTTAGTTCAGGTTCGAATATCAACTGACATAAACCTGCGTTGGGTCATGCAACTCATTTCAAAGTAGGAGCAATCGGCGTTGCAGCGCTGCCTCCTTTCCCGCTAGAGCTATGTTAAAGGGGAAGTGATTCAATGGCATCTCAGGGAAATAGTGGCAGTGACCTTGAGTTTGAGGCAGAGCTATTCAAGGCGGCAGACAAGCTTCGTGGCAACCTTGAACCCTCAGAGTATAAACATGTCGCGCTGGGTCTAATATTTCTCAAATATATCTCGGAGGCATTTGAGCTTCATCGCAAGAAGCTTCTGCAAGAGGAGTATGCCGACCCGGAGGACGCAGAAGAATATCTGGCCGCTAATGTGTTTTGGGTTCCGCCTGAGGCGCGGTGGGATAATTTGCAGGCCAATGCCAAACGCCCGAAGATCACCTTTGTTGACGTAAATACTGGAAAGGAGCGCGAAGGCGATATCGGCAGCCTAATCGACAATGCAATGGATTCGATTGAGCGGGCCAACGCGTCAGTTTTGAAGGACGTCCTGCCAAAGGAATATGGCCGCCCGCAACTCGACAAGACAATGCTCGGTGAATTGATTGACCTTTTCTCGACAGTGGGGATGCACGGCGCAGGCAAAAACTCCCGCGACTTGCTGGGCCGAGCCTATGAATATTTCATCAGCCAGTTTGCAGGAGCTGAAGGGCGGCGCGGCGGTGAGTTCTTTACGCCTAGATCGGTCGTTCAAACCATCGTTGAGATGCTGGAGCCGCATAATGGTCGAGTTTACGATCCGTGCTGTGGGTCCGGCGGCATGTTTGTGCAGTCCGAACGCTTCATTGAAAGCCATCAAGGACGCCGCAGCGATATTGCCATTTACGGGCAGGAGCGCAATCACACGACTTGGAAGCTCTGCAAGATGAACCTAGCGGTGCGGGGCATTGATGCAGATATCAAGTGGAACAATGAAGGCTCGTTCCTCAACGATGCATTCCCCCAACTCAAATTCGATTATGCGATGGCCAACCCCCCGTTCAATATCTCGGAATGGTGGCAACCGCAGTTGGAAGGCGATGTCCGCTGGCAATTTGGCCAGCCGCCGGCTGGCAACGCCAACTTCGCGTGGTTGCAGCATATCATCCATCATCTTGCTCCACGCGGCACTGCTGGCGTGGTGCTGGCCAATGGCTCTATGTCGTCGCAGCAATCGGGCGAGAGCGACATCCGTAAAGACATGATCGAAAAGGACGTGGTAGATTGCATGGTCGCTCTGCCGGGCCAACTATTCTACTCTACGCAGATTCCTGCCTGCCTGTGGTTCTTGGCACGCGACAAGAGCGCCAATGGCCACCGTCACCGCAAGGGGGAATTCCTTTTCATCGACGCCCGAAACCTAGGCTACATGGTGGACCGTACAAGGCGAGAGTTTTCTGAAGACGACATTGCCAAGATCACCGACGCATATCACCGCTGGCGGGCGAAGCCGGAGGCTGGCCTTGGCGATTATCAGGACGTTCCGGGATTTTGTCGGTCAGCGACGCTGGAAGAAGTTCGCAAGCATGGCCATGTCCTGACACCGGGGCGCTACATCGAGGGTATCGAGGCGGAAGATGATGGCATATTGTTTGCTGATCGGCTTGCGGGACTTGTTGAACGCCTTGAATCGCATTTTGCAGAAAGTGCCGCGCTACAGAACAAGATTTCTGAAACATTGGCGAAGATTGCTTGATGCCAGTGCACACACTCTCACAATTGCTAAGCTTTACACGCGATGGGGAATGGGGTTTGGGCGAACCTAGTCCCGGTTTCGTGCCTATGCAGGTAATTCGAGGAACAGATTTTGAGCGAGTTCGATATGGTGATTTATCGACGTTGCCAATTCGATACATACGGGAGGATATAGCCGGACGCAAAGCGCTACAGCTCAATGATCTATTGATCGAAACGGCGGGCGGCACAAAAGATCAGCCAACTGGCCGAACTGTTTTTATAAACGAGCGGGTTATTCGACAAGCAAGGTTACCCCTCATCTGTGCAAGCTTTGCGCGATTTCTTAGGCCTGACCTATCTGCTGTTGATCCTGCTTATTTGTTTTGGAAACTACAAGCCGAATACCATTCAGGCGCGTTGCGCCCGTTCCATATCCAGCACACCGGCGTTGCCCGTTTCCAATACACACTGTTTGCTACAACCCATTCGTTTGAGTTCCCCGAGAATCTTAGAAAACAGCGCGAAACAGCAGAAATTCTATCTGACCTGGATGATCAAATTGAACTCAACCGGCGGATCAATGAGACGTTGGAGGGGATGGCGCTGGCAATTTTTCAAGATTGGTTTGTAGATTTTGGTCCAGTGCGCCGAGCTCAAGCGGGCACAACCGATCCAACCGCAGTTATGGCCGGGCTGACCCCGGACCGCCAACGCGCCGCCGGACTTGCAGCTCTCTTTCCTATGTCTTTCGGTAGTGATGGCTTGCCGGTGGGGTGGCTTGAAACCGAAATTGGCGATTTGATAAAAGCAGTGGGAGGCACAACACCCAGCACGCGTGATGACAGCCTTTGGTCCCCCGGACTGCATCATTGGGCAACCCCCAAGGACTTGTCGGGTATGAATGACCTCGCGCTCTTTGATACATCACGGCAGATTAGCGACGCCGGCCTTGCCAAGATCACTTCGGGGCTACTTCCCGTGGGTGCGGTGCTGCTCTCCTCCCGCGCCCCTATTGGCTATCTGGCGATTGCCCAAGTTCCGGTCGCGATCAATCAGGGCTTTATCGGCCTATTGCCTAATAAGGAGTTTGGGAGCGCCTATCTGTATTGTTGGTGCAAAGCTAACATGAACAAGATAACTGCCAATGCCAACGGCTCCACCTTTCAGGAAATTAGCAAAAAGAACTTTCGTCCGATCACATCGGCAGTTCCTTCCAGTGCCAAGCTTATCTCCGCATTTGGCGAAATTGCCGAGCCATTATTCGCAAGGATCGTGAGTGCCGCACAAGAAAATCGAACCCTTGCCGAAACCCGCGCCTATTTATTGCCACGCCTAATGTCTGGCGAGGTGCAGGTCAGCCCTCCTCAGGTGGGGGGGGCTTGAATGGAAGAGTATTTCAGGCAGCGGTTTATTGATGAACTGAACGAAGAAGGCGATATTGAGATTCGCACGAAGGTTTGGTCTCGTGCCGAAGTCTTGGCCAAAATGGATCAAGACATTTTTAACGGCTTGCTGGTTGATTGGGTCGCTGCTGAACGCGCGAACGCCTGCGATCAAGTAATGGAATTTTTAGACGAAAACGGCTGTCGCGATCGTTTAGAAGCACTCATCCACCGTATCAAGCAAGGTGCTGTAATTCCTTTCGTGGGCGCGGGAATGTCTTGCGCCAGTGGGCATAGGCTGTGGGGTGACTTTCTTAAGTCGCTGTTGGCGGATGCGCCGGACAGGGTGCAGGAGATTGATGCGTTTTTGGTTGCGGCCCAATACGAAGAAGCAGCTCAGGCAGTGCACGATATACTCGGTCCAGTGGTGCTAGCTGAGGAGGTATTTGCGAAACTTGGTTCCCACAAAAGGCGCGTGGACGGGCCGGTTCAGCTCTTGCCTCGCATCTTTGGGCAAGAGGTAGTTACGACGAATTTCGATTATGTGCTTACACATGCATATCACATTGCAGGTATCCCGTTCGCAAATACCTTCTCGGGGGCAGCGCTGCGAGATGCTCCTGGCAGGATTGGCAATGAACCGCATTGCTTGCTTCGTCTCCACGGTGAAGCCGATACTGCGCATGGTCGTGTCCTGACGTCACAAGAGTATTCAGCTACTTATACAGAGCAAAGGACATTGGCTGAGGTAATCAATGCGATAACAGGAACGAAGAGCCTTCTCTTTCTTGGGTGTAGTTTGACAGACGACCGCACAGTCGAGGCATTGAAACATCTTCACGCCAATGCACCAGTTGGTAGACCCCTCCATTATGCCTTTTTGCCACTCCCGGAGAATGACCGCCAGCAGCGCAGAGAGTTTCTGGCTGAGGCGGGAATACATCCAATCTATTACCCGACCGATGCTCATGACCAAATGATCGAGCAACTGCTTATCACGCTTTTGGAAGGTGTTGCATGAGCATCAACGAGGACATCGTTGAATTGGCAGCGTTGGAAACCCTGCAAGAGCTTGGCTGGTCCTATCTCCACGGCTCCGTGATCGCGCCCGATGGCGTCGCGCCAGAGCGGCGATCCTTCGGCGATGTAATTCTTATCGGGAGGTTGGAGTCGGCGATTGCCCAGCTCAACCCCGATGCTCTCGAACCGGCACGGAATGAAGGCCTGCGACGGGTGTTGTCGGGCGAGCTTCCCTCACTTGTCGAAGAAAATCGGCGCATCCATAAGTTGCTTACCGAAGGTGTCGATGTCGAATATCGAGACGAAACGGGCAAGGCTACTTCAACAAAGATTTGGCTCATCGATCTTGATCGCCCAGATGCCAATGATTGGCTCGCGGTCAATCAGTTTGCTGTTGTGGAGAACCGGGCCAATCGCCGACCGGACATTGTCTTGTTCGTCAACGGACTCCCCCTTGCAGTGTTGGAGCTGAAGAACGCAGCAGCTCAGAACGCGACGCTAACTGGTGCCTACAATCAACTGCAGACTTATTTGCACCAAATCCCCAGCCTATTCAGCACAAATGCCGTACTTGTGACATCCGATGGGATGGAAGCGCGCATTGGATCGATCACTGCTGACCAGGAACGATTCATGCCTTGGCGAACTGTCAATGGCGAAGACTTCGCCCATCGTGGTACGCCTGAACTGGAAACGCTCCTGCTTGGGGTCTTTGCCAAAGAGAATCTACTCGCACTGATCCGCGATTTCATCGTCTTTGGCGACAAGGGCGATGGCCCGTTCAAGATTGTTGCGGGGTATCACCAGTTCCACGGGGCAAAGAAGGCCTTGAGAGAAGCGATAGATGCTACGCGGCCAGAAGGTGACCGCAAGATCGGAGTGATCTGGCATACCCAAGGTTCAGGTAAGAGCCTCCTTATGGCGTTCTTCGCGGGCCTTGCGGTCAAATCGCAAGTGATGGAGAACCCCACCATAGTGGTTCTAACTGACCGGAATGACCTAGACGATCAACTCTTCGAAACCTTCGGTCTGTGTCGTGACCTTATCCGTCAGAACCCAGAACAGGCGGATAGCCGTTACGTCCTTAAGCAGCTTCTCGACAAGGCAGCGGGCGGTGTCGTGTTCACCACAGTGCAGAAGTTCTCGCCCGAACGCGGCGAGGAAAGCTTTCCGCTTTTATCTGATCGCCGCAACATCATCGTCATCGCTGACGAAGCTCACAGAAGTCAATATGGCTTTGAGTCTAAGTTAAACCGGGAAACCGGAATTCGGCGTTACGGCTATGCCCACTACATTCGTCAGGCCATGCCCAACGCATCTTTTATTGGCTTCACCGGAACACCCATTGAAGCAGCGGACATCAACACTCCGGCTATTTTTGGCGAATACATAGACGTTTACGACATCAGTCGCGCGGTGGAAGATGGTGCGACGGTGCCGATCTACTATGAAAGCCGTCTGGCACGTATCGAACTTAATGAGGACGAAAAACCACTGATCGATGCGGAGATTGAGGCGTTGATCGAAGATGAGTCTTTGACCGAAGCCGAAAAGATGAAGGCCAAATGGTCCGCCGTTGAAGCACTTGTCGGCTCTGACAAGCGGTTGGAACAGGTCGCGGCAGATATGGTGACGCATCTCGAAGCTCGTTTCGAAGCTTTGAACGGCAAGGCGATGGCCGTGTGCATGAGCCGCCGCATATGTGTTGCGCTCTATAACAAGATCATTGAGCTGCGCCCGGATTGGCATTCTGCAGAAGACAGTGAAGGCTTGGTCAAGATTGTGATGACCGGCGCGGCTTCTGATCCACTGGATTGGCAACAACACATTGGTGCAAAGAAGCGACGCGACGATCTTGCCAAGCGAGCGCGAAATCCTGACGATCCTCTGCGCCTAGTTATCGTTTGCGACATGTGGCTAACGGGCTTCGACGCGCCTTGCATGAATACCATGTATATTGACAAACCTATGCGTGGACACGGTCTAATGCAGGCAATTGCACGCGTGAACCGCGTGTTCAAGGACAAGCCCGGAGGGTTGGTCGTTGATTATATTGGCATTGCGCAGAACCTACGAAGCGCTCTTGGCCAATACACTGAATCGGACCGCGATAAGACAGGTATCGACGAAGCCGCAGCGGTTGCAGTGATGATGGAACGCTATGAGTCTATCCGCGATCTGCTCCACGGTTTTGACTACCGCCCAGGAGTGGATGGTCAGCCACGTGAACGCCTAATTTGCCTAGGCGGTGCAATCGACTGGGTGTTAAAATGGCAGGAATCCGAAGCTGCAAAGCAAAAGAATGAAGAAGACAAAAAGCGGGCCCACCGTCGCTATCTCGACATGGTGCTACAGCTCTCAAAAGCCTACGCGCTTGCCTCTGCGAGTGATGAGGCACGAGCCATACGAGATGAGGTCGGTTTCTTTCAGGCTATCCGAGCCTCGCTAGCCAAGAACACTGCGACGGGAAAAATCAGCGAAAAGGATCGCTCCTTCGCTGTGCAACAGCTTATCGATCGGGCGGTCGCCTCATCTGAAATAATCGACATCCTCAAGGTCGCTGGCATCCAATCGCCCGATATTTCGATCCTGTCTGACGAGTTCCTTATGGAGATCGAAAAGATGGATAAGAAAAATCTCGCACTCGAAGCTCTGAAGAAATTGCTCAATGGCGAGATTGTGAGCCGTTCGAAGACAAATTTGGTCGAAAGCCGTGCGTTTTCAAATCGGCTGGAAGAGGCGGTCGCGCGCTATCACGCAGGTGCAATTTCTGCTGTTGAGATGATCCAAGAACTTATTTCGCTCGCCAAGGACATGCAGGCGGCACGCGCGCGGGGTGAGGTTCGAGGATTAAGCCAGGAAGAAATTGCATTCTATGATGCCCTTGCCGAGAACGAAAGCGCGGTCGAGGCAATGGGAGACGAAAAATTACGCGTGATCGCACACGAATTATTGGAGCAATTGAATAGCAACGTCACCGTAGATTGGCATCAGCGAGAAAGCGCTCGCGCTCGAATGCGTGTATTGGTGAAGCGTATACTTAAGAAGTATGGATATCCACCTGACCTAGCTGATGAGGCCGTTCAGACCGTTTTGGCCCAAGCCGAAATTCTTCTTCGAGAGATCAGAAAATGAGAGATACCACGATTTGGGGCGTCCATATGGCGCGCGATCACGATTTGCGGCCAATAGAAAATGGCTACATCGCGATTGGCTGGCACAAAGTTGGCGATCTATCGTCGATCGCGCCTAACAGGGATGCATTCAAAGCCAAAGTTGCCGAGGCCTATCCAGAGAAAAAGCCGGGTGCAATCCCGGTTAACGCGGGTGTCATCTATCGGTTTGCGCTTGAAATGAAGGTAGGCGATATCGTCATATTTCCTTCTAAGCCAAATCGGATGGTCAATATCGGGATCATCGAGGGCGATTATCAATATGTTCCCGACGCCCCAGTAAGATGCCCAAACCGCCGCGCCGTAAAATGGATCGCGTCGGTTCCTCGTGCCTCTTTTTCTCAAAGCGCGCTCAATGAGATTGGATCAGCCGTCACGCTGTTCCAAGTGACTACGCATGCGGACGAATTTCTCGCAGCAATGGAGGGGGATGCGTTCGAGGCCCAAGATATCGACGAGGAAGTCAGTGCCGAGCAAGTATCGCTGCAGGTGGAAGAGTCGACCGAAGATTTCATTATCAAGCGTCTAAAAGCTAATCAGACGCCATATCAGTTCGAGCATTTCGTCGCACATCTGTTGAAATGCATGGGCTATCACAGCCGCGTCACACAAGCTTCCGGTGACGGGGGGATCGACATTATCGCTCACCGTGACGAACTCGGCTTCGAGCCGCCTATTATCAAGGTACAGTGCAAACAAATTCTAACAACAATTGGCAGGCCTGAAGTGCAGCAACTTCATGGCGCGATCGAAAATGGTGAACACGGATTGTTCGTTACGTTGGGGAGCTTTTCGCCTGATGCTCGCACCTTTGAACGCACCAAACCGAATCTGCGCCTTATCGATGGACCGATACTGATCGAGTTGATCTATTCACATTACCATCAGTTCGAGCCGCGCTATCAAATGCTTTTGCCTTTGAAGCGGACATACATACCGGGGCCTGCGATTGGCGGCCATGACTAGAGCTAATCGGGTCAAACGGAAGCCCTACAGATCGAGATGTAGCACCTGATGCTTCTGACGGGGAAAGGCGCGATTCGGCCTAACAGAGCTCAAACCCCATGCACCGGTAGGGTCATGGGGCCCAGATCGGGGCTCCATTTAAAAGCAGCGTAAGATAAACAAGCAATATCAGTAAATTAAAGCTCGAGAGCGAGTACTTTTCTGCTGAGTGAACCTTCAAGGTCCTGCACCGGGGCCTTCGCGGGCTAGGTCTTGCGAAGATACATCGAGTTTCAGAGGCCTAGCTTGGCAAATCGAAGACGGTAGTAGGACCGCCACCGTTGTCTGCAATTGGGCCGATAGCCGACAGTTCGGAGTTGATAGCTGGACACGATAAAGCTGCCGTTCGACACTGAAACTGCGCGCGTCCGCTTGCGACCAGAATGCGACGTTCGCTAATCGGGCTTTGAAAGGCAGCTTTCATCACTTCACGACATTCCCGATGCTTGTCTTGGCATACTCACGGATTCGACAATGAGGTTTGGAGACCGGCATCATATCGGCACCCACGCTTCGCGAAGCAGCTTATTCAGTTCGTGTTTGTACGGCGTCCAGTGGTCCGGCGAGGAATGCGCGCACATCGGATTGCCAGGTGCTAAGCTGGCTCACGATCGCGCCGGTGCAGTAACCGTTGCGCGTCAGCGTGGGTTCGAGATCGTCGATCGCGCACAACAGCACCTACTCGACGAACTCGGCCGCGACCGGCTTGGCGGCAAGCTGGAAGCCCTGCTCGAAGGTGAGGGTTGAACGCGCGACGCGCGATCGGCGACCAGAAAGGTGCATGATGCTAGGGGACCTGGATGAGGAAAGGGGAGAGCCTCTTACGAAGCTCTCCCCGAGCACCTTGCGGTGTAGTTCCAAAAGGCCGTTAAGCCGAAGCAGCCGAAGCTGTCAGTTCTATATAGGCCCAAGACGTTAAAATTCAACTCGCAATTGTGTCCTAAACCCCTGATTTCAGCCATTCCTTGCCAAACAGACGGAGAACCGCGTGATCCTATTCTCTTGATTTTTTTGATGTGTTCCAATGTTTTTGATGTCCTTGAATAACTTGATTACCTTGATTCCCTTGATGGGGACAAAAAGATGTGCTATCACGCCTTCATGGAACGATCGAGAAATGCGCCTTTGGACGGTTCGGCGTCCCATGAAGGCGAATCAGGCGGTATCGATCGCGTTCGAGGGAAGGGAAGAGGTGGCAATTTCCTTGCCATTGATCGTGCAGCCTGGGAACGCTTGTGGGAGGTCGAGACTGGCAACAGGCTGAACCTGGTCACCGCATATATCGTGCTGCTTGCCGGCACCGGCAGCGACCATCAACTCAGCAAATGGTCTGCCAAGGCATGCGAGCAACATACGGGTATGGGCAAACCACGGGCCAAGGTCGCGATCGACGATCTAATCGAGCATGGGTTTGTCGCGCACACTGATCGCTCAACGAAGCTTTATCCGCAATATCGTCTGCAGCCGATCCCTCTCGACAGCGACCCGATCTTTCTGCCGGTCGCGTTGGTAACGGGCATCGAGACTGAGGCTTCAATGCTTCGCCGTGTCCGCGAGACCGGCGACGCGCTGCTGCTGCGAATGCTGGTGGACCTCTATGGCCTGGTCCAGCTCGATGCGACATTCGGCGTGCCGATCAGCTCGCTGAGCCAGACTCCGCCCGAGGCTTATCCTGCCCGCAAGGTTTTTGAGATTGGCATCCATTCCGTCTGGGCCCTTCGCCTGGTGGGCGGGTCAAAGTCTGCGGGGGATGACTGGGCCGGTTATCATCGCTCGAAAAGCCGCCGCAAAGATGGAGCCTGGGAGGATTTCTGGGCGCGGGTGGCGATGCTCGAGAAGATCGGGGCCATCTGGTATGAAGCGTGGATCTTCGACAGCGAGGAATCGGACGCCGAGCCATTATTCCCGGTCGATCCGGCAGCCCTGTATCATCAGGGTGAAGGTGACGATGTCTATCATCTCACCCGCACGATGCTCGACGCTGCGGCCAACCTTTCGGAAGAGCGCAGCAACCTGCTCGAACGCTATGGCATCGACATGCTGGTGACGCTGGCGCAGCATCGTCGCGCGCCGGCAATCCGCGGCGTGGCGCGCATGCGGATTGAGGCGGATACGCCGGGTCGTCGACTTTCCTACTATAAGCGCCGTACCCAGATCGAAATTTACGAAGCCGGCTACACCCAAATAGCGCTCGATGCCCTGCGAGGTGAATTTAGTCGGCCAATGAATACGGCCACACCGCAATGAGACAAACAGCCTCCGGGGAAAAGTAGCCTTTCCATGCCGCATGACGATATTTCAGAAGATCAGCCGAATATGAAAGTGCCGCTCCCGACCGAGGACGAACTGCTCGCAGCGGGCTATGCGCCAATACCGACCAACGAAGATTTACTGGCGAAAGGCTTTGTCCCAATCAATTTTAGGAACATGCCGGCGGTCGAGAACATGACGACCGAACTCGGTCATCCGTTTCCGCAGCATCATGAAATTATCAAGGCCGGATACGTCCCGATCAGCCGCCGCGAGCGCCGCATTCAAAGCCGTCCGCGTGTCGGGCAGATGTATTGGGTCGATTTTCCGCACGACGCTTATGTGCCTGAGTTCGTGAACGAGCATCCCGGTATCGTCATTCGCGCTGCCAATTCACTGCACGACACCTGTATCATCCTGCCTGTCACCAGTGCTCAGCAGCAGGCGGGGACGCACTTTCATCAGCTCTCGAAAAACCCCAATCCCAAGGGCCATGCAGAAGGCCGGACGGCCTATGTCGTGTGCGATCACCTCTATACCGTCAATGTGAACCGGCTTCGCGCTATTTTGTCCCTGAAGGGCTCTCCGGTGTTCCCGAAGGTCGAAGCGCACGACATGACAGCGATCTTTGGAATCGTTGAAAAGGTTTTGGTTCTAGCGTCGGCCCCATCGCATGCGGCGGCCACAGCTGCAACGGCGGCGTCTGCCACCCCTGCAAAAGCCTTGGGGCCGAACACTCTGACGCTGGGAAAGAAGTAAGCGGCGCTATCAGGTTGGGCAAGAGAGCGTCTGCGACCTATCATCAACGCCAATCATCGCGGTTGCCCCATTGTACTATCACTGATCGTATATGCCCTTGTAACCGACGCGGAGGGCGTTTTCTTCAATTTTCCAGGCTCCAACCTAACACCCGCTGATCATGAGCCAGCTGCTCTATAGATCCATGAAATTCCGGTTATAATGCGAGCCTGCAGAGAACTGCCGGTCCGCAATTGGCCCACTTCCTGCCCTTAGTAGAGAAATTTGGCTGACCAGCTTAGATTGACACCTAAATACTGGAAAACCCACATTCTCTAAGAAACTCGTAGATCTCTTGATATACTTTCGATGGCCGCGTGTGATCATTCTCGGCTCCATCAGGCACAAAGACCACCAGACCCTGCCGCGCCCTCGTCAATAGCACCCGATAAGAGTTGGCAATGTATGACTGTCGCTCAGGATCGTTAACTGCCTGCCACTGCGACCCGCGGAATTGGAGCGTTTCCCAAGCACCGTCGGTCCAGCGAAGATTGGCATCCCAGCAGAGGCACGCCCAATCAAGTTCAAGACCTTGGACGTCAAACTCGGTAGCGGCATCCTCTAAGGCATCTGAAGAGCGAACGTCACCAACCTCAGCTAGAAACCACTTCTCAGGTTCGATCTTAGCCTTCACAAACACGCCGTGCGGCTTGAGGCGCGCCGCGTTTGATGAAGCAAGCAGCCCAGCCCGCTCTGCTCCCCGTCTTTGCGAACGAAGCCATTCTCGAGCCTGGTCGAGATCCCGCGTGATCAATAGCGGATAGTCAGAGAGCTCTGCATGGACCCGCTTGGCGGCGTCGGCATCACCATCGATCACGTGCCCAACAAAATCCGATAGTTTCTCAGCGCGAAACGAGCGGATCGAGGTCGCCAGGTGAAGTGAGGGCGCGTGCACCTGACCAGGTAATTTAATGCTCGTTTTAAGAGCATCAGGAATGTGCGCCTCCCAATGCGGAAACGACCTTTCCAATGCCCTGAGCCATTCATCGATGCCCGCTTCACCAGTATTGATCTCTTGGCCGCCACCAACCAGGCAGACAATCGCGCACCAATCTCGATGACGGTCCATTACACTGAGCAAGAATTCAGGCTCGGACATGGAAAATCCAACCTGGCCTTTCTTCTGCTGCATGAACTTTGATGTTTGCGCGACATCCCAGGCGCGCTGTGCTTCATCAAACACCACAACCTTCTCATCCGGCGCCAGAGCCGATGTCAGTGCATCATCGCGAAAATGATGGATGTTTTGGATAAACGCCGAAGCCCTTCTCTTTTCCAGAACCTTCGAACTCGGTTTCTCGCTCGCCTTTGACTGGGCAACAGCATCAAGCGCCAGCGCCTCCCGAAGCACGGCGACCAGTGGACCATTGCCAGACAAAAACACTGCATGCTCATCGGAATGCGATCGTTGCCGTGCGGTCGCTAGGTTTAAACCTGCGAGCGTCTTCCCGGACCCGGGGACGCCGGTAACAAAGCAAATGATCTTCTTCTTGTTGTTCTTGGCATCCTCAATCGCTGCCGACACATAGTCAGCCGTCTTGGTCAAATTTTCTGCGCCGGCTTCTGAGCGGGAGATCTCTTCGACATCGTGACCACTATACAAAGCCTGCGCGGCTTCCACGATCGTCGGTGTTGGCCGGTAACGGCCGGCAAGCCATGCGGCTGGATCGATAAAACCGCCTTCACCGTAAACTCGGCTGGTGAAATTGATCAGAGGAGCAAGCTCCTCTGAATTTACCCTTTGAGGTTGGGCGAGCCCGTCATCGTCCCATTCCAGCGCGCATGACTGTTCACCAGCCGCTTCTGTGGCCACCAGGATCGGAACAATGGATCGGTCGTGACTCGGCTGGTGGAAGTGCTTCAAATCGAGACCGTAGCCGTAAGTCTGATTGAGGCTCGATCGATCAAAGCTCTTCGATCCGACTTTGTATTCGACGACAAAGATGATGCCCGAGTGAAGCACGATGAGATCCGCCCGGCGCCCCATTCTTGGGATCAGAAACTCCATCGAGAAATGCGCGTCAGGTAATTGCCGGGCAAGTTCGCGCAAATGCGTGATCTGATAATTCCAGGCGGAACGCTGCGCAGGCTCGACCGCAAATGATAGTTTTCCAGCAAGCTGGCCGTAAAGCTCGGCATCGCTCACCCGACTTACTTCGGAGGCGCGGAGTGAGACAAATGTGCGGTGCATCGCCAATGAATGTCGTATAGACTGCAAAGAGGCAATGCTTTGAAGCGCTTAAAGGATTTTAAACTGTGCGCGGCCAATATAGCATCAGCATTCGGTAGAAGGTTGGGCATGCGACGCATTAGACTTGTTGGATCGCTGATTATTGGCGCACTTGCTGTTCCTGCACAGGCCGAGATTTTCGCGGGCACCGCGGAGGTGAGAGATGGAGACTCCCTGGTGATAGACGGTCGCCAGATCCGCCTATTCGGTATCGATGCTCCGGAGCTTGCGCAGACCTGCCAGACAGACGGCAAGGAATGGCCATGCGGCGAGGAAGCCAAGCTCAACCTAAAAAGCCTAGTCGAGGGCAAGCGGGTGGAGTGCTCCAGCGATGCTGTCGACATCCACGGCCGCCATCTGAGTGTGTGCAATACTCTCGGATCTTCCCTCAATGCGACAATGGTCGAATATGGATGGGCCGTAGCTTACCGCGAATACAGTTCAGATTATGTCGCGATCGAAACAAGAGCCAAAGCGGATCGAGCTGGCATCTGGAGTTCGACCTTCGTCACTCCCAGCGAATTTCGGCATGGACCTGAGATAGCGGCGGAAAATCGCGAACAGCGCTTAACTGCGCAGCGCAGACCACAGGCTCAGCAAGCCAAGTCTTATGGCTGCACCATCAAGGGTAACCGCAATCGCAAGGGTCAATGGATCTACCACTTGCCCGGTATGCCATATTACGACGTGACCCGCCCTGAGGAAATTTTCTGCTCTGAAGCCGAAGCGCGCGCTGCAGGATACCGGCGCGCGATCGTCCGCTGAGGAACGCGGTTTGCAGTTACATAACGTCGACCCTGAGAAACGACCATCTAGGCGTGCCGGGATGCTTTGCGCCCCCTTGTCGCTCAAATGCTGACTGCGGCTAACTGCCCGGCTCCATTTATTGAGGCGAGTCCTGTAGCAGGACCGATATCCATTCCACGGGTGTGGAGCGCTCGCGGTGAAGTGTGCCAATTAGATAGGCAAAGGGCCCCATGTGGGGCCCCTCCCTCAATACCGCAGGCCCGCACCTTTCCTCGATAGGCTCAGTAATCGACAAGGGTGATAAGCTGCGACGACTTGCGCTTAAGAAGCTCAATTTGGAGCAGGCTAGGCACGGAAGCCTCAAATTCTTTGATGAACTCGCCCTGCCGTTTCAAAATATTCTCGATGGCGAAGATCCGTTCAAGAAAATGGTCGCTCGCGTCGTATTGGTCTCCATCACTTTCAACCAACACAAGCTCGCGGCGAATGATTTCGCCCTTCATATTGTAGTCCGGTTTACCGACCCAAAAATGCCAAAATTCTGAGTCTCCAACGAAGGGAGTGCGGCTTTCCAACCAAGTGGCCCCGTTTTCAATGACCCGCCGTACTGAAGTAGTTTCAACGTTGAGATGCAGCGGCTCAAAGGGGCAATAGAGACAAGGGACGATGTCTTCCTCATCGACCCTATCAAAATTGACCCAATTATTCCAATCCTCCTCCATAATCTGTTTCGCAAATCCGAGCTGACGTTTGAAAGCCGTGGTGATGTCGGAAAGGGCAAAAAGCGGTTTTTGGAAAAAATTTGACATCTTATCGTTTCTTTCAATTTCTCGAGGCTGTTGGGATCGCTGGGCGGCTCTTAAAAAGAAACACAGTTTAGAGCCTTGCGCTCTCCCAATCGCGCGATTCCGTCATAGTCGAACGATTGTTCGCGGCGCGTAATCTGCTGTTCCAAGGGCATGTCATTTCTCTTTGTTGTTGATCCCGTTAATTAAGGCTTGGATGCTGGGTTGGGAGAGTATCTCCGCGAGTTGACGGAGATCTTGCGCCTCTTTCGCAGGCGGATTTGCCTCGATAGAGGAGAGAATCGTCGCCTGTTGCTGAAGCGGCACGGCACCGTAGCTAAAGGTCGTCATAAGCTCGTCGTGACCAAGGTTTTGCGACCAGGCCTTCATTTGTTCCGGAGTGTTACAGAGCCGCTCCCCGAGACGAGCGAGCGTCCGTCTGATCGAATGCGGCGTGTAATAGGGAACCCCGCCCGCTTCGAACGCGCGCTTGAAAATGTGCCGCACAGGATCGGACGTCTTCCAGTGCTGTTTCAACAAGCCAATCGGCCTAAGCCAACGCTGCTCATCGAGAGCCTGATGCGTCATTGGAAAAAGTGGATCGTCATCGCCCCACAGCAGTGTCTTCCGCAAATGACTCACGTAGTCCGCAAAAATCTGCCGGATCTCTTCGCCGACGGGGAAAAAGTAAGTCGTCTGCGTCTTGGCGAATTTTGTTTTGACCTCGCGCGCGTCCTGAAAGATGCTCCCGTCTGTTCGGACGTGCTTAAGTTTCAATGTAATAGCCGCGGACACCCGAATGCCGGTGAGGAGGAGCAACGCGATCAAGGCGCGGTCGCGTTTGTCGAGATCGGTCATCGCGGGCATAGAGAGGATCACATGCTTGACTTGCTCTACCGTCGGCGTCGGCTTTAGGGGCCGTTCGCTAGCCAGTCGCCGGTCGCGGTTGGACAGCTTGAAGTACTTTGCATCGGCGGGGCTTATCCGCGACTTGAAACCAGGTTGTTTCGACAGCCAGGTGAAAAACTTCTGTACCTGCATGAGTTTTGTGTGGACCGTTGAGCGGTTGCTCAAAGCGCTCGCACGTTTCCCGCCCGCCGCCAGCAGATGCTTTCGATAATTGCTGGCGTCCCCTGAGCGAAAGAGCTTGAACTCCGCCCAATCATTAAACCGCTCAAATTCGGCAATTGCCCTGGCAGCATGGTCGATCGTAACTTCGGCAAGCCCGTCGGCTTCGCGAAGCTCATGGAAGTAGCGACGCTTGACGCGCTCGTTGTCGGGATTGAAGCGCATCACACCCCCCCCTCGTTCAAAGGTTCGGTACGAGAAGGCTCAGCATCTGTGTTTATAGTTGCGACATCACCCTCATAGCGAACGGTAAGAGAACCCGCTTTAGTCGCGATATCGGCAGTGCGAACGCGCTGAAATATGCGCCGCGAGCAGTTGGGACAGCGGCCGACCAAGTCGCCATTCGTCGGACTGAGCGCGATAAAATCGACCACCTTCCCAGCGGGCTGGGTCACTTGCTTGCAGGCAACGCAATAGATCTGGCCTGGTCCGGTGGGCTGGCGCGGCTTGTTATGCGCCTGCAGGAATTTGCGAACGTCACCACCAGCGAAGAGGTATGGCCGCTTCCTGTCGATCGGGTGCAGCCCCTTTTTCGTCCAGGACCAGATTGTCGTCAAAGTGACTTTGAATGTGCCGGCAAGCTGCTCCCGAGTGTAGCTCAGGTGCGGCAGCGCACGGCGCGGATCGTATCGACGTGTCATGATCGGCAGCCACCGGTCACCGCCAAGCGGTGACCTAAATAGGCCCTCTGCTTAGTCGGCGGGCGTGATCAGAGCGCGGAGCGAATCGGCACGCACCAGCGTGCGGCGGCCAATGCGCGTAACCTGGAGCTGACCGGTAGCGATCAGTTCATAGATCCGCGTCTTGCCGAGCTTACTTACTTGCGTTGCCTCTTTGATCGAGAAAACTAAGGGCTGGGGGTTAGTGGGATTGAACGACATGTGAGCGGCTCCATCTGCTGAGGACCGCCTCCAGTTAGGTGAGGCCGCGCTAGTTCGCTACGATCGGCTTGACTCGCTTTAGTCGCGACACTTATCTGATTCAGGGCCCGCCAAGGCAGCGTTTGTGTCATCGCGCAGCGCGGCGAGCGCCGCTTCTCTCATCACCTGTACCTGCTCGTGCTTGGCTTCGCGTGAGGCATGTTCCTCTGCCTGCGCGACGGTATATTGCTCGTACTCTTCCACCGCGTTCACTGACCGGAGGATCGCTCCAGCGGTGGTGTTCTTCTTCTCTGCAGCGTTCTCTGCTGCAAATTGGGGCTTGTCTCCCAATTCTACATGCATTCGAAATGAGGCCGATTGCGCCAGCTGCGTCTTGGTCGGCTTTTTGCCCGGCGTTTTTGATGGCGCGCCCTTCTTTCGAGGGGCTTCGATAACCAGAACCCTGTATTTGGTGCGGCTTGGCTTCCCGGCGATCAGCTCGCAAAGTTCCGCGGCAATCCTACTATCAGGGATGCCCCGATTGACGCGGAGGTACTCAGCGAGGCTCGTCAGACATCCCTTGCGAAGATCGGCTATGACGCCCTCGGCAATAAGCGGCACCTCCAAACGAGTCTTGGCAAGCGGCACCACTCGCCGAAATCGTTTGTCTCGGACCGAAATTGCATTGACCGGTCGAACTGTTCGCTTAACCGCCACTGTCTTTCTCCCCGCGCTTAGCCCCGTTAGCACGAAGCTGATCGAGGAAGTCACTCCACCACTGCGCCATGCGGACGCGTTCTTCCCAGTGCTGGCCCCGATGGTAGATGCCGCGGACGACATTGTTGTCTTGGTGGGCCAAGGCGCGTTCGATCGCGTCATGGCTCCATAGCCCAGATTCATTAAGCAAAGTTGATGCTGTGGCGCGCATTCCATGCGCAGTCATCTCGTCTCCAGTGTAGCCCATCCTTCTGAGCGCGCCGTTGACTGTGTTCTCGCTCATCGGGCGGCCACGCGCGTGAAGCGATCGAAAGATGTAATTTGACCCGCCGTTGATCCCGCGCACTTCCTGCAAGATCGCGAGCACCTGACGCGAAAGCGGCACCGCGTGTGGGCGGCGGGACTTCATCTTACCTGGCGGAATGCGCCAGACCGCGGCGTCCCAGTCCAGTTCGTCCCACTCTGCGTGACGGAGTTCGCCGGGCCGAACGAACACGTGAGGCGCGATCTGAAGCGCGAAGCGCGTACTTGGGTACCCCTCGTAAACATCTATCGCCCTCAGTAACCCGCCAAGCTCGACCGGATCGGTGATGGCGGCGTAGTGCTTGGCCTTGGGTGAGATCAGCGCGCCCTTGAGCGGAGAGCACGGATCGTGCTCGGCGCGGAGCGTCGACACCGCGTATCGGAACACCCGCGAGGCGAAGCTACGCAGGCGCCGGGCTTTCTCGTAATGGCCATCACTCTCGTATTTCTTGAGCACGCTGAGCATCTCGTGCGGCGTGATCTCGGCGATTGGCCGGTGACCGATCGACTTGTTCAGAACGCTTGCGAGCCAGTTCGACTTGACCAGCGTTGCCATCGCCAAACCTTCGGCCTCGCGCTTGGCGATGAATTCGAAGGCAACCGCTGCGAACGTGTCTCCTGCGCGAATGTAGGCGGCGATCCTTTCCTCGCGCTTGCGGCGCGCCGGGTCACCTCCGCGGCCGATCTCGACGCGCGCTTCATCGCGCAGCAGGCGCGCTTGCTTCAGCCCCACCTCGGGATAGCTGCCGAACGACAACTTCTTTTCCTTGCCGTAATGGCGGTATTTCATCCGCCATAGCTTTGACCCGTTGGGCCGCACCAACAGATAGAGCCCGCCGCCGTCCGAGATTTTGAAATCGCGTTCCCTGGGGCTCGCTTGCTTCACTAGTAGATCAGTCAACGCCATGGGGCCTCGCCTCCAGAAATGGCGTCACCAGGCCCGTTTTGCGCGGGGGCCTCAGGGCAAGAAAGGCCCCCGAGGCCCCCAGGCCTATAACGAACGTCAACGATCGCCAGCGATCAAAACTGACATTTTTATACACGATTTCAAGGGGTTTGGAAATCGCCAGCGAGCGCCGGCGATCAAATTATTGGTGCCCAGAAGAGGACTCGAACCTCCACGTCCTTGCGAACGCCAGCACCTGAAGCTGGTGCGTCTACCAATTCCGCCATCTGGGCACCGGAGCGGTCCGGACTTCGAAGCCGGGCCGCGGGTAGGAGGGGGCCGATAGCGAAGCGGTTGCGGTCGTGTCAATCAGAATGCGGGGTGCCGCTCGCAATTGCTCGTGGCTGGATGACGAATGTGCGGCGCGAACGGTTGCGATAGGGGCGGCATTCCGGCATGGCGCGCACAGGTATTACCCGGATCGGACAGGCGGATAACGATGGCTAGCGGCAGGACGTTGCAGGACAAGCTGGTGGTGATCACCGGCGGAAGCGGATTTTTCGGGCGCCATGTCGCCCAGGCGCTGCTGGATCAGGGCGCACGTCTGCGCATTGCCAGCCGCAACCCGGAAAAGGCGTTTGTCCTCAAACCTCTGGCAAACCTCGGCCAGATCCAGTTCGCGCGTTGCGATGTCACCAATCCCGCCAGCGTGAAGGCGGCGATGATCGGGGCGGACGCGGTGGTCAATCTGGTCGGTGCCTTCGACGGCGATTTGATGCAGCTGATCGCGGGAGGGGCGGAGAATGTCGCGGAGGCCGCGGCGGACGCGGGCGCGGGGGCAATGGTCCATATCAGCGCCATCGGGGCCGATCTGAATTCAGAAGCGGAATACGCGCGCGCCAAGGCCCAGTCCGAACTGGACGTGCTCGCGGCGTTTCCTTCGGCGACGGTCCTTCGCCCGTCACTGCTATTCGGCGAAGACGACGGGTTTCTCGCGCTATTTTCGGGTATGATCTCGACCCTGCCGGTCCTGCCCGTGTTCGCTCCGCACGCCCCACTGCAGATGCTGTTCGTTGATGACGCGGCGGATGCGGTGGTGGCGGCTCTGGCCAACCCCGGCACACACGGCGGCAAGACCTACGAAATCGCCGGGGACGAGGCGATCACCATGCTGGAACTGCACCAGCGCATTGCCGCTGCCCAAGGCCGCAAGCGGATATTTATCGAAATGCCCGATACCGTCTCAGGCATCTTCGCCGCGCTGCCCGGTACCCCGATGGGCCGTGACCAGTGGATCCTTCTGAAGCAAGGCAACGTGCCGTCAGGGAAACATCCCGGAATTCATAAATTGGGTATCGACCCCCGTCCGCTGGAATTGTTCCTCGAACGCTGGATGGTCAAGTACCGCAAGCACGGCCGGTTTGCGCAGCGGATGCCGGGCGGCGGAGCTTAAGCTCAGGTCGGCTCGGGGCCGATCCCCGGTTCGTCGGCCGGCTTGACCTGGTCGAGCAGCGGTGCAGGTTCGACCACCAGGCGGGTGCCATCCGCGCCGGTGATCCGGACCCGGACACCTACTGCCAGGTCGGGACCGCGCGCCGCCCATTCACTGTCGCCGTAGCGGACCCGGCCGGCACCGCCCTCGATCGCTACGGTCACCACGGCACTTTGTCCGATCATCCGGCCCTGGCGGTCGTTCATGAGCGGATCAACGCTCGTGATCGGCCGGTCGCGCAGCCAGCGCTTGGCGGAAACAACGGCGATCAACGACAGGAAGATAAAATTGGTCACCTGCACCGCTACGCCGAGGTCGAGCACGAAGGTCAGCACACCGGTAGTCAGCGCCGCCAAGGCGAGCCAGATCAGGTAGACCCCTGGTACGACCATTTCCAGCGCGGCCAGCACAAGGCCGATCGACAGCCATATCCAGTGCGGATCAAGCGAGCCAAGATCGTCCATCGTCAGCTATCCCCGCTGCGCGGAACCGCCGCTCTCGTTTCACCGGCCCGCGGCACCCGCACCCGTTCGCGCGGGTCGGCTTCCGGGAGCTGGGTGGTGACATTGCCCGTCCCGGGTTTCATTACGTCGCCCAGCAACTCGCCGATCCCGCCAAGCGAGCCGATCAGCTGGGTTGCCTCGATCGGGAACAGGATGGTCTTGGCATTCGGGCTGGTCGCGAACTTGCCGACGGCCTTGGTGTATTCCTGGGCGATGAAATAGTTGATGGCTGCGTTCCCGCTCCCGGCGATGGCGTCGGAAACCACCTGGGTCGCCCGCGCCTCGGCTTCGGCGGCACGCTCGCGTGCCTCGGCATCGCGGAAGGCTGCTTCCTTCTTGCCTTCTGCGGACAGGATTGCGGACTGCTTTTCCCCCTCGGCGCGCAGGATGCGGCTGGCACGGTCACCCTCGGCCTCGAGGATCTCGGCACGCTTCAGGCGCTCGGCCTTCATCTGGCGCGCCATCGCTTCCGAGATGTCGAGCGGCGGGCGGATATCCTTGATTTCCACCCGGGTGATCTTGATGCCCCATGGCGAAGTCGCCTCGTCCACCACCACCAGCAGCCGGGCGTTGATCTCGTCGCGCTTGGATAGGGTCTCGTCGAGATCCATGCTGCCCATCACGGTGCGCAGGTTGGTGGTGGTCAGCGCCATGATCGCGCCATACAGATTGGCCACCTCGTAAGCCGCCTTGCCCGCGTCCAGCACCTGGAAAAACACCACGGCATCGACGCCGACCATCGCGTTGTCTGCGGTGATGATTTCCTGGCCGGGGATGTCCAGGACCTGCTCCATCATATTCACCTTGTGACCGACGCGGTCGATGAACGGCACCAGGAAATGCAGGCCCGGCTGAGCAGCGAGAGTGTATTTGCCGAGCCGTTCGATCGTATAGACGAAGCCCTGCTTGACGACCCGCACCATTGAAAACAACAGGACGACCAGCAGAATAAGCGCGAAGCCAAGAACGTAGCCCATGAAATACCCCTATAAACCCTAGCCTGTCATCGTAACGCCCAGGCGCATCACGGCAAGCAAAACCGGACTGTGCCCGGCGGCGTCATGCCAGGGTTCGGGCCGAACAATTACTGCGGATCAGGCCCGCGCGGGTCAACGAAATCTCCGTACACTGCCTCACGGATATCATGGTGCAGGGTCATGTCGAACGGCACCTTCTGCACTGCGAACACCACCGCCATGTCGTTGGCCGGGTCGACCCAGAACAGCATCGATGGCCAGCCATCCCAGAAAAATTCGCCAACCGCACCGGCGTTCTCCTCGGCGCTTGCAGGCGGGGCGATCCGGACGGCGAAGTCGAAGCCGAAGCCGACTTGTCCCTTGCCCGGCAGCCAGCCGCGCTCGGTCATTCGCGGATCAAGGTGATCGGTCGCCATCAGGCGGACGGTCGAGGGTCTTAGGATGCGTGTATCCCCCAAAGCGCCCTCGCCCAGCAGCATCCGGGCGAAACGCAGGTAATCGTCCACCGTGGAAACGATACCCGAACCGCCCATTCGCATCGGCTTGCCGCGAAAATTCGGCGTCAGCCAGACCTCCCGGTCCATCGGGCTGAGCGGCGCGCCGTCAGCCGCTTCGTAGATCATCGCGAGGCGCGCAAGCTGGTCCTGCGGCGGCGCCCATGAGGAATCCTTCATACCTAGCGGTTCGAATATCGCTTTCCGCACATAGGCGTCGAACGGCATACCTGAGAAATGGGCCACCAGCAGCGCCTGCACATCCACCGCCGCGCTGTATTCCCACTGTTCCCCCGGATCGTAAAGCAGCGGCACCTGCGGTATCAACGCGCCAAATTCGGCGAGCGATTTGTCGGCGGATAGCGGGTCGAGCCGCTGCCAGGCCTTGTCCGCCGGACGTTCGCCGCCGCCGTACGTAAAGCCGGCCGTGTGGCGCAGCACGTCGCGAATGGTCACGGGCCGCGCCGGGTCACGCAGCATCATCTTGCCCTCGGCGTCCATCCCGTCCGCGACCTTAAGGGCGGCGAATTGCGGCAGGTGGTCCGAAAGCGGATCGTCCAGGCCGAACTTGCCCTGTTCCCACAAAGTCATCAGCGCCACGCCGGTCACTGGTTTGGTCATGGAAAATATCTGCACCAGCGTGTCGCGGGTGAACGGCTTCTCTGCTTCGCGGTCCGCCATTCCGGCGGCCTTGAAATAGGCTTCACTGCCGTCTTTCCAGATTATGACGGAAGCGCCGGCGACCCGGCCTTCCTCCACCATGGTCTCCAGCGTCCGGTCAATCCGCGCCGGATCCAGTGCCATGCCGGCATCGGGGGATCGCGATGCGGCTGACGCATCGCGCAATGCAGCGCCCTGCGGTGACATGCAACCGCTCGCGAGCAGCGCCGCTGCCGCCATGCCAAGTGTGAGTATGCGCATTTTTCCCTCCCCCACGGATTAACCCCGAACCAACCTAAAGTTTCGAATACAGCGCCATTTTGTCGGCATAGGCTTTTTCCGCCGCTTCCTTGGCATAGGCGGGGCTGTCGATGACGGTCCAGCCATGGTCGCCGGCATAGACTTCGATTTGCGCCGGAGTGCCGGTCGCCTCCGCGGCAGCCCTTAGCTTGGTCTTTTCATCGGGCGCCTTGGCATCATCGTTCTGGGCGATGGCGATCAGATGGCTGGCACGGGTGACATCGAGCAGGTTGATCGGGCTGGTCGGGCTGTCCCCCACCAGTCCGCCGCCGTGGAAGGACGCCGCCGCGCCTACCCGCGTCGGCACCGCCGCAGCGGTCCACACGGTAAACGGGCCGCCCATGCAATAACCCTCGGTGCCGATGCCGCGCGCCGTGTCGACGCTGTCCTGCGCGTCGAGCCAGCCGATCAGTGCCTTCGCGTCGCGGGTGATCGTTTCGGCGGTCAGCTTGGCGCGCCACGGGCCGACCTTGTCCCAACCGCCGTCCGTGCGGAATTCAGCGAAGTCGGCGAATTGCGGAGCCTTCGTGTCGCGGTAATAGGGGTTGGCGACGAGCACGGAGTAGCCTTCCGCGGCGGTCCGGCGGGCCATCATCATGAAGGCATCACGCAAGCTCGCGATATCAGGCCAACAGATTACCGCGGGGTGCTTACCGCTGGCGGGACGCACGAAGAACGCGTCCATCATTCCATCGGGCGTCTGGATGGTGACATTGCTTTCCGTCAGGCCGCCTTCGCTTGCGGTAGCCCGGTCGACCCCCGCGCAGGCCGCCAGTGTCGCGGCAGCCCCAGCGGCGCCTATCGCGCCGAACTGGCGGCGGCTGAAGCCCGCCATCGCTGCTTCGCGCCAGTCAGCGTTGGTGGTATCATATTCGGCGGGGGTCGTTCTGTCGCACATGGGGGGAGGCTCCTGATTTCAACACATTGCAGCGCAGCAGTCTATCAGCCGGACCGGCGGCGTCCATAGCGGCTTAAGTCCAGCTGTTCGCAGCGCAATCAGGCCCTCCGCCGGGTCAGGTCGTAAACCGGTCCGAACCGGACCAGCGCCGCGCCAATGAACGGCAACGCCACGATCCACAGCCGTACCCCGGTCACCCCCAGCGGGCTGGCGATGCTGAGGACGGCGGTCGAGGCCAGGCCGACGCAGGCGAGCGCGAGACCGACACCGAGACGCCAGTGCGGCACGTCGCCCTTGGCCGCCGCCGCCGGGTTCTCCTTCGCCTGTTCGAACCGGGCGAAGATCATCACCAGCGGCAGGGTCACCGCGATATACAGCGCGAACCACACGGGCCGGGCTAGCCACCACGCCCCGCTGCCAGGGGCGACTTCCAGCCCCACTCCGCCGAGCAGATACGCCGCCACCATCACCAGCACGAAAGCAGTCAGGTGCCACAGGTAAATCGTCATGATCATGCCGTTGATCAGCACCACTCCGGTCCAGATGCGAATATTGGCCAGCATCCGGCGCGCCTGCGGCTCCAGCGCCAGGGCAAAGCCGGTTTGCATGATGCCCAGCGCCAGCAGCGCCAGTGTCGGCGGCATCGAATTGGTGGTCGCTTCTCCCGGAACGCCGATCATCGCCACGGGATAGGGGCCGATGAACACCAGCGCCAGCAGTGCGGCAAGCCCGGTTAGTCCCCATGCGAAGGCTCGCGCGGGCCGGGCGAAATAGCCTTCGCCCCAAGCATAGCCGAGCTGGTGCACTGCCAGCCACACGAAGGCGAAATTGGCAAATTTGACATGCGGCACACCGAACTGGAACGTGGCGATATCGACCGCAACCGCCCCGGCAACGAGTGCGAAAAACGAACCGAGCCCCCACCGCTTCCACGCCGCATGGGTCAGCGGAACGGCAGCGGTGACCATGATATAGACCGACAGGAACCACACCGGGATCAGCGCCAATTGCGCTGCCAACGCGACGATCTGCCGTTCCACGCCTAGCGCGGTCCCGAACACCGCGATTACCGTCCAGATCAGGAACAGCGGCAGGACCGGATAGATCAGGCGCCGGAACCGGCTGGTGAACCAGTGGGCATAGGTGCTCGATTGCCGCCGGTTCGCGGACCACGAGACGCCGTTGGAAAAACCGCCGACCAGGAAAAATAGCGGCATGACCTGGAACCCCCAGGTCAGCCACTGGGTCCATGGCAGGATGCCAAGCAAATGCCCGCCCTGCGCGGCGCCGTCTTCGATATAGGGGGCCGCGACCAGCCAATGTCCGACAACGACCGCGAGAATGGACAGCGCGCGAAGGAAATCGACGTAGCGGTTGCGTTCCGGCGGGGCCAATTCAGCCATTGCGCGGGCGCGGGACCAGACCGTTTTCCTGACCGGAGCCGCATTCGAATTGTCCATCAAGCCCCTACCCCCCGGTCTGATTGCTTCAGCGATATGGCATGTCAGCTGCGAAATACCACCGTCTTGCTGCCGTTGAGCAGCACCCGTTCTTCCAGGTGCAACCGTACCGCCTCGGCCAGCACACGGCTTTCGATCTCGCGGCCCTTGCGGACGAGATCGTCCGGATTATCAGCGTGACTGATTGGTTCCACCGCCTGATGAATGATCGGACCTTCATCGAGATCGGTCGTGACATAATGCGCGCTCGCCCCGATCATCTTCACCCCCCGCGCATGGGCCTGATGATAGGGTTTGGCACCCTTGAAGCCGGGCAGGAAGCTGTGATGGATATTGATGCAGCGGCCCGCGAAAAACGCGGACTGCTCGTCCGACAGTATCTGCATGTAGCGCGCCAGCACGACCAGCTCCGCCGCAGTGTCCTGTGCGATCAGGCGGACCTGCGCTTCCTGCTCGTCCTTCGTCGCCGCAGTGACCGGCAGGTGGTGAAATGGAATATCGCCAATATGCGTGTGGCTGATCGCATCTCGCGGATGGTTGGAGATGATCCCAACCGGCTCCATCGGCAATTCGCCGACGCGGTGGCGGTAGAGCAAATCCGCCAGGCAGTGATCGAACTTGCTGACCAGGATCAGGACCCGGCGCGGGCGGTCGCGCAGCACCAGTTTCCAGCGCATCCCGTATTCTTGGGCCAACGGCGCAAATTCCACGCGCAGTGTCTCGCGCTCTGCACTGCCCGGATCGAACTCGACCCGCATGAAGAACGCCGCCCCGACCTGATCGTTGAACTGCTGCGCTTCCAGCACGTTGCCGCCCCGTTCGTACAGGAAAGACGTGACCCGGGCGGTAATCCCGGGCCGGTCCGCGCAGCTGAGGGTCAGGACAAGCGGATCGGCCATGTTACCGGCGCGACAGGGCCGCTTCGCTCTGCGACATCAGTTGCTGCATGATGTCCGCGACTGGCTCTTCTTCCTTCAACATGCCGACCGACTGGCCCGCCATGATCGAACCGTTCTCGATATCGCCGTCGATCACCGCCCGGCGCAGCGCGCCCGCCCAATACTGTTCGATCTGCAGCTGCGCTTCGGTCATTTCGATGGTGCCGCTGTCGAGCAGCTTGGCCACTTCGATCTGCTTGGCGGTAAATTCCTCGGTGCCCTTGTTCTTGAGGGCACGCACCGGAATTACCGGCAGCCGCGGGTCGACCTGCACACTGGTAGCCGCGTCGCGGGCGCTGGCGCGGAAGAACGCTTTCTTGAAATTCTCATGCGCGATGCTTTCGGTTGCGCAGGCAAAGCGGGTACCGAGCTGGACGCCAACTGCGCCCATCTCCAGATAGCCGGCGATGGCTTCCCCGCGGCCAATCCCGCCGGCCACGAACACCAAGTGGTCTTCCGCCAACACCGGCAGGAATTCCTGTGCCAGCACGCTGGTCGACACCGGGCCGATATGGCCGCCGGCTTCCATGCCCTCGATCACCAGCGCATCGCCGCCGGCTCCGCGATCCTGGCGTAGCAGCTTCTTCGCGAGCGCCAGCGTCGGCGCGAAAACGATGACCTTGGCCCCGAATGCCCTGATCGCCTCGACACTGCCCTTGGGCGGAATGCCGCCTGCCAGGACCACGTGCGTGACCCCGTGCCGGGCGCAAACGTCGATCAGGTCGAACAGCGCCGGGTGCATGGTGATGAGGTTCACGCCGAACGGCCTGGAGGTGAGCTTCTTCGTCTCGGCGATTTCCGTGTCGAGCAGGTCCGGGGTCATCGCCCCGCAGGCAATCACGCCGAATCCGCCTGCGTTGCTGATCGCGGACACCAGGTTCCGCTCCGAAACCCAGCTCATCGCGCCGCACAGAACCGCGAATTCGCTGCCGAGGAAGTCGGTTCCGCGCTGCATCAGGGCGGAAGTCTTGGGATAAGCGGTCATTGCGGCTCCGGGTAAAATTGCGCCTGCGCCTTAGGGCGGTGCCACATGGCGGTCAAATTATGCTGGCATCCGGAGTGTCATGAAGTGACTGGCCCTTAACCTCATCTGTGATCGCATAAAACGATCAGGTTAATGGCGTTAATCGTTTCGAGTAATATCAGGCCTTCTGCTATAACGGTAAAATAATCTTAAAAGGAGATGGAATCATGGCTGAAGCAGACCCCCAGGCATCGGGTTGCCCGATGGGCGGCAAAGACGGCGGCTTTCGTTCGCTACTCGGTCGCACCAACCGCGACTGGTGGCCCGACGCGCTGCAGTTGGAAATCCTTACCCAGAACGGCGCCTCGCCCGATCCGATGGGCGACGATTTCGATTATGCCGAGGCGTTCAACACCCTCAACTATCAGGCGCTGAAAGATGACCTGACGGCGCTGATGACCGATAGCCAGCCTTGGTGGCCGGCGGATTACGGCCATTACGGCCCGTTTTTCATCCGTATGGCGTGGCACGCCGCGGGCACCTACCGCACCGCGGATGGCCGCGGCGGCGCGAGCAGCGGACAGCAACGGTTTGCGCCGCTTAACAGCTGGCCCGACAACGGCAACCTCGACAAGGCGCGCCGCCTGCTGTGGCCGATCAAGCGCAAATACGGCAAGCATATCAGCTGGGCCGACCTGTTCATCCTGACCGGCAATGTCGCGATCGAATCGATGGGTGGCCCCGTGTTCGGATTTGGCGGCGGTCGCAAGGACGTGTTCGCACCGGAAACCGATGTCTATTGGGGCACGGAAGAAATGTGGGTCGATCAGGGCGCTGAAACCCGCATCCATCCCGATGAAGGCAAGGCACTGGAAAATCCGCTCGCGGCGATCCAGATGGGCCTCATTTACGTCAATCCGGAAGGTCCGGGCGGCAATCCTGATCCGCTCCAATCCGCTCGCGACATGCGCGAGACGTTCGACCGGATGGCAATGAACGACGAGGAAACCGTGGCCCTCACCGCCGGCGGCCACGCCTTCGGCAAATGCCATGGCGCAGTGCCCGCCGACCAATTGAGCGGAGCGCCCGAATCCGAAGCGCTTCAACTTATGGGCTTCGGCTGGGCTACCGATGCGGAGCAGATCGAGAAGGGCCATATCACCACCTCCGGCCTCGAAGGTGCGTGGACCCCCAACCCGACACAGTGGGGCGGCGATTACTTCCGCTTGCTGTTCAAATATGACTATGAACTGGTGCGGAGCCCGGCGGGAGCGCAGCAGTGGCAGCCGGTCAATGCCGAGCAGGAAGACATGGCGCCGGATGCGCGCGATCCTTCCAAGAAGGTCCCGACGATGATGACCACCGCCGACATGGCGCTGAAGATGGACCCGGAATATCGCAAGATTTCCGAACGCTTCCGCGACAATCAGGCGGCGCTGGACGATGCCTTCGCCCGTGCGTGGTTCAAGCTATGCCACCGCGATATGGGCCCCAAGGTCCGTTATCTCGGCCCAGAAGTGCCGGAAGAGGAACTGATCTGGCAGGATCCGGTCCCCGCCGGCAAAATGCCATCGGATGGCGATGTCTCCTCGTTCAAGTCGGCGATCCTGGGCAGCGGGTTGACGACATCCGAACTGGTCAAGGCGGCATGGGCTTCGGCCTCCACCTATCGCAAGTCGGATCACCGTGGCGGTGCCAACGGTGCCCGGGTCCGGCTGGCCCCGCAAAAAGACTGGGCGGTCAACGATCCGGCAGAGCTTTCCAAGGTGCTGGTGAAGATCGACGAGCTGCGCGGCAATCTGTCGATGGCTGATGCCATCGTTCTGGCCGGGACAGCTGCGGTCGAGAAAGCGGCGCATGATGCCGGGTTCTCCATCTCCGTCCCGTTCACCGGCGGTCGCGGCGATGCGAGCGACGAGCAGACGGATGCCTACAGCTTCGAACCGCTCGAGCCCCAGGCTGATGGCTTCCGCAATTACCTGAAGGGCCGGATGAGTGTGAAGACCGAGGATATCCTGGTCGACCGCGCCAGCCTGCTCGGTCTGTCGATCCCGGAAATGACCGTACTGGTCGGTGGCCTGCGGGTGCTCGGCGCCAACAGCGGAAACAGCAAGCACGGGGTCCTGACCGACCGTCCGGGCAAGCTGACCAACGACTTCTTCGTCAACCTGCTGGATATGGGGACCGCGTGGAAGACGGTCGATACCAGCGGCGACGAAGAATTCACCGGTACCGACCGCGCAACCGGCGAACAACGCTGGACGGCAACCCGCACCGACCTGGTGTTCGGTTCCAACTCGCAGCTGCGTGCGGTGTCCGAAGTCTATGCCGAGACCGGCCATGAAGAAAAGTTCGTGAAGGACTTTGTGGCTGCATGGACCAAGGTGATGAACGCCGACCGGTTCGACGTGAAATAATCCCGAGCCCGATATCGGGTCGCAAGAAACCTCCCCGTGCCATCCGCACGGGGAGGTTTCCTTTTGGTGTGCCCGGTGTTCGCGCGATCAGTAGCGGGCCGTGACCTGCACCCCGTAGAAGCGCGGCTCTGCCGGAATGAAGGTCGGAATACCGAACGCGCCGCCGGTATTGCCAGCATCCAGCAGATAATCTTCGTTCGAAGCGTTGCGAATGAACCCGGCCAATTCGAAGGCCTCGTTTGCAAAGCTGACGCCTGCCCGGGCATTGAACAGCGTGACAGCATCCTGCGAAGTAACCGGGTTGTTGGGCAATTCGAAGAATATCCGGCTGCGATAGGTCACGCTGGGGGTAGCGAAGAAGCGGATCCCATCGCTGATCGGCGCATCGATGGTGAAGCCGGCTGCGGCCTGCCATTCCGGCTGCAGGCGAAAACGTGCACCGGAAAAAACCGGAGCGAAATCATTGTTTTCGTCGATCCCGCCGTCGATATAGCCACCATTGGCAAAGACGCTGAGCCAGTCGGTCGGTCGCAGCTGCACTTCCGCCTCGACACCGAAGTTGCTCGCCTTGCCAGCGCTTTCCGTCCGCGTGGTGCCATCGGATTGGGTGACGCTGACCTGGAACCCGTCATACTTCTGGTAATAGACGCCGAGCGATCCGGACAGGATGCCCGCTGCACCCTTCAGGCCGACTTCGTAGTTCCATACCGTTTCCTGCGGCACCACTTGAAGGTTGGGGGCGGCCACCCCGCCAACACGCGCCGCGCTCAATTGCACCACCGGCGACCGGCGACCCTTGGACACGGTGGCAAAGACATTCACATCGTCGGATATGCGGTAAAGAACGTTCATGCGCGGCAGGACCGCCGAAAAGCTGCCATCGGCCTCGTAAGTCTCTCCGGCAGTGTCGATCTGCCCGGGTATCAGCGAAAGACCACCCGAAAGCGCCGAGCGGGGCACATTAGCGAAATATCCCGATTTGCGCTGTTCGATCAGCAGGCGCACGCCCGCCGTGACCTCCAGCGAAGGAACGGGGATCCACGTCGCATCGGCAAACACCGAATAGCTCTGGTTGTCGCCCTGGTTCTCGAACTCCGACCGGTAGGGAATCGCTGTCGCCAACCCGCCGGTAGCTAGCGCCGTCACTTGCGCTGCGGTCACCACGCCGTTGCTGTCGACACACGGTATCCCGGGGATCAGCGGCGCGCCGAAAATAGTGGTCAGGCATTGCAGGAACACGCCTTCCTCGGTCGAGAACGGCACGTTCTGGCGACCATCCTCGGTGAAATAATTCCACCCGAAGGACGCTCGCCATGAAGGATCGTTGTAGCTGAAGCGGGCCTCATGGCTGAATTGCGAACCAACCGCGATCTCGGCAAATTCAAGGAACGGAGCGGCGCTGCCGTCGGCATCGAACACCTCGGCGCTGTCGAATTCGCGGTATCCGTTGACGGTGGTAAAGGTCCACCCGTCCGCAAATTCATAAGCCAGCGTGAAATTTGCATCATAGACATCGCGGACCAGGCCCAATTGCGCATCGCCCAATGGGTCTGCCGAAAACGGGGAGCCGCCCAGATTGGCCGGGCCAAACGGATTGGCGGGGCCGGCCTCCGTCGGGAAGGTGCCGGAAATGAACGGGGTGCCGCCGTTGCGCTGGCGGTCATACGTGCCGGTGAGGTCGATCGTCAGCGCGTCGATCGGCGTGAAGCGTAGCGAAGCCCGGACGCCAAGCTGGTCCTGCGCATAAAGCTCTTCCTCCTGCGAGGCGGCCAAATTTTCGACATAGCCGTCGCGCGTTCGCCATTCGAACGCGATCCGGCCTGCCACCACGTCCGATCCGGCATTGATATAGCCGCCAACCAATGTCTGGTCGAAATTGCCGTACCCTCCAGTCACTTCGGCCGAGAGACCGGGGCGGGGCTTCGCCGATACCAGACTGATCGCGCCGACCGCCGAAGCAGTGCCGAAGAGGGTCGCCTGCGGTCCCTTGATCACCTCGACCCGCTCCAAATCGTAAATCGACTGGTAGGAACCGCGCGAGCGAGAGATATCGACGCCGTTGTAATACAGCGTGACCCGTGGTCCTTGCTGCGCGGACCCGCTGTCCGACGTGATGCCGCGGATCACGATGCCGGGATTGTTGGCGCTCTGCTCCTGGATATTGAGGCCGGGAATATAGTTCGACAATTCGTCGAGATCGCTGACCCCCAGCTCCTTGATCCGTTCGCCGCTGACTGCCGAGATGGTGATCGGCACATCGACGGCGCGCTGTTCGATCTTTTGTGCGGTGACGACAATGGTGGTGTCATCCGCGGCGGAACCCCTCTCATCGACCGGCTGGGCTTGAGCCGCGCCAGGTATGAAAATAGCCGAACACAGCAAAGCGGCGTGAAGTGAAGTGAACCTGGACATTGGATGCTCCCTGAAAGGTTGCAGCGCCGCTATCCGTTCTATGTGAAACGATTAGGTCCTGCCGGTGACAGGCTGGTCATACGCGGGTGTCGGTTCAGTCATATATCAGGCGAACCTTGCCCGCCGCATCCGCTGCGGTCTGCCTGGCGTCGTCGGTAGTCCCCGCCGCGGCCAGCGCAACGCCCATCCGGCGGTAAGGCCGCGCGGTCGGTTTGCCAAAGATGCGGATGTCCGCGCCGCCCGCCATCGCCTCCGCCAGACCGCCGTACGACAGGGTGTCGCTGTCCCGATCCGCCAGGATCACGGCCGACGCGGCGGGGCGCGCGCGGATCGGGGCCGGGATCGGCAGACCAAGGATCGCGCGGGCGTGCAGGTCGAACTCACTCAAATTCTGGGAGATCAGCGTGACCATCCCGGTGTCGTGCGGCCGGGGTGACAGTTCCGAGAAGATCACCTCGTCGCCCCTGACGAAGAACTCGACCCCGAACAGGCCGTAGCCTGCGCCGTCTCCCGCAAGGTTATCGACCACCTTTGCTGCCATTTCCTGCGCTGCGGCAATCGCTGCGTCCGACATCGCGGCGGGCTGCCAGCTTTCCTGGTAATCACCGCGTTCCTGCCGGTGACCGATCGGCGGACAGAAGATTACCCCCTCGCGAGTGCGCACGGTCAGCAGAGTGATCTCGTAATCGAAATCGACGAATTGTTCGACAATCACCCGTGCCCGGTCGCCCCGCATGTTGGCGCGGGCATAGTCCCACGCCGCTTCCAGTTCTTCGGTGCTTCGAACGGTGCTCTGGCCCTTGCCGCTGGAGGACATGACCGGCTTGATCACGCAGGGCAGCCCGGTGAATTCGGCGCCCGCCCGCACTTCCTCGAGGCTCTCGGCATATTTGTAGCGCGAGGTGGTGAGCCCCAGCTCCTGCGCCGCGACATCGCGGATCGCATCACGGTTCATGGTCAGCTGCGCCGCGCGGGCGGACGGCACGATGTTAACCCCTTCCGTCTCCAGTTCGGCCAGCACTTCGGTGCGGATCGCTTCCACTTCGGGCACTACGAAATCCGGTGCGTGCTGGGCAATGACCGCGCGCAGTGCATCGCCATCGAGCATGGAGAACTCCTCGAACGCATCCGCCACCTGCATCGCGGGCGCGCCGGCATAGCTGTCGCACGCCGTCACATGGCAGCCGAGCCGCTTGGCAGAAATGGTGAACTCCCGCCCTAGCTCGCCCGAACCGAGCAGCAGGATCTTGTGGGTGTAGGACATGCCCCGCCCTACGCCGCTTCGTCCCCGACAATGTCCGGTGCGTCCAGACCGTAAGCGGTGTGCAGCACGCGGACTGCGAGTTCGGTTTCGTCCTCGTCGATCATCACGCTGACCTTGATTTCCGAGGTCGTGATTGCCTGGATGTTGATCCCCCGGTCGGCGAGCGCGCGGAACATGGTGCTGGCGACACCGGCATGGCTTTTCATGCCCACACCGACGACGCTGATCTTGGCGATCTTGCTGTCGGTGATGATCCGGTTGAAGCCGATGGTGCCGCGCTGGTCTTCCAGCAGGGCCTGCGCGCGCGCGAGGTCGGTTTGCGGCACGGTGAAGGTCACGTCGGTCTCGCCCTTGTCGCGGCCCACGTTCTGGATGATCATGTCGACGTTGATCGACGCGGCCGCAAGCGGTTCGAAAATATGCGCCACCGCGCCGGGCTTGTCGGGAACGCGGGTCAGGATGATCTTCGCCTCGTTCTTGTCATGCGCGATGCCGGTAACGTGCTGGCGTTCCATTTCACCATTCTCCAGAAGTTGTTCCATCTCCGCTTCGGAGACGATCATTGTGCCGGGCAGATCGTCTGCCGGCGTGGCGTCATCGTCGATGAAGGACGACAGGACCTGCACCCGCACACCGCTCTTCATCGCCAGCCCGACCGAGCGGGTCTGAAGTACCTTCGCTCCGACCGACGCCAGTTCGAGCATTTCCTCGTAAGTTACCGCTTTCAGCTTGCGCGCCTTGGCGACGATCCGCGGGTCGGTGGTGTAAACCCCGTCGACATCGGTGTAGATGTCGCAGCGATCCGCGCCGATGGCCGCCGCCACGGCAACTGCGGAGGTATCCGATCCGCCGCGCCCCAGCGTAGTGATCCGGCCCGAGTCCGAGACGCCCTGGAAACCGGGAATGACCGCGATCTCGCCCGCGTCCATCGACGCGATCAGTTCCGCGGCGTCGATATTGGCGACACGCGCCTTGGCATGGGCTTCGATCGTGCTGATCGGCATCTGCCAGCCGAGCCAGCTGCGCGCCTTGCAGCCGAGCGATTGAAGTGTGAGCGCCAACAGGCCCGAGGTAACCTGTTCGCCGCTGGCCACCACCACGTCGTATTCCGCTGGATCGAACAGCGGGTTCGCCTCGCGGCAGAAATTGACCAGCCGGTCGGTCTCGCCGGCCATGGCGCTGACCACTACCGCAACCGAATGCCCGGCGGCCTGCTGGCGGCGTACAATCCCCGCGACCCGGCGAATACGCTCGGTGCCGGCCATCGACGTGCCGCCGAATTTCATCACGATCCGCGCCAAAGTCTGCTGTGCCTCTCTGCTGGAACCAATTGCAGGTGGCTGTTAAGGGTGCAGCATGAGCGATGCAACTGTAAGTGTTGAACCGGTTTCTCCGGCAACTATCGGCCCCGCAACCATCCGGCCGGACGAAGCCGCACATTTCGGCGCGCTGGCGCGGGAGTGGTGGGATCCCAAGGGCTCCTCCGCCATGCTCCACCGGCTGAACCCGGTCCGGCTGGGCTTTATCCGGCATGCGGTCGACCTGCATTGGGCCGGTGATATCGAGAGCGTGCGCCCGTTGGCGGGCAAGTCCGCACTGGATGTCGGCTGCGGCGCGGGCTTGCTGTGCGAACCCTTTTCGCGGCTTGGCGCGGAGGTGACCGGCGTCGATGCCGCGGCGGAAAACATCGCGGTGGCTTCGGCGCATGCTTCGGGATCGGAACTGGCGATCGATTACCGTCACGGCGAACTCGGCGACCTCGGCCTTGGCCAGTTCGACCTTGTGACCTGCATGGAAGTGATCGAACATGTTGCCGAAAAGCCGCGCTTCGTGGCGCAACTGGTCCGGCATCTCGCGCCCGGCGGGTTGATGACCCTGTCCACCCCAAACCGCACCGCCGCCTCTCGCCTGCTGCTGGTCGAAGGCGCGGAAGCCGTGGGCCTTGTCCCCAAGGGCACCCATCACTGGGACGATTTCATCACGCCGGACGAATTGTCAGATCTGCTCCACGCCGCCGGGCTGGAGATCACCGAGATGCGCGGGATTGCTTTCGGCCCGCTAAAGGGTCTGCATCTGTCGGACGATATGGCGCTGAATTACATCCTCACGGCCCGGCGCCGGCAGTGATGGCTTTATTCGCGTGGCTGGACAGATAGGCCGCGGCTGGCACGAATGGCCGGCAAGGGATCGTCCGTAAACACCCCATCCACCTGCGCCCCTTTCAACAAGGCCCACAACGCAGGCAGATTTCCGGCGGCTGACGGGTCATCCCCAAATCGCAGAGCAGGCGGCAGGAAGGCGTTTTCCTTGCGCAATGTCCACGCATGGACCTGAAGCCTGGCTGCATGGGCGTCTGCCACCAATGAAGTCGGCGAGCCATCGGCGTTCAGCACCATCGGAATTGCGACGCCAATTGCGTCGGCATATTGCGCCACTTCGGCAAGGCCAGCCGGTCTCGCCATGTCGAAATAGCGCATCCCGGGCGAATCCGCCGGGCCGCCTTCCGGCGCAATCAGCTGGACCAGCTTCCACTCACTGGCAGAGTTCAATTGCCGGAGCGGCGCAGCTTCGAAGCTCTGGATGAACACCGGATCGGACGGCACCGACCCGGCGCGGTCCAGTTCGCGCAGCAACACAGCGGCCGTGTCGATGCCGGTTTCCTGCATCAGGAAGGATGGATGTTTGAGTTCAGGATACAGGCCAATCCGTTTTCCTGTCTCAGCTTCCCGGGCTTTGACCAGTGCGATGATCTCGGCGAATGTCGGCACCTGGTACAATCCGTCGAACCGTGCATTGGCTGGCCGGAGTTCGGGTAAGCGTTCCCGAGCACGCAGGGTGCGGAGTTCAGCCAGCGTGAAGTCCTCTGTGAACCAACCGGTGACCGCTTCCCCGTCGATGGTCTTGGTCCGTTTGCGGTCCGTGAAATCGGGCATTGCCGCGACATCGGTGGTTCCGGAAATCTCGTTCTCGTGCCGCGCCACCAGCACCCCGTCTTTGGTAATCACCAGGTCGGGCTCGATGTAATCCGCACCCTGATCGATGGCGAGGTCATAGGCCGCCAGTGTGTGTTCGGGCCGTTCCCCGCTCGCGCCGCGATGCGCGATGATCAGCGGACCGTCTGACTGCGCATGGGCCAAAGTGGGCATGACCGCCGCAACCAGCGCCAGCACTATCAGGTAAACGCCGCGTCCCATTCATCCTCCTTGAACCCGACAAGAAGTCCGCCGGGATATTCTGCCACTGGGCGTTTGATCATAGAGGGGTTCTGCACCATCAATGTGACGGCCTTGTTGCTGTCGAGATCGGCCTTGTCCGCGTCGTCCAGTTTGCGGAAAGTGGTGCCGCGCTGGTTGAGCAGCGCTTCCCAGCCCTTGTCCCGCACCCAGCCCTTCAGCCGGACCGGGTCTACGCCGACCTTCTTGTAGTCATGGAAATCATACGCGATCCCCCGCGCATCAAGCCAGCGGCGTGCCTTCTTGACAGTGTCGCAATTGGGAATGCCGTAGATTTCGATCTTATTCATGGATTTCCTGGACCCTCACTTTCGCCAATTCTATCGCCCTCTTCACTATGCCATGGAATTAGGACCGCTAAACGAAAATTGCGGAAAGAAGCTGCCTTCCGACAAACGGCACCATTGCGGAGATCTGCGGAAACATGCTCAATGTGTCCATACGATAGTTTGGAGGGCTGAGTTATGTCGGATGTGATGATGCAGTTGGTAGTGATGATCCTGGCTGTTGCCCAGCTCGTCGCCTTCGCAGCGGTGATCTATTGTGCAATCTATCTGCGCGACATTGTTCGCACTCTGAATAGGTTGGATGCCCGGCTTGTGAGCGAAGAAAGCGCCGACACCCGATAGACTGGCCGGCCCACTAACCACGACAATTCGGCTTTTAACCCGTTGCTTCAGGGCAGTTCCAGAACCACAGTTCCCCGCGCGTCGGGAACATATGACCCTAAGTGCGGTTGTGACCTGGTAACCGCCGAACCTTGGCGGCCGAAAGGAATTATTCAATGCGAGGCATCCTCGGACTCATCGTCACCGTTGTTATTATCGTAATCGTACTTCGGGTCTTGGGCGTCCTGTAGGAGCTACGCTCCGCCTAGCCTCATTGGTCTTTCGGTCCAGCTAAACGCCGCGTGTCAAATGCGCGTCGGCGATGGCTACTGCCAATGCGTCGGCCGCGTCGGCTCCCGCAATCACCGCTCCGGGAAGCAGGACCCTGAGCATGGCCTGCACCTGGACTTTGTCCGCCGCGCCGGTGCCGACGATCGCTTTCTTCACTAGCCGTGCGGCGTGTTCCGTCACGTCCAGCCGCGCGGTACCGCACGCTGCAAGCACCGCACCGCGAGCCTGCGCCAGCTTGAGCGTGGACTGCGGGTTCTTGTTGACGAAGATTTCTTCAGCCGCCGCGCGGTCTGGCTGATAGTCGGCGATCACCTGCGCCAGCCCCTGCTGAAGTGCGGCCAACCGCTGCGCCATTGGTGCTTTTGCGCTGGTGGCGATCTGACCGTTGGCGATGTGAATCAAGCGGCTACCCTCGCTGCGCACCACGCCCCAGCCGGTACAGGACAGCGAGGGGTCGAGGCCCAGTATCAGCATGGTTGCACCCGCTTCAAAGCCGGAGGCCGAAGCGCGGTTCGAAAGCCGCCATCAGGGTGTATAATGTCACGGTGAGCGCGCAGCCTGCTGTCAGGCTTATCCAGAATGGGATGCCCGCCCGCAGCATAATTGGCATCACCAGGAACATCGGTAGCGAGGGCAGCACGTACCAGAAAGTCGCCCCCGCGTGGACCGCCATATTCTCCGGGTCGGGCCGTTCGTGCCACAGCAGGATCATGCCCAGGACCGACACCAGCGGCAGCGACGCAACC
The DNA here is from genome assembly GCF_009828115.1 of Allopontixanthobacter sediminis. Lineage (GTDB taxonomy): Bacteria > Pseudomonadota > Alphaproteobacteria > Sphingomonadales > Sphingomonadaceae > Allopontixanthobacter > Allopontixanthobacter sediminis. The sequence goes on along the minus strand of NZ_WTYL01000002.1, from coordinate 924,463 downwards.
AAGGCAGCAGTGGCCGGGAGCCGCTTGCCGATCTCCGCAATTGCAACGATCATCGCCCCGGCGACCATGGCCTTGGCGACGAGTGCAAACATCAGTCCTGGTCCAGCTTGGCCATGATCTCGTCGGACACTTCGTAATTGCCCCACACCGTCTGGACATCGTCATCGTCGTCGAGCACGTCGAGCAGCTTGAACAGCGTGCCCGCGCCCGCTTCGTCCATGTCCACGGTGATGTTCGGTTTCCACGCCAGCTTGACCGTTTCCGCCTCGCCCAGCAGTTTTTCCAGCGCACCGGCGACTTCGTGCAGGTCGTCCGCCGCAGTCCAGATCTCGTGTTCCTCCGCGCCCGACTGGATGTCTTCCGCGCCGGCCTCCATTGCGGCTTCCAGCATCTTGTCTTCGCTGCCCGCGGTGGCGGGGTAAACGATCAGTCCAAGCCGTTCGAAGCCGTGCGAAACGGATCCGGTGGCACCCAGATTGCCGCCGTGCTTGGAAAACGCGGTGCGCACATTGGTGGCAGTGCGGTTGCGGTTGTCGGTCAGCGCCTCGACAATGATCGCGCTGCCGCCGGGGCCGTAGCCTTCGTAGCGGACTTCCTCGTAATCATCGCCCTCGTTGGCGGACGCCTTGTCGATCGCGCGCTGGATATTGTCCTTGGGCATCGACTGCGCCTTGGCGCTGTTCACCGCCAGCCGAAGCCGGGGGTTCATGTCGACATCGGGTGCGCCCATCTTCGCTGCTACGGTAATTTCGCGGCTGAGCTTGGAAAACATCGCCGAGCGCTTTTTATCCTGCGCGCCCTTGCGGTGCATGATGTTCTTGAATTTGGAATGGCCTGCCATCGTGACTCTTCTGACTAACGCTGGGTTGGTTGTGCCATGCCCCTAGCGAAGCCAAGGCAGGGAGACAATCGGCTAAGGTACGATATCGAAATGCAGCGCGGTAATCTCCTCGCTGGCGAACTTGCGATACAGCGCGATTGCCGGTTCATCCTCCGGCGCGGTGTCTGCTTGGACGAAAATGGTCCACGTGCCAGCATCGCGGGCGATCGCCCTCACGGCATCGATCAGCGCGCTGGCCGCACCACGTCGGCGGTGGGTCTCAATTACTGCGAGATCGTAAATATGGACTTCGCTCCGGACCTGTTCAAATTTGTCGAGGCGATATCCCGCCAGTGCGCCTACGACCTCATTGCCACTGTCAGCCAACAGCGCAATATTCCGGTCGTCCGCCAGCCAGCGGCGGCAGTAATCCTCTGGCGGAACTGCACCGAGATAATCATCGGGCATCCCGAAGACCTGGGCGAACAGGGCGTTCATCGATCGAAAGCCCGCAACATCATTCCCCCCGAGCCGTCGGACGGAAATCATCGGTTCAGACCTTGACCGCGGTCCCGCTGGCGCTGACCATCAGCATCGAGCCCTTGTCGCCGATGACCTCGTAATCGAGATCGATCCCGACCACCGCGTTGCCGCCCATTGCCCCGCATTCGGCCTGAAGTTCCTGGATCGCCTGTTCTCGCGCGTCCCGCAGGATACGCTCGTACGATCCGGACCGCCCGCCCACGATGTCGCGGATGTTGGCGAACAGATCGCGGAACAGGTTCGCGCCGACGATCACCTCACCGGTCACGATCCCGAGATATTCCTTGATCGGCTGCCCTTCCAGCGTGGGCGTGGTGGTGACGGTGATGCCGCGGGCATCTTTCCAGGGTCCGGCCATAGATTACACTCCTGTCTGGTTCCGCCGCCAGAATAGCGCCCGATCAAGCGAGGCCAAGCGCCGATTTGTAGACGTCGAGAATCGTTTCCATTTCGCTGCGATCATCCGGCTTCATTTTCCGCAGCCGCACGACCTGGCGCATGATCTTGGGGTCATAGCCAACCGCTTTCGCTTCGCCGTAGACATCGCGGATATCGTCGGCGATGCCCTTCTTTTCTTCTTCAAGGCGCTCGATGCGCTCGATCAGCAGGCGCAGGCGGTCGTCGGTGGCTTCAGCCATGGTGTAGCTCCAGATGGTGTGAGAATCAGTCGAGGCGCCTAGTAGCGGGACCAGACCGCGCGGTGAAGCGGCCAGGCGAGGTTTTCCCTATCCGCTGTTCTTCGCGACGCTTTGGGCCATCCGGGCGAGCTGCTCGTCGGTAGCCGGCGACTGGTGCTTCGCCTTCCATTCGGCCGCGGGCATTCCGTGGATCACCTCCCGTGCAGATGCCTTGTCACCTTCGAAACCGGCGTCCACGATCCAGTCCGCCAGGCAGTTACGGCAAAATCCCGACAGGCCCATCAGGTCGATATTCTGTGCATCGTGGCGGTGCTGCAGATGGCGCACCAATCGCCGGAAAGCCGCGGCCGCCACGGCGTCGGGGAGATCGTCCAGCGGGCTGTTTGAATTCGTATCCATCATCATCGTCCTTGTGCTGTCATGCGGCTTTGGCATAGGCGGTAGCCATGGCAAAATCTCCATCGCACAAACTCGCCCCCCGCGGACGCAAGGTCAAGATCCTCGCAACGGTCGGACCGGCCAGCAGCTCCCCCGAAATGCTCCGTAAACTGTTCAAGGCGGGGGTCGATGCCTTCCGTGTAAACATGAGCCACGGCGAACATGCGGTTCACGCCGGGACGATTGCCGCGATCCGCGAGATGGAAAAGGAATTCAGCCGTCCAATCGCGATTTTCTGCGATCTGCAGGGGCCCAAACTGCGGGTCGGCAAGTTCAAGGATGGCCGCGCTGTGATCCGCCATTCGGGTCACTTCACGCTCGACCGGAACCCGGAACCCGGCGACGAAACGCGCGTGGAACTGCCGCATCCCGAATTGTTCGGCCTGCTTGAGAAAGGCCAGCGCCTGCTGATCAACGACGGCAAGATCCAGTTGAAAGTGATCCGCGCGGACGAAAACGAGATCCTATGCTCCGCCGTCGTGGGCGGCGTAATCTCCGACCGCAAGGGCGTGAATGTGCCCGATGCGGAGATCCCCATTCCTGCGCTTACGGAAAAGGATCGGCGCGACCTCGCTTTCGCCGTGCAGCAGGGAGCCGACTGGATCGGCCTCAGCTTCGTCCAGCGCCCGGAAGACCTCGCCGAAGCGCGCAAGCTGATGGGCGGTTACGGTGCGCTGTGCGCCAAGATCGAAAAGCCGATGGCTGTCCGCCGCCTCGATGAAATTCTCGAGATGTGTGACGGGGTGATGGTCGCGCGCGGCGATCTCGGGGTCGAGTTGCTGCCCGAAGAAGTGCCGCCGTTGCAGAAGAAGATCGTCAACAAGGCGCGGATGCTGGGCAAGCCGGTGATCGTCGCAACGCAGATGCTGGAAAGCATGATCGAAAGCCCCGCGCCGACCCGCGCCGAGGTTTCGGATGTGGCCAACGCAGTCTATGACGGGGCCGATGCGGTGATGCTGTCCGCCGAAACTGCTGCTGGCGAATGGCCGGAAGAAGCGGTCACCATCATGGACCGGATCGCGGTGCAGGTGGAACGCGACGACAGCTATCTCGCGCGCGTGCGCTTCCTCGATACCCCGCCCGATGCAACGACGGCTGACGCGCTCAGCCACGCCTGCATGACCATCGCCGACACCGTGCTGGTGTCGGCCATTACCGTGTTCACCGGCTCCGGTTCGACCGCTCGCCGGGTGGCGCGCGAACGGCCTTCGGTGCCGATGCTGGTGCTGACCCCGTCCAACCGGACCGCGCGCCGCGTCGCCCTGCTATGGGGCGCACATCCGGTAATCACTAAGGATATCGGAAGTTTCGAAGAGATGATCGCCAAGGGCAAGCGGATGGCCCTGCGGCACGGTTTCGGCAAGGCGGGCAGCAAGATGATCGCGCTTGCCGGGGTGCCGTTCGGGACTCCGGGCAGCACCAACCTGCTGCATGTCGTGACCCTTGCGGGTGACGAGCTGGAACGCCACGGCGGATAACGGGGTAATCCCGTATGTGCCCTTAAACTTGGGCTCAGGTTTCCGGACAATATTCACAGACAGTCATGATTTCGATTTCCCTCTTCCTGCTTTCCCTGGCGCTTGCCATGGACGCCTTTGCTGCGGCGGTCGCACATGGTGCGTCCAGCCGCCCGAACCACTTGGCGGCCTTGCGGATGAGCCTCGCCTTCGGGCTTGCCCAAGCGATCATGCCGCTGTTTGGCTGGGGCCTTGGCGTCGCATTCGGCAGCATTATTGAAGCGGTCGACCACTGGATCGCCCTGGTCTTGCTTGGCATCCTCGGCGTCCGCATGATCGGCGAAGGCCTGGAGCGAGATCCGGAAGAGACTGTCCGGCCGCTGACAATCTGGCCTTTGCTGGTGGCAGCGGTGGCGACCAGCATCGACGCCGCCGTCGCCGGTATCACCTTGCCGACATTCGGGGTTCCCATTCTCGCGGCGTGCGCCGTGATCGGATTGACTACCGCTGTGCTGACGTACCCCGGGGTGTATCTTGGCGCACTCGCGGGCGCGAAGCTGGGCAAACGGGCCGAAATTCTGGGCGGGCTCATCCTGATTGGCTTGGGCATAAAAATCTTTGTCGAGCACCAGTTGTAGCGCGGCGCGTTATTCCGCCCCGAGCGCCGTTAGCGGTCCAATTCCCTGCTAATCACGGCCATCGGCTCTGTTTTTTCCAACTTTGCGTGTTACTGCATTGCTATTGTTCGATTAGTGCGGTAGCCCGAGCGTCCCTTTAAAGCTTCATGAGTCGCAAATATGAAAATTCGTAACCTCTTCATTGCCGCAGCGGCCGTTTCGCTCGCAGCTGCACCTGCCGTTTCGGCAGCGGATACTGCCCGCGCTTCCGCGCCGGCAACCAGCGAAAGCGAACTTGGCGGCGGCGACGGCATCCTCGGTCTTCTGGCCGCTGGTGTTCTGGCTGCATTTATTGCCCTTACCGTGATCGACAACGATGACGATGAGGCGATCAGCGCTTAATTGCCGATCCAAAATGGTTGAATGAGAAACGGGGCTTCGGCCCCGTTTTTTATTGTCCGCGGCAACCAAGATGCTGGTTCAGCTCGCCGCTCGTTCGAGCCTCCGGCGGGCAGTTTCCTCGCCGAGCACCAGCAGCAATTCGGCCATATCAGGTCCGTGGTCCATACCTGTTAGCGCCTGGCGGAGCGGAAGGAAAAGCGGCTTGCCTTTCCGGCCGGTGGTCTTCTTGAGGGTGCCAGTCAACGCATGCCACGGGTCGCCGGCAGAGAAATCCAGCACCCCAGCCGCCTGCGCCAGATAGCCGCGGTCCTCGTCTGAAAATTCCGGCAAGTCGATCGGGCCCGTGACGATCCGCCACCATTCCGCGGCATCCGCCACGACCATCAAATTGGGCCGGACCGCGTGCCAGGCCGCTTCATCCATCCCGTCCGGCAGGCGGTGCTTCACCGCAGCGTAGTCCATCTGGTGCACGATGGCAGTGTTCAGCCGGTCGAGATCGGCGTCGTCGAACTTGGCCGGCGCGCGTCCAAAGCTGCCAAGGTCGAAACTGGCCACAAGCGCTTGGCGATCGGCAATCGGTTCTACCGGCTGGGATGTTCCGAGCCGCGCCAGCAACGCGGCGATGGCTTCCGGTTCGATCCCGCGTTCCCTGAAACTCTCGCAGCCCAGAGATCCGAGCCGCTTGGACAATTTGCCTTCCTTGCCCATCAGCAGCGCTTCATGCGCGAACCGCGGCGGCGCGGCATCCAGCGCTTCGAACATCTGCACCTGCACTGCGGTGTTGGATACGTGATCTTCGCCGCGCAGCACGTCGGTAATGCCCATCTCGATATCGTCTACCGCGCTGGGCAGCATATACAGCCACGATCCGTCGGCCCGGCGGATCACCGGATCGGATAGGCTGGCGGCGTCGAATTTCTGCGGTCCGCGAACTCCGTCGTCCCACGCAATCGGGCTGTCGTGATCGAGCAGGAACCGCCAATGCGGCGCGGTACCATCGGCGGCTTTCGCCGCGTGATCATCCTCGGTCAGTCGCAAGGCCGAGCGATCATAAATCGGCGGCAGGCCGCGGCCGAGCTGGACCTTGCGTTTGAGGTCAAGTTCCTGCGCGGTTTCGTAGGCCCGGTAAACGCGCCCGCTGGCCTTAAGGGTTTCGAAGGCGGCTTCGTAATGGCCAAGACGGGCGGACTGCCGTTCTTCCCCGTCGAAATCCAGTCCAAGCCATGCCAGGTCGGCGCGAATGCCCTCGACATATTCCTCGCGGCTGCGCTCCGCGTCGGTATCGTCTATCCGCAACATGAACTTGCCGCCTGCCTTGCGCGCCAGGAACCAATTGTGCAGCGCCGTGCGGATGTTGCCGACATGGAGATTGCCGGTCGGCGAAGGGGCGAAACGGGTGATTGCGGTCATGCCCCGCCACTTAGCGCCCCGCGCGGATTATTGCGAGAAGAGTGTGACCGTATGCCCTTCGCCTGAAAACTCGATCCCGTTGGCCGGTGTCCGCCGGACCTGGACCGCATCATCGAAGGCACGGGAAATCGCCTCCTCTTCCGGAAGCAGCGCGCGCCTGCAGCTCATCGAAGGAGTGCGCTCTGTCGCTAGCACGCCATCGGCCAACGCATAGCTCCATTTGAACCGGATACATTGCGAGAGAACCTCGATTTCCTGTTCCGAAATTGATGCGGAAATCCCGTGAGACAGGTTGATGTCCCGCCCGTCGACTCCCGCGAGACGGTACTCACCGGTCAGTGCCGCAGGATCTATGATTACGCCGTCCGCAACCACCGGGTCGCTGCCCGGCGCAAGAGGGTCGTTGTCCACCGGCGCACAGGCAGCAAGCGTTGCGAGGATGATGACAGGAATGATGCGCATGATTGCGGTATCCTTTTTGCAAGTTTCCGGACGATGCCCGGCATACACTTGTTCGTCCCCATCGGAAATAAGGGTAGCGAATTCCGCTGGATTGCCCTGTCCGGCCAGCTAACGTGCCGATCATGATAGATGATACAGAGCTCTCGCGGGCCATCACCGAAGCCCGGCTGCCGGGCGCAGCCTGCATGATCGTGGACCGCGACGGGGTCCGGTATAGCCGCAGCTATGGTTTTGCGGATGCCCTTACCGGGACGCCGATGGAAATGGACACGATCTGCCAGGTCGCGTCGATGACCAAGGCACTGGTGTCGGTCGGCGCGATGCAGTTGGTGGAAGCCGGACATATCGAGCTTGATGCACCCATCGGCGAAGTCCTTCCCGAACTGGCCGATCCGCAGGTGCTGGCCGGTTTCGACGAAGACGGCGCTCCGATCCTTCGCCCCGCCGCGCGGCCGATCACTTTGCGGCATCTGCTCACCCACACCTCGGGACTTGGCTACGCTTTCGTCCAGCCGGAAGTCCTGCGCTATTACCGTGCGGTAGGCATCCCGGCACCGGGATCGAAGGCGGGGATCACGATGCCGCTGTTGTTCGATCCGGGCGATGATTGGGCTTACGGTGTCTCGACCGACTGGGCGGGGTTGGCGATAGAGGCGGTCACCGGTACCGATCTGCAGACCTATCTGGACCGCCATGTTTTCGTGCCGCTTGGCCTTAGAAACACTGCCTTTTGTGACACACTGCCCGCCGGTGCGGCGAAGGTCCACACGCGCGCCAAGGACGGCGGTCTTGCGCTCAGCCCGTTGTACCTTGGCGGCGGCGAATTCCACGGCGGCGGCGGCGGCCTGACCTCGACCGCCGAAGATTATGCCCGCTTCCTGCAGATGATGCTGCGCGGCGGCGAACTGGACGGAAACCGGTTGCTGCAGGCGGAGACCGTCGCGGCAATGTCGCGCAACCAGATCGGGTCCATCCGCGCCGGCGCCATGCCCACCGCCATGCCGGATTTCGCCGCCCCCTTCGACACTTTCCCCGATCAGCACACCGGCTGGGGCCTTGGCTTCCTGATCAACCCGGAACCCGTCGCCGGCGGCCGATCGGCAGGCAGCATGTGCTGGGCGGGCATCTTCAATTCCTATTACTGGATCGACCCAACTGCCGGAATAGCGGGCGTATTTATGAGCCAGCTCGCACCATTTGGCGATCCGGGGGCGCTGGCGGCATTCGGCGAGTTGGAGCGGATGGCGTATTCGTAGCGCGCCATGCCCTACCCTGCATCAATTCACGCTGGTAATAACCACGCCTGTCAACGCTCAGCGCGGCCCGGCCTTCGGTGTGGGTTCAAACTCCTCCCGGGGCGTTCCATCGACAGCGTAAAGGCGCTCGACCGGTAGCTTCACAAGCAGACCAGAATTGGGCAAACGCTCGTCATAAACTGCACCCAGCAACCCTGCCATGCGGGCCCCCTCGACCGCCGCGCCCATTGCGTGGAAGCCTATTGCCAGACCTTCTCCCATGCTGCCCGTCCAGCGCCCAACGCGAACGGTGACAGTGCCTGAATGATACTTTCCTTCCCGGGGGAGGACCTGTTCGATCCATTGGCGGGCAATCCCCGTGCGGCGCATTTCAGCGGGCAGGTCGTGAATTTGATAGGCGGTCGGCTGCTCGACGAACCAGCCCATGATTCCGCGAGCGACGTTCGTGTTTCCTCCGCTGGCCGTATCCGTCAGATCGAGAATGATCGGTTGGTTGGTTGCCGCTGCGGCCATGGTCTGATCAAACGCCGCGATTGTATCATCGCGGCCCAATGAATCGTGGAACTTGATGATGAGGCTTTCATCCTCTTGGCTCACAGAAAGCGGCGGCTGGTCAGTCTCGGCCAATGCGTACAGGTTGGCCAATTCCAGGTCGCGCGGCTTATCCGATGCGTGCCGTACGGTGAGTTTCCTTGTTCTGTCGCGCCTGCCCGCCGCGAGGATGCGAGCAGCAAAGCCTTCATCGGTGGCCCCATCCAGACGCCCCAGATCTTTCCAAAAAGCGTCTACCGCGCTTTGAGTTGGCAGGCCGCCAATGCCAATGATGCGGTCTCCGGCTTTGATGCCTGCTTGTGATGCAGGGCTATTTTCGCGCACCTGCTCAACCACATAGCCGTCTCCATGCCGCTCAATCCATAAATCGCCGTAGCTGGGGAACACCGCCCAGCTGTCGGAAAGTGACGCGCCGGTGATCACATGATGATCAGCAAGCAGGGTCAGCGCTCGTTCCGCAAACCGGATCAATTCGCCGCGTGTGTTAACTTCCTCCGCCTCGGCCCTGAGTGTAGGAGTGAGCTCGAAGTCGCCATCGGGCAATCTGTCCAGATAGGCATATTGATAGTCAACCAATCGCTCCAGCAATTGGGCATCCTGTCGGAATTCATCGGGTTCAGCTGCACTTGCGGAATTGCTGACCAACAGCCCGCAGCAGATCAAAATCCGTTTCATGACCGTCTCTTGTTGCACCGACCATGGCTAGTCAACCATCAGGCCCTAAACAAAAAGCCCCGCCGGATCGCTCCGGCGGGGCTTTTTTGTGCATCGGACGCCAGACTTATTCAGCCGTATCGCCGTCTGCCGCATCCTTGTTCAGATACTCGCCGGCATCCGCATCGGTGCCGTGGGTTTCGCCCTCGACTGCCGCCAGCGGATCGTCGCCAATTGCGGCTTCAGCGCCTTGGGCGAGTTCCGCAGCATGCTCTTCTTCCGCGGTATTGGCAGCGATGATCGCGTCCTGGGCCTTCTTCCATGAAGCGCGGATGGACGCGTCACGGCTGTTGGCCGTTACCCGCATCCGGTTCATTCCGGCACCGGTACCCGCCGGGATCAGGCGGCCAACGATGACGTTTTCCTTCAGACCTATCAGCGAGTCCTTCTTTCCTTCGACCGAAGCCTGCGTCAGCACCCGGGTCGTTTCCTGGAAGGACGCGGCCGAGATGAAGCTGCGCGTCTGGAGCGAAGCCTTGGTGATCCCGAGCAGGATCGGCTTGCCTTCGGCGCGCTTGCCCTTCTTGTCGAGCTTGGCGTTGTATTCTTCCATCTCTTCCCGGTCGACCTGTTCGCCGGCCAGCAGGGTGGTATCGCCGCCATCGGTGATTTCAACCTTCTGCAGCATCTGACGAACGATCGTCTCGATGTGCTTGTCGTTTATCTTCACGCCCTGAAGCCGGTAGACTTCCTGGATTTCGTTGACGAGATATTCTGCCAGTGGCTCGATGCCCAGAACGTCGAGAATGTCGTGCGGGTTCGGACTGCCCGAAATCAGCGTATCGCCCTTCTTGACGAAATCGCCTTCCTGCACGTCGATCACCTTGGTCTTGGGGATCAGGTACTCGACTGGATCGCCTTCTTCCGGGATGATCGCGATCTTGCGCTTGGCCTTGTATTCGCGAACGAATTCGATCCGGCCGGAAATCTTGGCAATGATCGCATTGTCTTTCGGAATACGGGCTTCGAACAATTCGGCCACCCGCGGCAGACCGCCGGTGATGTCACGGGTCTTGGCGGCTTCGCGGCTGGCACGAGCGAGAATGTCGCCTGCCGAAACCTGCTGTCCGTCTTCGACCGAGAGCGAGGTACCCGGAGCCAGCATGTAGCGCTGGGCTTCGGTTTCGCCTTCATCGTCCAGGCTCTGCCCTTCGCCGAGAAGAGTCAGGCGGGGACGCAGGTCCTCCTTCTTCTTCCGGTTGGCGGACCGATCTTCCACGACCACGCGCTGGGCGATGCCGGTGGCTTCGTCGACCCGTTCTTCCATGGTCTTGCCGTCGACAAGATCCTGGAAGCGGACGATGCCCGACTGTTCGGTGATGATCGGCAGGGTGAACGGATCCCATTCGGCAATCCGGTCGCCTTGCTTAACCTTCGAACCGTCCGGCTGCATCAGCACGGTACCGTAAGGCACCTTGTGAATTTCGCGTTCGCGGCCCTCGGCATCGATCACCGCAAGCTCACCGGTCCGGGCGAGAGAGAGCAGACGCCCCTTCTTGTCCTTGATGGTGGGCATGTCGCGATATTCGATCTTGCCGTCCGAAATAGCTTCGAGATGGCTGGTTTCGTTGATCTGCGCGGCCCCGCCGATGTGGAAGGTACGCATAGTCAGCTGCGTGCCCGGCTCACCGATCGACTGCGCGGCGATAACGCCGACAGCTTCACCGATGTTGACCGGTGTACCGCGGGCGAGATCGCGCCCGTAGCACTTGCCGCAAACGCCCTGATCGGCTTCGCAGACCAGCGGCGAGCGGATCTTGGCGGACTGCACTTCAGCCGCTTCGATTTCCGCCACCATCGCTTCGTCCAGCAGGGTGCCGGACTTGACGATGACTTCTTCGGTCTTCGCGTTGATCAGGTCTTCCGCGGTGGTGCGTCCGAGGATGCGCTCACCGAGCGTTGCGATGACCGAGCCGCCCTGAACGATCGCACGCATTTCCAGCATGTTATCGGTCTTGCAGTCTTCCATCACGATGACGCAATCCTGCGACACGTCGACCAGTCGGCGGGTCAGGTAACCCGAGTTCGCCGTCTTCAAAGCCGTATCCGCGAGACCCTTACGGGCCCCGTGGGTGGAGTTGAAGTATTCAAGGACGGTCAGGCCTTCCTTGAAGTTCGAGATGATCGGCGTTTCGATGATCTCGCCCGAAGGCTTGGCCATCAGGCCGCGCATACCGGCAAGCTGCTTCATCTGCGCTGGCGAACCACGCGCGCCCGAATGGCTCATCATGTAGATCGAGTTGATCTGGGCTTCGCGGCCGTTCTCGTCGACCGGGCGGGCCTTGATCTCTTCCATCATGGCATCGGCCACCTGGTCACCGCAACGGCTCCAGGCGTCGATCACCTTGTTGTACTTTTCCTGCTGGGTGATCAGGCCGTCCTGATACTGTTGTTCGTAATCGGCCACGAGCGCCTTGGTCGTGGCGACCATGCCTTCCTTCGAATCGGGAATGATCATGTCATCCTTGCCGAAGGAAATGCCTGCCTTAAACGCGTGGCGGAAGCCCAGCGTCATGATGGCGTCGGCAAACAGCACCGTGTCCTTCTGACCGGTGTGACGATAGACCTGGTCGATCACGTCGCCGATTTCCTTCTTCGTCAGAAGACGGTTGACGATGTCGAACGGAACCTTGTGGTTCTTCGGCAGACATTCCCCGATCAGCATGCGGCCCGGAGTGGTTTCGAACCGCTTGAGCGCGATCTTGCCCTTTTCGTCGGCCTGCGGAACGCGGGTGGTGATCTTCGAATGCAAGGTCACCGCACCGATGTGCAGCGCCTGGTGCACTTCGGCCATGTCCGACAGCATCATGCCTTCGCCCGGCTCGCCTGCGCGGTCCATCGAAAGGTAATAGATGCCCAGCACCATGTCCTGCGAAGGAACGATGATCGGCTTGCCGTTGGCAGGCGAGAGGATGTTGTTGGTCGACATCATCAGCACGCGCGCTTCCAGCTGCGCTTCCAGCGAGAGCGGCACGTGGACTGCCATCTGGTCGCCGTCGAAGTCGGCATTGAAGGCGGAGCAGACCAGCGGGTGAAGCTGGATCGCCTTGCCCTCGATCAGTACCGGTTCGAACGCCTGGATGCCCAGACGGTGAAGCGTTGGCGCCCGGTTGAGCATGACCGGATGTTCGCGGATCACCTCGTCGAGGATGTCCCAGACTTCCTTGCGTTCCTTCTCGACCCACTTCTTCGCCTGCTTGAGGGTCATCGAAAGACCCTTGGCGTCGAGGCGGGCGTAGATGAACGGCTTGAACAGTTCGAGCGCCATCTTCTTGGGCAGACCGCACTGGTGCAGCTTCAGTTCCGGGCCGGTCACGATGACCGAGCGACCGGAATAATCGACGCGCTTGCCCAGAAGGTTCTGGCGGAAGCGGCCCTGCTTGCCCTTGAGCATGTCGGACAGCGATTTCAGCGGACGCTTGTTGGCGCCCGTGATCACCCGGCCGCGGCGGCCGTTGTCGAACAGCGCATCGACAGATTCCTGCAGCATCCGCTTTTCGTTACGGACGATAATGTCCGGTGCGCGCAGTTCGATCAGGCGCTTCAGGCGGTTGTTGCGGTTGATCACCCGGCGATAGAGATCGTTGAGATCGGACGTCGCGAAACGGCCGCCGTCCAAGGGCACCAGCGGGCGCAGTTCGGGCGGAATGACCGGCACGACTTCGAGGATCATCCATTCGGGGCGGTTGCCCGAATCGATGAAGCTTTCGACGACCTTCAGGCGCTTGATGATCTTCTTGGGCTTGAGCGTGGATTTGGTAACCCGCAGCTCTTCCATCAAATCGTCGCGTTCCTGCACGAGGTCGAGATCCATCAGCATGGTCTTGACCGCGGCGGCGCCGATATCGGCGGTGAACGCGTCTTCGCCGTATTCATCCTGCGCTTCGAGCATTTCGTCTTCGGTCAGCAGCTGGAATTTTTCCAGCGGCGTGAGGCCGGGTTCGGTGACGATGTAGCTTTCGAAATACAGGACGCGCTCAAGCTGTTTCAGCTGCATGTCGAGCAGCAGGCCGATCCGGCTCGGGAGCGATTTCAGGAACCAGATATGCGCAACCGGCGCAGCCAGTTCGATGTGGCCCATCCGCTCGCGGCGGACCTTGGTCACGGTGACTTCGACGCCGCACTTTTCGCAGACGACGCCTTTGTACTTCATGCGCTTGTACTTGCCGCACAGGCATTCGTAATCCTTTACCGGACCGAAGATGCGGGCGCAGAACAAGCCATCGCGTTCAGGCTTGAACGTGCGGTAGTTGATGGTTTCCGGCTTCTTGATTTCGCCGAAGGACCACGAACGGATCCGTTCGGGGGAAGCGATCCCGATCTGGATCTGGTCGAAGGTTTCCGGCTTTGCGAGCTGGTTGGTGAATTTTGTCAGGTCGTTCATTCTGGTCATCCCTAGTCGGGTGAAAATTTTTGGTGGAGCCGGAAAGGGGCGGCGTTGTGGCGCGCCGCCCCGTTCCCTTATTCCGCCGCTATCTGCATCGCGCCGTCATCGTCTTCGCCGCTGTCGATCGAAGACAATTCGACGTTGAGGCCGAGGCTGCGCATTTCCTTCACCAGCACGTTGAAGCTTTCCGGAATGCCGGCTTCGAAGGTATCGTCGCCTTTGACGATCGCCTCGTAGACCTTGGTCCGGCCGATCACGTCATCGGACTTCACGGTGAGCATTTCCTGCAGAGTGTAGGCCGCGCCGTAGGCCTGGAGCGCCCAGACCTCCATTTCACCGAAGCGCTGTCCGCCGAACTGCGCCTTACCGCCCAGCGGCTGCTGGGTGACGAGGCTGTAGGGCCCGATCGAACGTGCGTGGATCTTGTCGTCGACCAAGTGGTGCAGTTTCAGCATGTAGATGTACCCGACGGTAACCTGGCGGTCGAACGATTCGCCCGTGCGGCCATCGAACAGGGTCACCTGGCCCGAACCGGGCAGATTTGCCAGGTGGAGCATTTCGGTGACGTCCGCTTCACGCGCACCATCGAATACCGGCGTACCCATCGGCACCCCGTTCTGGAGGTTGCCCGCCAGTTCAATGATATCTCCCGCAGAACGGCTTTCCAGTTCGGCGTGGTACTGTTCGCCGTACACATGCTTGAGCGTTTCGACGACGACTGCCGGAGGGTTAACGCCTTCGTAGTCTTCACCGACATCGGGGTTCGCCGCGCGCCATTCTTCCAGCGCCGCAGTGACCTGCTGCCCCAGACCGCGAGCGGCCATCCCGAGGTGGGTTTCGAAGATCTGCCCGACGTTCATTCGTGACGGCACACCCAGCGGGTTGAGCACCACGTCGACCGGCGTACCGTCTTCGAGGAACGGCATGTCTTCGGCGGGCAGGATGCGACTGATCACGCCCTTGTTGCCGTGACGGCCGGCCATCTTGTCACCCGGCTGCAGCTTGCGCTTAACCGCCACGAAGACCTTGACCATCTTGAGCACGCCCGGTGCGAGTTCATCGCCCCGTTCCAGCTTTTCCTTCCGGTCGTCGAACTTGTCTTCGATGATCTTCACGGCATCGTCATACTGCGACTTGACCGCTTCGATCTGCATCTGGCGGCCGTCATCGGCGACGGCGAATTTGAACCACTCGAATTTCTCGAGATCGTCCAGAAGCGCCTCGTCGATCACGACACCCTTCTTGACGCCCTTCGGCGCGGCGGAAGCTGTCTGTCCGAGCAGCATTTCGCGCAGGCGGTTGTAGGTCGCCCGGTTGAGAATGGCGCGTTCGTCTTCGCTGTCCTTGCGCAGACGCTCGATTTCCTCGTTCTGGATCGCCCGGGTACGGTCATCGATTTCAATGCCGTGACGGTTGAACACACGAACTTCGACCACGGTACCGGCGACACCTGGCGGCAGGCGCAGCGAAGTATCGCGAACGTCGGACGCCTTTTCACCGAAGATCGCACGGAGGAGCTTTTCTTCCGGCGTCATCGGGCTTTCGCCCTTGGGAGTGATCTTGCCGACCAGGATATCGCCCGGGTGCACTTCCGCACCGATATAGACGATCCCGGCTTCGTCGAGGCTGCGCAGGGCTTCCTCGCCGACGTTGGGAATGTCGCGGGTGATATCTTCAGGCCCAAGCTTGGTATCGCGGGCCATCACTTCGAATTCCTCGATGTGGATCGACGTGAATACGTCGTCCTTCACGATGCGTTCGGAGATCAGGATACTGTCTTCGTAATTGTAGCCATTCCAGGGCATGAAGGCGACGAGGCTGTTACGGCCGAGCGCCAGTTCGCCCAGATCGGTGGACGGACCATCGGCGATGATGTCGCCAGGTTCGATCACGTCGTTCACCTTCACCAGCGGACGCTGGTTGATGCAGGTGTTCTGGTTCGAGCGCTGGAATTTCTGCAGCGTGTAGATATCGACGCCGGACTGGCCGGGTTCGACATCACCCACGGCGCGGATCACGATGCGGGTAGCGTCGACCTGATCGACAATCCCGCCGCGTACGGCCGAAATCGCAGCGCCGGAATCGCGGGCCACGGTTTCTTCCATGCCGGTACCGACGAACGGTGCTTCGGCTTTCACCAGGGGCACAGCCTGACGCTGCATGTTGGAACCCATCAGCGCGCGGTTGGCGTCATCGTTTTCCAGGAACGGAATGAGCGATGCCGCAACCGAAACCAGCTGCTTGGGCGAAACGTCCATCAGCGTGATCTGGTCGTTCGGCAGCATCACGAATTCGCCGCTTTCACGCGCCGAAACCAGTTCTTCCACGAACGTGCCATCGGCGTTCAGTTCGGCAGAAGCCTGCGCCACGGCGTGCTTCTGTTCTTCCATCGCCGAAAGATACTTCACTTCCGTCGTCACCTTGCCGTTCTTGACGAGGCGGTAAGGCGTTTCGATGAAGCCGTATTTGTTTACCCGGCTGAACGAGGCAAGGCTGTTGATCAAACCGATGTTCGGGCCTTCCGGCGTTTCAATCGGGCAGATCCGGCCATAGTGGGTCGGGTGAACGTCGCGGACTTCGAAGCCGGCGCGCTCACGGGTAAGACCGCCGGGCCCGAGAGCCGAAACGCGGCGCTTATGCGTCACTTCGGACAGCGGGTTGGTCTGGTCCATGAACTGCGACAGCTGGCTGGAACCGAAGAACTCGCGCACAGCGGCAACGGCCGGTTTGGCGTTGATCAGGTCGTTCGGCATCACAGTCGACACATCGACGCTGCTCATGCGTTCCTTGACGGCACGCTCCATCCGCAGCAGCCCGACGCGGTACTGGTTTTCCAGCAATTCGCCGACCGAACGGACCCGGCGGTTGCCGAGGTTGTCGATGTCATCGACTTCGCCCTTGCCGTCCTTCAGGTCGACCAGTTCCTTGACCACCGCCAGGATATCTTCCCGGCGCAGCGTGGTCACGGTGTCTTCCGCGTCCAGTTCAAGACGCATGTTGAGCTTCACGCGGCCAACCGCGGACAGGTCATAACGCTCGCTATCGAAGAACAGGCCTTCGAACAGCGCTTCGGCGGTTTCCTTGGTTGGCGGTTCACCCGGACGCATGACCTTGTAGATCGCTTCCAGGCCTTCGTCGCGATTTTCAGCCTTGTCGACCGCCAGCGTGTTGCGGATCCACGGCCCGATGGTCACTTCGTCGATATCCAGCAGATCGATCGTGTCGACGCCCGCCTTGTCGAGGATTTCGAGGTTTTCGAGCGAAACTTCATCGCCCGCTTCGATGTAGATGCGGCCGGTCTTCTCGTCGATCATGTCGCGCGCGGCGTAATGGCCGAGAATTTCCTCGGTCGGGATCAGCAAGGTGGTGAGCCCATCCTTGGCCGCCTTGTTCGCAGCGCGCGGGCTGATCTTTTCCTTGGCAGCGAAGACTTCTTCGCCGGTGTTCGCATCGACGAGGGCGAAATCGGGCTTCAGGCCGCGCCATGTTTCGGGCTTGAACGGGATCTGCCAGCCTTCGCCCTTCTTGCCGGACACGCGCTGCCACACAACGGTTTCGTAGAAGTGGTTGAGGATATCTTCGCTGTCGAGACCGAGCGCGAACAGCAGCGAGGTTACCGGCAGCTTGCGCTTGCGGTCGATCCGGACGTTGACGATGTCCTTGGCGTCGAATTCGAAATCGAGCCACGAACCGCGGTAGGGAATGACGCGCGCAGCGAACAGCAACTTGCCGGACGAATGGGTCTTGCCGCGGTCATGGTCGAACAGCACACCGGGCGACCGGTGCATCTGCGACACGATCACGCGCTCGGTACCGTTGATGATGAAGGTGCCGTTGCCGGTCATGAGCGGCATGTCGCCCATGTAGACGTCCTGCTCCTTGATATCGAGGACGGAGCGGGTTTCGGTTTCCTGGTCCACTTCGAACACGATCAGGCGCAGCGTCACCTTCATCGGTGCGGCATAGGTGATCCCGCGCTGGCGGCATTCAGTGGTGTCGTACTTCGGCGGCTCGAGTTCGTAATGCACGAAATCAAGCTCGGCGGAACCGGCGAAATCGCGGATCGGGAACACCGAACGCAGGGTTTTTTCAAGGCCCGAGACATAGCCGATCGAAGGATCGCTGCGGAGGAACTGTTCATAGCTCTCGCGCTGCACTTCGATGAGGTTCGGCATTTTCACGACTTCGTGAATGTCGCCGAAAATCTTGCGGATACGCTTCTTGGCGGTACCGGTATTGCTGTTCCGGGATACCTTGGGTGCCTTGGGTTTGGTCGCCATGGAGGTGATTCGCCTCTTTCAATTTGGCCGGAATCGCAAAATTCCGGCGGAAAATTCGTGCCACACGCTGAATTTCGCCATGGCCGGACACGCAGAAAAACCGCAGCGCTTCTCCTTCGATTTGAAGGAGTTGCTGCAGTTGTTGCATCGCGGCCATGAAATCCGCCGCTTCCTTTCGTGGCGAGCCCCCGCGCAAGGGCCCGTCTGTCTCGAAGCGGTCGGTGTGACGCTCATATAGGAGCGGGGCGGGCACCGGTCAACCATCCTGACATACCGTCCGCCGCGACGGCCTATCATCGCTAATCAACAAGGGACATATTGTTTTACGATATTATTGATTGACAATATGGCGACTCGGTATTATTGATTGTCGATATCAACCATATTGGAGATCAACAAATGACCCGTACATTCAACGCATTCGCCATCCTCGTTGCCATGCTGGTGACGACCGCCCTGATGACCCCGGCCGTTATAGTGCCTGCAGACCAGTATGCGATCACCGCCGAAATCGCCTGATCCGGCAACAGGGAGTTACACAATGACCAAAGCTGCCAAAGATCCGCTGCTGGCCATTGCCCGCTTCGTGCTGATGTTCTTTATTGTAGTCCTGGCAATCGCCGGAGCGGCGCTCGTGATCGCCTTGCCGCTGATGCTGTTTAACCAGGCCGCGCTGCTGGCCGAATTGGCGGCTGACGGAAAGGATATTGTGCCGGGGGTGATTCCTGCGGCAGCTTTTGTCCTCGCTGGCGCGGCGGGCCTGATGGCACTTGGCGTATACTTCCTCTTGTTGCTGCGCCGGATCGTCAACAGCGTCGGCGAAGGCGATCCGTTCATTCCGGACAACGCCAAACGTCTATCGCGAATGGGT
Organism: Allopontixanthobacter sediminis; assembly: GCF_009828115.1. GTDB lineage: Bacteria > Pseudomonadota > Alphaproteobacteria > Sphingomonadales > Sphingomonadaceae > Allopontixanthobacter > Allopontixanthobacter sediminis. The sequence goes on along the minus strand of NZ_WTYL01000002.1, from coordinate 905,616 downwards.
TGGGTCGCGATCATTGCGCAAGCCGCCGCCGTACCGATCGGTATCGCCTTCGTCTGGGTGGTAGGAATCGCCGCCGATCCAAACGATCATGTCGATAATGATTTCGGCTTTTCCGGTACCGGCGTGCTGCTGGTGTTGATCCTGTTCATCCTCGCCCGAGTGTTTCGCAAGGGCACCGAAATGCGTGAAGAGCTGGAAGGAACCGTCTGATGCCGATCCATGTCAAACTTGACGACCTGCTTCACGAGCGGCGCATGACGCTGACCGAGCTAGCCGAACGGGTCGATCTGACGCTCGCCAATCTGTCCATCCTCAAGACCGGCAAGGCCAAGGCGATGCGCTTTTCCACGCTGGAAGCGATCTGCCGCGAACTCGATTGCCAGCCGGGGGATTTGCTAGGCTACGAGGGGGGGTAGCGGGCGAATTTGGAAACATGCGCCGCGCCGGGCGTTGAGAACCCAAGCGCCGGACGATCGTGTTTCGCGTGCAACCCACCTGAAAGGGATAGCCATATGAAAAAGTTCGCCTTTGCCGCCCTGCCACTGGCCATGCTCGCCGCAGCCTGCGATGGCCCCGCCGAAGAAGTCGGCGAGGAAATCGATGATGTCGCCGAAGCCCAGGGTGAAGTGATCGACGAGCGGGCGGAAGCGCTCGAGGAAATGGCTGAGCAAGCCCCGACCGAAGCTGAAGCAGCGGAACTCGAGTCGCAGGCTGAGACGCTTGAAGACACTGCCGACGGCATCTAACCGTCCGCTACATGCCACAGCACCGAAAGGCCGGACGGGGTTGACCCGCCCGGCCTTTCTGCTATCTGCCCCCTCGTTCACTAGGCCGACGGGTCTAGTGGACATCCGTCCGAGACAGTTGGTGATGGCAATCGGGTCATCTTAATTTCCAGCCTAGGCGGGGACAGAGATTATTCGCGGCAGGCCAAGGCCTCCGCACCGCGCAACTCCAAATGCTGGTTTGCGCACCTCCTTCCCCCTCAATGGACTCGCTCGTTCCAGCTTGCTGGAGCGATCACCGTAGCCGGCCGTGCGGGGTTTGCCCCGCGTGGTCATAATGAAGGAGTAAGGCATGGATCGTTCGCAAAAAACCGACGCGGTTGCAGCCCTGAACTCGACCTTTGCAGAGAGCGGCGTGGTTGTTGTCACGCGCAATCTCGGCCTGACGGTGGCCCAGTCCACCGATCTGCGCGCAAAGATGCGGGACGCGGGTGCATCCTATAAGGTTGCGAAAAACAGCCTTGCCAAGCTTGCCCTGAAAGACACGGATTACGAAGGCCTGAGCGAATTGCTCACCGGCCCGACTGCCCTGGCCACATCGACCGATCCGGTCGCTGCTGCCAAGGCTGCCGTGGAATTCGCCAAGACGAACGACAAGCTCGAAATCGTCGGCGGCGCAATGGGCAAACTGGTACTCGACGAAAAAGGCGTGAGGTCACTGGCCTCGATGCCAAGTCTCGACGAGCTACGCGGCAAGCTGGTGGGTCTGGTTATGGCCCCTGCGACGAAAATCGCACAGGTCGTCAACGCACCCGCAGCAAAGCTCGCCCGTGTATTTGGTGCCTACAGCACCAAAGAAGCGGCGTAAGCGGTTTTTCATCGAATCTATCCGCGCCAGGGGTAACCCCGGCACGGGCCAAACCATTATATCTGGAGTATTAAATCATGGCCGATATCGCCAAACTTGTAGAAGAACTCTCGAAGCTGACCGTTCTCGAAGCAGCTGAACTTGCTACCGCACTGGAAGAGACCTGGGGCGTCAGCGCCGCTGCTGCCGTTGCAGTTGCCGGCCCTGCCGCTGCTGCAGAAGCAGTGGAAGAACAGACCGAATTCGACGTCATCCTGACGGGCGACGGCGGCAAGAAGATCCAGGTCATCAAGGAAGTCCGTGCTATCACCGGACTCGGCCTGACCGAAGCCAAGGCGCTGGTCGAAGCCGCTCCGAAGGCTGTCAAGGAAGGCGTCAACAAGGCAGAAGCCGAAGACGTCAAGGCCAAGATCGAAGCAGCCGGCGGCACCGTCGAACTGAAGTAAGCTTCACACAGTTTTGCGGATGTCTTGAAGCATTCGCAGATGGAAGGGCGGCACTCGCAAGGGTGTCGCCCTTTTCCGTGTCTGGTGCGGGCGTCTATCCGGCTTCGTCGCGGCCCATCGCTTCGGAATCCGCGGCTTGCTGGGTGAAGATCATGTCCTTCGCGGCGCGAAGGTCGCCGGCATCGGTCTGCATTTTGAGGCGCTCCTGATCCCTCTCGCGGTAAATGCTCTCCGCCCTGTCGATCTCGGTCAGGCTGACCCCGAGGCCGTCCAGCGCCGCGCGGCCCATTGCCACCGCCGATTCCATCACTTCACGCACGGAATGGTCGATCGGCGCATCGCTCAGCTTGATCAGGGTCCGCCGGTCGAACGCCCGGACATAGATCCCTGCGCCGGGGAACGCTTCCTTCACGCCGTGCAGCAATTCGGGCTCGAGCTGGTCCCGGTCGATAGCGAAGACAATCAGATTAGCCTCGCCCGCCCCAGCCTGTCGCAGCAAGTCCAGCCGGGTCCCGTCGCCGTAATAGACTTTGGAGCCGAATTCCTGCGCCACATCGATCTGTTCGACATCGCTGTCGACCAGCGTCACGCGTACCCCGGCAGCCACCAGCAATTGCGCCACCGTCTGTCCGAACCGGCCGAAGCCGATCACCAGCGCACCGGCCCCGTCATTGCGGCCGCGCGAACTCGGTCCTTCCCGCTTGCTGCCTTTGCTGGCGGGTTGCCGCATCCGGCTCGCCGCCATCATCAGGAACGGGGTGGTCGCCATCGACAGGGTCACGATGGCGCCGAACAGGCTGGCGACTTCGCTGGAGATCAGCCCGCCCTCCCGCGCCTGGGTGAACAGTACGAAACCGAATTCACCGCCCTGGCTGAGCAGCAGGCCCAGCGCCAGCGCGCTTCGCCATGCCATGCCCACCGCCAAGCCGATGCCGAGAATGATTGCGCTCTTCACGGCAATCAGGGCGACCGCCATCATGATGACGAACAAAGGATTTTCCGCAATCGCGTTCAGATCGAGCATCATCCCCACCGCCAGGAAGAACAGCCCCAAAAGGATCGATCGGAACGGCTCGATATCGGCTTCCAGTTCGTGGCGATAGGGAGTGCTCGCCAACATGACCCCGGCAATGAACGCCCCAAGCGCGGTCGAAAGTCCCAGCCATTCCATGACCCATGCCGACCCCAGCACGGTGAACAGGCCGGCGACGACGAACATCTCGCGTTCGTTGAGATGGCCGATGAGCCGGAACAGTGGCCGCAGCACAAATCGGCCCGCGGCGATCAGTCCGCCGATCGTCGCCAGCGTGACCAGCGCCAGCTGCCAGCCCGGCATCCCCGCTTCCGCACCCGCACCGGCTTGGTCGGCGCTCATGGCCGCCACGATGGTGATCAGCGGGATTATCGACAGGTCCTGGAACAGCAGGATCGCGAAGGCGCGTTCGCCGAACGGAGTGCGGAGCCGACCGGAACTTTGCAGCATCGGCAGCACCTGCGCGGTGGAGGACAGTCCCAGCGGCAGGCCGATCGCAAGTGCCGCCGCCAGCGGATAACTCGCCGCAAAATAGATCACGGCCGAGACTGCCAGTCCGCAGGCTGCAACCTGCGCGAAGCCCAGTCCGAAAATCGCGGTCTTCATTCGCCATAACCGGCTGGGATCAAGCTCCAGCCCGACCACGAACAAAAGCATCACGATGCCCAGTTCGGCTATGTGGATCATCTGTTCGGCATCGCCGACCAAGCCAAGGACCTGCGGACCGACAACCGCGCCCGCCACCAGGTAACCCAGTGTCGCGCCGAGGCCGAAGCGCCGGAACAAAAGTACGAAAGCCAATGCGAAGCCCAGGAGCAGAACCCCGTCCCGCAGCATCGATGCGCCTTCATGTTCCATCAGCGTCTTCGTCCCTGCCGTATTCCTGCCCGATGGCCTAGCCGCAGCACGGTGCGAGTGAAAGGGGCAACACTTGCCGCGAGGAAGTTGCCGCAGATCACGCGGCGGCTTTTCGCGCGCGTCCGGCTCGCCTATCCGGAGCGGCTTTATGCCGCCTACAGCCACTCTCTCGCCGCCCGCCGGCCCATGGCGCACCGAATTTTCGGCGACGATGAAGCTTGCCTGGCCGCTGGCTGCGGCCAATTTGCTGCAGATGCTGGTCCATGCGGTCGATGTCATTTTCGTGGCGCGACTGGGGGAGCAGGAACTTGCAGCTTCGAGCCTCGCCATCGCGCTGTTCGGCCTGATCCTGTGGGGGCTGTCCGGCCTGACCGGGGCCGTTGCACCCCTGATCGCGGCAGAACTCGGCCGCCGCCGCCATGCGGTGCGGGAGGTTCGCCGCAGCGTGCGCATGGGCCTGTGGCTCGCCGTCCTGGTCGGGGCTCTCGGCATGATCGCCTGCCTCGGCGGGGAGCGGTTGATGCTGCTGACCGGACAGGACCCGAAGATCGCCGCCATGTCGGGCGACTTTCTGCAGATCATCATCTGGGCGATGATCCCGATGGTCCTCTCGAACGTGCTGCGGATCTTCGTTTCGGCGCTCGACCGGCCGATCTTCGCGACGATGATCATCGCCTCGGCCATCGGGGTCAGCGTACTCGCGAACTGGGTGCTGGTGTTCGGCAATCTGGGGGCGCCTGCGCTCGGGCTCGAAGGATCGGCGCTGGCCAGCGTGTTCACCTCCCTGTTCATTCTCGCGGCTTATGTCGCTGCGATCGGGTGGGACCGGAGGCTGCGGCGCTACCGGATCTTGGGTAATTGGTGGCGCACCGAATGGGGCCGGATGAAGGATATCATCCGCATTGGCACGCCGATCATGTTCACCATTTTCGCGGAGGCCGGGCTGTTCAGTGGGGCCGCGTTCCTGATGGGCCGGATCGGGCCTTCGGAACTGGCCGGGCATACGATCGCGCTGCAGGTTGCCGCGCTGGCGTTCCAGATACCGTTCGGCATCGGACAAGCCGCTACGATCCGGGTCGGATATCATTTCGGTGCGGGCGATACCGCGGCGATCGCGCGGGCCGGCTGGATCGCGCTCGCCATCGCGGTCGCGTTCAGCATGGTCACGGCGTCGATCATGCTTTTCGCACCGCTCACCGTCCTGTCGATCTATGTCGACGTCAACGCTGCCGGGAATTCGGCGATGGTCGGCTTTGCGGTGCAATACCTGCTGCTCGCGGCGATCTTCCAACTGGTCGACGCGGTTCAGGCGGTGTCCGCAGGCAATCTGCGCGGGTTGCAGGATACACGGGTGCCCATGGTCATTGCGGTGTTCAGCTACTGGGCTGCCGGTTTCAGCATCTCGATCTGGCTGGGTCTCAATTCCCCGCTCGCCGGTGTCGGGGTGTGGATCGGACTTGCGGCGGGCCTGCTGGTGGCGGCCATCCTGCTGACATGGCGCTGGGCGCAGCGCGGCCGCTTCGGACTGGTCTGAGCGCAGCGGCGCTTGGTCGCGGATCCGGAAAAATTATCCGGCGCGCCCGTTGACTCCGACTGGCGGCATCCACATATGCGCTCTCGTTGGCACTCTCATACCGGGAGTGCCAATCGACAAATATTCACTCATCTTGAAAGAAGAGGTCAACGATATGGCATTTCGCCCCCTGCACGACCGCGTTCTTGTTCGTCGGATTGAAGCCGAAGAAAAGACCGCTGGCGGCATCATCATCCCGGATAGTGCCAAGGAAAAACCCAGCGAAGGCGAAATCGTCTCCGTCGGCACTGGCACCAAGGCCGAAGATGGCAAGATCACTCCGCTCGATGTCAAAGCTGGCGACCGCGTGTTGTTCGGCAAATGGTCGGGCACCGAGGTCAAGCTCGACGGCGAAGATCTGCTGATCATGAAGGAAAGCGACATCATGGGGATCATCGGCTGAGCCGACGGACCCTTCGCTTTCCCCGTCTAACCCAATCAAAGGAATTTTATCATGGCAGCCAAGGACGTAAAGTTCTCGCGTGAAGCACGCGAAGGCATTCTGCGCGGCGTGGATATCCTCGCCAACGCAGTAAAAGTGACACTCGGCCCCAAGGGCCGCAACGTGGTTATCGACAAGAGCTACGGCGCACCGCGCATCACCAAGGACGGCGTTACCGTCGCCAAGGAAATCGAACTGAAGGACAAGTTCGAGAACATGGGCGCGCAGATGCTCAAGGAAGTTGCGTCGAAGACCAACGACCTCGCCGGTGACGGCACCACCACCGCCACCGTACTGGGCCAGGCGATCGTGCGCGAAGGCATGAAGTCGGTCGCAGCGGGCATGAACCCGATGGACCTCAAGCGCGGCATCGATCTCGCCGTGTCCAAGGTTGTCGAAAACCTGGTTGCGCGTTCGAAGGACGTGGCCGGTTCGTCCGAAATCGCCCAGGTCGGGATCATTTCCGCCAACGGCGACCGTGAAGTCGGCGAGAAGATTGCCGAAGCCATGGAAAAGGTCGGCAAGGAAGGCGTGATCACCGTCGAAGAAGCCAAGGGCCTCGAATTCGAGCTCGACGTTGTCGAAGGCATGCAGTTCGACCGCGGTTATCTGTCGCCTTACTTCATCACCAACCCCGACAAGATGACGGTCGAGCTTGAGAACCCCTATGTTCTCATCCACGAAAAGAAGCTGTCGAACCTGCAGGCAATGCTGCCGATCCTCGAAGCCGTGGTCCAGAGCGGACGTCCGCTGCTGATCATCGCCGAAGACATCGAAGGCGAAGCGCTGGCTACCCTGGTGGTCAACAAGCTGCGCGGCGGGCTCAAGATTGCGGCCGTCAAGGCACCTGGTTTCGGCGATCGCCGCAAGGCCATGCTGCAGGACATCGCGATCCTGACCAAGGGCGAGATGATTTCCGAAGACCTCGGCATCAAGCTTGAAACCGTCACCCTGGGCATGCTCGGCGAAGCCAAGCGCGTGTCGATCGACAAGGACAACACGACCATCGTCGATGGCGCCGGTTCGGCCGAAGACATCAAGTCGCGCGTGGGTGAAATCAAGGCCCAGATCGAATCGACCACCAGCGATTACGACAAGGAAAAGCTGCAAGAACGTCTCGCGAAGCTTGCTGGCGGCGTTGCCGTGATCAAGGTTGGCGGCGCGTCGGAAGTCGAAGTGAAGGAACGCAAGGACCGTGTCGACGATGCGCTGCACGCAACCCGCGCAGCCGTCGAAGAAGGCATCGTCCCCGGCGGCGGTACCGCGCTGCTTTACGCCACCAAGGCTCTCGAAGGCCTGAAGGGCGCGAACGACGACCAGACCCGCGGAATCGACATCGTGCGCAAGGCGATCCTGTCGCCAATCCGCCAGATTGCTGAAAACGCTGGACATGACGGCGCTGTCATCACGGGCAATCTGCTCCGTGAAGGCGACGAAACCATGGGCTTCAACGCGGCAACCGATACCTACGAGAACCTCGTCAAGGCAGGCGTGATCGACCCGACCAAGGTCGTTCGTATTGCCCTGCAGGACGCAGCCTCGGTGGCCGGTCTGCTGATCACCACCGAAGCCGCGATCTCCGACGCACCGGAAGACAAGAACTCCGGCGGCGGCGGCATGCCCGATATGGGCGGCATGGGCGGCATGGGCGGAATGGGCGGCTTCTAAGCTTCCCACCCGCGCCGTAGCGCACACACACAAAGGCCCGGCGGAGCGATCCGCCGGGCCTTTTCTTTTGTGCGTGCCGCCACCTGAAGGCGCGGCGACTAAAACCTATCGGGCAGTCACCATGTCCGGCCATGTTACCGGATACTGCGTCTGCGGGTTGAAGGTGCTGCCTTGGTCAGCCGCTTCGGCTGCAGCGATTTCCTCCGCGGTCAGGAACTCGCTCGGCTCCAGCGCGAACACATCCAGCCCGCGTGCAATCTCCGTGGCGTAGATACGGCCCCGGTAATAATAGGCCGACCAGTATCCGCCCATCGCCATCTGCTCGTCGCTGATCGGGCCACGGTCGAAATAGGCGATTTCCTTCGGGTTTGCGCTGTCGGTGAAATCCATCACGGAAATGCCGCCCTGATACCACGCCTGCAGGAAGATATCGCGGCCCGGCACCGGAATGATCGAGCCATTGTGCGCGACGCAATTTTCCTTGTCCGACTGCGGCGCGGGCAATTTGTACAGGCTGCGGAAGGTCAGCTCCCCGTCCTTGATGTCATAGATCGCGTTCGCACCCCAGTTGCGCGGATCGGATGCCCGGCAGCGCGGACGGCCCCCGCCGCCCCATTCGTCGGTGAACACGACCTTGGTGCCGTCGTTGTTGAAGGTCGCGGAGTGCCAATAGGCGAAACCCTTGTCGACGACTTCGTCGATTCGCTTGGGCTTGAGCGGATTGGAAATGTCGAAGACGATCCCGTTGCCCGAACACGCGCCGGCGGCGATCTTCAAGGCAGGGAAGACCGTGATATCGTGGCACTGGTCCGTGCGGTTGGTATCCTGCGTATCGTCGCCGTGATCTCCACCCTGCCACAGCCCGGCGAGGCGCCCCGTTTCGGGATCGGCGAACACTGTCGGACTGTCGACGATCCGCGCTGCCGCCGGGTTGGCCACCGGAATTTCGATCACGTCGATCCGGAACAAGGCGGTGCGGTCATCGCCCGGCACTTCACCAATGCACCCGGCCAGTTCTTCCTCGTCGCGCACACGGCTGGTGCCGGAATTATAGACCACGATCGATTTCGCGTCTTGCGACACGACCGAATGCGTGTGCGATCCGCGGCACGTCTGCACCTGGCCGACCTGGACCGGGCGTGCGAGGTCGCTGATGTCGAAGATCCGGAGACCGCGGAACCGTTCCGCGCTGACGTCGCCAGTAACTCCCTGCAACCCGCAGTCGACGCGGCCGCGGGTCTGTTCGACCGACATGATCAGCAGATCGCCGACCACGGACACATCGCCCTGGCCTCCCGGGCAAACTACCGAACTGACCAATCCGGGCACCCCGTCTTCGCCCAACTTGTAGATGTTGAAACCGTGATAATTGCCGGCCACCAGCGTATCGCCGGAAAATGCCATGTCGGTGTTGGCGAAATTCAACAGCGGAGACCGTTCGCTGAACTGGGTCTTGGTTTCCTCGGCTGCGCGAGTGCCCGGCTTTTCGGCCCCTTCCGCCGCATCGGCGACTACGGCATCGGCTGCGAGCTCCGCGGGCGTTTCCCCATCCTTGACGACGTTCTCGCCGGCATCCTTCTTTGGCTTTGGCAAAGCCAGACCAGCCGGGTTCTTGGGATCGAAAAAGCCAGCCGGTTTGGGCAGCGCTGCCAGCAGGCGCATGCCGCTGATCGCTTCGCCCGCATCACGGAAACCGGCGGCGAGGCCCGCGCGTGGATCGTCCGAAAGGCTGGCGAGCAATGCGTTCATCCGCTCGATCTCGGCCTTCTGGTCGGTGTTCACGTCGTTGGTGAACTCGAACATCACCGGATCATAGGCTGCCCCCGGCTGCTCGAGCAGGACCTTGACCATTTCGAGGGCGCCCTCGTGATGTTTGATCATCAGTTCGAGGAACAATCGGTCGAATTCGCCGCCACTCGCCGCCGCCAGCCGGGCCATGTCCTCGGCAGACGCCATTCCGGCCATGGCCTGCGTACCATGCCCCATCGCGGAATGGTCCATTCCCGGCGAGGTTGCGGGCTGCCCACGCTGGCCGAGCCAAGTGGTCATGAATTCCATTTCGTCGGCCTGCGAAGCGTCGATCCGGCCCGCCACCGCGACGATTTCTTCCTGGTTCGTCCGGTCCTTGACCAGCGCTGCCATCTCCACTGCCTGCCGATGATGGGCGATCATGTGTTGCATGAAACGGACATCAGCGGGCGAGAAGCTCGTGTCCGCCAGGGCAACCGCCTGATCCACGTCGATCTGCCGCGTCGCCTGCCCCGGCGCACCGGGCTGGACAATCTGCACATCCTGCGCGGCGGTTATCGTGGCGGAGGACAGCAGGACTGCCATGATTGAATGGCGCGCCAATCGGCGCGATGTGAACGATGGTGTGTGCATGTAAGATCGACCCTGTATTGAAATTCACCCAGTCCTGCATGGGCACTGAAATGCGCAAGTCCGTCAATAGCGTAGTGCGACCCCCGCCGATTACATTGTGCGTTTGGTCGAGGGGAACGGCTGGAACGGAGCGGCAAGCGAACTTTCGAGCCCTTCGTCCTGTTCCGCCGCCGGATCGTCCACCCCGATCACTAGATCGGCCTGCGGGATATCCTGCCGGAACGTGCCGTGAAGCCGGTCCCAGAAACTGAAGCCGCTGGTCCAGTTACTGTCGCGTTCGTCTCGCACGTTGGAATGATGGATCCCGTGCATCTTCGGGGTCGTCAGCACCGCCGACAGCCGTTCGTCCCACCTGCCTGGCAGCCGAAGGTTGGCGTGGTGGAACAGGATCGAGAAATTGAAGAATTGCCGCCATAGCGCGAGGCTCTTCGGGCTGGCCCCGGACAGCCGTACCTGCACCAGCCGCCAAGGCAGCGATACCAGCATGTCCGCCGCATGGAACCGCACCGCAGTGGACGCGTCCATGTCCGGATCGAGGTGGTGCACGCGGTGGAACCGCCACAGAAACGGCACCTTGTGGGTGGCGACGTGCCAGAGGTAAAATCCGTAATCCATCGCCGCGATCCCGCCGATGACTCGCAGCGGACGGGGCAACTGGCGGGCGAAACCCCTGCCGTTCTGCAAGTTGGAACGGGCGATGCGTCTGGTCAGCGGCTCCTCGACAACCGCAATTACCGCCGCGCAGCTCGCCCCCATGGCAATGTTGCGCATCGTACGCGGACCCGTCTTGCGGACGCGCGCCCGTAGCGGGCGCTTGCGCTCGCCAATCACTATTGCAGCCACGACGGCAGCGGCAGCAAGGGCCATGACAAGACGCGTTCGAGACATCACCAATCCATGCCCTATGGCCCCGCGCCAGTCGAGCCGCTATCGCCGCTGCATGGCCGAGCCGCTCATTTCGATTTTCGCCCGCTGGCCCGAACCGGGCAAGGCCAAGACTCGCCTGATCCCAGCTTTCGGGGCGGACGGCGCAGCGGCGATCTACACCAAGCTGTTGGCCCATACGGTGGAAGTCGCCCGCGCCAGCGGCGTTCCCTTCGAACTGCGGGTTACCGGCGCCTCCCCGGAGGATTTTCGCGCGGGGCTTGGCGAGGACTTAAATATCGTAGAGCAGGGCGACGGCGACCTGAGTGCCCGTCTCGGCCGCGTACCAGCTCCCGCGATCGTCATCGGCAGCGATTGCCCGGGATTGACGCCAGCAATCCTGCGGGCCGCGCACGATACGCTGCAAACCGACCCGATGGTGATCGGTCCAGCGAGCGACGGCGGCTATTATCTGCTTGGCTACCGCGAGGACGCAGGTTTCGCATTCGAAGACATGGAGTGGAGTACTGAGCGCGTGTTCGAGGAAACCCTGCGCCGGTTTGCCGCGCGTGGCATCCGACCCGCGGTTCTGCCCGAACTGAGCGACATCGATACGCCGGAAGATTTGGCGCAGTGGCCGGAATTCCTTCCGTGAGCGGTGTTACCCTGGTCATCCCGGTACTGGACGAGGAACGCGCGCTGCCAGCGCTGTTCGTCGTAATCGCGGCGCTGGACCCGCAGCCAGCGGAAGTGATCGCCGTCGACGGCGGAAGCAGCGATGCGAGCCCGGCACTGCTCAAATCCAGCGGCTGGCGCGTGATCACCACCTCGCGGGGCCGCGCCATCCAGATCAACGCCGGCGTGGCCGCGGCGAGGACCGAAATGGTCTGCGTTCTCCATGCCGATACGGTGCCCCCGCACGACATGATCGCGGTGATCCAGACACAGCTCGCCGATCGGGATTTAGCTCTGGCAGGTTTCACGCCGCTAATCCGCGGGCCCGACAAGATCCGATGGTTCACCACGTTCCACAACTGGATCAAGACCTGGTACGCACCGCTGATTACCCGGCCGCATCTGTTCTTCCAGGGAGTGCGGCTACTGTTCGGCGACCATGCGATGTTCTTCCGCCGCAGCCAGTATCTCGCGGTGGGCGGATGCGATCCGGGCACGCCGGTAATGGAGGAAGCGGATTTGTGCATCAAGCTGGCGCGCCTCGGCAAGATCCGGCTGGTCCCGCGCTGGATCGAGACTTCGGACCGGCGGATCGCCGCTTGGGGACCGCTGAAGGCCAACTGGATCTACTTCAAGGTCGGGATCATGTGGGCATTTGGCGCGCGCGCTAGGCTCGAACGGCATTACCCGCATATTCGCTGACTGGTTCGCCGGTCAGGAAACCCACGTCGATGCAGTGCGTGATAAGACGGTGCAGGTATTCCGCACCGGTTGGCGGACACGTCCGGCCTGTGAGCGCCTGCGCTTGGCGGTCATCAAAATGCGGGTCGCGCTGGAAATAGCTCGCATAAAGGCCCGCCACCCGGCGGTAGAGGCGGCGTTCCAGCGGCGGCAGGCTGGTGGGGTCGAACAGATCCGACGAGACCAGTTCCGGTCGGTGAAACTGCGGGAACGCGGCAATCGCAGCCGTGAATTCGGTCACCGGGATCGGCTGGCCGGAAACAAGGTGAAAGGTGCCGCCATCCGCCTTGTTCATCTTGCCGGCAATGTTGGCTAGCGAACCTGCGACATGATCCACCGGCACGAAATCCAGCGTCGCCCCCTCGCGTGCCGGCATATGGCGGACATGGCCCTCGGCGATCAGCTTAAACGCTGCATAGGTGGTATCGAACTGCCGAATGACCCCGCTGATACTGTCCCCCACGACTATGCTCGGACGCGCGATGGCGAAGCGGGCCCCGCTTGCGCGGATCAGCCGTTCGGCCGCCGCCTTGGATTTTTCATAGCCATTCGCGAAGCCCGCATCCGGCAGCGGTTCTTTTTCCAGAATTGGCCCATCCCTGGTGCCGCAGACATAGGCGGTGCTGACATGCAGCAGGGGCATGTTCCCGGCGCGGGCGAATTCCGCTGCATTGGCCGCTCCGCCGATGTTCACCCGGGAATATTCCTCCTCCCCGAGGTCGAAGCGGACGGTGGCGGCGCAGTGGACCAGCAGGTCGCACGTCTTGGTAAGCCGATCGAACTGGCCCTTGCCCCATCCGAACAGCGGCAAGGAGACATCGCCGGTTATCACTTCATGTGGTGTGACCAAGCTGCCGTCGTTGGCGCGAATTTCTCGCGTCCGGTGCACCATGGCCGTGACGCGGTGGCCTGCCGCAACCAACCGCGCGGCTAGCTCCCCGCCGATCAATCCCGCGGCGCCGGTCAGCAGGATGTTCAGCAACAGCTTGTCGATGCGTCGGCGGGACCGATGGTGATGCTGGCGAAGGGGCTGTCGCTGCCGCAGCCGGGAAACACGCCGTAATGCTTCGAAAAATCACCGAAGAATTCGAAATGCGGAGCAAAGCGGGTGTCGGCCAGCATCTTCCAGCTGTTGCCGCAGATCGGGAACCTCCGCCCCGCTTCGATGCTGTGGTGACCGTCGAGTTCGAACGCCCGCTCCGAACCGGCAACCGTGCCCTTGTACCGGACTGCCTGCCCGTAATCCTCGCATTCCGGTTCCAGTCCGTCCAGCTTGAACAGCCGGTAGGTGGCGGAATTGAAGGTGATTCCGCCCAGCTTTTCCGCGATCGTCGCATCGCCGATCGCCAGCGGCCGGCTGGTAACCAGGCGCGGATCGGCGAACCCTGCCGCCTTCGCGAGCGCGTGGAAATCGCCCCAGTACAGCGCGCCCGACAGGCATTCGCCGTGCAGCACGGGATCGTCCAGCAATTCGGCGGGGACCCGGCGGTCGGCGTAGACATCGGAGAAATACAGCTCCCCTCCGGTCTTGAGCAGACGGTGCGCCGCGGAGAATACGGCGGCCTTGTCTGCCACCAGATTGATCACGCAGTTCGATACGATGACATCGTAGTGCCCCTCGGGCAGGCCCAGCGCGTCGAGATGTTCGATGTCGCCTTCCACAAAGGTCACGTTCGATCTGGCGTAACCGAATTTCTCGCGGTGCCATTCGAGATGCTGGTTCGCCACCGCGAGTTGCTCCGGAGTGGTGTCCACCCCGGTAACCGAACCGGTTTCGCCGACCAGCTGGCTCAGAATATAGGCATCCTGCCCGCTTCCCGATCCCAGATCGAGGATATGCGCGCCTTCGACCGCCTGCGGGACCACCAGGCCGCAGCCGTAATAACGTGCGCGAACTTCGGGGTGAACATTCATCATCGCGGTCATGATCGGCGGCGGCGGTGCTTCGGCGGTGCAGCACGCGTCGGTCTTGAGGTCCTCCGAGCCTTCGAGCACCTTGCCGTAATAATCACGGCTGTTTTCGATATTCATGTAACTTCCGGTCCCTGGAATGCGAAAGGTGGAGGCGAGCGCGCCAAAAATCTGCCAAGGGCTTGGCATAAACGCATTCGCTGTGCAGCACCTTTTCGTTACACTTCACCACCAACTTCGGGATCAGGCATGAAATTTACCCACGACGCAATCGTGATCGGCGGCGGTGCTGCCGGTTTGACCGCGGCCGGGGGATGCGCCCTGTTCGGCTTGAAGGTTGCCCTGATCGAGGCGCACAAGATGGGCGGCGAATGCCTCAACAACGGCTGCGTCCCTTCGAAAGCGCTCATCACCGCCGCCAAGCGCGCCCAGGAAGCCCGCCGCGGGGAATGGATGGGCGTCACCCTCGCGCCGCCGCAGGTTGCATGGGCCGGTGTCCACAAGCACATCCACGATGCAATCGCGCATATCGAACCGCACGATTCGCAGGAACGGTTCGAGGAAATGGGCTGCGAAGTGATCCGCGAGCGGGCGCGCATCACAGGGCGACATTCGGTCGCGGTGGGCGGCCGCACCCTGACCGCGCCGCGCATCGTGATCGCTACGGGTTCCAGGCCGACCATTCCTCCGATCAGCGGCCTCGATAACGTACCCTATCTGACCAACGAAAATTTGTTCGAGCTACGCGAACTTCCTGGCCATCTGGTGATTGTGGGCGGGGGCGTAATCGGGATGGAGATGGCCCAGAGCTTCCGGCGGCTCGGCAGCCAGGTTACGGTGATCAATCCGGGCCGGTTGATGGGCCGCGACGATCCCGAGGCGGTCGCCGTAGTCCAGGCCCGGTTGGAAGCCGAGAGCACCGCGTTCGTATTTGGGAAAGCCCAAAGTGTCAGCGGGTCCTTCGGCGCGATTACGCTGCAGGTGTCGGATGGTCCGGCAATCTCCGGGACGCATCTGCTGATCGCCGCCGGGCGGACAGCCAATATCTCCGGCCTGGGGCTTGAGGATGTAGGCATCGAGACGGGCGATAACGGCATTATCGTCGATGCGCGCCGCCGCACTTCGGTGAAGTCGATTTACGCCATCGGCGACTGCCGCGACGGACCGCGGCTGACCCATTTGTCGGGCCATGAAGGTTCCAATGTCGCGCTCGAGATAACGACCGGCCTGCCCACCAAGGTAAATTGGAAAGCGCTGCCGTGGTGCACCTATACCGACCCGGAAGTGGCGCAGGTCGGCATGACCGAAGCGGACGCCCGCAAGGAATTCGGCGACAAGGTAACCGTGGTAAAGGAAGGCTTCGACCACAACGAACGCGCGATTGCGGAGGATGCGACGGACGGCTTCCTGAAGCTCGTCCTCAAAGGCAAGAAGGTCCTTGGCGTCACCATCGTAGGCAAAAATGCGGGCGAATTGTTGCTGCCGTGGAGCCAGAGCATCACCGGCAAGAGTGGGACTTTCGACATGGGCAGCGCGATAATCTCCTACCCCACTCGCAGCGAAATCGCCAAGGCCGCAGCTTTTGCCGCATGGGAGCCGACCGTGTTCGGATCATTGCCGAAGAAATATGTCGCGGTGGTCGCCAAACTGCGCAGGGCCATGAATTGAGCGGCGCGCGCACCAATTCCCGCAACGCGCCTTCCGGCCCCTCACCCTTTCGGGTCGAGGCAGCCGCGTTACCGCGCGAAAAGTTCGCCGATCCGCGCTGGACTGCCAAGGGCGAAGCGCGCGGAACGGTGCCGATGGCCCGGCTTGAGACTCTCTGGTTCAACACCGGTACCCTGTGCAACCTCGCCTGCGCCACTTGCTACATCGAGAGCAGCCCGACGAACGATGCGCTGGTATATATCTCAGCCGACAGCGTAGCGGGCTATCTGGATGAGCTCGAAAATTCGGCCCTGCCGACCAGTGAAATCGGCTTTACCGGCGGCGAACCGTTCATGAACCCGCAGTTCCTGGCGATGCTCGAAGACACCTTGGATCGCGGCTTTGATGCGTTGGTGCTCAGCAACGCAATGAAGCCGATGCGCCGCCATGAAGCCCGCTTGCTGGCCTTGCTAGAGGAGCATGGCCGCCGGTTGACGATCCGCGTCAGTCTCGACCATCACACCCAGGCTGCGCATGAAGCCGAACGCGGCCCGCGCAGCTGGGAACCCGGGCTTGCTGGCCTGAAATGGCTGTCAGACCACGATTTCTCCGTCGCGGTGGCCGGCCGCCTGCTGCCCGGCGAAGGCATGGAAGCTGCCCGCGTGGGTTACGCGGCGCTGTTTGCCAGTGAAGGTATCGCGATCGACGCTGGCGATCCCGCGCGGCTGGTCCTGTTCCCCGAAATGGATGAGGCAGCCGATATCCCGGAGATCACGACCGATTGCTGGGACATACTGAGCAAATCTCCCGCGGACATCATGTGCGCGACTAGCCGTATGGTGGTGCACCGCAAAGGCGAACCGGGTCCGCGCGTCGCCGCCTGCACTCTCATCCCATTCGATCCGGGGTTCGATATGGGCGAAACACTGGCTGAAGCGTCGGGCGAGGTTGCCCTTAATCACCCCCACTGCGCACGATTCTGCGTCCTTGGCGGGGCAAGCTGTTCAGCGTGAGCAGCTACGTTCTAGAGCACCCTTCTCGCCACGGCATCCAGCTTCGCGAGCATCGCAGGATCGCGTGCATCCGGGGCGGTGATCAGCGCGTGATCGAGAACGGTGTCGAGCGGTGACGGGCTGCGCTTTTCCGGCAATCCGCGAACGAACGCTTCCACCGCCGCCCGGGCAACCGTGCCATTGGCGTTCATCTGCGCGATGACCTCGCTCACCTCGACAAAGGCGGCATCGTCACGCCAGCAATCGTAATCGGTCACCATGCCGATGAGCGCATAGGGCAGCTCCGCCTCGCGGGCGAGTTTGGCTTCGGGCATGGCGGTCATTCCGATCACATGGGCGCCCCACTGGCGGTAGAGGTCGCTTTCAGCCCGGCTGGAGAACTGCGGCCCTTCCATCGCCAGATAGGTCCCGCCCCGGGTCATGGAACCGCCCGCCTTCCGGACCGCCTTCCCCGCATAGTTGGACAACCGCTCGCACACCGGCTGGGCCATCGACACGTGGGCGACCATGCCGGTACCGAAAAAACTCGACGGCCTGTTCCTCGTCCGGTCGATGAACTGGTCGACAACCACGAATTGCCCGGGCGGCAGGTCTTCCCGAAGCGATCCGACGGACGAGATTGCGAGCAGGTCGGTGCAGCCCGCCCGCTTCAGCGCGTCGATATTGGCCCGGGTGTTGACCTCGGACGGGGGTATCCGGTGGCCCCGCCCGTGGCGCGGCAGGAAACGCAGCTGGACCGATCCAATACGGCCGCACAGGATTTCATCGGATGCATCGCCCCACGGCGTATCCACCCGGATCCACTGCGCGTCTTCAAGGGTGTCGATCTGGTAGAGACCTGAGCCTCCGATGATCCCGATGGTCCAATTGCTTTTCATGCCCGCTTCCTAATCCAAGGCCGATTGCCTGCAACAAATATCGTGTTCGGGAGTTGGATAAACGACAGGAGACAAAACTTATGAAACTGCCTCACAATTCCTACGTCGCAATCGTCGACGGCGAAAACTTCATCCTCATGCAAAACAAGGGTCAACCGTTCGAACCGTCGTTGGAACTGATCAGCAAGCCTAGCCTTGACTCGACCAATTTCAGTGCCGGTGTCCGCCATCAGGACGATGCCGGGCAGCAGAGCGGAAACACCGACCTCAACGAACTGGCCCATGGCGCCGCGGCCGCAGAGCGCCTCAACGAAATGGCGATCGCGGGCGACTTCGAACATATCGCGATCATCTCGGACCCCAAAATCCTTGGCGAAATGCGCCGACATTATCACACGGAACTGAAGAGCCGGTTAGTCGGAGAGATCGACAAGACTCTTGCTGGCGAGCCGACGGACAGAATCGAAAAGGCCATTTCCGCAGCCTGACGACATATTTGGTCGCGGATGGGACACATTTGAACAGGTTTTGCTTGTCGCCTTAGTTTTATCGGCCATTAATGGAATACTAACCTTGATGGGGGTAATTCGACGGGCATGATCTTACGACCCGGACTATTCAAATCCGTCGGCGCTGCGGTCGCTCTCTTGGGAGCGACCCTCGTGCCGGTGGGCGCCGCAAATGCGCAAGGGGTGAATTTCGAGGCAGCTTTCGACAGCACCTTCGGCACCAAGGCGCGGGCGCCGCAGGACTTCGCGGCGGTTTACGACAACCAGCTGGAGCGGAAGATCGCTCTCCTCGCCAACGGCGAGAAGGGTCGCATTGGTGTGGCCGCGATTGACCTCGCAACCGGCGCGCAGGTCTCGATCCTTGGGGACCAGCGCTTCCCGATGGCCAGCACCAGCAAGATTGCGATAGCCGCAACCTTCATGGAGGGTGTCGAGCAAGGCCGCTGGTCGTTGTCCAGCGAATTTCCGCTGCTCGTCCCCGTCCGTTCGGCAAAGTATTCCAGCCGGGTCGCTCCGGTCAAACGCGGTGCCCATCTACCGGCGTCAGAACTGGTTGAATTGATGATCACCCGCAGCAGTAATCCGGCCACGGATGCGCTGCTTGCCGTGATCGGCGGCCCCAAGGCGGTAAACGACTGGACGCGCCGCGCCGGGATCCGTGAGTTCCAGCTGGACCGGGATATCGCTACCCTGGTGCGCGACGATGGCGAATTCGATCCGGCGGCACATATCGACGAACGTGACAGCGCGTCCCCGCAAGCCATGATCGACCTGCTAGCGGGCCTGTATCAGGGCAAGTTCTTGTCCGATTCCAGCCGCCGTGTCATTCTTGGCGCGATGGAACGCTGCCGCACGGGCACCCGGCGGATTCCCGCCCTGCTGCCGTCAAATGCACAGGTGGCGCACAAGACAGGGTCGCTCAACAACACTTCCAGCGACATCGGGATTATCGAAGCGCCGGATGGCCGGGCGATTGCCGTGGCGATCTATGTGACCGGCCAGGGATCGCGCGGTGCCCGCGAGGCGCGCATCGCCGAAATCGCCCGTGCCCTGTATGAAGGTTATGCCAAGTCCGCTCCGCAAAACTGGGCCAACGCGGCGTATAACGGCGGCTGATTCCTTCGTCACCGGTCGGGTCCGTCCGCGTCAATTCCGTAACAAAGAAGGGCGGCACCTCGCGGTACCGCCCTCTTTTCATGTTCGAATGAAATTCGAAGATTAGTCAGCCTGAGCTTCTTCTTCGGTTTCGTTCTGCATGGCGGATTCTGCGTCTGCAGCAGTTTCGTCAGTTGCAACAGCAACGTCGGCAGCAGCGCCTTCGACGGTTTCGCCGGCAGCTTCAACATTTGCTTCTGCATCGGCCATGGCCGAATCAGCAGCAGCTTCGGTGGTTTCCTGAGTGCCTTCCGAACAAGCGGCGAGGGTCAGGGCAGCGCCAGCAGCAGCTGCAGCAATTACGAACTTACGCATAACAAAATTCCTAATTCAAAATTGTAGTCTGAGAATTACTCAGCAGCAGCTGGAGTTTCTTCAGCCATTGCGTCTTCTGCGGTAGCTGCAGCCGTATCGGCAGTCGCTTCGGCAGTTTCGGCAGTCGCGTCAGCAGCAGCTTCAACGTCGGTAGCAGCTGCATCAACGGCTTCGCCAGCAGCTTCCATGTTTGCTTCGGCATCGGCCATCGCGGAATCGGCTTCAGCTTCAGGAGCAGCTTCCGAACAAGCTACGAGGGTCAGAGCGGCGCCGGCAGCTGCGGCAGCAAGTACGAACTTACGCATGTTAAAATTCCTTAAACAGCGAGTGATATCGCATGCCCCATCGGAGTCATGCGTGAGGTCGGCCAAAGTCGGCGACTTCGAGGTGCTGAATAATGGCGATAATGTGACGGCGCAAGCGGATTTACTCAAATCTGCCACTTTTCTGCCTCAATTTCGCCAAGATTGGCTCAAATCCGCCATATTTCGGCAAACAACCTGTGGAAAACATTCGCGAGCAACACGCAGGGAAGCGCTATCAACCGGTGATTATGCAGGCTGACCTTACCCGAATCCGCTGCTAACAGCGACACCATGTCCGAAAAACAGCATCTCTATCTGGTCGATGGGTCCGCCTATATTTTCCGCGCCTATCACCGGCTGCCACCGCTTACCAATCCGACTGGCATACCGGTCGGCGCGGTCTACGGGTACACCACGATGCTGTGGAAGCTGGCGACCGATCTCGACACCGCCGTGGGCCCTACCCACCTCGCCGTCATCCTCGACAAATCGAGCCAGTCGTTCCGCAACGATATATACCCGGAATACAAGGCCAACCGGCCGCCCCCGCCGGAAGACCTCATTCCGCAATTCCCGTTGATCCGCGATGCCACCCGGGCGTTCAGCCTCGCTTGCATCGAGGAAGAAGGACTGGAGGCGGACGATTTGATTGCGTCCTATGCCCGGTCCGCCGCGTCACGCGGGTGGGACGTAACGATCGTTTCCTCCGACAAGGACCTGATGCAACTGGTCGGCGACCGCGACGGGGACACCGGCGCGATCGACATGCTCGACACGATGAAGAACTCCCGCATCGGGATGGCCGAGGTGGAGGAGAAATTCGGTGTCCTCCCCTCGCTGGTCGGCGACGTTCTCGCGCTGATGGGCGATTCCGTGGACAACATTCCGGGCGTTTACGG
This sequence comes from Allopontixanthobacter sediminis, assembly GCF_009828115.1. Classification (GTDB taxonomy): domain Bacteria; phylum Pseudomonadota; class Alphaproteobacteria; order Sphingomonadales; family Sphingomonadaceae; genus Allopontixanthobacter; species Allopontixanthobacter sediminis. The sequence continues at coordinate 884,709 of NZ_WTYL01000002.1, read as the reverse complement.
GGTCGGTCCGAAAACCGCGACGAAGCTGATCCAAGAACATGGCAGCCTGACCGGCGCGCTCGATGCGGCGGCGGCCATGAAAACCTCCAAGCTCAAGGAACGCCTGCTCGAACATCGGGCCATGGCCGAGCTTAGCCGGGTTCTCGTGACCTTGAAAGAAGACTGCGACCTGCCAATTCCGATCGAGGATTTCGCGCTCGACGGGGTCCCACCCGAGCCGCTGACCGAATTTCTCCAGACCCATGGTTTCACCAGCCTCCTGCGGCGGCTCGATTCGGGTCGGGGCAGCCCCGGCAGGGCCAACGACCTCAACCCGGCGAAGCAGGTTCACGCCGCCGCGGGTACCAATTCCGATGCGGAAGGCGGTAGCCGCCAGCAATTACCGGAATTGCCCGCCATCGATCGCAGCGCCTATGTTTGCGTGCAGGACATGGACATGCTTCGGCAGTGGATTGGCCGCGCGATGGCCTTGAGGGTTGTGGCCATCGATACCGAAACCAGCGCGCTGGATGCGATGCAGGCCGACCTGGTCGGCATCAGCCTTGGCCTGGGGGCTAACGATGCCTGCTATATCCCCTTCGCGCATGGCGGGCATGACCTGCTGTCCGACACCCCGCAGCAAGTTGACCGCGAGGAAGCGCTGGCTGCGCTGAAGCCGCTGCTGGAAAGCGATGCGGTGATCAAGGTTGGTCAGAACATCAAATACGATCTCAATATCCTCGCCCGCTACGGCGCGAAGGTATCTCCGGTCGACGACACGATGGTGATCAGCTTCGATCTCGACGCCGGGCGCTCGATGGACGGGATCGGCGGCGGCCACGGGATGGACGAATTGTCCCAGCGCCACCTTGGCCACACCACGCTCACGTTCAAGGACATCTGCGGGTCGGGGAAAAAGCTGATCCCATTCGGCCAGGTGCCGCTGGACCGGGCCACCGAATATGCCGCGGAAGATGCGGATGTCACCTGGCGCCTGTACCAGCATCTGAAGCCGCGGCTGGCGATCGAAGGCGGTACCCGGGTGTACGAGCGGGTCGACCGTCCGCTCATCGAGGTGGTTGCCGGAATGGAGCGCGAAGGAGTCAAGGTCGACCGCGCCAGTCTTGCGAAACTGTCAGAAGGTTTTGCGGTCGAAATCAGCAAGCTGGAACAGGATATCCATGCGCTGGCGGGCCGGGAGTTTACCATCGGTAGCCCCAAGCAACTGGGCGATGTGCTGTTCGACACTCTCGGTTACAAGGGCGGGCGCAAGGGCAAGTCCGGCCAGTATTCGACCGATCAGGCGATCCTCGAAAAACTTGCCGACCAAGGTGCACCGATCGCCAACAAGGTGCTCGAATATCGCCAGTTATCGAAGCTGAAATCGACCTACACCGACGCGCTGCAGGCGGCGATCAACCCGCGAACCGGGCGGGTCCATACAAGTTATTCGCTGGTCGGGGCGCAAACCGGGCGGCTGTCCTCGACCGATCCAAACCTGCAGAACATCCCCATTCGCACGGCCATCGGCCGGCAAATCCGCGAAAGTTTCGTAGCGGAACTGGGCAATGTCCTGCTGGCCGCCGACTACAGCCAGATCGAGCTGCGCCTCGCCGCGCACATGGCCGATGTGCCGACCCTCAAGGAGGCGTTTGCCGAGGGGCAGGACATTCACGCACGCACCGCTCAGGAAATGTTCGGCACCGTCGACCGGGATACGCGGGCGCAAGCCAAGACGATCAACTTCGCGATCCTCTACGGCATCTCGCGCTGGGGACTCGCGGGCCGGCTGGGGGTAGAGGCCGACGAGGCCCAGGCGATGATCGACACCTATTTCCAGCGTTTCCCCGGCATCCAGCGCTACATCGTCACGACACTGGAGAGCGTGCGGGAGCGCGGCTATTCCGAGACGCTGTTCGGGCGCAAGACATGGTTTCCGCGGATCAATTCGAAAAACCCGAACGAACGGCAGGGCAGCGAGCGGGCCGCGATCAACGCGCCGATCCAGGGCACCAGCGCGGATATCATCAAACGCGCCATGGTCCGGATGCTTCCGGCCCTTCGCGATGAAGGGCTTGGCAATGTGCGGATGCTGCTGCAGGTCCACGATGAACTGGTGTTCGAACTTCCCGAAGGCGACGTGGAGGCAGCCAAACCGGTGATCGAAGCGGTCATGGCTGGTGCCGCGTTGCCCGCTGTCGAGCTGGATGTCCCGCTGGGGATTGAGATTGGCAGCGGTCCGAGCTGGGGAGCAGCGCACTGAATACCGGGACCGCACCCTCCCCGCCGGGATCGGGCAACAGGATCACGGCGCGTTGGACCAATTTGGCGCTCCTCAGCGTCATCGGCTTCGCGATGATCGCGGGGATGGTGCTCGTATTCCAGACGATCGCGGCCGAGCGGGCGGAGCGCGAGCAGGTCCGTGATACGAACGAGGTGCTGGTCGAACTGCGCAATGTCGGCAATGCGGCGCTCAACGCGGAGACCGGCCAGCGGGGATATCTGATCACGCTCGACCGCCGATATCTGGAGCCATACGAGACCGGCCGCCAGCAATACCAGCAGGCGCTTGACCGGTTGCGCCGGTCGGTCGGACCGGACGCTTCGGCGCGCCAGATTCAGCTGCTCGACAGGATTGAAAACCTAACCCAGGTTAAGTTTTCCGAAATGGACGAAAGTGTCGCCTTGCTGCGCAGCGGTGCGTTGCTCGACGCCCGAACCAAGCTGCTCAGCGACGAGGGGCAGGAAGCGATGGTCCGTCTGCGGCAGGCAATCCGCGAGATGGAGCAGATCGAAGGCAACCTGCTGGCGGATGCGGGGGCGGAAACGGCCCGCGCAGAGGCGCGCGTCTTGCCGCTGCTTTCCGCCGTTATGGCCCTGCTACTTGTTACCCTGATCCTGGGATACCGGCTGATCTTCCGCACCGCCCAAGCGGAAGCGCGCGCCGAACAATCCTTTGCCCTCGCCGAGGCTCGCGACCGGGCCGACTTGCTGGCGAGCGAACTAAATCACCGCGTCAAGAACCTGTTCGCCGTCATTCTTGCAATCGTGAGCATGAGCGCGCGCGACGAGCCCGAGGCCAAGCCGGTTATCGAACGGATCAGCGACCGGATCCGCGCCTTGCTGACCGCGCATGAAGTAACCCAGGGCACTGAAGACGAACCGCCCGCCTCGCTCCGGAACCTGATTGAAACTACGTTGGCGCCTTACCGTTCGGAATCGCTGCTGGCCGATGTGGATGGCCCGGAAACCCTGCTGCCGTCCAAGCACATCACGCCTTTGGGCCTCGTCCTGCACGAACTCACAACCAACGCGGTCAAATATGGCGCTTGGGCGAATGGCGGTTTGCTAGCCGTCAAGTGGCAGGTCGAGGACGAGCATCTAACCATTAACTGGAATGAAGATTGCGCGATCAGTGATCTCGAGCCGGAGCGGCAGGGTTTCGGCAGCATGTTGATGCACAGTGCCGCGCGCCAGCTGGGCGGGACCATCGACCGTAAATTTACTCCCGACGGCGCGGCGGTGCTGATCGTGATCCCGCTGGGGGATAAGGGACGGTAACCTTGTATCTCTGACGGCGAGGCAATAGTGCAGCCGTCATGTTTGACGAATATCTGCCGAGAAATTTCTCTTTCTCTTGGGAAGAGGCGGCAATTACCGCGCTTGCGTTCGCCGTTGTCCTGGTGGTTGCACTGTTGCTGCACTGGATCGTGTTCGCAATCCTCAGGCGCATCGCGTCTATGTCCTCCACGCCCGTCGACGGCATGGTGTTCGACCGGTTGTACAAGCCGCTGCGATGGTCGTTCATCGCCATCGGCATCTCCGTCCTCGCGGCGAGCAACGAGGACATTGCCAGAATTTGGGGCGTGATATCCGGATTTGTCGTCCCGGCCTTGCTCGGCTGGGTCACTCTTTCGGTCGCCAGGGCATTTACCGACGCGCTGGAATACCGCACCGAAATTTCCGTCGACCCGGTCGCCGCCCGCAGCCGCCGAACCCGCATCTCGATCCTTTCGCGCACCGCCACTTTTGCGATTGTGCTGATCACTACCGGGCTGATGCTGTTCAGCATTCCTGCGGTAAAGGAAGTCGGCGTGACACTGATGGCTTCGGCGGGCCTCGCGGCCCTGGCACTTGGCGCAGCCGCGCAGCCGACTCTCAAATCGCTTATCGCTGGTCTGCAGATGGCCATCACGGAACCGTTAAGGCTCGGCGACCTCGTGGTGGTCGATGGGCATACCGGAAGGGTCGAGGAGATCCGGATGAGCTTCGTCATAGTGCGCACGTGGGATGAACGGGCGATCGTGGTGCCCACATCCAGCTTCCTCGATCAAAGCTTCGAAAACTGGTCACGCACGAACGAAATGCTGACCGGGCCCGTTTACCTGCATCTCGATCCCGCGACTGATGTCGAGCCGATCCGCAAGGAGTTCGAACGATATCTGCATGAACAGGAATTGTGGGACGAGCGCACCGGGTCCATCTTGATGACCGAGGCGCACCCCGAAAGCATCGAGTTACGGCTTGCGGTCAGCTCGCGGACCATCGGCGATCTTTTCGCCCTGCGCTGCGCCGTACGCGAGCACATGGTCGCCTGGTTACGGAAGGAAATGCCCGATGCGCTGATCCGCCACCGCCTCGAAGTGGAAGCGGCGAATCAGCGGGTACTGCAGAGCCCGTAAGCGGCGAGAAGTCGGCCCTGCCGGCTAGTCGTGCTTGCGGTTCCGGCTCGGTTCGACCTGGCCTTCGTGCAGGAAGCCGATCGGCTGGACTTCGGCGGCGCGTGATTTCAGTTCACCGCGCATTTTCTTGTACTCGTCCTCCATCTTGACGGTCACCGTGGCGCGCGAATCCTTGAGCGCACCGGTGAAATCGGCCGCGGTCACTGTCTCCACTTCGCCGCCCGCCCGGCGTAGGGCGTTCAGGCCTGCGCGCCGCACCACATCCTCGAGGTCGGCGCCGGTGAACCGTTCGGCGCCGCTGGCTACGTCCGCTAGCTTCACATCATCCGCGAGCGGCATGTTGCGCGTGTGGATCTTCAGAATATGCTCCCGGCCCGCACGATCGGGGGTGCCGACATAAACCAGTTCATCGAACCTTCCGGGTCGGAGGAGCGCCGGGTCGACGAGCGTCGGACGGTTGGTCGCTCCGATGACCACCACCGACTGAAGTTCTTCAAGTCCGTCCATTTCCGCGAGGATGGTGTTGACCACCCGCCCGGTAACTTGCGGTTCGCCCTGCCCGCTACCGCGCGCTGGCACCAGGCTGTCGATCTCGTCGATGAAGATCACGCACGGCGCGACCGCCCTTGCCCGGGCAAACATCTTGGCGATCTGCTGCTCGCTCTCGCCGTACCATTTCGACAGCAGGTCGGAGCTTTTCATCGAGATGAAATTGGCTTCCGCTTCCTTCGCCACCGCTTTGGCCAGCAGGGTCTTGCCGGTTCCGGGCGGGCCATAGAGCAGGAAGCCCTTGGCCGAGCGAATGCCAAGCCGCCGGAATGCCTCTCCGTTCTTCAGCGGAAGTTCGATGCCTTCCTTCAGCTTTTCGATGGATTCGTCGATCCCGCCGATATCGTCCCAGCCAACGTTGGGCACCTGGACCATCACTTCGCGCATGGCCGAGGGCTGGATCCGTTTCAGCGCCGAGAGGAAATCCTCCCGCGTGACGCACAATTCCTCCAGCACTTCGGGCGGGATGGTGCGCTCATCCAGATCGATCTTGTGCATGATCCCGCGGACCGCATCGATCGCGGCCTCCCGTGCTAGCGCGGCCAGATCGGCACCGACGAAGCCGTGCGTCACCCGGGCCAACTCGTCGAGATCGACCTTGTCCCCCAGCGGCATACCGCGAGTATGGATCGACAGGATCTCCCGGCGGCCCTTCTCGTCTGGCACCCCGATCACGATTTCACGGTCGAAGCGGCCCGGGCGGCGGAGCGCCTCGTCGATTGCGTCCGGTCGGTTGGTAGCTGCAATCACCACCAGATTGCTGCGTGCTTCGAGCCCGTCCATCAACGTCAGCAACTGCGCAACCAGCCGCTTTTCCGCTTCGCCATGAACCTGGGTGCGCTTCGGGGCGATCGAATCGATTTCGTCGATGAAGATGATTGCAGGCGCGACGCGGGTCGCCTCCTCGAACACCTCGCGCAGCTTCTTTTCGCTCTCACCATAGGCGGAACCCATGATTTCCGGCCCGTTGATGGTGAAGAACTCGGCGTCGCTCTCGTTCGCCACGGCTTGTGCCAGCCGGGTCTTGCCGGTCCCTGGCGGGCCATGCAGCAGGACGCCTTTGGGCGGATCAACGCCAAGCCGGGTGAACAGCTCAGGATAGCGCAATGGGAGTTCGACCATCTCGCGCAATTGTTCGATGGTATCGCCCATACCGCCGACATCGTCGTAATTGACCACGGCGCGCCCGTCGCGCGGTTCCTCGAACTCGGCGCGAAGTTCGACTTCGGTATTCTCGTCGATGTGGACGATGCCCTTGGGCGCAGTCGAGACCACGGTCAGGCGAATCTGCGTCAGCGCATAGGCGGGGGTGTTGAACATCCGGCGCACTTCGGGCGGCATGTTCTGTACCGGCTGCTGCCCGGTCGTGGCGACCAGGTCACCCGCTACCACGGGTTTGCGAAAGAAATTGCGCTTCAGCGCCTGCGTCGGTCCCTGAAGCCGCATCTCACGCTGGGCCGGGGCGAACACTACGCGCGTGGCGGGGCGCGATTCGGCGACGGTTATGACCACATGCTCACCGGAACCTACCTCCGCGTTGCCGCGCTGGAGTCCATCTAGCCGGACGATCTGGAGCGCCTGATCCTCGTCATACGCGGGCATCGCGATCGCCGGAGTGCTCCGCTTGCCGGAAATTTCGATCACGTCACCTTCGGTAATTCCAAGGGCCTGGAACGCGGAGCGCGGCAGACGTGCGATGCCTTGGCCGCTTTCTTCCTGCCGTGCCGCCGCGACCTGAAGCCGCACCTTGGTTAGTTCGCTTGCTGCATCAGCTTCAGCCATCGGACGCATGCTCCTGGAAATTGTGGCGGGGCTTCCGCGAAACCCTCTGGGTCATAGCTAGGAAGCGTACCCTCGTGATGCAAACGCCCAATGGGACAAGTTGGTCCGCATCGAAGGTTTTATTGAGGTATAGGGCCCACTCACCGCACGGAGCGAAAGCGCTTCCGGGAGAAAGACAAAAAAAACCCGGCTGTTGCCAGCCGGGCTTTGAAAGTTTTGGGAGAGGATGCCTAAAAGGCACGTTCTTTATGTCCAAGACCGAGAAATTGTGCAAGTGCGAAAAACTCATCGAATGTTGCACAGTTTGCAACTGTTGGTAGAAGCTTTTGTAATCAATGTATTATGGTAGGTTATTAGCGTTCACGAGACATAAGGACGCAGGTGCACCCGAACTTATGGTGCAGTGCGCCATTAATCACCCCTCGCCGACTTCGGTTTCCACGACATCAAAGGGGCTGGCTGACGATTCGTCTGGCCTGTCACAATATTCCTTGGACTCTATAGGGTGACACGCGCGCGCCACCGCCCTAGAAATCGCCGCAAGAAGTTGATCGTCCAATCAGGAGCCACCATGAAAAAGCTATTTCCCGACGCAAAGGCCGCGCTCGAAGGCCTGTTGCGCGATGACATGTTGATTGCGTCAGGCGGCTTCGGATTGTGCGGCATCCCCGACCGGCTGCTGGATGCGATCCGCGACAGCGGAGTAAAGGACCTGACTTTCGCCAGCAACAACGCCGGGATTGATAACGAAGGGATCGGCAAACTGCTACGGACCCGCCAGGTCCGGAAGATGATTTCTTCCTACGTAGGGGAGAACAAGGAATTCGAACGGCAATTCCTGTCGGGTGAACTCGAAGTCGAATTCTGCCCGCAGGGTACTTTAGCCGAAAGGATGCGCGCCGGCGGTGCTGGTATTCCCGGATTTTACACCAAGACGGGAGTGGGCACACAAGTTGCCGAAGGCAAGGAAGTAAAGAATTTCCGAGGCGAAGACTACATCCTCGAAGAAGGGATTTTTGCCGACCTGGCGATCGTGAAGGCGTGGAAGGCTGACGAAACCGGCAACCTCATGTTCCGCAAGACGGCGCGGAACTTCAACCTGCCCGCCGCCACCTGCGGCCGGACCTGTGTGGTCGAAGTAGAAGAAATCGTTCCGACCGGCAGCCTCGACCCGGACTGCATCCATTTGCCCGGAGTGTATGTCCAGCGGATGATCGTGGGCGCACCCTATGACAAGAAAATCGAATTTCGCACCGTGCGCGAACGCGAAGCGGCTTGATGCGGCCAAAGCGATTTGCAGCGGCACGACCGCTCGGCCGGTCGTTCGCAGCCAACTGAGTTCTGCAGCCAGCCCCGGCGCGCCCCAAACATTCTACTGAAGGACCCTGAATTATGCCCTGGACACGTGACGATATGGCCGCCCGCGCGGCCCGCGAACTGCAGGACGGCTACTACGTAAACCTCGGCATCGGCATCCCGACCCTGGTCGCGAACCACATTCCCGAAGGCATGGATGTAACGTTGCAATCGGAAAACGGCATGCTGGGAATTGGCCCGTTTCCTTATGACGAAGATGTCGATCCCGACCTCATCAACGCCGGCAAGCAGACAATCAGTGAATTACCCAACACCGCCTATTTCGACAGCGCCGCGAGCTTCGCAATGATCCGTGGTGGCCATATCGACCTGACGGTGCTGGGCGCGATGGAAGTCAGCGAGAAGGGCGACATCGCCAATTGGATGATTCCCGGCAAGATGATCAAGGGAATGGGCGGCGCAATGGACCTCGTCGCGGGCGTCAAGAAGATCATCGTGGTGATGGATCACTGCGCGAAGGACGGGAGCCCGAAATTCATGCCCGAATGCACCCTGCCCCTTACCGGCCTCGGTGTTGTGGACATGATCATCACCGACATCGCGGTGTTCCAGCGGCCGGACCATGACAGCCCCTTCAAGCTCGTCGAACTCGCGCCCGGCGTGACGGCAGAGGAAGTAGCCGAGAAAACGACCGCGCATTACGTAAGCTGACCCGGCGCGACGACGGGGAAACCACACGCCGCACAAAAAAGGGCCCGCTGTGTAGCGGGCCCTTTTTTATTGTACTGTCGGCTCCGCGGAATCAGGCCGTAAGCGCTGCTTTCAGTTGGTCGACCAGATCGGTGCGTTCCCAAGGGAACAAATCCCCCTCCGCAACCCGTCCGAAATGACCGTAGGCCGCCGTGTGCAGATAGATCGGTTTGTTCAGGCCGAGATGGGTACGGATGCCCTTCGGTGTCAGCTTCACCAGTTCGGGGATCACAGCCTCCAGCCGGCTTTCCTCGACCGTGCCGGTACCGTGCAGATCGACATAGATCGAGAGTGGTTCCGCCACGCCGATGGCATAGCTCAACTGGATCGTGCAGCGCCGCGCGAGGCCCGCTGCGACGATGTTCTTGGCCAAGTAGCGGGTAACATAGGCCGCCGAGCGGTCGACCTTCGTCGGGTCCTTCCCGCTGAAAGCGCCGCCGCCATGCGGGCTTGCACCGCCATAGGTGTCGACGATGATCTTGCGTCCGGTCAGCCCGGCATCGCCGTCAGGCCCGCCAATTTCGAAGCAGCCGGTCGGATTGATGTGATAAACAGTGTTCTCGGTCAGCAGTTCTGCTGGCAGGATGTCGGCAATCACGCCCTTCACGTAGTCGCGCAACTCGCCGTATTTCACCGCGTCGCCCTCGCCCTTGTGGAAGAAGTAGCCCGGAGCGTGCTGGGTCGAAACCACGATCGCGGTTGCTTCTACCGGCCGTTCGTTGGCGTAGCGTAAAGTGACCTGACTTTTTGCGTCAGGCTCGAGGAACGGTGCCTTGCCGGATTTCCGGTCGGTCGCCATGCGTTCAAGGATCTTGTGGCTGTAATCCAGCGTTGCCGGCATCAGGTCGGGCGTCTCGTCCGATGCGTATCCGAACATGATCCCTTGGTCGCCCGCGCCTTCGTCCTTGTCATCGCCGGCGTCGACGCCTTGGGCGATATGGGCCGATTGCGGATGAAGGTTGTTTTCGAATCGCAGGGTTTCCCAGTGGAAGCCTTTCTGTTCGTAACCGATGTCCTTGACCGTCTGGCGCACGGTTGCCTCGACTTCTTCCGCAACACCCTCGGCCCAATTGCCGTCTGTATCCATGATCCCCTTGCCGCGAATTTCGCCTGCAAGAACCACCAGCTGCGTGGTGGTCATGGTTTCGCAAGCGACGCGAGCTTCAGAATCCTTGGCAAGGAACAAATCAACGATTGCGTCGGAAATCTGGTCGGAAACCTTGTCCGGGTGGCCTTCGGAAACGCTCTCGGACGTAAACAGATAGGTGTTGCGCATGATACCTCTGCAAATGGGGGAATCTGGATATAAAGAAATCTTTATGTGCTTGGGCGGTAGTAGCGCCGTCTCCACCGCGTGGCAACCAGCGATGCGCCAATTGCGGCCAGCGCCCATATCAGTGGCAGGAGGTTGCCCATCCGAGAAAACCACGTCGGTGCATTTGCCGGTGGAACCAGTCCGTCAAGCCGTGCGGCGCGGCCGGTAGCGATATGCGAACGGACCACACCATTGGCGTCGATCACGGCACTGATACCGGTAGTCGTAGAGCGCAGAACGGGAAGCCCTTCCTCGATCCCGCGCATCCTTGCCTGCGCCAGATGCTGCGGCGGGCCCCAGTTGCCGAACCAGCCATCGTTGGACGGGTTGAAAATATAATCCGGGCGATTCGCGCGGTCGACAACCTGGCCCGAAAACACGATTTCGTAACAGATCTGCACGCCCGCCCTGCCCCAAGGGCCCAGTTGCAGCGTCTGCGGCCCCGGACCAGGAAAGAAATCAAGGCTGCCAGCCACCAGGCGCGAGGCACCCAGCGGTTCGAGCAATGCACGGAGCGGGAGATACTCACCGCCCGGCACCAAGTGCGCCTTGTCGTATCCGGCCACGATAGCGCCATCACTGCGAATGGCGGTAACGGCATTGCGGGCGCCGACGGCTCGGCCATTCTCGATTTCGAGATCGACCGCGCCGGTAAGCAGCATGCCGCCCTCGCCAATCGTACGTCCGATCCGGTAGCGGGCAAAAGCAGGATCGCCCCCGACAGTCATCTTGTCGTAATAGCGCTGCGGATAGCCATCGCGCAGGTAATCGGGAATGCCCGATTCCGGCCACAGGACCAACCGCCGGGCGGTTTCCTCGCGCCTGACCGTCAGCCCGGCGATACGCTGGAACTGGCTTTCGTATTTGGTCCCGTCGTTAAGTTCGTCTTGCTCCAGATTGGGTTGGACGAGGGTAAAGGGCAGGGTTCCTTCCGCGCCTTTGGGGGCAGGCCAGTACATTCCCGCCGCGAGCAACACAGGCAGCAAAACCACCATCGGCCAGCGGCGCTCGATCAGCAACGCCAGCAGGCCTGCGCCAAGAATAACTGTCAGGCCGGACAGGGCGTAGGTTCCCATCCACGGCAACAAGGCCGCAAGGCCCGGGCGATCCAAAGGTCCGAGTAATATCAGACCGAGTGGGTCCCAGGCGTAGCCGGTGAACACCCAGCTCCGCAGCCATTCGGTAATCGTCCAGCAGCCCGCGAAACCTGCGCCGCCGATCAAAAACGCGGCATTTCGCCCGAGCCTGTGAGCGAAGCCGCAGGCAAGGGCAGGGTACACGGCGAGATAGAGTGCAAGCAGCGGCACCGCGAACCATCCGACCAGCGCCGGCATTTCGGCCTGATAGGTGAATGCGGTGGCGATCCAGTTGTTGGCGAGCGTGAAATGCGCGATGCCGAAGAACCAGCCATACAGGGCTGCGTCCTTGGTCGTCGGAGCGGACCGGATCATCCACGTCAACCCGCCGATTGCAAGCAGTGAAACCGGCCATAGCCCCAGCGGGGGAAACCCGAGTGCGGCCAGCAAGCCGAGAGCCATTGCCGCAAGGCGTGGTCGCGCCAGTATTTTCTGCATCGCCAAACCAGAGGTGGTCGGCGGCAGCAAGTTGTCCGCTCGGGTAACGCTATCCATGCCGACGGTTATCCATCATGATGACCGCCATTTCAGGCCAGAACCGCGCCAAAAGCGGCGTCAGACAAGCGTTTCGCTGTCATCGGCACGCTTGCGGCGGGGCCGGAGCGAAGCTTTTCGGCTTGGCGTGTCGTCCGAACTCTTACCGATCGCTGGCGGCAAAACGGCGATATCGATCTCGCCCTGGCTGCTTGCCGCAGCAGGCTTCGGTGCAGCCCGCTTGCGCGGCGCCCGTTCGGGCTTTGGCTGCAGCTTGGGAGCTGGCGCATCATCGAAATCGTCCGATGCATCGTCGTCCTGATCGCGGTACGACGATCCGCCACGCGAGCGGCCGTTAGCCGAAACCGACCTGTCTCCGTTGCCGCGGTCGTTATCGTTCCGGTCGTTGGAGCCCCGGTCATTGCTCGACCGGTCGCGGCTGTCATCGCGATCATCATCGCTGTCGTCGTCGCGTGAATCGTCGTCATCGGGACGGTAGCGCGAGCGGCGGGGACGACGGTTGTCGTCATCGCCGCGCGGGTCCTGGGACTCGTTCGACCGCGGATTGCCGGACCGTGCGTTGTTCCGGCCATCGTTGCGGCTGTCACTACGCCCGTCACCGCGGCTGTCGTTCTGACCGTCGTTCTGGCCATCGCCATCGTTCTGGTCATCACGCCCGCCCTTGTCGCCGCGCGGGGCTCGGGCTTCGTCCTGGCGGGCCTTGTTGTCGTTGAGAACGCGGAAATAGTGATCGGCGAACTGCAGGAAATACTCTGCCTGGACCCGGTCGCCGTTATGTTGCGCATCCTGCGCCAGCTTCTTGTATTTATCGAGCAGTTGCGGCGCGTTTCCGCGCGCCCGGCTGTCGATCCGGTTAAGCTGGTTTCCACCACCCCCGCCGCCACCGCCGCCACCTTGTGGGCGATTGGGATTGCGTCCGCGTCGGCGGTTACTGTTACTATTACGATTGTTGTTCAAGGAAGTGCATTCCCTCATTCGTGGCCATCGGCGGCGAAACTGCCGGCGCGGTCGCTTGAACTGCATGCCGCGCCCACACCAACGCGGGTCGCGGTGCCCCATCTGCATTCACCTCGAGCGACTGTGCCCGGGCTGCCTGACAAATTTTGGAGCTAGACCCAGCGGGTGGCGAACACGCCGCAAACCGCTGGTCTTGAAATAGAGGTAGACACTGCGGACCGCTTTGCCAAGCCCTTATTGCAACACCAGCACACGCGGCCTGTGGGCAAGATCGCGGTGCAGGGTAACATCGAAGCCGGCAGCGCGCCCCAGATCGGACACGGGGCCAGCCTGTCCCGCACCAATCTCGAGGATCGCCGCACCGCCCGGGACGAGCAAATCGCGTAGCTGCGGAATCAATATCCGGTAATCATCCAGCCCGTCCTTCCCAGCGAACAGTGCCGCCGCCGGTTCAAAATCGCGCACCGACGGCGCCAGCTCCGCGCCGCTTTCGACATAAGGCGGATTGGCGATCACCACCTCGAACTGGCCGAGATCGCTGCTCCATCCCGGCGTCCGCCAGTCGAGATGCAGCAGGTTGGCACGTTCCGCCACACCAAGCCGGGCGGCGTTGGCAGCCGCGACCTGTAGTGCGCGGGGCGAATTGTCGATTCCCGTCCCTTGCAGTTCCTCCCGTTCGGCCAGCAACGTCAGCAGCAACGCGCCTGAACCGGTGCCGCAGTCCAGCACCTTGCCCGGACCGCCACCGATACCGAGCGTGACCTCGATGAGGGTTTCGCTGTCACCGCGAGGGATCAGGACATCGGGCGTCACGATGAAGCTGCGCCCGAAAAAATCCTGATGTCCGAGGATTTGCGCGACGGGTTCATGGCCCGCCCTGCGCCGGACGAGGTCCGAGAACGACGGCGGGACGGGGTCGCCAGTATGACGCAACAGCAATTCGGACCGCGAAACGCCAAGCGCCTCGGCCATCAGCAGTTCCGCATCGAGCCGCGCGGTGTCGCTGGTTTTGGCCAATTGTTCCGCACCCTCCCGGATGGCAGCTGCGACCGTCTCCGCCACTATCGCGCGCTCAACTGTCGAGCGAGGCAAGGCGCTTCGCCTCATCCTCGGCGCTAAGCGCGTCGACCAACTCGCCAAGGCCGGGGCCGGCCAGCACTTCATCGAGCTTGTGCAGCGTCAGCCCGATCCGGTGATCGGTGACGCGGCCCTGCGGAAAATTATAGGTGCGGATGCGCTCGGACCGGTCGCCTGAACCGACCATGGCCTTGCGCGCTTCGGCCTCCGCGCCGTGGGCTTCGGCGCGTTTGAGATCGTAGAGGCGTGTCCGCAGCACCTGCATCGCCTTGTCCTTGTTCTTGTGCTGGCTGCGCTGGTCCTGCTGGATCACCACCAATCCCGTGGGAATATGTGTTAGCCGAACGGCGCTGTCGGTGGTGTTGACGTGCTGGCCTCCAGCCCCGCTGGCCCGGTAGATATCGATCTTGAGATCGTTCGGGTCGATCTGGACATCGACCTCGTCCGGTTCGGGCAGCACCGCGACGGTGGCCGCCGAGGTGTGAATGCGCCCGCCGCTTTCGGTCACCGGAACGCGCTGGACACGGTGGACGCCGCTTTCGAATTTAAGCTTGGCGAACACGCCGGTGCCCCGAATATTGGCGACCACTTCCTTGAAGCCCCCGACATCCGACGCGCTGAGGCTGACGGTTTCGACTTTCCAGCCCTGCTCGGCAGCGTACTTTTCATACATCCGGAACAGGTCCGCCGCGAACAATCCCGCTTCATCGCCGCCCGTCCCGGCGCGGATTTCCAGCATCGCGGGCCGTGCATCGGCGCTGTCACGCGGCAGCATGGCGATCGCCAGCGCCCGTTCCGCGTCGGGCAAAGCGGCACGCAAGGCTGCCAGTTCCTCGTCCGCCATTGCCTTCATTTCGGGGTCTTCGGACAGCGCACCAAGCTCCGCCATCTCGAGCCGCATATCGCGGATTTCGTTCGCGATCTTCGCGATCGGTTCGAGTTCGGAATAATCGCGGCTCGCCTGCACGAACGCCTCACCCTCCAGCGTCCCCGAAGCCATCCGCGCCTCGAGTTCCGCAAAGCGGTTGGTGATGTGATGCAGGCGTTCGGCGGAGATGGTCACTTGAGATCTTCGTCCGGGATGTCCCAGCGCGACAAAAATGCCCGAAATGCTTCGTCCTGGCGGTCAATCTCCGGCAGCGTAGCAAGCCAGTTTTGCACATTATTGCCTTCTCGGACATCCATGGAGATCAAGACCCCTGGGTCGGTTTTGCGAGCCTTGTCATAGCGCTTGCGAGGGCTCCCACTGGCGAAAAGCTCTGCACTGATCCCCATGCGTCTGAACATTGTCACCGCTGAAGCCGCGTCGGCCTCACGATCTCGGCTTTCGGCAGCGACTGCAATCTCAAGACGGCTTTCACCACACTCCCCGACCAACATCGCGAGCCGTTCAATCCCTGCCGCCCAACCGACAGCAGGTGTCGCAGGTCCGCCGAGGCTTTCCATCAGTCCGTCATAGCGCCCGCCGCCGAGCACAGTACCTTGGGCACCAAGCCGGTCGGTGACGAATTCGAACGCGGTGTGGCGGTAATAATCGAGGCCGCGGACCAGCGCTGAGTTGCGTGTCCACGCCACTCCGGCGGCATCCAACCCGCTCGTCACCGCTGCGAAGAAATCCTGCGCTTCGGCACCCAGGAAATCGTCGATCTGCGGCGCGTCCGCTACGAACGCGCGGTCCCTCGCGTCCTTGCTGTCGAGGATGCGCAGCGGGTTCTTCTCCAGCCGTTCTTGGCTGTCTTCCGAAAGCTCGTCCCGAACATCGCGGAAATATTCGACCAGCGCAGTGCGCCATGCCTCGCGGCTATCCGCATCGCCCAGCGTGTTGAGCTGCAGCGTCACCCCGTCGGCAATGCCCAGCTCCTTGAGCAACTGGTCGGCCATCGCCAGCAATTCGACATCGGCCTGCGGCTCACCCGCCCCGATGATTTCGGCGTCAAGCTGATGGAACTGGCGGTAGCGGCCTTTCTGCGGACGCTCATAGCGAAACAGCGGGCCGTGCGTCGCCAGCTTCAGCGGAGCGTGTTGCTGCCAGCCGTTGGTCAGGTAGGCGCGCGCTATTCCGGCGGTGAATTCGGGCCGTAGGGTCAGCGATTCGCCGCCTCGATCCTCGAACGAATACATTTCCTTTGATACGACGTCGGTAGTCTCGCCGATGGACCGGGCGAACACTTCGGTCTTTTCGAACACCGGCATCTCGGCGCGGCGGAACCGGTACAGCTTGCGCACCCGTTCGAAAGTCTCAACCACGAAGGCGAACGCCTCCGCTTCGGCGCCGAAGATGTCCTGCGTCCCGCGGATTGCTTGAGGTGTGTTGTTTGCCATGATGCCGCGCGCTTAAATGGTCGCCGCGCCTCCTGCAATGGCCGGGACCCCTGCTGACGATTATTGCAGTGCAACAAAAATAGTCTTGGCGGGTCGCCAACCGGAGTCTAGAGAGCCGCCTCATGAACATCGACATGATCCCGATCGGCGACAACCCGCCCGAAAGCCTGAACGTCATCATCGAAGTGCCGTCAGGCGGCGAGCCGGTGAAATACGAATTCGACAAGGCTTCCGGCGCGCTGTTCGTCGACCGGATTCTGCACACGCCGATGCGGTATCCCGCCAATTACGGCTTCATTCCGCACACGCTGTCACCCGACGGCGACCCGCTGGACGCGCTGGTGATCGCGCGCTCGCCGTTCATCGCCGGCTGCGTTGTCCGCGCCCGTCCGATCGGCGTGCTCAATCTGGAAGACGAACACGGCGGCGACGAAAAGCTGATCTGCGTGCCAGTCGACACCACGTTCCCCTATTATTCCGATGTCGGCGAACGCGGCGACCTGCCCTCGATCGTGTTGCAGCAGATCGAGCATTTCTTCACCCATTACAAAGATCTCGAAGCGGAAAAGTGGGTCCGTGTCGGCCTCTGGGGTGACGCCGCCGAAGCACGACAGGTCTTGGTGGAAGCGATCGAACGCGCCGCCGAAGCCAAGAAGGCCGCTGCCAAGGCCGAATAACGTACCCCGGCCCTATTCGACGGGCCGGTTCGAATCGAGCAGGTCCTGATCGGTAGAACCCGACGACCGCTCGGCATCGACCATCTGCTCAACTTCGTTATCCGGCGAGACATCGGCGGCTCCGCCTTCCGCTGCCGCCTTTGGCCGCGGTGCTTTCTTGCGTTTCGGCGCGAAAGTGGCCGGTAGCGCCGGTTGTTCTGGCTCGCCGGTCGTTTCGACGATTTCAGCGGAGCCGATGGGAAGCGGGGCCCCGGCATCGAAACGCAGGCGATAAATCGGTTCCGGCAGTGCAAAGCCCGACGCTTCCAACGCGTCCTTCACCGCGGGTATCGCTTCGCTGCGGGCTTTCAGCCAGTCGGTTTTCTCCTGGTCGATCCAGCCGAAAAACCGGATGACGATATTGGAATCGCCCACTCGATCCACCGAAGCGAAGGGAGGCGGATTGCCAAGGACAAAGCTCTGTTGGCGCAGCACGTCCACCCCGAGACGCCGGGCCTCGCCGGCATCGTCTTCCGCATCGATACCCAGTTCGAATTCAAACCGGCGCTGGGGGTTACGCGTGTAATTCAGGATCACCGCCTTGAATACGGAGGAATTGGGGATGCGCAAATGGTTGCCGTCCATCGTCATCATGATGGTCGCCCGGCTGGTCAGGCGGATGATCCGGCCTTCCAGATCGTCGATCACCACGTGGTCATTGGCGCGAAACGGTTGGCGCAGCGACATCATCAGCGACGCGACGTAGTTCTCGATCGTGTCGCGCATCGCAAATCCGAGCGCGATCCCGATCACCCCGGCACCGCCCAGAACCGCGCCAAGCAGCGCACCCGCGCCGATCATGTCCAGCGCGATGACCAGCCCGCCCACCACGAACACGAACCGGATGGCGGTCGCGATCAGATCGGCAAGGAAGCTGTTCGGGGCGATCCGGCGCCACACGGCACCAAGTCCGGCGATGAGATAGCCAACAAGGCCGATCACCAGCGCGACAGCGAACGCCGCGGCGATCAGCGGAAGCATAGCTACAAACCCGTCGAACTTGTCCGACAGGCTGCCCAATGCACCGAGATTGGCATCGACGGATACATCGCGCTCAAGCTCGTTTTCAACGGTCACCACCCCGTCGACCCGGTTTGCAATCGTCTCGGCGCGTTCGATCGCAGCGGCATCAGGAGCGAAACCGGTCAGCGACACAACCCCTTCGCTGACCGTCACATCCACCTGTGACATGGACGGCAACTGGTTGAAAATGTCCGTGATGCGCGCTGCAATCCGCTCGTCTGAACCCGCTTCAGCGGTACTCGCAATCTGCTGTTCCGGTGCGGCCGTGACGGCTGCAGTTTCCGCCGCGCTCGGGATCAGTGCAGCGGCTGGCGCGGCCAGCGGCAGGACGAGGAACAGCACGGCGGCGGCCACGATTCGCAACATTCTCGTCATGGCTATTCCCCTGCTACCACCATCCCGTCGACCCTTAGGGTCGGCACATTTATCGCGCGGTGCATTTCAAGGTCATCCGCTGCCGTCAGAGCGGCCATCATGGACAGAAGGTTCCCGGCAATGGTGAATTCCGCCACCGGACCGGCCACTTCGCCATTGACGATCCGGAAACCCGAAGCACCGCGGCTGTAATCGCCCGTGACCGGGTTGACGCCTTGCCCTGAAAGCTCCGTCACCAGCACGCCCTCGGTTATGTCGGCAATCAGGTCAGCCCGGCTGGCAGTCCCCGCCTCGAGATGGACATTGGTCGCCGATATGCCGGGCGCGCCGCTGCCGCCCCGCGCCGCGTGGCCGGTCGGGGTAATGCCCAGCTGCCGCGCGGCCGACAAATTGGTCAGCCATCCGGTCAGCTTGCCGCCCTCCACCAGGGCCCGCGGCAAGGTTGGCAGTCCTTCGCCGTCGAATGGCCGCGAACGCAAGCCGCGCAGCCGATGCGGGTTATCGAGAATGCGCAGGTTCTGCGGGAAAAGTTCATCCTCCAGTCGGCCCAGCAGGAAACTGGACCCGCGGGCGATCGCGGTGCCGGATATCGCGCCGAGCAGATGACCGATCAGGCTTGTCCCGACTCTCGGGTCGAACACCACCGGCATCGGGCCGCTGGCGAGGCCGCCCGGCCCCAGCCGCGCAACCGCTCTCGTCCCGGCGCGCTGGCCGATTTCGGCAGGCGGCGGCAGGTCCTCCGCGAACCGCATGGTCCGGTAGGCATAATCGCGCTGCATGTTCCCGCCCTCGCCCGCGATCACACTGGCGCTGAGCGAATGGCTGGTTGCGCCGTACCCGCCAACGAAACCGCTGCTGGTCACCAGTACTGCGACCGAACGTCCGAAGCTGGCGCTGCCACCTTCGCTGTTGGTCACACCGCCGACAGCGCGGGCCGCGTCCTCGGTTTCCTCGGCCATGGCGCGCAGGCTGCTGGGGCCGGGTTCGGATGTGTCTTCGAGCTCGAGATCGGGGAATGGAGCGCGCGCGAGCAATTCGGGCTCCGCAATTCCGGCATAGGGATCTTCCGGCGCAGCGCCCGCCATGGCAGCAGCCCGCTCGGCTAGTTCCTCGAACGCGGCTGCGGAAAAATCACTGGTGCTGATCGAGGCGGATCGCCGCCCCACGAACACGCGCAGGGAAATCTCTTCGCTCTCGGACCGTTCGACATCTTCGAGCTTGCGCAACCGGACAGAGACCGACTCCGAAGAACTCGCGCTGGCGACCGCATCGGCTCTGGTCGCCCCGTGCCGTTTGGCGGCGTCAAGCAGTTTGGCGCAGCGGTCCTGCGCGGTGACGGGGTCGATCATGGGAGCACAGGTGTCTTGGGCATGTCCCGGCCCTAGGGCAGGGCCGAGCCCCGTGCAACGTCTGGCCCCAATGGGCAGCCTGCCGGATTCAGACGGCGGCGATGGCCTTGAACAGCGCAGTCAATGCGAACGGCAGCCCGATTGCCAGCGCCCATAGCCCCAACTGATCGCGGCGATAGGCCGGGGCGAGCGAGCGGTCGGCCGCCTCGTCATCGCTCAGGCCGATCCAGCGGCGTTCGAAGAAGCGGCAGGCGGGAATTATCGCGGCGACGAGCACCACCAGTGCGAAGTAGGGAAGGATAGACCCGGCACCGCGCTCCATCGCGGCCACCGTCACGAATATCTGCAATCCGGTATAAACCAGCAGCGCATAGGCCACGTTGTTGCTCATGCCCCTGCGCCAGTCACATTTTCTCGTGGTGGCGACGCTCTTCGCGTGCGAGACTTTGTCAAAAGCTCGGCTCATAGATGTTTCCTCACCCTCTTATCCCGAACCGAGTATCTCAAACCTTTGCATAACAGTCAAATCGGGTAACATTGTTGTAACAAAGGGTGCTACCGCCCGAGCGCGCAGGCGTTTTCGAGTTCATGCACAAACCCTGCCAAAATTCTTCGCCAAGGGGTTTTTTGTCGGCGCTGCGCTGCTACATGGGTCGGTAATGACGATTTTGGAAAACAGTGACGCGGCGGAAAACGCCCCTGAAACCCCGGTTCCGGGCGCATCTGCCGTGCAAACCCCGGCTTCCGCATCCGCTCCAATTCCCCAAGGCGGGCTGGAAGTCGTGTCGATCGCCAAATCCTACGACAAGCGGGCGGTGCTGACCGATATATCCCTGACCGTCGGCAAGGGGGAAGTGCTCGGACTGCTTGGTCCCAACGGTGCGGGCAAGACGACCTGCTTCTATTCGATCATGGGATTGGTCCGCCCCGATTCGGGCCGCATCCTGATGGACGGCGAAGATGTCACCAAGCTGCCGATGTATCGCCGGGCGATCCTGGGCCTCGGTTATCTACCTCAGGAAACCAGCATCTTTCGCGGGATGACAGTCGAACAGAACATCAATTGCGTGCTCGAAATGGTCGAGCCGGACAAGGATACCCGAGCAGCCGAACTCGAACGGCTACTGGACGAATTCGGGCTGCAAAGGCTTCGCAGCTCAGCCGCCATGGCCCTGTCGGGCGGGGAACGCCGCCGCTGCGAAATCGCCCGCGCGCTGGCAGCGAAACCTTCGATCATGCTGCTCGACGAACCGTTTGCCGGGATTGATCCCCTGTCGATCAGCGACATCCGCGACCTGGTGATCGACCTGAAGGACCGCGGCATCGGGGTGCTGATCACCGATCATAACGTGCGGGAAACGCTGGATATCGTCGACCGGGCCTGTATCATTTACGGCGGCCAGGTGCTGTTCGCCGGTACGCCGCAGGACCTGGTGGCCGATGAAAATGTCCGCCGCCTCTATCTCGGTGAAGGATTTACCCTGTGATCCTGCAGCCATGACCTATGCCACCCCTCCAGAGCCTTTCCCAGTCGGAACCTGAATAATGGCATTGGGCCCGCGCCTGGACTTGCGGCAATCACAATCGCTGGTGATGACCCCGCAGTTGCAGCAGGCAATCAAGCTGCTTGCGCTATCCAATCTCGAAATCGAGACGTTCATTGGCGAGGCGCTCGAATCGAACCCGCTACTCGAAGCGGGCGAGGTCAGCCGCGAGGGCGGCGAACCGGACGAAATTCCCGAAGGTTCGCGAGAAGACGCGTCATCGGATACCTTAATGTCCGCGGGAAACGGCGAAGCCGACCGGCCGCTCGACATCGCCGCCGAAACGCTCGACCGCGACCGCGATACCGGCGACGGTGAGTGGGGCAGCGGGGGCAGCCAGTCGATTGGTGCGGAAGGCCCTTCGATTGACGAACGCGGCGGCGGCGCGATCAGCCTCGCGGATCATCTGAATGCGCAAGTCGGCCCGGCTGCGGGGGACGCGCGGGAGGAGTTTTTGGCGCGGTACCTGATCGGCCAGATCGACGATGCCGGCTACCTGACGATGAACGAACGCGAAGTGGCGCTGGAACTGGATGTGCCGGTGCCGGAAGTCGAACGCGCCCTTGCGGTGGTTCACTCGCTCGACCCCGCCGGGGTTGGCGCGCGAAGCCTCGCGGAATGCCTGGCGCTGCAAGCGCGCGAAGCTGATCGTTACGATCCCTGCATGGCACGGCTGATCGATAATCTCGACCTGATAGCCAAGGGCGCGTTCGAGCAATTGCGGCGAATGTGCGACGTCGACGATGAGGACTTTTCCGACATGCTGGCGGAACTCAGGACCTACGATCCGCGCCCGGGCCTGCAATTCGGTTCCAGCGAAGGCACCGCGGTCGTACCCGATGTGCTGATCGAGCAGGATCAGTCAGGCGGTTGGAAAATCTCCCTCAACGAAGCCACCCTGCCGCGGCTGGTGGTCAACCGCGATTACTACCTCGAACTGCGCCAGGGCAGCACCGACAAGGAATCCAAGGCCTGGCTGCAGGAACGCCTGGGTGATGCGAACTGGCTGATCAAGGCGCTCGACCAGCGGCAGAAGACCATCCTGAAAGTTTCCGCCGAGATCGTTAAGCAGCAGGACGGTTTCTTCCGGCGCGGGGTGTCGGACCTGAGACCGCTCACGCTGCGGACCGTGGCCGAGGCCATCGAGATGCATGAAAGTACCGTCAGCCGGGTAACCAGCAACAAATACCTCCACTGCGACCGCGGCACTTTCGAGCTGAAATATTTCTTTACCAGCGGCGTGGGCGCGGACGCGGATGGCGAAGGCGGCGCGTCGTCCGAAGCGGTCAAGGCGCGGATCAAGGGCCTGACCGATGCGGAGGACCCCCGGAAAATCCTATCCGACGACAAATTGGTCGAACTCCTTAAGGCCGAGGGGTTCGATCTTGCCCGGCGGACAGTAGCGAAATATCGGGAGGCCATGGGCATCGGCAGCAGCGTCCAGCGGCGGCGTCAGAAGAAGATGGCCGGGATGCGATGAGGCCTGCCCAAGGCGCTGCGAAATTTGTTTTCTCTCCGGGAATACCTTGGTTTACGCTTAATTAACCTTTTCTGTTCAGAAGTTGTGTGGTTAATATCGGTCAATACCTCTTGATAGGGGGTTACCGGCCATTCGGCCTGGGGCCAGGGATTTCGGGTTTAGGGGGACTTTCCCATGCGTGTACTGCTGATCGAAGACGAGCCGACGACGGCAAAGGCCATCGAGCTGATGCTGACGACGGAAGGCTTCAATGTCTATTCTACCGATCTGGGCGAAGAGGGCCTCGATCTCGGCAAGCTGTATGATTACGATATCATCCTGCTCGATCTCAACCTGCCGGACATGCATGGCTATGATGTGCTCAAGAAGCTGCGCGTTGCCAAGGTGCAGACGCCGGTGCTGATCTTGTCGGGCATTGCCGAAATGGACAGCAAGATCCGCAGCTTCGGCTTCGGGGCTGACGATTACGTCACCAAGCCGTTCCACCGCGAAGAACTGGTCGCGCGCATCCACGCCGTGGTCCGCCGTTCCAAGGGCCACTCGCAGTCGGTCATCCGCACCGGCAAGCTCGCGGTCAATCTCGATGCCAAAACGGTTGAAGTCGACGGTGCCCGGGTCCACCTGACCGGCAAGGAATATGCGATGCTGGAACTGCTCAGCCTGCGCAAAGCGACCACGCTAACCAAGGAAATGTTCCTCAACCATTTGTACGGCGGGATGGACGAGCCGGAACTGAAGATCATCGACGTGTTCATCTGCAAGCTGCGCAAGAAACTGTCTCACGCATGCGGCGGCGAAAACTACATCGAAACCGTCTGGGGCCGCGGCTATGTGCTGCGCGATCCGGACGCGAAGGCCGAAGCCGCCTGAGAATTCCTCTCTGAAAAATCAGTCTTCCGAACACAAAACCGCTCCAGGCCTTGCCTCGGAGCGGTTTTTCTTTAGCTGCGCTCGCATGACAGCGAATAAGCCGGGTGATCCGACCACTTTGAACCGCCTGTACGGGCGTACACAGGGCCGCACCCTGCGCCAGGGCCAGCAGGAACTGCTCGATACCCTTTTGCCCGCCTTGAGCGTGCCGGAGGAAGGACCGGTCACATCCGACGCGCTGTTCGGACGCGACGTGCCGCTACACTTCGAAATCGGGATGGGCGCAGGGGAGCATCTGGCCGCGCGGGCCGACATGTTGCCCGACCACGCCTTTGTCGGCGCGGAACCCTTCGTCAACGGCATGGTCGGCGCGCTGGGGCACGTCCGTGATCTCGGCATGACCAACGTCCGGCTGCATATGGGTGACGCGCTGGAAGTGCTCGCCCGGGTCCCGGACGGCGCGCTCTCCTTCGTCTACCTGCTACATCCCGACCCGTGGAAGAAGGCGCGTCACGCCAAGCGGCGGATGATGAACGACGGCCCTCTCGACATGATCGCCGCCAAGCTGAAGCCTGGCGGTGAATTCCGTTTCGGCACCGACCACCCGGTCTACCTGCGCCATGCCCTGATGGTGATGCGCCGCCATACGCACCAGTTCGAATGGCTGATTAGCGGCCCGAAAGACTTCCAGACCCGCCCCGGCGGCTGGACGGAAACCCGCTACGAGAGAAAGGCCCGGCGACAGGGTCATGAAGTCTGGTATTTTCGGTATCGGCGGAAAGAACCGTAGAACAACACGCTGCTGCGGTGACTATCCACACGCTGCCGGCTCAGGTAACATTGCCCGCTAGAAGTCTCTGGAGGTTCCGGAATTGAAGCAATTGATCTACTGTTCGCGCCCTTTCGGGTTCGATCGTGCAACGTTGGCGGGCATCCTTGTGGAAGCCCGCCGCAATAATCTTCGGGACGACATCACCGGTGCGCTGGTTTGCCGCCATGATCTCTATATCCAGCTGATTGAAGGACCCGAGGCCGAGATCGATGCGCTTTATGCGCGAATTGCCGATGACAATCGCCATTGCGAAGTCCGCCTGATCCTGTCGAATGACGTCAGCGAGCGGATGTTTCCCGAATGGCAAATGCTCGACGATGAAATGCCGACAATCACCTGGTCACCGGAAGAGGTTGCCGATGGCGCGATCGAGCGGACTACCCCGGCAGCCCTGTACGCAATGTTCGAACAGGTCGCGTCGCGGGCCCGGGCCCGCCCCGCCCCCGCGACCTGAGCCGGCGCTACCCGACCACGCCGGCCGCCGCGAGCACCGCCAGCGTCAGCACATCGGGCGCGATCGCGGTCATCGGGACGATCTGGACCGGCTTCTCCATCCCGATCAGCATCGGACCGATGGTGGCATCGCCGCCCAGTTCGCGCAGCAGCTTGGCCGATAGGTTGGCCGACTGCAGGCCCGGCATCACCAACACGTTCGCCGGAGCCGACAGGCGGCTGAACGGATAAAGCGCCATCACCTTGGGATTGAGCGCGGCATCGGGCGCGATCTCGCCTTCATATTCGAAACCGGGGTCTTCCTTGTCGAGGATCGCCACCGCACCGCGGATGGTGTCGAGCCATTTGCCGCTGGGGTTGCCGAAGGTCGAATAGGACAGGAACGCGACGCGCGGTTCGTGGCCCATCCGGCGGGCCACGGCGGCGGTTTCCTTGGCAATATGCGCCAATTCTTCCGCCGAGGGGCGCTCGTTGATCGTGGTGTCGGCCATGAAGGTCGTGTGGTTCTTGCCGATCATCATGTGGATGCCGAACGGCAACGCACCTTCCTTGGCGTTGAGCACCAGGTTCACTTCACGGGCAGACTGGGCGAATGTTCGAGTCACCCCGGTGATCATCGCATCGCCATGTCCAAGCGCGACCAGCAGGGCGGAGAACACGTTGCGTTCCTGATTGACCAGTCGGCGCACATCGCGCTCGGTGTAGCCCCTGCGCTGCAACCGCTTGTAGAGAAACTCGACCATATCCGGGACGAACTCGCAATCGGCCGAGTTCTGGATCTCGAAATCGCCGGGATTATCCGCGCCGAGCATGTGCAGTTTGTCCGCAACCGCCTTGGTCCGACCGACCAGCACTGGGGTGCCATAGCCGAAATCGCGGAACTGGATTGCGGCGCGCAGAACGACGTCTTCTTCCGCCTCCGCAAAAACCACCCGTTTCGGATTTGCGCGGGCGATGTCGTAGCTGTTGGTGAGGACCGAGGTCGTCGGGTTCAGGCGTGCTTTCAAGGCGAGCTTGTAAGCATCGAAATCCTCGATCGGGGCCTTGGCGACCCCCGAATCCATCGCCGCCTTGGCAACGGCGGCCGATACGACTTCCATCAGGCGCGGGTCGAACGGGGCGGGAATGATGTAATCGGTCCCGAATTTGTGGTTGATCCCGTAGGCCGCAGCCACTTCGTCCGGGACCCTCTGGCGGGCGAGCGCGGCAATCGCGTGCGCCGCAGCGACCTTCATTTCCTCGTTGATCGTGGTCGCCTGGACATCCAGCGCGCCGCGGAAGATGAACGGGAAACCAAGGACGTTGTTGACCTGGTTGGGATAGTCGGAGCGCCCGGTCGCGATGATCGCATCGGGCCGGACCGCCTTGGCATCGTCAGGCGTGATTTCCGGATCGGGGTTGGCCATCGCAAAGATGATCGGACGGTCCGCCATCTTCTTGACCCATTCGGGCTTCAGCGCGCCAGCGGCTGACAGGCCGAGGAAGATATCCGCCCCGTCCAGCGCTTCTTCCAACGTGCGCGCGGCGGTGTCTACGGCATGGGCGCTCTTCCACTGGTCGACATTCTCGCGGCCCGGGTAAATCGGGCCGGACCGGTCGCAAACGATCACGTTGTCGTGCGGCACGCCGATGGATTTGATCAATGCGGTGCAGGCCAGGGCCGCCGCGCCGGCGCCGTTCACGACGATCTTCACGTCCTTGAGGTCCCGGCCAGTCAGGTGGCACGCGTTGATCAATCCGGCTGCCGAAATGATCGCAGTACCGTGCTGGTCGTCATGCATGACAGGGATGTTCATCCGGTCGCGCAAGGCCTGTTCGATGATGAAACATTCGGGCGCTGCAATGTCTTCGAGATTGATCCCGCCGAAGGTCGGTTCCATCAGCGCGACCGCGTTGATGAACGCTTCGGGGTCTTCGGTATCGAGTTCGATATCGATCGCATCGACATCGGCGAAGCGCTTGAACAGGACGGCCTTGCCTTCCATCACCGGCTTGGACGCCAGCGCGCCCAGATTGCCCATGCCGAGAATGGCGGTACCGTTCGAAATCACCGCCACCAGATTGGCCCGCGCGGTATACTTCGCGGCGTTGGCCGGATCGTCGGCGATCGCCTGCACGGGGGCGGCGACACCGGGCGAGTATGCGAGGCTGAGGTCACGCTGCGTGGCCATCGGCTTGGAAGCGATGATCTCGATCTTACCCGGACGGATGGTTTCATGGTAGAACAGGGCTTCACGTGCTGTGAAACCGGTCTGCTTCTCGTCGGCCAAATTAGTCCTCCAGGTGCTCGGGAAATGCTTCGCCCCGTCCGTAGCGGAGGGTCGCTACCAAGGATAGTGCCAAGCGTCAGGGGAAAGCTTCCCCCGCCGCCTTTCCGAATCGGCAGCACTACGCGTAGGCCCCCGCGCATGGCGAGTACGAAGGTGGCGACCGGGGCCAAGGGCCCCACACCGATGATGCAGCAATATTTCGCGCTCAAGCGCGAGGCCGAAGGTTGCCTGCTGTTCTACCGGATGGGAGACTTCTTCGAACTGTTTTTCGACGATGCGCGGCAGGCCGCCGCGATCCTCGATATCGCACTCACCAGTCGCGGCGAGCATGACGGCGAGCCGGTCGCGATGTGCGGCGTTCCGGTGCATGCCGCGGAAGGTTACCTGGCGCGCCTGATCAAGGCCGGATGCCGGGTCGCGATCGCCGAACAGGTCGAGACACCGGAGGAAGCAAAGAAGCGCGGCGGGTACAAGGCGCTGGTGGCGCGCGAAATCGTTCGCTTCGTAACCGCTGGCACCCTGACCGAAGAAGCCCTGCTGGAGCCGCGCCGGGCCAACGTGCTGGCCGCCGTGTGCGAACTGCGCGGCACCATCGGCATTGCCGCGTGCGACATATCCACCGGGCGGATGGAGCTGGAAGAATGTACCCCTGAAAGCGCCGGAGCCGCGCTCGCGCGATTGGGCGCTAGCGAGCTGGTCGCGCCGGAGGAATGGGACGCGGCGCCCGAGGCCGCCGTCGCTCGGCCGCGGCATGACTTCGCTAGCGACGAGGGCGAGGCGCGCCTCAAATCACTGCACGGCGTAGCAACGCTCGACGGGTTCGGGAATTTCACCCGCGCCATGCTGGCCGCGGCGGGCGGGCTGGTGGCCTACCTGGATCATGTCGGGCGGGGCACTCTGCCGTTTCTGCAGCCGCCGGTGGCGCGCACCGGGCACGCCACCATGGCCATGGACGAAGCGACGCGAAGCAGCCTGGAAATCTTGTCATCGCAGCAAGGCGGCCGCGCCGGAAGCCTGATCGCGGCGGTCGATCGCTGCGTGACCGGCGCGGGCGCGCGGCAGCTAGCCGATGACCTTGGCGCGCCGCTGCTGGACCGCAGCGCCATCGAAGCGCGGCTGGCGCTGGTCCACTGGCTGCACGACGACCCTTTGCTCCGCGCCGACCTGCGCGGCGTTCTGCGCGCCTTGCCCGACATCGGGCGGGCGCTGGGCAGGATCGTCGCGGGCCGCGGGAGTCCGCGCGATCTCGGGCAAATTCGCGACGGGCTTGCGGAAGCGCGGCGAATTCGCGATTTCCTGTCCGCCAAGCCCGATCGCCCTGCCCTGCTCGAAGCGCTGCTGCCGGCCATGGGCGGGCACGGCGCGCTAGTCGATCTGTTGCAGCGGGCTTTGGTGCCGTCTCCCCCGACCGAGCGCTCGCAGGGGAGCTTCATTGCGCAAGGTTACGACGCGGCGCTCGACGAATTGCGCGAGATCTCCGGTAACGCCCGCCGCGCCATCGCTGCGCTGGAAGGCCGCTACCGCGCCGAAACCGGAATTGCCGCGCTGAAAATCAAGCACAACGGCGTGCTCGGCTATTTCATCGAGGTGCCTGCCAAGCACGGTGATATCCTGATGGCTGCCGACAGCGGTTTTACCCACCGCCAGACCATGGCCGGGGCCGTCCGGTTCAATTCGCTTGGCCTGCATGAAGAAGCGGGCCGCATCGCGGAGGCGGGGGGCCATGCACTGGCCGCCGAGGAAGCGCATTTCGAGGATCTGACCGCCAGAGTCGTCGAAGCGCGGCTGCTGATCGCCGACACCGCTGCCGCACTCGCCCGGATCGACGTGGCGGCGGGGCAGGCTGAGCGTGCAGCCGAAGGCGGCTGGTGCCGTCCCCAGATTACAGACGACAACTCGCTCGCCATCGAGGCGGGACGCCACCCGGTGGTCGAAGCCGCATTGACGAGTTCGGGTGGCAAATCCGGAGCCAGAACCGGATCGGGCGAACGGTTTGTCGCCAACGACTGCGTCCTTTCGCCGGACGACCGGCTGTGGCTGATTGGCGGGCCGAACATGGGCGGCAAATCGACCTTCCTGCGCCAGAATGCGCTGATCGTCGTGCTGGCGCAAGCGGGCGGCTATGTCCCAGCCGACCGCGCCACGATCGGACTGGTCGACAAATTGTTCAGCCGGGTCGGCGCGTCCGACAATCTCGCACGCGGGCGGTCGACGTTCATGGTCGAGATGGTCGAAACGGCCGCCATCCTGGCGCAGGCAGGCGAGCGCAGCTTCGTAGTCCTCGACGAGGTCGGGCGCGGGACTTCGACCTATGACGGACTCGCGTTGGCGTGGGCGGTGGTCGAGGCGGTGCATAGCGGAAATAAATCGCGGTGCCTTTTCGCCACCCACTATCACGAACTCTCCCGACTTGCCGAAAGCTGCGAGGCCCTGTCGCTCCATCATGTCCGCGCGCGGGAATGGCGCGGCGAACTCGTGTTGCTCCACGAGTTGGCGGATGGTCCTGCGGACCGCAGTTACGGGCTCGCTGTCGCCAAACTGGCCGGAGTTCCCAAGGCAGTGGTCACGCGCGCCCGTTCGGTCCTTGACCGGCTGGAGCAGGCACGGTCCGAAACGGGCGGAATTGCCGCCGGGCTGGGTGACCTGCCTTTGTTCGCCGCTGCCGCCAGTGCGGTTCATGACGAGCGCGTTGATCCAGTGCGCCAGCAACTGGATTTGCTGGACGTCGATGCACTGAGCCCGCGCGAAGCATTGGAAATGCTTTATTCACTGAAGCGGCTGACGACCGAAAGAGAACCTTAACGCTAAACCGCTAAGGGTACGGGATGCGTGGATACATGTTCATGAACCGCTGGGGTGCCCTGATTTTCGTCTTCCTGGCGGCGTTCGGCGCCGTCAGCCTGATTGGCGACGAGGATGATCCGGGCGTCTTGCTCGACGCAGCGGATGAATTGACCCGGTCCAAAAGCCAATACGAAGCCGATGCAGCGGCCTTGGCGCAGCCCGATGACCGGCCAGTTCTCGATGCCGATACCGGCGGCGAATTAACTCCGGATGAGGAACTGGAAGCTGAATTCCTGCCGGATGACGAATTGATTGACGACACTCATGGATTCGAACCTACGCCGGATATCATTCCAACCCCACCGGGCGAAGGTGTTGAAGAACAAGGCGATGTCGTTATGTACATCTAGAATGAGTGACTCGCGAAAAGACCCAGATCCCTCTGACGACCACGACCGGGGTGAAGCCGACCGGAGCACACCCAATAACAAGAACGAAGAACTGGCAGACCACCGTACGGACTGGGCCGAGGATCGTACGATCCTGGCGCTCGAACGGACCTTCGCAGGGTGGATGCGCACCGCTTTCGCCGCGATCGGCATAGGTCTCGGCTTTCGGGCTCTGTTCGGTGAGTTGGAACCGCCTTGGCTCGCACGGGCGATCGCCACACTGTTCATTGCCTTGGCCATTGTTTTGGCGATCAGCGCGGAAAGGCGAACTTGCCGTGCCTTTGCTCGGCTTTCCGCCCACGCCGTCGATACACCGGACCTGCCCAAGCTGCGTTGGTTGGCTTACAGTGTATCGATCGGCGCGGCAGTCCTGATCGCGGCGTTGTGGGTGTTGCGGTAATCCGGGTTATGGATCGAAGTTAGTTACCGTCACCGCGCAGGTTGTCGAGTTTGCCCTCGGGTCCCAGTTCGTCGACATTGTCATCATGGTTGGGTTCGCCCTTGAACGCATCCATGTCGATCCGGCCGCTGCTTTCCATGTCGCGCATATGGTCGATGATATCCTGGGTCGAATCGCCCATGGGATCGTTTGTGTTGGGGTCCTTCCGACTTTCCGTCGGGCTGCCCGCATCGGCGCGACCGCGTGCCTGCTGGGCGACCTCCTGAGCCTGCGAACGATGATCGTCCTGCTCGTCGTTATGCGTTTCCGGCGCGAAATCTGCCTGCCGCTGTTCCTGCGTCTTGATCTTATCGTCGCTCTTGTCGTGGTCGGTCATGGAAAAATACTCCTTCACCCGTTCAACCACCGGTGGAGGTTGCCTGTTCCACGAAACCTGCCGGTGCCGGAACCTTAGCGGGTCGGAACCGGCACCTCGCCGCTGTAGTCATAGAATCCGCGGCCGGTCTTCCGGCCGAGCCAGCCCGCCTCGACATATTTGACCAGCAACGGCGCAGGCCGGTATTTTGCATCCCCGGTGGTCGCCTGCAGGATTCGAACAATATCGAGAACCGTGTCGAGACCGACGAAATCCGCCAGCGCCAAGGGCCCCATCGGATGATTGAGGCCGATCCGGCAACCCTTGTCGATATCTTCGATGCTGGCGGTTCCCTGCCCCAGCACGAACGCTGCTTCGTTGAGCATCGGGATCAGGATGCGGTTCACCACGAAGCCCGGCTCGTCCTGCACTTCCACCACCTGCTTGCCCAGGCTTTCCGCAAATGCCCGGGTGCGTGCGGTGGTCTCGGCGCTGGTGGCGAGGCCGGGGATGATCTCGATCAGCCCCATAACCGGTACGGGATTGAAGAAATGCAATCCGATGAAGCGTGCCGGATCGGGCGCGAAATTGGCCATCCGGGTGATCGGTATCGAACTGGTGTTGCTGGCCATGATCGCGTCCGGGCCAAGCACCTTACCCGCTTCACCGAAGATCGCCTGTTTGATCGCCTCGTTCTCGGTCGCTGCCTCGATAATCAGATCAGCGTCGGCCATCGGTGCGTAATCGGCGATGGGCGTAATTCTGGCGAGCGCGGCTTCCGCATCGGCAATTTCGATCTTGCCCTTCCCGACCAGCCGGCCGAGCGCCTGTTCGATGCCTGCCTTGGCCTTTTCGGAGATGGATAACTCACGGTCGGAAAGCAGCACGTCCATGCCGTGCTGAGCAATCGTCTGGGCAATGCCCGAACCCATCTGGCCCGCGCCGATTACAGCAATCTTTTGCATCCCGTCGATCCCTTCGCAGTTGCAGCAAAGGCGTCTGTTAGCCGGTGGATGGCGACCTGCCTAGCCCTGCGCCATTGCCGTGCACTGCAAATCGAAGCAGGCCTCAGCGGTTGGCGCCGGGGATCCACTTGACGTCCGCCGCGCCGTCATCGTTGGCGATCCGTGCGAGCACGAACAGGTAATCGGACAGGCGGTTGATGTAGGCAAGCGCCGCCGGATTAACCGGTTCGGCGGCGGCAAGCGCGGTCACCCGCCGTTCGGCAGACCGAACAGTGGCCCGCGCAATATGCACCCGGGCGGCCGCTTCCGATCCGCCGGGAAGGACAAAACTAGTCAGGGGTTCAAGCCGCTCGTTCAGCGTGTCGATGGCGTGTTCAATCCATTCCGCCTGCGCCGGAACGACCCGAAGGACCATAGGCGAAGGCTCGAAGTCCTTCCCGCCAACTTCGCCCAGCGGTGTCGCCAGGTCGGCCCCGAGGTCGAACATGTCGTTCTGGATACGAAACAGCGACTGGGCGTGACCGGTGTTCGCCAGCGCTACGGCTGCGAGCCCGATCGCGCTGTTGGCCTCGTCGACCGCACCGATCGCCTCGATCCGCGCTGCGTGTTTCGCCTGGCGCGAACCGTCGACCAGGCCGGTCGAACCGTCATCACCCGTTCGGGTGTAGATCTTGTTGAGTTTGACCACCGGAGAGCTTCCGCCTCAGCGGGCGAACGCGAGGATTATCGCGACCACCAACACGGCGAGGCCCTGATACTTGATCCGGTTGAACATCATCTTGTTCTGCATGGTCTGCATTTCGATGAGGTTTTCGGACGTTCCGTTTTCCAGGTCGATCTTGGTCGTCTTGAGAAAGGCGACAATCCCGCGGACCAGCGAAACAACTACCAGGATGCACAGGATTACGAGCGCGATGATGAGGAATGTTTGCATGCAGCCTACTTAGGACGGGTCGAGCGAAATACCAGCGGGAAACCGACTTTGCCGAAGCGCTTGCGCAAGTTTCTGACCGTCCTCACCTGCCAGCCGCCGGTCCGCCAGCGACGGCGATCCGCGCCGCTTGGCCAGCTTGGTCCCGCTCTTATCCACCAGCAGGGCGTGGTGATGCCACCGCGGCACGGGCAAGCCGAGCAATTCCTGCAGCAACCGGTGGATATGGGAGGCGCTGAACAGGTCTCGTCCGCGGGTCACCAGCGTGACCCCGTCGCGCGCATCGTCGAGCGTCGCGGCAAGGTCGTAGCTGGCGGGCGCGTCCTTGCGCAGCAGCACGACATCGCCGGCCTGATCCGGCACCGCGCGCTGCTGCCCCGCCAGATCGTCCGTCCAATGGAGCGTGCCGGTTCGTGCCAAAGCCCGGGTGATATCGAGCCGCCACGCCGCGCCCTCGCCCGGGATGTTTTTCCCCTGGCAGGTTCCCGGATACACCGGCCCCTCCGGTCCGGCCTCAACGGCGGCAGCGGCAATGTCGGCCCGGGTGCAATTGCAGGAGTACAGCAGTCCCATGTCCTTGAGCCGCTGCGCAGCGTCGTCATAGCTGGCGAAGCGGGAGGATTGCGCGGGCACTTCGGTCCATTCCAGCCCCAGCCATTGCAGGTCGGCGCGGAATTCCGCCGCCAGTTCCGGCTTGCTGCGGACACCGTCGATGTCCTCCACCCGCAGCAGGAACCGCCCGCCTGCCGCGCGCGCGAGGTCATGCGCCACGATTGCCGAATAGGCATGGCCGAGGTGGAGCGGGCCGTTGGGGCTGGGGGCGAAACGGGTGGTGACCATGGCGGATGCCCTGCTCTAGGCGAATGCCCCGGCACCGGCAAAACACTATTGCGGCAAAAAGTTCTGGGGATTCGGTCGGTGTCACAGGGTTGACGCTTTTTGCCGCAAATGCTCCCATGCAACAAATCGGGAGTAGAACAAGACGTGTTCAAAGCCGAATTGATGGAGCGAGCGGCCCGTTTTCGCAGTGCCGCAGAAGATCCGACACGGAATGTCGCGGGCTGCCCGGCGCTCGTGCTCAACGCGGATTACACGCCGCTGTCCTATTATCCGCTCAGCCTGTGGCCGTGGCAGACGGCGATCAAGGCGATTTTCCTCGACCGGGTGGATGTGGTCGCCAGCTATGACCGGGAAGTCCACTCGCCTTCGCTGGACATGAAGATCCCCTCGGTCATCGCGCTCAAGCAATATGTGAAACCGAGCGAATTTCCGGCCTTCACCCGGTTCAACGTGTTCCTGCGCGACCGGTTCACCTGCCAATATTGCGGCGACAACCACCATCTGACCTTTGACCACGTGATCCCGCGCCGGCTCGGCGGTCGGACCAGCTGGGAAAACATCGTCGCCGCCTGCGCGCCGTGCAACATGAAAAAAGGCGGGCGGACACCGCAACAGGCTCACATGCCGATCCTGGTAAAGCCGATCCGCCCGACCAACTGGCAGCTGCAGCAACGCGGCAAGGCCTTCCCGCCCAACTTCCTCCACGAGACCTGGCGGGATTGGCTCTATTGGGATATCGAACTGGAGGCTTGAGGGATCTATTCCATTGCGGAGCTTGATCAAAGCTGCAAGCATTTGAGATCACGCCGATAATGGTTTTGGGGAGACTGACTCTTGGATGCACTACCTCCGGCACCGGTCCACTGCGAAGTTCGAACGCAAGACATCCTACTAACTGTGAAGGGGGATGAAGATGCCAAAGACTTCGCTGCAGAATTTGCCCTGTTCATTGGTGACGTAAGGCGACTAGATGGGGGTTGGACACTGGTTTCAGACAATGTGACCAACGGAACACGCACATTCGTCTTACGCGCACGCCCTGATGTGACGTATGATGCCGTGAGTGATGCGACCTCGAATGCGAATGGAAGAGGCTGGATAGCGCGTGTCACCTTCGACGTGCCTCGCTGCTCAGCGTAAGGGCGCGCGGCCTTAGTCACCCGATAGCAATCGGCCTTAACCGCTCACTTCAAGTCACTGCCGCGCGTTGCTGGAACTCCGGCTTGTCCCATGCACGGGTAGAAATGATGTCAGCCAGACCTTCCGCCGCAAGGAACACATCCTCGAACGATACATAGGCGGGGGCGAAGCCGAACCTCAGGATATCGGGATCGCGGAAATCGCCGATGATCCCGCGCGCAATCAGCGCCTGGCAGATCGCGTTTGCTTGCGTGTGGCGGAAGGACAATTGGCTGCCGCGTGCCAGTGGGTCCAGCGGGCTGACGAGTTCCAGATCGGGCAATTTCTCCGCCGCGCACTTCCGGAAAAACTCGCTTAGCGCGCGTGATTTTGCCGCGAGCCGGTTGATGCCGATTTCGGCGATCAGGTCGACTCCGACCTCCAGCGCGGCAATCCCGAGAATTCCCGGTGTGCCGGCCAGCAAGCGCGAAGCGCCCGGCGCGGGGGCGTAATCATCAGTAAAGGCAAATGGGGCCGCGTGGCCCATCCATCCGGTCAGGGGCTGCGACAGCGCCGCATGGTGCCGCTTGGCGACGTAAGCATAGGCTGGCGCGCCTGGGCCGCCGTTGAGATATTTATACCCGCAACCGACCGCGAAATCGGCGTTGCAGGCCGCCAGATCGACCGGCACCGCGCCGCCGCTATGCGACAGGTCCCACAGCACCAGCGCGCCCGCATCCTGCGCGGCCCGTGTCAGCCTGACCATGTCATGCGTGCGGCCGGCCTTGTAGTGAACATGGGTCAGCATCAGCAGCGCCACATCGCCGTCCAGCGCAGCCTCGAGATCGCCGGGTGCGGCCAGTCGCCGCTCCGCCAGACCCTGCGCCTCCAGCCCGGCGATCATGTACAGGTCGGTGGGGAAATTGCCCGGTTCGGAAAGTATCACTTTGCGACCCGGGCGCATGTTGAGCGCCGCGCCGATCAGCTTGAACAGGTTGACCGACACGCTGTCGCAAACGATGACTTCGTCCGCTTCCGCCCCGATCAACGGAGCTATCTTGGCCCCGACGCGCTGCGGCAAGGTAATCCAGTCGGCATCATTCCAGCTACGGATCAGCCCATTGCCCCATTCGCCGCGCACGACCTGTTCCAGCCGTGCGGGCGTATCCTTAGGCAGCGCGCCCAGCGAATTGCCGTCGAGGTAGACAACCCCTTCCGGCAGGTCGAAGCGTTCGCGATAATCCCGCAGCGGGTCGGCGGCATCGAGCCGGCGAGCGTCCTCCAAAGTCATTCCGCCAGCTCCCGCAGAATCGCGCGGCACAGCCCCGCATCTCCGCCCGCAATCTTGAGCGGCAGGGCAATCAGCTCGTACCGGCCCGCCGGGACATCATCCAGCACAAGCCCTTCGAGAATGCGCATGTCTTCGTCCAGCACCGCCTTGTGGGCCTCGATCGACTTGGAGTTCTGCGGATCCACCGATGGCGCATCGGTGCCGATCAGCTTCACCCCCTGCGCCGCGAGCCAGCGGATCGCCTCGGCAGATATGGCGGTAAAATCCTCGCGCCAGCCGTCATGGGGAAACGCGTCATAGGTCCTGAACAGCACCCGGTCCGCGCTGAGGATGGCGGGCAGATCACCGACGCCGATCATGCCCGAAACGCCGCGCGCATCGACCACCAGGCACTCGCCGATATAGGGGTCGAGTTCCACCGAAGCGATGTCCGCGGCATCGTTGCCGTAATGCAGCGGTGCGTCGCCATGCGTGCCGGAATGCGTGCTCATCACCATCCGTGCGACATTGACCGGCGATCCCGCCGCCATGTCCCAGGTGCGTTCGATGCCGAACTCGGTATCCCCGGGCCAAACCGGCAGTCCGGGGCGCAAGGTCTGGGAGATATCCCAGATCCTCCGGGCGGATTTCCAGCTGCTCATATCGCCGTCCGGACGGAAAGCAGTTCGGGGAAGAACACCTGTTTCAGCACGCCTTCCAGATAGGCCACGCCTGCCGTGCCGCCGGTACCGCGCTTGAAACCGATGATCCGCTCCACGGTCTTCAAGTGCCCGAACCGCCAGCGCTGGAAATGGTATTCCAGGTCGACCAGCTTTTCCGCCAGTTCATACAAATCCCAGTGCTTGTTCGGATGGCGATAGACTTCAGCCCATGCGGCCTCGACTTCAGCTGAGGCGCTCCATTGCCCGGATACATCGCGGTCCAGGACGGGTTCGGAAATCGCGAAGCCGCGGCGCGCCAACAGGCGGACGGCCTCGTCGTAAACGCTCGGCCGGTCCATTTCCGCGCGCAGCATCGCCGCCACTTCGGGCGTCGCTTCGTGCATGGTCACCATGTCGGGATTGCGCCCGCCCAGCAGGAATTCCATCAGCCGGTATTGTGCAGACTGGAAGCCTGACGATGTCCCCAGATGCGGGCGCAGCACGGAATAATCATGCGGAGTCATGGTGCTGAGCACGTCCCAGCTGCTGATCAGCTGGTTCTGCGCGCGGGCAACGCGGGACAGCATCTTGAAGGCGGGCCGCAAATCGTCATCCGCGATATGGTCGCGCGCCGCCTGCAGTTCGTGGAGGCACAATTTCAGCCACAGCTCACTCGCCTGGTGGACGATGATGAACAGCATCTCGTCATGCGCGGCGGACGCGGGATGCTGCGCCGACAGGATCCGGTCAAGGTCGAGATAGGAGGTGTAGGTTACATCGCGCGCCATGGCCTCGACCTATAGGCCAAAAGCCGAGGCGATTGAAACCGGCCAATGACAACGCGGCGAAAACCGCAGAATATCTAGCTGTCGATGACCCGGCTGGAAGGATGGTGCTTGTCCAGGTGGCGCTTGACGATCCGAAGGTTGCGGGTGTTGGACCGGAACAGAAGGTCGAACGCATCGCCTGCGATCGGGATCGCTCCGACGGCGGTATCGAACGCGACGTTGCCCGCCATCCGCCACAGTTTCCATTTCGGCAGGCCGATATTCCGTGCTTCCCACACGAGATAGGCGCCCATGGCGGCAGTCACCAGATCGCCGACCACCGGCACCAGTCCGACGATCGAATCGAGCCCAACAGGGTAGTTGACCCCGGGAATGGTGAAGCTGCGCTCCAGCAAATGCTCCATCGCCTCGATCCGCTTGCGCACCGATGCCGGATCATTTCCGATTGGCATTTCGAACGCCATCTTCCGGGTGCTGCCAGTCGGCCCTCCCTCATGGGGCGTTTGCATCCTGGGCGGTCGAACGGGATCGGCCATAGTTTTCTCCTTCGCTGTTAAGTGGGGCGAAGTGCGAGTGGGAACAAGGGATGCAGTCCCCAATTGTTCTCCGAAAAGCCGTCCACGCCGCCGCGAACCAGCGACCAGCGGATAGGCGCGCCGATGGGAATGTAAACGTTGGCGGCCGTCATTCTTGCTTCAGCTTCCGCCATCAGCGCGGCGGTCTGGGATTGGTCGGGTGCCTGCACGGCGCGCCGGACCGCCTCGTCAGCCTCGGGGGAACAAAGGCCTCTGTCCAACGAACAATGGAACTGGTTTAGAAACCACCGCGCGTCGGCATACCGGGCCAGACGGTCGACCAGTACCAAGTCGGCCGACGCGGAATTCGAAGCACGTTCGAGCACCAAGCCAACCGCCGCCAAATCGTCCGACAACTCGCGGAACAGCAGATCGGAACCAGGTCCGGGCGGCAGCGCAATCTTCAAATTACGCGCGGAGGGCTGGCTTCCGATGGCAGCTGAGACACGCCGGGCCGCCTCCGCCTGGCGCTGTTCGAGGGATAGCCCTTCCCAGCGCTCGCCGATGATCTTCGGATCGCCCGGCAGGCCAGGCGCGACGACGCGGTTCGTTGGTATCCATCCGCCGATGTTGAAGGGCTGCAGCAGGCTTTGCCGGTCGATCGCCAGCGCAATGGCTTCCCGGCCCGCCGCGGTTGCCAGCAAACCGCGTTCGCTTACCACTTGCAAACCGAGCATGCCGAGCGCCGCATCCAGCCGGACGGTTCCGCGTGACAGGGCGCCGGTGTCCGCCAGGGGCAAGCTGGCGAGAGTTCCGTTGAACACTGCATCCACCGCACGGTTATCGAACGCGGCGACGGCTTGTTCTGCGGGGAGCGCCTGCACCCTCACCGTTCGAACCGTCGATTCCCATTCTTCATCGATCGGCAAGCCCCTTAATTCCGGTGGCAAGGGGGCCAGCACGGCGATGTCCCGCTCACGCGTGAGGGTCATCGGCCCGGTGCCCTGTCGGTTTCGCCGCAAGCCGAGTTCGGGTTGGGCCAGCAACTGGAGGAATTCGGGCATCGGACCATCAAGGCGGATCTCCACGACCCGCCCGGTCATGGCCCGGATCTCCGAAATTTTCACAAGGTCCAGCCCCAGCGAGGTCCCGCGAACTTCCCGGATATTCCGGCGAAGCGCATCACGAACGCTGTTGCTGGTGAGCGGAGTTCCGTCCGCCCAATTGGTGTTGCGCAACCGGAAGATGTAGCTGAGGCCGTCTTCGGTCACGATCCAGCGCTCGGCCAGCGCGGGCACCACTTCGCCCGACTGGTTGAGCGAGACCAGTCCCTCCGCCGTGGCGGAGCGGATGTGCTGACCGGCCGCAGCCAGGCGAAAACCGGGTTCGAACAATTCCGTGGTGCTGCCGATGAAAGCGACGTTGACCTCGTCGTCCCCGGCGCCAGAGCCGCAGGACACCAGCGCGAGCGCAGCAGCCAGACACCCGGCGAGATGGAACAGACGGTTCATTCACCCCTGCCTAGCAGCTTGTCACCGCGTGGTCAGGACCGATTATGCATTGCAACCGAAGATTCGGGAATTGGCGTAAAACAAACCGCGATCAAATAGTGCGGAATTTGTCCGGCTGGTCCGCACCGGTATCGCTCTTGCCCGAAGTCGACCGCAGGAACTGTTGCTGGGCACTGCTTGCAGGTTGGCCGCTATCGGCAGGCGCGCGGGCCAATTTGTGATTGATTTCGTTATCGAACGCGATGCCGAAACGGTTGTCCTGCACCCAGGCGACACCGCCATCTATCCAGCCAACATTCCGAAGGTGAACCTTGAGCCGATTGCCCGGAACGACCGGAACGTTTCCTTCCGCCATCATTCCGCCAGCCGACAGATTGCGGACCTTGACGCGGAATTCCGTGGCAATTCCGGCAAGCCGCATTTCGGCAAGCAGGAACAGGCTGTCGCGAGCTATATTGCGGGTGTCGACAGAGGACATCTTCGCGGCATTACCTTTCGCCTGGTCAATTATCCAAAGGTCCCGGAACATTCGCCAGAGACGCGTAGCCCGACCCGAATAGCAGCGAATGGCTAAGGAAGCTTTAAGCACGGCTTCCGAGGAACCGGGGAGCATTGAAGTCCGGACGATATCCGGAGAAATTTCGGCGCTCAATCGTCGCGGGAAATTTTCTCGCGGCGCTCGTGCGCTTCCTGCGCTTCGACCGTCATCGTTGCGACGGGGCGTGCGATCAGGCGGCGCAGTCCGATGGGATCGCCGGTCACTTCGCAAAAACCGTATTCGCCCTCGTCGAGCCGGCGCAGCGCGGCGTCGATCTTGGAAATGAGCTTGCGTTGGCGGTCCCGGGTGCGCAATTCGATGCTCCAGTCGGTTTCGCTCGAAGCGCGGTCATTCATATCGGCTTCGCGGATCGGACCGTCCTGCAACGATTGCAAGGTTACACTGGATGCGGTGTGGATGGACCGCTTCCATTCCAGCAGCAGCATCCGGAAATAATTCTGCTGCGCATCACCCATATAGGGCTCGTCCTCGCCCGGCATGTAATCATGCGCGATCGATTTCTTCGCTTTCTCGAAAATTTCCATTTCGCCGGTTGCAGAAGTGGCCATCTGGTCCTCTCAAACCTCAAAAAAAACGTCGGGTTGCGCCCTTGTAATTCCTCCGCCGCCTTTTTCTGACGACAGCGGGCTCACATGTTTGGCGGGCCTATAGGCGGCAGCGTTTACCCATACAAGCGGCAATCCGTTGTCCGCCCCTAAAGCACACAGAATTAAGCGCAGCCGAACGCGCCACCGCGCGGCTCGGGATATTTTTCTCCGCCGCGTTAACTGTTTGTTGACCATAAAGGGCCGAGGAATTGATCACCGGCGGCAAGGGGGTCGCCAGCAACGGGGGGTTATCCATGACACTGTCGATTATCGAAACAACCAATGCCGAACCGGCTGACAGCGCCGCCGCAGATTTGCTGGTAGCAAGCTGCCTGGCTGCCGCTGCCGAAGGCGACATCGCGGCCTATTACACGCTCGGCGTGGCTTTTTCGACGGGTTGCCACGGGGTAAACTGCGATCTGGTCGAAGCGCACAAATGGTTCAATCTCGCCGCCGTCCAGGGGCACGAAGAAGCCTCCTGGTGCCGCGCGGACGTATCCGACGAAATGACCGCCCGTGAAATTGCCGAGGCCCAGCGCCGTGCACGCCAGTGGCTGAGTGACGGAATTCGCAAGGCCGCCTGACCGCTCCGCTTCCGCTGTGCGGATAGCTTCAGGTTTTCTTGAACGGCGTCCGTTCGCCCAGGAACATCTGGTCCGATGCGACGCCCTGCCTTTCCCGCTCGAGGAAGTCCGACACGGCGCTCCGAAATCCGGGGTCTGCAATCCAATGCGCCGACCAGGTCTTGACCGGTTCATACCCTCGGGCAAGTTTGTGCGGACCCTGCGCCCCCGCCTCTACCCTCGATAGACCGCGCGCAATCGCTGCGTCGATCGCCTGATAGTAACACAGCTCGAAATGCAGGAACGGTCGTTCCTCGGTGCACCCCCAGTAACGGCCATACAGCGCGCTGCCGCCGATGAAATTGAGCGCGCCGGCAATCGGACGATCGCCGTCATACGCCAGCATCAGCAACACCCGGTCACCCATCCGTTCGCCCATCAGGCTGAACGCTTCCCGTGTCAGGTAAGGGGTGCCCCACTTGCGCGCTCCGGTATCCTGGTAAAACACCCAGAATGCATCCCAGTGCGCCTCGTTGATTTCGCTGCCTGCGAGATGGCGGAACGTCACTCCCTCGGCCGCGGCGGCGCGTTCCTTGCGGATCGACTTTCGTTTCCGCGAAGCCAGTGCGTCCAGGAAATCATCGAATGTCGCATAATCGCGGTTGGCCCAGTGGAACTGGATGTCATTACGCAGCAGCCACCCGGCCTGTTCGAACATCTCCAACTGGTCGGGCGCGATAAAGGTCGCATGAGCGGAGGAAAAATCGTTGCTGGTGCACAGTTGTTCGGCGGCGCGCAGCAAGGGTACCCCGTAAGCGGCGTGACGCGTCAGGATGCGCGGCCCGGTTGCCGGGGTAAACGGCGCTGCGATTTGCAACTTCGGATAGTAACTGCCGCCCGCACGGTGCCACGCGTCGGCCCAGGCATGATCGAATACATACTCGCCCTGGCTGTGGCCCTTGGCGTAGGATGGGAGCGCGCCCATCACTTTGCCCGCGGTATCTTCGATCACGATTGGTGCCGGGTTCCAGCCTGTCCCCGGTCCCACGCTGCCGGAATCTTCGAGCGAGGTCAGGAAGTCGTGGCTGACGAAGGGATTATCACTGCCCGCCAGATGGTCCCAGACATCGCGTTCGATAGCCCCGACGCTGCCCACCACGCGCGCCGTCAGGGAATTTTCACTCACGCCCCCTGCTCGCTTTCCGGTGCCGACCTCGCGATCCCTTCGCCTTCGGCGATCGCGGCATCGGCATGAAGATCGACGACCTCGCGGTGGGCAGCGCTGCGCACTGTCCAGCTCAGCACCGGCAGGCCGCGGCGGCGCTGGGCCGCGGCGAATGCGCTGGGCAGGTCGCGGATGTCGTAAGCAAGGAAATCGGGTTTGGCGATCCACAGGGCGCTATGCCGCCGCCATCGGCCGGCAAGCGACTTGGCATTTTCCTCGGTTACGACCAGACCGCGCACGGTGTTACGGGAATGGCTGGCGAACCACCTGGAAACCCGCGGGTCGAAGCTCATCACGGCGTGGCGGCCGCGATACCCCTCGAGCGCGCGATGGACCGCAAGGCACAGCGGGCGGACCCGGCGATCGTTGCGGCTCTTGATTTCGATCAGGACCGGGACCGTGCCATCCACCTGGTCGAGGAAGTGTTCGAGCGTGCGGATGTATTCGCCATTGCCCGACAGCGGGATCGTCTCGATTTCGCCAGCGGTGCGGTCGGAAACGGGGCCGGTCTCGTCCGTCAGCCGGTCGAATTCCCAATCATGGAACACGACCGCGCGGCCATCGCCGCTGCGCTGCACATCGCATTCGATACCATATCCCGCTGCCATGGCGGCAGCGAAGGCCGCCGTGCTGTTTTCAGGGATATCCGCGCCGTGGAGGCCCCTGTGGGCATAAGTCCATTCTCCCAGCCAGCCGACCCGCTTCGGAGGCGGAGCGGGCGCGCGCCAACAATCAATCGGAGTTAAGAGCAATGATCGCATCCACTTCCACGGCGGCGCCAAGCGGCAGTGCCGGCACCCCGACAGCGGCACGGGAATGGCGACCGATAACGCCGAACACTTCGAACATCAGATCCGATGCGCCGTTGGCGACCTTGGGCTGGTCGGTGAAATTCGCGGCGGAATTGACGAACGCTCCGAGCTTGACGATCCGGGCCACCCGGTCGAGCGAAATATCGGTCGCCCGCAATTGCGCCAGGATCATCAGGCCGCAGGCCCGCGCCGCCGCAATACCATCGTCGAGCGAGACATCTTCGCCCAGCCGCCCGGTCACCAGTTTCCCGTCCACGAAAGGCAGCTGGCCCGAGACATAGGCCAGGCCGCCATGCACCACGACGGGGACATAGCTGGCTACCGGTGCGGCGGCAGCAGGCAGGACGATCCCCAGCTCCGCCAGTCTTGCTTCTGCGCTCACAATGCATTCTCCTGTTGCAAACGGTCGATGAGCCACGGGGTGGCCTCGGCCCAAGTATCGATCCGGGCGTGTGCGTGACCCGCCTGGTGCGCGCACGTTATGTGGGGGGACAACATCGGTTCCCCGCACAGATGCAGCCGCAGGACATCCGGCACGGTGTCGGCAGCCGATTGATGGTGCTGCGGCAGATCGTCGATGAAGATCGCCCGGCTCGGCTGATACTCCTCGAGGATAGCGGCAAGCGCAGGCCCCTTCGGACCCTGGTTGGTGAACACCCGCGCATGGATTCCGTGCTCCGCTAACTGGCGGGCGCGGCGTTCCTGCCGCTCGTCGTTCAGATTGGTCAGGATCACCACATCGGCATGTTCGGCAACCGCGTTGATCCCCGAAATCGCGCCCTCGATCGGCAACTGCCGGTCCATCTCGGTATCGAAGAACCCGCCGAGCAAGCGCCAGATGTCGCGTTCCTCCACCGGCTCGCCAGTCGAATTCCAGCGCATTGCCGTAGCAAAGTCATTTCCCTCCATCCGGAAGGTCACTCCCTGGCTCTCCCCCAGCCAGTCACGGAAGTGGGCGACCATGTGCAGCAGGACTTCATCGCAATCGGAGATTATCAGCGGGCGGTTCATCGTGAATTTCTCATTTCGGGTCGTATTGTTATCGGGAAAGCGTTTCGTGAGCCGCGATCAGTGCCGCAGGCGTCACGTTCAGGGCGTCGGCTGCCAGCACCAGGTCGGGTTCGTGATTCGCGAGGAACTCCAGAACTGCCGCCATTACCGGCCGATCGGTGAGGTTATTGCGCAACACTTCCGGTGTCAGC
The DNA here is from genome assembly GCF_009828115.1 of Allopontixanthobacter sediminis. Classification (GTDB taxonomy): domain Bacteria; phylum Pseudomonadota; class Alphaproteobacteria; order Sphingomonadales; family Sphingomonadaceae; genus Allopontixanthobacter; species Allopontixanthobacter sediminis. Next base: position 839,899 of record NZ_WTYL01000002.1, on the reverse strand, counting down.
CCAGTCAGCGACAGCAGCCGTTCGGCCCGCGCAGGTTCGCTCAAAACCCACGCAAGCGCCGAGAGGGCCAGCGATTCAGGATCGCCGGATGAGTGATGAGGAGATTCGAAACCTTTGGTGATTGTCAATATCCTGTGGAAAGATTACAAAGTGCCCAAGCAGAACATAGGGGGCGGCTTCTGGTTGATGGGGTGAAAGCAATCGAAGCAACAACACAGTCAGTGGCAAAGAGAGTGCTGGTTGTCGAGGATAACGATCTAAACCGTAAATTGTTCTGCGATGTCCTCAAGGCATCGGGATTTTCGGTGGAACCGTGTGCCGACGGCGAACTCGCAATCAACGCCGCTCGGGCCTTCGATCCCGACCTGGTTATCATGGACATCCAGCTGCCGAACATTTCCGGAATGGAACTGATTGGCCAACTGAAGCGTGACATGTCGCTTGCTCGAATTCCCGTGCTGGCGGTTACCGCCTATGCCGGGAAGGGTGACGAGGACCGAATCCGTGATGTCGGGGCCGAGGGCTATCTTTCGAAGCCGGTTTCCATCGGACCTTTCATGCGGGTGGTCATGGGATTGCTCGAACCCAAACCCGCTGCACTCGTCACGGCTGGATGATTTCCGCTGCGAACACCAGCAGCGTGACAAACAGGCCGACGATGAAAATCCGGTAAGCCAGCGCGAGGTAGCGGTATTTGCGGCGCTGAAGCACGCACCCGTTCTGATAGAGATCGTGCATCATCGTGCGCAACACCGTTTCATCACGGGTCATGTCAGCCAGCAGGCTCTCGGCCCACTCGGGTTCGTCGATTGCCGTGAAGTGACCAAAGAAAAGCCGGTTCGGCACAGACTTCGGATCCGCGCCCGGTTTGCCGATCGACGGGACCACCGCGATGACGGCGCACACCGAACTAAGAAACGAAAACAAGGCCAGCAACACCAGCGAACAGGGCATATCGCCGGTCAGCGAGCGGCTGATGGAAAGGGAAAAGACGAGGAACGTTGCTCCCATCAGGATGGAGGCCTTCTGGTCCGCCATCTGCGACAGGGTCAGGGTGTTGATCTGCGCCGTGCGGATCATGTGGATGGCGTTTTCGGAAAACACCCGCTCCGGCGTCTCTGCACTCGAAGTTACAGGGGGCGGACCGTGTTCTTCGGGTTCTGATTCCATCGCTGCTGCCCCCCTGCTGAGCTGCCCTGATCGGACAGCGAGGGCTTGCCAGCGCGGCTTGGCCTTGACAAGCAGGGATCGAAACCGCTTTTCCGCCGCAATTGGGTGGCAATTGGCCGCCAAACCGCGAATGCGTAACTTGATAGATTGGAAATACCCGTAATGGACCGTGCTGCCGTCGACAGTTCCATCCGCTCGCTGATCGAGCCCTTCAACAAGAAAAACGTCCCTATCGAGGAAGGCACGACCTTTGCCGGCGATCTGGAATTCGACAGCCTGACGGTGATGGATTTCGTCGCCGCGATCGAGGATGAATTCGATATCATCATCACCATGAACCAGCAGGCGGATATCGAGACTTACGGGCAGTTGGTCGACGCTGTGAACACATTACAGAATTGAGCATGAACGACCATTCCTCCACGCCCGGCGCCGACAGCTCCGGTACGCCTGCGGCGGCTACCGACCTGTTCAGCAAATTCGATCCGCTGATCCAGCAGCGCGAACAATTGCTCGCCGCCGGAATGCAGGATCCCTTCAGTCTGGTGATGGAGAAAGTACTCTCCCCCACCCGGGCAATTTGCAACGGGCGCGATACAATCCTGCTCGGCACATACAATTACATGGGGATGACGTTCGATCCCGATGTGATCGAAGCGGGCAAGCAGGCGATGACCGATTTCGGTGCCGGCACCACCGGCAGCCGGGTCTTGAACGGGACCTTCCAGGGACACCGGGAATGCGAGGATGCGCTTCGCGAATTCTACGACATGGACCACGCGATGGTCTTCTCGACCGGCTACCAGGCCAACCTCGGGATCATCAGCACAATCGCCGGCAAGGGCGATTATATCATCCTCGACATCGATAGCCATGCGAGCATCTGGGATGGCTGCGCGATGGGCAATGCCGAAGTCGTGCCTTTCAAGCACAACGATATCGAAGCGATGGAAAAACGCCTCAAGCGAGTGCCGGAAGGCGCCGGCAAGCTGGTGGTGCTGGAAGGCGTCTATTCGATGCTCGGCGATGTCGCCCCGCTGAAGGAAATGGTCCGGATCGCCAAGGAAAACGGCGCGATGGTGCTGGTCGACGAAGCGCATTCGATGGGCTTTATCGGCGAACACGGCCGCGGCGTCGCCGAAGAAGTCGGGATTATCGACGAGGTCGATTTCATCATCGGCACGTTCTCCAAGAGCGTCGGGACGGTCGGCGGATTTTGCGTATCGAACCATCCGAAGTTCGAAATCATGCGGCTGGTTTGTCGCCCCTATGTGTTCACCGCCAGCCTTCCGCCCGCCGTGGTCGCCAGCACCGCGACCTCGATCCGCAAGCTGAAGCACGGTTCGAACAAGCGCGCACATCTGTGGGAAAATTCCCGCACCCTGCACCAGGGCCTGCGCGATCTCGGCTTCGAACTGGGCACCAAGCAGGCCGAGAGCGCCATCATCGCCGTCATCATGCCCGATCTGGAACGCGGCGCGATGATGTGGGAAGCGCTGCTGACGGAAGGGCTCTACGTCAATCTGGCCAGGCCTCCTGCGACACCGGCCAACATGACGCTGCTGCGCTGCTCGCTTTGCGCCGAACACAGCGCGGAAGAAGTCCAGACGATCCTCGGGATGTTCGAACGGGCAGGCAAGGCCGTCGGGATTATCTGAGACGGTCTCAGACCTTGCTTCGGGCGTTTCGGTGTGGCAGCCACATCGCGGGTCAAGTTGCGAGAGATATCTGATGATTTCGAAGCCGATGATCCGGATGGTTACGGGCGCGCTTGCGCTCGGTGTCGTGTCCCCGCTTTGCGCCCAGGATCAGCCTGCGCCCCAGGTCAGCCAGCCTTCTGCGGCGCCCGAAGCAGTCCATATCGATGATCACCACGATTCGGCCGCGGTGGCGCGCCCGGCGGAGACTGAACTGCTGGCCGGTTACGGAAACGGCGGTTTCCCGATCACCACCGCTGTTCCCGAGGCGCAGGCGTTTTTCTCTAATGGGATGGAACTTGGCGCCGCCTTTGCCCACCAGGCCGCGATCGATGCGATGAAAGAAGCGGTCCGGCTCGATCCGGATTGCGCCATGTGCCTGTGGGGCGAGGCCTTCATGTCGGGTCCGACACTGAATTACGGTATGGACCGGGCTGATCGCAAGCCCCTGCTGGCATTGGCCCGCAAGGCAGCGAAGATGGCGAAGGCGTCCGGCACTCCGATCGAACGTGACCTTACCTTGGCTTTGGTCGAGCGGTATCGGGGCGGTGACGTCGACAAGCGCGACAGGGCCTTCCACAAGGCGATGGAAAAGCTGTCCGGGCGCTACCCCGCCGACGATGCGGTCCAGGTCCTGACTGCCGACGCTTCCCTGGTTGCTGCCAGCGACGAAGGCGAGTGGGAGCCAGCAGCGGTGCGGGCGATGCAGCTTCTGGAACCGGTGCTGGCCCGATCGCCCGGCAACACCCCCGCGATTCATTTCTATATCCACTCGAGCGAAATTGCCGGCCAGGCGGCCAAGGCCGAACCGCAGGCGGACCAGCTTGCTGACCTGGCGCCAAATGCCAGTCACCTGGTGCACATGCCCTCGCACATTTTTTACTGGGTCGGCCGTTACCAGGACGCTGCCGACATGAATTTGCGCGCTGTCCGGATCGATCAGGCCAACGCCGCGCGGCTTGGTCATGGCGGCGAACACGGGGTGTTCAAATTGCCGTATCACTCACACAACGTGATCTTCGGGCTTGGCGGCGCGATGATGGCAGAGGATTCCCTTACCGCGCTCACGCTGGCGCGACCCCTGGTCGCATCGACGCAGGACCGAGAAGAGGGGTCGCCGATCATGCAGTTGCTATCCGCGGCGGGATATTTCGCGCTGGCCCGGTTTGACGATCCTGCTTCGACCCTTGCGCTGCCCGAACCGAAATTGCCTTATCTGAAGGCGGCTTGGCATTACGCCAGAGGAGAGGCCTACGCCGTTCAGCAGGACAAGGGCGGTTTGTCGGAAGAAATTGCCGCTCTTGCTGCCATCGTCGCGATTAAGGGCAAAGGTGCGGCTGTCGAGGAGGACAGCTCGCCGGCACCAGACCAGATGCTTGGTATCATTCACGAAGTCCTGACCGGGCGTCTCGCAATGATGGAAGGCCGATTTACCGATGCCGCCACCGCGTTCCGCAACGCTGCCGAGATCGAGGAGACCGATGACTTCTCCGTTTTCTCCGATCCGCCCGCATTCTGGTATCCGGTCCGCCGCGACCTCGCCGCCGCTTTGTTCGCGCAGAACGATATGACCGGCGGCATGGCTGAGGCTGAAGCGACCCTTGCATTGCGCCCCAAGGACCCGGTGACCCTCACCCTGATCGCAAAAGCTGGCGGGGCGGCTGCGGACTAGAGCTGAAAAATACGCCTATTTCGCGCCGTTCAGCTCTGCTGATACGCAAGGATCGTTTGAGGGTGCTTCGTCACCTCCACCGGCAAGTGCCGACAGGGCGATAAATCCGCCAACCACCAGCACGACGAATGCGGTGGTGACGGAGATCAGGTATTTGTCGATGAACAATTTGATCGGCGCCCCGAAAACCCGGAACAGTACCCCCACCGTCATGAAGATCATCGCGCGCCCGACGATGCTCGCGATCAGGAACGTGGCGAGCGGCATGGCAGTGAAGCCCGCGGTTATGGTGAGCAGCTTGAATGGTACCGGCGTCGCCGCCGCCAGGATTACCGCCTGTGCCCCATACTCATTGAGGGTGCAGCGGGCTGCAGGAAAGCTTTCCGTCAGGCCGAGCGCGGCGATCAGCTGTGCTCCAACCGCATCATACAGGAAGTAACCGATCGCATAGCCCAGGAGAGCGCCCAAGACCGACGCCGCAGTCGCGACCGCGGCGAAGCGCACTGCCTTCTTCGGTTCCGCCAAGCACATCAGCCCGAGCAGGGGGTGCGGCGGGATCGGAAAAAAGCTCGATTCGATGAAGCTGAAGAATGCCAGCCACCACACGGCGTGGCGATGCGCGGCCTTTTCCATCGTCCAATTATACAGTCCGCGCAGCAAGGGCCGCCTCCCGAGTCGATACGCCCATGACAAGGCGGGCCAGTGCCGCCGCGATTAGTCCAGGCCCTGCCATGCCGCAAGCGCCGAGAAGCGAATGGACTCGATAATTGGGCGTAATTAACCTATTTGGCACTTTTGTATTGACATCGTCACACTCTTTGGTTAGTTAATTGGAACATCGCAACAGACCGATTCGAAAGTACGGTCTTCGCGGTTTCCCCTTTACAGCACGGGTAACTTTTTATGGCGACATCATCGCCCGGCGGCGCAATGCACGGTCGGAACATTCCTGCCTGGCGTGAACCCTTCCTGGCAGCGCTGGCGGAAAGCTCGAACATCGCCGGATCGGCCCGCGCGGCAAAAGTGAACAAAAGCACAATCTACAAGCATCGCCGCGAAAATGCGGATTTTCGCAGCGCCTGGTTCGATGCGCTGTGCGAAGGGTACGATAATCTGGAAATGTCGCTCCTTTACCGGCTGCGGATCGGTGAACTCGAAGGCACGAAAACCAAGGCGCGACGCAAGTTCGATAACGCCACCGCCTTCCGCCTGCTCGCCGCACATCGCGAATCAGTCAGCCAGCGCAAGGCACTGCGCGATGATGAAGGCGAAGACGCGATCCTCGCATCGATCAACACCAAACTGGATGCGATGCGGGCCCGGGAGAAAGCCGTCCAGATCCTGATCGCACAGGACAGCGCGAGCTCGACGGCAATGTGCCCGGCGTCGGAAACCGAAAACGGTGCCGATGACGCACATTGACCGCCTCCGCTTACTGATTTCGCTGGAAGGCGAAGAACGGCACATCTTCCTCGCAGCCTTGTCTCAGAGCGAGAAAGACGAATTGCGGTTTCACTGGAATATCTGGGCAAGGTTCGAACAACTGCCCCCACCGGGTGACTGGCACATCTGGCTAATCTGTGCCGGACGCGGCTTCGGCAAGACGCGGGCCGGGGCCGAATGGGTCCGGCATATCGCCAAGCACAACAAGGACGCCCGGATCGCACTGGTCGGGGCATCCATTTCGGAAGTGAGGGCAGTGATGGTGGAAGGGGAAAGCGGCATTCTGGCCACGTCGCCGCCGAAGCGCTTGCCCAATTTCGAACCGTCTCTGAAGCGGCTGACGTGGCCCAACGGAGCGCAGGCGAAGCTTTATTCGGCCGGCGAGCCCGACAGCCTGCGCGGCCCGCAGGACAGTCATGCCTGCATGGCCATGCCCAGAAGGAGTTTTTTGTAAATGAGGCCCATGCCCTGATTGATATGCTGCTCCATACCGCTGTCGAGAGTGAGGCTGATGTGCCACCAACTGCTAAAGAAGATGGCCAATGTTGGCTTATTGGCAACAGTCCGACCGGAGAGTAGTCAGATTATGCAGGAAATCTGGCGGGCTGGATCTCGGGTACATGGATGTACATTACCCCGCAGAATGGCATGCGGATCATGGAGCCGGCGACCGGGCAAACGATCTTTTACGCAAATGGCTGGCAGAGAGCAGAGACCCCCGCTATACCTTCCGGAGGTCAGATCGTTGATGCCGAAGCTCGCCAAGCAATCGATCATCTGATCCAGTCCCTCAGGAGTGCCGGAATTTTGTCTGCACCCTGAAGGGAACAAACGTGGCGTCGCTACGTTTGGGATGTCGATGGGAGTGATTTGAAGGCGAATTTAAACAAAAACAAGGGCAAACGATGCTTTCTTGCAACAGTTTAGAACAATGTCTGCTTGCCACTTCCTGAGGGAAAAGTTAGAAAACCGCCATTCGGTGGTTTTATTCGATTATATAAGGGGAATTTCATAATGCGGAAACTCGTCATAGGAATGGCGATGGCCTCAACGGCCCTCGCATCGCCTGCACTAGCCCGCGACGGCCAATGGTATGTGGAAGTCGGCGGCGGACCAATGATTGTTGAAGATTTTGACTTCGACGTAAATGACGGCACGGACACGATTTCGGTCGATTCAGACGCTGGCTACGACTTCGGTGGCCTGGTTGGTTACGATTTTGGCGCTTTCCGGCTTGAAGCTGAAGCAAGCTATCGCGAATCTGACATTTCCTCGGTCATCGTTGGCCCCGGTGGTGTTCCTACCGGCCCGACTGGCAACTCCGGTTCGGGCACGTTCGAAGCGCTCGGCGATCTGAATGCTCTCAGCTTCATGCTCAACGGTTTGGTTGACTTCGGGGACGATGACGGCCTTCAGGGCTTCGTCGGTGGCGGCGCTGGTGTCGCTCGTGTCGATGGTAACTCGACGATTTCCTCCAATGGCCCCGGTGTCTTCGACGATTCCGATAGCGGCTTTGCATACCAGGTCCTCGCCGGTGTACGCGCACCGCTCACGGAGAACTGGGATGTTGGTCTTCGGTATCGGTTCTTCACTGCACCCGATGTCGGCCTGATCGATTCGCTTGGTCGTGATCTCGACGGTCGGTACCGGTCGCACTCGATCCTGGGTACTCTGACCTACAACTTTGGTGGTGAAGCACCGCCGCCGCCACCTCCGCCGCCGGTTGCAGCCCCGCCGCCACCGCCGCCGCCAGTTGTGGCTGCTCCTCCTCCTCCTCCGCCTTGCAACAAGGGCCCGTATATCGTGTTCTTCGGCTGGGATAAGTCGGACATCACTCCTGAAGCTGCGACGATCCTCGACAACGCCGTGTCGGCTTATCGCAATTGCGGTACCGCATCGGTCATGGTTGCTGGTTATACGGATACCTCCGGCCCACCAACCTACAACGTTGGTCTTTCGAACCGCCGTGCTGCGGCTGTCGAATCCTACATGGTTGGTCGCGGCATCAACGGCTCCAACATCTCGACGGAAGGCTTCGGTGAAACAAACCTGCGCGTACCGACCGCAGATGGTGTTCGCGAATTGCAGAACCGCCGCGTTGAAGTCACTTACGGCCCAGGTTCGGGCATGTAAGCTTCGCGCAAGCGATAAAAATCGAGAGGGGGTCGGAGCAATCCGGCCCCTTTTTCGTTTTAGGGACAGTGAAAACTCAAAACCTCACCAGGAGACCTCCAATGAACCGACCTTCCCTTCTCGCTTGTGCTGCGGTCGCACTCGCCTTGCCAGCTTGTACGACGGTAGATGACATGTCATCCGAAACGCTCGCGGCCGCAACGATGAGCCGGGCAAATGGGGCTCCCGCCGGGACGGTGGAACTTGTCGCTAAGGGTGATCGGCTTTCCTTAGTGGTGGCGGCTACGGGACTTCCGCAAGGTGCACATGGCTTTCACTTGCATACGACCGGCACATGTACCGCCCCCGACTTTACGTCGGCAGGCGGCCACCTCAATCCTACCAACAACAACCACGGTACGATGAGCCCAGGCGGCAGCCATCTTGGCGACTTGCCTAACCTTACGGTCGGGAGCAGCAGTGTGACAACAAGCACTATTGAATTGGCCGATACCAACCGGTCACAAGTTCTCGACTGGCTATTCGATGCAGATGGGACCGCAGTCGTCATCCATCAGGACCCTGACGATTACAAGACCGATCCCTCGGGCAATGCCGGTCCGCGCATCGCTTGCGGCGTTCTCGAACGTACCTAGATCCCGGGTTCACCCGCCGCTCGAGCGCGCTCGATCAAAGTGCGCTCGGCGGTGGGTACTGTCCTGTAAGCAAGGACAAGGAGCACGGTGCCGATCGGCGCGGCAACCAGCATTGATAGTACGCCAATCGACAGGCTGCCTGTCATGGTGGACACTTGCCCCGCCATATACGGGCCCAACGCGAGGCCGACCAATGTAGTCGATAGGAAGAACGTAGCTGTGGCCGTGCCTCGCATCCGCGGTAGGACAAGATCCTGCGTTGTCGCCGCGGCAGCTCCGAGTGCCGAACTTCCGAATAGGGAAATCAGGAAGTTCAGAAAATAATAAAGCGTTACATTCTCGGTCGTGAACGCGAAGATCAACGGGATGACGGGCGCCAACACCCCAAACATGATGACGAGGATACGCCCACCCGGATTGCGTTCGCGCAGCCAATCGGACACCCTGCCCCCGATAATGACGCCCAGGAAGCCGCCAAGCGCACCGCCGCCGCCGATCCAGAATCCGAGAACGGCCTTCGAAGCTCCCAGCACACGCTCCGCATAGGGTGCCGCCCAGAACGACACCGAATAGGACGCGAAGGCGACCATTCCGTATCCCAGGATCGTGTAGATGAATGCGGGACTACCCCAGATTAGACGGAACGCCGGGTAATCACGCTGACGCAACGAATTGGCCCAAGAGAACACCGCGTAATAACCAAGGCCAATCGCACCCCATTGCTGGTAGCTACCGGTAGCAGCGCCCATTAGCCATGCGAGCCCGGCAATCACGACTGCAGCCGCAAGATTTACCAGAAACGGCCCTGTCCCCCGCTGGAGTGCCGATATAAGCGTAAAGGGTGGGACTACCGCAAATAGCTCATTGGCGAAGCCCCTGAAGGGTCTTTCAATCTTCGGTTCAGGGAGCCCCTCGATTGCTCCGCGCGCTGGCTCTCGCAGGGTAAACACCCAAATCGCCAGTAGAAGCCCCGGGATCCCAACCGCCATAAAGGCTGCTTGCCAACCAACAAGCCCCAGCGGCCCGCCGCCAGGATATGCATTGTTCCAGCCCTCCACGATCAGGCCGCCCAGCATTAGCGAAATGCCGGCACCGAGATAAAGACCGGCGGAATAGATGGCGAGCGCCGTGCCGCGCATCTTCTTGGGGAACCAGTCGGACAGCAGTGAATAGGCCGAGGGGCTTGCCGACGCTTCGCCGACGCCGACACCAATCCGTGCCGCCGCGAGCTCCAGCCCGTTACGCGCAAAGCCTGAAAGCGCGGTCATTGCCGACCACAAGGCAAGTCCGATAGTCATCAACCGTACTCGGTGCCAGCTGTCCGCCAGCCTTCCCAACGGGATGCCGAACAATGCGTAGAACACTCCAAACGCGGTCCCGTAGAGAAAACCCAGGTCGGCGTCGGTGAGGCCAAGATCGGCTTTGATGTCGTTTGCCAGGATCGACAGGATGTTCCGGTCGATGAAGTTAAGCATGTACACCAACACCAGAACGCTCAACGCGTACCAGCTGTAAGCGGGCGCCTTTTCGGCAATTTCCCCGGTGGTCACGGCTGGCTCAGTGGGCGGTGTTGGCATATTCGATCCCATCCTGAAGCCCCGCATCGGCGAAGCCTTTCCGGCGCAAGCGGCAACTGTCACACAATCCGCAGGCCATGGCGTCTTTGGTTGGATTATAGCATGACCAGCTCATCCCCGGATCGAGCCCCAAGCGGCTTGCTTCGGACGCTATGTCGGCCTTGGTCATGTACTGGAGTGGAGCGTGGATCGTCAGATCCTGCCCTTCGGCGCCCGCCTTTGTTCCAAGGCGCGCGGTCTCCGCAAAACTGGCGATGAATTCGGGTCGGCAATCGGGGTAGCCGGAATAATCAAGCGCATTAACGCCGATAAAGATGTCCTTCGCTCCGATGGTTTCCGCCCATGCCAGGGTGAGCGACAGGAATACCAGGTTGCGTGCGGGCACATAGGTCACCGGAATATCCGTCCCCACCCCGTCCAACGGGACGTCGATATCGTCGGTTAACGCCGAGCCCCCAAAGACACTCAGATCAAGCTGCAATTCCACATGGCGCGCCGCATTCAGATGTGCTGCAATCCGCCGTGCTGCGCCGAGTTCGACGGCATGGCGCTGGCCATAATTGATCGTAAGCGCGTTAAGCTTGAACCCAGCTTCTTTCGCGATGGCGGCTGACACCATCGAATCGAGACCGCCCGAAAGCAGCACGACCGCAGGCCTTGCCGGTGTCTCAATATCCGTTCCCATTACGAAGGGGCTAGGCGGAATTGCACCCTTCGGCAATGGGCGGCGGCGCAGTTACCAAAACTTTACCGGCAACTTCCGACACGGCGCGCTTCGGCTGCGAAATCAAACGCCCGCGTTCCGGCGATGCCGGAGGACTTGATCTGCACCAGACTGGTGGTTTCCTTCCGAATACTGGTCAAGCCGTAGCCATTGCCGGGACAAGTGTACTGTACCGTCGAATGCGTAGCTGTATTATCGACCACATATTGGGTGCACTCACGCCCGGGATGACGCAGCTGTATCAATTCGCGGCCAGTTCGCAGGCAAATCTTGCGGGTTGGCGCCCCATCCCGAAAACGAAGCTCCCATTCACCAGCCTGAAGTTCGCCAAGCATGGTAAGCGACGGCGCCTGCGCCGCTGCGGGCGCAAATAAGAACGCCGCGGGCAACACCGCAAGAACAGCCCTTGACCAAAAGCGCTTCGAACTTTTCTTCGGCATGGGAATAGCTCGATCAATCATCACAGAGAGCCCTATATATCACGGAAGTGAACATAGGCAAAACGTGCCTTACGAACGGTGAATCGTTAAGCGTGAATAGGAAATATCCTTGAGCAGAACGCGCAATCGACCCTGATGACCCCGTCATCATCCCGCATGTCGACACGCTCTTCTTCTGGAAATCTGCGGATCACATCGCCATAATGTTCAGCCGAGCAGCGGCAACCGCGCACAAGGTGCGCGCCCTGTTCGACCCGCACTTCATCCTCCTCATGGAACAGCCGCCAGATCAGTGCCTCCAATGAAAGCTCGCGGTCGACCAGCTCGTCATAGCGCGTGCTTCCGGCGAGGATGGCGACGTGCTCCCATTCCGGATGGTCGAGCCTCGCATGCAGCCGTTCGCGGCCTTCTTCCCCGTCGGGCAAATGCTGGATCAGGATGCCCCCGGCGATACAGCCCCGCACATCATGTCGTGCACCTACCCTGATCAGCGTGGGCAATTGTTCCGATTGCAGGAAATAAGCTTCGCAAGCAGCCGCCAGAGTTTCCCCTTCGAGCGGGACGATGCCTTGGTAACGGCCATTTTCACCCGGAAGGTCGAACGTGATCGCCAGATAGCCTTTCCCGAACAGCGCGCTGAGCGGCGGATTGGCTCCCAGTTCACCGAACCTCTCGCGGTCGAAATCCACATAGCCGCGAAGTTCACCGGAGCGGTAATCACACACCAGCAGCTTGACCACGCCGGCTTCCGTTTGCGCCTGCATCGTCAACTGCCCCGCATCATGCTTGAGCAGACTGCCCAGCAATGTCGCGAGCACCAGCGCTTCCGCCAGAAGGTGGGTTATGGCCGGCGGATAATTGTGTGCCGAGAGAATTTCGTCGACAACAGTGTCGATGCGCACGGCCCGGCCGCGCGCATCGCGGGCGGGCAAAGTGAAATGGAGCAGGCGATCGGAAAAGGTTTCGGCAGGTTCGGTCATCGCCGGAATATGGTGGCGAGCCGCGCAAAGTTAAGGGGGTAAGCCACCGTCCGCCGCACCATCACAACTTGCCCAAGCTCCACAGCAGGATCGACTTCTGCGCATGGATCCGGTTTTCCGCCTCGTCGAAGACCACTGACTTTGAACTTTCAAACACCTCCTGCGTCACTTCGTCCCCGATATGCGCGGGCAAGCAATGGAGAAAACGGGCGGACGGTTTGGCCAACGCCATCAGGGCCTCGTCGACCCGGTAGGGGGCCATCGCCCCAAGCTTGTTTTCGACATTGGCTTGACCCATCGAAACCCACGTATCGGTCACCACGATGTCGGCGCCGCTGGCTGCCTCGGCTGCGTCCTGAGTCAGGGTGACATTGGCCCCGCCGGCCCTCGCCATCGCGACAAATTCCGGGTCCGGCTCAAAACCCGACGGCGTTGCCACCCGGACGTTGAATTTCATCAGTCCGGAAGCTTCAAGCACCGAGTGAAGGACATTGTTGCCGTCACCGAACCACGCCACTTCCAGTCCCGGCAAGGCCTTGCCCTGTTCGATGATGGTCAGCAGGTCCGCCACGATCTGGCACGGGTGCGACCGGTCGGTCAGACCATTTATCACCGGCACCGAAGCGTAATGGGCCATCTCCTCGACCTTGGCGTGGTCATCGGTTCGCAGCATGATGGCATCGGCCATCCGGCTGAGCACGCGGGCCGTATCGGCCACACTTTCCCCGCGGCCGAGCTGGCTGGTGCCGGAATCGAGGATCAACACGCTGCCACCCAACTGCCGCATCGCGATGTCGAAACTGGCACGGGTGCGGGTAGAGCTCTTTTCGAACACCATTGCCAGGACATGACCCGCCAGCGGCGCATCGGCATCCACTTGCCCTTTCGGCCAGTCGGCACGAGCTGCCTTGCGATCCTGCGCATCGTTCAGCATGGCCGCGATCACGTCGCCGCCGGCGTCACTCAGGTCGAGAAAATGGGGCATGGCTTCAGGCTGCCGTCGGAGCTGTGTAGCTGGCCGCACCGGCAGACAGCTTGTCGAAGAATTCCTCGATCTCCGCATCCCCTATCACCAGTGGCGGAAGCAAACGGAGCGTGTTGTCGCCCGCTGCCACGGTCAGCAATTGGTGATTGTCGCGCAAATGGACGAAGAAGGGACGGGGTTCGACCTTCATCTTGAGGCCCAGCATCAGGCCCCTGCCTCGCACCAGTTCGAACAGGTCGGGGTAATTCCCGATGAACTGTTCCAGCCGCGTGCGGATGCGTTCACCCTTCTCGCGAACTTCGGCCAGAAATTCATCGTTCCCGACCGCATCGAGCACGGCCATCCCTGCGGCCATCGCCAGCGGGTTTCCGCCATAGGTGGAACCATGCGTGCCGAAGGTCATGCCGCGTGCGCCCTTTTCCGTGGCGAGGCAGGCGCCGAGGGGAAATCCGCCCCCGATGCCCTTGGCCGTCGCGAGAATATCGGGATCGATCCCGTATTGCTCGTGCGCATAGAACGTGCCCGACCGGGCGACACCGCACTGCACTTCGTCCAGCACCAACATCAGATCATGTTCGTCCGCCAAGGCGCGCAAACCCTTGAGAAATTCCCCGGAAGCGGGGCGAATGCCGCCCTCTCCCTGGATCGGCTCAACCAGAAAACCGGCGGTGTTGGGGCCGATGAGCGCCTTGGCAGCTTCAAGGTCGTCGAATTCGCAATATTTGAACCCGGCCAGCAGCGGCAGGAACCCGTGGTGCATCTTTTCCTGGTTGGACGCGCTGATCGTGGCCATCGTCCGGCCATGGAAGGCGTTCTTGAAGGTGATTAATTCGTAGCGTTCCGAATTGCCGTTAGCCTGGTGATAGGCGCGCGCGGCCTTGATCGCGCACTCGACAGCTTCGGCGCCCGAATTGGTGAAGAAGACCGTATCGGCGAAAGTCAGGTCAACCAGCCGCTGGGCCAGTGCTTCGCCTTGCGGGCTGCCATACAGGTTCGAAACATGCATCAGGGTGGCGGCCTGTTTCTGGATCGCGCCGATCAACCCTTCGTGCGAATGGCCCAGCAGATTGACCGCGATACCGCTGGCGAAATCAAGATAACGCGTCCCGTCTTCGTCGATCAGGTGGCAGTGTTCCCCGCGGACCGGCCGTACGCCGCACCGGGGATACACAGGCATGAGCGGAGTGATAGACATGGAAGATTCCTCGATAATTTGCACAAGCTAGAGCTGGACTAGACGGCTGAACGACAAATGGCGACCCTTGCAGGGGCCGCCATTTGCGTCGTTTTATGATCGGGCAATGATCCGGCGATCCGCCGGATATCTTGCAGACGAGCTATTCTTGAACGGGCACAAGATTAACCGCCGAGTGCTTGCCTCGTCGGTCGACCTCGAGATCGAATTCGAACCGCTCGCCTTCGTTGATGCTCTGCAGGCCGGAGCGTTCAACGGCACTGATGTGCACGAACGCGTCTGGCTGTCCATCATCGCGGACCAAAAAGCCGAAGCCCTTCATCGCGTTGAAGAATTTCACCGTACCGGTTGCTTTTTCACCAGTCAGTTCACGCTGTGGAGCGCCGCCTGCCGGGCGTTCGCTGCGTTCACTGCTGCTGGCACCGCCGCCGCCGCCATCGGTTACCGGAATGATATCGCCCACGATCTGGAGATCCTGTGCCGAAATCTTGCCGCCGCGATCAACCAGGTTGAATTCGAGCGTCTGGCCTTCTGCCAGGCCGGCAAGACCCGCACGCTCGACTGCACTGATATGGACGAACGCGTCTTCACCGCCGTCATCCTGCTGGATGAAACCGAAGCCCTTTTGAGAATTGAAGAACTTTACCGTTCCCTTGCCCGTGCCGACCACCTGGGCAGGCATACGGCTGAAACCGCCGCCACCAGCGCCCGCGCCCGCGCCAGGACCGCCCCGGGGAGGACCGCCGGGGCCACGACCACCGCCGCCGCCACTGAACCGGTCGCCGCCACCAAAACGGTCGCCTCCGCCTCCGCCGCCGCCAAAGCGATCACCACCGCCATAGCTGTCGCCGCCGAAGCCACCTTGAGATTCACCACCGAACGGCGAGAAACTGTCTTCACCGAAACCATCGCGCTTATCGCGTCCCCGGCCCCGGCGCCCTTTATCGTAACCCATAATAAACTTCGTACCTTCGTCACGCCGCCCTAATCACCATGCCGGAACGCGGGCGGAAAGCGCACCAGACATTTACGGTAGAAGCAGAAACTTGTCTGAAATCCCACCAAACAGGCAACAATCATAGCGCAAATTCCATGCCTGCGCGAACATTTTAAGTAACGGCCTCGGCGTAACCCAAAAATGTGACATTTTCGCATAGTATGGCGGTGTGCGGGTTGCACGTTTGCGCTGTCAGGCGCAGGAAAGAGGTTACATTTATGCAGGACCCCAAGTCATGAGCCAGTTCCGCCGCCTTTCCGATTCGTTCATGGCCAGCCCGCAGATTTCGCTGGAGGATATCGGGGCCGCGCAGAAACAGGGGGTAACCCTGATCGTCTGCAATCGGCCTGATGACGAAGATCCGGGCCAGCCATCGAGTAGTGAAGTCCGGGATGCCGCCGGCGACAAGAATATCGAATTCGTCTGGATTCCGATTTCCGGGGGGAACTTCAGCGACGCGCAAATCGGCGAAATGATCGACGCGCTGGATTCGGCCGAAGGACAGGTGCTGGCCTATTGCCGCAGCGGAACCCGCTCCACCCTGCTGTGGGCGCTGGCCGAAGCGTCGAAGGGTGCCGACCCCGACGTGCTGGAGCAGCAGGCGGCGCTGGCCGGTTACGACTTGGCACCCGTCCGTCCGGCCATGGAAGAATTGGCCCAACGGAGGAAATAGTGGGGGCCGCTGCGCAGTTTGTGGCTTCGCTTGCCGCCATCCTGGTGCTGGCGTGGATCGCCCACCGGATGGGGCTGGGCCGCGATGTTCGCATCCGGGACGCCGACCATGCGAAAGGGCTCGCGGACGAAGTGATATGCGGTTTTGCCGCCGATGATGCTGCCGTAGACGATGCTGGCCGCGCAGCGCTGGTCCGGGACCGGAATGGGCGAACCGTCCTGATCAAGGTCCATGGAGCGCAGTTCTCCGGTCGGTTGCTTGGCGCCGGTTCGACTGCCTCGGTCCGCGAGGATCACGGCCGTACGGTGCTGGAAATAGACACGGGCGAGCGGCTGTTCGGCAGGGTGACTCTCGATATCGACCGGCCCGACAACTGGGTGCAATGCATCAACCCTGCCAAGGCCGGACACCATGCCTGATTTTTCCCCGATCGACTTCGCCGTTCCGTTTTTCGTGGTTTTGGTGCTGATCGAGATGATCTGGGCCCGCCGCCGCCGACCGGAAAGCTACGAGCCGCGCGACACGCTGACCTCACTTGCCTTCGGGCTGGGCAGTTCGGTCGCCGGACTGGTTACCGGCGGCGCGGTGCTGGCATTGTCGCTGTGGCTGTACCAGTTCCGCATATTCGATTTCGGCGATGAATGGTGGAGCGTGTGGTGGGCGTGGCCGCTATGCTTCGTGCTCGACGACCTGGGCTATTACGTCTTCCACCGCTGTGCCCACCGGGTCCGGTGGTTCTGGGCGAGCCACGTGAACCATCATTCCAGCCAGCATTACAATCTGTCGACCGCGCTACGGCAAAGCTGGACAGGCTTCTTCGCGTTGTCCTTCATCTTCCGCATACCGCTCACGCTAGTTGGTTTTCATCCGGCGATGATCCTGTTCGTCGGCGCGTTCAACCTTATCTACCAGTTCTGGATCCATACCGAAGCAATCGGGCGGATGCCGCGCTGGTTCGAGGCGGTGATGAACACCCCCAGCCACCACCGGGTCCACCATGCGACCAACCCGCTGTATCTCGACCGCAACTACGCGGGGACATTCATCGTCTGGGACCGGTTGTTCGGCACGTTCCAGGCGGAGACGGAAAGCGAACGCATCCGCTACGGGATCGTGCGCCAGCTCGGCACCTTCAACCTGTTGTGGTCGGTGTTCCACGAATGGGTCGGGATCGCGCAGGATGTCTGGCGGGCACCGTGGCGGCACAAGCTGCCGTATCTGTGGCGTCCGCCGGGCTGGACCCATGATGGCAGCCGCGAAACGTCCGACATGATCCGGGAACGCTGGCTCGAACATGGCCGCGCAGCTTCGGACGACATGGAAAAAACAGTCCCGAATGACAACCCGATTGCCGGACAGGAAAAGCCTGCCTAACCTCCAAAGAAAAACGGAGAGAGCATGGACCAGTTCGACATTATCGTCATCGGCGGGGGGAGCGCGGGTAGCGCGGCAGCGGGGCGTTTGGCACAAGACCCGGCCTGCAAGGTCTGCCTCATCGAGGCTGGCGGCACCAACGACAATTTCCTGGTCAAGACGCCCGGCTTCATGCCGTTCCTGCTCAAGAACACCAATTATCGCTACGACACAGTCCCGCAGAAAGGTTTGAACGGCCGGGTTGGCTATCAACCGCGGGGCAAGGGTCTGGGCGGATCGAGCGCCATCAACGCGATGGTCTATATCCGCGGCAACCGCTGGGATTATGACCGCTGGGTCGACCTCGGCTGCGATGGCTGGGCCTATGACGACGTGCTGCCCTACTTCAAGAAAGCAGAGTGCAATGTCCGGGGCGCGGACGAATTCCACGGCGCCGACGGACCGCTGCATGTGTCCGACCAGCATTACCTCAACCCCACCAGCACCGCTTTCGTCCAAAGTGCCGAGGCGCTCCAGCTGCGCCGCAATGACGATTTCAACGGCGAACGTCAGGAAGGGTTTGGCGTCTACCAGGTTACCCAGAAGGACGGCGAACGTTGGTCGGCCGCTCGGGCTTACGTCGAACCGCTCAAGGAAAACGGCAATCTACGCATCCTGACGCGGACACTGGTCGAAAGGCTGGTCATCGAGAGCGGCCGGGTAACCGGAGTGGCAATCCGGCGCGGGAAATCGCGCGAGATCATCACCGCCCGCAAGGGAGTGATCCTGTCCGCCGGCGCGTTCAACAGCCCTCAGATCCTGATGCTGTCGGGCATCGGCCCTGCTGCCCACCTGCGCGATCACGGCATCGCAGTTGCGGTCGACAAGCCGGCTGTGGGCAGCGATCTGCAGGACCACGTCGATTATGTGTCGAGCTGGGAAACCGCATCGCAGGTGCCCATCGGCGACAGCCTCGCGGGCACGGTCCGGATGGTGAAGGCGATGGTCGAACATCGCCGCAAGCGGACCGGGATCATGACCACGCCCTATGCCGAGGCAGGCGGATTCTGGCGGGTAATGCCCGATGCGCCGGTCCCGGACGTGCAGTGGCACTTCGTGCCCGCCATGCTGGAAGACCATGGCCGCGAGAAGGTGAAGGGGCACGGTTTTTCCCTCCACGCCTGCGTCCTGCGGCCAGAAAGCCGTGGCACGGTGCGCCTGAATACCGGCGCCCCCGCCGCGCCGCCGCGGATCGATCCCAATTTCCTCGACGATGACCGGGATATAACGGTTCTGCGTGCCGGGGTCCGGCTGTCGCACCGGATCGCCGAGGCATCACCGCTGGCCGACTACGCGCCGAAGGACCGGCATCCGGTCAATCTCGACGACGATGCTGCGCTTGACGACATGATCCGCAGCCGCGCCGATACGGTTTACCACCCCGTTGGCACCTGCCGGATGGGTGCCGATGCTGACAGCGTGGTCGATCCTCGGCTCAAGGCGCGCGGAGTGGAGGGGCTGTGGATTGCCGATGCCAGCATCATGCCGCGGCTGGTTTCCGGCAACACCAACGCGCCCAGCATCATGATTGGCGAACGGTGCAGCGAGTTCGTGAAAGCGGCCCTCTAAACTTCAAAAAAAGGGCCGGAGCGGCTGGCTCCGGCCCTTATAGGTGATGTTCGCAGGAGGAACATGGGTTGGCGAGCCGGGCGGGAGAGGATGCCCGGCCCACCAATCTCGGTGTCAGTTGTAAGCGCGTTCTCCGTGTTCGCCGATATCGAGGCCTTCCTGCTCGATCTCCGGAGTAACCCGAAGGCCGATGACAGCCTTGACGATGAAGGCGATGACCGCGGTGCCGACAGCGGCCCAGACGATTGCAACCGCAACGGCGATGACCTGGGTGACCAACTGAGCGCCCATGGCGGTCGATCCGTCACCGGGTCCGCCGAACTGCGGCTGGTACACGATGCCGGTGCCGATGGCGCCGATGATCCCGGCAACACCGTGAATCCCGAAGACATCGAGCGCATCGTCATAGCCGAGCTTGTTCTTCAGCTTGGCAACCGCGAAGTAAGCGATGGCCGAAGCAACGAAGCCCAGCACGATCGCGCCGAAGGGTCCGCTGTTGCCCGCCGCCGGGGTTACCGCCACCAGTCCGGCGATAACGCCCGAGCAGAAGCCCAGCGCCGAAGCCTTGTGCCCGGCAAGCCGTTCCATCAGCATCCAGGAGAAAGCGCCCGCTGCCGTTGCGACAAAGGTGTTGATCATTGCAAGGCCGGCAATCCCGTCCGCTTCGAGTTCCGAACCGGCGTTGAAGCCGAACCAGCCAACCCACAGCAGGCCGGTGCCGATCATGGTCATCACCATCGAGTGCGGAGGCATTGGTTCGGTCGGGTAGCCCTTGCGCTTGCCGAGGACCATGGCCAGCACCAGCGCCGAGACACCGGCGTTGATGTGCACCACGGTACCGCCGGCAAAGTCGAGAGCACCCATTTCGAACAGCAGTCCGCCGCCGGCCCATACCATGTGGGCGATCGGGAAATAGACGACCGTCAGCCAGATCGCGGTAAACAGCATCGCAGCGGAAAACTTCATCCGCTCCACCGTTGCACCGAGAACCAGCGCGGCGGTGATGGCCGCGAAGGTCATCTGGAAGCTGACGAAAACATACTCGGAGATGACTTCGTCCGAGAACGTCGCCGCCGTGCTGTCGGGCGTGACCTGGCTGAGGAACAGGTTGCCCCAGCTGAAGAAGGCGTTGCCCTCGGGCCCGAACGCGGTGGAATAGCCCCACATCACCCAGATCAGCATGGCCAGCGCCGCAGCGCCGCCAACCTGCGTCATGGTGCTGAGCATGTTCTTCGACCGGGTCAGGCCGCCGTAGAACAGCGCCAGGCCCGGCAGGATCATCAGCAGGACCAGGATGGTGGAAGTCATCATCCAGGCGTTGTTGCCCGGGTTGGCAACCGCGGGTGCGGCTTCTGCCACGGCAGGAGCGACTTCGGCCACGGTTTCGGCAACCGCTTCGGCGGCTTCCTGCGCGAACGCGGCGGTGGCGGCAAACATCGACGTGCCGAGCACGCCTGCGCCGCAAATCATTTTACGGATCATCGTCATATCCCTCATGTCAGTCATAGGGCCGTATCGCCGGTTTCACCGGTGCGAATGCGGGTTGCCGAAGCGAGGTCGAAGACAAAGATCTTCCCGTCGCCGATGCTGTCGGTGCTGCCGGTTTCCATGATGGTTTCGACCACCTGGGCGGCAATCTCGTCGCTCACCGCGATTTCGATCTTCACTTTGGGCAACATGTTGGTGGAATATTCGGCCCCGCGGTAAATCTCGGTCTGACCTTTCTGGCGGCCGAAACCCTTGACCTCGGACACGGTCATGCCCGCGACGCCGACAGCCGTGAGCGCTTCGCGAACTTCGTCGAGCTTAAACGGTTTGATGATGGCAATGATGAATTTCATCGAGCCCCCCTGCTACTAACCGGACGATCACCGGCATCGGCAAAAGAGCAATCTTCGTGCCAGAATCCTAAAGCGCAGGGAATCCTAACGTTTGGGTAACAATTCCATTCCCGACCTTCAATGATTTTGCCGTTATATTAGGCAATGCCTATTTTCTAGGCAGGCGTGCAGATGTCCATACGGGCAAATGGTCAGACGCTTCGGCTGAGGAGCGGCTGTGATGGACTCCCATCTGCATGCCGGTCCATTCGCGGGACAGGATAATCCGGTCGAGCGGTGCCAGCGGTCGGCGGCTGGGGAAGCTGCGGCCAGGTGACAGGACCTGCCATGGCGGCACGAACGCTCGCATGATTCCGCCGCGGTGCCCCCATTGGTTGAAGTCGCCCATCACCACGGTCGGGCAAGCGACGTCCTGGCTGCCGCAATGCTTCAGGATCGCGCGGACCTGGTCGTGCCGCCGCAGCCCAGACAAATCGAGGTGCGTACCGACCACCCGGAAGCGCTGGCCGTCGGCCTCGATATCGGCACTGATCGCTCCGCGCGGCTCGAGCGTGGGCAAGTCGATCGGCGTGGCGCCGAGTATTTCGAGATCCCGGCGCACCAGCAAGGCGTTGCCATGCCAGCCGAGGCTGCGCGGCCGTTTGGCCACATCGATCGCACGCCATTTGGTATCGTCAAGCGCAGCGCGGGAAATCACGGTCGCCCGGTCGCCGAACCGCAGGTCGACTTCCTGCAAGGCGACGATGTCGGCGTTCATTTCGCGCAGGACAGCAATAATCCGCTCGGGATCGCGCCGACCATCGGTGCCCACCGCCTTGTGGATGTTGTAACTGGCGAACGTCAGTTGCATGAGGGGGTCAGGCGTCACCGGCAATGTAGCGATCGGTCGGCCGCGCGGGCAACCCGTCGATACTGGTGACGCGGGCGGCGGTCTTGGCCGTCCACTTGGCCGGGTCGGCCTGCGCGTGATACTTGACGAGCGTCGCCCGTTCTTTTTCGAGCTCCATGACCGGCACGCCCCAGCCGCAGCTGGTCTGGACCGATTCGACCGCGATATCGAAGATCTGCCTGGTACCGGGGAGCAGCACGAAGTTCGCGGCGAGCGCTTCCCACCCTTCGTCCTGGGGAAGCACGGGTGTGCCTTTGCCGTAAATTCGCAAGATCAGCGCGGGCTGCTGGAAGTTGCAGAACATGATCGTGATCCGCCCGTCGGCCAGCAGATGCGCGTTCGTTTCGTTGCCCGACCCGCCGAGATCGAGATAGGCGACACGATCAGGCCCCAGCACGCGGAACGCGTCGTAGCCCTTGGGACTGAGATTGATTCGCGCGCCCTCCGCCGCCGTGGCGACGAAGAAGATCGGCTGGTTTTCGATCATCGCGATGTGATCGGCGGTTAGCGTGTCGGAAAAATCGGCCATGACGGCATGTTAGGCCGGGAAAAAATTCTTGTCACCGTTCCTTGGTGGCGGAGAAAACCAGCTCGGGGTGCTTTTCCTGCTGGTAGTTCACATCCCATGCCGACCGGGCGAGGAACACCAGATCGTTGTCGCGGTCGCGGGCCAGATTGGCGCGATTGAACCCCTCGAACGTGGCCACTGCCTCGTCGCTGCCGCGTATCCAGCGCGCGGTGTCGAACGGCGCCGGTTCGAGCACCGCTTCCACCTTGTATTCCGCCGACAACCGCGAAATCAGCACTTCCAGCTGCAACTGGCCGACCACACCGACGATCCAGTTCGCGCCAAATTCGGGATAGAAAACCTGGATCACGCCTTCTTCGGACAGGTCGTCAAGCGCCTTCCTGAGCTGCTTGGTCTTGGTCGGGTCCTTCAGCACCACCCGGCGCAGGATTTCCGGCGCGAAATTGGGGAGGCCGGTGAAGCGAACGAGGTTCTTTTCCGACAAACTATCGCCCACCCGCAGCGTGCCGTGGTTGGGAATCCCGATAATGTCGCCCGCTTCCGCAGTGTCCGCCAGTTCCCGGTCCTGCGCGAAGAAAAGGATCGGCGAATGGATGGCGATCGGCTTGCCGTGCCCGCTAGGCGTGAGCTTCATGCCGCGTTTGAAGGTGCCGGATACCTGCCGCATGAAGGCGATCCGGTCGCGGTGATTGGGGTCCATATTGGCCTGGACCTTGAAGATAAAGCCGGTCACTTCATCGCGGTCGGGCGAAATCTGCTCGTCTCCCGCAGGCTGCGGACGCGGCGGCGGAGCGAAATCGGCAATTGCTTCGATCAGTTCGGTAACACCGAAGTTCTTCAGTGCCGATCCGAAGAAGACCGGCGTCAGGTCGCCGTTGCGGTACGCTTCCAAGTCGAACTCGGGATAGCCCGCCTGCGCCAGTTCGGCTTCGTCGGCGAATTTTTCCGGCAGCACCGGGTCCTTGTCGCGCCGGCCCTTGAATTCCTTGCTCGGGCCTTCCGGCCGCGCGACCATACCCGTGGTGAAATCGAGCACCCCTTCGAATTGCCCGCCCATGCCGATCGGCCAGCCTTGCGGGCTGACATCGAGCGCCAGCATGTCGGCCACTTCATCCAGCAGTTCGAACGTGTCGCGTCCTTCGCGGTCGACCTTGTTGACGAAGGTGATGATCGGCACCGAACGAAGCCGGCAGACCTCGAACAGCTTGCGCGTCTGCGGCTCGATCCCCTTGGCCGCATCGATCACCATGATCGCGGAATCGACCGCGGTGAGCGTGCGGTAGGTATCTTCCGAGAAATCCTCGTGGCCTGGCGTATCGAGCAGGTTGAAGGTGATCCCCTCGCGCTCGAACGTCATCACGCTGGACGTCACCGATATGCCGCGCTGCTGTTCGATCTTCATCCAGTCCGACCGCGCCCGCCGCGCCTGTCCGCGCGCCTTGACCTCACCCGCGAGATGGATTGCGCCGCCCTGCAGCAACAGCTTTTCGGTGAGCGTGGTCTTGCCGGCATCGGGATGCGAGATGATCGCGAAGGTGCGGCGCGGGTTTTGTGAATTGGATGCCATGATCAGCCTCGCAGCTCCCCGCCAAGCTTGGCTGCGGACGCCACGATGCGGTCGGAGATTGCCTTCAGTTCTTCGTCCCGGAAACTCTTCTCTCCGGGTTGCAGCGTTACTTCCAGCGCCAGGGACTTTTTGCCCTCGGGGACGCCCTGCCCGCGGAAGTCATCGAACACTCTCACCCCCGTAATGCTGGCCTTGTCCGCACCGGCAATGGCCCGGACAAGGTCGGCAGCAGGCAGCGCGGCCGGCACCAGGAAGGCGAAATCACGGCTGACCGATTGCAGCGTGGGAGGAGCATAGGCTGCGCGCGCGAAACCGCCCGTGCCCTTCTTTGCCGAGACCGCATCGAGAAAGATCTCGACCGCAACCACAGGGCCGGAGACGTCGAACGCCGCGAGGGTGCGGGGATGCAGCGCGCCGAAGCGGGCCAGCACGTTCTTCGGGCCCAGGCGCAGGGTTCCGGACTGGCCGGGATGGAACTGGTCGCCGGCCTCAAGCATCGTCTGCAGATTGCCGGTCGGCGCACCAGCTTCTGCCAGGAGCGCTAGAGCCTCCGCCTTCGCATCGAGAGCATCGAAATAGGCGGCCTTTCCAGTGGCCCATCCGCGTGCGGACTTTTCGCCGGCGAGCACGGCGCCAAGAGTCAGCCGTTCGTCGCTCGAACCGTCGGCATTGCGGAAATAGCGGCGACCGATTTCGAACAGACGCAGGCCGGGCGCGCCGCGATCCTGGTTGCGCTTAACCGCCGCCAGAAGGCCCGGTAGCAGGGAGGGCCGCATGATCTTCATGTCTTCGCTGATCGGGTTGTCGAGAACCCACAGCGGTTGGCCATCGGCAACAAAATGCTCCGCCTGCGCCCGCGGCAGGAATGACCAGGTCACAGCCTCATTCAAGCCGCGTGCCGCCGCAGCGCGCCGTACGCGCCGTTCAAGGCTCTGGGCCCGGGAAGTGGTCGGGGCGGCCACCCCGTCCGCACGGGGCAAGGCGGTGCTGGCGACCTTGTCGATGCCGTGGATCCGCACGACTTCTTCGACCAGGTCGGCTGGCCCTTCAATGTCATGGCGGCGCAGCGGCGGGGTGACCGACCACGGAACGCCGGACGCATCCACCACAAAATCGAGCGATTCGAGAATCCGTTGCTGCTCGCCAGGATCAACCGAAATCCCGCCAAGCCGCTGGGTCAGGGCCGAATCGAAAGCGACCGCCTCGGCGGCCGTTGGCGGCGATCCCGCGCGAAGGATGTCCGACGGCGTTCCGCCCGCAAGCTCCACCATCAGTCCGGTCAGCAGGTCGAGGCCGTCTTCGAGAAACGCGGGGTCCACACCGCGCTCGAACCTTGTGCGGGCATCGGAAGTCAGCCCAAGCTTGCGCCCGGTCGCGCCAATCCGGTCGGAATCGAAATAGGCGATTTCCAGCAGGACGTCCGTTGTCGAATCGGAACAGCCCGAATCTTCGCTGCCCATGATCCCGGCAATGTCGTGCACCCCGTTATCGTCGGTGATCACCGTCATGGTGCTGTCGAGGGTATAGGTCTTTTCGTTGAGTGCCTGGACCTGCTCACCCTCGGCGGCGCGGCGGGCAACCACTGCGCCGTGAAGCTTGGCCAGATCGTAAACATGGGCGGGGCGGCCATAGCCGAGCATCAGATAATTGGTCAGGTCGACCAGCAGCGAAATCGAACGCTGCCCGGCGCTCGTGAGCCGTTGCTGCAACCAATCGGGAGAGGCGCCGCTGCGGACCCCCTTGATGACCCGGCCGTAGAATGCCGGGCAGCCTTCCGGATCGTCGATCCTGATGTCAACCGGGCAAGGCCCCTGCGCCGCGAAGTCCGGCATTGCGATGGGCTTGAGCGTTCCCATGCCCGCCGCCGCCAGATCACGCGCGATGCCGTAAACGCCCATGCAATCGGGCCGGTTGGGCGTAATCGCCACGTCGAAAACAGGGCTGGCCCCGTGATATTCCGCAAAGCTGGATCCGACCGGAGCATCGGCGGGCAGTTCGATTATCCCGTCATGCTCGTCGCCCAGTTCGAGCTCGCGCACGCTGCACATCATGCCGGACGATTCGACTCCGCGGATCGCACTCTTGCGCAGAACCATGCCGTTAGCCGGCACCACCGCTCCCGGCTGACCAAGCACGCCTTTCATCCCGGCGCGCGCATTGGGCGCACCGCACACGATCTGCTGCGGTTCGCCCGTCCCGGTGCTGACCGTAAGCACCTGCAGCTTATCCGCATCGGGATGGGGGGCAGCGGTCAGCACCTCGGCCACCGTGAAGCCGGCGAGCCGTTCCGCCGGATCTTCCAGGCCTTCGACCTCCAGGCCGATCCGGTTCATTGCCGCGGCCAGGTCGGCTGCACTCGCGCCGGTTTCGAGATGGTCTTTCAACCATGTGAGGGAGAACTTCATGCCCGTGCTCCCACACCGGCGGAGAGGGTCGGCTGGTCCAACGCGCTGAAACCGTAATGCTGTAGCCAGCGGATATCGCCGTCGAAGAAAGCCCGCAAATCGTCCATCCCGTATTTCAGCATGGCCAGCCGGTCGACCCCGACGCCGAAGGCAAAGCCCTGCCATTCATCGGGATCGAGCCCGGACATTTCCAGCACCCGGGCGTTGACCATGCCTGACCCGAGCAATTCCATCCACGCATGGCCCGGCGCATCGCCGCTGCCACCGAGAACCCGGCGGCCATTATCGAGCGCAAAGCCGACATCGACCTCCACCGATGGTTCGGTGAAAGGAAAGTAGGACGGGCGCAGCCGGAGCACGATATCGTCGCGCTCGAAGAAGGCCTTGAGGAAGGTTTCCAACGTCCACTTCAGATGCCCGAGATGGATCCCGCGGTCGATCACCAGCCCCTCGATCTGGTGGAACATCGGCGTATGCGTGGCGTCGCTGTCCGACCGGTAGACCCGGCCCGGGGCAATGATCCTTACCGGAGCGCCTTCCGCCACCATCGTCCGGATCTGGACCGGCGAGGTGTGGGTGCGCAGCAGCATCCGGCGGCCCTGATTATCATGATCGGGGAAATAGAACGTGTCGTGCATCGCCCGCGCGGGGTGGCTTTCGGGCATGTTGAGAGCAGTGAAATTGTGCCACTCGTCCTCGATCTCAGGACCGGTTTTGACGGCAAAACCGAGATCGGCGAAGATTTCCGCCAGTTCGTCCATAACCTGGCTGACGGGGTGCACACTGCCGCGCGGCGTTTCCGGGGCGGGCAAGGTCAGGTCCAGCGTTTCGGCAGACAGACGCATTTCCAGTTCGGCATCTTCCAAGGCCCGCTTGCGGGCGGCCAGCGCCTCGGCAACGTCGGCGCGAGCGGCCTGGATGGCCGGTGCCTGTTCCTGGCGTTCGTCCGGCGTCATCTTGCCCAGCGTCTTGAGCAATTCGCTGATCCAGCCCTGCTTGCCAAGCGCGTCGATCCGCAGCGCTTCGAGCGCGTCCAGCGTATCGGCGGCGGCGATGGCGGCAAGGCTGGCCGCGGTGCGATCTTTCAATTCAGTCATAGGCTGGCCCGCTAGCGCCAATTGCCGCGCAACGCAAAGCGCGTTTGCCCACGCGCCTGTCTGGCAGCAGGATCAAAGCGTCGGAGGGGCATCCAGGGTTTGCACCGGCGAACCGAGCACGCGTTTCCGTTCCTGCATGAACGCCGCAAGGATCGGATGATCGAGGCCCGCGTATTCGCTCGGCGCCATGCCAAGGAAATCGTGACAGTCGCGCACGAAATGCGACTGGTCGACATAGTGGGAATCGATCGCGCCGATCCATCGGAGCGACGGGTCCAACATGTAACGTGTGAGGCTGCGCATGAAACGCTGTCGCCGGAGCAGCAGCTTGGGCGAAAATCCGAAGTAACGCAGACTCAGCCGTTCGAGGGTGCGCGGGTGAACGCCGCATAGCTCGGCCAGTTCCGAGACATCGGGAAGTTCCGGCTCGATCAGCGCGGTATGGATGGTCTGGATCCGCGGATCGAGATTGCCAAAGCGCGGCGCCTCTTTGAGAAAGAATTCTTCCATGATCGCGAAATGATCGGCTGCGGAAGCTTTCGATGCTTCGAGCAACTGATCCGCTAGCGGCACGAAATGGGCAAAATCGTTGGTGGTCCGGCCATTGTGCACCGTGTTGGCGTAGGTGGCGGCAGGCTGGCCGACGAACGTTGCCCAGCCCAGCGGCAGAAATCCGATTCCCCACATGTGGGTCCTGCCGATGGTAAAGTGCAGTGGGCCGCTGCTTGGTCCGGTCAGGACCAGATCGGCATCGGCCAGTACAGGGTGTACGCCGATCTGGCTTTGCGGCGTCTCGCCGTCGAAAATACGCAGGCCGCCCCATTCGGGATGCAGCCGGTCAGTCAGGAGAGCTCCCGGGACAGGAGCAAACTCGGCAGTATAAAAGCTTGTAAAAAATCCGGCCAGATCTTCCGAAGGCTTGTGGAAACGGGCCGTCACCGGCTGTTTCGTAACCATTGTGCGTCCCCATTTGTTATTGGCCGATCATAGGGCAGAGACGCAAAAAGGAAAGGGCGGCCCAACGGACCGCCCTTTCCTGTATTCCGAGGTCAAATTCAGCTTACGCCGGAAGTGCCTTCTTGGCCTGTTCGATGATGGTCTTGAAGGCAGCGCCTTCGTTCATCGCCAGGTCGGCCATGACTTTCCGGTCCAGTTCGATGCCGGCCAGCTTGGTGCCGTGCATGAACTGCGAATAGGTCAGGCCTTCGGCGCGCACGGCGGCGTTGATCCGCTGGATCCACAAGGCGCGGAACGTGCGCTTCTTGATCTTGCGGTCGCGGTAAGCGTATTGGCCAGCCTTCTCGACCGCCTGGCGCGCGACGCGGATCGTATTCTTGCGGCGGCCGCGATAGCCCTTGGCCTGCTCCAGTAACCGCTTGTGCTTGCTGCGGGTTGTTACACCGCGTTTAATGCGTGGCATGTTTCAGTACTCCTAAATTCAGAACTCTGCGGTCCCTGCGGCTCAATCGAGACCGTACGGGGCCCATTTCTTGATTGTCCGGGCATCAGCGTCGGAAATCACGGAAGTGCCGCGGTTCTGGCGGATGTACTTGGCACTGTGATGCGTAAGGCGGTGGCGTTTGCCAGCCACACCATGCTTCACTTTGCCGGTTGCAGTGATCTTGAAGCGTTTCTTCACACCGCTCTTGGTCTTCAGTTTGGGCATTTTCGTCTCCTGTTCAGAAACACGTACTGTCAGCCCTGGCAGCCCTAACGGCCAGGCCAACTCATGAATCACGTGTAGTGAAGCGCGGGCGTATACAGCGGTGGCGGGTTAAATCAAGCGTTTCGGCGCGCACTCTCGGTGCCGGTGGCACACACCCTACGGCCTCAGCCCATGGCTTCGAGGACTTCTTCCAGCCGGGCTGGTTCGCCCAGCGCCAGCACCCGCCCGTCACTGTCGGCGTCGAGGGGATTGCCTTGCCAGTCTGCCATCAAGCCGCCGGCGCCCTCGACGATCGGGACCAGTGCGGCGTAATCATACAGCTTCAGGCCAGCTTCGCACACGACATCAAGGTTTCCGCCGGCCAGCAGGCCGTAATTGTAGCAATCGCCGCCCCACACCACGATCTTGGAGGTTTGCGCTGCGAGCGACATGAAGGCAGCGCCGTCCGCGTCGGAGAAATACTGAGGTCCTGATGAGGCTAAAGTGGCGTCGGACAGGGATTTGCACGAGCGGGTGCGCACCGGGGCGCCGTTGAACGTGGTGTCCTGGCCGATGCGGCCCGCCCACCGCTCGCGTCCCACGGGCTGGTCGATGATACCGAGAACCGGCCAGCCGTCCTGAACCAGCGAAATCAAGGTGCCGAAGATCGGCCGCCCGGCCATGAAGCTGATCGTCCCGTCGATCGGATCGAGCACCCACTGGCGCCCGGCGCTTTCGTTGCGGGTCCCATATTCCTCCCCGATGATGCCGTCTTCGGGGGCTTCACTTTCGAGGATCGCCCGCATGGCCGCTTCCGCCGCCTTGTCCACTTCGGTCACAGGCGATTCGTCCGCCTTGCGTTCATGCGACCAGTCACCGCGAAACATCGGGCGGATGACCGAGCCCGCCGCGTCCGCCAGCCGGTTTGCAAGTTCCAGATCGCGCGCCGTCGCCATATCAGTCGAACAGGCTGGAGACGGAGCTCTCGTCGGCGATCCGGCGGACGGCTTCGCCGATCAACGGTGCGACAGTCAGGATCCGGATGCGGTCCGAATCGATCGCCGCGTCGGTCGGCAGGATGGTATCGGAAATCACCAGTTCCTTCAGCGCCGAGGCATTCACCCGCGCTACCGCACCGCCGGACAGGACACCGTGCGTAATGTAGGCGGCCACGCTGGAAGCGCCGCTATCGAGCAAAGCCTGTGCCGCGTTGCACAAGGTGCCACCCGAATCGATGATATCGTCGATCAGGATACAGTGGCGCCCCTGCACGTCGCCGATGATGTTCATCACCTCGGATTCGCCCGGCCGGTCGCGCCGTTTGTCGACGATCGCCAGCGGGGCATTGTCGAGCCGCTTGGCGAGGGCGCGGGCGCGGACAACGCCGCCGACGTCGGGCGATACGACCATCAGTTCCTGGTCGCCGTAACGGGCCTGAATATCCGCCGCCATCACCGGCGCGGCATACAGGTTGTCAGTCGGGATATCGAAAAAACCCTGGATCTGGCCGGCGTGGAGATCAACCGACAGGACGCGGTCGGCACCGGCTTCGGTGATCAGGTTCGCGACCAGCTTGGCTGAAATCGGGGTGCGCGGGCCGGGTTTCCGGTCCTGCCGCGCGTAGCCGAAATAGGGCACGACCGCGGTGATTCGCCGAGCCGAGGCGCGCCGCAACGCATCGATCGCAATCAGCAACTCCATCAAATTGTCGTTCGCAGGATAGCTGGTCGACTGGATGACGAACACGTCTTCGCCGCGGACATTCTCGTGGATTTCGATGAAGATTTCTTCGTCGGCAAAGCGCCGGACGCTGGCATCGGTCAGCGGGATTTCGAGATATGCCGCGATCGCCCGTGCCAGCGGCAGGTTCGAATTGGCGGCCATGATCTTCATGCGGTATTCCCTTTGACGGCGTAGGTTGCTGCCGGATTAGCCAACCCGCCGCCTATTGCAACCGGGCGCGGTACTGCCCTGTTGACAGGGAGCACCCAACTTTGGCGAACTTACTCGGAGTGATGTTCGCCCTTGATCCAGCGAACCGTGCCGGAACTGGCGCGCATCACCACGCTTTCGGTCGTCATCCGGCCGCCCTTGTAGCGCTTGACGCCGTCAAGCAGCGATCCGCCGGTCACGCCGGTCGCGGCAAAGATGCAATCGCCCTTGGCCAGGTCTTCGAGTTTGTAGATCCGTTCCAGGTCGGTAATGCCCCACTTGCGGGCGCGGGCTTTCTCGTCGTCGTTGCGAAACACCAGCCGTCCGTTGAACTGCCCCCCGACGCACCGCAGCGCCGCGGCCGCCAACACGCCTTCCGGAGCGCCGCCGCAACCCATGTACATGTCGATCGTGGTGTCTTCGTCCGTCACCGCGATTACCCCGGCCACGTCACCGTCCGGGATCAGGTAGATGCCGCAGCCGAGGCTGCGAAGTTCGGCAATCATCTTGGCATGGCGCGGCCGGTCCAGGACGCAGACGACGATATCCGCCGGGTCGACACCCTTGGCCGCGGCCACCGCCCTGACGTTTTCGGTCGGGCTCTTGGCGAGGTCGATGACGCCCTCCGGGTAGCCTGGGCCCACCGCGATCTTGTCCATATAGGTGTCGGGCGCGTTCAACAGGCACCCGGCTTCCGCCGCTGCCAGCACAGCCAGGGAATTTGGTCCGGCCTTGGCGGTGATGGTGGTGCCTTCCAGGGGGTCGAGCGCGATATCGATCTTCGGGCCCCGACCCGGCGCACCGCCCACCTTTTCACCGATATACAGCATCGGTGCTTCGTCACGTTCGCCCTCGCCGATCACCACGGTGCCATCGATTTCCAACTCGTCGAACGCCCGTCGCATCGCCTCGACTGCGGCGGCATCGGCGGCCTTCTCGTCGCCGCGCCCGATCAGCTTGGACGCCGCGATGGCGGCAGCTTCGGTCACACGGACCATTTCGAGCACCAGGGCGCGGTCGAGTACGCTGCTCTTGTTGACCCGCTTCCGTTCGGGGGCCGGTGTGCTGGCGGCGGAAGTGGTGCTATCGTTCATGGCTAATTCAGTCCCTTTGGCGCGGTAAGGGGCGCTTAAACAGGGAGTCACTGAATGTCGAGAAGTGCCGGACTTGCGGCGTTGATTATCATCATCGCCGGAAATCCCGCCTACTCCCAGGATCAAAGGCCCGTCACGGCAGAGCAAGTCGCCGAACGCGCGCAGGAAGCTTACGGTCCGCCGCCGCCGGAACCCGAGTGCGCCCCGCCAGAGGGCGACGAAATCGTGGTCTGCGCACGGGAACAGGACAATTCCCAGTTCCGGGTCAAGTCCTCCACCGAACTCGATCCCGAATCGGAAGAAGCGCTGGCGGACGGCCTGCCCCGCGCCCCGGACGTGGCTGGGCCGGGAATTTTCAAAGGACCCGCGACCGTCGGCGGCCTGTGTATCCCCGGCCTTCAGAAATGCCCGCCGCCGCCGGCGTTGATCATCGATCTCTCCGCCCTGCCCGAAGCTCCGGAAGGTTCGGACGCTGACAAGGTCGGCAAGGGCGAAATTCCCGGACGGTAGGTTTTCGCCCTACCCGGAGATAATCTGCATCACCAGCGGCGTTGCCGTCAGGCTGGGCGAAGCTTCGAGTAATGCGAGCGCCCGCGCAATGTTCTTTTCCGGTCCCTCATGCGCCACCATCGCCACCAGCACTTCGCCGCCTTCCGATACCCGGCCTTGCTGGATCAGGCTTTCGATGGAAACCCCGGCATCCCTCATGGCCGCGGTAATTTCCGCCAGCACACCCGGCCGGTCGGTGACCGTGAAGCGCAGGTATGTGCGTCCGGTGCGCGCGCCCGATCCGGCCGGTTCCATCGCGACCATTTCCGCGACCGGAATCGAGAAGGGCGCCGAGGTTTCGCCCCGGGCAATGTCGATCAAATCGGCCACAACCGCGCTGGCGGTCGGCCCGTCACCCGCGCCGGCGCCCTGGAACAGCAGCCGTCCGGAAAAATTGCCTTCCGCGACCACCGCGTTGGTTGCGCCGGTAACATGCGCCAGCGGATGCCCCTTGGGCACCAGACAAGGCTTGACCCGCTGGAGCAGGCGCTGCGTTCCGTCCCCGCCCGTTTCGACATCGGCCATCCCGATCAGGCGAATGACGTAACCGAGTGCATCGGCCTGCGCGATATCCGCGGCACGGACTCCGGTGATACCTTCGCATTCGACATTACCGAAGTCGATGCAGGTCCCGAACGCGATCCCTGCCAGGATGGACAGCTTGTGCGCCGCGTCGATACCGCCGACGTCGAATGTCGGGTCGGCTTCGGCATAGCCCTTGGCCTGTGCCTCCGCGAGGACGGCAGAAAAATCGGCCCCGGTCGCTTCCATCGTCGACAAGATGTAGTTGGAGGTTCCGTTGAGGATGCCGTAAATCCGCTCGATCGCGTTCGCCGCGGTGCCTTCGCGCAGCCCCTTCACCACCGGAATTCCGCCGGCAACCGCCGCTTCGAATTTCAGCGGAGCCGGAGCGGCTTCGGCCAGGCGGGCCAGTTCCATCCCGTGATGGGCGATCATCGCCTTGTTGGCGGTGACCAGCCCTTTGCCGGCAGCGATGGTGTTGCGGGCAAGGGTCAGCGCCGGACCGTCCGAACCGCCGACGAGTTCGACCACCACATCGACATCGCCGCGCGCGGCCATGGCGGTCATGTCGTCTTCCCAAGCAAATCTGCTGATATCGACGCCGCGGTTCTTGGACCGGTCACGCGCGCTGACCGCTACGATCTCGAGCGGGCGGCCAGCCCGGGCACGGACGATATCGGCGTTGGTCTCCAGCAAGCGAATCATTCCCGCACCAACGGTGCCGAGGCCCGCAAGCGCGATACGCAGCGGCGGGCTGGTTGACGGTTGGGCCGGAGACGAGTGGTCCTGTGCCATGATCAGAGGGGCTTCCTGTTGCGCGCTGAGGCTGGGTCAGGAGACGCCCTCTGCGCAGGCGAACACGATTGCGCAAGCCTTCACGCGCGGCCCGCGACCTTTCCTGCGCCCGAAAAGTCGGCCCGCGCAGGCCGAATGCCTACAGGCGATTACGCGGGCAGGGTCCCAGCTGGCTCATCATATACTGGTAATCTTCGGCGGCTTGCGCGCGCGCAGCGGCGTCACGGGACAAGTTCGCCTCACCCGGTAATTCCTGCGGGAGGAAGCAGGCAAGCCGGTACCACTCCAGCGTGTCCGGTCGCGGCGGAACGGCGGACTGGTCGACGATCTCGCTGAAGGACACACCCCAGGTCGGTTGCTGTCCCGGGCGGCGGATCACCGTCACCGATACCGGGGCGTCCCGGCGGGTCGATAGGAACAGCTGGGTTTCGGATTCGCCGACCAAATTGCCCTTGACCGACAAAGCGTCCTGCACCCCGGTCACCACCGGCGGCGCGTCGGGCGCCACCAGGCCAGACAGGATCGGCCGGACGCGGGCTTCCAGTTCCGGCGTCCAGCGTATCTGCGCGCCCTGACCGACCAGCTGGATTTCTCCCGCCCGGCCCGGAACCGCCTTCGCGAACAGAAGCATGTCCTGTTTTTTTAATTTCGGCGCACGCCCTTTCGCATCGAGCGGCACGTCAACAAGGTATTTCACCGTTTCCCTAACCGGCGAATTGCCGGTCAGCAGGGCAAGCGTGTCGGCCTCGACATACAATCGCGCCATGCCCGGGGACAATCCCGGTGCGCGTTCGGCCTTCACTTCGGCTTGCTTGCGAATCTTGACCTGAAGGACCATGTTTGACGCGTCTGACAGGTCCACGAGGTCGGCATAGGTCGATTCGCGGGCCATCGGCTCGGCTTGTGCCAAGGCCGTAGCAGCGGGGGCCAGTGCGATTGTCCCGGCTACCACTGCGGTGCCCAACGCCTTCATAATATTCGACATTACGTGTTTTTCCAACTTGGTTGCCTCGCCGGACGAGTAGCGATTCGCGCGACGATTGTTTGACCAGAAGCGCAGTGAATCCGCCGTTAACCGACAAAGCGTTTGCTAGGGCTGTTCTTCGAAGCTAATGCAAGAATACGATTGGATGAAGCTAATAAGACACGTTCAATCAGGCCCATACCGGGCCAATCGGGTCCGGTCGGCCGATAAGGCAACCAAATTCGTTTGGCCTTTCAGGGTGGACAGCAGTGAATATGCTCTGGCAGAGGGGGACTCTGACCTGAGCCGTTTGGGTAGGTGTGTTCACCTGCCCGCAGACTATGGAGTGATGCGACTGAATGGCCTACGCTGACCAACAGATGAGCGGTAACCGGATTATCGCTCTGATCATTGTGGGGTTGATCCATGTGGCCCTGGGCTATGCGCTGATTACCGGGCTCGCCTATGAGGCGGTGTCCAAGGCAATCGAGCGTGTGACGACGGTCGACATCGAAGAGCCGCCACCACCTGAACCCGAAGACGAACCACCGCCGCCGCCTGAGCCTGATACCGCTCCGCCGCCGCCGGTTGCTCCGCCGCCGCCGATCAGCATCGCGGTCCGTCCGCCGCAGGTCCAGACCCAGCCGACAATCCCGCCGCCGGCACCGCCAGCGTTGCGGATTCCGCCTGCGCCGGTTGGCCCGCCGCCTCCGCCGCCTCCGCCACCACCGCCCCGGGTACAGCCCAAGGGCGCCGAACCGCGCGGCAATCCCGCCAACTGGGCGACCGCGAACGACTATCCGTCACGCGCTCTCCGCGAGGAACGCGAAGGAACCACTGGTTTCCGTGTCAACGTCGGCGCAGACGGCAGGGTAACAAATTGCTCCATCACCAGGTCCAGCGGTCACCCTGACCTTGATGAGGCAACATGCAGGAATATCACCCGGCGCGCCCGCTTCCGGCCGGCGACTGATGGCAATGGGGATCCGACCACGGATACCTATTCGAACGCGATACGGTGGGTGATACCCGAATAACCGGCGCTCGCCGGCCCAAGGGGTGGGCCGGTGAGGCCACAATGATTTTTTGAACAGCTTCTTTCTGAGAGGAAACTCGCAATGCTTATCGAACTTCTTACCGTAGCCGCTGACGCAGCACCGCAGAATCAATTCGGCTTCATGGAAGCCATGGAACAGGGCGGCGTGATCGCATGGTCGATCTTCACCGTTCTGGTCATCATGTCCGTCGGTTCTTTCTACATCCTGATTACCAAGTGGATGGAACAGCAGAAGGTCTTCAACCAGTTCAAGCAGATCCAGGCCGGTTTCTGGCGCGCGGGTTCGCTGAAAGAAGGCGCAACCAAGCTGGAAAAGAACAGCGCATGGCGCCAGTTGGTCGACGATGGTCTCGCTGCGGAAGCGCAGCACACCCAGATGACCGACAGCCTCGAAGCGCATGACTGGATGCACGGTTCCCTGGCTCGTTCGGAAGCAGCGATCAACTCCAAGCTTGCGGGCGGCCTGCCGTTCCTCGCTTCGGTTGGTGCAACTGCCCCGTTCGTCGGGCTGCTCGGTACGGTTATCGGTATCTACCGTGCCCTGATCAACATCGGTCTCGCCGGTTCGGCATCGATCGACAAGGTCGCCGGCCCGGTTGGTGAAGCTCTGATCATGACCGCTATCGGTCTGCTCGTGGCTGTGCCTGCAGTGCTTGCCTACAACTGGCTGCAGAGCCGCAACAAGCGGATCGCCGAGCTGCTCGCGGGCTTCTCGACCGACCTGCTTGCAAACATCAACTCCAAGGGTGCCGTTCGTCCGGCCGCAATGACCAAGGCGTCGACCCAGCAGGCTGGCGCAGCGGCCAAGCCAGCTGCCGCCCGTCCGGTTACCGCACCTAAGGCCTGATCGGGATTAAGGGGGCGGTTGAAACGGCCGCCCCCGACAATCACCAAAGCGATCCAATGTATTTAGTAGTTCAGGATAGGATTTAGCCATGGCAATTTCGGCAGGCGGCGGTGGCTTTGAAACGCCGATGTCAGACATCAACACCACGCCGCTCGTCGACGTGATGCTGGTGCTCCTCATTATCTTCCTTATCGCGGTTCCGGTTGCGATCCAGACAATCGACAAGCTGCGGCTGCCGATCATGGAATCCGTCGAATCGAAGGATAAGGTGGAAAATCTCTTGCTGACCATCAGCACGACCGATGCTGCCGGACGGAGCGCTGGTGAACCAGGGTTCGAAGGCGCATCGCGCGATGGCGAATGCCGGATCTATTTCAACAACACGACGCCGGTTACGTCGCAGGAACTGTACGATCAGTCGTTCGAACGGCTCGATAATATCGTAAGCCGCGCCGGCGGCCCCGAAGCGATCATGGAGGATCCCGATCTGATCCCTCAGGTTCACATTCGCGGCGACGTGAACGCGCCGTGGCAGTGCGTTGCAGGAACCATCTACAACGTGCAGGCAGCTGGCTATCCAACTGTTGGCTTCATTTCCAATCCGGTCGACCCCAACGGCTGACCGGTCAGATCGGGCGGGCTTCGGCCTGCCTGGTCACGGAACCAACTTAGGGCCTGGTAATGCTAGGCTGAATATTCAGGAGTAACCCACGATGGCAATTTCAGGCGGCAAGGAAGACGGCTCGCCGATGATGGAGATGAACACGACGCCGCTGATCGACGTCATGCTCGTTCTGCTCATCATGTTCATCATCACCATTCCCGTAGCGACGCATTCGGTCGATATCGACCTGCCGCAGCCAAGCTCAGTGCCGCCGCCATTGGATCAGGTCGACCCGATCAAGAACAAGATCGTTCTTACCCAGGCAGACGAAATCCTGTGGAACGGTACACCGATCAATGACAACGAACTGGTGCGTAACTTGCAGGAAACGCTGGCGTTCGAAGTCGAGCCGGAACTCCAGTTCGAACCTGAACCGCGCGCAAGCTATGACTTGTCGGCCAAGGTTCTCAACATCATCAAAGGTTCCGGCGTTTCAAAGTTCGGCTTTGTCGGTAACGAAAAGTATCGGGAATTTGGAAAAGCTGGCGCGTAATCGCCCCAATTCCTGAATTTCCTGAGAGGGGGTGGAGCGATCCGCCCCCTCTTTTTTGTCTGTGGTGATCTCGCTAGTGCCCTTCTCGCCCGAGCTTGCAACCCGCGGATCGGCCCGCAGTACGTTCATCCCTTGTTGGCCTGCTAGTAATGATATATCATTGGATCACCTTCCGGGAGAATGAACATGGCCGCTTCCTTCGCATCCTCCGCAGCACGCACCGTTCCCCAGGCCATGGGCGCAATGAACACCACGCCGCTGATCGACGTGATGCTCGTCCTGCTGATCATGTTCATCATTACCATCCCCGTCGCCACCCACTCGGTGGACCTCAACCTTCCCCGGGGCGATGTCGTTGCTCCAATGTTCGAGGACAAGAACAAGATGGTCATCGACGGGCAGGACCGTCTTTACTGGAACGGCCAGCCTGTTACCGAAGCGGAAACGTCGAGCCTGCTGAAAGATACGCTGCTGCTCGATGTCGAGCCGGAACTGCAATTCGAACCAGATGCGATGGCGAGTTATCAGGTCTCTGCTCGGATGCTCAGCACCATCAAAGCCAGCGGGGTCACCAAATTCGGCTTCGTCGGCACCGAGCGATATCGCGAATTCGGCAAGTAATCCGTCGCTAACGCTTCAATCATCCTCGCTGACGGCCGGCGGATCAGCTCTCATCGCGGCATCGGCCAGGCTTTCAGCCTCCAGAAGCAATTCGTCATCGACCGCACCCTGGGGCAGGCTCTCTCGCCCGATTACTACCATGACCGGCACTGCCATCGGGCTGACCCGGTCCAGCCGGACATGGACAAGTTGCTCCTCGGCCCGATCGAGAAGCGCGCCGAGCCGTCCGATGTCGGTCATCTTCGCCCGGGCATCGGCCCAAGCAGCGTCAAGCAGGATATGATCCGGTTCGTATTTGCGGAGCACGTCGTAGATCAGGTCGGTCGAGAAACTCACCTGCCGGCCGCTCTTGCGCTGCCCGGGCTGCTGTCGTTCCACCAGCCCGCCGATCACCGCGACCTCGCGGAATGCGCGGCGGAGCAAGTGCGAACTCTCGACCCACGCGGCGAATTCATCGCCCAGTATGTCGGGCGACAGCAGCGGGGCGGGATGCTCGACCCGCTTCAGCCCCCACACCGCCAGCGAATAATCGTTCGCCACGAAGCCACCGGGCTGCAGGCCCATGGTCTCCATCCGCCGGGTGATCAGCATGCCCAGCGACTGGTTGGCGTTCCACCCCTCGAAGGTGTAGAACACGGAATA
The DNA here is from genome assembly GCF_009828115.1 of Allopontixanthobacter sediminis. Classification (GTDB taxonomy): domain Bacteria; phylum Pseudomonadota; class Alphaproteobacteria; order Sphingomonadales; family Sphingomonadaceae; genus Allopontixanthobacter; species Allopontixanthobacter sediminis. The sequence continues at coordinate 800,443 of NZ_WTYL01000002.1, read as the reverse complement.
CTCGCGGTTCGCGTGCGGAAAACTTTCGACCAGCAACTGACCCGGTCCCGGCATCATGGACCGGTAGTCCTGCATCTCCAGCCATTCGCGAACATCGTCCGGAAAGCGGCCCCACCCCGCGCGGTCGTCCAGCATTTCGCGCACCCGGTCTGCCAGATGTGTCGTCAGCGGCATCCGTGCGCCGCCGTAAGACGGGATCATCGCCGATTTCTTCGACGCGCGCACGCTAACCTCGCCGTCCTTGATCCGCTCGACCTCGAGGCTGACTCCGGCAAAAGCGAAGGTATCGCCCGGAGAAAGGCTGGCCGCAAACCGTTCTTCCACCCGCCCGAGCGACCTGCCATTGCGAAAACGGACGTCATACATCTGGCTGTCGATGATGATCCCGGCGTTCAGCCGGTGCCGAGCGGCCTGCTCCGGATGGCTCAGGCGCCACATACCGTCTGCGTCGCGCGTGATCCGCTTGAACCGGTCATAGGCCGTCAGCGAATATCCCCCGGTCGCGACGAAGTTCAGCACTCGCTGCCAGATCGTCTCATCGATCCAGTTGTAGGTCGGAGAGGACCGAACCTCCGCCAACAATCCGGCTTCGTCGAACGGCGCGGCGCAGGCGCAGCCCATGATATGCTGGGCCAGCACATCGAGGCCGCCGGGCAGGAAATCCTCACCGTCGCGCTGCCCCTGGTCGACCGCTTCCTTGGCCGCGGTAGCTTCGAGGAACTCGAACCGGTTGCCCGGCACCAGCACCGCACGGCTGGGTTGATCGAGCCGGTGGTTGGCCCGGCCAATCCGCTGCAACAGGCGCGAGGAGCCTTTTGGCGCCCCCATCTGCACCACCAGGTCGACATCGCCCCAATCGACCCCGAGGTCTAGACTGGCCGTAGCGACGAGCGCGCGCAGCTCGCCCCGCGCCATCGCTCCTTCGACCTTGCGCCGCGCCTCTTTCGACAGCGACCCGTGGTGGATGCCGATCGGCAATTTGTCCTCGTTCACATCCCACAGGTGCTGGAAGATGTATTCCGCCAGAAACCGGGTGTTGGTGAAGATGAGCGCGGTCTGGTTCGCCCGGATCAGGTCGTAAATCTGCGGGATTGCCCAGATTGCCGCATGGCCGCCCCACGGAACCCGCTCGCCTTCCGGGAGGAGAATTTCGACCTCGGGCGGCGCGCCTTCCTCCCCGATCACCAGGTCTACCGCGCCGACATCGCCCCACGGGGCAAGCCACGCGCGAAACTCCTCCGGCCGGGCGACGGTGGCCGACAGGGCCGCACGCTGGAGGCCGGGCGAGAGCGCCTGCAACCGGCTGAGGCACAAGGCCAGAAGATCGCCCCGCTTTCCGGTGGCAAAGGCGTGGACCTCGTCGATCACGATGCGCTTGAGGCCCGCGAAAAGCTCGAAACTGTCCGGATAGGATAGCAACAGCGATAGCGATTCCGGCGTTGTCAGCAGGATATGCGGCGGCTTGCTACGCTGACGTTTCTTGCGATCGGACGGTGTATCGCCGCTGCGGGTCTCGATCCGCACGGGTAGCCCCATTTCCTCCGCCGGAATCATCAGGTTGCGCTGCACGTCATGCGCCAGCGCCTTTAGCGGCGAGACATACAGCGTGTGCAGCCCTTCGGGCGGTCCATCATCGCCGAACTGGCTGGGGCAGAACTCGGCCAGCGTCGGCAGGAACCCCGCCAGCGTTTTCCCCGCCCCGGTGTCGGCCACCAGCATCGTGTGGTGCCCGGCCAGGCTAGCGGTGAACATGTCAGCCTGATGGCTGCGGACGCGCCAGCCGCGATCCGAGAACCAGTTTTCAATCTCCGGAGGGAAACTTGCCTGCATCACCGCTCAACCGGTCGGCGCAGGCCATCGGTTCCACGGACCCGCCATCAATGTCCCGCGTTTTCGCCGCGTTCGAGGCCGGAAAGGGTCAGTTGCTCGTCGATCTGGCCCATTAGCCGATCCAGCCCTTCCTGCGTCTCGCTTTCGGCCCGCGCCACCAACACGTCCTGGGTGTTGGAGGCGCGCAGCAGCCACCAGCCATCCGCGTTGGTCACCCGCACGCCGTCGGTACCGTCGACCACGGCGTCGGTTTTCGAAAGGCGGTCCTTCACTTCCTCGATCGCGGCGAACTTGCGGCTTTCGTCCACCTGGAAGCGCATTTCCGGCGTGTTGACCATCGGCGGCATCGCGCTGCGCAGTTCGGTGACCGATTTTCCGAGCCGCGCCGATGCCGCGATCAGGCGAATTCCGGCGTAAAGCGCGTCGTCATAACCATAATAAGTATCGGCAAAAAACACGTGTCCGCTCATCTCCCCGGCGAGAGGTGAACCTGTTTCCTTCATTTTGGACTTAATCAGGCTGTGACCGGTCTTCCACATCAGCGGCTTACCGCCATGCGCGGAAACATGGTCGAACAGCGCCCGGGAAGCCTTCACATCCGCGATAACAGTAGCACCCGGCATGCGCGCAAGGAGGTCCTCGGCATAAATCATCAGCAATTGATCGCCCCAGATGACCCGGCCTTCCCCGTCGATGGCACCGATCCGGTCGCCATCGCCGTCAAATGCGACCCCGAAATGGAGGTTCTTCTCCGCGACCAGCGCCCGCAGGTCCTCCAGATTGGCCTCGACAGTGGGGTCCGGATGATGATTAGGAAAATTACCATCGACATCAGTAAACAAGAGATGATGCTCGCCCGGCAGGCGCGCGGCGAGGGCCTCGAGAGCGGGGCCGGCGGCGCCATTGCCTGCGTCCCAGCCGATGCGGAGACCGTCCAGAACATTCGTATCGATGCCTTCAAGGCCGAGCAGGATGCAATCGATATAGTCGTCGAGGACCGGGCGGCTCTCAACCGTTCCGGTACCATCGTCCCAGTCGCCTTCGGCAGCCATCCTTCCGATCGTGAGGATATCCTCGCCGAAAAAGGGCCGACCCTGAAATACCATCTTGAAGCCATTGTAATTGGCGGGATTGTGGCTGCCTGTTATCTGAATGCCGCCATCCACATCTTCGGCTGAGGCCTCTGCATAATACAGCATCGGCGTCGCGCTCATCCCGATTGCGACGACATCGCAGCCGCTGGCGTTGATCCCCTCGATCAGGGCGTGTTCCAGGATGGGGGAACTGACCCGCCCGTCATAGCCCACAGCGATCCGCGATCCGCCCGCGCGGCGCATCAGGGTGGCAAAACCGCGGCCAATTGCCCGGGCGTCGTCGGGCCCCAGCGTCTCGCCGATAATTCCGCGGATGTCATATTCCCTCAGGACCGTCGGATCGAATTTGTAAGTCATGTCAGTTCCTCAACCGGGATGGGGTAATTCGTCGATCAGCAGGTCGCGCGCGGCGTTTGCCTCATGCACCTGGGCGTTGGTACCACCCCGGTCGGGATGGACCATGGCAACCAGTCGCTTGTGGGCTTCGAGCACTTCCTGACGCGAGGCAGTGGCGGACACCCCCAACAACTTTCGAGCGCGGAACAACGCTTGCTGGCGGGTACTGTTCTTGCCCGCGAGAAACTCCCACGGCCATTTGCCGAACGCAAGCTTGCACCCGACCGCGATCACCGCCGCGATCACCAGTAGCCGCATCATGCCGCTGCCGCCTTGGTACCGGGTGCAGGCCCGTCATTGGCAGCCGTATCACCGTGCGGCAGATTGAGCCCCGCCAGAAGCGAGCGCATTTCCTGCCGCGCAACCACATGGCTGGTGCCCAGTTCGCCCAAGTGACCCTTGTCCAGCAGGGTCAGCCCGGATGGAAAAAGTTCGCGATAGATCACGCGTTCGGACAATCCCTTTGCGACCCGGAAACCGGCACGCTTGGATAACTCCTTCAGCGCCTTTTCGATCCGGAGCATATTGCGGGCCTCGACGTGGCCGGTGCGGTTGCGCACCACGACCCAATCGATTTCCTGACGGCGCGACAAGGCGCGGGCCTTGCGGGTTTCCCAGATCAACTCGGCATAGAAGCTCAGCCGGCGGACCTTGAACGTCTCGGCATCGACCTGTCCGATGAGGTCGAAATCCACGAAACTGTCGTTCAGCGGGGTTACCAGGGTGTCCGCCTCGGTTGCGGCATGGCGGGCGAAGGGATCGTCGCGCCCGGGCGTGTCGACAATGAGGAAATCGGCGCCTTCGCCAATCCGGCGGGCGACGTCTTCGAATTCTTCGACGGTGGAACCAGTGAAGGTCTCCACTTTTGCACCCGGAAGCCTGATCCCCCGGCGAATTTCCGTTTCGCCGCGGTTTTCGAAATACCGCGCGAAAGTGCGCTGGCGCGGATCCAGATCTACCGCGGCGACCTTCGCTCCGCGATACGCCAGCGCGACCGCGACATGAACCGCGGTGGTCGATTTGCCGGTTCCGCCCTTCTCATTCGCAAAGGTAATCCGGTGGGGAGCTTTGTCGGGCACGGCGGGGCTGATCCTTCGGTGTGGCGATCGGGCTGGTCCCGACCGGTTTCGAATGTGATTGTTGCACGTTGTTTTTACACCCCGCCAACGGCTAGGGGTCTCGACAAGTTCTCTTATCGGAGGGGCCCGCCCCGTGCAAACCATCACCCGTCTCCACATGTTGAGAAATAGTGCAGCTTCGTTACGCCGCGATGTCGCTACGCTGGCGCTGGTGCCGACCATGGGCGCCCTTCACGAAGGTCACCTCACCCTCGTACGGGAGGCACGGCTGCTGGCCGACCACGTCTGCGTGTCGATATTCGTCAACCCCAAGCAGTTCGGCCCGAACGAGGATCTGGACGCCTATCCACGCCAACTGGAAGCGGATTCCGCGCTGCTCGAAGCCGAGGGCGTGGAATTGCTGTGGGCTCCCTCCGTGGAGGAAATGTATCCGTCCGGTTTTGCGACCAGCATATCGGTGGCCGGGGTGACCGAGAATTTCTGCGGCGCGGACCGTCCCGGCCATTTCGACGGGGTGGCGACGGTGGTGTGCAAGCTGTTCAACCAGGTCGGGCCCGATGTCGCCTGCTTCGGCGAGAAGGACTGGCAGCAACTCGCGACCATCCGCCGCATGGCCCGCGACCTCGATTTGTCGGCGCCCATGGCAGACCGGATCATCGGAATTCCCACGGTACGGGAACCGGACGGGCTCGCGATGAGCAGCCGCAATCGCTATCTTTCGCCCGAAAACCGCTCCGCCGCCGCGACCCTGCCGCGGGCAATGAAGGACGCAATTGGCCAGATCGAAGCCGGGGAGGCCGTTAGCGCGGCCCTCGCCGAACTGCAGAACCGGTTGACGGAAGCGGGGTTCTCATCGGTCGACTACGCCGATCTCGCCGATGCCGACAGCCTTGAGTTGCTGCGGGCACGGGGCAACACGCCAGCCCGCCTGCTGGTTGCCGCCCGCATTGGCGGCACCCGCCTGATCGACAACATGCCCGTGAGCGCAGCGCCGGATTAGCGGCAGGCTAAGCTCTGCGGCTCAGGCTTCCACTGGACTGGCTGGTTCTTCGGCTTCGTCCGGCGATCCGGCATTGGTCTTGGTGTTGGGCTTGGACGCCGACTTGGCAGCAGAGGGGGTGCCCGGTCCAGCTTCACCCACACTTCCGCCGACCAGCGATGCTCCTCCAGCCAGCGCGCCGAGCGAGCTGCCATCGAGGCCGAGTTCCTTCAGCAAACCGTCCAGCACCGGTGCCTGTGCACGGTAAGCAAGCGCAGCGCTGACGGCGTCGGACGCCAGATTGCCGGTGCCGCCGCCCGACCCATTACTACCGCCGTGTCCGCCGTGATTGGTCAGGCCGTCGACCTGCACGATCTTGATCGAATCGATTGCTTCCATCGGCTTAGCGCTTTCCCGGATCAGTTCCGGCAGCACTTTCAACAAGGCCAACTTCGTCTGCAGGCTGATCTGGTTCATCGACAGGATGTTGGCCGCTTCGTTGATCGCACGCTGGCCGGCAGCTTCCACTTCGAAGCGTACGCGGGATGCTTCGGCGCGTAGCCGCTCGGCATCCGCCTCGCCCTGCGCCGCCATTTTCACTGCTTCGGCGCGGTTGCCTGCAGCGTCTTTCTCGGCTTCCGCCTCGACCCTTACCTTGATCGCATCGCGTTCGGCGGTTTTCGATGCTTCGATCAGCTCGATACGCTTTTCACGATCGGCGATTTCGGTTTCGCGCGCGGTCAGGACGCCTTCTTCGGCGGCGACCGCCTTGGCCCGGGCAGCGTCGGCTTCGGCTTTTGCCTGGCTTTCTTCGCGCGACTTGTTCTGGACCGCGATCTGCTGTTCCTGGCGAGCGATCTCGAGGGCCTGGGTCTGCGCGATCCGCGCTTCTTCTACGACACGGTCGGCTTCGATCTGCTGGGAATCGACTTGGCGCTTGGCCTCGATCCGCGCCGAGTCCGCTTCCCTGCTACGCTCGGCCTGTTCCCGTGCGACTTCTGAAGCCTGCTTTGCGCGGCGCATTTCGACTTCGCGTTCCTGTTCCAGGCGGGCGAATTCATTGTCGCGCCCGATCTCGAAACTTTTCTGGTCAGCCTCGAGGTTTTTCATTTCCATCTGGACCCGCGTATCCTGCTCGATGTCGTTGCGGGCCTTCTTGCGGAGCTCGATCTGCTCGGTCAGCTTGGTCAGGCCTTCCGCATCGAACGCGTTGTTGGCGTTGAAATGTTCGATGCTGGTCTGATCGAGCCCGGTGAGCGAGACCGATTCCAGTTCCAGCCCGTTCATCGCGAGGTCGCTGGAGGATACCTGCTGGACCTTCTGGACAAAATCGGCCCGCTGCTCGTGCAATTCGTTCATCGACATTCCCGCCGCAACCGAACGCAGCGCGTCGACGAATTTGCCTTCGACGAGGTCCTTCAGTGCTTCGGGATGCATGGTCCGCAAACCTAGCGTCTGCGCGGCCATGGCGATCGCTCCGGCATCGGGCCGGACACGGACGTAAAACTCCGCCTTCACGTCGATGCGCAGCCGGTCGAGCGTAATCAGCGCGTCGGCATTCTTTCGTTCAACAGCAAGCCGAACGGTGTTCATGTTGACCGGCATGGTTTCGTGCAGGACCGGAAGGACCATGGCGCCGCCATCCATTACCACCTGTTCGCCGCGAAAGCCGGTTCGCACGAAGGCCACTTCCTTGGTCGCGCGGCGATACAACCGCGTTATCATGACCAGAATGATGAGCAGGAGGAGGAATCCGCCCCCGCCAAGTGCCGCCCAGAAAGTGAAACCGTCCATCATGTGCCTTTCATTCAAACTGTCGGCGCCAGTTGGCGCTCTGCAAGGGGTACCGCGTAAAAGGTCTCGCCATCCCGGCGAACCAGCAGAACTTCTTCACCCTGGGTCAGGACCTGGGCGCTGTCGTGGGGTTCGATCATGACCTGGTGCGGGCGCCCGTGACGGTCCATAACCTGCCCGCGGGCCGGCGAGAGGTGCGCAGCACGGCCGATCGAAATGGTCGCGCGTCGGCCCACGAGGGTATCGGTGCTGACCGCGGTGGTTTCGTCCTGCGGCAGAAGGCGGCCGAGCGGCCGGACTATCACGCCGGTAGCCGGAAGCGCCGCCACTCCGGCAAATGCTGCGGCAAGCAGGCTGTATAGCGGCGCGCCGAGCAGTCCTTCCGCAAGCATCTGGATACTGAAACCGAGCCCGGCGAACAGGAACAGCAGCGCTCCCAGCCAGATCGTGAAAGGCACCCGGCCAAGGCCGATGATGGTGGCCAGGCTGTCGGCAAATCCGGTGCCGCCCAAACCTTCGACGGTATCGCTATCGATATCACCGTCCAGCCCGCCGTCGGTGCCGAAATCGCCAACCCCGATCAGTTGGACAATTGCCAGCAACGCAAGCAGGAGCATGGCTACCGAAAACGGCAGATTATGGTCTGCAAACAAGTTTATAGCTGCGCCCCCTCGCCGATGCCCCGTCCGATATGCCTAGCAGAGCAGCGCCTGCCGCAACAGGACAATCGATGCGCCCGTACCGATTTTGAACAGCGTCGCGCGGCGAAAGCTCAGGCGGTTTCCGCGCGCGCCAGATATTCGTCCTTCAGTTTGCGCTTGTACAGTTTCCCGTTCGCTTCACGCGGGAGGTCGGCACGGAAATCGAACAGGCGCGGCAGTTTCAGCCGGGCGAGTTCGCCGGACAGATATTCGCGCAATTCGGCGGCGAGCGCATCGCCCGCTTCGGTCATGTCGACCGGCTGTACCACCGCCACCACGCATTCGCCCATCTCCGCGTCCGGCGCGCCGATAACGGCGGCATCCATCACCTTGGGATGGCCGACGAGCAGGTTCTCGACCTCCTGCGGGTAGATATTGACCCCGCCCGAAATGATCATGTTGCTGCGGCGGTCGGTCAGATACAGGAAGCCGTCTTCATCCAGCCGCCCGATATCGCCGAGCGTCGTCCACCCCTCGGCGTGGGTCACCTCAGCGGTTTTCCCGTCGTCCTTGTGGTAGGCGAACGGGTGCGGGCTTTCGAAGTAGATCACACCCTCCTGGCCCATCGGGACTTCGCCGCCGGATCCATCGCAGACATGCACTGTCCCGAGGATCGCTCGCCCCACCGTCCCGGGATGGGCAAGCCAATCCTCGGAGCCGACCATCGTCATTCCGTTGCCTTCGCTGCCTGCATAATACTCCCAGATGACCGGGCCCCACCAGTCGATCATCGCCCGCTTCACCGGTACCGGACACGGTGCCGCGGCGTGGATCGCATGCTGGTGCGAGGACAGGTCGTACCGGCCGCGCACGTCCTCGGGCAATTTGAGCAGGCGGACGAAATGCGTCGGCACCCACTGGCTTTCGGTAATGCGGTATTTCTCGATCGCTGCCAGCGCGCCTTCGGGATCGAATTTCTCTATCACCACCACCGTCCCGCCGAGGCGGTGGACCGTGGTGCTCCAACCCAGCGGGGCCGCGTGATACAGCGGCGCGGGCGAGAGATAGCGGCTGCTGCCGTCGGTAGGGAAATGGAACCCGTGCACCGCCAGCATCATCAACGGGGTTCCGGCTTGCACCGCCGGATTGGCGGGGGGCGCCGGGACGATACCCTTGGGCCTGCCGGTAGTGCCGGAGCTGTACAACATCACACGCCCCGCGGACTGGTCGGCGATCGGCGCAGCAGAACACGCGGACAGGGCGCTTTCCGCGGAATGTTCGCCGTCACCGCCGTAGACGAGCACCGGCAAGTCGAGGCCCGCCGCCTGCATCCGTCCCACGAGATCATCGAACAGCTTAGTCGTTATCAGCAGCCGTGCGTCGCTATCGCAAAGGATATAGGCCACTTCGCTGGCGGTAAGGTGGGTCGAGATCGGCACGAGGATAATGCCTGCCCGCTGGGCCCCCCAGTAAATCTCGTAATAGCGCGGCGAATTTTCCATCAGCACCGCAATCGCATCCCCCGCCGCCAGACCGCGGGCGCGCAGCAATTGCGCCACGCGGTTCGCGGCTTCGTCCATCTGGCGATAGGTGATCGTCTCGCCGCTGCCGGCCATGATCACCGCCGGATGATCGGGCCGCGACTGCGCGTGCTGTATCGGGTGCATGATGTTCCTCTTCCGCCGCCAGATTAGCCGGAGTTCAGGGGACAACAAGGGAAAACGAAGCCTGCCGGGCAGCGGGAGGCCGGGTTCTTTCCCGCAAAAGGAAAGGCGGCAGGATCGCCCCTGCCGCCTTTACTCAGGACACCCTCTCCGATGTCAAACTGGTATGTATCTGTCTCGCTAGGCGGTGAGGATTACTCGGGGCCGCCCTGGCCGCCTTCGTCCATCACGAGCGCGAACGCCTGCTGTGCTTCGGATTCGACCATGTAGGGAATGGGGTTTACCGCCTCGCCGTCCATGCGGACTTCGTAATGGAGGTGGGGACCGGTGGAACGGCCGGTCGAGCCGACATAACCGATGATTTCACCCTTGTTGACGCGCTGTCCGGCGGCGACTGCCAAACGGGACAAATGCGCATAGCGGGTTTCGAGGGCCGCACCATGCTGGAGCGAGATATACAAGCCGTAGCTGCTGAAGTGGTCGGCGCGCGATACGATGCCATCGGCTGTCGCATAGACCGGCGTCCCTGTCGGAGCGGCAAGGTCGACACCCTTGTGAGCGCGGCGACCGCCAATCACGGGGTGGGTGCGCATGCCGTAATCGCTGGTCAGCTTGGCAGCTGCGAGCGGCATGATGGAAGGAATTGCAATGGTAGTGGTCGGGGTAGGGGAGGAAGCGCCGGGGCCGTCAAGCGATTGCCAGCTGGCGAACAAATTGCGGAACTGTTCGTCACCGCCGCCCATCGGGGAAGTCCGGGCATCGCGCGCTGCGGCCGAGATGTCTGCCGAGGCGGCACTGGAGTTGGCAAGCGCCGGGTGTGCACCCATAGTCAGAAAACCGAAGAGCATTGCAGCCGCTGCAACCATCCGGCTTTGCTTAAGAATAGCAATCACAGACCCGTCCTTTTCTGCGATGTCTTGAAACACCGCCGAGACCCCGTTTCCCATCCGAACTACCGACTGCAGATCGCCGTGAAACTTTTTTTGAAGCTTTACGGAACTTGCCGCCGCTTCGTTGATTGTTGGGTTATCCGTGTATTCGTTAACGGCGCAATAGCGCTGTAGTAGTCTAGCGACAAACCGGCTGCGAGACGCGCCGAGTCGTTGAATGGCGGCTTCAAACTCCCCTTAAAATGCTCTGCGACCAAGGATTTCCAACGTTTTTGCGGATTCTCCCCAATTGAATCACACAGAGCGGTGAAATGCTTTGTGCCAAACCCGACGTGCCGGATTTCATCGTCAAGTATGCGACTCAGGATTTTCGCACCGTGCGCGTCGCCTTGCGATTGCACCTTGGCCAAGGTGGCCGGGGTGACGTCCAGACCGCGCGCTTCCAGCACCATCGGCACCACCGCCAGCCGGGCCATCACGTCGTGGCTTGTCCGCGCCGCCGCTTCCCATAGGCCGCCATGTGCGGGCAGAAGCCCGTAATGGCTCCCGAGTGTCCGGAGCTTGCGGTCGAGCAGGACGAAATGCATCGCCTCGTCCGCAGCCACCGACAGGAAATCGGACGTGAACTCCGGAGGCATCTCGCCGCCGAATCGGCCAACCATGTCGAGCGCGAGGTCTATCGCGATGAATTCGATATGCGCCAGCGCATGCCACAAGGCGATTCGCCCATGCTCCGAGCCACCCCCTCGCCGGGGCATTTGCGAGGGTTGCAGCAGTTCGGGGCGCGCGGGCCATGACGGCTGATCGGGCATGGCAACACTGAAATCGAAGTCCAGCCGGCCCTGCCTCCAAGCCCTCGCCACGGTGCGGGTCGCCATCACCTTGGCGCGCGGGTCCGCCGTCAACAACGCGGCGCGAATCGCGGCGGCGACACCCGTATCGGTCATGCTCCCGCTCAAAGCGCCCGGGCGGCTGCCAGCACTTCCTCCGCGTGGCCCTTCACCTTTACCTTGTGCCAGACTTGCGCGGCCTTGCCCCCGGCGTCGACCAGCACGGTCGTCCGAACCATGCCCATGTAGGTTTTTCCGTACATCTGCTTTTCCGTCCATATCCCCAGGGCATCGGACAGGCCACCGTTCTCCGCATCGGTCGCGAGGGGCACGGTCAGGCCATGTTTGGCGATAAAATTGAGATGCTTCTTTGCCGAATCCTTGCTGATCCCGAGGACCGCGGTGTTCGATGCAGCGAATTGGTCTTTCAACGCCGAGAAATCCTTGGCCTGGCTGGTGCAGCCCGGGGTGTTGTCCTTGGGATAGAAGAACAACACGACTTTCTGCCCCGCGAAATCCGAAATGCCTACCGTGCCGCCGTCGGTTGTTTCCAGTCCGATGTCGGGAATGGTGTCGCCCGCCTCGATAGTCTGCCCTGGCTTGATATCGCCCATCATTCAGTCTCCAGATCGGTTTCGAGAATCGCTTTCCAGCTCCGCGCGACGCTTTGCCGTGCCGCGGTGAAGTCATGCAACAGGCTTGTTCCGCTGACGCAGCCGCAGGCCTGCGCCAGCACGGCAAAGGCGGCCGGGGGCGGCTGCTGCAGATCAGGGGCCAGCAACCGCGCCGCGACCAGCATGCGGATCATCAAGTCGTGCGCGGGGCCGAGTTCTTCGGGCAGGTAACCCTCCGCCACCAGCGCAGAAATCGCGGTCCCCAGATCGGGATGAAACGCGGTCCGCTCGCGCAGTTGCAGGTAATGGACGATGAACTCGAGGTCGACCAGCGCGCCGCGCAGCAGTTTCGCGTCAAGCGGTCCCTTGGGGGATTTGTGCGCCGCCATTTCGCTGCGCATGTCGAGCAGGCTGGTCCGCAATTGGGCCGGATCGCGCGGCGTGCCGAGAACGTCGGCAACCAGCGCCTCCAGTTCCTCCCTGGCGGAGGGCGATCCGCACAGCACCCGCGCCCGGGTGAGCGCCATGTGCTCCCACGTCCACGCGCTTTCGCGCTGATACCGGGCGAAGCTGTCGAAACTCACCGCCAGTGGCCCTTGGGCGCCCTGCGGCCGCAGCCGAGTGTCCACTTCATACAGCGCGCCTTCGGCAGTCGGGACGCTCAGCGCCGCGCTCACCCTGGTCGCCAGCCGGTTGAAATAAAGCGTCGTGCCCAGTGGCCGGCAGTTGGCCCGCCCGCCACAATCCGATTCGCCTTCATGCGTGCCGCTAAACAGGTAGATGATGTCGAGATCGGACGCGTGGGTCATTATCCCGCCCCCCAGCCGGCCCAGCCCGAGCACCACCAGCTCGCTGTCCGCAACGAACCCGTGCGCCTGCACAAAGGATGCGTTTGCGGCCTCCCCCGCGACTTCGATCGCCGCTTCGGCGACGCGCGAGAGCGCCGCGCCGATCGCCAGCGGATCGTGCGCCGCGCCAACCAGCTGGACCCCCAGAGCGAAGCGCTTTTCGCCGGTGACGATTCGGATGCGGTCCAGTCGCTGTTCATAATCGGCGGCGTGGCCGTCTGCCGACCTCATCGCCTGCGCCAGCTCCAACACATTGCCCGGCAGGTCCAGCGCGCTGCGATCGATCAAAGTGTCGAGCAATTCCGGGCGCCGGCCGAGTTCGCCAGCCAGCGGCGGCGCCAGGGTGAGGATCTTGACCAGCTGGTCGAGCAGCGCGGGCCGCGCCTCGAGCAGGCGGAACAGATTGATCGCGCTGGACGCGCCCGCCAGCAGTGCTTCCCATCGCAAGATCGCGCCGTCCGGATCGGATGCCTGTCCCAAGGCTTCGATGAGGTCCGGCAGGATCGCCTCGAAAGCCGCGCAGGCGGCGGGGCTGCGGAGCGTGCGGAAGCGCCCATCCGTCCAGCCGCGTATCCGCTCCAACAGCGCTTCAGGGTCCGCGAAATCGAGCCGGGCAACCAAGTCTGCAAGACCACCGCTCGACTTCTGTGAGCCGGGCACCGAACGGTTTTCGGCATCGATCAGCCGGTCGAACCGCGCGCCGACCTCCTCGGTCAGTTCGCGCACTTCGGCGACCATTGCCGCCCCGTCCGCAAAGCCTTCCAGCCGTGCGACATTGTCGAGCGCCGTGCCGGACGGCAGTGCATGGGTCTGCTGGTCGTCAACCATCTGCAACCGGTGTTCGAGCGTGCGGAGCCGGTCATACGCCGCGCCGAGGACCGCGGCGTCTTCGGCCGAGATATGACCCGCCGCCGCCAGCGAATCCAGCGCTGGCCGGGTACTGCGCTGGCGCAGTGAGGGGTCGCGTCCGCCGTGGATCAATTGATGCGTCTGGGCGAAGAATTCCACTTCGCGAATTCCACCGCGCCCGTGTTTCAGATTGAAGCCGGGGCCGGGGACCTTCGGACCACGGTAATTGTCCCGGATCCGCGCGGTCAGCCGGCCGATTTCCTCGATCGCCCCGAAATCGAGGCTGCGGCGCCATACGAAAGGCCGGATCGCCGCCAGGAATGCGCGGCCCGCGTCGATGTCGCCGCTGCACGGCCGCGCCCGGATATAGGCCGCCCGTTCCCACGTCAGCGCGGAGGATTCGTAATGGGTCAGCGCGGCATCCAGCGAGATCGCCAGCGGGCTGACTTCGGAAGCGGGACGGAGGCGCAGGTCGACCCTGAAAACATAGCCCTCGGCGGTGTTCTCCGACAGTATCTGCACGATGTCCCGGGCATAGCGCTGCGCCGCCTCCCCCGGCTCGTCCCGATCGCGGCGCGGAAGCGTTTCGGGGTCGAACAGCAAGATCGGGTCGATGTCGGAACTGTAATTGAGTTCCTGCGCGCCGTGCTTGCCGAGCGCCAGTGCGATCATTCCAGTTGGCATCCGGGTCGGCTTTTCTTGAAGGTCGGCGTCCGGCACGCGCCGTAAAATCGCTGCCCGGATGGCGGCGTCCAGCGCGCGGTCCGCGAGGTCGGACAATTCCTGCATCACCCGGCCCACCGGAAACGCACCCGCCAGATCGCCGACCGCCAGCGCCACGGCATACGCGAGCCGCTCTCGGCGCAAGGCCGTGCGGACATCGGCAATATCCGCACCCGCTTCCCGCGCATGAGCGAGCGCATCCTCTCCCCGGCCGGCAGCAAGCATCGCCGCCAGCTCCGGCATTCGCTCGAGACCGCGCGCCAGGAACGGTGCGTGCGCCCGGGCACGCGTTAGGGCATTGTTCCAATCGGCTTCCATCGCGGCGCTGTCTGCCCGTCCCGCGGGTGCCATGCAAGGACGGTGCGCGGTGGGATGCGGGAGGATGGGCCTTGCCGTTACCCACCAGCTTTGCAACAAAGGCCGCCTGACACGATGTAAGCCGGGGGGATCCCCGAAAAGGACCGATAAATGTTGCAACGATTGACCAAGACAGCGCTGGCCTTGGCGCTCATACCGGCCTTGTCGGGCTGCAACACCGTCAGCAGCACCGAACTGGAAACCCCCGAGGTCGCGGCCGGCGACATCTCGATCCAGACAATGAAGGAAGTTACCAAGACCCTTTCGTCCGACGAGTTCGAAGGCCGGATGCCCGGCACCCGGGGCGAGGAGCTGACCGTCGCGTTGCTGATCGAGAGATTCGCCAATGCCGGGCTGGAACCGGGCAACAAGGGATCGTGGGTCCAAGAAGTGCCGCTGGTCGAGATTACCGGCACGGATTACGCGCCGCTCACGGTGTCGGGGAACGGCACCGAAATGTCCTTCGCGCCGTCCACCGACTGGGTCGGCGTGACCTACCGCGAAGATGCAGCGACCACTCTGGAAGACAGCGAACTGGTGTTCGTCGGCTACGGGATCAATGCCCCGGAAAAGGGCTGGAACGATTACGAAGGCATCGACATGGCCGGCAAGACCGCGGTCATCCTGGTGAACGACCCCGATTACGAGACCGAGGGGCTGGAAGGCGATTTCAACGGCCGCGCGATGACCTACTACGGGCGCTGGACCTACAAATACGAAGAGGCCGCCAAGCAGGGCGCGGCGGGCGCGATCATCATTCACGACACTTTCCCGGCCGCATATGGCTGGAACGTGGTCGAAAGCAGCTGGACCGGGCCGCAGGCCTATGCCCGGCGCGGCGAGAATGCTCCCGCACTCACCACCATGAACGGCTGGGTGCAAAAGCCGGTAGCAGAAAAAATCCTCGTTGCAGCAGGCAAGGATCTCGGCGAATTGTCCGCCGCGGCGAAACAGAAGGGCTTCACCGCTGTTCCGCTGGGCCTCGAAGTATCGACCAGTTTCAAGAACGACATTCGCCGGTTCTCCTCCAAGAACGTGATCGGGCAATTGCCGGGTGCCAAGCGTCCGGACGAATACGTCCTCTACACCGCGCATTGGGATCACCTGGGACGCTGCACGCCGGACGAGACCGGCGATGACATCTGCAATGGGGCCATCGACAACGCTACCGGCACCGCCGCCCTCGTCGCGCTGGCGGAAGCGCAGGCGAAGGCGGGAGCCGCCGACCGGTCGCTGGTGTTCCTGGCGGTGACGGCGGAGGAATCGGGGCTGCTCGGCTCCGACTATTACGCCGCCAATCCGGTTTTCCCGCTCAGCCAGACCGTCGGCGGGGTCAATATGGACGCGCTGTCCATGGCCGGACCTGCGAAGGACATCGTGGTGATCGGCCCGGGCAAATCACAGCTCGACAAGTTCCTCGACAAGGCGCTGGCCGACGAAGGCCGCGTAGCCGTGCCGGAAACCACACCGGAGAAGGGCTATTACTACCGGTCCGACCATTTCGGTTTTGCCAAACGCGGCCTGCCGATGCTGTATGTCAAAGGCGGCGGCGACCTGGTGACCGGCGGACCGGCAGCTGGTGCGGCGTATGAGGATGCCTACCGCGAAAACGCCTATCACGGTCCGAACGACGAATATGACGAGAATTGGGACTGGACCGGGGTGGAGCAGGATCTGCAGGTCTATTACCGGCTCGGCCGCATGCTGGCGATGACGCGGGCTTGGCCGAACTGGGTCGAAGGCGACGAATTCCGCGCCATCCGTGACGAAAGCTGCGAAGCTGACGGCGGCTGCTGAAAAAAGTACGGCTGCCATGACACTCCGGATGCCGCCCGAATGGGCGCCGCAGGATTTGCTGTGGATCGGCTTTCCCCACGACGGAGAGGAATGGCCGGGCTTTCTGGCGCGCGCGCAGGAACAGATCGCCGGTTTTGCCAATGCGGTTGCCGACAGCGGACAGGACGTGCGCCTGGTGGTGCGCGATGCTGGCAACGAAGCGCGGGCACGAGAACTGGTCAGCGGTAAGGTGACGCTGGAACGGCGCGCTTACGGTGATATCTGGCTGCGCGATACGGGGCCGCTGGTGGTTGCGGACGGAGGCGGGCGCAAGGCCGTGCGGTTCGGTTTCAACGGCTGGGGCGGTAAATATCTGATGCCGGGGGACCAGACCATCGGGGCGGAACTGGCCGCGGACGCGGGCCTGCCCGTGGAAGTTGCCGACTGGATCCTGGAAGGCGGCGCGGTCGACGGCGACGGCACCGGACTGGCGGTGACGACCGAGCAATGCCTGCTCAATCCCAACCGCAATCCTGGCCTGACTCGCGAAGATATCGAGCAGCGTCTGGCAGGCGACCTCGGCTTCGAACGCGTGCTGTGGCTGGGGGACGGGCTGGTGAACGACCATACCGACGGTCATGTCGATAATCTCGCCCGCTTCGTCGCGCCCGGCGTTCTGGCGCTGCCGCGCGCGACCGGGGCGGACGATCCCAACGCCGCAATCTACGCCGACGCCAAGCGCCGCGCGGAGGCGTTCAGCCTAATTGTCAGCGAAATTCCTTCGCCGGGCCGGATAGAGCGGGACGGCCGGATCGAACCCGCCAGCTACGCCAATTTCGCGGTCACCACCCGTCTGGTGGTGGTCCCGACCTTCGGTTCGCCGCACGATGTGGACGGCGTCGCGGCCATCGCCGCCATGTTTCCGGATCGCGCGACCGTTGGCCTGCCCGCCGATGCAGTGCTGGCGGGTGGCGGCGGCTTCCACTGCGCGAGCCAGCAGTTGCCTGCGGTTGAGAGCTAGCTATCCGGAGGTCACATGCGCAGTAATGAGGTTCGATTTGCCTGAAATCGGGTGGTAAGCTGCCTCAGCGCTATTTCATCAGACTGGACGGCCAGCCCACTCGAACCAGTAGTCCGTCTGGCGACCCGACCGCGAACTCGTAAAGGCCCCACTCGCGATGGCGTAGGATGCCGCCGGGACGGATGATCAGATCATCGACCATTTCGGCAATGGTTTCGACATCGGGAGTCCTGATGAAAACACCGAACGGATTATGTTCCGGGACCCGCCAGATACCTTCGCCTGCTTGCGTAAGATGAACTTCGCAGCCCCAACCAGTCATGATGATGTAGTCGTCGTCTCCGCCACTTCGGGTGAAACCGAGGCGTTCCCAGAAATGGGGAGCAGTTCGCAGTTCATTGCACGGAACAATTGCGAAGGCTCCGGTGCTAGGAATATCTCCCATGAATTCCTCCTGTCTCGCCACTCCGTATGAACATATGCGGCTCGCCGGGAAAGTCTGCAATGTCGTCGTCAGCTGACAAAACAAATTGCCGGCGCTCCCAACTTTAACCTTTCGTTAGCGGTTATGCCCGACAACAGCCCTCATGGCACAAGCACTTGCATTTGCGCGCAGCGTCGAGGTCTCTCCGGTCGAGACGCTTCGAACGATTATCGTTGGCGGCTGCGCTGCGGCGTTGATCATGGCGGGCCAGTTTCTCCCCGCCCTCGGCCTGTAAACTAGACCAGCTTCGCCAGCGCGCCGATTGCCGCCGCGCCCAGCACCAATCCCGCAAAACTGCGCCATAGCGCCGGACTTACCTTGCCGAAGGCGAAGCCGCCCAGCGCGTTGCCGATCAGGATCGCGGGGAACAGAATCGCGGCCAGCACCGCGTCCTTCATCTCCATCAACCCCAGCGCCAGCGCGGCCAATGACCCCGCGATAGAGGTCGCCAGGAAAATCGCCATCATCGATGCGCGGGCCGTCTGGGGATCGATTGCGCGCCGCAGGTAGTAGGGGATCACCGGCGGCCCGGGCATTCCCGCGAACCCTGTCAGCACCCCGGCCGTTATCCCCGTTGCCCCTGTTTCCAGGAAATGCGGGCGGTAGGTCTCGACACGTTTCGGCAACAGCACGATAATGAAGGCCGCGATCGCGACCATCGCGATCAGGAAGCGGGACACCGCCGGATCGGTGATCGCCAGCGCCCACAGCCCTAGCGGGGTCGCCACCATGGCGAGGATGGAAATCGGCCAGATCGATGGTTCCGAATGGCCGGCCACCTTGCGCAGCCCCACCAGTCCGATCAGCAGCGCCAGCAAATTGCTCGTCACCACCGCCGATTGCGGCGAAATGACCAGCCCGAGAACCGGCACTAGCAAGATCGCGAGGCCATACCCCGACAGGCCGCGAACAAACGCCGCAGCCAGCCCCGCCGACACCATCAGGCCCAGCTGTTCCCAGGTGAAACCCGCTAGCAGGATAGGACCGAGCCGGTCAGCTTGCCCGCAGGTCCGGTGCGGTTGCCTCGGCCTTCAGCATCGCAATCGCTTCGTCCAGCGAGACGAATTTCTGCTGCTGTTCGCCCAGCGTGCGAATGGCGACGGTGCCTTCCTCCGCCTCCCGGTTGCCGACCACCAGCAGGTGCGGAACCTTCTTCACCGAATGGTCGCGCACCTTGTAGTTGATCTTCTCGTTACGCACATCGAGTTCGGCGCGAATACCGGCTTGCTGCAGGCGGGCGAGCACGGTCTGCGCATAGTCGTCCGCGTCCGAAACGATGGTGGCGACCACCGCCTGCACCGGAGCCAGCCACAGGGGCAGCTTGCCAGCGTAGTTTTCGATCAGAATACCGATGAAGCGCTCGTACGATCCGAAAATCGCGCGGTGCAGCATGACCGGGCGGTGCTTGTCGCCGTCTTCGCCGATGTAATGCGCGTCGAGGCGGTCTGGCAGCACGCGGTCGGACTGGATCGTGCCGACCTGCCACGTCCGCCCGATTGCATCGGTCAGGTGCCATTCCAGCTTGGGGGCGTAGAACGCGCCTTCGCCGGGCAGTTCTTCCCAGCCGAATTCCTCGGTGGCCATGCCCGCTTCGATCACCGCGTTGCGCAGTTCGTCCTCGGCCTTGTCCCAGTCGGCGTCGCTTCCGAAGCGCTGATCCGGGCGCGTTGCGAGCTTGATCGCGAATTTCTCGAAGCCGAGGTCCCTGTAAACCCGGCTGGCGAGTTCGCAGAACTGCCGCACTTCGGCGATCACCTGATCCTCGGTGCAGAAGATATGCGCATCGTCCTGCGTGAACTGGCGCACCCGCATCAGCCCGTGGAGCGCGCCGTGCGGTTCGTTACGGTGGCAGCAGCCCATCTCGCCCAGCCGGATCGGGAGGTCGCGGTAAGACGTGATGCCCTGCTTGAAGACCAGCACATGCGCCGGGCAATTCATCGGCTTCAGCGCCATCCACTGCGCGTCGCCGGAAATGACTGGACCTTCGTCATCGACGTTGGGCACTTCGTCGGGAATGACGAACATGTTTTCGCGGTACTTGCCCCAATGGCCGGACTGTTCCCACTGGCGCGCGTCCATCACCTGCGGGGTCTTGATTTCGCGGTAGCCGCCATTGTCCATCATCCGGCGCATATAGGCTTCCAGCTCGCGCCAGATCTTGTAGCCCTTGGGATGCCAGAACACGCTGCCGTGGGCTTCTTCCTGCAAGTGGAACAAATCCATCTCGCGGCCCAGCTTGCGGTGGTCGCGCTTGGCGGCTTCTTCCAGCCGCACCAGATGTTCGTTCAGCTGTTTCTTGTTCAGCCAGCCGGTGCCGTAAATGCGCGTCAATTGCGCGTTCTTCTGGTCGCCGCGCCAATAGGCGCCCGCCACACGCATCAGCTTGAACGCCTGCGGGTCGAGCTTGCCGGTGCTCGCCAGATGCGGGCCGCGGCACATGTCGAGCCAGGAATTTTCGGTATCCTTGGCGCCGCTGCGATAGACCGTCAGCTCTTCGCCTTCGGGCAATTCGTTCGCCCATTCGGCCTTGAACGTCTCGCCATCGGCCTGCCACTTGTCGATCAGTTCCTGACGGGACCACACTTCGCGGATCAGCGGCTTGTCGGCCTTGATGATCTCGCGCATCTTTTCTTCGATCGCGGGCAGATCGTCCATGCCGAACGGTTCGCGGCCAGCCGGAGCCATCACGTCGTAATAGAACCCGTCGTCGGTCGATGGGCCAAAGGTGATCTGCGTGCCGGGCCACAGCGCCTGGACCGCTTCGGCGAGCACGTGGGCGTAATCGTGCCGCACCAGTTCCAGCGCGTCGGCCTCGTCCCGGCTGGTGATCAGTTCCAGCCGTGTGTCGCCGTCGAACGGCCGCATGATATCGCGCACTTCGCCGTCCACGCGGGCGGCCAGCGCGGCCTTTGCCAGGCCGGGCCCGATCGCGGCGGCCACATCGGCAGGTGTCGAACCCTGCGGCATTTCGCGCACCGAACCATCGGGCAGGCTGATCTTCAGCATTTCACTCATCGAAACTGTCTCACCTGTTCTTTGAGCGCGCCATGGCACAATGCAGCGCGCGCCGGAAGTCCGGTGTCGGGAGAATGTCAGCTTCGGGAGGTGACACCATGCCGCCCGAAACCGGGCGACGGTGGCTGCGGATCAGGCCGCGACCAACCGCCCCGGAGTGATCCGGGTGGTAGTGGTCGTGGTCAAGGTGCGCATGTGCGTCATGCCGCAGCCATAGCAGCAGCGTTGCAGCGCATCAACCTACGTCGAGCGTTTGGCTGCCTGCCTCGCTGGTGATCCGTTTCGTTCCGGCCAGCACGGTGGACCGCGTCCTGATCCCTTGCAGGAAGTGATAGTCGGTGGTGATCCGGGCGGGAGTGAGTTCGACCGCCATATAGCCGCGCTGGCCGGTGTCCGCCCATTGCAATTGCGCGTTGCCTGCTACTTGCCGGGCGGCGAATTCCTGAGGCTTCAGCAGCGGGAGGTAATATTCCGCGCCGGGCGAAGTCACCGAATGTCCGGCGAACTCTATCCCCGCCGCCGCGCCGCCCCGGTCCAGGTTCGACGCCCAGCCGTTGTGGCTGTCGCCCGCCAGCACCACCATATTGGCGTTCGCGTCCTGCGCCGCGCCGAGCAAGCGGTCGCGCGCGGCCGGGTAACCGTCCCACGCGTCCATGTTGAACGGCAAGCCGGCCTGCGTAGTGGCGTTGACGACCTTCAGCCTCTGGCGGACATTTTCGGGAAGCCCGTCGATCACTCCGTCGAGGTCAGGCAGCGACAGGGTCATGCTCGACATCACGATTTGCTGCGCCAGCACCTGCCAGGTCGTGCCCGAGCGACGCGATTCGCGAACCCCGTCGTACAGCCACGCCTCCTGCGCGGGCCCCATCAGGCTGCGTTCCGGATTGCGCCACGCGCCGTCGCGGAATGTGTCGAGCGCGGCGGCGAGTTTGTCCGGATCGCTTTCGACTCCCTTCACGATGTCGGACATGTCGAAAGGCTTATCGCGGCCAACCAGCCGTGTTTCGAGCCGGAAGATCGTGGCGAGGGTTCCGACATCGTATTTTGCCCAGGGCTCGTCCGATATCGGCATCCATTCACGGTAGGCCTGCATCGCTGCGCGCTTGCGGACCTCCCATTCACCCTCGATGTCTGGCTGGTGGTTTTCCGCGCCATCCCGGTACGCGTCGTTCGCGCTTTCGTGGTCGTCGGGCACGGCAACCACCGGGAACAGCTGGTGCAGCCGCTGGAGGTCGGGATCGCTGCGATACGTCGCATAACGGAGACGGTAATCGGCGAGCGCGACGATTTCCGACCGTGGATCGAGCAACCGCCCCGGCAGGGCATCCTTCGCCGCGGGATAGGTCCCCGCACCGTATTCATAGATGTAGTCGCCGGTGTGGATCACCAGGTCGGTTTCGTCCGTCTCCGCGATGTGGGCGTAACCGTTGAACCACCCGAACCCGAAGTTTGAGCAGCCGACCACTGCCAGCCGGAACCGCGGAGTTTCACCCACCGGGAGCGTGCGGGTGCGGCCGATATCGGAGACTGCTCCGCCCGGCGCGATGAAGCGGTAATAATACCAGCGGTCGGGCTCCAGCCCTGTCGCAATCGGCTTGACGCAGCCATCGCGTTCGGGGAGCGCATCCACGTTCCCGCCCGAAACAACCCTGCCGAAATCGGTGGTCTCGCTGACTTCGTAACGCAGGGTGGCGGACGCATCGCCGACGTAGCGGGTCCACAGCAAAACCTGCGCCGGTCCCGGCTCCCCGCTCGCCACCCCGTGGGTGAACCCGCGCATGGTGGACGCTGCAGCGGCGAACGGCGCGGCGGCGAGCCCCGCCCCCAGCACACCGGCCCGGAACAGGCTCCTGCGGTCCAGTGAAAGCGCGGTGCGGGGATGGGTGGTCGGCGGGGGCTGGGTCGTCATGGCGATGATCTACGTCGATTTCATTGCAGCACCAAGTCGGTTTGTACGCCCCTGACAATGTGCAGCTCATGACAAGCAACATAAGCTTATTGTCAATCATGCTTGACTTTATCGCGAATCGAAGTAAACCGTCCTTTACATAGTGAAAAGGAGCATTGACCATGACCCAATATCAGAAAGCGTTGTTGCTGTCGGGCGCGATGATCGCGGTGGCTGTCCTCGCAATCTTCGATTTCGTGCCGGAGGAGTTTGCGCAATACGGGCCAGTCGCCCTGTTGGCGATTTTTCCTTCCGCTTGGCTGGGCAAGAACCGGACATGCCGGGTGAAGCAATGAGCGGCGGATCCAAACACGCGGGCCGGAAACCGAATTTCTGGGCCGGAATGGGCCTTGCCATTTTTGCGTTTTTGATCGCGCTGAATACTACGGGTGCGATCAACCGGACCACGACCCTGATCCTGCTGGCGATCCCGATCTTCATGGTGGTCCTGTACGTGCGCGCCCTTGGCCGGCAGCCGCGAACTAACGCCTGCGCCGGCATGGCCAGTATCCGGTACACCCGCGGGATTGCCATTTCCTCCGCGGCCTATCTAGTTGGCCTGGGGACCGCGATGTCGGTGTGGCGCAACTACGATCCGTCCACCGCCGTCACTTGGCTTCTCGCCATGCTGCCGATCGCCCCGATCTTCTGGATGATCTACGTCATGGGGCGGTACATCGTGGAAGAAACCGACGAATACCTGCGGCACCGGGCAGTGCTGGCATCGCTCGTCGGACTGGGCTTCGTGCTCGCCATCGGATCGTTCTGGGGATTCCTCGAAACCTTCGAACTGGTGCCCCACGTGCCGGGGTGGTGGGCCGTGCCGATCTGGGCGGTAGGTATGGGCCTTGGGCAGGGCTGGCTGGCGCTGCGGGACCGTGCAGGGGGCGAAGAATGAAAAACCGCCTCAAGGTCCTGCGTGCCGAACGCAGTTGGAGCCAGCAGGATCTGGCGGAGAGGCTCGAAGTCTCGCGCCAGAGCGTGAATGCGATCGAAACCGGCAAGTACGATCCCTCCCTGCCGTTGGCCTTTCGCATTGCCGAAACATTTGGTATGTCTATCGAAGCGATATTCCTGCGCGACCCTGCGGCGTTGCCAGGCGAAAATGGCCAAGTTGAAAAGGAAGGATGAGACGATGCGATTCCTGACCTTGCTGGCAGTCGTACTGCTGGCCGCGTGCAACAACTCCGAACCGGGCCGCGATAACACCGTCCCGCTGCACCTGCCGGAAATCTACTGACCTTACGATTCCGCCGCCGAAGCGCATCTTGCTCCTGAACCCGCGTTGGGCAAAAAGAGCACCATATGACCGACATCCAGTTTCACACTTTGCCCGGTGGTCGCCGGATCGCCTTCCGCCATGCCGAAGGAACGGGGCCCACGCTGGTGTTCCTGCCGGGCTATATGTCCGACATGGCCGGCAGCAAGGCCGAGGCGGTGCTGGACTGGACTTTGGAGGCGGGTCGCAATTGCCTGTTGCTGGATTATTCGGGCTGCGGCTCCAGTCCGGGCGATTTCGCCGATGGTACGCTGTCGCTGTGGCGGGACGATATCCTCGACCTGATCGGGATTAAATGTTCCGGCCCCGTCATCCTCGTCGGATCGTCAATGGGCGGCTGGTTGATGCTTCTGATAGGCCTCGCGCTGGAAGACCGCCTTGCGGGCCTGGTCGGCATCGCCTCCGCGCCGGATTTCTCCGACTGGGGCTACAGCGAAGAACAGAAAGCCCGGCTGGAACGCGGCGAAACGATCCATGAGCCCAATCCCTACGGCCCGGAACCGACTCCGACACACGCCAAATTCTGGCACGATGCGCAGTCGAACCGGTTGCTCACCGGCGAGATCCCGATCACGTGTCCGGTTCGCCTGCTCCACGGACAGAGCGACGGTGATGTTCCGTGGGAAGTAAGCCTGCGACTGGCAGAGCAGCTTCGTTCGGACGACATACAGGTGACGCTGGTAAAGTCCGCCGATCATCGCATGTCGCGCGATGAGGATATCGCCCTGCTGCTGGGCACGATTGCCCGGCTGCCCGTCTTCGCCTGATCCCCCGTTCGCTTGATAAAGGCCCGCCTATGTCCCTCTTGCTAGCCGCTCTTCTTCAGGTTGGCGCGGCACCCGGCACTCAACCGGTGTCCCCCGTTCCCGACGAACTGTGGGAGCAGCGGCGACTCAACCGGGAAGCGACCGAGCAGCGCGAAGATGCGGCCAGCGTTACCGACAACCGGCTCGCCAAGTGCGCCGCGTTGATCGAGATCGATCCGGCCGCCGCGCGAACCGAGGCCAGCAACTGGCTGGAAACCGACGGGCTGGAGCAGAAATCAGATGCCGCGCAATGCCTCGGGATGGCGGAAGTACAATTGGGCCAATGGGAAAATGCCATCGCGGCGTTTATCCGGGGCCGCGACGTAGCTCTGCCCGGAGCGTCCAAAACGCGGGCCCAGCTCGGCGCGATGGCTGGTAATGCCCAATTGGCAGTGGGTGATACCGCAGCATCGCTGGCAACACTTGAACAGGCGGACAGGGACGCTGGCCTCGCCGGCAACGAAGTTCTCAAGGGTGAGATCGCGCTCGACCGGGCACGGGCGTTGGTGGCGCTTGGCCGTCTGGACGATGCGCAGTCCGCTCTCACCCTTGCCCGCACCGCACTGCCTTACAACCCGCAGGCTTGGCTACTGTCCGCCACCCTTTCGCGGCGGCTGGACACGCTGGACGATGCGCAGCGATTCATCGAGGAAGCCGCGCTTCTTGCACCGACAGATCCTGAAATCGGCCTGGAGGCCGGGGTGATCGCCGTGCTTGGCGGACGCGACGATGCGGCGCGGCGGAGCTGGACTTCGGTGGTCGAGTTGTCACCCGGCAGTCCATTGGCGCAGACCGCGCGCAGTTATCTCGCGCAGCTCGGGGAAGTTGGCCAGACCGAGTGAGCCGGGGCTAGGTCCGGTTGGAAAGGGCGGTTACCTACTGTCGAACTGTGTCGAAACCCTTTAGGGTACCGGCAACCAAAGCGCACGGAAGGCAGGACAAATTCCCCAAACAGCGGCTTGCCGCACTCGGGACATCCGACTATCCGTGAATTTTTGCTGCACGGTGCAGTAACATTATAACAAGGCTGAGCGGCCTGCAGGAGCTGGACGGATGGGATCGAAAACCACCGCAACGACTCGAAATTCATCTTCCCCCGATGGTAAACTCACGGCGGCGCTGACCGACCGGATCAGCAATTCGCTGTTGCCCGGCGATACCCCCTTTGCGCGCGACAAGGTCGCCGACGCTGCCGCGTTCCTGCTTGGCGCCATCCAGCAGCGCACTCCGGGCGAGGCGATCGTTACGCTGGTTTCAGCGAGCGACCAGCGCCGCTTCATGCGGATCGCGATCGTCAACGAAGACATGCCGTTCCTGGTGGATTCGGTCGCCGCGACCATCGCCGCGCAGGGCCTGTCGATCGACCGTCTCGTCCATCCGGTGATGCCGGTGGAGCGGTCGGACAGTGGCGAATTGCTGGAAATACCCGACAGCAAGACGGACAAAACCGTACAGGAATCGATCATCTACGTGGAAACCACGCGGATCGATGCGCGTCAGCGGCGCGATCTTGAAAAAGCCCTGCGGGTAACTCTTGGCGACGTGCGCGCTGCGGTCAAGGACTGGCAGAAACTCCGCGATGCGATGTGTGCGGACGCGGATTTGCTGTCAGGCGAAGGCGCGGCCCTGCTGCGGTGGCTCGACGACGGAATGCTGACCCAGCTGGGCCACCTGACGCGGCACCGCGACGGTTCGCTGAGCGACCTGCTCGGCATCTGCCGGCGCAGCGCGAACCAGATCCTGGCCGATGCGTCCTATGACCGGGCCTTCGCCTGGTTTGACCTGGCCCTGACCAGCAAGGCGAAGGCGAAACGGCTCCAGGCCCCCTTGGTGATCAAGGCCAACCTGCTGTCGCAGGTGCATCGCCGCGTACCGCTCGATCTGTTTATCGTACCAGTTGTCGAAGACGGCAAAATTGCCGCGCTGTCCGTCCACGCGGGCGTGTGGACCAGCGCGGCGCTGGCCGCCCCGCCGAGCCAGGTTCCACGCCTGCGCACGCAGTTGACCGAGCTGATCGACAAGTTCCATTTCGACAACAAGGGCCATGCCGGCAAGGCGCTGTTCCACGCCCTGACCGCGCTGCCGCACGACTTGATGATCAGCTTTCCCAAGGCCGACATCGAACGGGTCGCGACGACCATGATGAGCCTGGTCGACCGGCCGCGCCCACGCCTGGCGATGGTCCAGGCCGCCCTGTCGCGCCATCTGTTCGCGTTTGTCTGGTTGCCCCGGGACCTGCTGTCGACGCAGGTCCGCAAGCAGATCCAGAACCTGCTCGAAACCGGTGCCAACGCCGAATTGCTCGACTGGAGCCTGCAAGTCGAAGGCGGCAATCTGGCCATGCTGCGGTTTGTCCTCGATATTCGCGGCGGACAGCCGGTCAAGAGCGAGAGCGAACTCGAAGCGGCGATGCAGGATATGCTGCGCGGCTGGGCGGAAGCCGTCGAAAGCGAACTGGCCGAACATCTCGAGGCAGGCCGTGCCGCGGCCATTGCCACACGCTTTGCGGAGGCTTTTCCCCTGTCCTACCGGAGTGTCTACGGAGCCACGGAAGCCGCGCTCGACATCCTGCGGATGCGTCACCTGACATCGGCGGAGCCAGGCACATCGGCACCCCAGGGCGACGAGCGCAGCGCCCGGCTGTATCAGCTTGCCGGCGATCCCGAAGGCCAGCTTCGCCTAAAAATTTACGAACACGGCGGCACGTTGCCGCTGTCCGATTCGGTGCCCGCGCTGGAGAATTTCGGCTTCCGGATTCTTGGCGAGACCCCCACGGTGCTGGACGAAGGTGAGTTGGGCGCGATCCACGATTTCACCCTGGCCCTGCCGGAAGGCGACCGCGCCGCCGAATTGCTCGAGCGGTCTACCTCCATCGAACAGGCGATCGCCGCGGTATTGAACGGTTCGGCGGAGGATGATCCATTCAACCGCCTGGTTATCGGCACAGCGCTGTCTGCGACCGAAGCCGACTGGCTGCGCGCGTTCTACCGCTATTTGCGGCAGGCGGGGATAACCTTCACCATCTACACCGTGGTCGATGCGTTGGGCCGCGCCCCTGCGGTCACTTCGGCGCTGATCGACCTGTTCACCTGCATGCACGACCCCGCCTTCGAAGGCGACCGCGATGCCGCGGCCCAGAAGGCCGAGAACGCCATCCGGCAGGGCCTGTCGCAGGTGTCCGCGATCAACGATGACCGCCTTCTCCGTCTCTACCACGCCCTCATCGGCGCGATCCTGCGGACCAACGCCTTCGTCGGCGCGTCGGCTGAGGCACTGGCATTCAAGATCGAATCGAAGCTGGTCCCCAACCTTCCCAAGCCGGTGCCGTGGCGGGAAATCTTCGTTTATTCGCGCCGGGTCGAAGGGATCCACCTGCGCGCCGGACCTGTGGCGCGCGGCGGCCTGCGCTGGTCCGACAGGCGCGACGATTTCCGCACCGAGATCCTCGGCCTGATGAAAGCTCAGCGGGTCAAGAACGCGGTGATCGTGCCGACCGGCGCGAAAGGAGGCTTCTATCCCAAATTGCTGCCCGCGCCCGCAACCGACCGCGAGGCGTGGGCCGCAGAGGGCCGCGCCAGCTACGAGATTTTCATTCGCACGCTGCTGTCGATCACCGACAACATCGTCGACGACAAGGTCGTCCATCCCGACAACGTGGTGATCCATGACGGCGAGGACCCGTATTTCGTGGTCGCAGCAGACAAGGGCACGGCGACTTTCTCCGACATTGCCAACGGCATTGCCGAAGCCCGCGATTTCTGGCTCGACGATGCCTTCGCCAGTGGCGGTTCGAATGGTTACGATCACAAGGCGATGGGCATCACCGCGCGCGGCGCGTGGGTGTCCGTCCAGCGCCATTTCCTGGAAATGGGCGTGGACGTGCAGAACGATACCATCCGGGTTGTCGGCTGCGGGGACATGTCGGGCGATGTTTTCGGAAACGGCATGCTGCTCTCGAAATCGATCAAGCTGGTGGCCGCTTACGACCACCGCCATATCTTCATCGATCCCGATCCCGATCCGGCAGCAAGCTGGAAGGAACGGGCGCGGATGTTCACCCTGCCGCGGTCCAGCTGGGAGGATTACGACGCCAAGCTGATTTCCAAGGGTGGCGGCGTGTACAGCCGGTCGCTCAAGCAGATTCCCTTGTCGGCGCAGGCCCGCAAGGCCCTCGGCATTGACGCCAAGACGATCGAGCCCGACGCGCTGATTTCCGCGATCCTTGCCGCGCCGGTTGACCTGATCTGGTTCGGCGGCATCGGGACCTATGTCAAAAGCTCTTCCGAAAACAACATCGCGGTCGGCGATCCGGCGAACGACAGCCTTCGCGTCGACGCCGCCATGCTTCGCGCCAAGGTGATCGGCGAGGGCGCCAATCTTGGTATCACCCAGGCCGGCCGAATCGAATTCTCGATCCTCGGCGGGCGCTGCAACACCGATTTCATCGACAATTCCGCCGGGGTCGATTGTTCCGACCACGAGGTCAACATCAAGATCGCGCTGGCTGCCGCGAAGCGTAGCGGCAAGCTGTCAGAGAAGAAACGCGTGGCGCTGCTGGCGTCGATGACCGACGAAGTCGGGGCGATGGTGCTGGAGGACAACCGGCTGCAGGCGCTGATCCTGTCGATCGCGGAAACCGGCGGCGCAAAATCGGCCGCCTCGCAGATCCGGCTGATCGAAACGCTGGAAGAAAAGGCCGATCTCGACCGGCGGACGCAGGGTCTCGCCGACGGAACCACCCTGGCGCGCCGTGCGGCCGACGGGGTGGGCCTGACCCGCCCTGAACTGGCGGTGCTGCTATCGTCCACCAAACTGCTGCTGCAGGACGCGATCGAGAACAGCGCCCTGCCCGACGATCCGGCGATGGAAGAGGTCCTGATGACCTATTTCCCTGCTGCGATGCGCAAATCCTTCAAGACGGAAATTCTCGGTCACGCACTGCGCCGCGAAATCATTTCGACGGTGCTGGCGAACAAGGTGATCAACTGCCTTGGCCTGGTCCATCCGTTCGAACTGGCAGAAGAAGAAAGCGCCCAGTTGGCCGAGGTCGCCAGCGCATTTTTCGCCGCAGTCGAATTGTTCGACATCGACGCGCTGTGGGCGCAGCTCGATACCGCCGAATTGCCCGAATCGGCGCGGCTGATGCTGTTCGAGAAAACTGCCTCTGCTGTTCGGGGCCAGATGGCCGACCTGCTCCGGCGCGGCGCAAGCACGACAAGTCCATCGCAGGTTGTCACGGAGCTTTCGCCCGGGATCGAAGAACTGTCCGATGCGAAGGACAGCTTGCTGGCCGCCGAATCCCGTCAGCAATCGGCCAAGTTGCGTGCCAGTTTCATTGCCGCCGGAACGCCGGAAAAACTGGCAGCACAAGTTGCGCATCTGTACGATATCGACGGCGCGGTCGGGCTTGCCAGCCTGTCGCGCGATGCGGAAATCCGGGCACCCGAACTGACCCGCGCCTTCACCGATCTGGGATCGATGCTCGGTCTTGACTGGGCGCAAGGGACCGCAGCCCTGATGGAACCTTCGGATGTGTGGGAACGGCTTCTGGTTGCGGGCCTCGCACGCGATTTCCAGCAGATGCGGCTCCAGTTCCTGCGCCGGCTATCCCGCCGCAAGAACGCCAAGGCCGATCCGGTCGGTGCGGTCGCTGCCTGGGCGGACGACAACGCCGCCGCGATTCGCCAGTTTCGCGCGATGATCGGCCGGGCGCAGGCGCACAGCCCCGTCGCGCCTGCGGTATTGGCCCAGATCGCGAGTCAGGCGCGCAACGTCCTGGGCCGGTAGAGCGATCTTTCCCGGTCGGTGCCGGGTGTATTGCCCCGGGGCAGACGCGCCTAATGGGTTGACCCCGCGGAGGATTGCGACAAACCACGTCGCATGGATCATGCAGACGTTATTATCGTGGGCACCGGCCATGGCGGCGCGCAAGCGGCCATCGCTCTTCGCCAGAACAATTTCGAGGGGTCGATCATCCTGCTCGGGCGGGAAAAGGATCCGCCGTACGAGCGCCCACCTCTTTCGAAGGAATATTTCGCCGGAGAGAAACCGTTCGAGCGGATCCAGATCCGCCCGACGCAATTTTGGGCGGAAAAGGACATCGACCTGCGTTTGGGCAGCTACGTCACCGACGTCGACTGGATGGACCACACCATCACCCTGTCCGACGACACGAAGCTGACCTATCGCAAGCTGATCTGGGCTGCCGGCGGCGATCCGCGGCGGCTGTCCTGCGCCGGGGCCGACCTTGCCGGCGTGCATTCGGTGCGGAACCGCGCCGATGTCGACCGGATGGTAACCGAACTCGCCGGCGGTCCGAAGCGCGTCGCGGTGATTGGCGGCGGCTATATCGGGCTGGAGGCCGCGGCAGTGCTGCGCAAGCTCGATCACGAAGTAGTCCTGCTCGAAGCCCTCCCGCGGGTACTGGCCCGGGTGGCAGGACAGGAATTGTCCGATTTCTACCAGGCGCAGCACCGCGCGCACGGGGTCGATTTGAGGCTGGAAACCACGGTCGAACGGCTCGAAGGTGACGGCGACAAGGTCACCGGCGTAAAGCTGGACACCGGTGAGATAATTCCGGCGGACCTTGTCGTGGTCGGCATCGGGATTGTTCCCGCAATCGGCCCGCTGATCGCCGCGGGTGCCGCGGGCGGGAACGGGGTCGATGTGGACGAGTTCTGCCGGACCACCCTCGACGATATCTACGCCATCGGTGACTGTGCTGCCCACGCCAACCCCTATGCCGACAACGCCGTCATCCGTCTGGAATCGGTCCAGAACGCGCATGATATGGCAAGCACCGCGGCGCGCGCGATCTGCGGGGACAAGCAGCCGTATAACGCCTTCCCTTGGTTCTGGTCGAACCAGTATGATTTGAAACTTCAGACCGCAGGGCTGTCCCTGGATTACGACCAGACCGTTCTGCGCGGCGATCCGGACAGCAGCAGGTTTTCGGTAATCTACCTCAAGGAAGGGCGTGTCATCGCGCTCGATTGCGTCAATTCGGTCAAGGATTACGTCCAGGGCCGCAAGCTGATCGAAGCGAGGTTGGTGCCGGACCCGGATATCCTGGCCGACGCGGACACCCCGCTCAAGGAACTGCTGTAAGTTCGAGCTGATCCAGCGCCCAACGCGCAGCCTCGGCAACTACCTCGTCGCGGTCGCCGGTCAGCGCGCGCACATGGCCTGCCAATGCCATGTCGCCGCTGTTGCCAGCCGCGATCAGGCAATTGCGCACGAACCGGTCACGGCCGATGCGCTTGATCGGCGATCCGGAGAAGAGGGTCCGGAAGCCCGCATCGTCCAGCGCGAGCAAGTCAGCCAACGCGGGCGCGGTAAGTTCGGCGCGGGGCAGGAACGCCTTGTTGCGGGCCGCAGCATCGGCAAACTTGTTCCACGGGCAAACCGCCAGGCAATCATCGCAGCCATAGATGCGGTTGCCCATTGCGGCGCGGAATTCCTCGGGGATCGGCCCTTTGTGCTCGATCGTGAGGTAAGAGATGCACCGCCGCGCATCCAGCCGGTACGGCGCAGGGAAAGCGTCGGTCGGGCAGGCATCGTGGCAGGCGTGGCAACTGCCGCACTGGTCCTGATGCGGCGCGTCGGGCGCGAACGGCAAGGTGCAATAGATCGCCCCGAGGAACAGCCAGCTGCCATGCGCGGCGCTGACCAGGTTGGTATGCTTGCCCTGCCAGCCAATCCCCGCCGCCTGCCCGAGCGGCTTTTCCATTACCGGCGCGGTATCGACGAAGACCTTCAACTGCGGCTCGTCCAGGCCGCGCGCCCGGCATTCGGCCACCAGCCAGCGGGCCAGCGCCTTCAGCGCCTTCTTCACCGTATCGTGATAATCGCCGCCCTGCGCATAGGTCGAGATACGCGCCTTTTCCGGTTCGCTTTCCAACGCCAGCGGATCGGCCGACGGGGCATAGCTCATTCCCAGCGCGATCACACTGGCGGCGTCGGGCCACATGCTCTGCGGGCCCTGCCGCACTGCGGCGCGTTCCTCCATCCATTCCATCGTGCCGTGATGGCCGGCATCCAGCCATTCGCGCAGCCGGTCCGCCTGCAATGGATCATCTTCCGCCGGCGCAAAGCCAATCGCCGCGAAGCCCAGCCGCGCGGCTTCGCGTGTCATCGCAGTCTTCAGGCCGTCCATGACAGCGGCGTTAACCATTATTGGGGTTGCTCCCGTTCACGCACGGGGGGTAATCGGCGCGTATGGACATGATGCTAAGCGAAGCCACCGATGCACACAATCCCGCATCCGGAGGCATCCTCGAGACTTCCAGGCCCATGGCGATCGAGGCGCGCGGCCTGGTCAAGCGTTTCGAAGGGACCACGGCGGTGGACGGGGTCGACCTGGCAGTACCCGAAGGCGCTATTTACGGTATCCTCGGCCCGAACGGAGCGGGCAAGACCACCACGCTACGGATGCTGCTCGGCATCATCGATCCCGACGCGGGCATCCGGCGGATATTCGGGCATGACCGGCCGCACGACATTGCGCGAATGATCGGTTACCTGCCGGAGGAACGCGGTCTGTATCCCTCGATGAAGGCGTATGAGGCTATCGGATTCCTCGGCGCCCTGCGCGGTCTGCCGCTGGCCGAGGGCAAGCGGCGCGGGCGCGAATTGCTGGAACGCCACGACCTCGGCCATGCGGCGGATCGGCAGATCCGCCAATTGTCGAAGGGGATGGCGCAGACCGTCCAATTGCTCGGGACACTGGTGCACAAACCACGGCTGGTGGTGCTGGACGAGCCGTTTTCCGGTCTCGACGCGATCAACCAGGGCAAGCTGGAACTGATGATCCGCGAGCTGGCCGCCGAAGGCACGACGGTAATCTTTTCCACCCACGTCATCGCCCACGCCGAACGGCTGTGCGAAGGGGTTGCGATCATTGCCGGCGGCAAGGTTCCTTACGCGGGATCGGTTGACGAAGCGCGGGACCGGATCCCGGCGCAAGTACGGCTCGAAACCCGCGCCGAACACGGCCGCTGGCGGGACGCCTTGCCAGCCGATGCCCGGCGCGAAGGGGATTTCTGGATGTTCTCGCTGCCCGAAAGCGGGATCGAGCCACTGCTGCGGGCGCTGATCGAAGGGGAAGCGGGCATCCTGTCGCTGTCCATCGAACGCGCGGGCCTGCACGATGCTTTCGTCCATATTGCCGGTGAAGCCGCCGCGCGCGCCCTGACCGAACAATCCGCCGTGGAGGCCGCCCGATGAGCCCGTCCGAAACAGCCGGCGGGCACCGCAAGTCCCGCCTCAACTTGTGGAGCGCGGCCTTCGTGATTGCGAGGCGCGATTTCCAGGCGATCCTGTTCAGCCGCGCGTTTCTGTTTTTCCTGCTCGGGCCGGTATTCCTGCTCGGCGTCGGCGCACTGTCGAGCGGCGTGGGCAGCCAGATCCGGGAGGAGACCGTAGATCCGGAAGTGGGTATCGCGATGAGCGTTCCCGACACCGCCGCAATGCTGGCCGCACACACGGCATTGGCGGAACAATTGGGCGGGGCAATGCCGCCCATGATCGCTGTCGAAACCTCCCCCCAGGATGGCAATCTGCAGCAGGCTGCGGAAGCGATTCTCGAGGAGCGTCAGGGGAATTATGCCGCGATCGTGACCGGCACACCGGCAGCGCCGGTGATGACCGGGACCGCGGACCAGCTCGATCGGCTCGGCGGCCGGGTGGCGTTGGTTGCCGCAGCGGCGATCGGCGAGGCGCCGGCGAAATTCCCCGAAATCACGACTCAGGAAGTCGCTACCAGCGGCGCGAGTGAGAAAAGCAGCCGCGTCGTCACCGCGCAGATCAGCCAGATGCTGCTGTTCCTGCTGACGATGCTGCTCGCCGGGATGGTACTGTCCAATCTGGTCGAGGAGAAAGGCAACAAGATTATCGAGGTCCTCGCCGCGGCAATCCCGATGGACGCGGTGTTCCTCGGCAAGCTGTTTGCGATGCTGGGCGTGTCGATGGTCGGGATCCTGGTCTGGGGCTCGGTCGCCGGAGTGCTGGTGCTGGTGGTCGGGGCCGATCTCGCCGCGCTGCCGCCGCCTGCGGTCGGCTGGCCGCTGTTCCTGCTGCTGGGCGTGGTCTATTTCTCGATGGGTTACTTGCTGCTCGGATCGATCTTCCTCGCGATCGGATCGATGGCCGCCACGGTACGCGAGGTGCAGACGCTGTCCATGCCGGTAACCATGCTGCAGCTGCTGGTGTTCTTTTTCGCCAGCTACGCGATGGCCAGGCCCGGTTCCCCCATGGAAGTGGCCGCGGTGATTTTTCCGCTCTCATCCCCCTTCGCCATGATGGCCCGCGCGGCCCAGATGGAGGCGCTGTGGCCCCACGCGCTTGCAATACTGTGGCAGGTATTCGCAGTAGCGGTGTTCATCAAGGCGGGCGCAACGCTGTTCCGCAAGCGGGTGATGAAATCCGGTCCGCAGGGCGTTTCGAAGAAGCGGCGGTTCTGGAACCGTAAGCCCGCGGCGACCTGATCGGCTCGGCTGAAATTTAGGTCGCATTTCGCCACCGACTATTGACAACAAGGTAAGTAAGCGCAGGATAGTCCCGCGATTGCCGACCGGTCAGGCGGCGACGCGAGGAGAGATCTGATGGCAACCCAACCGGCAGATGTTTCGGCGCCGCAGGATTCGGCCGCGCCGATTTACCGAACCCACCCCACGGCAGTAGAGGCGCTGGATGCCCATTTAAGCGAGCACCCCGAGGACCTTCCGGTCCATACCCAGGCCTGGGACGTCAGCCGCAGCGACATCTATGTCGAGGACCGGTGGCAGCCGGTCTTCGCAGAGATGCGCGAGAAGGAACCGGTCAACAAGGTTACCGGCAGTCCGTTCGGCGATTACTGGAATGTGACCAGTCACAAGGCCATCCAGCACGTCGAGGCCCTGCCCGAGATATTCAGCTCCTCGTGGAAAAATGGCGGAATCACGATCCTCGATCGCAAGGACGACATCGTCGCCGACCGGAAGTTCGAACTGCCGATGTTCATCGCCATGGACCGGCCCGAACATACCGGACAGCGGCGCACTGTCGCACCGGCCTTCACGCCGGCGGAAATGACCCGGCTGACGGGTGACCTGCGCGCGCGCACCAGCGAAGTGCTCGACACCTTGCCCCACGGCGAAACCTTTGACTGGGTGGAGAAGGTCTCCATCGAACTGACCACCCAGATGCTCGCGGTCCTGTTCGATTTCCCATGGAAGGACCGGCACCTGCTGTCGTTCTGGTCCGACTGGGCTGGCGATACCGAAGTCGCGCTGATCCCCGGCCTCGACGAAATGCGGCATACCGTGCTGATGGAGATGGCCGGCTATTTCACCCGGCTGTGGCAGGAACGGGCCGACGCCGGCGAGGCGCCCGACCTGATATCGCGGATGATCCACTCGGACGCGATGAGCGACATGAGCCCGCAGGAATATATGGGCAATCTGGTCCTGCTGATTGTCGGCGGTAACGATACCACCCGTAACACCATGTCCGGCATTGTGCATTCGATGGACGCATTCCCCGACCAGCGGTCCCTGTTCGAAAACGATCCTTCGGTAATCCCCAACGCGGTGCAGGAATGCATCCGCTTCCAGACCCCGCTGGCCCATATGCGCCGCACCGCGACCGAGGATACCGACCTGTTCGGCAAGGAAATCAAGGCCGGTGACCGGCTGATACTATGGTATCTTTCGGCGAACCGCGACGAGGCCGTGTTCGATCATCCCGACACGCTCGATTTCACCCGCAACAACGCCCGCCGCCATCTGGCGTTCGGCTACGGCATCCACCGCTGCGTCGGCGCGCGGCTGGCTGAATTGCAATTGCGCATCCTGATGGAGGAAATGCACGCCCGCCGGATGCGCGTGAACGTGGTCGGCGCGGTGGAGCGGGTGCGAGCCAATTTCGTCCACGGCTTTCGTAAACTGGAAGTACGGCTGGAAAAATTCTAACCCCCGGACACTCGCTTGGCTTGGCCGTTAAGGTGAAACTTTTGGGCGCTAGGCTGCGTATATAAAGGACAACAAGATCTTTTCGCCCGAGGAAACCCCCATGATACCGCATCAAACGCCCAGCCGACGCAATGTCCTGACGCTCATCGGAACGGCTGTATCGGGCTTCGCTCTGGCTGGCTGCGGATCGTCTCCGGCTGAAGCACGGACTTTTCCCAAATCGCTGACTGAGGCGGAATGGCGCAAGAAACTGACCGAGCAGGAGTTTTACGTCCTCCGCCGCGCAGGGACCGAACGCGCCTATTCCTCGCCGCTCGACAAGGAAAAACGCAGCGGTGTCTTCACATGCGCGGGTTGCGGCAACCGTCTTTATTCCTCGAAAACCAAATACGACAGCGGAACCGGCTGGCCCAGTTTCTACCAGCCGCTGTCAGGCGGTATCGTAACCGATACGGACTACAAGCTCGGTTATCCGCGCACCGAAGTGCTGTGTGCCGATTGCGGCGGACATCTGGGCCACGTCTTCAGCGACGGCCCGCGCCCGACCGGCAAACGCTATTGCATGAACGGCGCGGCGATGGATTTCATCCCCGCCTGATCACCGCTTGATGCGCCAGATCCTGACCGCACCCCCGCCGGGGACCGCGACGGGTTCCAGCCATGACGGCTCGTCGCCGCCAAGCAAGTCTGCCATGAACCCATCCGGCATGGTCCGGGCGTAATTACGCGCTTCGACCAGACCCGGACACACCGCCACATAACGCGTCCCCCGCGCTAGTAGTGCTGCTTCGGCTTCAGCGGCGGAACCGATGAATATCCGGATCATCGCTGCCATTCCGGGGCTGCCCCGATGATGCCCGGTGGCAATTACCGAATGGGCCGTCGAATTCAGGAGTTCGGGCCCCATATCGATCGGGGCAATGATTTCGCCTTCCGGCAGTTTGCGCAGAGTCGGCAGAGCATCGCTGATCGGACAGTCCGCAGTTTGCGCGCCGTTATCCTTGGCGCGCACTTCCGTCGGGATCAACGCGGTCAACAGGCCAAGCGGGAGTGCCGGCATCAACGCCAACGCGGTTCCGGCCAGGGTCGCGATACGGCGGCCACGACTGCGCATGTTGCGGGCCGCGCGGATCCACACGGCGATCTGCCAGCCGAGCGGGATCGAGGCGATCGCTCCGGCCACCGCCCCGGCGCGGGCCACGAATAACGCAATCAGCAGCGCAGCGCCCAGCAACATGGCATAATCATACCACCACTGGCGCAGCCAATCGCTGCTCCGGCCTGCAAGCTTGACGGCTGCGAGCAAACCAAGTGCCGGCGGTATCAGCATTTGCATCGCCAGGGCGGGCGATTGCTGCCACATCGGCATCCCTTCGCTCACGTTGCGATACCAGTATTTTGTCACCAGCGGATCGAGCGCTTCGAAGCCGCCGCCGGCGCATTGCGGTGCGGCGAAATAGACGATCCCGGCGGCGCCCGCCGCGATCACCGCAAATCCGGACAACAGCGCGCCGCGCGGGATCGGCTCGCAGTGCGCCAGCACGAAGATGGAAACACCGCCCCAGCCAAACACGGCGAGATGCACTGGCGACACCGCGTCACAATATTGGGCCAGGTCGGAAAAGCCCCGCGTCCCGGCAAAGATCAGCGCAGAGACGACGGCCAGCGATCCCATGATCGATGCCATGCGGCAACTGGCCCGCCGATCCCCCAGCCAGCGAAGCGCGGCGACCCCGCAGATGGCCAGCGCCAGGGGCAGGCCTTCCACCGAAATGGAGATCCACAAGGCCAGCGCGAAGCCGGTAAGCGCGCCGCCCAGACGCGGGTCGCGGGCCATCATGCCGTTCAAGGCCAGCAAGGCCAGCACGATCTGCCAGCCGTGGTGGTCGATCCTCAGTGGCCCCATCTGGATGATAACCGGTACCGACACCGCCATCACGAGACACGTCATCCCGGCTGCTTCGGCTCCGATCAGCCGCCAGGCAATGCGTGACGCCAGCAACAGTGCGATACCGAATGTCAGCAACGGTACCATGATCGCCGCTGCGATCTCGGCGGCGCCCTGCGCCATGAACAGGGAGAACAACCAGATCAGCGCCGCAAGCGGCACATCGACCAGCCGCGACCAATGCATCGGTACCCCGCCCGAAACGGCGTCGACCCGGTATTGATGGACATCGAACCAGCTTTGCCCTGCCAGCAGGTCCCGGACTTGCATCAGCCGCATGACATCGTCGGGATCAGGAAAACGTCCGGCGGAAATGCTGCCAAAGCTGGCGACCAGCATCAGGGCGCAGACCGCCACCCACACGAGTGCGGTCCGGACCAACAGTTCCGGCTCGAACAAGGGGCGCCTGCGGTCGATCATGCCTGCGTCCGGGCGCGGAAGACGATCCTGGCGCGAAGCAACCAAGTCGCCGTGAAACTGACCATGATGGCGGCCAGTTTTGCCAGTTTAGGGTCGATCCCGGCCAAATCGGCAGCGCCAACGATCGCAGTGGTCAGGACCAGGCCGACCAGTGCCGAAACGACGAACAGCGCTTTCTGCCGGTTCCGGTCGCTCCCGCGTTCAGCGACGGTGTCGTGGAACACGGCGCGGCTGGACAGCAGCCAGTGCGCGAAGATGCCCAGCGCGTAGCCGAAAGCGGAAGCCGGTGCCGCCGCGACGCCAAGCGCCAGCAACGCCAGGAAACTGCCGAAATCCACCGCCAGTGCCCCGGCGCTGGCGAACAGATAGCGGATCAGACGGATATCGCGCAGCCTGGTCAGATATGCGGTCATCGTTTGCCCCCCCTGCGGTCCCCCCGCCGGAATTTGTTTCACGCAGCCCTGGAGCTGCCCTTTATCGCCGAAATCCGTTCCGGAACCCCGCGCAGCGAATTGAGCGCCGCGGATTGATCTTGCGTGACTAGCAAGCCCTCGTCTGCATTTTCGCGGGCAGGGAGCGCGGCTTCAGCACCTTCGGTCCCGGCTTCATGATATTCGGCGTCTTCGTTGACGCACCAGGTGTCGTACACGCGGGTGCCGGCGAGGATATTCTCGGTCGTCAGCATCGCGGTCATCATCGCGTGATCCTGGTTGTTGTAACGGTGCATGCCGTTGCGGCCGACCAGATGCAGGCTGGGATATTTCCCTTCCAGTTCCCGGCGCATGGCTTCCACGTTGGCGGCGTAATCCTCGTCATAGACCGGATAGGCCTTCTCCTGGCGAACCACTGCGCCGCCGATCACGTCGGCAGGATCGCACAGCCCGAGGATGTTCATCTCCCGGGTCGCCAGCGCGATCAGGTCATCGTCCGAAGACGCCCACAAGCCGTCCCCTTCGAAACAGAAATATTCGAGACCGACGCAGGCGACATCTTTGTTTGGCACCATTTCCGGCGACCAGCTGCGGAAATTCTGCACCCGGCCAACCTGGACCTGGTCATCGTGGATGTAGATCCAGTTGTCGGGGAACAGGTCCGCGGATTTAATCTTGAGTGCGACCGTCAGGAAGTCCCGGTATTTGAGTTTGGAAGCGTTCAGCGTGGTATCGGGCAGCGGGTGCAGCCGCGCCGCCAGCTCGCGCATCGGCGCGGAGCTGATCGCGTCTTTCGCGGCGATAACGATCTTTCCATCCGGCCCGTTTGCGGACATGCGCCACCCACCGGAGCCGTCGCTGGCAAGCTGTTCGAGGCCATGCCCCATGATTACGGTGCCGCCGGCCGCGACAATCTTGTCCCGTGCGGCATCCCACATCATTCCGGGGCCGAGCCGCGGATACCGGAACGTTTCGAGCAGCGTCTTGGCTGCCTGCCCGTCGTTGGGCTTCTTGTTGAGGCCCAACGACCGCTTGAGACCGTCGACCACCGCGCTCCACAGGGACAGGCCCTTGATGCGTTGGGCGGCCCAGTCGGCGCTCATCTCTTTGCACGGCATGCCCCAGACCTTCTCGGTGTAGGTCTTGAAGAAGATGGAATAGAGTTTGTGGCCGAACTGGTTGGTGGTCCAGTCTTCAAAACTTCTTACGTCTGCGACGGGAAACAGCTTGTAGCGCAGATAGCTGACCATGCAGGCAGTGGAGCGCAGGATGCCAAGGTTCGCCAGCGCTTCGAAAGCCCGCAGCGGGTACGAATAGAATTTGCCCTCGTAATATATCCGGCTCATCCGGGGGCGCTGGATGAAATCGTCCGGCAGGATCTCGTCCCACAGATCGACGACCTGTTGGCTCTTGGAGAAAAACCGGTGCCCGCCAATGTCGAACCGGTACCCTTCATGCTCGACCGTCCGGCTGATTCCGCCAACGTAGACCGGATCCTTCTCGATGATCGCAACCGTCTTGCCCTGCTTGGTCAGCAAATAGCCTGCGGTCAGGCCGGCCGGGCCCGCACCGATAATGGCGACATCGACGTTCAGTTGCTTGGCGGTTTGGTGATTCATCTGTGCCCCGGTCCATCTTCTGGTCCGGGAGTGAAGGAAAATGGTTAGGGGAAGGTTAATTTCGCCGATTTGATGGCGTCATGACAGCGCGCGCGCTGCTGGTTTGTGGCGGCTAACAGCCTAGGAATGCGCCGGTCCCGAGGTTCGTTTC
Organism: Allopontixanthobacter sediminis; assembly: GCF_009828115.1. GTDB lineage: Bacteria > Pseudomonadota > Alphaproteobacteria > Sphingomonadales > Sphingomonadaceae > Allopontixanthobacter > Allopontixanthobacter sediminis. The sequence goes on along the minus strand of NZ_WTYL01000002.1, from coordinate 759,009 downwards.
TGCAGGGCATGGACGATTTCGGCCAGGTCGCCGATGCGGAAGGTGGTGTCGAAGATCAGCCCGTATCGTTCGCCCTGGCGCCAACGGACCTTCGCCTCGATATCCGGCATGGTACGGCTTTCGATCCACATCGTCTGGGCAATCTTCAGATGCTCGCCGGTTTCGATCATCGCGCCCTGCTGGGAGATATTGTGCAGCACCGCGTGATATTTCGCGCCGGAAATCGCCAGTTTCACCGGTAATTCCGCGGCAAAGCGCAACTCGCGCTTGGGAAACCGGCTCGACCGGCGGATCATCTGTTCGACGTCGACCGGCGTCAGGAACTGGAACCCTGCTTCACCTGGTTTTTCCCAGATCGACCGGACCGGATGGCGGTCCCCGGTTTGCATTTCGAGTACGAACCGGGAATCGATATCGGCGGGAAGCTGCTCGACTGGCGGGAGCGGGTGAAACAACCGGACACTGATACCCTCCGCCGACACGTCCCGGATGACACAGAGATATTCCGCTCTGCCGCATACCAGCTTCGCCGTACGGATGAGCAGGGTAAAGCGCGGCGCAGCCCGTTCTTCGAGCGCGACCGCAGGCGGCAGTTCCTGGTGCTGTACGACGCCTAACGTCCCGCCGATTTCTTCGTAACCCATTGCTGCCCCTTGGACCATTCTGTCAAAACCCACGACGAGGATCTTTACCCGAATGAAAGCTAGTTTCCCGCTATCACCGGCCTAGGGGCCATTACTGAAAATTGTGTTTAAGAATTGCTTTCTTGCGGCCGGTTCGCCGAATGTTTTTGGCAGGTGCGATTTGCCAAGTCCGGTGGGATGAAGGCGCAGCATATGCGGGCGATACACGGGACCCGGTGCGTCTGCTCGCTGGCCCCCGCGATGAAGGCAATTCGCGCACACCAGTTTGCCGGATCGTTATGCGCAGTGGTCCGTTCAAAAGGCAGACACTTGCGAAAGGATTTGCCATGCTTCGTTCGATCCTGATGGGACTGGTTGCCGGCCAGCGATCCATGACTCCGCTGGCTGTACTAGCCGGTGCGGCGCGTGAGGGGCGCCTCCCCTACGACAATGCGGAGGCAGCGCTGCTTTCGACACGTTTCGCCGCTGCTGGCGGCACCGCCATGGCTGGTGCCGAAATGGCGGGTGACAAGATGGAGACGGCGCCCGACCGGACCGTGTTTCTCGGCCTGCTGGCGCGCACGATCACCAGCGGTTTCGCGGGCGGGGCGCTCGCTCCGCCAAGGCGCCGTCTCGCCGGGGCGGCACTCGGCGTCGGTGCGGCGATCGCATCTTCGCATGCGGGGCTGGCTGCGCGCAAATGGGCGATGCGGCGCTGGGGGCAGACAGCAACCGGCTTTGTGGAAGACGCCATCGTTCTGGCAGCAGGTTGGGCAGTCGCCAATACGAGGCCGGTGAACGCCTGACGCGCGGCGGTCTTCCGAAAGCGGCGCTGGACAGGGCATCCAGAACTGAAACACGCCGTTTCGTGCGTATGCGACCCAGCCGATCAGACTATTCGCAGAGCCCCGCTGCCCGCTTCGCAATACCGGCAAGGCCCTTGCACTTGGGTTTAGCTGACTGCGGCGGCGCGGCGGGGTTCGCCGATGGGGTGCCCGCCATCATTTCGTCCATTCCGGGCATGCCGAGCGCCAGCATGGTAGTCGAGCGGAAGCGGACCCGCGCGATCCATTCGGGCTTCCACGCGATCTTCGCGTCCGCCGGGCGAGGAGGGAATGCAAAATCGTTTTGCGGCCCGTAAGCTGACAGGTTGGCCATTGTCATGTCTCCGCCCATTTGTCTGACCTCGGCTGGGACGGTGCAACTGGTCTGGCTCGGCGGCATGACGGTCTTTGCGGCGATGAGTTGGGAGACCGCCGCAGGCGACATCCAGTCCGACAGGGCACCGCCGAATTGCTGGGTCGCGGAACTGGACCACCAGACCATTTCCTGGACCTCCCCGCCTTTTCCCGACTGGTCCGTCAGCTTGGCCGAAATACCCCACGCGTAATATCCGGTCGCGTCGGCAACTGGCTTCCAGCTCAACGAATACGCTCCGCTCGGCATCGCCTGCGACTGCGTCTGCAGTGCGGGCATGAAGTCCCGGTCGAGCGTGAAGTTGATCTCGGGCGAATAGCTGGCGGCAATCCGGTGCACTCCCCGTAGCGAGGCATTGCCGGGTACCGCCTTGGCATCCTTGCCGTTCGGCCAATCGCCGTAGGTTGTGCTGGCACTGGGCAGGACGGTCCAATCGCCGGGTAGGTTTAGCGATTGGGCGTAAAGACCCGGCGGTACTTGACCCTTGGCCAGCTTGGAAAAATCGATAACCAGCGGCTGGCCTTTGGGCGCGTGTTCTCCGCAGCCCCAGAAGATATAGAGCCGGGCCTTGGGAAGTTCGCCCATCGGCCCGCCTTCGCGCGAGGTTCCCGGCTTTCCGGCAACAGGTGTGACCAGCGGCACCGATTTGCCCAGCCCCGCACCGGCGGGCATGAAATGATCGGCTTTCGGCGCGCCCGCTGCTGGGCGGGTGGAGCCGAGACGCAAGATTAGTTCGTGGGCCGCGCCGCCACCCCGGCCGGTCAGCATCGCCATCGCGCCATTCAGTCCGCCGCCCATCGCGCCAAAGCCCGATGTCGTTCCGGCGTCCATTGTATAGCGCGCGATCGGCGGCGATTGCTGCTGCGCCGCATAGGCTGTTACCGCCAACACCGCTGTGCCGACGGCAGATATGCCCAAGGCCATATTTGCACGCTGCTTGCGACGGCCTGTCTTCGAAAAACTACCAAGAGTGCCAAGCATGATTACCCCCTGTACGGAAACCCCGGGATTGCTCGCGACTCGTTTTTATTCGCAGACATTACTCTGGCAGCAGATCGAATTACACTGAATTCCGGTATCGCTCTTGAAAATCATGACGGAGGTGTCGTTCGGTGCTGACGTGACTTGCCAGTTGCCCGGATAATTTAATCGGCCGCTGCTCAGCGCTGTTCGCTACCAGTCGATCGGAGAACCAATTCAGCCGCTTCCTGCGGGCAATCCCAGATCGAATAATGGCCGCTTTCTTCGAACCAGTGAAACGCGGCATCCGGGAAGGCAGCTTGCGCACGGGCGGCCTGACGGGGCGGGCACAAGCGATCTTTCCTGCCCCAAGCGATGGTGACGTTTCCAGAGGCTGGCGAACCGGGTCCCTGCTGTGCGGGGCCGCGGGCCAGATCCTTGATCAACGCGGGCACAGTCGGCGTTTCCGCAAACGACCGAAGTTCCCTCTCGACCATTTCGCCAGACAATGCCCAGGGCCGCGCCGAGAGTTGCGCGAGCAAGGCGGTGCGGGTCACTGGCGAACGGCTCAACGCGCCAAGCTGGCCCTTCAGCAAACGCAAAAGCCTGACCGAAGCACCGAGCGTCCATCTGAAATAGGTTCGCTCCCAACCCTGCCAGAAACCGCCGGGATCCAACGCCACGATATTCCCCGCACAGCCTCGTCTCGCCATTTCCAGGACCAACCGACCGCCGAGCGAAAAGCCAGCAACATCGGCGGATTCCAGATTGTTCTCCCGGATGTAGGCCTCCAGACTGTCCGCCAACCCAGCAAAGGTGCCGCTGTCGGCGCGAACGGGAGATGCGCCATGCCCGGGCAAGTCGATCATGATCACTTCTCTCTGCGCGGCCACGAACGGGAGAACAGGGGACCAGGACTTCCAGCTGCCCCCAAGCCCATGAACCAGCAGGAGTTTTCGGCCAGCACCCTCTGTATGCGTTTCGATTGACGGTACCACCGGACTCTCCTCTCGGGAGACCAACGCCTTTGTCGAAGTTGCGATCCATTGTTGTCCGGGGTCACCGCCTCGATGCCGCCCCGTGTCCATGGCTAGACCGCAGGGATCGGTGCGGAACCGGGCTTGCTCGGGCAAGTGAAGACAGCTCAAAGCGGACCCTAAGTGGTCTTCGCGCGTAGGTACGGCAAAGGAGACCCAGTATGTCCAACAACCAGACGACCCTCTACACCATGCCTGGAACCTGCTCGCTCGCCGCGAATATCGCCGTCGCCTGGATCGACGCGCCGGTCGCAGTCGAAAACTTGGCCTACGGTGACCACAAGAAGGATGCCTATCTGGCGATCAATCCTAAAGGAAAGGTGCCCGCGGTGCGCTTTCCCGATGGCGATGTGCTGACGGAGCTTTCCGCGATCCTCGCCTGGCTTGGCGCAGAGCACGGCGGTGAAAATTACGCCCGCGACAGCAAGCTTGGCCGGCGCGAAGCGGAGGCGTTATCGTACATGACGACGGAAGTTCATGGAGCTTATGGCCCCCACTTCGCAGCGCAGAAATTCGCGAGGAGCGAAAGCGCGCAACAGGAAGTAAAGCAGGCCACTTACGGCACACTGCGCGGCCATTACGAGCGGTTGGAGGAAAACCTCTCGGCTTCCGGCGGTGACTGGTATCTGGGGCAAAAGAGCTTCGCCGACGCATTCCTTTATGTGCTGGTGCGGTGGCTCGATCAGACGCCGTTATCGCTCGATGACTATCCTGCGCTTGCCGCCCATCGCAGCCGCATGGAAGCGGACGACGGGGTAAAGGCTGCACTCGCGCGCCAGGATATGGAGCCGATGGCCTCGGCCTAATCACTTCCGGCATTGATTAGACCTGTAGCTGTTGTGAGGTCATTTGGCCCCGCAACCTGCGTCGCAGGTTTTCTCGCGGCGCTCGCTATGCCATCTAACCAAAATGCGGATTGCCTTATACGAGCCCGAGATCGCCGGAAATGTCGGGGCCATCCTGCGGCTCGGTGCATGCATGGGCGCAGCGGTTGACTTGATCGAACCGATGGGGTTCGAATGGGACGATCGGCGGGTCCGGCGGACTGCCATGGACTATATCGACCATGTCGAGATTTCCCATCATCCTACATTCGATGCTTTCAGGACGGCCACGGCGCCCAGGCGGCTGATATTGTTCACGACCAAGGGAAAACAATCGGCCTATGATTTTCAATTCCTGCCGGACGATGTGCTGCTTTTCGGAAAGGAAAGCGCTGGCGTGCCGCCAGAAATAGCCGATGCATGCGATGCCCGCGTGCGTATCCCGATGCGGCCCGAGGTGCGATCGATGAACCTGGCAATGACGGCTGCACTGGCACTCGGGGAAGCCCTGCGCCAGACGGCCGCCCTGCCGGATTGCTAGAGCGCGGGCCCCGCTAGTCAAACACACGCCGACCGAAGGTAACCCGGTCGGCCATGGCCATGGTGGTCAACTGCGCGTTGACGCGGATGCAGCTGGGCATCACGCTGGCATCGGTGACCAGCACGTTGGCGGTACCGTGGACCCGCTGGTCCAGATCGACGACACCCTTGTCCGGGTCGGCGTTGATCGCGTTGCCGCCGTGGGGGTGGCTCGAGGATAGCACGACATCGTCGGGCTCGCTGATGTTGTTCCGATAGAAATCGTCGATGTCTATATCACTCATCCCGGCGCTCAATGTTTCGCCGTGCAGCAGCGCCGGATACACCTCCAGCGCGCCACCGGCAAAATGCACCCTGGTCATCACCGACAACGCCCGGCGCAGTACCGCAAGATCGCTTTCCTGCAGAGTGAATCCCAGCTTGCCGCCCTTGATTTCGCCCAGCCGGTCAGCGGGAAACAGGGCCCCGGCCGATGCCAGCCGGTTATAATTACGCATCCGGCGGAAATGTTCGTCAAACCAGCCCGGCACCAGCGTGCCCATGCTCATCGGCGGCTGGAAATGGCTCTCGATCAGGAAGTCGCCACGATCGATGTACGTTGCCATCTGGTCCTCGTCCCACGCCAGCACCGGATCAGGCATCAGCGCGGGGACAGGGCAGGCGATGTTGAGGGATATGCCCTTGCCGGTTCCCCCGATGCCGCTGGAAGACAGGATATTGCTGGACGCGATTGTGCCCGCGGCAACCACCACGCCCTTGGTCACGCGGATCGTCTTGGCCCGGCCATCGGGCAGTACGACCTGCACCGATGTCGCCACCTGCCGGCCATCGAGGGTGGGCGCGCCCCAGCCGATGTGCGAAATTTCCGCCTGGGGCAGGATCCGGGCTTTGCGCGGCGCGATCAGCGTCGCGTGCCGCAGGAAGCTTTCCGGCATCGCGCGCTTGCGGCCATAGGGGCAACCGGTGTTGCAGTAACCGCAGGAGACGCAGCGATTGTCCTGGGTCTTCGCGCCCCAGTTCTTGCGGAACCAGCCGGAAATCGCGCGCTGATCCAGCGGATCGTTCGAGGTGGCGCGGTAGGCTTCCCAGCCGCTCAGCAGCCGCGTACCATTGCTGCGCCCCAGCCGCCGGTCGATCTCGTGGACGCCCAGCCGCGCTTCGACCCGCGCGTAGGATGTCTCGAGCACCTCGGACGCGATGCCCGCGCCCAACGCCTGCCAGGTTGCCAGCACAACATTGGCGTCGGGATGGGTTTCACCCTCGCGCTCGAGCCGCAGGCAGATGCCGTTGTTGATGACGGTCGACCCGCCCACGGTGCGCCCTTGGAATACGATGATATCGCGGTTGCGAGTGGTCTGGATCGCACCATCCTTGAACAGGCTGGATGACATGCGCGCCTCGTGGGGGGTTATCCGGGTGCTCGGCAGATAGGGGCCAGCCTCGACCACCAGCACGTCATAGCCCTGATCAGCCAGGTTGGACGCTGCCACCGCGCCGCCCGCACCCGAACCGATAACGACCACCTCGACGCTGTCCGGGATCGCATCTTCGCTGATGAACACGGTATCCGGCAGGTCGTTGCCGCTGAATTCTTCGATCATCGGATCGTCCGGCGTGCCCGCGCGGGTGCGGTGGCGTGGCAGTGTATATCCGATGGAGGTGAAAACCGGGTTCGCGCGGTTGGCATCTTCCTCGGAAGCGTGGCCGGGATCGGCCTCGTCCGCATCCAGCCAGTGGCCATAATAGCCGGCATAAACGATGCCGCGAATACGGGCCATGTCCTGGAAGATATCGATCCGGCTGTTTTTCAGGCGCCGCTCGATGCGCCAGATGCGAAACCCGCGCGGGCCGAAATGCCACACCGGCCCGCCCAGTACGACCCACGCTGCGACAACCGATAGCCCGGTGTTGCGCGGGGTGCTGCCCACGATGTTGGCAAACATGCGCTGGAGGTTATCAACCACCTCGCGGGGGCTGATCGCCATGTCATCGGGCGGGGCAAACATGGTTTCCGCAAGCCGGCGCCAGATCGCGGCGACGAACGGGTTGAACGGCTTGGCTTCCATGATGCGAATTCCCCCTGTCCGCTATATCTAGCCTGACACTTCGCCCAGTGATTGTAATTTTACGTCTGCTATACTCCGCTCCTTCGTGCAGTTCCAAAGTAGACGAAGGTAGCGGCACTCGGCGGTTGCCCTGGGAGCGGCAAGGCACGTCGACAATCTGACTGTGATGGTTCAAGGTCGGACGACGAGGGAGTTCGCATGACGATGGAATTGTTCGCCCACCCGTTCTCCTCCTATTGCCAGAAGGCACTGATCGCCTTTTACGAGAACGACATTCCGTTCCGCTATCGAATGCTGGAAGACGAGGGCGTGGGCGATACGCTAGCCTCGCTATGGCCGATGAAAAAATTCCCGACGCTGCTTGACGATGGGCGGGTCATTTTCGAAGCGACGGCGATCATCGAGCACCTGCATGTAAGGCACCCTGGACCCGTGACGCTCATTCCCGAGGATCCCGCTGAGGCTGCCGAGGTGCGGATGCTCGACCGGTTCTTCGACAATTACGTGATGACGCCCCAGGGAAAGTTCGTCGTCGATGCGCTGCGTCCGCCGGACAGCAAGGATCCTTACGGGGTGGAAGAAGCCCGCAAGATGCTGGAAACAAGCTACGCCTGGCTGGACCAACGCATGCAAGGCAGGACGTGGGCGGTAGGCGACAGCTTCTCGCTGGCCGATTGCGCGGCAGCACCTTCGCTGTTCTATGCCGACTGGACGCATCGCATCCCCGAACATTACGCAGCCCTCGCCGCCTACCGGGCGCGCTTGCTTCAACGTCCGTCCTTCGCCCGCGCGGTCGATGAGGCGCGGCGGTTCCGGCACTATTTCCCGCTTGGCGCGCCAGACCGCGATTAGATGCAGGACGGCGTCACAAATCGCCGCGGCTGGAACCCGATAGACCGGAGCAGGATGGACGCTATCTTCGGGTCAATCCGGATGTGGTGCGGGTGACTGGACTCGAACCAGCACGATCAAGGATCAGGGGATTTTAAGTCCCCGGCGTCTACCATTCCGCCACACCCGCCCATCCCCGGTCACGGGGGCAGCACAACGCTGCCACTAACGCGGGATTGCGGCCCTGCCAATACATCGGGCATCAAAGGGACGCGCAGCCCCTTGCCGCAAGGCTCGGGAATCGGCTCGCGTGAGCTTTGGATGCAGCGCCCGGACCTTATTCCGCGTTGAGCCGCTGGCGCATTTCCTTGCCAGGCTTGAAATAAGGCACCCGTTTCCCAGGAACGTCGACCGGTTCCCCGGTACGGGGATTGCGGCCCTTGCGCGCATCGCGTTCACGTGTCGAAAAAGCGCCAAAGCCGCGCAGTTCGACCCGGCCGCCTTCGGCCAGGCGCTGGGCGATTTCCTCGAAGAAGATGTCGACCACCTGCTCGATTTCATCGTTATGCAATTCAGGATTGTCCTTGGCCAGCGCCTGCAGCAGTTCCGATCTGATCATATCTTTCCCCTCGTCCGACGCACCCGGCATTTCCGGGCAAATCGCGGCGGATCATTATTTGCAACGCCCCTGAAAATGGCGCTAGTTAATTTTCTGGCGGACGTCAAAGTGACAGATTGTACGGTTTCGCACAATAGAGAGGATAGTGGCCGCCGGGCTCAGGCCGATTCGGTTTCGATCAGGTCCGCCGGGTCGATACCGAGACGCTGCATGCGGGCTTCGATTTCCGGCCATTCGGAGGCGATGAAATGTTCGCGTTCGGCCCGCCGCAGCTTGGCCGCCGCGCCGGGAACGACATACATTCCAACTCCGCGCTGCACTTCGACCAGGCCGTCGGTCTGGAATTGCTGGTAGGCCTTGGCCACGGTCAGCGGATTTGCCCCTTGTGCGGCGGCGAAGGCACGCACGGACGGCAGCATTTCACCTTCGGGGTATTTGCCTTCGATGATGGCTGCTGCGATGAGGTCACGCAGCTTGAGATAGACCGGGCGGGACTGTTGGGGCATCGGAATTCCTTGCTGGGTGCATCAGTGCCATAATACAGCGCGGCGCGTCAAGACCGCGCAGCGGTGACCGCAGCGAAACAAAACCTTTGGAAAACGGCAGTTTCAGCTGAAACTAACGCTTCACATGCCGAAAACAGGCGTTAGTGTGCACGGTTTCCAAGCCGCGCAGCAAGACGCGGCCTTCAGGGTCCAGATCAGAGGGAATACCAGCGCAATGGCGACGAAATATGCCGAAAACGGGGATGCCGCCGGCACTATCCTCGGCCATCCAAAGGGGCTTTTCATCCTCTTTTTCGCCGAGATGTGGGAACGCTTCTCCTATTACGGCATGCGTGCGCTTCTGATTTTCTACCTCACCAAGCACTGGCTTTTCTCGGACGAGGAATCGGGCGTTATTTACGGCGCTTACACCGCCCTGGTGTATATTACGCCTGTGGTCGGCGGGTACTTGGCGGATCGCTATCTCGGACAGCGAAAGGCGGTGCTATTCGGCGCCGTGCTGCTGACGCTGGGTCACTTCTTCATGGCGTTCGAAGGTGCGCCGCGCGCCGGCAATACGGACAATCCGGTAATCTATGTCTTCTGGCTGGCGCTCGCCCTGATCATCGTCGGATCGGGTTTCCTGAAGGCGAATATTTCGGTCATCGTGGGCCAACTTTATCCCCGTACCGACGTGCGCCGCGACGGTGCGTACACGATTTTCTACATGGGCATCAATCTCGGCGCGGCGCTGGGTTCGCTGCTGTGTGGTTACATCGGCGAGACCTATGGTTGGGGTTACGGCTTCGGGCTTGCCGGGATCGGCATGCTAGCTGGCCTGGTGGTGTTCATCTGGGGCAGGCCACTGCTCCTTGGACGCGGCGAGCCAAGCCAGCCCCTCGGCAAGAGCACCGAATGGAGCATTTACGGCGTCGGGTTGCTGCTCGTCGCGCTGTGCTGGGTCCTGGTGCAATATCAGTCAGTCGTCGGCGGCCTGCTCGGCACGTTCGGGGCGGCGCTGGTTTCCTACGTGCTCTATATCGCCACCTTCCGGCTGGCTTACGGTTCCTATCGCGCTTCTCCGCAAATGCCGGTCAATTTGTTCATTGTCGGCGCGACAGTCACCGTCCTCGGCATGTTGGTCGTGGTAGCATTCGACCCCGCTCTCACCATCGTACCAATTGTCGGGCTGGTGATCATGATCGCGGTCATGGCACAGCAGATGATTTCCAAGACGTTCCATGACCGGGACCGGATTTTCGCGGCGATGTTCCTGATCATCACCTCGATCATTTTCTGGGCTTTGTTCGAACAGGCCGGATCCTCGCTGAACCTCTTCACCGACCGGCACGTCGACCGCGGCGGAGTGCCTGCATCGGTTTTCCAGTCGATCAACGCGATCTACATCATCCTGCTGGCACCGATTTTTGCTACCTTGTGGACGGTGATGGGCCGCAAGGGGATTGAACCCTCGACCCCTCTCAAGTTCGGCCTCGGCGTAATCCAGGTCGGCCTTGGCTTCCTAGTCCTAGTGTGGGGCGCGCGTTCGGTCGGACTCGATGTCCCTGTGCCGGTGTTGTTCATCTTCCTGATCTATCTCTTGCACACCACGGGCGAGCTTTGCCTGAGCCCGGTCGGACTGTCGGCGATGAACCGGCTCGCTCCGTCTCACCTCGCGTCGCTGATCATGGGCGTATGGTTCTTCGCTTCTGCCACGGGTAACTTCGCGGCTGGCCTGATCGCCGCCGCTACCGGCGCGGAAGGTGTTGGCGAGGCATCGGGCAAGGCTGTGGTGATCGACGTGTACTCGACGGTTGGCTGGACTGCAGTGGGTGTTGGCATCGGGGTGATGGTTATAAGTCCGCTGATCAAGAAGCTGATGCATCTCGACACCCTTCAGGACGACAATGTCGGCGACGATCTGGAAGGCCAGGCGGAAGCTGGCGAACCCCAGGCCGCCGGTATGCACCCGACCACCAAACCGGTATAAGTATGGAGACCAACCGAATGCGCTTTCGTGCCTTTGCAGTGGTAGGGTGCGCAATGGCGCTCGCGGCCTGTTCAACCACCGGAGGCGCGGACGGCGTCAACTCGGCGGACGCGTCCGGTTCGGCGGATGCACCGTATCCGTCGACATACGAAGCCTATCCCGGCGCGCCGACCGCGCTGGTCGGTGCGACGGTCTATGACGGCACCGGCGGCCGTATCGACAGCGGTACAGTCCTGTTTTCGGGCGGCAAGGTGGTGGCCGTGGGCGGGCCGGACCTGGCGATTCCCGCTGGCTACACGCGGATCGACGGTGCCGGAAAATTCGTCACTCCGGGGGTGATCGACATCCATAGCCACCTGGGCAACTACCCCACCCCGTCGGTTGACGCGCATTCGGACGGCAACGAAGCCACCAGCCCGACCACGCCCGAAGTCTGGGCGGAACATTCCGTCTGGCCGCAAGACCCCGGCTTCAGCCGCGCGCTGGCTAACGGCGGCATCACTTCGCTGCAGATCCTGCCCGGCAGTGCAAACCTGACGGGCGGCCGCACGGTTACCTTGAAGAACGTCCCATCCCGCACGGTGCAGGGTATGAAATTTCCCGGCGCGCCTTACGGCATGAAGATGGCGTGCGGGGAAAATCCCAAGCGCGTTTACGGCGGCCGCGGCCGGATGCCTTCGACCCGGATGGGCAATTTCGCGGTTAACCGCCAGATGTGGCTCGATGCGAAGGAATATGCCGACGGCGACCGCAAAAAGCGCGACCTCGCGAAAGAAACGCTGGCGGGCGTGTTGGACGGCGACATCCTAATCCACAACCACTGCTACCGCGCGGACGAAATGGCACTGGTCATGGATATGGCCAAGGAATTCGGGTACACGGTCAGCGCGTTCCACCACGCGGTTGAAAGCTACAAGATCGGCGACCTGCTGAAGGAAAACGGCGTCTGTTCCGCGATCTGGGCCGACTGGTACGGCTTTAAGATGGAAAGCTATGACGGCATTCCCGAAAATGCCGCGCTGCTGCAGAAGGCCGGTGCCTGCGTGGTGATCCATTCCGACGACGAAAACGGTATTCAGCGCCTGAACCAGGAAGCGGCCAAGGCGCAGGCTGCAGGCCGCCGGATGGGCATAGAAATTCCCGACGCCGAAGTGGTCTCGTGGCTTACCCTGAACGCAGCGAAGGCCATGGGCATCGATTCGATGACCGGCAGCCTCGAAGCGGGCAAGATGGCCGATGTGGTGCTGTGGAACGGGGATCCGCTCAGCGTCTATTCGCGGCCCGAGAAAGTCTGGATCGATGGGGCGCTGATGTACGATTATGACGATCCGAAGCGCCGGCCGGTCAGCGATTTCGAGCTTGGCCAGCCCGGTGAAGGAGACGTGAAATGAACCGTCTCGTCAAACTTCCGCTGCTCGCCCTGACCGCCGCGCTCGCGGGTTACACCCTTCCCGCCAGAGCGCAGGATTTCACCATCGTGAACGCCAAGCTCGCCATCGGTGACGGTTCCGAGCCGATCGATAACGGGGTGGTCGAAATTCGCGGCGGCAAGGTGGTGTCCGCCGGACCAGCCGCAGGGTCTGCTACCCGCACCGGCACCGTGCTGGATGCCGAAGGCGCGTGGGTCACGCCTGGCATCTTCGCGGCGATTACCGATATCGGCCTCGTCGACGTCGGCGGGGTCGATGAAAGCAACGATACGCGGGCGAGCGATTCGCCGTTCAATATCGCGCTCGACGTTTCGACCTCGATCAATCCGGCGGCGCAGGACATCGGCGTCAGCCGCGCAGGCGGCGTCACGCGTGCAAGCATCACACCCTCACCCGGCGATTCGATTTTCGCAGGACAGGGAGCAATCATCGATCTCGGTGCGGATCCTAACGCGGTGACAATGCCGCGCGCATTCCAGATGGTAATCCTCGGCGAAGGCGGAGCGCGCCTCGCTGGTGGCAGCCGGGTGGCGACCAATGTCGCCCTGCGCAACGCCTTGCGTGAAGCCAGCGAGTTCGCGTCCGGCACCTGGGAAGGCGAGGCCGCCTTGCTGACCCGGGCCGACGTGGCGGCGCTTGTGCCAGTAATCCGCGGCGAACAGAAGCTGTATATCTATGTCGAGCGCGCAGCTGACATCCGCGCCGTGCTGGCCATGCGCAGCGAATTCCCGAAGCTCGACATGGTCCTGATCGGGGCCAGCGAAGGCTGGATGGTCGCGGATGCACTGGCGGCAGCCAACGTGCCGGTGATCGCCGAAGCGCTGGATGATCTTCCGGCGAAATTCGAGCAGCTGGCAGCGACACAGAGCAACGTGGGCCGGATGGTCGCCGCCGGTGTTAAAGTGGCCATCGGCGGCATGACAGGCACTGAACAGCCGCGTAACGCCACACAATATGCCGGAAACCTGGTCGCCCTTAGCCGAGTCCCGCGCGCTGCGGGCCTCACATGGGGACAGGCGCTGGCCGCAATAACTTCAGTCCCGGCCTCGATCAGCGGAATGGACGGCAAGCTCGGATCGCTGACCGCAGGCGCGGCCGGTGACGTGGTGATCTGGGACGGCGATCCACTGGAATTGTCGTCTGCCCCGCTACGCGTGTTCATCGACGGGGTCGAACAACCGGTCGATAACCACCAGACCCGCCTGCGCGAACGCTACCGCGACCTGGACGAAAGCGATCTGCCCAAGGCATACGACTGGTAAGACCGTGCACCCGGCGCAAGCATGTTATTTGCAGTTAGGTTTTAATCTGCTACCAATGTTGCAGTCCGCTTCGGGAGATTGCCCATGGATGCCGCGCTTGTTTCGCTAATCGCCGCTTCGGCTTTCTTCGTAGGCAGCCATTTCGCCATGTCGCACCCGCTGCGCGCGCCGATGGTTCGCGTGCTCGGCCCGACAGGTTTCCAGGGTGCGTACAGTCTGATCAGCATTGCCGCGATCGTCTGGATGTATTTTGCATTCAAGGCTGTGGATGCCCCTGCCCTGCCGCTGTGGGCCGGATTTGATGATGTCAGTTGGGTCGCCGGAAGCCTGTTCACCTTGCTGGGAATGGTCCTGCTCGCCGGGTCTTTTGCCGGAAATCCTGCTCTGCCCGCCCCGGGGGCGGAGGATGCCGCACGGAAGGAACCGGCGGGCGTGTTTCTTATTACCCGGCACCCGATGATGTGGGGCTTTTCCCTTGCCGCAATTGGACACCTTATCGCCGCCCCGACGTCGCGCACGCTGGTGGTGATGTCCTCCGTGATCATGCTCGCGCTGGTCGGTGCCAGGATGCAGGACCGCAAGAAGGAAACGCTGATGGGGGATGCGTGGCGCCAATGGGAAAGCCGCACCAATTACTGGCCGCGCTGGTCCCGCCTGCTGCAAGTCAAACCGGCGCTTTGGATGGCAGGGCTAGCCTTGTGGCTGCTCCTCACCTGGCTGCATACCCCGGCTGGCGGACTTCCCGCAGGACTATGGCGCTGGATCTAGCCTGACAGCTTTGCTTCAGGCCCGGGCCTCTTCCACACCTGCGGAATTGTGCCGCAGCGCCTTCAACACGGTATCGACGATATTCGGAGCGTTGAGACCTGCTTCGTCATACTGCTTCTCTGGCGCGTCATGGTCCTGGAAGATGTCCGGCAGGCGCAAGGTGCGGATCTTGAGGCCCGCGTCGGTCAGACCGAGATCGCTTGCCAAGGTCAGCACATGCGCGCCGAGGCCGCCGATGCTGCCTTCTTCCACAGTCACCACCACTTCATGCGTGCGGATCAGTTTCTCGATCATCTCACTGTCGAGCGGCTTTGCGAAGCGCAGGTCGGCTACGGTCGTGCTAAGGCCCTTGGCTTCCAGCTGGTCGGCTGCCTTGAGCGCTTCTGCCAGGCGTGTGCCGAGCGACAGGAGCGCGATCTTGCTGCCTTGGCGGACAATCCGGCCCTTGCCAATTTCGAGACGCTGCGGGGTTTCGGGCATTGGCACACCGACACCAGCGCCGCGCGGATAGCGGAAAGCGATTGGGCCGCTGTCGTGGCAAGCGGCGGTGTAGGTCATGTGGACCAGTTCCGCCTCGTCGGCAGCGGCCATGACCACGAAATTGGGCAAGGTCGCAAGATAGGTGATGTCGAAACTCCCGGCATGGGTCGCTCCGTCCGCGCCGACCAGCCCGGCCCGGTCGATGGCGAAGCGGACCGGCAGATTTTGGATCGCCACGTCATGCACCACCTGGTCGAAAGCGCGCTGCAGGAAGGTCGAATAGATTGCGCAGAACGGGCGCATTCCCTGCGCCGCGAGGCCTGCGGCGAAGGTGACGCCGTGCTGCTCGGCAATGCCGACATCGAACGCCTTGTCCGGATGCGCCTTGGCGAATTTATCGACCCCGGTGCCGGACGGCATCGCGGCGGTGATCGCGCAGATCAGCGGATCGGTGTCCGCCAGTTTAGCCAGCGTTTCGCCGAATACGTTCTGGTAGGCGGGCGGGCCGCCGCCCGGGCCCTTGTCCTGCTTGCCGCTGACGACGTCGAATTTGGCGACGCCGTGATATTTGTCGGCGCTTTCTTCGGCCGGGCCGTAGCCTTTACCCTTCTTGGTGACGACATGGATCAGGATCGGGCCCTGTTCGCTGTCTCGGACATTTTCCAGCACCGGGATCAAATGGTCGAGATTATGCCCGTCGATCGGACCGACGTAATAGAACCCCAATTCCTCGAACAAGGTGCCGCCGGTGACCATCCCGCGGGTGTAGACTTCGGCCCGCTCCAACCCGGAATGCACCCGGCGGGAAAACTTGCGGGCGACCTTCGATGCGAGGCTGCGGAGGCCGAGATATTCGCTGCTCGACACCATCCGCGCGAGATAGGCGCTCAGCCCGCCGACCGGCGGCGCGATCGACATATCGTTATCGTTGAGGATCACCACCAGCCGGTTGCCGGCCTGTTCGGCGTTGTTCATCGCCTCATAGGCCATGCCCGCGCTCATTGCGCCGTCGCCAATGACTGCAATCGCCTTGCCCGGCGTGCCCGCCAGCTTGTTGGCCACGGCAAACCCGAGGCCGGCCGAAATCGAAGTCGAGCTGTGCGCTGCGCCGAACGGATCGTATTCGCTTTCGCTTCGCTTGGTGAACCCGCTCAACCCGCCGCCCTGCCGCAGGGTACGGATCCGGTCGCGCCGCCCGGTCAGGATCTTGTGCGGATAGGCCTGGTGGCCGACATCCCAGATCAGCCGGTCTGTGGGCGTGTTGAAAACGTAATGGATCGCCGTAGTCAGTTCCACCACGCCGAGGCCGGAGCCGAGGTGGCCGCCGGTGCTGCCCACGGTGGAAATCATTTCGGCGCGAAGTTCATCCGCCAGTTGGCGCAACTGGCCTTGTTCGAGCTTGCGCAGATCGGCGGGGACATCGACGGTGTCGAGAAGCGGAGTATCGGGTCGAGAATTCATGGGGACCAGCCTACACCGCGAATTAGTGCCTGTCGATGAACGAAAACACCTCCGTCAGGAGGGTGTCGCTGCCGCCTTGCCTAGCGACAACCGGCGCAGAGCCCGCGAATCTCGATGATCGGACGTTCGGGCTTGAAGTCGGCCCCTTGCGCGACGCCGCGCACGGCCTTCGAAATGTCGTCATTATCCACATGCGTCGCTTCGCCGCATTCGTCGCAGACCAGGAAGATGCAGTCGTGGGTGCAGCCCGGATGGCTGTTCGCGAGATAGGCGTTCGCGCTTTCGACCCGCATGGCGAGGTTGTTGCTCACGAACAGGTCGAGAATCCGGTACACGCTGTTGGGCGCGACCCGCTTGCCCCGCGTTTTCGACAGGTTTTCGGCGATGTCGTACGCCGAGGCCGGGCGTTCGTGCCGGGCCAGTTCCTCGAACACGTCGGACCGCATTCCGGTCCACTGTTCGCCAGCCCCCGTCAGCGCGGTCCGCGCGGCTTCGACCAGCGTTTCGCCGGCGTGTTCGCTATGATCATGGTGATGTTTGGCCATGGGCGGCATATAGCGACGCCGCCGGAAAATTACCAACCGCGAAGGCGGTCAGGCTTAGTTCCGCTGGAAGCTGGCGCTGTATTGACCCGGGTATATCGCCTTCAGCGCGCGTACCTTGGGCATATCCCAGCGCACGATATACGGATGGCGCGGATTTTCAGCGAGGAAATCCTGGTGCTCGCTCTCCGCCTTGTAGAATTTCCGGTAGCTTTCGATGCCGGTCACTATCGGCTTGTCCCATTTGCCGGATTTCTTCATCTGCGCGAGATACGCGGCCGCGACGGCGCGCTGTTCCTTGCTCATCGGGACGAGAGCCGCGCGGTATTGCGGCCCGACATCGGGGCCCTGCCGATTGCGCAGTGTCGGATCTGCACCCACCGAGAAAAATATCCGCAGCAACTCGTCATACCGCACCACGGCGGGGTCGTAGACCACCCGAACCGCTTCTGCATGTTCGGTAACACCGGTGCCGATCTGCTTGTAAGATGCGGTAGCCGCGTTGCCACCGTGATAGCCGGAAACCGCGCTCTTTACGCCCTTTACATGGCTGAAAACGCCTTCGATGCCCCAGAAGCAACCACCGGCGAAGATCGCGGTTTTAAGCCCGCTACCTTCCTTGGCGGTGCGCGCAGCGGCGGGCGCGGCAACCACATCCTCCGCAGCGGAGGCGGACTGGCTGCAACCGGACGCCGCCAGGCCGAAAGCGGCCAACAGCGGGGTGAGGGCGACTAATCTGCTTTTCATCGCAGGACCTGCGCAACTGCATCCGGAGCAGCATCAAGCCACATGTCCGGCGCGACCTGGAAACTGACCGCCAAAGCGCCCAGCAAAAAGCCGATGGTAAAATTGCGCACAAGATCCGATTTCAATAAAGACATGACGGCTCTTTTCTCAAAAACTTCGTTCCAATAGAGGTCCAGATTACGAACCCGCTACTTACACTTCGCTGAATTGACCTGAAAGGTTTCAGCAAGCACGACGAATTGTCTTGTTTTCGCGGTAGAGCGGTACGCCAATCAGTGGCGGAAGTGGCGCATTCCGGTGAAAATCATCGCCAATCCCGCCTCGTTGGCGGCGTCGATGATTTCCTGGTCGCGCATCGATCCGCCAGGCTGGATCACCGCCGTAGCGCCCGCTTCCGCCGCTGCCAGCAATCCATCGGCGAAAGGAAAAAACGCGTCCGAGGCCACTGCGCTGCCGACCGTACGAGGACGGTCCCAGCCATGGGTGCCCGCGGCTTCGGACGCTTTCAGCGCGGCAATGCGCGAACTGTCGCGGCGGTTCATCTGGCCTGCGCCAATACCGGCGGTCACGCCGTCCTTCGCATAGACGATGGCGTTGGATTTGACGTGACGGGCCACGGTCCACGCGAACATGCAGTCCTTAAGTTCCTGCTCGGTCGGCGCACGCTCGGTGACGATCCTGAGGTCATCCGGGCCGATCGCGCCATTGTCGCGGTCCTGCACCAGGATGCCGCCAGCGATGATCGCCAGCGTCTGGCCCGGACGGCGGGGATCCGGCAGGTCGCCGGTTATCAGGAGGCGCAGGTTCTTCTTTTTTGCGAACACTTCGCGCGCGGCATCGTCCGCACCCGGCGCGACGACGACCTCGGTGAAAATCTGGCAGATCGCTTCCGCAGTGGGTCCGTCCAGCGGGACATTGCAGGCAACGATCCCGCCAAAGGCCGACACGCTGTCGCATTGCAGCGCCTCGTTCCACGCTTCGAGCAAGTTCGGGCGCTGGGCCACGCCGCAGGGGTTGGCGTGCTTGACGATTACCACCGCAGGGGCCGCATCGCGGAATTCCGCAACCAGTTCGAACGCGGCGTTGGCGTCGTTGTAATTGTTGTAGCTGAGTTCCTTGCCCTGGATCTGCTCGGCTTGCGGCAGACCCTGCGTGTGCGGGCCAGCCGGCAGGTACAGCGCCGCATCCTGATGCGGATTTTCGCCATAGCGAAGCGTGCCGACCAGTTTGCGGGTCATGCTGACCATCGGCGGGAATTTCTGTCCCTGGTCGGCGAAAGCGAACCATTGGCTGATCATCGAATCGTATGCTGCCGTCGCCGCGAATGCCTTGGCGGCCATCGCCTTGCGGAAGTCGGTCGAGGTCGTCCCGCCGGATTGATCCAATTCTTCCAGCAGGGCCGGATAGTCGGACGGGTCGGTGACTATGGTCACGAACTGGTGATTCTTCGCTGCGGACCGGACCATGCTGGGTCCGCCGATATCGATGTTTTCGATCACCTCGTCCCGATCGGCACCCTTCGCCACGGTCGCTTCGAACGGGTACAGGTTGACCACCACCAGGTCGATCGCGCCTATGCCGTGCTGCTCCATCGCGGCGGCGTGTTCGGGATTGTCCCGCACGGCCAGCAGTCCGCCGTGCACCATCGGGTGCAGCGTCTTGACGCGGCCGTCCATCATCTCGGGAAATCCGGTCAGGTCCGCCACGTCATGCACGGTCAGGCCCGCATCGCGCAGCGCCGCGGCGGTACCGCCGGTGGACACCAGCTCCACACCCAGCGCATCCAGCGCCTTGCCCAGCTCGGCCAATCCGCTCTTGTCGGACACTGACAGCAGCGCCCGCCTGATCGTTACCTTATCCACTCGAAACTATCCCATTTTCTTGAGCAGCCAGGAGAAAGTTCCTCCGCTGCGAGACGTCAGTCCTTGCAGGACCAGTTGCTGGATCGGCTGCGGCCGCCCCTGCCCGTCGACCCACATGCTTTCTTCGATATCCAGTTCGCCGCCGGCCGAAGTGTTGCCTAGGCGGAACTGCCAGTAGGTACCGTCGGGCAGGGCCAGTCCGGCGCCCTTGCGGTCATCCGACAGGCCCAGTTCGATGCCCGGCCCGATATGGAACCGGATCGCAAATTCGATCTTGCCGCGCTTGCCCTTGCCAGAGGGGACGAGGAGGTCCTCGCCGCGCAGTTCGCTGCCGTCGTCACGCAGGATAAGGATGCGCCGATGCACCAACCCGAAACGCGCGGCATAGCCGTCGTGGCTCGCCTCGATCCGAGAAGCTTTGCCGCTGTCCAGTTCCAGCATGCGCCGGTTGACCTCGACTTCCTCGACCCCCTTGCCGAGCTTGCCGTTGATCATCACCGCCGTGGAATTGACGTTGTCGAGCGCCAGTGTGGAATGGGCGGCAGTGGCGCGGAGCCC
Organism: Allopontixanthobacter sediminis; assembly: GCF_009828115.1. GTDB lineage: Bacteria > Pseudomonadota > Alphaproteobacteria > Sphingomonadales > Sphingomonadaceae > Allopontixanthobacter > Allopontixanthobacter sediminis. The sequence continues at coordinate 738,727 of NZ_WTYL01000002.1, read as the reverse complement.
CTGTTCGATCCGGATCGGGGTCTGCCCCCCGGCGAAGCTGGCGCCGCCGCAATTGACTATTATCCGGCGGCCTTCGCATGACAGTTCGAACGCCAGGGTGGAGGCACATCCGGACCGTGCATGGCGCGCGCGCGGCGGCGGTGCGGCGTCGAACTGCAGGATCGTCTTGCCGCCGGTCAGGCGCTGGTAGCCCCATTGGCGAATGTCCTTGAGCGGGCGGGTGCGCACCCCGCTCGCCTCGATCAGCGCGGCCACGCGGTCGGCCCGCACGGCGCCTGCACCCTGCCAGCTGCCAAGCCCGCCATCGCCGTGCATCAACGCCAGCAGCGGCGGGACCAGCAGCACCAGCATGGCATCGAGCGCGGCAGGCGTATCGCGCCCCGCCGCCCGGTAGCAGGCCGTCAGCTTCACCAGCAATTCGATCGCGTCCATCTGCGCAAGCGGACTGCGGGACAGCACGCCGCCATCGTCCGCAACGAGTTCGCCCAGCGCGCGGATCAATCCGGCCTCGCCAAACAGGCGGCGCGGCTTGCCTTCGGGCAGCAGCAGGCCCGCCGCGGTGATCGCGCACCACCCGGCGACTTCGCCGAGCACATCGTCGCCGCGGGTAACGTTCCGGTCGAGCCAGCGGGCAGTCTGCGTAATTGCATCAAGCGCTTCGGCGCGGACCCGCTCGTTCTGGCCGGACAGGATCAGCGGGGCATAGACCAGCCAGTTGAGGAGCCGGTGCCCGGCATATTCGACATTCCACGCCGGCCCTTTCCCGAGGCCGGTGCCGGGAGCCTTCTTCGCGGGACCATTCGCCGCCAGCCAAGCCGCCAGCACTCGTTCCGCGGTCGGCACGCATTCCTCACGCGGGGCACTGGCGGCAAGGTCGCCGAGCCAGGAAAAACCGTGCACCACGCGCTCGAACGGCGCGGTCAGCCGGGCTTGCGGCGAAAAATCCAGTTGGCCGATCGGTGCCTTGACCCCGTGAACCAGGAAATGCCCCATCCGCAGCGCCACGCCCGCGGCACGGTCGCCCTCCAGCGGACATTTGACCGTGGCCAGCATCCGGGTGCGCGCTGGCTTGGTGAACGGCGAGGTCAGGGTGGAGGACGGTACGCCAAGCCGGTAGGCAAGCCGGATCAGACGTTCCCCGGCGCTGATGGCAGGCGGAGAGAAATCCGTCAGGACCAGCGACTTGCCGGGTTCGAGCACCGAGCCTGCCGCACCGTTTTCCTCGAACACCGTGACCAGGCTTTCGCCGGGATCCTTTCCCAGCGGCATCGCACTGCCATCCCCTGCGGCCGCTTGATCCCGTGTCCGATCCTCTGCCACCGCATTAACCATCAGGCGTGCTCCCCGCCGGGTCCGCGCAGTGCCGCAATGTTGGCGGCATAACGATCGGGTCCGCCCTTGAAAGTGGCCGATCCGGCGACCAGTACATCTGCCCCGGCCTCCACGCACAGCCGGGCCGTTTCTGTATTTACTCCGCCGTCGACTTCCAGCCGGATGTCGCGGCCGGTCTTGTCGATCATTTTGCGCACCGCCTCGATCTTGCCAAGCTGGCGGTGAATGAAGCTCTGCCCACCGAAACCGGGGTTGACGCTCATCACCAGCACGAGGTCGATGTCGTCGATCAGATAATCGAGCATCTTGGCCGGCGTGCCCGGATTGAGCGAAATACCCGCGAGTTTCCCCAGTCCCTTGATCGCTTGCACCGTGCGGTGGATGTGCGGACCAGCCTCGGGATGAACGGTGATGATGTCCGCGCCCGCATCGGCGAAGGCTTCGAGATAGGCATCGACCGGGCTAATCATCAGATGCACGTCGAACGGCTTCTGTGTATGAGGTCGCACGGCCTTGATCACGTCAGGCCCGATGGTGATGTTGGGGACGTAATGGCCGTCCATCACGTCGATATGGATCCAGTCCGCACCGGCCGCGTCGATGCTGCGCACTTCTTCCCCCAACTTCGCAAAATCGGCGGACAGGATCGAGGGTGAAATCAGCGGCTGGGCCATGGTTGAACGCTTCTTTCAGGTAAACCGCGCAAGTGTGGTTCGGTATCCGGTTAGGGGTGACCTTACCGCGCCGCAAGCGCCCGTGCGGTGCTTTTCCACACCGGCCCCCGCGTTATTCCCGCTCCGGGACATCAGCCGACCCGGACATATCGCTGGATGAACGCGGAGCAATGCGGCAATTCAGGGGTAATTCATGGTCCGGATGGCAGTTGGGGCGCCATATGTAAGGGGGCAACCGGCCGGCAATCACGCTGCGAGCCCATCCCCAGGCGCTGTCGGTCCATATCAATCAGGGCGATAGGCTGACACCCATGATAGAACAGGGATAACGAATGACGAGATCTGTTTCCGCCGTGAAAATTGCTGCGTTCTCTCTAGCCGCGGGCGGCCTGGCCATGTCCGTGTCCGCCGCCGCGCAATACAACCAGGTGCTGGGCAACAATCTGGCGAAATGCGCGCCGGGCGCAGGCCCCGCCGTCAAGGTGACGGTCAACGGCATCAAGCAGTCCAGCGGCAAGATTCGCGTGCAAAGCTACAACGGCACCAAGGCTGACTGGCTGGAAAAGGGCCGCTGGCTCGCCCGGGTCGAAGCACCGGCGAAAAGCGGAACAATGGTTTTCTGCGTCCCTGTTCCGTCCAGCGGGACCTATGGGATAGCGGTGCGCCACGATGTGAATGGCAACGGCAAGACCGATATCCGCGAAGATGGCGGGGCCATGTCGAACAACCCCAGCATCAACATCTTCAATCTCGGCAAACCCAGCTACCAGAAGACCGCCTTCAACGCCGGCAGCGGCGTGACCTCGATCAGCGTCACGATGAAGTACTTCTAGGCTCGTCGCTTCCGCCACAGGCTGAACAGGACGCTAGGCGCCGCCAGCAGCGGATGCTTCTCCCGCCATGGGGTCAATTCGACCGAAATGCCGGTATGGCGTTCCAGCTTCCATGCGCCATAACGGGCCGCGCCCTCGAAAGTGGTCGTTGCCTTGACCAGTCGCAGCAAGTTGAGCGGCTTGCCCAATCGCCGCCGCGCCGACCACCAGCGGAGGATTTTCTTGCGCTGTGCCGGGTCCAGACGCGGCGTCAGGCTTGTACCGTCCCGGTCATAGGCGATATCCTGTGCCGACAGGGCGAGCGGTAGAAGCCCGGCGAAATGATCACGGTTGACTGAGAGTATCGAACCCTCCCGGCCAGGCTTCTCGACCCGCAGTTCGGCCTTGTAGGTCGCGCGAAACAGCGCCCGCCAATATTCTTCCGCCGTGCCGCTGGCGGGCCCCAGGGCGGCCGCCAGTCGCCCTGCAGTGCAGGCGGCGGCGGCGACCGCCGCGACTACGTCCCGGCGAATTGCCTCGTCCGCCTGCCACACCAGCGCGCTTGGCTGCACGAACCGCGCCCAGATGGTGGTATCGCGCCGGGTGCCCGCTGCGGCCTGCGCGAAAGTGGACAGCGACATCTTCGCGACTTTCGCCCTGAGATCATGGCTGCCGCATTCGCGTTCGTGATAGCTGACGCGCGGCCAGATGCGGTCCTGCTGCGGCCCCGGCATCAACAGGTAGAAATCGAGCACCCCGTCGAGCTCACCGGTACGAAGGTTCGAGCCATAGAACAGCACCGCCGCCGCCCCCGCTTCCTGCGCGAGCTGCGCCGCAAACTGCGCTACGACCGGTTCGACCGGCGCGTCCAGCGCGGCCTCGATCCGGCCCGTTAAAGCCGCACCGGTCGCCAATTCGGGGAGATCGCCGCTCAAGGCACGACGAAGCGCAGTTCCGGTCCCTCTGTCACGTGGTACCGGCCTGCAGGGAAGATTTCGCCGTCGAGGATAAACCCGTCGTCCAGCGTCAATTCGAACTCGTCGGCCTTCGCGAAATGGACGCCCGCGCGGGTTACCCAGTCAGGGCTCCTGCCGGCCACAACCGCCGGTAACATCGCCAGCAACCGGCGGCGCGCCGTGTCCATTACCGCGATCCGTAACCCTTCCTGATGGGGGCCGAACAATTTCATGCCGAGCGGTAACCGCCCAAGGGTAGAAGCGATCAGAATCCAGCGACGCGCGGGATCGCCAAAGCCGCTATGCGGCATCGGTTTGCGGCCTGGCCCGAGCAGAAGCTCCATCCCGGTTCCGCGCCGCCAGCGGTTGCGCGCACTGCCGAGCAACGCCTGAGCCACGCCCCATGCGGCCGTGACCGCCACCGCGAGGCTGTTGAAAGCGCCAAGCCGGTGTGCGTCCTGCCCCGCCTTGATCCCGGTCTTGAACGCGCCCGCGCCCAGGATGAACCCCATCATCGGTGCCGGCGCTTGCTCACCGCCGTCTGCGGGGAGCGGGGTCATCACGATACCGCGCCGATGGACGCGCCGGCCATGTTCGAACGCGGCAACTACCCCTGCCAATGCCCAGTCCGCCGGAGCGCCCAGATCGACATTCAAAGCGTTGGTCTTGCCCCGCGGCAACACAGCGAGCGCGGGCCAGTCGTCGCCCCATACCGGTAACCCGCTGGTCAGGACATCGCGAACCGTCCCGTCACCACCGTTCATCACCAGCAGTTCGATCCCGCGGTGCTTGAAATCGGCCAGGATGCCCGGCAGGTCGCCGTGTCCGGCCGGTTCGGCTATGATAACATTCGCCGGATTGCCGCCTTGCTGCACCGGAAGCTCCGCCGCGGCCTCCGCCGGGTGGCGGCGTTGCAGGTTGTGATGGCTGTGCCGGTTGTAGATCACGCCCACTACCGGGGCCGGGCGGGCTTCACCGTCCCATTCTGGCTGCGGCAGCGGGAAATGTGGGTGGGCAAGCGTCATGGCCCGGTCGCATTAGCAAGGAAACCGGACCTGCTCCACAACAGATATTCCGCCCGCACCGGCCGGCTGTCCAAGTCAAATGGCTCGAAGCCTTTTCTCCGCCCGATTCAGTGGGGGCGACGGGCCCGATTTAATCCGTTAGTATCCGCCGATGTTGCATCCCGAACTGCTCGCCTCCGCCAATGCGATCGCCGACGATATCGTGGCCCTGCGGCGCGCGATCCATGCGGAACCGGAACTGGGGCTGCATACTCCGCTGACGCAGGCCAAGGTGCGTGCGGCGCTCGCCCATTTGCCGCTGGAATGGCGCTCCGGCTCGTCGACCACCGGCGAAATTGCCATCCTGAAAGGCGGCAAGCCCGGCCATCCGTGCCGGAACCGTGTCCTGCTGCGGGGCGACATGGACGCTCTGCCGATGCCCGAACAGACGGGCCTCGATTTTGCGTCCACCATCGACGGGCGGATGCACGCCTGCGGCCACGACACGCATACTGCAATGCTGGTGGGCGCGGCGCAGATCCTCTCGGCCCGGCAAGCCGAACTATCCGGCGAAGTGATGTTCATGTTCCAGCCCGGCGAAGAAGGCCATCACGGTGCGCGCTTCATGCTGGACGACGGGCTGATCGGCGGTACGCCGGGCGATCCGCTGCCGGACGCCGCCTTCGCGCTCCACATCATGCCCAACGCGCGGCACGGGCTGATCGCAGGCCGGTCCGGCGCGCTGATGGCCGCCGCCGACCAGTTCGAAATCATTGTCGAGGGGCGCGGCGGACACGCTTCCATGCCGCACGACACGCTCGATCCGGTGCCCGCCGCCTGCGCCATCGTCACTGCGCTGCAAGCGGTCGTGACCCGTCGCTTCAACGCCGCCGACGCAGTGGTGGTGACTGTCACCAGGCTCGATGCCGGGACCGCGCATAATATCATCCCCGACCATGTGACATTGCGCGGCACGATACGCACCCTGTCACCGGAAAACCGCCAGCTGGTCCAGCGCCTGATGTGCGAGACCGCCAGCGGGATCGCGGCCGCGCACGGGGTCACCGCCAAGGTCGAGATCACAGAAGGATTTCCCGTCACCTTGTGCGACGAACGTGCGGTCTCCCTTGGACGTAAGGTGACCCATCAGATGCTCGGGGCGGACAGCTGGAAAGACCTGCCCGCCCCGATCATGGGGGCGGAGGATTTCTCGTACGTGCTGGAAAAAGTGCCCGGCGCGATGTTCTTCCTGGGGGTTGCCCCCAGCGGGAAGGACTGGAGCCAATGCTGCGGCATCCATTCCAGCCGGATGATGGTGGATGAAACCGCACTACCGCTCGGCACGGCGATCATGGCCGGCTGCGCGCTGCGGTTTCTGGAGCAAGGCTTCGAATAGAAAATAGGCCCGGGGATGACGATTTTATGAGCGAGACGGAATGCTGGACTTTCAGCGGGGCGCTGGCGCGTCACGCAGCGGAACGCGGCGACGCGGCAGCTTTGCGCTTCGGGCCGCGGGTCACCAGTTTCGCCGAATACGACCGGCACGCGACACAGATCGCCAACGGCCTCGCGGCCATGGGCCTGACCAAGGGCGACCGGATCGCCTACCTCGGCAAGAACAGCGATTACGCGGTCGAACTGTGCCTCGGCGCGGCGCGGTTGGGCGCCGTGCTGGTACCGATTATCTGGCGGCTCGCCCCGGCGGAAGTAGAGTTCATCCTGCAGGATTGCGGCGCCAAAGTGCTGTTCATCGAAGAAGCGTTCGCCGGTGCCCCGTGGGACGGCGCGAGTGTGACGATGGAAAGCGACTTTGCCGTATGGCGCGATGGGCATTCCGACGATCCGGTCACGGCGGCGATCACCAGGGACGACGCCTTCCTCCAGCTCTACACTTCCGGCACCACCGGCAAGCCGAAGGGCGTGGTGCTGAGCAATTTCAACGGGTCAAACATGCGCCCGCGCCTGGAGGCGGAAAATATCTACTGGTACTGCGCCGCGCCAGGCGATTCGCTGATCATGGCCATGCCCTACGGCCACATCGCGGGCGTCGGCGGCGCCACCGGTGCCGTGCTGGGCGGCCAGGAATTGATCATCCACGCTGAATTCGACCCGGCGCTGATGATCCGCGACGTGGCGGAATATCAGGTTAAATGGCTGTTCCTGGTGCCCGCGGCGCTCGGCATCATGCTGGCGCACCCGGCTGCGGAAGGTGCGGATTTCTCCTCGGTGAGGGGCCTGACATATGGCGCTAGCCCGATTCCACTCGACCTGCTGAAGGAAGGCGTGTCGCGCCTGGGCTGCGACTTCGCACAGCTTTACGGCCTTACCGAAACCTACGGCGCGATCATTTCACTCGCGCCCGACGATCACCGACCGGGCCGCGAACATGTGATGCGTTCCGCCGGTAAAGCGATGCCGGGCGTCGAAATCCGCATTCTCGACGGCGACCTGAAGCCGCTGCCGCCAGGCGCGACCGGCGAGGTCGCGATCCGGTCCGACTGCGTGATGCTGGAGTACTGGAACCGCCCGGAAGAAACCGCGAAGGCCCTGATCGGTGATGGCTGGTTCCGCACGGGCGACGCGGGCATGCTCGACGAGGATGGTTACCTGTTCATCCAGGACCGGATCAAGGACATGATCATCAGCGGCGGGGAGAATGTCTATCCCGCCGAAGTGGAAAGCGCGGTTTACGGCCACCCAGACGTAGCCGACATCGCGGTGATCGGCGTCCCCGATCCGAAATGGGGCGAAGCGGTCAAGGCGATCATCGTGCTGCGGCCCGGCAGCGACCTAACGGAAGCGGACGTAATTGCCTACGCACGAACAAGGATTGCCGGCTTCAAATGCCCCAAATCGGTCGATTTCACGGACGCCCTGCCGCGCAACCCCTCAGGCAAGATCCTTCGCCGCGAACTCCGCGCTCCGTATTGGGAAGGGCTGGAACGCCAGGTAAACTGACAGCATTGCAGGTGGATGGTCGTTAGAACTAGCCCACCCGACTGCATTCGAACCAGTGACCTCTGCTTTCGGAGGGAAAAGGCTAATCTCAAAAATGGCAGAAATCCGCCATTCTTAACTGCATATATAGCAGAACAAAGAAAGATCAAAGCACGAAAGTCCGCTAGATTCACCGGAGTTACACCGGAGTCAGACTGCAGCTCTCAACTTCGGCCGAATCTATTTTGGGACTATTTATCTTCAAGCAGACGGGGCCGTTTATCGACCATTTGGTATTCTGTTTCATCGCTTTTTAGCCTTGCCCCAGGAACCGTCAGGTCACTGCCCGCGCGCGGAATTGAAGAGCCAGCGTCAATTAGCAGCTGTCCATCGGGCTGGGCGGTCATTCCAGTCGAGGGCGAGGTCGAGCTGGCCTCTTGCGGGTTGAGGCCAGCAAGGTCAGCCAAATCGATCATGGCCTCGGCCGGCGATGCAGTGAGCAAAAGACCTGATAATTGCGCGGCCGCTCCAGATGGAATGAGTTCCGTGTTTGAATAGCTACTGGTGAAGGCCGCGCGCGTGCCATTCCGTCCTCTCCACCGGTAGAAAATGTGAGATCCGATCGGTCCGATCTTGGTCAGGCTGCCGCTCCAATACGGTACTACGAAATTTGCGTGATAATGTGTGGCCAGACCAACATTGGGTTCTACATATCCAGAGAGAGCCGCTGCGGCCACCGATCTTGCTCGCTGCCAAGCGGCCGCCGATGGACGCCGTCGAAGCGATCCATCGCACGTGAAGGTAAATTGACAGCCGGTAAGACGCTGCGACCCTTGAAACACTACGCCGCAAATCGAGTTCGGGTATGCCGGGTGCCGCACTCGATTAAGGACGACCTGTGCGACAGCGCGCTGCCCACTAGTTGATTCTGAGGCTGCTTCGTAATGAATGGCTGCAGTTAGACAATCGACCGCGGACAACTGTCCAGCACCGGAAGACGAGAGCGACAGAATATTAAGCGATCGGGCAGCGACGATCGGCTCGCTTGATTCAGGAATGGCTGCATTGATCTCGATAGCCTGCTCTGGAGCAATTCCTTCTTGGAACTGGAACACTTCAAGTTCAGGTGGCTGAATAGCGGCACCTTGATCGGGATCCAAGTTCCTCAATTCGCTATCTGACGTGTGTGGTAAAGCAATGTAAACTGCGAAGAGCGCAGCGAGCATGGCAAGCCCGCAGATCGCAAGCAGCGAACCAATACCTAAAAATCGATGTGCTCGAGCCATCCTTCGCCATATTACCTGATTGGTGCGAATAAACGAAAAGGGCCGGCCAATTTGGCCGACCCCTTTGCAAAAATTGTAACTAACTTGGCCGTATTCAAGCGAACTGGAAACGAACCTGCGCTTTTTGACGGCGACGCATGGAAAAACCAACAGCGCCTAAGCCAAGAATCATAAGCATCCAAGTGCCTGGCTCAGGGACGGCACTAATAACCGCATCCAAACGCAGTCCTGCGGGGTTGCCACTATTGCCGGTATCATTTTGAACGCGGAATACCAAATTGTTCTGAGCGCCGCTTCCGAGGATCGCAACTTGCTGATTAATTCCGATGCCAGAGCCGTTGAACTGCGATGCAGACCCACCGTTAACGAAAATCGAAACGTTGTTAAGAAGGACTTCCACTACCCGGTTGTCGGACCAGTAAGTGCCAACAAACTGCGCCACGGTCGCCATGCTATTAAGAGTAAATACGGTAGAATAGGAAATGGTCGTGGCCGGCTCGGTTGCGGTACCAACGCTAGTAGGCGTTATCCAACGTGCGCCGTCGTTATTCCCGTTCTGACCGGCGGGCGCTCCACCACTGGTCCAAGCAGTGTTGATCGCGGTAGGGATAAAAGCTGCGGCACCGCCAATCAGCCAGTTAGCGTCAACCGTACCAACATCTCCCTGGCCTGTGCTAACATCGACGGTTTCAGCCGCCGTGGCCATTGTCGCGGGCAGAGTTATGGCCGCTAATGAAAACGCAATTGCAAAGCAATTTTTCATATTTGGTTTCCTATCATAAACGTGAGTGAAGAGCGCGCGCCACCGCAGTCGAAACGAAGCAGATTGTACTGACCGCCCCCGGAGTGGCATTGTCGCGCAATTTTCTAACGAATTACGCGGGACCCATAAGGAAGTCTGGTGCTTCCTCTTGGGTAGCACATCGCCGAATTGTTAATATAAGTCAACGCGCTGTTAACGACATTTGGAAAAAACACAGGTGCTTCAACCGACTTCTGTTTGATCGTGCCGAGCTCAAAAATCCTATCTATGTGATTTCCCTTATAAATTTTTTGAAAAATTGATTTTTCCTAGATGGGCTCATTTCGTCACTTATTGCGATAGCGTTCCAATTTGGGATTCGCTTACATGGCGTTCAACGCCAAACGGTAGGCTCATATGCGACTGATTCGCAGTGATAAGCGCTCGCAAAGCGAGTGCGCTCGTACTCAGGAAACAAGCCACTAGAGGCTTGTACATCAGTCAGAAGTCCACGAGTGAGAGCTGCCAATGTGCGCGTACGTTATTTTCGTTTTCTGTCACCGAATATTCCAACCTGTCTGGTTTCCCAAGCGGAACAGATTGTCGGTGGCGAGATGCAAATCAGTAATTGATGCGCGAGCCTAGGCTCGTCTGAATTTGAGTTCGGAAGTTTCGACCACTGATCTTTACCCATTCCAACCTTAATGAGTATAATCTGGCGATCGCGCAAACCGACCGGCTAGGCTTAACCTTGCCAAAAAATGCACTGACTTTGGCTCTGGGTCAGTGTTTTGGTACCAAGCAACTGCAAAAAACGATCTCGGCCTATTCGACTGACATGGATTGGAATATTGCCCGACTTGCGCTCGTTCGCGTTCGGCGGAAGCGAAATTCAAAGAGTGTTGTTAGACCTAAAAAGAGTGTTGTTAGACCTAAAGCGAGCGCACGAGCGCTAATCGCTGTAGTAATTGTCGTATTTACCGCCATATCCGTAAGGGTCTGCAATGCCCCCAGTGAAGCGATTAAACACTGTTCCCAACATCGGCGTTGGGTGAAGAAGCTGCATCGAGCTTTCTAGCTGCTTCTTTGTTGTGACCCCCTGCTCCACCACGAGCAAGATACCATCCAAATGTTCCGCCACCAGCATTGCGTCGTCATTTGCGAACACCGGGGGAAGGTCAAAAATGACGATTGCATCATCACTCAGTGCGCGTGCGCGCCTGATGAGTTCCAGAAGGCGGTCGCTGACCATCAATTCTGCTGAATTTACTGGGGTTGGGAAGGTCGGGTAGACTATCAGATTGCTAGTGCCAATCCGGCGCCCGATGGACGAGAGAGGGACCTCTTCGCCAAGCAAGTAGTCAGTGAGGCCTTCGGGGCCTTCTAGACCAAAGATTTCGGCAACTGTTGAACGGCGCAAATCGAGGTCGATCAATACAGTTTGCTTGCTCGACAGCTGGCTCATCGATGCAGCAAGGTTGCTTGCCACGAAAGACTTCCCTGCATTTGGAGCTGGCGAGGTCACGCCTATCAAGCGTCCGCTCGATGCCGCCAACTTTTTGATAAGCTGCGACCGGAGAAGGTTGAATGTGCGAGAGCGCGCATCTTTGGATTCAAACCCTACCAGCTTTTGACTGATCTCCGGCTGCGCAATTTCAGGCACTTCCCCAATCCCGGGCAAGGGCGAAATTCGGCTTTCCTTAGTTGCTCCGCTGAAGGGCTGCGGTAGGTCAGGACGGCTGTTCATCTATCCATTCTCAGCTGTTTGTGCGATGCAACGCGCGCGAAGGGAAGGGAAAGAAACGCAACAATCTTTTAAAAAATGTCGGCCGATCCGTAGTTACCGGGTCGATGGTCGGGATCGAGACTAGCGGCATCGATCCGGTCACAGCGCGAATATCCAGCATATCACGGATTGGCCGATAATAAAGCTCGACCAGGAGGACCAGGAAAAGTCCGAGGCCCAAGCCAAAAGCCAGCCCACCAGCAATGAGCAGTGGCCGATTAGGTGATCTTGGCGAGTCAGGAACAACAGGTGGATCAATCACCGACAGGCGCTCACCCTTTTGCTCGCTTTCTGCCTTTGAGCTCGCCTGTGCCGCAAGGAGGCGAGTCGATACGCCCTCGTATTGAGTATTTAACGCCTCCAGCTTTTGCTGCTGCTGAGCAATTTCCTCTTGCACCAGCGGCGCGCGGGCTTGCGCACTTTGGGCAGTTGCCAAGCGCCCTATTTCTTGCGCCTTCGCCGATTGCAAGGCAGCGATTTGAGCGTTGTTTGAAGATATCTGCTGATCAATCGTATCTGCGGGCAGCTTATCGAATTTGCTCTCCGCCAGTCGCTTGGCCTCAGCCAAGCGCCGCTTAGCGAAAGCAATATCAGGATGATCGTCGGAATATCGGGCTCGGGCCGCGGCGAGTTCGGCCTCGGCACCAGCCACTACGGGGTCGCGCTCGGGTGACGACTTGCGTGCCTCTCTTTGCGCCGCCAACAGAGCATTATCGCGCTGGAATGCAATTATCTGAGCGTCGTAGCTGCTCCCGGATCCGCCCATGAACATGGTGCCGGCACTCGATAGAGCAAGGCCGTTCTGGGCCTTAATGGTCTCTATCGTGGCTTCCAGTTCGCCGATCTGGCTTTGAAGCGCCGTCGCCTGATCAGTCAAGAACTGAACAGTGTTGGCAGCTTGCTCAGAACTTTTTGTCGCATCGATCAGGAGAATTTGCTCAGTCATGTCCTGCGCAACAGCTTGGGCCTGGGGCGCGGCCTTATAATCGAAGTTCAGTGCGAAAGCGATTGTCGCTGCCCTGCCACCTCCCTGAAATTCTGACGAAACCGCCTCGATCGTCGTCGCATCGCGCATCTCTTCGATGATTTCAGATAGCGACCCGCCCGCCTTTTCGTCGTTATAAAGGCGATGCTTCTGGATAAGCTCAATTAAACGCGGCCGGCTCAAGACCTGCTGCCGAATTTTCGCGATCCGTTGATCAACAATATCCAGTTCTTGCGTTCCGATCACGTCCTCTGGAAGCTGCGGCGATTCTACAAGCAAGGTCGCGGTCGACCGGTACACTTCTGGAAGAAGGAATGACGCGGCGATCCCCGCAATAAGGCATAGGATCGTGGGAACCAGCAGCCAGCGATAACGCTCCTTAAGGATCGTCGGAAGATGCGCGAGCAAGTTGCCGCCCTGATCTTCCTCGTTGTCATAGCCTGCGTCACTCATTTCGCTCTACCGATTTTTACAGAAATGCCGACAGCTCCCTGGAAGTTGGACCTCCGTACTTCCAGATCATCAGAACTGTTAGAGTAGCCCGCGCTGGCGAATAACCGCAATCTCTCATCAAGCTGACGTTCGTATCGGGCGTAGCTCCTGATACTTTCGAACTTCCCGCCGGAGCCACTTAGGGGAGCAGAGGCAACTGCGTAACTCCCGCCCAGTTGTACATTCTCCCTTTCTGACAATCTTAGCGAATAGGCGGTACCAATCGTACTCTGCTTGCGAACGCCTCCAATTGCCGAAGGAAGAACCTGGCGCGCCGCATTCAAGCAGAAATTGCTCAGCACGCCGCTATGACAAAGGCTCGCATTACCCGAAATTGAAGTTGATGTTTCCCTGCCAACGACCAATTGTGTTCTCGTGATCGAAACGCCAAGGCGTCCAGAAAAATCTACTCGCGGGAAAATTCGCGCTCTGGCCGAGACTTGCGGCGAAAGCGTCTTCGCGTCGCCAACCCGTGTGCTTTTGAAGTTGCTTACGCTCGCCTCAACTCCGCCGCCAAGCACCACATACTCACTTATTCGACGCGAAAACTCTGCTCGCTGCATGGCAAAATCTGAATCGTTCAAGCGCGCCGAATTATATCGTTGCGCCCGAACCGAGCTCGACCAGCGAAGATCGTCGAATTCACTTAGTTTGAATTGGACGGAGGCGTCCACAGCCGCCAGATTGCGGCGTTGGCGATCGGCGAAGAGGGTAACGTCATCGAAAATGGGCGAAGTCGGCACGGACGGCTCTGGCTCACCAAAACCAATTGTGGGACCGTTGAAATCGGTTGTAGTGACGGTGCTGGAAACCGATAATGACGCGCCTGCATTCAGGCGCTCGCTGAGGTCGCGCTGCACTGCGAGATTTAGGGCGAGGTTATCTACCGAATCGTAAAGCCGAGCATACTCCACGTGCTCAATCCTGGCGGAAGCCCGAATGCTGCTAACCTCATCAGACTGGTAGACAGTAGGGACTAGCTCAAGTCTAAAAGATGCAACTTCCGGATCGTCATTAAATGACAAAAATGGATTACTGTCGTAGGCAGTAGAGGCGGAAACCGTGAGTTCGCTGCCCGAATCCGCATTTGCCGGGACGGCGATCAACAAAACCGCAGAGAATGTCGAACAAGTGCATCCAACACCGAGCGCCTTGGGCCTGACCAGGAACGTATTGCCGATTCTCATGGGACGATGACGGTATCGCCGCTCTCGATGATCGGAATAGCACGCACGGCTTCAGAACTTATAGATTTGCTGCGCAGAATTCCCGAAAGGCTCGCGGGAATAGTTGTCAGCGCGCCGCCCGACTTTCGAATGATGACGATATCATCAAGACTGGCAAATTCGTCCGTACCACCTGCAAAGCTTATCGCTTCCAGCAGCGTAACGTACCGACCGGGCGTAAAAATGCCTGCCGATCTCACCTTGCCGATCACTGAAAACTGCAAACCCGCCGGGTTGGTGACCGCGACTGTTACGTCCGGCACATTGCCATCAACGTACTTTTGGGCAAGCGCCGCAGCTATCGTTCGCTCAATCTCCTGAGGGGTACGGCCTGCGCCCTGGATTGAGCCAACCAACGGAAAGCTGATGGAACCATCGGGCAACACTTTAACCGAGCGTTGCAACTGGTCTTCCCGCCAGACGTTTATTTCGAGCTCATCACCCGGATTGATCCGGTACACGGGCAAACCCGAAACAGAAACGGGGGAAGCGGCGGCCTGGCTAATCTGAAGGGCCGCAGGACCCGAATCCCGTGCGCTTGCGGGAGCAGCACCCATAATCGCAACAGAAAACATCAATGCTGACGCAAAATTCACTTGCCACCTCTATTTGGAAACGCTTCGCACCAGCGGAGGCGCCGATTGGCCTGACTTAGCAAAAAAAGTCAACCTTTATAACCCAAATCCTCTGGCAATTTCTTAGCCACGCGCTATGCGCGGACACCACGGCAATTACCTCGAGACGCAAGGCAGAACGTTTGTTCCCTCTCCTAGCAGCGCGCGGCGCCCACAGATTGATTTTGGCCGTGGCGTTGCTGTTCTCTGCGTCGGGTTGCGGTGACCCTCTACAACGCGCTGCCGACAAAGCCTTGTTGGCACAGTCACAACTCTCGTCCGGAAACCTGGATGATGCACGAGAGAATGCCCGCGAGGCCATTTCTGCGCGCGATGACGTTGCTGATTACTACGTGCTCCTCGCCCGGATTGAGATGGCGGCCCAGCGCCCAGCAAGCGCTTTTAACGCCTATTCAATGGCATTGGACTTACAGGCTGACAATCTAGAGGTCCTCCAGAATATCTCAGAGCTGGGCCTGCAAACAGGTAATATCCGCGAGGCACGAGAAGCGGCAGACCGAATTTTGCTGCTCACGCCCAACTCGACGAGGGCAATGTTGGTCAAGGGTTTCATAGCTATTGACGACGGCCGAATGGACGATGCTGAGCAAATGGTGTCCAAAATTCAGGAGATAAATGCCAACGATGAGGGCGGAATAATTCTTTCAGCGCGAGTGAATGCAATAAAAGGCGATGTCGATAGGGCCTTGGCAACTGTTGTTAATGCCATTGCCGAGATCGGCGAAACGGAAGCTTTGAATCTCACATTGCTCGAGGTTTATCGCCGAAAAGGTGATTCGCAGGGAATGCGAAAAGTATTTCCGACTATTCTAGAATCTATGCCAGGGAGCACTGATTATCTCTTCGACTACGTTAACTTGCTGTACAAAACAGGTGAACCGGCAATGGCTCGCAGCGAAGCGATTGAAGCCATCCAGGCAAAGCCAAATGATCTTCAGCTTTATCAAACCCTCAGCACGTTGTGGCTCGAATATGACCGAAAGCCTCTTTCGAACTCGCAAATTAGCTATATCGCGCAAAGTGGAACACGCGCAGCCCAGCTATCCCTCGCCCGCTTTTACTACGCAGCAGGTAACTATGAGGCCGCACTCAGACTTTCCAAAATTCCATTCAGCGCTGGCGTGCCCGAAGCGCAGGGTCTGGTAGCTAGAATTCGGCTTGCGCAAGGTGATGCCAAAACAGCGGGAACTCTTGCTACAAAACTCCTCGAGCGTGACGTGAGGAATGCAGATGCGCTGCTTGTTCGAAGTGCGTTACATCGATCCGCCCGGCAATTCGATCGAGCAATAGAAGATGCCAGCCTGGTAGTGTCAGATTCGCCGCAGGAGTTTGCAGGCTACGTCGAACTTGCCAGCGCCTATGCCGCAGATGGTAACCTCATTCGCGCGCGGCAAACTTTTGAGCGCGGCATGGACATTCTTCCGCAGAGCACGATGTTGGCGGATGAATATAGAGATTTCTTGCTTCGTGTCGGTGACACGCAGCGTATCGTGTCGCTTTACCACGAACTTGCACTAGCGAAGCCGTCATCCGCCGCGACATGGAAGGCCTACGCGAAGATGTGCTCCAATTTCGGCGGAGCGCTCTGTGCTAGCAAGGCGACGTCCGGAATGACCAGGGCTCGCATGAGCCTAGTAATAGACGAGCCGCCAGGAACGCCGCAGCGCAGAGGTCTGTTTGCTCGGATTACGCCCGAAGAAGTATGTGCAGCTAGCGGGGGTTTATGTACGGAGAACTGACAGCGGCGCCAAAACGCACCAACGGGCATATTCGATTCACGTCGAATGTACTGCGCTCGCTGGGTATCGCGAACGATCTTGCATGCTTCGTTTTCGCATACCTGTTGGCGGTCGCCGCTTATGACCTGACTATTGGGTACTATTATGACGCACGGCTCCACAGGACCGGCGCGATAATCTTATGCATCAACTATTTCCTGATCCGTATGTCGCGCGGCGGCTATTCCGGCTTCAAGGGGCAAGGAGAGGATGTCGGGGGTAGTTCTCTTGCCGATTTTTTACTCGCAGCTGCCCTCACCAGTTTGGTCATATTGCAACTCCAGATGATGCCGGAATTTTCCCGCGGCATTGGGCTGTATTTCATTGGCTTCAGCATGACCGCAATCTTTCTGAGCAGGATTGTATTCAGAAAATTTATCTGGGCGCTCATGGACAAGGGCGTGGTAGGTCAGCGTGTGGCGATTTACGCCGAAAGCCCGAAGGCAGCCGAAAAAGTTGCAAGCCTGCTTGAGCTGGAGCGCCTACCTCATCTCAAAATAATCGGCTTTTCCGATGACCGCCGCCGCACGCAAGGCAAAGAAATCAGCCTGCCGTATTTAGGCGGTTTCGAGGCCTTGTTGCAGCTTGCACGAGCTGGGAGTCTCGATCAGGTTATTCTGGCTTTACCTAGTATTCAACAAGAACGGCTGGATCATATTGCTGAGGCGCTCAGCGCTGCCTCGATTGATCTTTGTGTCCTTCCAAGGGAAACAATGGAGCTGAAACCAGGATACCGCATAGGCTTTCTAGGCGGATTGCCCGTGTTCGCCATTTGGCAGCAGCCGATACGAGATATTGATGGAGTCATGAAAGAACTCCTTGACCGCAGCTTGGCGCTCCTTGCCGTAATTGTGTTCGCGCCTCTCCTTGTGCTTACATCCTTGGCGATCAGGTTGGAAAGCAGAGGCCCGGTCCTCTTCAGGCAGAAGAGGTTCGGCTTTAACAACAACGAGATATCCGTACTGAAATTTCGATCGATGTACACGGACCGGCAGGACGCTAGCGGAGCTGCGCGTACGCAGAAAAACGACCCGCGAATAACCCGGGTAGGACGGCTCATTCGGCGTACCAGCATCGATGAATTGCCGCAGCTTTTTAACGTACTCCGCGGCGACATGTCACTTGTCGGTCCAAGGCCGCATGCAACAATGATGCGCGTTGGGGACAAATATTACTTCGATGCGGTTAAGGGATACACCGCGCGCCACAGGGTTAAGCCCGGCATTACGGGGCTAGCACAGGTAAGGGGTCTGCGGGGAGAAATTGCTACGACCGAGAGAGCCCTCAAGCGGGTCGAGTACGATATTTACTATATCGAAAATTGGTCGCCGCTGCTCGACGTCCGCATCCTAATTGAGACTGTTCTGAAGCTGGCTTGGGACAGAAATGCCTACTAAGCTCCCGGTGTCGCACTTTCTTGGGGTCGACTTTGCCCACTCTAACTTCGAGAAGGTTGCTCAGGAGCTTGATCGGCTGTCGCAGCGCGAGGCGTTTAGCTATATCGTCACGCCCAATGTTGACCATATTTTGATGCTCAACCCCAAAGCTGAAAATCCATCAACGGTTGCATTTAAGAATGCTTACGAGGCAGCCGAAATACGGCTCTGCGACAGCCGTATTCTGCAGAAGTTGGCAGGTTTTCATGGAATCAAGCTGGACGTGCTCCCTGGCAGCGATCTTACCGCCTATCTTTTTCAAAATGGCTTCTTCGTAGGGCGTAAGATTGCCCTCGTAGGCGGCGACAAGGAGATGGTGCCGGAGTTGCTCGCGCGCTTCCCTAGTTTAGAAGTTGTACAACACCAACCTCCAATGGGTGTCTTACAGAACCGCGATGCGGTTAAAGACATCATTGCCTTCATCGATCAAGAACGCTCAGATTTCATATTATTGGCAATCGGGGCGCCGCAAAGCGAGATTATCGCACATGAGTGTTTTAAAGCCGCAAAGTCGCGCGGCGTTGCTATATGTATCGGAGCATCGATTGAGTTTCTGCTCGGTCGTAAAAGCCGCGCGCCGAAATGGATGCAGCAGTTAAGGCTCGAATGGGCGTTTCGACTATTAAGTGAGCCTCGTCGGCTTTGGCGACGGTACCTAATACTCGGCCCCAGGATTTTCCTGGTTGCATCCAATTGGAGAAAGGATCGCGACGATTCTACAGCACTATGACTCCGCCTCAGAAATTGACTTTGCTGCCATTAGGTTTTGAGGGTTAATAATGGTGAAGATGAGGATAGATTGAAGAACTCTGCGTTGGAGAAATCCCTCGAAGGTTGAATGCGAGGGGCAAAGATCTAAAGACTCACAACTCGATCCGAACCGATAGGCACATAAAGCAATACTCTAATGAGCGAGACTGAAATCTCAGCAGATATTCCCGACTGGTCGCGCGAGAGTAAGTCAGCGCGATCATGGAATCCGTCACGATCGCTACTGCGAAGCATTCGGGACTATCAGAATGCTAGAGGGCTATTTTCTCCTGTAGCCCGCAAATTTGCGATTGTGAGGCATCGCCTCTGGTCAGTCGTCACGGGAGCCGACATTCCGATTAACAGCACTATTAAGGGCGGCCTGCTTCTTCCTCATCCAAATGGAATTGTGATCCATCCGCAAGCCGAAATTGGATGTAATTGCCTTATATTCCAACAAGTAACGATCGGAGCTACACGCGGAGGTATACCTACAATAGGCGGACATGTCGACATCGGCGCTGGTGCGAAGATCATTGGCCCTATAAAAGTCGGTGACCATGCGAAAATTGGGGCCAATGCAGTGGTCCGAGAAGATGTACCCCCACACGGTGTATTTGTCGCAAATGCAGGTATGATTTTGAACAGAAAACAGTTTTGAAATTCATTTGTATTCGATGATCTTTGATCTTCTATTTAGCAGCAAAGTCGTGCCAAATTTCAAGGCCCCCAGAGCTTCAGCGAATTTTCCTATTACAGCCAATGCCGCCAATCGTATCGCGGGTGATTGCGGCGCTCTGCCCCTGTGCCAAATCCGCAGAAATTGCATTACATAGGGAATAAGGAGATACATAGTCCCGCTTAGCGGCCAGCCCATTCCAAAAAATAAAATCGGGGCGGTGACCATGAAGGTCGGCCAGATTAGACCCCAAAATAAGAATCGTGCCGTCTGCCGTTTCCAAGCCGCCAAACTTCCGCCCCGATGACGCCACAAGTGTTCGGTATACGCAAAACCGGCCCTTACTGAACGACGCCACCATTGATCGAACCTCAGAATTGCGGCGTCATGCGTACCCATTTCAGCGTCGATGCGCCAAACTGACCATCCCCGAGCTTTTAAGCGAAGACAGAGATCAGGCTCCTCGCCCGCGATCAAAGTCTCATTGAACCCGCCAACAGACAAAAATGCTTCAACGCGGTGCATCGCGATTCCGCCGCAGCTTTCTGCCTCTCCAAGGGGTACGTTCCACTCGTTATCGCAAAGGCGATTATACACGCTATCGTTCGGCCTTTGCTCCCTTAGCCTTCCGAAAACTGTTGCCACATTTTCATTGGCTTGAAGAAAACCTGCAGCAATATCAACCCATTCTGGGGAAATCACGCAGTCTCCATCGACGGTTTGGATATAATCAATACCGTTGTGCAATGACATCAATTCTATGATGCCTGTATTGCGAGCGCGAGCGGCAGTGAATGGGCGGTCCGAGGACAGTGGGGTAGCGGTTACCCCTGTAGCTAACGCATGTTTGAGGCTGCCGTCACTAGATCCGGAATCGACATAAATTAGCGCTCGCGCGTCCCGCAGACTTGCGAGACTTGCCTTGAGTCGATCACCTTCATTTCGTCCAATGACGACTACACCGACTTTTGATATTGAATTCACTGTTGTTGGGTCCAGAACGGCAATCGGTTGGGTGTCGACTTAACGGTCTGGACTGATGCGCGACAAGCAGCATTGGTCGGCCATAGGCCCGCTCTCTTCATGCCAAGAAATTCGCCTGGCACCCCCCGCGAACGGTAACTTGATGACAAAGCTAAGCGAGGGAGTCTAACGAGAGAAAAACCAGCAAGCCAAGCTAGGTTCGCGAGAAATCCCTTCCACCTCCCTCCAGTTAGCGCAAAGTATCGTTGTCTAGACCGGAACCAGTAGCTTGGCTTAGGTCGCCGCGAGTGAAGCCCATCAACCCCTGTTGACGCCCCGCCTATGTGAAATACCCGACTACGGGGTTCAAACCAAATGTCTTTTCCAAATCTCTTTAGTCGATGCATCAGTTCAACTTCCTCGAAGTATAAAAAAAATCCATCGTCAAAGAGGCCTATGCGATTCAGAGCTTCAAACCGTAGCATGACGCTAGCGCCGGAAACCCAATCCACTGGACCCGCTTTATCAAGTTCTATTACTAAAGGTCTCAAGCCCAACAGACAGCTCAGGGCGAAGGTTTGCGCGCCCCTTACAAATTCGCTGGCAACAGACGGAAAGCTAAATGCCGAAGCAGTACGAGAACCGTCGGGCTCAAGTAACTGGCTGCCGACTGCGCCGACCTCGTCTTTGTCGTCGAGAATCTGAGCAAGAGCTGCAATCGCACCGGGCTCTATTTCCGTATCAGGATTCAGTAAGTAAATGTAGGAGGGTTTCGGGTTGCTATTGCGAAGGATCGCCTGATTGTTCGCCCAGCCAAATCCCCCGTTAAACCCCAAAGGTAGTAGTTCGGTCCAGCGTCCAATTCCCGACGTATTCAAAAAGGTGCGAAGCTCGCTTACCGAACCGTCATCGGAGCAGCCATCAACCAGGATGGCAGAGAGATCTATCCCGGTTTCTCGCTCCCTCGCGACCGCCTTTAGACATCTCTTAGTCAATGCCGCGGTCCGATAATTAACAATGATGACAAGAATTTTGGTCAATGCTTATGTCCCGCGTCATTAGGACGTTCTGTCCGGTTCCACTCAGCCGTATGACCTTTGGCAAGGCGCCAATATACGGGGAGTTTCCAAGCGAGATACAAAGGTAGTCGCAAAAGTGCCGCGAAACTGAGCCATTGCCTTCCTTCAATAATCCAATTTAGTAAAACTGCTACAACTGCTATAATTAAGCATAGGGCTACTACCGCGAATGCTAGCCAATACCCTGTCATTGCCATGATTAGCCCCAACAAGATGAGAGTTGCTACGCCAGCGAGCATAAGAAAGGCTAACGGCGGCACAAGCAGATGGAGCCCCAGCTGGAAGAGTTTTCTATTACGCTTCCTGATTCCTTCTCCAAGCAAACTAAGGCCGTGCGATTTTGCCATGGCAAGAAAGCCATGCTCCCACCTTGTTCGCTGCCCGAAAGTCGCCGACTCGCCCGCTGCTGCACTCAAAGTGGTCGCTTGTTCGAGGAAAATTGGCGCGTAACCAGTTTGCGATAGATGAATACCTAGTGCTAAATCCTCGACGATGTTCGCCGTGTCGAGTGGAGCTTTCTCAAACATCGTCCATGGGAATGCCATTCCGCTACCGGTGAGCAATGCCGGGCCGCCCAATCGGCATGCTCCTCGCTGTCGCACGACATTTTTCAACCAGAAAGCAAAATTTGAGATTTGCACGTTGGGCCGCGCCGAATGATCTGCCTTCAAGATATATTTAGCTTGGATTGGCAAATTTCGTGCGATGCAAGTTTTAGCGAGCGCCTCAATGGACAAGGCATCGATCTGGCAATCGGCGTCGAGGATTATGATGCACTCTGGTGGCGATGACTTTAGGTGGTCGCGGCCGCAGGCTAGAGCATAACCCTTGCCCTTATTCATAGGATCCATCCGCTCAATCACAGCGAACCCCGACCGTTTCACTATTTGCGCAGTACTGTCACTGCAATTATCCGCGACCACAAGTATCTGCACGTCTTCTGTCAAGGTTGGCGCCAACCTCTCGAGCGTGTCCTGAAGTATCTCGGCTTCGTTATGGGCAGGCATTAAGATCGTCGTTACAGGAAAATCCCCTGAAAGTTTCGCGGATCGCAGTCGTACGGCGCCGAAAATCGTCTCGGCCGAAAATATGCAAAGGGCCATAATAACGGGTAAGGCGACAAACCAACAAAGCACGACCACCATACTAGCCTAGCCTCTGGCAATGATTTTGAAACAAGCGATAAAGTTGCTGACCGTTAAGGCGAGCATTATGCAGGTCTGCGACTCGCTCCCGCCCAAGCTTCCCCATTTGAGATATTTTTTCATCAGACGCATCGATCGCGGCACTCATAGCCTCGACGAGCGCATCGATTGATCCGGCGGGAATAAGCCATCCGCAGCTCTTATCGACCAGCTCTGGCGTCCCTGCGATCGCAGTCACGACGACGGGGCGTCCAAGCGCCAAGGCTTCCATGATCACCACCGGAAGGCCCTCGGCAAAGCTTGGCAACACCATGGCTCTAGATTTGAGGAGATGATTAATAACCGTTTCTGAATTCGACCATCCCGCGATTTCTACAACATCGTGCAGATCGTAACGATCAATCAGTGCTTCGACTTCTTTCCGCATCTCCCCATCGCCAACGAGAGTGAGCCGAAACGATTTTCCCTCACGATTCAGACGAGCAGCGGCCTCGATCAATAGCGGGATGCCTTTCTGCGCGCTGAGCCGAGCGACAGCACAAAGATGCGGGACATCTGGGAACGGCGTCGAAATGCGGTCAACAAAAAAGCTAGCATCGACCCCGCAGCGAACGACTTCGATTTTGCTCCAATCGACCAAAGAGCTCCAGCGCATTAGTTGGCTGCGGCCGTAGTCGCTGATTGCGACGCAAAAAACAGCATCGGCAATCTTCCCACGGAGGTCGAGTGCTTCTGGCAAGTCGAACTCGTCAGGGCCATGAACCGTGAAGCTGAATGGAACCCCCGAAAGCCTGCTGGCAATTCGAGCGACCATTGCCGGGTTGGTCCCAAAATGAGCGTGTAAATGGTCAATTCGATCAGCTCTCATACGCAGTGCAAGATTTGCGGCTTCCGCGAAATAGGCGACTCTGCGGACGAGAGTAGTGGGTTTCCAATTAGCTTTCGCGAAGGCTATCCTAATGGCCGCCAAGCTGTTGATGGGATGCACAACAATAATGCGCGCTACGTCGAATAAGACGAAATGGATTCGCATGCTCAAGATTACCGCTGTTTTATCAAACTCGGCTTGGTCCAGCTTGTCCGGCAAATTTTCGACATCAGCGCGGCGAACCGAAAAGCGGTAAACTTCGGCCCCTTCCGCTTCAATTGCTTCAATTTCACGCCGGATAAAACTGTGGCTCACAGCGGGATAGCGGTTTATCAGGTAAGCAATCTTCACCGCTGGATCCTCGAATGACAGAAGCATCCGTCGACTAACCGGTTAGGACGCCTTTGCAAGCCTAGGCTGATTTCCCTAACGAACATTTCGTTGGCGAGTTAGAGAAACGCCGCGTATGGCAATGCTCAAATTAGAAGATGTGATGAAACTAGACGAGACCCCTTCGGCCGCAATTGAAGCGGATGGAACTCCGGTGATCGATCGCCGGAGCCTTTTGGTTGGCCTGAGCCTCGTCGGCGGCGCGGTATTTTCGCACTTAGTGGCCCCCCGAGCAAAGGCAGCAGCCATTCCGGAAAGGGAGTTTCAAGGTTTAATACCAGCGAAAGTAGGCGGATGGACGTCACGCAAGAGTAACGAAGTAGTCCTTCCTGCGGAAGACGATTTAGAAGCAAAACTCTACGAAAACTTGGAGACCCGTATCTATGAAGGGCCCGGTTTGCCGTCGATTATGATGCTAATTGCTTACAGTAGCGTTCAGGAAAATGATGTCCAAGTCCATCGGCCCGAGGTCTGTTATCCCGTCGCAGGATATCCGATTTTGGCTGCGGAATCAGCCGTGATCGAATTCGGATCGGGAAAGATTGACGCCCGAGAACTAGTTGCGGATAGAGGCGGCCTCAGGGAAAGAATTTTATATTGGGTGAGAGTCGGCGATGAGTTTCCGGTGGGCTGGTCGGAGCAGCGGTTGACTATGGCCAAGAAGACCCTTCTTGTCGGGTTTCCGGATGGATTGCTATTCCGAGTTTCTGCGCTCGAAGATGATAGTAATTATACACCGCAATCGCTCCGTATTTTTGTGAAAGCCTTCTATGAATCCTCGTCAGAGGCTTTTAAGAAAAAGGTATTGTTAGGATAAGTCAACGCAGCCAGGAACGATTGACGATCCAGTACAGTGGCTCAATTGCCTCAAGTGTCCTTGTAGCGGTCATAGTAGATGCATCACTGTTCCGATCAGGTCGTCAGTTTGTAGCTTGGCTGGAGCTGGACACCCGCAACAACCATGGTTTTGGTGGCGTGATTGGCCTTGTCGCTTGGGGCGGCGTGCGAGGTGTCATTTGAGCGCGCCGATGGGCTGTTCTGTGATGGTTCCTTTCGGCTTTTCAGCGCAATTGTTGGATTTCAGACGCGGGTATCCCGTTGCCGCGCGTCGTTCATGGAAGATCAGCCGGTCAAAATTGTAGGCGAAGTTAGCAAGTGTGAGTTTGGCCTCGGCACGCGCGAGTCCAATGGTGCGGATAAAAAGTCCGTAGCGGTTCTTCTGATGCGAGTACACATGCTCGACCCGGGCCCCGCACTGCTGATTTTTCCGCATTGGCTCTGGCCGTTCTCTCGGGCAAGGCTTTGCCCTTGGGCTTACGGTGATGGATGCGGCTCTTGAGCATTTTTCGCGCCAGCCACCGCTCGTTCTTCTTCGAGCGATAGGCGGTATCGGCCCACACATCACCGGCCGTGTTGTTCGTATCGATCACATGAGCCAGTTGGCGTTCATCGCTCTGAGCGGCCGAGGTCATCATTGCCTTACGGATAAAAGCTTCAACGGTCGGATGCGCGATGAATTGCTGAACGAGACGCTGTTGCTCAGCCTGGTGCATGACCGGGTCGAGATCGCCGGCTGGGTGGAAGATTACAACCGGGGAGAGACCGCACTCCGCCCTTGGCTACGCAACCCAGGCGGCCGTCGCCGCCGAACTGAATAAGCAATGGCTTGCTTCGCTACGCCCTGCGGACTCCGCAACGCAGCCCTTGCTTCGACCGCGCTCATGCGTGAAAAGACGGCTCGACGCTAACCCCAGTTGGTGGAAAGCTCAGGGGTCAGGTTAGGGCCAACCTACGGGCTTCATTAGGGCCATCAGCCATACGGTACTGTGCGAACAGACCGAACAAATGGATTCACCCGACCGATATGTTCACCTACAGAAAAACTCTTGCGCAGCGGGGCCGTACACAGATGGACCAACAACGGCTGCACCTTGACACACTTTGCTTGATACGAGCTCTCCACTTCGTCACCTTAGGCAGAAACGCCTGCCGCTTGCAATAAAGCGTCTTGGTAAATTAGCAGCATTCGATCGATTTTTTTCTCCCAATCAAAATGCTCTTCAACCTTTTGCCGGCCCGAACGCCCCATATTACGAGCAAGTGTAGGGTCGCTGGCAAGTTTCCCGATCGCCTTTGCAAGGTTAGCTGCAAAATCGGCACGGGGAATTGGTGAGACTAATATACCGCAGGACGAATCAACATAGTCGGCCGGGCCTCCCCAATTTGATGCAATGACGGGCAAGCCCAACCCCATAGCCTCAAGCACGACCGCACCGCCACATTCGTGGACGGAATTGAGGATCAATGCATCAGCGTTAGATAGCACTTTAGCGCATTCCGGCTGGGATAAAAAGCCGTGGAAATCAACGGCGTCGTTCAAACTCAGCGCTCCGACCAAGGCTTTCAAGGTTTCCATCTCCTCCCCCTCACCCACAATTGACAGTCTCGCGTCGATCCCATTGGAACGCGCAAGCAGCAATGCGTGAAGCGTTAGATCAACGGCTTTCAAGGCAATTAGGCGGCCTACGAAAGCGAGCCGGAACGGATCGTTGGATAACCGAACTTGGTGTCGAACTTCTGTGCGCCAAATAGAGAGATCAACGCCATTCTCCACTAATGTAACTAAACGCGGGTGATCGATCACTGGTAGAGCAGCTCGCGTGCGCGCGTTCGCTACTAATAATACTGCTGCTTTCCGCTTACCTGGTATGATCCGATTAACGAATACTGCAGCGACCCTGGCTGCCGCGGTAAATCTGCGGGAAAGAGCACTCTCAAGATCTTCGTATCCTGACGGATAAGTCATGCCCCCATTCATCGGCCCGATCACCACAGGCACCCCAAGTCCGTGCAGGCTTGACGGCGCCTTCGGAGAGACTGGTATCGGTTGATGAATTAAATTGACGTTGCCAGCATCGACCAATTGCCTGACGAGTTTGCCCACATAGATCTCGTTCACCAAATTTATTGCTACGCCAAAAAAATTAGTCCGCAGCGACGTAGGAAAGAATCCTCCAATTCGCCAGATAGCGCGATGCCAAAAGGTGTCTGCGATGAAATGGACGTATTGAATGTCGTTTCCGAGGACCCTTTGCAGGTTTGCGCGATTGCGATCATGAGCGATCAGTTGTGCTGGGTAGCCGCGCTTACGCAAAGATCTAAAGTAGATTAGCGGAAGGAACGCCTCGCCTCCCAAGGCGGAAGAAGCATTTGGGGCCACTATAAGAATGGCAGGATCCGGAGTAAGAGACATCAATTCAGTCGTTTAAGGTAGCTCATAAATCACTGCTATCCCATGCTAGGGAAATAGTGAAGGCGCAAAAAAGTCCCTCAAATGGCAGGAATTTTTTCCGATACAGTAAGAAGGCTCTTAATGATTTAGAAAAGGGGTTAAGTGCTTGCAATATCGAGGCATACAGCGAGCGCACCCCCTATGGCCGCCCGTGATCCGATGCCACGCGGACTTCCTCTATCAGAGTGACATCGACAGCGAGTAGAAGTTTAGGTGCCATCCGCAATTTATGGGCCCAGATGTCCGACCTATCCGTTGGCTTCAAAGTAATTTAGCCGTTACATAGGGGCCCGTTCGACCGTATTCCCCTCAGCAGCCTCAGTCGAAATTCTAGTTTGCTCAACTTATCTCGGAGGAATTGGTTGCGCCAAAATCCCGTATTGCCGTACATGACCTCCGAGCGCATAGCCCGATCCACGATGCACCTCACTTTACCCGAAAGATGAAATCATGACGATAGGTCGTCGTCCATTGCTGATCGCCTCGGTGTCTGGTGTAGGGGTGTTGTCCGGCGGCCTTGCTAGCTTCTGGGATTCGAATAGATCAATAGCCGCAACTGAGCACGTAGCGCGCAGCAACACGTTTCCCAAAATCCCTATTGGAATGAACCTTGCCCCCATCGCTGATTGGGAGCCAGGTTTTCCATTCAGAAACCTTTTTCTTGGCGCACGTCCTTGGCTCACTCGGAATCTCATCAGATCGGGCCCACACGATACCAAGCTGCAAGGCTCATTTCAGTTCGATAGGGACGGATATCCGCTACAAGTACCAGTTGCCTCGCCAGATTCGAGTGAACCGCAAACCGTCTTCACTTATCTCCCAAATTGCCGAGAACCAGGTAACTACATTCTTCTTTATGATGGCGAAGGTGACATTGATGGAGTTGCAGCGACCAAGGTAATTTCACGAAAGCCTGGCCGCTTGAAATTGAAAATGTCCCAAAATTCGCAATCGTACGAAGGCTTAGTCATAAAGCGCTCTGTTTTGGGGAATCACATCAGAAATATTCGCCTTGTACGAGAATATGATGAAACAATTGATCTCAATGAATCTCCGTTTTTGCCAGAGTTTCTCGAATTTTGTAGGCCATTTCATTGCCTTAGATTTATGGAGTGGGGACAAACAAACAATTCGCTCGAAGAAAACTGGGAAACCCGAAAGCGGCCAACCTTTTATACTATGGTCGGCAAAAGTGGGGACCCCGAGGCGACGTATGGCCCAGCTCCAACGCCCTTTGAAATGAAGTTCTCCGGGGGCGTGTCGATCGAGCTGATGGTCCAGCTCTGCAACACGCTCAAAACCGATCCATGGTTTTGCATTCCCCATCGCGCAACAGATGACTATATAGCCAAGTTCGCGCGGCTGGTTAGAGAAACGCTCGACCCCGGCCTTAAAGTCTATCTCGAATATTCAAACGAAGTCTGGAATTGGGGCTTCCATCAAGCAGGGTGGATGCTCCGGTCTCCCTTGGCCGGCGCGATCGTCGAGATGAATGGCGGAAATGCCTGGAAAGATGATAAGAAATTGGAAGGTGTGGGCCATCCTGAGCGGATCGGCGCTCTGTTCCGACGAACATTTTCGATTTGGGAGCGAGAATGGTCGGGCAATGCGCAAAGGCGATTAACTCGCGTTTGCGCAGTTCAAGCCGCTTGGTTCGATGCATCTAAACGCACAATCCAGTGGTGTCTGGACCATGGCGGTGCTGATGCCGTTTCCCCGGCGTCTTATGTCGGCCCAGATAATGCTATATACGAGAAATGGTCGGCGCAAGGTAAAGATCTGACACCGGAAATGGTCATCAATGATATTAAAGCCGTAATTCAGTCGCTAAGGTCGAGCGGGAGCTTGGCGCAGACGATCGCATTCGGTAAACAACACGGCCTCACTTATGTTGCTTACGAAGCGGGGCAGCACATTCAGGCGAAAGACCAAATCGAATTGCCGTACAGCCCGGCATTGGCGGCAGCCCAGACGCACCCAGAAATGTATGATCTCTACGTTGAACTTTTAAGGCTAAATCGCGACCTAGGTTGCACGCTGCTTTCTCATTTCAACAGTGTCGGGCGGCAAGGTACGCGCTGGGGAAGCTGGGGAGCAAAGGCCAGCTACGACGCCCCCCTAAAAGATAGCCCCAAAATGCGGGCATTGCTCGATTGCAACGTCACGCGAAACTAAGCCATTATGCGCTGACGAAAGGGCTTCCGAAATTCCTAACCTATTGGCCTATGTAATGCTGGCGGTATGCCCCGTTGCGACCGTAATGCTGTTTATCCTCTTGCCCGCGCACCGCGCTCTCGTGTGGTCAGTTTTATGTGCCTATCTGATCCTCCCCGTCGGAACATCTTTCGAGATGCCTTTTTTTCCGTCACTTGACAAAACAACGGTTTCCAACCTTTCCATTCTGCTTTGTTGTCTTTTGTTGGTGCGCGAAAATTGGCTTAGGGCGCTAAAAGAGCCAGTGCTGATGACGTTGGCGGCCACCTTCACCCTGTCTCCTTTCATTACGGCAACCTTCAATGCCGAGTCGTTAGTTTTTGGGGGCCGGTTCATTCCGCCAATGTCGATGTACGACGCTTTTGCGCAATCGGTACTCAATGTAATCACCTTGATCCCTTTTATTGCCGCATATGGCTTAATTAACAACGATCAGCGGCGGTGGCACGTCATCATCATATTAGTTAGCGGCGCCTTGGCATACTCGGTTTTGATGCTGATCGAGGTTCGCCTGAGTCCTCAGTTGCATCGCATGATCTATGGCTTCTTTCCGCATAGTTTTGGTCAGCAGATGCGGGCCGGCGGTTTCCGACCCGTAGTGTTTCTTGGCCACGGACTGTTGGTGGCGATCTTTTGCGCGATGGCTTTGACTGCAGCAATTGCTCGTTGGCGTGAAGCAAGGGGGCCGATTAAGATGCGCGCGGGCCTGATTGTTACCTATTTTGCGATTCTTCTGCTGCTGTGCAAGTCGACCGGCGCCATCATCCTAGCAGCAGTCTTCGCCCCCCTCATTGCGTTCCTGCGCGCGAAACGCCTCGCGGCGATCAGCGCGGCTGCGTGCATCACCATCTTGCTGTACCCCGCAATTCGAAGCGCAGGATTAGTCCCTATCGCCACGATCTCAGATCTGACAGCGTCATACAGCGCTGACCGAGCGGGGTCTTTGGGTGTTCGGCTGATCAATGAAGATCAATTGCTAGAGAGAGTCTCTGAGAAGCCGGTCTTTGGCTGGGGAAGCTGGGGACGCAATCGCATCTATTCGCCTGATAACGGCAGCGATCTGAGCACCACCGATGGAGCATGGATCATTACAATAGGCACATGGGGATGGGTCGGCTATCTGGCTATGTTTGGGCTACTGTGTGCTGGATGTGTGCGGCTTTTGTGGAGAAGAAGCAGTCAGGTATCAATATCAATGGGATCCGCTGCGATATGCGTGCTTCTGGCAATCAACCTGCTGGATAGCATTCCAAACGCATCGATTAGACCGATTACTTGGCTCTTTGCTGGAGCTATTTTCGCAATACGTGCGAAAGAGGGTGGCCAGTCTCAGACAAGTATTCGCTAAGTTTATGTGGTCGTCATACGTTAGGAAATATGTCAATCGGCGCGCCAAGGCAAACCACTTTCGGAGCTGAAGCAAGCTAGATCGGACCCGCTCCATCGCGCTGCGCACAACGTAGACATGACATAGCCCGACCGGAGGCGTGCGTTGCGCACTACATCGTTTGGTTGAGTGCTGTTGGAGTGATCAGCTACGGTTTTTTCAATCGCCAGCACCGGCTTTGACCGTGTCATAAAGGTGCGCAACAACGCGCCTCGGCTCTAATCGCAATTGGTAGAACGCCGGGCGGCGAGAGCGCCGCTCGTGCTGATCCTGGCTTCCTCAAAGAGGCCGATAATCGGGTCAACCGCTGTGCAGCCCTAGAGCGCCGTCGCGAACTACATTGTCGTGATCGCAGTGTCCTAGTGGGCCTTTTCAGTGCATGCGCCGACCCAGACGATATTGTGCCGAGCGGGAAAGACCGCTCCGCTGTGCAATGATTGCACCAGCCCCTATTTGATCGGTCGAGCATCGAGCCGCCAAGTGCTTCTGTAGCCGTTCGTTCTCCTGCGCCAAATTGCGCAGATGTCGGGCGTCCAACAATTCCAGACTGCAATACTTGAACTTCCCCTTGCCAAATTTCGCCGACAAGATCGCGCGACGGCAACATACCTCCGCCGTCGCAATCCTGACCTCCTGTTCTTTCAAATCAGCGATGATTTGCTCCCCGCTAAACCTGTTCCGCGTCATACGTCCGACTCTTTGTTTACGTCTCCCCTGTAAGAAGCGTATGGCGGTCTAGGCGTCGGCGAGATTTTACGGCTCAAGCTGCAATGTCTCCCGAAAAAATGGCTCGGTCCGCGAGCCCTGCGCCTTGGGACACTGAATGGTGAGGCAGATGCATGCGGCTTGATCTTGTAGATGGCATTAGAGGGCACCTGCTGATCGGGATGTTGATTGCACATCTGAGCTTCGCCCCTGGCATGGCTGCTCTTGGTTACTTCCACCACCACCAGTTAATCGGCATGTATGATGCCGAGTTCTTTATACCGATTTCAGGATTTATCATCGGCTATCTGTTTGCTCAGCGGATGAACACTACCAGCCTCTTCTACAAATTCCTAAATGCCCGCCTGTGGACAATCTATAAGTACTATTTGCTGAGTGCTGTACCGTTCCTAATTATCGCGTTTTTCGCCAACCCTTCCTTGTCAATCATCGGACCGCTGACGAACGTGGCGGTGATGCAGGATGGCGGCGCGTACTCGGATATTTTGCCGATCTATTTTTACTGCTTCCTTCTGCTTTATATGTTGTTTTGGATGGTACCGCATATCGGCTTTGTGCTGCCGCTGATAGTTTCTGCGACAATCTATCTATGGAGCCAGAGCCAGTATCAGACCGGAATGTTCGGCCTCAGCTCACGCTTTGTCATTTTTGACATCGCTGCATGGCAATTTCTATTTATGCTGTTTCTTTTCTTAGGCGCACGATCCAAGGATGCGGCAGAAGTAATGCGCCGCATACCTATCCGCACCTACTACGCGGCATTTGCTCTGCTGGTCATAGTGCTTGTAGCTGGGCGAATACCCCACCCGTATCCGACCTCGTTTCCCGGTTATGAGGAGCTAAACCCCAATTGGCCGCGCATGCAATTGCATCCATTGTTTTTAGCCAAAATCCTCACTGTCTGCCTTCTATTCACCTTGGTCCTGCTGAGGCCTGAGGGGTTTCTGAAATGGCCCAACCATTTTGCCAAATGGTATTTCGCGTTACCGTTTGTCAGAAACGTTGGAAAGTACTCCATCCAGATGTTCACCCTTCATGTCTTTATGATGGCGCTCTTCAATATGTTGAGCAATGAATTCACTTTGCCGATGCAATACGTTTTTGCGATAGGGTTGCTTGCCTTGTTCATTGCTGCTCCGAACTTGTGGGTAAATTTCAAGAAGCGCAGATCGGCCTTCGTTGAGGCACCAGCCTAGACCCATGTGTTAGGGTGTCCGCCGTCATCTACACGCTTAACCAGACCGACAAGCTGGGCGATGTCGATCCCCACGCTTGGCTCGCCGATGTCCTTGCCCTAATCGCAGATCACCCCGCCCCAAGGCTCGACGAGCTGCTGCTGTGGAACTGGGCGGTGGACCCTCAGCCCTCGCCGGATAAATCGGGCTACGCCGCGGTCCTCACCGGATGGATACGCGGCACACCTCGGCAACGCAGGCGCCCGGCGCGAAAGCCTCGGACAGCATCCGCAGCCGTTCTTCCTCGCTCCAGCTTCGGCGCCGCGATGGCCCCAAAAAACAACGTCACCTGACCCAACGACCACCCCTAAGCGCGCTCAATACCTCCTCGGACAAGGCGGCAACCGCCGTATGGATACGTTCCGCGCTCCCGCTTTTGGCTTCCAGCTGAAGTGGGCCGCCAGGCTCACCCCAGCCTTGCGGAAGACATCCGCCACCCGCGTGCCTTTTCGCCCTGCTCAACGACGAAAGCCTTGTGGGCGTCCATAAACTTCGATCCCTTGATGCCGTAACTCTTCATCGAGCAAAGGATAAACGGCGGAAAACCTTAATGGCGGACGGTTCAGTTTGCTGGTGGCAAAGCAACCGTTAACACTACCACTGGATCGCCGTCCTTGTTCAATTACGCAAGATGGTCTTACGAGGTAAACAGGCTAGACGGCCAAATCTGCGATCGCTCCCGTCTCGAGCAATTAGCGCGCAAATGCGAATGGTTATCGAGGGTGTCCAACTCTTCATTCGGCGGATTGCTGCTAGATGATCAGAGCAAAGCTCCTCTGGACCTCGTTATAGTACAACTGGGTAATTCCCACTTATGCAGGATCGTTTAGCGACTTCTCAACCATGGCGAGTGGCACGACTTGAGTGCCAATATGGAATACTGCGGCGCGCCCCACGAATATTGGCGAACCTAGATATTCTTCAATCATGTGGTATTGCGGACGCATTGAATAGTCGTCGAACATCAAAACCGATTTAGCATGGGCATTATGTGCCTGGCGCGCACTTTCCAACGCACAAGCGACACGGTAGCGTCCATCAATTAAAATGAATTGCGGGAATGGTGCTGAGCCCCAAGGCGCTGTTACATAGCGCTTAGCCTTGGTTGCGCTTGGAAACAGCGGCATACCCCATTCGCGAGTAATTCCCATACTCGCCACAATCTGGGTAACTGTGTTGCCATGCAGCTGGGCTGCCACTGCTTGTGCATAGAATCTGTCATTTTCCACACTAATTGTCTTAACGCCTAATCGGCTTGCGTAAACCGTGCTGCCGCCTGAACCGAATTCAACATAATTCAGAGCCAAGCCAATGTTTTCCTTGAAGAACTTCACTTCCGCTGGCGGCATGTAGGGCTCATTCCCTGGAGGTGAGAAACCCTTGAACCGTTGGCGGACAATGAACTTCAGAAGTCCTGGAAAATCTTTGAATATCGGGTGCATTTGGCAGTTACCTCTATGCAGAACATTCTTTGCGGACCTAAACCCACAATATTACATTTAACAACAATTTTAAACGAGAGGTCAGATAAGCACACGAAATCAGAACTTCAGGTATCTGAGTTTTGCACGCTCAGTCATTACAAGGAAGTTGCGTTCTAGTAATTCTTCTGGAGTTGGAGAGGCAAGTAAGTTACTTGTGTTAAACCTAAACTGGTGGCCGCTCTTGACGATCGACGCGCGTCTTGAAGTCTCATCATGAGATACTCTCCCTTCTGCGAGTAGATCCATTTCACGAGAAATATAATTGCCAGAAAACTTATAATGCTTGAGGAGAGCGGTGAAATCTGCAATCCGTAAACCGGTTGTCAAATGTGGGTGCCTAAAGGGATGAACACCCTCTTTATAGTAAAATAAAGGATGCTTTGTTAGACAACAGTCCTCATTGAAGTACCTCTTTCTGATTCCGCCAAATTTCCATGTAACTTCTTCATTCGAAATCATATTGTTTTCGACTAAGCCGGAGAATGGGACATTTGAGCTGAAATAGTCCATATCTGTCAGGCAATCCAAAGAATAGAATTTGCTACTCTTTGTAGACTCATAAAAGCTCAGCGAAGACTCCTCAACTAAACTTCTATCCGGAACAAGATCGAGCATCTGTGCTATCAACCCAGTATAGCCTTCGTCCAATAGGCTTCTTCCAAGCTCCCTAATGCACATTTTTTCAGATCCCGCATAATCGAAAAGTTCGTCTGGATCAACTGCTAGCCTCCACCCCTCCGTACAGAAACTCTTAGAAATTTCGTGCCGTATCGGCGTCTGATAGTCACGGAAATTTAAATCAGTAGATAGCGTAATCGAGTTTTTCCATCTTGCAGTAATATCGACAGAGTTATCGCTTGAATTATTGTCAACATACACAAAATAGCGCGCACCTATACTCCTATAATATTCATAGAAATACTCAAGATAATGAGCCATATTTCGGCACAGTAGCACCACTACTATGTCACCGCTTGGCAGGTCTATAAATTTTTCGCCAGAAACCCAGTGTAGGGATTTTCTTACGTAATTTTTCGTCCATAGCGCCGATGCCGCCGCACCAACTTTACTCAATCCCTTGCTAATGAGACCCTGGGTCATGATATTAACCAATGAAAGGGAGAAACACCCATGATCCAAAAGCTCATCTTGAGAAAATCTCTGTTAAGACCAGAAAGTATAAAAACCGCTTATACACTGGATGAAGAAAATAGTAATTAGCGCGATTGCGTCTAACCTCAAGTCGGCCAGTCCGATTTTATGAGATACATTCCAATTGAACGCAACGACTGCTAGATTTGCTACTCCGACGCCGTAAAGCATGCCGACAATCCCATAAATCTCGAAACCAACTGTAACTCCTACAATCCTTAAAATTGCCGACAAGAAAATTATAAAGAAGTACGATGAAGCTTTTCCGACGGCCAAAACTGCGCTCGTATATCCTGCACTCACCGCGCTAATAGCGTTCGCAAACGCTATTGCGACCAGATAGCGCCCAGCGGAGTGGTACCTCGGATCGTAGAGGAACTCAACGAGAGGTTCTCCAAGCAGGATCACAGCGGAGGATAACAAAACCGATATCGCTAATGTACGCTTTCTCAGTGCTCTCAATATAGTGAAGCCATTCTGAGGCGAGGCCCGATATGTCTCAGCGAGCACGGGCAAGCCAATTGCTCCAGCTAGTTTCATTGCCAAATCGTTTGGAATACCTGCGATGGTGTAAGCTATGGCAAGTATGCCAAATTCGGCCGGTGTAATAAAGCCGGCCTGGATAGCTCTGAGCCCCTCGCCGCCGACGTATGTAGCCATGGTAGAAAACAATATCCAACGACCGAACTGGATCAGCGATCTGACGGAATCTTCATCCAATGCAATTCGGTGCCGGTGCCGAGGCAAAAGGGCAAATCCTATTGCAACGACCACAGCGGCACTTGCGATATTGGCGACTGCTAAGGCCCACACCGATCGCCAGAAATATACCAACGTGACGAGCAGTCCAATTGAGATGACTTGCCCCAAGACCTGAACAATTGTTATTCTCTTGAAATCCAAACGGCGTTCGGCAGTTGCCATAGCGATGGACGTAAATCCGCTTATCGCCGCGGTAATGCTGAGCAAAGCCAGAAGTGGGAAAAGGATCGGCTCTTCATAAACCAGTGATATGGGATAGGCGATTGCCGCGCCGATGGCGCATATCAGTATCCCCCGTGCGATCTGGATTGTCCACGCGGTGTTGAGAAATTCTGCTTGGTCGCCGCGAATGTCGCGAATGACGGCAGGTTTCAGGCCGATATCAGAAAACATCGCCAAGCCGACGAGGAATACGGTAGCCAAGGCCATCAGACCGAAAGCTTCGGGAAACAAGAGCCGCGTCAAAATTAAATTAGAGCCCAGCTGCAAAGCTTTCTGCACTGCGAAGCCAGCGCCTATCCAAGCCCCTGAGTGTACCGCGCGGCTTCGCAGTGACAACGCTACATCTTGGTCGCGGAAAAGTGCCTTAAGGAAAACCAGTCGCTGCTTGACTTGCACAGAGTGGGAGTCCGATCAGGTGGTTCAAAATTGCGTGGCAATGGTTCGAGCCCTAGCACTTACCTCTTTAATGTCGAATCAAAATCCGGTGGGTTCAATGCAGTGGTCGACATGGCCAAGGGGGCAGGGCTAGTTGAAAGTAACTCCGTCCGCCTATGGGCGGCAATTAACTTGCCTCAGCATCTGTAAGTTTGCTAAACAAACAAGCTAGGTTGTTCGCCGCAACCTCTTATATCGCGGCTTTCTAACTCTCCTAAAAGCGAAAGTCGAAATTGAAAGCATCTGGGAATCTTCATACAAAGCGCGCGCCTTACAATTGGGCGCGGCGTTTCTCGCCAGCCCTAATCGGGCTAATTGCAATTTCCTACCCTACGTGGCAGTTCGTCGCGACAGAAAGCTGGTCAACGGAACAGGGTTCGCTCGGTCCGTTCATTCTCGCGTCTGGTGTTTGGCTTCTGTTTAGAATGCTTCCAGAAACCAAGGTTGTGCAGTCGCGCCCACCAGCGTGGCAAGCCTTTGGCGCCATCTTTCTTATGGCAGCCGCGCTGATAGTGCTTCGCATCGCGGCGGTG
Source organism: Allopontixanthobacter sediminis (assembly GCF_009828115.1). Lineage (GTDB taxonomy): Bacteria > Pseudomonadota > Alphaproteobacteria > Sphingomonadales > Sphingomonadaceae > Allopontixanthobacter > Allopontixanthobacter sediminis. The sequence continues at coordinate 701,330 of NZ_WTYL01000002.1, read as the reverse complement.
ATCGAACTCGAAGTTTATGCGTTATATGGGCTTCTAATTGCCCTCCTATTCGCATTCATTGGTTGGCGCGCAATTAAGATCTTGTGGTTTCCGCTTCTCTATCTTTTGTTTGCGGTCCCATTGCCAGATAGCCTCGTCGCAGCCCTCACCAACCCGCTGAAACTTTGGATCAGCGACACTGCCGTCGCCCTATTGTATCTTGCCAACTATCCGATTGCCAGCTCCGGTGTCACCATTCAAATAGGCCAGTATCAACTTCTCGTGGCTGCAGCCTGCGCCGGCTTGAGCTCGCTCATAACTTTGTCGGCTCTCACTTTATTTTATGTATACCTGATCCATCGGTCGAATTGGCGCTATATGATGGTACTGATCGCAGCGGCAGTGCCGATCGCGATATTCTCTAACCTCGTTCGCGTGCTGCTCCTCATTCTAATCACGTATCATGTGGGCGAGGCCGCGGCGCAGGGGTTCCTCCATAACTTTGCTGGAATGACGACATTTGCAATCGCGCTGATCATGATTTACGCCCTAGACAAGGTCGCTCAGACGATCATCGCGTTTCGCACCAAAGAACTGAGGGTCGCCTAAGAGGCACCGGGGTCCGAAGCCGTAAACGGCTTCAAGACGAAATTGATGTAAGCGAGAACACCCACGAGAAGCGCGACAGAAACCAACATATATCCCTCGTTGCCGAGATAATTTGCTACCGCACAACCAACTGCCGGCGGCAGATAATGGTGTACCTTGTCACGCGATTCATCTTCAGAGGACCGCTGCAAAAACAGAACGGCAAGCCCGACAAAGATTCCAACAGTGACCCAATCGTAGACAGTTTCCAATTTGGCATCCCCGTTGTTGTGAGCGGTCCGCAAGGTCGCTATAGCACCCCATCATGTTGATGTAGAATGCCAAACCGCGCAGACTCTTCATTCAATTGTTGGGGACCTAAGTGACTTTCACCTTTACCGCAAGACTGGCATTGGCCAGCGCCGTGTTGATCAGCCTTACCGCCTGCAGCAGCGAGCCGACCGGGCAAGTCGTAGCCGTCGTGAACGGTGAAGAGATCACGCAACAAGAACTGAATGCTGAGATATCCGAGTTGCCAGCACCTCCTGTAGGGGACAAGGAGGCAATTCGAAGGCAGGTACTACAGCAGATCGTCGATCGCCGCCTGATCTCGCAGGTAGCAAAAGAAGACGGTCTCGATAAGGACCCGATGTACATTACTCGGCAAAGGCGCCTGAACGAAGAGCTCCTTGTGCAGATGTATGGAACCAAAATTGCCGACACAGTGCGCGTTCCTGACGCCGCATCCATCAAGAAGTACCTGGCTGACAATCCCGGCAAGTTTAGTCAACGGACCGCTTATCTCGTGGATCAGATCAGTTTCGACCTTCCCAACGATCCAAGCGTCCTCAAGGCACTCGAGGCCGACAAATCCATGGCAGACGTCGAACAAACTTTGAAGAGATTCAATGTGAGCTACGACACGGGAAAGAACACGATCGATTCTATGAGCATTCCCACACCTGCTCTCAACCAGATCCTAGCGCTTCCACCCGGCGAGCCTTTTGTGGTGCCGACACAGGGGAAGATAGTGGTTAGCGTGATCACTGGCCGCCAGGCAGTTCCAACCAGCGAAGAAGATGCAACACCCGTTGCCGCTCAAACCATGCGCGCCGAAAACCTAGGGAAAGTTTTGCAGACACGCTTGGACGAAGCCAGAACGAAGGCGACTATAACTTATCAAGAGGGGCTCGCGCCGGCACCCAAGAAAACACCGACAAAATAAGCGCCTAGAGCTGGTTCGCTGAGTTTCGCCAGATCTGTGAGCATGCAGTCCACACGATATAATTGGTTGATAATAGGTAAATTACTTATCATAAGCACCGAACATTGAAAGCGGGGTTGTAGTGCCAGAACAAGAGGAAACAGGGAGCGGTAATACGGTTCGTTCGAAAACGGCCGTAGCTCTGATTGTTGGCATTGCTTTGATTGGGTTTACGCGCCTAGAGGATCGCGCCATCATCGGGGCGCCGGATTCAAAGGCTAGCCCGATCGCTGCCATGGCAATCCCTCCGTCTGAGGCCACCGACGACGGGTCGTTTTCGGACGATCCAGACGGCATGGTGAGGGTTTCCGACGCCTCTCGGATCCCGCGTAACCGAATCCGCCGAATTTTGCGGGACCGTGACACGAGCAACGTTGCTACTCGCAGTATCAATCCAGCCATTGCCGCGCCGCCAGGTGCCGCCATCTCTGGCGCAGCAGTCGACCCGGCTGCCGCTGCGGCAATGTTGGAAGCCTTTTCCCCGGCGGCAGACACGACCCCTACGGCGTTTGCGGCATTGGGGCCAGCTTTCGGCCCAACTGCGACACCTGTGTTTTCAGCGGGTGTCCCAGGCACTGGGGGCGGAGGCTCTGGCGGCGGGGGGACTGGTGGCGGCGGCGGCGACAGCAGCGGTGGAGGTACCGGCGGATCAGACGGTGTTCCGGTCACAGCAGTTCCCGAACCGTCAACATGGATCACCTTGATCTTAGGCTTTTTCGGTGTCGGCGTTGCACTTCGTCGTCGAAACAGGGTCCGTAAACCGCGACTCTTGGCCGTATCTTCAAGTCAATGACTGGCCGAAACGTGTCGTTCATTCCATTATCGGTGGTCAGGCTCGCTGCACGCGCATGGATCGTTCTCTGCGCCCTATACTTTCTCTGGGAAGCGGTAAGTTATAGGGGGTTCTTTGGCCGGCTTGCCGAGTTGCAGCTTGGATATTTCGGGGCCTATGCTCCTCTGCTCACCTTTCTCTTCTTGTTCTGCTTAGCCGCCCTACCGGCTTGGTTAGTCCTTAGGGTTTTGCGCAAACGCGAGAACGCGGAACAGAGTATAGAGCAAAATCGATTGAATCCAATTAAGCGCGCGAAAACCCTCCGAGCGGTCCTGTATGGGTTCGGCATGGCTGCATGTCTGGTGATTGCGGGATTTGTGATATTCACACTATTCATGCTACCGGGAACGACGGGTGCGCGGCAGACGATAGCTGCAAGTGATTTCGGTGTCGTCTCCGTTGAAGAAGGGCCGGCTCGTATCGTCGGAGGCGAAGTGGGTGAAATCATCTTCTTCGGACAAGACTGGTTCCTAGGTGACGATCGGATGGCTTTTGCTCCGTATCGCGCCGCTGGGCAGGGAAAGTCAGCCCGCGTGTTTGTGCAACTCGACGCGACCGATAGGAACGAGTTGATCGGGCTCACTCAAAAGCCCGCGTGGTCCGGCCTTCTTGTTGAAGGTGGGCTTCCAGGGACTGCACGGGCCTTATTCAACTCCATCGGAGTTGGCATAGGCGATCCGTATTACACCCTTTATATCGATAAGAATTCACTCGAAATCCGCTATTGGCTTCAAGCCATCCAATGGGCAATTCTAGCCGCGTTTCTGCTGATTTTTGGAAAAGTTCAATCTCGCCGGATCCGGCGGATGGAAGCTGAACTAAGCGCTTGATTCTGAAGAGGCCTTCCTTGCCAGTATAAACGAAGTGATTTTCAACGGTCGGCAGACGAGTAGAATGACCTGAAGGGCCCGTAGTTCCCGCTTCAAAGGTATATCGATTTCCAAACGCTCTGCACGAAACTTTCTATTAGTTAATGGTCAGTTAGGCATCCTCCGAAACGTAAGCGAAAAGCCATGCCGCTAGCCTGCGTGGATGAGGCAAATTCTGCATTTTACGGCTGGGGTGGTAGCCACGGTGGCTATAACGCCCTTTTTTGCGCTTCAGGATGCTCGTTTGCCGCCGTCTGCGTTTGCTACGCGAACTGCCTCAGTTCAGCTACAAACAGACGGCGCACTTAAAGGGATTCAGCGAGCCGACAACGGACTGTTCTTTGTTGATGGCAATATGGGATCTGAAACGGTCCGTTTCCTGGTGGATACAGGGGCGAGTCATATGGTCCTAAGCCATGAGGCTGCTCAGAAAATTGATTCTTATGCACGCTTGGCGGATACCGAGAAGCTCTTGACAGCTGGCGGTGTGGTCGATGTCGATTGGATCGTGATTAAAGAGATCGCATTCGACGGTCACGTTATGAAGAATTTAAAAGCGGCCATCCCGCGCAAAGATGTTGGCGTATCACTGCTCGGACAAAATGGGCTCGCCCAGTTCGCTTCGATTCATATCGACGGTGACCACCTGACCTTTAGGGGGTCTAGCCCTGCCCTTGCCAAAAAAGTTCCGCCGGAAAACGATTAAGTTGCCACAGATGCGGATTTACGGCTCGCGATACTTCATGACTGTCTAAGGAGTTTGAGAAGAGCAAAAATCCCGAGACGCAGTGCTCAATTTGCGCGAGGGTTGTTGGTTCGGATCAGAGCTCGCACTTCAGATCCGATGGATCAGCGGCGCTCAATGATTATCCACTCGGTACGAATATGTGAGGCCCTACCCAGGCGGTTGTCGATGTGGACGAGGCTTGGAACGAGGGGAAGCCTTTCACACAGCCGCCGAAATTCTGAACAGATGTCGGTCATAATAAATTTTGTTTTTGTATTAAAACCCGTCCGGGCATGTGCCTTCCATTGCATTCGTTTCTCAGGTTTGCGAGAGCACGCTTCGAAATCAGACCGACACGAAGGCTCCATGAAAAATGCGCAAAGGGATCATCCTTGCAGGAGGGTCGGGGACACGGCTTTATCCCCTTACCAAAGCAGTCTCGAAACAGCTTATGCCTGTCTACGACAAGCCGATGATCTATTACCCGCTATCGGTACTGATATTGAGCGGGATTCGCGAAATCCTTGTCATCACAACACCGCATGACCTTGCTGCGTTTCAAGCCCTACTGGGAGACGGGCGGGATTTGGGTGTGGCCATAAGTTATGCCGTCCAGCCGGAACCAGCTGGCCTGGCTCAGGCCTATCATATCGGGGCCGAGTTTGTCGGGACAGGTCCTTCGGCGCTCATCTTGGGCGACAACATTTTTTATGGGCATGGCCTATCCGACATGCTCGCCCGGGCGAGTTCACGCACGAGCGGCGCCACCGTGTTTGGCTATCACGTCGATGATCCAACCGCCTACGGCGTCGTTTCTTTCGACAAATCCGGCAGAGCACAAACCATCGAAGAAAAGCCAGCGTCGCCGAAATCCAATTATGCAGTCACGGGCCTCTACTTTTATGACGGGCGCGCGGTGGAACTCGCACAAGCAATCAAGCCATCGTCTCGCGGCGAACTGGAAATTACGGATCTCAATCGCATGTATCTGGAAGCGGGTGACCTCGATGTCGAGCTCATGGGGCGTGGGTTTGCCTGGCTGGATACAGGTACGCATGGGTCGCTGATCGATGCAGCCAACTATGTCCGGATCACCGAAGAACGGCAGGGATTGAAAATCTGTTGTCCCGAGGAGCTCAGCTGGAGAATGGGCTTCATTGACGACGATGAACTGAAGCGGATCGCCGAACCTTTAAGGAAGTCAGGTTACGGCGAATATTTGCTCAAGCTGCTCGAAGCGGGATCACAATGGAAGTAACACCCACCCCAATCAAGGACGCGGTGGTAATCCAGCCGCGCGTCTTCGGAGACGAGCGCGGCTTTTTCATGGAAAGCTGGAACCAAAAGACTTTCTGCGAAAAAGGTTTGAACCTGGATTTCGTGCAAGACAATCAAAGCCGTTCTTCCCGCGGGATCCTGCGGGGCCTCCACTACCAAAATCCGGCTCCGCAGGGCAAACTCGTCCGAGTTACAGCAGGCTCGGTATTTGACGTAATCGTCGACCTACGCCGATCTTCTCAAACTTTCGGCAAGTGGTTCGGGCTGGAACTGTCGTCCGCCAACAAGACAATGTTGTGGGTTCCGCCAGGAATGGCGCACGGGTTCCTTTGCCTCGAGGATGGAACGGACTTCCTCTACAAATGCACCGACCTTTACGATCCATCTTCCGAGCATTGTTTGCGGTGGGATGACCCAGAGGTCGGTATATCCTGGCCTCTTGACGGGATTGTTCCGCAATTGTCCGCGAAAGATCAGAACGGGCGATCGTTAGCAGAGACCGTGGGTTACCCATGAAGGTCTTGATTACGGGCGCGGAAGGGCAGTTGGGGCGCGCCTTGGTGCAGTGCGCGCCCGCGCATGTCACCATAGCAGCACTTGGTTCGATTGCGCTCAACATCACTGACGCAGATTCGGTAGCGAAGGCCTTTGCCGATCACGCCCCCGCTGTCGTCATCAATGCGGCCGCGTTCACTGCGGTGGACTTGGCTGAAACCGAACCAGAGCGCGCCTTTTCAATCAATCAGGCTGGCGTGGCGCTTCTTGCCCACGCCGCACAAACCGCAGGTGCCCGTTTGGTGCATGTTTCGACCGACTTCGTGTTTGGTGAATCTGACGCTGTTCCTCGGAAGCCAAGCGATTACCCAGCTCCCATGAGCATTTATGGCGCCTCGAAGCTAGCCGGGGAGGCTGCCGCAGGACCGGACGCTTTAATCGTTCGTACGGCTTGGGTTTATGCCGCGAACGGCCAGAACTTCGTCAACACGATGCTGCGCCTCATGCGCGAGCGAGACGAGGTGCGCGTCGTGGCAGACCAGGTTGGCACGCCCAGCTGGGCTTCTTCACTCGCCGAGGCAATTTGGGCTCTTACACTGCAGGGCAAGGTGGGGATATTCCACTACACTGACAGCGGAGTAGCCAGCTGGTATGATTTCGCGGTAGCGATCCAAGAAGAAGCGTTGGAACTTGGCTTCCTCGATCGCGCCGTTCCGATCGTCCCTATTACGACCGCCGATTATCCAATGCCTGCCAAAAGACCGGCATTTTCGGTGCTCGATAAAACTGAGACATGGAAAGCACTTGGAGGCATAGCGCCGCATTGGCGCGTTCAATTGCGCCGGATGCTGAAGGAACTTGTGGATCATGGCTAATCTTCTCGTGACCGGGGGCGCTGGTTTCATTGGCGCGAATTTCGTGCGCCATTGGCGTAGCGGGCACGGCGCTGACGAGATTACTGTGCTGGATCTGCTAACCTATGCCGGAAACCCGGCCAACCTCGCCGGACTGAAGGAGGTCGATCTTGTAGAAGGTGATATCTGCGACACTGGGTTGGTCTCTCGCCTTCTGAAAGATCGCAAGATCGATACTATCGTACACTTCGCCGCGGAAAGTCATGTCGACCGGTCAATCTCCGGTCCAGACGCCTTTGTCACTACGAACGTCGTGGGAACGCACAGCATGCTGAAAGCTGCGCGTCGAGCCTGGCTGGATAGTGGATCGGGCCAGCCGCACCGGTTTCATCACGTATCCACCGACGAGGTTTACGGCTCGCTGGGGCCCAACGATCCCGCGTTTAGCGAAACCACCACCTATGAACCCAATTCGCCCTATTCGGCGTCAAAAGCCGGCTCGGACCACTTGGTGCGAGCCTATCATCATACCTACGGACTGGATACGACCACTAGTAACTGTTCGAACAATTACGGCCCGTACCAATTCCCCGAAAAGCTGATCCCCCTTTTTCTGATCAATTGCCTCTATGGCCGGAACCTCCCGATTTATGGCGACGGCATGAATGTGAGGGATTGGCTTCATGTGGAAGACCACTGCCAAGGCATTGAACTAGTCTTGACGAAAGGCCGCACCGGAGAAACCTATAATATCGGCGGCGGCCAAGAATTGCCCAATTTGAAGGTTATCGAAGAAATCTGCACCGCGGTCGATCAAGCCTTTGCTAGCCGTGGTGGCTTGGCGGCCAAGTACCCAGATGCGCCTGCGGCGCGAGGCGAACCGTCCGCTTCCCTTAAGACCTTCGTTACTGACCGCGCCGGCCACGATCGCCGCTATGCAATCGATGAAACCAAAGTGCGGAGCGAACTGGGCTATCGGCCCGAGCGCGACTTCACTGTAGGCTTTGCGGAAACATTGGCTTGGTATCTTGATAATGAGAACTGGTGGCGCCCATTATTGGGCCGACAGTAGCGTTTGCATCTCACTTTATCCATGAAGAGTCAGGATTCTTCAAGGAGCCGAGTTGTCCTCCGGACGCCCGCGTTCGGAAAATTCGTTTCTGAAAAGGCACAAGGGGCTTGTGTGGATTGACAGATGGTTTGCCGTTCTGAGGCTTTCCATTACATCAATCGGAGTGAGCTCAGTTTCCGTAGATTTTTCCAGAAACAAAAATCGCTCCGGTTACAGCGTCTTCTGACTTCAATACATATAGAGCATCAACTGAAAGCGAACCGTGATGAATGGGTCTTTCGGCGCCGCAAAGTGAAGCCGACCAGACCAAGACCTAAGATAAACATCGCCCAAGTGGCGGGCTCGGGAACAGCAGGCCCACTGGTCGAGTACAAGGCGGCATTTGAGATCCCGCGGAAGTTCGTAGTAAAGGTCATAGGCCCTGTCCCTGCATCAATCTTATAGAAAACAGTGGAGTTACCCGGCCCTCCGTCATGCGTGCTCCCGCCGCCCCAATGAATTGCGAGAAAGGAGATGCCTGAAAGCGGGGCTGTAAAGCTGAACGTTTGACCCCTGAAATCGCCCGCAAATTCGAGCTTGTTGCCTGCGATCCAGGATGATTGTCCAATTGAACCACCGCCAATAGAGCCCCAAAGAGCCGTACGGGCAGCGTTCGCCTCCGGACTGTCATTATTCAGATTGCCAGACGCCTCGATGCAAGCGATGGCGTTCAAAGTAATGCCTTGCTCGCAGGGAACTGTGGGGGGAGGAGCCGGCTTCGCTGCAAACGCAGGGCTCCCAGCCAGAACAGATGCGGCGATGGCCACTCTAATAAACTTCTTTCGCATTTGCCCCCCAACAACTGAGCGCGACTTCAGTTTCAGAATCGGTTTAAGTATAGCTGCCAATCTTAACGGACTGCTTGCTCTTTTGAAAGAAGAAGCCTCCAGCTGCCCCAAATTGGGGCGCTTGGACTATCTGATTCCCGGACCTTAAGTTCACACAACCTATGTTCGAGGCAATAGGCCTAGCAGCGTGACCCTTAGCCCACCGGGTTTGGCACGCCTTCGTGCGTCCGATGAGCCAGCGCTTGGCTCTTTTCCAAGCTTCTACTGTCCATGCGGCACTCCATGGGGGGAGGCAATTAATCTGACCGATTCGGCCTACTAGCTTTGAGTTGCAGCCCGACGAAAATCCTTTTGAGACACTTTGGTCTTACTTCCTCGCCGCTATGCATTTTCCTGTGTGCTAGCGGCCTTCGGTTCGCCGACCTTTCTCGAATGCGTCTGTGAATTCCCCCTCATCGAGCCCCCCTGATACAAGCGTCGGGCCGATGAGATAGCCAGGGGTGCCGGCCAATCCTAAGCTAAATGCGTCCCGGCGATTGAGGTTGAGTTGCTGACGAATTTCCTCCGAGTGGTCGCGCAGATCACTTTGAATCTGCGCCCAATCGCCGCCAGACCCGGTAACCGCCTCGCGCATTACTTGCTCACTGAGTGGCCGCCGCTCGCTCATCAACTGCCGATGGACTGCAGGATAGATATTCTGCCGGTCCGACGCGATCGCTATAAGCGCGGCTTCTTCTGAGATCGGTCCAAAGATTGGCCAATCTCTATAAACTACGCGAATGTGACCGTCTTTTTCCACAGCCGCCATCATCTGCGGGTCCGCAAGCTTGCAAGCGGGACATTGGTAATCGGTGAACACAACTAGGGTTAGCGTCGGGTCGTCGACCTCCCGCGAGGGTGAAGACCGATCGTCGAGGATTGCCTGCGCGGTCGCGTTAGAACTGACATCAATGCCAATTGGAGAGGTCCGGGTCAGCAATTGGGCCGCGGCGAATGCGATAATAGTAACAATAAATAGCTGTATCAGGTCCTTGCGAGTTAACTTTGCGGCCATGCTCCACCTTCCTTGGACTCCTCGGTTGCCTCTCGCTAATTCCCGTCAACTTTTCCAGCAAGCAAATGGTCTGCGTTCTGTCTCGAGTAAAAATCTCCGGTCATCACAAACTTAATGGAATCATTTCTCGTAAGCGCTAAAGTTTTGAAAACCTCGAGCCTGGGTTGCTGCGTAGTCAGCGGTGCCTGGCTTTCGCGCAATATGGTGCTCGCTACCTCTCAAGGTGAGCGAAGCCCTCTATTAAAGCGATGTTTGGTTGCTCGAAATCGAGCTCCGCCAGCGACCTTTTATAATTAACTCTTTGCGACCTCAAATCACTTGGGGGTACTTGTCGCTTCGGGAACAGCGGAACGTGCAGATGTCTGCTCGTTGCTGCCAGTCCAGATTCAGGGGGAGCATGGTTCCTAATTGATTGTGGCAAAACGGGATTCTTTGGCAATGAAGTATCGTTTGCTAATTATTAATATCTGATTATTGCTCGAAAAGAGCGGAAAGGAAGTCCTTCTCGCGCAAGGACTCGATGACAAAACAGGGAAATGATAATGAAAGAGCTACTTTCGCTTGCATTTGCTGGCTCGATTGCGTTCGCAACGCCTGCGATGGCGGCCGAGACCATAATTGATTTTTCAACTTTTGCCGACGGCACGCCGATCACCTCGGTGGCTGGGGTAACCTTTTCCATGGGCGGCGGACCGAACGCTTCTTCGACACCGTCAGCAGTTTGCGTTTTTACTGCTTGCCCCGTGGCACTTTCAAATTCTGATACCAATGACTATCCTACAAATAGTGTTTTAAGCGCCGTTTTTGGCAATGTTGTTTCGAATGTACGCTTCACCTTCAACAACTATGGTACTAACAACGGCTCATTTTACAGCGCGTTTGATGAGAGCGGCGCATTGATTAGTAGTGCCGTTATTGATTCGAGTAACAACTATACGGACTTTATTAGTGTTGGCGGGGCTGGAATCAAATCATTGACTTGGAATAATAATTCTGGTGGGAGCTCTAATTGGCAATTTGGCGTGGGGGCATTGGGATTTGAAACAATGTCCGCTGTGCCAGAGCCGAGTACTTGGGCACTACTGCTCTTGGGTTTTGGCCTTATTGGCGGATCAATGCGCGCGGCTCGTCGTAAGGGAAGCATCGCGGTTTCTTACGCCTAAGCGGTCGGGAATAGAGCCGTCGATGCTTCTGTCGGCGGCTCTTGGCGTTACACCGACCTCAAACTTAGCTGCTTCGGTAACAATCTAAATTGCCAGGCACCATTTTTGATCTACCGTGGACATGTTGGGGCGCGGCGCTCTGCCGACATGCTCACCGGCTTCCCCAGCCGGGACTGGAGCCAAGCCGCGTCTAACATTACTTCCCGACCTCGAACCACTCGATTCTGAGTTTTTCCACCTTCCCCAGATCCGGTGGGCTGGTTGCCCCGGCTGAGTTTGCTAGCAGAATGGCGGAGGAATATCCGAATGGCTGCAACATCAAAGAATTTAAGCAACGCCATCAAAGCCACCGCTCGTTCGGTATTGAGCTGACGCAGCTACTTACATAGCGAATGAGTAGACGGTCGCGATGAGAACGGCCCAGAGTGAGAGAGACAAGTAAAAAGCAATTGACCAGTTCAGCGGAGCTTTAACGTCGACTTTGCTGTCTTCCAGACCATCATCAGTACCTTCGGCGGTTGCGATCTCACGGGCCGCTTGAGCAGGGCTTGACTTCAGCAAGGCTGCACTGACGGCGCCCACCGAAACAGTTTCGTCGAATTGACAACCGGAGAACCTACCACTTTGCCAAACCACCCTAGCTTGAACGGGGCCACTGCCCGGCAGGACCACCTCAATCACGTCTTCGGTCGATAATGTTGTCAGCTCTGCTTTGAGCAGCAGTCCGCCTTCAGAAATGTCGCGGATTTCAACCTGGGTCTCTCCCTTTGAATGGGAGCTTGTTACGGCGGAGAGCGTAAGTGACCGGCGCTGTCTACGAGGCTGAAAAAATCCTTCCGCGGCGTCCACCGGAAAGCCCTCTTCGCTGTCCACTGGATTGTTTAGTGTCGCTCTGAAGCGCATTGGGCATCCTTTCATTCTTTGAATGATCGGAAGAATCTAAAATTGCATGAACCGCTTCGTGCAGAATACTCCGTACTTCAACTACTTGAGATAAATATCGTCGGTGCCTGGCCCTCGCAATTTTCGGCCTTTTCCCGATGCCGAAGACAATCCTGCGCCTGAAATGTGACTGAGATTTGGTTTAGCGCGCTCCGCTAAGTTTACCCGGATCGATATCTGCCAGAAGCTCAATACGGGAACTGGCAGGTCGGTCGGGCATTCGATACCCGAACGGCCCCCAGCTGTCGCAGGCCCTAACCTACCTTGAATGGATGCATATGTTAAAACGCGTACTCGTCATTGAGGACGACCTACTTAACCGCATGATGTTATGCGCTGTCTTGCGCGAAGGCGGTTATCAAGTTGAGGAAGTCGTGGACGAGCGGCTTACGCTTAAGGAGGTCGAGGAATTCGGTCCCGACTTAATTGTGCTCGACATTCATTTGCCTCATATCTCGGGTATCGACATCATCAAATTGCTGAAGTCTAACGTGCGGCTGCGCGATATCCCAGTCTTGGCTGTTACTGGATTTGTCGGCAGAGGGGCAGAGTTCAAAGTCCGCTCCGCTGGAGCAAGTGGTTATCTCGCTAAGCCGGTATCTATGAAGCCGTTTCTTGAAACCGTTGGCGGGCTGATCGCCGCTTAATGCCGTTCTTTTGATTGCAATTGTCGGGGTTCCGTAGCTGGTTGATACTGGCCGCCAGCACCATTCCCCACAGACGCTTTGTGGTCCTACCTGACGGACACCGCCACAATGCTAAAGGACCCTCCCCCTCGGTCGCTCATGCCAAGTGGCAAACCCTCTTGGCATGAGCTCACTGCGTTGAAGGGCCAGCTATGCCAATCAGAGAGAAGCTGCATTCAGGCTGACAGTACTAAACCATAATCCAGTCCAAGTTCGAAGTAGAAAGAGCGCGCTAGGGAATTCTGGCATCGGCGGCGGGGCCGCCGTGCTGGCGTCAGTCGAGCCTGGAGGACTGCGCATTCAAGGCCGGAATGGTCATGCGCGATATCCGAAGTATGCCTGCGCAGCCGCGCGCAGATTCGAAAGAATTCGATGTGGGCGTAGCAGTTTCCGAGGCTTTGACGATCGCGCTCATGAACGTCTCAAGTACTATTCAGGTAACCAACACCGCGTGCAGCGGGTTGATCGCGATTGGCGTTTCTATTCAAATTCAGCAAATCCTGATCAATTTGATCCGGAATGCATGCGAAGCCGTGTGAGGATTTGAACGGCCTGAAATAGCCATTGTCGCGATGGCAAGGGACGGCGTTGCTTCAGTTTCTGTCTGCGATAATGGCCCCGGGCTCGCCCCCGAGATGATGACCAACCTGTTTGATGCCTTTTTTACTTCCAAACCGGGAAGAAGCGGTCTTGGCCTTTCGATCAGCCGGACAATTGTCGAAGCGCACTCAGGGAAATTAACCGCACCCAATAATCCCGACGGGGGAGCAACTTTTCACTTCACGATACCATTGGCTAAAGGAAGGCGACTAAAGCCTTTCTAACTCAGCAACGTTCCTACGAACCGTAAGCATTGAACCTTGCCGAGAGTGTTCTCGCCGATATGGCGTGCCGCGAGAGTATCGGCGCAGAGGACGAAAACCAGATCGGCAATTGCCGTTACGCAACGCTTCAGGTTCCCGCGCAACATAGACAGCTCAACTGCGTGAAAAGAACTTTCTAACAACGCCTGTCGAAGCGACTTCTTCGGTTTCAGTCCTTGCCAGCTGCCGGGACAACCGGTCATGTCGGAGAGCTAACTCACGTAAGCGCCGCGCTACGAGCGGATCGGGGTGACCGGACGCAAGTTGGCGGGCCTTTCGGGCCAGCTGCGAATAATGGATTGAGTCACGTAATTCCGACATGCCCCAGCTATAATACTTAACCACCGCAGAGATAACTATTCTAAAGTCTAGTTCTGTTTTAGCACACCTGTCTTCCGGAGGTGAGAGTGGCTCGTACCTCTGTCAAATCGATATTCGAAGCTTCGTGACCAGCAGCAGTCTGGCAATCTCGGGCTAGACTGAGGCAAAACCATCAACAAAATAGACAATGTAGGCACTTTGCCGGAACCTTGAAATCGGAAGTTTATCAAAGGGTTGAGCCGCCTCCGTTGCCCACGCAAGACAGTCAGGTTTCTGCGCACCGACATGGCGTTAGCCTTAAATAAGCCTCATCGTTTGCCATTGCGCAGCGCAGCAACCTCGCTATTTACCCTTAAGCGACGTCAGGAATGCTCGCTAGATCTGTAACCGCACTGAATGCTTCCGCGGCATCGATGCTCGTAGCGCTATTTGGAACCTGCTGTCTTGAAACATAAATTGATGGCCGAGAATGGCGTCGCCGCTGGCGCGGACGCCGCGACGCTAGAGCCGCGACAACTCGTCTCCGACCTTAGACCTTTTGCACAGGCACACACGGGACGAAGCATTTGGGAGTTGGCGATAACGCTGGGTCCGCTGTTCGGCATCGTTCTGGTTATGCTGCTCGCGGTTAAGTCCGGCCATTACCTAGCTTTCGCGCTCGCGCCGCTAGCGGGAGCGCTGTTGCTCAGAACCTTCATCATTCAGCATGATTGTGGTCATGGCGGGTTTCTACCCAAACGAACTGGCAACGATTGGACCGGACGAGCTTTGGGCGTGCTGACATTCACCCCGTATGATTGCTGGAAGCGATCTCATGCGCTGCACCATGCAAACACCGGCAATCTCGATGCGCGCGGATTTGGTGATGTCGACACCCTGACGGTACGGGAGTTCTATTCGCGCAGCCGCGTTCAACGCGTGCTGTATCGGATTTATCGCAATCCGATCGTTCTCTTCGGTGTGGGCCCGGCGTACCTTTTCCTCCTGCGGCACCGGTTGCCGATCGGCTTGATGAAGGAAGGGCCGCGGTACTGGGTCAGTGCGATCGCGACTAACCTTGCGACCGCCGCCATTCTTGGCTCCCTGATGTTCTATTTCGGAGTTGGCACCACTGCGCTGGTTGTCCTGCCAATTCTGTTGATCGCAGCGTCAACGGGAGTTTGGTTGTTCTACATTCAACATCAGTTTGAACAGGCGCACTGGGATAGAGGACCCGATTGGTCGTTTCACGACGCAGCCTTGAAGGGCAGCTCCCATCTCGACCTGCCGCAACCGCTGCGCTGGTTCACCGCGAACATCGGGGTGCATCATGTGCACCACCTCGCTAGCCGCATTCCGTTCTATCGCTTGCCGGACGTTCTCACGGCATATCCGGAACTGCGTCGCCTCAACCGCTTCACCGCGTTCCAGACACTATATCCTTTGGCGCTCAGTTTGTGGGACGAAAATTTGCGAAGACTTGTTAGCTTCCGAGAAGCAGCGTCTGGAGCAGCACGCAGCAAGGCACGTCAGGCATAGTTTATCCCTTTCGGCGTTTAGAGTTCAGAACAAATCCCCGCGATCGGGTTGAGAGCGGCGGATCGGCTTTCGATTTGTCCGAGGCGTGCTGATGCATTCACAATCGAGGGGGGGGAGTTAGCCCGCGGCGATAGCTGAACTTTTAGGGTCGGATCTTCGTAGCCAGCTGCTGCGTCAAAAGCTGCAGCCAAGGCCGCGGACATGGCGGGTCATCTGCGGCGCGAGAGAGGCTGCCTTTGAGGCGCCATTCGTCCAGAGGGTCGGCGACCCTTACGACCAGATCCAGTCATAAGCGAAGCTCTGGCCCCACCTTGCGCTGGTTCATGATATAAAAGCGCCGCCGATCCAAGGACCGGCGGCGCCTTATCAATGTGTCGATGAAGCTTTAAGCGAAGGAAGGGGAGACCGCTTTCTTCCTTCTAGAACGCATGGCACCGCCGACCAAGCCAAACCCAAGCAGCATCAGTGCCCAGGTCTCCGGTTCAGGAACTGCGGATTGTACCAAACCAATGGTGAACGTATCCCCAGCCGCGAATGGTCCTACCAAACCAGTACCAGTGTTACTAAAATCTACACGCAATATTCCAGACGTGAGCGTGACGTCGGAGGAGTCGAAATTGCCAACGCTTCCGGAAAGTAGATTAGCTGACGTCCAGGGGTTCGTCAGGTTTTGGAACTGCAGAACTGTCCCGCCTAACAGACCAGACGACAGTGCTCTGATCGACAATATTCCGGAGCTGAAATCGATCCCAAAAAATCCGCTAATGTTGAATTCGTCGCCCACGCCAACGACAGCAGAAGCCTGGTTGCAACTGAAGGCCCCTGGGCCAACTTCAGCGCAAGTTACATTATCCAGGATTGTTGCGGCTTGTGCGCTTTCGGGCGCGAGGTTTGATAAGCAAAGCGCGCTCGCAATTAACAATAAACTCTTCATGATGCATTCCCCAATGCTTGGCGATAGCCGACTGTCTGATGATTTTTTTGCAACCCAATCCTACGGTTAACGCTGCCGCAACTATTAGCAAGATGTCGTTATTCTTTACACATGCCGAACGCTTGCTGCATCTCGACCTCGTCGTTCTGGACAGAAGGGGATAGCCGCCGTTCAGCCGGTTAGGCTGAGCGATGCTGTTGCACCGGCTGAGCAAACTCCATGAGCGCACCAGCGTGATCATGATGACCAACCTCAGCTTCAGCGAATGTTGGGATGTGTTCGGCACAAAATCCCAAGGGACCAGGTTAACCAGTGCTCTGCTCGATCAGCAGACCCATCGTTGCCATATTCCGGGGACTGGCAATGACCGCTTCCCAGTCATAACCCGCTCGGCAGACCCAAAGATACGAACGGAACAAGTGACAGGGCGACGAGACCCCAGCATCGCGGGACATGAACTATCCCGCGTCACGTCGCGATGAAAAATCAGAATTTTCCCAGTTCGACCTTTTAGCGAAATCAACAGCCCCCCCTTCCTGACTTGGAGGACCAACTGTCCCGAACTTGGACAATCAGCACAATCTCGCGAAGTTGGCTTGGCGAATTCAGATCCGCGTCCCTTAAGCTATAAATGCAGATTGAAAAACACATCGGTGAGTGGGCTGACCAGACGAAACTCTTCAAAGAGTTTGCGTTTCGCCTTGGGTCGAATTTGACGGCCCCTTCCAAAATCGGTCGAAATTCAGAGAAGGCCTTTCACCATGGGTGAGAAGGCTGACAACGCCTCGGATCTCCGAGAGAGACTGGTTGCCCTGGACACACGCTTTTCAAGTGCGTTTGAAAAGCAGCGCCACCTGCGCCTTGACGCTGAACAACTCAATCTTCTTGTCGCGATTGGACTGTTCGACCTCCTTCAGAAGAAGATTAATAAGCAAAGGAAGATTGAGTGCAAAAGAAGGAGCTTTACCGGCGAGGAGGCTACTACCTCGCCTTCGATGTCAGGAGCGACGGGACGCCCCGGTCGAACAAGATCTACATTTTCTGGTACGACCCCGTCGCCGGACGCGTCCGAAGCCTGTCTACGCGCTCTGCGGACATTGAAGACGGCAAAGCGCAGCTAGATCAACTCTACGAAGCCAATCAGAAGGGATTCGTCGTCTGCCCCACATGCGGTCAAGCTCTGTCTGGTAACGAACCCCCTTTGTTGGCCACGGCAGTTGCAGAGTACGGCGCGGCTAAAGCTGATTACAAAGCGGCAAGCTACCGGCTCGAACACGTGCTGAATTACCAGATCGCTAAAGGGCTGGAGAGCACAAGAGTTGACGAGGTCGACGATATTTGGGTTGACGCGTTTCGTGCCTGGGCGCTGGAAGTGCCAATCACGAGTGCAAAAGGAAATTCTCGCAAGAGAACACCGGGTACCGTGGAAGCAAGCGTTCTCCAACTGCGCGCGGCTGTGAACCATGCGTTCAAGAAGCGGAAACTGGCTTCCCGCGCTGAATTCAAAGTCAAATCAGCTAAGGTGGTCAGCAAATCACCCTGGTTCCGAATGTCCGAAAAGCAGCTCGTCGCGACTTTTCGCTATGCCCTAGTGAGCGATTACTCGAACGATGTGCCTAGCAAGCAGGTCGAGAAGTGGAGGATCGATCGGTTGCAATTGCTTCAATTCCTCAGGCTTAGCGTTTGTACTTGGGCGCGGCCGGACGCCGTGATGGATTTTTCGACCGCCCCGGCCCGTGGACAATGGCAAAAAGAGAATGGCTACATCGATCTCAATCCCAATGGCCGGGCGCAGACCAAGAAGTATCGGCCGCTTTTGCGAGCGCCGCGGCAACTGATACCGCATCTAGAAGCTAATTTGGGACCTTTTGTGAAAGTAGCATCGGTCCGTACTGCCTGGCGCCAAATGACCCAAACTCTCAACTTCCCCCAAGATGCTCAGAGCGGAACGAAGTTGGTCAGGCGGAGCGTGTCTAATCTTCTACGAGCCGAGCTAGAACATGATGGGCACTGGCAGCAGGGCCGAATCTATCTGGGCCACGTGCAACCTGACGAGTCTGACAAATACGCCACCGCCTATCACACCCTATACACGAGCCATGCCTTGGCGGCGACCGAAGCGCTGATAGATAGAATTGAGACTGCCGCCCCCGGCGCTTTTTCCCTGAACGATACCGATACCGTACCTGAGCTCGAACCGCGGCCCTAAGCCGAAAAGTCAGTATGTCATTAGAGGGCGTCTATCGACATTAGTTCAGCGCGTCGGATCTTTAGCACCTGCACACTGACGGACATTGGTCGAAAGTTAGGCGTAGCTAACCGTAGCGCGAACGCTCGACCGCTTGCGCATGGCATACCCAATTACGCCGATGCCCAGGAGCATCATGAACCACGTCGCAGGCTCTGGCACGGCTGAAACTGCCAAGGAGATTCCGCCGGTGTTATCGGAAAGATTGTCATCATAGATAAAGAAGCTTGCCGATCCCGGAGACGCAAGCGTGAACGACGTTTTATATACGCCTGATGACGCAAATGCCTGAGCGGCGGTCGAATAGTATCCGCCAGTTGCCTGCGGTCCAATGCCGCCGCTCGCATTCCCATCACCAAAAAGGTAAGTTGTGCCATCGATAATGAAACGGGCACTATTCTCGAAGCCAAGCCTGCAATTAGCGCCAAGACTATCGCACCCACTTGTAGTGCCAAAGCGATTGAATGCGGTGAATAAGCTATCAACGAAGACCAGCTCATAAGTGCCGGCGGCTAGATCCAGATTTACAGCATTATCGCCATTCAACGATGCATTACCCTTACCATCTAGGTTGATGATAGAAGCAGCGGTTGCAGAGGTCGCCGCAAGCGTCGAGCAAGCAATCGCGCCAACAATGGCAAATTTACGAAGCATCTAGAATTCCTAAGACTGAGCCTGTTTCGCGCTGCAATAACTTCAATCTTGATGCTTGCCAATTTATTAATGTTGGGGAAATGAAGCGCGTGCTCGCAGCGCCAGCACGGGTCGGCCAACCGCAGCACCAGGCGGCTTGGGGTAGCCTTTGTAGCATTGCCAAATTGTCAACAGGCCCAACCTAATAAAATAGGCCCCGCCTTGACTAAGGCGGGGCCCACAATCTTTTTTGGATTCGACCGAAGTGTGCCTAGGTTGAACTAGGCCATACCCTTCGATTGTTCAAAAAGCGTAAGAAACCCGGGTCCGCGCCCGCTTTTGCCGGCGCATTGCAAAACCTATGGCTCCAATTCCAAAAACCAGGAGGAGCCAAGTAGACGGTTCAGGAACCGCGCTAACCGAGACTGCATCCAAAAGGATGCCATCGTTGGCACCGCCAAGAAGGTTTGTAAAATTGAGGGTGGCGCTTGACCCTGTGGCCACGAATGTCCCGGAAAACATCTGCCAGTCGAGGTTGGCGTTCGAGCCTGTAGAATGAGTTATGATGCCTGAAAGGCCATCGACCGAATAGGAAGCAGAAGCCGAAGGCAGACCAGAGAAAATATTGTGCGAGTAAGCAAACTTGAAGAGATAGAGCTGCCCAGCAATCGTGCCGAAGGTCTGGGACAACGAGCCAACTCCGCCCTCACCAATAAGGTCAAGATACTGTGTGCCATCAAGCGCCAAGTTGCCTGCGGCGCTTGCAAAAGTGCCGTTCACAACATTGACGTTTCCAGATCCGATTGTCCAACCTGGCAATGACGCGGTTGGGACAGTACTGCAGCAAGGGTCGGTAATTTCTGGATTTTCGAAGCTGCCGTTCGTGATCAATTCTGCAGCAGAAGCAGGTGATGCGGTCGCAGCAAGAGTGGCAGCAATCAGTAGTGGCTTGATCATGAACAAACTCCCCGCTGTATTAACGATTCTTGCCCAATTAGCACTTTATCAATTTTTCGAAAAGCAGCTATTTTGCCGGCGGCGCCACAACCTACCTAAAATGCTTACTTATCCCATTACGAGACAAATTTTCGTCGCCTTATGAGCGATTCAAAAGCATTTGATTAAGCTAAGTTTCTGAAAAAAATTCATTTTATTATAGATTCGACAAATGAAACGGTAAAATATGAAGAAAACCTTTCTTGCCGCTGTATCGGCGTTGGCATTTGCGTCATCGGCACAAGCGGCAACGGTTGTTCATACAGGAACTCCGGTCGGAGGTACGGAATGGTCCCTTACTCCTTCGCAGAGTTTAGCGGGTTTCTTCGCTGTTTCCGCGCCTACCACGATTACATCATTAGAAGTTTCATCCGTAACTCTTCTTCTAACCCAGGAAGCGTCGTAGCAACACTGTACTCCAGCGGCTCAGTGCCTTCGGCAGCAACTACGCTATTTTCAACCGCTTTTAACGTTGGTGGCACACCGGGAGATTGGTTCGGTGCATCAGGCCTGAATTGGAACAATATGGAACGGTCGTGCGATGCTAAGCAGTCGTGATTTCTCACTTAGCGAATCTACGTATGGTCCAGGCTGGATCGCTTCATGGGGCATCAAGCCGCGGGCATGTAATAAAGCGGCAAATGAGCATAGCAAACCAGCACGTCCGCCGCCTACACCCTCGCCTTCGACTTGGAATTGACGCCACTTTTCAAGGCTTCGACGGCCTGCAGTCAGTAATCCTGTACGATCTATCCGCGACTGGTGCCAAAGTCCTGTTGGAGCATGCCCGCCATGTTTCCAAAGGTATCCTCGCATGGCTAGATTACGAAGCGTTCGGGGACATTTCTTGGCGCAAGGGTAGGTGGTGCGGCATCCATTTTGACGAAGCAATCAGCAACGAATGGCTCCTTGGAACTCGCGCATTGTCGCCAACTCTAGATCAAGCGGCCAAAGCCAAACTGCTCAGCGAAGCAGAAAGTTTCGTTACCGGAAAAACTGGGACCGAACACGGCATGTGACGTGACCCCCAGCTTTCCAAGTTCGATTAAAGTCCTGCCCTGATGGAGGGAGGGTCGAGATGAAGAGAACGAGGTTTACGGAAAAACAGATCATCGACGTGTTGAAGGAAGCGGACACAAAAACGCCGCCGACTTAAAGCCGACGGCGCGTCTTGCCAGATAACGGCTTAAGCGTATGAGACTGAAGAAGTTTGCTTACTGCGCTTGCGCATCGCGGCGCCCATCGCGCCAAATCCAAGAAGCATCAGCATCCACGTCATGGGCTCTGGAACCGCGCTAGTTACGGCCTGAAAAGATACAGCGTCAATCATTGGGTCGTTAGCACCAGTATCACCCATGCCTTGGAGGAAAGTAATCTTTGTGGATCCGCTATTCGCGAAATAGTTGATCGTTGTCGTAGTGAATGGCTTTCTAAACACACCTGAGCCGTCAACCCCCAGACTGAAGGTACCAGCTAGAACATCATTGAAAAATACACTGAGACTAGAAATTCCGGATTGATTTTCGGAGCTTAGACCAAAGGTCAGAGCATACAGTATCCCTGAAGTCGTTGTGACGGTTTGCTCTATGCCATCGCCGACCATGCCATTCGCAAAACCGTAGCCGCCGAAATCGTAAAAATACGCCCCATTATAAGCTGGAGTCCCGAAAGCCGAATAAGCGATCACGCCATCACTATGACCGACATTGGTCCAACCAATTGGGGTTGCGGTCTGGCTAGTTGACGCTTCGAAGTCGCCATTTACTATCAACTCCGCCCCAAAGGCCGGAGTGGCGGCAGTGATAGTGGCTAGCGACGTTGCAGTAATTGCCTTCAAAAAGCCCAACTTTTTCATCATCATTTCCCCCAATATGTTACACGACAATTACGCTTAAATATCCGTTAACTAGCAGTTGTCGATTAAGCAACTGTCGGATTTATTTACATATTGATGTCAAGGTGAAGTCTGAAAGTAGGAAAGCCTCCACCTGACCTACCTCCAGCCAAAGGAAAAGGCTGGTGCTTGATAACCAATGCTTGCCGCCTAACCGGCCTTTCTGCATGAAATGTTGTAGAGCCAGCAATTCGCATATGTTTGAAAAGAACTGGCGTAGTCTAACCTTTCTGACGGCTGAGCCGGAGCATCCTGCTCCCGTCGCCTTTAGATCTAAAAATTAAGGCATGGCGCTGGGCTTGCGGCGCAACTGTTCAATTATTGAGCGATCAGACCGCCAATGTTGGTGGATGGTAAACGTGCGTTAGTCTATGTAAAATCCATGCCTACTAAGCCCTCTGTCCGCCGCCTGCGCAATGGCGCGGCGCTTATCACTTTGCTTGCTGCGGTATTCGCCTTCATTTTTGTCGATGCGGGCGCCGCAGTGAAGCCCTCAGCGCGGCCGTCAGCGCAGGACGTCGGCTCCGCAAAGGAAGTCTGGAGCGAGCTGAGGTCAGCGCAAAAAACCGGTTCTGCAGCGCAGGTTGAATTCAGCGCTGAAACCATAGCAGGCCTGGCAGGCTTGCTAAGCGATGTGACCGGGATCCAGCGGGTTGAAGCGCGGCTAGAGAACGGGACTTTGTCCATTGGTGCCAGCATTCCTCTGCCACTTGGGCTATGGGTGAATACCGAGTCAACAGTTGCAGGTCACCACACCGGGTTTCCAGCCTATCACCTTAAGGTTGGCCATATCAGTTTTCCACCGCCGGCCTCGAGGTGGCTGGTAGACCTGGCGCGTTGGGGCCTTGGCTCGGGCGGCGCGCAAATTCCACCGCTAGATGAGCTCGTTAGGCGGGTCATCATTGAAGATCAGCGCGTCATCGCTGAAATCGCGCTGCCACGAAATACCAATGTCGTCGACAAAGTCATGGCAGCGGGATCCGTCGGCATCGACCAAAGCCTAGTCAAGAATTTGTACTGCCTGGCCGCCGCTGATCAGCTGAGGAACCCGTCTGATAGGTTGCCGGTTTTGGTGAACCGCATATTCGCCAACGCACCATCCGCCGAAGAGGCCAATTACAACCGTGCAGCGTTTGCCGCTCTTGCTTTGCTAGTTGTCGGCGAGCAGGCTGAAGCGCTTGTGCCCGAGGCGGCTAGCCAAACGAAGAATTGCCGATCGCCAAGGCAGCCGATTTATCTACATGACCGCGAGGATCTGGCGAAGCACTGGGTTTTCTCTGCCGCGCTTACCTCTGTCCTGGGAGCTAGAATTGCTGCCAATCTGGGCGAGTGGAAGGAACTTAGTGACAGCCTGCCTGATGGATCAGGGTTCTCCTTTGTCGACCTGGCCGCTGACCGTGCAGGGATGCAGGCCGCACTTATTGCCCAAGACCCTAAAACGGCAGTTCTCGCGTCTCGCGCATTGAAATCAGCGCGGCAAGACGACCTCCTTCCCCATTCGCTGCTCTACGCTCCTGAGGGGCTTTCCGAGGCGTCATTCGCAGATCGGTTCGATGGTCTTGAAGCCAAGAGGTATGATGAGGCTGTTGCCCGTATTGACCAGAGACTGGCGCTAAATCCAATCACTGCGACGCCGACTAAAACTGCAGGTAGGCGCTAGGCGCTTGAGGCGTGCCGCTGCCTTATTCGCAAATCCGGCAAAGCGACTTCCCGCCAAATCCATTCTGCTTGCTCGATGAGGCGGATCGCGAACTCCGAGCCGCCCGAGGTCAAATGGACGCTAAGCCTTCCCTCGCTTTGGATAGCCCGCGTTATGCTTCCTAACGTCTTGCCTGATTTCCTCCGAGTTTGATTAAAATGCGGCTCTGCATTGATGCCGCTTTCGATGCAGGCTGTCATCCGGGCGTTCTCCTGGCCGGCTTTACTGCAGTTTGCCGAAGCTAGCCGATCCCGGAGAAATTCATCGGTCACGAACCCGAGAATTCGCGTATTGCCTGTCTTCAACGGGTCAGTTGTTGATTTGGGCAAGTGATCAGCGGCGAACGAAAGGTTTTTATTGAGCGTCCGGGTTATGGTTCAGCGCACACGTCGTCAGCTCATCGTCTTAATCAGATCGTCAATCCCAACATTGGCGAATCCGACAGAGCTGTCCGAGATCCCGTAAGGGATAATCAACTGTTCGCCCACGCGCATCGCGCCGCATGTGTAAATCACATTGGGAACATACCCTGACCGATCCGCATTTTCCGCGGTCAGCACTGGTTCGGCCGTGCGGGCGAGCAGCTTGGATGGATCGTTCAGGTCGAGCAAAGCGCAGCCCAGCGCATATTTTCGCATCGCGCCCACTCCATGGGTAAATAGCAGCCAGCCATGTTCGGTGCGGATCGGGCTGCCGCAGTTGCCGATCTGGATGAATTCCCAAGGGTATCGCGGTTCCATCAGCAGCTTGCCTTCACTATCCCACCTGTCGATCCGGCTGCTTTTCAGCAGGAACAGGTTCTTACCATCCTGCCGGCCAACCATGGTATAGAGGCCTTCTACTTTCTGCGGAAAGAGCGCCATGCCCTTGTTTCGGCCCGCGCGCCCATCAATGGGTTCAAGGAGGAAGCGGCGAAAATCCTTTGTTCGAAGCAGTTCCGACCGAATGGTGGAGCCAGAATAGGCGGTATAGGTGCCAATCCACTCGTAATCGCCGGGCTCGTGCTCGAACCTAACCAGTCGCAGGTCTTCCAGGCCATTGCGTTGCTGCTCTGTAATTGGGAAGATGACAGTGTTGGACAGGCTGCTGTCCGGGTGCCGGTGAACGGTCACCGCACTATCACTATCCGACAGGCTGGCATCGTCAAGCTCGACCGATGTGCCAAACGCGCTTTGCGGCCAAAGATCCATCCGCCCGTCGGGATAGGCGATGCCTTCGCGAAAGACGATTGAGCTGATGTGTCCCTCGCCCACCGCACGCAGCGACATAACAAACCGCACTGCTCCGCCCAAGCACCCGCTCTGGTCAGGGTGAGGCACGATGGACGGATTCATCAGCGCCGCCGCCGCATAGGTATATTCGTGGCAGAAATACGCGCCGATCAGTTTTTCGCGAGTGGGCGAGAAATTTTCTTCCGCCAAGTCGAGCGAGCGCTCAACCTCGGACCAGCGTTCGGCGAACATGGCTTCAGTTTGCCAATGCCGTTCGCCGAAATCGGCCATGACCTTTCGGTACTCGTTGTCGACTACCGAATCGCTCAGCAAGCGCACATCTTCGACTAGGCTAAGGGCGCGGTTGCCCTCGGCGTGCTTGGCCTGCCAACCAAGGTGAAACGGTCGAAGAACAACACGCGAAGGGTCGGCGTGCAGTCGCAAATCATGAATAAACAACGGGCCGTGATCCGCCTTGCTCTGTGTGGTCAACCCGTTTCCCCGAATCCTGCGTCTGGCCGCGGATCAGCGCTAGCATGGAATGATAGCTCAAATGAAACGCCAGAATGCTTTCTGCACCGCAATTCAGGTTTGCCCCCCGGGGATTGATGCCATCGCGGCACAAGCCGGAGTCCGGATCGGCCAGCACAACTCCGCGATCATTTGCGCCGAAGAACCATCGCCACGCCGCCATACCATGCATATGCCAAAGCTCCGCACCATCCACCCGATACGCAGCGGCACACGCATCGAGCACAGCCTGCGCTTCCAGTGGTTGTTGGTCGAACGGCAGCTGGTCGTAGGGAAGCCCGAAACCTTCTGAGCCAATCGGGCGGAAATGGCCGCCGGGCGCCGTTTGCCGTTGGCAAATCCATGCAAGGGATTCCTGCCCAAGCGCGAGCCAGTCTTGCCGCTGTAGCGCTTGGCCGGCCGCTATCAAAGCTTGCGGCAGCCGAGGATTGTCATACGCGGCCACCGCTTCGAACCAGATCCAATCGGGGCGGCGCGACCGCTCCAGCAGATGTGCCAGGATTTCTGCTCCTCGAATGACCGCGGCACGCGACGGTTCATGTCCAGGACGCTGCGCCACCATGGCGGCGGCGCCGAGCGTTACGAAGGCAAGCGTGCGTGGGCTATCCAGTGCTTGCGAATGGCCGAGCACCGTATCGTAAAGGCGCGTCGCCCATTGGCGCAGTTCGGCATTCGGATTGTCGATTGCCGTGCGCGCCAAAGCCCAGATGGCGCGGCCGTTGGAATCTTCGGATCCCCTTTCTTCGCACCATTCGCGGTCAAACCGCATGAAGTTGCGAAATGCGCCAATATCCTCGTTCCAAGCGTGCTGAATAAAGGCAGCATAGATCGTGGCCAGCTTTATCCGTTCATTTATCGAAATGCCGGCGGCGACATTCACAAGCATCAACGCTCGCACATTATCGTCAAGACAATATCCATGCCTCCGGTCGGGAACCGCCCCTATCGCGTGCTGCAACATACCGGTGCTGTCACTCATGCGGCGAACCGCATCGAAACTGGGCTCCCGTACGCTTTCGGCACATAGCGGTTGGGCAACTGAACGTTCAATCATGTGCGAGACTGCGTCGGCGAACCGCGGCCAAATCGTCAACCGGCCGCGGTCATAAGCGCGCCTCTTCTGCGTGGCCAGCCGGGCAGGATCGTTTAGAAGGCTGCACACTGCCTGCGCGATAGCCGGTGCCGATTTGGGCTCCACCAGAATACCCACGCTGCCGCCTAGCAGTTCGCGGGCATGGATATAGGGCGTGGAGATTACCGCCTTGCCCAGCGCCACGGCATAGCTCAGCGTGCCACTGGTCGACTGCTGGAGGTTGGGATAGGGTGTGAGATAGATGTCGCAGGCTTCCAGCTGGTCGAGCAATTCCGTTGTGTCGAGAAACTGGTCCTCCCATTCGATAGCGTGCGAGACACCCGTCGATTGCGCCAACTCTTTTAGCTCATTTCGATACCTCTCACCCTCGCTTGCAATTAGATTGGGATGCGTGGCCCCGACGATGCGATAAAGTACCGAGGGGAACGCACGCAAAATTTCTGGCAGCGCTTGGATCACGGTTTCCAGCCCTTTGCCGGGTCCCAGAAGGCCGAACGTGGTCAGAACCGGCCGCGTGCCGAGGCCGCGCGCGGCCTTGAACGCATCCTCCCGCCCGAAGGGGCGATCGGGCGCACCATGTTCGATGACCTCGACAATTTCTCTAGGCGCATGGTGCTGGGCAACAAGCCGGTCGCGCGACAGCAGGCTCATTACCATGATCCGTGATGCGCGGCGCACCAGATGGTCGACAATGCGCCGCTGGTTGTCGGAAGGTTGTTCAAGAACCGTATGGAAGGTCACTATCAGCGGCGCTGCGATCCGGTCGACGAAATCAAGTACCATCGCCCCATCGGGTCCACCATATATGCCGAATTCGTGTTGCAGCCACACAGCGTCAGTTTCCGTCGAATTTATTGCGGCTGCCGCGTCAATATAGCTGGAAGGTTCCTGAGGATTAATCGTACCGGCGACTGTGGACCTAATCGACTCACTGCAGCTTGCGCTCATCGCCCACAATTGGAACCGCACATTCGTGTGGTAACGACCCACGTGTTTGACCACGTCCGAAGCGAATGTCGCAAGGCCGCATTTGCGCGGCGGCTGCGTGCTGATCATGGTCACAAGGCGTGACTGGTTCTTCAGCCGAAAAGGGACAATTGTCTGAAAACCGGTTGAGGCAGTAGGGGATTCCCGCGTGGCAGACATCTGACCGGCTCCAATTTGTTATGATAAAACGCTATTGTACGACAAGCGTTCCGCTGCAGTGCACAATATAAGTTAGACGGTTCGGCTCATAAACTTGCAGTCTGCAAATCGCCCGATCACTCTATCCCGGATACGCCTGCAGGATTAGCGACTGGCTGCGCATCGCCATCCTATACGACAATCCAAAGGTCGTGCCGCCATTACCGGTGGTCGATGTGAAACGTGCCGTCGCTCACAGCATAGCCTTCGGACCCAACGCGGGCTTGAGTCTGCTGGACCAAATTGCCGAAGTTGCCTTGATGCCTTCCTATGCGCCGCTGCCGGCGGCAAGGGGCGACCTATTGTTCCGAGCAGGTCGACCGGCCGAAGAGCGCTTGCAATTCCTAGCTGCGGCCGCGATCACCCGCAATTCGCCGGAAAGGAACTTATTACTTGCGAGAGCGGCCGCTTGTGACTGCCAGTCATAAACCCTGAAGCCCTTGCTCGCGCGATTACCTGCAAGGTAATCGTTTGGCCCACCCCGCCGCGGATGGGGGTCTATCTCCAAACCCTCTGACCCCTGCCATTTGTTGCCCAATGCCTTTGTGAACGAACGGCTGTTTCGGTAACGCGATTCGGGCGCTGGAACGTATGCTCTGTTACCGGTTGCCGACCTCCGGCTCAGGAGAGCCAATCCAAGCGCGGATGACCCTACGTTGTAACTCTGCACATCTCGCCAAAAATGCTTGGTCCATCAGGTTTCCTACGATCAATTCGTTGCCATGGTTGCACCTATCGAAAAATTTCGTTTGAAGCGGTATTTTTCTAGAAAAAACAATTAACTAGTTACGAACTTCCGAGTGTAGCGAAGGCAAGATGACCTTGGCACTTTTTCACATTTCATAAAGGATATACCCAAATGAAATCATCATACTTCTTAGTAACCAGCGCAATTGCCGCGAGCCTCCTAACTGCTGTGCCCGCATCTGCTGCTACACTGCTTTTCGATCTAAGCGGATCGAGAAATGCAACCTTCACACTCGAAGTCGATCCGGTGGTTCCTGATCGTGTGAACAATCAGCCATTGCTTGGTGGCAGCCAAATCTTTTTCAATAACGTCCCTGGAACATTCAACGGAATCGCCGGAAGCGGAAACGTCAACTTCGGCTCCGGCAGTATCCTCGCAGCGCTGAACATAAGCGCGCCCGGGCTCGGATTCACACAATTTGGCGGCGCAGACCTCTTCTCTTTTGTCGATGGGCGCCCGGTTTTCAATACGGGAACCTTCAATTTTTCAGGCATCGCAACCGGTAGAAGCACTCTGATCATTTCTGAAGTGTCTGGGGCTGTCCCAGAACCGGCGACATGGTTGATGCTAATTCTTGGATTTGCTGCCGTTGGTGGATCAATGCGGATGAAGCGCCGAAAGACTAGGGCCACAATTGCCTATGCCTGAAAATCGACAGTTTGATGTCGCTAAAATCATATGCAAGTCGTGAAATGTCTCACTGGGTTATGAATGCAATGGAGCGAGCTACCGGGCGAACGCAATCGATACTGGTCGTTCATCGCTCGTAGCTGCTGTCGGCGCGGTTCTGTCGACCGCTACATAAGGTTATTGTTTCTGAGCCTTGGTTTGGTGCGTGGCCTAAAGCATGAGAAGCGAAAAGGCCGAACTCTCGTGCCTCCCACCCTTAAACCCAAAGCATATTTGTGAGGGCCCTTTCGTTAGGATTATCTGAAAAGGGGGCTCTGAGCCATTACTTGCCGACAGCAACTATGGCTGCGGTCACTTCAAACTCGGCAACGATCTAAACTTTCCCTCCCGACAGGAATGTTACGTCGATCGCAACCGAAACTCGATTGATGCGTAGTACATTTTGGAAGTCAGATCTGGAAACTCTGGGCGATTTGTTAGGCTTGCTCGCCATTTGAAACAGTTCAGAACGTCGAGGCTCCGCCGAACTCGCAAAGTTGCCCGATCAATTCGGCGAAATTCGGCACTTTGGGCATCCGAGTAGGAAAGGATCATTTTGCTCTTCTTTGGTTGTGCTCGCGTTGCCATTAATCGGCAAACGAAGCGTCTGGCGCACTGCAAAATGGGGCGCAGAACATCAGCCTTCAGAATTGTGTATTCATTGATCTGGGTCGCACAGAATGCACGTAAAGCTAGTTCACAAATGATTGGTGCCTCGTCTAACCAACAGCATTTGAACCCAAATCCGGGCTTCAATTGGTATTGGTAGTTTCTTGGAAAATCCTGCGCAGGTCATATTCGAGTGAGATGACATGGAAGATCGCCGAACTGCATTGAAGATTGCTCTAGCAAAAGTCGCATCGGGGGATGAGGCGGCTATGGGCATACTATACGATCAGACCAACAGAGTATTGTACGGCAGCATTCTTCGTATCGTGCGCTCCCGGGGGCGAGCAGAAGAAATATTGCAAGATGTTTATATGAAGATTTGGCGGCGCGCGGGCACGTACCGATCGGACAAGGGCAACCCGATCACCTGGCTGTGCGCGATTGCGCGAAATTCAGCCATCGACGTCGTACGCAGAGAAGGGCGTATGACGGAAATCGGTGACGACGTTCTCGAGAATTTTGCCGATGATGCCAAACCTGCCGATGACTGGCTTTGCGACATGGAAGATCAAGAAGCCTTGCGGAAATGTATCGAAACCTTGCGATCCGATCATCGAACGTCAATCAGGCTGGCATATTTCGAGGGATACACACAATCTGAGCTTGCTAATCACATTGGCGTACCGATCGGTACCATCAAGAGCTGGATCAGCCGCGGGCTGATGGGATTGAAGGGATGTCTCGGTGGTTGATAGAGAGCAAATGGAAACTGAAGATCCTTTCATTCAGGCCGGCAAATATTCCTTGCGCGTACTTGAGGGTGAGGAACTGGTGCAGGCGCAGCGCGCTATTCTAACTGATCCGTCGTTCGTACAAGCCGTTGAATGGTGGGACCGGCGGCTAGGAACCATGGCCGAGGAAGCGACCCAGTTTGCGCCCTCTAGCGCTACACGGGAAGCGATCCTTAACCGGATCAAACACGAAAGTGCTGCTGATCGTAGAGTGGTGACCATTCAGCCGAAAGCCGAACGCCCCTCCAGGTTGAGCGTCGGGTTCGCCATGTTTGGCACCGCTATGGCCGCTGCGGCGCTGGTCTTATATGTGTCGACTCCGGCAACCAATCCACCAGTTGGTCCAACAACATTTGAAGGCGCCCAACCTCAGCTGATCGCCCAATTACAAAATGAAGACGGCACTTCCCGACTGGCGAGCCTCATAAATCCCACATCCCAGCGACTATCGGTACGCGTCTCCGGCCTGGAAGCGGGTGAGGGCCAAGTAGCAGAGCTGTGGGTGATACCGGAGGGCGGCGTGCCGCAATCGCTCGGCTATATCCCCAATTCTGGGGTGCTTGAGCGAAACCTAACAGGAGCGGAATCTGAATTGCTCCTGCCAGGCTCATCCTTGGCCGTCACATTCGAGGAAAACACTGGGGCTCCTCACGAAGCACCCTCCCCTCCAATCCTGTTGATCGGAGCAATTGACAGCGTCTAGTCAGGATGCGGGAGTGAAGCGCCCACGGAGACTGCGCAAAACCTATCCGCAGACCGCATCCATCATTTTTTTCGGTCTTACTGCAACCGAAAGCGCAATGGCTTCGTAGGTGCGCCCGTTATCCGTTCGGGATGGCGAGCCGAGGATGCGGATGGAGTTGCCCCGACAAGAAGATGAGTTCACGATAACGTGGTCTTGCTTCAACTTTCGGCGATCAAACCTACGCCGCCGACTGGCTTTCTGATCTGTTAGAGACAGGAAGAGATACTTCCCATGACAAATTGTTACTTGAAGAAATTCACATTCGCGCTCTTGAGCGGCACCGCCATACTGGCCGCGCCAGTTTTGATATCGACACCGGCAGCAGCGGCCGAATGCCTTTTAGACTCCAATGACAATGGTGTTGCCGATGCGGGCGACACCGATGGAGGAGCGACATCCACGGATGATACCGCATTGGCATGCGGGACAAATGCTGACGCGCAAACAGCCAATTCAACTGCAATCGGCAATGGTTCAACCGCGAACGGTGTAGACGCACTTGCCGTCGGTGACGCCGCCTCTGCAACGGGCAATTCCACGACCGCTGTTGGCGGCGAGGCGGTTGCAACCGGACCTGGCTCCACGGCTCTTGGCTGGCAGACAATGTCGGGCGAACGATCTACTGCTGTTGGTCACCTCGCCACCGCAATTGGTATCCGATCAGTAGCAATTGGAGAAAATGCGGACGCGCAGGGCAATAACGCTACTGCGATCGGCAACGAGTCCATCGCCAATGGAATTGATGCAATCGCCATCGGCGACACTGCTATCGCGAACGGCAATTCGACGACCGCTGTTGGCGGAGAAAGCGTCGCAACCGGCCCTGGCTCGACGACCTACGGTTGGCAATCAATGTCAGGCGAACGCTCCACCGCGCTGGGCCATCTGGCTACAGCGACGGGAGTTCGCTCGGTAGCAATCGGCGAGAATGCTGATGCGCAAGGTGATAATGCCACCGCCATTGGCAACGAAGCGATAGCTAATGGGATTGATGCATTGGCAATCGGCGACACCGCCATGGCGACCGGCAATTCCACCACAGCAGTTGGCGGCGAAAGTTCGGCAACAGGACCTGGCTCAACCGCATTTGGCTGGCAGTCAGTATCAGCCGAGCGGGCGACGGCATTGGGTCACTTGGCCACGGCAACTGGAATTCGCTCTATCGCAATTGGTGAAAATGCTGATGCGAAAACAGATAATTCCAGCGCGATTGGCAACGAAGCCATTGCCAACGGGATTGACGCTCTAGCCTTGGGCGACAGCGCTTTTGCCAGCGGAAACTCGACTACTGCGCTTGGCGGCGAAAGCGTTGCCACTACCCCTGGGGCGACTGCGCTTGGCTGGCAATCGGCAGCGACAGGCGCAATGGCGACGGCTGTGGGACATCAATCGACTGCCTCTGGCGCGCAGAGCTTCGCCGGCGGTGAAGATTCAATCGCGTCTGGCAGCAATGCAATCGCGCTCGGCAATACCGCGCAGGCGACTGGAGGAGACTCCATTGCAATTGGCGGCAATCGCGACGGGATGAGCGGATTCTCGACCATTGCAAGCGGCCCTTCGACTACCGTTGTCGGCGGGCAATCATCAGCCGTTGGCGCAGGTGCGACAGCATACGGTTGGAGGGCAAATGCCACCGCTGAGCGGGCGACCGCGCTAGGTCATCTCTCGACTGCCAGTGGGGTGCGATCGGTTGCAGTAGGCGAAGCTGCGTCGGCAACAGGTGCTGGAGCAATCGCCTTAGGTAACCAGTCGGTAGCATCTGGCGCCAATTCGGTAGCTATCGGCAATGGCGCTACGGCTGCCAATGATGGTCAGGTCGTTATCGCATCGCTGAGCACCAGTACGACGTCGCAGACTGGTGGCCTATCTTTCGTCACGGCCGATTCTAGCGGTACTCTCGGCCTGCAGTCTGGGCCGGATTTCTCTGGTTTCGCCCAGCAGTCCTCGGTCAGTGCTAATAGCGCAGCAATCAGCGCAAATGCGACGGGAATTGCCGGTCTACAGGCGCTCACCTCAGCACAGACCGGACAGATTAATGACTTGTTCGGGGAAACCGCAGCCAATCGTGCTGCCATCAGCCGTGCCAATGAAGGTGTCGCAATGGCATTGGCAATGGAGTCGCCGGCGCTTCCTTCGGGCGCCAAATTCGGTGTGTCGGGCGGCGTAGGTTATTTCGAAAATCAGGGCGCCGGTACGATTGCGATGTCAGCTCGAGTGAGTGACAAAGCGTCCATTTCGGCCGGGGTCGGCGTCGGCTTCGACAGCGGTGAGGTCGGCGCACGCGGCGGCTTCCAGATCGCTTGGTGATCTGGTAATCTGACGCTCATGCAAGGAACTATCGAGATAATGGGAATGTCGGGGCGTACCGCCCCGACATTCTTCCGCGCCGCCGCAACTAGCCTTATGTTTATGGCAGGATTCGGCTTGGCACCTGTTGCAGCCCAACAGGTACAAACCCCTCCCGTTTCGATCCAGCCGCCAGCTTCGGTCCGACCGGTACCTGGCGCTCTCGAACTATCGAAGTTGCTATGGTCAACAATACTAGCTGTCGACCATGCTAACCAGTCTGGCAATTATTCAGTTCTTCGGGACATGTCTGCCCAAGGTTTTCAAATAAATAACAATGCAGCAAATCTCGCGAATGTTTTTTCGGGCATTCGTAACGCCAAAATTGATTTGTCCAATGCGTTGCTAGTTCCACCAACATACAGCGAAGCTCCCCGCCAAATCCAGCCTGATGTGTTTGAGGTAAAAGGGCAGTTTAACCTGCGCCCGACGTCCATCTATTTCGACATGTACTTCCAATGGGAGCAGGGGCGTTGGAAGCTTTTTGGCATCGATATTCAGCCTATTACTATGGTCGATTCCATGCCGCCAACTTCGAACTGATTAGTTGCCGTACCTTCACATAATGGAAAGACCACGGCATTGTGCCCGGTGCGGAATTAGGGATGGCTGTTGTAGGTAAGATTTACGCCGCTGCCGCGCGCCGCGCATTGTAGCGCTGCGCTTAGTCCGAAGCCGCGGCTTGCGCCGGCGATGATTGCGATGGTTATATCGAGGGTGCTTATTGTGGAACCCTTACCTACGCCGCCACGGCCACCCCTGCTCCTCCGGTTTCTGCCCTGATACTGCTTATTCCTGCTTTGTCATCTGGGGGGGCGCTTGTCGGGGACATCTTGCTCCCAGAGTAGCGGGTTCTGCTATGAATATGTCTCACCGGGAGCCCGCTATGGCCGAACATGGCAGGCGCGCAGGCCATAAAGTTGAATTTATGGCAGGGTTAAAAGCAGGGAATGAGCCGAACAATAACGGCTTTGTCGGCGCAAGTGCCTAACGGCCTAATGGCCAACCTTGGTTCAAAAGCCGAAATCACTTCGTCGAGCTTTTTCCTTAGCAGTTGTCACGGCCAAGTCAGTGGTTGGACGGCAGCTAAACTAAGGCTCACCAAGCTTTGAGGGTTCGATGCAGTTGCGAACGTCGTCGATTTCCAGCCCCATTAAGTCGGCCCGAGAGATCGCAGTCTGCCAGCTGCCGGCGAAAGAGATGTAAGGTTTTCCGGTTTTAGGATTAGCGATCAAATACGGGCAACCTTCCAGTCGTGGCAGCTGAGCAATTAAGTCGGCGGCTTTTTGCGACAAGGGAACAGATCGGCTTTTGCCTGAATTCGGGTCGGGCATATGCCAGACTTTGTCATCGAGATCGAACTGGTTCCATTGCGCTTCGCTCAGGTCGCGCTGCCTGACACCGGTGAGCATCAGCAAAGCAACGACAAATTTCAAATGCTGATTGTGACTTTCGGCGACCGCGGCGTTCAGGCGCTCGATTTCATCGGCGCTCAGATGCCGCTCGTGTTTGGCTTTGCGGCTTAGCGCCTTGCCCTCCACATTCGCAATCTCGCGAACATTGAAGCGCTGCAGTAGCAGGATCATCTGTTCGATGGCGGCTTGGCCGGGCGTATCCCGCCTTCTCGTGCTTTCGAACCAATCCGACAAATACTGAGTCGATATTTCATCGGGTCGCATCTGGCCAAAATTGGGGAGGACGTGGTCGCGGAGTAGGGTGGTTTCGGTTTTGTAGCGGCCGGGATCGTCGCCTATGGAGTCTAGATAAAGTCTCGCAAGAGAATTGAGCGTCAGATTAGCTTCTGCGCCGGTACCACGGGGACTGCCTAATCGTACTGGACCGTCCGTCGTCTGCGATGCCATTCCCAGCCTGCCACGAAGCTCTTCCAGCTCTGCAGAATTATTCTCGGCAATAGCCGGCGCAACTTCAAGCTCGTGGTTGCTGGAAATGCCTAACGAACGAAGTTGCAGCTTGGAAACCCTGTGCCGAGGGTGAAACCGACCTTCCTCGTCCCGGTCAAGCGGGCTTTCGAACTGCACACCGGAAAGACGACTGTGATTACGTACCACCTTGGCAAAAACCAGCTGGCCTTCGGCAAAATCGATTAGCAATTTGCTGCCCGTCGGCACGTTGTCGAGGCCTTCGATGAGCGCGCCGCTTTCGGACAGGTTTCGAATGAGAATTGTGCGGCAATGATTTCCGAAAATAGCTCTGACTCTACGGTAGACCGACTTGCGGTCGCTTCGCTGGTGGGAAGGCCCGTTGGGAGTTATAGCCCAATTGCCCGAATGGAGCTGGTCGTTGACGACAGCATTCTGCACGGGCTTGCTGTAGATATAGCCTTGCACGTGGCTGACTTTAAGATCGCGGATCAAGCTGAGCTGATCTTCCGTTTCGATCCCTTCGGCAGTTGTTTCCATCTCGAGCGCATCAGCCAAGGCGACAATGGCGGCGATAATGGCGGAGTTGCGCGAGCCGGGTAGAGTGGCGGCATAAACGAAACTTTTGTCAATCTTGATCTTGTCAAACGGAGCAGTGCGCAAATATCCGAGCGAGGAATAGCCGGTGCCGAAGTCGTCGAGAGCAAGCCGTACGCCAATTCGTTTCAGAGTAGCGAACGTTTGATCGGTATCCTGGCTTTCGCTGAGGAACACTCCTTCGGTAACTTCCAGTTCCAGGCGATTGGCTTCCAGACCTGAATTGGCCAGCGCCGAAACTACCAGATTGGGCAGCAGGCCGCTGGCGAACTGGATTGGCGAGATGTTGACTGCAACCCTGATTTTTCCTGGCCATTTGGAGGCATCATCGCAGGCACGGCGTAATACCCATTCACCCAGTACGGAAATCAGATTGGCTTCTTCGGCGATGGGGATGAATAACTCAGGCGAGATCGGGCCGCGCGTTGGGTGACACCATCGCACCAGCGCTTCCACGCCGGTGGCTTTATTGTCTGCGCATCTGACGATCGGTTGGTAGTAAACTTCGAATTCGTTTCTTGTGAGGGCATCGCGCAGATCTTCTTCAATGCCCCGGCGATCTTTGGCCCTTTCTAGCAACTCCTGTGAGAAGAATGTGGTGCAGCCGCGACCATTCGCTTTCGAACCATAGAGCGCCAGGTCCGCGTTCCGGATCAGATCATCCGCCGTAAGACCATTATGCGGGCTCACCGCAATGCCGACAGAAGCGCCGATACTGCAGCGCTTGCCATCGATGGAATAGGGCTCTGACAAGCAGGCAATAATCTCGTTGCCCAGCGCCTCGAGAACCCCCCTGTCATCTGAGTTGCGCACGAAAACATTGAACTCGTCGCCGCCCAGACGGAAGATCCGCTCCCGGTCACCCACAAGCTTGAATAGGCGTTGTGCAACGAATTTGAGCAGCGCATCCCCCGCTGGGTGGCCAAGCGTGTCGTTGACCTGTTTGAACCTATCGAGGTCGATGAGCAGGATCGCACATGGCTCTTTATGAAAATGGTATTTGGAAAGATGTGCATCGAGAACTTGCGACATGCGCAGCCTATTGGGCAACTCGGTGAGCGAATCGCACATTGCTATCCGCGTCGCGTTCTCAGAAGATTCGCGTTGTGAGGTGATATCGACACCGCTTCCGCAGTAACCCGTGAAATTGCCACCATCATCAAATTTCGGGGTGCCAGAAACCGACCACCAACGGCGCTGTGGGCCAAAAGCATTGGTAACGACAAGCTTTGAAAAGCTGCTGTTCCGGATCATCGCGAATGACAAGGTTCGGCCAGCTTCCAACTCGTCCTTATTTTGTAGGAACAAGTTGGCGAAAAGCGCCTTGGCGCCTTCACCCGCGCCCGCACCAAGGACCGAAAGCGCATTGGGAGTGAGGTATGTCAGTTCGCCTGCGCAATCGGTCGCCCAAAACCATCCTTGCGCAGCGTCCTCAAAGGCGCTGATTAGGTTTTCGGGGTGAGGCGGTTTCAACGAAGTGCGCTGCTCTTCTTCCAAGACGTTGCGACCTGCGACTGATGGCAAGAAATCGCTGGTTTCGTTCTGGCTCGCGCGCTCCAAGCCAAGAAAACCAAATTTCGACATTTATGTGGCCCCGCGCGCTATTCACTAAAGACCTGTCAGTTAAGCAGTTGGTATTGCCGAACAGTAAAAAAGCAGAAGATCCTCGCCATCATGAACGAACTTACAGCCTTTTCGGTGATCGCTACCCGCCACCAATTAATCGGCTTTTGCCGACCGAGAGTAACCAGGCTGACTATAAGCGGTCCCACTTCCGTCTTCAGTCGACGACAAGCCATCGGCAGCTTCCGGCAGTCCCGTTTCAGATGCATGAGATCGGCTTTTTTGCAGGGGGGGGGAGGCAGGATCGCTCACTGTAAGATCACGTTGAAAACTATCGCGAAGCTGCCAGAGGCGGCGAGGGTTGCTGCGGTGGCGGTGATGGTCGATCCGCTGGCGGACATCCCGAACGGATCGCTTTCATCGCTGCCCGTGGCATTCGCATCTTCCACCATTGTGGCGCTTTCGCAGCTGGTGCCCGTTCGCATGGTTCCGGCGATCAAGACTACGTTCAGCGGCAGGATGTCCGTAGCAATTACGGAAGTTGCAGAAGTGGCACCGGGATTGGTTATAAGGATGCAATAGCGCACGGTCGCACCGGGGATCGCCAAGGGATCGGTCGGCCTGATGCCATCTGCGACTACCCCGCTCGATTTGATGACTGTCAGAGGCGTGGTGCGTACGTTTGCATAAGTGCAAACGATCGTGGTTCCGGCATCGGAAGGACTTATCATCAATGTGTTGTTAGTTAAGGCATTGGTGCCCGACAAGGTTCCGCCGGTGCAAGCGAGCACCTTCTGGTAAAGCGCTGCATTACCAGCGGTGAATGTTTCGGCGCGGATCGTGCCGACGTCACCGGAAAAAACAGTCACGGAGGCGCCGCTATCGGTCTCATTGGTGGTGTTTGCGACCGATGCGAAAGCGACGGTATTGTTGGTGAACCCTGCTGTCGCTGGCAAGCTCACCGCATTGTTGACGATGGCATTGACCCAGTTCTTCCGCAATTGCAGCACCGCAGACCGGCGCGAATTGGTGAAGGTGCATACAATCGCCGTATCGGCTGGATTGACAACAAGAGTGGTTCCGGCGAGCGGCGTGTTGTTGCCGGTGCAGGCAAGAGTAGCGTTATAATTGAGCGGATTGCCAACAGACCAGATCTCTGAAATCGTGCCGCTTTCCGCCGCGTAGACGGTTATTGCGGTTGCGGAATCGGTTTCGTTCGTGGAATTTGCTACGGCTGCTAGGCTGGTGTTGTTGATCAGCCCGGTAATGGAAACGCTTGTTGCGTCCAGAACTATCGCGTTCGTCCACTGCTTGCGGATGGTCAAGGTCGCCGATCTTCGCGTGTTCGCGTAGGTGCAGGTTACTGCACCGCCAGTTGGCATGGTGATCGTTCGGCTCAGCCCCGTTCCGGTCACCGATACTGCTGCATTATCGCTGTTTTTGCGGCATTCTAGAGTAGTGTTGTAGTTTGCCGAACTGCCGGTCGTATAGCTTTCGGTCAGCGTCAGCGTTTGCCCGGCGAGGGCCACTGCAGTAGCATTGGTTGATGCTCCGCCGACAACTGAAGAGCCTGCGGTTAAAAGCGCCCCGCCGGTGATTGACAGACTGACCGCATTTCCGACAATTCCATTGGTCCACTGCTTGGCCAGCACCACCGGGGAATCGTCATCGGTTATCGTATAGGTTGTGCTCGCAGTGGCAGCCCCGCCGCAGCTAACAGTATTTGACACGGTGTAGGTCGTTTGGGCCAAAATTGCCATTTGGATGGTTTCGCTGTTTTCGGCGATAGAATCGTTTAGGATGACGATGCCGAGCGGCACGGTGGTGTTGGTGTAAATGCCCGCCGGGATGTTCACGCTGAAAGTGGCGCCACCGCCCGGCGTGGAAAAATCGGCGCCCCGTGTCGCCGTTCCGCCAGTGATCTGGACCGTGACAGTGCGCGGGGTCAACAAGGTACCGCTGACTATCAAGGCTGGCAAATTTGCCGTGGCTGTTGATTCGACACCGCTCGACGCATTGGTGTTGAATTCCACGAAGGGATTCAGATTTATCCGGATGTCGTCCAGAAAATTCCCGAAGGAACCAGGATTGGTGGTGGTGAACTGTACGCGCTGTAGGCCGGAGGGCCCCGAATAAGTGGTACTGCCGGTATTGACGTTCCAAACGTTGTTTATCGTGGATGATTGCGTTGCAAGATTTTGGACCAGGGTGCCTGATGTAGTGGCGATCTGGAACGAAGCGGTCTGTATGGTTGCTCCGCCAGCGCGGGCGCGGTGGGCAAATGACCAACCAACTTGTTCTCCGTTGATCATGCAGATGGTCTGGTACAAAGCGCCGGGGACATTGGCATTCATTTCCGCATGGACGGAGCCATTATAGGACGGCACGCTATTGAAATTTGTATCCCACAGTTCGATCTCGCCCGTCGTCGCGTTCCAGCCCTGGACCTGTCCATTGGATAAAATCTGAAAATTGGCCGCTCCCGGTCCTTGCGGGTCGTTCGACTCGAACGACGGATTAAGGATTGCGCGTTGTTGGGCCTGCGCCGGGGCGCACGCCCAGAACAGTGAGATCACCACGCACCAGATAATCAGACACAGTTTAAACACCGATAACATATTGCAGATTAGGGTTAAAAACAGTTTAAGTTAGCCTGCTGTTGTGGGGCAGGCTTATCGCGCTTGCACTGTTGCTCCCGTCATCGACTTTATTCGCCGCCGCTGCACTGCCGGCCCGATACCGATGCCAGCAAAGCGGCCGGACCAAGGGACGTTCTCGCCTCCCAATTCTGCCGTCCATTTATGTCAGATCTGGAAAGGTGGCACCGATGAACGTGCCCGCCCCCTGATTTCAGCCATTTTTGCGAGATGCTTCTTCATGAACGTATGGCCGGTTTCGGAAGAGCGATCTGGCAGTTAAACGGCCGCTTTTTCGGGGTGGATTCAATCGTTGTTACTATCAAATTTGCAAACGCTCTTGAAGTTTCGGTCGAGGTCATTTTTCAGCTTCAGAGAACGTAGGTCTTAAAGGCATAAACGTGCCAATCAGCTTATTACCCCGCTTCCGATGCTTAAAGAACCGCGCCCCCCGTAACCACTATTCATCGCACATTGTTCGCGCATGAACGAATGGCGGGTTTCGAAAAGGCGCTATTCGCCGCTAAACTACCATTTAGTCGGCGAATCCAGCCAACCGGCGATTTGCCGCGCTGAATTTCGGTTAAACGGGGCGAATTGGTCGCAATCGCATCGACATATACGTCCACCAACGTCCGCATCGATGCCGGTGGTCGGCTCGTGTGATGAGCAGTCTGACTTTGAGGCCCTCTTGCAGAAGCGAGCGAACGAAAATGCAGTCATTGGACAACAGTAAAGCCGCGGGC
The DNA here is from genome assembly GCF_009828115.1 of Allopontixanthobacter sediminis. Taxonomy (GTDB): domain Bacteria; phylum Pseudomonadota; class Alphaproteobacteria; order Sphingomonadales; family Sphingomonadaceae; genus Allopontixanthobacter; species Allopontixanthobacter sediminis. Next base: position 660,244 of record NZ_WTYL01000002.1, on the reverse strand, counting down.
GGGTAGTTCATTCCCACCGCTGAGTGCAGGCTCCATGTAACTTTTTCAGTTCTGGATGACCAATACATCCTCTAAAGCGAAGATAATCTCGGGAGGAAAACTATGCGCCTATTACTTTCTGCGAGTCTTCTTGCACTTTGCGTAACAACCGACATTGCTCCATTAGCGGCGCAACCGACCACAGACTCAGCTACATCCTCCGATGCCCGACAAGTTGAGGTCGCTGAACGCAGTGCATTGGTAGTGATCCCTGCAGGTTGGACGCAGACCCAGCGCAAAGGTGCCACAGTCATTACAGCGCCAGAAGGCGATGTTGCGATCGCATTTCTCGCCATCTCGGGCGCCGCGGATGCGGATGCCGCTGTGGTGGAGGCGTGGAACTCTTTCATGCCCGGTTTTGCCCGGCCGGTACGCTTGGCACAGGATGCACCAGGCCGCGATGGCTGGGAAAGCGCTCGAATTATTAATTACGATATCGCGCCAGCCGAAAAGCACGTGTCGCAAGGAGTCGCTTTAAGACAGGGTGATAAGTACACAGTCGTACTGATCGATGGTGCGCTCGCGACGCTCGCCAAGCGCGGCGGTCAACTTGGCCAGCTCACCGGGAGCCTGCGGCCTGCTGGTTTCACCAAGGAGAATTTCGCCGGAAAAGCCTCGCATAATCTAGATGAAGTGCGCGTTGCCGAGCTGGTTAACTTTGCCAAGGAAGCAATGACGGCGCTGGAAGTACCGGGTGTGGGTTTAGCCCTCATCGACGAAGGTCGAATCATTTACGAAGGTGGCCTTGGTGTGAAGGACGTAGCCAGCGGCGCGCCCGTCGACAAAGACACCTTGTTCATGATTGCCTCCAATACCAAGGGCATGGCGACGCTGCTGCTCTCCACCCTAGTGGATGAGCGTCGGCTCGATTGGGACAAGCCAGTTACCGATTATATGCCTGATTTCCGCCTGGGCAGTCCCGAGACTACCAGCAGGGTCATGGTGAAACACCTCGTCTGCGCCTGTACGGGACTGCCCCGCAAGGACATGCAATGGTTGTTCAATACCAATCCTAATACTCCCGCCAGCGAGACTTTTGTGCAACTCGCGGCGACTGAGCCGACGAGCGGGTTCGGCGAGGTATTCCAATACAACAATTTGATGGCAAGCGCTGCGGGCTATCTTGGGGCTCATATCCTCTATCCAGAGATGGAACTGGGCGCGGCTTATGACAAGGCGATGGACGAGCGCATTTTCGGCCCCTTGCGGATGAACAACACCACGCACAGTGCCGCCGAGGCTATGGCAGGAAATTGGGCCAAACCTTATGACGTCGATATCCGCGGCGAAGTTGAGCCGATTGATCCCAGAAACAACGACACCGTAGTGCCCTACCGGCCGGCCGGCGGGGCTTGGTCATCGGCCCACGACATGGCGCTCTACGTTCAGAACGAGCTATCCGAGGGGGTGCTCCCCTCCGGTGAGCGCCTTGTTTCTGCCGAAGCTCTTCTCGCCCGCCGAGCGCGCAACGTGCCAACTGGCGACGGAGAATGGTACGGTATGGGGCTCGAAGAGGACGCTAGCAAAGGTGTCAGCATTATCCAGCACGGCGGCAGCATGTTCGGCTACAAGTCCAACTGGTTCGCTATCCCATCCGCGGGTGTGGGGGCGGTTGTGCTAACCAATTCGGATGGCGGATATGCACTTGTCGAGGCGGTAAAACGCAAGCTGCTAGAGGTATTATACGACGGCAAGGCCGAAGCAGGCGAGAACGTATCTACAGTCGTTAGGCGCTCGGAAGAAAGTCGTGAAAAGCTGCTCAGCGAACTGACCTGGCCGGCAACCTCCGAACATGTTGCCATGGTGCTGGGAAGCTATAGCAATTCCGAACTTGGCCCGCTCTCGCTTACTTCGGAAGAGGGTAAGCTGATGATGCGTTCGACAGCTATCTCCTCTGAAGTAGCGACAAAAACTAACGAGGATGGGAGCATTTCGCTCGTTACGGTTTCGCCCGGATTTTGGGGTGCGGACATCCTGATCGGTGAGCGGGATAGTAAACGAGTGCTCATCCTCAACGACAACCAGCACGAATACGTGTGGGAGAAACAGTAAATTGTAAGGGCGCAAAATTCGGACACTTCCAGTTGCGCTTGCGGAGAGGAAGCAAGCGCAGACATTCACGGAAAACCCTGATCACCTACGTCACCGGATCGAGCGCCGCCAAAGCGGTCGGTGAAGACAGCATTACGTCGCGCCGGGCAAGCCGATGCAGAACGGCTTATGCGAGAGCTTTAACGGCCGGATGCGCGACGAACTGCTCAACGAGACATTGTTGCTCATGCCCGGGTCGAGATCGCCGCACGGTTGGATGACTAGAACCGGGAGAGAACACACTCATCCCTTGGCTACGAACCACCGGCGGCGTTCGCCGCCGACCTGCAAAAGCATTGGACTGCTTCGCTACGCCCTATGGCCTCCGCTAAGAAGCAGATTAGGTTGCACGATAGCCTGCAACGCGGCCTTGTTCTGATCAGAACCAAGATGATACGCGGCTATTCCAGTTCCGAGATGGTCGACCAAGACCGTATTTCGGCTTCGTAGAGTTGTAGCAATTGGTCGATTTCTAAGCACAAAGATTCGGGTAGGAAACGACCCGGGGGGCCCATACCGGCTCGGTCGCATGCACCAAGATTGTCGCGAACTGCGAATATCTCGTCCGGATCCGGCCGGCTTTCTGGCTCAGGAACTCGCTTCATATAATTGCCCCATGATCTGAGCCCGAAAATGTTCGAGGCACAAACTTAATACGCAAAATCTTTTTGCACGCGCTTGCTCCGGGTTAAACTTCCGTAGCAGCCGCAAAGTGGAAACGCATGACCCAAGGCACAAACAACTTGAAGTCGTAGCCATGGGTGACGTGAAGGCTTGACCATTGAGGCGGTATTCTAAACCAAATTTAGGCACCTGGCTTTTTCTAGATGCGGTCAGGCCGGATCGCACTGAAGCAAATGCTATGTCATAATCCCTATTGCGGTTGGACATCATCGCCGCTCGCTGCAGAACCTGGGGCCACAATCTAACACGATCAATCCGGGGACTTGCCCCCCGCTATGACAGGTCTTCCTAGTTATCCTGTATGCAAACGACCTTGTCCCCTCGCCTGATCATGTTTCAAACAGCGAGCATCGGACCTCCAGTCCGGTAATCGGTCCATCCGTAAATATACGAGGGTTTGAGCCTACGCGCGTTCACAACTACGCAAGCGCCGGACTTGTAATGAGGAGCCGAATGGTTGGTCCCATTCGATCCCTGGCCCCGTCTTCCAAAGGCGGGGCCACTTTTTGATCCGGCAGTTCAGATTTTTGATTGCCGCGTAGGCTTTGGAAGCAGGAGCACCACATGAACGAAATGCAGAAGCTCCAATATCGGATCAAGATCCTCGAGACTAATGTTGACGAGCTGCAGCAGCAGATTAACGAGGAAGCGAACAAGGGCGGTCGGCCCGCTCGCCAGATAAAAAGGCCTAAAGCCGACTAACGCTTCATAAATTCGAATGTTAGTGCTGCCCGCTTCACGAAGGCAAAGTCGAAGCATGGAATTTTAGCCGGAAAGCAAGCGAGGGCCGCTCTTGATTGCGAATAAAGCCAGAAATTTCGAATGGTAAAGTGCGTCCCGCAAAGGCGAATTATCCGCTGCAGGGCAGCTCTTGAGTGTTGGAACGAACCGTCGCGGCGGTGATAGCTATGGATAGCAGTTCGCGCGCTGAACCGGCTCTGACCCTCCGAGACTTCAGGGAGTCCTAAACATCGCGCGTTTGCCATACGCTGATCCGTTGCTGAGAAACTGGCAAACAGCACACCTGCACCCGCATCTAGGTTAAACTACCTAGACCGCCGTACCGAAAATGCAGCACTTCCGCTTGATACGACACCACACCCTGGACCGCAAATCGTAGATCCTGGAAAACCGGTCCAGGCGCAATGGGATAGTTTCAAAAACACCGTCTTCGGATTTCAAACCTGAGTACGACAAGATGCCGCAAAAAATCTCATGCGATCAGGTCAAGAGCGGAATGTATATCCTTAAATTCGGCGGATCGTGGTTCGATCATCCGTTTTGGCGCGCGAAATTCCTAATTGAGACGGAAGACGATGTCATGCGCGTGCGTGAGTCAGGGGTACCGTATGTCATGATCGATGAGAAGCGCGGCATTCCTGCCGACGAACCTCCAAGGATAATTTCGGCCCCGCCGCTTCGGCATCAGAGATCCAATAACGCGATTCCAAGCAAAAAGGCAGTTCGCGGGTCCGAATTGAAAGGTGACGAAACCCGGGTGGCTGAATATCGCCGCGCGACAGCTTTGGTGTCTCGGTCCAAGACAAGGATCGCTGGCGTTTTTGACGAAGCCTTAAGCGGGTCTGCTATCGACATTGAGGCAGTTGCTTCCATAGTCGATGAGATCAGGCAGTCAGTGGCACATAGCCCTCAGGCTCTGCTAGGCGTCACTCGGCTTAAAAATAAGGACGATTACACGTATCTCCATTCTATTTCCGTTTGCATGCTAATGGTAACAGTTGCCCAGCATCTGGAAATGAACCACTCCGACATACGCGACCTTGGTCTTGCCGGTCTTTTGCATGACATCGGAAAGTTGAGTATCGCCGACCATATCCTGAACAAGCCAGGCCAGTTAACCGACGAAGAGTTCGATAATGTCCGCGGACATCCCGAACAGGGCTATAGATTGTTATCTAGAACGCCCGACATAAGCGAAACCGCTTTGGACGTCTGTCGCCACCACCATGAAAAGGTCGACGGAACCGGGTATCCCTTTTCACTTAATTCCAACTCGATTTCCTTTGCCGCTCGACTCGGTGCTATTTGCGACGTCTTTGATGCGCTGACTTCAAACCGCGCTTACAAACAGGCATGGACCCCAGAAAAAGCGATCTGCGAAATGTGGGGTTGGAACGGGCATTTCGACAGCGAGATATTGTTCCATTTCATGCAAGCCCTTGGGATATTTCCACCAGGCATGCTCATCAGGTTGAGCAGCAATCGGTTGGCCATCGTTCTCGAGCAAAAACCATGGCGTAGAGGGGCGCATGCGCTTATCTTTTATTCAGTGACTGAATCGATGTTTCTGAAACCGAAAGCCGTCATGATTAGCAAGAACTACGATTGCGAGACTGTCGTTTCCGCAGAAGACCCGGACGATTGGGGCTTCAGCGATTGGCAGGGATTACGGGAACGACTTGCGCCAGGAGTGGTAGTCCTGACAGCAATGGAAGGTGCAGACCTTTAGACATCGACGCAATAGCAAGGCTTGAGGTGTTTTAAAGTTCGTTCAGCGCATCAGGATCGCACAATTCCGTGTCGACAGAAGGCTGAGATTCAGGCCTACGTCGGTCCACTATCTCGAATTCAGGAGCCAGACTATGCCTTATTATCCCGGCTAAACCGGAATTATCTTCTCGGCAACTCCGCGCGCAAGAATTCCGCCCGCCTGCTAACCATGCGTGGGTTCAGTGGCAGCCTCTTTTCCGACTCTTGTTTACTTCATGGTATCACTTCAACCCTAAGCGGTTGGTATGCAAACAAGTTTCTTGCAGAGAATGGCCCACCTTACCGCCGGTTACGCGCCCTTCTTCCTGGCCGCGGGCGCGGGCTTAGTAATCGGAACTTTCAACTTGGTCCCGGAAGGATTTGCCAGCAAATTGCTCGCAGTCCTGATGATCGTATTTGCAGCATTCCTGTATTGGCATCACCGCCGCGGAAAGGAAATCGCGCAATTCGCACAACGTCTTGATGGGCTCGAAGTTACGTCGCCAAACGTCCCTCCAATGGCCAGATTGCGTGCATCTGTCGCGACCGCCGAACGACGGTTGCTCGAACTCAGCGCACGAACGATTGACCGACATGGAGTGACGGGCCTTCCAACACGTGAAGTACTACTGAGCAAAATGGCCGACGATTGTGCAGGGACGATCGGGGTTATCTCGTTTGCCGATTTCAACCGCTTATGCGCCTTTGATCCTGCGTTGGCAGACAGAGCCCTGATACAATTTGCGGGCAGGATTACCCGAATGGTCGGTCGAGATTCTTTGGTGGCCCATGTAGACCGATCCGATTTTGTTCTTTGGTTTGGCCCAGATGAAGCATCACCGGATGTCAGGGCGCGATTGATTGCGATTTGCTACGCGCTTAGCGAAATGCTCGCTGACGAATGCTTGGACTTGATCCCGGAAACCCGAGTTTATCAAGCCGCCTATCTTACAACAAGCGAGCAGCCCTCACACGCGCTTTCCCGCGCCTTGGCCGCATGCGCGTCTGGAACGAGGGTCAACTCTGCAAAGAGTGCTGAGCTGTCTGTAGACCAAGTACGCGAGGATTATGGTCTAGAACAAGATCTGCGTACCGCGTTGGCGCAGAACGAGTTTGAGCTGCTCTACCAACCTCAAATCGACGCTTATTCGGGCCGTGTCTGCGGCGCAGAGGCGCTACTTCGATGGAACAACCCTTTGCGGGGCGTAATATCGCCGAACAAGTTTGTGCCCTTACTCGAGAGTACCGGTTTGATTGGCGATGTTGGTATCTGGGCACTTAATGCAGCTTGCCGGGAAGCACGTACTTGGCAATCCCGAGAATCAGGAACCATCAGTATTGCAGTCAACATATCCAGCTGTCAGCTAGAAAGTGGGGATCTTGCCGTCCGCATCGAGCGAATACTCGAATTGCACGAACTTCCCGCGAGAGCGATTGAAATCGAACTCACCGAAACCGTGGCGGCGGCTGACCTCGGGCGGGCGGCAGAATTTTTCCAGAACCTGCGGTCAAAAGGTATCAGTAGTGCGATCGACGATTTCGGGACAGGCTTCTCAAGCCTGTCTTCGCTGCGGTCACTCTCGTTTGACAAGATCAAGATTGACCGGGAATTTGTGAGTGAAGTCGACCGGCGAAGCGACAGCCAGGCAATCTGCCAAAGCATTATCGCACTCGCGCGTGGGCTGGGCATCCGCGTTCTAGCCGAAGGAGTGGAGAGACAGGAGGAATACTTGTGGTTGCGCAAGCACGGCTGCAACGAGTTCCAAGGCTATTATTTTTCCAAGCCGCTAAGCAGCAGCGAGATAGGCCCCTTCTTTAGCCATAAATCCGCTTTGGCTGCACTCCTAGCACCTGAACGAGCCTACTCCCAAATAGCATCCAACTAAGGGTTCGCACCATGAGCATACGACTAACTTCATCGCGTCATTTCGTTTCGATCCTCGCAGCGTTGGCCTTAACGGCTTGTGCGTCAACACCCGGTGCCGAGATGTCAATTACATCCACGGCTACGGCACCGCGCGGCGACGTTGACGGGGTTCAGGCCCTGTTGATGCAGGGCGACATTAAGGGTGGCAAGAAGCAGCTCAAGTCGCTTTTGAAGGTCTATCCGATGGACCCGCGATTAATGCTCCTGCAACAGTCTATCTCCGAGAACCCGACCGAGCTGCTCGGGCCGGCCAGTTATTCTTATACGGTTCGCGGCTCCGACACGATAGAAGGGTTGGCTGAGCGTCTTCTCGGGAACAAGCTGAAAGCTTATCAACTTGCGCGCTACAATCGCCTGAAGACGCCGGCGGTGCTCGTAAGGGGGCAGATCCTCCGGATCCCCGGGGGGAGCTCTGTCCGCGAAAGCGCTCCTGCAGTTGTACGCAAAGCTCAACCTGTACGGTCCCCAGAAACTAGCGCCTCACCGGTAAGCAAAGAGGCTTCTGCTCCGCCAAAGCCTGCTGCTCAGCCGGCAGCTGCAAGCAGAGCACGTTCCGCAGGCTTAGCGGCTCTTAATCGCGGGGCGGTAAACGAAGCGATCAGGCAACTTCAACGTGCCCACTCGCTCGATCCAGATAACGAACAAATATTTTCGGATCTCCAACGAGCGAAGCGAATTGCGAGCACCGTCCGGAGCCGCCGCTAGATGGGATAAAGAGTACCTTAACTAACCTCTGTTACCATCTCAATTTCAAGGAGTTAGGTGACACCGTGCAGATTTTGGGACGCTATCGGATTGACGCGCGACTAGGCGAAGGAGCCATGGCTGACGTCTATCGGGCTTATGACCCGGACATCGGGCGCGTAGTTGCAATCAAGGCCCTCAAGGCCGAGTATCGCAGTGACAGCGAATTTAGTGCTCGGTTCGTACGGGAGGCGCGTGCTGCAGGTGCTCTTCACCATCCAAACATTGCTACGATCTTCGATGTAGGGGAGGCAGATGGCATACCTTACATTGCAATGGAGTTGGTCGAAGGACAGCCGCTTGACCAAGTCCTGCAAGCGTCTGGTCGGATACCGTGCAAGCGGCTCTTGCGCTTAGCGATCCAGTTGAGCGATGCTTTGGCATTTGCCCATGCGCAGGGGATCGTCCACCGCGACGTCAAGCCATCAAATATCCTTCTTTCCGGCGACGGGAATACTGCCAAGCTTCTCGACTTTGGTGTTGCACGGATAGGTTCGGGCGGCAACGACGGCTCGGAAGAGCGTTATCTGGCGCGGACCCAAGCCGGTCAGGTCATTGGTACTCCGCGCTACATGAGCCCCGAACAAGCGTTGGGCTTGGCCGTGGATAATCGTTCGGACCTATTTTCGCTCGGCGCTGTACTCTATGAAATGACGACCGGAAAGACCGCATTCGGATCGACCGGTTTAGCGACATTGGCAATACAAATTGCGCAAGAAAGGGTCGCGCCGATCGACCAGTTCACGGCCGATTGTCCCAAGGGTGTGGGCCAGATAATTGAAAAGCTGCTCGCCAAGAAGCCAGATCAGCGATTTGCCGATGGTTGCCAGGTGTCGAAGGCTCTGGCGCATGAACTTTCAGCTCTGTCGGACGAAGATACAACCAGCCCCAAGGGACTGTCGATATCGTTTAAGTTGCCGCTGGCATTGGTCAGTATCACGCTCATCACCCTAGTGTTTGCAATATCCGCAACCCTCGCGCGTCAGGAAAAAATTCTCGAAAAGATGGCCACAACATCCGGGGACATGGTCGCCAAGTTTGTTAGCAACAACATCGCGGTAATGATGGCGGATAACGCGGGACTGCCACCTAGCGAGCAGGACTGGTCACCGCTGCAGGCGTTTGTCACCACGGCGGCCCTTGATGAAGGGGTTCGCGGTGTCGTCGTAAGCGATGCCAGCGGCATTATCAGGGCAGCTACAGATCGTAAGCTTGTCGGACAACAATACACAAAGCCTTTAGACGAAACGGTGCTTTCAGCAGAAGGCGGTCTGTCGGTAACCAACGCCTCTGATGCCAATGATCTTCGATTCACTCGGCCTATCCAATACGCTGGCGCTAATTTTGGATCGGTTGATTTGTTGCTGCCGCGCGACGATCTCGACGCGGCTATGGCAAAGTCGCACAACGACATGATGATCTTGGCCTCGATCATAATCCTTGTCGTTTGGGCAATAAGCTACCTAAGCGGTGCGCTGGTGACGAGACCGCTGCGCCGACTGATGCAAAGCTTTGATGCGGCGCCAAAGCGTGATTTCGCCATGCGCATTTCGCACAAGAGGCGTGACGAATTCGGCATATTGTTCGACAGCTTCAACCGGATGACGGAAGCGGCTGAAGAGCGCATCAATATAACGCCAACAGTACCGCAATCGATGGATGCAACGCGCGTTCAAATAGCGCCGCGCAAGGCTGCTTGAGGGACCCGCCATGTACCTTCTCCAACTGTTTGACAGCGATAACGCGGTACAGCCCCTCGACGCACGGATGCTTAGGGACGGTGCCATCCTCTTGGGGCGCGATACGAGTTGTGACTGGGTTATTTCGGATCCCGATAGAGCATTATCACGAGAGCACTGCGAAATTGCCGTGACGATGGACGGCCTGATTGTTCGGGCGATCGGCGCTAACGGAGTGTTCGACGGGTCCAGCGGGGATCGTCTGCCTGATATGGTCGACACATTTACACCAGTTCCTTTCAGCTTAACGTTAGGACGTTTTCGCATTGTAGCCAGTCTTGCGCCGGGCATAGATGGAGAGATGGACACCGGCAGAACCCTCGTTTTATCACCGCCGCTGGGAACTTCGAGCCAAGTCCCAACCGAATGGTGCGACGGGCAAGCTGCACCGCGGCTGTCAGGGGAATCACTTCTCGAAGCATTTTGCCGGGGGGCAGGTTTGGATGCTTCGATGCTTTCCAGCGAGGATCCAGGGGAAGTCATGGAGCGCGCCGGTGCGACATATCGCCAGATGGTTATCGGTATCGCTGACTTGATGATGGAAAGGGATAGAGCGCGCGGTCGATTTGATCTTAGCCGAACCACTATTGCCGGAGCAGGCAATAATCCGTTCAAGTGGGCTCCCACTCAGCGACTAGCGATCGACCTCTTGCTTGATGGCGAACGTGGGTTCCTTTCAGGGCCCGCAGCAATAACAAACTCACTAAAATTGATAAAGCAGCACCTGATCGCCAGTTTTGCCGGTTTCCACGCGGCGCTTAAGACCGCCGTCAAGGCCTTTGACGGGGCAGAACTGGACAATTCGATCGACACGAAAGCGAGCTTGCTGAAAAGCCGGGCGACCCTTCGAATGGCTCAAGTAGAGGCGCGCTATGCGGATCTTTCCGAGCAGCTTGGCGGTGCGGCGGGCTCGCTGGATCGAGCATTCGTCAAAGCGTACGCTGCCTCCGAGAAGTCAGAATGAGTATCCCTGACCGACAAAGTTCGCGGACATGTCTCATCAAACTGAGCAAGCCAGGATATACTTCGGTGTCGCGCACGCACGTGGGTCATGTTCGCAAGATAAACGAAGATAGAATTCTCGACCGGTCAGATCGCGGTCTCTGGGCCGTGGCAGACGGGATGGGCGGTCACCTGGGAGGTGATGTTGCGGCAGAGATGGTTATTAGTGAACTACGGGCTCTGGCAGATGGGATGGTCCCCGTAAGTGACCAAGCAATAAAGATCGCCTTGGATCGAGCGAACGAGAAAATCCTCGAATATGGTGAAGTTGTCGGGGGAATGGTTGGTTCGACAATCGTCGGCCTGCATATTGACGGGGATCGTGCCAATTTGTTTTGGGCCGGCGACAGCCGCGCCTACTTGTTTCAAGGTTCGCGTTATCGTCAGCTTACTAAAGATCACAGCGTGGTGCAGGAACTCGTAGACGCGGGAGCTATCGATCAGAAGTTCGCCGCCGGGCACCCGCAAGCCAATGTGATCACCCGTGCGCTTGGCGTGGATGCAACTCTCCAAATTGACTTCACTTTACAGGCAATCGAGCCAGGCGACGTCTTCCTCCTGTGCTCGGACGGCCTTAACAGCGCACTTGAGGGTTGCGAGAAAGAAGAACGCGACTTCGAAAATGATGGGGCGATGGCTGATCGGATCCTGCAAGAGGCGCTGGCCCTCGACGGTAGCGATAATATCAGCCTGGTGCTGATAAGTATCGCAAGTCGCGGTGGCGCAATATGACAAAGATCGCGTTCAGGTAGTTTGATTGATCGGGGCACGCGGGAGTCCGAACAGGCGATATTCGGCGCCTGCGAGGCGAACAGTTGCCCTTCTAAGACTCTCTCGACCACAATCCATTCATGAGTGAGAAAGTCGGCACAGAGAGACAATGGCGTAAGCTCGCATTTGCTGGTTTATTAGCCTTATGTCTTGAGGCTGCAGTGTGAATTCCGAACCGCCGGCGGACAGGTTCGAGATGCTGAGCGATAGTTAAGCGCGCTTTCAATTTTAACGTTGTATTCTGGACGCGGTATTGAAACCAATTCAAAAAGTGACGCGCGTCTCTTTCAACTGCATATCGGGTTGAATACAATTGCGACGTGCTCTGAAGGGTTCATGCATGAACGTGCCTCTAAGAAAGATGATTGCCGTCGTATCTCTGCCGCTCGCACTGTTGGGAATGCCAGTGCTTGCGCAATCCTCAGGAGCGCAATCTCGTGTGTTTGTGCTTACCGATATCGAGGCAGATCCGGATGATACTCAGAGCCTCATCCGTCTGCTGCTTTATGCCAATGAGATCGACGTCGAAGGGATGGTTGCCACAACATCAGTCCATAAGCGCACTTCGGTGTCACCAGAGTCATTACATCAGGTGTTGCAGCACTACGCTTCAGTACTGCCCAATCTTAGGCAGCACGACCCGCACTATCCCGCAGTGGAAGAACTTGTCGCCACGATTTCTGCCGCCCAGCCTGTTTATGGGATGGGCGGCGTAGGCCCTCGGATGGATTCGCAAGGTTCTGCGGCGCTGCTACGCCAGATCGAACGCGAAGATGACCGACCCCTGTGGATCGCGGTGTGGGGCGGCGCGAACACGCTGGCGCAAGCGCTCTACCGCCTGCGTGAGCGCCATTCGCCTGAGGTTCTCGCTGACATCGTAGCTAGGCTGAGAGTATATGCGATCTCCGATCAGGATGATGCTGGCCCGTGGGTCAGAAAAAACTTCCCCAAACTGTTCTACATTGTCAGCCCGGGCGATAATTATGCCGCATCGACATGGATCGGGATCAATTCGGTTATCGGAGGGATCGACAACACCACCATTAGCAACCGCTGGCTGGCGGAAAATATTCAACAAGGCCACGGCCCGCTTGGAGCAGCCTATCCTGATGTCGCATGGGGAATGGAAGGCGATACCCCAACTTTCTTGTCGTTAATCCCAAACGGTCTGAACGTGCCCGACCGGCCGGACTGGGGCGGATGGGGCGGGCGATATGAATTGCGGTTACCCCCGTCCTTGCCTGCCGATACCGCTAACGCCGGGGGCGGTTTGAATTTCCACCCGGAAACGCGGCCTATTTGGACCGATACCTACGATGCGTATGGACCTCCCAAGCGGCCTGAATTCAACCGGTCGATTACTCGCGGAGAGGTGGTGGACACCAGCGCGAAGGCAACCGTGTGGCGCTGGCGCGACGCCTTTCAAAACGACTTCGCGGCGCGGATGGATTGGACCGTCCTGCCTTATGGAGAAGCCAATCATCCACCCGTTGTGAAAGTCAAACCCGCTGAAGGGCCTACTGTCCGATCAGGCGAAGGCATATGGGTCAGTGCTCGCGGGACCACTGATCCAGACGGCGATAGCCTGACATACTTTTGGTTTCACTATCCAGAAGCCGGTACGTATCGCGGCTCGGTTTCTGTCGGTACTGAAAACGCAGATGGCGTTTGGATCATAGCACCCGAGGTTACTCAGGAAGAAACCATTCATATTATACTTGCCGTGACCGACAAGGGCGCCCCGCCCCTAACCCGATACGCGCGTGTGATTGTCAAGGTGAAGCCTTAGGCTAAGAGCAAATCGCAAACTCTTGGGCCAACAGAACTTTTGGCCACTACAATGCCTGTGCCGCCACGCACCCGCATCGGCCTTGATAGATCAGCGTATCCCTCGCGATTACTCTGCAAAGCGGACGCGTTTACCAAATTGATCATATTGCCTGTCGGCAACGATCCAAGTGAGCCGACCGGGCAAGACCGTGTGATCTCCCCACTTGCTCATCAAGACGGATGTTTTGCAGCTAAGACTCCGTCGTGCCTTACGTTTTAGCAAACCTCGGAAGGTTCATTGCCGTCGAACCATTCGTTTCTCAAGTTGAGCTTTAAGCAGGCAGTATATTGCCTAACGGATAGGTCGAAGACACCGACGGGCGGAAATAGATTTAAGCGGCGGCATGAGACCCGTTTCTCATGATTCCGGTTGCGGCACCGGCAAAGGCAGCCTCCACAAGCGCGGACCCCTACTAAAAACGACGCCATTCTGACCGACCGCCGTCGAGGCCAGCATGAGCCCAACCTCTGAAGGCGCTTTCAGGGGCTATGAACCCGATCTTCCATTTGCCTTTTCGACCATCAATTCACCGTTGCGTTAAATCTGATTGCAAAAGTCGAGCTGCCGATCAGCGTGTTGCGCGTGGCGGTAATTACACCATTTGCGAATGACGCTCCGATCGGATCGACTTCGTCTCCGCCCGTGTCGTCATCGTCCTCGATCGTGTTCGTAGTCGAGCAATCGTTGCCAGAGGTCAAACTCCCAGCAATGTAGGTTACCGCGGAAGGTAACGGGTCAATTGCCACAATGTCAGACGCAGTTGCGCTGCCGGAATTGGCGACCACAATGCAGTAGGAGCGCATTGCTCCAGGTATTGCCTTCGGATCTACCGTGCCATTTACAGGGTCACTGATTAGCACGCTCGTCTTTTCGACAGTAAGGACAGAATATGGATTGCAAATATTGATATCATGAATGGCAATGGCTTGCTGGCCGGGGTTCGCGGGTGCGAGCGAATGATTGCCGTAAGAGATCGTGATCGTATCGACCGGCTGGCCGAAGGTCACAACGACGTTGCCGTTTGACTGGTTGTCGGCGGAAAGCACGTCACCGAACGCAGAATTTCCGATTACGTAATTGGCGAGCCCGTTAGTAAGGGTGGGCGTCACTGCAGCGCCGTTATAGCTTCCTGTTACCGTCACCATGTCAGAAAACTGGCCGGCGGCGTGGTCAACGTCGAAGATCTTGAACTGGAGCCCCGGGACCGCCAGCGCGAAGGAAATCGATGTGGTCACCAATGCGCTTTGGCTCGGCAGATCAACAAGCTGGATAAGTGACCGCTGCGCCGGCGTATTTCCCCCAGTCATCGCACTCTGCAACGCGGGCGACTGACCTCCGTAGGTCCCGTTACTGAGAAATGTGCCGGGGTTGGAAATCGAAAAAATGGCTGAGCCTATGCCTGTAATCGCATAGCTGTTCGAAAGGCTTGCGGACGTCCATGCCCTAGCATCCCAGTCGAATAAGACAGATCCCTGGGGGCACTGAAGTATTGGCGCTGTCCCCGCCACGCGCGTACCCGACACCGTAAAGCTACGGCTGCTATAATCGTCTTCGGTAATTACCCCGTTCCCGGGTGTCGAATCGAAATCAAAGGCAGACGATGACGCAATCTCGGCGGGATACGCCACCGTTGCGCCTGGACTTGCCGTAACGTTGACGTTGATCGCCAGATTTGCCGACTGACCTGGTCCAAGTGAACCAACCGACCAGATCCCGGATGCGCTGTTGTAGGTTCCTCCCGATATACTGGCGAGGGACACGCCGGCGGGAAGCGGGGCGAAAACCGTGATCCCATTTGCCGCTAGGGACGATCCGGCGGCGTTCGTTAGGCTTAAGGTGTAGGTCACCAGGCCTCCTGCAGCCGGAGAGGTCGTGCTGATCGCCTGGCTCATAGATAAATCGGCGTAAGCAGAGGGACCTGCCGTAAGGAAGAGGTCGGCTTGGAAAAACGTGCCCGAATCCTGCGCAAACTGATCGCAAATCTGGAGCGTCCAGATCCCCATAGCCCCCTGCCCGGAGAAACCCGCAAGCGGTTGCTGCGGCGAATAACTGTTATTGTACGGCGGCACGATTGTTCCCACCGCTGCGGTGTCGTTCTGGGTATACGTCGTGATTGAATTTGGCGCAGCGTCATCAAACAAGACATTGAAATTGTTTGCGCCAACGCTGCCCGAGCCGCTTGTCAACCTTATGCTTGTGCCTCCAGGAGACACGAGGTTCATGACCAGATCGCCGCGATAGCTGTGCGAGGCAAGTACCCCAAGTGTTACGTTTGTAACAACAAAACTCTGACCCACGGTGAACGTGCGGGTGAGCGGGGCAGCACATGACGTCGCGCTATCATTGATGCCATTGGTCGCGCTGTCAGCGCTGTTTGTGTATTGGTTGATCGCTTGAGCATTTGCGGCGGACAGCGGGACGGATAACGCGAAAGCAAATACCAATAACGCGAGGCAAAGGGTGAGCCATAGCCCAGTCGTCCCGCTACCTAGACAATTTCTTGATGCGTACATGGTTAGGGGTTCGTAGCGAACCTCGGTAAAACTTTTCTTAATCCTCGAGACGCCAACGCGTCGTAGTGGTGCAGGTTGGCCCGCGGTTGTTATAGCCAGCGAGGCCGATGACTGCGCCCCTGCTGCGCCCTAAAATCTTAAGAAAGATGGGGAACTCCAGCTTGGAGCGGTGCACTTTGCATCAATGTCCCAAGACATCGACCTGACTTGAGGGCGAAGCCACCTTCGACACTTTCGCGCGGCGGGACAGATAGCCAGTCATAAGGTTCTGGCCCTCCGGCGATAATTCGACCATTCGAACGCGGTCATCATGACTTGCGCGCGAAGACAATACTAAACCGTGTGATTCCAGCAATTTAAGGTGCCGAAGCGCAGTGGTCATGGGCGCCGTACTGGCGATGCATGCGCTTGATATCGATACGAGACGGCCTTTGGCCTGTTGCACATAAAGATCGAGCAGGATGTCCCATGCCGGTTCGCCTAGAATGATTTCCTGCAGGCCGGGAATACGCGCGCGGCGCAGGCGATATTCCTCCTCAGCCTGCTGGGCCAAATGAGGTTTCGACATGTACTCGGAGTCAGTAGGCCGTGCTCGACCAAACCGGAAAGCGCTAGAATTGCTCTTTTCGAGAGAGTCGGCCATCGCGATAAGCTCAAAAGCCATTTCGCGAAGTCTGTCAGGCCCCTCATTTCCAAATTTATTCACCAATTGCGCCCTTTTTTCATGCTGTATATCTGCGACCCGCCAACGATCAGATGATCGATTATGAAGATATCAAGCTGCTTGGCTTGCTGGACCAAGTGTCGTGTAGAGTTAATATCGGACTCGCTAGCCCGGGCTTCGCCCGACGGATGGTTGTGCACCAGCAGGATCGAGCGGGCGTCCAATGCCAGCGCACGGCCGAACAAAGTCCGCGGCCTTACTGCGACCGACCAGGCACTCCCAATGCCAAGCTCTTCTTCGCGAATGAAATGGCAATTTTGATCGGCGAAGAGAGCCAGCAGTGTCTCCTGCCGGCGCCCTTTCATTCGCCGGCCAAGGTACGTAAGCAAATGCTTGTCACTTGCACAAATGGGTCCGTCGGTAAGCGCCTCGGTAAAGCTGGCCTCGATGAGATCCTTTGCAGCAACTACCAGTTGAGCTGCCAACCTCTGACCATTAAGGATGCTGGTAAGACGTTCAATATCGGCGTTTACGACGTTGCGGAGCGAAGCGAGCTCTTGAAGCAGGCGTTCAGCAGCTGCTGGAGCTTCATCGCCAAGTGCTATGCGCAGCAATCTTGTCAGATCCTTTGTTTGAGAGCAGTCCTCCTCGAATGCAAAAGTGTTCCGATGGCTAGAAGAATGATCAGCAAATACGAGGGCGCCCTCGTGAGAACCGCGTAGGTCCATCCCCACATGTCGAGACTGAGCACACGCACAAGGTGCGACATCAGTGACAGCAGCTGGGCGGATGCGGCGAGAAGTATCCATAAACGGTTTGCTCGCAATGCTATTGTGAGGATGCTATAAAAAGCAGCCAAATCAATGATTAGGTGCCCAAGGTCGATCGTTTCTAACTGGGCAGCTTTTCCAAACGCTACGTGGTAAAAGGGGTCGGCCACTGACATCGCGACGAGAGTTACGGCAACGCCGCGCTCAGGAGCACCACCCTTTTTCCAAGCGTAGAGGGCAACGATTGCAAGCAAGGACATCTGAAGCGCATAACGAACCATGTCTTCTTGCGCGCAGGCCGTTGCCCGCTTGTCAACATTTAGGCCGCTTTGAGGATGCTAGACTGTTCTTCATCGAGACCGGTCGGGCGGTCGGGGCAGGTTGGCTCGTCCATGGTTCCAGTTTCACAGCCAAGTTGGGCAAGTTGACCGTGGGCGCGCAGAATGTCAGATTGAACAGATATCATACCTCCAATTGCTTTGTGCAAACGAGATAGTGCCACTTGCCCGGTAGCTTCACGAATGCCCGTATCTCTCTGTGCGGTTATCGCCGTAGTGAAGACTTCGGTCATTCTGAGAATTGCCTCGTCAATCGCGACTTCTGCATCGGGAACTTGGCGGGAAAGGCGTGCTGCAGCGGTGTGGACTGTGAAAGGCATTAGGAAACTCCTGATCGGTTCAATAGGACCGGAGCTCGCTTGCGCCTAGATTAGAGTCTGAAGACCCTGCATCAATGCTAGCAAGAGTAGGACCAGAACTACCATCCCGAGAGCACCGGCAAGGACAAAACCAAGCTTGGCGCCGATAGAGAGGCGTTCCGGCTCGATCTCCGGAACGGCGGCTGTCCAGCTTCTCCACGGTGCAGGTTGCGGCATAAGGCCAACATCTGCAAATTCGTAAAGGGCGTCGTTCCGCTCGTCTCCGTCCGATTGACCCTCTAAGCCGTTTTTTGAAACGGTGATTGGTTCACCGGTGAACCAATCACCGTCTTGATCTACTCGTTTATGGTCCTTGAACAGGCGCACCGCTTCTTTGCGCGTCGCCGCCCCCAAACGTCTCCGTGCGTCGTCAACGCGCTTGTCAACGGAATGGGAGGAGATCCCGAGGCGCAGGCCGATCTCTTTGGATGACAGGTGGTCAGCGACTAGCTCAAGCGCTTCTTCCTGCTTTTCGGTTAGTAGATTTTCCTTCGTGTACATGCCACGAGCGCCCCTGAAAGTTTGGTCTCTTTAATCAACCACCTTGAGGCCTAATCGTGCCGAGATTTGGGTTTCTCAGCTGGCTGACCCCAACTCCTGCTTTAGCAGTTCGATCGAATGACTCAAATGGATCGCGGGTACCGCTAGCCCTGAATCGTCCAATTCGATCAGAATGCCATCTAGCAATTCTATCCAGCGCGCAAGTGTTGCGCCCTCCACGGCTGGCAGCTCGCTAGGCATCATCGTTAATCCATCCCCACTCAATTGGCGACCACCTCGCCCATAGCTAATACGCTGCTGCCCCCGAAAAACTCGGACGAACGCGAATCCGCAACCCATAGCGGCGAATGGTTACCGTAGATTACCCAAAAAAAGCGAGGAGTTTTACCTGTTTGACAAAAATAGTAGGCAAAATTTATAGCTACGGTGACATTTCGAAGTTTGATGGCGCGAGAGCTTGGATGTTATTCGTTCGGCGGTATCACATTGGCCCAAACTTTTAGTAACCGCTGAAAGCGATCATTCCTGCAAAACGACAGTGACCCGGTGGTGACACGTGGCAGCGGATCAACTATTACTTCCTTCACGATGCATGGACCGTGAAGGGCAGCGAGGCCTCCCCCAGCGCTGGTTTGATCAACTCATTGGCCTCACGGCTTTCGTTTGCGAAGTCTTTCTAACGCTAGCTATGTTCCAGAAACGACTGGCTACAACGTAGAGCGTAGTCACGATTTGCATAATTTCGACCGGCTTCCGGTTAGAGATCGTTTCCTCTGTGAACCGCCGTGCGCTTGAGCGAGCCTCACGCGGCCCGCAAGGTGCCATAACTCGTCGCCGAGAAGGATGTTCTCACCCTGCGCGACGGAAGTCGAGCACCGTCGGTTCACGAAACACAGCGATACCGCCACCCAAACCCTTGGCATCAAGCAAGGCTTGGTCTGCGCAGGAGACCAAGTGCTCCAAGCCATATCCCTGCTCGGATGTGAGAGTGTAACCGACGCTCGCCCCCACCTGAATTGTACGGCCATCCAGCTTGTATGGCGCGCCGAGAGCATTTCTGATCCGCTGGGCGAGCAATTCTGCCTCGGCGAGGTCCGCTATGCCCGACTGGATCACGACGAATTCGTCGCCGCCGGTACGAACGGCGAAGTCCCCCATTCGCAGCAGTCCTGACAGGCGTTGGGAGACGGTCTTCAGTAGAGCGTCGCCAGTGGGGTGCCCATAGCGATCGTTGACGGGCTTGAAACGATCGAGATCGAGGCAATGCACAGCCGTCATCAACTTCTTCGCAGCGACAGCAGCGAACTTTTCGCCGAGGGCCAATCGATTTCCCAATCCCGTCAGTGCATCGCTACGCGCAAGTCCTTCATACAGGTTGCGCATATTGATCCCATCAGCCACGTAGCGATAACGAGATACCATGCTGTGCATACCACCGCCGAGAAAGATTGCCAGCACTGCAGCAACCGCCCAATAGCTAGGGTTCCCTGTGAGGAGGGCCGCTACAATCGTGGGAATGACTGCGGCAAGCATCGCAGTCAGCCCTATCCTGGGGCGGTACGATATCCCCGCAGCGACACCTGCGCTGTATCCGACCAGCAATGCGACGATCAACGTTCTCGCTTCGGGAGTGGCGACGATGAAAGCCCTGGCGCTGAACGCTCCAAAGATCGCGGCAAAGAGCAGATATGGGATAGCGAAGATCCGCTCGAGTTCCCTGGCCCGCGCAAAGCGAAGGTTTTCGTCCAACGACTCTCGACGATACAGGACCAAGACCAAATATCGCCAAATGGCTGCGGTTGTACCGGCTACGATCAGCACATCGAGCATCCGGTCGTGCGTTTCGACGACCACCGTCAGCCCAGTGGCGACGAAACAGAAGCCCATGATCAAGGTGTTGAAGCGTGTCGAAAACAAGCTTCTGACAAGCTCAATATGGGTGCTCTCAGGCAGGGAGTCGTGGATCCTGTTCATGGACATATGCATTGGCAGGATCGATGTTAATATTTCCGGCTAACTGGCGAACTTTTTGGCCAACACGACGGCACGGCTTGGTCACAACTGGGAATTCAATGGGCAGGCGGCGGTGCAAAATGGGATTCGGCAAGGTGATCCACGGTGAGCTGGAGGCGGCCATTCACGAAACGGCATACAATCCCCGTTACATCAGCTCTGCACTCGCTGCGGCAAAGGCGCTAATCGATGGGGTCACGGCGACGGCTCCCGGCGAGTTCTCATGAGCAACACCGTCGAACACAGCGAAATTGTTTAGCCACTCTCCCTGTTTTTTCCTCCAGTTTGAATGAGAGTTTTCTGGCAATGTCACACTTGGAAGGAGCGTGCCGCGAAGAGACATCGATATAGCGAAGAACAGATTTCCAATGCTTCGAAGCAAGCCCAAACAGAGACGCCGATGGCAGAAGCACAGTGGCGGATGGGGATTCCGGAGCAGACATTTTACCGCTGGAATAAGCGGTACGAGGGCCCGGGTGTTGGCGAAGTGCGGCATTGAAGCAGCTTGAAGAGGAGAGCCGGAAGCTCAAGCAACTTGTCGTTGGCTTCAGCCGCGACAGGCACATTTTGCAGGAGGTTCTGTCAAAAAAGTCTGCTTCTTGCCCGGCAGCGCGAGTTTGCCCGATACGTGCATTCGGCTCACTGGGTCAGCGAGTGGCGCAGTTGCTCCGCGCTGAACTTAGGCTGGCAAAGCATACGGTATCGGCCAATCAAACTGACCAAATGGTGCACAGGCGCTGGAGCTGTCCCGACGCGAAGAAAAGCCGGCGTTTGAGGCGGGGCAGTAGGGCCGAACAACGCCTGCAGTGCCCTCAGTTCGAAGTTGTTGCTGCCGGAGGTTTTGTCCGCGCCAAACGTGGAAGTGGCAACCCTGTTGTCAACTGGCTATGCAGGTAAATAGAAGACATTGTCATGCTGTTGGGACAACAATTGGTCTCGGCTAACTTCGAGAAGCTTTGATGAACGCTCCTTGCCTTTGGCGAGGCGGAAGGGCCGGTAGAGCCCGGTATCCATAACCATGTCATGTGCTATCATGTGATCTACACAGACTGCGGTCGATACCTCCATGGAAATTATGGGCCGCTTGGCAAGGGTTTCGGATGCGCCGGCCAGGACTTCAGCCTCAAAACCCTCGACGTCAATCTTCAAAAATTGAACTCGTTGACCGTCAAGCTCCTCATCGAGTGTTGAGACCTTAACCTGCCCCGCAGGCCGGTAATCGACATCGGGTCTAATCAAAGATGCCCGCCCGATATTTACCGAAGGAACGTCATAGATTTGGGCCTCGCTCTTGCCTGAACCCGCGGCCATCTGAAGCGGTTGAACGTTGGAGCAATTGTTCAATTCAATGTTTTGGATTAGCCGCCTGTAGGTTTCAGGATGAGGTTCGAACGCGACAACCTTGCCCTCTGGTCCGACGATTCTGGAGGCGTGCAGCGTCATCAGGCCGAGGTTCGCGCCGACATCAACAAAGGTGTCGCCAAGCTTCAGAAATCGACTGATCACTGCTAGTGTTCCAGCCTCGTAGGTTCGATTTCGATACATACGCAGCTCAAGTGCGTCAGATGCAGGCCGGAGTGCGATGCGGTATCCGCCCCGCATTGTTTGGACAGCTTCATTTGGCACAGGCATTAAGTTGCGCAAACGTCTTGCCAGTCCCGCCAAGGATGGGCCGCGCAATTTTGTTCGCATATTGCTGCTAGCTCCCTTTGACGTCAGGACCAGACGTCGGATGGCCCAACCCGTGTTGGTAAACGGCATCTCGCAGGCCAATCAAGATTAAACGTGATCCGCGGCCCTCGCCGGTCCTGCGATCCCGGTCTGCCGTTTGCCTTCTCAAGTGAGTGAGAGGAAAGGAAAGCCTTTCAGTTACCACCTATCTCTCGCCATTTGTGCGCAAACCACGCGAATGCAGCCTGGGTCCAAGGAAGCAATAGAAAAACCAGTCCATGGCGGTGGCTGGACTAAGTTTGTACACCACACGTTCGAAAGGTGACCAACTGCGGGCCGTGCTCCCCTCTGGCCTCTGCGATGCGTGAATTATGTGATTGCGCGCATAGACGAATGGTCCCTGCTTACGCATACGTTGAGCGATTTCATGGTCGAACAGGATATAGGGCCAACTTGCATGCTCAAGTCCGCCGGCCCGCTCGAGCATGACTCTGCGATAGCAATGCCCGGCACCACCCGCATGGCATTTGTCTGGCCAGATTTTGCTCAAAATCCATTTTAACCCACCTGTGCGGCGAGACCGATCCTCACCCACATTGAACGCCAATGCAGCAGAGGCGAGCGGATTGTTGTCCAGCAATCCAATTGCCCTGCCCACATATTCGGGAGGATACCAAGTGTCGGCATCCAAAGTGGCGACATAGGGCGTTTGCGCCGCCGCAAGGCCGCGGCGGAGTGCAGGTAGCTGTCCTTGCCGCTGCTCCTGCAATATTTCCCAAACAAGCCAGTCAACATCGCGCAGCAGCTCGCGGGCAATTGTAGAACTGCGGTCGCGCGACATGTTGTCGACCAGAACGAGCCGAAAGCGACGATCGTCTTGCGCGACAAGGGAGCGCAGTGTTTCAGCAATATAGCCCTCTTCGTTGTAATAGGCCATGACGAGGGTTACGCGCGGTTCTACCATATCAATTCCTATGCCCGACGCCTGGACAGAATTGCGAGAACTTCTCGCGAAGTCGACATTGGGCGGCGTCTGGCCAGGCGAGTGGCGATACCAACTGCGCCGATTAACGATCGGTGCCGCATTTTCGCAACGCCTTTGAGGATTTGATTTACCGTCAACCCGCGGATTATAGCGCGATCATGGTCTGATGGCTTGTGCAGGGTTTCGAAAGCCTGTTCGACGGCAAGGATTGTGTGAATAACTTCGCTTGGCCTCATGCCACCGGTTAAGTCTCCATCGATCACAAAACTGGCCAATGCTCGTAAATTCGCCTCGCTCTCTTGCGGGCAGGTGCGCCGCAAGGCCTCCGTGGAGATCGTAACGGCGGTTTCCGCCTGCTGTGAACGATGTGTCTTTGAAATATTCGCGTCATGCTCACGCAATTTCACCACAGGAACGGGTAATCGATATCCCTCCCCGTGATCCAGAAGTTGCTGGTACATTCTGAAATCCTGAGCAGTCAGACGATCCTGGCTATATCTCAGCGGCTCGTGGTCTGCGGATATCCGCTGAAAGGTGGCGGACGAATGGACGATGGGTGCCGTGAAATGAGCGAGATATCGAAACGGAAGCGGGTTCAGCCCGGAACGTCCCGAACGCCCCGACACCCCATCGGAATTGATCGCAATTTCAATGCCACCAACCACAAATACTTCCGGGTTCTCGTCGAGATAGCAAACTTGCCTGTCCAGCCTGTCCGACAGGGCTATGTCATCTGCGTCCAAACGGGCAATATATTCGCCTCTGGCACGATCCAAAGCTCGGTTAGCGCTGGGATAAGGGCCCAAATTGCGCTCGTTCCGGATGAGCACAATTCTGTCATCCCGCTTGGCAAGTTGCTTCAGGATCACCGGCGTCTCGTCAGTAGAGGCATCGTCGACGATCAGAAACTCGAAATCAGTCAGTGTCTGATCGAGAATGCTATCAACCGCTTCCCGTAAAAAGCGGGCGCCATTATATACAGCCATGACGACAGATACGCGAGGGGAAATAGTCACCTCGTGCGTCGATCGGTTATTGACTGGTAGAGCGCGTCGTAGCGCTCGGCGACCTTGGCCCAATCATGTTCGCGCGCCGTTTTCAATCCGCCTTCGCGCAATTTTGCGGCAAGTGCCCGATTGTCCAAAAGTCGGCAAATCGCAGCCGCCATATCTTTGGGGTTGCCCGGATCGCACAGCAAACCATCAACCTCATTGGTAACGACATCGCGGATGCCAGGCACATTGTTGCCCACAAATGGCGTTCCTGCGGCCATTGCCTCAATCGCTACCAAGCCGAAGCTTTCGCTTAGGGAAGGAAAGGCAAACACGTCGGCTGCAGCATAAAGCTCTGCCAAAGCCTGTGGCGGAAACTGTGCGCAACCGGGTGAATTCTTTATTGGTGGTTTCAGGTCAATCTTGTCTGCAACACCTTTGAACCTGACCAATTCAGCCAGCGCAGTCACCCCTGCGCCAACAATTATCCAACGAATTTCGCGGCCATCATTCATAAGGTTTGCTACGATTTCTGGGATAAGGTGCAGGCCCTTCCGCGTTTCATTGCGGGCCACCGTAAGTATCAATGGTGTGCTCTGATCCAGCCCAAGCTGTACTCGCGTCTGCGCTCTCGCGGAACGCGCTGCATCTATTCGCTCCGCATCAACTCCGTTCGGAATTCGGGTTATTTGGTCAGCATCTACCGCCAACTCCAAGAGGCAATCGTAAATGGAATCTGAAATTGCCGTGACCGCCTGAATTTTTGGCGCCAAGTCACGCACCCGCTTGTCATGCTTGGCATATCGGCGAAATCCGTACCCGGTCGATTCCTCTACCTGCAAGTCAGCACCATGCGGCGTGACGACCATCGGTGTGCCTGAAGACGTCAGAGCGCCGTGCGCCATCCAGGCCGTGGGGTAAAGCCAGTGTATATGCCAGAGGTCGAACTTCTCACGCCATTGATGATAGCGTACGGCCAGATCAACTGGCAAACGCATGCCTACAGAATAGAATGGCATTGATGCAGGAAGGCGCGGCGGCAAAGGGAGCGATCGATAGGGAAAATCGGCAAGCTGCAAGGCCTTCCACTGTTTCCAGCGGGTGACTAAGGTGACGTCATGTCCCAATGCCTGCTGCTGGCGGATCAGGCGATCAACCACCACCTCTAGACCGCCCACCGACGCAGGTTGCGCGGACATAGCCAAGTGAGCAATGCGCAGCGTTCTCGACATTTTCCGTCCCGTTAGTGTTCGGTTGTCCGGCTCTTGCGCAGGACAAGACCCAAAACGGTTGGGTCAAACCGGTACCGGCTTATGGTTAAGATTAACATAACGCCGGTCCAGACAGCCAATCCTCCGCTCAACGAAATCGCTGCGCCAAGTGCTCCCAGTCGAGGGATTAGCACAAGGCCCAGTGCACCATTCGCAGCTAGGGCGACAATTTGCGCAGACAGGGCCCTGCCGCCCTTTCGCTCCATCAACAGCAGCATGCCGACAGGACCGCATGCTGCGCTGAACACGTGGGCTGCGCCGACAATCCAAAGTAGCGGCGCGCTCTCTTGGAACTCGGGTCCAAACACCAGCATGATCCAAGGGCCAGCCACCGCTATCGTCAGCGCAGTTGCCAGAGTGATGACGGTGGTGGTCCAGGTAAAGGTTGCGGTGATCGAACGGATTCGTTCAACTTCTCCGCGCTGCCAGAGTTCTGCCACGCGAGGCGCAAATCCCATTCCTGCCGCATAGACCGGCAGCATCAGGACTGGTGCGAGCCGTATGACCGGCTGGAACAGTCCGGTTTCGCGCGGGCCGGATAGCCAGCCGAGCAACAAGGTGTTGCTCTCGCTCAGCAGAATGTATGTTATTGCCAATCCCAGAAATGGCAGTGCGGCCTTGGCGTGATGGCTTTGCGGTCCGCTTGGCTTGGGTGCGGAGAAAATCGGGCGTTCGCTCGTCCGCAGCCATGCCATCGCTATGATGGCAGCCACACCAAGAGCTATCACGCACGCCATCATGTAGTCTCTGGGGGTAATGCGAAGCCCGGCTATCAGCGACAGCAGCATGGTCAGGGTCAGCGCGGCGGGCCTTATGATCTGGCCGGGAACTTGCGCCTGAACCACGCGGCCAAAACCTTGCGCCAATCCATGCAGCAAGGCGATTATTGCTATGGGCAATATCGTCAGCGCGCCAATGCCGAGCAAGGGGCGAAAGGCTGGCGACGGCAAATTTGTGGCATAACTTACCCAAGCAAGTGCGATTGTGGCGATAGCGCCTAGGCCAATGACGACAGTGGCAGAAAAGCCGATGAAGCCGCGCACGCTGCTTCGGTCATCACGTGCCAGAAGTGCCGGCACTTCGCGCACTGCCAGCGCCCCGAGGCCTGACTGGCACACTGTGGCAACGATGGTCACGATGGCAATCACCAGCGCAACCGAGCCATAGCCGCTGGGCTTAAGCAACCGCGCGACAAGCACCGCTTGCGCGAACGAAAGCGCGAGGCCCGCCAGGCGTATCCCCACGCTAACTCCACTAGCGCGCGCGATAGGCCCGGCGACAAGCGCGCGGCCTTGGTCCATTCCGGCACTCAGGGCTGTTACAAGTCTCTTCACGGGATCGGATTGGCTCCTCGACTAGTTATTTTGGTTCTAACGTAGACTATCTTTGAACAGCGGTCGGCGGACCCGCCGGTCATCCATGTAGCCGTGCGGATGGTTAACTTTCCCAATGCCCGCACTTATGGGAAGATTAGCTTAATGGCATTTCCCTTTCGTCGAGCAGGGCGCTAGAACTTCGATGGCCGATCGCACAGGATCGACTCGTTCTTGCGATCTAGACATACGCGACATGAAAGTGATGGGCACTCAAATCACTGGGAAATTTTAGTCTGAATGTTCGGTAGGCCATTGTTTTGCGCCAATCCCTTCAGATCCTGTAACTTCGCCTTGATCTCTACACGCTCATCGGCAGTCCTGGACTAAAGGTCACCGAAGGAGCCAGCGAACCCGTCAAGAGCTCCCTTCAAAGCTACCTTCCTTTCCAGAACATCGGCAGGCACAGACGGTTAGCTTTGATCGGGCCGTCGTAACTTTGCTCCGATCCTTCGAACAGGCGCATGTTACTCATTCCCTTTGACGGTGATGCTACGAGCCACCCCGTCGCGACGCTGGTCGGCCCCACCATCGAACCGGCCATTGCGGATGATGACGCCGTGGATACCCGAATCCTCACCCGAACCTGCGCGCACGACCACCCCGCGTTCCGCCATCGCGGACAGCAGAGTCGGATCGAACCTGCTCGCCTCCCCGTTGATCGAACCGCCGCGCGCGACGAGGTTGGGCAGGCCAATCGCCTCGGCCATCGGCATGTCCCAATCAATCACCCCGATCAGCGCCTTGGAGACATAGCCAAGGATGGCATTCCCCCCCGGCGAACCGATAGCGCCGACCAGGCTGCCATCGCGTGCCAGGATCACCGTCGGCACCATCGAGGAGCGCGGGCGCTTGCCCGGAGCGATCGCATTCGGTCCTTCGGGCACGAAGGAAAAATCTGTCATCTGGTTGTTGAGGAAGAACCCGTCGACCATTCGCCCGCTGCCGAAATAGCTTTCGACGGTTGTGGTCATGGAGACGGCATTGCCTTCGCCGTCGATAACGATGAAATGTGATGTGCCCGCCACTTCGTGCGTGGCGTCGAGACCTGCCTGCACCGCTCCAGGCGGCGACCCGGCGGCGGGCGGCGACCCGGCATGGTCAGCAATCAGCGCCGCGCGCGACGCGACATAGACGGGGTCGAGCAGGCCGCGCACCGGCACGTTCGGAACGTCGCCGACATAGGCATCGCGGTCCGCATACATCAGGCGGCTGGCTTGCGCATATTTCACCCAGGTCAGCGGATCAGACGGGCCTCGTGCATCGATGTCGGTGTGCTCAACCATGGCCATCAATTGCAGCAGGCCAACCCCGCTCGACGGTGGAGGCGGGACGCACAGGACGTAGACGCGGTAGCTATGGCATAGCGCCTCGCGCACCACAGGGCGGTATTCGGCAAAATCGGTCTCGGTCATGCTGCCGGGGAGCACACCTGCGCGTACGCGAGCGACGATGCGGCGCGGGGTTTCGCCGACATACATCGCCTCAGCCCCTTCCGCCGCCAGCCGCCGCACGAAACCGGCATAGGCGGGGTTGCGCAGTACTTCGCCCGCGCGGATTTTCTCACCGCGGGCATTGCGAAAGTAGCCGACCACATCAGAAGCGCTCGCTTGCGCGCTGGTGCCATGGACGAAGCTTTCCAGGCGAGGGGTGACGGTGAAGCCTTGTTCGGCGGTGCGGATCACATCGCCGAACAGCTGGTTCCAACGCAGTGAGCCGTGTTCGCTGTGAGCGAGGTCGAGCATTCTCACCACGCCCGGCACCCCGCTCGCGCGTCCACTCACTACAGCGACGGGAAACGGCAGGGGGGTGCCGTCCGCGCGGAGGAACATGTCGGGCGTGGCTCCAGCCGGTGCGGTTTCGCGCCCGTCATAGACTGTGACCGCGCCGGTGGCAGCGGCATAATGGACCATGAATGCCCCGCCACCGAGTCCGGAGCTTTGCGGCTCGACTAAGGTTAGCATCGCCTGAATGGCTATGGCCGCATCAACAGCGGTTCCGCCTTCGCGCAGCACGTTTAGCCCGGCTTCTGCCGCCAGCGGATGGGCTGCGGCGACAAACGCCTGACCGCGGAGGCTCGCTGCCGCTTCGGCTACTGGCGCTTGCCGCACCACAGGCGTGATTGGCGTACACGCTGCCATCGCGCCGACTAGGGCAAGGAGCGCAAGTCGTCTCATGGCTCTACCGCCAGCGCACCCGGTCGGCGCGGAACGTCACCGCCAATAAAGAACCCTCCTTCGAAAATGATCAACTTCGCACTGCCCATCGCTTCACTGGAGGTGACATCGTGTCCGCCCTCAGTCACCACCGCGCGGAGTCTTCCCCAGCGACCGAGGAAGTTCGAGCTGGACGAGAGTTTCGTCCTTGGCGTAGCGCGCGCCGTTGGGCGTGTAGAGTGTGGCCACGCCAGACGTGTTTGCAGACAGCCGTTCGGGGCGGGCGCGCTCAAATCCCTATTGCCCAGACAACCGCTCCTGTTCCGGGAAGAACTCGCCCCTCGCCAGCTCTTCCTCGACCCGGGTATATGCAGAGTGCAGCCCGGTATCGGCGTCGAGCACGTCGGTGGCAAAATAGACCACGCCTGTCTGACCCGCCCGATCAAGCCACAAACCCGACTTGAGACCGTAGGCATCGCCGGCGTGTCCGACACGCTGGCGCCCGTCGGCGAACGGGTCGTCGCGGCAGTCCGGACCCGGAGTGGCAAGCGTCTGTGTGGCAAGGCCGTAGCTGCACAGAAAGCCCTTCTCCGTCACGCCATTATTGCCATCGAACCGCCATACCGGTTCCTCCAGCAGCCGGACTGACGCGGGGGAAAGGATACGGGCATCGCCAAGCTGGCCGTTATTGAGCAGCATGCGGCCGATCTTCGCGAGGTCCAGCGCAGAAATGCGTAAGCCCCCCTGGGGCGAAAAGATCGCTCCGTTCGCGCCCGCTTGCCACCTGGCTAAATCACAGCTCCCGTCGGTCGCAGGGGTAACGGGGCATTCGGGCCGCGCACCGTGGTTGTCGTCCTTGGTCGGCTTGCCACTGCGATAGAGTACGACGCCTCGCGCAACCGCCGCGTCGCTGCAAGAAACCCAGTTGAAACAAGCGTCGATAGATAGCGGTTCCAGAACCAGGCGGTCGACCAGCCGATCGAACCGTTCCCCGGTCGCTCGCTCCATCACGGCGGCGACTACGGGAAAGTTGAAATTTGTGTAGCGGAAGTAGCCTCCCGGCGCGTGCGCCGGATCCCAAGCCAGGGGATCGGACAGCACGCGCTGCAAATCTGCATCCAGCGGAAGGACGTAGTCGACGGTGTCGGTCAGGCTGGAGGTGTGAGATAGCAGCTGGCGCAGCGTAATCGGCACATCAGGGAAGGCTGGGTTATGCAAATGCCAACCGAGCACGTCCGAAACGTCCGTATCCAGATCTAACTGGCCCTGCTCGACCAGCTGCATCACGGCAATCGCAGTCACCAGTTTCGAGATCGAAGCGATGCGCACGGGGACATTAGCCGTAACCGGCCGCTGCGTCGTTAGGTCGGCAATACCGCGGGTCTCGACCGCGATCACGCCATTTTCGTCAAATGCCACCCGCACGGCGGCGAGCGGTTGTTGGCGGATCACGTCGGATTCTTCAGCAGCCATCGCGACCTGCATATTCCCAATTCCCATCCAAACCAGCAATACTGCGGCGGCGCTCGTGAAACTGCGCTTCATAATGTACGCCCCCTATTGATCGAGTCCGCAGACAAAGCTCGCCTACCCCGTTTTTTTACTTCCGACGAGACGATAACTGAACGGGGCGGTGAAGCAAACACGTGGCGCCACGATCCGCATCAGCCTACCGTGGCCACTGGCGAAAGCAGCAAGGGGGAAGTCAGGCGAATGAAGTTGCGGCATATCGAGATTTTTCACGCCGTTTACGTCAACGGTTCTGTCAGCGCCGCGGCGCGGGCGCTGCACGTGTCCCAGCCATCAGTTTCGAAGGTGCTTCGTCATGCGGAATCCTTGCTCGGTTTTCCGCTGTTCGATCGAACCGGCGGAAAACTGATCGCAACCGAAGATGCACACGCCTTATTCGGTGAAGTCAGCGAAATCCAGGATCGGGTCTATGCCTTACGCGAGGCGAGCCGCAACTTGAAGCGTGGGGCAGGTGCGGTCCTTAAGATTTCAGCCCTGCCCTCGATTGCGCTCGACGCACTTCCGGTAACGGTCACGCAGTTTCTACGCTCCCACAGCGATGTGAAATTCGACCTCCAGACCATTCATCACGAGGACCTGCTCCGCAAACTGTATGAACGCGAAACCGACGTGGCAATAGCGTTCGAGGTGCCTGCTGATACGCCGATCGGCCACCAATGGTTGGGGGCGGGCGAACTGGTGGTCCTTTATCGAGAGGCGGACTTGCCCAACGCTCCGGCACGGATCGAACTGGAACAACTGGTTGGGCGCCCCCTGATCAGCCTTTCTGCCAGCGGGCCGATCGGACAGCTTTTCAGCAAGGAAGTGCAGCGGCAGGGCATAGAACTTGACGAGGTCATTTCAGCGCGCACATTCCATATCGCCACGGCACTGGTCCGGCATGGAGTTGGCATGACTGTCGTGGATAATTTTACCGCCCGGGCTTCCCTCACCCCCGGCCTGTCCATGCGCCCGCTCATGCCCCGGCTGACTTTCGACGTTTACGCGATGCACTTGCTAAACAGGCCTCCCAGTGTGTTGGCGAACAATTTCCTGAAAGCACTGGCAATTACCATAGGCACGCAGTCGCCGCCGCCGCATAACGGCGGGCTATAGCGGTCCGTCGTGACAGTATGGCAGGGGCGCAGGGCAGGAGGTTTAGTCTTGCTGCCATGATCCCCGCTCCGTTTCTCCTTTACCTTGGGCACAGCTCGGACAGTGTCGGTATCAAGACGTCGCGCGGGCTGGCTACATTCCGACCAGAGGACTGCGTCGGGGAATTCAGGAGCATCGATTGCCCCCTTACGCTCGGCCTGCCTCGGCTCACTATGGAAGCCGCTGTTTTGGCGGGCGCCCGGACTATGGTGGTCGGCATCAGCAATGCCGGCGGGACTATGAATGCCGAAGTGATTATCGATGCCGCCGCTGCGCTCGAAGCGGGAATGAACGTCGCTGCCGGCTTGCACCAGCGCCTCCGGGATATTCCGGAACTGGTCGAGATCGCTGTACGGCGCGGACTGCTGTTGATCGATGTGCGGGATCCGCCCGGCAATCTTGAAGTCGGTAATGGGCGGCCCCGTGCAGGGCACAGGTTACTCACGGTGGGCACCGACTGCTCTGTGGGAAAGATGTACGCCTCGCTCGCGCTGGTCTCAGCGATGCAGAAGCGCGGCATAGTCGCCGATTTTCGAGCTACTGGGCAAACAGGCATGCTTATCGCCGGCGAAGGAATTCCGCTTGATGCGGTGATTGCCGATTTTATTTCCGGCGCGATCGAGCGGCTCGCCCCGTCCCGCTATGACGACGGGTGGGACGTGATTGAGGGGCAAGGGTCGCTCTTCCATCCTTCGTTTGCTGGTGTTTCAACCGGCCTGCTGCATGGCGCCCAGCCGGAAGCGATTGTGCTTTGCCACGATCCCGCACGGGCCGAGATGCGCGGTTTGCCCGGTCGTGCTTTGCCTTCGCTCGACCGATGCCTGACCGCCAATCTCGACGTCGCACGATTGACAAGCCCTCACGTGCGGGCAGTTGGCATCTGTTTGAATACTTCGACCTTCTCTGAACCTGCAGCGCATGACCAATGCGCGCGGACCGCGGATTCGCTGGGTCTGCCCTGCACCGATCCCTTCCGCTTCGGAGTGGATTCCATCCTAGATTATATGTCATGCATCGAACCGTCTCAGCGCGTCACAAGCGCTTCGTCCTGAAGCAACCGTTTCGGATCGCACGCGGGGTTAAAACCGCAGCGGACGTAATTACGGTGGAAATCGCCTCCGGCACGGCCATCGGTCGCGGCGAAGGCGTGCCCTATGGGCGGTACGGCGAAAGCATCGAGGGAGTTCTGGCGCAGATCGAAACGGCCCGTTCGGCAATCGAGGCCGGGGCCGACCGGAATGCCTTGCAAGCGTTGCTGCAGCCAGGTGCGGCGCGCAATGCGATCGACTGCGCATTGTGGGATCTGGAAGCGCGCGAAAGCGGGATCGGGGTGTCTAGTCGGCTGGGTGACCCGCCACTCGAACCAATCCGCAGCGCACTCACAATCGGTATCGATACGCCTGCAGAAATGGCGCAGGCTGCAACCCGGCTGGCGCGGGTTCCATTGCTCAAGGTCAAAGTCGATTCAGACGACCCGGCCGCAAAGATTCGCGCCGTCCGCAACGCTGCACCCTGCGCGGCGCTGATCGTGGACCCCAATGAAAGTTGGGACGAAGCCCTGGTCCGCCAAATGGCTCCGGTATTGGTTGAATGCCGCGTCGATGTACTCGAACAACCGGTTCCAGCCAGCGAAGATAGCTGGCTTGCGGGGTATGTCAGCCCCGTCCCTATTTGCGCAGACGAATCCGTTCATGTGATCGGCGACTTGGAGTTTGTCGCTACATGTTACGACGCCGTCAACGTAAAGCTCGACAAGGCGGGCGGCTTGACCGCTGCGCTGGCGCTGGCGCACGCAACCCGCGAACGAGGGCTGAAGCTGATGAGCGGGTGCATGGTCTGTTCCTCGCTCGGGATTGCCCCAGCCCTGCACATTGCGCGTATGGCCGACTGGGCCGACCTTGACGGACCGATATGGCTGCTGGAAGACCGTACCGGCGGCGTTCGGGATGCAGATGGCCGCCTGTTTCCTCCAATCGAGGGGTTTTGGGGTTGAATTCATGGTCGAGCCGAAGACCCTGCCTGCGCGCTATAAGCGTGGCTGCTGCGTTGCTTGCAACGGGTTGCGCCACCTCTGGACCGTCAGAGCGGCTTGGCACTCTGAGCGCCGATCTGTTGATTCGTGGTGGTACGGTTTACCCAGGCGGCGCTGAGCCATTCGGCGGCGATGTCGCGATATCGGACGATCGCATCATCGCAGTTGGACCGTCGCTGCAGATCGCGGCCAAACGGGTAATCGACGCGTCTGGCATGATTATAGCGCCCGGCTTCATAGATCCACATACTCATATGCAGCCGTGGCTAACGAGTGCTGAGGCGCACACCCGAGTTCTGGAGCCATTTTTGCTTCAGGGGGTTACGACCGCCTTCATCGGAAATGACGGCGGCGGGCCGATCGAAGTCGGTGCGCTTCTCGATAGCGCTTCGGCCCGTCCCGTCGGCGTTAACTACGCGGTGTTTACCGGATTCGGCACGATCCGCAGCAAGGTGATCGGCAATGCCCGCCAGACGCCGACCGATGGCGAACTGGCCAAGGAGCAAGCGCTGGTCCACAAGGCCATGTGCGAGGGAGCAATTGGCATTTCGACCGGACTATTTTACGCTCCGCAGAGCTTTTCGAAAACCGACGAGGTGATCGCACTCGCCGCCGTTGCCGGGGCAATGGGCGGTATTTACGATACGCATCTGCGCGACGAATCCAATTACAATATCGGCCTTTCCGCAGCAGTCGACGAGGCCATTCGCATCGCGCGAGAAAGCGGTATTGCAGTCCATATTTCCCATATCAAGGCGCTTGGTGTGGATGTTCAAGGCAGCGCTCCGGAGATAGTTGGCAAAATTGAAGCCGCGCGAGCAGAGGGTCTGGCAATAACCGCAAGTCAGTACCCGTGGTCCGCCAGTGGGACCAGCCTGGTTGCGTCGCTGGTTCCGCTGTGGGCGCAGGACGGCGGCCGCATCGCGATGGTGGAGCGTTTCGACGATGCGCAACAGACCGAAAGATTGCGCGCCGGCATTGCCGATAATTTGCGGCGGCGCGGAGGAGCCGGCGCCTTGCTGATTGTCGAAGGCGACTGGAGTGGCCAAAGGCTGCGCGAGGTTGCCGAAGCGCTAAGCACGGACCCCGTGACGGTGGCAGTTACCATAATCCGCCGCGCCGATCCTGCAGTGATCTCGTTCAATATGGACGAAGCTGACATCGCAGCTTTCATGCGCCAGCCCTGGGTCATGACCGGTTCCGATGCATCGCCAAAGCACCCTCGTACTTACGGTAGTTTCGCCCGGAAATACGACCTCTATACGCGGCAGGAGCGGATATTGTCGTTGCAACAGTTCATTGACAGCAGTTCCGCAACAACTGCCGATTTCTTCCACCTTGAAGGGCGCGGTCACTTGCGTCCCGGCGCTTTTGCCGATGTGGTGATATTCAATCCTGAGGCCTACTCTTCCTTGGCGACATACCAAAATCCGGACGTTCCGGCGACAGGAGTGCGCACCGTGATCGTGAACGGACGGATAGCCGTTGACGACGGCAAGGTGACGGGCTTGGCTGCAGGCCGGGCATTACGGCACCAGCCACCTGCCGGGAGCTGCGATTGACCATGCTGCTGCGCTGGACACGGATTACACTATGGAAGCGTGTACTGGCGGCGCTGGTGCTGGGGGTCGTGTTCGCACTGGTTTGGCCAGATGCGACGCCGATGGTGGAGATCGTCGGCAATCTGTTTGTTCGGGCTATCAGGATGCTGGTTGCGCCGATCGTGCTCATCACAATCGCGGCCGGCATCACTGCGCTCGCTGACCCGCAGCGGCTGGGCAGTGTCGGCGGGCGCACCGTGGGCCTTTTTGCAGTGACGACTGCCATTGCGGTGGCTGTCGGGATGATTGTCGCCACATTGCTGCAGCCCGGGCTCGGGGCCGATCTGGGTACCGCAGCCCCTCATCCGCTGGGCGAACCGGTCACTATGTATGACCAGATTGTCGGTATCGTCCCGACAAATATTGTCGAAGCGCTGGCCAACGGGGACATGCTGGCGCTGATCTTTGTCTCGATTCTGATGGGCGTCGGCACCGTGCTGGCAGGGGAGGCGGGCAAGCCATTTGCCGCGCTGTTGCAATCGCTGTCCAAGGTCCTGCTGCGCGTCGTCGGGATCGTCATGGAATTTACACCCTTCGGCGTCTTCGCGTTGATTGCTAACGCGGTGGCGCAGAACGGCGCGGCGGTGTTCATCAATGTCGCCTGGCTTGCAGCGGCAGTCGTGCTCGGCTCAGCGATCCAGATACTGCTGGTGCACACATCCATCCTGAAATTTCTGGCAAGAGTGCCGATCGCGCGTTTCGTGCGCGCAATTGTCGATGCCTTGGCAGTCGCATTCTCCACTGCTTCGAGCAGCGCAACACTGCCTGTCGCGATGCGCGTGGCCGAGAAAAACGTGGGCGTAGCACCTGCAATCGCCGGCACCGTGCTGCCACTGGGAGCAAGTATCGGTAAAGATGGGACAGCAATGTATGTGGGGCTGCTCAGCATTTTCGCCCTGCAAGCGTTCGGCATCGAATTGACGCCGGCGATTTATGCGACGGTCCTCGTCACCGGTGCGCTTGCCGCATTCGGAACTGCGCCGGTCCCGTCGGCATCCTTGTTCATGTTGGCCGCCGTGCTGTCGGCGTGCGGGGTTGCGCCGGAACAGACCGCGCTGGTCGTCGGCTTCGTGCTGCCCTTCGACCGGTTACTGGACATGACGCGTACCGTACCCAGCGCATTTGCAAATCTCACCGTAGCTACGACCGTTGCCCGATGGGAGGGTGAGCTGGACGACGACGCATTGCAACGAAAGCCGCTCTTGTGAATTTAAGGACGGTAAAATCGTACATCGCCCAGCTCGAGCGACACGGTCCCGCCGGTTTCTCCGGATAATTCGAACCTAAGCGCTCGCAGCTGGGTTAGGTCGAGCCTCGCCTCCGAATTACGGCTGCCAAACTCGGAAAAAGGGATTCTCAACAGCTCCCCGTCAGCCGCAGGTTCGAACGTTGCAGCGAACCAATCGCCATCATCGATAGCGTAACTCTCCAGAACCAGGCGATAATTGCCGCGCCCTTTGGCACGCAGCTCTATGCCGGCAAAGTCGCTGGCGTCGGCAACATTGATTGGACCTCGAGTAAGGGGCAAGTTCCACTGAGCATATGGCCGGGACGAATCGCCCATTCGCGCAGCAAGCAGGGTCATGCCGTCACGCGCAGCGTCGAGCGCGATCATCGTCGAGTGATCCGTGCCCCGATCGGTACTGATAAACGGTAAGGTGTCCAGATCGGTGCGTCCGTTACTCCGGGCCGAGGTCAGGATCGGCCCCGTCATCCTGACTGTGGGCATGGGCGTGAATGTGGGAGAATCGGCAAGTTTACGCAGAATATCCAGCGGGACAGCGCAGCCCGATACCCATACGCGAGACACTTTCCACAAATCCTCGATCCGCTTGTCAGGCCGCCCGTCAATCAGGACCAAGTCCGCGCGCATGCCGGGGGCGATCGTACCGCGATCATCTGCCTGATGCATGATTTCCGCGCTTGTTCTGGTCGCCGCGACAAGCGCTTCCGCAGGTGTGAAACCCAGCTTGGACAGCCACCGGATTTCGCGGACGGCGGCTGGTCCGTGGTATACTCCGTCAACGCCCGCATCACTACCAATGCCAATTGGTATTCCGGCTTTCTTCAATCTCGCAATGTTCTGTCGCATGATTTTCCAGCGGCGGACATCATACGGCCTTATCGGCGACTGCTTCCAGGCACGAACCATTCTCTCTCTGGCGCGCTCACCAGGATTAAGCTGCGCCCATTCGCCTGAAGTGAACTCCCGTTGCGCCTGGGGTTCGAATGCCACCAGCGTCGCAACATAGGCCGTTTCAGAGCCCCGCATGAGGTCGATCAACTCACTATCGACCAGGGCATCCCCTATTCCGTGAACTAGCGCATCGACATCAGCTGCCGCAGCCATCTTTGCACCCTCCAGCGTGACCGTGTGGGTTACGACCGGTTTTCCCGCCTTGTGAGCATCGGTCACAATTGCGCTGAGCGTGGGCTCGTTC
Organism: Allopontixanthobacter sediminis; assembly: GCF_009828115.1. Lineage (GTDB taxonomy): Bacteria > Pseudomonadota > Alphaproteobacteria > Sphingomonadales > Sphingomonadaceae > Allopontixanthobacter > Allopontixanthobacter sediminis. The sequence goes on along the minus strand of NZ_WTYL01000002.1, from coordinate 622,582 downwards.
ATGGAATTCGTGTCGCCGTCGCGGCCATATCGCCAACCATCGACGAACACTTTGATAACGTCTGGATCATACGCCAAGGCAAGCGGCATTCGCACATGCGCCGCCCGCGCAGTGGTTGCCTGCATGGTGAAAAAGCTGCCCCAGCCATATTCGGTTCCGTGCCCTCCCGGCACACCCATCCGGACTGCATGCCGCAGGTGCGGTGCCCACAGCCCGTTCGGCGCGCGCACCAGATCGCGAACCGGCGCAATCATCTCCCCCGAAACCGAGTAATCATTGACCGTAGTAACTCCGGCCAACAGATATCCTGCAAAGGCCTTGCCCAGATCTTCTGGCGTATCGTAGGCGGGCGAGCGCAAATGCGTGTGCAGATCGTGGAGGCCCGGGATCAGCGTTTTGCCTTCCCCATCGACATGCGCCGCACCTTTGGGCAGGTCTAGCCTGTTGCCCACTGCGACAATGCGGTCTCCATCAATCAGCACGTCCTGCACCCTCGCGGGTGCGCCCGTTCCATCGAAAACGCGTGCGCCGGCGATAAGTGTGATATCCTGCGCTCGAGCATCCTGCACCGCGAGAACACAGGTGACCCAGGCTAATATCGAGATCAGCCTGATCAAGGCGGAGTTGTCCGCTGTTTGACATGGCGATCGAGAAAATCGGCGGTGGCGCGATAGCTTGCCAGCCAATTGGAATGGCGCAGGAAACTGTGCCTTTCATCGGGAAATACCAGTTCCTCGAATGGCACACCGCGCGCGGCAAGTTCACGGGCGAGCAATGGTGACTGAAAAAATGGCACATTTGCGTCGTCATCGCCGTGGATAATCAGCACAGGCGATTCCCAGGTATCGAGTGCGCCGAATGGCGAACTGTCCCATTGAAGTTGGCGCGCCTCTATCTGCTCGGCAGGAGAAAGGCTGGGGGGCAGATCGCGAAGCATGGTGTGGACTCCGTGAAAGTCGACCCCGGCGGCAAAAAGCGAACTGTCCCGGGCAAGTGCAAGGGCCGTCAAATATCCACCCCAGCTGCCACCCCAGACGCCAATACGCGAAGGATCAATTTCACCCTTCCGATCAGCCAACCAACGTCCTGCAGCGATGACGTCCCGATATTCGCTTGCTCCGTCACGCGCGATGCCTGGCGCATCGCGGAACGCCAGGCCATAGCCGGTGCCACTGCGATAGTTTACCGATAGTACCGTATACCCCTGCGCAGCAAAATGCTGGTTAAGAGCATATGCCTTCGAATAATAGCTGCTTGGGTGAAAGCCGGTCAGCATCTGGCGGCGTGGCCCGCCGTGCAGATACACCAGCGCAGGCCGCGGTCCTGCGCCGCGGCCTTCGTATAACTGCGCGTAAACCGTCGCACCATCATCCGCCCGAAATGTGACGGATTTCGGCACGACTGCACCTCGCAGCGATAGGTCCGGACGCAAGGCATAGTTCGAGCCAGTCGCCAAGCCGACATAGGCCGGGCTGTCTTCATCCGTCGCGATCAACGCCACAGCGCGCCCGGCGATCGCAGGGTAGCTTTCGATGCCCAGCGTCTCAGTTACGCGTTCTGGCGCTTTGCCTCTGGCCACTCGCCATAAACGATGCCGGTCGGGCTCCGCGACATTACCCACGAACAGCAGCGATTGGCCGTCCGGATCGAGCATGAACGTCTCGACTTCGAATTCACCCGAAGTAAGTTCGACGGCATCCCCGGTGCCGTCTGCGGCAATTTCATATACGTGCAGCCAGCCGTTGCGCTCCCACGGGAACAGCAGACGGTTGTCGGCAGTCCAAAACAGATTTTGTTGGCGGGTGCCGGCGTATCGCCCCCCTTTGCCGGCAGGAGCACGCCAGACTGTGCGCGCATCACCGGTTGCGGCATCCGCCACTTCGATGCTCCAGTACGATGGCGTGCCATCGTCGCCCCGGGCGGGCGGTTCTCGATATTTGATAAAGGCGACCTTGGTGCCATCAGGCGAAAAGGTCGGGTCGGCGGCAAAGGACAGACCAGGCGAAATATAACGTACGCGGGGAGAGCCGATTTCATAAAGCGCAGTGTAGGCATGGTCGCCGCGATTATTTACAAACAGGAGCTGCTTGCCATCGGGCGAAAACCGCAAGTTCCCGATACTTCCACGCACTTGTGCGATTTCGCGAGCGCGCTGGCCCTGTTGCCAAAGCCAGATCACATTCCTTCGTATGAACGCTATTTTGCCATCTGGCGCGAAGACTGGCGACTGACCCTGACCGATCACCCGCGGACTCCCGCCTGCCAGGCTGAGGATCATGACCTGCTGCTGCGGCAGCTGGGCCGCGTTACCCGGATTTGGGATTGCACCGTCGGCAAATTCCCCGTCCCCACCGCGCACAAAAGCCAAGCGCTTTCCGTCGGGGCTGAGCTTCAGGTCATAAATTGCAAACCCATCGTCGGAACGGAAGGTGGTGACCGGCCGCGCGGTTTCGTCAGGCCCGCCAATCCAGATGTTGCGAACGCCGGCGACATTCTCCACCCATGCGAAACGCTCCGCTTGTTCTGCACCAACCAGATCGCTGGCGACGGGCATTGCCAGTGCCGCATCCAGATCTTCCACGGGGGCGGCGATCGCGTATTGCGATAGCATCAGCCAGGCGACACCGGCTCCGCATGCAAGGCCGAATCTGCTTATCAAGGATGTGAACCAGTTCATGACCGCTGTGTGTGAAGCTCCCGTTGCCTAGGTGCAAGAGGACTGATCTTGCAGAATGCTTACAGGTTATACCGGCTTGAACCATTGATCTGCGCGCGATGGTGTCATCCCGGCTTGCCAGTGCTGGGGCAACGCCTAGAGTTGCCTCCCATGCGATTTTTCATCACGCTTATTGCCTCGTCTATCGCGTTTTTGGCGTATCCGGCCGTCGCCGAGCCGTTTGAGCATCAGGTTAATGCAATTCTTGAAGAGGCTGGTGAGGGCACGCGATGGGGTGTGGTTGTCGCTGACTCGACTGGAACGGAACTGCTTACGATGGACCCCGATGGTCGTTTCATGCCGGCTTCCAACACCAAAATATTCACCACCACGGCCGCTTTGTGGTTGGCGTCGAGCGGCGATGGCTTGACCGATCGGGGCGGCGGGGCAAGCGTGCGGTTGGTCCCCAGTGGCCGGACGGGTCCGCCCGATGCCGTGCTGACGGGGTATGGTGACGCTTGGATGTCAGGTGCAGCGGATTGTGCAAGCGATTGCCTTTCCACTCTGGCCGATGCCGTGGCCGGTCGCACCCGTGAGGTTCACGACGTTATCGGTGATGCCACCGTCTTCCCGGACCAGCGCTGGAGCCCGGGGATGAGCTGGAACAACATTCCTACGCGTTCGGGCACCGCTATTTCAGCGCTGAGTATCGACAGCAACGAGTTGGCGGCTACCATTTCGCCGGGTGCGCTTGGCAATCCACCAGAAGTTGACTTTCCAACGTATTTTACTGTCGAGAACTACGCACGGACCGTGCCCGGCGCCAGCGAAGCGATCACATACGATCGTGTGCCGGGCAGTCAAACCTTGATACTGACTGGCACGATCGGCACCGAAAGCGAACCAAGCCGTTTGCGTCTGGGTGTCGATGATCCGGCCCATTACGCGGCCTGGCAATTGGCTGAGATGCTCAGAGTGCGCGGCGTTCGTGTTTCCGGTAATATCGATGTTCGCCGCCGCCCGCTGCTGCCGGAAGATGATCCGGCGATCCGCGGCACTGCACCCGCCGCGCGCGCGCCCGAGGAACCGGCGTTGGCGTATCTCAACCCGCCCCCACTGGATGATGATATCCTGCTGATAAACAAGATCAGCCAGAACCTGCACGCCGAGCTGCTGCTCCGCCGGCTCGGACGAATCCGCGGATCCGGCTCGATCGCCGATGGCCAGGCGGTAATACGCGCGATGCTGGACGAGGCGGGTGTGGCGGAACACGGCGTCAGCCTGTCAGATGGATCGGGCATGTCTAGCTACAACCGGGTCTCTCCCCGCAGCATGGTGCGCCTTTTGACCTGGGTCTCGGGTCAGCCGTGGGGTGACCAGTGGCGCGTCACGCTGCCGGTTGGCGGCAAGGATGGAACGCTCGGCAGGCGGTTCACCGATACCGCGCTGGCGGGCAGGATCTCAGCCAAAACCGGCTCGATCAATGCGACCAGGGCGCTTGCCGGCTACATGACCGCCAGAAGCGGCCGGCAACTGGTCTTCGCCATCTATGCCAATGATGTGCCGGATGATGTCGATGCGACCGCAATAATGGACCGGGCACTGCTCCAGATCGCCGCAGCTAACTGAGGCGCGTGACGCAACCGGTTGCCGGGCGCGAATCGCAAATGTCCCAATCGAATGCGCCTGCTGTTGCACGCGGTCAGTGCATCGCGTCGATGGCCATAAAACTATTTCCAAGCAGGCGATTTTGGTGCCAATTGCCACAAAGTTATGGGCGCTCGAACGATTAATATAGCGCTTTGGTGGCAAAGCGCTTCTTAATGCAGCGGGGAAAACCAGTTCAGACATGGGGTAATGAAAATGCGTTCGATCATCACCACGAAATCCGCGCTCGCGACCGGCTGTGCGCTTGTTGCCATCGTATCTCTGCCCGCCATGGCAGCAGCGCAAGATGAGCCGACGCAACCTGCAGCGACGCCGACTGGGGCACAAACGCCTGATAGCGACGCCACAATTACGGGCGCCGACAGCGATGACACAAGCTCCCGGGAGATCCTGGTTACCGGCTCGCGGATCAGGCAGGATCCTAACAGTAGTGCGCTGCCGCTGCAGATTATCACCTCGCAGGATTTTTTACGCGAAGGCATTGAAAGCCCAGAACAGCTGATCAGCTTGCTCAGCACGAATGGCAACGGTGCAGACAATCTGGCATCAAATTCCGACGTGGTGGGCGGGGCACAGCGGGGTACCAACGGTCTTTCGGCCGCCAATCTGCGCGGTCAGGGGGCAGCCTCTACGTTGGTCCTGCTCAATGGACGCCGGGTGGCTGCGCATGGCCTTCAGGGATCCGCGGTGGACGTCAATCAGATCCCCTTCGCGGCAATCGAGCGGGTCGAGGTGCTGAAGGATGGCGCTTCCGCCATTTATGGAACCGATGCAATCGGCGGTGTGATTAACTTTATCACCAAGTCAGATTTCACAGGCCTCGCGCTCAACGGCTTTGTCGACATTACCGAACAGGGGGACAGCCCGATCTACCGGCTGTCTGGCACCGCCGGATATGGCGATCTGCAGGCGCAGGGATTTAATATCATGGCATCCGTCAGCAAGAGCTGGCGCGGCATCCTGCGGGGCGAAAATCGCGACTTCGTTAACGGCAATCAGCCGGAACGCGGCCTGTCGATCGATACGCGCGGGACACCTATCGCAACCGCTTTCGCCAATGGGGCCAATGCAATATTTGCCCCAAACGGCAGTCTGCTCAGCGGAGTTCCTCTGCCCATTCCGGGGACAACCTCAAATGCAAACGGCGGGATAAACTATCTCGACTTGCCTGGCGGCGCAGGGTGTGAATCGTTCGATGGCGGGATGGCGTATGACAACGAACTCTGGGCCAATACTCCTGCAACATTTGCGTGCGCTTGGGACACCGGTCGCGCCGCGATCCTGCAGCAGCCGATCGAAACGCTGACCTATTACGGGAAAGCCACAGTTGCACTTGGCAATCACCGCATTTCTGCCGAAATTACCGGGTCGGACGCGGATTCGTCCAAACAATTCTCCAGCAACCAGTACTCAGGCAACACCAGCACGACCCCACTCTATTACCCTCTGAACGCGCTAACCGCTGATACGTACAATTTTGTCTATGACCGGATTGTCGCCGAATTTCCTGCAATTGCGGTAAACTATGGAAAGCCTATCTCTTATCGCTGGCGCTGCGTTGTTTGTGGTCCGCGGGAATACAAGACCAACACAAAGACCTTGCGTGCTGCCCTGGCAATCGAAGGTCCGCTGGGTGGTAGCTGGGATTATGCTGCAGGGGCATCTTATGCGCGCAGCGAATCCAATTCGGTACTAGGCAGCGGTTATGCCTATCGGGGCATTTTCTCTTCCTCGGCACGTGCTGCTGCATCAGGGGTGCCAGGCGCGGTCTCGGGTGGCATCGATCCGCGTGCACCGACTGCTCCGGGCGCGTCTGCTCCGGGTATCGTAGGCCTGCTTAACAGCGGTATTATCAATCCGTTTTCGGTCACTCAGACCCCACAAGCGTTGGCAGCGCTCGACGCAGTGTCCGCTTCCGGCGTTACACTCTATGGGGGCAAGTACGAGGTAAAGCAGGTCGACGCGTCAATTTCCGGATCGCTTTTCGATCTGCCCGGCGGCACGGTGAAGATGGCAGCGGGTGTCGACTACCGCCGGGAAACCTACAGCTTCAACGGTTCAGCCGATGCCGAGTTCGACCGTCCGGAAATTTTCAACGTCGCCTTCGACAACGTCAACGCCCTCGCCCCGCAAAGCCGCGATGTGAAGGCGGCGTATGCAGAAGTGCTTGTGCCTGTCTTTGACATGCTCGAGATAACAGTTGCGGGCCGAGTGGACGATTACACAGGCTTTGGAACCACCTTCAATCCCAAGGTAGCGGGCAAGTTCCAGCCGTTCGAATGGCTGATGTTCCGGGCATCCTACAACACGGGTTTCCGGGTGCCGACCTTCAACCAAATATTCAATGGCGTTACAGAGTCGCCCAACCCAGGCAACGCTCTGGTCGACCCGACGACGTGTCCGACGGGCGCAGTCGACCCGGCTGTTCCCGGATGTGCCGCAATCACCCCAGATTCCCTGAGCGGAGGCAACCTCAACCTCGGCCCGGAAACCTCTGAACAATATTCGGTTGGAGTGGTGTTCCAGCCTTCACCATTGTTCAGTGCTGCTGTCGATTTCTGGTCCATTGCAGTGGACGACACAATCGGCGCACTGACAATCAGACAGCTGCTGGACAACGCGGAGTTCTTTCAGGACCGGATTGTCCGCACCGGCGGCATTATCACTCAGCTCGACGTGACTGCAGACAACATCGGTTCACGCCGTACGAAGGGATTGGAGGTTGCGCTGCGGGGCGGGTTCGACACCATGGGCGGGACGCTGCTTGCCGGACTCGACGGAACCTGGCTGCTCGAAAAGAAGGAAAAGTTCCTGCCCAGTGCGCCTTATAGCGAAAGCCAGATCGGGCTGTTCACCTTCGCTGGCGACCTTGGTCTGGAATGGAAGCATAATGCGTTCGTGACCTACAGCAACGAACGCTTTTCAGTGAGCCTCAGCCAGATCTTCCGTAAGGGGTACAAGAATCTGGCCTTGCCAGGCATAGCAAACGGGACCGTCACACGGCCGGGCTTCAACGAATTTGTCGATGATTATATCACGTACAACTTCTCGGTCGGCGTGAATGTGATGGAGCAGTTCCGCCTTACCGCGGGTATCAGGAACGTGTTTGACGCGGACCCTCCCTTCGCGATCACATACGACAGCAACTTCGGCTCGGGCAGTTCGTGGGAACCACGTGTTGCGGACCCCCGCGGCCGTTCGTTTACAGTCGCGGTCGAGGCCAAATTCTAACGCGATCTCCTTAATGGGGCCCCTGCCGCCGAACCGCCGTTGGCAGCAGGGGCCCGCTTCATCGAGCTGACCTCGATTTTCCAATCTCGTGATCAGCCATATGTCATCGTGGGTTGCCGCCAGCCCCTACAACCAGCTGCGAAACGAAATCATACCGGTCGCCGCGATAGGCTGATCGGGTATATTCCAGTATTTCCCCATCTTCTGATTTGCTCGACCGCTCAATTCTCAGAATCTCGGCTTTTTCCTCTATGCAGAGGATCCCGGCTTCGGTCGGAGTGGCAAGCGCCGCGCGAATTCTCTGGGTGCCCGATACAGGCTTGGCGCCATTTGCGGTTAGCGCCTCGTAAAGCGATCCTTTCACCGCGCTCAGGTCTGGCAAGAATTTCGCCGGTACGACAGCATGTTCAATGGCCAGGGGTTCGCCTCCGGATAATCTAACCCGCCCCAACCGGACCACCTCGATGGACGCTGGAATTCCCAGAGCGTTGGCTTCATCCTCTGTCGGCAATGCGTAAGTTTTGATTATCCAGATCACCGCGGAATCTTCGCCGCGCGCTTTGGCATCATCACTAAAGCTGCTCAATTCCGAAACCGGCGCTTCGATCCGTTTCGCGACGAATGTACCCGATCCCTGTTTGCGAAACAGCAGGCCTTCCCGGATCAGTTCGTCGATTCCCTTGCGAACAGTAATGCGGGACATTCCTGTCATCGCGGTCAAAGCTCGCTCCGATGGCAAGGTATTGCCCGCCTTCAGGCTACCGTCATGGATGTGGCTGCGCAGATTGCGTGCGAGCTGCTGATAAAGCGGTGTCGAATCTTCCGGCTTCGCTGCCAAACTGTTATGCATCGGTCTCTTTCGAAGTTTGCATTGCCGTGATCGCCGCTCGCGGGTTTCCGTTATTGGCGGTGATCAGGCGATCTGCTTCGTTGCGGTCCGCTCCAAGCGCGATGAGTACAGCTGGCAAAACCCTGCGATCGGCTTGTTCAAGAGCGTGTTCGGCGGCGATCTGATCGACACCGGCCAACGTACGGATCATGGCGTGTCCACGAGCGAGCAGCTTTTCATTCGATATGCGAAGATTGACCATCATGCCGTTGAACACCAGGCCACGCCTCAACATTATCGCGGTGGACAACGTGTTCAGTACGACCTTTTGGGCCGTACCCGCCTTCATCCGGGTCGAGCCGGCGATGACTTCGCTGCCGGTCTGGACGCAAATGCCGAATTCGGCTTGCGCCTCCAACTGAGAACCAATGTTACTGGAAAGTCCAACCGTCAGTGCACCCCGTTCCTTGGCAGCTCTGATTACTGCGACCGTAAAAGGGGTCGATCCGCTTGCGGCGACTCCGATGACAACATCATTCGCACCTACCTGGTTAGTGCTGACCTGACGCTTGCCTTCCTCGGCATCGTCTTCCGCGCCCTCCGCGCTTTCTACAAGGGCAGCCAGGCCACCGGCCATCAGGAAAACAAGCCTACTTCTCGGCCAGTTGAACGTCGGGTACAGCTCGACCCCGTCCTGCACGGCAATCCGGCCTGATGTGCCGGCTCCGGCATAAATCAGCCGTCCCGCTGGACCCAGCCTAATGGCAGCAGCATCAGCGGCAGCCGCAATCATTTCGCTCTGGCTTCGAATTGCAGCCAAGGCTGCCATATGCCCCTCCAGCATGGCCTCGACCGCTGAAATCGTCGGCCACTGGTCAATCTCTGCAAATCGGCAATCGATGAGTTCGGTGGTCATGTTCCGGCCCCCTCCAAAACACCGAACATAGCGCCTCTGTCGATTGCCAACTGTCCAAGGTCCGTATCCAACGGGTTCGTCATTCTGATAATCATTCCGCTCGACCTGGCGGTAGCCCGCGAAGCTGTGCGAGTTGAATTGCGCCCTGCAAGGCATCCCCCATGGGAGCTCGAAGGCGCTCCCGCACCCCTGCCGCAAGCCAGTCATGGAGGCGTGGAGCAAGACCGCCCATAAGGCAGCAAGTCGGCGCCCCGCGATCAAGCAGGACACGTATCAGCCGGTCGATGCGAAGCGCGGCTTCCTGCACGATCGGCTCGGCCACGGGGTCGCCCCTGTTGGCATGGTCCATGACCAATGGTGCAAATTTCGCGTAATCAGTCGCGTTTGCCTTATCCATCCACGCGACGATTTCTCCCGCCAGACCCGAAAATCCGTCGATGATTTCCTGTGTCATGGGCGTATGTGCAATTCTGCCATCGCGTGCCCAGAGTGAGCGCCGGATCGCGCGCAAACCCAGATCGGCGCCGCTGCCCTCGTCTGAAATCGGAAAACCGTAGCCACCGACAACCACCGTCTCGTCACCTACGCGTGCAAACCCCACGCTTCCCGTCCCGACAATGACGATGCCCCCATCCTGCCCGAGATGAGCGCCGAGGCAGGCAATCGCTGCATCGCTGGCAATCGCGAGTGAATCATAGGGAAACGGATGCTCCCGCAAACCCTTGAGGACGCCTTTTCGGTTTAGTCCCGAAATACCGATACCTGCGCGGATACGCCCCACATCGCCGCGACCCAAACCTGCTGAAAGAACCGCCGCGCTGCTCGCGTCTTCGATCGCCTCGATCGCTAAAGCGAGCCCAATTCGCGAGTTGGCTGGGCCGCCTTCACCGGCTCCGAGGGTGCGACCTTCAGAGTCCGATATTCGCGCACGTGTGTGCGTACCGCCCGCATCAATTCCAAGGTAATATGTCATCTGGTTCTAGCGGTCCCGTAGTTGTCGCTGCTGACTAACACTCCGTCCGAATGATCGCAATTGGTATTAATACCACTGCGGCTCCATATAGGGCATCATTCGGCCAACTTCGTACGTCCGGCAAAGGACCGATCAGCGCCATACCCACGCCAATCGCGGGTTTGCTTCATGATGCAGCATTTACGGCGGCTGATACATGGTTGATAAGGTATGACCAATTGACATACCCTTCATCCAATTCTGTTTAACCTGACATCAATTTTCGAGCAGAAACCGGAGAAAATTCCGTGCGGTGGACCCAGATTGGTATTATAACCACCTCATGTTACCGTCGTCCGCTCGTCTCAACGCGAACCAAAGCCGTATCAGTATGGTGGCAGAAGCGGCGGAGGCTGCCGAGGTGACGAGGCGGCAGCTTACCTGGTGGGCAGACAGCGGCGAGCATGTCCTGCACAGATTGCACGCGTGTGCCCCCATGCAGGTAGCAACCTGCGGCCGTGGGAGTTCGGACCATGCGGCCAGCTACGCGAAGCATTTGATCGAGACGGTGATCCGCCTGCCCGTGATGTCGCATTCACCATCAACAAGTTCGATATATGAAGTTGAGCTGGCAGGTTTAGAGCGAACGCTATTCCTCGTTATCTCGCAGTCCGGCCGAAGTTCGGACATCTTGCTCTCGGCAGATGCAGCGAAGGTTTCTGGGGCGTTGGTCTGCGCAATCGTGAACGACGAATGTTCGCCGCTTGCAGACATCGCCGATGTCACGATCCCCCTGCTTGCAGGAACTGAAACGAGCATTGCAGCGACCAAGACCTATATTGCATCGCTATTCACGGTGTTGATGCTGGTGGGCTCATGGGCGAAAGAATCAGGGTTGCTGGAAGCTGCGTCTCGAACGCCGAACCTGCTCACCGAAGCTTGGGCAATGGACTGGAGCGAAGGCACTGCGACGCTGACGCAGGCGCGCAATATGTACATCATCGGCCGGGGCCCCACATTTGGCATTGCGCAAGAGGCCGCATTAAAGCTGAAGGAAACCTGCGGCATTCATGCCGAAGCGTTTAGTGAAGCGGAAGTTCGGCATGGGCCCATGGAGTTGGTAAAAAAGGATTTCCCCGTATTGCTGTTCATACCGGGGGACAGGGCATCAACCGGGTTCTGCTCTCTTGTCGATGACTTTGTCGGGCGCGGTGCACAGGTGATCGTCGCCGGTGCCAGCTATCCCGGAACGGTGCAGCTACCGACAGTGGCGCATGTCCGCGCGGAGGTTTCGGCGATTTGCATGATCCAGAGCTTTTACAGAATGGCCGCGCAGATTAGCGTGGCGCGGGGTCTTGATCCTGATCGACCTGCCCATTTGCGCAAGGTTACGGATACATTGTGAGCGCTTACGCACTTTTTGCCGACCGCGTGCTTACTGACGAAGGGTTTGCCAAAGGCTCGTGTGTCATTGTCCAAGATGGACAAATCGTCAGTATCATTTCAACAGCAGACTGCCCCGTTGACATCGTGCGAGCAAAACTGACCGGTGACCTGGTGCCGGGCTTTATCGACCTTCAGGTTAACGGTGGTGGCGGTGTGCTGCTTAACGATCGGCCGAGCGTGGAGGGCATACGAAAAATCGCGGAAGCGCATCGCACATTCGGGACAACAGGTTTGCTTCCAACCCTGATTAGCGATGATCTCGATACTATTTCTCGCGCCATTGCGGCGGTTGACCAGGCAATCGCGGCTGGAGTTCCCGGCATTCTCGGCATTCATCTGGAGGGGCCGTTCCTGAATGCCCGCAAAAAGGGCATTCACGACGCCAGCAAATTTCGCACGCTGGACGAGGCCGCGCTTGACCTCATTACCTCGCTCAAGAACGGCAAAACACTCGTGACGCTGGCGCCCGAACTTGTGGCGTGTGACATGATCCGCAAGCTCAATGAGAGAGGCGTGATCGTTGCTGCTGGCCATACAGCGGCCACCTATGAAGAAATGGACGCAGCTTTAGCCTGCGGAGTTTCCGGATTCACGCATCTTTTCAATGCGATGCCGGTAATGGAAAGCAGGGCGCCAGGCGCAGTCGGCGCCGCGCTCGGCTCCCCTTCGGCCTGGTGCAGCATGATTGTCGACGGCCATCATGTGCACCCTGCGATGCTGCGCATTGCGCTTGCAGCCAAGGGTGCCGAGCGGATCGTACTGGTCACCGATGCCATGCCGAGCGTCGGTTCGGCCAACGAAAGCTTTGACCTCGGCGGGCAAACAATTACGGCCACCGGGGGCAAATGCGTCTCGGTTGACGGAACCCTTGCCGGTGCTGATCTCAACATGGCGCAGGCGGTTCGAAACGCATCCTTGATGATGAACGTCCCTATCGAAAGTGCAATTCGGATGGCGTCCGCCAATGCAGCAGCGGCCCTTGGCATCAGCGACAAATCTGGCGCAATCCGCCCCGGACTGAGTGCGAATTTCGCATTGCTGGATGCCAGCGGCTTTGTCAGCGCCACATGGATCGACGGAGTCGAATACCGCCCAGCAGATGGGTCCACGACATGAAAGAGAGCAATATGCCCCTATGGCTCGAAGTTGCCTTGCAGGAAGAAGCGGCCGGGGTTGCGGAGACCGGTTCGAACCAGCGCATTCTTGCCTATCTGGCGACCTGCGCCGACCTCACCGAAAGTGAACTTTCCAATGACGCAACCGCATGGTGCGCAGCATTCGCAAACTGGTGCATGATGGAAGCAGGTTTGACCGGGACAGGCACGTCCTGGGCACGGGACTGGTTCCACTGGGGTGTCAACGATCCCGAGCCCGGCCTTGGTTCGATTGTCGTATGGAAACGCGCTGAAAGCGGCAACCTTGACGGTCCCTATGGTCACGTGTCGTTTTTGCTTGAGGCCAAAGATGACCAACTGATCGTGCTGGGCGGCAACCAGAAGAATTCCGTTTGCCGCCTGCCCTATCCGCGCGAAGGATTGCTGCGAGGCGATTACTACAGCGATGTCGCTTTCAGAAAGCCGGGCTAGCCGAGTCGTCTTAGCCTTAGCAGAACACAGTTTTGGCGGTGCATTTTTGCGATTTGACAGACGCTTTGTTCGGCAAACACCCAAGCTTATTGCACCGCGAGTGAAGCCGACCCCGATCTGCGATCTCTCCGCGCCACCCGCGCCCATTCGACCAGACACAAAAACACGGCAATGAAGCCGATCTGCGTCGTCAGGACAAAGACGTCATAGTATCCCTGATTTTCGATCATCTCGCCCAATGCCCCTCGTCCGAGCGTGCCGATCAACAGGGTGAGCGACGATAAAAGGGCGTATTGCACCGCGCTATATTGTTTGGAAACAATTGAGGACAGCCAAGCGATGAACGCAGCACCTGCAACCCCGATCGCGAGATTTTCGAACCCGATAGTCAGCGTTAATTTGGCAAGCTTCGCACTGCCTCCGGGCAGTTGCTCGATCGCCCAGGTAAAGCCGATCGCATCGCTTAGCGCCAGCATGCGCGCGCCGCCGATAGCCAAGTCGGCGTACAGCAAATTGGTAAGCGCCGCCAGCAACGCGCCTATAGTCAGGGTCAGCATCCGGCCCAGCACCGTCAGCATATAGCCGCCTATGGCGAGTCCCAGAATGATCGCGCCCACCCCGAAGAATTTCGATGCGAAGGCAACCTCGTCATTCGTATATCCCAGCTCGCCGAGATAGAATGGATAAGCGAAAGTGCCCCAGATCGCGTCGCAAATCCGGTAGGTCAAAACCAGGGAGATAATCAGGACCAGTGACCACCCCAAACGCCCAACGAATTCGATGAGCGGCAACAGCAGCGCGCGATACAAATGATCGAACACATAGGCCGCGCCGGTGCTAGGCGGCGCATCTTCCGCCAGCAAATGTTTCCCGCCGTGTTTCTGTGCCGCCAGCCAACCCGCGACAAGAGCGGGCACCACGACGGTCGCCACGATTATCCACGGGCCCCAATTGACTGTGAAGTCAATCGGGTTGGGCCTGTTTGCCGGCGCATAGGTCAGCGACATGAACATGAAGGTAAGCACGCCGCCGATGGCGCCAGCCCACAGTAGCGCCACGATCGCAAGCGCCCGCCAACGGATGGCTGGCTCCAATTCGCCAGCCTTGCGCAAATCGAGCAATTCGTCGTCCAACACGCCCTCGCGGCTACCTTTTCGAGCGTCATTGTCCGGTGCCCACAGCCCGACTATTCCGATCGCAACAAGAATCGCACCCATCACCATATACGTGGATGGCCAACCGATGCGGGCAGCAATAATGAGCCCAAAGGCGCCGCCAACCAGTGCGGCCAGGCGATACCCCATCTGGTAAATGGTCGAGAGAATATCGATCGTCGCCTCTTCGTCTGCCACATCGATACGCCAGGCGTTGATGGCGATATCCTGCGTCGCCGAGGCAAGCGCGCCGATCCCCGCAAGAAGCGAAAACCAGCCAATGTTTTCGTTGGAAGGGTGACTGAAACTCAACAGTAGCAAAATGATGCCGATCAGGAGCTGCGCCGGCACAATCCACTGCTTGCGCCGCCCAAGCCGGCGGAAACCGGCTATGTCGACCTTGTCGATCAGCGGCGACCACAAAAACTGGAAAGCATAGGCCAGTCCGATGAGAGAGAAGACGCCCATCGTTTCAAGTTCAACCTTGGCTTCGGTCAGCCAGGCGTAAAGCGTCCCCAGAAACAAGGCGAAAGGTAATCCACTGGCAAAGCCGAACAGCAGCATAAAACCTGTTTTGCGATTGGACAGAGCAAGTCCAAGCACGCGCCAGGCTGACCGCTTTTCCTCCATTGTGGCTTCACTTATCAATGATGTCTTGCCTTGCTGTGGATCACACCAAAAAGATCAGTTCAGTCCTCGGCGATCGTAGGTATGTTTGGCCCGTAACAAGGGCCATGCCCACCAATATCGGAGCCGTGGCCCTAAAGCTACGAAGCGCGCGCCCCCCCTCCTGGTTGTGCCACTTTGCCAAAACATGACACCACCTTCGCCTACACAGTTTGACGAAACCGAATATCAGTCAAGATACTGTTTTATAAGCTTATCAGGATGACAGAAGTAAAGCTTCTGTCCAACGCATTACAGAACAGGAGGCGCCATGATGGGACGCTTCACAATCGTCACATCAACATCAGGGGATCTCGAAAACTATACCGCAGGTTATAGGTCACGGCCTTAAAACACTGCCCAAAATGAGTGACCGCGAGCAAGCTTGCCGTAAAGTCGGCCGGTTCGCAAACCAGCAGACAGACATCCCCGGATCGCAAATGTCCCAGCTCGTTGTTGCGGCACAAGTGGCCAAGGATCCATAATCGAGGCGAGTACCAATGAGGAGTCAGTTCAGGCTTCATAACGGTGTGATGCATTGCGAACGGGTCCCGCTGCCGTTGATCGCCGAACAGGTTGGCACGCCCGCCTACGTTTACTCGACCGCCAGCATGAGAAATCAGGTGCTCGCGTTGAGGGAAGCTCTGGCGCCAACGGGCGAACCGCTTATCGCATACGCCGTGAAGGCCAACCCGAATGCCGCGATTCTCACAACCTTCGCTGCCGAAGGGCTCGGCGCAGACGTCGTGTCCATCGGTGAATATGTCCGGGCGCGAGCCGCCGGGATTGCGCCTGAGAAAATCGTCTTCTCCGGCGTGGGAAAGACCGCAGATGAAATGGCCGCCGCGCTCGATGGCGGCCTGTACCAGTTCAATATTGAATCCGCCGAAGAAGCCGAGATGCTCTCGCAAGTTGCGCAAGCCGCTGACAAACGTGCGCCTGCGGCGATCCGGATCAATCCGGATGTCGAAGCGGGCTCCCACCCGAAAATTTCGACCGGAGCCGCACGAAACAAGTTTGGCATCTCGATGGCTGAGGCACTCGACATCTTTGGCAGACTTGATGCGTTTCCAGGTTTGGACCTGCGCGGAGTTGCGGTGCATATCGGGAGCCAGCTGACCAATCTCTCCGTGCTGGAAACTGCGTTCACAAAAATCGGAGATCTGGTCTCAGGGTTGCGGGATCGCGGTCATGAAATCGCGACAGTCGATCTGGGTGGCGGGTTAGGGATCAATTATGACCCGCGAGACGCGCTTGCCCCTAGCCCGGCCGATTATGGTGCCATGATCAGGCGAGTGTCCGCCTGCTGGGGTGTCCGGCTAATCGTTGAACCCGGGCGCTTGCTGGTCGGAAGCGCCGGGGTCCTCCTCACTAGGGTCATTCGCGTAAAGGCAGGTGCCGTGCATCCTTTTGTGGTTCTGGACGCCGGGATGAACGACTTGATGCGGCCAGCGCTTTATGACGCGTGGCACGCAATCAATGCCGTTAACCCAACCGGGCAGCAAATGACGGCCGATATTGTCGGCCCAGTTTGCGAGACAGGCGACACATTCGCATTGGGCAGGATCATCGACCAGGTAGACGCAGGAAGCCTGGTCGTGATCGGTCAGGCAGGCGCTTATGCGGCAACAATGGCCTCCTCCTATAATTCACGCCCCTTGATTTCTGAAGTCATGATAAATGGAGAAGATTGGGCGATCGTGAGGGAAAGAGAAACCATCCAGTCCTACTTGGTGACCCCTCCCTTGCCGCCTTGGCTCCGATAATTGCCGCAGGCACTGAATGCACGGAATGAACTGTGCTGGCGGGAGGTGAGGAGTACCACCGCCACATGGGCGAGGCTCGCGGCGATATTATGCAACTTGTTCACCAGGCTAAAATCGGTGGAGGCTCACTCAAAAAGTCGAGGCCCTGCCCTAGGGTCACGTGCAACCAAATAAATCGGATAAGTACGCATCGGCCAATCATGCCCTTTACACCAGCCGTGCACTCCCGGCGACCGAGGCTGATCGATCGGATCGAGGCGATGATTCCCGGCGCGTTCTCATGAGCAACACCGGACTTGCACCGGAATCATGAATCGAAGTCAGCCAAATTCACTGTAAGTCATTGAAATGATGGTGCACCCGACTGGATTCGAACCAGTGACCTCTGCCTTCGGAGGGCAGCGCTCTATCCAGCTGAGCTACGGGTGCCGATGCTTCACCGTTGCCGTGCAACCAGTGCAGCCAGCGGTGTGGACAGGGGCGCGCTTAGCAAAGGGTCTGGCTGCTTGGAAGCACAATGTTGTCTGCCCGCTGCCACAACCCCCGCGCATTAGCGATTTGGCAAGCGGTCTGCCGTAAGGATCGCTGGACCATGAGCATCCACACTTCCGATTTTCACCCTGACGAACCGAAACCGGGGATCGCCGGCACGCCCGGTACCGCGCTTGCCGAATCGGCAGCGCGGCATTGGGACGCATTGCATACCGCGGCCGGTGCGGTCGCCGGGCTCGCGCACTTGCCGCCGGAAGATGCACCCTGCGGTGCTGCAAACTTCGCCTCGCTGCTCGCAGCAGCGCCTCCCTGGAAGGCGGAGCTGGCAAAAAGCGCGCTCAGTGATATCGCGGCATTCATGCAATCGGGCCTGACCGCATTACTTGCCGTGCATGCGGAAAACCGGGAGCCTTCGGCCGCCGCCCATGCCTTGTGGAGCGAGTTCGTCCATGCCCGCGATGCGGTGCTGAAGATCCTCCCGCACCAGTAACCCGGCGCTGGAATCAACCCTAAAGCAGCTTGACCAAGTTCTTGCTCTGTTCCAGAACGGGGCATGACCTTGCAAGCTCCTGTCCTTGATTCTCTCGCCCCTGCAATGACCGGGGAAGCGCGCGCGGTGGTTCGCGGGATTTGCCGCCTGTTTGCCCGTAACGATATCTGGTGTCTGCCGGAAATGGTGCTGCGGAATGGCCGGCGGGCTGATCTGATGGGGATCGATCCCAAGGGCCGGGTGGTGATCGTCGAAATCAAGGTCAGTCGCGGCGATTTGCTGGGTGACGGGAAATGGCCCGATTATCTCGACTATTGCGACCGGTTCTATTGGGGTGTCCCGCCCGGGCTGGACCGAACACCACTGGACGGGCCAGACTTCCAACCCGATTGCTGCGGGGTTATCGTAGCTGACGGGTATGACGCGGAAATCATTCGTCCGGCTCCCTCGCACCCGCTGGCCGCCGCCCGCCGCAAGGTAGAGGTCGAGCGGTTGGCGCGGGCTGCGCTCCGCCGCCAGTTGACGTCTATCGATCCCGATTGCGCGCCGTGGGGAAGAATCGACTGATCGGCTTGCTCTTGCCGAGTTCTCGCGATCCGCACCGCACAGATTTCCGCTGTATCCACCGATAGCATTGGGCCATAGAGGCGCGATGGTAATGGCGATAATCATTTCCGCCCTGGCGATGACGGCAATCGTAGCGATCCGCTATGTGCTGACGAGCGGGCTGTTCGCCTGGGCGACGGAGCGCGTGCTCCCCGGGCATCACGCCGGGCTAGGACCGCAGATCCGCAAGGAAATCCGCTGGTCGCTGCTATCCGCGGCGATCTACGGGGTGCCAGCGGGTATCGCCGCATGGGGCTGGCAGGAACGCGGGTGGACGCTCATCTACACAGAGTGGCAGCAATTTCCCCTGTGGTACCTGCCGCTGAGCCTGCTGATTTACCTGTTCGCGCATGATACGTGGTTTTACTGGACCCACCGGTGGATGCACCGGCCCCGGATTTTTCGCGCGGCGCATGCGGTCCATCACGCCAGCCGCCCGCCCACCGCCTGGGCGGCCATGAGTTTCCATCCGTTGGAAGCACTGACTGGCGCGTTCGTAATTCCGCTGCTGGTGTTCGTGATCCCGGTGCATATTGCGGTTCTGGGGTTGGTGCTGGCCGTCATGACTGTCATGGGCGTGACCAACCACATGGGCTGGGAGATGTTTCCACGGAAACTCGTTCATTCTACCTTGGGTAATTGGCTGATAAGTGCCAGTCACCATCAGCGCCATCACGAGCAATACACATGCAATTACGGACTATATTTTCGTTTCTGGGACAAGGTGTGCGGCACGGACCGCGGCCTTTCGCAAGAATTTTCGGCGCCGGAACGATAACATCCACTCGAGAGCTGCGCCGCGGGGCCGCCCGGTTTTCGGGCGCGGCGCTGGTGGCGGGTCTCGTCGGTGCGGCGGCTTTGCCGGGCAGTGCGATTTTCGCTCGTCCCGCGGCGCAGGCCAGCAACATCACCGTGACGGTCACCAATATGCGTTCGGACGAAGGGGTCGTTCGGGCCTGCATCACGGCGACGTCGAAGGGTTTCCCCAAGTGCGATCCGCGCGATGCAGCCAGCATCAACGTCGTGGCACCCGCGGCGGAGACAGTCACCGTCAACTTCAAGAATGTCACCCCCGGCCGTTATGCCATCGCGCTGCTGCATGACGAGAACAACAACGGTAAAGCCGACCGGGCCCTGATGATGATGCCGACCGAAGGGTTTGGCTTCTCGCGCGATGCAAAGGTTCGGATGGGTCCGCCCAAATTCGAAGATGCGGCGTTCGATGTCGCCGGCAATCCGATCGTCCAGACCATCCGGATGCGCTACATGTTCTGACACCCGGCCCGAATGCCCGGTGCTGACGTCATAACCGAAAATTGGGCCCCATCCCTCAAACCCGATTGCGCCACAGTTTAACGCAATGTTTACCATGCCGCGCCAGAAGGTTCCTTGACACGTCATTCCGGTGACACGGTTTAAGGGGGCTTTCACAGCCATGGATACGCTTCGCGGCAATTTTGGGACGGATGATTTTGACCAGGCAAAGTTCGGGGATGCCCTCGATGATGGCCTTCGTGACTGGGGCGTTACAGAAGACGCGTCCGAAGAGGACAGCGTCAGCGAACCCCCCCCCGCCGCGATCGGTACCGACGAACGCCGTATGCAGGTCCGGGCTTACAACCACTGGGCCAGCCTGCTGGGCGATTACAATTTTCCGTTGATCGAGGATCTCGAACCCGAAAGCCTGCCGGATTTCGGACCCTACAGCGTAGTGCTCGACTTCACCCTTGGGATGGAGAACCCGGGCATTCAGTATCTCGGCGACCAGCTGGCGGTGGAATGCGGCACGCATGAGGAAATCGATGCGCTGTCGGACATTCCCAGCCGTTCGCTGCTCAGCCGCATTACCGATCATTATATGCAGATCCTGGCCAACCAGGCCCCGATCGGCTTCGAGGCGGAATTCGTCAACCAGCGCGGCGCGACCATCCTTTACCGCGGAATCCTGCTACCATTTTCCAGCGACGGCGAAGCGATCGATTTCATCTACGGCGTGATCAACTGGAAGGAAATGGCCGACCAGATGACTACCGATGAACTCATGCTTGAAATCGACCAGGCGCTGGGCAACCCCGAAGACGATACCGGCGAACAGGGCGGACCCCTTGTAGCCGAAACGCTGCGCGCCGCTGATCCGGTAACGGAATGGGCCGATGGACCGGCCGCCGAACCGCAGCCGGTATACCAACTGGGCCTCGACAACGAGTTCGAAGACGAGTTCGAAGACGAATTCGGCGAAGACGAAGACGATGAAGCCGAGGATGAGGACGCAGGCGACAGCCTGCCCTCGCCGCTGTTCGGCGCGAAAAAGTCTGCCGGCCTGTCCGCCCCGCGCAAGGTTCCGCTCGATCTTTCGGCAGGGGATTTCTTCGTGGCAGATGATCAGACCGATTATTTCGGAGCTGAATACACCGCCCCCGAATACACTGCCCCCGAATACGCGGGGCCCGAACACAGCACGCCCGCACAGGACGAGGGCCTCTTCGATTGCCTGGCATCGGCGCGCGAACTAGCTTCGGTGGCCCGCAGCAGCGAAGATCGCAGTCGCTCCGCTCTGTATGCAGCGGTTGGCCGTGCCTATGATTTTAGCCTGGCGGCGCAGGAAGAAGAACAGGAATTCGGCGAACTGGTTTCGGCCAACGGGCTGACGTTTCAGGAACGTGCTCCGATGACCCCGGTGGTAAAATTGGTGTTCGGGGCCGACTATGACAAAACCCGACTGACCGAATACGCCGCCGTGCTCAGCCATGCGCACCGGATGGACATCGGCCGGGGCCAGCTCGCCGGTTTCTTGGCGCAGGCCGAAGGCGGTCTCAAGGGCGTGGTCAGGGCGGAACGTCAGCTGCGCCGCGAAGACAGCGGCAAGGACGGCGAACAGGCCGAAAGCCCGCAGGAAAAACTGGCCCGCAAATTACGGAACATGCCGACGCATTCTTTCGACGCGCTGTCGTCCGACGGCGACGAATTCGCGCTGGTCATGATCCGCCGGATGCCGGACGGCGAGATTGTGCTGCTCGGCGAAATTTCCGGCGATGCGCCAATGGTCGAACGCGCTGCCCGCAAACTGGTCGGCTGACCGCTTCCCGGCAGCGCTTCCGGCCGCCAATATCGCCGGTTCGGGCTATACCTCGTAGCGCGGTGCCGCTAGCACACCGCAAGGCAGGTCCCTCACGGACCGGGTTTGCGACGGGGGCTACATGACGAAGAAGGGATGGCGCCGGATGGGCTGGATCACGCTTGGCTTGGTGGTGGTCGCGGCCAGCGGCGCCGCCATGTTCCGCTTTGCCGTAACTCGCAACGGTCCCGCCGTAATCGACGCGGTCGACCGGGTCGCTGGCGGCGCGCGCGGCGTGGCGCTCGTCCACCGCGAAACCATCGGCCCCGACCCGCAACAGAAGATTGCCGTCTACAACGCGGAAGGCGACGAAGCAGCGAAGCCGGTGATCGTATTCGTCCACGGCGGCAGCTGGCGCAGCGGCGATCCCGATGATTACAGCTTTGTCGCCCGCGCGCTGGCCCCGGAAGGCTTCACCGTCGTGCTCGCCGGATACCGGCTCGGCAATGGCGGCGAATATCCCGCCATGCTGCAAGATACCGCTTCGGCCATCGCCTGGACCCGGCAAAATGTCGCCCGGTATGGCGGCGATCCGGACGCAATCCTGGTCGCGGGCCATTCCGCCGGAGCCTATAACGTGGTGCAAGTCGCGCTGGACCGGCATTGGCTGGAGCGCGCCGGAGTTTCGCCCTCGGTAATCATGGGCGTTGTCGGATTGTCCGGGCCTTACGATTTCCTCCCGCTCGACAGCGATTCCACCAAGGCGGCGTTTGGCGATGCGCCCGATCTGCCCGCGACCCAGCCGGTAAATTACCTGCGCGCCGATGCCCCGCCCATGCTGCTCATCCACGGCGAGAAAGACACGCTGGTCAAACCGCGCAACACCCAAGCGCTGTACACCGGGCTGATCGCCGCCGGGGGTACAGTCACCACGGTCTATTTTCCGGAGATGGATCACAACGCACCGCTCCTCGCGATGGCCAGTCCGTGGCGGAAAAATGGACACGTCGTGCCCGCAATCGTGCGGTTCGCAAACTCGGTGGCTGCATCTGCGAAAGCAGAGGGCGCCGCGGCCAATCCTTCAGTTCCGGTTCAGGCCACGATACGCTAAGAGAGCGGACATGCGCTTGCTCACCCGCCTGATTGCACTGCTGGCCGCCGTGTCGCTGATGGCCCAGCCGGCCACCGCGCAATCCGTCCTGCGTGACGCGGAAACCGAGGCGCTGCTGCAGGAAATGGCGGAACCGCTGGCGCAAGCGGCAGGGCTGGCTCCGGGGAACATTCAGATCGTCCTGATCAACGACCCGTCGATCAACGCCTTCGTGGCGGGCGGGCAGGTCGTCTATATCCACAGCGGGCTGATCGACGCGGCCGATACCGCCAATGAAGTGCAGGGCGTGATCGCCCATGAAATCGGCCATATCACCGGCGGACATGTGATCCGCAGCGGCGAGGGTTTCGGCAAGGCGGCCAACATTTCCATCCTGTCGATGGTGCTGGGCGTAGCCGCCGCGCTGGCCGGCGCCGGGGAAGCGGCAATGGGCGTGATTGCCGCCGGACAACAGGCCGCAGTGGGAAGTTACCTGTCCTTTTCTCGCGTGCAGGAAAGCTCGGCGGATGCGGCAGGGGCCGAATATCTGTCCAAGGCCGGGATTTCAGGCCGCGGTTCGCTGGAATTCTTCAAGAAATTGCAGAACCAAGAATTTCGCTATGGCTACAGCCAGAGCGACGAGGCAGCCTTTTCGCGCACCCACCCGCTGTCGGGTGACCGGATCGCCCGCTTGCGTGAAACCTACATCGTCGATCCCGCGTGGGAGGCACCTGCGGATGCCACGATCCAGCAGCGGTTCGAGCGGGTCAAGGCCAAGCTCTTCGGCTATTTGACCGAGCCGAAGCGCACGCTGCAGCAATACCCGGCCAGCCGAACCGATGTGCCTGCGCGTTATGCCCGGGCCTACGCCTATCATAAGAATGCCCAGATCGAGCAGGCATTGGAAGAGACTTCGCAGCTACTCGCCGCCGATCCGCAAGACCCCTATTTCCTCGAATTGCAGGGCCAGGTCCTGCTAGAATCGGGCCGGCCCGGAGAAGCTCTTGAACCGCTGCGCAAGGCCACCGAACTGACCGGCAACCAGCCCTTGATCGCCTCGATTTTCGGTCACGCCCTGATCGCCACCGAAGACCCGCGGAATTTTCCCGAAGCAGAAAAGGTGCTGCGTCTGGCGGTGGCGCGGGACCGGTACAACCCTTTCGCCTGGTACCAGCTCGGCGTGGTCTATGCCGCCGAGGGGGACATGCCCCGCGCGCGGCTCGCCAGCGCCGAACAGCAGGTAATGAGCCGGAAGTACGAGGAAGCGCTGCGCAGCGCGCAAGCCGCCGAGGCGGGCCTGCCGACGGGGTCGCCCGATTGGATACGCGCGCAGGATATCGGCATGCAGGCACGCGCGGAGCTTGAAAGACAGCCCAAGCGCCGGTAGCGCCGCGGGATCATGCAGATGTCCTTCCGCTCTCTCGCTCTCACCGCGCTGGTTTCGCTGATTTTCGGCTTCACCGGCGCCGCCGTGTGGTCGTTCAGCGGGCTGGGCGATAGCCATACCCGCGCCTACCTGCTCGAAAATCCCGACCTGCTGCCGGAAATGGCCGAGCGGTATCAGCAACAGCAGGGCGCAGACCGTCTGGCCGGCATCGAGGAGCGCGTGCAGACCCCGTTCCCCGGCGCAGAATTCGGCAACCCCGACGGATCTGTCACGCTAGTCGAGTTTACCGACTATGCCTGCGGCTATTGCCGGGCAAGCCAGGAACATGTCGCGCAGCTGGTCCGGGACAATCCCGACTTGCGCGTCGTAATCCGCGAATGGCCGATCTTCGAAGGCAGTGACAAGGCTGCGTTGGTGGCGCTCGCAGCGGCGAAACAGGGCCGTTACCAGGCCTTTCACGATGCGATGTTCACCAAGGGGGCGCCGACCGAGGCAGCTATCGCGGCAGCGGCGGCGGAGGCTGGCGTGGACATGGCAAAGGCACAGGAATTCGCCGCTTCGGGCGAGGCGAAGGCCGAACTGGCCAGCAACACCGAACTGGCGCGGGAGATCGGCTTTGGCGGAACACCCAGCTGGGTGATCGGCGGCCAGCCTTTCGAGGGCGCCATCGGGGTCGAGGCCTTGCAGCAGGCCATCGACGCCGCCCGAAACCGGTGAGACTTCCAAAGATTGCGGACGCGGGCCTGCGCCTGCGCTATTTTCTGATCATCGCCCTGATGCTGGCCGCACCGATTGCACAGCCCGCGCACGGTGCGGACGACACTTCCGCGCAGTTGGCAGCGCTCCAAAAGCGCGACGAGCTGGTCCAGTCGATTGGCTGGAAACTGATCACCGGAAACGCAGCCTTCTGTTCCGAGGCCCGGCCGGCTGTCGGACTATTGCTGCAGGATGTCGCCGCCTTTGGAAATCCCGCCGCCGTGCGCGCGGCAATGGGACTTGCAGGCGATATCGCGGTCCAGGCCCGCGCGGCGGGATCCCCCGCGTTCCGGTCCGGACTGCCGGTGTTCGCCGAAGTGCTGGCAGTCGATGGCCAGCCGATGAGCAGCCTACCGCCCGCCGACAAGGAAACGTGGCAGCGCCTGACCACGCTGCATCAGAGAGTCAACGAGGCTTTGCGTGATCGCGGGCAGGTCGAGATTGTCTGGAGCGGACCGCAGGGCGCGCCCATCACCACCCTGCTGGTCGGCGAGACGGCCTGCGCCAGCGGGTTCGAAGTCATCGCAGGATCCCGCCGCGCCTCAGCCAATGGCCAGCGCGTGGCGATCGGGGCAGATTTCGTCGGGTTTTCCTATACCGAGGAATTGCTCGCAGCCGCCTTGGCGCACGAGTTTGCGCATAATCTGTTGGGCCACCCGGGCTGGCTCGACGCGAACGGGCGCAAACGGCGCAACATCCGCGTGACCGAGCGGGAGGCCGACCGCCTCATGCCATGGCTGTTGGCGAACGGCGGCTACGATCCGGCGGCGGCGGAGCGATTTATGCGCGAATGGGGCCCGGGCAATGACGGCGGCCTGTTCCGGGGCCGAACCCATGACGGGTGGGACGAACGCGCCGAATTCATCGCCGCCGAATTGCCCCTCATTGCGCGCAGCAAGGCCGCGAGCGGATCGGCGGACTGGCGGAGGGGCTTCCGACGGGAAATCGAGTCCGCGCCGCCGCGCGCAAACGCCTATTCGGCGGCTTCCGCCGCATCCGGATCGTCCATCGAATAAAGCGTCGCCAGCGGCCGCGCCATTACCCGGTGCACCATCGGTTCGAAAAACTCGAGCGGTTCGCTTTGATAATCTGGATCGAACGAAGCCTGATCGTATTTTTCACAGAATTCCGCGCAGGCTTCGAAATTCGGGCTGCCCCGGAATTGTTCGCGCGTTTCGCGGTCTATCCCGAGATAATGGAAGTAGTAATAGCCCTGGAAATGCCCGTGCTGCTGGCAAATCCAGTGCAATTGCTCCCGCACGAACGGTTTGATGATCGCCGCAGCGACATCCGGATGATTGAAGCTGCCCAGCGTGTCGCCGATGTCGTGCAACAGGGCCATCACGACATATTGCTCGTCGCGGCCGTCGCGGTAGGCACGCGTGGCGGTTTGCAGCGAATGTTCCAGCCGGTCGACCGGGAACCCGCCAAAATCCCCGTCAAGCAGCCGTAAATGTTCGAGCACCCGGCCAGCGACGCCGCCCGCGAATTCGCGGAAATGGCCCGCGATCAGCGCCCAATCTTCCGCCGTTCCTTCCTTCATTTCCCGGAATTTCGCCCGCTCCGGCCGCTGTTCCGGCCCTTCCGCCGACATTTTCTGTTCGATGCCCATGGCCGCTCTCCTTGATCGCCATGCTACCGCAACCGTGCCGATGCGCAAAACAAACTGACGAACTGCCGCAAAATCGGCTAAGCCTGCCACGCTATGGCTATGCTGCCCTTCCGCCCGACCCCTTTCTTCCGCAACAAGAACCGTGCGTTCTGGTATCTCCAGATCGGCGGATGGGCCGGCGTGACACTGTTTCGCGCAGCCTCCGCGCTGGTCAATTCGCAGCCACTGGATTTCCTGGTCCTGATCCTGATCGGATCGATCACCGGGTTTTCGATCAGCCTGGTTTTTTCGGTAATCTACCGCATGCTGATCGACCGCAGGCCGCTGGTAACCTGGGGTGTCACCGCCGTGGTGCTGGCCGTCGGTGTGGGTCTGTACGCCTTTGTCGATAGCTGGGTCATCAGCCTCTATTCCGACCGGGAAACCGGGCTTTTGCAGCGCTTCTTCAGCTATTTCTACCTCGACCTGACCCTGCTGGGTGCGTGGTCGGCGCTGTATTACGCCATCAACTACTACCTTCAGGTGGAACGGCAGGCCGACCAGCTCGAACGGCTTGAAGCGCAGGCAACCGCCGCGCAGCTCGCGATGCTGCGTTACCAGCTAAACCCGCATTTCCTGTTCAACACGCTGAATTCCATCAGCACGCTGGTGCTCCTGAAGCAGACCGAACCGGCCAACGCGATGCTCACCCGCCTGTCCTCGTTCCTGCGGCACACTTTGCTGACCCAGCCGACCGGCAAGGTGACGTTGGACCAGGAAATCGAGACGCTCAAACTCTACCTCGGCATCGAACGCATGCGGTTCGAGGAAAGGCTGCGAACCGATTTCCAGATCGAACCCGCCGCGAGGGAAGCGATGCTGCCTGCCATGCTGCTGCAGCCGCTGGTCGAAAACGCAATCAAATACGCGGTGTCGCAGCAAGAGGAAGGGGCCAAAATCAGCATTGCCGCGCGGGTCGTCGGACCACAGCTTCGGGTCACCGTTTCGGACACGGGTCCGGGCTTGAATGCCAGCGGACAAAGGCACAGGCTGCCAGGCGCAATGACAGGAGAAGGACGGACGGAATCCACCGGAGTCGGCCTTGCCAATATTCGCGATCGATTGGTCCAGGCTTATGGTGATGCACAATTGTTCGAAATCCGTACCCCGCCTGAGGGCGGTTTCACCGTCGTCATCGAATTGCCGTTCGAAGACATCGACAGCGAAGAAGCCGCTTCTGCCGGGTCACCGCAGGTTAAGCCGGAATCCATGAAACCAGAGACCGCTCCGGCCGTTAAATCCACGGTCGCAGCCCCCACAAACGCCGCTCGGGTACCCCTCCCCGGCTTCGAGCGCCCGATTGGATCCAAAATATGACAATTCGCACCATTATCGTCGACGACGAGAAGCTGGCCATCCAGGGCCTCCAACTGCGGCTCGAGGCGTTCGACGACATCGAGATAATCGAGACCTGCGCCAACGGGCGCGAAGCCATTCGCAAGATCAAGACCGAAAAGCCGGACCTGGTGTTTCTCGACATTGAAATGCCCGGTTTCGATGGCTTCAGCGTGGTCAAGGGCGTGATGGAAATCGAACCGCCGCTGTTCGTGTTCGTCACCGCCTACCAGGAACATGCGATCCGTGCGTTCGAGGCCAACGCAGTCAATTATCTGATGAAGCCGGTCGATGTCGACAAGCTGGCCGATACGGTCGAACGGGTGCGGGTCCGGCTCGCCGAGAAACGCTCCGCCGAAGAAGCCGTGAACCTGATGAATGTGCTCGCCGAAGTGGCGCCCGATGCCGCCGAGGAATTCGCCGACAGCGAAGGCGAATCGAGTGAACGCTTCGAAAAGCTGATCAACGTGAAGGATCGCGGGCAGATTTTCCGTGTCGAGGTCGGCTCCATCGAGCATATCGAGGCAGCGGGCGATTACATGTGCATCTTCACCGGCGACAACTCGCTGATCCTGCGCGAAACGATGAAGGACCTGGAACGCCGTCTGGACCCGCGCAAATTCCAGCGCGTCCACCGCTCCACGATCGTCAATCTCGACCAGGTCCGACAGGTGAAGCCGCACACCAATGGCGAATGTTTCCTCGTCCTGGATTCCGGAGCGGAAGTGAAAGTCAGCCGGTCATACCGCGACGTGGTAGCGCGCTTCGTGCATTGATATTGAGCCGGACGAGCAAACCGTCCAAGACGGCGGCATGACCTTCGTTCTCCCCGGCTTCGACCTTGACCGCTTTGTTCACGACACCCTGGCGGAAGACCTTGGCGAGGGTCTGCCGGGCGGCGGGCGCGATGTTACTTCCGAGAGCGTAATCCCGGCGGATGCGCGCTTTTCCGGCGTGATGGACAGCCGCGATGCAATCAGGGTGGCTGGGCTGCCCTTGGCCGAAGCCTTCTTCCGTGCCTGCGATCCCGCAGTCGAGATCGAGATACTGGTGGCGGAGGGCGCAGAAGCGCTGCCGGGAACCGACCTGATGCGCCTGTCGGGCAATGCCCGCGCCCTGCTGACAGCGGAACGCAGCGCGCTCAACTTGGTCCAGCACCTGTCCGGCATCGCAACGATGGTGCGCGCCTATGTAACCGCGATGGACAACCCCGCCTGTACGCTGCTGGACACGCGCAAGACCATTCCCGGTTTGCGCCATCTCGAGAAATACGCCGTGCGGATGGGCGGCGGCGCAAATCACCGGATGGGCCTGTGGGATGCCGCAATGATCAAGGACAACCATGTCGCCGTTGCCGGGGGAGTGGCGGAGGCGGTCCGCCGTGCCCGCGCCGCCGGGGTCGCGACGATTATCTGCGAGGTTGACCGGATCGACCAGATCGAACCGGCGCTGGGAGCCGGCGCAACCCGTCTGCTGCTCGACAATATGGAACCTGAAACCTTGCGCGAGGCGGTGGCGCTGGTCGCCGGGCGGGTACCGACCGAAGCCTCGGGCGGGATCAACCTCCAGACCATCGCGGCGAAAGCGGCAACGGGTGTCGATTACGTGTCCGTCGGCCGCCTGACCCAGAGCGCACCCGCGGCGGATATCGGGCTGGATTTTACCCCGCTTTAGGGCGCTTGTGAGCTGCGGGAATTTCCGCCAGACAGGGCGCCTCGCCAACGGGCGATGTCCTAGGGGGAGACAAGCGCAATGCGGCCAAAATCGATCATCCTGTTCGAACGCCTGTACCTGGCGTCGATTGCCGTCACCGCGATCAACACCTGGCTCACCTATGACCGTACCCTTGGCCAGATGGAGCGGGACCCGACACTCGGTGCGCTCGGTTGGGGTGCGGGTATGTTCATGGCTGTCCTCGCCGTCAGCCTGCTTGTTTCCCTGCTGCTGTATTATCTCGTTGCCTACCGTGCCAACGTAATCGCGAAATGGGTGCTGGTCGCATTCACCGCGTTTGGATTGCTAGGCGTGCCGGGTGCCTTCGCGACATTGGCAGGTGCCGAACTGGTTACTGTGTTGCTGCTGAACCTGCTGGCGCTGGCGGCCGTTGTCATGCTGTTCCGGCCCGATGCGCGGGACTGGTTCGCTGACTCATACGGGTCCGACGGCGATCCCTCCGCTGGCGAATAGTTTTCGCCACCTCGCGCCCGGATTGGCTGCGGTGATGGCTGTCTCGGGACAGCCCGCGCTGGCGCAGGCCTACCAATGCCGGATGCCTGCGAAGGTGTCGGTGCCGGTCATCGTTCCCGATGGTCCGGTTCAGCGGTTGCCAGTCACCGGATACACGCTCGCGCTCAGCTGGTCGCCGGAGTTCTGCAAGAACCGGGAGCTGCGCGGCGGGAACCGCACGCAATGTTCCGGTTCGAATGGCCAGTTCGGCTTCGTCGTCCACGGTCTATGGCCCGAATCGCGGCGTGGATCATCCGGCAGCTGGCCGCAGTGGTGTCCCGCTGCCGGCGCACTGACCCCGAACGAGACCCGGCGTAACCTGTGCATGATGCCTTCCCCCGCGTTGGTCGCGCGCCAGTGGGCCAAGCACGGCAGCTGCATGACGCGCCGCCCGAAAACCTATTTCAAGGTCACCCGCATCCTGTGGGACAGCCTCGTCTTTCCCGACATGGACCGGCTGTCGCGCGAGCCGGGCCTGACGGCAGGGGAAATTCGAACCGCAATCGCCTCGGCCAACAGCGGGATCGAACCGGAGAATATCGGGATCGACCTCGACCGGGGTGGCTGGCTGGAGGAAGCGCGAATCTGCTACGGAAAACGCTTCCGCCCCGCGCCGTGCGACCGCATGCGCTTCGGCGCGGGTGATAGATCGCCGGCGAAGATCTGGCGTGGGCTCTAGCGCCGCTCGCGAAAGAACCCGCGTAGCAGCTCCGCCGATTCCTCCGCGCCGATACCTGAATATACCTCTGGCCGGTGGAGGCATTGCGGCTGTTCGAAGACCCGGGCACCCTGCTCCACCGCCCCGCCCTTGGGGTCGGATGCGCCGTAATAGAGCCGCGCCACCCGGGCGTGGCTGATCGCGCCCGCGCACATCGCACAGGGTTCCAGCGTGACCCACAACTCGCAATCGTCCAGCCTTTCGCGCCCCAGCGCCTTGGCCGCCGCGCGAATCGCGGAAATCTCGGCGTGGGCGGTGGGGTCATGATCCTCGCGCGGGGCGTTGTGGGCAGCCGCGACAATATCTTCCCCGCGCATGATTACCGCGCCCACCGGCACTTCTCCCGATTCGACAGCGAGCCGGGCCTGTGCCAAGGCTTCCTGCATTGGTCGGGGGATTGGCCAGCGTGTCATGCCCAGCGGGTAGCCCGCGCCGGGGCTGACGGCAAGAAAGCTGATCCCGTATGTCCGCTCGGTCCGTCAGCCCACAACACCGGAAGGCATTGACGATTCGTCTCCGTAGCGCTAAGCGCCCCGCTTTCCGTAAGCACACGGACCTAGCAACTCGCCCAGAGGCTTAATGCTGACGGGCCCGCAATCGAACGAGATTTATCATGTCGCGCATCTGCGAACTGACCGGCAAGGGTCGCCAGGTTGGCAACAACGTCAGCCACGCCAACAACAAGACCAAGCGCGTATTCCTGCCCAATTTGCAGAATGTCACGCTGATGAGCGAGAAGCTTGACCGCAGCTTCAAGTTCCGCGTTTCCACCAACGGTCTCCGGTCGGTGGAGCATGTCGGCGGGCTCGACAATTGGCTGATCAAGACCAAGAACGAAAAGCTCAGCGACCGCGCCGTGAAGGTAAAGCGCGAACTGAAGAAGCTCGACGCGAAGGCCGAACAGGCAGCCTGACGGGCTAACTTGCTGGGCACCGTGCCCGGTATGTTCATCGACGAACCGGATCAAGGCGCGCGGCCCGGCTGCGCGCCTTTTCCTTTGTCCGTGCGCCGGGTTAGTTCGCCGTGCCGCCCGCAGGGTTCCAGCGCATTTCCAGCAGGTAAGTGTTCTGGAAACTGTTGCGGTTGTCGTCTGAAACCAGCCACAGGTCGAGCAGTCCGTCCGGCCGCGGCCACATCGCCAACCCCTCATAATTGTCCGACGGGTTTGGCGGGGCGAACTCAGCAATGACCCGGCCCGACCATGTCCCGCCCGGATAAATTTCGGCAGGGTCTGCCAGCACCAGCTTCGCGGTAAAGCGCGGCATTATCTGCCAGTGGAGCGTGCGGACCAGGATCAGAACGCGGCCATCGGGTATCTGGACCATGTCGACCGGACGGTATCCTTCGGGCGGGCCGAAATTGAACTCCGCCGCGCGTAATTCTTGCGCCGGATCGTCGACGGGGTCCGCAGGAAACAGCAACCCGGCAAAATCCCGGCTCCCCCAGCCACGCGACCCCTCGGCGAGCACGATGAAACGCCCATCTGCCAACCGCGCTATTGCTTCCGCGCCCTTGTTGGAGGAGAAGTTGCCCATTTGCGGTGGGCGAACCCCGCGCGGATTTCGCATCCTCTCATCGCGGCGCTCGATTGCGTTGATATCTTCATATCCGATCCAGATCCGGCCAGTTCCGGGATCGCGAGTCATGGATTCGGCGTCGATCAGGCGTTTTTGAAGTTCGATCTTTCCGGAAAGATAACTCAAATTTGCAATGGGCGAACCAGCGGCCGGCAAAGACAGCCGCATTATCCGCCCCAGGTCGCTCGCAGCAATCAATTGCTGCGGTCCCGTTGCAATCATGGCCGAGTAGCCGCCGAAATGGTTGCTATTGCTGGCTAGTTTCCAAGCGCGCAGGATTTCGACCTCCCCCACCGTCCTGATCGGCGTGGCGATCCGGGTGAAGGTAACCGGAGCATCGAAATCGGGGGCCGGCAATTCGGTCCGGATCCAGGTAACGGGCGCCAGCGCCGTCGCAACCATCACCGCCAGGATCATCCGCCACCGTGCGACGATAAGGCGCTTCACATCGGTCCGGTAAACAGCAACGGATCAAGCCGGGCGTCGTGCCATTTTATGCTCCAGTGGAGATGTGGGCCAGTGGCACTGCCGGTAGCGCCGATATTGCCGAGATACTGGCCCTGTCGAACCACGTCTCCCGTCTTCACCGCGAGCTTCGAATTGTGCAGAAACGCACTGTTGAGGCCCATTCCGTGATCGATGATCAGGAGATACCCCTCAAGCGAGAACGGTTCCTCCGTTGCCAGCACCACCACCCCGTCAGCGGGCGCGACATAAGGTGCACCGCTGGTCCCGGTCGCGATGTCGATCCCGGAATGGTAGCTACCCGGCACCCCGGCGTAGATACGCTGCGAACCGAAGCGGCCCGAAATGCGGCCCTGGACCGGCCAGATGAATTTCTGCCGCCAGCCGCCGCTTTCTGCCAGTACATTACGGGCGGCGTTGATCTGCGCCAGCTCCGGGCGGCGGCGCTGCATGAACGCTTCGCTCGCGGCGCCGGTCGGCCGCGCGAGGTTGACCCGCTCAATGTTCCACGCGCGCGGGCTTATCGCCAGCGGGCTCTCGATCACCTTGCCACTGCCAAGCCGCGCTGAAAGCGTGACGGTGCGCGCAGCATCACGGTCGAACGCGGCAAAAAAGTTGCCGTTATCGTCGACAGTAAGATCACGGTCACCCAATCTGGCCGACACGGTTCCGCCCGGCGCCTGCCCGCGAATCCAGCCGCCTTGCGTCAGTTCACCATCGAAAACGAAAGTGCTTGGCCCGGTCGGGAGCTTTGCGGGCAGCCGCGTTGTCGCCGCCGGTTTCGGCGCGGGCAGCGGCTGGACCACCTCGGCCGTGCCCGGTTCCGGTACCACGGCGCAGCCAGACAGGATCACGGCCGGAACGACAGCGGCCAACGGCAGGCGGAACATCAGCTTGCTTCCAGTGCACGCCGGGTGGCGATCTCCGCACTTGCGTAAGGTTCCTGCAAGTCCACGCTCCAGTAACGCAATTCTTCGAGCGGCACCGGTTGGCCTGTGACCGCGCACAGCACATGTTGGCCGGCCCGCATCACGCGAAAACCGTTGGGACCGTAGATCAATTGAGCGGCGCTATCGCCTGAGGACATCAGCATGGGACCGTCCTTAGCAAATCCGGCCTAGCCGAACAAATCATCTTGTTGGTCTTTTGGCGCGATCTGCGCAGGTTTTCTCGCCTTGGTTGGAGCCTTGGCGCTTTCCGCCTGTCCCGCAGGCACCGCATCGAGCGTCCCGTCGGCAAATTCGATCGACAGCCGGTGCTGCGTTGCTGCCGCTGCGCGGCTGCGCAGCAAGGCGCCGTCCGCGCCGGTCACCAGCACGAACCCGCGCTTCAGCGGTGCCTTGGGGTCGAGCGAGAGATAGAACCTTTCAAGCGCGGCAAACCGTTCGCTCGTCCGCTGACTGCGCTGGTGGAGCAGCGCCGGGGTCAGCCGGGCAGCGACCAGCCGATTGCGCGCCTGGTCGATCCGCGAGCGCAGCAGCGGCGCGGACAGCCGCGCCTTGTCGGCCATCAGCAGAGCGCGGGCTTGTGCCGCAGCGTCGGACAACCCCCTCCGCAGCCGTTCGGACAGATCGTCCAGCCGCTGTGCCTGGGGCTGCAGCAGCGCATCAGGACGAGGCAGCCGCTGGACGCGGGCATCCAGCCGTTCGCGGCCGAGCACGACCGGGCGCGGTGCGGCGCGTTTCTTGCGTAGCGCCAAATCCTCTACCGCCGCGAGCAATTCGCTGCGCACCGGGACCGCCATTTCAGCCGCCGCCGTCGGGGTCGGGGCGCGGGCATCGGCGACAAAATCGGCCAGCGTCGTATCGGTTTCATGGCCGACGGCAGAGATGATCGGGATCGTGCAATCGGCAATCGCGCGGACGACCGCTTCCTCGTTGAAGCCCCACAGGTCCTCTACCGACCCGCCCCCGCGGGCAACGATCACGAGGTCGGGGCGCGGTACCGGGCCGCCAGGCGCGATGCCGGAAAAGCCGCGAATCGCCGCGGCGACCTGGCTTGCCGAACCCTGCCCCTGCACCAGCACCGGCCACACCAGCACATGGCTGGGAAACCGGTCTGCCAGACGGTGCAGGATGTCGCGAATCACCGCGCCGGTGGGGGACGTGACCACGCCGATGATGCGCGGCATGAACGGCAGGCGCTGCTTGCGTTCGGGCGCGAACAGCCCTTCCGCCTCCAGCCGCTGCCGGGTTTTTTCCAGCAGCGCCAGCAGCGCACCCTCCCCTGCGATCTCCATGCTGTCGATCACGATCTGGTATTTGGAACGGCCGGGATACGTGGTCAGCTTGCCAGTGGCGACCACTTCGATCCCGTCTTCCGGCCGGAACGACAGGCGCTGGGCGTTGCCGCGCCACATGACCCCGTCGATCACTGCCTTCTCGTCTTTCAGGCAGCAATAAAGGTGCCCCGAGGCCGCCTGCTTGACCCCCGACAGCTCCCCGCGCAGCCGGACGTAACCGAACTGGTCTTCCACCGACCGCTTCAGCCGCGCCGATATTTCGGTGATGGTCAGCGGCTCTGCGTTGTCGCCAGAGCGGCTTCGCGCTACCAGCCCGCCAGAATTGTCATCGCTTTCGAAAGGGCCGGGCATGAATATCCTGCTGTTGGGATCGGGCGGGCGCGAACATGCGCTGAGCTGGAAGCTGGCGCAATCCCGCTTGCTGTCTGGCCCGCAGGATAGGCTGTACGCCGCGCCGGGCAACCCCGGAATTGCGCAGCACGCGGACTGTGTCCAGCTCGACGCCGGCGATCATGCCGCCGTGATCCTGTTTTGCGACGAACACCGCATCGGATTGGTCGTGGTCGGCCCGGAAGCGCCCTTGGTCGACGGGCTGGCCGACAGCCTGCGCGGCGCCGGAATATCGGTGTTCGGACCCGGCAAGGCGGCAGCGCAGCTCGAAGGCAGCAAGGGCTTCACCAAGGATCTGTGCAAGCGGGCCGGAATTCCGACGGCCGGGTATGTGCGCACCCGTTCCTTCGACGAAGCGGTGACAGCGCTGGACGCGTTCCAGCCGCCCTATGTGCTCAAGGCCGATGGCCTCGCCGCGGGCAAGGGGGTGGTCATTCCGGAAACCCGCGTGGAAGCGATTGCCGAGCTGGAAGACATGTTCGGCGGGCGCTTCGGCGCAGCTGGCGCGGAAGTCGTCATCGAGGAATTCATGCGCGGGGAGGAAGCTAGTTTCTTCGCGCTGACCGACGGGGCGACGATCCTGTCCTTCGGCTGCGCGCAGGATCACAAGCGCGTGGGCGAAGGCGACACGGGTCCGAACACCGGCGGAATGGGTGCCTATAGCCCCGCGCCGGTGCTGGACGCGATGACCCGCGGCGTGGTGCTCGAAAAGATCATCGCCCCGACCGTGCGCACCCTCGCCAATGAAGGCACGCCGTATTCCGGGGTGCTGTTTGCGGGCCTGATGCTGACCGACCACGGGCCAAAGCTGATCGAATACAATTGCCGCTTCGGCGATCCCGAATGCCAGGTGCTGATGACCCGTTTGCACAGCGACCTCGGCGAATTGATGCTCGCCTGCGCCGACAACCGGCTGGGAACATGTGAACCGGCAAAGTTCGCCAGCGCGACGGCGCTGACCGTCGTGATGGCTGCGAAGGGCTACCCCGACGCCCCGGAAAAAGGCGGCGCGATCGACCTCGGCGCGGCGGAAACGGGCGGCGCAAAGATTTTCCACGCGGGAACCAAGCTGGCCGGGGACGGAAGCCTGGTGGCCGATGGCGGACGCGTGTTGAACGTCACCGCTACCGGCAGCACCGTTACCGATGCGCAAGCGGCTGCCTATCGCGCGATCGACGAGATCACCTTCCCCACCGGCTTCTGCCGCCGGGACATCGGCTGGCGCGAAGTCGCGCGGGAAGCGAAGTCCCTGGCCTGACGCAAACCTAGTTTACCCCAGGCGGGCGGCCACCAGCGCTTTCAAGTCGGCTTCCGGCCGGGCGCCGTAATGCGAGATGACCTCGGCCGCGGCGACCGCGCCCATCGTCAGGCAGTTTTCGAGGCTTTCACCGCGCACATGGCCGGCGAGGAAACCGGCCGCGAATAGATCGCCAGCGCCGGTAGTGTCCACGACCTTGTCGATCGGTTCGGCAGCAACCTGTGCCCGCACGCCGTCGACGATGGCGACCGCGCCTTGCGCGCTGCGGGTAGCGACGAGCACCGGAACGTCCGGCGCGATCTGCGCAAGTCCGGTATCGAAGTCCGCTTCGCCCGTCAGCGTCGCGAGTTCGCTTTCGTTGACGAACAGGATGTCGATCAGGCCTTCCTTGATCATCTTGCGGAAATCGACCCCGTGGCGGTCGATCACGAAACTCTCCGAAGCGGTGAAGGCAACCTTGCGGCCGGCATCGCGCGCGACGCCAATGGCCCGACGCATCGCGCTGCGCGGTTCTTCGGGATCCCACAGGTAGCCCTCGAGATAGAGCACGGCAGCGTCCGCGATCGCTGTTTCATCGAGCGCCGCGGGCGGCAGGAACTGGCTGGCGCCGAGGAAGGTGTTCATCGTCCGCTCGCCGTCGGGGGTGACGAAGATCAGGCAGCGTGCGGTCGGCGGATCGCCGGCGCGAACGGGGGTCGCGAAATCGATGCCCGCCGCCCGGATATCGTGGCGGAACACTTCGCCCAGCTGATCGTCCGCCACCTGCCCGATGAACGCGCACTTGGCGCCCAGTGCGGCGAGACCAGCGAGGGTGTTCGCGGCCGAACCGCCGGAGATTTCCTTCGCGGGGCCCATCGCGTCGTAAAGATCGCGGGCACCGTCTGTGTCGATCAGGGTCATGCCGCCGCGGTTGAGGCCGAGCTGCTCGATCAGCGCGTCTTCGCAGGGGGCCATCACATCGACGATGGCGTTGCCGATTGCGATCACGTCATATTTGGGAGCAGTCATGGAAATCCTTGGGAACTGGGTTGGTTGTCGGCGCGCCTAGCGGCTCACGTCGTCCGCGCCAAGACCTGCCGGAAATTCGTCGCCATATGCTGACGCAATCTGGCCAGTTGACTCCGACGGTCGGGGCACGGCACAGCCGGAGGCGATGACCGGCCTCCCCTTTGCCTTCGCCCGCGCTGTCGGACAATTATCCGACCCGGCAATCCTGCGGGTGCTGGCGCGGAGCCTGGCGGTTACCCTGCTGGTTTTCGCCGTCCTCGGCGGAGCCTTGTGGCTGGGTCTGTACCGGACGCTGGTGGATCAGGGCGTCGCATACGGCGCGGAGCTGGGCACCGTGGTTGCCATCGCAGCGACTGTGATCGGCGGCTGGCTGCTATTCCGCGTGGTTGCGCTTGCGGTGCTCCAATTCTTTGCCGACGACGTGGTCCATGCGGTCGAGGCGAGACACTATCCCGCTGCCTTGGCAACCGCCCGGTCGATCCCGTGGCAGGAGGAATTGCGCAATTCACTGCGGTCAACAGCCCGTGTGCTGCTGGTCAATCTGATCGCGCTGCCTTTTGCGCTCGCACTGCTGGTCACAGGGGTCGGCACTGCGATCCTGTTCTGGGCGGTAAACGGCTGGCTGCTGGGGCGCGAGTTGCAGGACATGGTCTGGCTGCGCCATTCCGGTCCGAAAAACAGCCAGGCAGAGAGTCCTCCCCCGCCAATCGGCGCTGGCACCCGCTTTGCACTGGGCGGACTTGTTGCTATCCTGCTGACCGTGCCGTTCCTGAACCTGCTCGCGCCGATCATCGGTGCTGCGGCGGCCACGCACCTGGTCCACCGCCCGAGGAAACCCGATTGATGACCCGCCTGATTGCTCTCGCGCTGATCCCGCTCCTCGGGGCCTGTGTCGCCGGTTCGCAGACGCCCGCTCCCGGGACCGGCGCTTCCGTTGCGGTTCCTCGGGCTGGCGCGCGTCAGCCCGTGCCCCCACCGTCGCGGCCCCGGCCTGTAGACACAACTGGGGCATTTATGTCCCCTCGGGTGATGAGCCTGCCCGGGACCGACGGGGTGATCGGCGCCAATGCGGCCGACTTGCAACGCGTGTTTGGCCCCGCGCGGCTCGACGTGTTCGAAGGCGACGCGCGCAAGCTGCAGTTTTCCGGCGAACCCTGCGTTCTCGACATCTACCTGTATCCGATGCGAAAAGGCGCGGAACCCGCCGCGACCTATGTCGATGCCCGCCGCTCCAGCGACGGCCTCGATGTCGACCGGGCCAGCTGCATTGCGGCGCTGCGGCGGCGCTAACCCGAAATTAAGCACATTGCCTTATGGCGGGTCCCCGAACAATCGAGGGACAACACGCCCATGGGTATCGAGTTTGGAAATCTTGTGGCCAAGATGCAGGCCCGCGCCGTAATCGGAGCAGACGAAATCACCGCGCTTCGCAAGGCCGGTTGGAGCGACGGCATGGTCAGCCGCGCCGAAGCCGAGACCTTGTTTTCGATCAACGGTTCTCTCGCGGCGCCCGACGCCCAATGGTGCGACTTCTTCACCGAGGCGGTCGGCGAGTATGTCGTCAACGGTACCGAGCCCAAGGGTTATGTCGCGCAGGAAGAAGCCAATTGGCTGGTCCAGCAAATCACCCGTGACGGCCGCTTGTGCGCCATGTCCGAGCTCGAATTGCTGGTGCGGATTTACGAACGTGCGCGCAATGTGCCCGACTCGCTAAAAGCTTTCGTTCTCGCGCAGTTGGAACAGGCGGTGCTGACTGGCAAAGGCCCGACCCGCAGCGGCGGCGAATTGTCGGATACCCATGTCAGCAGCGCGGAAGCGCAGATCCTTCGCCGGATGCTGTTCGCGCCTGCCAGCGACCGCCCGGCGGCAGTCAGCCGCCGCGAGGCGGAAATGCTGTACCGTTTGAAGGATGCAACGCTGGGCGCCCCTAACGCGCCGGAATGGAAAACCCTGTTCGCGCAGGGTGTGGGCAATTACCTGATGGGTTATGTGGCCGAAAGCGCACAACTCGACCGTGTGCGGGCACTGGAACTGGAGGCCTTCGTAGCCGATAACCGGGCCAGCATCGGCGGTTTCATGGGCCGGATGGCAACGACCAGTCCCCGCGCCTTTGCCGAAATGTTCGGAAAGCAGTCCCCTGCCGCCGGCGTGGCCGACCGGGTCGCGGCGGCACAGGAAGTTAGCGGCGATGAGCGGCTTTGGCTCGAAGGCCAGATCGCCCGCAACGACCAGATCGACGAATACGATCAGGCGCTGCTCGATTTCATCGACAAAGTTACCGCCGAAGGCTGACCGAAAAGGTCAGACCATGAAGCTTTCACCGCAGCCGCAGGCACCCTTGGCGTTGGGGTTTTCGAAGGTGAAGCCGGCGGTGAAATCGTCCTCCACCCAGTCCATCACCGATCCGACCAGATAGAGCACACTGGCGCCGTCGATATACAGCACTCCGCCCGGGGTCGTGATCTTCTCGTCGAATTTTACTTCCTCGGTAACGTAGTCGACCGAATAGGCGAGGCCGGAACAGCCGCGGCGAGGGGTCGACAGCTTGACCCCGATCGCGTCTTCGGGCGCCTTCGCCATCAAATTGGCGATGCGCGCCTCGGCGCCCGGCGTCAGAGTGACGGCGGCGGGGAGTTGGCGGGTTTTCACGGTCGTTTGATCGTCGGACATCACAGCATCCCCAGTTCAAGGCGCGCTTCATCGCTCATTTTGCCCGGGTCCCATGGCGGATCCCAGACCAGCACCACTTCCGCATCGCGCACCCCCGGCACCGCGCCTGCGCGCAATTCGACTTCGGACGGCATGCTCTCGGCGACAGGACAATTCGGCGTGGTGAGCGTCATGCTGATCGTCACATCGGCGTCGGGCGACACATCGACGCCGTAAATCAGGCCAAGATCGTAGATGTTCACCGGGATTTCCGGATCAAAAATTTCCTTCAGCGCGTCCACCACGGCTTCGTACAGGTCGCCGCCCGGCGCACTGGGCGCAACCT
Source organism: Allopontixanthobacter sediminis (assembly GCF_009828115.1). Lineage (GTDB taxonomy): Bacteria > Pseudomonadota > Alphaproteobacteria > Sphingomonadales > Sphingomonadaceae > Allopontixanthobacter > Allopontixanthobacter sediminis. Next base: position 581,971 of record NZ_WTYL01000002.1, on the reverse strand, counting down.
GTTCCGGTTTCTTGTTCAGGAATCCTTCGAGGTAATCGCGCTTGCGCTCGAGCTTTTCGCCCATGCTCTCCTGCGGCGATTCCAGGTCTTCCACCCGCGCGCGTTTCGGCGCTGCGACTGCGTCCACTTCCTCGACCGCGATCTTGCCCGGTTCGTTCATCAGCCAAAAATCCTCGTTGTGCGTTCAATCCCGCGCAGCAGCGCGGCAATATCGTCTTCATCGCTGTATAGTCCGAAGCTGGCGCGGGCGGTTGCCGGCACGCCCAGATGGGCCATCAGCGGCTGGGCGCAGTGGTGGCCGGCCCGGATCGCGACATTCTCTTCATCCAATATGGTGCCCAGATCGTGCGGGTGAACCCCCTCCATCGCAAAGGAGACGATTCCTGCCGATTTCTCCGGCCCGAACAGGCGGATCGAATTGATCCCGCGCAATTCGTCGCGCAGCTTCGCAGCGAGCGCGCTTTCATGGGCGAAGTGGCTTTCCATGCCGCCCACGCTTTCAACGTAATCCACCGCCGCATGCAGCGCGATCACCTCGGTGATCATCGGCGTGCCCGCTTCGAACCGCTGCGGCGCGGGGGCGTAGGTGGTTTCTTCGAAAGTCACTCTGTCGATCATCGCACCGCCGCCCTGCCACGGGGGCATGGCGTTCAGGATTTCCTCGCGTGCCCACAGCACGCCGACGCCGGTGGGGCCGTAAAGCTTGTGGCCCGACCAGACGTAGAAATCGCAATCGAGTTCCGTCATGTCGAGCCGCATGCGCGGGGCCGCCTGGCAGCCGTCGAGAAGAAACTTCGCGCCCACGGCATGCGCCAGTTTCGCGGCACGTTTGGCGGCCAAGATGGACCCGAGCACGTTGGAGACATGCGCCAGCGCGACGATCTTGTGGGCGGGCGTGAGCATCCTTTCCATCGCATCGAGATCGATCCGGTGATCTTCCGTCAGCGGGCAGACATCCACTTCGGCACCGGTTTTCTGCGCGACCATCTGCCACGGCACGATGTTGGAATGGTGTTCCAGCTGGCTGAGCATGATCCGGTCCCCCGGCTTCAGATTGGCTATGCCCCAGCTGTGCGCGACAAGGTTGATCCCCTCGGTCGCGCCGCGCAGGAAGATCACTTCGTTCGGGCTGCGCGCGCCCATGAAGGCGGCAACCCGTTCACGCGCGGCTTCATAGCCCTGAGTCATTTGGGCCGAGCGAGAATAAACGCCGCGATGCACGGTCGCGTAATCGCGGCCCAGGGCGTTGCTCATTGCATCGATGACCGCCTGCGGCTTCTGCGCGGTCGCGGCGGTGTCGAGATAATGCCACGGCTTTCCGTCGCCCGTCACCATGCCGGGGAAATCCGCCTTCCGGCTCAAGACCGCAACGTCGTTCATACGGCGTCGCCCAGTTTTTCGAGGACATGGCCGAGCATCGCTTCGCGCGCTTCGTCATCCGCCATCGCGGCGAAGGCATCGCCGATGAAGGCCTGCACCAGCAGCCGCCGCGCAACTTCGGGCGGCAAACCGCGTGCGGCCATATAGAACGCAGCGCTATCGTCCAGCGCGCCGATGGCGGCACCGTGGGCGCATTTCACATCGTCGGCGAAGATTTCGAGTTCCGGCTTGGTGTTGGCGGCCGCGCCTTTTTCCAGCAGGAGCGCGCGGAAATTTTGCGCCGCGTCGGTCTTCTGGGCATCGCGGACCACTTCGATCCGGCCAAGGAAATTCCCGGTCGATTTGCCCCACTGCACCGCGCGCACGACCTGGTTGGATGTGCCATGCGGCTCCGCATGGATGACCCTTGTAACGAATTCCTGGACCGCATCACCGCCGCCGACGGTCACACCGCCGAATTCGAAATGCGCGCCTTCCGCCAGAGTGACTTCCAGCTCCAGCCGGCGGTACCTGCCGCTGGCGATTGCCGCGAAGCAGGAGAAAGTGCCACCTGCGCCGACGCTGACGCGCAGACGTTCGGTGCCGCTGGTGTCCTCGAGGAAAGTGAAGCTCTCACCATGCGTGTCGCCAGCCGGTACGTCCAGCGTGCGCCATTGCCGGATCGCCGCGGGGTCCGCCGCCGCGAGGTAGGCGCCATCGGAATAGCGCCAATCCTCTTCACGAGTAGTGGGAAGGGTAGCAAGTTCGGTCATTACGCGGCTTCTTCCTGCACGACCGTTTCGTAGCCTTCGCTTTCCAGCTGGTGCGCGAGTCCGGCGCCGCCGGTCTTCACGATCCGGCCATTCGCCAGCACATGGACATAGTCCGGCTTCACATATTCGAGCAGGCGCTGGTAATGGGTGATCAGCAGCACCGCCCGGTCGGGCTTGCGCATGATCGAGTTGATGCCGTCACCGACGATCCGCAGCGCGTCGATATCGAGGCCGCTGTCGGTTTCATCCAGCACCGCGAATTTCGGGTCGAGAATGCCCATCTGGACCATCTCCGCGCGTTTCTTCTCGCCGCCGGAAAAGCCGACGTTGACCTGCCGCTTGAGCATTTCCATGTCCATCCTCAGCAGCGCGGCCTTTTCCTTGGCCAGCTTGAGGAACTCGCCGCCCGACAGCGGATCTTCGCCCCGCGCCTTGCGCTGGGAATTCAGGGATTCGCGCAGGAACTGGACGTTCGACACGCCGGGTATTTCAACCGGATACTGGAATCCGAGAAACAGGCCCAGCGCGGCGCGTTCGTGCGGTTCGAGGTCGAGCAGATCCTTGCCCTGGAACGACACGCTGCCGCCGGTGACTTCATAACCGGGCCGGCCGCCCAGCACATAGGCGAGCGTCGACTTGCCCGCGCCGTTGGGACCCATGATCGCGTGGATTTCGCCCGCGTTGATGTCCAGCGTGAGTCCGTTGAGGATGGTCTTGCCATCGATTTCGGCGGTGAGGTTGTCAATTTTCAGCATAAAATCTCTCAATATCCCGCGTTGTACGCGTCCGCGACGGGCGTAACCGGCGGAGTTCGCGGCCGGCGGGGTTTTTCGAACGGGGTTTTCAGCATCTCGAGGATTTCCGCGCAGACTGCATCGACATCCTCCAGCACCGCTTCGTTGGTGAAGCGCAGCACGCGAACGCCGACTTCGGCCAGCTTGCGGTCGCTCATCGCCTGCAGCTCCGCATCGATATCGAGGTCGTCGATCTCGACCACCAGCCACACGGTCGGACAGGCGAAATCGACGATGGAGGTGCCGACGATATACTGCTTCTTGAACTTGAACCCGCCGAGCTTCTGGTTGGCGAGCCGGGTCCACAGCAGTTTTTCCGCGTCGGTCGGATTGCGCCGCCGATCGCGCGCCATGTCATGCAGCCGGTCGAGCCGCTTGCCCTTGACGCCCCAACTGTCACGCGGGTCGCCAGCGTCCGTTTTAGGACCGGTACTGATCTTGAGAGTCTTACGTTCAATCATGTCTATTTCTTTCAACCGAAAGGCTGGCCTCGCTGCCCGGTGATTGCTGGACAACCGTGTCGAGTGACTTCGCAACTTCCACGAGTTTCTTGCTGGGCTTGTCCCTCAATACGCTCAGGCACGCTTGCCTCTTCGCAGCAAATTGAGCCTCGCTTGGAAAGTAGGGCAAACTCAAGCATTCTGCGTATCGATTTGCCGTGCGCAGATCGCGGCTCGACATGGTTTCTGTTCGAAGAACCAGCGAGGTGACAACCTCGAATTCGCCGCTCCGCTCCAACTCAGCGGCTGGGGTGGCAAGGGCCGCAAGGAGTGACAGTCCCTCGATCACCCGACGCTCCCCTCGAGCGAGATCGCCAGCAGCTTCTGCGCTTCGACCGCGAATTCCATCGGCAATTGCTTCATCACTTCTTTCGCGAAACCGTTGACGATCAGCGCCACCGCTTCTTCCGCATCCAGTCCGCGCTGCATCGCGTAGAACAGCTGGTCGTCGCTGATCTTGCTGGTGGTCGCCTCGTGTTCGATCTGGGCGCTGGGGTTCTTCACCTCGATATAGGGCACAGTGTGCGCGCCGCTGAGGCTGCCGAGCAGCAGACTGTCGCACTGGGTGAAATTGCGCACGTTGTCCGCGTTTGCCCCCACGCGGACAAGTCCGCGATAGGTGTTGTTCGAATGGCCCGCGCTGATCCCCTTGGAAATGATCGTGCTGCGCGATCCCTTGCCGTTGTGGATCATCTTGGTGCCGGTGTCGGCCTGCTGGTAATTGTTGGTCACCGCGACCGAGTAGAACTCGCCCACGCTGTCCTCGCCGTTGAGTACGCACGAGGGGTATTTCCACGTCACCGCGCTGCCGGTTTCGACCTGGGTCCAGCTGATTTTCGACCGCGCGCCCTGACATAGCCCGCGCTTGGTGACGAAATTGTAAATCCCGCCCTTGCCTTCGCTGTCGCCGGGATACCAGTTCTGGACGGTCGAATATTTGATCTCGGCATCGTCCATCGCGACCAGTTCCACCACCGCGGCGTGGAGCTGGTTTTCATCGCGCATCGGGGCGGTACAGCCTTCTAGGTAGGACACATAGCTGCCCTTCTCCGCGATGATCAGGGTGCGTTCGAACTGGCCGGTGTTTTCGGCGTTGATCCGGAAATAGGTGCTGAGTTCCATCGGGCAGCGAACGCCCTCCGGAATGTAGACGAAGGTGCCGTCCGAAAAGACCGCGCAATTGAGCGTGGCGAAGTAATTGTCGCGCATCGGCACGACCTTGCCGAGCCACGCTTTCACCAGATCGGGATATTCGCGGATCGCTTCGCTGATCGAGCGGAAAATGACCCCGGCGCGTTCGAGTTCGGCACGGAAGGTGGTTGCCACCGACACACTGTCGAACACCGCATCGACGGCGACCTTGCGTGCGCCTTCGACCCCGGCGAGCACTTCCTGCTCGGCAATCGGGATGCCCAGTTTCTCGTACACGCGGAGGATTTCCGGATCGACCTCGTCAAGGCTGCCGATCTTTTCCTTCGCCTTGGGTTCGGCGTAATAATACGCGTCCTGGTAATCGATCGGCGGGATGTTGAGCTTGGCCCAGTCGGGCGTTTCCATGGTCTGCCACAGGCGGAACGCCTTCAGCCGCCATTCGAGCATCCATTCGGGTTCGTTCTTCTTGGCCGAAATGAACCGGACGGTATCCTCGCTCAGCCCCTTGGGCGCGAAGTCCTGTTCGATGTCGGACGACCAGCCGAATTCGTATGTTTCCAGTTTCTTGGCCGCATCGCGCGCGGCCTTGTCCTGGATGTCGGCATCCTTGATACCGGCGGCGGGAAGAGTGGTCTGTTCGTTCATACAAAATTCCGTTCGCTTCGAGCGAAGTCGAGAGGTCTGGCTGGGGATGGTGTCTCCACTTCGCTCGGCACGAACGGAGTGGAGAGATCGGTAAGGGCGATCGAGGCCAGCGCGCCGCGCATCGCGTTGTTCACCGCGCCCCAATGGGGCCGCACGGTGCAGGTTCGTTCCAGCGCGCAATCGTGCTTGCCGTGTTCGACACAGGCCGTCAGCGCAATCGGGCCTTCGACCGCTTCGACAATATCCGCGATGGTGATCGCCGCCGCCGGACGGGCGAGTTGCAGGCCGCCGCCGACTCCGCGGACCGAGCGCAGCAGGCCGGCCGCCGTGAGCTTGCTGACAAGTTTCTGGACCGTCGGCGCGGGCAGGCCGGTTTCGGCGGCAAGCTCCGCCGCCGACACGCGCATGCCGCCGCAATGGCGCGCGGCGGCGCACATCGTGACAACGGCATAATCGGCCATGCTGGACAGGCGCATTGCGGGCTTCCCGGTTAAATCAGACGAATTTGTTCCGATTTCACCTAGTGACGCATTTGCGCGGTTTCAACGCATAATCCCTTGTTGCGAGTCGTTAGCAGCCGTGCGATGCAGGTCGCCGGCCGGTGCCGTCAGATAAGGTCCTGCGATCCCGAATTGATCTCGCGGAAATTCTTCGGGTCGAGCATCTCGGTCAGGAACGGGTGGTCTTCGTTGCCGAGCCGCGCCGGGGTCCGGCCCGCAAACAGGCGAATTTCCCGGATCATGTGCGGCTGGTCGTAAAACGCGTCATAGACCTTGGCCTCGAATTCTGGCGTGAGGTTCGGCAGCGACAACAGGGCCGCCGCCCGCAACCCCCGGTATTTCCTTTTGAGCGCTACCGGCGGCATTCCGAAATACCGTTCGACCAACCGCTGGACCTGGCGCTTCGAGTAACTCGAACGCTCGAACAGTCTTTCGAGCGGCGGATCGAGCGATTCGCCGAGCCATTGGCCGGTCTGCCGCATCAGTTCGGCATGGCGTTCATTCACCGGACGAAGATTTTCGCCAATATACTCCGCCAGGCGCATGGCGCAGGCCGTGCTGTCCATTGTCCCGTCAAGGTAGGCGGCGCACAGCTCGTCGCCCATTGCGGCGACTTCGGGACCGAGCCATTCCCCGGCATCGAGCAGCCGGTTGGCGTGCTTGCCAGCGTCCATCCCGGTCAGGGCAGCCCACCCAAGCGGCGACATGGCCGCGCCGATAGCGTGAAACGGACCGGCCATCTCGAACGGACTGGCCGCTATACTCGGGGTCAGCAGGTTGATCCGGTGCGAAGGGTCTTGCACGCCTTCCGCGAAATACATCACACCCCGACCTTGCGGAAACAGCGACAAATGGCCGATTCCCGCGGGCTGGATCTCCTTGATCTCCGGTTCTTCGCAGCGGAAATAATAGAAGGTGGTGACATAGTCGGATAATGCAGCGGGGACCGAAATATATTCGATCTGCATCAGGGACGCGCTGGTAAGCTGCTTGGCTTCGCCCTGCGCAGTGTTCACCAGGGTTCCTTCAATAGAAATACACAAGTGCCCAACAAAAAAGGGGCGGCTCCTTGTGTAAAGGAACCGCCCTTAAAGTCGAGGAACTCTTTGCATTGCTGCCAGAGCCCTTCGGGTCGCAAAAACTCTATACGCGCACCCAAACCGATTCTGATTGTATGTAAGCGACAGAAAAAATGAAAAACCTTGTCATGATGTTACCAATCGGTTGCAAACCCTTGGCGCACAAGAATGTTGTGATCGTTCACCGAACCGGTTCGCGGCCAAAGTTGCCGGGATCGGCGGGGCCGGATAGAGGCAGTTGATGATTTTCGATTTACTTCGCCCGGGGCTGTTCGCGCTCGATCCGGAAGCCGCCCACGGCCTGACCCTGGCCGCATTGAAATGCAGTCCGCTCAGGTCTCCGCCCGCCGCCGGTCCGTTAGCCATCGACGTGGCGGGACTGCAATTTCCCAATCCGCTCGGCTTGGCGGCCGGGTTCGACAAGGACGCCGAAGTGCCCGACGCGCTGCTGGGGCTGGGGTTCGGCTTCGCCGAGGTCGGGTCAATCACGCCCTTGCCGCAGTCCGGCAACCCGAAGCCGCGCCTGTACCGCCTGGTGGAAGACCGCGCGGTGATCAACCGGATGGGCTTCAATAACGGCGGGGCAGAAAGTGCGCGCACCCGGCTGGAGCGGCGGATGGGCCGGAATGCGGGGATCGTCGGCATTAATATCGGCGCCAACAAGGATTCGACCGACCGGACGGCGGATTATGCGGTGATGACCCGAATGATGGCGCCCCTCGCCAGCTATCTGGCCGTCAACATCTCCAGCCCCAACACCCCCGGCTTGCGCGCGCTGCAGGACGAGGGTGCTCTCACGGGCCTGCTTGATGCCGTCATTGCCGCGCGGGGGAGCAACACCGCGCCAATTTTCCTGAAGGTGGCGCCTGATCTCGAACCCGCCGACATCGATGCTATCGCGCGCATCGCGGTCGACAAGCGGCTCGGCGCCCTGATTGTATCCAACACCACCATTTCCCGGCCAGCGCTCAGATCGCGTCACGCCGCCGAAACGGGCGGCCTCTCGGGCGCACCCTTGCGCGACCTCGCGCAGCAGCGACTGCGTGATTTCCGCAGCGCGACCGGAGGCTCGATTCCGCTGGTCGGGGTTGGCGGAATCGCGACTGCGGAAGACGCGTGGGCGCGGATCAGGGCGGGCGCGAGCCTGGTCCAGCTTTATTCCGCGATGGTTTACGGCGGCCCCGGCCTGGCGCGGCGAATAACCCGCGGACTGGAGCAACTGATGCGGCGCGACGGATTTTCCGGCATTGCGGAAGCGGTCGGCAGCGAATAGCGCTGGGATCATGAACATGCGCACCCTGACATTTCTCATCTCCGGCGTTCTCCTGACGGCGTGTCAGCCGCTCCAGTCCGAACGTCCGGATTTCGTCTCCCGGCCTTTGGCGGCCCAACCGGCGGAACTGGATCGCGGGCTGGTCAGCGCGGCTGATCCGCGCGCCGCCGAAGCGGGTGCGCGGATGCTGCGGATGGGCGGCAGCGCCACCGATGCGGCGATTGCGACCATGCTGGCACTGACCGTGGTCGAGCCGCAAAGCTCCGGCATCGGCGGCGGCGGGTTCTTCGTCCATGCCGCGCCCGACGGCACAGTGACCACGATCGACGGGCGGGAAACCGCCCCTTCGGCGGCGGAACCGGACTGGTTCCTGGACGAAGGGGGCAAGCCGCTCGGTTTTCGCGAGGCGGTCATCTCCGGCCTCAGTGTGGGGGTACCGGGCAATCTCCGGCTGGCGGAAATGGCGCACCGGCAATACGGCAGGCTGCCTTGGGAAACCCTTGTCCAGCCGGCGTTCGAACTGGCGCGTGACGGCTTCGAGATCAGCCCGCGGTTTCATGAATTCCTGGTCCGCTCGCCCGACCGCTCAGCTTTCGATGCGTACGGCAAGGAATTGTTCTACGACGCTGCCGGGGAGCCCCGCCCCGCCGGGGCCCGGATCCAGAACCCGCGCTTGGCGGCGACCCTGCTGAAACTTTCCGCCGAAGGGCCCGACAGCTTCTACGAGGGCTCGTTCGCTGCAAATCTGGCTGCGCATGTCGCGGAGGCAACCCCCCGTCCGTCCGGCATGAGCGCAGAAGACGTAACCACCTACACTGCGAAACCGCGCGAACCGGTGTGCGGCATGTACCGGGTTTACCGGGTTTGCGGCATGGGCCCGCCATCGTCCGGGGCGACGACGGTGCTCGCGATCCTGAAGCAGTTGGAACCGTTCGATCTCGCCGCCAGTGGCCCTGGTTCGGCCACCACGTGGCACTTGTTCGCCGAATCGCAGCGGCTCGCCTATGCGGACCGGGAACGGTACTTGGCCGACGCCGATTTTGTGCCGGTACCGGTCGGCTGGCTGGTCGACGCGGATTATCTGGCGACGCGCGCCGCGCTGATTTCGCCGTCCTCCACGATGGCGGCGGTCGAGGCCGGCATTGCGCCGCAGTCCGCCTTGGCACCTCCCGACGGCAACGAACCACCAGAAAGCGGGACCTCCCATTTCGTGGCTGTCGACAGCGCCGGGAATGCGGTCAGCTACACCTCCACCATCGAAGGGTCGTTCGGGTCCGGGCTGATGTTCGGCGGTTTCTACCTCAACAACGAATTGACCGATTTCAGCTTCACCCCGTCGGAGGATGGCCGCGTTGTCGCTAACCGGGTTGAAGGCGGCAAGCGCCCGCGCAGTTCGATGGCGCCAACCGTGGTTTACGGCCCGGACGGCAGGCTGATGTACATTGTCGGCGCGGCAGGCGGCGGGACCATTCCGGTCCAGATTGCCAAGACACTGATCGGCCTGATCGATTTCAACCTGTCCGTGGACCAGGCGCTGGCCTTGCCGCAGCTCTATTCCCCCGGCGACGTAGTGGTAATCGAAGAGGGCAGCGCGCTGGAAGCGATGGTGGATGAACTGAAAGCGCTCGGTCATGCGCAGGTTACCGCGCGTTCGCTGCCGCTCAAGGCAAATGCGGCGCAGTGGACACCGGAGGGCTGGATCGGCGCCGCCGACCCGCGCAGCGAAGGCGTTTCCATCCGCCAGTAGCGCCCACCAACAGTAGTCTTGCCGCTTGGCTGCAGGCAGCCTAGATCGAACCTCCAGACCCGCGGTGACGGGCCACATTGCGGGAGCAGGAGCGGGTTTTGCAACTATCCGATATCGACCAGGCAAATAATCTCGTCAGTCTGTTCCTGACCCGCGCGGCGGAGCGGGGCGACCACCCATTCCTCGGTGCCAAGGTCGACGGAACCTGGCAAACCATCAGTTGGCGCGAAGCGGCTGACCGGGTGTGCCTGCTGGCGGAAGGACTTCGTGCACTGGGCCTGACGGACGGCGACCGGGTGGCGCTAGTGTCCGAGAACCGGCCCGAATGGTGCATCGCCGACCTGGGGATCATGGCGGCGGGCTGCGTTACGGTCCCGACCTATGTCACCAACACCCAGCGCGACCATCAGCACATTCTCGACAATTCGGGCGCCCGCGCGGTAATCGTCTCGAACGCCAAGCTGTCGGTCCCGCTGATCCCCGCGATCATGGGTTCCGGCATGGCCGAACACATGATCGCGATCGACGATATCCGCAAATTCCAGTCTGGCGGCATCGCCTGCCATGCCTGGTCCGAGATGCTGCAAGGCGATCCGGCGGCGGCCCGCAAGGCAGTGGAAGCGCGGATTGCCAGGATCAGGCGGACCGACACCGCCTGCATCATCTACACCAGCGGTACCGGCGGCGCGCCGCGCGGGGTGATGCAGCACCATGGCGCAATCCTGTGCAATGTCGCGGGCGCAGCCGCGATCGTGGAGGAGGATTTCGGCATCGGCAACGAACGCTTCCTCAGTTTCCTTCCGCTCAGCCATGCCTACGAACATACCGGCGGCCAATACCTGCCCATCGGCATGGCCGCAGAGATCTTCTATTCCGAAGGGCTGGATAAACTTGCCAGCAATATCGAGGAAGTCCGCCCGACGATCATGGTTGTTGTCCCGCGCCTGTTCGAAGTGCTGCGGACCCGGATCATGAAACAGATCGAGAAGCAGGGCAAACTGGCGAATTACATGATGGACCGCGCGCTGGCGATCGGCGAAAACAAGCGCGGAGGCCGCACGCGGCTGCGGGACCGGCCAATGAACCTGATCCTGGAAAAAGCGCTACGGCCAAAGATCCGCGCCAAGTTCGGCGGCCGGATCAAGGCAATGGTTTCGGGCGGGGCGCCGCTCAACCCGGATGTCGGCATTTTCTTCGACGCGATGGGTCTGACGATGCTGCAGGGTTACGGCCAGACCGAATCCGGCCCGATAATCAGTTGCAATCGGCCAAGCGCCGGAATTTCGATGGACGGGGTCGGCCCGCCGATGCGCGGGGTAGAAGTCAGGATCGCCGAAGATGGCGAGATCCTCTGCCGCGGCGAATTGGTGATGCAGGGCTATTGGCACAACCAGGCCGAAACCGATCGCGCGCTCGTGGATGGCTGGCTCCACACTGGCGACATCGGCCATCTCGATGACGCCGGACGGATCGTGATCACCGACCGCAAGAAGGACATGATCGTCAACGACAAGGGCGACAACGTCGCTCCGCAGAAGATCGAGGGCATGCTGACCCTGCAACCGGAAATCGGCCAGGCCATGGTGGTCGGCGACAAGCGGCCATACATCGTCGGCTTGATCGTGCCGGAAGCCGAATGGGCGTTCGAATGGGCCCGTGAAAATGGCGAGAAATTCGAACTGAGCGAATTGCAGAAGCTGCCGGCATTCCGCACCGCAGTCCGGGCAGCGGTGGACCGGGTGAACAAGGAATTGTCGGTCACCGAAAAAGTACGCCAGTTCGCCTTCGCCGACGAAGCCTTCTCGGTCGAGAACGAGGAAATGACCCCGAGTCTCAAGATCCGTCGCCACAAGATCAGGGACCGGTACGGCGACCGGCTTGCCGGATTGTACCGCGCATGATCGCCCACGGGGTTCGTGACGACAGCTGACCAAGAACCGGTACGCGTCTGCGTGCTGGGCGCTACCGGCACGATCGGACGCGCCGGGGTGGAAGCGCTGGTGCGGCGGGGGTACGAGGTAACCTGCCTGGTCCGTCCAAGAACGAAGATTAGCGGAACCTCCGCTCCGAAAAGTCTCGACCGCCTGCGCGAAATTGCGGGCGTAAAGGAAGTCGATCTCGCAGACTCCGCATCACTTCGCAGTGCATTCGAAGGTCAGGGCTTCATTGCCGTAGTGTCCTGCATGGCATCGCGCAGCGGAGCGCCTGCGGATGCGTGGGCGGTGGATTACCGCGCGCAATCGGCGGTGCTGTCGGCGGCGAAGGAAGCCGGCGTGGACCATTTCGTGCTGCTCTCGGCCATCTGCGTCCAGAAACCGTTACTCGCGTTCCAGCATGCCAAGCTGGCGTTCGAAGCGGAGCTGGCCGCTTCCGGCATGCGCTATTCGATCGTCCGGCCGACCGCGTTCTTCAAATCGCTGTCCGGCCAGATCGAACGTGTCCGGCGCGGCAAGGCGTTCCTGCTGTTCGGCGATGGAACGCTGACTGCCTGCAAACCGATCAGCGACCGCGACCTGGCGGAATATCTTGCCGATTGCCTCGACGACGAGAGCAAATGGAACCGCATCCTGCCGATTGGCGGGCCGGGACGCGCGATCACCCCGCGGGAACAGGGCGAGGCGCTGTTCGCGATGCTCGAACGGCCGCCGAAATTCCGGTCGGTTCCGGTCGGGCTTTTCGATGTGGCTGTCGGAATACTGGGGACACTGGGACGGGTCGTGCCGTCACTGGCGGCAAAGGCCGAACTCGCCCGCATCGGCCGCTATTACGCCGCCGAATCGATGCTGGTGCTCGACCCGCAGACCGGACGGTACGATCCGGCAGCAACGCCTTCGACAGGGCGCGATACGCTGTTCGGTTACTATCAGGCGGTGATCGACGGGACGTCCACGCTGGAGCGCGGCGACCACGCAGTCTTCTGACGTCAGGCCGCGGCTTCGTCCACCCAATCGGGATAGAATGCGGGTTCCCGGTCGGACCAACCCGGCGCGGTAGCGGCGGCTTCGCTCAGGGATTTGAGCAGGTCCTTACGCCGGTTGGGGCGGATTTGCGGCAAGGCAGCCGCCGCACAGAAGGCGGAGGGCAGCCACGGCCGAACATGCGCGCCGAGCAGGCGTTCATAGAGGAACCGGTAGGCGGAAAAACTGGTCAGTCGTTCCTGCGCCAAATCGAAGGCGGACACCCGCAGAAGCTTGCCCATGAACGGCTCGAGATCGTCGAAACCGGTGCCGCTCGGCGCCGCGCCGCGGAGGCCTTTCAGTTCCTGGTAGGAGACGTACTGGCTCCGGATCGAGGCGTTTTCCGCCGCATCCCGCGCCCATAATTTAAACGCATCATGGCGCCCCAGGCCGATGTCCAGGCTACGCTTGATGTAGCGCTGTTCGGCAGGCGTGAAGCCTGCGAATTCACGCAATTCGGCGATCGTCATGGATGCGGTGCTGGTCGTCATCGTGCGAAACTTTCCCTGTTGCAGGAATGTTTTCGCCCAGCATGGTTAATATCGCGTTATCGATGGTTGATTGTGGTGCTCGCGGCGAGATGCCTGAACACATTCAGATCAGTCGCGGTTGCCAGAACGCGACCGCGTGACGGCCGGTCAGGCCGCCCCCGCGGAGGCGTCGGCAAAGCCGACTGGCCGCGAGCGAAAAAACCAATTCCCGTTCAGATCAACCCCGCCAACGGGCTGCTCGGATCGGCGTATTTGCGCGTGCCCATGCGGCCTGACAGGTAAGCATGCCGTCCTGCCTCCACGGCCAGTTTCATCGCGCGGGCCATGCGGATCGGGTCCTTCGCCTCGGCAATGGCGGTGTTCATCAAAACCCCGTCGCAGCCAAGTTCCATTGCGACGGCCGCATCCGACGCGGTCCCGACCCCGGCATCGACCAGCACTGGAACGCTCGCGCCTTCGACGATCAGGCGGATGGTGACGCGGTTCTGGATCCCGAGACCCGAGCCAATCGGCGCACCCAGAGGCATTACAGCGACCGCGCCCGCTTCTTCCAACTGCTTCGCGGCAATCGGATCGTCGGTGCAGTAGACCATTGGCAGGAAGCCCTCCTTTGCCAGAACTTCGGTTGCCTTCAGCGTTTCGCGCATGTCGGGATAGAGCGTGCGCGCCTCGCCTAGCACCTCGAGCTTCACGAGGTCCCAGCCGCCCGCTTCGCGCGCCAGCCGCAGCGTACGAATGGCGTCATCCGCGGTAAAGCAGCCCGCGGTATTGGGCAGGTAGGTAACTTTTTTCGGGTCGATGAAATCGGTCAGCATCGGCGCTTTCGGATCGCTGACGTTGACCCGGCGCACGGCAACCGTGACGATTTCCGCGCCGCTCGCGTCCAGTGCAGCGGCGTTCTGCGCGAAGTCCTTGTATTTGCCGGTGCCGACAATCAGGCGGGAGGAGAACCTGCGTCCGGCAACTTCCCAGCTGTCGTCATAATGATCGCCGCCGCCGACGAAGTGCACGATTTCGAGGGTATCACCGTCCGCAAGCGGCACGTCCGCCAGGGTCGAACGCGGCACGATCTCGCCGTTACGCTCGACCGCGACCTTGGCCGGGTCGAGCTCCAGTTCCTGCACCAGGGCAGCGATCGTGGGAGCGGAAGTGCGGCGGGTTTCGCCGTTGACGGATACAGTGAGAAGGGCGTTCATGCCCTGCCAGATAGCGACCCGTGCGTGTGGCGCAAGTTGAGTATATGGCCCAGCGTCACCAGCGACACCCCGATAATCGTCAATATCGCTTCCTGCGCCCCGTGCGGAACGGCCAATGCCCCGCCCATGAAGGACAGGCCCATCATCGCCACCACGAAGGGCGCCATGCGCCGGTGCCGCAATGCGCCGAGGCCGATCGCCACCGCCGCGATCAGCAGCGCGACCACCAGGCCGTAACGATGAATCTCGGGGGCCAGCAGCCACTCGCCGCCGATCCCGATGGCGGAGACCACCACGATACTGGCGATGCAATGCAGCGCACACAGCCCCGAGAGGAGTATTCCGGCGCGGTCAAGCCGCGCGCGAATCGAAGGGAGACCGCTGCGCATCGTGAATGCCATGTATGTGACAATATATCATTGTGCAAGGTGTTTGCGTTCGGCCCACCGTGTTTGCCGCAAGGTTTGTCGCCACCCCCCGGATATTGCACAAACTTCACCTCCCGACGCAAAGGATGCACGCCCAAGAGTCTTGCTCTTTTCGCGTTCTCAACCCAGTAGAGTTCAATGGTCGCAGCACTTGCTCATGAAAACATTACCGGTCCGACGCGGGGGCTTCACCGGCCCTTGATACTGGCGCGCTGGTTATGGGTCATGGCGGTGATGGTGGTGGTCATGGTGGTGGTCGGCGGGATTACCCGGCTGACCGAATCGGGCCTTTCCATCACCGAATGGAAGCCGATCATGGGCGCCCTGCCCCCGCTTAACGAAGCGCAGTGGCTGGCGGAATTCGAAGCGTACAAGCAGATCCCGGAGTATCAGCTGGTCACCGGACCTGCGGGCATGACGCTGGCGGATTACAAGTTCATTTTCTTCTGGGAATGGTTCCACCGGTTCTGGGGCCGGTTGCTGGGCCTCGTTTTTGCGCTCCCGCTGGCGTGGTTCTGGATCAAGGGCATGATTCCGGCGGGCTATAAGCCCCGGCTGCTGGCCCTGCTCGCGCTGGGCGGAATGCAGGGAGCGTTCGGCTGGTTCATGGTCCGCTCCGGCCTGTCGGGCGAGATGACCGATGTCAGCCATTTCTGGCTGTCGATCCATTTGCTGACCGCATTCTTTACACTGGCCGGCTTGGTGTGGACCGCGCTGGACCTGCGGCGCCTCGGGATACTCGGTGCAGCCCGGCCCGCGCGCTTGACCGGTGTCGCCGTTTTCGCCGCATCGATCCTGTTCATCCAGTTGCTGCTGGGCGCTTGGGTTGCCGGCCTGAACGCCGGGCTCGCTTCCGACAGCTGGCCGCTGATGCAGGGGCGGTTCATCCCCGAATACGACGGCTCGCGCGGATTTTTCTACGCCCTGACGCATGATCCCTACCTGCTTCATTTCGTCCATCGGTGGTGGGCGTGGGTCACCGTTGCCGCGCTGGTGATACTGGCGCGCAAGGTTCGGCCGCTCGACCGCCGGGCCTCGATCGCGATCCATTCGGCTTTCGGCATCCAGATCATCCTCGGCATTGCGACCGTCTGGTCCGGAGTGGACCTGTGGATCGCAACCGCGCACCAGCTATTCGGGGCGCTGCTGGTGGCGGCGACTGCATGGGACGCCCATGTCCTAGGCCGGCGCAGGCAGGACAGGCCGGCGTGAGCCAGTCGCGCCGGCAGTCCCTGCGGTTGATCGCAGGGGCGGCAATCATGCCGCTCATGGCCGGAGCGTTTCCGAGAATTGCCGCCGCAGCCGAAAATCCGTTCGATCCCCCCGCCATACCGATGCTCCTGTCGCGCACGGTGCTGCGCGATCTGCCTGATGGAGCGCAAATATCGGTCCATCGCAGCTGGGAAGTCCGGTTCGAAAGGGAGCGGGACGGGTTTTCCGTCAACGGGTCGCAGATTTCGGTCGAGGTCGACGCTCCGCCAACCTTGCTCGCGCTTGCGCAAATGGAGCAGTCGCGGGAAGAAATCGGCCTGTTCCCGATGGTCCTGTCCACTGATGGAACGGTCATCGGCGGCGAGGAAAGCCCAGGTTCCATCTGGTTCGACCGCGCGGTCAGCGAAACAGCGGAGCAGATCGAAGCCGCCCGAATTCCCGGCACGGAAGCGGAGAAAGTGCTCGGCGCGCTGTCGGCCCTGCACCGGTCCGCGACCGGGCTGACGGGCAAGGTTCCGCGCGACCTGTTCCGGCCGCGGTCGCTCGAATGGCAGCTCGACCGGACGATGGATTTGCCCGGCGGCCTGTCGGGGACCATCGCAGTCCTGTTCAACGCGCGTCTGGATGCTGCAGGCGGCCTGATGGAGCGGTGCGAACGGCAGATCGTGTCGACGATCGGCGGCTCCAGCCGGACTTCCTCGGAAATCTGGAACCTGGCCCGAACTTAGCGCGCCCCAGACACCTTTCAGGCATGGCGGTATTATTTTACCTCTGCCAGAAGGCGCGGATTTGCTTGACTTGGCGGCCGTAAACGAACAAATCGCGCGTTCTTCGAAGATCTCCATCGGGGATTCGTAAGAAAAATCCGGCCCGGTCGCGATCGGGCCAACCATTTTACAAGAACGGAACACTGCCATGAAGGCGCTCACCAAGAGCACCCGGTCGATCAAACCGGCCGAGGTTGAAAAGAACTGGCATCTGATCGATGCCGAAGGCCTGGTCGTTGGCCGGCTGGCGGTCATCGTCGCCAACCTGCTGCGCGGCAAGCACAAGCCGAGCTTCACCCCGCATGTCGATTGCGGTGATCATGTGATCATCATCAACGCCGACAAGGTGCAGTTCACCGGCAACAAGATGACCGGCAAGACCTATTACAAGCACACCGGCCACCCCGGCGGGATCAAGGAAACGACCCCGGCGAAGGTGCTGGAAGGCCGCTTCCCCGAACGCGTCATGGAAAAGGCGATCACGCGGATGATTCCGCGCGGACCGCTTGGCCGGGCGCAGATGAAGGCACTTCATCTCTATAACGGCACCGAGCATCCGCATGATGGGCAAAAGCCCGCCGTGATGGATGTCGCTTCGCTGAATCGCAAGAACAAGGCTGCATCGTAATGGCTGACGAAAACACCAAGGATACCGGCACGGTTTCCGATCTCGCCGATCTGAAGGACATCGCCGGCGGCACCGCCACTGCAGCTCCGCCTGCAGCCGCTACTGCCGATGCAGACACGGATGCCGCTGCGGCACCCGTTGCTCCTTCCGCACCGGAAACTCCGCTGCGCGAACAGGAACTGGACGCCCAGGGCCGCGCCTATGCCACCGGCCGCCGCAAGGACGCCAAGGCCCGCGTGTGGATCAAGCGCGGCAGCGGCAAGATCACCGTCAACGGCCGCGACCAGGAAATCTATTTCGCTCGTCCGACCCTGCGCCTGGTGATCAACCAGCCGTTCTCGATCTCCGACCGGGTGGAACAGTATGACGTGATCTGCACCGTCAAGGGCGGCGGGCTTTCGGGCCAGGCCGGCGCAGTCAAGCACGGCATCGCCCAGGCATTGTCCAAGTTCGAACCCAAGCTGCGCGGCACGATGAAGCTCGCCGGCTTCCTCACCCGCGACAGCCGCGTGGTGGAACGCAAGAAGTACGGCAAGGCCAAGGCCCGCCGGAGCTTCCAGTTCTCCAAGCGCTAAGTTCTTCAGGAACTTTCAGGAAAACGGGGCGGCCAGGCAACTGGTCGCCCTTTTCTTTGTGAGTTTCAGTGAGGTCCGATACCGGGGCCCGGCCGGTTCAATGGACGGGCGGATCGACCGGCGGCACCCGGTTTACCGGCGCGACGGGTTCGCCCGGTGAACGCGGCGGCATCGCATCTTCCGGCACTTCGTCGATCATCATAGCGCTGGATTCTGCCGATTCCTGATTGCGCACTTCGACATGGATCTCGCCGCCCGCCATGGTCAGTTCGTTGAAACTGGGCGGGGTTGAGCGGATCCGGTGCGACAGGGTGCCGGCGCCGATCATCCGGACCGGCCCATTGGCGGTGTCCTGCATAATATCGAAGGCGTCATGGACATGACCGGTCAGCACCGCCGCGACCTTGCGCCGGGCGAGTTCGGCAAGCGCCCGGGTGCCGCCCCGGGTGAGCGCGGTTCCGTGCGTGTCGGCCTCCACCAAAGGATGGTGCGCGGTAACCAGCACCTTCGTTCCGGCAGGCAGCGCGTCGATTGCCGCGAGCGTCCTTGCCAGCGCCTTGTCGGACACTGAGCCCTTCGACCAGTTGAAGCGCCATTGCGCGCGCGCGGTGGTCTTGAGCGGCACGATCGCCACCCCCGGCAGGTCGATTTCGCGTTCGATCATCGATTTTAGCCCGCGAAACCGCTTGTACGGGGTCACGAACCGCTCGATCAAATTGTAATAGGGCATGTCGTGATTGCCGACCTCGATGGTGACCGGCACATCGACCGAGGAAATCCATTCCTGCGCCGCGGCAAATTCGCGGTGCCGCGCGCGCATCGTCAAATCCCCGGTGATCATCACCGCATCGGGGCGGCGGCGGGCAATTTCTTCCGCGACCCAGGCCAATGCGGAGCGATCCTCCAGCCCGAAATGGATGTCGCTGAGATGGAACAGGAGCGCGCGGTCAGTCGTCATGCCCGGTCGCTAACAGATCGACCCTGCTCGGGGCCAGCCCAAAAACTTCCTGCGTGCCGCCCTCGACCGGCTCTCCGTCGAGCAACAGGTCGATCGGGCTGCCGTCGGTCTGACGCAAGGTAATCTGCCGGAACAGGCCGAGATCGTCATGCGGACCTTCGCGAAAATTCCGCCGCAGCAGTGCCGCCCCTTGCGACAGGAAATCGGCGATCGATTCGGCATAGTAACCTTTGACCCGCAGTCCTTCACCGGTGGGAGTTATCTCGATCAGGGGATAACCCTCTTCCCGCCCGGCATCGGGCTCGACGATATGGACGTTGGGGCCTTCATAGGTTTCCGCGATAGCCTCCGCGGTTCCGGTCACGATACCCGGGACATCGGATTCGCGCAGCGCTTCCCGCACCACGTTCCAGACTGTGCCCGGCCCCGCCAGCAGCCCGACCAGCGCAGTGCCGTGGGAAGTCGTTCCGACCAGCGGCCGCACGGCCCGTCCCTTGCCCTGGCAGAGCCGCGTCAGGATCGATTCCGCATCCTGGTCGCCGTGGAGTCGTTTCGACAGAAGGTTCATGGTGCCACCCGGCAAGGGCAACACTGCGCCGCTCCAATCTTCCAGCCGGGTGATCGCGGCGTTGAGCGTTCCGTCCCCGGTGAAGACCGCCAATACGCGAACACCGGCCGCGTCGAGGTCCTTTGCGGATGGCAGCTCCTCGTCCGGGAAGTTGATCGTGCGCACGATTTCGACGCCTGTGCTCGCGGCTCCGCAGCAAGCCTGCAAGCGATCCGCGCTATCGGCTGAATAGCTGCCGCTGGCAGTGTTAACGACGAGCCAGAGCGGTCCCGTAATGGTCATGCAAGAAGTTTCCTGTGGTAGATTTCGGAAGAATTGCAGCGAATCGCAGTATCTTACCGGCCAGCAAGTGTCTGTGCACTTAAAAGCGGCGAGACAGGATGAGCCATGCCGCAAAACCGTTGAGCAGCGAGTATCCGAGATAGGCCCATACCGCGAACGTCCAGCCACTCGCCGCCATCAGCAGCGCGGCCAGCAGCACGGCAAACTCCGCAGCGAGCATCGTGCGCCGGCCGAAGCGGGCCGCCAGCTTGCCGATTTCCTGCGATCGCGGGTGTGGGCTTTCCAGCACCGCACGATGAAGCGCGAAATTGGCGATTCCGAGCAAGAATATGATGATAAAGGCCATTAGGCTGCAACTATGCACTCACCGCCGTCGGTTGCCAAACATCCTTCGTCCGGATTCCGAACCCATTCGTCCGGCGATTACATCCGTGGTCGAGTGGAAACGGATGACGGTCGAAGTCCGACTGCGCGGTCGGGGGAGCTGGGGTAAACCAATCATGCGAAAGGCCTCCACCCCCAAATCGGATGGTCCGCAATAGGAGGAAATCATTATGAAAAGCGCATTCTTTGCCCTTGCCGCCGCAGGTTCCGCTCTTGCCCTGATGGGCGCCGTGCCGGCAGCCGCACAGTCCAACCGCGACATGGTCATCGTCCACTCCGACCTCAACCTGAACTCGCCTTCCGGTCAGAAGACCCTCAAGCGCCGGATCGACAAAGCCGCGCGGGAATTCTGCGGGATGGACCGCAAGCTAACCGGATCACGCGTTCGCGCGAGCCAGGACACCGAATGCTATCGTCAGGCCAAAGCCCTTGCCACGCAGCAGATGGCGAAGCTGGTCGACGATGCACGACTTGGCGGCTGATCACCCTCAGCTGTCGGAGCCCGGGCCGGACCAGTCCCCCGACCCGGGCTTCTATCTCTTCTTCATCGAATCCAGCGCTCAGCGCCCGGCCATGGCCTTGACCCGGGCGAGGTAGGTTCGCCCGATCCGCAGCGCTTCCCCGTCATCCAGTTCCGCCGACCAGACGCCGAGACCATCGTGGCGAAGCCCGCGGATATTTTCACGGCGCAGGATGGTCGAACGGTGGATGCGGATGAACTCCGCCGGGTTGAGGCGCTCTTCAAGACCGGCGATCGTTTGCAGCAACAGGTAATTGGCGCCGCCGACATGCAGGCGGACATAGTCCCGCTCGGCATCGATCCGCGAGACCTGCGCGATCTCGATCCGCACCAGTTCCGAACGATGCGGCACCCACAATTCGGTGAGCCATTCGCCCTCGCGGGGGCCCGATTCGCTGCGCCGCGCGAGCGCGCGTTCGATGGCGCGGCCGAGCCGGTCAGGCGCCACCGGCTTGAGAACGTAGTCGACCGCATCGAGGTCGAACGCCTCGACGGCGAAATTGTCATGCGCGGTGACGAAAATGATCGCCGGGCGCTTCTGCTTTTCCGGGTCCATCCGGGCCAGCTTGCGGGCGACCGAAAGGCCGTCGACTTCGGGCATGGTCATATCGAGCAGGACGAGGTCCGGCCCGAGCGCCTCGATCAACCGCAACGCAGCGGCCCCGTCGCTGGCGGTACCGACCACCTGCAGGTCGTCGAGCTTGGCGCAGATTACCTGCATGCGTTCGACCGCCAGCGGCTCGTCGTCGACGATCAGGGTGCGGAGGGGAGTATTCTCGGTTTGATCAGCCATGCGTCACCAGGGGCAGCCTCAGTTCGGTAAGGTATCCATGCCGCGTCGGGCCGGAAGTGATGCTTGCTTCCTTGCCGAAACGGGCCTCGAGCCGGTCCCGCACATTGGCGAGGCCGATGCCGAACCCCGGCGCGCCGTTTTCGCCCGCTTCTCCGTCCCGGGACCTGCCATTGTGTCCCGGCCCGTCATCGCTGACCGAGACCACCAGGCGGCCGTATTCGGCCCGCGCGGCAAGCGTTATTGTGACCGGCTGGTTGAACGGTGCGACCGCATATTTGACCGAATTTTCGATCAGGGGCTGCAGGATCATGCCGGGAACGCGGGTCTGTGCGAGCTCGGGCGGCAGGTCGTACCGGGTTATCAGCCGCTCGGGAAAGCGGACCTGCTCGATCTGGAGGTAATGCTGCTGCAATTCGAATTCTTCGGCCAGTTCAACGTCGGATGTCGGGTCGTCCGCCAGGCTGTAGCGGTAGAAATTGGAGATCGACTGGATCATCTCCTCCGCTTTGTCGGCCTTGCCCGTCATCACCATCGCCGACAGCGAATTGAGCGTGTTGAACAGGAAATGCGGATTGACCTGGTAACGTAGCGAGCGCAATTCGGCCGCCTTGGCCGCGCGCCGGAATTCGCCTTCGCGGCGCTCCGACGATTTGGCCTGCGCGCCCGCCAGCAGGGCGAGATAGAGCGAAGCCCAGGCAAGCAGCAGGAAGTACCGCCCCAGCGCGATGTCCGACAATTGCCGCCACCGGTCGAGACCGGTCGGCGCCGGGGCGAGGGTTACCGTAGCCCCGACCGAGGGTTCGGTGACGCCGGGCCCGGTAACGGTCTGACCATCCGGGGTATCGTACTGGCCTGGCAGGCCCGGCACATCGACCAGCACATTACCCGCTTCGTCGCGCCGGATGCGGATACCCTGGCGCTCCCCCATTTTCTCGATCACGCGGGTTTCGACATCGGCGAAGATCATCTGGTTGGTCTGGGCGATCAGCACCGCGGCCGGCAGGGCGAGCACGAGCGCCGCCAGGATCTTTGCCCACAGCCCGCGTTCGTCGAACAGCCGGAGGACCAGCCACATGACGAAGGTGATCGCCACCCCGGCCACGCTCACCAGCGCGCGCCGCCACATCAATTCGTAAGGCATTTCCAGCCCGACGATCGAACCGCGCAGCGTCGTCAGGAGGAAGTAGCATAGCCACAGCCCGACCATCGAGGCCAGCACGGTGCGGACGGGCAGACGCACCGGCACAGCGCGGGCGGATTCGGAAAAGTTCATCACCCCGTCACCTAGGCCCGATGCGGCGGTGCGCGCCAGCGCCGTCGTCGAGTTGGCAGCGCCTTTCGTCGAGCATGCTTCAATCCCCCCGGATTTACTCACCAAACAACCCCCTCAACTCCCTCAACCGACCGGCAGCAGCCCCTCGCGGGCGATCTTTTCCTTCCAGTAGGCGGGGGCGAGCGTGTGGACATTGTTGCCTTCGCTATCGACCGCCACTGTCACCGGCATATTCTCGACCGTGAATTCGTAGATCGCTTCCATCCCCAGGTCTTCGAACGCGACGACTTTGGCTTCCTTGA
Source organism: Allopontixanthobacter sediminis (assembly GCF_009828115.1). GTDB lineage: Bacteria > Pseudomonadota > Alphaproteobacteria > Sphingomonadales > Sphingomonadaceae > Allopontixanthobacter > Allopontixanthobacter sediminis. The sequence continues at coordinate 558,815 of NZ_WTYL01000002.1, read as the reverse complement.
TGGCGCGCGCCACCAGGTAGGCCGCGCCGCCGGTGGCCATCAGATAGGCGACCTTGTTCGCTGCGATCGCGTCCACCGCGCCCTGCCCGCGCTCGGCCTTGCCGATCATCAGCAGCAACCCGAGGTCGAGCATCATCCTGGTGAACTTGTCCATCCGGGTGGCGGTGGTCGGGCCGGCCGGGCCGACCGCTTCGCCCATGATCGGATCGACCGGACCGACGTAATAGATCGCCCGTCCGGCAAAGCTGACCGGCAATTCCTCGCCCGCAGCTATCATGTCCGCGATCCGCTTGTGCGCCGCGTCGCGCCCGGTCAGCATCTTGCCCGATAGCAGCAGACGGTCGCCGTTCTTCCAGCTGCGCACCTGTTCCGGTGTTACCGTGTCGAGATCGACCCGCAGGGCCGCCGCGTCGGGCTGCCAATCGACGTCCGGCCATTCGTCCAGCTTGGGCACTTCGAGGAAGGACGGGCCGGAGCCATCGAGAGTGAAATGCGCATGCCGGGTCGCTGCGCAATTCGGGATCATCGCCACGGGTTTGCCCGCCGCATGGCACGGCGCATCGTAGATCTTGACGTCGAGCACGGTCGACAGGCCGCCCAGCCCTTGCGCACCGATACCGAGCGCGTTGACCTTGTCGAAAATCTCGATCCGCAGCCGTTCGATATCGGTCTGCGCCCCGCGCGCTTTCAACTGGCCCATGTCGATCGGGTCCATCAGGCTCTGTTTCGCGAGCTTCATGCAGTGTTCCGCGGTGCCGCCGATGCCGATGCCGAGCATTCCGGGCGGACACCATCCAGCGCCCATCTGGGGCAGCATTTCGAGCACCCAGTCGGTGATGTTGTCCGACGGGTTCATCATCTTGAACTTGGACTTGTTCTCGCTGCCGCCACCCTTCGCCGCAACGTCGATCGAGACGGTATTGCCCGGGACCATTTCAACCGACAGCACGCACGGCGTGTTGTCGCGGGTGTTACGCCGGGTAAAGGCCGGGTCGGCGAGGATCGACGCGCGGAGCTTGTTCTCCGAATTGGTGTAGGCCTGGCGCACGCCCTCATCGACCACGTCCTGGAGACTCATGTCGGAGCCGAGGCGGCAATCCTGGCCCCACTTCACGAACACGTTGACGATGCCGGTGTCCTGGCAGATCGGCCGGTGCCCTTCCGCGCACATCCGGCTGTTGGTCAGTATCTGCGCGATTGCGTCCTTGGCCGCGGGGCCCTGTTCGGCGTCATAGGCTTCGCCAAGCGCGCTGATATAATCCATCGGGTGATAATAGGAGATGTACTGCAGCGCATCGGCAACGCTTTCGACCAGGTCCGCCTCGCGGATCGTTACCATTTCGCTCATCGGATCGTATCTCCATTCGGTCGATTGGCCCGCTTCATAGTCGCAGCGCGCGTCTAGCGTCAAAGGGCTTGGCGGAGGATGCCTTACACCGTAAAGCCGCCGCAGATCCGGAGAAGGGGGCACTTCCCTGTCCGACACCGATTGACCAACTGTATTGTTGGTGTAATACAGTAGAGATGTCCATGACGAAGACCCTTACCAGCACCGAAGCCGCGCGCCGCGCGATGATCGACAGCCAGTTGCGGACCAGCGGCGTCAACGAACCGTTCGTGCTCGCCCGCATGGCCGCCGTGCCGCGGGAAGATTTCGTGCCGGCAGCGGCGCGCGACACCGCCTATATCGACCGCGCCATCCCGCTTGAGAATGGCCGCCGCCTTGCGGCGCCGCTGTTCTACGGCATGATGCTGGCCGAAGCGCAGCCGCTCGCCGCCGAAACGGCGCTGGTGGTGGATAGCGGAAGCGGATATCTGCCCGAATTGCTGCGCCCTTTGGTGAAATCGGTCGATGTCATCACGCCCGAAGAAGCGCTGGTGAAAAGCCGCAAGGCCGCCGTATATTCGCTGATGCTGGTCGACGGCGCGGTCGAGGAACTGCCCGACAGCCTGACCAAACGCCTCGGCGATGGCGGCCGGGTCCTGACCGGGCTGGTCACCAAGGGCGTGACCCGCCTGGCCGTGGGCCGCAAGACCGCGGGCGGCGTCGCCCTGCTGCCGCTGGCCGAACTCGGGATTCCACGGCTGTCCGAATTCGACAAAGCCGCCGGCTGGAGCTTCTGATCATGCGCCGCAGCGTTATCCGACTGGCGCTGCTCGCTGCGGCGTCGACCGTAATCGCCGCCCCCGCCGCGGCGGATACCCTGCGCGAGGCGCTGACCCAGGCCTATCAGAGCAACCCGACGCTGCAGGCGGCGCGCGCCAACCAGCGTGCGACCGACGAACTGGTCCCGCTGGAAAAAGCCGCTGGTCGCCCGAACGTTGGCGCGACCGTGACCCATATCGAGTTCCTCAAGCGGTCCTCCAACAGTTTTACTGCTCCCGAGCGGACGCTCAGCGCCGCGGCGGATCTTTCCGTTCCGATCTATTCCGGCGGGGCGGTGAGAAACAGCGTGCGCGCCGCCCGGGTCCGGGTGGACGCGGGCCAGGCCAATTTGCGCGCCACTGAATCGGCGATTTTCAGCCAGGTCGTCGCGGCCTATATGGACGTGATCCGCGGCCAGGCGCTCGTCGGCCTGACTGCGAACCAGGTCAACGTCCTGTCGGTCAATCTGGATGCGACCAGCGACCGGTTCGAAATCGGCGACCTGACCCGGACGGACATTGCCCAGTCGCAATCGCGCCTGGCGCTGGCGGAGAGCGATCTGCGCACCGCCCAGTCCAACCTGATCAGCGCACGGGAGTTCTATATTCAGCTGGTCGGCGATGCGCCGGATGACCTGCAACCGCCCCCGCCCTTGCCCGCATTGCCTGCGACGGCCGCCGAAGCGGTCGACACGGCGCTGGAATACAACCCGGACCTGATCGCCGCGCGCGAAAATGCGAAGGCCGCGGAGATCGACATCAAGGTCACGCGGGCGAGCCGCCTGCCCACCGTCTCCCTGTTTGCCGGGACCGATTACAACGACTTTTTCGGCACGCTGGGCGGGCCTTCGGCAGCGCAGCTTTCGCAAAGCGAGACGACCGCCAGTGCCGGCGTCCAGGTCAGCATACCGATTTTCCAGGGCGGCCGCCCCGCCGCGCTGGAACGGCAGGCGCAGGCTTTTGCCAGCGCCGCGCTGGAACAGGAAATCGCCGCGGAGCGTGACGCCATCGCCCAGGTCCGCGCCGCTTATGCCAGCTGGCAAGCGTCCAGCGCGATCATCGAATCCTCGCAATCCGCCGTTGCCGCTGCCGAATTGAGCCTCGAAGGCGTGCGGGCGGAAAACACCGTCGGCAACCGCACGATCCTCGATATCCTGAATGCGGAGCAGGAATTGCTGAACGCCCGCGTCGAGTTGGTGACCGCCCGGCGCAACGCGTATGTCGCAGGCTTTACCCTGCTGGCCGCAATGGGCCGCGCCGAAGCCCGCGATCTCGGGCTCGGTGACGCGACGCTGCTGTATGACCCGCAGGTCAATTTCGACCGGGTCGAAGGCAAGTGGTTCGATTGGGACAGCGACCCCGACCCGGTGGCCCGGTCCACCCGCACAACCGACGTTCCCGCGCCGGATGCGGAGATTCCGCAAACAGATGACTCGCCAAACCGGTGATTTTCGGTAATCTGGCACCCTGACGTCAGTTTGCGAATACGGGGACAGTTACACGATGCGCCAGCAAGGCGAAGCTTCGGTCGAGGAAATTCTCGCGTCCATCAAGCAGGTCATCGCGCGCGACAACCGCGCCGGGGCCCTGGAAGAACGCCGCCGCCGCGAATCCGACGGTCTTAAGCAGCATGACGAGGCGCAGGACGACGAGCAGCCGGAAACTGCTCCGGAGGATTCGGAGCAACCCGCAGCCGAAACCGAGGCAGTCGATTCCGATGATGTCCTGAATTTGAGCGAGGCGGATTTCGTCGAGCAGGATGACGATTACGCAGACAGCGCTGCGACCGCCGATGACGACGACAGCGAAGCGCCGCTGACCGCTGATCCCTTGCGCGAATCGATCCGCGAAAATTTTGCCGCGCTGGCCATGCTGTCCAAGCCGGGGGTTCAGCCCCAGATCGTGCGGTCCGGCGAAACCTCGCTCGAAGGGCTGGTGCGCGAATTGCTCCGTCCGATGCTGTCCGAATGGATCGAGAAGAACCTGCCCGGCATGGTCGAAAAGATGGTTCAGGCCGAAATCGCCCGGATCGCCGGAAAACGCGGATAAATCCGGACGAAATCCGCTTGCACGGCCCGGTAGAGCGTCTAACTCTACCGTCATGACAATGAAATCCGGGCTTAAGCCCCTGTTCGCACCCTTTGCCCTGGCCCTGACGCTTGCGGCTACGCCGACCTTCGCTGCCGATGAACCGACCGCGATGAGCGCGCAGGACCTGGTGACCATGCCCCGCGTGGGCGGCCCGGCCACCAGCCCCGATGGCCGGTTCGCGGTCTATCCCGTCACGGTGACCGATCCGGAAACCTACGAACGCAGCACCAGCCATTACGTGCTCGACCTGGCGAACCCTTCCGCCAGCCCGATGCCGCTCGACCTCGGCGGTAATGCCTCCGACGTCCGCTTCGGCGCGGGCGGATATCTCTACTTCCTCTCCGCCCGCCCCGAAACGGGCAGTCCTGCGGATGCGGAGGACGGCAAGACCCAGATCTGGCGCATCGCGGTAGCGGATGGCCGCCCTACCGGCGCGCCGGCGCAGGTCAGTTCTCTCGAAGCAGAAATCGCCGGCTACTCCGTCTCTCCCGACGGCACCAAGGTGCTGGTGTTCGGCGACGTGCTGCGCGGCTGCCCGACATTCGGCTGCGCAGATGCGAAAGGAAGCCATTTGCCCGGACCCGGCGCCGGCCGGCTTTACGAGGGCGATGTCGGCTTTATCCGCCACTGGGACCAATGGGAAACGCCCGGCATCTACAGCCGTGCCTTCGTGTTTCCCATCGTCGATGGGCGGCTGTTCGGTAACGGCGCAGCGGTGGACGGGCCCGAGGGCACTGGCGCGCTGATTGGCGACACCCCGACCAAACCATTCGGCGGGTCCGAAGATCTGGCGTGGGCACCGGACAGTTCCGCGGTTTATTTCGCCGCACGCAAGGCCGATGCGGACGAACCGGTGTCGACCAATGTCGACATCTACCGCTCCGATCTGTCCGGCAATGCGCCGGTCAACCTGACCGCGGCAAACACTGCGTTCGACACTCTGCCTGCCCCGTCTCCGGATGGGAAGTACCTCGCTTACGCCGCGATGGAACGGCCCCGTTACGAAGCGGACCGGCTAGTGGTCCAACTGCGCGATCTCGATACCGGAGAGATACGTGCGGTGACCTCCGCCTGGGACCGGTCGGCCGGATCGGTCGCGTGGACACCCGATTCGCGTTATCTGGTCGTGACCGCGCAGGACGTGCTGGATACCCCTGCTTTCCGGATCGATCCGCGTGACGGCTCGGTAACCCGCCTGACCCTGTTTCCGGGCCGCGAAGGGCATATCGGAAATGTCACGCCGCTTTCGGATGGCCGATTGCTGCTCACCCGCGACACGATCGAGGGCCCGGCCGAAATCTATCTTGCGCCCGAGGGCGCGCCGGTCCAGCAGCTGACCAGCCACACCACCGCGGCGCTAACGAGTTTGGCACCGGTCACCACCCGCCGGTTCAGTTTTGCCGGCGCGAACGGCGATACGGTCTGGGGCCAGATCACCAAGCCAGCCGGCGTGGACGGGCAACTACCCGCGATCCTGTATGTCCACGGCGGGCCGCAAGGCAGCTTCAACGACAGCTGGTCCAGCCGGTGGAACCCGCGCGTGGTCGCCAGCCAGGGCTATGCGGTGGTGTCGGTCGATTTTCACGGTAGCACCGGTTACGGCCAGGCCTTCACCGACGCGATCACCCGTGACTGGGGCGGCAAGCCGCTCGAGGACCTGCAGAAAGGCCTCGCCGCGGCCTTGGAGCTCGACCGCCAGATCGATGGCGACAACGCCTGCGCCATGGGGGCGTCCTATGGCGGTTACATGATGAACTGGATTGCCGGCCAGTGGCCCGAACGGTTCAAATGCCTGATCCAGCACGACGGCGTGTTCGACCAGCGGGCGATGTATTACGAGACCGAGGAATTGTGGTTCATCGAATGGGAACACGGCGGCAAGGCCTATTTCGAGGCGCCCGAGGAATTCGAGAAGTGGAACCCGGTCAATTACGTCAACAATTGGCAAACCCCGATGTTGGTCATCACCGGCGAGAAGGATTTCCGCATCCCCTATACGCAGGGAATCGCGTCCTTCACGGCCTTGCAGCGCAAGGGTATTCCGTCGCAATTGCTGGTGTTCCCGGACGAAAACCACTGGGTGCTGAAACCGAAAAATTCGCTCCAGTGGCATAACACCGTGTTTGGCTGGCTGGATCGCTGGCTGAAGGACGATACGTCCGGCACCCCGGGACAATGAGCGCGGAAAAGGAGCTGCTCAAGGCCCGGCAGGCGCTGGCCAAGATCGGCGGCGAGAGCATCGAACGGCAGATATTTCTGTGCGGGATCTCGGAGAAGCAGAAATGCTGCAACCGGGAAGAGGGTAAAGCCGCGTGGCATTACCTCAAGAAGCGGCTCAAGCAGCTGGATCTGGTCGGTCCGAAACGCACCGGCAAGGACGGCGACACTATCGGCGGGGTGCAACGGGCCAAGGCCGACTGCCTGCAAGTCTGCGCGGCGGGGCCGATCGCGGTCGTCTGGCCGGACCGGGTCTGGTACCATTCGTGCAACGAGGACGTGCTCGAACAGATCATCCAGCGCCATCTGATCGGCGGCGAAGTGGTCGAGGAATTCCGCCTGACCGGTACGACTTCGGATTAGTCGCGCTTGCGGGGGTCGCTCAGGTCTTCGACCGATTCGTCGTGACCGGTCCCGCTGGACAGGAACACCAACCCCATCAGAGCCGACATAAGAAGCATCGCGAACCCGATTCCGAGCGCGGTGGCGATGTAGAAATGCACCGACACCATGCCGTTGAATTTATACAGCACCGCGATGGCGATGATCACCGTGCCGGTAGTCAGCAGGAACATGAAGCGCATCAACCGGCGGTAACGGTCCCAGGCAAAGGCGGCTTTTTCAGGATCTTCGAGGGGGGACTTCTTGGTCATGGCGCCTCTTTAGGCCCCGCGAGGGGCGAGTTGCAACGGTTGCTTGGGCCGCCATCCCACGGGCATCAGGCGCGGATTCGCCATGAAGTGATTTTCGTGGCATATTTTCTCCAGGCCGGAAAACCGGCCGGTCGCCGTGAAAAGGGGAGTTGCGATGCAGATTGCCAAATTGATTGCGGGCCGCGATCCGGCAGATATCATCCATTGCACCGTCGACATGCCGGTGCGCGAAGTCGTCGCCTTGCTTGCCGGGAAACGGATCGGCGCGCTGCCGGTGATGAACGGATCGATGGTCGCGGGGATTTTCTCGGAGCGCGACCTGATCTACCGGGTCGCCGAAATGGGTGACAAATGTCTCGATTGCCCGGTGGGAGAGGTGATGACGGCTCCCGCGATTACCGTCGGGACGCATGAAACGGTGCTCGAAGCGCTTGGTCTGATGACGCGGCGCAGGATTCGCCATCTGCCCGTGCTGGAGAACGGCTTCATGCGCGGGTTCATCTCGATCGGGGACCTGGTCAAATCGCGGCTTGATGAAGTGGGTCACGAAGCCGAAGCCCTTCGGACTTACATCCAGAGCGCGTGACGCCTGAAGCCGGACGATTTGCGAATGTTGACCGGTGCGCCTTGAGCGCGGACCCGGCAGGCCCTACATAGGGTCCATGTCCGACACCCTCACATTGACGCCCTCTGCCGCCAAACGGGTGGCGTGGATCGCCGAGCGGCAGGCCAAACCTGCCATCCTGCGGCTGTCGGTCGAGGGCGGAGGTTGTTCCGGCTTCCAGTACAAGTTCGACCTTGCCGAAGGCGCGGACGCCGATGATATGGTGAGCGAAACCGAGGGCGTGAAGCTCATCGTCGACCCGGTCAGCCTCGACCTGGTGTCAGGCAGCGTGGTCGATTTCGTCGAATCGCTCGGCGGAGCGGCCTTCAAGGTCGAAAATCCGCAGGCGGCGGCCGGTTGCGGCTGCGGATCCAGCTTCGGTATCTGACGCGGGCACGGATCGTTATCCGGCGATGGACGGGCCCCCGATTATGGGGCTAATGCTCTCCCCATGAAAATCGCCAGCTTCAATATCAACGGCGTGAAGGCACGCCTGCCCCGCCTGCTTGAATGGCTGGAGGAAACCCGGCCAACCGTCGCCTGCCTGCAGGAAGTCAAAAGCCAGGACGAAGGATTTCCCGCCGAGGAATTCGAGAAGATCGGGTACCACGCGGTCTGGCATGGCCAGAAAAGTTTCAACGGCGTCGCCATCCTGGCGGACGGGGTCAAACCGGTCGAAACCCAGCGCGGCCTGCCGCATCTGTCACCGGAAGATGTCGAGGACGACCATGCCCGCTATCTCGAGGCCGATGTCGGCGGCGTGCGGGTCGCGTGTATCTATTTGCCCAACGGCAATCCCCAGCCGGGCCCCAAATTCGATTACAAGCTGGCCTGGATGAAACGGCTGCGTGCGCGGATGCAGCACCTGTGGGCGCTGGAAATACCCTGCGCAGTGGTGGGGGATTTCAACGTCATCCCGCATGACGACGATGTCTGGTCACCCAGAGCCATGGAAAACGACGCGCTCATGCAGCCGCAATCGCGCGACGCCTATATGCAGCTGCTCGGCGACGGCTGGACCGACGCGCTGCGCACGCTCAATCCGCGCGGCGGGGTGTGGACCTATTGGGATTACCAGGCTGGCGCATGGCAGCGCGATCACGGGTTCCGCATCGACCACATGCTGCTGTCACCCGAGGTGGCGGACCGGCTTGTCGGCGCGGGGGTCGACAAGGACCACCGCGGGCGTGAAAAGGCGAGCGATCACGCCCCGGTGTGGTTCGAAATCCAGTCCTGAACCGCCCTCAGCGGTAGAAAATGTGGCTGTCGATGGTTGCGCGGGCGACTTTCGTCCGGCTCCAACTTGGACGCACGTAGTTCGCGTGGAAATAAAGCGAATCGCCGGCCTGGCTGTCCCACATGCCCTCGTGCGCAATCCGGGCAATGGTCTTGGCGCGGCTCCACGCGGCCGAATTGCGCATGATGCGCGGCATGGCGCCGCCCTTCACGAACGAAAATTGCGAACGCTGGTACACGACACCACAATAGCTTGACGGGAACTGGGGAGATTCGGCGCGGTTCACGACAACCTGGGCAACAGCCAGTTGCCCATCGACGGGTTCGCCGCGCGATTCGAAATACACGGCCCCGGCGAGGCATTCCATTTCCGGGGAAAGCACTTCGGGAGCCTGCACTGCGGCGATCAGCTGTTTCAGCGAAGACGCCTGCGGTACGTCGGGGCGCCCGGGTGAAATCTCGTCCGCGGTTTCGGTGGGCAGTGGTTGAACCACTTCTTCGGCCACGAATACGGGTACGGTTTCATCAGTCAGAGGGAGTGCGGACAGTTCCGCGGATTCGCCCTGCCGGGCAATTGCGCCGGAACTTGCGGCGCTGGCAAAAACTACGGTCCCGGTCGCGGCGATCGCGATCAGGCCGGCAAAGTGGGCCTTACGACTCATGTGCTCATTCGTTAGGGCGGTTGACGCGCTCAGACGCAGGCTGGGACCGTGGGGTACTGGAATTTACGGTCCGCTGTTGGCCTGCCGGCCGCCACCCGTCTGCGTGCAAACCAGATAACCGAGTGTCATCATGGCCGCCTGCGCTTTCGGAAGCTCGGCGCCAAATAGGTGCATCTGAAACTAAGTCAACTCAGGGATTGAGGGTTGCGATGAACCGTTCCGGGTTTGCGATATCGACTTCGACGATCCAGGTGTCGCTATCCTGGCGCTTGCGGCGGTCCAGATATTCGTCGAATTCCCCAGCGTTATCCGAGCCTTGCGTCCTTACCGCAACGAATTTTCGGGACCCGTCGAGCTGCGGCATCCGTTCGAAAAGCACCCGGTTTTCGCCCTTTTGCATGGTCAGCACCAGGATTGTCCCGGCGTCGCGTTCGCCCTTGGCAAGGACCATTGCAAACCCGCCATTCGCTTCTGCCATCCGGAGAAGGCCGGAAACTTCGAGGTGGGCGGGCAGCCGTGCGTCCATCGCGGTCATTCCCTGGCCGCGCTATAACCGGGCAGGCCCGAGAGCAGGATCGAGGAGCGCATGAAGGTGCCGGTGCCGCGCCCGATCTCGTCACCTTCCTCGTCGATCAGCCGTGATTCAGCGACATAGACCCGGCGGCGGCCGCTGACCCACCGCCCCTCGGCAATCACCCGCCCGGTGCGGACCGGCTTGGTGAAATGGAGATTGAACGACGTCGTCAGCAGGAAGCGGTCGGTGACCAGCGTGTTCGCGGCATAGAACGCGGCATCGTCGAGCATCTTGAAGTAGATCGTCCCGTGCGCCGCACCTGCCGCGTGATAGCAGCTTTCGGTGACGTTGAAGATCAGCCGCGCGCTGCCCTCGCCCTCTATATGAAGGCTGGAATCGAACAGGGCGTTGACCGGGGCAGACCGGTACAGCCGTTCCAGCGCCCGGTAATGGAGGTCCGCGCCAGTACCCGCATCACGGTCCGGTTCGGAGGAACTTTCATGCGCTTTCACGAGTGACTCCACCGGGATTGTCGTTCGCGATTACACTATCCGCCAGATTGGTAAGGGTGGCAAACAGTGCATCGGCATCCTCCGCCCGAAGCAGGGCGTCGTAAATCGCTTCGTTGCGGATCATGCGCGATATTGCCGCCAAGGTGTGCAGGTGGTCCGCACCGGCGTTGGGCGGAGACAGCAGACCGATCACGAGATCCACCGGCATTCCGTCGGCCGCGTTGAATTCAACCGGCGCTTCCAGCTTGATCAGGGCCACCACCGGACGTTCGAGACCGTCGATCCGCGCGTGGGGAATAGCCACCCGGCGCCCGAACCCTGTGCTGCCAAGGCGTTCGCGTTCCTCCAGCCCCTCCAGCACGGTGATGCGGTCAAGACCGTAGGCTTCGGCAAAACAACTCGCCAGGGTACCAAGGACATCCGGTTTGCTTGCGGCACTGCACGTCGCCACGGCGGCTCTCGAGAGATTCAGGTTTGCGTTCATGGTTCCGACCTTTGCAGCGGGGATCCATCCTCTCAGAGTGTGACACTTTCGGCCGCGAATTTTCGCATGCCGGGCAGGCAAGGCCGTAAAACACGACCGCGGTTCGCAGGCTCGACCAGCGCTGCAATCCAGCAAATTCAAGGTTTTGACATCATCGCGGACGGACATCGCGATCTGGTTCAACCGGCGATATCAGGCCATCAATGCGGTTCGACCCAGCCGATCGAACCATCATTGCGGCGGTACACCATATTATGGCGTCCGGTTCCAGCGTTTTTGAAGAACATCGCATTGGTATGCCGCAGATCCAGCATCATCACCGCGTCGGCAACGCTGGCTTCAGGGATGTCGACCTTGGTTTCCGCTACAATCAGCGGGGCGTCGGCAGCTTCCTCAACCTCATCGGGCTCGGGCGCGGCGAAGATACGGTACGCTGCCTCTTCCTCCGCGACCGAATGGGCGGCCTGTTCGTGGCGATCGTTCAGCCGGCGCTTGTACCGTCGCAGCTGCTTGTCGATCTTGGTCACCGCCTGGTCCAGCGCCTGGTGGGCATCATGCGCTTCGCCGTGGCTCTTGACGATAAAGCCCTGCATCACGTGGGTCACGATGTCGCAGCTGAACGCCCCGCCGGGCGCCTTGCCGAAGGTAACATGCGAGGACAGGGCCCGATTGAAATACTTCTCGACGATCCCGTTCAAACGTTCCGCCGCATGATCCTGCAGCGCGGCTCCGGTATCCATCTGGTGGCCTGAAACACGAATATCCATCGCTACTACCTTTTATTTAACGCGCGTCGCCAACGATCCTGTTGGCGTTTGCGCGGGTTGACGAGCACGTCACCGTCCCCACAGGGGAGACTGGATCTGCTCGAGAAATTCGGCATGCCGGACGAGTTCGTCCGCGCTGGCCGCGTGGGGCCGCGGCGGGCGGCGGTCCAACCGCGGTGCCGCACCGGCCAAAGCCGCCGCGGCAATCACCGGCTCCACCGTATCGGCAGCGAGTTCGAGGCCGATCTGGCGCCCGCCGGTAAGCTCGACGTAAACCTGGGCAAGCAACTCGGCATCGAGCAGCGCCCCGTGCTTTACCCGGTGGCTACGGTCGACGCCGTATCGGCTGCACAGCGCATCGAGCGACAGCTTCGCCCCGGGATGTTTCTTGCGCGCAAGGGCGACCGTGTCGACCATCCGGCTGGTGCACACCGGCTCCCGCGATATGATCGTCAGTTCCGCGTTGAGGAAACCGAAGTCGAAACTTGCGTTATGCGCAACCAGCGGCGCATCTTCCAGGAAATCGAGCAGCTCCTGCACCTTGTGCGAGAACAGCGGCTTGTCGGACAGGAACGCGGCGGACAGGCCGTGAACCGCTTCAGCCCCGGCAGGCATGTCGCGTTCGGGGTTGAAATACGCGTGGTAGGTGCGGCCGGTGGCGACCTTGTTGATCATTTCGACACAGCCGATTTCGACCATGCGGTCCCCGCTTCGGGGGTCAAGACCGGTGGTTTCGGTATCGAAGACAATTTCACGCATTGGTTATAGTATCGGCGTGAGGATGGCGGTGTGCAAGAGGTCAATTCACCTAAAACCGCCAGTTACCCTTACGTGCGCGTCCGTTCGAGGTGCTTGACAAGTTCCCGCACGGCTCGCCGGGTTTCGTCAAGACTTCCTGAAGTATCGATCAAGTGATCGGCGCGGGCGCGCTTTTCCGCATCGGGGACCTGCAGGCTGAGGATGTGGGCGAATTTGTCGGCGGTCATGCCGGGCCGGCCAAGGACCCGCCGGCGCTGGATTTCCGCAGGGGCGGAGACCACCACGACCTGATCCACCCGGCTCTCGCCGCCCTTTTCGAACAGCAGCGGGATGTCGAACAGCAGGATCGGCGCACCCGCGTGTTCAAGCAGGAATTCGGAGCGCAGTTCGGCCACCGCGGGATGCACTATCGCCTCCAGCCGGGCGAGGGCTTCAGGATCGCCAAAGACCAGTTCCCCCAGTTTTACCCGATCGACGCCGTCCGGCCCGGTCGATCCGGGAAATTCCGCTTCGATTGCGCCGAGCAGCGCGCCGCCAGGTCCCTGCAGCCGGTGGACTGCCGCGTCGGCGTCGAACACCGGCACGCCCTCATCCGCGAACATTCGGGCGACCGTCGATTTGCCCATGCCGATTGAACCGGTGAGCCCAAGGATCAGGTGCTTGCCGAATTTGCTCATCGGACGAGACTTTCGCGCAGTTCGGCGTCGTATTCGCGTGGCGGCGCGGTACCGAAAAACAGCTCGAATGCCGCCGCCGCCTGGCCGATAAGCATGGAAAGGCCGTCAACGGTGCGGAAGCCGGCCGATCGTGCCGCGGACAGGAATTCGGTCTCCACCGGGTCCGTGACGATATCGTAAACGAGGCTGCCCGGCGGAGCATGGCTCAGATCGAAACGCAACGGCGGCTGTCCGCGCATCCCGAGCGGGCTGGCGTTGATGACCAGGTCGCAGCAGCCCTCGCGGTCGTCGAAGTCGAAGTCGGTAGCTTTGGCAAAATGGCTCAGACTGACGGCGTGATGATCGTTTCCCGCTGCGAGTTCGCCGAGTAATTCCGCTGCCTTGGCCGGATTTCGTGCTGCGACCACCAGCGTGAAGCCCCGGTTCCCGAGCGCGGAAACGATCGCACGCGCCGCGCCGCCCGCGCCGATGATCCTCGCCATGCGGAAATAATGGCTTTCGCGCATTTCCGCCGCCAATGGCTCAAGAAATCCCGCCGCGTCGGTATTCGTGCCTGCCAGCAAACGATCGAACGCAGGATAAACCGTGTTAACCGCCCCGATGGCGGTGGCGGTTTCGTCGATACTGTACAGCAGCGGAATGATCGGCAGCTTGAGCGGCATGGTCACATTGCATCCACGCCAGTCGGGGTCGCTGCGCCGGGCGGCAAGGTAATCCGCGAGACCATCTTCCGTCACTCGCTGGGCACGGTATTCCGCATCTATACCCAGTTTCTCGAGCCAGAAATTGTGAATCGCAGGCGATTTCGACTGCGCGATCGGGTCACCGATCACTTCCGCATAGGGCCGGGTCATGACGGCATCTCCCCGAGATTTCGAAGCGCGCCGAGGAGGGGCAATAGCGGCATTCCGAGCACGGTGAACTGGTCGCCGGTGATGGATTCGAACAATTGCACGCCGCGAGCCTCGATCCGGAACACCCCGACGCAGTATGATACTTCGGGCCATTCGGCGTCGAGGTAGCCTTCGATGAAATCCTCCGACAACTTGCGCACCATGAGCTGCGCCATCTCGGTGTGTTGCCACAAGGTCTCGCCGCCCCGAACCAGGGCGGCGGCGCTGTGAAGGTCCATGGTCCGGCCCGAGAAATACCGCAGATGCGCTGTCGCTGCCGCGCGGTCGGCGGGCTTGTCGAACCGCTTGCCCTCGACCGACACCAGCGAATCGCTGCCCAGGATGATCCGCCCCGGATTGGTGCCGGAAAGCGCGGCTGCCTTGGCGCGGGCCAGCGCCAGCGCCACTTCGGCGGGCGCGTGATCCGCCAGTTCCGCCTCAAGTGCGCGCTCGTCCACATTTGCGGGCGCGGCTTCATAGGCGACGCCTGCCGCGTCCAGCATGGCCCTGCGCGACGAGCTCTTGGAGGCAAGGATGATCATTGGACGCGGCTCATGTCGGATGGTTCATATCGGCTTCGGGCCGCCGTGCGAAGGATTGTCCTGCTTACCCCGCTCGTTATACAGCTTGATCACTGCGGCGGCGGTTTCCTCGATCGAGCGGCGGGTCACGTCGATCACCGGCCACCCGTTGTCGGCAAACATCCGCCGGGCGAAATGGATTTCCTCGCGCACCCGGTCACCGTCGACATAAGACGTCTCTGCCGCCTCGTTCATGCTGAGCAGGCGGTTCCGGCGGATCTGGACCAGCCGGTCCGGCGCGGTTGTCAGGCCCACCACCAGCGGATGCCGCAAACCGAACAGCGCGGCGGGCGGGGGGCTTTCGATCACCAGCGGAATGTTGGCGGTCTTGTACCCGCGGTTGGCGAGATAGATGCTGGTCGGGGTCTTCGAACAGCGCGAAACCCCCGCGAGCAGGATATCGGCTTCCTCCCAGTCTTCCCACCCGACCCCGTCGTCATGCGCGATGGTGAAATGGATCGCGTCGACCCGGCCGAAATAGGCGTCGTCCATGATATGCTGGCGGCCCGGACGGCCGTGCGCTTCCTGCCCGAGCTGCGTTTCGAGTGCACTGGTGACCGTATCGAGCGCGGGCACCGCAGGCAGTCCCAACTGGCGGCAATGTTCTTCCAGCCGGGCGCGGGTTTCCGGATTGACCAGCGTGAACAGGACCAGGCCCGGATTATCCGCAAGATCGGGGACGATCCGGTCGAGATGCTGGCGCGAGCGGACCATCGGCCAGAAATGGCGGACAACCTGGGCATCCTCGAACTGGGCAAGGGCGGCCTTGGCGACCATTTCCAGCGTTTCACCGGTTGAATCGGACACCAGATGCAAGTGAAGTTGACTCATGTTCGGCCTGCTGCTGGAGGGCGCGCATACGGGCGACCCGCGAGGGGTAAAATGCGTGTGGACAAGTTCCGGCATAAACCACGGGACAAGTCCGTCGACAAGTTCCGGCGGCAATTCGCTCCCCGCTGACCGGCATCGCAGCCCCGACTTGTGGCTGGGATAAGCCTGTTATCGACAGGCTGGGGACAACGGGGATAGCTATTGCTTGACGCGCAGCCATGCGGATTCGACAAGCATCGCGATGTGGCCAATCGGGGACAAGTCGGGCAAAGCCGGGTTGTCCCCGAAATCCACAGGGCCAACAGACTCCTACAATCCTTATTATATACTTTATTATTTTGATTGGACTCCCTCGATGCCTGGTCTTTTGCTCGAAACCTTGCGCGGACATCGCGGTACGCAGGCCCCCATGTGGCTGATGCGGCAGGCAGGACGCTATCTGCCCGAATATCGCGCCTTGCGGAGTGAAAAGGGCGGATTTCTGGACCTGGTCTACGACGCCGATGCCGCCGCGGAAGTGACCATCCAGCCGATCCGCCGGTTCGGCTTCGACGGTGCCATCCTGTTTTCGGATATTCTGATCGTTCCCCACGCCATGGGCCAGAATCTGGAATTCCTGGCCGGTGAAGGTCCACGACTGTCGCCGCGCCTGCTGGATGCCGCACTGGAAGGGCTGGAAGCGGCGCCACAGCACCTCGAGGCGATTTACCGGACCGTGGCCAAGGTGAAGGCGCAATTGGGCCCTGAGACCACCTTGCTGGGCTTTGCCGGAAGTCCGTGGACCGTCGCGACCTACATGGTCGCTGGCGAGGGCAGCCGCGACCAGCATGAAACGCGCGCAATGGCGTACCGCGATCCACCGGCGTTCCAGGCGATCATCGACGCCATTGCTGCGGTAACCGTCGAATATCTCGGTGGCCAGATCGAAGCCGGCGCGGAAGCGGTGCAATTGTTCGACAGCTGGTCGGGCACCCTGGCTCCGTCCGAATTCGAGCGCTGGGTCATTGCCCCCAACGCCGCCATCACCGCAGCGGTAAAGGCGCGCTATCCCGGTGTGCCGGTGATCGGATTTCCCAAGGGTGCGGGCGAGAAACTTACTGCCTATGCGCGCGAAACCGGGGTCGACGCGCTGGGCATTGACGAGACTATCGATCCGGTCTGGGCAGCGCGCGAACTGCCTGCCGGAATGCCGGTGCAGGGCAACATCGATCCGCTGCTGCTGCTGGCTGGCGGCGAAGCGCTCGACCGTGAAGCCGTGCACATCCTCGAATGCTTCGCGGACCGCCCGCATGTGTTCAACCTTGGCCACGGGATCGGCCAGTTCACTCCGATCGACCACGTCGAGCAACTGATCGCTACCGTTCGCGGCTGGCGCGGCTAATTTCTACACGAGGGGTGCTTTTGACGGCGTCTTTCCCTACATCGCTCTAATGCAGGAAGTGCTCTCGATGGTGTATCTCTGGCTCAAGGCCGGCCACGTGATTTTCGTGATCTTCTGGATGGCGGGGCTGTTCATGCTGCCGCGGTTCTTCGTCTATCACCAGGAAGCCGAGGCAGGTTCCCCCGAGGAAGCGCGCTGGATCGACCGGGAAAACAAGCTTCTCAAGATTATCCTGCTGCCTTCGATCATCATCGTATGGCTGCTCGGCCTAGCGCTGGCCGGTTCGATCGGGGCGTTCGCGCAGGGCTGGTTCCACGCCAAGCTGCTGCTGGTCCTGCTGCTGTCGGGTTATCACGGCTATCTGTCCGCCTATGCCCGCAAGCTGGCCCGCGGCGAACGTCCGCTGGCCGGCAAGAAACTGCGCCTGCTCAACGAAGTACCCGGCGTCGCGGCGGCGATCATCGTCGTATTGGTGATCGTCAAACCGTTCTGAACAGGCCGATTGACGTCCGGCCCGTGTCGGCGTATTTGCTTGGCCAATTCGGCTGAGGCTTCGCCGTAATCGAAGCCGGGTCTGCTTTCTCCAAGCCCTGACGACCTGCCGCCTATCTTGAAAATTCCCGGGGTTTCCGCGTGCGGATTTCCGGACCAATCTATCGGACTCGATTGCCATGCATCTTAGAGAACTCAAAGCCAAACCCCCCGCCGAACTGGTCAGCATGGCGGAAGAACTGGGGGTCGAGGGCGCGTCCACCATGCGCCGCCAGGACCTGATGTTCTGCATCCTCCGCGAATTGGCGGAGGATGAGGAATACACCGACCAGATCATGGGCATCGGCACGATCGAAGTGCTGCAGGACGGCTTTGGCTTCCTTCGCAGCCCCGAAGCCAACTATCTGGCCGGCCCGGACGATATCTACGTTTCGCCGAACCAGATCCGCAAATGGGGCCTGCGCACCGGCGATACTGTCGAAGGCGAAATTCGCGCACCCAAGGATGGCGAACGCTATTTCGCGATGACCAGCTTGGCCAGTGTGAACTTCGAAGACCCCGACCAGGTCCGGTTGCGGACGAATTTCGACAACCTCACGCCGCTCTATCCCGAGGAAAAGCTCAATCTCGATACGCTCGACCCCACCGTGGTCGACAAATCGGCGCGGGTGATCGACATCATCTCGCCGCAGGGCAAGGGCCAGCGCGCGCTGATCGTGGCGCCGCCGCGGACGGGTAAGACCGTGCTGCTGCAGAACATTGCCAAGGCGATCACCGACAACCATCCCGAAGTGTTCCTGCTGGTGTTGCTGGTCGACGAGCGGCCCGAAGAAGTCACCGACATGCAGCGCAGCGTGAAGGGCGAAGTAATCTCTTCAACCTTCGACGAACCCGCCACGCGCCACGTGCAAGTCGCTGAAATGGTTATCGAAAAAGCCAAGCGCCTGGTCGAGCACAAACGCGATGTGGTGATCCTGCTTGATTCCATCACCCGGCTTGGCCGCGCCTACAACACCGTGGTCCCAAGCTCCGGCAAGGTGCTGACCGGCGGTGTCGATGCCAACGCCCTGCAGCGTCCGAAGCGGTTCTTCGGCGCGGCGCGGAATATCGAGGAAGGTGGTTCGCTGTCGATCATCGCGACCGCCCTGATCGATACGGGCAGCCGGATGGACGAAGTGATCTTCGAAGAATTCAAGGGCACCGGCAACTCGGAAATCGTCCTCGACCGCAAGGTTGCCGACAAGCGCATCTTCCCCGCACTGGATGTCGGTAAGTCCGGCACCCGCAAGGAAGAATTGCTGGTCGAGAAGGACAAGCTGTCGAAAATGTGGGTCCTGCGCCGCATCCTCATGCAGATGGGCACGATCGATTCGATGGAATTCCTGCTCGACAAGATGAAGGATTCCAAGACCAACGAAGATTTCTTCGCGACGATGAACCAGTAAACAAACGGCGGGAAGGTGGCCGGTATCGGCACCTTTCCGCTACTTTGGCAATCGGGTCGGCGCCCGGTGTACCGTCCGCCGGGCGGTCAGCGGATGCTACAACAGGTGCTTCGCGAAAAACTCAGCGGTCCGGCTGTCGGCAAGCCGGGCACCTTCCTCATTGCGGCGCTTCCCGCTTTCGGTCGCAAAGCCGTGATCGAGCCCTTCGTAATCGTGCAGTGTAACCTTCGGATGGTCGTCTAATCCCTCATGCATCGCTTTTTGCGCTTCAGCGCTGACGAAGTGATCGGCAGTCGGAATATGCAGCATCAACGGGTGCGCGATTGCCTTTGCCTCGCGCAGCATCTGGTCGATCATCACTCCGTAATAACCGACCGACGCATCGATATCTGTGCGGGTCGCCGTCATGTAGGCCAGCTTCCCGCCGAGGCAGTATCCCACGCAGCCGACTTTTGACACGGCGGCTTCGCGCCGGATCCAATGGATCGTCGCTTCGATATCCTTGACCCCTTCGTCGGCGTCATATTTGCCGAACAGCTCGAGCGCACGGTTGAATTGATCTTCGACATCGGGGTCGAGCTGGATGCCGGGTTCCAGGCGCCAGAACAGGTCCGGAGCCACCGCCAGATAGCCGGCTTCGGCCCACTTGTCGCATTTCTCGCGGATCCCCTGGTTCACCCCGAAAATTTCCTGGATAACCAGGATAGCCGCTTTCGCGTTACCGGCCGGCTTGGCAACGTAAGCTTCGAAGCTGCCTTCGCCGGAAAGTGTCTGGATAGTGGCGGTATCGTTCATGAAAGTTTCCTCGTTATCTTGCGGGCATGGTTAGGAACGGGTGCGGCGAAGGTTCCTGTCCAGCCGCTTACGTGCAGGCTTTACCAAACCCGACTAATCGTCAACACTCGGCGCGGTGTTGTGCAGGGCAGGACGGTCACCATATATATAGCCCAACGGAGGAAACGCGATGAAGGTCCATGTAGAAATAGAATGCACGCCGGAGGAGGCGCGGACTTTCATGGGCCTGCCCGACGTAGGCAAAGCCAACGACATTTATGTCGACACCATCACCAAGGCGATGAAGGGTGTCTCGAACCCGGAACAGCTGCAGGATTATGCCAAGCAGCTTGCCCCGATGGGCCAGGTCGGACTTAAACTGTTCCAGAACTTCGTCGAGGGCGGCCTTAACGCAGCCAGCGGCGGCATGATGGGCAAGGGCACCACGAAAAAAGGTGAATGATCCGCAGCGCTTAACCTTTCGCGCTGGTATGTGATTGTAATAATGGAAACAATCTTCGCCCTTTCCAGCGGATCAGCGCCCGCGGGGATAGCGGTAATCCGCATCAGCGGCCCCCGCGCGGCCGCCGCGTTGGAGAACCTTGCCGGAAAGCTTCCGCCTCCGCGCCGCGCTGTCGCGCGCTATCTGAAGGACAGTGGCGGAGGTATTCTGGACCACGCAATGGTGCTGTTCCTGCCAGGGCCGAACAATGCAACGGGCGAGGACACCGCAGAGTTGCACCTGCATGGAGGCCGCGCAGTCATCGCTGCGGTCGAAAGCGCGCTGGCCGCGATGGATGGCCTCCGCCATGCCGAACCCGGCGAGTTTACCCGCCGCGCCTTCGTCAACGGCCGGCTCGACCTCGCCGAATCGGAAGGTCTCGCCGACTTGCTCGAGGCGGAGACAGAACTTCAGCGCCGGTCGGCGATCGCGATGCTTGGCGGCGGGCTTTCGCGCGTGGTCGAGGGTTGGCGAAGCGAAGTCCTGATACTTTCCGCACAGGTAGAAGCGGTTCTCGATTTCTCCGACGAGGAAGATGCCGCCGACCTTCCTTCATCCTTCGCTGAAGGCCTTGGCGCGCTCCGGGCAGGTATCGGCGACTGGCTGGCGCGGCCCCGGGCGCGGGCGCTCAAGGAAGGTTTCAGGGTTGTACTTGCGGGACCGCCAAATTCGGGAAAATCGACTTTATTCAACGCATTAGTGGAGGATGAGGCGGCAATTACGGCCCCGACTGCGGGCACGACGCGGGATATCTTGCAGCGATCCTGCGCGATTGCCGGCATACCCTTCACATTTATCGATACAGCCGGTCTGCATGAAAGCAGCGTCGACCCGATCGAGATTATCGGAATCGAGCGCGCGCATTCCGCTCTCAACCAAGCAGATCTTGTCCTGTGGCTGGGTAATGAGGGGGAAGGGCCGCCAGGGGCTTGGGAAATCGAAAGCAAGATCGACTGTAGCGCTTCCGGTGGCAAATCATCACCTTTGCTGCGTATATCAGCGGTTACCGGAGAGGGCGTGGATGAATTGCGCCACCGGCTAACCGCGCACGCTGCGATTGCGCTACCCAAAACGGGGCAAGTTGCTTTGAGCGACCGACAGCACAATTTGCTGACCGAAGCTTTGAATAATCTCAACGAGATCTGTCCATCTGGAGACCTGCTTCTTACCGGAGAAAACTTGCGAAGCGCGCGAGCAGCGTTCGACCGCTTGATAGGGCGAAGCGCTACCGAAGACCTGCTCGATACACTTTTCGGCCGGTTCTGCATTGGGAAGTGATACCGTACTGACGATTGGAGTTGTTTCACGTGAAACACAGGTCGCCCTGCCGCGAGAGCCTTTGACCCAAAGCGTTGCCTCGACTATCGGGCAAGCATGCATGATTTCCAGATACTGATTGTCGGCGGCGGGCATGCCGGGGTCGAGGCAGCGGCCGTTGCTGCGCGGATGGGCATGCGCACGGGCCTTGTGAACTTCGACTTGAGCACAATCGGCGCGATGAGCTGCAATCCGGCCATCGGCGGGCTGGGCAAGGGGCACCTGGTCCGCGAAGTCGATGCCCTCGACGGGGTGATTGGCAAGGCAGCGGACGCTGCAGCTATTCATTACCGGATGCTCAACCGGTCGAAGGGTAGCGCAGTCTGGGGACCACGTGTCCAGGCAGACAGGGCGTTGTTCAAGGCCTCGGTTCAGAGCCAATTGCAGAGGCAGGGCGATCTCCACCTGATCGCTGGCGAGGCGGCGGAATTGCTGTTTCGTTCAGGTAAAGTCGCCGGCCTCGTGCTTGCCGATGGCACAGCCCTGACCGCCGCTGCGGTGATACTGTGCACCGGAACGTTCCTTGGCGGGAAGCTGTTTCGCGGTGAGGAGCGCCTGACCGGTGGACGTATCGGAGAGGCTTCGGCCAGCAAGCTTGCAGCGCAAATGCGCGAAGCGAAATTACCAATGGCGCGGCTGAAAACCGGCACGCCGCCGCGTATTGATGGACGGACGATCGATTGGGCACGGCTCGCCGAGCAGCCCACCGACAGCGAGCGCTGGACCATGTCTCCGATGACCAGGCGGCGACTAAACCCACAGGTCTTTTGCGCGATCACGCGCACCAACGCGCGCAGCCACGATATCATTCGCGCGAACCTCGACCGTTCACCGCTCTTCTCGGGTGCGATCGGTGCAGAAGGCCCACGTTATTGTCCCTCGATCGAGGACAAGATCCATCGCTTTGCCGACCGGGACGGGCATCAGGTGTTTCTGGAACCGGAGGGTCTTTCGACGCATCTGGTGTATCCCAACGGAATCAGCACGTCGCTGCCTGCCGATGTCCAGCATGCGATGGTGCAAAGCATGGAAGGTCTGGAGCGGGCGGAAATCGTCGTGCCCGGGTACGCTGTGGAATACGATCATATCGATCCGCGCTGCCTGACTAGCGGGCTTGAACTGACCGATATGCCGGGACTTTATTGTGCGGGGCAGGTCAACGGTACGACGGGATATGAGGAGGCGGCAGCCCAAGGCTTGGTCGCGGGTATCCACGCGGCTGCGGCGGTTTCAGGTCGGGAGCCGGCGAAACTGGACCGGGCAAATTCCTACATCGCGGTAATGGTCGATGATCTGACGTTGCACGGCGTTACGGAACCGTACCGGATGCTGACGTCGCGCGCCGAGTACCGCTTAAGGCTCCGCGCGAACAACGCCGTGACACGGCTTACCCCGCTCGGAATTGAGGCCGGATGTATCGGCGCGGACCGGCAAGCTTGGTTTGAGGCGCGGCTGAATCGCGGAGCGGAATGGGCGGAAGCGATAGCGGCGGATGTTTCGGCGGTTGAGCTCGAGACGTCCGGGCTTCCCGTGCGCCGGGATAACGGGACCAAGCCGATCAGCGAATGGCTTCGTTTCGGCGGGATCACTTTGGAAACGCTCGAGCCCTGGCTGCCTGAGGGCATGGAACCGACGGATGATGTTGGTCAGGAGCTCGCGGAGGATGCGGCGTATGCGCCCTATTTGATTCGGCAAGACAGCGAACTTCGCGAACTGCGGGCGAGTGAAGCCGTAAGTTTGGGACCAGACTTTCCTTACGACTCCGTGCCCGGGCTTTCGAACGAGATGACCGAACGGCTTGCGAAAGCGCGACCAGAGAACCTCGCTGCGGCGGGGAGGGTGGCTGGGATAACTCCGGCAGCGCTGTCGGCGGTGCTGGTGTTCGCCCGGCGTCGTGAGCGCCAAGCAGCATGATTACGGACGAAGCTTCGGCCCGATCCTATGTCTCTGAGCGTTGCAATGCTGCAGCGATGGACAAAATGGATCGTTTCGTAGAATTGCTCGTCGCGGAAAGCGCTAAGCAGAACCTTGTCGCGAGGCAATCGCTTGGAGTGGTTTGGCAACGGCATATCGCTGACAGTGCACAATTGCTCGAACATGTTCCACGTGAAACAGGACTTTGGTTGGATCTGGGGACGGGAGCGGGTCTCCCGGGGATTATTATCGCGATAATGCGCCCTGAATTGCCCATCAAGCTGATCGAATCGCGTAAGCGCAGGATCGAATGGTTGGTTCATCTCGTAGCGGAGCTCCAATTAGCCAATTGCGACGTAGTCGGAAGCCGACTGGAACTCGTGGAAAGTGTCCCGGCATCGGTCATATCCGCCCGGGCGTTTGCTCCGTTGGCGACTATTCTCGATTTGGCGGCACGATTTTCCACAAGCGATACCTTCTGGCTGTTGCCGAAAGGGCAGTCGGCGGCGCAAGAATTGGAAGCGCTGTCTGAACGACGAAAAGAGCTGTTCCACGTGAAACAATCGCTCACAGATGCGGAATCGGGAATAATTGTCGGAAAATTGCGTTAAATCAATAAGGTGACCTCATGATAACCATCGCGATAGCCAATCAGAAAGGCGGAGTAGGCAAAACTACCACCGCCATCAACATTGCAACCGCGATGGCCGCAACGGGATGGAAGACGTTGTTGCTCGACCTCGATCCGCAAGGCAACGCATCGACCGGGTTGGGGGTCGAAGTTGAAGCCCGCGTCTGCTCCAGCTATGATCTGTTGGTTGACCAAGTGGCTCTTGCCGATTGCATCCAGCCGACCAACATCCCGAACCTCGACATCATTCCCGCGACAGTCGATCTAAGCGGTGCCGAGGTCGAACTGGTCAGCGTGGAAGACCGCACCGCGCGCCTTCGCGACGCGCTCACTGGTCATACGGCCCATGACATCTGTTTCATCGACTGCCCACCCTCGCTCGGTCTGTTGACGCTGAACGCGCTCGGCGCTGCCGATACCCTGATGGTGCCGCTGCAGTGCGAATTCTTTGCGTTGGAGGGTCTTAGCCAGTTGTTGCTGACAGTCGAACGCGTGCAGCAGCGGTTTAATCCCGACCTCGGCATCGTCGGCATTGTTTTGACCATGTTCGATCGCCGCAACAGGCTGACCGACCAAGTCGCCGACGATGTGCGCGATTGCCTTGCCGGATTGGTTTTCGAATCGGTCATTCCGCGCAATGTTCGCCTCTCGGAAGCGCCCAGTCACGGGTTGCCAGCGCTCGTTTACGACCATTCCTGCGCGGGAAGCCGCGCCTACATTGCGCTCGCTCGCGAATTGATCGGAAGATTGCCTGAACAGAGGAAAGCCGCATGAGTAACCCTAACGCCGATCCGATCCGCTTCTCCGTTCCGGCGCGCGCAGCTTCGGAAGGCAAGAAGAAGCTTGGCAAGGGGCTAAGTGCCTTGATGGGCGAAACTCGCCGGGAGGAACCGCTGGTTCTCGGCAAGGCGGCTGGCCAGGACGATTCATCGAACAGCGCCAAAACCGGTTCGGGGGCGGGGCACCCTCGGTCCGGCCTGGCATCCTTGGCAATCGCGTCGATCGAGCCGCTGCCCGGGCAACCGCGCCGTTATTTCGACGAAGATGCGCTGGCAGAACTGTCCGCCTCGATTGCGGCGAGGGGGGTTATCCAGCCAATTATCGTCCGCCCGCTTGCTGGCGGACGCTATCAGTTGGTGGCCGGCGAACGTCGTTGGCGG
The DNA here is from genome assembly GCF_009828115.1 of Allopontixanthobacter sediminis. Taxonomy (GTDB): domain Bacteria; phylum Pseudomonadota; class Alphaproteobacteria; order Sphingomonadales; family Sphingomonadaceae; genus Allopontixanthobacter; species Allopontixanthobacter sediminis. The sequence continues at coordinate 533,573 of NZ_WTYL01000002.1, read as the reverse complement.
GCAGCCCAGAAAGCGCAATTGCACGAAATTCCCGCCTTGGTGCGCGATCTGGACACGCGCGAGGTGATGGCGCTGGCGCTGATCGAGAATATCCAGCGGGAGGACCTCAATCCGGTCGAGGAAGCTCGCGCCTACCAGCGGCTGGCGGATGAGGAGGAGATGACGCAGGGCGAAATAGCCAAGCTGGTCGACAAATCGCGCAGCCATGTGGCCAATCTCCAGCGGCTGCTGGGTCTGCCGGACGAGATCCTGACGCTGGTGGAGCAGGGCGATTTGTCGATGGGGCATGCCCGGGCGCTGATCGGCTACGATAACGCCGTATCGCTCGCCCGGCAGGCCGTGGAGCAGAAACTGTCGGTCCGTGACATCGAACGGATGGTCAAAGCCGGATCGGCGCCGGCGAATTCCGAGACAGAACGCCGCAAGGCAAGGACCTCGCGCGATCCGGCAAAGGATGCCGACATTGCGGCAGTCCAGGGGCATCTCGAGGAATTTCTCGGGCTCGCCGTGAAGATCAAGACAGACGTCGATCCGAGGTCCGGAACGGTCACCATCCGTTACCGCACCCTCGACCAATTGGACTTGGTCTGCCAGCGCCTGACGGGCGGCGACATTTAGTTGAGCCTAATCTTTATAAACAATATCAACGAGATATCGGAACTTGCTTGCCGAATAGGTTAACAGAAAAGGGTTCACCTGTTAACCATAACCAGAAGCAAAGATTGAACGCAGTGGTTCTACTTAATGGCTCTTGGATGGACAGGGGCGTTCATCCAGCGGGGAGCCGGAAATGGTCTTCCCGAACGGGATCGAAGACCATTTTTAAGGACCACATCACTATGAAAAAGTTTCTCCGTTTTGGCGCTGCCAGCGCAGTCGTCGCCGCTTCGCTCGGCATGTCCAGCGTTGCACAGGCCCAGGACACCGCAACGGCTGACGCCTTTGCCGAAATCCTCACCGCACTCCAGCTGGAACTGGACGCAGGCAGCAAGCTCGATTTCGGTTCGATGGTCGTAACCGGCGCCGGTACCGTATCGCTTGATGCCGACACGGGCGCTCTTAATTGCACCGCCGCCGGCATTGTTTGCAGCGGGACGACCGAAACCGCGACCTTCAACGTTACTGCAGGCAGCGCGCTGAAAGATGTAACCATCACTTTCGATACGCCGGCCGTGACCCTGCTTCGCAGCGGGGGGGTTATCGGAACCGCAGCCGATGAACTCGAGCTCACCAACTTCAATTCGGACGCTGCCTTTATTACAGATCCAATGGGTGATTATTACGAAGTGACCCTGGGCGCGACCGGACTCGCCACGTTTGAAGTCGGCGGTGATCTGACCTTTGACGGCACCGAATTGGCCGGGGTTTACCAAGGTTCCTTCGCCGTATCTGTCGAATATAGCTAATTCGACACCGGCGGCGGTGCCGAATAGCGGCATCGTCCGGTAACGATTGATAAGATGGCAGGGCCGCGTCCACACAGGGCGCGGCCCTTGCTGTGTGTACTATCGGATCGCGCCCACCGTCATGTTTAACCGATATTAACCCTATTCGGTTACCGCCTCAGGATAACTACCGATACGCCGCGCAACGCGGTCGTAATCTTCCTGGGAATGACACAGAACATGGCCAACAATTTCTCCCGTTTCATCAGTGTTGCCTGCGCTGCCATTGCCGCGTTCGGCGGTATCCTGTCGGCCGCGCCCGCAGCGGCGCAAGGCGACCTGCTGGTCGCTCCGACCCGGATAATCCTCGACGGACGCCGCGGCACCGAAGTCATTCTCAGCAACATCGGGTCTGAAGAAGCGACGTACCGCATCGAGCTGGAACTGCGACGAATGACGGCGACCGGCCAGTTGATCGATGTCGAGACAGACGATGCCAACGAACTCGAGCAGGCCGCGTTGGCAATGGTCCGCTACGCGCCGCGCCGGATTACCCTGCCGCCGGGCCAGCCGCAGTCGGTCCGCATATCGGCGCGTCCCGGGGCTGAACTGCCGGACGGGGAATACCGCGTGCACATGTCATTCCGGGCAATTCCCAAACCGACCCCGGTCACCGAAGCGCCCGAGGACAGCCAGGGGATCCGGATCAAGCTCGTTCCAATCTACGGAGTCACCATTCCGGTGATTGTCCGCCACGGGCGGCTGGAAGCGACAGTGGCAATCAGCAATCCGCAAGTTGCCGAAGGCGTTCGTGGCCCAGAACTGCGCTTGGCGATGGTTCGCAATGGTACGAAATCGACCTACGGCGAGCTTCGCGTCACCCGTCCCGGCAGCGACGAGCCGGTCTTTCTGGCGCGGGGAATCGCAATTTACAGCGAGGTGGCTGAACGCGCCATGGAGTTCGACCTGACGCCGGAACAAGCGGCGGCGATGAAAGGCCAGCTACGGTTCGAATACCGCGAAATGCCAGAAGCCGGCGGAGCCGTGATCGCATCGGTCGACGCGGTACTCGGCTGAACGGGACGGCCTCGGCCGAAAGTCCTCCGGATGTCATCCCCTCACCCTTGGGCCCTTGTAGCCGCCGCGTTTGCGGCGGTTCTTGGCGTTGCGGGTCCGGTGAGCGCGCAGGCGCAGGCATCTACGCCAACCTGGCAGCCCAACGACGACGATGCGCTGTTGCTGCAGATGAGCGTCGGATCTTACAAATTGACCAACGAAATCCGTGGTTATCAGACAGATAAGGGCGTTTGCCTCGACCTTGCAGACGTCATTCAATCACTTGATCTGCCCATTCGCCTCGACAAGAAGTCGCGCCGCGCAACTGGCTGGCTATTCTCCGAGGATCAAGAATTCGTCCTCGACCGCGCAGCCAATACGGTACAAAACGTGAACAGTAGTGCAGCACCGGTCGGTGGTGAGATTTTCGACACGCCTGAAGGGTGGTGCGTTGATAGCATGGCGCTGTCACGCTGGTTTGGCGTCACGCTGACGCCGGACCTGTTCAATTCGGCCATCCGGCTCGAAAGCGACACGAAATTGCCGTTCATGCAGGCGCTCGAGCGCCGAAGTCGTGCCGCGCGACTTCGGCCGAAACGCGAGGCGTTCGATCTGGCGGCCTATCCCCACGCGCCAAGTGAGTACAGGATGTGGCGCACGCCTTCGGTCGACGCGGTTGTCCGAACTGGCTATGATTCAAATTCGAATTCAAAGACTTCGGGCCGGTTCGAGCTCTACGCTGCCGGTGAAGTGGCCGGCGCCAGCTTCGACGCTCGGCTCAGTTCGGATGACCGGTTCAAGCCCAACTCCCTCAGGATTAGCGCGTTTCGCAACGACGTTTCAGGAAATTTGCTCGGCCCGCTTGGGGCCACGCAAATTGCCGCCGGTGACGTCGAGACGCAAAGCAGTCAGCTGACCGCCCAGAGCGCGGTTGGCCGCGGAGCTTATATCAGCAACCAGCCGCTCGGCCGGCAATCGCGGTTTTCAAGCACGACAATCCGCGGAACCATGCCGACAGGTTGGGATGCCGAGCTCTATCGCAACGGGCAGTTGATCGCCTCGCAGATGGAAAGCGATGACGGCCGCTACGAATTCCTCGATGTCGACCTGTTCTATGGCGAGAACGATCTTGAAGTGGTGCTTTACGGTCCTCAGGGCCAAGTGCGCAGGGAACGGTTCGATCAGCCGGTCGGGGTCAACAACGTCGAACCGGGCGAGACCTATTACTGGGCCGGCATCTTGCAGGACGACCGGGACCTGATCGACCTGCGGAAGGTCAATGTGGGCGCGGTGCATGCGTGGAGGGGCGGTATCGGGGTCGAACGCGGGATCGACAAGCGAACCAGCGCCGCGCTCGGCATGCAGAGTCTCGTGGTGAACACCAGGCGGCGCAACTACGTCGAAGGCAGCCTGTACCGGACTCTTGGTTCGATGCAGATGGAACTCGCCGCGGCGCATGAACTGGGCGCGGGCGCTGTGCTGCAGACCAATGCGCTCGGGCGGCTGGGCAGTTTCAACCTCGGTGCCAACGCCACCTGGGTCCGAGGCGACTTCGCGAGCGAGTTCGTCAGTGAAGGACTCGATTATCGCTACGGCTTCAATTTCGACACCTCGCTGCGTTTGGGCAAATTCGTGCTGCCAGTGCAGGCGGCGGTCGACCGGTCGGCATTGAGCGACGGTTCGAGGATCACCAAGGGGTACCTGCAGACTGCAGTCGGGCTGCAGGGCATCGCGTTGACCGCGCAATTGCAGCACGAGCGGACTGACGAGCCCGGACCCGCCGCGACCCGCGAAACCACGCGTCTGCGGCTGCTCGCCAATACCCGAAAATTCGGGCTGCGTCTGCGTGGTGCGGCTGGTTTCGATCTTTCGGGTCGTAACAAAGGTCTGGAAACGATACGAATCTCCGCCGATAAGTCACTCGGCGAGCGCAGCGATATTACTGGCGAGATCGAATACGAAGCCACCCGGCACGAAACCACGTTCGGGTTGGGCTATACCCACCGGTTCGACCAGTTCGCCTTGCGGACCAACGCAAATTACGGGACCAGCGGCGGGTTTGGTGCGAATCTGGCGCTTGCCTTCAGCTTCGGTCCGGATCCGGTGAACGGCGGCATTCGCTTCTCCGAAAAGAAGCTCGCGCGCAGCGGCCAGGCGGCGGTCACCGTGTTCCGCGACGAGGATGGCGACGGCCTTCGCGGCCCGGACGAAGATGTCCTGAAGGATGTCTATGTCGAAGCGGGCCTGCGGACGACCGATGCGATCACCGATGAGACGGGCCGCGCGATCGTGGACGGACTGCGGCCCTATATTCCAATCCTGGTCGGGGTCGACGAATCGTCGCTCGGTGATCCGTATCTGGCGCCGTCAACCAAAGGCATCGTCGTGGTTCCCCGGCCGGGGGTGGCAACAATCATCGAACTCCCCATCTCTCCCTCCGGCGAGGTAGAGGGAACGTTGCAATCGCCAGCGGGAGCTGATCTGCCTGGGGTCGTGCTGGAATTGATCGATATGCGCGGTGCCACGGTGGCGGCAACGATGAGCGAATTCGACGGGTTTTTCCTGTTCGAACGCGTGCCCTACGGCAAATACCGCCTGCGCGTGGCAGCGGAGTCTGCGCGCGCGCTGTCGGTAGTCACCGGCATCGATGCGCCGGTCGTCCTGGGCCGCGGTGCCGACATAGCCCGCATGGGGATCGTTCGCTTGGCCTACAGCAGGCTTACGGCGGCTCATAGTTCGGGAAGCCTAGCCGCCATATCCCTGGCCGCAGCGCCCGAGGCTTCCAGCGGCGTACGTGGTGGGGGCAGCGGCGTCTCCGCCGAAACTGCCCCCTGAAAGTCGCGGTCTTAGCGGCCGCTCTTGATCATCTTGGTCTTCACCGGAACTGTCTTCACCGGTTTGGGTGCCGGGGCGAGCCGGCGGACCGTCTTGCTTGGCACCGTGACCATGACTTCTTCTTCGGCCCATTCTTCGGTGACGTATTCGCGGACCACCGCGCGCTGCTCGACCGGGACCATGATCGGCACCAGCATGACCGGGCCGTAGCCATAATTCGTCTGGCGCCACTGCGCTTCGTGCTGAATCAGGAAGGCCTCGCATTCATCGAGACTTTCGCGCGAATCCGACGATCCGCCGATGGCTGAGCCCGCTGCCGCGCCGGCGAGACCGCCGACGCCCGCACCGATCGCAGTCCCGAGCAGCCGGTCGCCGCGTCCAGCCACCCGGTTGCCGATGAGGCCTCCCGCAGCGGCACCAACCAATGCGCCGATTGTCCGGCCGCGCCGCTCGCCGCGGCCGTCACCGCCGGCGTAACGCGCGCGGCATTCCTCCAGCCATCCGTCGCGGGCAAACTGGTCCTGCTCGTATCCGCCGGGATATTGCACCACCCCGCCCGGATAGCCGGCTTGGGGGAAATAGACCGGCGCACCCACCGGATGGCCGGACAGGATCGGAGCCGCATGGCGCATCGAGGGGTAGCCCGCTTGATGATGCATGGGTTCCAGAGCCCGCATGCCGCGATGTTCGATGCGGCTTTCAACGTGACGCTGAGCCGGATACTCGTCCTCGTAACCGGGTTCGTAACCGGTAGGATCTTCTTCTGTTGCCTGCGCAGGGGCGAGCGCGGGTGCGGGCTGGGACCCGGCTTCACGCTCGATTTGCTGCGGCGCGGATCCGGGGAGCGGCTGGATCACCACTTCCGCCTCGTACACTATGTCCTGTTCGGACTGGGCCCAGGCGGGACCCGCCGCGGCCAAGGCGGCAGAAGCCAGAACTGTCGAAACGATCGGGCGCAAAATCACAACTTGGGCTCGCATCGGTATTCCCCCTTACAGCCGGCCGGGGCGATTCCCGGAATTAACCGAAAATCTACCATTACCTCCCGCGGAGAACCAAGGATTCATGGCCAATGTCCCGAATTGGACCATAAACCCTGTGCGCGGTCAGATTCGGTCTGCGAGTACGCCTGCGAGCCGCTCGATCCCGGCCGCATCCTCTGCGTCGAACCGCGCGAGATCGGGGCTGTCGAGGTCGATTACCGCCAGCACCTGTCCCGCGCGGATGATCGGCACGACCAGTTCGGAACGGCTGGCCGCATCGCAGGCGATATGGCCTGGAAAGGCATGCACGTCCTCGACCAGCTGGGTGCGGGCATCGCTCGCCGCGGTGCCACAAACGCCCTGGCCCAGCGGAATGCGGATGCACGCAGGCCGTCCGACAAACGGGCCGAGAACCAGCTCGCCTTCGAGGACGCGGTAGAACCCCGCCCAGTTCAGCGCGGGGAGGAATTCGGCCATCAGGGCGGCGACATTGGCCATGTTCGCCACGGGATCACGCTCGTCTGCTGTTATCGCCTCACAAGCTTGGACGAGCTGGCGATAGAGTTCAGGCTTGGGCAGATCGGCGTCGGTGGTAAAATCGAACATCGGACGATCCAATAGGTCCAGCGCGGCCATATGCAAGGGGCCAAGGCAAAGGCCAGGTGCTTCCCCTGCCTTTGCAAACCGGCTGCGCGGAAGCCATTGCCGCCAGCCATTCCCTGCCTTATCTGGTACGCCATGAGCACAAAGCGCAAGATACTCGCCTGGGTCGTTGGCCTGATTGTCCTGATCCTGCTGGTCTTCTGGTGGCTATCACGCGGCGATACGGCAGACCTTTCGGTGAGTGAAGTATCGGGCGAAGGGCCAGTTCTCCAAGAACCCAGGGCCGAAACAATCCCGACGATCAACATCGCCGAACCGGTCGGCTGGCCGGCGGGCGAAGTACCCGCTGCGGCTGAGGGTCTGGTGGTGAACCGCTTTGCCGAGGGTCTCGACCATCCGCGGGTCGTCCATACGCTGCCCAATGGCGACGTGCTGGTGACGCTGACCCGCGCGCCCGCTTCCGACAATGGCGGCGGCATCACCGCGTGGATTGCGGACCTCCTGATGTCGCGCGCCGGGGCTACCGGTACGTCGGCCAACGAACTGGTCCTGCTGCGCGACCAGGATGGCGACGGCCGTTCGGACCAGCGCCTGACCGTGCTCGACAATCTTGATTCGCCGTCCGGCATCGCGTGGCGTGATGGCCGGCTGTATATCGCCAACCACGACGAGCTGCTGGCGTATGATTACGAACTGGGCGCGGCCAGCACCACGGGTGATCCCGAAAAGCTGATGGATCTGCCCGCGGCCGGTAACCACTGGATGCGGAACATCGCGCTCAGCCCCGATGGCGACAAGATCTACGTCGCCGTCGGTTCCGCCTCCAACATCGGCGAGAAGGGCATGGACGTGGAGAAAGGTCGCGCGGCGATCTGGGAATATGACTTGGAAGCTGGCCGCCAGCGCATATTCGCCACCGGCCTGCGCAACCCCAACGGGCTCGATTTCAGCCCGTGGAGCGGTGAGTTGTGGACCACGGTCAACGAACGCGACATGCTCGGTTCGGACCTCGTGCCCGATTACCTCACCAACGTGCCGGTTGGGGCGAATTACGGCTGGCCGTGGGTTTATTACAAGGACACGATCGACCGGCGCGTCGACGCGCCGATGCCCGCCTATACCACCGAATATGCGCGCTATCCCGAATTCGCCCTCGGCCCCCACGTTGCCGCACTCGGCCTCGTCTTCAGCGAAGAAGGCAGCACGATGGGCGAGAAATTCGGCAACGGCGCGTTCATCGCGCGCCACGGTTCGTGGAACCGCAAGCCCGCCTCGGGTTACGACGTGGTGTATGTCGCGTTTGACAACCGGGGCAATCCGCTGGGCAAGCCAGTGCCCGTCCTGACCGGCTTCCTCAACGACAACGGCACTACCAAGGGACGCCCCACCTGGGTCGATTTTGCCGGTGACGGGTCGCTGCTGGTCAGCGACGATACCGCCGGGATCATCTGGCGGGTTACCGCGCCGGGCGCAGCACCTCGCGCCGCAATCGTCCAACCCGAACGCCGATCATTGCCGCCGCAGCGCCAGCTCCAAGGCGACCCGCGGGCACGCTTCGTCGAGGAATACGCACGCGAACAGGTTGCCGAATAGCGGCTGCCGCGGGTCTCACCCCGCCAGTTGCAGCGCGCTGAGTTCGTATAGCCCGCTGGCGCCCGCTACCGCGGAGGCCTTAAGCCCGGCGGCCTCGGGCACGATGTGGTCGAGGAAGAAGCGCGTCGTGGCCGGTTTCACCGCGGCGAGTGAGGTTGCGGCGCCTGCTTCCACCGCGTTTTTTTGCCGCAGCATCTGCCATCCGGCGACCGCGACGGCGCACATTTCGCAGAACGGTACGCTTCCGGCGAGGCGGTCATCGAGGCTGGCCTCGTCGCGCATCCACACGCCGATGGCGGCGCAGTCGCCTGCGAGGGCGAACAATGCCGGTTCGTCCGTAGCGTCCCGTGCGATGTCCGCCATAAGCGCGGCGAACACTCCGCCGCTTTCGAAGCCGAGTTTGCGGGTGACCAGATCGGCCGCCTGGATGCCGTTGGTGCCTTCGTAGATCGGTGCAATCCGTGCGTCGCGGTAATGCTGGGCCGCGCCGGTTTCCTCGACGAATCCCATTCCGCCGTGGACCTGCACGCCGATGCTGGCGACTTCGACCCCGGTGTCGGTCCCCCACGCCTTGATGAGCGGGACCAGCACTTCGCCGCGCAGTGCGGCGGCTTCGTTGCCCAAAGTGCCGCGGTCGACTTGTCCCGCGGTGTAGTAAAGCAGCGCCCGCATGCCTTCGGTGAGCGCCTTCATCCTCATCAGCATTCGGCGTACGTCCGGGTGTTCGATGATCGGGACTGCTGTGCGGTCTGGCGCGCCGGCGCGCGCCGACTGCACTCGGTCGGCGGCATAATGGACCGCCTGCTGCAATGCCCGTTCGGCGATCTGCACACCCTGGCTGCCAACATTGATGCGGGCGGAATTCATCATCGTGAACATAGCCGCAAGTCCGCGATTTTCCGCCCCGACCAACTCGCCGATGCAATCGCCATTGTCGCCATAGGACATGACGCAGGTCGGCGATGCGTTGATGCCCAGCTTATGTTCCAGGCTGACGCAGCGCAGATCGTTCTTCGGCCCGAGTGATCCGTCGGCGTTGACCAGATATTTCGGGACCACGAACAGCGAAATGCCCCGCGAACCTTCCGGCGCACCGGGGGTGCGGGCCAGCACCAGATGGATGATGTTCCTCGCCAGTTCGTGTTCGCCCCAGGTGATGTAGATCTTCTGGCCGGTGATGCGGTATTTGCCGGCATGTTCCCCATCCTCGATCGGAACGGCGGTGGTGCGCAGGGCGCCGACATCGCTGCCCGCCTGCGGTTCGGTCAGGTTCATCGTGCCCGACCATTCGCCGCTCACCAGCCTGGGCATGTAAAGCGCCTTCTGCGCCGCGCTGCCGTGATCCTCGAGCGCTTCGACCGCACCGATGGACAGCATCGGCAGGAGGTTGAAGGCGAAATTTGCCGTGCCCAGGTTTTCCAGCACATTGCAGCCCAGCACGCTCGGCAGACCTTGCCCGCCGAATTCGGCGGGCGCGGAAATCGCGTTCCAGCCCTGTTCGACATAAGCTTCGTAAGCTTCCGCAAAACCATCGGGCAGCCGCACGACCCCGTTCTGGAGTTGTGCGCCTTCGGTGTCGCCGATCCGGTTGAGCGGCGCCCATTCACCTGCCGCAAAAGCGCCTATCCCCTCGACGATAGCCTCGACCATATCCGGTTCTGCCGCGGCAAACCGCTCGGATGCCGCAAGCTCCTCGATCCCGCCGCAAATCCTGATAGCGAGCAACTGATCCTGGGTGGCGGCGGTGTAGGGGGTCACGGGAATTTCCTTGCGGCTAACGTTAGGTCAAATCGTCTCGGGAATTTCTTGGCTTTTCAGCGCCCCCACTATAGCGGACCGGCATGACGGGCAAGAACGCTACGGAAATGCTGGAGGCGAACCGCGCCGGGATCACCCGCGCCGCGCGAATCCTGCAATCCGGGGGCTTGGTCGCCGTTCCGACGGAGACGGTTTACGGACTTGCCGCCCGAGCGGATGACCCGGTAGCGGTCGCCGGCATCTACGCCGCGAAAGGTCGTCCGGGCTTCAACCCGCTGATCGTCCATGTCGACGCGGTGGAGCAGGCGGAGGCGCTGGCCGAATTTTCAGAACGCGCGCGGCGCATCGCGCAAGAGGTATGGCCCGGGCCGGTAACGCTGGTCTTGCCGCGGCGGGAAGGGGCATCGCTGGCGAAGGGCGTATACGCAGGCCTGCCGACGATTGCCCTCCGGATGCCGGCGCACCCGGTGATGCGCGCGCTGATCCGGCAAAGCGGCTGTGTCCTTGCTGCACCCTCGGCCAATCCGAGCAACGCCGTCAGCCCGACGACCGCAGCGCATGTTGCCGCTTCGCTCGGAGGGCGGATCGACGCAATTCTCGACGGGGGTGCGTGCGAAGCGGGCCTGGAATCGACGATCCTTGCGGTGCGCGATAACGGCACCCTGGAAGTCCTGCGTCCGGGGCCGTTCGATCTTGGCCGTTTAACCGAGTTCGGCATGGTAGGCGCAAACCCTACGGCGGAAATCGAAGCGCCTGGCCAGATGAGGTCCCATTATTCTCCGGGCAAACCAGTGCGGCTCGCTGCGGCGAAACCTGAAGCTGATGAATTCATGATCGGGTTCGGCGGGATTGCCGGCGAGTACAATCTGTCCCCAGGCGGTGATCTGTCCGAAGCAGCCGCTAATCTTTACGCGGCGCTGCACCGGGGTGCCGCCTCTACCCAGCCGAGGATTGCGGTCGCTCCGATCCCCGAAACCAGCGTCGGCGCGGCGATCAACGACCGGCTTCGCCGTGCGTCGGCGTCCTGACGGAGTTTACCGGCGGTACGGTTCGACGGGGACTGCGGGACTGAGCGCGCGCATTTCGGCCTCCACCGCCTCGAGATCGCGGCAGGCGGAACTATCGCCGTCATCGCACTTATCGGCAAGTTTTTCCCGCTTCCGGTCAAGCTTGCCCAGCTGTTCCTCGCGCTTGCGAATTTCGCGCCCGCGCTTCTCGTCCGCTTCCGACTGGCTGGTGGTGGCGAGGTCGGCGGCCTTGCTGACCACCTTCACGGGCGCGGTGACGACATCCAGTGCCGTACGCGCAATGCAGCCCGGTAGCAGTATCGACGAACCCAGGGCCAGAAGGGGGAATAGTGCGCGCATGGAAATTCCTCTCGCGCGCACCATAGCCCCGGATGGCAAACCCGTCGATTACTTGTCGGCCTGTTGCACCGAATTGCAGGTGAGCTTGCCGGAGCCGAGGGAATTGAGCGTGCAAGTCGCCCGGCCGTTCACGGTAACATTACCCGAACCCATGATATTGGCGGTGACTTCCCCGTCGGAATCGAACTCCGTGCCGCCGGACCCCATGATGGAGACATCGGCCTTGGCCACTTTTAGCCCCGGCATCGCGGCGCTGCCCGAACCGGCCATGGCGACCTCCAGTTCGGTGACCGAGCCAGTTCCCTCGTAACTGCCCGAACCGGCGATGTTCACGTTCAGCGAATCCGCGGCCACGCGCCCGACCGTGACCTTGCCCGATCCGAGAACCTGCACGGAGGCATCGCGCGACAGTGAATCCGCTTCGATGGTGCCGGACGCCAGCAGCGTGAGCTCTTCGGGTGAGGGCATGGTGACGAACACCTTTGCCTTGCCGGTGTCTTTCCAGCTGCCATCGAGCCGCGTGATCGCGAGGGTCTTGCCGTCTCGCGAAAAGCGCAACGCATCGATCGCCGCCTGATCCCCTTCGACTGAGATTGTCAGCGTGTCGCCGTCGGTAACCCGAACGCTGTCCGGGCCGGCGAGTACGAGAACGGTGGGCGGATCGCCGCTCAGGTCGAGGTCGGCCAGCGGCACGCCTTCCTCCCCGTTGATCTTGATATTCGATCCGTCACACGCCGCGAGCCCGGCCGCCATGACCATCGCCGCAAGTGGGCCCCACATCCTGGAAATTCCGCGCAACATACGATCCTCCTGCCAATAAACTGTACCATCTGTATTGCTAACCTAATACAGCAAGGGGGTGGTGGCAAGTGCGGCGTGAGGACCTACGAAAAAGGGCCGCCCTTCCAGGCGGCCCCAATTCATTCAATCGTGATCTGCACCAACAGGCGGATCCGCGATTACACCGGTTCGGCGTTATCGTAATATTGCGGCGCGTGTTCGCGCAGGACTTCAAGGATTTTCAGCAAAGCGGCCGGTTCGTCGGTCTTTTCCATCGCCGCCAACTCGCGGGCGAGACGGCTGGAAGCTGCTTCGAAGATCTGCCGTTCGGAATAGCTCTGTTCCGGCTGGTCTTCGGGGCGGAACAGGTCGCGGGTGACTTCGGCGATCGAAACCAGGTCACCGGAGTTGATCTTCGCTTCGTATTCCTGAGCCCGGCGCGACCACATGGTGCGCTTGACCTTGGGTTTGCCCTTGAGCGTTTCCATCGCTTCCTTCAGCGTCTTGTCGCTCGACAATTTGCGCATTCCGATCGCGTCGACCTTGTTGGTCGGCACCCGCAGGGTCATGCGTTCTTTTTCGAACCGCAAAACATACAGCTCGAGCTGCATTCCGGCGATTTCTTCATTCTGGAGTTCGATTACCCGGCCTACCCCGTGCTTGGGATACACTACGTAATCGCCGACATCGAAGGCATTTGCCTTGGTCGCCATATAAAATCCTTTCGTGCGGGCAGTGCCCCGAACGTCAGTCAAATGTCCTGCCGACCGCGCTATTGCACGGCCAAATTCGGAATTCTTGCTGAGGTTGGGTGGTCTGCGCCTTTCCAGATACTACGCCTGCAGGACCACGACCGAAAGCGGCTGACCCGTGCAGTTGCGCAGTATATAGCACAGGCGCAGCCGAATTTCCACCCCGCATGCGGAATGGTCCGCCGCAGTGCACCATGCGGTCCGTTTTGCCTTGTCTGACCGGTAAACGTACGTTGGCGCCGGTCAGGACGCGCGCGACTTCCTAGTCGCCTTCACCGGGTTCGGGAGTGAAGTACTTGTCGAACTTTTCCTCTTCGCCCTTATGCTCGTCGGCATCGGCGGGGGGTTCTTTCTGGCTGGTGATGTTGGGCCATTCCGCTGAGAACTTGGTGTTCAGCTCAAGCCATTTTTCCAGATTGTCTTCGGTATCGGGCAGGATCGCTTCAGCCGGACATTCCGGTTCGCACACACCGCAGTCGATGCATTCGCTGGGATTGATCACCAGCATGTTCTCGCCTTCGTAGAAACAGTCCACCGGACAGACTTCGACGCAGTCGGTATATTTGCATTTGATGCACGCCTCGGTGACGACATATGTCATGGCTGCGCGTTCCCCTTAAGTCCGGTGGTTTGAAATCGATTGGTCTGCGGATTTTGCTATGGCGGATTGGCATTGCGGGTCAAGCGGCAGATAACACATTTGCGCCTCCGCAGGGGGCCCGCGCCTTGTGGGCAACGCGCAGATTTGTGCCACCATGATCCGCGAACCGAGCGGGAGTGTCAGCACATCGCCTTGTCCGACCGGCTGGCTGGCGCGGCTGACTCGCTGTCCGTTGCGGCGAACATGCCCTTCGCCGATCAACCGCTGGGCGCAGCTTCGTGACTTAACGAAGCGCAGATAACACAGCAGAAGATCGATCCGCATTACCGCAGCAGATCCGCGAGGCCGGCGAAGGCGCTGTTCGGGTTGGGCGCGGGTTTCGCAGGCGCTGCTCTCGGCGGCTTTTTCGCCGGTGCCCCGGTCCTTTCATGGGGCTTGGTGGCGGTAGCGCGCGGGTCCTTGCTTCGGTGCGAACCTGCCTGAGGTCGTCGCGCACTCTTGTCGCCTGAAGGCTTGCCGCGTGAGGGCCTGCCCCGCGAAGGTTGCCATTCCCATTGGTCCGGTGCGGGCGGACCCGATGCACCCTCGGCCAGCGCGCGACCTTCAGTCCGGCGAAACCCGGCTTGTCCCAGCAGGTAGACATAGCTATCCGGCGTCAAACCGGTCGAGACCGCGAGGGCAGGGTCGAGGACGAACTTGCGCCGTGCACTTTTGCCCCGGGCGTCATGGGCGGCGCGGATGATCTTCTCGGCAATGTCGATCCGCACGGCCTGTTTGCCGGCATGCCGGTAGCCTGACGGGAGCGCCCCCGAACAGTCGATCACCGGGATCATCGGCGAATTGAGCGGACGCGGGTCCGCGCCCAGTTTGCTGAGCAATTGCCGCGGCGCGGGTTTGAGCAACGCGGTCGCAAAAATATCCAGGGCGCCGAAGGTCACCCCGATGCGCCGCAGGAAAGGCCGCGTTTCCTTGGGCAAGTGTTCGAGGCCCGCCGCCTGCCGCGTCATGTGGCCATGCGCGGCGATCAGCGACAGCAACAGCGCACGGGCTTCCGACCCGGCGGCGGGATCGCGCGAGGCTTCTTCGAGCTTGGCCAGCGGCGCGAGCGGGGCCATCCGGGCCGCCAGCCATGCTTCCAGCGCCTCGACAAGTTTGGCCCGCGCCCCGTCAGGAAGCTGGGTAAGCTGCCGGTCGGGCACGAGCCGCGCGCTAGCCGCGCTTGGTCCTGCCGACAGCGAAGCGATCTGCTGGCCTTCCCACCGGATCCCGCCATCTTCCAGCGTGACACCCGCCATATCGGAGGCGATCAGGGCATCGACCTTGTCCGAAAGAATGCGCGGCATGGCTTTCTCGCCCGCAGCCAGCAGCATCTTGCGGTCGGCATGGCTCGCGCTGTGATCGACGGTAAAGCGGAAGCCGGAGACCGCGCCGATCGGCTCGTCCTCTACCGACAGGACGCCTTCATCCGACAGGCTGACGGCTAGCAGCGAAGCATCCTGGCCCATTGATTTCATCAGGATTGCGGTCCTCCGGTTAACAAATCTCTCGGTCAGGCGGCCGTGCAGCGCATCCGACAATTTAGCTTCCACCGCATGCGCCCGCGCGGCCATCTCGTCGCGCGCCAGCACCCAGTCGGGTCGCTGGCAGATATACGCCCAACTGCGGATCGCGGCAATGCGGCCTTGCAGCGCGTGGATATCTCCCTGCATGTTGTCGAGTTCGGAAATCCGGGCGGCAGCATAATCCGCGCCGATGTAACCCCGCTGCAAATCCTGCCACAGCCGCGCGACGAACCGGCTGTGCGTATCGGCACCCTGCTGGCGGAAATCAGGCAGGCGGCACACTTCCCAGAACCGCCGCACGTTCCCTGAGCCCCTGATCTGGTCCGCCCAAGGCTCTTCGGCAAGGCGCTTCAGCACGGCGAGGTCGATGGCTTCAGGGGCGAGGGCCAGCACCGGATTTTCCGGCGGGCTTTCGAGGTCACCGATCAGCACCGGCAGACTGTCGAACCGCGGCTGCGAATCGCGCCAATACAGCCGCGTCAGCGGGGCGAACCGGTGTTCCTCGATTGCGTGAATCTCTTCTTCGGTAAATTCGACCGGTTCGCCGTCATGACGTCCTGAACCCCCGCCGTCCTTGCCGACGCCCGACAGGGTGCCGAAGGTTCCGTCCCGCTGATGGCGGCCGGCACGACCGGCAATCTGGGCCATTTCGGCGGGCATCAGGCGCCGTTTGCGGACCCCGTCATATTTCGTGAGCGACGCGAAGGCGACATGGTTGATGTCGAGATTGAGGCCCATGCCGATGGCGTCGGTGGCGACGATGTAATCGACTTCGCCGGACTGGAACAATTCGACCTGCCGGTTGCGGGTTTCCGGGCTCAGCGCGCCCATCACCACCGCCGAACCCCCGCGAAACCGGCGCAGCATTTCGGCCACCGCGTAAACCTGTTCGGCGGAGAAGGCGACGATCGCGCTGCGTGGCGGCAAGCGTGACAATTTGCGCGGACCGATGTGGGTCAGGGTAGAAAACCGCGGACGCTTGATGATCTCCGCATCGGGATGCAGCGCGCGCACCATTGGCTCCAGCGTTGCGGCCCCCAGCAGCATGGTTTCGTCCCGCCCGCGCGCGTTGAGCAGCCGGTCGGTGAAAATATGCCCGCGTTCCCGGTTCGCGCCGAGCTGCGCTTCGTCCAGCGCCAGGAAGCTGTGGGTGCCGCCGTCATGGGTACGCTGGACCGGCATTGCTTCGGCGGTGCAACAGTAATAGCGAGCGCCAGGCGGTTCGATCCGCTCCTCGCCGGTGATCAGCGCCACCTGCGCTTCGCCCTTGATCCGCACCACCCGGTCATAGACTTCGCGCGCCAGCAACCGCAGCGGAAATCCGATTGCGCCGCTCGAATGGCCGCACATTCTTTCGATTGCCAGATGGGTCTTGCCGGTATTGGTCGGACCGAGGACCGCCTTGATCCGGGAAGCGTCGAGAGGGGGACGGGTCACATCTGCAATGTGGCATCGCGCCGGGCGATTCACAACCGCGCGGTTCTCGCCATTAACAGCCGCGATTGCACGGCCTGTCTCAAACCGGACTCGGGTGGGCGCACTTTAAACCGGTATTAACTTTAAATGTGCAGGGAAACCGTCGAGGGCCATCAGCAAGGTCCTTCGGCAAAGCAATTGCCACAGACCGTACGAGGAGGTCGCGCTGTACACTTCGCGCGAAAATGACGGGATCACAGGCGGCAGGTCGGATGCTTCCGACCGGGTGGAACTGTGTCACAGCCAGATCCTGGCCGACGAAGCAGGGGCTGCGCTGGAACCCGCTACCAGTGCGGCGGAAGCTTCTCGCGCGACGGAAGATGCGCCGGCCGGCGAACGGATAGTTTTCCAGCGCGCCCACAGTTTTGCCGACAGGTTCGAAGAATGGCGCCTCGCAATTTCGCAGAGGCTCGAATCGGTCGATCTCGCGCCCGATCTCGCCGAGAAAATCGGCAGCCGCCGGTGGTTTCGCGGCTTCGGCACCTTCCTCGGCCTGTCTGCCCTGTCGCTGGCGTTCTGGCCGGATTTCTCCCCGGTCGAAGCGGCCCCGGCCATGGCGATCAACGATAGCGCGCGCGACGAATTTCGCAGCCAGATGATCATGCCGCTGGCGCTCGGCGCTGACAGCGGCCGACACATGGGCGCGACCGAAGCGGTGGTGCCGCTCAAATCGGTGCCGGAACGCCCCCAGCTTGAAATGCTCGCGACGCTGGTCAGGGGCGACAGTTTCGGCCGCATGTTGCAACGTGCAGGGGTCGGCTCTGGTGACGCCGTTCGGGTGACCGAACTGGTCGCGCGCACGATGCCGCTGCAGGATATCGAATCCGGCACGCAAGTCGATATTACTTTGGGCCGCCGCCCCGCACCGGGTGAGGCGCGTCCGCTCGATGCGCTCAACTTTCGTGCACGCTTCGACCTCGAACTGTCGATCGAACGGGTCGGCGGAAACCTCGCCCTGCTCCGCAAACCGATCGCAGTGGACGAAACCCCGCTGCGCATTCGCGGGACTGTCGGGCAAAGCCTGTACCGCTCCGCCCGGGCCGCGGGCGCGCCGGCGAGCGCCGTGCAGCAATATCTCAAGACGTTGGGCGACCAGGTCGACATGGACCGCTCCGTCCGCGCCACCGACACGTTTGACATCATCATCGCGCATAAGCGCGCGGCCACAGGCGAACGCCAAGCGGGCCAGCTGCTGTTTGCCGGGATCGAGCGAAGCGGGAAAACCACCACGCAGCTGATGCGCTGGGGCCGCGACGGCCGCTTTTTCGAGGCTTCCGGCGTGGGAGAACAGCGCAGCGGGATGGTGTCGCCGGTCCCGGGCCGGGTCTCCTCCCGTTTCGGGATGCGCCGCCATCCGATCCTCGGTTACCGGCGGATGCATGCGGGTCTCGACTTCCGCGCCAGTCACGGCACGCCGATCGTCGCGGTCACCGACGGCCGGGTCAGCGGAGCGGGACGGATGGGCGGCTGTGGCAACGCGGTCCGGCTGGATCACGGCGGCGGCTTGCAGACCCGCTATTGCCACATGAGCCGGATGGCGGTGCGCGGCGGCCAGTCGGTCCGGCGCGGACAGGTGATTGGCTATGTCGGCTCGACCGGCCTGTCGACCGGCGCGCATCTCCATTACGAAATGTACCGGTCGGGCCGGGCGGTCGATCCCGCGTCGGTCAATTTCGTGACCCGGGCGGAACTCTCCGGCGCGGAACTGCGGGAATTCCGCGCATCGCTGGCGAAGCTGAAGACCGTCGAAGCTGGCGCGGCGCTGGCCAATATCGCGCCCGCATCGAATGAGCCGGAAGCGCCGGTGCGCGAAATCGACAAGATTGAAGCTCCCAGGAAAATCGGCTGAACCGCCCGGTCGGCGCGCTGCCGATTGAACTTTTGCGCAAATCGGGCAACAGGGGTGCATGACCGCATCCTATCCCGCACTTCGCCTTCGCCGCAGCCGTGCCACCGGTTGGAGCCGCGCGCTCCACCGCGAAACCATGCTGACCCCTGCGGACCTGATCTGGCCGATGTTCGTCACCGAGGGGACGGGGGTCGAGCATCCGATTGCGTCGCTGCCCGGCGTATCGCGCTGGTCGGTCGACGGGATCGTGGCCCGGGCGTCGGAAGCGGTCGACCTCGGCATTCCGTGCATCGCGCTGTTTCCCCACACCCAGCCGGACCGGCGCAGCGAAGACGGCGCGGAAGCGATCAATCCCGACAATCTGATGTGCCGCGCCATCCGCGCCGTGCGCGACGAATGCGGCGACCGGATCGGCATCCTGACCGATGTCGCGCTCGACCCCTATACCGCGCACGGGCAGGACGGGCTGGTCGATGATGGCGGCTATGTCCTCAACGACGAAACCGTCGCGGTGCTGGTCGACCAGGCGATCAACCAGGCCGAAGCTGGTGCGGACATCATCGCTCCGTCCGACATGATGGACGGCCGGGTCAAGGCGATCCGGATGGCGTTGGAGATGGGCGGCCACCACAACGTCCAGATCATGGCATATGCCGCGAAATACGCCTCCGCCTTCTACGGACCGTTCCGCGATGCGGTGGGATCGAGCGGGCTGCTGAAAGGCGACAAGAAAAGTTACCAGATGGACCCGGCGAACAGCGAGGAAGCCTTGCGCGAAGTGGCGCTGGACATCGCCGAGGGTGCAGACAGCGTGATGGTCAAGCCCGGGCTGCCCTATCTCGACATCGTCGCAAAGGTGAAGGCGCGCTTCGAAGTGCCGGTGTTCGCCTACCAGGTGAGCGGCGAATACGCGATGATCGAAGCCGCGGCAGCGGCGGGCGCGGGCGACCGCGATGCGCTGGTGCTGGAAACTTTGCTGGCGTTCAAACGCGCCGGATGCACCGGAATCCTGACATATCACGCGGCCCATGCGGCCCGTCTCCTGAACGCCGGATCCTGAATGACTGACTTCCGCATAGAAACAGAGCGGCTTGTGCTGCGCGAATTCACCAGCGAGGGGGATTGGGAAGCTTTCTTCCGCGTCACCAACACGCCTGTGGTCATGGAATGGCTTGGCGGAGTGCTGGATGGCACCGGTATCGCGCAGCAGCGCACCCGAATCGAGCAATGTACCGCCACCAACGGACACTGTTTCTGGCTGGTTGAGCGCAAACGCGATGAGGGCCACCTCGCGGGCGAGGTGCTTGGCTTCTGCGGCCTGAAGCGGGCCGACGCGCCGGGCAGCACCGTTACCGGCGAGATGGAAATTGGCTGGCGCCTGCGTGAAGATGCCTGGGGCAAGGGTTACGCGCGCGAGGCAGCGGCGGCATCGCTCGATGCCGGTTTCACCCAGTTCGGCGCAAAGCAGATCATGGCCCTGACCGTGGCCGAGAACCGCGCCAGTTGGGGCCTGATGATCCGCCTCGGCATGCGCCGGCGCGAGGATCTGGACTATCCCGACGATCGCTACGATCCGCCCTGGCGCGACACGATCGTCTATTCGATTTCACGCGAGGAATGGGAACAGCAGCAATGACCGGCAGGCCCGACGTTACGATCATGGCGATCCACGGCAAATCTCCGAGGATCCATGACAGCGCCTTCATCGCCCCGGGATGCCGGATCATCGGTGACGTGGAGATCGGCGCGGATTCCTCGATCTGGTACAATTGCGTGCTGCGCGCCGACGTCAGCCGGATCGTGATCGGCGAGCGCACCAATGTCCAGGACGGCAGCGTGCTCCACTGCGACCCCGCGCGTCCTGGTGACCCGGACGGATCGCCGCTGATCATCGGAGACGACGTGCTGGTCGGCCATCTCGCGATGCTGCACGGCTGTGTCATCGAGGATCGCGGCTTCATCGGACTCGGCGCGATTGCCATGAACAAGGCGGTGATCGGCTCGGACGCGATGCTGGCGGCGGGCGCGATGCTGACCGAGGGCAAGGTAATGGAGGCGCGCAGCCTGTGGGGCGGGCGCCCCGCGCGGTTCATGCGCGAACTGGATGATGCAGCGATCATGGGCATGCGCGCGGGTGTGGTGCATTATGCCCAAAACGCCCGCGACCACCAGGCGGCCGCGGATGGCGCGGCCCAGGACTGATCTGCCGCCCGCCGACGACCTGCGGGCGTTGGCAAGCGAGGGAGGGCATCTGGCCGTCCGGGCTACGCCGGGCGCACGGTCGGAAGCGGTTTCAATCGAAGCGGGCCGGGTACTGGTCAAGGTTCGCGCCCAACCGGAAAGCGGTGCGGCGAACGATGCGGTGCTGAAATTGCTCGCTAAGGCCTTGGGACTGCCGCCGTCTCGGCTGCAAATGTTGCGCGGCGCAACTAGTCGGGACAAGATCTTCGCGATCAGGGACTAGTCGCCCTGGTTTCGATCCACCGGGCCCGCAATGCGAGGCACACCGCCCACGCCTATGCCGCGCCAAACGCCGCCATTTCCGCAGTCAGATACACTGCCGCGCCGGCGATCGCACCGCTAACCAGCCCGAGCCACAGCGCCAGTGTCATCCGCCATCCCGGCAGCGACCGGCCCTGCAGACCTGCAGCGATGACTTGCCCGATGCGGACCAGCGCGCCGGTCATGTAGGTCACTCCGACGGCGACCTCTCCATTGCGCCGGAAGCTGTTGTTGAGCACCCCCATCGCGAGGACCATGCAGGCCATCATCGCGCCTGCGAAGCCGAAAGAATGGGCCAGCAGCGCTGCCCCGAGCAGCGCGCTGGCTAATGTGAGTACCGCGGTCTTGCGCCATTGTCCGGCCCGATCGGATACGATGGCGCCTGCCGTTACGCCGATTACAAAACCGCCGATCAGGCCGAGCGGGATCAGCGCCTGTGCGAGGTCGGTGACCAGATCGACCGCCAGCCGGGTGGTGTTGCCGGACATGAACGACACGAAATAGCGGTCCCCGGCCAGAAAGCCCGCCGCGTCGACGAAGCCGGCCAAGGCGGTAATGCCGATTGCCAGGATGCGGCGTGACGGATCGTAATTGTCCATAGGATTCGCGGGAAGAAACACCTTCCGCCCGTCAATGCAAGCGCGGCCTGCGGGCCGGGCAACGGCGGTCAATCGCGAATCAGTTTTTCCAGCGCCGCGATCCGGTCTGCTTCATGCGCCGGTTTGTCCCACCGGATGCGGTGGATGCGGGGGAACCGCATGGCGAGACCCGACTTGTGGCGCTTGCTCAGGTGGACCGAATCGAAGGCAACTTCGAACACCAGGCTGCGTTCGACCTCGCGCACCGGCCCGAACCGGTTGAGGGTGTTTTGGCGCACGTGCCGGTCGATCTTTTTCAGTTCCTCGTCAGTGAAGCCGGAATAGGCTTTGCCGACGGGCAGCAATTCGGCACCCTCGTCGGGATCGCCGGCCCAGCAGCCGAAGGTGTAGTCGGAATAAAAGCTCGAGCGCTTGCCGCTACCGCGCTGCGCATACATCAGCACCGCGTCGATCAGCAGCGGGTCGCGTTTCCATTTGTACCACAGACCGGTCCTGCGCCCGGCGACATAAGGGCTGTCGCGGCGTTTCAGCATCAGCCCCTCGATCGCATCGTCGCGCGCGGCTTCGCGAATTTGCGCAAGCTGCGCGAAATCCTCCGCATCGACGATCCGGGAGAGATCGAAATGCTCGACCGGCAGGCGCGGGAGGAATTGCTCGAGCCGGTCCCTCCGCTCGGACCACGGCAGGGCGCGCAGATCCTCGCCTTCGATCACCAGCGCATCATATAGCCGCACGAACGCAGGCGCTTCGGCAAGCATCTTCTTGCTAACCGTCTTGCGTCCGAGGCGCTGTTGCAGCGCGTTGAAACTGGCCGCCCCGCCCTGTTTGTCCGGCCCGCTCTCACCGCCTTGGTGCGACCCGCGGACCAGCAATTCGCCGTCGAGCACGGCAGGGATCGACAGCGCCGGGAGCAGTTCCGGGAAGGTTGCCGAGATATCGTCGCCCGAACGCGAATAGAGCCGTGTCTCCCCGCCGCTATCGTTGTCGGCGTGGACCAGTTGGACCCGAATCCCGTCCCATTTCCATTCGGCCGCATACTCCTCCATCGAAACCACGGTCTCTTCCAGCGGATGCGCCAGCATGAACGGGCGGAACAGTGGCAGGCTGCCGGTGTCCGGCGGGTCCGCCCCCTCCGCTGCCCAAGCGAACAATTCGGCGTAGGGCGGCTGGAGGCCGTGCCAATATTCCTCGACCTCATCTACCGAGACATCGAACGCCTGTGCGAACGCGACCTTCCCAAGCCGTGCAGAAATCCCGATCCGCATTGCTCCGGTGGCCATCTTCAGCAGCGCGTAGCGCCCAGAGGGATCAAGCCGGTCGAGTAGCCTGGCGAGTTCGGTGCGTGCGTTCGCCCGCGTCATGTTGCCAAGCAATTCAACCGCTTGCGATACGGTCGGCGGCGGCATGACGTCGGATACGGGTTCCGGCCACAGCAGGCTGGCGGTCTCCGCCGTATCGCCGACAAAGTCCCGACTGAGCGCCCACAGCACCGGGTCGACCCGGTCCGCCATCAGGTTCCGGATCGTCGATCCCTTGACTGCCGCAAAATCGAGCCCGTCGGTCAGTGCCGCCAGCGCCCAGCCGCGGTCGGGGTCGGGAGTTTCCTGCAGATACCGTGCGATCAGCGCCAGCTTGGCATTCCGGCTGCCGGTATAGACCAGGCGGTCGAGCAGGGCGGCAAAGGCTTCCATGTCAGTGCCGCTCCGCCTGCGCTGCCGTTTTGCGATAGGCGGGCCCGAAAACTTGCGATATTGACAGCGGGACTACCAATCCATTCCGACCAAAGGACCCAATGCCATGAAGATTGCGTTGTTTGCTGCCACTGCCTTGCTGCCGTTCGCCCCGATCGCCGCGCAGGATGCGCCGCCTGCCGAAGCCGGGGAAGCGACCGCCGCGAAATACACGCTCGACACGCCGATCGAAGCGCTGGCTGCAGACCCGGCGGCCAAGGCGGTTCTGGACAAGCACCTGCCCGGCACCACGACGCATGCATCCTATGACATGTTCAAGACGATGAGCCTTCGGACGGTGCAGCCGTTCTCCGGCGGCGCAATTACCGACGAGATCCTGGCCCAGGTCGAGCGCGACCTGGCGGCGATCAAGTAGCCGCCTCACCTCAATCGTCCTCATCGTCATAGCCAACCAGAGCCAGCGCCCGTGCGCGGCGCTGGTTGAGCTGGCACCAGCGCAGCAGCGCTTCTTCCCGTCCGTGGGTGATCCAGCTTTCCTGCGGGTTCACTTCCTCGATGGTGCGGGTCAGCTCGTGCCAATCGGCATGGTCGGAGATGATCAGCGGCAGTTCCACGTTCCGCTGCCGGGCCCGCTGGCGCACCCGCATCCATCCGCTGGCCATCGCGGTGATCGGATCGGGTAGCCGGCGGCTCCACCGGTCGTTCAGCGCCGAGGGCGGGCAAACCACAATGGCGCCGCGCATGTCGTCCTTCGAATGATCGGCAACCAGGCGCAATTCGCCCAATTCAACGCCCCATTCCTCGTACAGGCGGCACATCTTTTCCATGGCGCCGTGAAGATAGATCGGATCGCTGTGTCCCGCTGCGCGCAGTTCCGCGATTACCCGCTGCGCCTTGCCCAGCGCATAGGCCCCGACAAGCACGCAGGCGTCCGGATTATCCGCCAGCGCCTGCAGCAGCTTGCCCATTTCCGCTTCGATCGGCGGGTGGATGAACAGCGGCAACCCGAACGTCGCCTCGGTAATTAGAATGTCACAAGGGGTGACTTCGAATTGCGGACAGGTGGGATCCGCCCGGCGCTTGTAATCGCCGGTCACGATCACCCGTTCACCCGCGTGTTCGAGCAAAATCTGCGCCGATCCCAGGACATGGCCCGCGGGCAGATAGGTCGCATCGACGCCGCCTGGTAGCCGGAGTGTCTCGCCGTAGGAAACCGGCGTTGCCCCGGCGTCGGTGGCATAACGCAGTTTCATGATTGCGAGGGTTTCCGGCGTGGCTACCGTCTGGCCATGCCCGCCGCGCGCATGGTCTGCGTGGCCATGCGTCACCAGCGCCTTGTCCACCGCGCGCGAGGGATCGATCCAGCAATCGGCAGGGGGGATGTAGATCCCGTGCGGCTCGGGCTGGATCCAGGAAAAGTCGGCGCTCATCCGTAGGGAATGATCGGCAGCCGTCCTGCGTTCCTGCACCTGTGTGCAAGAACGCAGGACGGAACCGGATTAATCCTCGCTCTGGTCGTCGATATCGTGGTTTGCTGAAGCATCCGACTTCGTTTCAGCCGTCTTTTTCGCCGAAGCCTTCCCCCGGGCCTTGCGCTTGGGCGCAGCCTTCGGCGGGGCCGGGGTCATTTCGAACGCCGGCTTGTTGTCCTTCACCGTGACATGGACCTCGCCTCCGTCGGACAGTTTGCCGAACAGCAGTTCTTCGGCCAGCGGCTGCTTGATCTCGTTCTGTATCAGACGGCCCATCGGACGGGCACCATACAGGCGGTCGTAACCCTTCTCGCCCAGCCAGCCGCGCGCATCGCTGTCGAACTGGATGTGGACGTTCTGTTCGGCCAGCTGCAATTCCAGCTGGAGGATGAACTTGTCGACCACGCGGGCGATAGTGTCCTTGCCGAGATAGGAAAACGGCACGATCGCATCCAGACGGTTGCGGAATTCAGGGGTGAACATCTTCTTCACCGCTTCCTCGCTCGCGTCTTCCTTGGACACATCGCCGAAACCGATACCCTGGCTGGCCATATCCGCCGCGCCGGCGTTGGTGGTCATCACCAGCACGACGTTGCGGAAATCGACGGTCTTGCCGTGGTGGTCTGTCAGGCGGCCGTTATCCATCACCTGCAACAGGATGTTGAACAGGTCGGGGTGCGCCTTCTCAATCTCGTCGAGCAGCAGCACGCAATGCGGCTGCTGATCGATTGCGTCGGTAAGCAGGCCGCCCTGGTCGTAGCCGACGTAGCCCGGAGGCGCGCCGATCAAGCGCGAAACGCTGTGGCGTTCCATATATTCCGACATGTCGAACCGTTGCAGCGGAATGCCCATTATGCTGGCGAGCTGCCGCGCGACTTCGGTCTTGCCGACGCCGGTGGGACCGCTGAACAGGAAGCTGCCGATCGGCTTGTCCGCATCGCGCAGACCCGCACGGCTGAGCTTCATGGCGGTCGAAAGCACTTCGATCGCCTTGTCCTGCCCGAACACGACATGCTTCAGGTCGCGGCTGAGATGCTGCAGCGCGGCCTTGTCGTCCTTGCTGACGGATTTGGGTGGGATACGCGCCATGGTCGCGATGACCTGCTCGATTTCCTTCGAGGTGATCTTCTTTTTGCGGCGGCTCGGCGGCACCAGCATCTGCATCGCGCCGACCTCGTCGATCACGTCGATCGCCTTGTCGGGCAATTTGCGGTCGTTGATGTACCGCGCGCTGAGTTCGACGGCGGTCTTGATCGCATCAGGGGTGTATTTCACCTTATGATGCTCTTCGAACGCGCTCCGCAGGCCTTTGAGGATCTTGATCGTGTCT
Organism: Allopontixanthobacter sediminis; assembly: GCF_009828115.1. Classification (GTDB taxonomy): domain Bacteria; phylum Pseudomonadota; class Alphaproteobacteria; order Sphingomonadales; family Sphingomonadaceae; genus Allopontixanthobacter; species Allopontixanthobacter sediminis. The sequence goes on along the minus strand of NZ_WTYL01000002.1, from coordinate 507,379 downwards.
TCGACCGTGGGTTCGTTGACGTCGATCTTCTGGAACCGGCGCAGCAGGGCGCGGTCCTTCTCGAAATGGTTGCGGAATTCCTTGTAGGTGGTCGAACCAATGCAGCGGATGGTCCCGCCGGACAGCGCCGGCTTGAGCAGATTGGACGCGTCCATCGCGCCGCCGCTGGTGGCGCCGGCACCGATAACCGTATGAATTTCATCGATAAAAAGCACGGCATGAGGCATTTTTTCGAGTTCGGAAACAACCTGCTTCAGCCGCTCCTCGAAATCGCCGCGATAACGCGTGCCCGCCAGCAGGCTGCCCATGTCGAGCGAGTAGATCACCGCTTCCTCGAGCACTTCGGGTACGTCGCCTTCGACGATCTTGCGCGCAAGACCCTCGGCGATCGCGGTCTTGCCGACGCCCGGATCGCCCACGTAGAGCGGGTTGTTCTTCGAGCGGCGGCACAGGATCTGGACCGTCCGGTCGACCTCGGGGCCGCGGCCGATCAGCGGATCGATCTTGCCGGCCATCGCCTTGGCATTAAGGTCGACGCAGAACTGGTCGAGCGCGGAATCCTTCTTGTTGCCGCTGTCGCTGGATTTTTCTTCCGCCTGGCCGGGTTCTTCGACACCCTGCGGAGCGATGCTGCCGCCGGCTGGCTTGCCGCCTTTGCCGATGCCATGGCTAATGAAGCTGACCGCATCGAGCCGCGACATGTCCTGCTGCTGCAGGAAATACACTGCGTAGGAATCGCGCTCGGAAAACAGCGCAACCAGCACGTTGGCGCCGGTGACCGTATCCTTGCCGGACGACTGGACGTGCAGAATCGAGCGCTGGATCACCCGCTGGAAACCGGCGGTTGGCTGCGGATCGGCGTCTTCCTCGGTCTTGAGCGACTGGTATTCCTGGTCGAGATATTGCTTCACCACCGATCCGAGTTCGGTCAGATCAACGCCGCAGGCGTTCATCACGGCCTGCGCGTCGGTGTCTTCCACAAGCGCGAGCAGCAGGTGCTCCAGCGTGGCGTATTCGTGCCGACGGTCGGACGCATTGGTCAGCGCGTTGTGGAGGGTCTTTTCGAGGTTCTGGGCAAAACTGGGCATTCAGCTGTCTTTCCGCGGGAGGTCGGCTGCCGAAAGGGCAACCGAATTCTTGGAGGGGCAGGCGTTCTCGCAATCCGGATTCGTGGCCGGACTCGCGGGCGGCCCTGCATCGTTGATACCAATATGGTGACGTGCCGAATTATTTCGACCCCTTTTGTGGTGGTCTCCGGCAAAAGGTCTCACGGTGTTTTCCCGAACAGCGCGTCTGCCGCGTTTCGCTGGGCCACTGCCTTGTCGCGGTGCGCCTCCACCCGGGCAATCTCGGCCCTCAGCAAGGCAATCCGATCGTCCAGTTCATGCCGAGAATATGGCGCAAGATCCTCACCGGCCAGCTTACTGGCAGCATCGCCCCGCGGGCGCGGCAGGTCTATGTCATCCATCCGGAACGGAGGATCGCAATGCTTGGTGCTTGCTGTCAATGGTCCCGGTGTTTAATCGTGTACCAAGCAGGGTGGGATGTAGCGTAAATGTTACACGCCGCCGGGCGCGGGACAGCGTACAATCAGGGGCACGAATTGAACGACATGGCAGGGGCTACAGCTTTGGATACGGTGCCGGAAACCATGACCGCCGCAGGCTTCGACGCGCCGGGCGGACCCGAAGTATTGCGCATCGAAGAATTGCCGGTGCCTGTTCCTGGCGCGGGCGAAGTGTTGATCCGGGTCGCCTATGCCGGGGTCAACCGGCCCGACGTGATCCAGCGGCAGGGCTTCTACCCCGCGCCGCCGGGCGCGTCGCCGATACTGGGGCTGGAGATTGCCGGCGAAGTTGTCGCGCAGGGAGAAGGATTGGAGCAGCGGGCCCTGGGCCAGCGGGTCTGCGCGCTAGTGACCGGCGGCGGCTATGCCGAATATTGCGTCGCCAAATACGCGCACTGCCTGCCGGTCCCGGACGAGATGTCGCTGGCCGAAGCCGCCGCGCTGCCCGAGACGCTGTTTACCGTGTGGCACAACGTGTTCGAACGGGGTTGGGCATGCGAGGGCGAGACGCTGCTTGTGCACGGCGGGACCAGCGGGATCGGCACGATGGCGATCAAACTCGCCAACCTGTTCGAGATGACCATCATCGTGACTTGCGGCAGCGAAGGAAAATGCGACGCCGCCCGCGTGATCGGCGCGGATCATGCGATCAATTACAAAGCGGAAGATTTTGTTGAACGGGTGAAGGAGATTACCGGCGGTGCCGGGGTGAACTTGGTGCTCGACATGGTCTCCGGCGATTACGTGGCCCGCAACCTGGCCTGTCTCGCCGAAGATGGCCGGCACGTGACGATCGCAGTGCTGGGCGGAATGAAGGCGGAGATCAACATGGCGCAGGTCATGTCGCGGCGCCTGACCATGACCGGATCGACCCTGCGCGCCCGGCCCGACACCTTCAAGGCCGCCGTTCGCGAGGAGATCGCGCAGATAGTCTGGCCGTTCGTGGAATCCAGGAGGTTGCGGCCGGAAATGGACCTGACATTCCCGCTGGCCGAGGCCGCCGCCGCCCACGAGCGAATGCAATCGGGCGAGCATATCGGGAAAATCGTCCTGGAGATGTGATATGAGTTACCCCGTACTGCGAGTTGCCCGCGATTACGCCCTTGTCGAGGTGCGCATGGGGCGCGGCGCGGCGCGGTGGCGGGATATGGAGCAGGTGTTTTCCGGACCGGCGGATGCGGGTGCGGAATGGAAGGGCGGCGAAGGCGAGAAGCTAGCCGCGCGGCACTGCCTGTGGCCAAGCGATCCGGGATCTACGCTGTCGCAGCCCTATCAGGTCTCGGGCGTGAGCGGCCTCGGGACCGGGAAGCCCGAAACGCTGGTGTTCCCGTCCGGTCTCGCCCGGCTGTTCTCACTGCCCAAGGCCAACCGTGATGTGGACGCGGCCTCCGGTATCGTCCCGATCCTGCACGAGGATCCCCGCAGCGGAAATTGCTACAAGATCAAGCTGACCGCCGCCCTGCTCGGCCTTCCGCTGCAAACCCGCCAGTACGATATCCTCCGCGGCGAAACGCGGACGCCGGAGTTTCTCGGGTCGGTCAACAGCCATGGCCGGATCCCGGTGCTGCAGGTCGGGGACTGGTTTCTGCCGGAAAGCAACGCCGCCTGCTGGTATCTCGCGGCCGGCAGCTTGCTGGTGCCGGAAGACCGGTTCGAACAAGCGGAAACATTGCGCTGGATGTTCTTCGAACAATACAGCCATGAACCCAATATCGCCACGCTGAGGTTCTGGCTGCAATTCGTGGGTGAAGGAAATCTCAGCCCGCAGCAGGCCTCGCAGATCCTGCCCAAGCGGATCGCCGGGTCCGATGCGCTGGCGCGGATGGACGAACATTTGGACGGGCGCGAATGGTTCGTCGGCAACCGCCTGACGCTGGCCGATATCGTGCTCTACGCCTACACCCATGTCGCGGAAGCCGGCAGCTTCCCGCTCCGCGATTACCGACATGTCTGCGCGTGGCTGGACCGGGTGGCGGGGGTCCCGAAATTTGTGACAATGGGCTGACAGGCGGCGGCGGCCTGACTCCGAACCGTCACCGAACGGAGATTCGCCTGTCACAATTTGCTGTCATGAACCCTAGGCGACACCGAACGCCAGGAGGGTCCCCATGGCTGAAGACCGCGCATTCCCGCTACCTGCCGATATTCTCGGCAATGTGGCCAGTTTTCCGGACATCAAGCCCGCCATCCCGGAACCGGCGGGCGGACAGCGGCAACGCTACCGGACGATCTGGATCAGCGATATCCATCTTGGCACCAAGGGCTGCAACGCCGCACTGCTGATCGATTTCCTCGATCATACCGACAGCGATACGATGTATCTGGTCGGGGACATCATCGACGGCTGGCGGCTGCGGAAGAAGTTTTACTGGCCGCCTGAACATAACGACATCGTCTGGCGGATATTGAAGCGCGCCCGGCGCGGCACCCGGATCGTCTATATCCCCGGCAATCACGACGAGATGGTCCGGCCGTTTGCCGGGATGAACTTTGGCGGGGTCGAAATCCTGCGGGCAGCCTTTCACGATACCGCCGACGGGCGGCGGCTGCTCGTGCTGCACGGGGACGAATTCGACACGATCATGCTGGCGCACCGCTGGCTCGCGTTTGTCGGGGACGCGCTGTACCATGTGATGATGGGGCTCAACATCTGGGTCAACCGGGTGCGGCGCGCGTTCGACTTGCCGTATTGGTCGCTGTCGAAAATGGCCAAACACAAGGTCAAGAACGCGGTGGAGTTCATCTCGCGCTACGAAGAAGTCGTGGCCCGCGCCGCTGCCGAACGCGGGGTGGACGGGGTGGTCTGCGGCCATATCCACACCGCTGAAATCCGCAATTTCGCACAGGATGGAAAATCCGTCGAATATTACAACGACGGTGACTGGGTGGAAGGCTGCAACGCCTTGGTGGAACATTTCGACGGCCGGATGGAGTTGCTCCATTGGCCGGAAGAAATCGCCCGGCGCGAAGCCGCCGCAGTTACGGCAGAGGCGGCGCCGAGAGAAACGCCCGCTGCGAAAGAGGCCGCATGACCCGCATGACCGGGTTCGGCGACGAGGACTGCATTGCCGGCCCGTTTCCCGAGCGGATCGCGATCGTCACCGACGCCTGGCTGCCGCAGATGAACGGCGTTGTCCGCACGCTCACCACCACGGTGGGCATCCTGCGCAGTTGGGGTCATGACGTCACGGTGATCTCGCCGGACCAGTATCGTTCGGTTCCGTGCCCGACCTACCCCGAAATCCGCCTGGCCCTTGCTTTGCCCGGCGCGGTTTCGCTGCGGCTGGCGGGGTTGGCACCCGATGCGGTGCATATCGCCACCGAAGGGCCGCTTGGTGTGGCGGCGCGCAGTTACTGCGTCGCGGCGCGGGTTCCCTTCACGACGGCCTACCACACCCAGTTTCCGGACTATGTCGCCCGACGAACCCACCTGCCCGCCAGCTGGTTCTGGCGTTACATCCGCTGGTTTCATGCCCCTGCCGAACGGATCATGGTCGCGACCGAGAGCATCCGCGGCGAACTGCGCCAGCAGGGGCTCCACCGTCTCCATCACTGGGGCCGCGGTGTGGACCTGGGTTGCTTCACTCCCGATGCCCCGGCGCCTGCGGAATTTGCCGAATTGCCACACCCGATCCAGCTCTATGTCGGGCGGGTTTCGGTCGAGAAAAACCTCGAGGCGTTCCTTGGCGGAAAATATCCCGGCACCAGGGTGATTGTCGGCGACGGTCCGGCGCGGGCCGAACTGGAGCGCAAGTTTCCCGAGGCGGTGTTTCTCGGCAAGCGCAGCGGACGCGAACTCGCGGGGTGCTATGCCGGGGCGGATGTGTTCGTCTTTCCCAGCCGGACCGACACCTTCGGGCTGGTCATGATCGAAGCGCTGGCCTGCGGTACCCCGGTGGCCGCGTTCCCCGTTCCCGGCCCGATCGACATCATCGACGACCGGGTCGGCGCGATGTCGGAAGACCTCGACCGGGCCATCGCCGCCGCGCTGTTCAGCCGCCGTAGCGATTGTACCGCTCGGGGCCGCGAATTCACCTGGGAGGACGCGACCCGGCAATTTGCCGCCGGACTCGTCCCGCTGGCGGAAGAACTGACCGTCGCCGCCTAGGGCTTCGCTCCAGACAGCCGAGACAGGACTAATGGCCGCCTGCGCCAATTCTCTTGCCGAAACTACGGCTATGCCCTAAATCACCGCTCGTATGGCCGCTCCGCAAGGGGCGGCCCTTATATTTTCTACTTTATTTTTGGGCCCGGAAACGGGCGGAGAAAACCATGGCCGATCAAGTCAAACCACTCATGCCGCATGCCACAGCCACCTGGCTGGTGGACAACACCGCGCTCGGTTTTGACCAGATTGCCGAGTTTTGCGGCATCCACATCCTTGAAGTGCAGGCGATGGCCGATGATCTCGCCAGCACGAAATACACTGGCCGCGATCCGGTGCATGCCGGCGAACTGACGTTGGCGGAAATCGACCGCGGGCAGGAAGATCCGACTTACAGCCTCAAGATGCAGAAGGCACCCGTCGCGGTCGGCCGCACCAAGGGCGCGCGCTACACGCCGGTTTCCAAGCGGCAGGACAAGCCCGATGGCATCGCGTGGATCCTGCGCAACCATCCGGAGTTTTCCGACGCGCAGATTTCCAAGCTGATCGGCACGACCCGCAACACGATCAACGCGATTCGCGATCGGTCGCACTGGAACATCCAGAACATCCAGGCAAAAGATCCCGTCACGCTCGGCCTGTGTTCGCAGCGCGAACTCGACGCCGCCGTGGGCAAGGCCGCGAAGAAGATCGTGCCGGTCGAAGGCGATGTGCCGGAAGCCCCCGTGGCCGTTGGAAGCAGCGACCGCGAGAAGCTGATCGAGGAACTGCGCGCCGAACGCACCGCCAACGTCAAGGCCGCCTCGGAAGCGGCACAGGAAGCCGAAGCGGCTGCATGGCTCGAAGCCAAGCGGGCCGCCGAAGCCGGTGAAACGCCGGCGGATGACGAAACCCCGCCTGCCGCCTGAGCCCCGCGGCACAACCGGGAAATACCCGGGGCGGGACTGGCTCCCGCCAAATTGCTTGCCCCGAACGGCGCCTTACTCCATTGAATTGACATGGATGTAAGTACCGAAAACTACCAGCACCCGTGCGCGTGGGACATGGCGATCGAGAGCGTACCGCTGCCCGATCTGTTCGCCCGCAGCACCCGGGCCGCTCCCTCCGCCCCGCTCGCCGAATTTCTCGGCCGGACCTATTCCTACGCCGATCTACATGCCGAGGCACGCCGGTTCGCGGCGGGCCTGCAGGCGGCCGGGATCGCCAAGGGCGACCGGGTCGGCCTATTCCTGCCCAATGTGCCGATCTACATCTCCGCCTATTACGGCGCGATGATGATGGGCGCGGTGGTGGTAAATTTCTCGCCGCTCTACAGCCCGGAGGAACTGGCCGAGCAGGTCGAGGATTCCGGAACCCGGATCCTCGTCACGATCGATGTCGCTTCGTTGTTGCCGACCGCGCTGAAAGTGCTCGATGCGTCGTCGCTGCAACGGGTGGTGGCGGGCCGTCTCGGCGATATGCTGCCGCTGGCCAAGCGGCTGGCGCTGAAGGTGCTCGGCCGCAAGCAGATCGCGGTCATCCCCGACCGTCCCGATGTCAGTGAGTGGAAAGACATGCTCGGCGGCAACGATCCGGCGCCGGTCACCATCGATCCAGACCGTGACCTGGCGTTGCTGCAATACACCGGCGGAACTACCGGAACGCCGAAGGGGGCGATGCTGACCCATGCCAATCTGGCGGCGAACGCGCTGCAGGTCGACGCGATCGATCCGTTCGAGGGGCGCGACGTCATTCTTGGCGTGCTGCCGATGTTTCACGTGTTCGCCAACACCTGCGTTCTCAACCGTACCGTTGCGAAAGGCGGCTGCATTGCCTTGTTGCCGCGGTTCGACGCGGGGCAGGCGCTGAAGGCGATCAACCGGGTCAAGCCGACCGCGTTTCCGGGTGTGCCGACGATGTACCAGGCGCTGCTCGACCACCCGAACATTACCAAGACCGATTTCTCGTCCCTAAAGATCTGCATTTCGGGCGGGGCACCGCTGCCCGCACCGCTGCGCGACAAGTTCGAGGCGGTATCGGGCGCACGCCTGGTGGAGGGCTACGGCCTGACCGAAAGCGCGGGTGTGGTTTCCACCAATCCCTACGTTGGCACACGTAAGCCCGGCACTATCGGGCAGGTCCTGCCGCAGACCCGGGTGATGCTGCGTGACAAGGAAGACGCGAATTCAGCTGCCGCGCCGGGCGAGCCGGGCGAACTGGTAATCCGCGGACCGCAGATCATGCAGGGTTACTGGAACCGGCCCGACGCGGCCGCGACCGCCTTTGTCGTGATCGACGGTCAGCCTTGGCTGCGCACCGGGGATATTGCGGTGATCGACGAGGAGGGTTTCATCGCGATCGTCGACCGCAGCAAGGACATGATCGCGGTCGGCGGGTTCAAGGTCTTCCCCAGCCGGGTTGAAGCGGTCCTGCTGGAAAATCCTGCGGTGAAGGAAGCTCTCGTGATCGGGGTGCCCGACGCCTACCTTGGCGAACTGCCCGCGGCCTACATCACTCTCAACGATGCCGACGAACTGGACGAGCATGCCGTGACCGACCCGGAATTGCTGACCGCATGGCTCAACAGCCGGGTGGGCAAGCACGAACGGGTCAAGGAAATCATCATCCGGGGCGCATTGCCCAAGACGATGATCGGCAAGCTGGACCGCAAGGCCCTGAGGTCGGAAGTGCTCGGCTGAACCGGGCCGCCGGGGGTTAACCTGCGAGCGTCAGCTTGGGTTCTTCATCGCCGGACTTTGGACTGCCGGACTGGGGCTCTGCATTCCGGTGGTCGGAGTTGGTTGCAGGAGCGGATTTTGCCGTGCGCGGAGCGAAACGCCCCTCAACCGTCGCACCCTGTTCGATGGTCAGCGCATCGTAATGTACATCACCGTCGATCCGGGCGGATTTGAGAATCACCAGTTCGCGCGCGGAAATGGAGCCGGTCACTTGTCCCGACAGGCGGGCGCTTTCGGCCTGGATGACGCCTTTGACGACGCTGCCTTCGCCCTGGACGAGCGAGGCGCAGGTGATATCACCTTCAACATTGCCGTCGACATGGAGTTCGGTCGACGCGGCGACGTTACCGGTAATGGTGACGTCGGAGCCGATTACGGAAAAGGTGGAATTTGAACTTGCCATCGGTTTGGTTCCCATGTTCGCGGGGGGTGAGAATACGGGGCGGGGGGCCGGGTTATTTGCCGGATCGTGCTTCTTTGAGAACATCGGGAGCATACTCCAGGAAAGGACGCGGGTTAACGGCGCGATCGTTGATGCGCACTTCGAAATGCAGATGCGGTCCGGTGGAACGGCCGGTGCTGCCGATGGCGCCTATCACGTCGCCCGCGGCAACCTGTTGCCCCACCTTGGCGACGAATTTGGACATATGGGCGTAGCGGGTCATCAGGCCGTTGCCGTGGCGGACTTCGACCACGTTGCCGTAGCCGGATTTCTGCCCGACGAAGCTGACCTGTCCCTTGGCAGCGGCGTGGATCGGTGCGCCCATCGGGCCGCGGAAATCCAGCCCGGCGTGCATTGCGCCGCGGCCGTTGAACGGATCGCTGCGATACCCGAAGCCGGAGGAAATATTCTCGATACTGGCTGGCATCACCTGCGGCACCCCGTCGAGCCCGCGTTCGAGCGCGCTCATCCGCGCCAGGCTGAGACCGAGCCGTTCGAACCGGGGGTCGATTTCATCGTCCGAACCGGTCGACAGGAGTTCCAGCGGACCACCCATTGCGGACCGGTCGGCGGACCGCAGCATTACGCCCGGATCGAGGCCGAGCTTGCGGATCGCGGCAGTTGCCCGCGCGGCGCGCTGGTCGGCATAACGAGTGAGCCGTTCCACGAAAGCGAGCTGACGCGCTTCGATCTGGGCGAGCGCAGCGGCTTCGGGGATCAGGGCGCTGACCTTGGAGACGGTTTCCGCCGCCTCGCTGGTCGAATCGGATACGGTGTCATCTGCTGCAGGGGCTGACTTGGTGTCTGCCGGCAGGCTGGATACCATGGCCTCGATAAATGCCTGGCGCTTCGTCAGGTCGTCGGTCACTTCGTCGAGGTCGCCGCGATAGGCGGTGACCCGCTCTTCGGATTTCGCGACCTTCGCTTCGCGTTCCAGTAGCGACGAGATGTCTGCCTGCGCGCGGTACTGGGCCCAGCCCATCAGCGCCATCGACACGGTCCATGCCAGCAGCGCAGCGAGCAGGGTGCCCGCGACGATCATTTGCAGCTTCGAGGAAATCTTGATGAAACGCACCTGACCCTGCGACCGCATGAAAAATTCGCGGTCAGGAAACCAGGTCCGTATGCGGCTTAGCCATCCGCTTGCGGATATATTGATGTTCAAAGCGACCCCACGTCCATATTTTATATCTGGCGTTCTTTTATGAGCGGCGCGCTAACACGCGAATCGGAAAGGGTCGAATCCTGCCAACCTTGGAAAGGGCGAATCGAAGTAATCGCGGGATGAATTGAAGAATCATTGGAGAAATTCCGAGAATCTTCGGAACGATCAGGCCATGAGATCGTTAGGCCCACCGATTCTCTAAGACCTCCTGACAACAGCGGTCGTAGTTGCTACCTCTTGGTAATGACCAAAACCGAAGCCACAACCGCCCCCCGCCCCGAAGACCGGTCCGCTGACAACGACCCGGCCGAACTTATCGGCAATCTCGCCCGCGCCGGACGTGCAGCGCAGAGCCGTCTGGCCCGCCTGTCCGGCCCCGAAAAAGCGCACGCACTCCAACTTGCTGCCTCCCGCCTGCGCGAGTCCGAGGAAGAGATTCTCGCGGCTAACGTACGCGATGTCGACGCCGCGCGGGAAGCCGGATTGAGCGGCGCCCTGCTCGACCGGCTGACACTCGATTCGGCCCGGATCGAAGGCATTGCCAGTGCGGTGGAGGCCGTTGCAGTGCTGCCCGACCCGGTAGGCCAGAAGATCGATCGGACAGAGCGCCCCAATGGCCTGGTCCTCGAACGCGTCCGTGTGCCGATCGGATTGCTCGGGATCATCTACGAAAGCCGTCCGAACGTAACCGCCGATGCCGCCGCGCTGTGCGTGCGCGCCGGCAACGCCGTGCTGCTGCGCGGCGGCAGCGAAGCGGTGCATTCCAACCGCGCGATCCATGCCGCGATGGTCAGCGGGCTGGCCGAAGGCGGGGTTCCCGCAGACGCGGTTCAACTCATCCCGACGCAGGACCGCGCCGCAGTGGGCGCGATGCTCGCCGCTGCCGGACTGATCGACATGATCGTTCCGCGCGGCGGCAAGAGCCTGGTGGCGCGGGTGCAGGCCGACGCCCGGGTGCCGGTGCTCGCGCATCTCGACGGTATCTGTCACACCTATGTCCATAACGCGGCCGATCCGGCGATGGCGCGCAAGATCGCCTATAATGCGAAATTGCGGCGCACCGGTATCTGCGGTGCGATGGAAACCCTGCTGCTGGACGCGCAGTTTCCCGATTCGGCGGCGCTGGTCGGCGACCTGCTCGACGGCGGCTGCGAAGTGCGCGGCGATGCGCGGGCCCAGTCGCTCGATTCGCGGATCACGGCGGCCTCCCCGCAGGATTGGGACACCGAATATCTCGAGGCGGTCCTGTCGGTCGCGGTGGTCGACGGGCTCGATAATGCGGTGGACCATATTGCCGCGCACAGTTCCGGCCATACCGACGTGATCGTGACCGAAGACGCAGCGGCCGCGGAGGAATTCCTCGCAGTGGTCGATTCGGCGATCGTGATGGTCAACGCCTCGTCGCAGTTCGCCGATGGCGGGGAATTCGGGCTGGGCGCCGAAATCGGGATCGCCACGGGCCGCCTCCATGCGCGTGGACCAGTAGCGCTGGAAGGCCTTACCACCTACAAATGGCTCGTGCGGGGCGGAGGCCAGATCCGCCCGTAAACATTCTCGCCGTCACGCCCATCTCAAATCCCCGGAAGGCCCCGCATCATGCGCTATAATCGTCTTGGAAATACTGGCCTGTTCGTTTCCGAATTGTGCCTCGGGGCGATGACCTTCGGCGAAGGCGAGGGCATGTGGAAGACGATCGGCAGCCTGAACCAGTCGAAATCGAACGAGCTGGTCAAGGGCGCGGTGGATGCCGGGGTCAATTTCATCGACACCGCCAACGTCTATTCGGGCGGCCTGTCCGAACGGATCACCGGCCAGGCGCTCCGGGACCTCGGTATCGCACGCAAGGACGTTGTTATCGCAACCAAGGCGATGGGGGCGATGGGCAAGGGGGTGAACGACAGCGGCGCGTCCCGCCATCACTTGATGGACCAGATCGACGCCAGCCTGGAACGGCTGCAACTCGACCATGTCGACCTGTACCAGATCCACGGCTGGGATCCTGCCACACCGATGGAGGAAACGCTCCGCGCGCTGGATGATATCGTCCGGTCCGGCCGCGCGCGCTATATCGGCGTGTCGAATTGGGCGGCGTGGCAAATCGTCAAGTCGCTCGGTATTTCGGAACGTCGCGGGTTCGAAAAATTTGCCTCGCTCCAGGCCTATTACTCACTCGCCGGGCGCGACCTCGAACGCGACATCATTCCCATGCTGAACAGCGAAGGCCTTGGCCTGATGGTCTGGAGCCCGCTCGCCGGCGGCTTCCTGAGCGGTAAGTTCACCCGCGATGCAGAAGGGGAAGGCCGCCGAGCCAATTTCGACTTCCCGCCGGTCGATAAGGACCGGGCTTACGATGCGGTGGACGCCATGCGGACGATTGCGAAAGCAAAGGGCGCGAGCGTGCCGCAAATTGCGTTGGCGTGGTTGCTGGCGAAACCGGCGGTAACCACCGTCATCGTCGGCGCGCGCCGGCTGGACCAGCTGCAGGACAATCTGGGTTCGGTGGATGTCGAACTGACCTCGGAACAAATGCAGACGCTGGACCAACATTGCGCGCCGACGCCGGAATATCCCGGCTGGATGCTGGAGCGGCAGGGCGAGTATCGCCGCGTTGCGATGGCGGGCAAGGCTTCGCCGCCGAAATGACTGGCCGCCCGACGAATTGCCTGCGTTGACGATTCGCATCGGATTGCTGGGGGGCAGCTTCAATCCGGCGCATGGCGGACACCGCCGGGTTAGCCTGTCTGCCCGGTCCGCGCTGGGCCTCGACGAGGTGTGGTGGCTGGTTTCGCCCGGCAATCCGCTCAAGCCGAACGCAGGGATGGCGCCGCTCCCGGCCCGGGTGAAGTCAGCCATCGCGCAGGCGCGCCGTGCGCCGATAAAAGTGACCGCCATCGAACAGGAACTGGGCACCCGTTACACCGTCGACACGCTCCGTGCGCTGCGCCGCCGGTACCCGAAAGCCGAATTCGTCTGGCTGATGGGCTCGGATAACCTGGCGCAATTCCACCGGTGGAAGGATTGGCGCGGTATAGCGAAAATGATGCCGATTGCGGTAATCGCGCGTCCGGGCTATGAGGGACAGGCTGCCGCAAGCCCCGCGATGGCATGGCTCGGACGTTTTCGTAGGTCCGCCGCCAAATTCAGACAAAGGGGTGAATGGAGCGCACCGGCACTGGTGACATTGCGTTTTGATCCCGATTCTCGCTCGGCGACGGCAATCCGCCGCGCCGATCCCGAATGGGCATCGCGCCTGTCTCCGATCCCGCCGCGCGACCAGATTACCCACCACCCCATAGAAACGGGCCACATAGTGTTGCAAGACAAGGCCGAGGCGCCATGAACGGTGCCCGGACGCACGCTTGCCTACACGCTCAGGAGAAACGATTACGCCTATGACTCAGGCGCACACACCCTCGGCCGATAACGGCCAATCCGCAAGTTCCCAAACCGCCAGCTCCATATCCGTGTCCGACGGCACGGGCGAAGACGCTGCGCCCCCGGTTCCCGGTTCACTCCACGCCCTGATCATGGATCAGCTGGACGAGGACCAGGCGCAGGATATCGTCTCGATTCCGCTGGCCGGAAAATCGTCGATCGCCGATTTCATGGTGATCGCGTCGGGCCGCTCTACGCGGCAAGTCGCTTCGATGGCTCAGAAACTGGGCGAAATGGTCAAGAAGGCCGGCCACGGTCCGGTCCGGCTGGAAGGCCTGCCCGCCGCAGACTGGGTACTGATCGACGCCGGCGACGTCGTGGTGCATTTGTTCCGCCCCGAAGTTCGCAGCTTCTACAACCTCGAACGGATGTGGGCCTTTGGCGATGCACCGCCGGTATCGGGGCTGGCTTCCGGCACCGCGTGACCCTGCGCCGATTACGCAGGTAAGACGCAATGTTGCTGAGGGTTATCGCGCGCGGCAAGATCGCCCGTTCGCCCGAGGCAGAGCTGGTAGCGCGGTATGAAAAGCGGCTCGGCTGGCCGCTCGCTCTAACCGAATTGCCCGAGACGGGAGGCAAGATTCCCGATCCACAGACGCCCTGCCGGACTGTGCTGCTGGATGAACGCGGACGGAACCTGACTTCCGAGGAATTTGCCGCGATCCTCGGCGAATGGCGCGACAGCGGTGTGCGCGAAGCGCGGTTCGTGCTCGGCGCGGCGGACGGCCATTCGGAGGTGGAGCGCGGCGAGGCCGACCTTCTGCTGGCGTTCGGCAAGGCCACTTGGCCCCATCTGATGGCCAGGGCGATGCTGCTCGAGCAACTCTATCGGGCGACCACGATTTTGTCCGGCCATCCCTATCATCGCTCCTGAAATTGGGGCACACTGACGTCACGATGTCACGGACCAGATCACCCGCGTTGAGGCCGCTCGTAGCCGCGGCCGCCCTGATCGCGGGGGCTATTGCACTTTCAACAGGACTTGCAGGCCAGGCCCAGCGCAGCGCAGCTTTCGCCAGCGCCGCTGAAACGCGCTCCGCGTTGCAACGCGCTCTCACGGAAGCGGCCGAAGCCGAGGCGCGCGGCAAGCGCCTCGAAGGGGAAGCCCGCAACGTTACGGAACAGGCCGAGAAAACCGCCCGGGAAGCCGCCGCGCTGGCGGCGCGGATCCAGCAGGCGGAAGCCGGTATCGCGGTCGCCGATGCGCGTATTGCCTTGATCGCAGGCCAGCAGGCCCGGCTTGCGCGCCGTCTGGCGGAGCGACGTGAACCGCTTGTCCGGTTGACCGCAGCGCTCCAGAAATTGGCGCGGCGACCAGTGGCCCTATCGGCCCTCCGACCCGGATCCCTGCGCGAAACCGTCTACCTGCGGGCCATGCTGGAAGCGACAATCCCGCAAGTGCAAAACCGCACGGCGGATTTACGTGCCGAGATCGAACGCGGCCGCAAACTGGAGGCCGCCTCGCGCCAGGCCGCCGCGGGGCTGCGCGCCAGTGAAGCGGAACTGGCGCAGCGGCGCACCAATCTCGCAGCGCTGGAAACGCGCCAGCGGCTTGCTTCGCAAAGCGCCAGAGGCAATGCCAACCGCGAAATCGAGCGTGCGCTCGCGCTTGCCGAAGAAGCCCGCGATCTCGATGCGCTGGTCGGCAGGCTGGATGCCGAAGGCGTATTGCGGCAGGAACTCGCCGCGCTGCCTGGACCGGTCATGCGTCCCGGCAATCCGCAAGAGGCGCAGGTAAGTACGGCGGGCAGGCCGCCATCCACGGCATCGACCGGACGGCCAAGTCGGTATCAATTGCCGGTTATTGGCCAGACGGTGGCCGGGTTCGGAGCCCGGTCGGACGCTGGCGTTTCCAGCAGCGGCATCTCCCTGTCCCCCCGCGCCGGTGCCCAGGTTGTCGCGCCGGCAGGCGGGCGGGTGGTGTTCGCCGGCCCCTACCGCGGTTATGACCGGATCGTGATCATCGAGCATGGCGGCGGCTGGACCAGCCTTGTGACGGGGCTGGCGCGGACTGATGCCCAGGTCGGTGATGTCATGGTCGGCGGCGGGCCATTGGGAGTTGCCGGGGGGACGCGCCCGGTCATCTCGCTGGAACTGCGGCGGCAAGGCACCCCTGTCAATCCGCTCGAATATCTCCGGTAAAGCCTGCCGGGCGAAGTCTTGCCGGGCGCCGCCGCAATCCTCATCTGGTGTTAAGCCGTGACGCGCGATAGTATGGCGCTCTACGAAAGGCCGAATCCTTTATGAAACTCGCCGCCAGGTCCCGTTCGATACTTCGCTCCGCCGCGCTGGTGACGGCAGTTGCCCTGATCCCGGCTACCACTGCCGGCCTTGCGCAGGTCGATGGCCGCGCTGGGCCCGAGTTCGGCAAGCTCTTCGCCGTCTACCAGCGGATCCAAGCGAGTTACGTCGAACCTGTCGACGACGAAAGGCTCATTCGGGGCGCTATCGACGGGATGCTTGCATCGCTCGATCCGCATTCGGCCTATCTCGACGGGGCTGATCTCGAACGTCTCGAAACAATGATCGACGGCAATTATTCCGGCCTTGGCCTGTCGGTCATCCTTGAAGAAGGCGCGGTCAAGGTCATCTCGCCATTTCGCGGCAGTCCGGCCGAAAAGGCGGGCATCAAGGCCGGTGATTATATCACTCACCTGGACGGCAAGCTCATTTATGGCGGCGACCTGGACGATGCGGTCAACCAGATGCGCGGTCCGGCGGGAACCAAGATCGGCCTGACAATCTTCCGCACCGGACGGGAGGAACCGTTCGATGTGTCGGTGACCCGCGGGCTGATTGAACTGGAACCGGTCACGCACAAGCTGGAAGCCGGCAATCTCGGCGTGATCACGGTGAACGAATTTTCCCGCGATGTCGGCGCCGATGTGTTTGCCTCGTACGAAGCGCTGCGCAAGGAATCGTCCGGCCGGCTAAGCGGCCTGATTCTCGACCTCCGCTCCAATCCCGGCGGCTCGCTCGACGAAGCGGTGGCGCTTTCTGACCTGTTCCTCGATCGCGGCCGGATCGTGTCGCAGCGCGGGCGCGCGCGCGGCGAAACGATACTGTACGATTCTGAAAGCATGTTCCGCGGCCAGATCGCTGAAGACGTCCCGATGATTGTGCTGATCGACGCGGGTTCGGCTTCCGCATCCGAAATCGTTGCGGGTGCCCTGCAGGACCACCGCCGCGCGCTGATCATGGGCCAGCGCAGCTTCGGCAAGGGCAGCGTGCAGACATTGCTGCCGGTGACGAGCAACAGCGCGCTGAAACTCACGACCGCGCGCTATTACACTCCGGCAGGCCATTCGGTCCAGGAAGGCGGGATCAAGCCCGACATCGCGGTTCCGCAGCTGTCCGATCCCGACCTTGAAAAGCGCGCCCGCTTCCAGCTCCGCGAATCCGATCTGCGCGGCCATCTGGTCAACGAACTGGCGCTGGAGGACGAAGCGCTCGAAGCGGACAAGCGGGATGATCCGCGGTTCCAGCGCACTGCGGCGGAACTGAAGGAACAAGGGGTGGAGGATTTCCAGCTTTATTACGCCCTTCAGACCCTCCGCCGGACCACTACCGCGTCGGTGGCGCTGAAATAAATTGAACGCCGTCAGCAAACCGGGTTTTGAGCGAGCAATGAGACAGATTGATCCCGCGACGCTGCTCGCACAGCGGCTTGCCATTGCCGTGCCCGCGCTGCTGCTCGGCGGCGCGTATATTTCGCAATACGCCTTCGGGCTTTTCCCGTGCGAGATGTGCTGGTGGCAGCGCTATCCGCACTTCGTTGCGCTGGTGCTCGGTCTGGTGGCGGCGTTCGCGTCGGCTGGACCGGCAGGCCTCCGGCGCGGGACGATCGCATTGGCGGCGCTGGCGATCCTGTTTTCGGGCCTGATCGGCGGCTTTCATGCCGGGGTCGAATACGGCTGGTGGGAAGGTATCACCGGCTGTGCAAGCCATGTGGCGAGCGGCGGTAACGCGCTCGACAATATCATGAACGCGCCGCTGGTGCGCTGCGACGTGGCGCCGTGGAGCTTGTTCGGCATCTCCCTCGCCGGATGGAATTTCCTCATCTCGGGCGCGGCGGGATGTGCTATACTGGCGCTGCTGGCGCGAAGGAAAACTGCATGAAGAACTCCCGTTCGATCGACACCGACCGGATGATCCGGGTCGACCAGGCTGGGGAATTCGGCGCCACCCGCATCTATGCCGGGCAATTGGCAGTGATGGGCGACCGGGGTCCGCATTCGGCAGAAATCACCGCGATGGCCCAGCAGGAAGCCGGGCACCGGGAGAAATTCGACGCGTTGATGTCGCGGCGCGGGGTTCGCCCCACAGTCCTCCAGCCGCTGTGGTCCACCGCGGGCTATGCGCTGGGTGCGGCAACCGCGTTGATCGGACCGGAAGCGGCCATGGCCTGCACCGCGGCGGTCGAAACCGAGATCGACAAACATTATTCCGACCAGCTCGACTTGCTGGAAGCCGATGGATGCGATCCGGAACTCGCCGCAATGATCGAGGAATTCCGCGCCGACGAACGCGAACACCGCGATCTCGCGTTGGCATCGGGCGCGGAAAAAGCACCTGTCTATCCGCTCCTGTCCGGGGTGATCCGGGCTGGCTGTCGGGTGGCGATCAAACTGGCCGAACGCATTTAGCGTGCGGTCTCAAGCTGCGAGTGGCAACGCGGGGAACATTTTCGCTGCCCCGCGCGCTTCAGTTAATGTTCAGCGCGTCGGGCGCTAGTTCGACACCTGACACTTTGCGAACTGGCCATTGAACCAGCCTGACAATTAGAAAGCCGAGCCCATGAAACGTATTTCCGCCGCTGTCATGTTCGCCGCCGCCCCCGCCCTTATGGCGGGCTTCGCCGCAGCCCCCGCCGCTGCGCAGGACGACGCGGGCGACCAGGTCAACATGGTCATTGTCTATGGCGACGACGCATGCCCCGTCTCCACCGAGGAAGTCATCACGGTCTGCGCCCGCAAGAACGAAAGCGAGCGGTTCCGCATTCCCGAAAACCTGCGGACCAGCGACGATCCGGCTAACACCGCGTGGGCCGAGCGCGCCGAGAGCTTCGAAATGATTGGCGCGTTCGGCGCATTCTCCTGCTCCCCGACCGGCGCGGGCGGCTTCACCGGCTGCACCCAGGAAATGATCGATGCAGCTTACGGTGAAAAGGGCGAGGCCTCGGGTATCCGCTTCGCCCAGCTGATTGCCGCGGCGCGGGCGGAACGCCTGTCGACGATCGACGAGGAAGCTGCCGAAACACAGGCCCGCGTCGAAGTGCTGGAAAAAGCTTATATGGACAAGCTCGAACGGGAACGTGAAGGCGCACTCCCGGGTGAGGAAGAGACGCTTCCAGCGGTCACCCCGACACAGGACCCTCCGGGCGAATAGGCACGCGAACGCAGCAGGCAAATTTAACCAATCCAAGCTAGGTCGGACGGCATGACCCCGGCGCGCAAGATCCTGACAGTTTTCGGTACCCGGCCCGAGGCCATCAAGATGTTCCCGCTGATCCATGCGCTGGACCGGGATGACCGTTTCGCGTCGCGGACCTGCGTATCGGGCCAACACCGCGGAATGCTGGACCAGGTGCTGGAAATCGCAGGAATTTTGCCGCATTACGATCTTGATCTGATGCGGCCGGATCAGACGCTGGATGCCCTCACCGCCAACCTGTTGACCGGTATCGGCCGGGTGCTCGACCAAGAACAGCCCGACTGGGTTGTGGTCCAGGGCGATACCGCCACCGCCATGGCGGGCGCGCTGGCGGCCTATTACCGCAAAATCCCGGTGGCCCATGTGGAAGCGGGCCTGCGCAGCGGGAACATCCACCATCCTTGGCCGGAAGAGGTCAATCGCAAGATCATTGGCACGATCGCCGCGCTGCATTTCGCGCCAACCGAGACGGCCGCCGCGGCTCTACGCCGCGAAAACGTCGCGGCGGAAACCGTCCACGTCACCGGCAACACGGTCATCGATGCGCTGCAGTGGATCACCGCGCGTATCGAAGCCGAGCCGCGACTTGCCCGCGACCTGGCGCCGCTTGAAGCGCGCTTTGCAGGCAAGCGGATCATCGGGGTCACGAGCCACCGACGGGAGAATTTCGGCGGCGGAATGGAAGGCATTGCCGAGGCGATCCGGCGTCTTGCCGCGCGTGACGATGTCGCGTTGATCTTTCCGGTCCACCTTAATCCCAACGTTCGCAAGGTCATGAACGACCGGCTTGCGGGGCTTTCGAATGTCGCGCTCATCGAACCGCTCGACTATCCGCATTTCGCCCGGTTGCTGGATATCTCGACCTTGATGTTGACCGACAGCGGCGGGGTGCAAGAAGAAGCGCCCTCGTTGGGCAAGCCTGTGCTGGTCATGCGCGAAACTACCGAACGCCCGGAAGGTATCGATGCGGGCACTGCACGGCTGGTCGGGACCGATGCCGACACAATCGTGGCTGAGACGGACCGGCTGCTCGACGATCCAGAGGCTTATGCGGCCATGGCGCAGGCGCATAATCCATTCGGTGACGGAAAATCGGCCAACAAGATCTGTGAGTTGCTCGCTTAACAAAGAACGGGATTATAGCGGTTAAGCTCATAACTAGCACCAAGATCTCGACAGCTTGATCGGCTGGGCACTGTCCTTTTCACCTTAACTTTTCTTAATACTTGGCATGCCGCCAGACACGCTAAGACAATAGAAATTCGTCAATTGTTCGCTGGCAAACCACGCTTGTGTCTTGAGCTCGATTTCAGTTCTTAACCGCCACAATTTTGGCAAAGGTGGGGGAAAAGTTGGCTCTAGTTCGCCAACATGACGGAAAGCACCAAATCCGTGATGCACCAGCCTGTGAAGTCGGATCTATTTGCATGCTCTCGATCTCCGTAGCGAAGAACCACCGTCAGATGGTCGGCCGAAGCGTTCCGCCGCACATGGCTCATCGGCGCCGCTATCCCATTCAAAAACTGGCTGAGGGCGTTCGGCAGAACCGTAGCGAAGCATCGCTTCATTCGGAAAAGCCGTAGCGCCCTCGATTGCAAGCTGGGCCCGAAAACCTAATTCTTGGTTAACGAGAGGTAATCACGGTGCTTGGCGAAATTACCTAGACCGGCGGGCAGACTTTGCCTCGCAGCTTGGTCTGGACGACTTCATTCTCCGCCCAGCGCATCACCGTCCGGCTGAAGTACTCTCGTGCCGGCAGGGCAAGCGCCATCGCCTCGGCCAGGGCCAGGACCGTCTGCTGCGGCTTGCAGGTGATAATCCCGTGGCTGGTAAGATGCCGCACCAATATGACCGCTGGGGTCATGACGTCGGCCAGAACCTGGTCCTTGACCGCTGGCCAGTCGCCTGCCTCAACCAGCCTGCCGATATTTTTCGACGGCGAAGGCTTGGCCGGAATGGAACAAGCGGCGGCATATTCCGGCAGATGCACCGAGTTTGCCTTGACCGAGACGGCGTCGCAAAGATCGATCCGTCTGGAGGAATAGGGCAGCAAGTCGCGCAGCTGCATGGGCAGCAGCAGGCCAAACTCCCCAGCGGTCTTGCGCAGGACCGCAAGATCCTTGGCCTCCCCGCCCCAGGTGACGAGGCAGGCCGAGGGTTCGGCAGCGAGAGCGTCAAAGAAGCCGCTGACGATCTCGCGCTCGTCCATGGCCTCGGCGGACAGCACTACCGGGGTTTTGATCTCGGCGATGTCCTCACCCGGACGGAACCGGATCACTGCCCACGCCGCCGCGACAATACGGTGGAAGGGCCAGCGCACTGTGCCCTCCGCATCCTTTCCTTCGGCGGTGGTGTAGCATGTGTGCAAGGCCCGGTCGTATTTGTATTCGAAGTCGGCAACGATGTAGGTCCGCACGGCGGCGGGTCTGTCGGTGTCGGGACGCGCGAAAAACACGCGGGCTTCGAGAGCAAGGTCCAACGCCATCTGGTCGAGATTGGTGGTCATGGGTGTCGCGGTAGGTTCGGTAGTCATGATTGTATTCCTTGAACGAAAAAGGGCCCACCAATTGGCGGGCCCTAGGGATGGTTGTCGGTGGGTGGCGGGTTTGCTCAGCGGTGCCGCTGGCTCGAGGTCACTTGCTCGGTCCGGAACGGCGGCAGCTCCTGTGCCCGGAACCACCTGCACTCGGCGGTGAGCTCCTCGTAACGCAGTTCCTTCCACCAGACCTTACGCGCAGCTTCCCAGCGGTAGCCGTGTGCCTTCAGCCGGTCCTTGGCCGCATAAGGCGCGCTCACCGCTTCCACCCGGAAGGTCGTTGCGTCCGCTGCTTTCAGCAATCGCTGCAGATGGCTGCGGGTGGTTCTGCCGTCAGGATCCGGCTGCTCATGCTTCAGCAAGTGGAACAGCGACCAGACATCGTCGCCGGCTCGGTGCGCGTTGGCGAACCGGCCATGCTGCATCAGCAAGTGCTGCTGCGCCCGTCCGTCGTAACCCAGCATCAGCCAGTCGATGTCGCTTGCCGAACAGGCCCACGGCTTGCCGGCAAACTGCGGAAAGCGCTTCTCGATCCAGGCGGCATCGAAGCGCGCGTTGTGGGCGACGCAGATATCAGCCCGGTCGATCAATCCGGCTGCGGTTCCGTCCTTGATCGCGTGACCGGCGAGATCCTTGTTGGTCAGACCGGTTAGCAGGGTGATCCGGGGGTCTAGTTCGACGCCCGGGTCCTGCAGCCAGCTGACCGGACCAAAATGGCCGGTCACCTGTCCGTCCATGCCGACGAACGCCAGCATGATCGCCAGTTCGATGACTGCATCGTTCTGGACATCGAGCCCGGTGGTCTCGCAGTCTATGATTGCCACGCACCGGCCCCCTGGCATCGTGCCATCGCTCGGCATTACCGAGAAACTCGGCGGCACCGCGCGCAGAACGCGGTACCCGGGCGCGCCGATCAGCTGATCGGCAATCCATTCCGGATTGCCGTTTTTGTATGTTATAGTCATGTCGATTAATTCCAGTATCGAAACCGGCGAGGCTTGGCCGAGCACCATGCTCTTTTCCCTTCAACCTGCCGATTTCAAAACCTTCTTCACCGTTAGTTTTTGCTGAAGCTGAGCTCCACTTTGCAGCGACTTGTTGAGATTACGTCTGCGTCGCGCATACGAAATTCAGCGGCCAGCATTAACGCTGGCCATAAGTCATTTGACGAAACTTTTACGGAATGTGGTGGCAACCTGGGCGCCGCTTAACTGCGCCCAACACTCACATAGTCGAAGCCCGCTTCCCGCACGTCGGCAGGCTGGTAGATGTTGCGCAGGTCCACCAGAACCGGTGCCTTGGCGAGCGATTTGACCCGGGCCAGGTCAAGCGCGCGGAACGCATCCCATTCGGTGACGATGGCGACCGCGTCAGCCCCGTCGATGGCAGCGTAGGCATCTGACTTCATCACCACCCCGGGCATGAGGGGCGCCGCGAGTTCCATGCCCTCGGGATCGTAGGCGGTCACTTCGACGCCCGCGTCCTGCAGCGCCTGGGCAATCGCGATTGCCGGGCTGTCGCGCATGTCGTCGGTGTTGGGTTTGAAGGTCAGGCCGAGCAAGGCGACCCGCTTGCCGCGCGCCGTGTCCGCACCGCCGATGGCCTCGAGGACCTTGCGGCCCATTGCGCGCTTCCGATGATCGTTGGCTTTTACTACGGCCTCGACAATGCGGATCGGGCTCTCGTAATCCTCGGCAGTCTTGAGCAGCGCGAGCGTGTCCTTGGGGAAGCACGAGCCGCCATAGCCGGGTCCGGCGTTGAGGAACTTGGGGCCGATGCGCTTGTCGCTGCCAATGCCGCGACTGACATCCTGCACGTTCGCACCGACCTTTTCGCACAGGTCGGCCATTTCGTTGATGAACATGATCTTGGTCGCGAGGAAGGCGTTGCCGGCATACTTGATCAGTTCGGCGCTCCGGCGGCTGGTGAACAGGATCGGCGATTCGTTGAGGAACAGCGGGCGGTAAACCTCGTGCATCACCTCGCGCCCGAACTCTTCCTCGGTGCCGATGACGATCCGGTCAGGATGCTTGAAATCGCCGATCGCCGCGCCCTCGCGCAGGAACTCGGGGTTGGACACCACCGCAAACCGGTGCTTCGTGCCGCTGCTCCGCAGGATCCGCTCGACTTCATCGCCGGTCCCGACGGGTACGGTGGACTTGGTCACCACCACGGCATCATTGGACAGGCTCGCCCCGATTTCCTCGGCCACGGCATAGACGAAGGACAGGTCTGCATGCCCGTCGCCGCGCCGCGAAGGGGTGCCGACGGCAATGAAGATCGCCGAAGCTCCCGCTATCCCTTCGGCCAGGCTGGTGGTGAAGGACAGCCGGCCCGCCTTTACGTTCGTTCCCACCAGTTCGGCGAGACCCGGTTCGTAAATCGGCATGACCCCGTCGTGCAGGCGGTCGATCTTGGACTGGTCCTTGTCGATACACACCACGTCGTGGCCGAAATCGGCAAAACATGCTCCCGATACCAGGCCGACATAGCCTGAACCTACCATCGCGATCTTCATGTTGTTATTCCTTGTCGTTAGGCACCGTTACGCGCCTGCATCAGGCAAGACGGGGGGACCTTCGCCGCATAAAGCGCCGCGAACGTTCCGACAACCGGCTTTGCAGGCCACTTATACCGAATTGTTAACCCCCGGGTGCCAAGGGTTGCCGCAGGTTTTTCACTACGGAGGCTACCCAAATGCTCGGCGACCAGAAGCCGGAAGTCTGCGTAATCGGACTTGGATATATCGGTCTGCCGACCGCTGCGATCATCGCGCGCGCCAACTGCCAGGTTACCGGGATCGACGTGTCGGACCACGTCGTCGACACCATCAACCGCGGCGAGATACATATTGAGGAAGTCGATCTGGACGGGTTGGTCCAGGGCGTAGTCCAGCGCGGTACACTGCGTGCATCGAACCAGATTGTCCCCGCCGACGTGTTCGTGATCGCGGTTCCGACGCCGTTCGAAAAGGACGGCCAGCACACGCCGGACACGTCCTACGTAATGGCCGCAGCAACCGAAGTCGCCGGGGTGCTCAAGAAGGGCGACGCGATCATTCTCGAATCGACCTCGCCGGTCGGCACGACAGAGGCAATGCGCGACCTAATTGCCGGTCTTCGCCCCGATCTCCGCATGCCTGGGCAGACGTCCGACATTCCCGATGTCGCAATTGCTTATTGCCCCGAACGGGTCCTGCCCGGCAAAATTCTCGAGGAACTGACGCATAACGACCGTTCGATCGGCGGGATCACGCCGCGCTGCGCGCGCAAAGCGCTGGCGTTCTACAAGCGGTTCGTCCGCGGTGCCTGCATCACCACGGACGCGCGTTCGGCGGAAATGACCAAGCTGGTCGAAAACGCCTACCGCGACGTCAACATCGCCTTTGCCAACGAACTGTCGATGATTTCCGATCACATGGGGCTCGATGTGTGGGAAGTCATCAAGCTGGCCAACCGGCATCCGCGGGTCAATATCCTCCAGCCGGGGCCGGGCGTGGGCGGTCACTGCATCGCGGTCGATCCTTACTTCATCATCCACGGCGCGCCGGAACATTCACCGCTGATCCGCACCGCCCGCGAAGTGAACGACACCAAGATGCGCCACGTCATTGCTCAGGCGCGGGACCTGATCGCCGCCAATCCGGGCTTTTCGGTGGCGTGCCTCGGTCTCGCGTTCAAAGCAAATATCGACGACTTCCGGGAAAGCCCTGCGCGTTTCGTCGCGGCCTCGCTGGCGCGGGAATTCGGTGACCGGATCCGGATAGTCGAGCCCTATGCCGCGCAGCTTCCGCCGGAATTCGCCGGCACCGGTGCGGCGCTGATCGATATCGATACGGCACTGGAAAATTGCGGCATCCTGATCGCGCTGGTGGACCATGATGTCTTCCGGGTCATCCCGCCCGAAGAACGTAGCGGCGCAATTGTCTATGATACGCGTGGGATCTGGCCGGACGCCGCCGATGCGCCGGGCGTGAACCGGTTGCGCCTCGCCAGCTAGGTAGAAGCGACGCCGTTCGCCTCAGACTTGGTAGTAGTCCCGGTACCAGGCGACGAAGTGGCGGATGCCTTCTTCGACGCCGGTCTGCGGCACATACCCGGTCAGTTCCTTGAGCAGCGTCGCGTCTGCCCAGGTCGCGGGCACGTCGCCCTTCTGCATTTCCATGTAATTGCGGACCGCCTCGCGCCCGCACTCGGCCTCGATCGCGTCGATGAAATCGGTCAGCTTTACCTTGTCGCTGTTGCCGATATTCACCACCCGGAATGGCGCTGCGGGGGAAAGGCTGTCGTAGCCGGGAATATCCTCCGGCGATTCCGGCCGGACCGGCACCGCGTCGATCAGCAGCGAGATTCCGCGGACGAGATCCTTCACATAGGTGAAATCCCGGTACATCTCGCCATGGTTGTAGATGTCGATCGGAGTCCCGTCGAGGATCCCCTTGGTGAACTTGAACAGCGCCATGTCGGGGCGGCCCCACGGACCATAGACCGTGAAAAAGCGGAACATGGTCGTCGGCAGGTTCCATAGATGGGCATAACTATGGCCCATCGATTCGTTGGCTTTCTTGGTTGCCGCGTACAGAGTCAGCTGCGTGTCGCACTTTTCACGCTCGTGGAACGGCATCAAGGTGTTGGCACCGTACGCCGAACTGGTCGAAGCCATCAGCAGGTGGTCGACCGCCAGTTCGCGGGCGCATTCCATCACGTTGAACGTGCCGATGATGTTGGCTTCGATATAGGCGCGCGGATTTTCCAGACTGTACCGCACACCCGCCTGGGCGGCGAGATGGACGATTATGTCGGGCTGTTCCGCGAGCATGAGGCTGTGCAGCCGGTCGAAATCTTCCAGCATCCCGACATGCGCGCTGAACCGTTCGCTCTGGAGCAGCATCTGGTGCCGCCGTTCCTTGATCCGGACATCGTAATAATCGGTCATTCCGTCGTAACCGACCACGGTGAAGCCTTCGTCCAGCAGCAATTGCGCCAGGTGAAATCCGATAAAGCCGGCTGTTCCGGTAATAAAAACCTTGCGCATGCGTTTTCCTAAAGCGTCCAGTCGGCCGCGCCGCCCAGCGCGCCCTTGAGATCGGCCAGCGTGCCGCCGGGCGTAGTAAGTGCACGGAACCGCGCCGCGCCCATTTCCAGATACTCGCGGTGCGGCACCGCCAGCAGAACCAGGTCATAATTTCGGTCCAGCGCAGTTTCATCCAGCGTCAGACCATATTCGTGCAGCGCCTCCGCCGCGTCGGCATGCGGGTCATGGACAGTGACATCATGGCCGAAACGCGCGAGGCTGGCGACCAGGTCGGCGACCTTGCTGTTCCGCAGATCCGGGACATCCTCCTTGAAAGTCAGCCCGAGGACAAGCGCGGTACCCTTGGTTGCGCCGCGCGCTGCATGCAGCCGTTCGCCAACCCATTCCGCCATGCGGTCGTTTACGTCGCGCCCGGCCAGGATGACCTTTGGATCGTGACCCAGTTCCTCTGCCCGGAAGGAGAGATAATAGGGATCGACGCCGATGCAGTGCCCGCCGACCAGACCCGGCGCGAACGGCAGGAAATTCCATTTGGTCCTGGCCGCTTCCAGTACGTCCCAGGTGGACAGGTCCATCCGCCCGAAAATCTGCGCGATTTCGTTCATGAAGGCGATGTTGATATCGCGCTGCGCGTTCTCGATTACCTTGGCTGCTTCGGCCGCCCGGATCGAAGCCGCCCGGAACACGCCTCCACTGGTGATGGCACCATAAAGTTGGGCAACTTTCTCGAGGACTTCAGGCGTCTGCCCAGACACGACCTTGGTGATTTTGTCGATCGTATGTTCGCGGTCGCCGGGATTGATCCGTTCGGGACTGTAGGCGAGAAAGAAATCGGTCCCGCATTCGTGACCGGAAACCTGTTCCAGGATCGGCGCACAGATATCTTCGGTAACTCCGGGGTAAACAGTGCTTTCATAAACCACGATCGGCGTGCGGCCATCCGCCACCGATTTCGCAACCATCTTGCCAACGGTGCGCGAGGCGGCTTCCACGATCGACAGATCGGGCCGGTTGTTTTGGTCGATTGGCGTCGGGACCGTGACAATGTAAAAATCGCACGGCGGGCAGTCGTGCGGTTCGCAGGTCAAGACCAGCGACGTTGATGCCATTCTCGATTGATCGACTTCGCCTGTCCGATCATGACCTCGTTTAAGCTCCGCAATCCGTTTCAGATCCACGTCCAGTCCCGTGGTGGGGAATTGTTTTGCCAATACCATGGCCAACGGTAGGCCAACGTACCCCAGCCCGATGACTGTGACGTGTGGAGGTTCTTCTGGACTCATAATGAAAACCTTGCGGAGAATTGGATCAATGTTTGAGGGAGGGCTGGTGCAGCGGCAGACCCCTACCCGCGCAACCGCTACGAAATCAAGCGTGACCATGGACTGCTAGCAAGAAGTTTTTGCTTGAGACTATTGACTTAATGCCAGTAATGCACGCCGTCCCCTGCCACTAGGCGCAGGCTTAAATCGAGTTTCGGGATCCCATTTTGAAAACTGAGTATCGTCGACTGCCGAAATTATCCCGCCTTCAGACGGGAGTCGCCGTGTCGTTCCTTGCGGCGCTGGTCTTATTCGGCGGTGCGTCTCGTGCAGACGCTCTGACCCAGCCGTTCATTCGCCTGTTCTCCATCGGAGTGATTGGGTTCGCGGTCTGGAATACTGCCCGCGACAGCTGGACCGGCTTGCGGGTCCCGCTCGGCCTTCTCTCAGCGTTTGCGGTTTTGTGTGTCATCCAATTACTGCCGCTTCCTCCTTCTGTCTGGCCGATGTTGCCAGGGCGTTCCACGCTCGCAGAAGCGCTTTTATCAGCTGGCTTGCCGCTCGGATGGCGGCCATGGAGCCTCGCACCTGACGGAACGATCAACACTCTGTTGGCAACGCTGCCGGCCTTCGCTTTGCTGGCTATGATTGTATTGATCGGGCCCGGCCGCCTACACCTTTCAATTCCAATCCTGATCGGACTGGTGCTCGTTTGTTTGGGCTTCGGCCTGTTACAGATAACTGCGGGGGGGCCTTATTTTTACAGTGTGACCAATCGAGGAACACCGGTCGGGTTCTTCGCCAACCGAAACCATGCCGCGTTGCTTCTCGCCATGGTCTTTCCCCTTCTGGCCGCCTGGGTACTAACGAACAAAAATCGCCAGGAAAATCAGCCTGGACGACTAATTCTCGCAGGTGTCATAGCGTTGCTGGTGCCGGCGATGTTGCTAGTGAATGGTTCGCGCGGCGGCTTGCTTGCAGGCGGGGTTGGATTGCTCGGTGCCGCAGCGCTCTTCTATCGAAATCGCCGGAATTTGAAGATCGACAAGAAAGCGCGGATTATGATCCTCGGCTTCGCCGGACTGTCCGTGATCATTTTGCTGGCGTTCATTCTGACGTCAAACGATCTGGCCCTGACCAGGCTACTTGGCGATGGCGGCCCCGAAGTTCGGGCGCAAGCTCTGCCAACCTTGTGGTTGATGGCTAAGGCCTATTTACCATTCGGTTCGGGCCTAGGCAGTTTCGATCAGGTTTTTCGGATCTTCGAACCGGATTTCATGATATCCTCAAAATATTTCAATCACGCACATAACGATTATCTTGAGCTGCTGATCGAAGGGGGCGTGTTCACCGTCGGGCTGCTGGCGATCGCTGCCATCTGGATTTTAAAGCGGTTTGTAGTTATCTGGCGCTCCGATGGAGGGTCGGCTAATGCAAATCTGGCCTTCTGCGCGACCATCATGTTGGTGCAAATCATGCTGTTCAGTGTGTTCGACTATCCCGTTCGCACGCCGTTCATTATGGCACTGGCAGCGTACTGCGCGGCCTGTATGTCACGCTTCACAACCGATTAGACTTCGGCTTGGCAGCCAAAACGAAGTCCGCTAGTCTACAATGCTATGGCATCTGCCCGCGAGTGGCATGCTTTTTTGGGAAACGATCTTGAACAGGTTAATCTTTTTCGCGGCGATGGCTGCCCTGTCGCTTGGCGGTTGCGTCAAGGACAAACCCTTTGTGGGCGGGCCGCATCTCGAGTTGCTCAGCGCTACCGAAATGCCTCCGCCGGATGGCGCGGTTAATGCGAATGGGCAGCGCATCTATCAGATCGGGCCGTTCGACAAGCTTTCGGTGCGAGTGTTTCGCGCTCCGGACCTGAGCCAGTCCATTACGGTGGACGGGACCGGAGCGGCATCATTCCCGCTGCTCGGGGAACTTGCGGCAGAGGGGCTTACAACACATCAACTCGAAAGTGTCATCGAAAACGGACTTCGCGGAAGGTACATAAAGGATCCGCAGGTCACGGTGGATGTCGAAGACGCAGTCAACCAGACAATCACTGTCGAAGGTGAAGTCGAAAAGCCTGGCATTTATCCGGTGCGCGGGGATGTGACCTTGCTGAAGGCCATGGCGATTGCCAGCGGCCCGACCGAATTCGCCCGGCTGAAGGATGTGGTGATCTTGCGCACGGTTGACGGCCGATCGCTTGCAGGCCTGTATGACCTGGAGGACATCCGGCGGGGTCTATATCCGGATCCGGATGTGTACCCCGGAGATTTGGTCATAATCGGCGATTCACCGGCCCGCCGCAGGTTCCAGGATATCCTTGCCGGCTCGACTTTGATCACCACACCTATCATCGCACTCGTTCAACAATTCTGAGTAAGTAACATCAAAAAAACCACCATTTCCGGCGTCGCAATTGTTGACGACTCGAAGCCGACAAAACCTGGTCGCCAAGGCGGTGAACAAGGGTCTATCCCCCTTGTCCTGCAGTACCTTCGCATCGCCTTGCGATGGAAGTGGCATATAGCTGCGGTTGTGGCCGCCGCCGTGGGTTTGGCGACGATCCTGACCTTGCTTGCTCAGCCGCAGTTCACCGCGACGACACGGATCGAAATTGCGCGCGCTAGCGCACGCATCGTGAATGTCGATGCTGTCGAGCCGGAGGGTGCGGCAGTCGATCAGGAATTCTATCAGACACAATATGGCTTGCTCGGCTCCGCTTCTTTGGCTGGGCGGGTGATGCGCAAGTTGCGGCTGGCCGATAATGAAGGGTTCATTGCCGACATGGGCCTTGAATCGGTGATCGAGGAAAAGGGCAATGACCGGGCTGCCCGCGAAGCGGAAGTCGTCAAGGCGTTGGTAAAGAACGTGTCGATTTCACCAATTCGACTGTCGCGGCTGGTGGACATCAGCTTCACCGGACCCGATCCGGTTTTGGCGGCCCGAATAAGCAACAGCTGGGCTGAAGCGTTCATCGAATCGAATATCGAGCGCCGATTCGAGTCGACTGCGTTCGCGCGCGACTTCCTGGAGAAGCGTCTTGATGACGTCAGGCAGAGACTCGAGGAATCCGAACGCCAATTGGTGGGCTATGCTTCCCAACAGGCGATTATCAATCTTCCGGGCGCGACCAGCGAAAATGGCGATCTTGGCCGTGATCGGTCGCTCGTTTCCGAGAACCTCGCGTTTCTGAACAACGAACTGGCAGAAGCGACCGCAGCGCGTATTTCTGCCGAAGCACGGGTTCGTTCGGCGAGGGGAGGGTCTTCTTCGGAAGCTTTGACTAATATCGCAATTTCCGGGATGCGCGAAAAGCTGGCGGAAGTTGAATCCGAGTATTCACGCTTGTTGACCGAGTTCTCGCCCGAGTACCCCGCGGCCAAATCGCTTGCCGCACAGGCCGAACGCCTGCGCACCAGCATCGCTTTGGAGGAAAACCGCATCGGCAGCTCGATTTCTAATGATCTGGCAGCGGCAGCGGCCCGGGAGCGGAGCCTTGATGCGCGCGTCGAGAATCTCAAGGACCAGTTTCTCGACCAGCGCCGCCGCGGAATTCAATACAATATATTCCAGCGTGAAGTTGATACCAACCGCCAGCTTTATGACGGCTTGCTGCAACGCTATAAGGAAATTGGCGCTGCCGCAGGTATTGGCAGCAACAACGTGTCGATCGTGGACGAGGCCAAGGTGCCCGACAGGCCATCGTCGCCCAGGCCCGCATTGAACCTGGCCCTGGCGCTCATTGCCGGTCTCGGTCTTGGTGTCATCATTGCGCTGATCCGCGACCAGCTCGACGAATCGATCTCCGACCCGGGTGAAGTCGAGGGCCGTATCGGACTACCTCTTCTTGGTGTTGTTCCGGCCGTGTCAGCTGACCGCATTGACGAAATCCGTGATCCGAAATCAGGGTTGGCGGAGGCCTACCTGTCTATCGAGACCAATCTTGGATTTGTGACCGACCACGGGGTTCCGCGCTCCTTGATGGTTACATCCACGCGCCCGGCAGAAGGCAAATCGACAACCTCCTTCGCGCTCGCTGCATGGATCGCACGCCGCGGCTCGCGGACACTTCTCATCGACGCAGATCTCCGTTCGCCCTCGATGCATGAATACCTTGGCGCGCAGAACGAAGGCGGGCTGAGCAATTACCTTTCGGGGTCGGATGATCTCGACTCCCTGATCCAGAGGGACCTGTCGGATCGGTTCGATTTTCTCTCGACCGGGCCGAGCCCGCCGAATGCCGCAGATCTCTTGCGCGGTGATCGACTGAAAAAACTCCTGGCGATCCTGGCAGACAGATATGACAACGTCGTCATCGATGCGCCGCCAGTAATGGGGCTCGCCGATGCCCCGATCATCGCCAGCAACGTGGAAGCGACAGTTTTTGTACTTGAAGCACAAGGCATCAAGACCCGTCTGGCCGAACGTGCGATTGAACGGTTGCGTTCTTCGCACGCTAACATCATCGGCGCCATCTTGACCAAGTTCAACGCCAAGGCCTCCCAGTCCGGTTACGATTATGGATACGGATATGGGTACGGCGTCCGTTACGGCGAGCAGGAAAAGGTTTGAGCGAAGAAACGGTAAAGGATTGAATTATGGCCGCTGCAGAATTCAAGCCAATCATACCGGGCTCGACCTTCATACGGATCGCCCTGCTCTCGGCGGCGGTCGTTATCTTGACGTACCTGGTGCTCGCACAGGCCACGGCACACGTGATGCGTTCGACCCGCGGGGCTGCGGAAGTACCGGGGTTCGTATTTGACGCCACTGCAAAGGCCAACAGGGCAGCGGTAATTCTAGCCCTTGCCACGCAGGATGGCGGCAAGCCCGATCCGAACACTCTGAGCCGGGTCGAAAACATGGCGCAGTCCGCGCTCGGCCGCGATCTTCTGGTGCCGGCCGCCTGGCGGACCCTGGCAGCTGCAGATGAGGCGAAAGGCTCGAGCGAGGATAATGTCCTCCCGTATTACGAGGCATCGTCTCAGATATCCCGCCGTGACCTGCCCACTCAGGCTTGGCTGCTTCGCTATTATTTGAAGCGGGGCGATACTGCAAAGGGGTTTCGACAACTCGATCTGGCGATGCGACGCTCATCCGCCGGAAGGGAATTGGCGTTGCCCCTGCTCGCTCGCAGCGTCGGCGACAGCACTCTGCACACGTTCCTCGCAAATGCATTTGCCGCCGATGTTCCGTGGAGAAGCGAGTTTTTCCTGCAATTGACCCGCACGCCCCCGTCCGAAGAGGACTTCCTGAAATATTGGCCGACGGTTTCCGATCAGACCATCAAGGAAGAAAAAGAGGTAATGCTCACGGTTGCGGCAGGCTTGGTCCAGCAGGGGCTGTATCGTGCAGCACGCGAGATTATACTCCGGACGGCACCCACCGACGAGATGCTCGCTAACGGCAATTTCGAACAGCCGAACAATGCTCCGCCGTTCGACTGGGAAATGCAGTCCACCAACAGTTACGAAGCTGTGCAAGGCGCCTATGCCGACGAGGTTGAAGGCGAGAACGGGGCTTTCATCCGCCTTGAGGCCGGCACTGAAGCGCAGGTGATGCGGCAAATCCTGTTTCTTTACCCTGGCCAATATTCTTTGGAAGCCTTGTCGGGACCAGATCGGGACGGGGTCCTTGAATCTTTGTCTTTAAGAGTAAATTGCGGTGCGACCAAAGGAGCGATGGGCCGGCCGGTGGGAGAGATGCAATTGGCGCTCGGCAGGACACCGCGGCGAACCAAGAGCGCCTTCACCGTGCCAGACGAATGCCCAGCCCAATGGTTAACTGTCTTTGCCCGGGGCGCCCAAGGCGCCGGGGACCAGGGAGCATGGATTGACTCGGTAAAAATAGTGCGGACGTCTGGCGGGGGGGAGAGGATCAATGCAGCCGAGACGAATTAGGCTGCACCCAGGCGCTCTGACAGGGTTGTTTGTCGCCAGCACCTTTCCGGGCTGGCGGCGATCGCGGCAGCCGTGAAACAGTCAACAATTTTAAATAGCGCGCTGCGTACCTTCGCTTTTGTAATCATCGCAAAAATCCTGATTGCACTGCGAGAGATCGCATTGGCGGCCGAATATGGCGCGGGCAAGATCATCGATGCCTATAATGTCGCGCTGACGGTCAGTACCTGGCTACCGATCATGTTTGCCGCCGCTGCGGGTGCTGCGCTGGTCCCCGAACTTGTACGGGCGCGGACAAGTTCTTCCGGCGATGCCACCGATAGCCGCTTCGTGAGCGAACTCAATGCAGCGATAACCCTGATGGCGGCAACGATGTGTGCGATCACGGTGCTTGCGGCCGCAGCAGCGCCCTTGTTTCTAACCGAAACGTCGGACGGCTCGCTGGCTTTAATTCGCAGAATGATGCTTGCGCTAGCTCCGTTCTCGGGCGCCACACTTGTGTTTTACTACCTGAGCATGCGCTTGCAGTCTGCAGGCAGCTTTTCCTACACGATCATCGAAGCGGTACCGGCACTCCTGCTCTCGGTCCTGATTTATTTCGCATCGGACCCCGAAGGGTTTGCGACCCTGGCTGGCGGAACGATTGTCGGTGGCTTCATCCAGGTCGCCGCGCTCCTGGCGATGCTTAGCTGGATCGGTGCGCGCGGGGCAGGGTTCTCTTTCCATTTTTCCAGCCCGCGCTGGCGGCTGGTACTTGGAGGGATCGGTGCAATGGCGATAGGGCAGGTCGTGCTGTCTGCGTCACTACCGATTGACCAATATTACGCGGTCCAGACGGGTGAAGGAACTGCCGCCGTGCTGGGATACGCCAACCGCCTGATCGGTATCGGCACGAGTGTCGGGACACTTGTCCTTGCCCGTGCGCTTCTACCCGCCCTTGCGGGACTTGCGCGGAGCGATCCGGCGGAGGGGTGGCGACAGGCAAAACTGTGGGCGGCCGCCTCGTTCGGGATTGGTGCGTGCGGGCTGGCGATCGGATGGCCGCTCGCCGAGTGGGTTACCCGAACGGTTTTCGAACGGGGAGCGTTCGGACCCGAGGAAACTCGCCAGGTGGCGCAACTTCTCCGCTTGGGTATGCTCCAATTGCCATTCTATTTCGGAGGCGTGGCATGTGTTCAATGGCTTGCAGTAAATGGCCGGTTCAAAACAGTTGCCGCCATTGCCTGTGCAACACTTGCCGCCAAGATGGCAATTCTCATCCCCGCTTGGCCTGCGCTGGGGGCTGAAGGTATTGTGCTGTCAACTACGGGAATGTATGTCTTTGCGTTCTCAGCTCAAATAGTCGCATTCTTTGTAGCTGCCCGCCCCCAGGACACTGAAAGGTCGCCACATGACTGAGGATGGACCGCGTTATGCGGGGCGCCGCCTGTCAATTTTTCTGCCGTCGCTGGAGGGCGGCGGTGCCGAGCAGGTCATGACCAGCCTTGCCAACGGTTTCGCTGAGCGAGGCGTTGACGTGACTCTATGTCTCGCGCGGGCGTCAGGTCCATACCTGTCCGAACTGGATCAAAGGGTGAATGTTAAGCCGCTCGGCATTAGCGGCGTCGCGAAAGCGTTCCCGGGGCTGCTCCGTCATCTTTTGAAGGACAAGCCGGAGACCTTGATGGCGGCCATGCGCCATACCAATCTGGTCGCCGCAGCTGCGCATTTTTTTGCTCGCAGCCGGACACGACTAATATTGAATGAACGATCGGCCGTGGAAGCACAGTTTGAGGCTTTTCGGGGCACCCTCGGCCGGCTGATGTTACGGGTAACACCGCTCTTGTACCAGCGTGCGGACCTCGTGATCGCGCCAGCGGCGGCAATGGCAAAAGCCTTGCGCAAATTTCTGGCAATGCCAGCGAACCGTTTCAAGGTCATTCGAAACCCGGTTATGGATCCCAATGTCCTGAAGCTTTCCCAAGCCAGGTGGTCCTTGGGCGAGCGCATTGCCGCAGGCGGGAAGCAAATCATCCTGTGCGCCGGGCGGCTGGTGCCGGTCAAAGACTATGCGGTGATGATCGAAGCCTTTGCGCCGGTCGGGCGCGAGGGTGCCGCGCATCTGGTCATCCTCGGGGAAGGACCCGAACGTGCAAACCTGGAACAACTGGTTCGAGACCTTGGTCTTGAAGACTGCGTCCACTTGCCGGGCTTCGTGAAAAATCCTTATTCCGCGATGGCAAAATGTGATTTGTTTGTATCGAGCTCCCAGTTCGAAGGCCTTCCGAATGCACTGATCCAGGCGCTGGGGTGCGGTGCGCGGGTTATTAGTACCGATTGCGAAACCGGACCATACGAAATCCTCGAGGGTGGGCGATGGGGAACTCTGGTTCCGGTAGGCGATGTGCCCGCGCTCGAAACGGCAATACGCGCTGCGCTTAACGCGAAAGACTGGCCTGACGGTCGATTGCGCGCAGCCTATTACGACCGGGAGCGCGTTATCGATGATTATCTGAGCGCGATCTTCCCGAACGAGCCGACGGTGTTATCCGGTGACTGACAATTATCTCGTATTTGCCGCGCTTTCGCTCGTGGGATTTGTATACTTTGTGTTCATTCGCAAAGTGTTCGACTTCGTGTCGGTCGCCTTTATCGGCCAATTGATCTATTTTTCGCCGGGCTTCTACGGTTATGTCGCGAACCCTTACGCGCCGGGAGTATTGCCGTCGATACCACTGGTCGACCAGGTGTATACTGTTTGGCAGCTATGCCTCGGTTCGACACTGCTTACCGGCCTGTTGTACCGCCCGAAGCCAGCCCCCATTCCCGCGTTGCGGACCACTCTCCCATTCGACCTGACCGCCATTGCCTTGATTGCCGCATCATTTGGCTACTTACTCTTCTTCACGGGCGAAGAACTGCTCAGTAGTGACAAAAACGAAGTGCTCGGAAATATCGACCGGGTATTTCTACTGTTTGCCAGCGTATGTCAGATCGCAATGATCTGCTTCCTGGTTCAGGCGAAGTGGCTGCGATCGCTGGTGCCTGCATTGGGGCTGGCTTATTTGCTGTACGCAGGATTTCGTGCCGAATTCGCCATTTCACTAATCGCGGTGGCCGCGTATATCGCCCGCAGGGAAGGCATCTTCGTATTTTTGAGGTTCCGCTATCTGATGCCGGGCTTGGCAGCGGCAGCTTTGCTGGTCGCATACAAGCCATTTCTGACGGCTTATCGTCTCGGCAACTGGCAGGTCCTGGATTCGCTTCAGATGAGCGATAATTTTTTCGAAACGATGATCCTCCAGTTCGAACCGTTTCTCTCGCAGGCGGTCCTCAACGAAGTTCTGTCCCGCAACTTCCAGGTGGCCCCTGGATCATTGTTCGATGCGCTTGTGGCATCGGTGCCATTTCTCGCTCCGCTGCTCGGACTGAGGCCTGAAGATGCTGCTTTCAATCATCAGGATTTCCTGTTCCCGAACATCGCGTACGGTATAACGGGTACACCGCAATCGCAGTTCTTTGCAGCAATGGGCTGGGTCGGGTTGTTGATTTTCCTGATCGCCAAGAACTTTTTCCTGGTTCTGGCGTCGCGCGGACTGGCCAGCTCCAAGCCAGCGATTCAGCTGTTCTGCCTCGCTTTCGGAGCGTTTCTCGCGTTCTACATCCAGCGTAATGACCTTGCGAATGCGCTGACTCTGATCAACCGAATGCTCATAGCAGTCTTTGTCTGTTGGCTGGGAGCCTGGATACTTACCGCGGGCAAGCGGCCTGAGCCGAGGCAGGTTGACGAGCCTGATGATGCGCCGACCAGAACAGATGTAGTTCCGTCATGACGCAGCCTGCGCGGCCTACGGTCCTGCATATCATCACCGGTCTGGGAACGGGAGGCGCGGAGCGGATGCTGGCCCAGATTGTATCCCGTGGAGATCGATTCGTCCACGAGGTTATCGTGCTGGCAGATCGCGGCCCAGTTGGAGCGCAGCTCGCCGCAGAAGGGCATCGAGTGACTGCCATTGGTGCTGCGACACGACTGAACGGTATTCTGGCCATCCCGCGAGTTTGGCGGGAAGTCAGGCGGCGTGCGCCGGACGCAGTCCAGAGCTGGCTGGTTCATGCCAACCTAGTCAGCGCGGTCGTAACGCCGCGACGGGTAAAGCTGCTTTGGAGCGTGCGCCATTCTCTCGACGGTTTCCATCGCGAGAACCGTTTGACCCGGTTTGCTGTCGCGCTCGGTGCGAAGCTGGCGCGGCGGCCCCAATCGATCATATATAATTCTGGCGTTGCGGCCGATCATCATGAAGCAATTGGCTACCCCCGAGACCGCAGGATGGTAATTCCGAACGGATTCGCTCTGGTTGCCGATGATGTGGTCGCCGAAAGCCGGACAAGCACTCGCGCGGCCTTGGGCGTGGGCGATCGAGACGTGCTGGTCGGGATGGTCGGGCGTGTACATCCGATCAAGAACCACGAGGGCTTCCTGGAGGCATGCACCATGCTGGCTGGAAACTTCCCTGCGATGCGCATCGTCCTGATTGGCAAGGGTACCGAACCTGAAGGGGCGCTCGCGCAGAAATATTCCCACCGTCTGGACGGAAAAGTATTGTGGCTTGGCGAACGCAGTGACGTACTGGCCCTGACAAGCGCATTGGATATCGCATGCAACACCTCATACGGTGAAGCGTTTTCCAATGTCGTGGGCGAAGCGATGAGTTATGGGGTGCCATGCGTGGTTACCGATGTTGGCGAGTCGGCAGCCCTGCTTGGAGAAAGTGGCTGGGTCGTTCCGTCGCCCGATCCAAAAGACATTGAATTATCGCTGCAACAGGCGTTGTCGATGTCTCCCGGAGGCCGCCGGCAACTGGGAGCACTTGCTCGGCAACGTATCGCCAAGCATTTTTCGATAGAGGCTATAGTTCGGCAGTACGAGGATCACTATGCCTCGTTGTTTGTTCAATCGGCCAAGAGCAACATTTTGAACTGGTTATAAATGATGTGCGGTTTTGTGGGATTTTTAAGGCCAAGCGGCCTTTCTGCCGACGCCGAGGCGCTGACCGCGTCGATGGCTGCGCGCATACGTCATCGGGGGCCGGACGATTACGGCTACTGGGGTGATGCGGAAGCTGGCATCGCGTTCGGGCACCGACGTCTGTCCATCATCGATCTTTCGCAAGCCGGGCACCAGCCGATGCTCTCGGCATCGGGGCGCTTTGTTATCGCCTATAATGGCGAGATCTACAATTTCCAGGAGCTCCGCGCGGAACTGGAGGCAGTTGGCGCCGCCCCGGCTTGGAGGGGGCATTCCGATACGGAAGTGCTACTTGCGGCTATCGACCATTGGGGCATCGCCGCAACTCTTCCCAGGTTGAACGGTATGTTTGCGTTTGCCCTGTGGGACCGCAAGCTCCGACGATTGGTGCTTGCGCGAGACCGCATCGGCGAAAAGCCGCTTTATTACGGCAAGGCCGGCAACGATCTGCTTTTCGGTTCGGAACTGAAGGCGCTCAGCGTATATCCATCGTTCGAACGCAAGGTGTCGCATGATGCGCTTCACCTGTTCCTGCGCCACAATTACATACCCGGACCGATGAGTATCTGGGACGGCATTGCCAAGCTGGAACCCGGGCATTGGCTGGATTGGGCGCCCGGCGAGGATCTGGTCAGCCAGCCATACTGGTCGATGGCTGACATGGTCGCTTCCGCGAAAGCGAACCCGATCACCGACCTCAGTCGGGCGAGCGAGGATCTGGAGGAATTGCTGGCCGATGCCATCAGAATCCGGATGGAGGCCGATGTTCCTCTTGGTGCATTCCTTTCCGGCGGGATCGATTCCAGCCTGATCGTAGCGCTCATGCAGTCGCAGTCCCGTCGGCCGGTAAAGACTTTTACCATCGGCTATAGCGAAAAAGGTTATGACGAGGCCCCCTACGCCCGCAAGATCGCGCAGCACCTCGGCACCGATCATCACGAAATGTATATCTCTCCCGATGACGGGCTGAAGGCGATTTCCCGCCTGGCGTCGGTGTGGGACGAGCCATTTTCGGATTCGTCGCAAATTCCCACGCTGCTGGTGTCCGAATTGACGCGGCAACACGTGACTGTAAGTCTCTCGGGTGACGCGGGTGACGAAATCTTTGGTGGCTATCATCGCTATTTCATAGGCATGCAGATCTGGGGATTAAGCTCTGCGCTGCCATACCCTTTGCGAAACGGAATGGCCCGACTGGCGAATAGCCGGATCGCGGGGCATTTGATGAACGGGCTTTCAGCCGTTGCGCCGCCGTTGCGCAAACGGTTGCTCGCTGACCGATTGCCGAAGGTTGCCGCGATCCTCTCGGAACGCAGCGAGATGTCCTTTTATCGCAACTTGGTGTCGCATCACACCATGCCGCAAGACATTCTGGTCGACCAGGCGATTCCTTCCAAGAACGCTTTCGATGCGGATCTGCCGTTCACGGATTTCCGCGAAACGATGATGTATCTCGATACTCTCACCTATTTGCCGGATGATATCCTGACAAAGGTCGATCGGGCCAGTATGGCGGCTAGCCTCGAAAGCCGGGTGCCATTTCTCGACCCGCGGGTCATGGAGTTCGCCTGGCGCTTGCCCATGAAAGCCAAGATCTCGGGTGGCGTAGGAAAACGCATATTGCGGGAGATACTTTACCGCCATGTCCCGAAAGAACTGATCGAGCGCCCAAAAATGGGCTTCGCGGTACCGATTGACCATTGGCTGCGCCACGAACTGAGGGATTGGGCCGAAGCGCTGCTCGACGAAAAGCGGTTGCGCGAAGAAGGCTTCTTCAAGCCTGAGGTTGTCCGCAAGATGTGGGATGAGCACCAGTCGGGCCAGTACCGCAGACATTACCTGCTGTGGGACATCCTTATGTTCCAGACGTGGATGGATGAGCACGGCCGCGCGCCGACAGCCGCCCCGTCGGCTCTTCAATGGGACGGAATGCGGGCCCGGGCATGATACGAGCCGCGCGGACTATTGCGATCGTCGCCAATGGCGCGTTCTCGATCATCAATTTCCGGGGAGAGCTTATTAGCGACATGGTCGGGCGGGGTGCCCGGGTTTTCGCGCTGGCCCCCGATTTTGATGAGGAATTGCGCCGCAAGGTCCGCGAACTAGGCGCTGAACCGGTTGATATCGAACTTGATCGGATGGGCATGCGGCCGGTCGCCGATGTGATCAATACATTCAAATTGCGCCGAAAACTTCGGACCTTGGCTCCCGACATAGTGTTCAGCTACTTTTTGAAGCCGGTCGTCTTCGGAACTTTGGCAGCGTGGCTAGCAGGCGTGCCGCGACGATATGCGCTCGTAGCAGGATTGGGCTATGTTTTTATCGAGCCTTCCGATGGCCTGACCGCCAAGCGCCGGCTCTTGCGGCGGGTGGTGATGGGCTTATGCAAATTATCGTTCAGTCGATGTCACGCCGTCTTTTTTCAAAACGCACAGGACTTGTCGCATTTCGTCGACGCCGGGGTGCTCGGTACCGACCGCGCCATCCTCACCGATGGGACGGGGGTCAATCTCGACCATTTCGTTCAATCGCCGTTGCCTGAAGGAGCCCCTCGGCTGCTCTTCGTCGGCCGGTTGTTGCGCGAAAAGGGTATTCGGGAATTTGTCGACGCTGCCATAATCACCAAACAGACACGACCAGACTGCGAATTTGTCGTCGCTGGAGATGCCGACCCAAACCCAGGAGGAATCGGGCTTGCCGAGATCGAACAGCTCCGCGCGCTTGGAGTGTGCTCCTTTCTCGGGCACGTCGATGATATCCGGATCGAAATCGAGAGATGTACCATTTTCGTTTTGCCCTCGTACCGTGAAGGTATGCCCAGAAGCACACAGGAGGCTTTGGCGATGGGGCGCCCAATCATCACCACCGATGCCGTGGGGTGCAGGGAAACAGTGATTGCAGGGGGCAACGGTTGGCTCGTCCCGGTCGGAGATGCACCGGCGTTGGCAGACGCCATGATAGCCGCCGTCTCTGCACCCCGAAAACTTGAGGCAATGGCTCAGGCAAGCCGTGCCTTGGCCGAGAACAGATTCAACGTGAGAACCATCAATGCCAAGTTACTGGATGCCATGGGCGTTTAGCTCTGCATCATACCGGCTTCGCGTTTTGCAGGGGTAACGCTTGCTTGGTTGCGCTTGGGAACTAAACGGTCGAAACAAGTTTGTGAGACCAAAAGGAATAATAATGGAATCGCCCACGTCCGGCGGAAGCAGTACGGTTTTAAGCGGTATTTCCCCCAAGCAGATGCGTAGCGGGCGGCGTCCTGCAAGCATGTTGCGGGTTCAGCTGGCGTGCGGGTTCCTGCTGGCGATCCTGCCTTCACTCCTGTTTACCGGCGGTGATGTCGGCTTCATGGTTTCGGACCCGAACGCCTTTACGACTGTTCTGCTGTCTTTGTTTGCGTTTGGCTTAGCGCTGCTGATGTTCCGGCGCGTCGAAGTGTTTCCGGGGGTGGGCGTGATGGGCAACCTGTTGCCGACAATCGCCATCGTTTTCACCGTGACTATGGCCGCAATCTTGTTTTTCAGGCTCGACTACGGTCGGTTCTCCTTGGGAGCCAGTTTTGCCGCTTTGGCGATATTCCTTTTTGCTCTCGGCTGGTTTGGTCGCAAAGCCATCGATCATGCCTATTACCTGGTGCCTTCTCAATCGACGCGGCAGCTGGCCGCAGTGCCTGGCGCGACCTGGGTCGTACTCGACAGTCCAGGCACCAAGATACCCCGGGATGCGGCCATCATCGCTGATTTGAGGCTGGATCATAGCCATGTCTGGGAGCGGGAAATCGCGGATTTCGTCCTCCAAGGCTATAAGGTGTTCCACATAAAGCAGGTTCAGGAGATGATATCCGGCAGAGTCCAGATTGAACATTTGTCGGAGAACAGCTTGGGTTCGCTCGCCCCTTCGGAAAGCTACTCTTCGTTGAAGCGGGCAGGCGATATCGTTTTTGCGATCGCTGCGTTGCCGATCTTGCTACCGCTATTCGTTATCGTTGCCATCGCGATTAAGCTCGACAGCCCGGGACCCAGCTTTTTCCGACAGATCCGCGTCGGCTATCGCGGCAAGCCGTTTTCCGTGCTCAAATTTCGCACCATGCGATTGGTAGAAAACGACGGGAAGACCGGCCGCGAATCGGCGAAAACGAAAGTTGACGATCACCGCATCACAAAACTCGGCCGCTTTTTGCGGAATACAAGGATCGACGAACTCCCGCAGGTTTGGAATGTACTCCGCGGTGAAATGAGCTGGATCGGTCCGCGCCCGGAAGCTGAGGCCCTGTCGGTCTGGTATTCGGCTGAACTGCCGTATTACAGTTACCGGCATGTTGTTCGACCAGGCATTACCGGATGGGCGCAGGTAAATCAGGGCCATGTCACGGAATTGGACGAGGTGCTCGATAAGTTGCACTACGATTTCTATTACATAAAGCATTTCGGACTGTGGATCGATGTAACGATCCTTTTCCGCACGATCCTGACTGTAATCCTTGGCTCCGGCGCTCGATGAGTCGAGCGTTGCTCCCGGTTAATCGCGCACTCCTAATACTACAGTGATGGCATCGACCTTTCCAATTACCCGCCGAAATATGCTGATCATGGGAGGGGTCGTTGCGGGAGCCAGTCTGTCGGCTTTTCATGGTGCGGCCGCTGAGCCCTTCGTCGACGCAGGACAATTCCGGACCCAGCGTTCGTCTGACCGGGACGTTCTCAGGAAGGCGATAGAGCAATGGGTACGAAACGGCACCGGTGTCCTGCGGTTGGAACGTGGCTGCACTTACGATCTCGGGATCGTCACCGATCGACCGAGTCTGTTTGAGATTTCGGGCCTGCGTAATGCCGTTCTTGACGGGAATGGTGCGATCATCCGAGCTCGTAGCGCCAAGGGCAACGTTTGGAACCTGTTGTCCTTTTCCAACGCCGCGAACCTTGACATCATCAATCTGACTGCCAGCGACAGTGCATATGTTGATGAGGCTTGGGGTATGAAGATGATCGTTCTTCAGCCTGGGGGCGGCGGCACACATTCTGTTGGATTAGCGAACATTCTTGCCGTTCGTGCGCTCGCAATGGTCTGGGCACAGGGTCCGGTTCAGAACCGGGTTCGCGGCATCAACTTCGGTGTGAATTGCCGGGCCCGTCATTGCTATTATGCACTGGGATGCGAAAATCAGGGAGACGAGGTGCATGGCGTAATCGACAGCGTAAATTGTCGACGCGCATACATCGCCTATGGTGTTGAAGGTCACGATCTGGAGATCAACATTCACCATGATGGGCTGCAGGTTGCGGCGGGCGCGCAATCCGCAGTGCTGGTCAAATCTTATGGCCGGGCAACCAGAAATGTTACGCTGAGGCTCGGTTTTACCGGCAGTCTTCCGTATTATGCGCAAATGAAAAACGACCGATTGAGCGGAGCCTGTGTAACCATCGAACACCAGAGCGCGGACGGCGAACCTAGCTCGATCGACGGCATCGACATTGACGTGAATATTGCCGATGGCATCGAAGATCCGTTCGGCGCCTATCTCGCGGCTATTACCAGCATCGGCCGCGATGGGAGTGTCGAGCGCGTTACCCGAAATTCATGGTCGCGGATTACGATACGCGGGCGAACAGGGAAGCTGCGAAGAATCAATACGCCGAGCGCACCCGAAACGCCGTTCACCTTGAAAATTCTGGGCGACGCGGACCGGATTATCGCTACTGCGGCGCATCGGAATATCAACATTGACCGAGCGCCCGTAAAATCTTTGAGATAAAATTGAAATGGTCCCTTGCCCATGAAAACAGAAGCGGTTGACGAGCCCCACACAAATTCAAAGGTGGCGCTGGAACGTCGCCTCATAAGCGAAGCCGGTGCAACGGGGTTCTCTCACCAGGACCAGCAAATCGCATTCTACAGCCAGGTCGCAGCGCTCATCCATCCTGAGGACACGCTGCTCGATTTCGGCGCAGGCAGGGGCGAGTGGTGTTACGAGGATCCGGTCAGGTACCGACGAAACCTGCAGATCTTCAAAGGCCGGGTTGCGTTCGTTGATGGTTGCGACGTGGATCCGGCGGTCAAGTCCAATCCCAGCCTGGACCGTGCTGAGCTCTTCGAACCCGGCGGCCGGCTACCCTACGAAGATGGCCGCTTCGACGCGGTTGTTTCGAGGTATGTCTTCGAGCACTTG
Source organism: Allopontixanthobacter sediminis (assembly GCF_009828115.1). Classification (GTDB taxonomy): domain Bacteria; phylum Pseudomonadota; class Alphaproteobacteria; order Sphingomonadales; family Sphingomonadaceae; genus Allopontixanthobacter; species Allopontixanthobacter sediminis. The sequence goes on along the minus strand of NZ_WTYL01000002.1, from coordinate 462,606 downwards.
CCTGATCCTGAATGGACAGCGAGAGAGTTGGCGCGGGTTACCAAACCCGGCGGCTGGGTCTTCGTGATAACACCAAACAAATGGGGATATGTCGCGTTGGTGTCACGCCTCGTCCCCAACCGGTTGCACAGCAAGCTACTCAAGGCGATCCAACCGCACAGAAAGGAAGAAGACGTTTTCCCGACGCACTACCGGGTGAACACTCCCGCAGCGTTCAAGCGGCATTTCGGACAGGATTTTGACGTCTTCTATTACCGCACTTCAGGCGTTCCTTCATATCACTTCGGCAACGCGTTCATGTTTCGCATGTGGCAACTGGCCCATCGCCTGATGCCACCTCAATTGGCAACGGGTCTGTTCGTCCTGATGCGGCGAAAATGAAATTGGAGCGGAGCCGGCGTCAATCCAGCGCGATATCGGGAGCGTCTTCCTGTTTCATGCCGACCACGTGGTAACCTGCATCGACGTGATGAACTTCTCCCGTCACGCCTGAGGACAGGTTCGACAGGAAATACACGCCTGCACCGCCGACGTCATCGATCGTGACGTTGCGGCGCAGCGGGGCGTTCAATTCGTTCCATTTGAGAATGTAACGGAAGTCGCCGATCCCGCTGGCAGCCAGCGTCTTGATCGGTCCGGCGGAAATCGCGTTGACCCGGATATTCGCTGGTCCCAGGTCGTTGGCGAGATATTTGACACTGGTTTCCAGCGCCGCCTTCGCCACGCCCATCACGTTGTAATGCGGGATCACTTTTTCGGCGCCGTAATAGGTCAGCGTCAGGATCGAGCCGCCGCCTTTGCCGTCTTCGGTCATCGGCGGCATCATCTTGGCCGCGCGCTGGGCGACGGCGACCAGGCTGTAGGCGGATATGTTCATCGTCATCAGGAAGTTTTCGAGGCTGGTATCGACATATTTGCCGCGCAGTTCGTTCTTGTCGGAGAAACCGATCGCGTGAACCACGAAATCGATGGTCTCCCACCGGCTTTTCAACGTCTCGAACGCCGCGTCGAGCATCGCCATGTCCGACACGTCGCATTCGAAGGTGAAATCGGAATCGAGCTGTGCGGCGAGCGGGATCACGCGCTTTGCCAGCGCTTCGCCCTGATAGGTGAACGCCAGCTCCGCGCCTTGTTCGCGCAATTGCTTGGCGATACCCCAGGCCAGCGACTTGTCGTTCGCCAGACCCATGATCAGCCCGCGCTTGCCTGTCATTAGACCGTTCATTGTATCTTATTCTCCGTTTCGGCTTGTTCCGGCTGCCTGCTACCCGCCAATTTCGCTTCGGCGGAATTCCGTCCGGTTGCGGCCAGAGCAGCGTTGAGTTCCGCCCCCAATACCATGCCCAGCCCAACGAGCCAGAAGAAGAACATGGTCACCATGATCCCTGCCAGGCTGCCATAGGTCATGTCATAAGCGAAAAATGTGCCCAATAGCGGCGGCAATGCGGCAGTAACTGCGACCCACCAGACGGTGACCAGCAGGGTTCCGGGCCATTTGGGAAACCGGCGATGCCGGAATGCTGCGGGGGACAGCGTAAAAAACAGCAGGTATATCGAGACGTACAGACCGATGGCGGGAATGATCCGGCTGAACGAAAGATCCGTCAGCACGTCGCTGAGCCAGGGGAAATACGAACTGATCACCTGCTGCGCCGCACCGATCATTACCTGCGCGATCAGTGATATCACCAACAGGCAGATTGCCCCGATAATGACCCCGAACGAAAGCAGGCGGTAACGCCAGAACGCCAGCTTTGGATGTGTCCCATAGGCACGCCTGAGAATATCCCGGATCGTTTCGACCAAGCCCGAAACCGTCCACAGGCCGACCGCGCCGCCGACCCACAGGAACCATCCGGTTCGCGCACTGATCACGTCCCGCGCGACCGGTCCGATTACCTCGCCGACGACCGGCGGCAGCGCCAGCAGGATTGTGTTGATGGTGGCCGCGCGTTCGCTTTCCTCGCCAATTGCGGAGAAGATCGCTGCACCGAGAATGAAGAAAGGAAAGATCGTCAGGATCGAGAGATACGCCAGATTGCCGGCGTGAATGGTCCCGTCTGCCCAGGTTCCTGCCACCGTCCGCTTGGTCACATCCATGAAACGCGCGCCCGGGGTCATCTTGCGCTTGATCCGGCTTACCTTGGAACGGTGGTGCCCGTCAGTGTCCTGTCCGGCATCCTGGTCCGGAACCGCATCCGTCTCGGGAGGCATGAATTACACCCCCAGGCTGTTTCGGGGATTGCGGGTGTCACGCCAACCATCGAGCCGTTTGGCGAGGTCGGCCAGTTCGTCCGCCTTGTCGCCGGGAAGGTCGATCTCCAGCGTCACCAGTTGGTCACCGCGGCTGCCGGCCTTAGTCGAGAATCCCTTGCCCTTGAGGCGCAGGACCTTGCCCGAAGAACTGCCGGGGCTGACGGTCAGCATCACGGCGCCGTCCACGGTCGGAACCTTCACTTTCGCCCCGTTAACGGCTTCGTCCAGCGTGATCGGAAGTTCGAGACGGACATTGTCCCCCTCGCGCCGGAAAAAGGCGTGCGGTTCGACCGAAATCGTGACCAATCCGTCGCCGCCGCCGCCGGCCCCCGCCTGACCCTTGCCCTTCAGGCGCATCTGGGTTCCGTCCTCGACCCCGGCGGGGAGTTTCAGGTCGATGGTCTTGCCATCCGACAGCGTGATCCGCTGGTCGGCGCGGGTCGCAGCGTCGACGAACGGCACGCGCAGCCGGTACTGGATATCGGCCCCCTTGCTCGGCGGCGGAGGAGGCCGGCGGGTGCCCATCCCGGCGGGGCCGCCGCCGGCACCCATTCCGGTACGCCCACCGAACAGGCCTTCGAAAATATCGCCGAGATCGACACCTTCCTGCGCGAAGCCGCCCATGTCTTCGGGGCGAAAGCCGCCCTGACCGCCCGGGCCGCCGGGCCGCGTGCCGAAACCGCCATCGCGGAAGCGCGAACCCCCGCCGAAACCGCCGCCGCCGAAGGGGCTGGTCGGATTGCCTTCCGCGTCGATCTCGCCGCGGTCGAACCGGGCGCGCTGATCCTTGTCCGACAGCAAATCGTATGCCTGCGTGGCCGCCGAAAACCGCTCGGTCGCGTTGGGATTGTCCTTGTTCCGGTCAGGGTGAAGCTCTTTCGCCAATTTGCGATAAGCGCTCTTGATATCCTTGTCGGTCGCGGAACGCGGAATTCCAAGGGTTGTGTAAGGATCGGCCATGGCGTGTTAGCTAGGTGTATCAGTGCGCCCTTGCAAGCCGCTCGTGCGCGCGGGAGCTTTACCGCATGGCCCCTGTCGAGGTAGGGCGCAGGCATGACCGATGACCAATCCCTGAGCCAGATTCCTTCCGCGGATCCCTTCGCGCTGTTCGACGAATGGTTCGCCGAGGCACGGGCGAGCGAGCCCAACGATTCCAACGCGATGGCGCTCGCGACGGCCACCGCGGACGGCGTGCCTTCGGTACGGATGGTGCTGCTGAAAGGTCACGGGCCGGATATGGGCTCCGGCGGGTTTGCGGGCGGCGGGTTCACTTTCTACACCAACGCGCACAGCCGCAAGGGGCAGGAGATTCGCGCCAATGCGGAGGCCGCGCTGCTGTTTCACTGGAAATCGCTGCGGCGCCAGATCCGGATCGAGGGTCCGTTGCAGGAAGTCGCCCCCGAGGTGGCGGACACGTATTTTCACAGCCGCTCGCGCGATTCGCAGCTCGGCGCGGTGGCCTCCGACCAGTCCCGTCCGCTCGATAGCCGGACCACGTTCCTCGAACGCTACGAAGCGGCGCGGTCGCGGTTTGCGGATGGCGAAGTCCAACGCCCGTCGCACTGGACCGGCTTCACGCTGTGTCCCCGGGCCTTCGAATTCTGGCTCGACCGCCCCAATCGGCTGCATGATCGCCGCCGGTTCGAACGCAGCGAGGATGCTTCCGGCTGGACCGACACGTTGCTGTTCCCATGACCGACCCGTCGCTCGCCAACCGTTCCGCGTTGACGCGCAGTGCGGCGATTGCGTCGATGTCGACCGCGGCCCTGCTGGTGGCGCTGAAGCTATGGGCGACCTGGCAGACCGGTTCGACCGCTATGCTCGGCAGCCTCGCCGATACCGCGCTCGACCTGGTGGCGAGCGCGGCGACCCTGCTCGGGGTGTATATCGCCGCGCAGCCCGCCGATGCGGATCACCGGTTCGGCCACGGCAAGGCAGAATCCCTATCGGCCATATTTCAGGTAATGCTGATCGCCCTCTCCGCTTCCGGCATCGCTTTCGGGGCGATCCGGCGCATCGCGGAGGGCGGTAGGACAGAGGCCGCGCCGGCGGGGATCACGGTATCGGTCATCGCGATCATCCTGACCATCGTGCTGCTCGCCTGGCAGCGCCATGTCATCCGCAAGACCGGTTCGGTCGCGATTTCGGCGGACCATGTCCATTACCAGTCGGACCTGCTGCTGAATGTCGCGGTCATCGCCGCATTGGTGCTGGATCAATACGCCGGTTTCGGACTGGCCGACCCGCTGTTCGGGCTCGCCATCGCCGCGTGGTTGCTGTGGGGCGCATGGCGCGCCGCGATGGAAGCGATCGACCATTTGATGGACCGCGAATGGCCGGAAGAAAAGCGCCAGCGGTTCGTCGAACTGGCGGCAATGCACCCGGAACTCACCAATCTCCACGACCTGCGCACGCGCACCAGCGGCCACCGGGATTTCGTGCAATTCCACGTCGATCTGCCCGAAGCAATGACCGTCCGGCAGGCGCATGACATCATCGAACGGGTCGAGGAGGATCTCGGCCGCCATTTCCCCGATATGGAACTGCTGATCCATATCGACCCGGAGGGGCATGTGGACGAACCGGGCAACGCGCTGGTCGAGACCGACGAGTTCGCCAAGCTGGAGAAAGAATGATGACCCGAACGCTGCCCTACTGGCATGTCGACGCCTTTGCCGACCAGCCTTTCGCCGGTAACCAGGCCGCAGTGATGCCGCTGGATGCGTGGCTGCCCGACGATGTGTTGCAGGCTATCGGGGAGGAGAACAACTTCGCCGAAACCGCGTTTGTGGTGAAGGACGAAACCGGCGCGGCGGTTTGGGAATTGCGCTGGTTCACCCCTGCGGTGGAAATCGCGCTGTGCGGCCATGCCACGCTCGCGTCTGGTCATGTGCTCCTGTCCCGGGACGGCGGGGACAGCGTAACCTTCCGTACCCGCAAGGCCGGCATACTGGAGGTTCGCCGCAGCCCGGCCGGATACGAAGTCGCCCTGCCGGTGATCCCTGTCGAACCGGACGCGTGGCTCGAGGCGGCGGCGCTCCTTGGCGCGGAACCGCTCGAGGTATGGCGCAATCCGGCTGGTTATGACGTGTTTCTCTATCCGGACGAACAGGCGGTGCGCGGGCTCGCACCGGATATTCGGGGGCTGGGCGCATTGGGGGCGAACCAGTTTATTTGTACCGCGCCGGGCGATAGGACCGATATTGTCAGCCGGGTGTTTGTGCCTGGCGGCGGGGTGGATGAGGACAGTGTGACCGGATCGGCCCATGCGGTGCTGACCGGGTTCTGGACGGGACGGCTCGGCCGTACGAGCTTCACAGCGCATCAGGCTTCGGCGCGGGGCGGTGACCTGACCTGCCAGATCGCGAAAGGCGCCGATGGCGATCGCGCGTGGCTTGGCGGGAACTGCGTGACGGTGGTCGAGGGCAAATTCTACCTCGCGGGGTAAAGCTCCACCACGTCGAGCAATTCCTGCAGCATCGCCTTGCGCTGTTCCGTGTCCGAATGGCCGAGCCGGACTACGGTCAATTTCTGGTCCGGCGAGACCAGCACATATTGGCCCATGTGGCCGATCGCGGCGAACATCGTGGATGGTCCGCGGTCCTGCAGCTGGTCGTCCCGGTCGAGGCCCGAATCGCGGTTGAGCCATGTTTGCGCACCGTAGAATTCGGAACGCGGGCTGGGCTTGCGCATGAAATCGATCCATGTGCGGGGGATCAGCTGCGCGCCGCGAACCGACCCCTTGTTGCGCAGGAACTCGCCGAACTTGGCCCAGTCGCGCGCGGTCCCGTGGATCAGGCTGCCGCCGATCAACGTCCCACTGGCGTCATATTCGGGGACCATCGAATCCATGCCCACCGGTCCGAACAGCCGGGTCTGCAGGTAATCGTCGACGGCCCTGCGGCGGGTCTCGGGATCGTTGCTGTCGGTCAGCACCCGCGCCGCAATGTCGGCCAGGATCACCGTAGTGTTGGACGAATATTCGAACTGGGCACCCGGCTCGGCTTCCAAGGGCTGGGCTGTCGCCCAATCCGCCATATCGTCCCGTCCGTCGAGAAACAGCATTCGCACTTCGGAGGATTCGTACGGCGGATTGCCGGCCTCGGTATGGCGCAGCCCGGAACGCATCTGGAGCAATTGCCGCAGGGTAATCTCGCCGCGTGGATCGCCCGGCCGCTGCCACCGCGGCAGGGGCGGGCTATCGTCCAGCCTCAATCGTCCGTCCGCCACCAGCATTCCGATCATCACCGCGGTGACGGTCTTGGCCATCGACCAGCTGACGAACTTCGTCTCGGCGTCGTAACCCGCCGCATAGCGTTCCGCCGCTATCGTCCCGCCGTGCATCACCACCATGGCGCGCGTTTCGCCGACGCCGGGAGCGGTGAAAACTTCATCGATCTGCCGTGCAAGCTGCTCTTTCGGGGCGCCCGGAGTGTCCTTGACCGCCGCCAGCGCTTCCTGCGTCAGGGGCTCGGGCGGGGGTGGGGTGTTGCTGCAGGCGGCCATGCTCAAGGCAAGGCTTGGCAGCAGCACCAAGCTGGCGATATGGGAAACGGAACGTCGCGTCATCGAACCCCATTTGCGCAAGGATACCCGCTTGGCAATTACTAAACCGAAATCGTCGGCGGCGAGAACCCGTTCGCGTTCTTCCGCCGCTCGCCGGCAGAAATCGCGCTGGCCGTGGGCGCTGCTGGTGGTTGCGGTGTTGCTGGCCGCGCTGGGCTGGTTCTACCGCGCGCCGATCCTCGGCTACACCGGTGCCGGGTCTACCTACAGCGCGCATGTCGCCTGTTCGTGCCGCTACATTGGTGGGCGCAGCCTCGAAGACTGCAAGAAAGACCGGTTGGCAGGAATGGAGCTGGTGTCACTGAGCGAAGACGAGGAAGCCAAGAGCATCAGGGCCCGCTATCCCCTGCTGCCGCCCGCCGTAGCCACCTATCGCAAGGGGTACGGCTGCGTGATGGAGCGATGGGAAGACTAGGGGCCGGGACGCAACTCGGCCTGGACCTTTTGCGGAACATTTTATCTCGCGGGAAGTTGCCAATATGAACGGACCGGATTATTAATTCGGCTTGAAATATCCACCCAGCACCGAAGGAGCTTTGAATATGCTGATCAAGAAAATGACCCTTGCCGCAGCAGCGGCCGCCCTTACGATCTCCCCCGCCGCCGCTTACGCCGCGCAGGCCGATATGGCGCGGGCCAGCGCTCCGGTGGAAGCGGAAAGCAATCTTGAAGGCAACGGCATCATCCTGGCCCTGTTGGGCGCAGCGGCCGTAATTGCCGCAATTGTCATCATCGCCGACGGAGATGACGACGAACCTGTTAGCGCCTGAGCCGGCTTGACGGTTTGACGATATCCGAAGGCCCCGCCCCCCGGCGGGGCCTTTTGTTATACGACAGTGTCGAGGGAGATCGCGGGGGTCGTGGTTTCGATCCAGCCGCCACCGATTACCCGGTCATCCGCATAAATCACTGCAGCCTGCCCCGGCGCCACGCCGAATTCGGGGTTGGCGAAGCGCAGCGTGACAGTTGCCCCTTGACCGAGAGCGCCCTCCACCGTGACCTGCACCGGCTTCGACAGTGACCGGACTTTGGCGGTCAGCGGTCCTGACGGCATTGGGCCGATCCGGTTGGTTTCGATCACCGTCGCCGCGCCCACTGCCAGCAGCCGCTTCGGACCGACCCTCACTTGCGCGGTTTCTGCATCGAGACCGATCACATAAAGCGGTTCCGGCTGGCCGCCGATATCGAGGCCCCGCCGCTGGCCAACTGTGAAATGAATGACACCCTTGTGCTCGCCCAGCGTTTCGCCGGTTTCGGCGTGGACGATTGCGCCAGTCCGCGCGCCTTCGGGGCGGAGCGAGGTAACGATCTTCGCGTAATCACCGTCAGGTACGAAGCAGATGTCCTGGCTGTCCGGCTTTGCGGCGTTACGCAGTCCCGCTTGCTCCGCCAGCTCGCGGACCTGCGACTTGGGCAGGCCGCCCAAGGGAAAACGCAGGAAATCGAGCTGCGCTTCGGTGGTCGCATAAAGGAAATAGGACTGGTCGCGCGCCGGATCGAGCGCCCGGTGCAGCTCTGCTCCGGCGGGGCCCATCTCGCGGCGGACATAATGCCCGGTGGCAAGGCAATCCGCACCGAGTTCGCGCGCCATTCGCAGCAGGTCGGTGAATTTCGGACCCATGTTGCAACGGATGCACGGCACTGGCGTGCGGCCCTGCAAATAGGCATCGGCGAAGGTCTCGACCACTTCCTCACGGAACGCGCTTTCGTGGTCGAACACGTAATGTGCGATGCCCAGCCGGTCTGCCACGGCGCGCGCATCGCTGATGTCGTCACCGGCGCAGCAGGCACCCTTGCGGCCTGTCGCGGCGCCGTAATCGTACAATTGCAGAGTGATCCCGATGACCTCGGCCCCGGATGCCGCGGCAAGGGCGGCGACCACGGACGAATCGACTCCGCCCGACATCGCGACCACGATCCGGCACTCGGTGGCTGGACGTGGCAGGTCGAACAGGCTGGCGGTGTCCAGCGCGGAATCAAGCGTTGCGGCGGTTTCCATGGTCCGCCCCTTACACATCTGTGCCCGCTGCGGCCAGAGGGGTATCCCCTCGCCTTCCCGATGGCAGATGCCCCGCTACGGAAGCCGCGAATTCGTTAGGGTTTCCTAATCACAGGTAAACCCGGGCTTTACCCTATCTTGACCATCGCGCTGGTAAGAGCGTTGTCATGAACGAAACGTCCAACAGTCAATTTGCCTTTGGCCAGCCGCGGCCCGACGATGCCGAGCGGGCACCCCTGCGGCTGGTCGCATGGTCCGAGCTTACCGCTCGACTCGCGGCAATGCGGGATTTCCGCCAGAGTCTCGCGCATACCTCCGCGCTGCGCTCGGCCAATTTTTCCTCGCTCGCCGACTCGCCGCCGCGTTCCTGCAGCGCACTGGCCGACGGGTCCGCCGATTCGGCAGGAAATGTAACCTCGGTTAATTACCGTGCACGGCCTGTTAACTGCAAAACTTTAGCGGATAGCAAAACCGCGCAGCCTAGAACTTCGGCTGATCCGAATGACATTACATCCGGCGACCGAGAGTTGAAATGATAGAAAACCAGAAAATCCGCGCAGCTCAGGTCATCGGTCCCCTCGGAGAGCCGTTGACGGTCGACGATCTGCCGCCGCCGAGCACCAAGCGCTGGGTCGTGCGCCGCAAGGCGGAAGTGGTCGCTGCGGTCAATGGCGGTTTGCTGACCATCGACGAAGTGCTGGAGCGCTACAATCTTACGCTCGAAGAGTTCGCATCGTGGCAACGGGCGGTCGACCGTTCGGGCATGCAGGGACTTCGGGTGACCCGTATCCAGCACTACCGCGACTTGTACGAGCGCCAGCTTAAGTATTAAGCTCTTCTTGCGGCGCTCCGTCGCATGGCCAAGCCATAACGCCTGACATATCGTATGGTGTCGCGGGTGATTGCCACGTGCCCTTCCGCGACGTAAGTCCTGCCTACCCGGCGAGAAGTGACCGGGAACCGATTGAAGTTACGCGGCGTTGTAACGGTAACTTCATTTCGAAGGCAAAGCAGGAGGATTTATTATGGGTTGGATTATCGCATTGATTGTCGGCGGTGTCGCAGGCTGGCTCGCCAGCATGGTGATGAACCGTGATGCCTCCATGGGTATTTTCTGGAACATCGTGGTTGGTTGCATTGGTTCCGTCCTCGGCAATCTCATTGCCCAGCCTCTTCTTGGCGTTGGCGGTAGTGTGCAGGAATTCTCGCTTACCGGACTGATTATCGCAATCGTCGGTGCCGTGGTTCTCCTCGGTATCGTGAACCTGGTCCAGCGTGGCCGCGTTCGCTAAATAAAACGTCTCAACTGAATTGAAAAAGCGGTGCGGCCTTCCTGGCCGTGCCGCTTTTTTCATGTTTGCGTGCCGGATCGCTGGTCGGACAGATACGTCGCCGGTCGAGCGGTTTATTGCCCCGTGCGCCCAGCCGGTCTATGGGAACGGCAGAGGACACCACCTGCTTGCATCTGGTGATCTATCAATATAATACACCTGTTGGGCAGCGCATGATAGTCGGCTGCCGGATGATCAAGGCAGTCGCACGATGAATTACGAATCTTCGGTAACCGCGGATAGTCCGGAATATACCACGGCCGACATGGCGGGCGCCGATGGCCGGACGGAACGTTCGAGCCGGCGCGGCCTGTGGATCACTGTCGTCTTGTTGGCTATCGTCGTGGTTGCGGTGGCGGTTTATTACCTGATGGGCAGCGGCGAACCCGCGCCGGAAGCCGGTGCCGACGCCGGTCAGGCACCCGCGATTACGGTTGTGTCACCGGGCAGCGGTTCCATCGAAGGCGAAATTTCCGCTACCGGGACCCTCGCGGCCCGCCGTGCGATGCCCGTGGGTATCGCTGGCGAAGGTGGCCGCGTGGTCTCCGTGCCGGTCGATGCCGGCCAATGGGTCAACGCTGGCCAAGTTCTTGCCGTCATTGACCATTCCGTACAGAACCAGCAAGCCGCGAGCGCCAGCGCGCAGGTCCAGGTTGCTCAGGCCGACGCACGGTTGGCGCAGTCCAATCTCGAGCGCGCCCTGCAACTTGTCGATCGCGGCTTCATCAGCCAAGCTGATGTCGACCGGCTGACAGCTACCCGCGATGCCGCGGCCGCGCGCGTCAAGGTGGCGCAGGCACAGGCAGGCGAGCTCCGCGCGCGCAACGCCCGTCTCAATGTCGTCGCGCCCGCATCCGGGCTGGTGCTCGAACGCAATGTGGAGCCGGGTCAGGTTGTTGGCGCTGGAGCCGGGACACTGTTCCTGATCGCCAAGGGCGGCGAGATGGAAATGCTGGCGCGCGTCGGCGAATCCGACCTTGCGCGGCTGTCGACCGGGGTTTCGGCAGACGTCGTGCCGGTCGGTACCGAGAAGGTCTACAACGGCCAGATCTGGCAGCTGTCGCCGACCATCGATCCGCAGAACCGACAGGGCACAGCGCGGATTGCGCTGCCCTACGCGGAAGGATTGCGGCCCGGCGGTTTTGCGGCAGCCACGATCAAGAGCGGCACGGTGGTCGCCCCGCTGCTGCCGGAAAGCGCGGTCCTGTCGGATGACGAGGGGAGTTACGTCTATGTTGCGGGCAAGGACAACAAGGTCGAACGCCGCGCGGTGCAGACCGGAGCAGTGACGGCCGACGGGGTCATTATCACCCAGGGCCTGACCGGCAGGGAACGGATCGTGCTGCGCGCCGGCGGCTTCCTCAATCCGGGCCAGACCATCCGGCCGGTCAAAGCGGGAAGCTGATAAATAATGGATTTCCGCAATATCTCCGCGTGGTCGATCCGCAACCCGGTGCTGCCGCTGGTGGTTTTCACCGCCCTGCTTCTCGCGGGCATTCTCAGTTTCGCGCGCATGGACGTGGTGAACAATCCGGACGTGGATTTCCCCGCGGTCAATGTTTCGATTTCGCAGCCCGGCGCTGCGCCCAAGGAAATCGAGAATCAGGTAACCCAGCTGGTCGAATCCGGGATCCGCTCGGTCAGCGGGGTCAAGAATATCAGTTCAACCGCGAGCGAGGGCAATTCCAACACCTTCGTCGAATTCGACATCGGCACCGACTCCAACGATGCGGTCGCGGAAGTGAAAAACGCTGTGGATACCGTGCGCGGCAGCCTGCCGGACGGGATTCTCGAACCGCGGATTAGCAAGGTGGATGTCGCTGGCGGCGGCTTCCTGGCAATCTACGCGGTCGAAGCCAGCGACATGACGATCGAACAGCTCAGCTGGTTCATCGACGATACCATCGCCAAACGGCTGCTTGGCGTCGAGGGGATGGCGGAAGTTGACCGGTTTGGCGGCGTAGACCGCGAAATCGAGGTAATTCTCGATCCGGGCCGGATGCAGGCGCTGGGCGTGACTGCGGGCCAGATCAACGGCGTGCTGCGGCAGGACAATGTCAATGCGGCGGGCGGAATGGCCGAAGTCGGCGGAACCCGGCAATCGGTTCGCGTCCTCGGTAACGACGATAGCGCATTTGAGCTGGGCGAACGGCAAATTCGGCTGGGCAACGGCGCGACGGTCAAGCTGTCCGATGTCGCAACCGTCCGTGACGGGTTCGGCGAACGCAATTCGATCAGCAAGGTCAGGGACAAGGAAGTTGTGAACTTCGCCATGTCCCGCGCCAAGGGCGCGTCCGATGTGACCGTGTTCGAAAACGCCAAGGAGGTTATCGCCGAAATCGAGGCGGAGAATCCCGGCGTGACCTTCATTCCGCTGTTTAACACGGTCAAATACACCGAAAGCCAGTATGAAAGCTCGATTGCGGCGATGATCGAAGGAGCACTGCTGGCTGTCGTGGTAGTGTTCTTCTTCCTGCGTGACTGGCGCGCGACGGTCATTTCCGCCATCGCCATCCCGCTGTCCGCCATCCCGACCTTCTGGTTCATGGATTTGCTCGGGTTCAACCTGAATTTCCTGTCGCTGCTGGCGCTGGGCCTCGTTGCCGGGGTGCTGGTGGACGATGCAATCGTGGAGATCGAGAATATCGTGCGCCACATGCGCATGGGTAAAAGCGCCTATCAGGCGTCGATCGACGCGGCGGACGAAATCGGTTTGGCGGTGGTTGCGACCTCATTCTGCATCGTAGCCGTGTTCCTTCCCGTCGGCCTGATGCCCGGCATCTCGGGACAGTTCTTCAAGAACTTCGGTATCACGGTGGTTATCGCGGTGTTGATGAGCTTGGCGGTGGCGCGAATGATCACCCCGATGCTTGCCGCCTACTTCCTACATTCCAAGGGCCACGCCTCGCATGGCGAAGGCCGGATGATGGACCGATACATGGGCGTGCTGGCGTGGTCGCTCGACAATCGCGCAGCCCGAAAGAAGCGCGATGCCCTCGAAACGGTTCACGCCCGACCGGCCTATTACGGCTTTGCGCTGCTTGCCGCTGCGGTGCTGGCGATAATGATGTTCACCAGTTCGATCCAGGCGGAAGACGGTTCACTTGCCGGGGCCATCGGCATGGGCTTGCTCGGACTGATCGGCGGGTATCTCGGCGGATTCCTCGTCAGTTTTCTGGCGGGCCTGATCGGATCCTTCGTAACGGGACGAGACGAGGCCGGTTTCTTCGGCTGGAACCGATTCCTGGGGCGGCGGGTCGCCGCGCGTCTACGCGATCACCGAATCTGGATGATGGGCCTCGGCCTGTTCGCGTTCGTGCTGACAGTCGTGCTGTTCGCGATCACGCCGCAACAATTCCAGCCGACCATCAACGATGACAACAGCCGGGTGGAAATCGAGATGGTGCCGGGTACAACCCTGGCCCAGACCGAACGGGTAGCCGACAGGATTGCCGCGATCCTTTACCAGCAGCCCGAAGTCGAACGGGCGCTGGAACGCGTTCGCGAAGGCAACGCCACCATCTTCATCACGCTGAAGCCGGAGCGGGAAAAGACCTCGATCGAATTCGAGCGCGATCTGGCTCCGGAACTGGCTGAAATTCCCGACGCCCGGGTCCGCTTCCAGTCGCAATCTGGTGGGGGCGGCACGGGCCGCGATATCTCGATCATGCTTGCGGGATCCAATCCGGAATTGCTGAACGATGCGGCGACGACCTTGGTGGAACAGATGAGCGCTCTCGGCATGGTGGTTGCCCCGCGGGTCGATGGCGATATCCGGCGGCCTGAATTGATCATTACCCCGCGCGGTGATCTGGCGGCCCAGTTGGGCGTCACAACGGCGGCGCTGAGCCAGGCGATCCGGATCGCAACCATGGGCGAAATCGACCAGAATGCAGCGAAATTCTCGCTGTCCGACAGGCAGATTCCGATCCGGGTAAAGCTGCCCCAGGCATCGCGCCGCAGCCTTGACACCATTGCCAACCTGCCGGTGCAGACCGCCAGCGGCGGTTCGGTACCACTGGAACGCGTGGCCAATATCACGTTCGGCTCCGGTCCGACCACGATCGAACGTTATAACCAGAGCCGCCGAGTGTTCGTGGGTGCCGACCTTGCGCCAGGCGTCCTCAAGGGCGAGGCAATGGCTGAGATCGACAAGCTGCCGATCTTCGAAAACCTGCCGCAAGGCGTTGCCCGTGACGTGGTTGGCGAAGACGAATGGCAGCAGGAGCTGGCCGTCAATTTCGTGATCGCGGTCATCTCCGGTGTGCTGCTGGTGTTTGCCGTACTGGTCCTCCTGTACAAGCGGCTGATGTCGCCGCTCGTCAACATGGGGTCGCTCGCGCTCGCCCCGCTGGGCGGTATCTTCATGGTCTGGGCGGTCGGTCAACCGGTCTCGATGCCGGTGATGATCGGTGTGCTCATGTTGCTGGGCATCGTATCGAAAAACTCCATCCTGCTGATCGACTTCGCGATCGAGGAAATGGCTACGGGCACGTCCAAGCTAAAGGCGATCATGGAAGCCGGGCACAAGCGCGCCCAGCCGATCGTGATGACTACCGTCGCGATGACCGCCGGCATGGTTCCGACCGCGATTTCGCTCGGCGGTGACGGGGCGTGGCGGGCCCCGATGGGTACGGTGGTGATCGGTGGCCTGCTGATGTCGACGTTGCTGACACTGCTGATCGTACCTGCCGGCTTCAGCTTGGCGGACGGATTCGAGAAACGCGCCGGGCCGTGGCTGCGGCACCGGTTCCTGACCTACCGGCCCGGCGACGAGAACCGAACCGGCCGCGGACCGCAACCTGACCAGGAAGCGCCATCATCCGGTTATGGGGCCGCCCCCGCCGAGTGAGCGTCAATCCCGACCCGATCAAGGCGGAGCCCGCCGATTTGAGCGGCGGCAATCCCATTACCGCTGACCGTGCCCGCACCATGCGCCGGACCGCAACCGGGATGCTGGTGGTCATGGCGGCCCTGTTTCTGGTGGCCCGTTATTACGAATCGGTCCACCCGGGATGGGGATATGTGCTGGCCTTTGCCGAAGCGGCGATGGTTGGCGGGCTGGCCGACTGGTTTGCAGTTACCGCCCTGTTCCGCCATCCGCTGGGCCTGAAGATACCCCACACCGCGATCATTCCGGAAAACAAGGACCGGATCGCTGACACCATGGCGCAGTTCCTGCGGGACAATTTTCTCACCCCGGCGGTGGTTGCCCGGCGGATGCAGGCGATGAATATGGCGCAGGCAGTCGGTGGCTTTTTGGTCGAACCGAAATCGGGGACGGGTTCCCGCATAGGTGCCGGGGCGGCGGAACTGCTCGCCGGAATTCTCGAATCGCTCGACCCCGAACGCCTTGGCGGCCAGGTCAAGGCGGGGCTCAAACTGCAGCTTGCCAAGCTCGAAATTTCGCCCCTGCTCGGACAGATGCTGACCGCCGCGATTGCCGACCGGCGGCATCTGCCGCTGATCGACAGTTTCGTGCGCTGGGCAGGCCTGACGCTGGAAGACAACGAGGAAATGGTCCGTGCGGTCATCCACGAGCGCGCCAACGCGCTGATCCGCTGGGTCGGGCTGGACGAGAAGCTGGCAAATTCTGTACTCGACGGCCTTTACCGCCTGCTTGCTGAAGTCTTGGTCGATCCCAACCATCCGCTGCGCGCCAAGATCGAGGAAGGGCTGGAGAAGCTTGCCCATGACCTGATCCACGATGCACCAACCCGCGAGAAGGTCGAGAAGATGAAACGTGAACTGCTGGATAATCCGGCAATCGCGCGGTGGTGGGAAGGGGTCTGGGAACGGATCCGTTCGGGCCTTATCGCCATGGCCCGCAATCCCGACAAGGGTTTCGGCGGCATTCTTGGGCCCGGCCAGCTGGGCAGCAGCCTGGCAGAGCTTGGCACCGCGCTGCGCGACGACCCGCAGCTGCAATGGCAGGTCAACCGCTTCGCCCGCCGCACCGCAGTCGGTGTGGCATCGCGCTACGGCGGTCAGATCGTCCGCTTGGTGTCCGAGACCGTAAAGCGCTGGGACGCGCGCACGGTCACGGACCGGATCGAAAGTGCGGTGGGCCGCGACCTGCAGTTCATCCGGATCAACGGCACGCTGGTCGGCGGGCTCGTTGGCGTCACCATACACTTCGTTAGTGGCCTGTACCCGTGATCGGCCCCATCATCCGAACGGAACGGCTCGATCTGTACCGGCCGCAAGCCGGTGACCTGGACGGTCTGTTCAAACTGACCGCGAACCCAGACACCCGCCGCCACCTTGGTCCAACCGAACCGAGCATGGAAGACAGCTTTTCACGGCTGCTGCGCAACGCGGGCAGCTGGTCGCTGTACGGTTACGGCGTGTTTGTCGTCCGATTGAAGGAACAGCAGGAAATTGGCGGCTCTTGCGGCATATTCCGATCGTATCGTGGGTTTGGACGGGGGCTGGATGATGTGCCCGAAGCCGGATGGATCATCGACGCCGGGCAGTGGGGCCGCGGCTACGCGCGCGAGGCGATGGAGGCGGCGCTCGAATGGTTCGATGCGGAACACGGCGCTCAGCGGATCGCCTGCATGATCGAGGAAAAGCATACTCCTTCACACAACCTCGCGCTGTCGCTGGGCTTCGTACCCTATGACCGGCACGAACCGGAAGATGGCACCAGGCCGCTCGTGCTCTACGAACGCTCAGGTTAACCCCGCCGCTGCATCAGCTTGGCATTTCCGAGATTTCAGGATGGCAGCTTGAAGATCACCGTATTGCGGTAGAAGGACTTGAGCGGCGCACCCTGAGCATCCAAGGCCGGTTCGAACGTTGCGCGTTCCATCAGGCGTTTGCATACGACATCGTCAAATTCTTTCGGGCGGGTCGACTGCTGGATGTGGCAGGATGAAGGCTTCCCGGTTTCGTCCACCACGATGCGGAAATGGATAATCCCCTGCTGCCCGATACGGGCCATGAGGCGCGGGTAATCCTCCGATTTCAGCCATGTGCCGGGGGATTGCACCGGCTTCAGTTTGCGGCTCAGCGTATCATGCCGCTCCACATCAATGCCCCAATATCTAAGTTGATCGTTGGTACAGTTGCGCAAGGCGGCAAAAGGTTTGTTCATCGGCCCGAGATCGAAAGTCACATAACTGCGTTTCCCGCGGCTGATCGATAACCACGTCACTGCGCGCTCGCGCTCGGCACCGACCGGTTCAATCGGAGCGTCTGCGACCCGTTCCCAATATTCATCGAGAGCCTTGCCGCGCAGTCCGTGAGCGGGGGACCGATTTATCTGCATCGGCCGGAAGATTACCGCAGGACCGTAATCCCCGAACTCGCCGATGAAAAATTCCGGCTCCTGGTGTTCCTCGCCGTCGCCAAACCTGATCTGCAGTTTCGATTCGGCATTTATCGAGCGAAGCCTCTTTCCGGCCACGACGAGATTGAACCCTTCGCCCGGGCCGAATCGCTCAAAATAGACCATTCCGGTATCGTCGCCGGTACCGAAACTGCGCATGAGCCGGCAACTGTCTTCGGCATAGTTCAGATGCCACGGCGAAACCGGCGACAGGTATTCCAAAGGGTTAGCGGCAGGAGTGGTTGTCTGGCCGGCGGCAGGCTGGGCCAAGGCTGGAGGCGCGACTGCCGCCGCAGCGACGAACAACAGGGTTCTCATACCGTATCCCTTTCAGCCACGTTTGATCGATCAAGCGTGGCTGAAAGGCAAGTGTTAAAGCTTTTCAGTAAGTTCTGGAACGATCTTGAACAGGTCGCCGACGAGGCCAATGTCCGCGACCTGAAAGATCGGGGCGTCTTCATCCTTGTTGATCGCGATGATCACCTTGGAATCCTTCATCCCCGCCAGATGCTGGATCGCGCCGGAAATCCCGATCGCGAAATAGGCTTCGGGGGCGACGATCTTGCCCGTCTGGCCGACCTGGTAATCGTTCGGCACATAGCCCGCGTCCACCGCAGCGCGGCTGGCGCCCACACCGGCGTTGAGCTTGTCCGCCAGCGGAATGATCACTTCCTGAAAGGTTTCGGCATCCTTGAGCGCGCGGCCGCCCGACACGATGATCTTCGCGCTGGTAAGTTCGGGACGCTCGCTTTTGGCGATTTCCGAACTGACGAAGGTGGAAAGACCTGCGTCACCGGTGCTGGCAACTGCTTCGACGGTCCCCGATCCGCCGGATGTCTCGGCCTTGTCGAACGCGGTCCCGCGAACGGTGATCACCAGTTTTGGATCGCTGCTGGTCACGGTTGCAATGGCGTTCCCGGCGTAGATCGGCCGGGTGAAGGTCTTGTCGCCATCTTCCACGGACAGGATGTCCGAAATCTGCATCACATCGAGCAACGCGGCCACGCGCGGGGCAATGTTCTTGCCGGTGGTGGTGGCCGGGCAGATGAAGGCGTCATGGTGCCCCATCAGGTCCACCACCAGCGGGGCGACATTTTCCGCCAGCGCGTGTTCGAACGCCGCATCGTCGGCGAGATGGACCTTGCCGACACCGGCAATCTTGGCGGCTTCGTCGGCAACGGCGGCGCAGCCGGATCCGGCGACGAGCAGGTGCACCTCGCCCAGCTTGCCCGCGGCGGTGACCGCAGCCAGCGTCGCGTCCTTGACGGTCTTGTTGTCGTGTTCGACCCAAACCAGAGTTTTCATAGTCTCTTCCTTTCAGCTCGGCCGCTTACGCGATCCCGAGCGCCTTCAGCTTGGCCACCATCGCATCGACGTCGGCCACTTTTTCACCCGCTTGGCGAACCGGCGGTTCGGAGACATTGGTGGTGGTCAGGCGGGGCGCGGTATCGACCCCGAAATCGGCCGGGCTTTTCACATCCAGTTGCTTCTTTTTCGCCTTCATGATGTTCGGCAGCGAGGCGTAGCGAGGTTCGTTCAGGCGCAGGTCGGTGGTAACGATGGCGGGCATCGTCAATTTGACCGTTTCCAGTCCGCCATCGATTTCGCGCTTCACGATCACGCTGCCCCCGTCGATCTCGACGGTGTTGGCGAAGGTGCCTTGCGGACGGCCCATCAGCGCCGCCAGCATCTGGCCGGTCTGGTTGGAGTCGTCGTCGATCGCCTGCTTGCCGAGCATGATCAGGCCGGGCTGTTCCTCGTCCGCAATCGCTTTCAGGATCTTGGCGACGGCTAGCGGCTCGACAGTATCGTCGGTTTCCACAAGGATCGCGCGGTCGGCGCCCATTGCCAGGGCAGTGCGCAGCGTTTCCTGCGCTTTTGCCGGACCAACTGACACGGCGATGATTTCGTCCGCCTTGCCGGCTTCCTTGATCCGGATGGCTTCTTCGACCGCGATTTCGTCAAACGGGTTCATGCTCATCTTGACGTTGGCGAGGTCGACACCCGAACCGTCCGCCTTGACCCGCGGTTTAACGTTGTAATCGATGACCCGTTTGACGGGCACGAGGATTTTCATGAGTTACTTTCCTCTCACAATGTGTGACGGCGCCCTAGCTTGCGCTTACGTAAACGTCAAGTAAGGGCGACCCGTCCTGTTCTATCAATGCGCCAGTCGCGCCGCTGTTTCCATACGGTTGCCAAGTCGCACATCGGAAATCTCAGGCCGCCTGCTTCACCTCGGCGACGATTTTCTTCGCAGCATCGCCGAGATCGTCGGCGCTGACGATCGGAAGGCCGGAATTGTTGAGGATTTCCTTACCCTTCTCGACGTTCGTGCCTTCGAGGCGGACGACCAGCGGCACCGAAAGGTTCACTTCCTTCGCCGCGGCCACGATCCCGTCGGCAATAATGTCGCATTTCATGATGCCGCCGAAGATATTGACCAGGATGCCTTCCACGGCGGGGTCCTGCAGGATGATCTTGAAGGCTGCGGTGACCTTTTCCTTGGTCGCGCCGCCGCCCACGTCGAGGAAGTTGGCCGGGAACGCGCCGTTCAGCTTGATGATGTCCATCGTTGCCATCGCGAGGCCCGCGCCGTTGACCATGCAGCCGATGTTGCCGTCCAGCTTGATGTAGGCGAGGTCGTATTTGCTCGCTTCGACTTCGGCCGGGTCTTCTTCGGTTTCGTCGCGCATCGCTTCCACGTCCTTGTGACGGTACAGCGCGTTGCCGTCGAAGCTCATCTTGGTGTCGAGCACCAGCAGGTTGGCATCTTTCGTTTCTACCAGCGGGTTGATTTCCAGCATCTCGCAATCGAGATCGATAAACGCGGTGTAGAGCTGGCCAGCCAATTTCTGGCACTGCTTGTTGAGATCGCCCGACAGGTTCAGCGCGAACGCCACGGCTCGGCCGTGGTGCGGCATGAAGCCTTGTGCGGGATCGATGGTGATCGTCGTAATTTTATCTGGCGTGTTGTGCGCCACATCTTCGATATCCATACCGCCTTCGGTCGACACGACCATCGCCACCTGGCCGCTGGCCCGGTCGACCAGCATGGCAAGGTAATATTCTTCGGCAATGTCGACCCCGTCGGTGACATACAGCCGGTTGACCTGCTTGCCTTCATCGCCGGTCTGGATCGTGACCAGCGTGTTGCCGAGCATATCCTTGGCATCCGCCGCCACATCGTCGATACTTTTCGCCAGCCGGACGCCGCCCTTTGCATCCGTGCCCAGTTCCTTGAACTTGCCCTTGCCGCGGCCGCCCGCGTGAATTTGCGCCTTCACCACATATAGCGGCCCGGGGAGCTTCTTTGCGCCGGCAACCGCTTCTTCGACAGTCAGCGCGGCATAGCCGGAGGGGATGCCGATGCCGTATTTCGCGAGCAGTTCCTTGGCCTGGTATTCATGGATGTTCATGGGGCGTCCGTTGCTTCTTGTAAGGGAAATTAGGTTCGGCGCCGCCTAAGCATGGATCGCCGCGCTTGAAAAGTGCTGCGTCCGCTTCCAACAGTGATAATGCATGCTCGATCAAAACAGATTTCAGGAAATTGTCCAAGAGGCAGGGCGCATCGCGGTAGGTCGCTGGCCCGGTGCGGGCCATATCCTCCGGTCGTGGGACAAGGAACCGGGCAGTCCGGTCAGCGACGCCGATATCGAGGTTGACGGCTTCCTACGCCGGGAACTGGGCCGCCTGCTTCCTTCGGCGGGGTGGCTGTCGGAAGAAACGGTCGACGATTCGGTCCGGTTGGGCCGGGGACTGGCATGGCTGGTCGACCCGATCGACGGCACCCGTGATTTCATTCGCGGCCGCCCCGGCTGGTGCGTTTCGGTTGGGCTGATCAGCGAAGGTCGGCCGCTGATTGGGATGCTTGCGGCCCCGGCGCGGTCCGAAGAATGGCTTGGAATCGCCGGGCAGGGCGCGTGGCGCAACGGGCAGCGGCTGGTCGCCTCGACCCGTATGGAATTCGCCGGGTCGCGCGTGCCCGCCGATTCGCTGCCCAAGCCGGACAGCGATCTGACGCTGGTCGACAAGCCCAACTCGATCGCGCTGCGAATCGCGATGGTCGGCGCAGACGAGGCCGACTTGCTCGCTACGCTGCGGTGGGGCTTCGAATGGGATATCGCAGCGGCCACACTGATCGCGCGGGAAGCGGGTGCCATGGTCTCCGACGCATTCGGTGCCCCGCTTAATTTCAACAAGCGGGACCCGCGGGCGTTCGGCTTGCTGGTCAGCGCGCCGGGGATCCACGCCGCCGCAGTCGAGCGGTTGGCGGATCGGGCAGTGGTGTTGGTCCGGGAATAAGCCGCGCATAGCGGGATGGCATAAAAAAGGGCCGACCCTGCGGCCGACCCTTTTCACTCGCTATCCGGAGCGCGGGGCCCCGAATTCGTCAACTGCGATTACTGGGCTGCTCGTGCTGCCGCAACGTCTTCCTGCGTGACCGGAATGATCTTGATTTCGACCCGGCGATTCAGTGCCCGGCCCGAATCGGTGTTGTTGTCACCGACGAAGTAGTTTGGATCTTCGCCAAAACCCTGCGAGCGGATGCGCGCAGCCGATACCCCGCGCGAGGACAGGTAGTTTGCCACTGCCTGCGCACGCTGTTCCGACAGACGCTGGTTGAAAGCGTCGGAACCGGTCGAATCGGTGTAGCCGTAAACGTCGATCAGGCTGTCCGGATACTGGATGAGGCTGTTCGCGACGTTATCGAGCGTGTTGCGGAAATTCTGGTTGATGGTGTAGCTGCCGGTTGCGAATGTGACGCCGTCGGGCAGGTTCACCAGGATCGCGTTGCCGCCGTCGGTTTCAGTGACATCAACGCCCGAACCTGCGGTGCTTTCCTTCAGTTCCTTGATCTGCTGGTCCATCTTGTAGCCGACCACGCCGCCGGCCACGCCGCCAACGCCGGCACCGATGATGCGTCCGGTCTTGCCGCCGATAACGCCGCCAAGAAGGCCGCCAAGTACGGCACCGCCGACTCCGCCGATTGCCGTGCGCGAAACTTTCTGTTCACCCGTGTTGGGATCCGTAACGCAGCCCGAGACCGTAACCAGCGATAATGCTGCAAGACTCGAAACAAAAATCCGTGAATTCTTCATGGGGCCGTCCCCTCCTTTTATCGTGCCACCGGCACCTTTAATCGCGCACCGCACCCATCTGCGTTGCACACACACAACCATTTAGACAGTTGGCTGTTCCCGCACCAGATTTATGAGCGCGCTCGCGGCACAACGTGGGGTCGCTTGGAGCACCGTGTCTGAATGGTGGCGAAACGCTTTAATTGTGCTAGCGGATTGCGCGTGACACCTTTTCCCTGGCCTGATCTGCTCATCATCGCAGGATTAATCATCCTCAACGGCATCTTCGCCATGTCCGAACTGGCGATTGTTTCGGCGCGCACGGCCAAGCTGCGCAGCTTGGATAGCAAGGCCGCGCGAACGGCTTTGGTGCTGGCCGCCGATCCGGGCAAGTTTCTCTCCACGGTGCAGATCGGCATCACGCTGGTCGGGATCATTGCCGGCGCTTTCTCCGGCGCCAGCCTGGGCGGGCCGGTAGGTGAACGGCTCGCCGCTCTCGGATTGCCTTTGGAATATGCCGACAACGCCGGCTTTGCGCTGGTGATCGCGCTGGTGACTTATTTCAACCTGGTGATCGGGGAACTGGTGCCCAAGCAGGTGGCGCTGCGCAACGCGGTCCCGATAGCTCTGGTCATGGCGCTCCCGATGGCGTTCATTGCCCGCGTCGCCGCGCCGGTCGTATGGGTGCTCGATAAAAGCTCCAGCGTGCTGGTCCGGCTGCTCGGGGTGCGGCCTGCGGGCGGAGGGAACGTTACCGCGGAAGAGCTGCACATGATCTTTGCCGATGCTACGCGGCAGGGCGTCATTGAACGGGAACAGCACCAGATACTGGCCGGCGTCGTGCGCCTAGTGGACCGTCCGGTGCGTGAATTGATGACCCCCCGCACTGAACTCGACTGGGTCGACGTATCCGACGATCCCGACGCGATCCGCAAGGCGATCGAGGCTAGCCCCCATTCCCTGCTTCCAGTGGCTGATGGCTCAACTGACAGGATTGTGGGGGTGGTGAAAGTGCGTGAGGTGCTGGCGCAACTGGTGGCCGGCAAGCCGGTTTCGCTGGCGGACCTGATGGCGAAGGCGGTGGTCATTCCCGACCAGCTCGACGCGCTCGATGCCCTTCGAGCCTTGCAGCAATCCGACGTCGCGATGGCGGTCGTGCATGACGAATACGGCCATCTCGAAGGCATCGTTACTCCGGTCGACCTGTTGACTGCGCTGGTCGGCCAATTCGCCAGCAGCCAGGACGAAGGGGACGAACCGGGCATCGTCGAACGGGAAGATGGATCGCTGTTGATCTCTGGCGCGCTGTCGGCGGACGATCTCGCCGAACGGCTAGGCCTCGATTACGGGGACAACCGCGAATTCGCCACGGCGGCGGGCTATGTCCTGTCGGTGCTCAAGAACCTGCCGGTGGAGGGAGAAAGCTTCACCGCGCAGGGCTGGCGTTTCGAAGTGATCGATATGGACCGCCGCAAGATCGACAAGCTGCTGGTCAGCCCCGCGGGTACGGCCCCGCTTCCGCCTGAGCCCGTATCGCCGGAAGCCGTCTGACAGCCGAAGCCTGTCAGCCCGGAATTATTGCCTGAGTCACCTGCCCGTCGCCTTCGGGTGCGGCGATGATATCGCGGGTCACCCGGCCCTTGGCCACGGTGTTCGTTCCCGCATCGCCAACCGACGAACGGATACCCGGATCGGCAGTGCCCGCACGGTCGATGACGGAACTTTCCACCCCGCTGCGCGGCGCGGGACCGCCGAACAGCGCATCGAGTGCCTGCGCGGAAGCCGTGCCTTCGGTCGGGCGCGGCGCGCCGGGGGCGGGCGGCACCAGGTTGAAATCGGGCGGCACTACCAGCGGGGCCTGACGCTGCACTGCGAATTCATCGGGCCGATCGCGGCCGAGAATGCCGCCATCGCCGCCGCATGCCGAAAGCATCGCGCAGCCGGCGCCCAGAAGGATCAATGTTCGTGTCTTGGCCATATCAACTCTCCGCGGCGTCTGGTGCCGCTTCATTGGTGTTCTTGACGTCCTTATCGCGGAGGAAAAAGGAACGGGCAAGCAGGATGACGACGCCGATGGTGATACAGGCGTCGGCAATATTGAAAATCAGGAAGGGCCGGAATGTGCCGAAATGGAGATCGGCGTAGTCGATGACATAGCCCAGGTCGTAACGGTCCTTGATGTTGCCCAGCGCGCCGCCGAGGATCAGCGCAAGGCCGATGATGTCGCCAAACAATTTCTCGCGCAGCATCCAGATGGTCACCACTAGCGCGATCGCAGCGGTGACCGCCACCAGCACCCAGCGCGCTTCCATGGACGTCGCTTCGAACATGCCCAGCGACACCCCGAAATTCTGGGTGAACCGCAGGTCGAAGAACGGCAGCAACTCCTTGTAGTCACCAATCCGGTCGATCCCTAGCGGGCCGACGACGAGCCATTTGACGTATTGGTCGGCAGCAAAGATGCCCACCGCGATAAACAGGCCGATCAGGCGGTTGCGCATGACCGGGTTCATGCTGCGGTATCCATCTGCGATACGGCGTCATCGCAGCGCGCGCACAGATCGCCGTCTTCCGTCACTTCGGGAAGGAGCCGCCAGCAGCGGCCGCATTTGTGATTGTCGGTGCGGGTCACGGTCACGTCCGTTCCTTGGCGCCGCGTTACTGACGCGGTGATGAACAATTCCGCCAGGTCGGCGTCGGAGAAGCCCTGGGGCACTTTGTCGTCGGGCACGGTAACCGCCGCTTCCAGACCGGAGCGGATGATCTTTTCGCGGCGGAGCGGTTCGATGGCTTCCATCGCGGTTTCGCGCAAATCGCGCAGCGCATCCCAGCGGGTATCGTCCGCCGAAGTCGCCGGGATTTCCGGCCATTCGAGCAGGTGAACGCTTCTATCATCGGGGAACCGGGTCCCCCAGACTTCTTCGGACGTAAACACCAGCACCGGCGCTGCATAGCGGACGAGCGCGTGAAACAGGATGTCCATTACCGTCCGGTTGGCGCGGCGCTTCACACCGTCCGCCGGATCGCAATAAAGGCTGTCCTTGCGGATATCGAAATAGAAAGCCGATAGATCCTCGTTGCAGAAATCGGTCAGCGTCCGGACATACAGATTGAAGTCGAAATCGTGGACCGCCTTGCGCAAAGTCCCGTCAACTTCGCCCAACAGCGCGAGGACATAGCGTTCCAGTTCCGGCATTTCCTCAACCGGCAGCGCTTCGGTGTCGGAATACCCTTCCAGCGCGCCGAGAAGGTAGCGGAAGGTGTTGCGCAGCTTGCGATAGGTATCGCCCACGCCCTTGAGGATTTCGTCACCGATCCGGTGATCCTCGGTGTAATCGACACTGAGCGCCCACAGCCGGATGATATCCGCGCCGTATTGCTCCATCACCTTCAGCGGATCGACCGTATTGCCGAGCGATTTGGACATTTTCATGCCCTTGGGGTCCATCGTGAACCCGTGGGTCAGCACGGCCTTGTACGGCGCGCGGCCCCGCGTGCCGCAGCTTTCGAGAAGGCTGGACTGGAACCAGCCGCGATGCTGGTCGCTGCCTTCTAGGTAGAGGTCGGCGGGGGACTGCAGTTCGGGCCATTCGTCCGATTCGAGCACGAAGGCGTGGGTGCAGCCGCTGTCGAACCACACATCGAGAATATCGCCGATCATCTCGTAATCATCGGGATTGCGATCCTGGCCGAGGAATTCCGCGGCGCGGGCATCTTCCCATGCGTCGACACCGTCAGCGGTAATCGCCGCGATGATGCGCGCGTTGACTTCGGAATCGACCAGCAACTGCCCGCTGGTCCGGTGGACGAACAAGGCAATCGGCACGCCCCAGGCGCGTTGGCGGCTGATCAGCCAGTCTGGACGGCCCTCGACCATTGATCGCAGCCGGTTGCGGCCCTTTTCCGGCACGAAGCGGGTGGCTTCGATCTCGGACATGGCGATCTGGCGCAGCGAGCGCGCGGCGCATGGTTTTTCGTCAGCAGGATCGATGGCTCCGCCTTCGCCTTCCCAGCTCTTTTCGGCGGGAGTCTTGGGCGAGAACTGGACCAGATCCTGATCCATCCCGATGAACCATTGCGGCGTGCAGCGGTAGATTAGTTTGGCCTTGCTTCGCCAGGAGTGCGGGTAGCTGTGGCGGTAATCGGCGGTGGCGGAAAGCAGCGCGCCAACTTCGCGCAGATCGGAACAGATGGGTCCGTCTGGGGCGTTGAAGGGTTTATTGATGACACTGCGCCGCCGCTCGTCCGCTCCGCCGAGCCACAGCCAGTCGTCACGGTAGCGCCCGTCGCGCTCTACCGCGAAGACCGGCTCGATGCCGTTCGCCTTGCACAGCTCGAAATCATCCTCGCCGTGGTCGGGCGACATATGGACAATGCCAGTGCCGCTTTCGGTAGTGACGAAGTCACCCGCCAGCATCGGGCGCGGCTTGGCGTAGAACCCGCCGAGACGGTGCATCGGGTGGCGGACAAGGGTTCCGGCGAGGTCCGAGCCTTTGAATGTCCGGTCGTCCAACGGGAAAGTTGAACTAATGCGTAGCCCGATATCGGGATATCGCTTCAACACACAATTATTCACTCGCTGTGCGAAATCATTGTGGAGGCCGTCTGCAACCAAAAACTTTAGCGCTGTTCCGGGACGATTCCCCAAGAACTCCAATGCAGAATCCTCGACATACTCCATGGGCTTGTTGGAGTCGCTGGATGCCCAAAGTTCGATCAATCGATACTCAACATCTGGCCCATACGCCAAAGCCTGGTTCACCGGGATCGTCCACGGCGTCGTCGTCCAGATCACCGCATAGGCGCCGACCAGTTCCGCAATCGGAGACTCGACAATCTCGAACGCCACGTCGATCTGCGGGCTGTCGGTCAGATCCTCATATTCGACCTCGGCTTCGGCGAGTGCGGTTTCCTCCACCGGGGACCACATCACCGGCTTCGAACCGCGGTAAAGCTGGCCGCTCTCGGCGAATTTCATCAGCTCAGCCACGATTGCGCCTTCGGCCTCGGGGCGCATGGTCAGGTAGGGCTTGTCCCACCGCCCGCCGATGCCGAGGCGTTTCAGCTGTTCGCGCTGCACATCGACCCAGCCCTGCGCATAGGCGCGGCACTCGGCGCGGAATTCCTTCGCCGGGACTTCCTTCTTGTCGAGCTTCTTCTTGCGGTAGAGTTCCTCCACCTTCCATTCGATCGGCAGGCCGTGGCAATCCCAGCCCGGCACATAGGGCGCATCCTTGCCCAGCAGCGTCTGCGTGCGGACGACCGTGTCCTTCAGCACATGGTTCAGAGCATGGCCGATATGCATGTCGCCATTGGCATAGGGCGGGCCGTCATGGAGGATGAATTTCTCGCGCCCCGCACGCGCCTCGCGCAATTGCGCATATTGATCCGCCGCCTGCCAGCGCGCCAGAATCGCCGGTTCCTTCTGCGGAAGGCCGGCTTTCATCGGGAAATCGGTCTTCGGCAGGAAGACGGTGTCCCGGTAATCTTTCTTGCTTGGCGTGTCGGTCATAAGGAGGCGGCGCTTAGAAGTTTCCGCGCCTGCCCGCAATCCCGCTCCATCTGTTCGAGCAGCCCGTCCAGCGAATCGAATTTCGCTTCGGGGCGCAGGAAGTGATGGAACGCCACTTCGATCTCCTGACCGTACAGATCGCCGGAGAAATCGAAGAAATGCGGCTCGAGCAATTCCTTCGCCGGAGTGAATTGCGGGCGGATGCCGATGTTGGCCGCTCCCTTCAGTTCCTGACCGGTACTCAGGATAGTGCCGGTTATCGCGTAGATGCCGAATCTGGGGCGCAGATAGCTTTCGACCGGCAGGTTCGCCGTGGGATAGCCGATTTCGCGCCCGCGCTTGTCGCCGTGCTGGACGATGCCCCGGATCGCGAATGGCCGGGTCAGCAGCCGCGCGGCTTCCTGCGGGTCGCCCGCCTGCAGCGCGCTGCGGATGCGGCTAGAAGATACCGGCGCGCCGCCGTCCATCACCGGGGGCACCGCGCGCGCTTCGATGCCGTGCGTTTTCCCGAGCGATTCGAGCAGGGCGCGGTTGCCGCTGCGGCCCTTGCCGAAGGTGAAATCCTCCCCCGTAACGACGCCCGCTGCGCCCATCCGGTCATGCAGCAGGCCGCCGACGAAATCCTCCGCCGAGGTTCCCGCCAGCCCGGCGTCGAAATGGAACACCAGCATCGCCGTCGCCCCGGCAGCCAGATACAGTTCCTGCCGCTGTTCCAGGGTAGTCAGACGGAACGGCAAAGTTTCCGGCTTGAAGAACCGCACCGGGTGGGGATCGAAGGTGGCGACAATCGAAGGGCGGCCCTGTTCACGCGCCCAGCGGATCGCCTCGCCCGCCACTGCCTGATGACCTAGGTGAAAGCCATCGAAATTGCCCAGCGCAATCACCGCCCCGCGCAGGGATTCCGGCAATTCCTCGCGGTGATCGAGCCATCTCATGTGGCGCGCTCGTAGGTTACAAAGGAATAGGCCGGGTGGCGCGCATCCGCAGGGTGGTCGGTGCGGGCCGTTTCGGTCCATTCCGGTCCCAGCGGCGGCATGAAGGTGTCGCCATCGAATTCGCCGTGGATTTCGGTCAGCTCGACCCGGTGGGCGAGCGGCAGGAACACGTCATATATCGCCGCGCCGCCGATCACCGCCACGTCACCATCGCCCGCCAGCTCCAGCGCTTGCTCGGTTGTCCGCGCGACTTCCGCTTCGCCCGAATCCCACTTCTCCCGCCGCGTCAGCACGATATGGGGACGCCCCGGCAACATTCCGGGCAGGCTTTCGAAGGTCTTGCGGCCCATGATCATCGGCTTGTTCATGGTCAGCGATTTGAAATGCCGGAGGTCGGCCGGCAAATGCCACGGCAGGGTGCCGTCCTTGCCGATCGCGCCGTTGGCGGCGCGGGCGTAGATCAGAACGATGTGCTGGTTCATTCGGTCGCCGGTCCAAGCCGGGTGACATGGCCCATCTTGCGTCCCTCACGCGCCTCGCGCTTACCGTACAGGTGGAGGTGTGCGGCAGGGTCGCCCAGCATTTCGTGCGCGCTCAGCGCGTCCGGTCCGACGATGTTGGCCATGGTCACTTCGGCCGCAATGGTCGCGGTCGACCCCAGCGGGAGGCCGCAGATCGCGCGAATGTGGTTTTCGAACTGGCTGGTGGCCGCGCCCTCGATTGTCCAATGTCCGGAATTGTGCACCCGCGGGGCCATTTCGTTGAACACCGGCCCGGCGTCCGTGGCGAAGAATTCGCAGGTCAGCACCCCGACATAGCCGAGCGAGGCGGCAATCCCGCTGGCAAGTGTGCGCGCCTGTTCCAGCTGATCGAGGATTTGCGCGGAGGGTGGTAGCGAGGATTTCGACAGGATGCCGTGATCATGGACGTTTTCGGCGCTGTCCCAGAACCGCACTTCGCCGTCATGCCCGCGGACCAGGATGACCGAGAATTCGGCGCTGAAATGGACCAGGCCTTCATAGATCGTCGCGGCGTCGGGCAGGCGGATGGCGTCGGCATCGCGGGCCGACCCGATCCGCCATTGGCCCTTGCCGTCGTAACCGTCGGCGCGGGTCTTGAGGATACCGGGCGCGCCGATCCGGTCGATCGCGGCGACCAGGTCTTCCGCTGAATGCACCGGCATGTAAGGCGCTGGCCGACCACCCAGTTCCTCGGCAAAGCCTTTTTCGTGGAGCCGGTCCTGCGCGATTTCCAGCGCCCGCGAATGCGGCGCCAGCTTGTCCGCGAGGGAGGCGAGCGGACCAACGGGCACATTCTCGAATTCGAAGGTGATGACGTCGCAATCTTGCGCGAATGTGGCGATCGCGATTTCGTCGTTCCACGCCGCGCAGGTGAACTCAGCGCTGACTTCCGCCGCCACGCTCTCCCGGTCCGGCGCGTAGATGTGGCAGCGATAGCCCAGTTGGGCCGCCGCCATCGCCAGCATCCGGCCCAGCTGTCCCCCGCCGAGGATGCCGATAGTGCCCCCAGGCGCGATCATCGGTCTTCCGGCCGGTCCGCGACCGCATCGGTGCGAGCGGCCCGCCATGATTTCAGCCGATCAGCCAGCGCTGTGTCGGAAATTCCCAAAATGGCTGCGGCGAGCAATCCGGCGTTGGCCGCACCAGCCTCCCCGATCGCCAGCGTGCCGACAGGAATTCCGGCGGGCATTTGGGCGATCGACAGCAGGCTGTCCATGCCGGACAGCGCCTTGGACTGCACCGGCACGCCGAGGACTGGAAGATGCGTCATCGCAGCGACCATTCCGGGCAGATGCGCCGCGCCGCCCGCGCCCGCGATGATCACTGCGAACCCGGCTTCCGCTGCGCCCTTGGCGAAATCGGCCATCCGGTCCGGAGTGCGGTGGGCGGACACGATGCGGACGTCATGCGCGACGCCCAGTTCATCGAGCATGTCGGCAGCGCATTTCATGGTTGGCCAGTCGGATTGGCTGCCCATGATGATCGCGACTTTAGGCGTGGTCATGCTCAGCCGTCCTTCAGGTAATATCGTTCGCCCGGCGTCATGGTGTCATCGAATTCATAGATGATCGGCTGGCCGGTGGGAATCTCGAGGCCGGTGATATCGTCGTCCGAGATGCCGGACAGGTGCTTCACCAGCGCGCGCAGCGAATTGCCGTGGGCGGAGATGATCACTGTCTCGCCGCTGGCCAGCACCGGCAGGATATCGCTCTGCCAATAGGGCAGCACCCGCTCGATCGTCAGCTTGAGGCTTTCGGTGTTCGGGATGGTGATGCCGGCATAACGCGGATCGCCCGAAAGATCGTATTTGCTGCCTGCGTCCATCGCCGGCGGGGGTACGTCAAAGCTACGGCGCCAGATGTGGACTTGTTCGTCGCCGTGCTTCTCGCGGGTTTCCTGCTTGTCGAGGCCGGTCAGGCCGCCGTAATGGCGTTCGTTCAGGCGCCAGTCCTTGGTTTCTGGGATCCACAGCCGGTCGGCTTCTGCCAAGGCGAGGTGCAGGGTCCGAATCGCGCGGGTCTGGACCGAGGTGAACGCCCGTGTCGGCATCACGCCCTTTTCCGCCAGCAAGCGGCCCGCCGCCTTCGCTTCTTCCACGCCCAGGTCGGTCAGGTCCACGTCCCACCATCCGGTGAAGCGGTTTTCCAGGTTCCATTGGCTCTGGCCATGGCGGACGAGAATAAGGGTCGGCAAGTCAGGCTCCTGCGTTGATCAGGCGGGATGGTTAGCTTTTGGCGCTGTCTTTGGGAAGGGTGGCAGGGGGCGAATCACCCGCCTCCCCGGCAGTATTTTCTTGCAGCGCGCGGGTCTGGGCTTTCCGGCGGCGCAGATTTTCACGCAGCTTGGCCGCGAGACGTTCCTGCCTGGTTAGCTTTTGCGGGTCATTTGCCATGGTGACACGCCGATTGCCGCGATGCGCGCCCTAACGCAAGCGCGCCCTTCGGTTTGTCGGTCAGACCGTCCTTGACAACCACAGGTCCACCAGCCAATAGCGCGCCCCTGCCATGGGCCGCTTTCGCCGCCCCTTGGCAGGAATACGCGAAATGGTGTGCTGCTGTAGCTCAGTGGTAGAGCGCATCCTTGGTAAGGCTGAGGTCGAGAGTTCAATTCTCTCCAGCAGCACCATTTCGCGCAGCCAGCCACCAGCAGCCGATATTGCCCGCCGCGAGCAGGGCAATCAGCGTCCAGAACGTGCCGGTAAGCGGACCGTCACCGGCAAGGCCGATGGGCGAGAACATCAGGTAGATCGCGACAACCAGGCTCCCCAGCAGGATCGCCGTGGGGATCGCGCCGCGCCACGGTGTCAGGTCGGTGCGCTGGCGCGAAACAAAGCTCCACGGTTCCGGCCGCGGGCGAATCCACGTCGCCGCCAGCATGATCCCGAGTTCGATCACGAACAGCACGCCGTAAAGGTGGAGGAAGTGGAGCGTCACCACGTCCGCCAGCGCGAACTTGATGATGCCGTAGGCGATCACGTGGAACACGATCACCAGCTTGGCCCCGAGCGCCGGCACCCGGCGGGTGAACAGGCCGACCAGGACGATGGTGATAATCGGGATATTGTAGAACCCGGTGAAGATACGGATGATCTGCCACAGCCCGTCGGGAGCGAAGTACAGCAGCGGCGCGACGGCGAAGGAAAATAGCGCAACCACGATGCTGGCGATCTTCGCGATCCGGACAATCGCTGCGTCGTCATAGGTCTTCGACGTGATCGACGGCAGGATGTCGAGGCAGAACAGCGTCGCCGCGCTGTTGACCAGCGAATTGAACGAACTGAACACCGCGCCCAGAAGCACCGCGAGGAAGAAACCCATCAGCCAGATCGGGAACAGGTCCTTCACCAGCTGCGGAAACGCGAGGTCGATCGTCGCGAGGCCCGGACCGTAGAGATGGAACGCGATGATTCCCGGGATCATCATCAGGAACGGCACCAGCACCTTGAAGAACCCGGACAGCAGCACTCCCTTTTGCCCTTCCGCCAAAGATCGGGCGGCGAGCGTGCGCTGGATCACGTACTGGTTGGTGCACCAGTAGAACAAATTGGCGATGATCATGCCGGTGAACAGCGTCCCGAACGGCGTGGGGTCTTCCGGCCCGCCGATCGCGTTCAGTTTCTCCGGATGATCCGCGGCCAGGCGGGACAGGCCGGTGAGGAATTCTCCGCCCCCCAGCGCCAGCAAGCCGAGCACCAGCACCAGCACGCCCACGATCAGCAGGCCGATGCCGTTGATCGTGTCCGACACCGCGACCGCCTTCATCCCGCCGAACACCGCGTAGATTGCGCCGGTCACGCCGGTCACCAGCACCATTGCGACCAAGGCCGGGAATTCGCCGATCCCGAACAGTACTGGCACATCGAAAATCTTCATCACCGCCAGCGATCCGGAATAGAGCACCGATGGGATCGTCACGAGACCGTAGCCGAGCAGGAACAGGACGGCAGACATACGCTGGACCTGCGGATCGTACCGGTCCGCCAGGAATTCCGGCAGGGTGGTGAACGCGCCCTTCAGATACCGGGGCAGGAAAATCAGCGCCATCGCGATGGTCGAGATCGCGGCAGTTACTTCCCACGCCATGCTCGACATGTTGTAACCGTAGGCGGACCCGTTGAGGCCGATCAGCTGCTCGGCGGACAGGTTGGTCAGCAGCAGCGATCCGGCGATGAAAATCCCGCCGAGATTACGTCCGGCGAGGAAGTACCCCTCCTGCGAGGAAACGCTGCCGCGCGCCATCCTCCACGAAATCGCCGCGACCACGGCCATGAAGGCGGCGCAGCTGACCAAGGTCAGCGCAAGTTCGAATCTGTCCAACGGTATCATCTCCCCGAACGAGCGATTGCCCGATCCTGCGTGTAGGTCAATCCTCTGCGTATGGCGGGCACCCGGCGGGGTGTCGGGGCTGCAAATGCTCCTTGCCAGTCGCCAGCGTATTAGCCATCTAAGGCACCATGGACGAAACACCCCCGACCGCACCGGACGCCGCGCTTCCGAAACCCGACCCGATTCCAGCTGCCTCCTCGGTAACCTCGCCCTGGCAAGCGCCCGACCATGACGACGATGCACTGACCCCGCTGCATCCCAATCATGTGAAGGTGCTGCGGATCGTGATCGCCCTGACCGCCGTGCCGTTTGTCATCGGTTCTCTGGTGCTCGAAAGCGCGCAGCTGGTCCCGACGGGGTTGTTCGCCGTACCGGTGGTGCTCGCGGCCGCCATCCTGATCATCCGCGTGCCGCTACGCCGCTATCAGGCGCGCGGATACGCGATGGGCGCAGACCGGCTGCGGGTAGTGCGCGGATTGCTGTTCCGCTCGGACACGGCCGTGCCGTTCGGGCGGGTCCAGCATATCGACGTCAACCAGGGGCCGCTCGAACGGGTCTACGGGCTGGCGACGCTGACCCTGCACACCGCCGGCAGCCATAACGCCTCGGTACACCTGCCGGGCCTGCTGAACGAAGACGCGCTGGTGATGCGCGAGACGATCCGCGCCCACATCAAGCGGGAGACGGTGTGACGCCCGCGAACCCCGACACCGGGCCGATCTCAGAGACCCGCAATGTGCCGCAACGAACGAACCCGCTGGGCTTCGTGACGCAGGGATTGCAGGGGCTCCAGCGCGCGATCCTGCCGATGGTGGCGGTTGGTTACAGCATGCGGGACGAAACGTTCGGCCTGCTGGCGGCGCTTGGCCTCGGCGTATTCATCGCGGCGGCGGGCGCGGGCTTTGCCTATCTCCACTGGCGGCGGCTGACCTACACTGTGGGCGAGACCGATATCCGGGTCGAAAGCGGCATCCTGTCCCGCGCCGCACGGTCGGTGCCGTTCGAGCGGATTCAGGACGTCAGCCTGGAACAGTCGCTGCTCCCGCGGCTGTTCGGGCTGGTCCAGGTCCGGTTCGAAACCGGTGCCGGGGGCAAGGACGAGCTGTCGCTACAATATCTGTCGGAGGAGGAAGGCGAACGACTGCGTGACGTTGTCCGGGCGCGCAAGGATGGTGCCGGGGCGGAAACCCGCGCGGAAGCTTCGGCCAATGCCGACACCGCAACGCCGGTCGAGGAACCCGCGAAGGTCCTGTTCGCCATGGGCCCGCGCCGGCTGCTGACCTTCGGGATGTTCGAATTCTCGCTCGCCGTTGTCGCGGTAATCGGCGGTGCCTTGCAGACTTTCGGGGATTTCCTGCCGTTCGACATCTGGGAATTGGAAGGATGGCAGAAGCTTTTTGCCGGACCATTCGGACAGCTCGAAAACCTCGGCCCCTCCGCCCGGATCCTGGGGGCAATCCTCGGCCTCGCATCGCTGTTGGTGGTCGGGGTGGCGACCGGGCTGGTGCGCACGGTCCTGCGCGATTGGGGTTTCCTGCTGGAACGCACCGCCAAGGGCTTCCGCCGCCGCCGCGGTCTGTTGACACGGACCGACGTGGTGATGCCGGTGCACCGTGTACAAGCGGTCCGCATCGGGACCGGCCTGGTGCGCGGCCGGTTGGGCTGGCACGGACTGAGCTTTGTCAGCATGGCGCAAGACAGCGGATCGTCGAACCACGTGGTGGCACCGTTTGGCCAGATGGACGAACTGCGCCCGATCATTGCCGAAGCAGGATTCGAACCGCCGTCCGAGGATCTGGCATGGCAGCGCGGGGCCGCAAACGCCCGGATCGACAGCGCCGTCGCCAGCGCCTTCCTGCTCGCCCCGGTGGCCGTTGTGACCATCGCTCTGGACCGTCCGTGGCTGGCACTGGTGCCCTTGGCTGCCGCTGTTTTCCTCGGACTGCGGCAGGTTTATCTGTGGCGGTTCGAACGCCATGCGCTGTCGCCGTCGCAGCTGTTCATCGGCAGCGGCTGGCTGGTGCCGAAACTGTCGATCGCTAGCCGGGCAAAGCTGCAGTCGGTCGAAATCAGCCAGCACATCCTTGGCCGCAAGCGGGGCTATGCGACGCTGCACCTCGGGCTTGCGGGCGGGACCATGGCGGTCAGCGGCATTGCACCCGACCTAGCGGAAGAACTGCGCCGCGCCGTCCTGACGAGCATCGCCCGCACCGATTTTTCCGAGCTAGGCCAATAGGTCGGCCCATTCGGGGTGCTCGTCGAACTTGGCCGCGACATAGCTGCACTGGGGAACGATGCGGAAATCCTGTTCGCGCGCGTCGGCGACCAGTTCCTTCACCAGCAGCCCGGCAATTCCGCGCCCGCCGATTTCGCGCGGAACCAGCGTGTGTTCGGCGACGCGTGCCCCGTCGCTGCGGGTGACCCAGGTCAGGCGGCCGACGGCTTCGCTGCCGGAGACATGGGCGTGATATTCGCCGCTGCTGGCCGAATCGTGGCGGGTAATGCGGACACCGGGTGCATCCATCGATGGTTCTCCTTGATGCGCGAAACGCGCGGGCTTGCGCTGGACGGCGGGCCAGCTAAGGGCGGTGGGTGATGAGCCGAGGCAAACAGTTCCTGTCCGATAATGCCGCCAGCGTCCACCCCGCGGTCTGGGAAGCAATGAAAGCTGCGGACACCGCCGACGCACCCTATGACGGCGACGCACTGTCGCGCCGGATGGACGATGCGTTCGGAGAGTTGTTCGCCCGGGAATGTTCCGTCTTGTGGGCCGCCACCGGCACGGCGGCGAACTGCCTTGCGCTCGGCACCATGGTCCAGCCGCATGGCGGGGTGATCTGCCACCGCGAAGCGCATATCGAGATGGACGAAGGCGGCGCGCCGGGGTTCTACCTTCACGGTGCGAAGCTGCTGCTGGCCGACGGCGACGGCGCGAAACTCACGCCCGAAACCATCGCCGCTGTGGCGGATGCGGTGCGGGAGGGGGTCCATCAGGTCCACCCCCACGCAATCTCGATCACGCAAGCGAGCGAATATGGCCGCGCCTACCGCCCGGCTGAACTGGCCGCGATTGGCGCCTTGTCGCGGGAAAGGGCCTTACCGCTGCACATGGACGGCGCACGCTTTGCCAACGCTGCCGCGTTTCTGGGGTGCTCCGCCGCCGAGGCTGCCGGGCCGGTCGATGCGCTCAGTTTCGGCTGCGTGAAAAACGGCGGCATGAACGCGGAAGCGATCGTGTTTTTCGCGCCCGGCCTTGCCGATGTCGCCCGTTTCCGGCTCAAACGTGCCGGGCAACTGCAATCGAAGGGCCGGTTCCTCGCCGCGCAGATCCTGGCGATGGTCGAGGGCGGGCTGTGGCTTGCCAATGCCCGCGCCGCCAACGCCGCAGCGCAGGAAATTGCCGGGGCTGCCGGGGATCGCCTGCTGCATCCAGTCGAAGCCAATGAACTGTTCGTGCGCTGCAGCGCCGAAGAACGCGCCGCGCTGCGCGGGCAGGGCTTCGGCTTCTACGATTGGGGTACCGGCGCCGGACGGTTCGTGACCGCGTGGAATACAAGGCCGGACGATGCACTCGCCCTTGCCAAGGCGCTTGCTTCCCTATGAGCGAAAACCCGCCGCATGCGCTGCTGAGACCGCAGGTGGCGCTGCCGTTCCTGCTGGTCGCCCTGATCTGGGGCTCGACCTGGTGGGTGATCACCGGCCAGATCGACGAGGTTCCGCCCAGCTGGTCGGTGACCTGGCGGTTCATGCTGGCGACGCCGTGCATGTTCGCCTTGGCGCTGTTTACTGGCAAATCGCTTCGTATCGGCCGAAACGGGCACTTGCTGGCGGTGTTCATCGGCCTCAGCCAGTTCTGCCTCAATTTCAATTTCGTCTACCGCGCGGAATTGCACCTGACTTCGGGCATCGTCGCGGTGATGTTCGGTTTGCTGATGGTGCCCAACGCGCTGCTCGGGCGGGCCCTGCTCGGACAGCAGCTCACGGCACGGTTCCTGCTGGGAAGCCTGGTGGCGATCGCAGGCATCGTGTTGCTGCTGGTGCACGAAGCGCGCATTTCTCCACTGGGCGGCAACATTCCACTGGGCATCGGGCTGGCAATTGGCGGAATCCTGTCGGCATCGGTCGCCAATGTGGTGCAGGCCAACCCGACCGGCCGCTCGCTGGCGATGGTCAGCCTGCTGGCATGGTCGATGTTATACGGAGTGATCGCGGATTTCACGCTCGCGTGGTTTACCGCTGGCCCGCCGGTCTTCCCCTCCGACCCCGATTACTGGTTCGGCATGGTCTGGCTGGCGCTGGCCGGATCGGTGGTCACGTTTCCGCTCTATTACACGCTGGTGCGGCAGATCGGCGCGGGCAGGGCGGCCTACAACAGCCTGTTCGTGGTGGTGATCGCGATGCTGATCTCGACCTTTATCGAAGGGTATGAATGGTCGCTGCTGGCGGTTGCCGGATCAGTGCTGGCATTAGCGGGGATGTTACTCGCCCTGAGGGCCAAGCACGTCTGACGCCATCAGCGCGCGCAGGCCTGCCCGGTAATCGGGATAGGCTGGCTGCCACCCCAGCACACGCTTGGCCTTGCCGTTGGCGACGCGTCGGTTCTCCCCGTAAAAGCCCCGTGCCATCGGGGAAAGCTGTGCTTCCTCCAGCGTCAGCAGCGTCGGCGGATCGCGGCCCAGCAAGGCGCAACTTTCCTCGATCACGGCATTCTGGCTGGTGGGCAGATCGTCGGACAAATTGTAGGCTGCGGCAGGAGCATCCAGCCCGGCGATGACGCCGCTGACGATGTCATCGACATGGACCCGGCTGAACACCTGCCCCGGCAGGTCGATCCGGTTCGCGCGGCCTTCCCGGACCCGGGTCAGGGCGTTGCGGCCAGGGCCATAGATACCCGGCAGGCGGAACACCCGCGCGCCGCGCGTCTGCCAGCGCGCGTCGGCTCCCGCGCGCGCGGTCCGCCGGCCAGTGCCGGTTGCCGCGGTTTCATCGACCCATGCACCTCCCGCGTCACCATACACCCCGGTTGACGAAAGGTAGCCGAGCCATTGGTGTGTCAGGTCGGTGCCGTAGCGGCCCAGTACTGGATCGGAATCGTCAGCTGGCGGGACGGAAGAAAGGACATGGCTCGCCCGGGTCAGCGCGTCCCGCACCGCGGCCCCGTCGGCGAAATCGACATCCCCGGCACTGCCAGTGGCTTCCACCACCCAGCCGCGCGCGCGCAAGGCCGCAGCGATGCGTCCGGCGGTATAGCCAAGACCGAAGATGAACATATGTGCCATCCCGCGTGTTGTAGGCATTGGAACCGCGAAGGAAAGGACTTAGGAGGCAGTCCATGGATATAGCCCGCAACCCGTCCGCCACCGACA
This sequence comes from Allopontixanthobacter sediminis, assembly GCF_009828115.1. Lineage (GTDB taxonomy): Bacteria > Pseudomonadota > Alphaproteobacteria > Sphingomonadales > Sphingomonadaceae > Allopontixanthobacter > Allopontixanthobacter sediminis. The sequence goes on along the minus strand of NZ_WTYL01000002.1, from coordinate 423,381 downwards.
GCAACCCCGAAATGGCCGATGCCGCCGTGGAGCCAAAGGCGCCGCCCGTCATCCGGCGGGAGGATTACAAGCCGTTCTCCTGGCTGGTGCCCGAAACCCGGCTGGCGTTCGAACTGGGGCTGGAACGCACCCGGGTGACCGCGACGCTGACGGTCACGCGGAACCCCGCGGCAGAAACTTCCGCCACGATCCTGCTCAACGGCGACGGGCTGGTGCCACTCTCGGTCTCGGTCGATGGCGAACTGTCACCCAGCTGGACGGTACAGGACGGCAATCTGATCCTGTCTCTGCCCGGCGACAGTCACGAAATCACTATCGTCACCGAATTGGCCCCTTCGGCGAACACCCAGCTGATGGGGCTTTATGCCTCGAATGCGATGCTGTGCACCCAGTGCGAAGCAGAGGGGTTTCGCCGGATCACATTCTATCCCGACCGGCCCGATGTCCTTTCGACCTATACCGTGCGGATGGAAGGGCCGAAGGCGCTGTTTCCGGTGCTGCTGTCGAACGGCAATATGGTTGCTGATGGCGAGGGGGCGGACGGCGCGCATTGGGCGGAATGGCACGATCCGTGGCCCAAGCCGTCCTACCTGTTCGCGCTGGTGGCCGGCGACCTGAGCGCCAATTCGGACAGCTTCACCACCGCGTCCGGCCGCAAGGTCGCGCTCAATATCTATGTCCGCACAGGCAAAGACGGCGCGGATGATTTGCCGCGGACCGAACACGCCATGGAATCGCTCAAGGCGTCGATGAAATGGGACGAGGAAACCTTCGGGCGCGAATACGATCTCGACCTGTTCAATATTGTTGCGGTGAGCGATTTCAACATGGGGGCGATGGAGAACAAGGGCCTCAACATCTTCAACACGAAGTATGTCCTGGCGGATACGGAAACCGCGACCGACGGGGATTACGACGCGATCGAAGGGGTCATCGCGCATGAATATTTCCACAATTGGTCGGGCAACCGGATCACCTGCCGCGACTGGTTCCAGCTGTCCCTGAAGGAAGGCTTCACCGTGCTGCGCGACCAGCTGTTCAGCCAGGACATGCAGGGCGAAGCGGTCAAGCGGATCGAGGATGTACGAATCCTGCGGTCGGTCCAGTTTCCCGAGGATTCCGGACCGTTGGCGCATCCGATCCGTCCCGACAGTTTTCAGGAAATCTCCAATTTCTACACCTCGACGATCTACAACAAGGGCGCCGAAGTCATCCGGATGATCCGCACGATGGTCGGCCCCGAATCGTTCCGCAAAGGCACGGACCTCTATTTTGAACGGCACGACGGGGAAGCGGCGACCTGCGAGGATTTCGTCAAGGCGATGGAGGACGGCGCGGGCATCGATCTCGCCGCGTTCCGCTTGTGGTACCGGCAGGCCGGGACGCCGCGAGTGGATGTGAGCCTGACGCATGAAGGCGACACTGCGACGCTGTCCCTCAGGCAGACCGTTCCCGTCACCCCGGGCCAGCCGGACAAGCAGCCGATGCCGATCCCGCTGCGGCTCGCACTGTTCGATCAGGCGACCGGCACCCATTCGGGCGAACAGCTGGTGGTGCTGGACCAGGCCAAAGCCAGCTTCGACTTCGAAGGCTTCGCCCAACGCCCGGTCGTGTCGATCAACCGCGGTTTTTCCGCGCCGGTGACAATCCACCGCCCGATCAGCCGCGAGGAACTGGTCTTCCTTGCAGCGCATGACGATGATCCGTTCGCCCGGTACGAAGCGATGCAGGACCTTGTCGTCGGCCATCTGACACTGGCGGCGGGCGAAGGGCTGGGCGATGCCGCCCGCAGCGAGGTGAGGACCGACATCACCGCGGCAATGCGCGCAGTGCTGACCGACCCGGCAATCGACGATTCGATGCGCGGCGAGCTGATGATGCTGCCGGGCCAGACGTACCTTGCCGAACAGTTGCCGATTTCCGATCCGGCGCGCATCCATGCCGAGCGGGAGGGTTTGAAGGCCTGGCTTGGAACGCAGCTGGGGGCGGAACTGTCGGACCTGCACACCAATGCCAGCGCGGCGACGCATTCGTCGGTTGCAGCGGCTCGCGGCGCGCGCAAGGTCAAGACGCAGGCGCTGGTGTTCCTGGCGGCAGCCGATGCTGAGGAGGCTTCGAAGCGGGCGGCGGCGCAATATGATACGGCCGACACCATGACCGACCGGCAGGGCGCGCTGATGGTGCTGTGCGGCCTCCAGACCGCAGCGCGGACCGACCGGCTGATCGATTTCTACCGCCGCTACAAAGGCAATGACCTGGTAATCGACAAATGGTTCGCGCTGCAGGCTTCCTCCACCCACCCGCAAGCGCTGGAGCATGTGAAGGCGCTGGCGGATCATCCCGATTTCACCCTGCGTAATCCCAACCGGGTGCGGTCGCTGTACATGGCGTTTGCGGGCAATCCGCACGCCTTTCACGCAGCGGATGGGCAGGGGTACCGGATGATTGCCGACCTGATCCTGGCGCTCGATCCCCTGAACCCGCAGACGGCGGCGCGGTTTGTTACCCCGCTGGGCCGTTGGCGGCGGCTGGAGCCGGTCCGCGCCGGACTGATGCGGGCCCAGCTGGAACGGATTGCCGCGGCCCCGTCCCTGTCGCGGGACACGTTCGAGCAAGTGAACCGCAGCCTTGGCTGAACCGGTCGAAGTCATCCGGTCTACTGCACTTGGCGCAGTCCCGCACGGTTTCCTGGGACGGCGCGGCGGTGTCTCGACCGGGGTTACGGCGGGCCTCAACGTAGGGCTGGGTTCGCGGGATGATGACGATGCCGTGATGCGCAACCGAGCGCTTGCCGCGGCTGCAGTGCTGCCCGGCGCCGAACTGGTTACCCCTTACCAGGTACATTCCCCCGACGCTGTAATCGTCCGCCGCGCATGGACGCTGGCGGACCGGCCCCGTGCCGACGCTGTCGTGACGGACGAGCCGGGCCTGCTGCTCGGCATCGTCACCGCCGATTGCGCGCCGGTGCTGCTGGCGGACCTGGAGGCGGGCGTAGTTGCCACCGCCCATGCCGGGTGGCGCGGCGCGCATGACGGGGTGATCGCCGCCACCGTCGCGGCGATGGAGCAATTGGGCGCGGTGCCTGCCCGTATCCGCGCCGCGATCGGGCCGTGCATCGCGCAGGCCAGCTATGAAGTGGACGAGGCGTTCCGGGACCGCTTCGGCGCGGATGGCGAGGAGTTTTTCGTACCCGGCAAACCGGGGCACCACCACTTCGACCTCGAGGGGTACGCCGCGTCACGCCTGGCGGCCAGCGGAGTGAAATCAATCGACCGGCTGGGGCTCGATACCTACAGCGATCCCTGCCGCTTTTTCTCCTACCGGCGGTCGGTTCATTCGGGTGAGAACACCTACGGCCGCCAGATCAGCCTGATCGGCCTGCCAGGCTCGCCGTGAAAGCCCTGCCCTTTGGTCTGGGTTGCCGCGCTTCCGGGCGGGTCATAATGTCGTGATGACAGGATTGCGGAAAACCGAACGCACCGTGCCAAAAATGCGGTTGGCAGCACAGGCAATCAAGGCTATCAGCGCGCCCAAACCGGTGTCGGGCGGGGATTTCTAGATTATGCGTCCGGCAGGCTTCATGGCGGGGCGCATCTCGACACCGGGATCCCGATGCTGCTGTTGGGCCGCGGGCAATGGACTATTTGAACAAGGCTGGATGAATGGCTGATACAACTGGCACCGCGAACCCGGAACACCTGGACGCCGCAACCGGCGTGCCCGGCGAAGACGGGGTCCGGCGGCGCGATTTCATCAATATTGCGGCAGTCAGTTTTGCCGGCGTGGGCGCGGTGGCGGTGATCTATCCGTTAATCAGCCAGATGGCGCCATCCGCTGACGTGCTCGCCGAAAGCACCACCGAACTCGACGTCGGCGCGATCGAACCGGGCCAGGCAATCAAGGCGGTGTTCCGCAAACAGCCACTGTTCGTGCGCCGCCTGACACCAGCCGAGATCAATGCAGCCAACGGGGTTGCGGTTTCCGAACTTCGCGACCCGGCTTCGCTGGCCGACCGGACCAAGGAAGGTCATGGCGACATGCTGGTCACGATGGGCGTCTGCACCCATCTCGGCTGCGTCCCGCTTGGCGCCGCCGAAGGTGAAAACAAAGGTGAATATGGCGGCTATTTCTGTCCGTGCCATGGTTCGCATTACGACACCGCCGGACGAATCCGTAAAGGCCCTGCACCCCTGAACTTGGTGGTGCCGGAATATCAATTCACGTCCGACACCGTAATCGTCGTCGGCTGAAGGTAAGAGGCAAGATATGAGTTTCCCCTGGGCCCGCGAATACCAGCCGACCAACGGCTTGATGAAGTTTCTCGACGAGAAGCTTCCCCTGCCGCGCTTGATCTATGGCGCAATCGGTGCCGGCTATCCCGTTCCGCGTAACCTGAGCTACATGTGGAACTTCGGTGTCCTCGCAGGCTTCTGCCTGGTGATGCAGATCATTACCGGTGTGGTCCTGGCGATGCATTACGCGCCGAATGCACTGGTCGCCTTCGCGACGACTGAACACATCATGCGCGATGTAAACTGGGGCTGGCTGATGCGGTATGCGCACGCCAACGGCGCCAGCTTCTTCTTCGTCGTGGTCTATCTGCATATTTTCCGCGGCTTCTTCTATTCATCCTACAAGGCCCCGCGCGAGATGATCTGGCTGCTGGGCGTGGTCATCTTCTTGCTGATGATGGCAACCGCCTTCATGGGCTACGTGTTGCCATGGGGTCAGATGAGCTTCTGGGGCGCGAAAGTCATTACTGGCCTGTTCGGCGCCATTCCGCTGGTGGGTGAGCCGATCCAGGTCTGGCTGCTCGGCGGATTTGCGCCGGACAACGCCGCGCTCAACCGCTTCTTCAGCCTGCATTTCCTGCTGCCGTTCGTGATCGCCGGCGTTGTCATCCTGCATATCTGGGCGCTGCACATCCCCGGTTCGTCCAACCCGACGGGCGTGGAAATCAAGACGGAAGCCGACACCCTACCGTTCCACCCATATTACACGGCGAAGGATGGCTTCGGGCTCGGGGTATTCCTGTTGTTCTTCCTCGGGATGGTGTTCTTCCTGCCGAACTTCCTCGGCCACCCGGATAATTATATCGAAGCGAACCCGCTCTCGACCCCGGCGCACATCGTGCCCGAATGGTATTTCTGGCCATTCTACGCCATCCTCCGCGCCTTCACGATCGACTTCTTCTTCATTCCCGCGAAGCTGATGGGCGTGTTGGCGATGTTTGCCGCGATCCTGGTGTGGTTCTTCCTGCCATGGCTCGACAAATCACCCGTACGTTCGGGCCACTACCGGCCGCTGTTCCGGATTTTCTTCTGGATTCTGGTGGTCGACATGGCCGTGCTGTTCTGGCTCGGCGGCGCTGCGGCGGAGGAGCCGTACGTGATGTTCAGCCAGCTGGCGACCGCGTATTACTTCCTCCATTTCCTGGTGATCCTGCCGATCGTGTCGTCGATCGAAAAGCCCAAGCCATTGCCCTATTCCATCACGGAATCGGTATTGGGGTCCGACAAGGACACCGCTCCGGCAGCCGCGAATTGAACGCGCTGGCAATCGGTAAAATTAGTAGAAAGCGACTGACATGATCCGCCTCTTCGGAATTCTGACTGGTTTGTTCTTCGCCGTGGCGGTGCTCTGGTCCTTTGGTAACGGAGCCTTCGTGGCCGCGACCGAAGGTCTGGGCGAAGCCACCGCCGAGAAGGTGTTCTACGAACATCCTGAAGAGCTGGACCTGCCGAGCAACGGCGTTTTCGGCACCTTCGACGAAGCGCAGCTGCAGCGCGGCTACCAGGTGTACAAGGAAGTCTGCTCCGCCTGCCACTCGCTGAAATTCGTCGCCTTTCGCGACCTGGCGCAGCTTGGTTACGACGAAGGCCAGATCAAGGCCGAAGCCGCCAGCTTCCAGGTTCCCGGGATCGATCCTGCCACCGGTGAAGCCACCACCCGCCCGGGTCTTGCAACGGACTACTTCCCGTCGCCCTATCCCAACACCGTGGCGGCGGCTGCGGCGAACAACAACGCCATTCCGCCTGATCTTTCGTTGATCACCAAAGCCCGTCATGACGGCAGCGCGTATGTTCACTCGCTGTTGACCGGCTATTCGGAACCGCCCGCTGAACTGACCCAGCAGTTCCCGAATTTCACCACGCCACCGGGCTTGAATTACAATCGGTATTTCCCGAACCTCAACATCGCTATGGCGCCACCACTGGCGCTGGACGGGCAGGTTACTTATGGCGAAGGCAACCCCGAACCGACCGTGGACCAGATGGCCACCGACGTTGCCGCCTTCCTGACCTGGACGGCGGAACCGACATTGGTCAAACGCCGCCAGACCGGCTTTGCGGTGCTCGGCTTCGTGCTGTTCGCGACGATCCTGGCTTATTTCGCCAAGCAGCAGGTCTGGGCAGCGGTCAAACCGAAGAAAGCCGCCAAGGCGAAGGATTGATCCCCAGCCGAAGTCGGTTTCAAGGCATTCGAGACATCGGGCCCCTTGCATCACGGCGATGCGAGGGGCCCGTTCATTTCAGGGACTGAAAGCATGGATTCCGACGCGCTCAAACGGCTGGTTCGCACTGTCCCCGACTTCCCCGCACCGGGCATTCAGTTCCGCGACATCACCACCCTGATCGGACATGGACCGGGCTTGTCGGCGACAGTCGACAATCTGGCACGGCGCGCAGAGTTGGCGGGGGCGGAAGCGATTGCCGGGATGGAAGCCCGCGGTTTCATCTTCGGCGCCGCCGTGGCGGTCAAGCTGGGTATCGGCTTCGTGCCGGTGCGCAAGCCGGGCAAATTGCCAATTCAAACCATAGGCGTCGATTACGCGCTGGAGTACGGAACCGACCGGCTTGAGGTCGATCCCGCGGCCATAACGGACGGCCAGAACGTGATCATCGTCGACGATCTTATCGCGACGGGAGGCACAGCCCTGGCGGCAGCGGAATTGCTGCGCATGGCCGGCGCGCGGGTTGACCACGCGCTGTTCGTGATCGACCTGCCCGATCTCGGCGGGGCGGCCAGTCTCCGCCGCGCCGGCCTGTCGGTCGAAGCAATCATGCAGTTCGCGGGCGACTAGCCAGGGACATAATCGCCGCTTCATGCATTGACCCCCTGAACGCTCCCTCGACCCGGCACCCTTGTGCCGCGCGCCTGGGGCTGCATAAGGGGTTCAATGGAAGAACAGGCAATCGTGATCGCCCTGGTGGGCGTGCTGGGTATCGGCGCCCAATGGATCGCCTGGCGTACCGGTTGGCCGGCCATCGTCCTGATGCTGGCGGCAGGATTCCTAGCCGGGCCAGTGTTTGGCATTTTCGATCCCGAACACGCATTCGGCGACCTGCTGGAACCGATGGTTGCGATCGGGGTCGCGCTGATCCTGTTCGAAGGCGGGCTGAGCCTCGATCTGCGCGAATTGCGCCATGCCGGTGCCGGCGTGGTCCGTCTGGCCACGCTCGGGGTCCTGCTTGGCTGGGCGTTCGGTTCGTTTGCCGGTTTCTGGATTGCCGGCTTGAACTGGCCCGTCGCGGTCCTCTTCGGCGGTATCCTGGTGGTTACCGGGCCGACGGTTGTTATCCCGCTGCTGCGGCAGTCATCTATCCAGACGCGTCCGGCATCGATCCTCAAATGGGAAGCCATCGTCAACGATCCCACCGGCGCATTGTGCGCGGTGATTGCCTATGAATATTTCCGCAAGCTCAACGAATTTCCCGACGCGACCATCTTCGAGGTCGTTCCGCCGCTGATCATTGCCGCAGTCGTCGCAGGCCTGATCGGTTACGCCGCCGCCAAGGTTATCGCCTGGGCATTTCCGCGCGGTGTCATACCCGAATACCTCAAGGTCCCGGTCCTGCTGACGACGGTCATCGCGGTGTTCGTGGCGTCGAACCAGATCGAGCACGAAGCCGGACTGCTGGCGGTGACCGTCATGGGGATTGCGCTCGCCAACATGAACGTGTCCAGCCTCCGCAGCATTCATCCCTTCAAGCAGAACATCGCCGTAATCCTCGTCTCGGGTATCTTCATCCTGCTGGCGTCATCGCTCAAGGTCGAGGACATGGCCTATTTCAACTGGCGGTTCGGCCTGTTCCTCGCGGCGCTGCTGTTCGTTGTGCGCCCGGCCACAATCCTGATCAGCCTGGCGTTCAGTTCGGTGCCGTGGAACGAGCGACTGTTCCTTGCGTGGATCGCGCCGCGGGGCATCGTGCTGGTGGCGATCTCCGGCCTGTTTGCGTTGCGGCTGGCGGAACTAGGTTATGCCGACGGGAATGTGCTGATCGGCCTCAGTTTCGCGGTCGTGGTGGTGACCATCGTCGCGCACGGCTTTACCATCGATTTGGTCGCCAAGTGGCTCAAGGTGAAAGGGGTGTCGCGCCCGGGCCTGCTGATCGTCGGCAGCACTCCGTGGACGATCGCACTGGCCGAGCAATTGCACAAATTGAAGACCCCGGTGCTGGTGGTGGATCCCAGTTGGCAGCGCCTGTCGGCAACACGGCAGAAAGGGTTGCCATTCTACCATGGCGAGATACTCAACGAAGCGACCGAGCATAACCTCGATCTTGGTCCGTTCCAAGTGCTGGTCGCCGCAACTGAAAATGAAGCGTACAACGCGCTGGTCTGTAACGAATTCGCCTATGAGATCGGGCGCGATGCGGTCTACCAGCTTGGCGAGGCGGTCGGGCAGGACGACCACCGGAAGCTTCCCGATTCGCTGCGCGGCCGCGCGTTGTTCGAATCCGGGTTCGGGGTCGAGGATGTGAACCAGCGGCAGGCGGACGGGTGGATATTCCGCCAGACCAAATTGTCCGATGAATTCAAATTTGCGGACGCACAGGAAAAACTGCCGGAATCCACGCACATGCTCCTGCTGCTGCGGGAAAGCGGAACCATGCGCTTTTTCACTCACGCTTCCCGGCCCGAGCCGCGCGCCGGGGACATCATCATTTCCTTCTCACCACCGCAGAAAATCACTGCCGAGCAGGCGGCAGCGAAGAATGCGGAGAAACGCGGGCCGAAAGCCCAACCAGCATGACTATGACCAGAACCAAACTCACCGCCGCCCTTACCGTCGCGATTTCGTCGCTGGCGCTTGTTGCGTGTGACCGAAACCAGCCGGAGCCGGCCGCAACGCCCGAGCCGGAGGCAACACCGGAAGAAAAGGTCTCGATCTTCCGGCCCGAGGCCGAAGTCGCCCGCGTCGAAGCTCCGCTCGCCCCGCTGGAAGCCAGCGTCAGCTTCGCGGAAGGCGGCACACAGTTGGGCGAAGCCGCGCGGGCACAGATCGCTTCCATTCTCCAATCGGAACAGATGAGGGCTGGCGGACCGGTTACCCTGCGCGGCCACACCGATTCGACCGGGAACGACGAGGGTAACTTGCGCGCTTCCCGTCAGCGGGCGGAAGCCGTGCGGGATTATCTGGTTGAAAACGGGGTCGCGGAAGAACGGATCGAAGTGATCGCCCTTGGCGAGATGCGTCCAGTCCAACCCAATGCCAATCTTGACGGAACCCCGAACGAGGAGGGCCGCGCGGCCAACCGGCGGGTCGATGTCGCGATCGCGGTATCCGGCTCGGCTTCCCCGGTTGACGGCGCAACACCGGCCGCGGAAACAGCGGCGCCTACACTCGTCGAGACGATCGCCGAAGACGATTAGGCTTTGCTGCGGCGAAATATGCAGCCAGTGGTTGACGAATCCGCGCCGATGATGGCAAGCGCGCCGAACCGCTTGCGCATGGCCCTACCGCCGCGTAATAGCGCGGCAAGCGGGCGGGTATAGCTTAGTGGTAAAGCCCTAGCCTTCCAAGCTAGTGATGCGGGTTCGATTCCCGCTACCCGCTCCAGCCCCCCTTCCCAAAGAGTCCCGGAAATTGGATCGGCTCCAGCAGGGGCCTTCCCCATGATTCCAAATGAGTTAGTCCGATTTCGCAAGTGCGCCGTGGAACATCAGACAGTACCGTAGCAAATAGGGGGCGATATTGGCAAAGCTGGCTGACGGCTTGATCAAGATTTCATCGACATAGCTCCAGAAATGGCCTCGATCGTTATCGGTGCCGAGACCGGAAGCTTGTGGTCAACGAACACGAATTGAGAATGCGACGAATGAAGTAGGTCGCTGCTGGTAAAGTGATTTGTAAGGCAATTTGATTAGACCGAACCGAAGAGGTGAACGACGCGTGGAAGGGCACCGTACATGAAAAAGTTTATCGTGACCGGAATCCAGATGCGAAACAAAGGCTCCCAAGCCATGTTTCTATCTTTGTATTGGGGCCTGAAATCCATTTACAAAGACTGCGAAGTAACGGGTTTTGCCTTCAAGGTTGATGCACCCGACCAATACGCCTTCAAGTTATTGCCGTACGACGACTACACCCGGTTCCTGTTCAAATACCATTTGAACGACATTCCGTTGTTGACGCCCATCCTGACCTATTTGGCCAGTCGGCTTAAGAAAAACGACAAGTGGAATGACACTCCCCGGGAAATGACAGCGGCCATTCGGGACGCCGATGCCATTTTCGACGCGAGCGGCTACACCCTTGGCTCCGGTTGGAGCAAGAAGGGCGGCAGGCGGTTGCTGGACACGATCAAGACCGCGAAGCGTTACGATACGAAGATAATCCTGATGCCGCAAAGCTTTGGACCGTTCGACTGGGGCACCCAGGACGATGATGCGGACTTCCTCGAAGAGGTCAAGGAGGGGTTGCAGTACGCCTCGCGCATATACGCACGCGAGAGGGAGGGGTATGAATGCCTGAAGTCCCTCGGCCTCAAAAATGTCGAACTGTCGGCGGACCTCGTTATCCGGGAAAAATTCTTTCCCGACGCGGATCAGATCCTCGCGGATCATGATGCGCGGAATGCAAGCTATCCGGATCAAGGCTCCGTCGGCTTTATCGTGAATGAAAACCTGTTCCGGGTCGGCGATCCCGATACCGTTCTCAATCTCTACGCGAGAATGCTCGATAAACTGGCCGACGATGGGGAGAAGGTCTATATTCTGACCACCTCGACCGTTGACGAAGATCTCGTCGAGGGCATCCTTGCCAAGACCAGGAGCAGGGCAAAATTCAACTTGATTTCCGGAGAATATTCCAGTCCGGAATTGATCGATATGATAGCGCGATTCAAATATGTGGTCGCCTCACGGTACCATTCGGTGGTGTTCGCTTACCGGAATGCAGTCCCTGCCATCATCCTGGGTTGGGCGACCAAATATTCCGATCTTGCGCTTCACTTCGGGCAGCAGGGTTACGTGTTCGACATCAGGAATGCCGATGTCGACGGGATCATCGACCAGATCGAGAAGATGGGCGCGAATCACGAAACGGAATCGCAGCGCATAAGGGACCGTCTGGAGGATATCCAAGCGACCTCCGTCGTGCAGGAAGCCGTGGCGGCCTTGCAAGGCTGAGACTTTTCAGAGCTTGATCCGAAAGCTGTTGAGTAAGACCTTTGTGGGCCGACCCGCAGTGTTCTTGATCCGACAATTGTCCGAGCCAGCGCAGCCGATCGTCAGGCGGTCTGATGCACCGGCCCGTACCAATGACTGAGCGACTGGCCGCTCAACTTCTCCAAGGCCTCGATCGAGGGGCTGAAATATTCGTTCAGTCGCAATCGCAAATCGTCCGTCAGCGGCGGATACACTGTTTCGCGCGCAATAGCTCCCCGAACCGCCTCGAATGCAGCGGCACCCCGCAGGGGGCGCACGATCGGTTTCATCCAGGCAAGACGCTTGCGCAAATGGGCGGGGATGACCGGTACCGACCGATCCTTGACCTTTTCCCGTCCATCGAGGGTCAAAGGTTGCGGCTTCAGACCCAAGTGAGCACGGACCCGGGACATCTGCATCTCCGGCGCGTTCGTCACGCCTTCGAAAAACAGGATTAGAAGCCTTTCTCGGCCAAAAAGGTCGACGTAGGCCTGCAGGTGCGATGCGAAATTTCCAGCGACCAGGAACCGGACATTTTCGCCTTGCGAGGGATCGAGGTAGGATTCGATATCCGTCCCGACCTCGCCGCGCCTCAAGAGCATGCAGTAATTGGAGTAGGCCCGCTCCACGGGATTGCGCAGCTGCGCGATCAGTTTGACGTGGGGGAGCACGCGGTGGAGGCGGTTTGCAGCTTCGGGCTCGTAAAGGTAGGAATTGGATTTCTCGCCCACGGTCTTGCCGGGGCCCGCGTCACCGAACTGGGATAGATACCAGTCGTGGCCCCTGCCGTACTCCCTGGAAAAATAGTGAAGTTCTGCGTCGGGCATGTAAACTTCCGGATCCGCCTGCAGCTGTGCTTGCAGCCAGGTGGTGGCCGACTTCGCGGCTCCGATAATGACGAAATCAATGTCGCTGAATTGCATTGGTTGGTAGCCCCCTTACCGGAATACACCGTCGTTCCCCATTGCTCCCTGCCTTCATACAGAAGCAGAGCGCGAAGGCCGAACCCTATTCCGGATTAGACCTTAAGGTAGAGGCGGAGGAAGGATTCCAGCATAGGGTCTGAAGGGTTCCGTCATTACGGGACCGCGGCCTGTCACAGCATCGGGCGTCCGCAATTGTACTGCGGCAATGCACCCGTGCCGGCCATGTAAATGTTGCGATAGCGCTCATCGTCCCGGGCGAGATGGCTGAGGTATTCCTCGATGTTGGGATATCCGTCGCCATCGGCATCGGCGTTTGCATCCCAGACGGCCGCGTTGGTGTTCTGGAACTGGTTTTCCCAATCGTCCGGCATCCCGTCGTTGTCGGTGTCGGTCTTGCTCCCCCCGGTCGATACGAGCTGCGCGAACCCGCCGCTTGCCGCGACCGTCGATGTCCAGCCGGTCTGGAACATGAAGGGCGCCTGGTCGCAGGTCCGCACGTCGTCGATGTACATCGCGTCGACATTATCGCGGCAGGAACCCTCGCGGCATCGTTCCGCTCCGGCGAAGGCGAGGACATTGCGCATCGCCTGCATCGGGCTCGACAGCATCCACGGCTGGTATTGCAGCCCGCTCAGGCCCGGAGCCAGAACGGGCGCCTGATCCTGGATGACGTTGAGGCCGGTAACCGAACAGTTCTGGGCGCCGGCGGCGGTGACCCCGCAGACCGAGCTGGCCGATGTCCCGCTGAAAAACCCTGCCGCGTTTCGGAACGGATCGGTCGTGTTCTGGCCAAACTGCCCCGCGATCCGGTTTCGCATCGTCACATTGTCTTTCATGTAGACGCTGAAACCGCGAGGAAACGATGTCGTCTCCGAATAGAGCGTGACGAAGTAGTTTTCATTTGGCGGAGTGTATTGGGGGCCGCGAAAGTTCACATTGCCGATGTAGTTCACGAACGGACTGGCGAACTGGTCCGAGAGCAGTCCGTTTTCCTGCGTGATGTGATAGATCACGTTGTTGAAAATGTCCGCCTGCGCCGTTGCGCCCGCTGCCGGGGGGTTCGTACCGGGAGCGATGTTCAAACCGCGCTGTTCGCCGTGCTGGCTGAGATTATAGGCGACCGTGACATTGTTCGCCGGTTTCAGGAAGAAAGTCTTGCAGTGCAGCGCCGAGGTATGGCCGGCATTGCGGCAAATGTTCGGTCCGATGATCGACCACTGGACGGTGCAATTGTTGCAGGACGACAGCTCCAGACTTTCGTCGGTACCGAACATGGCCGATACGTGATCGATGATCTGTGCGCTGGTCGCGTTGGTGCGGATCGGATCGCCGTTGGTGGAGGGCCTGTTCGGATGCTCGCCGGTCCGGACGCGCACATGCCGTAAGATCATGTGATCGCCGCCCCGCCGTGTATCGATCAGGGAATCAACCGGGCTGTAGTTCGCTCCCAACCGAAACTCGATGCCTCCCGGGGATGACTGACCGGCGATATAGATCCTGGGCGTGGTAATCCACGCTGGTGATTGAAGACTGATCGCGCCGGACACATCGAACAGGCAATAGCGGGGGCGGCCCGCCGGAATGGCGTAAGGTGTGGTTACCTGCAGCGCCAGCGCACATTCGCGGTAAGTGATCTTGCCGTCCGAGGGATTGGCGGAATCTTCCAGCGAATTGATCTTGTAAACGACCGCATTGCTCGAACGGACGCTCGCCACGCGACCGAAACCGATTGCCGTCGGGAACGCGATCGGATGGGTGGATGCGTCGGGGACCGCTCCATTGTCCGGATTGGCGAACGCACCGTAAGTTCCTGGCGCGGGTGTGGGCGTGGGCGTCGGGGTCGGAGTGGGCGAAGGTGCCGGAGCAGGTGCCGGGGCCGGTGTGCCGGTAGCGGTCGGCGCCGGGCTGCCGCTTCCTCCCGAACCTCCCCCGCAGCCCGCGATAAGCGGGAGCGCTGCGAGGCCAAGGATGTAGCGATGCCAGGATGGGCTCATCGGACAGGCGTCTTTGCGTGAATGCAGACAGATCAGATCGACCCGAATGCAGAAGTAGGTATTGGAGTCGTCACAGCAAATGCCAAACAGCTTTCGAGAACGGCTCCGGCGGTGGTTCGCCATCCCCTACCAACATTTCAATTGCTATCAGTGCGCCGCCGATTTGAGACCAATTGTGCAAAGCCTTCGGTGAAGCGCGCGTTTTTCAACGGAGCGACCGAACCGTATTGGTCATCATCGCGAAAACGAATGAACTCGCGAGCTGGATTACCTCCCGGCAACTCAACAACTACGAACCCGGCCGGTTCTATTTGGCGGATGTGCCGGCCTATACATAGGCGCTGCAGAACATGATCCGAACCAAGGCGGTCAGGACTGGGCGTGCAACACGTGAGGCTCTTTCTGGAGTTCGAGCGGCACCGCGCTTTCACAGTCGCTATCGAAATGGCTTTCGTTGCTCGACACCAACCTGTTGTTGACGGCCCAGATCGCGGCCTGGGTACGGTTCTGGACCTCCAGCTTGCGCAGGATCGCCTTCACATGCACCTTTACCGTGGCTTCGCTGATATCCATCCGCCGTGCGATGATCTTGTTGGGATAGCCGGATACCAGGCACCGGAGCGTCTCCTTCTCCCGTTCGGAAAGCAGATCGAGCGTTTCGGATTTGTGGTGTTGGGCAACGACATCGTTGCTGATCCAGTTCGGCAGGTGATCGGCGAGTCGACTGGGCATGATTTTTTCCCCGAGAGCCACCAGTTTCAGCGATCCGACGAGCGAATTGCAGCTGATTTCCTTGAGTATAAAACCGTGTACCCCGCAATTGAAGGCGCTGACGATGAAATCCATGTCGAATTTCGATGCCAGAAGTACCAGCTGCCGGTCGCTGAACACATCGACGAGATCCGCAACACCGCGCAACCCTTCGGCAAGGTCATCGCAATCGACAACCACCAAATCGCGGGTATCCGCGCGAGTATCTGCTTGGATCAATCCTTCGGAATCCTGGTAGGTTACTACGCTAATTCCTTCTGCCGAAAGAATTCTTTGCAGTCCCTCGCGTGTCAAAGCATTCCCACACACTAGCGATACGCTGAACGATTGCTCGTTCAGGACTTCAACTATCTGACGCATTTTGTTCCCCCGTTATGGAAGCTAATTCTAAATGCGAACCCGAAGTTGTCTCATGTTTTAGCTAGATCACGCTGTTGCGCTGCACCATTAATATCTCATTAGGATATAGGAGTCGAGCCACTTGGGGGAAATGGTTCAAATTCAGACAGTTTCTCGGCATTTCTAAACGAATTCGCCAATTTAGGCGATGTTTCTATTCTATCTTTTCAAATCCTTGAACTATTATTGCAGGATCAGAGTATAAATTTTCCCGACATAGACCGCATAGCGGGTCCTTTAACATGCGATAAGAATAGGGGTTACCGCTACCATAACTATCTGAAACGAATCAGTGAAGGCCGCTGCAGCGTAAAGTCTAACGCAGGATTTGTCGGATCGTCATGAACGCTTCTGCTGCGCGCAGATGGACGGTAGCTCCGCGCAACCTGGCGAGTGCTTTGATTGCCTCGACCGACCGTTCTTCCGGAAATGGCCTGACCTGGCTTTCAAACGCGGAGAACGCTTCGAGCTTGCGGTCAAGAGTTGCTTCGATGTCGATGAACACGTTCGGGACGAAGGCCGGCGTGGTCGGCGGAGCGTACCAATTGGTCTCGGACAGGGTCTCGTAACACAGGATCTGGCTTGGTGCCTTGTCGTGCCGCGGACGGGAAGCGACCATTGCGGCCAGGAAGGTCAGTTGATGGTCGAGATGAATATCGCCGATGAAGGGTAGCAGCAGGGTATCGGGGGCGACCTCATCGATCAGTTGACCGAATGCCGCGTTGGTCTCCGACGCGGGCAGGGTATCCATTGCTGCGGCCGGGAGGCCGATAAGGCGCGTGTCGCGCACCCCCAGGACTGCGTGCGCACGGCGCATTTCGCCGGCCACCCGCTGGACCTGGTCCTCGGCGAAGTGTGGAGGACGCCCAGTGGTTGCGACAGCGACAGTGACGGGATGTCCTTCGGCAACGAGGCGCACCAGAGTGCCGCCGCAGCCAAGAACCTCGTCGTCGGGATGGGGCGCGATGGCCAGGACTTTGCCGAAATGATTCAAACCGTTCATCGCGGCGCGCACCCTAACCACGAATGCATCCTCGGCATACGGCCGGAAGCGCATTCCCATTCGTCGATTTGCAGCACGCCGCTCCCCGTTTTCACCGCAAACGCCTGATCGTCTCGCCAGATTACCTGGCCCGGTCCGGCATGGTATTGATCGTCCCCCGCGGCCAGCCTGCTGCGCCAGATCGTCAGTTTCTCCTCGCCAGCCCAGGTAAAGGCGCCGGGGTAAGGCCGTCCGACTGCGCGCACCAACCTGTCGATTGCCTCGGCCGGGTCCCGCCAGTCGATCAGGCCGTCATCGGGAATTCGCTTCGCCGCCCACGTGGCGTAGCGCTCGTCCTGCCGGATTCGCGGGCGATCGCCGCTGGCAAGTACGGCGAGCGTCCGGTGCAGCAAGACCTCGAGTGCGGCCTGATGGCGGTTGTATAGGGTCCGGGCTGTCTCGTCCCGTGCGACGTGAAAGAATTGCTGATCGATCAGGTCGCCGTCATCGGCCCCGGACCCGAGCCAGAACAGCGTACCGGCGGTAATCGGCTCCTCCAGAAGGATGGTCCATGCCAGCGGCGCCCGTCCACGCAGACGCGGCAACGGAGCGGGGTGGTACCCGATGATCGAACCGGGCTTCAGCGCCATGAAGGCTTCCCCGCACAGCTGCGACCAGCCGATCACGAAAACAAAGGTAGCTTCGGTTTGCGAAATCCGGGCAAGCGACTCGGCATCGTTGATATTCGTCGTGCGCAGGACATCCGCCCCTGCGCGGCGTGCCAGCGGCTCGATATCGACAAAATCGGAATGCCGCCCGGCTGCATCCAACGGTAAGGTTACAACAAGTTCGACCGACCACTCGGGCGACCGCGCAATCGTTTCCAAAGCCAGTTCGGTACTGCCGACGGCGCCGACCAGGATGCATTTCATCGTGATAGCTTCGCTTCCCTTGCTCGCCCGCCATGCACGTCGCCGGCTTGCCGTAGTTCGTCAACCGTTCCGACAGACGAGGAATATAGACCCATTTCGTTTAGCAATAATCGGTTGACGAGATTCACGTCATAATCGGTTACCGCGACCTGCCGCGCTGCGCGGCCCATCGAAATTGCGAGCTCCGGATCCTTCACGAAACGCATCATCGCTGCGGCCAGGCTGGACGCGTCTTTCGGCCGGACCAGGAAACCATTGTATCCCTCGGTGATGGGATCGCGGCAACCGGGCATGTCGGTGGTGATCACGGCGCGTCCGGTGGCCATCGCCTCGAGAATGGTGCGCGGCAGGCCTTCGCGGTAATAGGATGGCAGGACGAATACCGAGCTAGCCCGCAGATAGGGGCGCACATCGTCCGTTCCCGGCACGAACTCGACGTCAAACTCGCTCGAGAGGCGCTCGCAATCCGACTGGCCGAGACCTTCGGGATTTTCGGTTTCGCAGCGGCCCACGATCGTGAAGCTGCAATCCCCGCCTTGGGCACGAACAAGGCGCGAGGCCTCGAGAAATTCCATGATCCCCTTGTTCTTCATCAACCGTCCGACGAGCAGGAAGTTGAGCCGGCCTGCTGGCACCGCCTCCTGTGCGAACCGATCAAGCGAGACACCCGAACCCGGCACCTGGATAACGCACTGGTCGCCATCAACGATACCATGCCCAATCATGTCCACCCGGTCATCGCGGTTGAACACGAAGGTCGCCTTTGCGCGCCGCAATGCCTCGCAGTACAGGATGGAGACCGCTTTTCGCAGCAGGCTGGGAAAACCGGAATGCTGGCTGAACACATGGCCAAGCCCGGACATCAACGCGAAAAAGGAACGGGCCCGCGCCAACCGGGCGGCCAGTCCGCCATACACGATCGGCTTTTGCGTATAGGCGAGAATGACGTCCGGTTTCTCACGGCGCATCAAGCGGTAATATTCGAGCAGCAGCGGGATGTCCGCCAGCGGTGATGTCCCGGTCCGGTCCATCGGCGTCTGGACGAATTGCACATCACTGGCGTTCAGCCACTCGAGAGTCGCCGGATCATGGTCGGGGGCACAGGCAATGACCTGATGGCCGTGGGCCTTCATCGCCTTCAGCAGGTCGCCGCGGAAATTTACGAGCGAATAGGCGAGGCTGGAGAGGACGAGGACCTTCATGCGCCGCCGCCGCTAGCCGTTCGGTACATGCGCATAGTGAAGCATCGATCGGTTCCCGTCCCGTCATTCGCCAACGCATTCCTTGATGGAAAGCCGGCAAACGATGGCCCCTGCCCCGGACATGGGCAACCGCAGCAGAGGTCTATCACCCTTAAGAGACAC
Source organism: Allopontixanthobacter sediminis (assembly GCF_009828115.1). Classification (GTDB taxonomy): domain Bacteria; phylum Pseudomonadota; class Alphaproteobacteria; order Sphingomonadales; family Sphingomonadaceae; genus Allopontixanthobacter; species Allopontixanthobacter sediminis. Next base: position 404,580 of record NZ_WTYL01000002.1, on the reverse strand, counting down.
GGCTGGCTTTGGCCGGCACGCACCGCGGCGCCAGCCTCTGCGGGGGTCATTCCGAATGTAACAGCCCGACACCCTTTCGGTGACCGTATCATTCGCTTGGGCCAGCCACCTACTAATCCGGCTAGTGCCTGATTGCTCACGTGCGCTGCCGCTGGCGGGCGAATATTCCATCGTCAGTCCGCAATCTTGCAGATTCGGGCGTCTGGGAAAGTAGTTGCTTGGTCTGGATCTTGGATCCGAACGGAGAACGATGAACAAGCCGAACCATAGCTTTGGGACCGCACCCGCACGGGGCACCGCTGAAAGGTGGGCTGCTGGCCCCCGGCTCAGGCGTTTCGTTCCGGAGGGGCTGGAGAAAACGGTAACCCTTGGGCAGATCGTCCGCTTTTGCACGGTCGTGACGCTGGATTTCGCTACAATCTTCCTCACGCTCGGCCTTACATTTTTTCTCGATCAGGGTCCGCTGCTGGATGACATCGTGCATTCGCTGGCCTTTATTGCGGCGTTTTCCGCGACCGCTTGCGTATGCTTCGTCCTTGCGGGCCTCTACAAACGAAGCTGGCGGTTCGTGAACTTCTCCCATTCGATTTTCCTATGCTCGGTAATCACGGTGGGACTGATTATCAGCTGGGTCGGATCGGCCGCTTGGCCGTTGCGGACGATGGGTCCAGAACTGGTGCCGCTGGCCATCATCCATTGGGCATTCGCCACCATCTGCATGCTGGGAACCCGGATGGCACGCCGCGCCTGGTGTGAACGACGCGACCGGCGCACTGGCCGGATGGCGCGCAAGAGCCCACGGCCGGCCGCCGAACCGGTGCACACCGCCATCCTGATTGGTTCGTATCAGTGGGCCCGTCTGTCGATCGACCTCGCGAATTCGGAAGAAAACTCCACGGTCAGGATTGCAGGGGTCCTGCTTCCCCACCGCGAGAGCACGCTGCCACGGATCAACGAAGTGCCAGTCCTCGGGAGCCAGCACGATATTGTCAGTGCAGTCGAGTTCCTGACAGAAAGGGGTATGGCCCCGCAGCATGTCATCGTTTGCGATGACGGGACCTACCTCAGCAATCGCGATGTCTCGCAAATCAACCATCGATGCCGTGAACTGGGACTCGAAGTTTGCCGGGTGCGCGATCCGTTGGCGCAGTTGCTCCAGCGCTCCTCGGGCTCGCAGCCGAGCAAGCTGCCAATCGAGGCCCTGCTTGGACGGACGGAATGCAATCTCGACAACAGTTCGGTCGTGCGGCAGATCGCCAATAACACCATCCTGGTTACTGGCGCGGGCGGAACCATCGGATCGGAACTGTCGCGGCAGATCGCCGCGTTGAAGCCGGCGCGGCTGGTCCTTATCGACCACAGCGAATTCAATCTTTACACCATCGAATCGCGGTTGAGGGAGGTTTATCCGGGGCTTCCAATCACGGCGGAATACCTCGATATCCGCGATCAGGTTGGTGTCAGCAGGCTGTTTGCAAGGCATCGCCCGTCGATCGTCTTTCACGCCGCGGCCCTGAAACATGTCCCGATCGTGGAAGGCAACGCCTGCGCTGGTGCCCTGACAAATGTCATCGGCACGCGGAATATTGCCGATGCGGTATGCGAGCATTCGGCCAAGGCGATGGTCCAGATATCCACGGACAAGGCGGTCAATCCGATCGGGGTAATGGGCGCGACCAAGCGGGTGGGCGAACTCTATTGCCAGGCGCTCGATATGTGCGGCGTTGACGATCCGGACGCACCGCGGTTCATGACCGTCCGCTTCGGTAATGTCCTCGGCTCGAGCGGTTCTATCCTGCCCCTGTTCGAACGGCAGCTGAGGGAAGGGCATCCGCTGACGGTTACCCATCCGGATATCGAACGCTACTTCATGACCGTCCGCGAAGCGGTCCAGCTGATCCTTCAGAGCAGCTCCAGCGCGCTCGAGGCGCAAACCCGGCGCGGCTCGATCTTCGTGCTGGACATGGGTGAACCGGTTCGGATCGTCGATCTGGCGAGACGGATGATCACGCTTTATGGCCTTGAACCCGATGTGGACGTGCCGATCGAATTTGTCGGCTTGCGGCCGGGCGAGAAGCTGTACGAGGAACTGTTCGACATGTGCGAAGAGCAGTTCGAATCCGCGATCCCGGGGATATTCGAAGCCCGTTCGCGCCCCCTGTCGCTGCCGCTCATCATCGGCGCGACCGAAAATCTCCGGCGCCTGGCAGAGGACGGCGACGAGGACGGAGTGAAGCGGGTGGCCCACGACATCGCCCGCTATCCCGGCCGGAGCGAGGAAGCCGCGACAGTTTCCTACCTGTTCAGTCTGCAACATGACATGCCGGGCGAAACGTTGCCAAAATGAACGGGCTCGGAAACCACCAGGGAAAATATCCCCAAAGGATACCATGCAGCAAGATCTAGCCCTGAAACCCGGTGTGAAAAGCAACTGGCCCGCCCACCAGGCGGATGAGATCCAAGCGGCCATACGGGTGCTTGCCGAAGGCCGGGTGAACGGTCTCGTCCATGGCCATGAAACGGCCGCTTTCGCGGAAGAGTTCGCGAAGTTTTGCGGCGCGCCTTATGGCATCTGCATGGCGAACGGAACGGTCACGCTGGAAATCGGAATGCGTGCGCTCGGGATTGGCCACGGCGATGAAGTCATCGTTCCCGCCCGCAGCTTTTTCGCTACCGCCAGCTGTGTGCTCGCGGTCGGCGCACGGCCTGTTTTCGCGGATATCGAGGAAAGCAGCCACACCATCGATCCAGCCTCGGTGGAACGGCTGATAGGCCCCCGCACCCGCGCGGTCATTTGTGTACACCTGGCCGGTTGGCCCTGCGATATGGCCAAGCTGCGCGGGGTTTGCGATGTTCACGGGTTGTTGCTGATCGAGGATTGTGCCCAAGCCCACGGTGCGCGGATTGCCGGTCGTTCGGTTGGAACATTCGGGGATATCGCCTCGTTTTCGTTCTGCACCGACAAGATCATGTCGACCGGGGGAGAGGGCGGGATCCTGCTGTGCCGGGACGAGGACGTCCACGAGCGCGCGTGGTCTTTGAAGGATCACGGCAAGAACCGGCAGAAGCTGAGCGATTCCGGCGGCCGGCCGGGCCAGTTCCGCTATGTCCACGACATTCCGGGCACCAACGCCCGGATGACCGAATTGCAGGCCGCTATCGGACGGGTCCAACTGCGCAAGCTCCCGGATTGGCACGCGGCGCGCTGCCGCAACGCCGGGGTGCTCTCCCAGATGCTTTCGGGGCATCGGTCACTGGAACTTCCCCTGCCGCCCGCCGACGTCCAGCACGCCTGGTACAAATACTACGTCACCCTCGCCGGTGATATCAGCCGCCCTTCGCGTGAACGCGACCGAATGATCGGCATCCTTATCGCAAAGGGCATTCCCTGCGGCAGCGGTTCATGCCCCGACATGAGCCGGGAACTGGGGGTCGCATCGTTCCTGCCGCGCCGTGACGGTGATCTCGAGACCGCACGAAGGGTTGGCGAGCGGACCATCATGTTTCCGGTTGATCACACGCTGGGACGCGGGGATATGGAATGCATTGCCGAAACCCTGAGGGGGATCGGATGAAGGGAACGATCTATGACGCGCCGTGGGTTCCCAAGTTTATCGTAATTGGCGCGGTGAAGGGGGCGACCACCTGGGTTCAGACGCAGTTGCAAGCCAATCCGCGGGTTTTTCTGCCGGATCCCGAACCGCACTTTTTCAGCCGCGACTTCGATCTCGGCCTTGAGCACTACCACCGTTTTTTCACCAAAGCTCCGCCGGGTGCGCTGGTGGGGGAGAAATCGGCCGATTATCTTGCCGATCCGATGGTGCCCGAGCGTGTCTCCGGGTTATTGCCGGAAGTCCGATTGGTGGCCCTGCTGCGTGATCCGGTGGCCCGGGCCTATTCCGACTACAAGATGCTCTTCCGCCGCGGCGAAGTAACCGGGATACCCGCCGACTATCTCGCCAATCCCGACAACCCCCATCCCCGCTTCCTCAATGACGGTCTTTACGGTCGCCACCTGAAACGTTGGCTGGATTGGTTCCCGCGCGAGGCACTGCTGATGTTCCTGTTTGAAGACCTGGCCACGAACAGCAGGGAGGTGGTCGAGAAAGTATCGCGCCACATCGGTGTGCCGCCGGTTTTCGATCCTGAATTGGCCAGACGGAAGCAGAACAATAGTGAGGAACGACTCATTCCGCGCACGCTTCGCACGGTGCTCGCGCCTCTGAAGGGAGCCGTGGAGCCGCTGCGGGGGAACCCTGTTTTCGAATTCGCGCGGGATAAACTGGCCCGGCCCATCGCGTACCCTCCACTCGCCCCCGAACTGGAGCGCTGGATGAGGGACTTCTATCTCAAGGACATCGAGAAGCTGGAATCACTCGTCGGTATCAACCTTGACCGGTGGAAGGAACCCGATTGCTCAAATGGGTTGCAACTCACCCGTAAGGGATAAGGACTTATCCGATGCGGCAATGGACCTTTCGCGCCAACAGGTTGATGTTCGCTACTTGGGTCGGCGCCTTGAGAATGGCCCGACAGTTGGAATACAGGGCTGCAAACACCGTTGCGGCCAGGGAGATATCGCAATGAGTTTGACATCATCCTTGATCACGCGCGTCTTGATCGTCCGGGTGCTGACAGCATTGCTGGGTTGCAGTGTCCTCGCGGCTTGCTCCAGCGGAATATCCAGCCTTCCCCGCCTGCCGTCGGCAAACCAGGCCGAATATTTGCTGCAGCCGGGGGATGAGCTTCGTGTCTCGGTGCAAAATGTCGCTGATGCCAACGGCACATACATCATCGATGGCAGCGGCGCCATTTCACTGCCGTTGCTGCAGGAGGTGCAGGTAGCTGGTCTTTCGCTGCGGTCGATCGAGCGAGCGATCGGTGATGGTTATCTGAAACGGGGCTTGCTCAAAAATCCGGTCGTGTCGGTCCAGCCCGGCGCGCTGCGTCCGTTCTATGTGATCGGCGAGGTGAACAGGCCCGGCGAACAACCCTACCGGCAAGGGATGACAGTCCTTTCGGCTGTGGCGGCTGCGGGGGGGTACACCTACCGGGCAGCCGAAGGGGTGGTTGAAGTAATCCGCAACGTGGATGGCCGCGAAATCCGCACCCGTGCGATGGAGGAATCGATTATCATGCCCGGAGACCGCATCATTGTTCACGAGCGCTGGTTCTGACATGGGCAGGCTTCTCAATCCTCTGCTCGCCTGCAGCCTTCTGGCGTTGGTCCTGCCGGCCATGGCCAGCGCGCAGGAAGTCGGGTCGACCGCACCAAGCGTCTATGCAAGCGATCCGGAATTCACCAACCGCGCCGTCGGTCTCGGAGCTTTCCGCCTGACTGCCGGCGCCGAGGCGCGGATCGATTACGATTCGAACGTCTTTGCCGAACCTGTTGACGGTTCATCGGACGCGGTCTTCCGCGCCGCGCCGTATGCCGAGATCAGCAGGGAGGGCCCGCTCTCGCTCAGCTTGCGCGGTTCGCTCGATCTAAGGAGATACGCCAGCGAAAGCAGCGAGAATTCCGAAGGCGGCCGGGTCCAGCTGCGGGCCGGGCTCGCCCTGCCGGCAGGGCAATTGCTCAGTTCGGAAGTGTCCTGGGATCGCGCAATCGAGGACCGCGGCGATCCGGAGGCGCGAACGCTGCTGGGCCTGGGGCCCCGGCGCTACGATATCTTGACCGGAGGTCTGGCGTATCGCCGCACCTCTGCGCGATTCCTGCTTAATCTGGCGGCGAGTGCGCAAAAGGTGGATGCGCTCGATATCCTTGATGCCGACCGTGACTACAACGCCTATTCTGGCCAGGCTGCCTTTGGAATTCGTCCGGGAGGAGCATTCTATATCGTCGCTTCCGCTTTCACCAACCGGCGCGAATTCCGGCTGGAGGAAATCGTCCCGGGGGTGGACCGTGACACCACTACGTATGGCGGAAGGCTGGGCATTCAGTCGGACGGCAAAGGGCTGATCGAAGGGCGTCTTGCCGCAGGCCTGTTCAAGCTCGAACCCGATGATGCCGCAACGCAGTCGCGGACCGGGTTCTCGGTCGACGGATTGCTGACCTACCGGCCGCAGCGGCGCACCGCGATCTCGCTGGAAATGTTCCAGGGGGACGTTGCATCGTTCCGCGGCGGCGCTTCGGCACGCAAGGACAGCAGCATCAGCCTGCGGCTCGAACAGGAAATCCGCCACAATTTGCTTGGCCGACTTTCCGCGGGCTATCGGCGCACGAGCTTCTTCTCGTTGGCACAGCAACAGGAGACCTGGCGCCTCGGCGCGGAAGCGGAATATCTCCTCGGTCCGAACGCATCGCTTATAGCTTCCGTGCGTTACGGCGACCGCGACAGCGACATCCCGATCGAGGTGTTCGATCGTTTCATGGCCGGCGTAGGCGTTCGCATCAGGCTTTAGCCCTTGCCCGTTTCACAAGGTACTGCGCGCCGTCCGCAACTGTTCGTAGACCTGTTCGATCTGAGACACGTGGCGCTCTGCAGAAAAGCGTGTGACGGCATTTTCCCGTGCTCTTTCGGTCATTGCCCTACATCGCACCGGATCGCGCAGGAGGGCGTCTGCAGCTTCCGCCATCTCCCCCGGGTTGTCCGGCGGGACGAGCACCCCGTGATCGGGCGCGAGCGCTTCGGCATTCCCGCCGGACCGGGTTGCGACAACTGGCGTACCAGCCAGCATGGCTTCCACCAGCGTCCGGCCCAACGGTTCACCGATGGCGGGAACTAGGAGCACGTCGCAGGCCGATATCCAGTCGATGCCGGGGCTGCGAAAACCCATCAACCTGATATTCGCCTGCTCCATCGATGCCGCGCTGGATGATAGAATGCGAACGTAGAGGGCATCGTCGGCGGCCTCTCCGAACAGCAGGCCGAACGTTGGCTTCCCGGTTCGTTTGCCGAGTTCCCGCACGGCGGCGATAAAATCGAGCGGTTTCTTTCGGTCGATAAACAGCCCGAAGTACCCGCACAGAACGGCATCTTCCCGGCACCCCAGTTCTTCGACCAGCTTGCGCCGGGCCGCAGCGCGATCAATCGTCGCGGAAATGTCAAACGGACTATGGATCACCCGCGCGTGCCGCAACGACCCCCAGCGCTTCGCGGGCAGGGCGAATTCCGACACTGCCACGATGCGATCGGCCAGCAGCGGGGCCATGAAGCGAATGCCGCGCGCGGTGGGGTCGCTGCGATGATGCCAGACATGCGCTGTCCCCGCCAGCTTCGCCGCCAGCCCCCAATAGGCGTGGTTCTGCCCGTCATTGGTGTGGACGATATCCACCCCTTGCTCGCGCAGCAGTTTTGCCCTGTGCGGCAAACCGCGCATGGCAGCGGCAATCTTGCGCCAGCCGAACGGCTGACCCACCACGAAGTCGCGCCGGGCGGTCACGGGGTCGGGGATTTGTTCGAAATCCTCGAAGAAGCGCGAGATCCGGCTGCCGTTCTGGTCGCAGACGATCAGGATACGGTATTTGTCCCGGGGTAGCCGGTCGAGCAAGCCTTTCAGGGATACGTGGCTGCCGCCGAGGATCTCGCCAATGAGCGGAAAGCAAATTGTCAGCCGGTCATCGGACATCAACGGCTCCGGTGCCGGAGGGGCGGTCCTGCATGGCCGAGGCTTCCCGAAATGTCAGGAAATCCTCGAAGTTTGCGACACCATTGCCATCGGCATCGGCCCAGCTGTCCATCTGGTCCGGATTGGCGCCGTGCCGCAATTCCCAACCATCATCCATTCCGTCGTCGTCGCGGTCGGTATAGGGCACTCCGGTTGCCGGACCGGTCACCGGCCCCGATGGCTTTCGTCCGATGCGGCCCTCACGCCGGCTGATTTCCCGGACCACTCCGGCGTCGAAGGAATCGCGTGGCCACGTGCCCGAAGTTGCCAGCAAGTCGGCAAGGAGTTCGCTGGAGGGCTGCGGCACATGGGTCAGCTTGCATGGAGGGCGGTCGACAAGGATGGAATTCACCGCAGGCGAAACGTGCTGGAAATCGCCTTCAAACGCATTGTCCCACAGATACGCCTGCCCCTCCCCGGTGGCGGCGATGCCGGCGCGAACAATTCCCGTTGCGGTTCGCGACGTATCGGGTCCCGCAATGAAAAGATTTCCCACCAGCGACACGGGCGATCCGCCTTCGCTTTCCCAGATTTCCGCAAATTCGGACTGGGCGTTGTAAAACAAATTGTTGACCACTTCCACGCACGAACCGGGCGGGAAGTTTATGTCCGGGTTGCGGTCACCATTGTGGGCACAGATGTTACGGATGAAGCTGACCGACTGAGGGCCCTCGGGATCGCTGGCGAGCAAGGCGCATTTGTCATGCGGGGGAGTTCCGGCTGCGAAGATCGAATTGCTGATGGTAATGTCGTCATTGTCGGCAAATCCGTTGACCAGTTCGTCTCGCGCCCAGCTGGCGCTGACATGGTCGATGATCACGCGCCGGCTGTCTTCGATGGTCACCCCGTCTTCCGCGCCGCGTTCCCCGCCCGGCATATCGGGCCGAACCCGGATGTGCCGGATGATGATGTCGTGCGTCTTCTTGATTACCAAAGGCGTCCGGCCTTCTGCCCCTCCCGCATGGGCGAGGGTGATCCCCCCGCCGGGCGCAGTCTGCCCGGCGATCGTCAGATAGGGATTGCGAATTACCGGCGGCCGCGAAGTGAAGCGGATGGTCCCGGCAGTCCTGAACACGCACACGCGCGGTCCGGCTGCCTCGATGCACTCTCTCAGCGAACCCGGGCCGCTATCCGCAAGCGTAACCACCGGAATGATCTTGCCGCCATGTCCGCCGCGCGCCGCTGCGCCATGACCCATCGCACCGGGAAACGCGCCGACTGCCGGGGGCGCGGCCACTTCGGGCGGCTTCGCGCTTTGCTGGCGAGAACCCGAATCCGCTGCAAAGGAACACGCGGCGAGCAGAACGGAACAGGAATAGGCTACAGCGCGGGAGTTTCTCAAGACTTCGCCCCTGACGGTCAATTGGGCACCGGCGCGCCGTGGCCAATGAAACCCCTTACAGAACGGAAAGATGACTATCGGCAGTCACCCGGGCCTTAACAAGATATCATTCGTATGATGGCGCCAGTTGTGCGCCCCACCGGGCTACCCATTATGCGCCAGGTTCTGCCCGAACTTGCTTTTGCCTTCGCCATCGGCGCGCGGCACATTCCGGTCATGGCACGGCCGATCACCTCCGAAAACAATGCCCTGCCCGGTCACGGGAGAGCACTAGACTACCGCGCGACCGCGCACGTCGGCGATGGCTCCGCATATCGCTCGCAAAGGCTGTTCGATGCGATCATCATTTGCGCAGTTTTCCTGAGCACTTGGCGGGTCCTGCGCTGGGGGTGGACCAATGTCACCGTGTCCGACATCGGCCTGGTCGTGGCCGGATCGTTCCTGCTGATGCGCGGGCGGTTGAATGTCAGGCCGCTCGGTGAACTCAGCAGTGTCTGGTATCTCGCGTTTGCCGCGATGATCGGCGGCCTGCTTTTGGGGTCGCTCGCTAATGGCGAACCGGTTCGGTGGTTGATCGGTTCGGCCCAGTATTTCCTCGCCTTGGTGTTCGTGCCGATGCTGTTCATGAGCCTGGACCGGCATTTGCTGGTGCAAAGCATGAAGGCCTTCGTCCTGGGGGTCGCGCTGTCACAGATTATCGGGATCGTCGCGGCGCAGTTCTTCGATTTCCACGACACCTACTGGACCATCGACCACGGGTTCATCACCCCTAACGGCCGGATCGGTGCGATGAGCGGGGAACCGAACCTCAATGGCGCAACCTGCGCGTTCGGGTTCGCGATGTTGGCGTATCTCTACCTCAGCAGGTTGATTACGGTTCGGTTCGCCGCTTTATGCGGGGTGGCCATCGGATGGGGCCTGCTGATGAGTGCCAGCTTCACCGGTTTCTCCGCAACCATGTTTGCCCTTGTGGTGATCGTGACGTTGTCCGGCCTGCGCGGCACGGCCAGGATCGGTTTGCCGGTCCTGGTGGCGGTCGCCTGCTACGTCCTCCTTGGCGGACCCTTGCCCGAAGCGTTTGCGCAAAGGGTAGGCGGCGCGATTACCACAGGCAATCTCAGCATGGCCGGAACCTACGTCGAGCGTTCGCAACTGATCAGGGAAGCATGGGCAATGGCCGATAGCCATTTGCTGGTCGGCGTGGGCCTCGATGGTTACCGCGATGTAAGTTCCTACGGGATCCCGGTGCACAATCTGTTCCTGCTCCTGACCAACGAGGGCGGCTTGCTTTCCATCGGTGGGCTCTTGGCGATGCTGGGAATCCTCCTTGCGTGGTTTATCGGCACCTACCGCCGGCACCGGCTCGAAGGCAGCGTGGGCCTCGCGGTGCTCGGGGTGTTCATCATCTACGCCATGGCAATTCCGCACATGTACACCCGGGTCTGGACCATACCGGTAATGCTTTGTGCCGCGCTGGCGCTGCAATCGATGCGGCTTGCGCCGCATGCACCCGAGTAGCGCCGGACCGGCGATGGTTACCCAGTCCCCACTCACAAGGCTGCGTGCATCGATCCTGAGCGGCGAAGGCTTGCGCACGATCCGTTGGCGAAGCGTCCTGCATTTGATGTCGGGTAGCGCCGGGAACGCAGCCATCATGCTGCTGGCCACGCTGCTCGCGGCCCGCACGCTGGAGCCGGAACAATACGGTGTGATGGTCTTGATCCTGGCGATCGGCCGCGTGTGCGAACGGCTGCTTCGGTTCGAGTCCTGGCAACCTCTCGTCCGATTTGTCGCCGAGGAGGAGCACGTAGGCACCCCGGATAAAATCGCGCGCCTGTATCTTTTCGGCCTTTTGCTGGACGTTAGCAGTGCCGTGACCGCCAGTGCACTCGCCATTGCATTCGGGCTGTTGTTCGCCGGGCTGGTAGGGCTCGATTCCGACAATTCGTGGCTGATCGTGATCTATGCCTGCGCCATCGCCGTCAACATCCGCGGGATGCCCAGCGCGGCGCTGCGCCTGGGCGGACGGTTCAAGACCCTCGCCTATATTCAGCTGTTTGCCAATTCGCTTCGGCTGGTGCTGGCGGCGGCATGTTTCCTGGCGGATGCCGGGGTTATCGTCTTCATAGCGGTGTGGACGGCGGCGCAGATACTTGATTCGCTGCTATTTCTTTATTGCGGGTTCAGGGCGCTCGGGAAATCCGGCATTCCCAACCCCTTGCGCAGCAGTCCCCGAGGCCTTCGCAAGGAATTCCCGGGCTTCCTGGGTTTCGCGTTTTCAACCAACCTTTCCAGCATGGTGCGAACGTTGACGCACGAGATGGACACGTTGCTGGTCGGAGCGTTCGCCGGTCCGGCGATGGCCGGCCTGTACAATCTTGCCAAGCGGATTGCGAAAATGGCGCAGCAGATCGCTGACCTGATCCAGACGGTGGTCTATCCGGACCTGTCCCGTCTGTGGTCCAAGCGGAGCACGCCCGAATTTCGCCAAGCTGTCGTTGGCCTGCAGTTCCTCTTGCTGGTGGTCTGCCTTACCGTATTCGTCCTGATCCTGGTGGCGGGGCAGCCGCTGATCATCCTCGCGTTTGGACAAGGATACGCAGGCATTTACCCGTTGCTGCTTGCGCAGATCGTTGCGGTTGCCTTTACCATGCATTCGGCGCCGTCCCGATCCGCATTGCTGGCAATGAACAAGCCGCGTGCAGTATTGCTGGTTTCGGTCGCTTCGTCCGCTGCCTTCTTTGTCGCGGCCTTCCTGTTGATGCCAGCGATGGGCGCCCTCGGCGCCAATGTCGCCCATATCGTTGGTGGAGCCCTCGCGGCGATCCTGTTCGACGTCCTGATCTGGCGGCGGATCGGCAAGGAAAGTTCGAAGGATGAGCCAGAGGAGGGCAGCGCAGAATGAATGCTGCATACCCTCTGTTCAAACCGGGCGATGACATGCCCGCGACTGACACGAACCTGCGTGTCTGCTCGGTCGTGACGTCCCTCACCACCGGCGGCGCGGAAAACCTAGTGGTCAATCTCGGGGAGAAATTCGCGCAAGCGGGAATAGACCATACGGTCGTAGCGCTTTGCGATGCGGAAACGCTTGGCAATGCGGGCGAAACCGAAGCGGTGATGCGGGAACGGATAACCGGCAGCGGCGGTCGGTTTCGTTCACTTGGACTGACCCGCAAGAGGGGCTGGCTGAGCGGAGCCCGCGCCCTGTCGCGCTGCCGCCAGGAGCTGCGACCGCACATCTGGCATTTCCACACCGCCCGCGCGGTCCCCATGGCCCTTGCAGCGCGCCTTCCGGAGCCGGCAATCCTTACCCACCACAACAGCCGGCTGACTTTCCCGCCTGCGCTGTTCCGCCTGTTCGACGTGGCAATTGCGGGGTATATTGCCATCAGCCCCGAGATCGAGGCGGTGTACCGCAAACATGCCCGGCGTCCGGTACACCAGATCCGCAACGCTGCTGGCGGGTGTTTCCAGGCGCGCGGCGCGAGGGACGGCCTGCGTTCCCCGCCGCGCATCCTCGCCGTGGGGGCCGTTTCGTCCCAGAAGAACTATGACCTGCTGATCGATACCGCAGTCGCCCTGCGCACCAAGTTGCCGGACGAGAGGATGCCAGTCTTCCGGATCGCTGGCGGCGGCGAGGGCCTGGAGCAGTTGCGCGCCCGGGTCGCCGCGCTGGAGCTGGAAAATTGGGTCCATTTCCTTGGCGAACGGCAGGATATCAAGGAGTTGATGGAGCAAAGCGACGTGCTGTTCAATTGCTCGCTTTACGAAGGAATGGCTATCTCGATGATCGAGGCGATGGCGATGGCGCTTCCGGTTGTGGCAACTCCGGTGCCCGGAAACCTGACCATGGTCCGTCACGGAGTAAGCGGTCTTCTCGCCGCGTCGGCCGACGAATCCTCGCTTGCCGAGACACTGATCGAAGCCACGGAAAATCCCCATCACTACCGCACGTTGTCGCGCGGTGCCTTGATGGACAGTCGTCAATATTCGATCGACGCCTGCGCGCGCGCGCATCTGGAACTGTATCGCAGGGTTCTGCGGACATCGCTTGGCGAACTGGGCCTGTCATTCGGCCAACACCGGGTTGAAAGCGGCGCACCTACCATTTCGGACTAGTCCGAAGACACTGGCAGGCACCCTTTTGCCCAATGGATTTCCGCGTGGGGTCAAAGCACACTCGACGCTTATCTGTTCGAATTTCGAAGCGGGCCTCAACAATCACGGTGGATGATGGCAGAACTAGCACAGACGGGACTTGCGAACCTCAGCCGATCGGCTGCTCTGGGGGAATTGCGGGATTATACGCTGCCGCCGGTGCCGAACGACCACCTCTCGCTGCGGGACCTGGTGCGTCTGCTGCAACGTCACAAATTGCTGGTTATCTTCATCGTGGCCAGCGTGACACTGGGCGTCCTCGCCTATCAGCTGCTGTCACCCAACCAGTATCGTTCGGTCTCGCAGATCCAGGTCCAGCTGATCGACGAGGTCGGGACTAACCAGGCCGACGTGAATTCCCGTAACGAGCAGCGAGTGGCGAATGCGGTTCGCCTGCACCGCTCGCGGTCGTCGGCGGACGCAGTGGTGCGTGACCTCGACCTGCTGGATAATCGCGCATTCATGAAGGAAATGGGCAATCCCGAAGCCAGCAAGGCTGCATTGCGTCAGATGGCGATAACGCAATTACTGACAATGGTCGATGTGACGAACGAATCCGGGTCGGACCTGATCCAGCTGGCCGTGACATCGCAGAATCCCGAGCTGGCAGCCTTGATCGCCAACCAATACCCCGAATCGGTCAGCGACGTGCGCAATACCAACAGTAACGAACGCCGCGAAGAACTGATGACGTCGCTGCGGGCCGAACAAAAGGACCGCGCCGAGAAAGCCCGCCTGGCCTCTGAAAAGCTGGCCGAATTCCGGCGCGATGCGCGGATGCTTGTCGGCGCGGGCAGTCAGGAGGACCTGCTGCAAGTCAACCGGATCGGCGCCGAGGCCGCATCGGCCCGCGCGAACAGCGCCGGATCGGCGTCGCGCAGTGCGGTCGTAAGCCGGGCGGCCAACTTCCACAGCACGGCGCAAGCGACTTCGGCGTCGCTGCAGCAATTGCAGCAGCAGGAAGCGCAGCTGGTTGCCGAAAAAGCCCGCCTCGGTTCCCTCTATGGCCCCAACCATCCCGACATGGTTCGGGTCACCGCCGAACTGAGCACGGTCGAGGGCGCAATCCTCAATGCCCGGAACGAAGCCGTCCGCGCGGCGCAGTCGGTCGCCCAGGCAGATGGCGCGCAAATGGCGGAACTGGCCCGCAGCCAGGCCGCCCAGGACGCGGCTCGGGCCAGCCGTCTCGAAGGTTCGCTGGCAGCGCTTACTTCGAAGGCGTTCCAGAACAACGCGAATTCCGTGCAGTTGGCCGAACTGGAGCGTGCCGCTTTGCTCGCGGAGACGGCCTACGCATCGATCGCCGAGCGAATCGAGCAGATCCAGGCGCAGATGCAGCTGGAAGGGGTGAATACGATGTTGGTCTCACCCGCCGTCGCTAATTACGACCGGATTTCGCCGAAGCCGCTCACTTTTACGATCACCGCGTTCCTGGGATCTGCCTTGCTTGCCTCGCTGGTTGCGCTTGGCATCGACCTTCTGGATGACCGGTTGAGAACCGCAGCGCAGATACGCCGTCTCTTCCGTTTGCCGACGCTGGGTATGGTGCCGCTGATCGAGGGGAACCTTACCGGCGTCATCGAAGACAGCCCGGTGATCCGCGACCCCCAATCCATGTTCGCCGAAGCCGTCCGCTCGACCTATTCGGAATTGCGTTCTTTACCTCGCAACTACCAGCCGCAAACGGTCATGGTCACGTCCCCCTTGCCGGGTGACGGGAAGTCGACCGTCTCCCTGAGCCTGGCTGCAGCGGCGATCGCGATGGGCGACAAGGCGATCCTGGTCGACCTCGACCTTCGCCGGCCGGGGCTGCTCCAGAAGCTGCAGGGCGAAATGGATACGCCCGACATCGTCGACGTCATAAATGGGCGGGTCGAGCTGGATAACATTCTGGAAGATCACACCGCACGGCCGCTTATCGAAGGGCCCCGGGGTCTGTCCGAAGTCGAGCCGACCGGCCGTCTCGTTCTCCTGAGTGCCAAGCGTCCGGTCCGCGATCCGGCAGCCATCCTGACCGCTGCGCGGCTCAACGCCCTGATCCTGCAATTGCGGGAAAAGTTCGACCTGATCGTGATCAACGCGCCGGCAACGCTCGCCGTTCGCGATGCCCGGGCGATGTGCGACCTTGCCGACCATACGGTGGTCGTATCGCGGTGGGGCAAGACAACGATCGACCAGATGAAAGCCACGCTCGAATCGCTTGGCGGACGGACGGACGGAGTGATCTTCGACCAGGTCGATTATGCCGAACATGCGCGGCGGCAACTCGGCGATCCGATCCAGTATTACATGGAATCGTCCAGCTATTATTCGGATGTCGCCCCTCCGCGGCGCTCGATGTTCGGACAGTTCCGGCGGCTCTTCGGGCGTTCGCCGGAACCGGTGATGGAATGATTGCCTGACGGGCCGGCACCGGGGGTGAATGGGATTTGTCACGGATACTCGCCATTCTTCTGCTGGTACTCCTTGCCCCGCTGATGCTGGCGATATCACTGGTGGTCTTGTTCTCGTTGGGCAGTCCGGTAATCTTCCGCCAGCGCCGTTCAGGAAAGGGCGGTCATCGGTTCACTCTCGTCAAGTTCCGCTCGATGAACGACCGGCGGGACATGGCGGGGCAATTACTGCCGGATGAAGAACGGGTGACCGTTTCGGGCCGGTTCCTTCGCCGCACGAGGCTGGATGAACTTCCCGGCCTGATAAACGTGGCCAGGGGCGAAATGGCCTTCGTGGGCCCGCGCCCGCTCTTGCCGGAAACGATCGAGGGCCTTGGCAGGGACGGGCGCAAACGGGGCAGGGTAAGACCGGGCCTGACCGGCTGGGCGCAGGTCAATGGCAACACCTTGCTCACCCTCAAGCAGAAGGTCGAACTCGACCTGTGGTATGTCGACCATCACAACGTGTGGCTCGATGCAAAAATCCTGCTGCGGACAGTGCTGGTGATGGTCGCCGGCGAGCGCGTGTCGGCAGCGGCGGAAGGCCCGCAGCCTAGGTGAAGCCGCCGATTATCCGCGGCAATTCGTCGAAGGATGCAACCTCGGCCTCGGCCGCATAGGGTGCAGCGGGCGGCACCGGATCGTGGATCCGACCGGGCCGATTGACCTGGATGCTGCGCCAACCCAGTTGGCGCGGAGCCAGGAAATCCTTGGCGGGATTGTCCGCGATATAGACATGTTGTTCCGGCGGCGCCCCCGACCAGTTCATGATCTGGCTGAAGGCGCGGATATGCGGCTTACCGTAGCCGGCCGGCCACGACCCCGTGGTCAGGATGAGGCCGAAGTCCCCGCCTATCCTGAGGCTCGCGATCTTGGCTTTCTGGGTCTTCTCCGGACCGTCGGTGATTATTGCCCGGGTGGACCGGTCGCCACCCGACAGGAAGGCCGCAGCATCATTTGCCAAGGCTATTTCCGGGCTGTGGTTGCGGTAGATATCGACCAGCCGGGCGATACCATCTTCGTCTTGCGGCAATCCGGCCCGCGCCAGCGCAGCATCGAACACTTTGCTTCGCGTTCCGCTATCAAACAATTCCCAGCAGGCCTCACCAAACCCGGCGATTCCTTCGGTTTGCGCGACATGCGTTCCCACCGCACGGAAGCCGCTGCGGACGAAATCCCGTTCGAGATACAGCGTGTCGTCGAGATCGAACACCAGGATGGGGCGGTCAATCATCTCAGCGGTAAATGGCGGCATCGTAGCGCAGCATCAACGTTCCGCTTCGCCAGTTTTGATCGGCACAGGCCGGCTTCCCGAGCGATTCCAGGATGACGCTTTCAGCATACCGGGCACCCGCATGGTCGGCGAGGGGATAGCCGCCGCCGAAACGCGCATTGATTTCGAACACGCAAGGCCCCAGCCGCGCATCGTCGATCAGCTGGAAGCAGATGGCTCCGCGCAGGCCGGGCAAAGCGGATACAAGCTTGCGGGTGATCTCCTCGAACGCCGCGTTGTATTCCGTGCGGCCCTTCTCGACTTCTCCTGCACGCACTCCGATCCGCAAATGCGGGACGACGGAAAGCAGTGCGCCGGAACCGTCGATATAGGCGCTTATCGTGTATTCCGGACCCTGGAGATAATGCTGCACCAGCATCGGTTCGGGGTAGGTATCGCGCAGGTCTGCTGGACCTCGCAGGATCTCGATCCCCCGGCTCGCGCTGCCGGCAACCGGCTTCAGGAACAGCGGCCAATCCCATGACGCCAATTCCTCGCGGACTTCCTCCAGCAAGGCGGTCTTCGGCACCGGCACTCCGGCCTGCTCGATAATGTCGGAGCACGCGTTCTTGTCCCGCACGAGGGCGATCACTTCCGGAGAGGAAACATGTACATAGGTGCCCGATGCCGCGAAGTCTTCACGCCGCTCTGCAAGCACGCGCAGTTCGGTGTCGATCGTCGGCACCAGTGCGGCGATCCGGTTGGTCCGGCAATAGTCGAGCAGGGTTTCCGCATAGTCGGCGTCGGTGCATGCCGGGACCGCAAAGCAGCTGTCGGCGTGTTGGCAGGCCGCGCTCATCTCGGGGTTCATATCGCAGGCGCTAACGGCGATCTCGAGATCCAGTTTCCCGGCGGCCCGCCGGAAGCAATCGATCAGTCCGACGCGCCGTCCGGCGGAGGTGAACAGCAGACGGTAGCTTTGCGAGTTCATTTGGCGACTTCCCGTCCGGCAATAGCCTTGTTGTCAGCGATAGCGGGCGAGGTTTCCGCCAGTTCTTCCAGGGCCCGATCCCATTTGCGCAGGATGTTCTGCGGCGCGTACCGGCGGGCCGAAAGCGCGGCTGCCGTGCCTAACCGCTCCCGCAGTTCCGGGTCATCCATGCACCGCGCCAGGGCCGCTGCCAACGCCGTGCGGTCCTCGACCGGGACGAGAATTCCGTCCGCACCATCCTCGATCATTTCCGCCGGGCCGAAATCACAACCGGCTGCGATCACTGGCAGCCCCGCCGCCATCGCTTCCCCCAGGACATTGGGAAATCCTTCATAACGCGAAGGAAGCACGAATATGTCGGCGCCGTGTAGCCAGGACCCGGGGCGGTCACTGAGGCCCATGAATTCGATCCGGTCGGCCGCGGCGCTTTCCTGCGCTCGTCCAACCAGGGCATCGCGGTCCGGCCCGTCGCCCCATATCTGCAGCCGCCATGCTGTGCGGTCTCCGGCAATTCGGGCGAAACTGTCGATCAGGATATCGAAGCCTTTCTGGAACGTCAGCCGCCCGACCGCGGCGATCGTCTTCGGTGAGGTGTGCTTGGAAGAAATCGGCCATTTCCCGATGGGGTTCGGGATCACCCGCACGCGGCCTTGGACGGCCTCAGGAATGCAGCGCGTCACGGCCGCAGTCTGGCAAATGACCATGTCCGCGCGCCGGTACGCGAGCCGTAGCACCGCATTCCATAGCCAATGGGCCTGCTGCTGCTCGGGATTGTTCCGCTCGCAGCAGACGACCCTCACTCCCTGGCCGAGCGCGGCGACCAGCGTCAGGAGGATATTCTTGGTGAGAAAGGCCAGTACAATTTCAGGCCGCTCGCGCTGGATAATCCGGCGCAGGGCAATGATGTCGCCGACCTTGGCGAATTTTCCTGACCCCGGTGTCGTATTCGTACGGCCCAGCCGCAGAATCGATACCTCCTGCGGGAAGTCGTGATAGGTCGGATCGTCAGGCCTGTCGAAACAGGCGATCGTCACCTGCTTGCCCTGATCCGCCCAATGCTGCGCCAGCTGCGAAACGACCTTTTCTGCACCACCTGCCCCCAGGCCGCTAATAACAAACAGGATTCTCTTCATTACGCTTTCCGCTTCGGAGCTGGTCCGGAAACCCGGTAGGCCAGCATACCAGACACGCGCGGCTTCGGAGGTGGGCATCGGGCCTACTCCGTAAGGTGCATTGCCTGCTGCGTTATGGGTCGGAACGAAAATTCGGCCTGGCGGGCCCGGCGAGACTATTGCGTGATGGGATGCCGCCCCCAACCCCATGTGATTACGCCTTCTTAGCGCTGGCTTGCGGCAAGCCGTTACCGCACATCGGTCCTCATCAAGCCAGGGGACGCCGGAATGGGAGCAGATGGCAAGACGCCGGAAATGCGGGCGAAGTGGATCAGCCATCTTCCCCTGTGGATCGTGCTCGCGTTCACCGCCTGCATTGCGGGGCGCTCGCTTACGTTTCCGATCAACCGTGATGAGCACATGTTCGTCACGGCGGCGCAGCAACTGCCGCAGGGCGATCTCTACCGCGATCTCGGCTACACGCACTTGCCCAATCTGGCGCTGCTGTTCTCAGCGATCTTCGAAGCAAGCGGCACCGAACATTTCCTGCTGTCAGCAAGACTGGTTGTCATAGCGAGCTGGGCGTTCGCCTTGCTGGTGCTGTGGCGAATCGGGCTGCGTCTGGGAGCATCTACGCTCGCTGTCGTTACCAGCATGGCTCTTCTTGCCTGCAACATTACCTTGCTCGGGCCTCCCGGGATGCTTGCCACCAACAGCTTCCTGCCGATACCGTTCGCATTTCTGGCATTTTATTTCCTGTTAGGGGCGCTGTCCCCGGACCTGCCCCGCCGTCGCCGGTTTGCCGAAGCGTTCCTCGCCGGAGTTACGACGTCGATCGCGATTGGCCTCAAGGCCAATTTCATCATCATGGCCCCGGGCGTGTTCCTGGCCTGCTTGCTGGCCGCCCGCAGCCAGCCGCTGATGGAGCGGATCAGGTTGCAATGCCTGCCTTTGGGTATCGGCGGCATCCTTGGCGGGCTTCCCTCGATCCTTGCCCTTGCCCGCGATGCGGAAGCGACAATCGCCCATACGGTAAGCTATTTCACCGTCCTGCACACCAGCTTCTGGGGCGACTCGGACGAACCGAAGGTGATGAGCATAAACGGCAAGTTGCTGCTCGCCGAAGAGGTCTGGCTCGGCGGCACCACGATGCTGGCGGCGGTAGGCATTCTGGTGTTCGCGTTTCGCTCCTACCGTGGCGGCGGAGGGGAGGGCGTGCGGCAAGTCCTGTTTCGTTGGCCGGTATTGCTCGCCGGATCACTGGCGCTCTGCGGAGTCGCCGTTTCCTTCGTACCCACGCCGTCATTCCCGCAGTATTTTGTACCGCCCATTCCCTTCCTGATCCTCACCTTTCTCGCGCTATGCCCCGCTGCACCCGGGGTCCCCCGGACGGAGTATCCGATCCTCTCGGCACTGCTTGTCACGGCGCTGATCGCAGGCAGTTTACGGCTGATACCCGGACTGGTTGACCTCGCCCGTCCGGGCAGCTGGACCGGGCTGAAAACGAACCGGGTGATGAACGCCGCGCTGGATGACGCGAATGTCGCGCCCGACGCCCGGATCGCTACGATGTCCCCCGTTCTCGCGCTCGAGGGGGGGAGGCAGATCTACTCCGAATTCGCCGCTGGCCAGTTTGTCTACCGAGTCGCGCCCTACATGACCCAGGCCGTCCGGCAATATTACCGCACGACCTCCCCCGCCGAATTGACCCGCTTCCTCGATGCGAGCCCACCCGACGCGATCCTCGTCGACACGTCGGAAACCATTGAATCGACGCTCGTCGATTACGCCCGGTCGCGCGGAATGCGGGAAGTCCCGGTGGATCGGACGATCGGGTCACCTCGGTTCAGGCTGTTCGTACCTGCTTCGAGACACACCGCGCCCGAAGGAAGGCCGAACAGCCAATAAGGGCTAGTTTTCGCCTAATCCCGATGCCCAATTCGGTTTGGCAAGTAGCCGACTTACACTGCGCTTTCACAGTTTGAGCAGAAGCAACCTGGGGTGAAGACCATGAAGGTAGTCCTGTTGGCAGGCGGTCTGGGATCACGATTGGCGGAAGAGACCGTTCGCGTCCCCAAGCCCATGGTGGAGGTAGCGGGGCGCCCGATCATGCTCCACGTCATGGATATCTACGATCACTGGGGGCAGACCGATTTCATCGTCGCCTGCGGTTACAAGGCGATGTCGATCAAGTCTTTCTTCAACGAACTGCATCTGATGAACAACGATTTCACCATCGGCATCGGTGATGGTGCAATGGATCTGCGCCCCCGGAAAAATGTCGATTGGCGTATCTCGGTTGTCGATACCGGGCTCAACACGATGACCGGAGGACGCCTGCTGCGGCTGAAAGACTGGCTCGACGGCGAGACCTTCATGGTCACCTATTCCGACGGGGTCGGCAATGTCGATATCGAGGCCCTGCTCGCGTTCCACCGTTCCCACGGAAAACTCGCGACGGTCACCGCAGTCCAGCCGCCCGCCCGGTTCGGCAACCTCGAACTGGACGGCGAAAAGGTCACGGAGTTCACCGAGAAAGTCCAGAAATACGAGACCTGGATCAACGGCGGCTTCTTTGTCTTCGAACCGGGCGTACTGGATTACCTGCCGGGGGACGAGGAACCGCTGGAAATGGCGCCGCTCACCAATCTCGCGCGTGACGGGCAGCTGATGGCGTATAAGCACAAGGGGTTCTGGCACCCGATGGACACCGTCAGGGACCGTGATCATCTTGACCGGCTGGGCAGCGAAGGCACTCCGCCGTGGATGGAGTTCGAACGGCAACCGGCCAGCTCGGTTGTTCCAGCCGCGCAAGCGCTCGTCGATGTCTGAACCTGCCGCCCTCGACGCCAGCCTGAGATCCGCCTTCGCGGGCAAGAATGTGCTCGTTACCGGGCATACCGGCTTCAAGGGCGGCTGGCTGTGTCTGTGGCTGACCATGCTGGGCGCCAATGTGCGCGGCGTCGCGCTCCCGCCCGGTGCCGGGCCCTCGCTGTTCAGTTCGCTGGGCCTGGCAGAGCTGGTCGATCACCGGATCGCGGACATCCGTGATCAGGCCGCTTTCCGGGCAGAGACCGAGGATTTTCCTGCCGACATCGTTTTTCATCTCGCGGCGCAGTCGCTGGTTCGCCTGTCGTATGAGGATCCGCTGGGAACGCTTGGTACCAATGTCATGGGCACCGCAACGGTGCTCGAACAGGTCCGCCGGATGCCGTCAGCCAAGGCCGTGGTGGTGGTCTCGAGCGACAAATGCTACGATAACAAGGAATGGTGCTGGCCCTACCGCGAAGTCGATCCGATGGGCGGTGCCGATCCCTACAGCGCGTCAAAAGGGTGCACCGAACTCGTCGCCGATTGCTACCGGCGCTCGTTCTTCGGCGATACCGGCGGCTGCCAATTGGCGAGTGTCCGCGCCGGAAATGTTTTCGGCGGCGGCGACTGGTCGGCCGACCGGCTGGTGCCGGATATCGTTCGCGCGAATGTGTCCCGTACGCCGGTAATTATCCGCAACCCGGCGAGTGTCCGTCCTTGGCAGCATGTGCTCGAGCCGCTCGGCGGATACCTCCAGCTCGGGGCGCGGCTGTTGGCGGAGCAAGCCGCCGATTTTGCCGAGGGCTGGAATTTCGGCCCCAGCGCCGATGCCTTCGTGCGCGTGGAAGATATGGCCCGCGGAATGCAGGCGGCGTGGGGCAGGGATGCCGCACCGATCGAATTCGGCCGCAGGGCTGGCGACCCTCACGAAGCGACGATGCTCACGCTCGACAGCAGCAAGGCGCGTGGGCGGCTTGGCTGGCGGCCGCAACTTTCAACCGGCGAAGCAATCGGCATGACGGCCGAATGGTATCGCGCTCATGCCGGGGGGCAGGAGGATATGCGGGCGTTCACCGAACGCCAGATCGCTGCCTATTCCGGCGCCCCGACCCATGCCCCTTCGTACTTTGAGGACACCACGATATGCGCGTGAATTACGGCCAGACGGTACATGGCGAAGAAGAAATTGCCGCAGTTGTCGAAGTATTGCGGACTTCGACCCAGATGGGGCCAAAGGTCCATGAAATGCAGCGGATCGTATCCGGCCTGTTCGCCAAGAAACATGGCATCATGGTCAATTCCGGCTCCTCGGCCAATTACCTGGCGATGGAACTGCTCCAGCTGGAGGAAGGCAGCGAGGTTATCACGCCGGCGCTGACTTTCGCCACCACTGTTGCGCCCATCGTGCGCAGCCGGCTGGTTCCGGCTTTCGTCGATGTCGAGCCCGGTACTTACAACATCGATGCGGAAAAGATCGTATCGATGATCGGGCCCAAAACGAAGGCGATGATGATACCTTCGCTGATCGGCAATTTGCCCGACTGGGACCGGATCCGGGAAATAGCCGACGCACACGGTCTGATGGTGATCGAGGATAGCGCGGACACGCTCGGGGCAACCCTGCACGGGGAAAGCACTGGCACCCGTTCGGAAATCAGCACCACCAGCTTCTACGGTTCCCACGTTATCAACGCTGCGGGCAACGGCGGGATGCTGTGCGTGAACGACGACGATCTCGCGCGGCGCGCCCTGCTGCTTCGTTCCTGGGGCCGGACGTCGTCGCTCTATGTCGCTTCCGAAAGCATCGAAAATCGCTTCAACGTCGAACTGGATGGGATCAGCTATGATGCCAAGTTTCTGTTCGATGAACTGGGCTTCAATGTCGAACCCTCCGAAATGGGCGCCGCATTCGGCCTGATCCAGCTCAAGAAGCTGGAAGCGAACATCGCCGCGCGGGAGCATAATTTCCGGCGCCAGTACGAGTTCTTCGCGCAGTTCGAAGACTGGTTCATACTTCCGAACCAGATGGCAGGATCGCGCACCGGCTGGCTTTCGTTCCCGCTGACCATCCGGCCCGGCGCCCCGTTCGAACGCCGCGAGCTGCAGATCTGGCTGGAACAGCGGGATATCCAGACCCGCCCCGTGTTCACTGGCAATATCCTGCGCCAGCCAGCCATGAAGAACGTCGAGGTGCGCGCTGCCGCGGAAGGATATCCAGTCTCCGACACCGTCATGCGCGGCGGAATACTGCTCGCCTGCCATCACGGACTGAACGAAGCCCAGATCGATTTCATGCACGAATCGTTCGACTCTTTCGCCCGCCGCCAAAGTTCAACTTCGGTCAAGGAGGCCGCCAATGCTTGATCCCCTGTCCATGGAGCGCGTAAAAAACTCGACGCTCGATTGCTGCCGCGCGTGCAAGGCCGACAGCCCCCACGTGTTCCTGCCGTACGGCGACCACGCCCCCGCGCAGATGCTGATCAGGCCGGAGGACCTGGACGAGGAACAGCCCTCGTTCCCCCTCAACGCGCAGGTCTGCCTCGAGTGCGGCCTGATTGCCGTTGCCGACCAGATCCCGGAGAACTTCTTCCGCCACTATTTGTATATCCCGTCGGGCGCGGCGACGATGCACAGCCATTTCGACGAATTCGCCTCGGTTCTCGTCGAGCGGGCGGGCGGGGACGGCCTGATCGTCGACATTGGCAGCAACGACGGGCTGTTGCTGGCCGCGTGCAACGGGCGCGGGGCAAGAACGCTCGGGATCGACCCTGCAGAGAACATCGCCGAACTCGCCGCGCAAAAGGGAGTGGAAACCTACATCGACTATTTCCACCCGCAATCGGCGGCCGATGTGAAGGCGAAATTCGGCGCCGCAAAGGTCATCTCGACCACTAACACCTTCAACCATATCGGCGATCTGCACAATTTCATGGAAGCGGTGTGCATTCTCCTCGCCGATGACGGGACGTTCGTGATCGAGGTGCCGCGCGCCAAGGAAATGGTCGAGCGCGCCGAATTTGACAACATGTACCACGAACACGTCTCCGAATTCAGCCTGCT
Organism: Allopontixanthobacter sediminis; assembly: GCF_009828115.1. Taxonomy (GTDB): domain Bacteria; phylum Pseudomonadota; class Alphaproteobacteria; order Sphingomonadales; family Sphingomonadaceae; genus Allopontixanthobacter; species Allopontixanthobacter sediminis. Next base: position 379,847 of record NZ_WTYL01000002.1, on the reverse strand, counting down.
GTCGATCGTCAAACTCGGTGCTTACTTCGATCTGGAGGTGACCGACGCCAAACGGCTGCCGAAGATACATGGCGGATCGATGCGGGTATTCCTGACCCGCAAGGCCGCCGGTTTCCCGGCCCAGCCCATCGTTGCGGAAATGCTTGCGGAAGAACTGTCCGGCGGGATGCTCGACCAGTCGACCTACGAACGGCAGGTCGATGCCTTCAACGAGACGGGCGACATCCTGCGCGAAATGCTGGACGACCTGAAGGCCAAGGGTCTCAAGATCGCCGGTTACGGTGCCTCTGCCCGCGGCAACACGCTCATCACCTATTTCGGGGTCGACGGAAATTATCTCGATTTCCTGGTCGACAAGAACCCGCTCAAACACGGGCTGTATTCGCCAAACACGCGGATCCCGGTAAAACCGGTCGAGGCGATCGAGGAAGAAAAGCCCGATGTGCTGTTCATGCTGGCGTGGAATTTCTTCGATGAAATATACGCGCAGCAGGCCGACTTCCGGGCGCGCGGCGGCAGGTTCCTGGTGCCGCTGCCGGTGCCTCACCTGGTGGACTGAGGGATCGGGCAGCTTGAAGCCATGAAGGGGACCGTATGCCTCGTGACCGGCGCGACCGGGTTCATCGGGTCGCATCTGGTTCGGGAACTGGCGTCACGCGGCGCGGACGTGCACGCCGCCGCGCGGTCAGGTTCTGCGCCCGGCAGCTTGGAGCCTTCATCCGGCAGGGTCACACACCACCGGCTGGATCTGCGTGACCGGGCCGCGCTGGAGCGGTGCATCACTTCGGTCCAGCCGCAGAAGGTGTTCCACCTTGCGGCCCAAACGCGCGACCCGGCATCGCAATCCATTTCGGACCTCGCGAAATCCTTCGCCGACTGCATCGATCCGCTCGTGCATCTGCTGGACCTGCTCGCAGGTGCCGCGAGCCCGCCGCAGGTCATGGTCCGTGCGGGAACGATCGCCGAATATGGCAAAGCCATGCTGCCCTACCGCGAAGACCAGCGCGAATATCCCCAGTCACCCTATGGCGCGCGCATGCTGGCCGCCACGCAGATTTGCGAGATGCTGGATGCGCGCGTTCCATTCCCGGTCCACACCGCGCGGCTGGCGCTTACCTATGGCGATGGGCAATCGCACGGCTTCCTCCTTCCCGCGCTGATCGATGCCTGCCGGAAGGGGCTGCCGACCGAAATCCTGCGGCCTGACGACCGGCGCGACCTGATCCATGTGAGCGACGTGGTCGATGCCCTGATCCGGCTGGGCGAAAGCGGCCTTGCGGAAGGCACGACTGTGAACATTGCCACGGGCACCGCGCCGACCATGCGAGACGTCGCTGCCCGCGTTATCGCGATTTCCGGCTGCGATCCCGCGCTGGTCACGCTTGGTTCGCCCGGTCCCTGCGTTAAGCCTTCGGTCCTTCTGGCAAGTCCCGCGAAGGCACAAAGGCAACTCGGCTGGAGCGCCCGTATTGCTCTCGATGACGGGCTTCGGATGATGCTGGGCCGCGCCATGCAGGAGGATCTGCACGCCGATGTACAGGTAAGGGCGCGTTGTGGCTGACGCCGGGCAGACCCTCGTTTCCATTCTCGTGCCCGCGTTCAACGAGCAAGAGAATGTCCTGCGGGCTTACGAAGCCATCACGCGCACATTCGACGCCTTGCCGGGCTATGAATGCGAGATCATCTTCTCCGACAACCACTCAACCGACCGGACTTTCCCCCTGCTCAAGGAACTGGCGCAGAAGGACCGCCGGCTGAAGGCCATCCGCCTGTCGCGCAATTTCGGGTACCAGCGGTCACTCCTGTGTCTTTACAAGGCGGCCAGCGGCGCCTGCGCGGTACAGATCGATTGCGACCTACAGGACCCGCCCGAACTGATCCCGCAGATGCTCGAGCAATGGCGCGCAGGCCATCAGGTCGTTTACGGAATCCGTCGCAGCCTGCAGGACGGATACTTCGTGGCCCTGTCGCGGAGGCTGTTCTACCGTCTCATCAATGTGGTGAGTGACGACGAACTGCCGCTCAACGTCGGCGAGTTCCGGCTGGTCGACCAGCGGATCCTGCGGGAGCTTCGCCGGGTCGACGATTCCACGCCCTATCTGCGCGGCCTCATCAGTTCGATGGGATTTTCGCAGGTGGGCATCGAATACGACCGCGCCGACCGACTCGCCGGAGAAAGCAAGTTTCCGTTCAAGTCGATGCTGCTGCTGGCGGTCGACGGTGTCCTGAACCATTCCCTGCTGCCGCTGCGCCTGGCGTCGTTTCTGGGGCTGACGATTGGCCTGATCAGTTTCCTGATGACCCTGATCTACCTGGTTGGGCGGATCCTGCTCGGCCAGGCATGGCCAGCCGGTTTCGCGACCACGACAATCCTGCTCCTGATGTCGATCTCGATGAACGCCATTTTTATGGGTATTATTGGGGAATATCTCGGCCGGGTGTTCCTGCAATCGAAAAACGCGTCGCGGCCGATCATCGAGGAAAGCCTCAATCTGTCCGACGCCGCCGTCAACTGTGCTGTCGAAACACCGCTACGCGTGAAATGACGTAAAAGACTGCGGCATAGGTGCAAATGGCGGCGGCTTGCACGAAGGGATTCTCCGGATAACCGGCCATCCGCCCGGCTGTGACCACGCCGACGTTGAAGCCGTAACTCACCAGGAACGCAGCCAGATAGCGCATGCCTTCGGAGACTGACGCAGTACGCCGTGTCCGGAATGTCCAGTTGCGATGCAGGATATAGGAAATCGGCAGCCCGAGGCAGAACCCGATGGCATTGGCGAGGTAATCCCCCGCGCCCGCCCACAATCCCAGCAGGATGAAGGTATAGCCGATCGCGGTATTAAGGATGCCGACCAGGATGAAGCGGCGGATAGTGTGCAATTCTGTTCGCATTGTCCGCCGCCCTATCCCTCGACATCGAACCCCTTCGATGTCCCCGAACTAATTCACGATCACACCTCAGCCAAGAGCCGCTGCGCCATCGCGCGCACTTCGGCTCCCATGTCTTCGCGCTCGAGCGCCAACGCGAGGGTCGCTTCGACGAAGCCGAGCTTGCTGCCGCAGTCGAACCTTCGGCCGGCGAAGGTCACCGCGTTGAACGGCTGGTTGCCGATCATCCGGGCCATCGCGTCGGTCAGCTGGATTTCACCGCCGGCGCCTTTGCCCTGCGTTTCCAGGACACGCATCACCTCGGGCTGGAGGATGTAGCGGCCCGACACGATCTTGTTCGACGGTGCCTCGCCCTGCGGCGGTTTTTCGACGAGCCCCTTCACTTCGGTCAGCGCGCCGCGCGATGCGCCCGGGTCGATCACCCCGTAACTGGAAACTTCCTCCATCGGGATTTCCAAGACGCTGATCAGATTGCCGCCGACCTCGTTATAGGCGTCGACCATCTGCTTCATGCAGCCCGGGCCGCCGCCCTTTGCGCTTACCATCAGCTCGTCCGGCAGCAGGATCGCGAACGGCTCGTCGCCCACGATCGCCCGCGCGCACCAGATCGCGTGGCCAAGGCCGAGCGGGACTTGCTGGCGCACCGTGATGATATCGCCTGGGACGGCGCGGGTCGCGTCGAGCACCGACAGGTCCTTGCCGCGTTCGTTCATCGTTGCCTCAAGTTCGAAGGCGACGTCGAAATGTTCGACAATGGCGGTCTTGCCGCGCCCGGTTACGAAGATGATCTGTTCGATCCCCGCCTCGCGCGCCTCGTCCACCGCATACTGGATCAGCGGCCGGTCGACGATCGGCAGCAATTCCTTGGGGATCGCCTTGGTCGCCGGCAGGAAGCGGGTGCCCAGTCCCGCCACGGGGAACACGGCTTTGCGGATCGGTTTTCTGGCTGTCATGCATCCTCGATAATAGTGCTGGCGAGAGCGCGTCAACTAGGACCGCAAGGTTTCTGCCGTGCGGGCCTTGCTCTGCCCGCGGTTCCGGCTAAACCCGCGGGCATGGACAAGATCATAATCAGGGGCGGAAAGCGCCTCTCCGGCACCATTCCTATTTCCGGCGCGAAAAATGCGGCTTTGACGCTGATCCCCTGCGCGCTGCTGACGGAGGAGCCGCTGACGCTGCGCAACCTGCCGCGGCTCGCCGATATCGACGGGTTCCAGCATTTGATGACCCAATTCGGCATCTCGACCAGCATCCAGGGCAACCGGCCGGAAGATTTCGGCCGCGTTGTAACATATGAAGCGCCCCGGCTGACCTCCACCGTCGCGCCGTATGACCTCGTGCGCAAGATGCGCGCGTCGATCCTTGTGCTCGGCCCGATGCTGGCCCGCGCGGGGGAAGCGACCGTTTCGCTTCCCGGCGGCTGCGCCATCGGCAACCGTCCGATCGACCTCCATCTGAAGGCGATGGAAGCTCTTGGTGCGGAGATCGAGATGGCGGCAGGCTATGTCCGGGCCCACGCGCCCGATGGCGGCTTGCCCGGCGGCGACTATGATTTCCCGGTGGTGTCGGTGGGCGCGACCGAAAACGCGGTCATGGCCGCGGTGCTCGCAAAGGGCACCAGCCGCCTGACCAACGCCGCGCGCGAACCGGAAATCGTCGACCTGTGCAACCTGCTGGCTGCGATGGGCGCGGAGATTGAAGGTATCGGTACGTCGGAACTGACAATCCACGGGGTCAAGCGGCTGCACGGTGCCACCTACCGGGTCATGCCCGACCGCATCGAAGCCGGGTCCTATGCGTGCGCCGCCGCGATTACCGGGGGAGAAGTGAGGCTGGAAGGCGCCAAGGCCGATGAAATGGCCGCCACCCTCCATGCGCTGCGCGATATCGGCGTCCACATCGAAAGCGACGCCAAGGGCATCAATATCGCCTCCGACGGGAAGCTGAAGGCAACCAACCTAACCACCGCGCCCTATCCCGGTCTCGCCACCGACATGCAGGCGCAATTGATGGCCCTGCTGTGCCGCGCGGAAGGCACCAGCGTGCTGAAGGAAACGATCTTCGAAAACCGCTATATGCATGTGCCCGAACTCAGCCGGATGGGCGCGCATATCGAAACCTCCGGCCGCACCGCGATTGTCCACGGTGTCGCCAGCATGACCGGTGCGGAAGTGATGGCGACCGACCTGCGCGCGTCGATGAGCCTGGTCATCGCCGGACTTGCTGCGGAAGGCGAGACGCAGGTCCGCCGCCTGTATCATCTCGACCGCGGATATGAACGGCTGGAAGAGAAGCTGGCGCTGGTCGGCGCGGATATCGAGCGGGTCGGCGACGATTAGCCAGATTCTGTGGACCTTTCGTTCGAAGTGATCGTTGATCAGGCACGAAAGGAGTTTTGATTATGGGACTTATCAAAATCGCAGCATTATCGGCACTCGGTTACGCCGGGTTCAAATATTTCGAGAAGCGCAAGGACAGCGACTCGCCAGCCTTTGCCACCGGCCAAACCGGCTCGGTGCGGAATGCGGGAGCGTCTTCCATGCGCGACAAGCCGGACCAGTGGAACAAGACCGACGAAGAATCGGATGAAAGCTTTCCGGCCAGCGACCCACCGGGGAATTACTGACCGCCGGGACCGAAAATGCGGTCCCGCTGACGCATGGGCCGTACAGGTCTGGCGGAACAATGTTCGATCATATTCTTTGACTTGTCATGGAACAGAGCAAAGCCGAGCCCCGAAGTGGTATGGGTTATCTGCGTTTCTTCGCAATGATCGCGACATCGACCGTCGTCATGTACGGCCTCATGTATCTCAACACTTACGAGACGGAGCATATCTGGTTCAGCCAGACACGCGCGTGGATGGCTTTGCTGATGGGATCGGTGATGGCCGTCATCATGCTGCTGTTCATGTGGAGCATGTATCCCCGTGTACAGCGCAACCTGCTCATCCTGGCGGCGTCCCTGATAGTCTTTTCAGGAACTCTGTGGCTTGTCCGAAGTCAGGAAACGGTCTCGGATGTAAGCTGGATGAAAGCGATGATCCCGCATCATTCGATCGCGATCCTGACCAGCCGGCGCGCGGAGCTTTCCGATCCGCGCGTCCGCAAACTCGCCGACGAGATAATTGAAGCGCAGGTGCGGGAAATTGGCGAGATGGAAAACCTGATTGCTGAAATTGACGATAATGGCGAAGCTCCGCCTGATAGCGCCCCCGCCGCCGACTAGCGGTTCGAAACCAACCACACCCGGATCGCGCTGGCGAGACCGGGCGGGGTGGCAGACTTGATCCGTTCGGCATCGATCCGCGCAACCAGCGCGTTGATCGGCATCGCCTCAGCTTCGGCAGCGGCCTTCAGCATATCCCAGAACAAGGGTTCGAGACTTATCGAAGTCTTATGCCGGTCGATCTGGATGGATCGCTTGACGGGTGGGTGATAAGGGGCTGGCATTGCTGTGCAGTGTAAGAGTTTGGCCTAGACAGTCATACAATTTTTTCGGGGTGGCTGGCGAATGCCTTCAAGGTTAGTCTTACGCCATGCCCGAACCCACGCAGTCACTGACAGACAAGGAAAAGGAGACACTTCGACTGATCCTGCGGGGCCACGATGCGAAGTCAGCCGCAAATCACCTCGGCCTTTCGGTTCATACCATAAACGAACGGTTGCGCGCCGCGCGGCGCAAGCTTTCTGTGACCAGCAGCCGGGAGGCTGCGCGGGTCCTACTGAACCGGGAGACTAGGACCCCCGAAATTCTTGCATACAAGCAATTGGGGGAAGCCGCTGCAGACCAAACTTGCAATCATTTTCCGATGCCCGCGGCTGCTCACAGCGAAAGACTTGGCCTTGGGCGCCGAAAAGTCCTGATTATGGGAGGTGTCTTCATCATGTCGATCTTTGCAATTTCTCTCGCGCTTCTGTTGGTTTTAAATGGCGCAGACGCGATACAGTCCCAAGCGGACCCGTCCCCTTCCGCAGCCAAAGCAAATGCCGAACAGGAAGCAGCGGCTCGCGAGTGGCTCTCGCTCGTCGATGATAATAATTGGCAGGCGAGTTTCGACACATCGGGTAGCGCGTTTCGAGCGCCCAATACGCTCACTAGTTGGCAGGCAGCATCAGAACAGGCCCGAGTTCCGCTGGGCAAGGTGGTCAACCGCAAGGCAGTTGCGTTCCAGACGCTTTACGCGCCGCCGAACGGTTACCAGTTAGTTCAATTCAAAAGCGATTTTGAGAACAGGGCAGGCGTTGTCGAATCGGTGACGCTCGAGCGCGAGGATGGGGTTTTGCGCGTAGTCGGTTATTTCATCGACTGACCGCCGCCTGCAATTCGGGCGGCGAGCGCATCGTCCTTAGTACATGTGCTGGCCGCCGTTGATGCTCATCGTCGACCCGGTGACGAAGCCGCCATCCTCCGAACACAGGAAGCAGACGCCGCGGGCGATTTCTTCCGCTTTGCCCAGCCGGCCGACGGGAATCTTGGCGACGATTTTTTCCAGCACCGCCTCGGGCACGGCAGCGACCATCTCGGTATCGATATAGCCTGGCGCGATTGCGTTCACGGTGATGCCGGAACGGGCACCTTCCTGCGCCAGCGCCTTGGTGAAGCCGTGGATCCCGCTCTTGGCAGCGGCGTAGTTCACTTGGCCGTATTGTCCGGCCTGTCCGTTGATCGATCCGATATTGACGATCCGGCCCCACTTGCGTTGGCGCATGCCGTCGAACGTTGCCTTCGCCATGTTGAAGCAGCCGCCCAGATTGATGCGCATCACTTCGTTCCAGTCTTCAAAGGTCATTTTCAGCATCGTACCGTCACGGGTGATGCCGGCGTTGTTCACCACTACATCGATAGGGCCCATTTCCTGCTCCACCCTGGCGCAGCCTGTCAGACAGGCTTCGTGATCGCCGACGTCCCAGCGGTAGGCCGGAATTCCGGTCTCGTCCGTGAAGGCACGCGCCTTTTCCTCGTTTCCGGCATAATTGGCGACGACGGTAAATCCGTCCCGCGTGAGCATTTCGGAAATTGCCCGGCCGATGCCGCGGGTTCCGCCAGTTACGATCGCTACGTGTGCCATGAAGCTTTTATCCTCTTTTCCCAATTGTTTTACTGACCTTACGGCAACCGCGATTTCGGGCAAATAAAAACCCGCCGAAGCGGGCTTTTATGAAGCGCTGCCAGAATATCGTGCCGGTTAGAAGCGGAACTGGGTTCCGACGTAAACGGCCTGACTGTCCTGAACCGAATCGGTCAGTGGCGCGATACGATCCCGGTCCTGCGACAGGCGCACACCAGCGGTCACATCGAGATTGCCGGTAATCCGGTAGGCACCGCCGACATCGACAGTCTGTTCGCCAAGCGATTCGAGCGTGCCGCGCGAACGGCCGGTCGTGCCCTTTTCGGATTCGAGCGCAATACGCGGCTGGAACCGGCTCGGCTTCTCGGCCGCACCTTCGGCAGGTTTGAAATCGGCCAGGTCAAGCAGGCCGGCCTTGTTCAAAGCCAGAGCGGCGACTGTCGAGCCGTTATCCGGCTTGGCAGCTGTCGGCGCCTTCGCAAATCCGCGGTAACCGCGGGCCACGCCCAGATTGTACCGCGTCGGCGCAAGCTTGAAGGCGTCTTCGCCGGGGCCGCTGGCGAGCGGGGAGCCGAGGCCGGGCGAAGCGGAAACCATCGAGCCAGCCGTACGGATGGAGATCGCGCGAGCGGTCGCATCATCCAGGCGGACCGCCACGGTGAACGTGCGGTCCTGCGCCGACTGATTGCTGGCCGGAGTAAAGCGAAGTGCCTGACCGCGGGCTTGAACGCTGGCATGCACCCGGCGGGCCAGTTGCGGGTCTACGGTTGCAGGGGTGAACGGGACGAATTCCATTCCCGCCATCACAGTGGGAGAATTTTCAATTCCGCTGACGGCAAGGCCGGCCGTAGGGACAGCCACAGCAAGACCCGCGGCGGCGAGAAGCGCCGGCGCGATTCCGCCGATACCTGCCTTGTTGCGAGACCGCCTGTTCATTCTTCCCTCTGTTTCATTCCCGTCATTATGACCAATAAAGGCCTTAACGGTTCCTGACTTTGCGGCCAGCGACTCGGATTCCCCTACGTCACCTTCGCGATCAATTTATGACATTATGCCGAAGTTTTTGACTTGGCCAGCTTTTCCACAGGCTCCTTCAACTAAGGACGAGACTTGTTGCAGCATCCCCACAGATTCTGGAATTTGCGGCTGAATTATTGAGCTGACAGCGCTTTTTGGTTCGGCACGGCGCATTTGAAGCGCTCTTTCGCCGTCTGATTCCGTGCCGGCACAGGTCGATTCGCGCAGCCATACCGGGCCAGCATCCGAATTAAGGACCCGTTCAGTCCGGGGCGCCCTATTCGGACGGGTTGCCGTGGCCGGGCAATTCGCATCCATACCTTGCCGCACGCGCCGTGCGGGTTATAGAGGCTTTAACGTGTACCTCTGGCCGAAAACCCACGTGTTCGAACCAGATCAATTTTGAGGACGTTCCGCACTATCATGACCGTCAAACCTACTCTGCCCGCAAATCTGTTCCGCGCCGCGCTGGCCGCTGCCGCCCTTTCCGGCCTCGCTGCATGCGGTGGTGGGCAGGATCGCCCGGCTGCCGACCTGGCGGCATCGCAGGTCACCACGATCGGGGTAAATTCCTACCTGTGGCGCGCCTCGCTCGAAACGGTCAGCTTCGCGCCGTTGCTCCAGGCAGACAGTGCCGGCGGCGTCATCGTGACTGACTGGTACTCGCGCCCGGAAAACCCGTCCGAACGGGTAAAGGTTTCGGTTGCCATCCTCGATCAGGACCTTCGCGCCGATGCGTTGCGGGTGGCCGCCAGTCGGCAGGTCCTGCAGGGCGGAAATTGGGTCGATGCGCCGGTCCAGGCCGCGACCGTGCAGAAGCTGGAAGACATCATCCTGACCAAGGCCCGCGATCTTCGCCGCCAGACGATTGGCTGATCGCTTCGGCGGCGGATTACACCGGGCCAGTTCGGGCCGAGAATCTTGGGTAGCCCAGAATGAGTGACACCACAGACAGCCGCTTCGATCCGGCGCAGGCCGATCTGCGGTGGCAGCAGGCGTGGGATGACGCCGGCTGTTTCCATGCCGACAGCGATAGCCCGAAGCCCAAAAGCTACGTCCTGGAAATGTTTCCCTACCCCTCCGGCCACGTCCACATGGGGCATGTCCGCAACTACACGATGGGTGACGTGCTCGCGCGCTACAAGCGGATGCGCGGGTTCGAAGTGCTGCACCCGATGGGCTGGGACGCGTTCGGGATGCCTGCCGAAAACGCGGCAATGGAAAAGAACGTCCATCCCGGCGGCTGGACCCGCGATAATATCGCGCACATGAAATCGCAGCTCAAACGGATCGGCTTCGCGCTCGACTGGAGCCGCGAGTTCGCGACCTGCGACCCCGAATATTACGGGCACGAACAGGCGCTGTTCCTCGATCTTTTCGAAGCAGGGCTGGTGTACCGCAAGGAAAGCGAGGTCAATTGGGACCCCGTCGATCATACCGTCCTCGCCAATGAACAGGTGATCGACGGGAAGGGCTGGCGTTCGGGTGCCGTGGTCGAGAAGCGCAAACTGAGCCAATGGTTCCTCAAGATCACCCAGTTTGCCGATGAGTTGCTTACCGGGCTCGACACGCTGGAAGACTGGCCGGAAAAAGTCCGCCTGATGCAGGAAAACTGGATCGGCAAATCGAAGGGTCTGCAATTCGCCTTCAGCCTGTCGGATGGCCAATTGGTGGAGGTGTATTCCACCCGGCCGGACACGATCTTCGGCGCGAGCTTCGTCGCCGTGGCGGCGGATCATCCGATCGCGCAGGGCGTGGCGGCGGACAATCCCTTGGCGGCGGCGTTCATCGAGCAATGCAAGCGCGGCGGCACGACCGCGGCGGAGCTGGAAACGGCGGAAAAGCTGGGCTTCGACACTGGGATCACCGCGGCGCATCCGCTTGATCCGGCCCGCGCCCTGCCGGTCTATATCGCCAATTTCGTGCTGATGGATTACGGGACCGGCGCGGTCATGGGCGTGCCCGGGCATGACCAGCGCGATTTTGAATTTGCCACAAAATACAAGCTCCCAATCATCCGCGTGGTCGCAAAATCGGCGGCGGACGCTGACCAGCCCTTCGGTGCGGCCGCCGAGGCCGGTGACGGCGTCATCGTTAATTCCGGCCCGCTGGACGGGATGGATGTCGCGGCCGCGATCGCCGAGGTGATTGCGCGCGCGGAATCGGGCCAATGGGGCAGCGGCAAGACCGTGTGGCGGCTGCGCGACTGGGGCGTTTCGCGCCAACGCTATTGGGGTACGCCGATCCCGTTCATCCATTGCGCTGCCTGCGGCGTGGTGCCTGTGCCCAAGGACCAGTTGCCGGTGGCGCTGCCGGAGGATGTCGATTTCAGCATTCCGGGCAACCCGCTCGCCCATCACCCGACGTGGAAGCATACCAAGTGCCCCGGATGCGGCGGCGCGGCGAACCGCGAAACCGATACACTCGACACCTTCGTCAACAGTTCATGGTATTTCCTGCGCTTTGCGAGCCAGCCGGACGACCAGCCGTTCGACCGTGCCGAGGTCGAAAAATGGCTGCCGGTCGAACAGTATATCGGCGGTATCGAGCACGCGATCCTGCATCTGCTCTATGCGCGGTTCTGGACCCGCGCGCTCCAACATATCGGCAAACTGGGTTTTGCGGAACCGTTTGCCAGCCTGTTCACGCAGGGGATGGTGACCCATGAAACCTACGCCCGGCGCGCCCCGGACGACGGTCGCCAGACCTTCTTCACCCCGGCCGAAGTGGACAAACGCGGCGAAGCAGCGGTTCTGAAAGCGGACGGTTTCCCGGTCGAGATCGGCCGCGTGATCAAGATGTCCAAGTCGAAGAAGAACGTGGTCGACCCGGATGAAATCGTCGCCCGCTACGGCGCGGATGCGGTGCGCTGGTTCATGCTGTCCGACAGCCCGCCGGAACGCGACCTGCCCTGGTCCGAAGCCGGGATCGAAGGCTGCTGGCGCTTTGTCCAGCGGCTGTGGCGCCTGCTCGGCCAATATGATCCCGCCGCGACTGGCGAAGACAAGTCGGTCGCCCGCAAGACGCACCAGACGATCGCGGCGTGCGCCGAGGATATCGAGGCGCTGTCCTTCAACAAGGCGGTCGCGCGGATTTACGAGCTGACCGCAGTGATCGAAAAGTCGGTGCCGTCCGCTAGCCGCAGCGAAGCGATCCGTTCGTTGCTGTTGCTGGTCTCCCCGATGATGCCGCATTTGGCAGAAGAAGTATGGTCCCGAACGGGGCAGGGCGGGTTGATCGCGCTGGCACCATGGCCCCACGTCGATTCCGCGTTGCTGGTGGATGACGAGGTAACCATCGCGGTCCAGCACAAGGGCAAGCTGCGTGATACGCTGACGGTCGCCAAGGGCATGCCCGGCGCCGAGTTGGAAGCGCTTGCGCTCGCCAGCGAGAAGGTCCAGCGTTCTCTGGACGGAGCGGAAGTTCGCAAGGTGATCGTAGTGCCCGACAGACTGGTCAACATCGTAACATGATCCGCCGGGCCGCCTTGTTGCTGGCGCTGGTCCCCTTGGCCGCACTGCTCGGTTCCTGCGGTCTTAAGCCGATGTATGCCGGAGGTAGCGACGGGGTGGTGGCACGCGGGCTGTCGGGAATTGAAGTCCCGGTTATTCAGGGGCGTGCCGGCTGGCTGATGCGCAACGCATTGCGGGACCGGCTGGGAGCCAGCGGCGACGGTCCGGCGCGTTACCGGCTCGACGTGCGGCTGGACGACCGGCTGGAAGGGCTGGGCGTCTTGGGCGACGACACGATTGGCCGCGAACGGCGCACCCTGCGCGCGCGCTATCAGTTGGTCGATATCGCAAGCGGCGAAATCCTGCTCGATGCGACCGCCGGTTCCGATGCCGGGATCGACGTGGTGTCGAGCGAATACGCGACCATCGCCGCGGAACAGACCGCGCTGGAAAATCTCTCGCTGGAAGTCGCCGATCGTATCGTAACGCAGCTCGCCCTGACGCTGCGCGAAGCCCCTTGAAGGCTACCCAGCGCGACTTTGGCGGCACCGCTACCAAGGCGGCGCGCCAGTGCAGCGTGTTCTTTTTTTGTGGGCCGGACGAAGGCGGGGCCTCTGCTGCCGCAAACCGGATAGTTTCCCTGCTCGACGATCCCGGGGAACGGATCGAGTTGTCGGGCAACGACCTGCGTAAGGATCCTGTCCGGCTGGGCGACGAAGCCCGCTCCACTTCGCTGTTCGGTGATACCCGCCATCTGTTCGTGCGCGCCAGCGGCGATGAGGCTCATGACGCGGTCAAGATCCTGATCGACGGCGTGGATCAGGACCAAGGCACTATCTGCCCCGTGCTCATCGTCGCCACGTCCGCAACGGACAAGGCGCGGACCGCGAAATTGCTCGAGAAACGCAGCGACGCGCTGGTGGCGATGTTCTGGCCGCCCGACCTTGGCAGTGTCAGTGCGTCGGTGCGTACGATGGCGGATGCCGCGGGGCTTCGGCTCAACGGTGACATTGCCGAACGGATCGCGCGCGGTGCCGGGCTCGACATCCGTCTTGCCCAGTCCGAATTGACCAAGCTGGCGCTATATCTCAACGCGTCGCCCGAGGCGCCGCAGAGTGCCGATGCAGAGGCACTGGCGGCGATCGGGGCATCGACCGAAGAAGACGGCTTCATGCCGCTGGTTAATGTGGTGCTTTCCGGTGAACTCGCAAAACTGCCCGGCGAACTGCAGCGGATGCGCGAATTGTCACTCAATCCGGTGGGCCTTCTGTTGGCGTTTGAACGCCGAACGGTTCAGCTCGCGCAATTGTCGGCCCGGATCGGCCCGCGCGGCGATATTGCCGGTGCGGTCAATGCCGAAATCCAGGCGAGGCGCGTATTTTTCAAGGATCAGCGCGATATTATGCAGCAATTGCAGCGTTGGCGAGGCAGGAAACTTGATCGGCTCGTGGCAAGATTGGTGCAGTTACACCAAAGCCTGTTGTCCAACAGCCAACATGCCGAAATGTTGTTGGCACACGGTCTTACAGAGATCGCGAGAGTTGCTGGTGCCCGAAGGTAGAAATCAATTCTAGTCGTAAGCTACTAGCCAATTTAGAACATGGGATTCACAGGCTGCAGTAAGCCGCACTTTCGTAGATATACACAGTACGGGCACTCAGTCGTGGCTGACCACATGTCGGCGAAATGGCGCAAGTCTGATCGCTAAATGAATCCTCACACCTGGGTCTGGACTGGTCAGCGGGAAACCCTGCGGAAAGCTGCGCTGAGCCCGTCTGTGCCTAGTCCTGAGGTACACTGAAGGTTCCGGTCACCCGGCCGCCGCTTTGATTAGTGGTGCCGGTAACTGATGACGACCCGCTGGCGCTGCCGTCCACGCTGGATACTCCGGTCCGCAAATCGATGACGAGCCTGCCGCCATCGAGAGTGTCGCCGCCGCGACGAAGCCGCACATTGCCGGCCATAGTGATGATCCGGCGGCCAAAATCATACACTGCCACATCGCCGCGGGCCGCTTCGTCTCCGCGCGTGACCTGCACCCCGCCGGTGGCGGTAATCCGCTGAATATCGAGCGATCCGGCGTCGGTATAATTGACCAGCGTACGAGCCGCCTGCAGTCGCAGCCCAGCTTGGGTGATATCGACATTGCCGGACAGCACAACGCGGTTCTGGCGGTCCTGCAATTCGATCCGGTCGGCACCGAAATTGACCGGTGCGTTGGAATTATGCGCTGCGATCGCCTGGGCATGGCTGTACATTCCGCCGAACGCCGCCCCGAATGCGGCGATGGTCAGCAGGAAGCCTGCTGCGCCCCAGCGGCCGGCAGTTTTCAGCAAAAGAGTTTGCGCTAGCGCGTTGTTACCTGTCATTACGGCATCCTCAGCTTACCGGGGATCATCTTCATTTTCGCATTTCCTTCCAGCGTCACCGTCCGCGCGGGAAGGTCCGCCTCGAGCCGGTTGGCTGAAAAAGTGCCCGCCGGGACGCTGCCGGAAACGCCGCCCGCACCGACCACCTGCTTGGACTGCAGGTCAATCGAGACGCCATTCGCGACCATGTTATAACCATCCGCGGCGGTCAGTGTCAGCGGTCCGTTCACCTTTACCACATCCTCGGAGATATCGAAGCTACCGCCTTCGGCGCGAATGCGCGCGAGCCCTTCCGGCAGCAGGATTCGCGCGACCAGGTCGCGCATCCGCACGATCCCTTCCACGCCCGAACGCTGGACGGCCTCCCCGGCGGTGAGGGAAAATGGCTGCCCCTCATTGTCCTTGCCGCGGTACATGGCGTTATCGACCCGAAGCCGTTCGTCGATCATCGCCACCTTGCTCCGATCGAGCAGGAAACTGACTTCGCCACGCGGGGACAGCGGGGTGATAACCATGAACGCCGCCAGCACCCCGACCGCCATGGGCAGTACCCGGGCGAGAAAGCCGACCAGCCGGTCATGCGAACCGCCGGGCGCAGCAAAGCCCTGGCGCCGGGAGCGCAATTGCCTAGCTTCGCTGGTTTCAATTCGGGCACTCATGACATTCGTGTGGGCTTCGCCGGGTTACATATGGCTGAATATATCGTGTTCCGCCCAACCGGCCAAATCGAGCGCGGCGCGGGCAGGCAGGAAATCGAAGCAGGCCTGCGCCATGGCGGTCCGCCCTTCGCGTTCGAGGCGAACTTCGAGAATGTCTTTCAGCCGATGGAGAAAGCGCACGTCCGACGCCGCGTAATCGCGCTGCGCCTCGTTGATTTCAGCCGCGCCCCAGTCGGAGCTTTGCTGCTGCTTGGAAATCTCCGCGCCGAGCAGTTCGTTGACCAGATTTTTGAGGCCATGCCGATCGGTATAGGTCCGGGTCAGCTTGCTGGCGATCTTGGTGCAGAACACCGGTGTGGCCTGCACCCCGAGGTAATGCGCGATTGCAGCCAGATCGAACCGCGCGAAGTGATACAGCTTGATCCGCGCAGGATCCGCCAGCACCGCCTTCAGGTTTGGCGCATCATAGGCACTGCCGACATTGAACCGGACGAGATGTTCATCCCCGCCGCCATCGCTGATCTGCACCAGGCACAGCCGGTCGCGCGGCGTGACCAGACCCATGGTCTCGGTGTCGACGGCGACCGGGCCGGGCGCAAGCACGCCTTCGGGGAGGTCTTCTTCATGAAAATATACTGCCATGCCGGGTGCCTTAGGCGGATTGGGGAAAGAGGGGAAGTGCTAGCTGGTGGTGCCGACGCGCCGCGGTTAGGGAGGCAGGATGGCCGATGATCCCGTCCCTGAAAGCTGGCGCCATGCGCTGGCACCCGCGCTGGCCGCACCGCAAGCGCACCGGTTGGCTGACTGGTTGGCGGCGGAGGAAGCGGCAGGCAAGCCGATATTCCCGCCGCGCGGCCAACGCATGAGGGCGTTCGACCTGACCCCGCTGGGCGCGGTGAAGGTCGTCATTCTAGGTCAGGATCCGTATCACGGGCCCGGGCAAGCGCACGGCCTGGCTTTTTCTGTGCCGGAAGAAGCGAAGATGCCGCCCTCGCTGGTCAACATCTACAAGGAATTGGCGCTCGACCTCGGCATCGAGCGCCCGGCACACGGAAATCTGGATCATTGGGCCCGCCGGGGCGTCCTGTTGCTGAACACCTCGCTGACGGTCGAGGCGGGTCAGGCTGGTAGCCATGCCCGGCGCGGCTGGGAAGCCATTACCGACGCCGCCGTGGCAGCGGCTGCAGCCCGCACCGAGCCAAGCGTGTTCATCCTGTGGGGCAATCACGCACAGGCCAAGGCGGAGCGCATTCCGGAACTGGCGCAGGGCGGACCGCACCTCGTGCTGAAATCCGTCCATCCCAGTCCGCTGTCCGCCCATCGCGGCTTCTTCGGGTCGAAGCCCTTCAGCCGCGCCAACGCGTTTCTTGAAGCGAACGGCCGCGGCGCTGTCGATTGGTCGGCACCACACCGATAAAGCAAAGGCCGCCGCTCCAGGGGGGGGGGGGGACGGCGGCCATGCCCGGCAACCCGCAGGGCAATCAGAACTTGGCGCGTACTCCGACAGAATAGCGGCTTTCGGACAGCGCATAGCTGTTGATCGCGGTCGGATTGAAATTGCTGATCTCGACCGTAGCGGAATCCTTCGGCAAAATATTCTGCGCCTGGAACGAAAGGCCTATTCGCTTGGTCAGGTCGATCCCGAGCTGGGCATCGAGCTGCGACCGCGCGGCAATTACGCTGGGTCGGTCCTGGGTGAATTCGAACACCGCATCGTCGCGCCAATTATACGCGATACGGGCCGAAACCGGACCCTTCTCGAACAGTCCGACCAGGTTGTAGCTGTGCTTGGATGTCGCCACCAGCGGGAACCCGTTGCTGTCTTCGCTGTCGGCATAGGTGTAGTTCGCAATGATGCCGAAGCCGTTGAAAGGTGCCGGCAGGAAGTCGAAGAACTGGGTCACACCGACCTCGAAACCCCGCACCTTGG
Organism: Allopontixanthobacter sediminis; assembly: GCF_009828115.1. Taxonomy (GTDB): domain Bacteria; phylum Pseudomonadota; class Alphaproteobacteria; order Sphingomonadales; family Sphingomonadaceae; genus Allopontixanthobacter; species Allopontixanthobacter sediminis. The sequence continues at coordinate 362,457 of NZ_WTYL01000002.1, read as the reverse complement.
CCGACGCGATGTTGAACGGGCGGGAGGTCTGGTAGACATCGGTGTTGCCATCGATCGTCAGCGTTTCCTCTATCGTACCGGTAGCAATGAAATCTTCGACGTCCTTGTAGAACAGCGCGCCGGAAATCAGCGAACTTCCGCCGGTGTAGTATTCCATCGACAAGTCCAGGTTGGACGAAATCGGCGGGGTGAGCTGGGCGTTGCCGCCGCCCGAGGTGAGGTTGGTCGGATTGATGAAGGTGCTTGGCGCCAGATCGGCCAGACCCGCGCGCTGGATCGTCTGGGATGCCGACACCCGGACCAGGAAGTCATCGGTAACGTTGACCACCAGATTGGCGCTCGGCAGCACGTTGGTGTATTTGTTGGTGTCGGTGGTCAGCACCGGGATATTGTTGATCAGCGAAAAGGTGTCGACGGTGAAATCGGTCGCGGAGATTCGCACGCCCGCATTTGCTCTGGCGGGACGGCCGAACAATTCGCCCTCGGCATCGAACATGACGTACCCGCTGAGCGTCTTTTCCTGCAGGTCGTAATCACGCGACGCGTTTCGGCGATAGCCGTTGGGGCTGGCTTCCTCGCTTGCCAAAGGAGGTTCGGTGGCTAACACACGCGGGATCAGGAAATCGGGATCGGGGAAATAGGTGAAGAACTCGCGCGGGAAATTTCCGTCGATCCCGCCAAGGAAATCGGGATCGCCCGGCACGGCAAAGGGTTCCAGTTCCGCGCGTGTCGCCAGCCCGCGGCTGCGATAGGAATCCGAATCGGCCCGCAAGTCGACATAGCGGACCCCGGCCCGCAGGCTGACACCGCCATCGAATTCGTAACCCACATCGAATTTACCGGTGTATTCTTCGAGATTGGCCGGGAGCAGGTTGGCTCGCAGCGTCAATGTGCCCGAAGTGGGGATGACGTAATTGGCGGGATTGTTCGGATCGAACGCGGTCCCGGCTGGCCGTTCCAGGGTCAGGCTTGGCACCGGCCCGCCGCGGAAATCGTAGTTTCCGATCACGCCGGTCAGACTGTCGAGAACGACGACTTCGATCTTCTGGCGCAACGTTCCCCGGCTGTAATAGGCATCGCCTTCCAGAGTCAGGCGGCCGTTGTCGTATTTGCCGTTGAGCCCGAACAGGTAGTTGGCGGTCGGGTCTTCGCGCCGCTGGTTCTGCACGCGTATCCGGCCAGTGGCCTCGCCGGCAACCAGGTAGCCATCTTCGTTCACCGCGTCGCGGATGATGAGTGCGGTGGAGCTGGTTGGCAGGGAGAAGGTGATCGCCTGGTTCGTGCGGTCGGCCTCGACCTTCGAATAGAGGCCATCGGCCGTAAGCACGAAGTCGTCGCCGATCCGGAACTGGAGCGCTCCGTTGAGGCCGATGCGCGAGCGGTCGATCTCGACATTTTCATATTGCAGCTGAAGCGGTGCCAACAAGGTTTCAGTGCCGCCATTACGCCGTTCAAGCCAGTTGTTGCGTTCGAACAGCTGCAATTTCGACGTGCGCTTCTGGTATTCGCCTGACAGCAGCAGGCCGATATTCCCATCGGCGAAAGTCGTGGTGAACAATCCGGTGACCGTCGGTTCGAACTTTTCCGATTCGGCAGAATACGTTCCCGTGGCGCGGACCGATACGGTTGGCTTGCGGAAATCGAACGGTTTGGGCGTGACCAGATTGACCGAGCCGCCAAGGCCGCCTTCTACCTGGCTCGCGAGCGGTGACTTGCGCACTTCCAGCCGGCCGAACAGGCTAGAAGGGACGGAATCGAGCCCGGATGAACGGCCGAGATTGTCGTTTTCCGGTGGCGAGACGCGAGCGGAGAAGCCAAGAAGCGTGCGACCATCGACTTCGACACGGACTTGCTGGAGGCCGCGAATGTTGACCGCCTGGCCCTCGCCGAAGACGCGGGTGATCTGGACCCCGGTGACGCGTTGCAAGGCTTCTGCGACGTTGGCGTCGGGCAGTTTGCCGACATCCTCAGCGGTAATGACATCGACCACCTGATCGGCATTTCGCTTGATGTCGGCGGCTTTCGCCAGCGATGCGCGGATGCCGGACACGATAATCGCATCATCATCCACCAAAGCCTCGTCCGGGTCCGCTACGGTTGAGGGTGCCGGAGCATCCTGCGCAACAGCTTGGGAACCAACCGAAAGTGCCATGACCGAACTGCACACCAGCAACAACTTGCGCATCGCTTCTCTCTCCCTTGATACCGGTGTCAATTTCGCCCGGCTGTTTTTATGATTCTGTATAACTGATCGAAAATCGAAAATTCGTGAGATGGCTTTCCGGATGGCTCTGGCGACACGCCACCTTTGCTCAACCTGTGAAGGCTCCCGCAGAAGAAAAGACATGTATAGACACCGGTGTCAATAGGTTCCGTGCGCTAACCGGCGAATGACCACGAGCGTATCCTCAGAGACACTGCAAAGCGTGGCCGTTAGAGCCCCGCACTTGATTGACCAACTGCGCGCCCTGTGGCGTCTGACGCGATCCTATCGCGGCAGTTCGCTGGCCCCCATCAGTGCCATGTCGACGCTCCGGGCGCATTGGCGGCCCTCGCGGATCGCCCAGACCACCAGGCTTTGCCCTCGCCGCATGTCGCCGCAGGCGAACACACCCGGTTCGCTCGTCGCGTAATCATCCTCATTGGCGGCGACTGCACCGCGGTCCGTCAGGGCGACGCCTGCCCGATCGAGCAGTCCGTGCTTCTTCGGGCCGGTAAAGCCCATGGCGAGCAGCACCAGGTCGGCGGGGAGCACGAAATTGCTGCCTTCGACCTCCTGCATCCTACCGCCGTCCCACGCCAGACGGACGCATTCGAGGCCGGTGACATCGCCGTCCGTTCCGATCACCCGTTTTGCCATCACGGACCAGTCGCGAGCCGCGCCTTCTTCGTGGCTGGAGGAGGTGCGCATTTTCAGCGGCCAGTCGGGCCAGGTCAGTGCCTTGTCTTCCTTTTCCGGCGGCTGCGGCATGATTTCCAGCTGGGTCACGCTGGCCGCGCCCTGCCGGTTCGACGTGCCGACACAGTCGGAACCGGTGTCGCCGCCGCCGATGACGATCACATGCTTGCCCGTCGCGGTGAGCGAACCGCGCGGCGCCGCACGAAGTTCGTCGTCGCCGGCGTTGCGCTTGTTCTGCTGGGTCAGGAATTCCATCGCCAGCCGGACGCCTGAAAGCTCCGCCCCGGGGATTTCCAGAGGCCGCGCTTCTTCCGCGCCGCCCGACAACACGATGGCGTCGAAATTTTCCTGCAGGCTCTTGAAGGAGATATCCACGCCGACTTCCGCCGAGGTACGGAAGGTGACGCCTTCCGCTTCCATCTGCACCGCACGGCGGTTGATCAGGTGCTTCTCCATCTTGAAGTCGGGGATGCCGTACCGCAGCAATCCGCCGACCCGGTCGTTCTTCTCGAACAGGGTGACCTTGTGGCCGGCGCGGGCGAGCTGCTGCGCGCAGGCCATCCCCGCCGGGCCGGACCCCACAACCGCGACCGATTTACCGGTCTGATGGGCGGGAACCTGCGGCTTGATCCAGTCTTCCTGCCACCCGCGGTCGACAATCGCGCATTCGATGCTTTTGATCGTGACCGGCGAATCGACGATGTTGAGCACGCACGCCGCCTCGCACGGGGCGGGGCAGATGCGGCCGGTGAATTCGGGAAAATTGTTGGTTGAATGCAGCACTTCGAGCGCGTTCTTCCAATCGCCGCGATAGACCAGTTCATTCCATTCCGGGATGATGTTGTTCACCGGACAGCCGTTGTGACAATAGGGGATGCCGCAGTCCATGCACCGCGCGGCCTGCAATTTCAGTGTCGGTTCGTCATGCGGGATAACGAACTCGCGGTAATGCTTCAGGCGGTCCTGCGGGTCCGCATAGACGCGGTCCTTGCGGTCGATTTCGAGAAATCCGGTGTCTTTGCCCATCGGTCGGGTCCTGTCCTATTCTGCGGCCACGGTTGCCGCTTCGTCCCGCTCGGCTTCGAGCTGGCGGAGCGCAGCGGCGTAGTCGCGCGGCATGATCTTGACGAATTTCGGCAGGCATTCGTCCCAATTGTCGAGGATATAGGTCGCCCGCGCGCTGCCGGTATGCAGCTTGTGGCGCTCCACCAGCACTTTTAGCCGCTCCGCGTCGTGACGCAGCATGTCGCCCATTCCGGCATCGGAAACACTGCGCCCGCGCTGCTGCGGCCGGCCGGTGCCATCCTCGACATCGGGTACAGCCGATACCGGAAGCAGGTCGACTTGTGCCTGGTTGCAAAGATCGGCGAAATTTCCAGCCTCGTCATAGACATAGGCGACCCCGCCGGACATGCCCGCGGCGAAATTGCGCCCAGTCCTACCCAGCACCGCGACCACGCCGCCGGTCATGTATTCGCAGGCATGGTCGCCCGCGCCTTCCACGACCGCGACCGCGCCGGAATTGCGCACCGCGAAACGTTCGCCCGCGACCCCGCCGAAATAGGCTTCGCCGGCGATCGCGCCGTAAAGGACGGTGTTGCCGACGATGATGTTCTGCGTCGGATCCCGGGAAACGCCGTCCGGCTGGCGCACGATGATCCGTCCACCCGACAGGCCTTTGCCGACGTAATCGTTGGCGTCGCCGGTCAGGTCGAGGGTGACACCATAGGCGAGCCACGCGCCGAAGCTCTGCCCCGCAACCCCGTTCAGATTGATCCGGATGGTGTCGGCCTTCAGCCCTGCGTGGCCGTATGCCTTGGCGATTTCCCCCGACAGCATCGCGCCGACCGTGCGGTTCACGTTGCGCACTTCGCGGCTGAGCTGGACCGGTTCGCCGTGCAGCAGCGCCGGCTGGCACGCCGCGATCAGGTCGTTGTCCAGCGCGCCTTCGAGATTGTGCTCCTGATTCATGGTGTGATGGATCGGGGTTCCTTCGGGCAGGTCGACCTGATGGAGCAGGCGGGTCAGGTCGATGCCCTGAGCCTTCCAGTGACGGTCGACCCGGCGCATGTCGATCCGGTCCACCCGGCCAACCATCTCGTCGAGGGTCGCAAAGCCCATCTCTGCCATGATCTCGCGGAGTTCTTCAGCCACGAAGAAGAAGTAGTTGATCACATGTTCGGGCAGGCCGGTGAAGCGGGCGCGCAGCACCGGGTCCTGCGTCGCCACGCCGACCGGGCAGGTGTTGAGATGGCATTTGCGCATCATGATGCAGCCCGCCGCGATCAGCGGGGCGGTGGCGAAGCCGAATTCATCCGCGCCCAGCAAAGCGCCGATGGCCACGTCGCGCCCGGTGCGCAGACCGCCGTCGACCTGTACCGCGATCCGGCTGCGAAGATCGTTGAGCAGCAGTGTCTGTTGCGTTTCGGCGAGGCCGATTTCCCACGGGCTGCCCGCGTGGGTCAGGCTGGTCAGCGGCGATGCGCCGGTGCCGCCTTCGTAGCCAGAGATAGTCACATGGTCCGCGCGCGCCTTGGAAACGCCTGCGGCGACCGTGCCGACGCCGACTTCGGACACCAGCTTGACCGAAATGCGCGCCGTGCGGTTCACGTTCTTGAGATCGTGGATCAACTGGGCAAGGTCTTCGATCGAATAGATGTCATGATGCGGCGGCGGCGAAATCAGGCCGACGCCCGGAGTCGCGTGGCGCACCGCGCCGATGATCTTGTCGACCTTGTGGCCGGGCAACTGACCGCCTTCGCCGGGTTTTGCACCCTGCGCCATCTTGATCTGGATATCGTCCGCATTGACCAGATATTCGGTCGTTACACCGAACCGTCCGCTGGCGACCTGCTTGATCGCCGAACGCATCGAATCGCCATTGGGCAGCGGAGTGAAACGGTCGGTTTCCTCGCCGCCTTCGCCGGTGTTGGAACGCGCGCCGATGCGGTTCATCGCCACCGCCAGCGTGGTGTGCGCTTCGCGGCTGATCGATCCGAAGCTCATCGCCCCGGTGCTGAACCGCTTGACGATCTCCACCGCCGGTTCGACCTCGTCGAGGGCAAGCGGTTCGTTCGCGGGCTTCAGTTCCATCAACCCGCGAATGGTCAATAGCCGTTCCGCCTGATCGTTGATCGATTTTGCGAAATCGGCGTAGTTCTTGGGATTGTTGCCGCGCACGGCATGCTGCAGGTCGGCGATGTTGGCCGGGGTCCAGGCATGGTTTTCCCCGCGCAGGCGGTATTGATAGACCCCGCCGACATCCAGCATCGAACGGTAGAGCGGGTTATCGCCGTAAGCGACCGCATGGCGGCTTACCGCTTCTTCCGCCACTTCGAGCAGCCCGACGCCCTCGATGGTGGTCGCGGTGCCGGTGAAATAGGTGTCCACGAACTTGCTGCTGAGGCCGACCGCGTCGAAGATCTGCGCGCCGCAATAGCTCTGGTAGGTCGAGATGCCCATCTTGGACATGACCTTGAGGATGCCCTTGCCGACGGCCTTGATGTAGTTTTTCTCGACGTCCTTGGCGGTGAGGTCGGGGTATTTCAGCTCGCGCAACTGGTCCAGCGTCTCGAAGGCGAGGTAGGGGTTGATCGCTTCCGCGCCGTAACCCGCCAGAACGCAGAAATGGTGCACCTCGCGCGCTTCGCCGGTTTCGACGACCAGCCCGGTCTGCATCCGCAGGCCCTGGCGGACGAGATGATGATGGACGGCAGCGGTGGCGAGCGCGGCGGGGATCGGAATCCGGTCCTCGCTCTGCGCCCGGTCGGAGAGGACCAGGATGTTGTGATCCTGCAGCACCGCTTCGGTCGCGGCCCAACACATTTCCTTGAGCGCAAACGACAGCCCCTTGGCGCCCTTGGAGGCTTTCCAGGTAATGTCGATCGTTTCGGTGCGGAACGCGCCGTCGAGGCTGCTTTCGACCGAGCGGATTTTCGCCAGGTCCTGGTTGGTCAGGATCGGCTGGCTGACTTCCAGCCGTTTATGCGTGCCGGCATCGCGGCCCAGCAAATTGGGGCGGGGGCCGATCATCGACAGCAGGCTCATCACCAGTTCTTCGCGGATCGGATCGATCGGCGGATTGGTCACCTGCGCGAAGTTCTGCTTGAAATAGTCGTACAGCAGACGGCTGCGACCCGACAGGACGGCAATCGGCGTATCGGTACCCATCGACCCGATCGGGTCCTCGCCCAGCGACGCCATCGGCTCGAGGAATTTGCTGACGTCTTCCTGCGTATAGCCGAACGCCTGCTGCCGCTGGAGCAGCTGGGTGCTGTGTTCGGGCACTTCGGAATATTCGAGATCGAGATGCTCGAGGTCTTCCAGCTTGTACTGCGCCTGGTCGAGCCACTTCGCATACGGCTCCGCCTCCGCAAGGTCGGCCTTCAGTTCCTCGTCCTCGATGATCCGGCCCTGTTCGAGGTCGATCAGCAGCATCCGCCCCGGCTGGAGGCGCCACTTGCGGATGATATCCTCTTCGGCGAACGGCAACACGCCGCTTTCCGATGCGAGGCACACCAGATCGTCCTTGGTGACGCAGAATCGTGCAGGGCGCAGGCCGTTGCGGTCCAGCGTCGCGCCGATCTGGCGGCCGTCGGTGAACGCTACCGCAGCGGGGCCGTCCCACGGTTCCATCAACGCCGCGTGATATTCGTAAAATGCCTTGCGCGCCGGGTCCATCAGCGAGTTCTTGGCCCAGGCTTCCGGCATCAGCATCATCATGGCGTGGGCCAGGCTGTACCCGCCCGCCAGGAGCAGTTCGAGCGCGTTGTCGAGACAGGCGGTGTCGGACTGGCCGTGCGGGATCAGCGGCCACATCTTGTCGAGATCAGGACCGAGCAATTCGGATTCCATCGTCCGGCGGCGTGCGTTCATCCAGTTCACATTGCCGCGAACGGTGTTGATTTCGCCGTTATGTGCGATCAGGCGGAAGGGGTGCGCCAACCGCCAGCTCGGGAAAGTGTTGGTCGAGAAACGCTGGTGCACGAGGCCCAGTGCGCTGATGCAGTCAGGGTCGCGCAAATCGTCGTAGAAAGACCCGACCTGCGTCGCCAGCAGCAGGCCCTTGTAGACAATCGTCCGGCTGGAAAAGCTCGGGATATACATGCTGACGAGACCCGGCAGATCATGCTTTGCCGCGAGATCCTGCAGCGGGTTGAGCGTCTGCTTGCGAATCACGATCAGCTTGCGCTCGAACGCGTCCTGGTCGGCGCAGTCCTCCCCGCGCGCGACTATGCACTGCCGCATCACCGGCATCGATGCGAGCACGGTCTTGCCGAGGCCATCGGTAGTGACCGGCACTTCGCGCCAGCCGATCAGCCGCTGACCTTCCTTGGCGATGAACTTTTCGAGCCGCTCGGTCACGAAATCCCGGGCGGCTTGGTCCTGCGGCATGAAGCACATGGCAACTGCGTAATCGCCAGGTGCGGGCAGGGCATGGCCGCTGTTGTCCGCCCATTTGCGGATCAGCGGATCGGGGATCTGCAGCAGGATACCCGCGCCGTCACCCAGCAACGGGTCGGAACCCACCGCCCCGCGGTGGTCGAGATTGTGCAGGATCTCGAGCGCCTGGGTTACGATTGAATGGCTTTTTACGCCCTTGATATGCGCGACAAGGCCGACGCCGCACGCATCGTGTTCGTTGCGCGGATCATAGAGGCCGATCTTCTGGCCGATTTCAAACGAACGCAGGGGCGCAGTGTTGCCCATTCCAATTCCAGTTCTGTCAGGTGCCGGGCCAGGGGCTTGCAGGACCCCCCTCGGCAATGAAGTGCGACTCTCACTGATCCCAGCCGTAGCAAAAATGTCGCTTTGCACGTTATTGACGACACGAAGTGGTTTTTGCAACTGCGGAGGCGCAACTTATCTTTCACCCCGAAAAAGAATATCGACGCGGCGGATCGGCAGGGCCCGTCCAGCGCCGAGGGCCCGGTGGATCGCTCCCCCGGGCCGAGATGGCTGTAATGCTGGACTAAACTGGCGATTCCGGGCGAGTTTCCCGCCGCGATTCGGCCGCCGCCCGATTAGCCGGTACCGCTCATCTTGCGCAGCTGTTCGAGCGCCCCGCGCAGTGTCCGCTCCGTCTCATCGGCACCTGCTGGTCCGGCAGGCTCGGCACCGGCCGGAGTTACCGAGAAAGGCGCATCGAACCTGCGCCGCGGCGCCATGCTTTCATGGCCGGGAAATACTGCGACGGAATCTTCGAGATCGCACTCGTCGTCGGCGGGCAGGGTGACGCTCTTGCGCGGTTCCGCGTGCGATTTTCTCAGCGCCAGCAAGGAACTGAATTCCTCATCCTCGCTGTCTTCGTTTTCTTCATTGTCTGCGGTACATTCGTCCCAATCCCACTCGTCATACTCGTCTTCATCCGCATTGAGTTCCAGATCGATCGGGCGCAGCGCGGCGGGTAACTCGGCGGGGTAGTTGGCCGGTAACGGGGTGAAGTCGTCTTCCTCCGCATAGTTCTCTGCGAATTCGGAAGGCGCGGTTTTAGGCAGGTCGTGCGGGGCCCGGTGAAAGGCGCTGGCGGGCCGCTGCTGCAGCGACAGGGCGAAGCGTTCCACCAGTTGCACGATGCCAAGCTCGTCCAGCGGACGCCGGATCAGCTGTTCGGCGGTCATGGGAGCCTGTGCAGCCGCGGATGACGCCGGTTCTTCACTCATGGCTACAGCCGCCTCGTCTGGCGTGTCGGCAACGAACACATCTTCCGAGCGCGAAACGCCCGGGACTTCGAAATCGAAGCCTTGCAGCGTCATCTCGAGATTTGCGGAAACCTCTTCGGCTTCCTCATCCGCCCATTCCGCGCTTGCTAGATCATGACCATATTCCAGCGCGGCGACGTCCATGATGTTGTCGTCATCCGGCTCACCAGCGGCGAACACCGCCCGGCGCCGGCCTTCGACCGGCTGATCGAGACTGGCAGCACCAAGTTCTTCTAGCGCAGAGATCGGTACCTTGATTTCATAGGTCTGCGATTCGCTGCTCGTTGCAGGCTCGGACTGGTTGGCTGCGTCGATCCGGCGGGCCAGCAACAGGCCGGCGAACCCGCCGACTACTGCCAGGGTCACAGCGATCAGCAGCCGCGCGGTGGACCCGAGCGGGGCCTCCGCCGCAGGCATGATCGCAGTCAGGCTGGAAGCGGCAGCGGCCTGTTCGAACAAAGCCGCGGGTACGATCAGGCTGCCGATGCCGAGCAGGCTTCCGAACCAAGCGGCAACGATGGCCGGAAACGCCGGATGGGTGCTGATCGGCGCCTTGGCCGGGTTAATTCTCGATGCCACTTTGGATGCCACTTCGGTTGTCCCTGTTTGGGCCGAACGATCAAACGCCCGAATCATGCCGCGTCCGGCACGGCCCCCTGCAATTCGTGCCGCGGGACATGGCGTAACAAGTGATGGTAAACGGATTGATAACGCGGGATGTTGAGAGCCCAGTCGTGGTAGCGGCGAACATGGTCCACGCCGCGCCCGCGCATCGCGTCCCAATCGGCGCGCGCATCGATCAGGTCGGCCAGCGCATCGGCGCAGCCCTGCGGGTCGTCAGCAGGGAACAGGCTGCCGGTGACGCCGTCCTTGATAAGTTCCCGGTGCCCGCCAACGTCGGATGCCGCCACGATCCGGCGCTGCGCCATGGCTTCCAGTGGTTTCAGCGGGGTCACCAGATCGGTGAGGCGGCTGCGCTTGCGCGGATAGGCGAGGATATCGACCAGCGAATAATACCGCTCGACCTGGTCGTGCGGCACCCGGCCGGTGAAGATAATGGCATCGGAGGCTGAGGAGGCCGCAGCTTGTTCGCGGAGCGCGCCGTCCATCGGTCCGCCGCCCACCAGCAGCAATTGTGCGCCGGGATGGCGCGCCCGAAGCAGCGGCATGGCCGCGATCAGGTCGTCCAGGCCCTCGTAATCGTAGAAGCTGCCGATGAAGCCGATGACCGGCGCACCGGCGGTGATGCCGAGTTCGGATGCCAGCCGGTCATCGCGCGGCGGTGGATCGCCGAACAGGGTCAGGTCGACGCCGTTGGGACTGAGACCGATTTTCCCGCCTGGAAATCCCCGCCCGATCAAGTCGTCGCGCAGCCCCTCGCAGATGGTGAACACGGCGTCCGCGCCCGCCACGACGCGGTTTTCCAGCGCCCTGGTGGCACGGTACCTGATCGATCCCTCGCGTCCGGTCCGGTTGCCGACGGCGGCGTCTTCCCAGAAGGCGCGGATTTCGTAGACCAGCGGGATGCCTCGGGCGCGGGCGACCTTCATCGCCGCGAGACCGCACAGGGCAGGCGAATGGGCATGGAGGATATCGGGCCGCCAACCGTCGGCGAGCTTGCCTATCGCATCCGCAAACCGGGCAACTTCGCGCCATTCGCGCATTCCCGCCGGGCCGCTTGCCGCGCCCGGTGTACGGTGGAACATCAGCCCGTCATGCACCTCGGCGGCTGCTTCGCCGGGTTCATGCCGCAGCCCGGTAATCCCGCGCACGTCGATACCGGCGGCCTGCTGGCTGCGCATGATGGCGCGGGTACGGAAGGTGTAACCGCTGTGCATCGGCAGCGAATGGTCGAGGACATGAAGCACGCGGGTCATGCGGATTTCTTTACCGCAGCATCCTTAACACCGCGTCAACCGCGCGCTGGTATGCCGCGGTCAACACCGACTCCCAACCGTCCGAGAGGCCGCCTGAACCCGTGATCGATTACTTCGCCCTTGGCCTCGCGCATTTGCTGATCGTGGTTGCACTGATCCGGATGTTGGGCCGCGACGATCTCGACCGCGATACGCAGGCGGAAGATGACGCCGTGGACGCTCCGGACAAGGCACGCTGAGGCAATGCTGGACCTTGCGCTCTTTACCTTCGTGCTCGCTTTCCTCGCGGTGGGCGTTCGCCGCCCGTTCCTGTGGGTGCTGGCGTATCTCTATATCGACATCCTGGCGCCGCAGAAAATCGGCTGGAGCCTGACGCCAGCCCTGCCGATTTCGCTGATCGCGTTCTGTGCCGCCTTCGCCGGCTGGCTGCTGGCCGACCCCAAACGGGGCAGCCGTTTCACCTTCCGCCAGTTCCTGATGCTGTGCCTGCTCGCCTATTGCGGCATCACCACCAGCATGGCCGACTTCCCGCTCGAAGCGGCGAACAAGTGGGAATGGGTGTGGAAAGCGCTGGTGTTCGCGATCTTCTTCCCGCTCACCCTTACCACCCGGCTACGGATCGAAGGTGCGGCGCTAATCATGGTGCTGACGGTTTCGGCGATCATCATCAGCGCAGGCATGAAGACCGCGCTTGGCGGCGGCGGCTATGAAAGCCTGTATTTCTTCGTCAACGACAACAGCGGTCTCTACGAAAGCTCGACCCTGGCGACGGTGGCAGTGGCGATCATCCCGCTGATCCTGTGGTTTACCAGGCATGGAACGGTTTTCCACCCGGATTGGCGGGTGAAGCTGTTCGCCTATTGCCTGATCTTCGCCTGCCTGCTGATCCCGGTGGGGACCGAGGCGCGCACCGGACTGCTGTGCATCGCCGTGCTCGGCCTGCTGATCCTGCGCGATGTTAAGCGACGGATGGTGTTCATTGCGGCGGGCGCCGCGCTCGGGCTGGCGGCGCTGCCGTTCCTGCCGCAGAGCTATTACGAGCGCATGTCCACCATCAACAGTCCGCAGGGCGACGAGTCCGCCTCCACCCGGGTGGCGGTGTGGCAATGGACCCTCGACTACGCATCGGAGAACCCGTTCGGCGGCGGGTTCGATGCTTACCGCGGCAACAAGTTCACCTACAACATCCCCGTTACCGAAGAGGCCGGGAACACCATGGCGGTGGAATACCGCGAAGTGACCGACGAAGCGCGCGCCTATCATTCGGCGATCTTCGAGATGCTCGGCGAGCAGGGTTGGCCCGGCCTGACCCTGTGGTTGTGGCTGCAATTGCTGGGTGTGTGGCAGATGGAACGGCTCCGCCGACGCTGGCGCGGACGCAGCGCGGCGCAGGAACAATGGCAGGCTCCGCTCGCCAGCGCATTGCAGTTCGGCCAGATCATCTATCTGGTCGGATCGCTGTTCCAGGGGATAGCCTACCAGCCGTTCATCCTGCTGCTGATCGGGCTGCAATGCGCGTTGTGGAGTTACTGCCGCCTGCACGATTCGCCGGTCGGAAAGCTGCGCGGAAGCCTTGGCGGCGCCCGCGCATCCGCCGCGCACTCGGATGCCGTAACGGCAGATTCTCCCGCGTTGCGCTGACCTGTTTAATCCGGCATGAAGCCGCCATTCCCATCGTAATAGCGACCAGAGGAGAGGCATATGAGCCCGCAGGAAATGGCAGAAAAAGTCGGCGAAAACATCGGTACCAGCGAATGGGCCGAAATGAGCCAGGAACGGATCAATCAATTCGCTGAAGCCACCGGCGACAAGCAGTTCATCCATCTCGACGAAGAAAAAGCCAAGATGACCCCCTTCGGCGGGACCATCGCCCACGGTTTCCTTACGCTGTCGATGATGCCCTATCTCACCGCAAACAGCGATGTTCCCCGCTTGGACGGGCTCAAAATGGCAGTGAATTACGGCGGCAACAAAACCCGCTTCATCGCACCGGTCCGGTCCGGCAAGCGCATTCGCGCGCACTGGAAACTGCTCGAAATGGTCGAAAAGCGGCCGGGCCAATGGCAACAGACCAGTGAAATCACGATGGAAATCGAAGGCGAAGACAAACCCGCCTTCATCTGTGAGTGGATTTCACTCTACTTCGTCTGATTTCCCGTCCTCCCCCGGGGCTACGACCAACCATGTTTCAAGGAATTCACCATGCGTGACGCAGTCATCGTTTCAACCGCCCGCACGGCTATCGGCCGCGCTTACAAGGGCGCTTTCAATTCCACTTCGGGCGCTACGCTGGGCGCCTATTCGCTGAGGCCCGCGCTGGAACGCGCCGGCATCGAGGGCGCCGAAGTGGACGACGTGATCTGGGGCTCCGCGCTCCAGCAGGGTACGCAGGCGGGCAATCTCGGCCGGCAGGTCGCCTTGCGCGCCGGCCTGCCGGTGACAGTGTCCGGCATGACGATGGACCGCCAGTGTTCGTCCGGCCTGATGACCATCGCCACGGCGGCCAAGCAAGTGATCATCGACCGGATGGATATCGTCGCGGCCGGCGGCCAGGAATCGATCAGCCTGGTGCAGACCCCCGAAATGCGTGTCGCGCCCGACCGGGAACTGATGGCGATGCACGGCGCGGTTTATATGCCCATGTTGCAGACCGCCGAAACGGTGGCCGCGCGTTACGGCATCACCCGCGAAGCGATGGACGAATACGCGCTGGAATCGCAGATGCGCACCGCCGCTGCCCAGCAAGCCGGCAAGTTCGACGATGAAATCGTGCCGGTGACCACCACCCACAAGGTGAAGGACAAGGAAAGCGGCGAAGTCAGCGACGTCGAAGTGACCATCGCCAAGGACGAAGGCAACCGGCCCGAAACCACGCTGGAAGGGCTTGCCAGCCTCAAGCCGGTGATGGGCCCCGACATGACCATCACCGCCGGTAACGCTTCGCAGCTTTCCGACGGTTCGAGCGCCTGCGTGGTGATGGAAGCCAAGACCGCCGAAAAGCGCGGCCTGACACCGCTCGGCCGCTATGTCGGCATGGCTGTCGCCGGGACGGAGCCTGACGAAATGGGCATCGGCCCCGTCTTCGCCATTCCCAAGCTGCTCGAACGGTTCGACCTCAAGATCGGCGACATCGGCCTGTGGGAACTGAACGAAGCCTTCGCGGTGCAGGTCATCTACTGCCGCGACAAGCTGGGCATCGACAACAGCCTGCTCAACGTCAACGGCGGCTCGATCTCGATCGGCCACCCCTACGGCATGACGGGCGCACGCTGCACCGGCCACGCTTTGATCGAAGGCAAGCGCCGCGGCGCGAAATACGCGGTTGTCACCATGTGTGTCGGCGGCGGAATGGGTGCGGCGGGACTGTTCGAAATCTTCTGATACCGGAACTTGCGGGCACGGCGCGGCGTTTTGCGGGGATGACAGGTTTCATCCCCCGGCGCCGCGCCTTCGCAGCGATATTCGCCGCCCCGCTCATCCTGCTCGGTGGCTGCGGCCAGCCGGAGGAGGAGACAGCGGAGGTTGCACGCCAGGGTGCAGGGCCGGCCGTGCAGGATTTGCCCGCCGGGGATGCGCCGCAAGATTCTCCCGAACCCGCGCGCTTTACTTCCGACTACAGCACGCTCGACTTCGACGATTGCACCGTGACCCGGGAAGCGGCCGAGGGCCACAGCGTCGACTACCGCTGTCCCGGCCGCGCCGGTTTGCCGTTGCTGCTGCATGACGGGGACGGGCGGTATGATCTCGACGCCGGGGTCCGCAACGATGAATTCCAGAGCATCGGCGCGTTCAACTCGATCGGCACGACCATCGAATGGCGGCTGGACGAGGGGCGTCCGATCGCGGTGATTTTCCGCCTGAACGACGCCACCATGGAAGATCGCGGCCGGTCGGTACTGGCGGTCGAGAAGGTCGGCACCGCGCAATCGCCCGGCTGCCGTATCGCGCAAATCGCGGGCGACACGCCGGATCTCAACACCCGGGCGCGGAGCATCGCGGACGAGCGCGCGGCGAATTTCGATTGCTCGGCCGACCGGATGCAGGTGGTCGGTAACGCGCTCTAGCTTGCGCTGCGCCGGGTTTGCGCGCAGTTTCAAACGTTATCGGGGAGGCGGACCGTGGGGATTATCGAAATTCTTGGAATCGCCGGCAGCGTCAGCCTGCTGTCGGGTTGGCGGTTGTACCTTAGTATCCTCGCCACTGGCCTCGCCATGCAATGGGGCGCCATTCCGCTGCCCGAACATCTCGCGAGCCTGCAGGTCCTGGCCAATCCGTGGGTCATGGGGATCGCCGGCCTCGCCGCGCTGTGCGAGTTTTTCGCCGACAAGGTGGCATGGCTCGATTCCCTGTGGGACGGGGTCCATACCTTCGTCCGGCCGGTCGGCGGTGCATTGCTGGCGCTGGCGATCGTGGATCCTTCGGACCCGGCAACACAGGTGATCGCGTTCGTGCTCGGCGGCGGAGGCGCACTGCTGGCGCATGGCGGAAAAGCCGGCGCGCGGGCGGTGATCAACACGAGTCCGGAACCGGTGTCCAATGTCGTAATGTCGAGCGTGGAGGATGTCGCCACCGCAGGGCTGCTCTACGCCGCCTATGAATATCCGTTGGCGGCGGGCGGCATCGCGCTGGTCCTGCTCGCGCTGGCGACATGGCTGCTGCTGAAAGCGCGCCGGATCATCAAGCGCATTTTCGGACGCCGCGATGCGGGCATTCCCCCCGGACCGGCATAGCGGCTTGCCTTGGCGAGCGCCCGCTTAAGCGACCGCTTTCAGCCGCGCTTGTTTGCCGTGCTTTCCGAGGAAATCTTCGACCACCGGGGCGATCTTGTCACGCCAACGGCTGCCGTTGAATATCCCGTAATGTCCGGCACCTTCGGCCAGGTAATATTGCTTCTTGCCTGCGGCGAGGCTCGAAACGAGATCGAGCGCTGCCTTGGTCTGGCCGATACCCGAGATATCGTCCCGCTCGCCTTCGACGCACAGGATCGCGGTGTCCTTGATCGCGGCCAGATCCACGACCTTGCCGCGGTGTTCGAACGTGCCGTTGGGGATGGAGTGCTTCTGGAACACTTCTTCCACCGTCTGCAGGTAGAATTCCGCGGTCATGTCGCAGACCGAACGGTATTCCTCGTAGAAATCCTTGGTCGCCTGCGCGCTCGCCTGCGCATCGGCATCGTCGCCCGCGTTGAGATGCTTGAACATCTCGAAATGGCTCATCATGTGGCTGCTCAGATTCATGCTCATGAAACTGGCGAGCTGAAGGAAACCCGGATAGACCCTGCGGCCCGCACCGGGATAGCTGAACGGCACGGTCGCGATCACTGTCCGGCGGAACCATGACAGAGGGCGCTCCATCGCCAGATCGTTGACCGTGGTCGGCGATTTGCGGGTATCGATCGGTCCGCCCATCATGGTCAGCGTTAGTGGACGCGCGGGGTGCTTGTCGGCGTTCATCAGGGCGGTTGCGGCCAGCGCGGGCACCGATGGCTGGCACACCGCCATCATATGCGCGCCGGGGCCGATGAATTCGAGAAATTCGATGAGGTAATCGATGTAATCGTCGAGATCGAAGCGGCCGTCGCGGACCGGCACCGTGCGGGCATCGGCCCAGTCGGTGATATAAACCTCGCAGCTTTCCGCCATCCGCTCGACCGTGCCGCGCAGCAGGGTGGCGAAATGACCGCTCATCGGGGCGACTATCAGCAACCGGGGTGCGCTGGCGGGCAATCCTTCGCGGCGGAACTTAAGCAGGTCACCGAACGGCTTGGTCACGACTACCGATTCAGCGAGCGGGCATTCGGTACCGTCCACGAATACGTTTTCGATGCCGAACTCGGGCTTGCCGCGAGGCGCTGCAGCGTGCGCGAACACCTCCAGCGCGGAGGATGCGGCGGGGCCGAGGCCGAGATAACCCATCGGCATCCGCGGGTTGCCGAGAATTTCGGAACCGATGGACGCCCAGGCGCTGGCGCTGTTGAGCCAGGCGCGCTGCATTTCATGTGCATGATAAAGCAAAAAGATTCCCCTGCGACCCGTATCGGGCGATTGTTGCACTGCACCATGAACGAGATCGTGCCGCGAGGCAAATTTTCAAGAGGCGGTGCAGCTACCCCCCCCCGTGGTGGGGTGGGATAAAAACGCGGGCCCAGTGGATTTTCGCGGCCTTCGTCGCTACCTGCATCGCATGGACACCCCAACAGCAACGACCCTTACGCCCGGCCTGGCAGATCACGCGCCAGCTGATGCCAGCGTATTGGAGGACACTCCCAAGCCTGCGCGCAGCCTCGGGCCGTTGAAAATGATCTGGGCCGAACTGGCGAGATATCCCGGCAAGGTGGCGCTGGCTTTCGTCGCGCTGCTGATTACCGCCAGCGCAACTCTGGCCATTCCCGCGGGCTTCAAGCTGATCATCGACAACGGTTTTGGCGGCGGCGGCGACCCTGCCGACATAGGGCGCTGGTTCCGATACCTGCTGATGATTGTTGTCGTCCTGGCGCTCGGCACCGCGATGCGGTTCTATTTCGTCAGTTGGCTGGGCGAACGCGTGGTCGCGGACATCCGGCTGAAAGTTCAGGACAATCTGCTCCGGCTGGCACCGTCCTTCTACGAGGAGAACAGCCCCAAGGAAATCTCCAGCCGAATGACTGCGGATACCGGCCTGATCGAACAGGTCGTCGGGACGACCGTGTCGGTGGCACTGCGAAATATCCTGATGGGGATCGGCGGCACCGCCTATCTGTTCTGGCTTGCCCCGCAATTGACCGTCGGCTTGGTCATCGCCATTCCGCTGATCATGCTGCCGATCATGTATTTCGGCCGCCGGGTGCGCAATGTCTCCCGCACCAGCCAGGACCGGGTGGCCGATGTCGGCGCGATGATATCGGAAACGCTGGGCGCGATGAAGATCGTCCAGGCCTTCAACCAGGAACAGCGCGAACAAGCACGGTTCGAAGGCGCGGTGGAAGCGATCTTTACCACCGCCAAGCGCCGTATCCTGCTGCGTGCGGCGATGACCTCGATCATCATCATGTTCATCTTCGGATCGATTACCCTGATCATGTGGCGGGGCGCACTCGGCGTTTCCACCGGCGAGATCAGCGGCGGGACGATTGCCGCTTTCGTAATCACTGGCGGCTTGGTGGCAGGCTCCTTCGGCGCGCTGACCGAAGTTTACGGCGACCTGCTGCGCGGGGCCGGCGCGGCGAGCCGTCTCAACGAATTGCTTAATGAGAAGGCGGTGATCGCTCCTCCCGCCCGGCCAATGGCCCTGCCGGAACCACCGCGCGGCAGCCTGTCGTTCCGCAATGTGACCTTCCGCTATCCGACGCGGCTGGAAGTTGCCGCGCTGAAGGACTTCAGCCTTGAGGTCGAACCGGGCGAGACCGTGGCCATCGTCGGCCCGTCGGGCGCCGGAAAATCCACCATCTTCCAGCTCGCGGAGCGGTTCTACGATCCGCAGGCCGGCTCGATCCGGGTCGACGGCATTCCCCTGACCAGCGCCGACCCCGCCGCCATTCGCCGCCGCATGGGCCTGGTGCCGCAGGACGGGGTGCTGTTTTCCGCCAACGCGCGCGACAACCTTCGTTACGGTGAATGGGACGCGACCGACGAACAGATCTGGGAAGCCGCCCGCGCCGCCAATGCGGAAGGATTTCTGCGCGCCCTGCCGGACGGACTCGACACCTATTTGGGCGAGGGCGGCGCGCGGCTATCCGGGGGCCAGCAACAGCGCGTTGCCATTGCCCGCGCGTTGCTGCGCGATTCGCCGATCCTGCTGCTCGATGAAGCGACCAGCGCCTTGGATGCCGAAAGCGAGCAGTTGGTTCAGCAAGCCCTCGACCGCCTGATGGAAGACCGCACTACGCTGGTCATCGCCCACCGTCTCGCGACCGTTCGCAAGGCCGACCGGATCGTGGTGCTGGAGGACGGCCGGATCGTGGAGCAGGGCACCCACGCGCAGCTCGCCGAAGCGGGCGGGCTGTATGCGCGCCTGTCATCGCTGCAGTTCGGAGCGGGCAAGGCCGCGTAATAAAACGATTTTGCGGCTGATTTTTCGATCAAGTTGCAATTGAAACCGACAAGCGGCAACTTGACCGCACAAAAGGGGCTAACACAGCCTCACCATCATCCGGTCCGCAGCCAATTGCGTGCAGGGCCAAAATCGACTGGGAGTCGCAATCAATGATCAAGACAATTCTCGCCCTCGGGGGCAGCGCCGTGGCGCTTGCGCTGGCCACTCCGGCCCTGGCGCAAGAGGCATCGAGCGAAGAAACCGCCACCCCGACCATGAGCTTCGGCACGTGGGGCGTCGATCCCGCGGCGATCGATCCTTCGGTAGACCCGGGCGATGATTTCTTCGCCTATGTGAACGCCAAATGGCTTAGGGAAAACCCGCTTCCGGCGGAATTCTCCCGCTTCGGCGCGTTCAACCTCCTGCGCGAAAAGTCGACCGAAGACGTGAAGGCGCTGGTCGACGCGCTGATCGCCGAGAACCCCGCGCTGGGCACGTCCGAACGCCGGATCGTCGACGCCTACAACGCGTTCGTCGACACGGCCGCGATCGATGCCGCCGGTCTTGAGCCGGTCAATCCCTACCTTTCGCAGATTTACGAAGCCGATTCGATCGACAAGCTGGCGAAATTGTGGAGCCAGCCGGGGATGCCGGGGCCGATCGGCGGTTTCGTCACGGTCGACCAGAAGCAGCCCGACCAGTATGTCACCTATCTTGGTAGCGGCGGCCTGGGACTGCCCGACCGTCAGTATTACCTCGACGAGACGGAAAAAGGCGCGGCGATCCAGCAGAAGTACCGCGAGTACCTGACCTTCCTGTTCCGTGAAGCCGGCTTTGGCGATCCCGAAATGACCGCCCGTGCGGTGTATGATTTCGAGGACAGGATCGCGCGCGAGATTTCCTGGGACCGCGCCGTCAGCCGCAACCGTGACCTAACCTACAACGCCGTAACCCCGGCGGAACTGGTCGCGGTGGCGGGTGAATTCCCGGTCCAGACGATGATCCGTGAAGCCGGTTTTGGCGCAGCGACCAAATTCGTGGTGCCGCAGATGCAGCCGACCGAAGAAGAAATCGCCGCCCTCGGCCTGACTCCCGATTATGTTGCCAAGATCGGCAAGGGCACGCCCGGCATGTTCGAACTGCTGGGCGGATACGACGTGGCGACGCTGCAGGCATGGACCGTCGCGCGGTTCCTGTCGGGCAACGCCTCGGTCATGCCGACCCGTTTCGACGAGGCGAATTTCGAGTTTTTCGGCAAGACGCTGCAAGGCACGCCCGAACAGCGGCCGCGCTGGAAGCGCGCCATCGCCGAAGTCGAAGGGCATCTCGGTGAAGTGCTCGGCAAGAGCTATGTCGAGCGCAATTTCCCGCCGGAAAACAAGGCGGCGATGGATGCGCTGGTGGAAAATCTGCGGGTAGCCATGGGCGAAAGCATCGACGAGCTCGACTGGATGGGCGCGGAGACCAAGGTCGAAGCCAAGGCAAAGCTCGCGGCGTTCGATCCGAAAATCGGCTACCGGGACAATCTGGAAACCTATGACGATCTCGCGATCGTACCCGGGGCGCCTATCGCCAACCGCATGGCGGCCGCCGAATGGCAGTGGCAGGATAACCTCTCGAAGCTGGGCGGACCGATCGACCGGACGGAATGGGGCATGCTGCCGCAGACGGTGAACGCCTATTACAACTCGACCAAGAACGAGATCGTGTTCCCCGCTGCCATCCTGCAACAGCCGTTTTTCGGCATCACCAACGATCCCGCGGTCAATTACGGCGGCATCGGCGGAGTGATCGGCCACGAAATGGGCCACGGGTTCGACGACCAGGGCTCCAAGTCCGACGGCACTGGCCTGCTGCGCAACTGGTGGGAGCCAAGCGATCTGGCGGCCTTCACCGAACGCACCAACGCGCTGGTCGAACAATACGAAGGCTTCTGCCCGCTCGACGACGGAAAGACCTGCGTAAACGGCAGGCTGACCCTGGGCGAAAACATCGGCGATCTCGGCGGGCTCAGCCTTGCTTACCGGGCCTACAAGCTGTCGCTGAACGGCGAGGAGGACAAGGTGATCGACGGGCTGACCGGCGACCAGCGATTCTTCCTGGCGTGGGCGCAGGTCTGGCGTTCGGCGCAGCGGGAAGACAACGCCCGCCAGCGCCTGCGGACCGATCCGCACAGCCCCGAGGAATTCCGGGTGAACGGTGTCGTGCGCAACATGGACGCCTGGTACGATGCGTTCGGAGTCACTCCGGACGATGATCTGTACCTGTCGCCGGAAGACCGCATCTCGATCTGGTAAGCCGAATACGCTAACCGCAAAGAGCGCTCCTTCCGGCACCGGAAGGGGCGCTTTTTTGTTTTTGGGTTTGACTTGGCGTCATGCTGCGCCATGAGCCCGCCATGGATCAGACACTCACCGCCATACTGCTCGGCATCCTCGAAGGGCTGACGGAATTCCTGCCCGTCTCCTCCACCGGCCACCTCATCCTGGCGCAGACATTCTTCGGGTATGATCCCGAACAGTGGCGCCAGTTCAATATCGTCATCCAGCTGGGTGCGATCCTGGCGGTGGTGGTCGCCTTTTGGTCGACGTTCTGGAACATGGGTATGGGCCTGCTGCGG
Source organism: Allopontixanthobacter sediminis (assembly GCF_009828115.1). GTDB lineage: Bacteria > Pseudomonadota > Alphaproteobacteria > Sphingomonadales > Sphingomonadaceae > Allopontixanthobacter > Allopontixanthobacter sediminis. Next base: position 340,350 of record NZ_WTYL01000002.1, on the reverse strand, counting down.
CGGGAGGAAATGTCCTTCCGCTTCGTGCGCAACATCCTGCTGGCGTTTCTGCCAGCAGCGATTATCGGCCTCGCCGCGAAAGATATCATTGATGCCATGCTGACCAGTCCGATGGTGGTCGCGGTTGCGCTTGTCGTCGGCGGGATTGCGATCCTGGTGCTGGAGAAGAAGATCCCGCCGCGGGTGGATGAGGGTGTTCCCGCGCTCACCTGGAAAATGGCCATCGGCGTCGGCTTCGTGCAATGCCTCGCGATGATCCCAGGAACCAGCCGGTCGGGCGCGACGATCATGGGCGCGCTGGCCATGGGCGTGGGCCGCAAGACCGCCGCGGAATTCTCCTTCTTCCTTGCGGTCCCCACCATGATCGGTGCGGCGACGGTCAAGATACTCGACGAACCCGCCTTGCTGATGGGCGAGGCGACTATCGGCTGGAGCGAAATTGCCTTCGGTTTCGGAGCCGCTTTCGTGGTCGCGCTGGCAGTGATCAAGGCTTTCGTGGCGTATGTCAGCCGGCACGGGTTTGCGCCCTTTGCCTGGTACCGGATCGTGATCGGAAGCGGCGCGATTATCTGGTTGGCGATGCGTTAGGATACGGCGCGGTTCGCCGCAAAATCGGAACAAAACCGGCTGCACCGCCTTTTACCTACAGTAGTGCAAGCAGGAACAGACGATGGGTATTGTAATCTTGATAGCGCTCGGCGCTCTCCTAGGCTGGCTGGCCTCGATCATCATGCGGATCGAGGACCGGCAGCGGATCATGTACAACTTCGCCGCCGGTATTGGCGGGGCGCTGATATCGGGACTGTTCATCGGCGATATCGCAATCCTGTCGGGGATAAGCGCGGAAACCGTCCTTGCCGGGTTCGCAGGCTCGGTGGCCGTGTTGGCTCTGTGTAACGTAATCCACCGGAACGCTATTCGCTAACCGGTCCCGCGTTGGGGCCTCAGACGGGGGCGGCACCGCTGCCACGACCGCCGCGCTGGAGATATTCCTGCGTTCCCCGGTGCAAGACATCATCCACATCGATGATCGCCGAATTCGCGTAGGTAAACGCCGGCGACAGGCTGCGATACAGACGGTCGAAATCGCGCTCCACCGTTTGGTGGTACAAGTCCTCGAAACTCTCGATCACGAAATAGGTCGGCTGCAAGTCGTCGATCACGTAGTCGGTGCGCATCACCCGGTCGACATTGAGCATGATCCGGTTCGGACTTTTCGCTTCCAGCGCAAAGACAATCTCGGTCGGCCCCGACAGGATGCCCGCCCCATAGGCCCGCAGTGCGCCTTCTTCCATGAGCAGTCCGAATTCGACCGTGTACCAGTAGAGCGCACCCAGCGCTTTCAACCGGTTGTGCCGCATCGCTTTCCATCCGGCGCGGCCATATTCCTGCATGTAATCCGCATAGACCGGGTCGGTCAGCATCGGGACATGGCCGAACACGTCATGGAACACGTCCGGTTCCTGGATGTAGTCGAAAGTCTCACGGGTGCGGATGAAATTGCCAGCAGGAAAACGGCGGTTGGCGAGGTGCCAGAAAAATACGTGGTCGGGGATGAGCATCGGCACCGGCACTACGCTCCATCCGGTCAGCGCACCCAGATCCTCCGACATCTTGCCGAATTCGGGCACCCCGCCATGCGCCAGGTCGAGTTTTTCCAGGCCCTGCAGGAATGCCGTGGCTGCGCGGCCGGGCAACACTTCCATCTGCCGCGCGAACAGATCATCCCAGATTGCGTCCTCGTCAACCGAGTATTCGGTCTGCTTCGGCTCGAGCCAATCCTCGCCCAGATGCGGGGGCCTCTTCAGCGGCGCGGTGTACACCTCCGGCGGCAAGTCGGGCAGAGCGCTAAAATCGCTTTCGGGTTCGATAATCGTGGCCATGGCTGTGCTAATAGTCCTAGCATCCGGCGCCGTCGCTGACAAATGTATCGCAGCGGGAAGGGGAACGCATGTGGGCAAGTTGAAACGTGACGAATACGAACAGTTGCTCGAGCCGCTGGAGGAACAGCTGGTGGCGATGGCGCGCTGGGCGCAGACAAGCGGTGCGCGGATCGTTGTGCTTTTCGAAGGGCGCGATACGGCGGGCAAGGGCGGAGCGATCCGTGCCGTTTCGGAGCGCCTGAACCCCCGGCAATGCCGAATTGCCGCGCTGGCCAAGCCGAGCGAGCGCGAACTGGGCCAGTGGTATTTCCAGCGGTATATCGCCCATCTCCCCGCCGCCGGGGAAATCGTCCTGTTCGACCGCAGTTGGTACAACCGGGCGGGGGTCGAAAAAGTGATGGGGTATGCGACGGAGGAACAGGTCCGGCATTTCCTTGACACGGTGCCGGATTTCGAACGGATGCTCGTGCGCGACGGGATACTGCTGTTCAAATACTGGCTGACGACCGATCAGGACAAACAGGAAGAGCGCCTGGCGGAGCGGTTGGAAGACCCGCTCAAACGCTGGAAGCTTTCCCCGATCGACCTCGCCGCGCGGGGTAAATATGCGGAGTACACCGCGGCGCGCGAAGCCATGCTGGAAGCGACCCATAGCAAACACGCACCGTGGACGCTCGTCGATTTCAACGATCAGAAACTCGGGCGGCTGACCTTGGTCCGTGACTTGCTCGACCGCCTGCCGGACACCAATGTCGAACCGCCGCCGCTTGAATTTCCGCCGCTGGGGCATGATCCGCTACCGGAAAGCTACGCTGTCCTGAAACCGATCAAGCCGTACGAGACCTGACCAGCGCTACGCGGCGGCGCCAGCGGCAAATTCGCGGAGCATGTTCTTGGCGATCACCAGTTGCAGGATTTGCGTGGTCCCTTCGTAGATCGTGTAAATCCGGCTGTCGCGGTAGAACCGTTCGGCTTCGTATTCCGCAAGATAGCCGGCGCCGCCGTGGATCTGGACACAGCGGTCGGCGACCCGGTTGCACATTTCCGAGGCGAACATCTTGGCGCTGGCGCATTCAATGATCGCCTTGCCCTTGTCGGCCTTTTCCGATGCGTCGCGCAGCATGCATTCGGCGGCGTAGATTTCCGCCCGGCTGTCAGCCAGCATCGCCTGGATGAGCTGGAAATTGGCGATCGGCTCGCCGAATGCCTTGCGTTCGCTGGCATAGCGCAGCGCCGTATCGAGGATCCGCTGGGCATAACCCGCGCTGGCTGCGCCGACCGAAAGACGGCCGTTGTCGAGGCTCTGCATCGCGGTGGCAAAGCCCTTGCCTTCTTCCCCGCCGAGCAGCGCATCGCCCGGCAATTTCACGTCGTCGAGATAAATGTCGGCGATGTGGCTGCCCGACTGGCCCATTTTCCGGTCGGGTTTGCCGACCGAGATGCCGGGGCTGTCCATCGGCACCAGGAAGGCGCTGACATGAGCGTTTCGCGGCAGGGCTTCCTGGCTAGTCCGCGCCATGATCAGGCCCAGTTTCGCATGGGGCGCGTTGGTGATGTAGCGCTTTGACCCGTTAAGGACATAGCCGTTACCGTCCTTCCGCGCCGTGGTCGCCATCGCGGCGCTGTCGGAACCGGAGCCCGGTTCGGTCAGGCCGAAGCAGGCGATTTCCCCGGCGGCAAGGCGCGGCAGCCACTCGGCCTTTTGTTCATCCGTACCCGAATTCTTCAGTGCCGAACAAACCATCCCGAGATTGATCGAAGTGATCGACCGGTATGCCGGCAGCGCGTAGCTGAGCACCCGGATGGTCTCGACATATTGCGGCACGTTCATGCCCGAACCGCCGTATTCTTCCGGCATGGTCAGTCCGAACAGGCCCATTTCGCGCATTTCGTCGAGCAAATCGTCCGGAATCCGGTCGTTGGCAATCACCTCGGCCTCCGCCGGGATCAGCCGCTCGCGGACGTAGCGTTTGAGCTGGTCGATGAATTGGTCGAAGATTTCGGGATCCATGCCGGTGGTGGCCATAAAAAGTCCTTCTGAGCTATCCTCGTGGCTCCCTGCGGTTCAAGTGAGCCGTGTGTGGCGGAACTATTCCTACTGCGGGGTGGTCGGCGCGTCTTCGGCGGGTTCGGTCACGATCTCCTCTGGCGGGAGCTGGCGCGCTTCGAGCATTTCCGCCGCTTCGTCGAGCGCCCGGGCTTCGCCGACCGTAACTCCGCCAGGGCCGGGATCGTTGTCCGCCGGACCGCAAGCTGAAAGCGCGCCGAGGATCAGAAAGGGAAAGACAGGTTTCATTCCGCCACCATAGCGAGATGGCGGAAAAGGAAAAGCGGGCGAATCGCTGTCACGATCCGCCCGCCTCCCTTGTGTCGTGAGCCGGACTCGCGGCCCCGCTTCGGATGCTTTCGATCAGTTCGGAGCCGTCGGTGCGGGCGGTGTCCGCGTGGCGGTCGGCGTCGCGCCGGTCATTTCCTGGATTTCGGCCGCTGCAGCGGCTGCCGCGTCACCGGCCGCGTCGGCTTCGCTGCCTACGGGGTCGGTTGGCTCAGCCGTTGCGGCTTCGACCGCGTTGGCTTCCGGATCGGCTGCAGGCACTTCGGTGACGGGCTCCATCGCGTCGTTGGCAGGCATTTCGACGGTATCAGCCTCGGCCTCGACCGACGCATCGTCGGAACTGCCGCAGGCGGCAAGCGCCAGCGCCGAAAGAGATGCAAACAGCACGGTGGTGATCTTGTTCATGGTAGTGTTCTCCGGAAAGTTTCTGTCCGCCTTCTAGCGAGGTGCAAAAGGCGGGGCAAATACCAATTCTCCCCCGCCGATGATCCCGCCGGGCATTCACCCCGCGCGCTGCATCTGCCATGGAGCGGCGCATGCATGACCCGCTGCCAGACTTCGACCCGGAGCAATCCCGCGCTCCGCAGCAAGGCTTTTCGCTGGAAGATGCCCGCGCGCGGCTGAAAAGCATCTTCGGCTTCGACGAATTTCGTGGCCGCCAGCCCGAGGTGCTCGAACGGGTATTGGCAGGAAAGTCCACGCTGGCCGTGATGCCGACCGGCGCGGGCAAGTCGCTCACCTACCAGTTGCCCGCCACCATGATGGCGGGGACCTGCGTGGTGATCTCGCCGCTGATCGCGCTGATGCACGACCAACTGCGCTCCGCCCGTGCCAACGGTATCCGGGCGGCCACCCTGACCAGCGCCGACGCCGACTGGCGCGAGACGATGGACGCGTTCCGCGCGGGGCAGCTCGATCTGCTGTATGTGGCGCCGGAACGGGCGAGCCAGCCGGGTTTCCGCGATATGCTGGGCAGCGCGCCGCTGGCCCTGTTCGCTATCGACGAGGCGCATTGCGTGTCCGAATGGGGGCATGATTTCCGCCCAGACTACCGGCAGCTGCGCCCGATGATGGACGCGTTTCCCAAGGTGCCCCGACTGGCCCTGACGGCGACGGCGGACGAACACACCCGCGCCGATATTCTGGCCCAGCTGGGTATTCCCCGGAACGGGATGATCATCGCGGGCTTCGACCGGCCCAACATCCGCTACACGATCCGCCACCGCGACAGCGCGGCGAAGCAGATCGCGCGCCTGATGGCCGAAACGCCGGGGCCGGGAATCGTCTACGCGCCGACCCGGCGCAAGGTGGAGGCGTTGGCCGAACAACTGGCCGCGGCAACCGGTCGTCCGGTGCTGCCTTACCACGCAGGCCTTCCGGCGGAGGAACGCAGCGCCAACCAGGCGGCGTTCGTGGCGAGCGAGGACATGGTGATCTGCGCGACCATCGCGTTCGGGATGGGGATCGACAAGCCCGACGTACGGTTTGTGGCCCATGCCGGGATCCCCAAGTCGATCGAGGCCTATTACCAGGAGACCGGCCGTGCCGGGCGCGACGGGGACCCGGCGATCGCGGTCATGCTGTGGGGCGCAGGCGATTTCGCGCAGGCCCGCCAGCGGCTGAGCGAAACCCCGGAAGAGCGGCGCGGGGGTGAGCGCACCCGGCTGGACGCGCTGGCGACGCTGGTCGAAGCTCCCGGTTGCCGCCGTGCGATCCTGCTGCGCCATTTCGGCGAAAATCCTCCCGAGTCCTGCGGGAATTGCGACAATTGCCTCAATCCGCCCAAGGTGGCCGACACCTCAGAGGTCGCCCGCAAGCTGCTGTCCGCCGTCTATCGCACAGGACAAAGTTTCGGCTTCGGCCACATCCAGAAGGTGCTGACCGGCAACGCCGACGAGCGGATTCGCCAGCGCGGGCATGACCGGTTGAGTGTGTTCGGTATCGTCGGTGAAAGCGAGGCGGCGCTGCTGCAACCGCTCTCCCGCGCGCTGCAGGCCCGCGGCGCTCTTGTCGCCACGGAACATGGCGGACTGGCGCTGGGCGGCAATGCTCGCGCTATCCTGAAGGGCGACGAAACGGTTGAGATCGTCCTGGCGCCCCCTCGCGAAAGGGGCCGGAAACGCGGGACCGCGGCGGCCAACCCGGTCGGCGATCCGCTGTTCGACGCCTTGCGCGAATTGCGGCGTGAGCTGGCGGTGGAGGCGCAGATGCCGCCTTATGTCATCTTCCACGACGCGACCTTGCGCGAAATGGCTGCCGCGAGGCCATCGAACCTCGGCGAGCTTGGCAAGATCGGCGGTGTCGGCGCGAAAAAGCTCGAGGCCTATGGCGACGCGTTCCTCGCGGCTATCCGGCGGCATTGACGAGATGGATTGACTCCCCTCCGAATTGATATAAATATGATATCATAATTATATCGGAGGAGATTCGGAATGTCGGTTGAAAACGGGGGCCATAGGGGCAGGATGAACGTCAGCCGCGAACGCGCGGCGACGACTTACAGCGGTTACATAATGTTGCTGGTGCTGGTGGTAATTGCGGCACTCGCGGTCTGGACGCTTACGGGCGGCCGGCCGGACAATATCGGTGGCGCGGTCGATAATGCGGGAAGGATGGCCGAGTTCGTCTTCTTCAGTTCGCTAGGCGTGCTGAGCTTGTTGTTCCTGCTCGTATCCTGCGGGTTCTTCATGATCCAGCCCAACCAGGCGGCGGTGATCACGCTGTTCGGGGAATACCGCGGCAGCGAGCGGACCGAGGGCCTCCGCTGGATCTGGCCGTGGATGATGCGCAAGAAGCTGTCCGCACGCGCGCATAACGTCCATTCCGACCGGGTGAAAATCAACGACCTGCGCGGCAATCCGATCGAGATCGCCTGCAACGTGGTGTGGCGCGTGCAGGATACCGCGCAAGCGAGCTTCGACGTCGACGATTACAAGGAATTCGTCAGCATCCAGATCGAGGCGGGGCTGCGAACTGTCGGCGCGCGCCATCCGTATGACGATTTCGAGGGCGAAGCGGTGACGCTGCGCGGCGGGGCGGACGTGATCAACCGCGAATTGCTGGAGGAACTGAACGACCGGTTGGCGGTCGCCGGGATCGTGGTCGACGAAGCGGGCCTGACCCATCTGGCCTATGCCTCCGAAATCGCCAGCGCCATGCTCAAACGCCAGCAGGCGGACGCGATCATCGCCGCCCGGGCGAAGATCGTGCTCGGCGCGGTCGGCATGGTTGAGGATGCGCTGAACAAGCTCAGCACCGACGGGATCGTCGAACTCGATGACGAGCGCCGCGCGGCGATGGTTTCGAACCTGCTGGTGGTGCTGTGCAGCGAACGCGAGACGCATCCCGTGGTCAACGCCGGCTCGCTATACTGAGCGCGGGCAGGCAGTACGATGTCCAAAAAGGCCTTCGCCCTCCGGCTCGATCCGGCAGTTCATGCCGCGATCGAGCGGTTGGCGGCGGCCGAGCTGCGTTCTGCCAACGCGCAGATCGAAATGCTTCTGCGCGAGGCCTTGTCCGCGCGCGGAATCCAGATTGCCGACGCACCCAAGCCCCGGCGCGGCCGCCCGCCCGGAAAGGAAGGAGCAAATCCCAATGCTGCATAGATTTTTCGAGCCCGGGTACTGGTTTGCACCCAAGAAATTAGGATATGGCGCCGGACTTCCGATCGCGTGGCAGGGATGGGTCCTGCTGCTTTGCTATATCGCTTTGGTATCAGGCATCGGCTTGTTCATGGGTTCTCTTGGCGGATATGGAATTGTCGCGGGCGTCGCGCTGATTATCCTCATCTCCTTCCCCTTCATGGTGATCGTCAGGCGGCGCACCGAGGGCGGCTGGAAATGGCGGCCGTGACGGTCCACGCTGGCAGATGCTTAGCTGGGCGTTAACCCGAGCCTGATACGCGGGCGGAATGAAGTCATCCGACCGCGCCATGCCTGCTCGCCCCGCCCCCGCCGTGCCCGGGATCCTGGCCGCACTGGCCATTCCCGTCATTCCGCTCGCGCCGATGCTCGCGCAAACTGCGGCGCCGTTCACGGTGACCGAGACCGGGCAGACCTTCGGCCAGTTGCAACAGGCGGTGAACGCAATCGGCAGCGGTAACGGAACCATCGCCATCGCGCCGGGAACCTACCGCCAGTGCGCGGTGCAGACGGCGGGTTCGGTGGCTTATCTCGCGGCCCGGCCCGGCACCGTCACCTTCGACAGCGTCACCTGTGAAGGCAAGGCAGCGCTGGTGCTGCGCGGCCGCGACGCCAGCGTTTCCGGGATCGTGTTTCGCGGCATGGCGGTGCCCGATTTCAACGGGGCGGGCATCCGGCTCGAACAAGGAAACCTTACCGTCGCGCAAAGCTGGTTCGCCGACAGCCAACAGGGCATCCTGTCGGGCGATGACCAGAACAGCCGGATCGTGATCGATAAATCCACCTTCTCCGGCCTTGGTACCTGCGAGGGGTCGGGCGGCTGTGCGCATTCCATCTATATCGGCGACTACGGCCATCTCCGCGTCACCCGGAGCCGGTTCGAGAAGGGCAATGGCGGCCATTATGTAAAAGCCCGCGCGGCCCGCGTGGACGTCGCCTCGTCCAGCTTCGACGACAGCGCGGGGCAGGAAACCAACTACATGATCGACCTGCCCGCCGGAGCCGTCGGCCAGATCAGCAACAACTGGTTCGTCCAGGGGCAGAGCAAGGAAAACTACTCCGCGTTCATCGCGGTCGGTGCGGAAGGCAAGCTGCACAGTTCCGACGGGCTCGAGATCGCCGGGAACGATGCCCGCCTCGCGCCCGCAGTGCACCGCAACACGGTTTTCGTGGCCGATTGGTCGGGCGCGCAGCTGGCAATCGGAAACAATAACCTCGGCACCGGCCTTACAGCTTACGAGCGGCGGTAGCGGCGGAACCATTACGCCCCCTGCCGGATTGTATCGGTGAAGGAGCGGGCACAATGGCTGGCGGTTGGACGCGTGATGGCGCGGTTCAGGATCAAATCGATGACACGGTAAGCGACGCGGTGAAAGCTGCGCGTTCGCGGATCCCGCGCGGAGAAAGCCCCGAATATTGCGACGAATGCGGCGAGGCCATTCCGGAAAAGCGCCGCGCCGCTCTTCCCGGTATCCGGACCTGCGTCGCGTGCCAGTCCGGACGTGACAGCGCGGTAAAGCATTCCGCCATCAACCGCCGCGGCAGCAAGGATAGCCAGCTTCGTTGAACCGCGTGGCCGCTGCGTCTAGGGCGCAGGTCTTAGGCGCGCCGGACTGCCGCGCCCGCACAACCAGGACAAACCATGGCCTTTAGTCCCTTCATCTGGCTGCAACACATTGCGCCCCAGCACACTTTGTCCCGCGCGGCGGGGATGATCGCGCGGGGGCGGAACAGAGCGCTCAAGGACCAGCTGATCCGGCGCTTCATTAGCGCGTACGATGTCGACATGGCCGAGGCCGAGACACCCGCTGCCGACTATCCGTCGTTCAACGACTTCTTCACCCGCTCCCTCAAGCCCGGCGCGCGCCCGATTGCGGACAGTGAAACCTTCGTCGTCAGCCCGGCAGACGGGGCGATCAGCCAGCTTGGCCGCATCGAAGGGGGCCGCATCGTGCAGGCCAAGGGGCAGAGCTATACCGCCGAAGAGCTGATTGGCGGCGATGCGGACCTCGCGGCCCGGTTCGAGGGCGGGCATTTCATCACCATTTACCTGTCCCCGAGCGACTACCACCGCGTCCACATGCCGGTCGCCGGGACCTTGCGAGAGACCACCTATATTCCTGGCGCGCTGTTCTCCGTCAACACGGTGACCGCCGCCGCCGTGTCCCGCCTGTTCGCCCGCAACGAACGGCTATCCTGCATCTTCGACACGAAGCAAGGCGCGGTCGCGAGCGTGATGGTGGGGGCGATGATCGTCGCCAGTATCGAGACAGTGTGGTCGGGCCCGGTCACGCCGCACGGCAAGCAGGTGATCCGCACCGATTATACAGGAACGCAGGCACTGCATCTGGAAGCAGGCGCGGAAATGGGCCGGTTCCTGCTCGGATCGACGGTGGTCCTGCTGTTCGAGCGCGGAAAGATCGAATGGCTGGACGGATTGAAACCCTTGGACAAGGTCCGCATGGGGCAGGCGCTGGCACGGAAGACCGCTTCCGGTTAGTCGAGCAGGTGGCCGGACCGGTCGCGTTTGGTGCCCAGATAGCGGGCGTTGTGCGGGTTGGCGGGCAGTTGATGCTGGACGCGCTCGATCACGCGGACGCCGGCCTCTTCCAGCGCCACGACCTTGCGCAAGTTGTTGGTCATCAGCTTCACGTCACGCACTCCGAGCAGCTCGAGCATTCGCGCAGCCGTACCGAAATCGCGCGCCTCGTCTGGCAGACCGAGCCGCTGGTTCGCGTCCACGGTGTCGAATCCCTGGTCCTGCAGGCGGTAGGCACGCATCTTGTTGACCAGGCCGATCCCCCGGCCTTCCTGCCGCATATACAACAAGACACCCCAACCGCCACCGTCCGCTTCATCGGCCATCGCTGTCAACGCCGCATGCAATTGCGGGCCGCAATCGCATTTCAGGCTACCGAGGATATCGCCGGTCAGACATTCGGAGTGCAAGCGAACAAGCGGCGCGCGGTCCGACATCTGCGTGCCGATCACCAGCGCGACGTGTTCGCGGGTGTCGTCGGCGCTGCGGAAGGCGACGATCTCGGTGTTTTCGCAGGCCGCAATCGGCAGGCGTGCGCGGGCAGCAATCGTCAGTCTGGCGGTGTCGGCCCAATGCGCCAGATCACCTGCCGCGACCGGCTGCGCTTCGCCGGCTCCTTCCGGATCGACCAGGAATGCCGGCAGGATGCCTGCGAGCCGGGCCAGTTCCAGCGCGGCATCGGCGGCATCGGTCCATGCGAGCAATTCGGCCTTGAAAGGGCCTTTCAGCGGGCTGGCAAGGTCGAGAGCGGGATCGGCAATCGGACGGGCGGCGGCGAGGGTGAACGGTTCCGCGCCGCGTATCAGTACCGGCGCGTGCGGCGCAGCGGCTTCGCGCTGGTTGACCAGTTTGAGCGTGGCGGCGCGGGCGGAGGAAATCAGCATCCGCGGCGCGTGGGCCTGCGCGTCGATCGCGGTTTCGACCGGCAGCAGCACCGGCCCATCTCCGACACCTCCGCCCTCCATCCTCAGCGGCCAGCCATGGCGCAGCGCGTCGATCGCCTGCGCCACCCGCCGCGCCGGCGATGGAGAGAGCGGCGATTCGCTCAGAGATCGAACTCCGTCACCAACGGGACATGGTCGGACGGCTTGTCCCAGGCGCGGCAATCCTCGCAGACGTAATGCCCGGTCGACGCCGCTGCCAGTTCCGGGCTGGCCCACATGTGGTCGAGCCTGCGCCCCCGGTCATTGACCCGCCAGTCTTTGGAACGGTAGCTCCACCAGCTGAAATAGCGTTCCGGGTCGAGGATATGCTGGCGGCCGATATCGACCCAGCCATGCGCGTCCTGGAACCGTTTGAGCGTCTCGACCTCGAGCGGGGTGTGGCTGACCACTTTCAACAATTGCTTGTGGTTCCACACATCGCTTTCCAGCGGGGCGATGTTGAAATCGCCAACGATCAGCGTGGGGCCGGAAACGGTCTCCGCCCAGCGCGTCATCCGTTCGAGGAAGTCGAGTTTCTGGCCGAATTTGCTGTTGAGTTCGCGGTCCGGAATGTCGCCGCCCGCAGGCACATAGACATTTTCCAGCAGCATGCCGCGGCCCGGTCCGAGCAGTTCGACACCGACGTGGCGAGCCTCGCCATTGTCCTGCCAGTCGTTGCGGGTCACTTCTTTCAGCGGGATACGGCTGACGGTGGCGACGCCGTGATAGCCCTTCTGCCCGTGCACCGCATGGTGGGTGTAACCAAGCGCGGCGAAGGCTTCGTAGGGGAAGGTTTCCTCGACCGTCTTTATTTCCTGCAGGCACAGCACGTCGGGCGCCTGTTCGGTCAGGAAACGTTCGACGATCGGCATCCGCAGGCGGACCGAATTGATGTTCCAGGTAGCGATCTTGATCATGCGCGCGGGGATAGGGGGCCAGCGCGGCACTGTCTATTGGTTTGGCCCACTGGTTTGTTGCAGGAGCCACCACCCAAAAAAGAAACCCCCGCGCCGGGGGCATTGGCACGAGGGTTTCCTATTTAGCGTTCGTCACGCTTGTACGAGAAGGCCTTGATGACAGCAGGACAACAGGGGGGAAACCCGCTGTCAGCCAACTCGTAGTCGTAAACTAGTCGTTTTTGGCTTGCTGGCCAATGAACAAAGCGACGCATCTTGTCGTATTTATACAACGACACGTCGGCTGAATGGTTAGCGAGGCCGACGAGTCGTTTGGCGCGGGTCATCGTAGGTGAAGCTCTTGTCGCTCACCGACACCCCGTATTTATGATTCCGCAGCTTGACCGTGGTGCGGTTGTTTTGCGAATCGAGAGCAACCCAATTGGTCAGCTGCCAGCCGCCCGGCGCCGCACCGTTGCGAATGAAGATCATCGTGATCACCCCGAACTCGGGACGCTTCGGATCGCGCACTTCGACACTGATCACTTCGGAGTTTCCGGTGGGGATCAGCTTGCCATACTTGGCGATGTCGCGTTTGGGATCGAGCAGGGCACCGAGCGGCGAATCCTGGATAGGCCAGCGCTGCACCTGGTTGACGTCGTAGTCGATCATCGTCAGCGATTTGCCGTTCGAGACGATCAGCATGTTGACGTCTTTTTGGTATTCGAACCGGATCTTGCCCGGCCGCTTCAGCGTCATGACGCCGGATACGGACCGGCCCTGACGGTCGGTCTGGACGAAGTCGGCCTTCATCGTGGAGATTCCGCGGATTGCCTCGACCGCGTTATCGATCTGGCTTTGCGCCGCGGCGACCGGGGCGGCGGTGGCCAGCATGGCTGCTGGCACCGCGATTGCAGCGGCTCCGGCAAGCAATGTCTTGAAGGCGCTGCTGGAAATAGAACCCAGCAGGGACGGGCGATTGGTCAGGTTTGAAATGTTCATGCTCCGGCAAATGACAGCGAAGCGTTGAACCGTGTCTGAATTGATCCGCTGCCGGAAATTCAGCTTACTTGATCTTCGCTTCCTTGAACTCGACATGCTTGCGCACGACGGGATCGTATTTGCGAAACGTCATCTTTTCCGTGATGTTCCGGGGATTTTTGGTGGTGGTGTAATAGAAGCCGGTGTCAGCGGTCGAAACCAGCTTGATCTTTACTGTTGCAGGTTTCGCCATGGCGGGTTCCTAAATTCTCTGATGGGGCCGAAAGGGCCGAAATAATACCGGCGGCGCGCCCGATAAGGGGGACCGCCGCCGTTCAAGCCGCCGCCATTGGGACAGCAGCCCTAAAAAGTCAAGCGCGATTGAGCGTGTTTGCGCGCGGGGTTACCACTCCACCTTGCCGCGGTTGGCCTTCACCGTGCCGCGGTTTTTCTTGCCCTTGATCCGCGCTTCCTTGTTGATCCGGTTGACCCGGCTTTTCTTGCGGACGCGGGGCGCGCGCTGCGCTTCCTCGAGCATTTCGGTGATTCGTTTTCGGGCATCATCCCGATTCGCTTCCTGGGTCCGGTAGCTGCGCGCCGTCAGGACAATCTCGCCCTTCGAAGTCATCCGGCTTCCGGCAAGTGCCTTGAGCCGATTGAACACGGCAGGTTCCAGCCGCAGCGCGAACACGTCCAGTCGGACCTGCACCGCGGTCGCCACCTTGTTCACATTCTGCCCGCCCGGACCGGAGGACGCGATGAAGCTTTCCTCCACCAGCCCCATCGCGCGGGACACGATGTCAGACATCGGCGGGAACCGGCTCCTCGAGATCCGTGAATCCGAGCCGGAGAAAATCCGCGGGCATCGGCGCGGTAGCGGTGATCGGTGGCTTGCCATCGCGCGGAACGATCAGCCCGGCTGCGTGCAGCATGGTCCGGGTCCCGCGTTTGTCGGCGGGGTCTTCCTCGGTAGACACGGCACCATAAACCGGATCATTCAGGAGCGCCTTGCCCAGGCCCGCTTCCGCATGGATGCGAATCTGGTGGGTCCGGCCGGTCTCGGGGCGGAATTCGACCAGCGTGTTGCCGCCCTGCACATCGATCCGCCGCCAATGGGTAACCGAGGGCTTGCCTTTTTTGGCGGCGATCATCCGCCAGCCCTTCTCCGCGCTGCTGATCTTCGACAGGGCCAGTTCGATGGTCCCTTCTTCCTCCGCCAGTTCGCCCGCAATGATCCCGAGATAGCGCTTGATCACCAGCCGATCCTCGAACGCCTTGGCAAAGCGTTTGTGCGCCTTGGGATTGCGCGCCAGCAGCAGGCAGCCGGACGTATCGGTGTCGAGCCGGTGCACGGCAGCAGGCGGGCGCTGGAAACCCAGCTTCAGGTCCTCGTAATGGTCCTCCAAAGCGCGGCCGCCCTTGCGCGGGCGGTCTATCGACAGGCCTGCCGGCTTGTCGATCACCAGCGCTTCGCCGTCTTCAAACAGGATCGGGATATTCATACGAACTTCGCTTTCATCAGGCCGCGGACAGCATTGCCCAGCAGAAATCCCTGTTCGAGATCGGCAATCTGCAGATTGGATTCAAGCGCCTTGCCCGCTTCGAGGAGCGAACGGCGCAACACTCCGGGGAGAAGCCCCAGTCCGGCTGGCGGGGTCAGCAGGATGCCGTCCCGTTCGACGAAGATGCTGGTCCAGCTGCCTTCGGATAGCAGCCCGTCATCGCGCAGCAACAACGCTTCCCCGGCGTTTTCACCGCGGGCAACCGCCAGTGCGTCCTGATAGAACCCGCGGTCGGTGGTTTTGTGCCGTAGCCGCCAGTCACCGCTGTCGACCGGCAACGGGAGCACGATGCATTCGACCGGCTCGGCAGGGGGATCGCCCAGTTGCTGCGCTTCCAGCGCGATCGCGCCGCTGCGCGCGAGCAGCAGGCGAACCTTGGCGGGGGCTTCAAGTTCGAAACACAGCGCCTGGATCTGGTTGCGGGTCTGGTGACGGTCGAATGCAAAGCCCAATTCCGCCGCACTCGCCTTCATGCGTTCAAGATGCAGTTCGAGCAATTCCATGCCCGTTTCGGGATCGAATTTCATGCTCTCGATCAAATCGAACCCGCCCGCATGTTGGCGCGCGAACCCGCCCTTGAGAATCGCTTCGCGCCATTCGGGCATCGCTTCGCTGTCAGCAACGATGGCCGAGCCGACGCCAAGCACGGCGGCGCCTTGGTTATTCTCGATCGGGGTGAGGCGGAGGGTACGGATAGCGACGTTGAAAGCGGCATCGCCATTGGCATCGATTCGTCCGATCGCCCCGCAATAGGGGCCGCGCGCATCGCGTTCGGCCTGGCCGAGCAATTCCATCGCGCGGATTTTCGGTGCGCCGGTGATCGAACCGCACGGAAAAATCGCGCGGATCAGGTCCGCCGCGCCTTTGCCGTCTTGCAGCCGCGCGCGGACGGTGGAGACCATCTGGTGCACCGTTGGATAGCTTTCGACCGTAAACGGCGAGTCCACCTCGACGCTGCCCGCTTCCGCCACGCGCGACAGATCGTTGCGCATCAGATCGACGATCATCAGGTTTTCGGCGCGGTCCTTGACCGAACCGGCCAGCTCTTCCGCGAGCGCCGCGTCGGCTGCCGCGTCCTGACCGCGCGGGCGGGTGCCTTTCATCGGTTTGACCTTGGCCTCGTCCCCGCGCAGGCTGAAGAACAGTTCGGGCGAGAGGCTGAGCAGCCAATGCGCCCCGTCAAACACGATCCCGCCATACCCGGCCTGCGCCGCGGGCCGTAGCGCCGCGTACAGCGCCGCCGGATCGCCGCGATAGCTGCCGGCGAGGGGGAACGTGAGATTGGCCTGATAGATATCACCCGCCCGGATCGCGTCCTGCAGCGCGGCAAAGGCTTCGGCATACCCGCCGGGCGACAGCTGCGGATCCAGCGGTCCAAGCGACGCGGTCCCTTCCGAGCGCGCGGACAGCCAATCCGGAACTGCATCTGCGGACACGGTTTCGGCATGGTCGAATAACCCGAGCCATACCAGCGGACCGCTTGCGCCGCAGCGTTCCTGCGCCAAGTCAGCCAGTTTCGGTTCCAGCGCCAGGCCGGCTTCGTAGGCGATATACCCCGCCAGCGTGCCGCCTTCGGCCATCCGTGCGGCATCGGCGGCGGCCAGCACACCCGCCACTTCGTCCGCTTGCCGCGCCACGAAAATCCGCCGCGGACTATCATAGACATGCGCGTCCACGCCGCCATCTCCGCGGGCGTCGTCGAGCAGGACAAAGGGTTGCCGGTCGGCCATAATCCCCGCCATATACGGACACCGGCAAATTGGAACAGCCTGCAGCGCGAAAGCTGGCGCTTGACCGGCGCGCCCCCCCTGCGCCAGAGGTCGGGAAAGCGGATGGGGAGTGTTGAGGGTGAGCGATATTTTTCTGGACCAGATCTTCCTGGGACTGGGCGCAAATGGCGAGAAACAATCGCTGCATCTGGGCCGGGCCAATCGCCACGGGTTGATCGCAGGGGCGACGGGCACCGGCAAGACGGTCACGCTGCAAGGGTTGGCCGAGAGCTTCTCCGCCCGCGGCGTGCCGGTGTTCGTGGCCGATGTGAAGGGCGACTTAGCGGGTATCTCGATGCCCGGGTCCCCGACGTTCAAACACGCCGACAAGCTGGAAAGTCGGGCCAAGGAACTCGGCATGGACGACTATGCCTATTCCGATAACCCGGCGGTATTCTGGGACCTCTACGGTGAACAGGGCCACCCGATCCGCACCACGATTTCGGAAATGGGCCCGCTATTGCTCGCCCGCCTGCTCGACCTCAACGAAACGCAGGAAGGCGTCCTCAACATCGTGTTCCGCTTCGCTGACGAAGAAGGAATGCTGCTGCTCGACCTCGAGGACCTGCAAACGATGCTGGTCTATACGTCGGAACATGCCAGCGAACTGACCGCCAAATACGGGAACGTCTCGAAAGCCAGCATCGGCACGATCCAGCGCCAATTGCTCAGCCTCGACAGCCAGGGCGGGGGACAGTTCTTCGGCGAACCGGCGTTGGAAATCGCCGACTTCATTAAGCTGGACGATCAGGGCCGCGGTTACATCAACGTGCTGGCGGCTGACAAATTGATGCGCAGCCCGAAGCTGTATGCCACCTTCCTGCTGTGGCTGCTGGCGGAATTGTTCGAGACGCTGCCCGAAGTCGGCGATCCGGAAAAGCCGAAACTGGTGTTCTTCTTCGACGAGGCCCACCTGCTGTTCGACGATGCGCCCAAGGCATTGGAAGACAAGATCGAACAGGTTGTCCGTCTGATCCGCTCCAAGGGTGTCGGCGTGTTCTTCGTGACGCAGAACCCGATCGACATTCCCGAGGAAGTCGCCGGGCAATTGGGCAACCGGGTCCAGCACGCGCTGCGCGCTTTCACCCCGAAGGACCAGAAGGCGATCCGCGCCGCCGCCGATACCTTCCGGATCAATCCCGATCTCGACGTCGAGACCGCGATCACCGAATTGCGCACGGGCGAGGCGCTCGTTTCGACCCTGATGGAAGACGGCGCGCCGGGCATCGTGCAGCGGACCCTGATCAAGCCGCCGCGATCACGCCTCGGGCCGATAACGCCCAAGGAACGCGCGATCATGCAGTCGATCTCGCCAGTCGAGGGCAAATATGACGAGCGGGTCGACCGTGAAAGCGCCGCCGAAGTGATCGCCCAGAAGATGATCGATGCCGCCGCGACCGCCGAGGAAGTGGAAGCGCAGGGGCGCGAGGCAGTCGCCAAACAGGAACGCAAGTCGACTTCATTGTGGGACGGCCTGGGCGGCAAGGTGGCCAAGGCCGCCGGCAGCGCCGCAGCGGCGAGCGCCGGGTCGATCCTGGCGGCGAAACTCAGCGGCAGGAAGAGCCGCGCCAATCCTACCGCCAGCGCCGCCAGTTCGGCGGGCGGGACCATAGCGACCGAAATCGGCAAGGCGGTGGGGATACCGGGACTTGGCCGGTTCGCCCGCAATCTGATCGGCGGCTTGATGCGCTAAGGCGGCGTCACGCCCCCGAGGCCGGCGCGGGGGGCAGGATGATGTCCGCGCGAAGGCCGCCTGCGGAACGGTTCGACAATTCCAGTCGCCCGCCATGCTGTTCAGCGATCGCGCGGGCCAGCGTCAGCCCCAGGCCCGCACCGCCGGTGTCGCGGTTGCGCGACGCCTCCCCCCGGGTGAAGGGTTCCTGCATCGCTTCGATCCGGTCTTCGGGAATGCCGGGGCCGCTGTCCTCCACCCGCAGGACGGTTTCCGCGCCAGACTGAACGAGGGAAACCGTGGCCGAACCGCCATACCGCACAGCGTTGGCAATCAAATTGCGCAATGCGCGGCGCAGCCAGGTAACATGCACCGGATGGACGATCCGGCTGGTCTCCGCCAGCGTGACCGGGTCGCCCATGTCCTCGAATTCCTCGACCACCGAGGCCACCAGTGAAGAAAGCTCGGCGCGTTCGGGAGGCTCGCTGGCCCGGCCAACGCGGGCGAGCGAGAGGATATCGTCGAGCGAGCGGGTGATATCCTCGATGCTCGCCGCCATCCTTCCGCGCTCGTGATCGTCCTCCACGCTTTCGATCCGTACACGGAGCGCGGCGAGAGGCGTCTTGAGATCGTGGCCGATCGCGCCGAGCATCACGTTCTTCTCGTCGAGCAGGGCGCCGACCTTGGCTTCCATCCTGTTATGCGCGGCGATCAGGCGGCGGATATCATCGGGCCCTTCCGGCGTGAGCGGCGTAGAGGGATCCTGCGTCCTGGCGAAGCGTTCGGTGCGGCCGGTCAGCAGCTTGAGCGGCCGGGTTATCCGCCGCAGCAGGAGGAACTGCAGCGCGAACAGGAACAGGAAAATAAGCAGGGTCTGGCCGATGATCGTTCTCAGGGCACCCCGCTGCGGGGGCGGTTCCACCACCCGGGCGACCGTCCAGCCGGCGCGCTGCGGCATTTGCGCCGCGGCCACCATCACCCGGGTGCCTGGGCCCATCGCGCGCGCCATCCGTTCGCGCAGCCGGCTGCGATCCCTGGTCATCGGATCGACGGATAGTGGACGGGTGACCACGATCACGTCGCCTACAGCAATTCCCTGCTGCCCGAGGATATCCCGCAGCGCCTGTTCGCGCGACCGGTCACGGGTCTCCCCGGCGAGCAGGGGGGATGTCCCGGTCACCTGCAGGCGGAGAGGTATCGGCAGGCCCTGGGTCATTCCGCCCCCGCTTGCGCCCGCCCAGGCCCGGCGTTCGGCGCGGCGGGAGCGGTTTCCGTCACCGTTTTCCCGGCCCCTGCGGCGCTCGGCACGCTCGCGGTCCGGCTGGGGATTGCCAAGCAAGCGAAATGCAGCCGCGTTGACGAGCGCCTGTTCGCGCCGGTTTTCCGCGGCCTGGTACAGCAGCGCGGCGGAGATGGATTGGGCGACCAGCAGTCCCAGCGCCAGCGCCAGCAGCATCTGTCCCAACAGACTGCGGGGCCACAGCCGGAATGCGGGGCGGGTCATCGGGTTTGCGATGCAGGCGCGGTACGGCGCACGTCGGCTGCCAGCCGGTAGCCGCCGCCGCGCACGGTCTGGATGATTTCGGGGTTGCGGCTGTCCACCTCGATCTTGCGGCGGAGACGGCTGACCTGGTTATCGACCGCGCGGTCGAACAGATGCGCTTCCCGTCCCTGGACCATGTCGAGCAGGCGGTCGCGGTCGAGTACCTGGCGCGGATGGTCGAGGAAGGCGCGCAGCAACCGGAACTCTGCGGTGGAAATCGCGATCATCGCCCCTTCGGGATCGATCAGCTTGCGCTTCAGCGGGTCCATCGACCAGCCTTCGAAGACATACAGCGCGGTTTCTTCCTCGGGTGCCGGGGCCCGGCGGGCTCGGCGCAGGACCGACCGGATGCGGGCGACCAGTTCGCGCGGTTCGAAGGGTTTGACGACATAATCGTCCGCACCGATTTCCAGCCCGACGATCCGGTCGGTCGGTTCGGTCTTCGCAGTCAGCAGGATCACTGGCAAATCCCGGGTTTCGATCAGGTGTCGGCACAGCGACAGCCCGTCCTCTCCCGGCATCATGATGTCGAGCAGCACCAGGTCGGGGGTGAATTCGATCAGCTTGGCCCGCGCCGCGGCCGCGCTTTCCGCTTCCTGCACGGCAAACCCCTGGCGAGTGAGATACTCGGCCAGGGGCTCGCGCAGGATAGGCTCGTCATCGACCAGCAGGATCCGGGTGGGCGTGTCTTCGATCATGTCGCGTTCCCGCCTACCCGTTTCCGTATGGTCCGATCAAGCTGTGCTCAGTTGGCGGGGGCTGCAGCGGCCTTGCGTTCGGCGCGTTGGGCCCGCATCGCTTCGCGGGCTGCCGTCCGTTCTGCCTGGGTGATGCTGCCGTCGTTGTTGGTATCGGCCTTGGCAAAGCGGGCCTGCGTGGCGGCGTCGAATTCGGCGCGGCTGATGGCCTTGTCGCCGTTGGTGTCGGCCCGCATCATGTGGCCCATCTTACCGCCGCGCTTGCCGCCCTTCATGGCGTGATGGCCGCGTTTGCCCCGCTTTTCGCCGGTCATTTCACCGCGTTCGCCGCGCTTTTCCATGCGCGCTTCACGGGCTGCGGTCATTTCGGCTTCGGACACTTCGCCGCTGCCGTCCGTATCCATCCGGGCGAACATCTGCGAACGGCGCGCTTCGCGGTCCGCTGCATTGATCACGCCGTCCTGGTTGGCGTCCATCCTGGCGAACCGGCTGGCCGCGTGGGCGGTAGCTTCGGCGCGGGTAACCACACCGTTGCCGTCCGCATCAGGGCCGGTCTTGGTCTGCGCATAGGCAAAACCGCCGGCACCAACGGCCAGGGCTGCGGCTGCGGAAAGGGCGAGTGGGAAAGTGAACTTACGCATGGTGTTATGCTCCTGAAAAAAATCCAAGAGCTGCGGGGTGCCCGATCAGGGGGAGGGAAACCTTGGTGGCACCGCCGCAACTCACATCCAGCGTTCTAGGCCCCTATTGTCGCAGGAATATCCCCGGGACAAAGCGAATTGTCGCAAAGTGTCGCAGGACCCGCTGCCCGTTCATCGGGGCGCAAAAGTCAGGCGTCAGCGCGGGCGGTGCTCGGTTCCTTCACCGGCGGTGATGAAAACGGCTTCGGCTTCTTCCTCCACATCCGCCGTGTGCCACACGCCCGGCGGATTGATTGCGTATTGGCCGGGCCGCAAAATGGTCGAGACCTGTTCGCCCGCGATTTCCTGGATCAGCGTGATGGCGCCGCTGGTGCACAGCACCATTTCGCTGCCGGCGGGATGCATCTCCCAGACGTCCCAATCGCCGGCGAAGCGGTGCATGCTGACCAGCCGTCCCTCCGCCCCGTCAGCGGCATAGCGATCGCTGTAATCGCCGTACCATTGCATCCCGTTGAAGGGCGGCTGGGTCTCCGACGTGGCGCCAAGACCCAGATGCACCCAATTTTCGTGCAGATCGGGCGCTGAGCCTGTCATCTCAGCTGCCCGTCATCAGGAAGGCGTTCAGTTTGTTGCCATCGGGATCGCGGAAATAGGCGGCGTAGAACCCGTCACCCCGCGCGCCCGGTGCGCCTTCATCGCTGCCGCCATTGGCCAGCGCGATGTCATAAATCCGCTGGACCTGTTCCTCGCTGGCCGCCTCAAAGGCCACCATCACGCCGTTGCCCACGGATGCAGCTTCACCGTCGAATGGCTTGGTTGCGGCAATGCCGGGCGCGCCGCCGGCCGTGCCCCAAGCGATGAAACTGTCGAATTCCATCATGCGTCCCACGCCCATTTCGGCGGCGATCGCATCGTAGAATTTGGCCGAACGCGGCAAGTCGTTGCTGCCGACGGTAACATATCCGATCATCTCTGGGTTCCTCCTCCTGCAAACATGAGGCGACTCGCCCCAGTTGGAACATTACCAGAACATCAATATGCCTACAAGATCGGGCGTTACAGCGGCCGGCACCCTTCTTCGACCCACGCGCGGACCTCGGCATCCGCTGGCGCCGTCAGCTGTGGAAGCAGGATTTTCCCGACCTGCGCATGATAATCGTTCCACCATGCTATCTCTTCTCGTGTCAGCAGGCCGACATCGACCATGCTGCGGTCGATCGGCACGAAGGTGAGTGTTTCGAAGCCGAAATACGTCCCTTCCGCGCCGGGGATTTCCCGCGGTTCCACCAGCACCAGATTTTCGATCCGGATGCCGAATTCGCCTGCCTTGTAATACCCCGGCTCGTTCGACAGGAACATGCCCGCCTGCAGCGGTTCGTCCGTCCCCGCCTGTCCGCCGCCCGATTTCGCGATCCGCTGCGGGCCTTCATGCACCGCCAGGAAGCTGCCGACACCGTGGCCGGTGCCGTGGGCGTAATCGACCCCCGCCTGCCACAGGAACTGGCGGGCGAACGCGTCGAGCTGGCTGCCGGCGGTATTTTCCGGGAACACGGCCAAAGCGATGGCGATATGGCCCTTCAAAACGCGGGTGTAGCGGTCCTTGACCTCAGCCGATGGTTCGACCGGTTCGATCCATACGGTGCGGGTAATGTCGGTGGTGCCGTCGACATACTGGCCGCCCGAATCGACCAAATAGACGCTGCCCGGCGCAATCGGAATATTGCTGTCCTCGTCCACGCGGTAATGCGGCAACGCGGCGTGGGGACCGGCGGCGGAAATGGTATCGAAGGACAGGTCCTTGAGCATCCCCGTCTGCTCGCGGAATTCGCGCAGCTTCGCCGCTGCGTCCAGTTCGGTCACCCCGCCAGCGGGCGCGGTCTTCGTTAGCCAGTGGAGGAATTTCGACACCGCCACGCCGTCGCGCGCCTGGGCATCGCGGTGTCCCTGCTGTTCGACCGGGTTCTTGACCGCCTTGGGCAATAACGCGGGATCGCGCGCGGCGACGACGGTGGCCCCGGCGTCTTCCAGGGTCTGGAAAATGGCCGCGACCCCGCTGCCGGGATCGACCGCGATCTTCTTGTCCCGCAGGTGCTGGAGCGCACTTTCGAATTCCGTGCGGGGCCGGATGGTGACCGCGTTGCCCAGGTGCCGGGCAACTTCGGGGGTGATCTTTTCGGGCGCGATGAACAATTCTGCCGTGCCGTCGGCATGGGCCAGCACATAGGACAGTGTCACAGGAGTGCGGTCGACATCCGAACCGCGAATGTTCAGCAGCCACGCGATCGAATCGAGTGCGCCGATTACCGCGCCGTCGAGCCCTTCCGATTTCAGCCAGTCAGCCACCAGTTCGCGCTTTTCCGCGCTCGATTGCCCGGCGTTGCTGTCATCATGGACCATGACCGCGGCGTCCGAGGGGGCGGGCCGGTCTTCCCAGACCGCGTCAACCGGGTTGGCGTCGACCGGGACAAGTTCCGCGCCGATCTTTGCGAGCGCTTGCGACACGTTGTCCGCCCAGCCGCGCGTGTGGAGCCACGGGTCGTAACCGATCCGCGCGCCGGAACCTGCGTTGGCGGCAATCCATGCGCCGATGCTCTCCTTGGGGATCTGGCAGTAATCATACAGATTGCCGTCCACCTGGTCGCGGACCTGCACGGTATAACGCCCGTCCACGAACATCGCCGCCTTGTGTTCCAGCACCACCGCACTGCCGACCGAGCCTCCGAATCCGGTCAGCCATGCCAGCCGCTGGGCATAGGAGCCGATATATTCCGACATGTGCTCGTCGGAAATCGGAACAACGAAACCGTCCAGTCCTCGCTTCTTCAACTCCTCCCGGAGGGCGGAGAGACGGGCTTCGTGTGTTAGCATCAGCATGGTTGCGGTCCTTTCGTGACCAACATAGAGGGCCAGCATGACCAATTCCACCTCTGCGGCACCTGCCGCCGCCCCGACCGCCCTGAAAAAGCCCTCGTCCGCGACCCATCACGGCATCACGGTCAGTGATGATTACGCGTGGCTGCGCGACCCGAAATACCCGGTGGTGGACGATGCGGAGGTGCTGGCGCATCTGGCGGCGGAGAACGCCTGGTTCGAACACCGCATGGGGCCGCACAAGCCGCTGGTCGATAGCCTGTTCAAGGAAATGCGCGCCCGGATCAAGGAAGCGGATACCTCCGTCCCGCAGAAGGATGGCGACTGGCTCTACTGGGTCGAATATGAGGAAGGCGCGGAATACCGCCGCTGGTGGCGGAAGCCGGTAACCGGTGGCGACGACGAGCTAATTCTCGACGAACCGGCACTGGCCGAAGGGAAGGAATATTTCCGCCTTGGCGCGCTCGCGGTCAGCAAGGGCGGGACCAAGCTGGCGTTTTCGGTCGATGACAACGGGTCGGAGCGGTTCACCGCGCGGGTCAAGGATCTGGTCACCGGCGACATGCTGGGTGACGAGATTCCCGGCACGCTGTCCTCGCTGGTGTGGTGCGCGGGCGACCGGGCGCTGGTCTACAGCCTCGCCAACGAACAATGGCGCACCGACAACGCACGGCTCCACTGGCTGGGCACGAGCGTGGCGGACGATGTCGAACTTTATCACGAGGATGACGAAGGCTTCCGCGTGGGATCGGGGCTGTCATCGAACGAGAAATGGGTGGTCATTTCCGCTGGCGATCATGAAACCGGCGAAAGTTATATCATCCCGGCTGACGATCCCCTGGCCGCGCCGCTGCTGGTCAAGTCGCGGCAGAAGGGCGTCGAGTACGATGTGGACGAGCGGGATGGGACGCTGTTCATCCACACCAACGACACGCACGAAAACTTCCGCATCGCGACCGCGCCGCTGGACAATCCGGGCGAATGGACCACGCTGATCGAGGGATCGGACGAGTTTTACATCACCGGGTTCGAACTGTTCCGCGATTTCTACGTCGTCGAGGGGCGCCGCGGCGGTCTCGACGTGATCGAAGTGCGGTACTACGACGACCCGCAGCGGATCGAGCCGATCACCTTCCCCGAAGCGAGCTACAGTGCGGGGCTGGGCGACAACCGCGAATGGCACATGGAGCAGCTGCGGCTGTCCTATGAAAGCATGGTCAGCCCGGGCACGACCTATGATTACGATGTTGCGGCGCGGACGCTCGAAACCCTGAAGGTCCAGGAAATCCCCTCGGGATATGATGCCGACCTCTATACCACGGAACGGCTCGAGATCGCGGCGCGGGACGGCACGATGATCCCGGTCAGCGTGCTTTACCGCAAGGACCGGGTGACCCCCGGCCCGCTGCATCTATACGGCTACGGCGCTTACGGGATTTCCATTCCGCCCGGTTTTTCGACCACCCGGTTTAGCCTTGTGGACCGCGGCTTTGCCTATGCGATTGCGCATATCCGCGGCGGCGACGACCTCGGGCGGGCGTGGTACAAGGCGGGCAAACTGGAAAGCCGTAACAACGCCTTTACTGATTTTGTCGATGTGGCAAGCGGCCTGATCGATCGCGGCCTGACGCAAGTGGGCAAGATCAGCATCTCGGGTGGGTCGGCGGGCGGCGAACTGATGGGCGCGGTGATCAATTCCGACCCGCACCTGTTCGGCGCGGTGGTGGCGCATGTGCCCTTCGTGGATGTGCTGGCGACGATGCTCGATGCCACGCTGCCGCTGACCCCGGGCGAATGGCCAGAGTGGGGCAATCCGATCGAGGACCGGGCCGCGTTCGAGCTTATCCAGTCCTACAGTCCGTATGATCAGGTGAAGGCACAGGATTATCCCCCGATGCTGGTCACTGCCGGGCTCAACGATCCGCGCGTGACGTATTGGGAGCCGGCAAAATGGGTCGCCAAACTGCGCGAGCTGAAAACGGACCAGAACGAATTGCTGCTCAAGACCAACATGGGCGCGGGCCATGGCGGCAAATCGGGCCGCTTCGAAAGCCTGACCGAGACCGCCGAGGAATTCGCGTTCATCCTGTGGCAGATGGACGTGGCGGAGTGAGCAACCGCTTCACCAGGACCTTCACCGCAGGGCCGGACCATATCGACGTGATGGGCCATGTGAACAACGCGGTGTGGGTCCAGTGGGTGCAGGACATGGCGACGGCCCATTGGGAAGCAGCGGCACGGCCGGAGGACAAGGAAGCGTTCGTCTGGCTCGTGATCCGGCACGAGATCGATTACCGCGGCAATATCTCCGTCGGGCAAAGCGTCACCGCGGAAACCTGGATCCCCGATGGCGCGCGCGGCGCGAAATCAAACCGGCGTGTCGACTTTACCGATTCGGCGGGCAGGGTGATCGTCTCGGCCAGCACGACCTGGGCGATGCTGGACCGCGAGACCGGCCGGCTCGCCCGCGTCCGGCCCGAAGTAATGGCGCCGTTCGCCCAGCCTTGATGCGCCCGGGTTAAGCGGCGACCTGTTTGCCGGGCCGACGTTCGCCGCGCCGGTCGGGAAATCCGATCAGCTTTTCGAACACCGCGCGGTTCCGCCCCGCTTCCTTGGCTTGGTATAGCAGTTCGTCGGCCCGGACATACAGTTCGTTGAAACTGGTCGCTTCCAACCCTTCCAGCGGCATTTCGATCAGCCCCATGCTGGCGGTGACCAACCGGTCGAGCCCCGGCACTTCGCCGGCGGTCCGGGTCGGGATCGCCGTTCGGCGCTGTTCAGCCATCCGATGCGTGTCCGAACCGCGCAGCAGCAGGACGAATTCCTCCCCGCCAAGCCGCATCGCCAGCACATTCTCGTCGGGTTCCAGCGCCTGCGCGACGGCCTGCAAGACGGCATCCCCCACCGCATGACCGTGCGTATCGTTGACCAGCTTGAACCGGTCGAGATCGATGAGCGCGAACGTATGGAAGCCCAGCGCGCGCAGTTCGGCAAAGCGAGGTTCGATCCCTCGCCGGTTCATCAGGCCGGTCAGGGGATCGCATTCGGACAGCGCCTCGGACAGGCGGGCCTTCGAAATGGCCTGATCTCGCTGGCGGCGCACGATCATGAAACGGTCGGCCACGCCAAGCGCGGTGGCGACGCATTCCAGTGCAATTCCGAAATGAAACAGGCCGTTGGCATCGGTCTGGGTCAATTCGGGCACAAAATAGCTGATCACGCGCGCCGATCCGGCCAGGAACAGCGGTGTCCAGCCGATCAGCTGGAACCAGATCGCACGGCTACCGCTGCGAATTGCACTCCACATTACCATGGCGAACAGGGGCAGCATCATCGCGGAGCCGAAGTAGAACAGGTCGGATGAATAGCGGCCAAGGTTCTCGATGGCGCTGGCGTGGACCAGGGTAATGAAACCGGCCCACAGCGCGCCGAACATCAAGGCTCTGCGCATCGCGGGGGACAGTTTGCCGGGCTCGATGAAATGGGCCGCAAACATCGCCGCCGAAACGATCATTCCGCCCAGTGACACGACGACTCCTGCCCGCAGCTGCTGCATGCTCAGATCAACGAACCACGTATAAAAGCCAGCGGTCAGCACAATCTGGGCCAAGGCACAGATCGACAGGGCCAGGTGCCACAGCAAGAACGGCTCTCTCAGGATGCGGTAAAAGGCCAGGTTGAAGGCCAGCGGCATCATGATCATCCCGCACAGGACTGCCAGGAACAGCAAGAGACCCCGCTCGCGCGAAGCATTCCCCGGCAGTTCGTCCGCGAGTTCGAGTTGATCGAAGACGATCTGCTGTCCGGCTCCTTCGACGGCTATATAGACGAACCGTGTGTGCCCGGTGATTGCCGGGAGCGCGGCGGAATATCGCAGGTCGGGCAATCCGGGCTGCACTTCGCCAAAGGAGTAGCCGCGTGTGCGCATGGACCCATCGCGGTCTTCTGCAAGGATTTCGATGCGCTTGAAGGTTGCGCTGCGACCGATAAGAAAGCGGGGCAGATTTTCGTCGACCGTGCCGGGCTCGCGGCCGATTTCCATACGCAATACAGTGCGTTCCTGCGACAGGTCGAAATTGCCCGCCGCGCAATTCCACACGGGTTGCGAGGCGGTCAATCGTGCCAGGCTAATGTTGGCAGGGCCGCTGACCGAACACGCCGCACGCTGCACGGAAGCGCCCGAAACGGTAGGCATCGCCGCAGCGGGCAGGGCGATACCGGCGCCGATCAGCGCGATACACCAAACCAGTGCCCTGAAGAGTAAGTCCCGCCCCATCGTGGCACGGGTAACGAAAACTACTTAGCCCAAGGTTAAAAGGGCCAATCTTTTCAGCTTATTGCAGCGTCCACGGAAAGGTGCTGGTAACCAAGTTCATCCGCCACCGCGGCATAGGTCACTCGCCCGGCATGGACATTCAGCCCCTCGGCCAGATGCGGGTTGCGGCGCATCGCTTCCTTCCAGCCCATCTGCGCGATTTTCAACGCATGGGGCAGGGTGACG
Source organism: Allopontixanthobacter sediminis (assembly GCF_009828115.1). Classification (GTDB taxonomy): domain Bacteria; phylum Pseudomonadota; class Alphaproteobacteria; order Sphingomonadales; family Sphingomonadaceae; genus Allopontixanthobacter; species Allopontixanthobacter sediminis. The sequence goes on along the minus strand of NZ_WTYL01000002.1, from coordinate 311,895 downwards.
TTGTTCAGCGCGTAGGTGCTGGTCCGGGCCACCGCGCCGGGCATGTTGGCGACGCAGTAATGCACGATGTCATCCACCACATAGGTCGGTTCGGCATGGGTGGTGGCGTGACTGGTTTCGAAACAACCGCCTTGGTCGATCGCGACATCCACCAGCACCGCGCCGGGGCACATGGTCTTCAGCATCGCGCGGCTGACCAGTTTGGGCGCGGCCGCCCCCGGGACCAGTACCGCGCCGATTACCAGGTCCGCTTCCGCCACGGATTCCTCGAGGTTCGCCTTGTTCGAGAAACGGGTCTTGGCCCGGCTTTCGAAGTGAATGCCGAGCTTTTCGAGCACTTCGGGATCGCGGTCGAGAATGGTGGTATCCGCCCCAAGGCCGACCGCCATCTGCGCCGCGTTGAAGCCGACTACGCCGCCTCCGATCACCACGACCTTGCCCGGAAGAACGCCGGGGACGCCGCCCAGCAGCACGCCGCGTCCGCCGTGCGCTTTTTCCAGCGCGGTGGCGCCCGCCTGGATGCTCATCCGCCCGGCAACCTGGCTCATCGGCTTCAGCAGCGGCAGACTGCCGCCCGGACCGGTCACGGTTTCATAGGCGATCGCGGTGACGCCTGAGCGGACGAGGTCGGCCGTCTGTTCGGGGTCCGGCGCGAGATGAAGGTAGGTGTAGAGGATCTGGCCTTCGCGCAGCTTGGCGCGCTCGACTGCCTGGGGTTCCTTGACCTTGACCACCATTTCGCAATTGGCGAAAATCGGGTCTGGCCCGTCCTGGATGACCGCTCCGGCGGCGAGGTACTGGTCATCGGTCGCGCTGATGCCCATTCCGGCACCGGTCTCGACCCAGACCTGGTGGCCGTTGACGGTCAGTTCCTTGACGCTTTCGGGGGTCAGGCCGACCCGGTATTCGTGATTCTTGATTTCCTTGGGGCAACCGACGAGCATGGCGCTTCTCCTTGGCCCGGGTCGTTACAAGTGAAACCGGATTGGTGCAACGCCGTTCCGTCCCTTGTAAACTTAAAGCGGATTGCCGTCCCGGTCGCGGTAAATCTCGCGGCGCCCGACATGGTTGGCAGGACCGACGAGACCTTCTTCTTCCATCCGTTCGATCCATTTGGCGGCGGTGTTGTAACCTACGCCCATCTGGCGCTGCAGCCAGCTGCCGCTCGCCTTCTGGCTTTCGAACACCGACTGGCAGGCCTGGCGGTATTTGCGCTCGTCCGGATCGTCGCTGGAGGTCAGTTCATCGTCGAAACTGAAGCCGCCGTCTTCCGGTTCCTCGGTTACCGCATCGACGTAATCCGGTTTGCCCTGCGCCCGCCAGTGGCTGGCGACCCGTTCGACTTCCTCGTCCGAGACGAAGGGCCCGTGGACACGTACCATCGCACCGGTGTTCGGCTTGTACAACATGTCACCCTTGCCCAGCAGCTGTTCGCTGCCCTGTTCGCCCAGGATGGTGCGGCTGTCGATCCGGCTGGTGACCTTGAAGCTGATCCGGGTGGGGAGGTTGGCCTTGATCACGCCGGTGATGACATCGACCGAGGGGCGCTGGGTCGCCATGATCAGGTGGATGCCCGCGGCGCGCGATTTCTGGCTCAGGCGCTGGATCAGCACTTCGATTTCCTTGCCGATGGTGACCATCAAGTCGGCCAGTTCGTCGACGATCAGGACGATCTGCGGCAACGGCTGGTAATCGAGCTGTTCTTCCTCGAACAATTCCTCGCCGGTGTCTGGATCGAAACCGATGCCGACCCTGCGGCCGAGCGGCTTGCCCTTGGCGATCGCAGTGTTGACCCGTTCGTTGAAGCCGTTGAGGTTGCGCGCGCCGATGCTGCTCATCATCCGGTAACGGCGTTCCATTTCCTCGACCGCCCATTTCAGAGCACGCACCGATTTATGCGGTTCGGTAACCACCGGTGAAAGCAGGTGAGGGATATCGTCGTAGCTCTTGAGTTCCAGCACCTTGGGATCGATCAGGATCAGGCGGCATTCGGCTGGCGTGAAACGGTACAGCAGCGACAGCAGGATGCAGTTGAGGCCGACCGACTTGCCCGACCCGGTGGTCCCGGCGACCAGCAGATGAGGCATCGCGGCGAGATCGGCGACGATCGGATCCCCGGCAATATCCTTGCCCAGGATGATCGGCAGATTTCCGGTCGAATCGGCAAACGCCGCGCAAGCCACCAGTTCCTTGAGTGCGACCGTCTGGCGGTCCGCGTTGGGCAGTTCGATGCCCATCACGGTCTTGCCCGGGATTGGCGAGACGCGCGCACTGATCGCGGACATATTCCGCGCGATATCTTCCGCCAGGCCGATGACCCGGCTGGCCTTGATCCCCGGTGCCGGTTCCAGTTCGTACATGGTCACCACCGGGCCGGTGCGCACCGCGGTAATCTCGCCCTTGACGTTGAAATCGTCGAGCACGGTTTCGAGCAGGCGGGCGTTGCGTTCCAGCGCCATCTTGTCGAGCTTGGGGGCCTGGTGGACCGGCGGTTCTTCCAGCAATTCGAGGCCCGGCAATTCGTACTTCGCAAACATGTCGCGCTGTTTGGTCTTGGCCATCGCGGCTTTCTTGGGCGGCGCGGAAGGATCGGTAATCTCGGGCATCCGGCGTGCGGGCTGCTGCGTGAAGGGCTCGTCCGCCGCAGGCTTGGCAGTTGCCACCCGAGCCTTGCGCCGCGGGGCAAAGGCATCGTCCTCGCCCGGTTCGTCCGATGCACGTTGGAGGAAAGCCGGCAAGGTGAGCAATTGCGCCCAATCGATCGCGAAAACGCGGGTCACCAGCGTCGCCCCGCCCACCAGGCACAGCAGGGCCAGGCCGAGGATAGTCCATGGCTGGGCACCTTCGGGGAAGCGGCCCGCGACCGCTTCGATCGCCCCGGCGCCGAGCAGGCCGGAAATGCCGCCAAGCGTGGCGGGGAAGGTTCCGCCGGGCCCTTGGAACGTAAGCGCCAGCACCGTGGAAATGAGCGTCATCGCCGCCAGCAGCATACCGACCGGCTGCCACCAGCGCGTTTCGGTATCGCGGTCCTCCTGTTCGACATCGCGCCACAATTTCCGCGCGCCGACATACAGCAGCGGCAGCAGCAGGATGCCGGTCAGGCCGAACAGGAACAGGACCCGTTCCGCCGCCCATGCGCCGGCCATTCCCATCCAGTTGCCGATATCGGTTCCCGCGGCCGCGGTGGAGGCACTGGGGTCGGTGTGCGTGTAGCTTACCAGTGCCAATCCGAGGAAGATCGCTGCCAGCAGCAGCGCGGCGGCCCCGGTCATCTGCAGGGCACGGCGCAGCGAACGGCGGAATGCCGCGCGCCAGTCCGTCGCCGATGATTTCCCGATTGCGCGGGTGGCCATGGTGTCTTCCTCACATCACCTGCAATCAGGTGTCCTAGGGGTATAATGCACAGCGCGGGACTCCCGCGTCAAGAATCCGATCGCAAAAAGACGCCGTTCGCAGTTCTACTGTGGCGCGCCTGCCAGTTCGTTCGCCAGCCCGTCGATGGCTCCCCAGCGCGGCCAGCCGAGTTGCTCCGCGCGGGCGGGGTTCATTCCTCCAAGCGCAATAGCCGGCGCAGCGGATTGCTTTGCGAGGGCATGGAAGCCCTCCGAACCCAGGACCTCGACCCCCGGATGGGAGCGGGTGGCAAAGACCGGCGATACGAAAACTCCGTCCGCTCCGTGCGTGTTCGCCCGGGCAATTTCGGCAGCGTCATGGGCGGCGGCAAGCCAGAGCATGCGGTCGGGGCGCTGGTCCGTTTCTATTGGACGCCCGCCATAGAGCCCGTCCGCGCCCCAGTCCGCCCCTTCGTGCCATCGTTTGGACGAAAGGATTACGCGGTGATCCTGCGTGCGGGCAACTTTAGCCAACTGGCCGAACCGGGCGCGCCGATCTTCGCCCCCGAGATGGTAATGGCGAAACACGAACCCGGAACCCCGCGGGAGCGCCCGTAGCGCCCTTTCCAGCGCGCCATCGTTGCGGGCATCGCTCAGCAGCCAAAGCAGCGGCAGGGTCTGGCATGTCATCATGCCTCCGCTATAGCGCAGCGATGACCGAAAACGAACACGCCGCCGCCCGCCTTTTAACCGTGCGCGAGAAAATCGCTGCCGCTGCCGCCCTTGCCCAGCGCGAGGTCGAGGATATTACCCTGATCGCGGTCAGCAAGACCCATGATGCGGATACTATCCTGCCGCTGCTAAATGCGGGGCAGCGGGTATTCGGGGAAAACCGCGTGCAGGAAACCGCTGCCAAATGGCCCGCCCTGCGCGAAGAATTGCCGGACGTTCAACTGCATCTTGTCGGCAGCCTCCAGTCCAACAAGGCAGGCGACGCGGTCAGCCTGTTCGACTGCATCCATTCGCTCGACCGGCCGAGCCTGGTCAAGTCGCTGGCCGGCGCGATGGACAAGGCCGGGCGGCGGATACCTTGCTTTATCCAGGTCGACATCGGCGATGAAGAGCAGAAAGGCGGCTGCGCGATTGCCGACCTTCCTGCGCTGATCGAGCAGGCGAGGGTTGCCGATATCCCGTTGGCCGGACTGATGTGCGTGCCGCCCGCCGGGATCGAGCCGACCCCGTTCTTCGCGCTGCTCGACAAGCTCGCGGCCGATCACGGCCTTGACGGGCTGAGCATGGGCATGAGCGGCGATTTCGAGACTGCGGTGAAACTCGGGGCGACCCATGTCCGCGTCGGCACCGCCCTGTTCGGCGCACGCGAATAGCGCGCACGAAAAAGGGGGCCGCTTCCTTCCGGAAACGGCCCCCTTTTCTTCGAATCTAAGACCTAGAACTTGCCGCGAACAGTCACGCCGTAGGTGCGCGGCTCGGCGAGGAATGCCGAGTAGACCTGCTGCGAAGCGACGAACGGCGTGTTGAACGCAACCTGCGTGTAGCCCTTGTCGAACAGGTTCTGTGCCCAGCCTTCGATCGCCCAGGCTTCATCCGGTCCGCGGATGCCGATGCGGGCGTTCACGAGGAAGAAGCCGTCCTGTTCCTTGCCGTAGAGGAGGTCCGAACCGGTGTTGTAATCGCCGGTCATGCGGGCGTTGACGAAGAACAGTCCCGACAGGCCGCTGCTGCCCAGTTCGGGAGTGTAGCTGAACGAGGTCGTGCCGACCCATTCCGGCGCGTTCGACAGATTGTCACCCGGCAGCAGGCGAAGGGCCGGATCGAGCGGCGAACCGGTGTCGCGGCCGATCAGATCGTCTTCATAGCTGGTGTCGGTGTAGGTGATGCCCATGGTCATGGTCAGGTCGGGAACCGGGCTGAGCGATGCTTCGAGTTCAACCCCTTGCGCGACCACACCCGGTTTGACGTCATCGGGCGCGCAAGTACCGGTCACGGCGCTCGCATCGGTATCCGCTCCGCCCAGATCGGTGCCGCAGGCGTTGACGTTCTGCACCAGGAAGACCGAACCGTTGAAGGTGTTCAGCTGGAAATTGCTGAATTCCTGGCGGTAGATCGCGCCGCTGAGCGAGAAGCCCGGAGCGGTGAACTTGGCGCCGATTTCATAGGCGTCAACTTCTTCCTGGTCGAATTGCAGGTTCGCTGTCGTGCCGACCACTGCCGGATTTCCGGCGACCGGATTGCTCAGCGCCGAACGGTCGAGGTTGAACCCGCCCGCCTTGTAGCCGCGCGAATAGCTGCTGTAGAGCAGCAGGTCGGGGGTCGGCTGCCACGACAGGACCGCCGTGCCCGAAAACGCATCTTCTTTGCGGCTGTCGCTGAGCGACAGGCCGTTGATCTCGGAAGTCGAGTTGCCCTGGCAGGACAGGGAGATAAGCCCGCCAGCAAGGCCGGCGAGGGTCGGCACGCCAAGCAGGCCGGACAACAGCGCCCGGTTCTGCGGGCAGTAGATGTTGTCATTGCCGAATGATGCGTCGAAATCCTTGGTTTCGTTAGTGTAACGAAGGCCGAGCGTCAGATCGAGCGTGTTGGTGATGTGGAAGATGTTGTGCGTGAAGAACGCGAAGTTCTTGCTGTTCTGCTCGTAGATATCGCCCGTGCCGCCAACATCGTTGACCTGCGCCAGCGTATCGAGGCCAGCGAAGATCAGCGGGGTTGCCGCGCCGAACGCGCCGGCACCGCCATTGGCGGCCTGGAGGACTGCGCGCCCACCTGCGCTGAGGCAGCCGGTGCTCAGCGGTGATGCCAGGGCGGGGTTGACGGCGTTGACGATCCGGCAGGGGGCAAAGGCCCCGTACTGGGTGCCGAACCGCAGATTGTCCCGCACGGTCAGGTCTTCGTTGGCGAAGAAGCCGCCAACCAGCCAATCGAGCCGGTCATCGAACGCCGTGCCCTGGAGACGGAGTTCCTGGGTGAAGGTTTCGAACGCCCGTGCGCCGGCATCCCTGCCCGGCTCGCGGTAGAGAATGTCCACCGTCGTGTAATCGGTGTCCGAACCCTGGTTGTTGGAATATTCGCGGTATCCGGTGATCGACGTCAGGGAGACGTTCCCGAAATCGTAATTCACTTCGAAGGCGGCACCGTAATCCTCGGTCTCGCCCTCGTAGGAACGGCCGGGGGTCGAATAGATGTCGTAATTGAACGTGTCCTGCGTCAGCGCATTCGGGTTCTGGCCGAGCGCCAGCAGGACCGGGATGATCGGGTTCTGGGTGCTGGTCAGCGCCGGACTGCCGGGCAGCGGGCGGGCGAAAGAATCTAGCCCGGGCGAGACGCGCGCCAGCGGAGCAAAACCGGGCTGCACGAACACGGCGGCGCAGCAGGCTTCGTCTTTCTTGGAATAATCGAGCGTCAGCCGGGCATCGAGCGCGTCGTTCGGTTCGAACAGCAACTGGCCGCGGACCAGGTAACGGTCGCGATTGTTCACCTTGGTATCGTTGGTGACGTCGTTGTAGAACCCGTCGCGCTTGAAATAGACTGCATCGACCCGGGCGGCGATGGTTTCGGTCACCGGACCGGTGAGGCCGCCTTCGGCACGGATCGCGTCGTAATTGCCGTAGCTGAACGCGCCGTAACCGCCGAAATCGAACTCCGGCTTGGCGGTGTAGATGCTGATCAGACCGGCAGACGCGTTACGCCCGCCAAGCGTGCCCTGCGGGCCGCGGAGAATTTCGATCCGGTCGATCGGACCCAGTTCGCTAAGCGCGTTGCCGCTGCGCGAACGGTAGACACCGTCAACGAAGACCGCGACCGAACTTTCGAGGCCAGGATTGTCCCCGACGGTGCCGATCCCGCGGATACGGGCCGAACCGTTGGCTTCGTTCCCGGTGGAGGACACCAGCAGCGAGGGAGCGACTTGGTTCAGTTCGCGAATGTCGTTGGCACCCGATTTCTCGAGCAGGTCACCAGAAACGGCGGAAATGGCCACCGGAACGTCCGACAATTGCTGCTCGCGGCCCTGCGCGGTCACGACAATGATCGAGGAATCGTCAAAATCCTGCTGTTCAGGAGCCGGTTGCTCCTGCGCGAAGGCCGGCATCGCCGCCATCGAAGCAATGGACACACAAACAAGGGACGTAGTTGCCCGCAAAGCGAATTTCATGATCATGCTCTCCCAAACATTATTATTATTGATTGCCCATTTATTGCATGAACATTGCGCAACACCAGTTTTTAATCAAGACCCACGTTGTTGCATCCAACAGTCATGCTTCTTCGAGTTCTGCTTGCCGTTCGTCACTGGCCGCATCGAGCAAAGCACCCTCGATAGACCGCAATCTTTCGGCGCTGGTTATTTTATTCCCAAGAAGGTCGGTTACATAGAAATTATCTGCCGCGCGCTCACCATACGACGTGATGTGTGCCGAATATACCACAAGCTGGAATTCGAAAAGCGACCGGGCGAGGCGGTTGAGCAGGGCCGGACGGTCGCGCGCGTTCACTTCGATGACGGTGAACCGGTTGGAGGCTTCGTTGTCGAACAGCACCCGCGGGCGAACGTCGAAAGTGCGCGCGCGCGAATGCGGGAGCGGGCGTTTGGCAAGCCGCGGCACCAGTTCGATCCGGTTCGCGAGCGCGTCGGAAATCGACCGCTTGATACGGTCGATCTGGCCGGGTTCGCGGAATGGTTTTCCGAGCGGGTCCTGGATCAGGAAATTGTCGACCGCCCAGCCGCTCCGGGTCGTATGGATACGCGCGTCGATGATGTTCGCGCCGGCAAGGTGGATACCGCCCGCGATCCGGTAGAACAGGCCGGGATGATCCGACGCGATGATCGTGACCAGCGTCGCGCCGCGTCCTTCGTCATACTCGCAGTGGATCGACAGTTCTTCTTCGCGGCTTCGGGCGACGGAAAACTGGACCAGGTTGCGGGCGATGATTTCTTCGGGTTCCGCAATCCAGTAGGCATCGCCGAACAGCTTGCCGAAATCGTCGATCATGTGCGAATTTTCGCCCATCAGGCCCGCAACGGTTTCCTTTTTGTAAGCGACCCGTTCCTTGCGCCGATGGGGCATGTGGCCAAGCCGCAGCCGTTCCTGCGCCGCATCCGATAGCTCGCCCAGCAACTGCCGTTTCCAGCTGTTCCAGACGCCCGGCCCGACCGCGCGGATATCCACCGCGGTCAGCATCATCAGGTGGCGCAGCCGCTCGACGCTCTGCACTTCGGCGACGAAATTCTCGATCGTCTGCGGGTCCGTCAGGTCCCGCTTGAAGGCGGTTGCGCTCATCAGCAGGTGATAGCGGACCAGCCATGCGACGAGGTCGGTCTCGCCCTGGTCCAGCCCGAAACGGGGGCACAGTTCCTCGGCCACTTCGGCGCCCAGCACCGAATGATCACCGCCCCGGCCCTTGGCGATATCGTGCAGCAGGACCGCGACATAGGCTGCCCGGCGCGAGGCGACCTGGTGGATCAGCCGGGATGCGCGGGGATGGTCTTCGACCAGCTCGCCGCGTTCGATCCGGCTGAGCAAGCCGATTGCACGGATGGTGTGTTCGTCGACGGTGTAATGGTGGTACATGTCGAACTGCATCTGCGCGTTGACGCGCCCGAAATCGGGTACGAACTTGCCGAAAACGCCCGTTTCGTTGAACCATCGCAGGACTTTTTCCGGGTCGTTCCTGCCCGTCAGCAGGTCGAGGAACAGCGCGTTGGCCCGCGGGTCCTTGCGAACGGCCGAAGTGATCAGGCCGGAATCGCGGTCGGCCTGCCGCATGGTCGCGGGGTGCACTTCCAGCCCTTCGGCTTCGGCGATCTGGAACACTTCGATCAGCCGGGCGGGATCTTTCGCAAACCAGTCGTCGGTCGGGGCTTCGATCTTCCCGCCGTTGACCCGGTATCCCTTGACCCAGCGAGGGCGGGTGGTGAACCCGGCCAGCAGGCCGCGCCGGGAACGACGCTGCGCGAATTGCTGGTCGATATGGTCGAGGAACACCCCGGTCAGGCTGCCGACCCGTTTCGCTTGCAGAAAATAGAGCTGCATGAACCGTTCCACCGCGCTCTTGCCCGGACGGTCGGCGAAGTTCATCCGCTGCGCTACCTGGCGCTGCAGATCGAAGGTCAGCCGGTCTTCCGCGCGGCCGGTGATCATGTGCAAGTGGCAGCGCACCGCCAGCATGAAGGTTTCTGCACGGCGGAACGAACGGTATTCCAGCCGGGTCAGCAAGCCCGCTTCGACCAGGTCCGCCCCGCTCCTGACCTTGTGGATGTATTTGCCGATCCAGTAGAGCGTCTGCAGGTCGCGCAGGCCGCCCTTGCCGTCTTTCACATTGGGCTCGACGACATAGCGGCTGTCGCCCATCCGCTTGTGCCGTGCGTTGCGTTCTTCCAGCTTCTCGGACAGGAATTTGCGCTCGGTCCCGGCCACCACTTCGGCGAAGAAGCGCTTGCGGGATTCGTCGTAGAGATCATTGTCACCCCACAGGAAGCGCCCTTCCAGCAGCGACGTGCGGATCGAAAGGTCTTCCTTCGCCATCCGCACCATATCGTCGGGCGTGCGGCTGGAATGACCCACCTTCAGGCCCAGGTCCCACAGGAAATAGAGGATCGCCTCGATTACCTGTTCACACCACGGCGCACGCCGGGTGGGGGTGAAAAACGCGATATCGACGTCGGAATGGGGGGCCATTTCGGCGCGGCCGTAACCGCCCACTGCCATGATGCTCAGCCGTTCGCCGGTCGACCGGTTGCCGGAGGGATAGACATCGCGGACCACGTGATCGTGGATCAGACGGACCAGCTGGTCGACAAGGAATGCCTGGCCTGCGCAGCATTCGTGCCCCGCGGACGGCTTTTCTTCCAGCCGGCGCGCCACTTCGGCCCGCCCGTCATCCAGCGCGCCGCGCAGCAGGGCCACGATTTCCGGCCTCGCCCCGGCGCCATCGCGCGCGACCAGTTCCGCGATCGCGGCACCGATTGCCCGCCGGTCGATAATCGCGCGCTGGTTGGGGATCCTTACCTGGTTCACAAGCTCAATAGATTCCCCGCGGCGTCAAGGGTTTGGATCAACCTGCACCCATTGCGGCGGCGTATTGTTCGCGCAGGGTCTTCTTGTCGATCTTCTGGGTGCCCAGCTTGGGCAGCGGCTCATCCGCTTCCCATAGGTGGGCAGGAAGCTTGAAAGGTGCAAGCTTGCCGTCGAGAAAGGCGCAGAGTTCGTCCGGTGTCAGCGCCGCGCCTTCGCGCACCATATAGGTCGCGCCGACAATTTCGCCGAACCGCTCGTCGGGCAGGCCGAACACCGAACATTCCGCCACGTCAGGGTGGGCGTAAATCGCCTGTTCGACTTCGATGCAGGAGATATTCTCCCCGCCGCGGATGATGATGTCCTTCTTGCGGTCGACGATGAACAGATAGCCGTCCTCGTCGACATAGCCGAGGTCCCCGGTGCGGAAATAGCCATCCTTGGTGAAGGCCGCCTTGGTCGCCGCGTCGTTTTTCCAGTAGCCGCGGAAGTTGGCGATGGTGCGCAGGCAGACTTCGCCGACCTGGCCCTGGTCCAGTTTCTCGCCGTCATCGTCGAGGATCGCAAGATCTACCAGCGGGCGGCTGGCCTTGCCCGTGCTGCCGGGCTTGGCGAGGTAGTTCTCGTTGAAATTGCCGCAGCCGACTGCGTTGGTTTCGGTCAGGCCGTACCCCAGCAGCGGGAAGCCGTCGGGAAACGAATCGCGGATCTTCGCCACATGGTCGACCGGGCGCGGCGCACCGCCGGCGGCGAAGCTCTTGCAGGTTGAAAGATCATAGTCGCCGCGGTCGGGATGGGTCGCCATTTCGTAGCTCATCAGCGGCACGCCGACGAAATAGCTGACCTTTTCCGCTTCGATCAGGCGCATGGCTTCGCGCGCGTTCCACTTGGGCATCAGCACCAATTTGCGGCCGATGGCGTAGCTTTGCAGGAACAACGGTACTTCGCCGGTCACGTGGAACAGCGGTACCGCGACCAGCGCGCAGGGCTGGCCGACCGGCGGATTGCCCTGCTTGGTCAGCAGCAGCGAAGCCATCGCGGACTGCGCGACATAGCTCATGGTGCCGGATACCACGCCAAGATGGTCGGACCACGCGCCCTTGGGATAGCCGGTGGAACCGGAGGTGTAGAGGATGGTCGCGACATCGTCCGGCCCCAGGTCGGGCAGGGCGGCAGAACCCGGTTCGGCCCAGATATTGGCAAGGCCGGCCGATGGCGAACCGCCATGATCGATGATCACCAGTTCGGCGGAATGGTCGGTTCCTGCCAGCCGGTCCGCGCGCGCCTGGTCAGCCAGCACCAGGCTGCATTCGGCAATGCGGACACCGAACGCCAGTTCGTCACCGGTCCAGAAACCGTTGAGCAAGGTCGCGCAGCCGCCCGCCATCACGATGCCCATGTAGGAAATGATCCAGTTGGCCGAATTGCGCGCGGCGATGCCGACGCGGTCACCGGTCTTCACCCCGTGGCGAGAAACCAGTCCGGCAGCGACCGCTTGCGCCGCGGCGTAGGTTTCGCCGAAGGTCAGGCGGACGTCGCCATCGACCAGGAACGGCACGTCGGCGTGTTCGTGGCAATAATGCGCGAAATAATGCGCCAGGCTCGGCGGCGCGTTCTTGAACGCCGGCATTTGCTGGCCCGAACGCTCGTGAGGTACCGTTTCAAAGGGCTGCCCTGGTTGCACCAATGCGTCCATTATGGCGTTCAGTGCCTGATCCAGTTCCGTTGCCATCTAGTAGTATCTCCCAATCCCGATTATGCGGTCCGCCTTGTTCCGGCGAATTCGCGCTGGTCAATCCATATGAGCCCGAATGTTCGCGGCAAAGGGTTTAACCTCCCGCCGGGCTATGCCAAAAGCCGCTGGGGATCCGGCGATGCGGGATATCCATGCGGCTTCTGGTTACTTAAGGGGTAAGCTTCTTGCTGTCACTACTGGCATCTGCCGCTGCATCCGATCCGATCCAATGGGCGGAACTCGGGCTGAAACCCGGCATTGAAATCGGGTCCTTCACCCTGCGCTATTATTCGCTCGCCTATCTGGGCGGGCTACTGTTCGCCTATTGGCACCTGTCGAAGATGCTCCGCGAACCCGGCGCGCCGATGGCCCAGCGCCATGCGGACGACCTGTTCTTTTACTGTACGCTGGGGATCATCCTCGGCGGTCGGCTCGGTTACGCGATGTTCTACGATCCGGCGCTGTTCACCAGTTTCGAAGGCGATGGGTTCGTATCCTACCGGTTGCTGCGGCTGTGGGACGGCGGAATGAGTTTCCACGGCGGGCTAATGGGCGTGTTGGCAGCGATCGCTTTCGTCAGCTGGCGCGGCCAATTGAGCTTCCTGCGGGTGTGCGATTACATCGCGGTCAACGTTCCGGTGGGCATGATGCTCGGCCGGCTCGCCAATTTCGTGAACGGGGAATTGTGGGGCCGGGTGATCACCGTTCCCAGCGACGTGCCGTGGGCGATGGTGTTCCCCGGCGCCGGCCCTCTGGCCCGGCATCCCTCGCAGCTTTACCAGGCGGCACTGGAAGGTGCGATCCTCGTCGTGATCCTGCTCTACGCTTTCTGGCGTACCCGGGCGCGGTACCGCCCGGGGCTGATGGTGGGGATGTTCACCACCGGAGTTTCCATCGGACGCTTCGTGTCCGAATTCTTCCGCGAACCCGATGCGCAACTGGCCGACTTCGCGCGCGAGACCGGCTTGTCGATGGGCCAGTGGCTGACCATTCCGCTGATCGTGCTGGGCATTGCGGTGATGGCGCGCGCGCTGATCCGCCGGCCGCTCGCCAGCGGCACGAAGGGTGATCCCGCTCCCGCATGAAGTTGAGCCCCGACGAACCCGGCGGCGACCATGCGGAGATGTTCCGCCGGCTGATCCGCACCCACGGTCCGATTTCGCTGTCCCGCTTCATGGGGGAAAGCAACGCGAGCTATTACGCGGGCAAGGATCCGCTGGGGGCGGACGGCGATTTCGTCACCGCGCCCGAGATCAGCCAGATGTTCGGCGAGCTGATCGGGTTGTGGCTGGCGGATATGTGGATCGCCGCCGGCCGCCCGCAACCGGTCCACTATGTCGAACTCGGTCCCGGGCGCGGCACGCTGGCGAAGGACGCTCTGCGCAGTGCCGGGCGGTACGGGTTGGAACCGTCGGTCCATCTGGTCGAGGGGTCGCCCGTCCTGCGCGAAATCCAGCGGGCCGCGCTGGGGCCGGTGACCTTCCACGGCGACCTGACCGGCGTGCCGGCGGACGGGCCGTTACTGCTGGTGGCGAACGAGTTTCTCGATGCACTGCCGATCCGGCAGCTGGTCCGCACGGCGCACGGCTGGCGCGAACGGATGGTCGGGCTGCACGAGGATAGGCTGGCATTCGTTGCCGGAGACCAGCCGATGGATGCTGCGGTCCCGCCCGAATGGCAGGACGCCGCGGAGGGGACTCTGATCGAAACCTGCCCCGCGGCGGCGGCCGTCATGCATGAAATTGCCGCGCGGCTGGCGGCGCAGGGCGGGGCAGCGCTGCTGATCGATTACGGCCATGCGCAGCGTCGCTCCGGATCGACCTTGCAGGCGGTACGCGGGCACAGGAAGGTCGATCCGCTGGACGCGCCGGGCGCTGCGGACCTGACCGCGCACGTCGATTTTGACACCCTCGACAGCATCGCCCGTACGCATGATGTCCGGTTACTCGGCACGGTGCCGCAGGGCAAATGGCTGACCGGTCTCGGCATCGACATGCGCGCCGAAGCGCTTTCCCGGGCGGCCCCTCACCTTGCCGCACAGCTACAGCAGGACAAGCAGCGGCTGGTCGCGGACGAGGAGATGGGCATGCTGTTCAAGGTAATGGGCCTCGCCGGGCCGGGCTGGCCGGGCGGGTCCGGTTTCCCGGCGGATTAGCGGCGTAACCTAAAAGCCGATCTTGTCCGCCAGTGTCCGGGCAGCCTGCGCCGGGGACCGCTTGTCCTCCAGCCGGTCAACCGAGAGGTTCGCTTCGCGCATTGCCTCGACGGAAATCGCGCCGACCAGCGGTTCCAGCGCGGCCACCAGCCGGGCGTCCTTGGCCGCGTCGGGAGAAATCAGCACCAGCGCATCGTAGGACGGGAACGCGCCCTTGGTATCCTCGATGATCCGCAGCCGGTCGGCAGCCACCCGCCCGTCGGACGTATAGGCGGAAATGACATCCGCTTCGCCGCCCGTGAGGGCGTCGTACAGGAAGGTGCTGGTGAAGTTGCGCTGCCGGTCGAAGTCCAGTCCATACGCGCTGCGCACCGCAATCCATTCCGGACGTTCGAAAAACTCGACATCGCCGCCGATCGTCAGGCGCGGAGCCGCCCGGGCCAGGTCGCCAAGCGTCTCGATACCCAATGCCGCCGCGCGGTCTTCGCGCATGGCCAGGGCGTAGGCATTTTCAAAACCGAGCTGCCCCAGGACGAGGGTGCCAGTGCTTTCCCGTTCCCACCGGACCAATTCGTCATACATCGCTTCGCGGCCCGGATTGTCGCTCCGGCCGAGCTGGTTGGTCCATAGGGTGCCGGTGTAATCGACCGAGATGTCGATCCCCCCGCTGGTCAGCGCCTGGTGCACCACCGCCGACCCCAGCCCGTCGCGGTATTCGACCGAATAGCCCGCACTTTCCAGCCTCTGGCCGATCAGCCGGGCGAGGATATATTGCTCGGAGAAATTCTTGGCGCCGATCACGATGGTATCGCCGGTGGTTGGCCGCTGGGCAATTCCGGCGGCGGCGACTCCCGCCAGCGCCAGTGCAATACCGCTCCACACCAGCCAGCGCTTGCGCCGGGCAAACCCGCGCTCGACCGCGCCGAGCAGCGCGTCAGCAACCATCGCAAGGCCGGCCGAGGCGATGCATCCAGCCAACACCAGCGCCCAGTTCTGGGTCTGCAATCCCGCGAAGATCGGATCGCCGAGGCTGGGCTGGCCGATCGTTGTCGATAGCGTGGCCGCGCCGATGGTCCAAACTGCGGCGGTCCGGATCCCCGCCATGATGTACGGCGCGGCGAGCGGTGCCTCCACCAGCCGCAGTTTCTGCCACCGGGTCATGCCCACGCCGTCCGCGGCCTCCAGCACGCCGCCCGCCATGTGTTCGCGCGCCGTCACCGCGTTGCGCAGGATCGGCAGCAGGGCGTAGAGCGCCAGCGCCAGCAGCGCGGGCAGGAAGCCGAGGGTCGGTAGCCCCTCGCCGAAGACACTGCGCAGGCTGAGCAGGACCGGGAAGAACAATGCCAGCAACGCCAGCGCGGGGATGGTCTGGACCAGGCTGGCGAAACCCAGCGCGATCCGCGACACCGGCGGCGAGCGGCTGGCCCACACCGCGAGCGGCAGCGCGGTGATGATCCCCAGCGCCAGCGCGGCGGCGGCGAGCAGGACATGGGCGGACAATTTGTCCCCCATTCCGGCCAGATGGGTCAGGATATCGCTCACCGTGCAGCGTCCAGCCGGGCAAGGGCGGCGGCCTGTTCGCGCGGTACGGCCACCAGCCCCTGCGCAATATCGCCGCCCGCACCGGCCAGCAACGCCTGCGGCGGTTCGTCCGCCACGATCCGGCCGCCGTCCATCACCAGCACCCGGTCGGCCAGCAGCAACGCTTCCGCCATGTCATGCGTTACCATTATCGTGGTCAGGCCGAGCCGCTCGTGCAGCAGGCGCACCCGCTTGCCCAGTCCGTCGCGCGTCACGGGGTCGAGCGCGCCGAAGGGTTCGTCCATCAGCAGCAGGTGCGGATTTCCTGCCAGCGCCCGCGCCACGCCAATCCGCTGACGCTGGCCGCCCGAGAGTTCATGCGGCATGCGGACGGCATATTCCGGCTCCAGTTCGACCAGTTCCAGCAGTTCGGCAATCCGCTCCGCGCTCGCCCGTTTGCCAGCAAGACGCGGGCCGATGCCGATATTTTCCGCCACGGTCATATGCGGGAACAGGCCGACGCCCTGGAACACATAACCCAGCCGGCGGCGCAATGCGGCTGGCGGGGCATCGCGCACGTCGCGGCCTTCGAAAATTACCCGCCCCTGGTCCGGATCTCCCAGCCTGTTGACCATTTTCAGCAGCGTCGACTTGCCCGACCCCGACGCCCCGACCAGCGCTACGAAACTGCCCTGCGCGATGGCGCAATCGGTGGCCGCAACCGCGACCACGCCGGCGAAACTTCGGGAGACATTTTCAAAACGCAGGTGCGGGCCGGTCGGCGTCGGGGATGCAGGCTGGTCCATCGGTGCCCGCTCTATGGCCTCGGCCTGGCGAGGTCAAAGCCTGCCATCAGGACCGGAAGCGCGGGTATCTACAGCACCGATAGCGGCAGGGTGAGCCGCGCCATGAAACCTTCGGGCCGCATTTCGCGCTCCAGCTTCCCGCGAAGTTGGCTGGTTACGGTCATTTCCACCAGCCTGGTGCCGAAGCCCTGATGCTCGGGGTCCGCCGGGCTGCCCGATACTGGCAACGGCCCGCCGATCTCCTGCCATTCGATGATCGCCGAGCCGCCGCTCTCGATGCCGTTCTCACCGCTGCTTTCTTCGCTCGCCGGGTAACCACCTGCGGCGCTGCCTTCGGTGTGGCTCACGGTCACCGCGACCCTGCCTTCGGGCACCGACAAGGCACCGTATTTTGCCGCGTTGGTGGCGAATTCGTGGAACACCAGCGCCAGAGGCGTGGCCGATTGGACCCCGATCGTTACCCCGTCGCCGCGCACGGTGACGCGCCCGGAACTTCCTTCGGCATAGGGCTTCAGCAATATCTCGAGCAGCCCGTGGAGACTGTCGCCCATTTCGTTATCGACGGGACGCACGAAATCATGCGCGCGCCCCAACGCGCGGATCTTGCTGTTCAGCTCTTCGGCAAACACGTCGGCTTCGGGCCGGGTGCGGGAGGTCAGCGAGATAAGCCCGGAAACCACCGCGAAGATGTTTTTGATCCGGTGGGACAATTCCAGCGCCAGCAGCTTGTTGTTTTCCGAATGCCGGTACGCGTCGTCGACATCCGTGACCGTCCCGGCCCAGCGCAACCGGGAGGTGACCTTGGAGGACATCGGCCGCGCCCGTGCGAGCGCCCACCGATAGCTTCCGTCGCGCTGCCTCAGGCGGTATCTGCCCTCGTAAGGGGTGGCCGTCCTGACACACTCGAGGAATTCGGAAAGCGCCGTGTCGAAATCGTCGGGATGGATGAACGCGCCCCATTCGATTGCGGTCTGGGGCGGCTCGGCGCCGGTCACTTCTTTCCAGCTGGCGTTAAAATAATCGAACTGGCCGTTCGCGTCGGCCGACCACGCGATCTGCGTCAGGCTGTCGAGAATCGTGCGGAGGCGAACCCGGCTGGTCTCCAGCTTGCTTTCCGCTTCTCGGCGCTCGCGGTTGTGCCGCATCCGGCAGGTAACCGATTGCGCCAGCGTTTCCAGGCCTTTCAGCTGGAACGGCGTGAGGCCCTCCGGGCGGGCAACGGTGTCGATGACGCACAGTGCGCCGATCGGGGTGCCGTCCTCGGCGTGCAGCGGAGCCCCGGCGTAGAAGCGGATATTTTCCGGCCCGGTTACCAGCGAGAAATCGGCAAAGCGCGGGTCTTTCGTCGCGTCAGGCACGACGAGGGGCGCGGTGCCTTTCATCGAATGCGCACAGAACGAGGTTGAACGGTGGGTTTCACGTTCCTCGGTGCCTTCACGGGCGAGGAACCACTGCCGTTCCCCGTCGACGACGGTGACAGTGGACAGCGGCGTGTTGCAGAGTTCGGCAGCGAAATGGACTATCGCGTTGATTTCCGGATCATCCTGCAGCGCATCGAGGCCGTGGGAGGCCAGGATTTGCGCGCGCGCGGCCTCGGCTGCCTCGGTATCGGGCAACGCGCCGACCAGGGTCGCTGACGACCCGCTTTCGGGTTTGAATCGTTGAGGCACTTTTTTCGGCGCGCTTTCATGCTCGGGAGGGGTCTATTCGACGGAATTCACTACTTGGGGAACCAAAATTTCGCAAACAGTTGTAGTCGCGCCCTGTTGGGAAGTTCCCGAAGCAGCTTGACCCCGATTGTGCGGGAGATAGGATCGCGGTCAGGGGGGCAGAACTGATGAACACAACCGCCAGGCCAATGCCGCATGCGCTCGCGCCGACATGGTTCGACGTGGTACTCGCCGTGCTTTCCGCGGCGTTGCTTGCCGCTGTCCTCGGGGCGTTGGCCGGAGGGCGGGGCGAATGGTCGATGTTGCCGGCGAACGTCTGGTTTCACCTCGTAACGATCATCATTGCCCTTGCTCTGACGCCGGTCATGCTGCTGCGGTTCCGCGGGGACCGGCTGCACCGGACGCTGGGCTATGTCTGGCTGGTCAGCATGGTCACCACCGCGCTGATGTCGTTCTCGATCCGCCAGATCAACGACGGGACTTTCAGTTTCATCCATCTGCTGTCGGTGCTGACCCTGTGGGTCTGTTACAAGCTCGTCCGCAACGCCCGCGCGCATGACCCCATCGGTCATCGCCGCGAAGTTCGGGGGATCGTGCTGGGCGCCTTGATGATCGCCGGATTTTTCACCTTCCAGTTCGACCGGGTGATGGGCCAATGGCTGATCGCTTTGACGGCGGGGAATTGATGGTTTAGCCAGACAGCGGATCGCGGCATTTTTCGCGTTCGGGGGCATAGCTGCGCAACGATCGCAGCGGGGGACGGGGTGAATCTGATGGCATCGATCCCGCACCCGCGCGGCACCCGGGTTCCCAGCCTGCTATCGCGCGGCGTGCGCCAGATTATCCTGTGGCTGTACCGTTTGAAAGGCTGGAAGCTCGACGGCAACCTTCCGGGGATCCCCAAATATGTCATCGCCGGCGCGCCGCATTCGTCGAACTGGGACTTCGTGTTCTTCGTCGGAGCAACCGCAGAGCAAGGCGTCCAGCCCAATTTCATGGGCAAGAACACGCTGTTCCGGTGGCCGATGGCCAGGTTCATGCTGGATATGGGCGGCATCCCGGTCGACCGTTCGAAAAGCGCCAATTACGTTGCCCAGGTCGCTGCCGAATTCGCCGCGCGCGACACGCTGGCGCTGGTGATCGCGGCAGAGGGTACCCGTTCGTCCAAAGGGGAATGGCGGTCGGGGTTTTACCATATCGCGATGGCGAGCGGGGTACCCATCGTCCCCTCGTGGGTGTGCAACAGGCGAAAGATCCTCGGGTTCGGCCCGCCGATCATGCCGACCGGGGACTACGCGGCGGACCTATCGCAGATCGCCGCGTTCATGCGGTCACGGCTGCCGGATTATGACCGCTACAAGGTGCTTGAAGCGCAGGCAGCGGCCTTGGTGGAGGCGCGTGATGCTTGACGCACTGCTGGTAAATGCGGGCATCCTGCTGGCGTTGGTACTGGCCTTGTGGCTGGTATCGGTGCGGATCGGCGACGTGTCCTTCATCGATGGCTTCTGGGGAGCGGGCATGGCGATCATGGCCATCACCAGTTTCTCGCAGTTGCCGGATCCCGGCCGGCTTTCGGTACTGCTGCTGGCGATGACGGCGGTGTGGGGTTTCCGGCTCGGCATCCATTTGTTCCGCCGCTGGCGGGCTGAGGGCGAGGACCAGCGGTACGCGAAAATCTTGCGGAAGGACCGCGAGAAAGAACGTTTCGCCTTCGCCGCGTTGACCAAGATCTGGCTCGGGCAGGCGGTGCTGCTGTTCCTCGTGTCGAGCCCCGCGCAGGCCGGTATCCTGCGCAGCGGACAGGATCTGCCGATATCATGGCTGGTATGGGCCGGCTTCGCGCTGTGGTGCTTGGGCATGGTATTCGAAGTGGTCGGCGATTGGCAGCTGTCCCGCTTCAAGGCGGACCCCTCTAACAAGGGCGAGGTGATGGACCGCGGCCTGTGGCGCTACACCCGGCACCCGAATTATTTCGGTGACGCCTGCGTCTGGTGGGGCATCTGGCTCGCAGCGGCCTCGACTGGATGGGATGTGGCCCTGTGGACGGTCGCCGGGCCGATCTTCCTGACGTTCACGCTGACCCGCTGGTCGGGGGCGCCGCTGCTCGAAGGCGGCATGAAGAAACGCCGCCCCGGATATGCCGATTATATCGAACGGACATCCGGCTTCGTGCCGATGCCGCCGAAAAAGCGGGCATAGCCGCGCCGTCGCGCCGCCGTGTTGAAGTTCGTCGACACATGGGGGCACTTGGCGTAAAATCGCTTCACGCGGCGGGGATGAATACGCCAGATGCGGATCCATGCCGGAGCGGACGGAAGCGGACATGTACGACAGCGATCTGAACGACCAACGCGAACAACTCGTCGAATTGGCGATGCAGGCCATCGCCCGGCGCGGCGGGGACATCTCCAAGGCGATCCTCGCTGCCGATACGCAGGTCACCCGCGCCAAGATCGACCAGGTGTTTCCCGAGGAAGCCGACCTGGCCGCAGCGCTGGTAGAACGCTGGTTCCGCCCATTGGTCGCGATCATGGAGGACGTGCTCGCCGCCGACCTTCCGCCCAACCGCAAGATGTATGAATTCTTCGCCCGCCGCTTCGATTACCTGCGCGCGCAGTTCCAGCGTGATCCGGCCAATTTCGCGCTGTTTGTCGAACTTGGTGACAGGCACTGGGACGAAGTTCGCAGCTATGTCGATCTGGGTGATCATTACCTCAGCGAGATTATCGCGCAGGCGCAGGCCGACGGGTATTTCGCGGGCCTGACGATCAACCACTCGCTGTCGCTGATCAACCAGATGCTGGTGACCTATGTCCAGCCGATGTTCCTGATCATGATCCCCGACCGTCTGAGCGAAGACAAGCTGGCCCGCATCGTCGATACCATCTTCGCCGGTCTGTCCGCTACCGCCGGCGGCGCTGCCGGAGTGTCGAAGCTGAGGATCGCCTGAGCCGACCTATTTGATCTCGGTAATTCGCCCGGTATCGGGCAATTCGCGCACCGGCACCGCGCGCAGATATTCCTCCATGGCATCAAGATCGACAGGGCCGGTGACGCTGTCCGAGCCCTCGGTAAACACGGTGAAACTGTCGCCCCCGGCGGCCAGGAAACTGTTCATCGTCACGCGGTAAGTGGCGGCGGGATCGATCGGCTTTCCGCCGAGTGTTGCCGATACGATCCGATCGCCCGGAGGTTGGCGAAGATCATAGGTCATGGCGAAACCTTCCGACGGCGAAAACGCCTGGAGGAAGCTCTCTCCGTCGAACTGCTGCTCGAGCAGCGCAAGCAGCTGCGCGCCGGTGTAACTGCGCGTGATCAGCAGATTGCCGAAGGGTTGGATGGAATAGATATCTCCGTAACTGACCGTGGTTCCGTCCACCGGATCAAGCGCCGCACGGATGCCCGAATTGTTCATCAGCGCGATCTGCGCTCCGGCGCTGCGGGTTGCTGCGAGCTGGGCGTCGGCGATCAGATTGCCCAGCCGGGTTTCTTCGGTGGCGGGGCCGGGCTTACGGGCAGAACCGCTGATGACACCCACTTTCCGGTCGGCTGCCTCTCTGGATGCCTCGACATAGCGCCCGACATAGGCGGCGACCTCGGCATTGGCGGGAAACACCTCGAACGCCGGGTTGGCCGGTGCCAGCGCCCCGTCAGGCCCGCGGACCTCACTCTGGACGACGATGTTGTCAGCTTCGATCGCGATCACTTCGCCCGCGGCAGTGTTTACGGTCACGGCAATATCGGTCAGCATCGAACCGCCGTATCCGGCGCTGGTGACGAGGAATTTGCGGCTCGGGTCGATCGCCGAATAATCGCACACATAGGCGTTGTGGGTATGGCCCGAAATCACCAGGTCGACCCTCGGATCGACCCGCCCGAGTATCTGCAGCAACGCGCCCGAAACGCCGCCGCAGCTTTTGTCGTTATAGCCGACCTTGGTGTAGAGGCCCTGATGGATCGACACCACGATCACGTCGACGCCCTGTTCGACCAGCTCGGGCACCAGCGCATTGATCGTGTCCGCTTCGTCGGCAAAGGTCAGCCCGTCCACGCCGGACGGGGTCACCAGCGAGGGCGTTTCGACGGTGGTCAGGCCGATAATGCCGACTGCGATTTCCGCATCGCCGGTACCGAACCGCTTGATGCCGTAAGGCGGGAACAGCGTGCTGCCGTCCTCGGTGATCACATTCGCTGCAAGAAAGCCGAACTCGGCGCCGGGAAATTCGCTTTCGACCTGGCATGGATCGCGCAGCGAGTATTTGGCGCAGCCCCCTTCCTGCAGCCGTAGCAGTTCCCGCCATCCGCGGTCGAATTCGTGGTTGCCGACCGCGTTGAAGCCGAGCCCGATACGGTTCATCGCGCCGATTGCCGGTTCGTCGAGGAAAATGGACGAAGCCAGGGGGCTCGCGCCGATCAGGTCGCCTGCCGCCACCACCAGGCTGTGTTCGTCCTGCGCGCGGTATTTCGCCACCGCGCTCGCCAGATAGGCGGCCCCGGCAGCGGGCACTTCCTGCAGTTCGCCGGCATCGTCCATCACCCGGATCGGCCGCCGGATCGGTTCGATATTGCCGTGAAAATCGTTGAGCCCGATGATCCTGAGTGTGACCGGTTCGGGCGCGGCGGGGGTTTCTGGAATCGTCGCGCAGGCGGACAGAGTGATGGCGGCGAGCGCTGCGGCAAAAAGGCGGGTGATCATGCCGCGAAGCCTTAGCGGCCGCATGCGACATAAGAAAGTCTGATCGAATGCCGCATTACTTGGATGGCAAAAGTTGCTAGGTTCCATTTCGAAACAAGGCGGGGAAATCGGGAATGCCGGACGGAACGCAGCGTACTTGCCTGATCATGGGCGCGGGGATCGGACTTGGTTCCGGGCTCGCGCGCGCCTTCGCCGCGGAAGGGCTGACCGTCTGCCTCGCGCGCCGTGCACGAAACCTGCCCGAACTCGAGACACTGGCGGAGGAAGTTCGCGGCACGGGCGGCACCGCCCACGCGTTCGGGGTCGATGCGCGAGACGAGGCGGAAGTGGCCGCACTGATCGACCGCATCGAAGCCGACATCGGACCGCTCGAGGTGGTGATTTTCAACATCGGAGCCAATGTCCGGTTCTCGATCCGTGACACCACGGCAAGGGTCTTCCGCAAGGTGTGGGAGATGGCAACCTTCGCGGGCTTCCTGACCGGGCGGGAGGCAGCGCGGGTGATGGTTCCGCGCGGCTGCGGCACGATCATCTTCACCGGCGCGACCGCTTCGGTACGCGGCAGCGCGGGCTTTGCCGCCTTCGCCAGCGCCAAGCACGGACTTCGGGCTCTCGCGCAGAGCATGGCGCGGGAACTGGCTCCGGAGGGTGTCCATGTAGTGCACACCGTGATCGACGGGCTGGTCGATGGCAAATTCGCCCGTGAAAACTTCGCCGATGTCGCGGAACGCTCCGCTGAAGACCGGATCCTCAGCCCGGATGATATCGCGCAAAGCTATGTCGCCCTGTGGCGGCAGCCGCGATCCGCATGGACCCATGAACTTGACCTGCGACCCTGGACGGAGACTTTCTGACATGCCCGCAGCCGTGGAATTCCTGTTCGATTTCGTCAGCCCCAACGCCTATCTGGCGTATTATCCGCTCAAGGAAATTGCCGCGAAGCACGGTGCCGAAATCGTCATCACGCCGGTGTTTCTGGGCGGAATGCACAAGCTGACCGGCAACGCGCCGCCTTTCATCCGCGACGCCGGGGTGAAGGGGAAGAACGCCTATGCAATGCTGGAAATGGAGCGGTTCATCGCCCGCCACGGCTTCGACAAATTCCGCATGAACCCGCATTTTCCGTTCAATTCGGTCCAACTCCAAAGGATGCTGGTCGCGGCGAAGGATATGGGGAGGGCTGTGGAATTCATCGACTTCCTGTTGCCGCAGGTGTGGGAACAGGGCGCCGACGTGACCGATCCCGACGCGGTCACCGCGCTGCTCGCGGCCTCCCCGTTCGATCCGCAGGACCTGTTGGAAAAAATCCAGTCGCCGGACGTGAAACAGCGGCTGGCGGATAGCACCGCCGAGGCTGTCGAGCGCGGAGCGTTCGGGGTCCCGACCTTCTTCGTCGGCGGCGAGATGTATTTCGGGAAAGACCGGTTGGCGCAGCTCGAGGAAGCGCTGGCAGCCGGCTAGATTTCCTGCGCGGCGGCCCAGCCGCTAGCCCACGCCCACTGGAAATTGTACCCGCCCAGCCAGCCGGTCACGTCGACGGCTTCGCCGATCGCGAACAGGCCGGGGACTTTCTTCGCCTGCATCGTTTTGGAGGACAATTCGGCCGTGCTGATACCGCCCGAGGTCACTTCCGCCTTGGCCAGTCCTTCGCTGCCGTTGGGGCAGAACGGCCACCGCGCGAGCCGCGCTTCGGCAGCGTCCAATAGCTTGTCCGAAAGCGTCTGAAGGTCGCTTTCGTGGCCCAGCCGGTCGGCCAAAGTCACGGCCAGGCGGTCCGGCAAGGCATCCTTGAGAATGGTCCGGAGGGTACTGCGCGGGGCAGTACGCTTGAGTTCGCGCAGCCATCCGGCGGGCTTGCCGGGCAGGAAGTCGATACTTACCGTGTCGCCCGGCCGCCAATAGGAGGATATCTGCAGGATCGCCGGACCGGACAGCCCCTTGTGCGTAAACAGTGCCGCCTCGTGGAAACTCGTCTTGCCGCAGATCGCGTCGACCGGGGCAGAAACGCCGGAAAGATCGCGAAAAAGCACGTCTTCCCCGCCAAGGGTGAGCGGCACCAGCGCCGGGCGCGGTTCGACCACCTTGAGCCCGAACTGTCGCGCCAGTTCATAGGCGTATCCGGTCGCGCCCATTTTCGGAATAGACGGCCCGCCGGTGGCGATTACCACAGCCTTGGCCGTCAGGACCTGCCCGTTTGCGGCGACCGAAAAGACCCCGTCCACATGGTCGACGGCGGTTACCTCGACATCGCAGCGTACTTCCGCGCCGCCTTTGGCGCATTCTTCAAGCAGCATGGCGACGATCTGTTTGGATGACCCGTCGCAGAACAATTGGCCGAGGGTCTTTTCATGCCATGCAATGCCGTGCGCCTCGACCAGGGCGAGAAAATCGCGCGCGGTGTAGCGGCTGAGCGCCGATTTGGCGAAATGCGGATTGGCCGAGAGGTACCGGTCGGGCGCGGTGTTGATGTTGGTGAAATTACACCGTCCACCGCCCGAAATGAGGATTTTCTTGCCTGGTTGCTCGGCCTTCTCGAGGACCAGCACTCGTCGCCCGCGTTGACCCGCTATAGCAGCGCACATCAGCCCAGCCGCCCCGGCGCCAAGGATGATCGCGTCGTAGGGTTCGGTCATGGCCGCTGGGCCCCGATCCGCTTACGTGTCGAGATTGGCGACGTTGAGCGCGTTGTCCTGGATGAACTCACGCCGCGGTTCTACCACGTCGCCCATCAGGCGGGTGAAAATCTCGTCGGTCACGTCGGCGTCTTCCACCTTCACCTGCAGCAATGCGCGGTTGTCCGGGTCCAGCGTGGTTTCCCACAATTGGTCGGCGTTCATCTCGCCCAGCCCCTTGTAGCGGGCGATGGCGAGACCCTTGCGGCCGGCCGCCAACACGGCATCCAGCAATTGCGTCGGGCGGGTGATCGATTCTTCGTCGGAAATGACCGGCGCATCATCGGTGCTATCATCTTGGCCAGTGTCGGCCCGGGCGCTGTCGTCCGTTTCAACATCCTGCGAATCAGTCGCCGTGCTTTTCACCAGCCGCGACGGGTTTTCGTACACATCGGCTTGTTCGGAGGCGATCTTGTGCATCTTGCGCGCTTCGGCACTGGTCAGGAACGCGGCGTCGATCTCGTGCACGTCGGTCACCCCGCGCCACAGCCGGTCGAACCGGACGCCGCCGTCATCCTTGAGCGAGGCGGACCATTTGGCTTCCTGATCGCCCAGTTGCAGGCGGCGCGCGGCGTTGGTGAGCGCGGCTTCGCGCCCGGCCTTGTCGAGATCGGGATCGAGGACGCCCGCGAGCGCCATCGCCTCGATCAGCGCGGGGTCGTATTTGCGCGGCACGAAGGCCATCAGATTACGGATGCGGAGCGCATGATCGACGAGGCCGGACAGTTCGCCGCCGCCGCGCGAGATCTTGCCGCCGCCGCCAGCGGTTTCGAGAAGCCGGCCCTGCAAGCCTCCTTCGACCAGGTAACGGTCGAGCGCGGCCTGATCCTTGAGGTAAACTTCGCTCCGGCCCTTGTTGACCTTGAACAAAGGCGGCTGCGCGATGAACAAATGACCCGAGCGGATGATGTCGGGCATCTGGCGGTGAAAGAACGTCAGCAGCAGCGTGCGGATATGCGCACCGTCGACATCGGCGTCGGTCATGATCACGATCTTGTGATACCGCAGTTTTTCTAGGTTGAATTCGTCGCGGATGCCGGTGCCCATCGCCTGGATCAGCGTGCCGACTTCCTTCGAAGAAATGATCCGGTCGAACCGCGCCCGCTCGACGTTGAGGATCTTGCCCTTCAGCGGCAGGATCGCCTGGTAATGGCGGTCGCGCCCCTGCTTGGCGCTGCCGCCAGCGGAATCGCCCTCGACCAGGAACAACTCGCTTTTCGCCGGATCGCGTTCCTGGCAATCGGCCAGCTTGCCGGGCAGGCTGGCGATGTCCATCGCGCCCTTGCGGCGGGTCAGTTCGCGGGCTTTCTTGGCGGCTTCGCGCGCGGCGGCGGCGTCGATGATTTTCTGGACGATGGTTTTCGCGTGGGCCGGGTTTTCCTCCAGCCAATCGCTCATCTTGTCCGCCATCAGGCTTTCCAGCGGTTGGCGCACTTCGGAAGAAACCAGCTTGTCCTTGGTCTGCGATCCGAATTTGGGATCGGGCAGCTTGACCGAGACGATCGCGGTCAGGCCTTCACGCATGTCTTCTCCGGTCAGCGAGACCTTTTCCTTCTTCATCAGCCCGGTGCGTTCGGCGTAATTGTTGAGCGTACGCGTCAGCGCGGCGCGGAACGCGGCCAGGTGGGTGCCGCCGTCACGCTGGGGGATGTTGTTGGTGAAACACAGGACGTTTTCGTAATAGCTGTCGTTCCATTCGAGTGCGACTTCAATGCCGATGGAATCCCGCTCGGCAGAGATCGCGATCGGTTCGGGGATCAGCGCGACCTTGTTGCGGTCGAGATATTTTACGAACGCACCGATGCCGCCTTCGTAGAACAGGTCGTGCTCGACCACTTCCTCGTGCCGCTTGTCGCGCAGCTTGATATGGACGCCGGAATTGAGGAACGCGAGCTCGCGGTAGCGATGTTCGAGCTTCTCGAAATCGAAATCGAGGACATTCTTGAAGGTGTCGGTACTGGCCTGGAAGGTCACCCTGGTGCCCTTGCGCTTGCCGCCATCGTCGGCCGGCGGTGCGTCGCCCTTGACCACCAGCGGGCCGACACTGTCGCCATGCTCAAAGCGCATCCAGTGCTCCTTGCCGTCACGCCAGATGGTCAGTTCCAGCCATTCGGACAGGGCGTTCACCACCGATACGCCCACACCGTGGAGGCCGCCGGACACCTTGTAGGCGTTTTCGTCAGAAGTGTTTTCGAATTTACCGCCTGCGTGCAGCTGCGTCATGATCACTTCCGCCGCGGACATGCCTTCTTCCTTGTGCATGTCCACCGGAATACCGCGACCGTTGTCTTCCACCGAGACGGAGCCGTCGGGGTTGAGTTCGATCAGCACCAGGTCGCAATGGCCGGCGAGCGCTTCGTCGATCGCGTTGTCGGATACCTCGAACACCATGTGGTGCAGGCCGCTGCCGTCGTCGGTGTCGCCGATATACATGCCCGGGCGCTTGCGCACCGCGTCGAGGCCCTTGAGGACCTTGATCGAATCCGCTTCGTACAGGTTCTGGTTCGGAAGGGCCTTCGCGGGCGGACCGCCGGTTGTATCGGAACCCGCATTTTCAGGAGTTGGTGCGGGCTGGTTTTCGGGTGTTTCACTCATGCCCATCATATAGGGCGTCGAGGGCCCTTACCCAAGCGAATTGGCCGTGTTCAGCGGTGTTTTTCCACCGTTCGCAGCACCGTGGCTGCGGATAATGTACGCTGATGCACGAAAAACGAGGCGCGGCCACTCCGGGGGGGGGGAGGTGGAGTGGGCCGCGCCTCTAAGCCTTCACTTAGGATCAGGCGCCGGATCGTCAGGCGATCGGTACGCCGATCATCACACCGCTAATCGTAACGGCTGCGAGGAAGGCCAGGACATGGGATGCTAATTTGTGCATCGAAATGCTCCTGTTGTTGTGTGCCGGGGCGGCAGAGGGGAGAGAGGGAGAGAACTCTGCCGACCCGGTATGACGCTGAAATAATATTACGCGCGGCTTTTTACAAATGAGAAAACTGCCAGACATGTTCAGTTTTTTGCAACAGTCAGCCGGTCATGGTGCATGCGGTGCACTCGTGGCTGGGGAAGGCTCGGCCAGCGTTGGGCGCGCGCGCTTGCCAGCCCTCGCGGTGCATCCTAGTCCCGCGCGATGACCAGCACCGCCAACGCTCCTTACGCCGATTCGGCCCGATCCGACCCTTCTGTGCCCGATAGCATCCTGATCGTCGATTTCGGCAGCCAGGTGACCCAGTTGATAGCTCGGCGGGTGCGCGAAGCCGGCGTCTATTCCGAAATCGCCCCGTTCACGATGGCGGAGGAAGCGTTCCACCGGCTGAAACCCAAAGGCATCATCCTGTCCGGTTCACCCGCCGGAGTGCCCGACGAAGGCAGCCCGCGCGCCCCGCAAATGCTGTTCGAGGCGGGCGTGCCGATCCTCGGTATCTGTTACGGTCAGCAGGTGATGACGCACCAGCTCGGCGGCGAAGTGCGCCCCGGCCACGAAACGGGCGAAGGCGGCGAATTTGGCCGGGCCTTCCTGACCGTCACCAAGCCATGCGCCCTGTTTGACGGGCTCTGGACCGAAGGCGAGCGGCACCAGGTGTGGATGAGCCACGGCGACAAGGTGACCAAATTCGCCCCCGGTTTCGAAATCGTCGCGATCAGCGACGGCGCGCCCTTCGCGGTAATCGCCGACGAGGAGCGCAAGTTCTACGGCACCCAGTTCCATCCCGAAGTGGTCCACACCCCCGACGGCGGGAAGCTGCTGGCCAATTTCGTGCGCCACGTCTGCGGGCTGGCGGGCGACTGGACCATGGCCGAGTTCCGCAAGACCAAGATCGAGGAAATCCGCGCGCAGGTAGGGGACGGGAAGGTTATTTGCGGCCTCAGCGGCGGGGTCGACAGCGCGGTTGCCGCGGTACTGATCCACGAGGCGATCGGCGAACAGCTCACCTGCGTCTTTGTCGACCACGGACTGATGCGGCTGAACGAGGCCGAGCAGGTCGTCACCCTGTTCCGCGACCATTACAACATCCCGCTGGTCCATGTGGACGCGGAGGAAATGTTCCTCACCGGCCTTGCCGGGCTCACCGATCCGGAAAAGAAGCGCAAGTTTATCGGCGGCGCCTTCATCGACCTGTTCGAGAAGGAAGCCAAAGCTATCGGCGGGGCGGACTTTCTCGCGCAAGGCACGCTTTATCCCGACGTGATCGAGAGCGTATCGTTCACCGGCGGTCCCAGCGTGACGATCAAGAGCCACCACAATGTCGGCGGCCTGCCCGAACGCATGAACATGCAGCTGGTCGAACCTTTGCGCGAATTGTTCAAGGACGAAGTGCGCGAACTGGGGCGGGAACTCGGCCTGCCCGAAATATTCGTCGGGCGTCATCCGTTCCCCGGACCCGGCCTGGCGATCCGTATCCCCGGCGAAGTGACCAAGGAACGCTGTGACATCCTGCGCAAGGCGGACGCGATCTATCTCGAGGAAATCCGTAACGCGGGCCTGTACGATGCGATCTGGCAGGCGTTTGCCGTGCTGCTGCCGGTCAAGACCGTCGGCGTGATGGGCGATGCGCGCACCTATGACAGCGTTTGCGGCCTGCGCGCGGTGACCAGTACCGACGGGATGACCGCCGATGTCTATCCCTTTGACGCCAGTTTCCTGACCGGCTGCGCCACGCGGATCGTGAACGAGGTGAAGGGCGTCAACCGCGTGGTGTACGATTACACCAGCAAGCCGCCCGGCACGATCGAGTGGGAGTGACCGAATAACGCAGCAGCGTCCGCACTTTCCGGTGCGGACGCCGCCTTATGGATACTGGCAGTCCAGCGCTCAGGCGCGGTCGAAGAAATCCACCTTGCCGGTGTCGAGGTCGTAATACGCCCCGATTACTTTCAGGGCCCCGGTCGCCAACGGTTCCTGCAGCAGCGGATCGGTCTGTTCCCGCAGATAGCCTGCCACCCGGCGCACGTTCGAGCGGACGGAATTGTCCAGCAGGTCACCTTCGTCATCGCGGACCTTCAGCACCGCGGGGATGATCGGTTCGATCATCCGGCCGATCTGCCCCGGGTACGTGGCGTTTTCGGTCACCACCTTGGTCGCCGCTTCCACCGCGCCGCAGCGTTCGTGACCCATCACCACCACCAGCGGCACTTTCAGCACCGCGACCGCGTATTCGATACTGCCCAGCGCCACCGTATCGACAGTGTTGCCGGCGTTGCGGATGATGAACAATTCGCCCAGCCCGCGGCCGAACAGCAATTCCGGCGGTACGCGGCTGTCCGAACAGGTGACGTAAGCGGCAAAGGGCGACTGCCCCTTGGCAAGTTCGAGCCGCCGCTGCGCATTCGACAGATCGGCGCGATTATCGCCGCGAAGGAAGGCAGCGTTGCCTTGTTCGAGCAAGGCGAGCGCCTGATCGGGTGTCATCCCGGGCGGGGCTGGCGGCACCATGCCCGTACCTGGCGGCACGTCCGGCGCAGCGGCCAGCGCCGCGCTCCCGGCACCGGCAATCGCAACGCCGCCAAAAGCAGCGGTCTTGAGGAAATCTCTTCGATGATTTTGCATATTCGCGTCTCCATGGATTTGCAGCCAGGGAAACGAAGAATTGGCGGCCCCGGATGCACTCGTGAAATGCAGTCCGACATCACGTGCGAAACACGTCAGAGGGGCCCGGCCTACGCATCGCCATTGTTAAGCACGACCGCCGCGCGGTGCAAGACCAAAAAATTCCGCAATGGGCTTGGCAAAATCATGGCAGACCTTCATGCAACCGCTTGATCGCTCGCAAGGGCTGACATCGAGCCGAGATACGAGGGAAACCCACCACCATGAAAACCGCCATCACCGAAATGTTCGGTATCCAGCATCCCATCATCCAGGGCGGGATGCATTATGTCGGGTTCGCGGAAATGGCGGCGGCGGTGTCCAACGCGGGCGGGCTCGGGATCATCACCGCGCTGACGCAGAAGACCCCCGGCGATCTCGCCAATGAAATTGCCCGGTGCAAGGACATGACCGACAAGCCGATCGGGGTGAATGTCACGTTCCTGCCGACGGTCAACACGCCCGATTACCCCGCGATCATCAAGGCGATTATCGACGGCGGGGTGACCGTGGTGGAAACCGCGGGCAACAACCCGGTGGCGGTGCTGCCCTACCTGAAGGATGCCGGGATCAAGGTGATCCACAAATGCACCGCCGTCCGCCACGCACTAAAGGCGCAGAGCATCGGCTGCGATGCGGTCTCGGTCGACGGGTTCGAATGCGGCGGCCACCCGGGCGAGGACGACGTGCCCAATTTCATCCTGCTGCCGCGGGCGGCGGACGAGCTGGAAATCCCCTTCGTATCATCCGGCGGGATGGCCGACGGACGGAGCCTCGTGGCCAGCCTTGCGATGGGCGCAGCGGGGATGAATATGGGCACGCGCTTTATCGCCACGAAAGAAGCGCCGGTGCATGACAACGTGAAGGCGGCCATCGTCGCGGCGAGTGAACTCGATACCCGGCTGGTGATGCGTCCGCTGCGCAACACCGAACGCGTGATGACCAATGCGGCGGTTGAAAGGCTGCTGGAGAAGGAAAAGGCGCTGGGCGATGACCTCAAGTTCGAGGACATCATCGAGGAAGTAGCCGGTGTCTATCCGAAGATCATGATGCACGGCGAGATGGACGCCGGTGCATGGAGCTGCGGGATGGTAGCCGGGCTGATCAACGACATTCCGACGTGTCAGGAACTGATCGACCGGATCATGGCCCAGGCCGAAGACATCATCGGCCGGATGAACGCAATGCGCTGAACGGGTGCGCTGATCCGGTCGGCGGCAAATCCGGCTCTCAGCCTTCGTCTGAACGCTTTTCCACTCTCGTGTAGGGCACGAAATCGTTGAGCATCACGTTGCCGCTGTAGAACCCGCCAAACCGGTCGCGGGTTTCGATCTGGTCGAGCCGGCACAGCTGGCTACCGCTGAAACGTCGCACCAGCAGGACATCATCGTCATCCAGCGAGGAGGGGTACTGGGGCACGTTGACATAGATTGTCTTGCCCCGGCCCACGACCAGCGCGGTGCCGTCGATCACGTTGATATTCTCGCTCGGCAGGCTGCGAACACAGCTTTGCGGTTCGCCCGCAACCCGGCCTTCGAGCAGTTTGGCGAGTTCGACTTCACCCTTGGTCAGGGTGCCTGCGTCTTCCTGCGCAGCGGCGGGAGCGGCCAGCATTGTCAGAGCCGCCAGGGCTGCGAATTGGTTGATCGGTTTCATTGGCTCGATTCCTTCTCTCGCGTGTAGGGGATGAAGTCCTGAAGGATCAGGACCGGCCCGCCGATACCGGATCCCCGGCTGCGCATTTCGACCTGGTCGAGGCGGCACAGCTCGGAACCGAATACCCGGAATACCGGCACATCGAACTCGTCGAGGAAACTCGCGTTGTCCGGCCGGTTCACATAGAGCGTGTCGCCGTCACGGAAGACAAATGCGGTGTCGTCGATAACCTGCATGTTGCGCCGTTCGCTATCCCCTAGACATTTTCGGGGCTCGCCCATTGTCCGGCCCTCGAGCAGCTTGGCAAGTTCGGCCTCACCCTCAGCGTTACGGGGCTGTTTGTCCTCCTGCGCCGCATGCACCGCGGCGGGCACTGCGAGAACGGACAACGCGGCAACGGCCGGCAGGGAAATTCTGGCGAATAGGGATCTGACTATCATGGCTTCACTCCAAGACCGGCAGCATAACCGATATCCCTGAACGCACGCTGACTTGAGCCATTCCGCGGTCGAACCGTTGTCAGCCAACCGGTCAGGCGGTGCCCCCCACGGTCAGTCCGTCAACCAGCAGGGTCGGCTGACCTACACCGCAAGGAACGCCTTGCCCGCCCTTGCCGCACACCCCGACGCCTTCGTCCAGTTCCAGATCGCTACCGATGCCGCGCACCTTGGTCAGCACGCTCGGGCCGTCGCCGATCAGCGTCGCGCCCTTGATCGGGGCGCCGATCCGGCCATTCTCGACCAGATACGCCTCGGTGCAGGAAAAGACGAACTTGCCCGACACGATATCGACCTGGCCGCCGCCGAAACTCTTGGCGAAGATACCCTTCTTTACGCGGGAAAGCAGCTCCGCCGGATCGTCCTCGCCGCTGCGCATGAAGGTGTTGGTCATCCGCGGCATCGGCGCGTGCTGGTAGCTTTCGCGGCGGCCGTTGCCGGTAGCTGCGACCCCCATCAGGCGCGCGTTGAGGCGATCCTGCATATAGCCCGCGAGGATGCCGTCCTCGATCAGCACCGTTTCCGATGTCGGGGTGCCTTCATCGTCGATCGACAGCGAACCGCGGCGATTTTCGAGGGTCCCGTCATCGACCACCGTCACCCCGGGCGCGGCGACGCGTTCACCGAGCCGTCCGGAAAACGCGCTGGTGCCCTTGCGGTTGAAATCGCCTTCCAGCCCGTGACCGATAGCCTCGTGCAGCAGCACGCCGGGCCAGCCGGGACCAAGCAGCACGGTCATTTCGCCGGCAGGGGCATCGACACTTTCGAGGTTGGTCATGGCCTGCGCCACGGCCTTGTCGAGCCCGCGGTTCCATTCCGCTGGATCGAACAGGCGGTCGTACAGATATCGCCCGCCAATGCCGAAGGAACCCGTCTCCCGCCGGCCATTCGCTTCGGCCACGACCGCGATGTTGAGCCGGACCAAGGGGCGGATATCGCGCGCAACGAAGCCATCAGCGCGGACGATCTCGACCACGTTCCAGCTGCCGAGGAGCGACACGGTTACCTGCGCCACGCGCGGATCGTGGGCACGGGCCGCGGCATTTATGGTTTCCAGCAATTCGACCTTGCGGGCGAAGGAGATGCCGTCGAGTGGGCTGGCGTCGGTGTAAAGGTGGCGGTTGTTGCGGCGCGGAGGCGGGGCGGGCTGGCCCTTCGCAGGATCGAGCAACTGGAGCGTTTCTCCGGCCCGGCGGATGGCAGCCGCGCTGATGTCGCTGGCGTGGGCGAATCCGGTCATCTCGCCCGAAATACCGCGCAGGCCGAACCCGGAATCGCGTGAATAATCCGCGGTCTTCAGCCGGCCATCGTCGAACGTAAACGCTTCGCTGGCGGTGTATTGCAGATACAGTTCGCCGTCATCGCACCGCGACAGGGTTTGTGCGGCCAGCGACTTCGCTTCGGACGGGGTCAGCTTGCCGTCGGCGTAAATCAGCGACGCGGGATCGAATGTGCTCATCCCGTCCATATAGGGCGGCAGGCCGCCTAAAGATAGGCGATCATCAGCGTGAAGGTGCCTTCGTAGACGCCCTCCGCCTGGTTGCCCGCCACCACCAGCGAGCCCCCGGTATGGATCTCCTGGGTCGGAGATGTCGCGAGCAGCCCGATCGGCAGGCCGAACAAGGTCAAGGTAATTAGGCCGCTGGTCGGCCGGTGGATAAGGGACGCGGTCATGGTTTCGGTTCCGCCCACCCGGGTCAGTTCCACCGATGGATCGCCGGACAGGATCATGACCACCCCGATCGGCGCATCGACCGTAAACCGGGCGCGGGTCTGGGTGCTGGCGATGGTCACAACCTCGCCAATGGTGGTTACGTTGCCGGTGTTCGCGTTGATCATCACCGCGCCGCCTGATCCGCTCGGGACGATCTGGCCGAACTGCAACGCCTCGACATTCAGCAGCCGCGTGCTGTCGATCACCCTGGCAGCGGCATCCGCGGTCGCTTCGTCAGCGGCGTATGCAGGGATCGCGGGGAGGAACAAGGCGCCGGCCAGCAGGGTGCGCAGCGCCATGCGCGTCCCGATGACCGAACCGGAATATCTGAAAAACACGATGAATGATGCCCCCGACTGGAGAACACCTATGGCGCATCAGAGCAGAATTTCTGGTGACCAAGAATGGTTAACACACGGGGTTAACACCGAATTACGGGCTATGCTGCGTTGATGCCCACTTCGTCAGAGGTAATCGATAGTTACCGTAACATTGCCGGTATAGACACCGACCCGCTGGTTGGCGCCGACCCGCAACCGTCCGCCGAGAGCGAAGCTGAAGAAGCCATCGAGAGCGCCGATGTAGAACAGCCGCGGGGTGGTGGTCAGCTGGGTTTGCGGATTGCTGCTGATCGTCATCGTGTCCAGCCGCATCGTCTCGGTGCCGTTCTGTCGGCGGAGCTGGTAGGAGTTGGCGGTGACCCGAAGCCGCAAATTTTGCCGGTAGGTGCCGTAACCATAGAAGGTCGCAGGCTGGTTATCCCCGGCCAGCGCGCGGACCCCGCCGGTCCTGGTCACGCCGCCTTCGGGCGCGAGGATGACGAATCCTTGCGTCGGGCCCGGCACAATCAATCCGAAATCGAGATCGTCGTCCTTGATCAGCGACAGCGGGCGAAGCACGAGAACCCGCGATTCCGCTTCTGCCGTATCGTCCGCCCATGCAGGCGTGCCCAGCCCGCAAGCGAGGGTGGGCAGCAACGCGCCGGCAGCGCATAATCTTGCAAGTTTGGATTTCACGATCGCCCACTTCCCCAGTTCAGGGAGTGGCCTAGCCGTCGCTGGTTAAATAGAGCTTAAGCATGGCCCTGATGGGGCGACTTGAGCATGGCCCTGATGGGGCGACTTGTTAGTTTTCAGCTGGCACCGGACGAAATATCACGAAGCGCTGCCTGGTCCTTACCATCCGCCGGTCCGCCCCGCAGGACAAATCGCCGGTCGCAATAACCGCAGTCGACATAGCCGTGCTCGTCGATCTCGAGATAAACCCGCGGATGCCCCAGCGCGGCGGGCAGATAGGCCGCGCCGCCGACCGCGGGGCCGCGAATGGCGCTGGCACCGTCGCAACTGACGCGGGCATGGTCGACGAAGATGGTTTCGGGCGGCGGAATGGTCATACCCGACGCCGATAAGCACATGGCCGCGGATTCGCAAGCGGTCCGCAGCGCCGCGCGGCAGCATGGAGGACTAATCGATCCGGCCCGCACGTCGCCATGCCAATCGAGATTGCCGGGATAGGAGGCCTGCATTCCCGCGAAAAGCGCTTTACGGCTTACATGCCTCCGCCCTAGGTGAGCGGAATGACCAGCCAAACTGCCCCTGCCGGCCCCGCCGCCATGACATACGCTCCGCCGGCGATCGCCATTCGCGACGTTGTTAAACGCTATGCCGGGGTGAAGGGAAGCGAGGGCAAGCTGGCGCTGGAAGGGGTCAGTTTCGATGTACCCGAAGGCGGAATTTTCGGCCTGCTGGGTCCCAATGGTGCGGGCAAATCGACCCTGATCAATATTCTTGCCGGACTGGTGACGAAGACCAGCGGCACGGCGGAAATCTGGGGTTTCGACATCGACACCCATACCCGCAACGCTAAGCGGTCAATCGGGATCGTGCCGCAGGAAATCGTCTTCGATCCGTTTTTCACACCCTATGAAGTGCTGGAAAACCAGGCGGGGTTCTATGGCGTGGCCAAATCCCTGCGCCGATCCGAGGCGCTGCTGAAAGCGGTCCACCTGGCGGACAAGCGTGATGCCTATGCCCGCACACTGTCGGGCGGGATGAAGCGCCGCCTGCTGATCGCCAAGGCGATGGTCCATTCGCCGCCGATCCTGATCCTCGACGAGCCGACCGCGGGCGTCGATGTCGAATTACGCAAATTGCTGTGGGAACTGGTGACTAGCCTCAACGATGACGGGGTGACCGTGGTGCTGACCACCCATTACCTCGAGGAAGCCGAGCAATTGTGCGACCGGATCGCGATCATCAACCACGGCGAGCTGATCGCCAACAAGCCGACCCGCGAAATGGTCGACATGGCGCGGGAAAAAATCGTCGCAGTGACCGTTGGTAGCGACCTGGCCGCCGCGCCGGAGCACGAAGCGTTCGTCAAGAGCGAACTGGCCGGCCCGCGCGGCGTGGAAGTGACGTATAACAAGGACAATCTGACCGCCGGACAAGTACTGGCAATCCTCCAGGCGCAGGGGCTGATCGTGGAAGACGTCACCACGCGGGAAGCGGACCTTGAGGATGTTTTCGTGACCCTGACCAGCGCGGCATCCCGCGGATGACTAGTCAGGTGCACGACGTCCTGATCATCGGTTCGGGCGCGGCCGGGCTGACCGCTGCACTGGCGCTCGCGCAGCACAAAAAGGTCCTCGTCCTCGCTAAGGGATCACTCGACGGGGGCAGTACCGCGTGGGCGCAGGGCGGCATCGCGGCGGTACTCGATGCGGGCGATACGTTCGAAAACCATATCCAGGATACGATGCGCGCAGGTGCAGGTCTCAACCGGCTGGAGACGGTCGAATACGTAATCGAACGCGCGCCGCATTCGATTGCCCGGCTGGCCGAACTCGGCGTCCCCTTCAACGCAGAAGGGGCCGACCTGCACCTGACCCGCGAAGGCGGCCATTCGCACCGCCGGATCGTGCATGTTAACGATGCGACCGGCTGGGCGGTGCAGGAAGCCTTGCTGAAGGCGGCGGGCGCCAACCCCAACATCACCATGTTGCCGGGGCGCAGCTGCGTCGACCTGATCACCGGCAGGCACGAGAAGCGCTATTCCGGCTCCGGCCGGGTGTGGGGCGCCTACGCGCTGGACGACGCGACCGGCAAGGTGGAGGCGCATACCGCCCACGCCACGATCATGGCGGCGGGCGGCGCAGGCCGGGTGTACCAGTTCTCGACCGCGCCCCGGGGCGCAACCGGCGACGGGATCGCGATGGCGTGGCGTGCGGGCGCGCGGGTTTCCAACATGGAAATGATGCAGTTCCACCCGACTTGCCTGTACAATCTCGAGGTCAAGAATTTCCTCATCACCGAGGCCGTCCGGGGCGAGGGCGGCCATCTGCTCCACCCTGAAACCGGCCACCGTTTCATGGCGGATTACGACCCCGAACGCATGGAACTGGCCCCGCGCGATGTGGTTGCCCGCGCGATCGACGACCAGATCAAGCGTTACGGCCTCGATTGCGTCCATCTCGATATCAGCCACCTCGACCCGGAATTCGTGAAGGGCCATTTCCCGACCATCCATGACAAGCTGCTCGGGCTCGGCATCGACATGACCAAGGGGCCGATCCCGGTCGTGCCCGCGCAGCATTACACCTGCGGTGGCATCCTGATCGACCTTGCGGGGCGGACCGACCTGCCCGGACTTTACGCGGCGGGCGAATGCACCGAGAGCGGCCTCCATGGCGCGAACCGGCTGGCGTCCAACAGCCTGCTTGAATGTTTCGTGTTCGGCGAAGCGGCGGCGGCCGATATCCTGGCGAGGTGGGACGAATTTGCCGCGCCGCCGCCGATCAACCCGTGGGACGAAAGCCGTGTCACCGATTCCGACGAAGAAGTGATCATCAAGCAGAACTGGACCGAGATCCGCCGCTTCATGTGGAACTACGTCGGCATCGTGCGCACCACCAAACGCCTCGAACGCGCGCAGCACCGCATCCGGCTGCTGAACGAGGAAGTCGCCGATTATTACGGCCATTTCCGGGTCACGACCGACCTGATCGAATTACGGAACCTGCTGCAAAGCGCCGAACTGATCGTGCGGTCCGCGCTGGCCCGCCACGAAAGCCGCGGACTGCATTATACGCTCGATTATCCGGAAACGGACGAAATCGCGCGCGACACGGTACTGGTGCCGTGAACAGGACAGGAAAGTAGATTTATGCCCCGGATCACCGCGAACGGAATCCCCCTCGAATACGAATCCTATGGTGCGGAGAGCGATCCCGCGATGCTGTTGGTGATGGGGCTGGGCGCACAATTGACGCTGTGGCCGATGGAGCTGGTCGAGGCGCTGGTGGCGCGCGGGTTCCGGGTCATCCGCTACGACAACCGCGATATCGGCCTGAGCCATAAGTTCGAGGACGCAGGCAAGGTCTCGATCCCCTGGACCATGATCAAGGCGAAGGTCGGGCTGAAGCCGCGCGTGCCGTATACGCTGTCGGACATGGCGGCGGACGGGGTCGGACTGCTTGACGCGCTGGGAATCGACCGCGCGCATATCGTCGGCGCTTCGATGGGCGGGATGATTGCGCAACTGATCGCGGCGGAGCATCCCGGCCGCGTGCTCAGCCTGACCTCGATCATGTCCACTACCGGCCATTCCAGCGTGCCCGCGGCGGAAAAGGAAGCGATGGCGGCCCTGACCACCCGCCCGGCCAACACCGAGATGGAGACGATCCGCGCCCACGGCGTGCGCGTCGCCCGCGCGATCGGAAGCCCGGCCTATCCGGCGGACGAAGCGGTGCTGCATCAGAAGATCGAAAACAATTTCAAACGCAGTTTCTATCCCGCCGGGATGGCCCGCCAGATGGCCGCGATCATCGCCGACGGGGATCGCCGCAGCCGGCTAGCGAAGATCAATGCGCCGACCCTCGTGGTCCACGGCGAGGCCGATCCGCTGGTCAAGGTGGAAGGCGCACACGATACCGCCGCGCATATTTCCGGCGCGAAGCTCAAACTGTTTCCCGGCATGGGGCACGATTTGCCGGTGGAACTGGTCGGGCCGATGGCCGATGCAATTGCGGAGCACGCTGCCAGCGCGGTTTGATTGCACGGATTTGGGCCCATTCCGGCGGGCATTTCGTGAATGAAAATTGCGCGGCTCGATTCGATTGATTCAAACCCCGAAAGCCATCTTATCCGGCGAAATATTTTTTCGCAGATTCATTTTTGGACTTGCGCACTTCGCGAGCCAAGGTTTCTCCACGCGTCGCGGCGTATTGGCCGCGCAACACACCCGCTCCGGGGACCGCCCGGGCACGGTTAATTCCAATTTACCCTCTTGCGTGATTGCCCCCGCTGATTCACTATCTAGTGGTTAGTTACCGGGGGGCACCTACTAGACCTTGTTACTCCATCGGCTTGCCTGGCAAGGGCGGCGAGGGCCGATTCGGGAAAGTTTCAAGGGTGTTTTGCGGCAACTGTGGGTATTTGGGGGGATAAGTTTTTCCCCGCTGGCCTACGAAAATTGCTAGGTGGGGGCATACTCCGCCGAATCGAACGGAAGTAGAACATTGGCTTGATCGCAGGCGGTGTTCCCACCACATTGAGGACGGGGCGGAAATGGATTTCAAAAGCGGGGACGATGCAGCCATGGGGCTCGATCTGGATAGTAACGACACAATCGACGACACCCCGACCCGGTCGGCAGACAGCCCGGCCAAAAGCAAAGAGAAGCACGTTGTGACAATGGAAACCGCCGATATGGGCAGCGACGAGCTGGTAGCCGAGAAGGCCGCTGAAGCGATGACTGGCGCGCTGGCAGCTGCGGTGAATTCCGCCGGTGCCGCAGCGGACAAGGCCGACACCAAGAAGGTGCGCGACCGGCGCTTCGACGTGGTGACCGACAACAGCCGTGACGCCTTGCTGACCGATTTCGGCAAGAACACCCTGATCGACCGCTACCTGCTGCCGGGCGAGAATTTCCAGGACCTGTTCGCCCGCGTGGCCGATGCCTATGCGGATGACCAGGACCATGCGCAGCGCCTGTACGACTACATCTCGAAGCTGTGGTTCATGCCCGCGACGCCGGTGCTGTCCAACGGCGGCACCAGCCGCGGCCTGCCGATTTCCTGCTATCTAAATTCGGTGTCCGACAGCCTCGAAGGCATCGTCAACACCTGGAACGAAAATGTCTGGCTCGCGTCCAAGGGCGGCGGCATCGGCACCTATTGGGGCAATGTCCGCGGGATTGGCGAACCGGTCGGCCTGAACGGCAAGACCAGCGGCATCATCCCCTTCGTGCGGGTGATGGACAGCCTGACCCTCGCGATTTCGCAGGGTTCGCTCCGGCGCGGCAGTGCCGCGTGCTATCTCGACGTGTCCCATCCGGAAATCGAGGAATTCCTCGAAATCCGCAAGGCCTCGGGCGATTTCAACCGCAAGGCGCTGAACCTGCACCACGGCGTGCTGCTGACCGACAAGTTCATGGAAGCGGTCCGCGCGGGCGAGAAGTTCGACCTGCTTTCGCCCAAGACCGGCGAAGTTCGCGGCACGGTGGATGCACGTTCGCTGTTCCAGAAGCTGGTCGAAACCCGGCTGGCAACGGGCGAGCCCTACATCGTATTCTCCGACACGGTGAACCGGATGATGCCCAAGCATCACCGCGACCTCGGGCTGAAGGTTTCGACCTCCAACCTGTGCAGCGAAATCACCCTGCCGACCGGGATCGACCATCTTGGTAACGATCGCACCGCCGTGTGCTGCTTGTCCTCGCTCAACCTTGAAAAGTGGGACGAATGGAACGGCGACAAGGTCTTCATCGAAGACGTGATGCGCATGCTCGACAACGTGCTGCAGGATTATATCGACCGCGCACCCGAAGAAATGGCGCGGGCGAAATATTCCGCCATGCGCGAACGTTCGGTCGGCCTCGGCGTGATGGGTTTCCACTCGTTCCTTCAGATGAAAAACCTGCCCCTCGAAGGCAGCATGGCCAAGGTCTGGAACCTCAAGATGTTCAAGCACATCAGCGGCAAGGCGGAAGAAGCCTCCATGCTGCTGGCGCATGAACGCGGCCCGTGCCCCGACGCGGAAGACATGGGCGCGATGGAACGCTTCAGCTGCAAGATGGCAATCGCTCCGACTGCGTCGATCAGCATCATCTGCGGCGGCACCAGCGCTTGTATCGAACCGATCCCGGCCAACATCTACACCCACAAGACGCTGTCCGGCAGCTTCGTGGTCAAGAACCCGTATTTGCAGAAACTGCTTGGCGAAAAGAGCAAGGATTCGACCAACGTCTGGAACACCATCCTGGAGAAGGGCGGCAGCGTCCAGCACCTCGATTTCCTGTCGGCCGAAGAAAAGGCGATCTACAAGACCAGCTTCGAGATCGACCAGCGCTACCTGCTCGAATACGCCGCCGACCGCGCGCCGTTCATCGACCAGGCGCAGAGCCTGAACCTGTTCATTCCGGCCGATGTCGACAAATGGGATCTGGCAATGCTGCATTTCCAGGCGTGGGAA
The DNA here is from genome assembly GCF_009828115.1 of Allopontixanthobacter sediminis. Classification (GTDB taxonomy): domain Bacteria; phylum Pseudomonadota; class Alphaproteobacteria; order Sphingomonadales; family Sphingomonadaceae; genus Allopontixanthobacter; species Allopontixanthobacter sediminis. The sequence goes on along the minus strand of NZ_WTYL01000002.1, from coordinate 269,360 downwards.
AAAGGCATCAAGTCGCTCTATTACCTGCGCTCGAAATCGATCCAGCGCGCCGGTTTCGCGGGCGGCGTGGAAGCGGACAACACTTCCGAACTCGCCAAGATCGAACTGATGTCCGGCGCCGAGCAAACGGATTACGAAGAATGCCTGAGCTGCCAGTAATGCTGGCAAACCCGAAAGTCCGGATGGGTGCTGCGATGGCGGCGCTCATCCTGCTTTCGGCCTGCGCGACGCAGGTTCCTTCCGCGGTCGAGCAATCGGGTACCGCGCCGGGGTTCCTGCTCGGGCTGTGGCACGGGTTCATTTTCCCGTTCGCGTGGATCGCATCGCTGTTCGTGCCCGATATCGCGGTCTACGCGGTGCCCAATCGCGGCGGCTGGTACGATTTCGGGTTCTTCCTCGGGATTACCGTGCTCGGCGGCGGATCGTGGTTTTCCTCCAGGAAGCGGGCGCGCACCTGACGCGCACAGCAGAACCCCCGCCCTCACCGAAGTGAGGCCGGGGGCTTTTTGCTACCGACCTCGCGGTGCGGTAGAAATCGTTTTATCGGGTCAGGCCATGGTGGCCTTGTTGCCGAGGCCGACGGGAATGCGCGCAGTCTGCTTCAGGTAGATCCGGTTGTCGTCGATCTTTCCGACGTCTTCCAGACTGAGCTTGTGGTGCGTGTCATCGGCGCTGTCCGACTTGGTCAGCTTGATCATGTCGCCATCGACTTCATCGACGGTTCCGACATGGTCGCCCTTGTAATTGGCGACTTCCATGTGTTCCTTGATGCGGATCTTCTCGAACATGTTTTGTCCTTTCTTTTCATTTGCTTTCACCTAACCAACGGCTAGCGAGCCCTGTTCGTTCCTCGGTCCGCCGCATGTCAGCCACGGCTGGTGAGGCGAAGGCCGAATTGCCCGATTACTGGTCCTGTTCGGTGCGGCCCTGTTCGTCGCGCGAATTGCCATAACCGGTTTGCGTCCCATCCCTGGGTGCCTTGTCTTTTTCATCCGGACCCTTGTCCGCCGGCGGGCGGCGGGTTTCGCCTTCGCGGGGGCCGGTGCGCGGGGGCTCGCCGGGCGCGGTGTTGGGGTTCAGGGTCACGTCGCGGGAATCGTCGGGTTCGTATTTGCCCATGGCGGCAGTCCTTTCGGTTGGGGCAGCCGCGCCGGGGAAGTGAGCGCGCGCTGCCGTTACCCCCGATCTACGCCGGAGCCGGTTCGCCGGTTCCGCGACCGCTTTTCGAACACGCAGAAATAAACCCCTTTATCCACGCCGAATCGGGAAGGTTTGCCTTCGCTTTCTGCCGGCGATTCTGTATGGTTGTCCGACGCGCAAATTCCGATGGAGACACTATATGTCGTTGACCGAGTCCCGTAAGACCTACAAGCCCTTCGAATATCCGTGGGCTTACGACTTCTGGAAACGGCAGCAGCAAATCCACTGGATGCCCGAAGAAGTGCCTTTGGGCGAAGATTGCCGCGACTGGGCGCAGAACCTCAGCGATCACGAGCGCAATCTGCTCACCCAGATCTTCCGCTTCTTCACCCAGGCGGACATCGAGGTGCAGGATTGCTACCACGAAAAATACGCGCGCGTGTTCAAACCGACCGAGATCAAGATGATGCTGGCGGCGTTTTCCAACATGGAAACAGTCCACATCGCGGCCTATTCGCACCTGCTCGACACCATCGGGATGCCGGAAAGCGAATACGGCATGTTCCTCGAATACGAGGAGATGAAGAACAAGCACGATTACCTGCAGGAATTCGGCGTCGAAAATGACGAGGATATTGCCCGCACGCTGGCAATGTTCGGCGGGTTCACCGAAGGGCTGCAGCTGTTCGCCAGCTTCGCGATGCTGATGAATTTCCCGCGCTTCAACAAGATGAAGGGCATGGGGCAGATCGTCAGCTGGTCCGTGCGCGACGAATCGCTGCATTGCGAAGGCATCACCCGCCTGTTCCACGCCTTCACTCAGGAACGCGACTGCTTGACGAAAGCGGTCAAGGAAGACATCCTCGACGCCTGCCAGAAAACCGTCCGGCTGGAAGACGCCTTTATCGACCTCGCGTTCGAGGACGGCCCCGTCCCCGGCATGACGCCGAAGGAAATCAAGCACTACATCCGCTACATCGCCGACTGGCGCCTCAGCCAGCTGGGCCTGCCGGCGATCTACATGGTCGAAGACCACCCGCTGCCGTGGCTCGCCCCGCTGCTGAACGGAGTGGAGCACGCCAACTTCTTCGAAACCCGCGCCACCGAATATTCGAAGGGCGCCACAAGGGGCAACTGGCAGGACGTATGGTCCAGCTTCGACAAACGCCAGTCCGCCAAGAAAGGCGACGAAGCCAACGACGCCGCCATGGACGACGGGCCGGGGCTGTTCGGCGATGATGCTGGTGCCGGGAGTGTGGCGGCGGAGTAGGTTATTGCTCGAGCGCGAAACTGTATTGATACGGCAGTCACATGGACGGTGACGGCATCGCCTGCGAATAGATCTCCTGCATTGCCGGCCCGCCGCCGCTCAGCCAGTCCGCCGCACCCATAGCGGCATCGCTCCAAACCCGATCTGACCTGCCAGACCGTAAAGCCCGGGCACGGAAAACAGGCTGGCAAACCATTCCGCAATTCCGGTGCCGGACAGCGCGCGGGACAGAATTGCCTCGGCCAGCATCAACAGGGCGAAGGCGGTCCCGCCCATCAGCGCAGCGTCTCCGCGGCTCGTAATATCGAACCGGCGGGTCAGCCAGCGCGCGGCGACATAGCTGGCGGTCAGCATCACCGGCAATTCGGCCAGCACTGCGGCGACCTCCCCTACCATCGGCGCCAGCCACATGACGCGCAATGTGCCCAGCGCGAAGCCGAGCATGAAGATCAGCGCGAAATAGCTGGCGGCGGCTCTGATCGGGCTGGTCCTCATCAGCGCACCCTATCACTCGCGCCGCGGCCCGCCAAAATCCGCGCCCGCTCCGGCGCACAAATTGATTTGGCGCAATGCTGCGGGCGGCGGGCGTGGTAGGGTGGGGGACGAGCATGAAAGGCTTTTCCCGATGTCCAACACCCCGCACGATCTCCACGCCGAGTTTCCCGATTGCACCGCGGCGCTGCACCGGCTCAAGCTGGAGGACACCCATTTCCGCAAGCTGGCGGACGAATATCACGAGGTGAACGATGAAATTCACCGCAGCGACGCGGAGATCACCCCGGTGTCGGACGAACATGCCGAGGAACTGAAGAAACGCCGCCTTGCGCTGCTGGATGAAATCTCCGGAATGGTCACCGCCGCGCCGGCATAATTTCTCAACCATTTCAGTGGTAGAGCGGCCGCATGGACCTGCTGAACCCTGAATATGTTACCTATTGGCTGATCGCGGTGAACTTCGCCACGTTCGCGGCCTTCGGGATCGACAAGGCAAAGGCGGAACGCGGCGCACGGCGGATTTCCGAAGCGTCGCTGCTGCAATGGGCGATAATGGGCGGTACACCCGGAGCCTATGCGGCGCGGCACCTGTTCCGGCACAAGACCCGCAAGCAGCCCTTCTCCGGCAATTTGCAAATGATCGCGGTATTCCAGGTGGCTGTGGCTGGCCTGCTGATATTCTTAGCAGTGGCGCGCTAGCGCCAGGCCCGAAACCGCAGACCTAAACCGCGCACCAGTCGCGGCGGCGGCCGGTCCAGGGTTCGGCGAGGCCTTCCGCAACCAGCACCGCGCCGATCGAGGCTCCGCCGCGGGTGACGATCCTTAGCTGGCGGCCGTAGCGGTCGGTATCGCGGCCCTGTTGTTCCAGCGCGAAGGGCCCGGCGTTCAGCAATTGCGTCAGGCGCAGGGTCGCACGCGCGCCCAGCCGTGCCTCGTCCGCGCAGCCGGGCCGCGATGTCTCGGGGGTGTTGATGTCGGCGATCCGGATCTTCGCGCCCGCATGCCAGAAGGTGTCGCCATCGACCACGCAGTGAATCCGCCGCGCCGCGCCGCATGGGGCGAAGGACATGGGCAGGGCGGGCGCGGTGATGGCGGCACCCTGTGCAGCGGCCTGCCCTGCTTCGCCCGCCGCAGGGTGGGGCCGGCGAGCAGGGGCAGGAACGCTGCGACGAAGAGGGTACGGATCATGCGCGCCAGCCTGCGCCCCGGCCCCGCCTCCGCCCATTCCGGTTCCCAACCTCTGGTGGTGGTACCTACCCGGCAAAATGCGGCAACCGGCTTTCCTATGCCGCGCCAAGCCGCTAAGCGCGCCGGGTGAAGGCTTGAGGATTTTGCGCATGACGGACGGGGCGGACGGGGCTGAAATTATGGCGGATGACAGGACCATCCTGGCCAAGGCGGAAACGCTGATCGAGGCGCTGCCCTATTTCCAGCGCTACAAGGGCCGCACCTTCGTGGTCAAATACGGCGGCCACGCGATGGGCGATCCCAAGGCCGCGCGCGAATTTGCCGAGGACGTGGTGCTGCTGAAGGCGGTCGGGATCAACCCGGTAGTCGTCCACGGCGGCGGGCCGCAGATCGGCGCAATGCTCAAACGGCTGGGGGTCGAAAGCAGCTTCGTTGACGGGCTGCGGGTGACCGACAAGGCCACCGCCGACATCGCCGAAATGGTCCTGTCGGGCGCGATCAACAAGGAACTGGTTGGCTGGATCGCGGCGGCGGGCGGCAAGGCGATCGGGATATCGGGCAAGGACGGCGGGCTGGTCACCGCCACCAAGGTGGAGCGCACCACCAAGGACCCGGACAGCAACATCGAACGGGTAGTGGACCTGGGATTCGTCGGCGAGCCATCGGAAGTGGACACGACCATCCTCGACACCGTCAGCGCGGCGGGGATGATCCCGGTGGTCGCCCCGATCGGAGCGGGCGCGGACGGGCATACCTACAACATCAACGCCGACACCATGGCCGGCGCGATCGCCGCGGCACTGGGCGCGGCGCGGCTGTTCCTGCTGACCGACGTGAAGGGCGTGCTGGACAAATCGGGCGCCCTGCTGACCGATCTCGACCCGGCGGCGATCAAGCAGCTGCGCGATGACGGCACGATCAGCGGCGGGATGATCCCGAAACTGGAAACCTGCATTCACGCCGTAGAAAGCGGCTGCGATGCAGCGGTGGTGCTGGACGGACGGGTACCCCATGCCATGCTGCTGGAATTCTTCACCAGCCGCGGGGCCGGCACCCTCATCAGAAAGGCCTAAAACATGAACCCCTCGGCGCTCCTCCGGTTGACGATCCCGCCCGCGATGTTCCTGGTGCTGGCCGGATGCGGCAGTGCGGGCGATACTGCCCCGGCGGCGCAAACGGACGAGGCCGAGGTGGTCGCGATGACCAATTACGAACCGGCGCTTGTGGAACTGCCCGAAGCGTTCTCGAGCCGGGATTGCACCGAAGTCGCGGGGGCCTACGCGGCGGCGCTGGGCGAAAAGAAATTCTCCGCCGCGGCGCAGGCCTGGGCCGAACCGATCGGCACGGACAAGCTGGCGCTCGGTTACGAAGGTTACGGGACGCCGGACCTCCAGATCGGGCAGGCTCGCGAAGAAGGCGCGGCAGGGTCGCTGTTCTGCGAAGTTACCGTGACCCTGCGCGACGGGGACAATCCGCAAACCCCGCTGAAACAGGGGACGCTCACCTTCCGCCGCGTCAACGATGTGCCCGGCGCGACACCGGAGCAGCTGCGCTGGCGGATCACGAACAGCACTATCTACGAGGGGTTGACCGGCCCGGCGAAAACTCCGACCCCGTGATGCGTATTATGCGGTTGATACAGTCCGCCATCCTCCTGTATCAGCGCCCGAACAACTGCCGCGTAACTGCGAACCCTTAGCCGGAAGGACCTATCCTTGTTCCTGATAATCGACATCCTCTCCATGCTGGTCAACGTGCTCGTCATGCTGATCATCGTGCAGTTCATCATCGGGCTGCTGTTCGCTTTCAACGTGATCAACCCGAGCAACGAATTCCTCCGGCAGATCTACAATTCGATCAATTCGCTGCTCGAACCGGTGCTGAACCCGATCCGGCGCATCCTGCCCGCGACCGGCGCGATCGACTTTTCCCCGCTGGTGCTGATCATCGGCCTGCAGATCATCATGCGGATCCTGCTCGAAGTCGCGTACACGACAGTATGATGGCCGCCGCCGAAATCATCGACGGCAAGGCCGCCGCGCTCAGACTGCGCGAGAAGGTCGGCGCATTGGCTGCGGACTTCGCGGAGAAGGCCGGGCGCAAGGCGGGCCTCGCGGTGGTGCTGGTGGGCAATGATCCGGCCAGCCAGGTCTATGTCGGGTCCAAGGGCAAGGCGACGCTGGCGGCGAACATGAATAGTTTCGAACACCGGCTGCCGGACGATGTCGGGGGCGAGGAACTGTTGGCGCTGGTCGAACGGCTCAACGCGGACCCGGCGGTGGACGGTATCCTGGTGCAACTGCCGCTGCCTGCGCATCTCGACGAGCAGGCGGTTATCTCCGCCATTTCGCCGGACAAGGACGTCGACGGGTTCCATGTCATCAGCGCGGGCCGGCTCGCGGTGGGGCAGGCGGGTTTCGTGCCGTGCACCCCGCTGGGCTGCATGATGCTGATGACGGACCGGTTGGGCGATCTGTCAGGGCTGGAAGCGGTGGTGATCGGCCGGTCCAACATCGTCGGCAAACCGATGGCGCAATTGCTCCTCGCCGCGAACGCTACCGTCACCATCGCGCACAGCCGGACGAAAAACCTGCCCGAAGTGGTCCGCCGCGCCGATATCGTGGTAGCCGCGGTTGGCCGGGCGGAAATGATCGGACGCGACTGGATCAAGCCGGGCGCGACGGTGATCGACGTCGGGATCAACCGCCTTCCGCCCGCCGAAGGTTCCGACAAGGGACGGCTGGTGGGCGATGTCGCCTTCGACGAGGTGAGCGAAATTGCCGGAGCTATTACCCCCGTGCCGGGCGGGGTCGGCCCGATGACGATCGCCGTCCTGCTGCGCAACACTCTGGTCGCGGCGCACCGCAATGCCGGGATCGACCTGGCGGAGGGCGCGCTATGAAATTTCGTGCAGCCCTGGGCCTGTCGCTGGCAGCATCCCTCGCGCTGGTGTCCTGTGCCGGTTCAGGCGGTCCCCGCAGGACGCTGGACCCGGTCGCCAATCCGAGCGAAGTGATCGCGACGGAACTAGCCTTCGCCCGCGCCGCGCGGGAGGACGGCCAATGGACCGCGTTCCGGAAATTCGCCGCCAATGACGCCCAGATTTTCGGGCGCTCCGGCGCGTTCGAAGCCGCGCCGTGGCTCGGCAAACAGCAGGACCCGGCGCAATCCGTCAGTTGGCAGCCGCTCGCGGTCTGGTCCAGTTGCGATGGGACACTGGCCGTGACCCAGTTCGCCTTCACCGATCCGAATGACGGTACCTCCGGTCTCGGCCATACCGTGTGGCAGCGGCAGCGCGGCGGTGAATACCGCTGGGTGTTCGATTTCGGCTGGCCGACCGGAGACGCAGCCAGCCAGCCCGAGATGATTTCCGCCAAGGTTGCCGAATGCGGCGGCGAAGGCACCGTTCCTGCTGGCGCCGCTGACCTGCGCCGCTCTGCCGATGGCACGCTCGGCTGGACCTACGCGTTCGCCGCCGATGGTACCCGCAACTTCACCGTGTGGACGGCCGCGCCCGGCGGCACCATGGAGCGGGTCATCGACATTTCGATTCCGCCGGCACCAGCCGCGATCGAGCGGCCATGATCGAGCTGTTCCTGTCCGCCTTCATTACGCTGTTCGTGGTGATCGATCCGCCCGGCTGCGCGCCGATCTATGCCGGGCTGACCCGCGATGCGACCCCGGCGCAGCAACGGTTCATGGCGATCAAGGCGTGTCTGATTGCGGGCGCTATCCTGCTCGGCTTTGCTTTGTTCGGCGAGAAACTGCTGTCGGCGCTGCACATCGAACTCAGCGCGTTCCGGATCGCGGGCGGCATCATGCTGTTCATGATCGCGATCGACATGGTGTTCGAAAAGCGCACCCAGCGGCGCGAGGAACGGGCAGAAAAAATCATGGGCACTCCCGAAGTCGAGGACGTGTCGGTGTTCCCGATGGCGATGCCGATGCTGGCGGGGCCGGGCGCGATCGCCTCGGTCATGCTGCTGGTGGGCGGCTCTTCCGGCATCGAAAGCACCTTGGTGATCCTGGGCGCGCTCGCATCGGTCCTGCTGCTAACGATGTTTGCGCTGATGGCCGCAAGCCCGCTGATGCGCCTGTTCGGTGCCTCGGTGGAAGCGGTCATCACCCGCCTGCTGGGCGTGCTGCTGGCGGCGCTGGCGGCGCAATATGTGATCGACGGACTGCGGGAAAGCTTCGGCGTCTAAACCGGCCCCAGCTACTGCAGGGTCACCCGGTCATCGTCGCCGTCGCGGCGGCCGAAGAACTGCATCAGCTGGACCAGCAATTCGCACCGGGTGGAAATGTCGTCCGCCTCCAGCAATGCCTGTTTCGCGGCCGGATCGAACGGGGCGATCTGGGACACGCCGTTGATCAGCGACATGTCGTCCAACCGCGCAACCGAATCCCAGTCGACGCTGTAACCCTGCGCATCGGCAAAGCGCCGCGCCTCGCGTTCGAATCCGGCGCGTTCGACACTGCTCAACGCCTCGTTCTCGTCATCCTCCAGCAGTTCCGCTTCGACTTGCCGGAACGGGGTGGTGACATCGAGCTCGCGGATCACGCGGAACCGCTGCTCGCCTTCCAGCACCAGGTTGAACCGGCCATCGTCAAGCGCCTCGAACTCCCCGATCCGTCCCACGCAGCCGACCGAAAACAGCGGCGCGCCTTCCGACGGACGTTGCGGCTGGATCATCGCGATCCGCCGGTCCCGCGCAAGGGCATCGCTGGCGAGCGCGCGGTACCGCGGTTCGAACAGATGCAGCGGCAATTGCAGTCCGGGCAGCAGGATGGTGCCGGTAAGGGGGAAGATCGACAGGCGTTTTGCCATTCGCTTACCCGAACAATATCTTGGACAGGCGGCGGCGGGTGGCCACTACCCACGGATCTTCCAGACCCACGGCCTCGAATATCTGGAGCAGCTTTGCTTTCGCCGCGCCCTCGTTCCATTCGCGGTCCGCCTCGATCATCGCCAGCAGCGTATCGGCGGCTTCGTCGCGCGACTTCGCGGCATAGGCGGCTTCGGCGAAGGCAAACTGCGCGTCCATGTCGGCCGGACGTTCGGCGGCGGCTGCGCGCAGGGCCTGCAATTCGCCTTCGTCGACCGTCGTCCCGGCCAGTTCGAGCGCGGAGGCTGCAGCCTGGATCAGCGGATCGTCCTTCAGCGCCGGGTCGAGCCCGTCTAACACGCCTTGTGCTTCCTGCGTTTCGCCCAGCGCCACCAGCGCCCGGATCAGTCCGGCATGACCGGCGGCGTTGTCCGGGGCCATTTCGGTGATCTGGCCGAATACCCCGGCGGCCCGCTCCGCGTCGCCTTCGGCGAGCACCTGCTCGGCCATGGTGATGAACTGGGTCACGTCCTGCTGCTGCTTCTCGCCCGGCGCGCCGGCTTCGACGGGGAGTTTTTCGAGCAATTGGTCGAGCACCTGCTTCAGCTGCGTCTCGGTCCGCGCTGCGGTCAGGTCGGCGACGGGCTGGCCCTGGAACATCGCGTAGACGGTGGGAATGGATTTAACCTGGAACTGGGAGGCAATGAACTGGTCCTCGTCCACGTTCACCTTGGCCAGAATCACGCCCTTATCCGCGTATTCCGCCGTGACCTTTTCGAGGATGGGGGTGAGCGCCTTGCACGGCCCGCACCATTCGGCCCAGAAATCGAGCACTACCAGCTTGGTCATCGACGGTTCGACGATATCCCGCTTGAAACGTTCGATGGCTTTTTGCTCGTCGATATTGAGACCCATGCTGGCCAAGATGCACTCCTGTTTGTCTGGCGTAACGGTACCGCGCTTGCGGCGGCATTCGCGTAAGGCCCCAATGTGGGCCTTTCGCAGCATATGTGAAGGGCAAAACGCCGGAGATGTTCGGGACGTTCGGCGCGCACTCGCCGGGCGTGCGATTTTCCCCTTGCTAGGGTGGAAGACCGCTGCTAGTTGCCCGCTTCCCCACCGGACCTGCGGTCTGGTGAACCCCTTTTGGGGACCCCAAGGGAACAACAGTGAGCGGGCGTAGCTCAGGGGTAGAGCACAACCTTGCCAAGGTTGGGGTCGGGCGTTCGAATCGCCTCGCCCGCTCCAGTTTTCTCCCGTAGCATCGATGATTGCGGCCCCCTGGGTCCGCCCGAAATGCCTGATCGGCGTCGTATCGGGCGCGAATTCGTGGTCTTCATCGTTCCGCCTGATCGGTTCGTCGCAATCCCTGGATTCGATGTTGCATTGCAAACTTCGCCCGCTATCAGGCGTGATATGTTGTATCATACTTTAAGCCGCCTTGCCGGCCCTTCGACCTCCATCCTCGCCATTGCAGCGATAGCCCTGCCTTCCGCAGCCCTTGCGCAAAATACTCGCGAGCGCACGCCTGCCGCCTCGCAGGCCAACGATTCGCAAGACGATTTCCACACAACCGGTGACCGCTCCGACCCCACCATCGTGGTCAGCGCAGTTGGCGTGACCCAGCTCGACGTGCTGGCGGGAACATCGGTCATGCAGGGCGTGGAGCTCCAGCGCAGCCTTGACGGACAGCTTGGCGAAACGCTTGCGAAGCTTCCGGGTGTGAGCGCGACCAGCTTCTCCCCCGGTGCGTCGCGCCCGGTATTGCGCGGCTTTTCGGGTGAACGCGTCAAGGTCCTGGTCGACGGGATCGGCGCGATCGACGTGTCCAACACCTCCGCCGATCACGCGGTCTCGATCGATCCGCTGACCGCGGAACGCATCGAAGTCCTGCGCGGGCCGGCAGTGATGCTTTACGGCAGCCAGGCGATCGGCGGCGCGGTCAACGTGATCGACAAGCGCATCCCCTTGCGGCGTCTCGACGAACCTTTCCATCTCGACGCCCGCCTTGGTGCCAACACCGCCGCCAACATGGCGGAAGGCGGTCTGTCGCTGGATGTTCCCGCGGGCGAATACTTCGTGTTCCACGTCGACGGGTCGTACCGCCGCACCGAGGACCTCGAAATTCCCGGCTTCGTCGCCTCCGACAGCCTGCGGGCCGAACTGCTCGCGGAAGCCGATGCCGATCAGGCGGACGAGCCGGAAGAAGCCGCCGAATTGCAGGAAGCCGCCAACCTTCGCGGCGTGCTGCCGAACAGCGCGACCGAAACATACAGCGCGAATGCCGGATTCGCGTTCTTCGCGGGCGAGAGCAATCTCGGTGCCGCAATCGGACTGTACGATACGACTTACGGCGTCCCCACGCGCCCCGGGACGGGCCACGCCCACGGGGAAGAAGGCGGAGAGGAAGACGGCGGCGAAGAGGAAGAAGGCGCGGAAATCGTTACCATCGGTCTGCGCCAATACCGCGCGGACATGCGCGGCGAACTGGCGCTGGGCGGCGGGATCTTCTCCCAGCTCCGCACCCGGTTCGGCTATAGCGATTACACCCATACCGAATTCGAAGGCGAGGAAGTGGGCACCACCTTCGACGTCCAGGGTTTCGAGGCACGGGCCGAACTGGTCCAGAACCAGCGCGGCACCTGGAACGGTGTTGTCGGTACGCAATATTACTTCCGCGACTTTTCTGCCGAAGGCGCGGAAGCCTACATCCCGCCCAACCTGACTTCGCAGATTGCCGCATTCGCCCTCCAGGAAGTTGCCATCGGTCCGGTCCAGCTGGAATTCGCCGGCCGCTACGAAGGGACCGAAGTGGAATCGCAGCAGCTCGGCTTCATCCGCGATTTCGACAGCTGGTCGGGAGCTGTCAGCCTTGCACACGAGACGGCCGGCGGGTTCCGCTTCGGCGTCACCGGATCGCGGGTCGAACGTGCGCCGAGCGCGGAGGAACTGCTGTCCAACGGGCCGCACATCGCGACGCAGGCGTTCGAGATCGGCGATCTCGATCTCGACGTCGAAAGCGCGTTCGGGGTAGAGGCTTTCATGCGCGGCCGGATCGGGCTCGCGAGTGTCAACGTCGCGGTCTACAAGAACTGGTTCAGCAACTACATCTACCTCGAGGAAACCGGGCTGGAGGAAGACGATTTGCCGGTGTTCCAGTACCTGCAGGACGACGCCGAATATTTCGGGGTCGAAGGCGAGATTTCGCTGCCCCTGATCGACAGCGGCCCGTTTTCGCTACTGGCGGATTTGCGCGGCGATTATGTGCGCGCGAAGCTGGATGACGGCAGCGCGCTGCCGCGTATCCCCCCGCTCAGTCTGCTTGGCGCGCTGGAAGCAAAGACGGAACGGTTCGATGTCCGGGCCGAGGTCCAGTGGTCGGACAGCCAGACCCGGCTGGCCGCGTTCGAAACGCCCACCGACAGCTTTACCTTCGTCAACGCCTCGGTCGCCTGGAAGCCGATCCGCGGGGACGATAATCTGACCCTGATGCTGCAGGCGGACAATATCTTCGACGTCGAAGGTCGGCGCCACGCCAGCTTCACCAAGGACTTCGTCCCCTTGGCCGGGCGCAATTTCCGGATCAGCGCGAAAGCGAGCTTCTAAGGCACGCTTTCGCGCCGCGGAGTCAGTTTTCGGCGGCGAAGCTGATTTCCGCGTGCTCTTCCAGCCGCTTTACCAGGGCTTCGCCCAGGAACGCGCCCGGTGTGCCGATGCCGCCAGGTGCCTCGCAATCGGTGAGCGCAATCGCCGTCTCCGCGATCATCCGGCTGGTTGACCCGTATCCCGGGTCATACCGGCCCTTGACGCCGTAGTTGATCTTCTCGCCGTCCGCCGTTTCGCCCAGGAACAGGACATCGTAAAAGCCGTTCTCGCGCTCCTCCTTGGTGGGGCCCTCGCCGGGCTTGGGGGCCTTGGAACCGAACGGGTTCTTGAGCATGTCGGCAATGGCCTTGGCTGCCTTCTCGCCCATTTCGCCCGCGCTGGTGAGCATCATTTCGTCATATTTGAAATCTTCGCCATAGGGGTGGCCGAGCAGGAAATTGGTCCGGTGGACGTTCTTGGTGTTGATTGTCGCCATGATGAACGGCGCGGCCCATTTGCCCAGTTCCTGATCGTATTCGGGGATCATGCCCGATGGCTGCTTTGGGCCGGTGAAGCCCGGCGTCAGGCCGAAGGAGCTTTGCAGCACCGAGATCAGCCGCGGGTTCCTCGCCACTGCCTTCATCGTTTCCTTCATGCTGGCTACGGTGCCGCCGGACGGTCCGCCCTGCATCGCGCGGACGCGGCCCTTGACCCGTGTCGCTGGCTTTCCGAAGCGCTTCATCGCCTCCTTCTGGAGCATGAAGACACCGAGATCGAAGGGCACCGAATCGAAGCCGGAGGAGAAGCAGATGCGTGCGCCGCTTTTTTCCGCTCCGGTGCCGTACTTCTCGATCATTTCGTACATCCACGTCGGTTCGCCCGACAAGTCGCAGTAATCGGTACCGGTCTCGACACATGCGGCGACCAGCGGTTCGCCGTAAAGGGTGTAGGGGCCGACCGTGGTCAGGACCACCCGGGTCTGTTCGCACATCGCGCTCAGGCTGGCCGGATCGTCCGCATCGGCAACAACCAGGGGCGTATCCGCTGGTGCGCCGATCAGGCCGCGCACTTCCTCCAGCTTGGTCAGGCTACGTCCGGCCATTGCCCATTTCGGGCGGTCTTCCCGGCCCGCATAGTGCTGGTCCAGGTACTCCGCGACCAGCCGGCCGGTGTATCCGGTGGCTCCGTAGACGATGATATCGAAATTGCGGTCGGCTTTGCTCATGGCTCAGGTCTCTCCAATTCCGGATCAGGAATGCGCGCGGAAGTCGCCCGAGTCAAAGACGTAGGGTCATGGCCGATTTGCGGGGACGATGGAGTGCCTGCAGTGCGGGCCTAAAGCTTCGGAAGCGTCACGCCGCGTTGGCCCATGTATTTGCCGGCGCGGTCGGCATAGGTCACTTCGGGGCGCTCGTTGCCCTGCAGGAACAGGAACTGGCAGACGCCTTCGTTAGCGTAGATTTTCGCGGGCAGCGGGGTGGTGTTGGAAAATTCCAGCGTCACATGGCCTTCCCAGCCCGGCTCCAGCGGGGTGACGTTCACGATGATCCCGCAGCGCGCATAGGTCGATTTGCCGAGGCAGATGACCAGCACGTCTTCCGGTACGCGGAAATATTCCACCGTCCGCGCGAGCGCGAAACTGTTGGGCGGAATGATGCAGACATCGGTCTCGCGGTCGACGAAACTGTTCGGATCGAACTGCTTGGGATCGACGATGCTGCTGTTAACATTGGTGAAGATCTTGAATTCGGGCGCCACCCGGGCGTCATAGCCGTAGGAGCTGAGGCCGTAGGAAATGCAGCCGTCACGCCGCTGCGCTTCCACGAACGGTTCGATCATGCCCTTTTCCGTGGCCTGCGTCCGAATCCATTTGTCGCTGAGAATCGCCATGTCCGGAGTGATTGACCAAGCCTGCACGGGGGGCAAGTGCAGGTCCTGTGTTTTCCCCGCAACTGACGCCGCCTGTCAGCCAATCGGGCCGTCAGCCGATCGGCTTCGCGCCCAACTGCGGATTGAGGCCGGTAATATGGTTGAGCCACTTCTTCGGCTTGCGCAGCATGTTCTGCGGATAGTCCACTTTCAGCCCGACAATCTGCGCCATCCGGCCGACGAAATGGATGCAGTTGCGGCTGTCGAGCGAGTAATACTTACCCGGTGCATCCCGCCACGCCTTCATTTCCGCAACGACCTGGTTGTACTGCGCATCGGTCAGCTTGACCGAAAAATGGCGGTTGGTGCTGGTGATGTATTTCGGCGGTTCGATGGAAATGTCGTGTTCCACCGGCCCGGACAGGATGCGGGTGGAAACCGATTTCGCGGTGAAACCGTAATTCTCGTTCACCGCTTGCCCGGTACTGTCCAGCGTGCCCTGCAGCACCACGAAGGTGTGCGGATACCGGCCCAGCAGCACCGAACCGTTGAAGCTGTGAAAGCTCATCGTCACGGCGGCGGCGGCGGGCAGGGACCAGCCGAGCGAAGCCAATGACAGCAGCAGGGTGAGGAATCGGATCATTCGGCCTTGTTTAACAAGCGTTAGCGGTCAGGTGAACCGGTAATCCGGCAAATCTCATCCAGCCAGCAGACTTGCGTTTCCGCCTGCCGCAGTCGTGTCGATGCAGACAACCCGTTCGGTAGCGAACCGGGCCACGTAATGCGGTCCGCCCGCCTTGGGCCCGGTGCCGGATAATCCCTCCCCGCCGAACGGCTGGCTCTCCACCACCGCCCCGATCTGGTTCCGGTTGACGTAGAAATTACCGACTTTCGCACGGGATTCGACGAACCGGCGGACGGCATCGATGCGGCTGTGCAGCCCCAACGTCAGGCCGTATCCGGTGGCGTTAATATCGTCGATCACCTGGCCGAGCTGGTCCGCGCGGTACCGCACGACATGCAGCACCGGGCCGAAGTTCTCACGCTTCAAATCGAGGATCGAACCGAGCTCGATGATCGTCGGCGCGACGAAACAGCCGCGCCCGGTCAGTGTGCCGGGCCCGGCTGGCAGGTCGCGCTGCCACACCGGGTGCCCCGCCTTGCGCCGCCGGGCGACGTGCCGGTCCAGCGCGGCCTTCGCGTCGGGATCGATCACCGGGCCGACATCGGTGGCAAGGGCGGCGGGGTCGCCGATCTCCAGCGCTTCGAACGCGCCGATGATCATCGCCAGCATATGGTCGGCAACATCGTCCTGCAGATACAGCATGCGCAGCGCGGAACAGCGCTGGCCCGCGCTCTGGAACGCACTGCCCACCACGTCGCGGGCGACCTGTTCGGGCAACGCGGAGCTGTCGACGATCATCGCGTTCTGCCCGCCGGTTTCCGCGATGAAGGTCGCAATCGGCCCGTCACGCGCCGCCAGGCTGCGGTTGATCGCGCGCGCCGTGTCGGTCGATCCGGTGAAGGCGACGCCCGCGAGGCGCGGGTCGGAAGTGATCATCGCGCCGACATCGCCTGCGCCGGGGACGAGCTGGAATACTTCGTCCGGGATGCCTGCCTCGTGACACAATCTGACCGCCAGCGCGGCGATCAGCGGGGTCTGTTCCGCCGGCTTGGCGATCACCGTGTTACCCGCTGCCAGCGCTGCCGCCGCCGGTCCGATGAAGATGGCTAGCGGAAAATTCCAGGGACTGATGGTCGCGAACACGCCGCGTCCGGCCAAGGACAAGCGGTTTTCCTCGCCCGTGGGTCCGGGCAGGATGGTCGGTGCGCCGAACAACCGGCGCGCTTCGACCGCGTAATAGCGCAGGAAATCGACCGCCTCGCGCAGTTCCAGTACCCCGTCCGGCAGGGTCTTGCCCGCCTCGCGCTGGCACAGGGAAAGGAATTCGTCGGTGTGTTCCTCGAACAGGTCGGCGGCCGCTTCAAGCAGCAGCGCGCGTTTCTCGCCGCCCAGTGCGTTCCAGCCGGGCTGGATCGCCGCAGCGCGACTGATCGCGTCAGTTACTTCGTCCGCCAGAGCATCGCGGCGGGTGCCGATTTCCACGGACAGGTCGTGCGGCATGGTGATCGGTGCAACTTCGCCGGCTGCGTCCGATACGAAGGTCGGTTCCGCATGCCACTGGCGCGATTCCAGTGCTGCCACGCGCTCCATCAGCGGTCCGCGGACCAACGGATCGCTGAGATCGATGCCCGCGCTGTTGGCGCGCCGCGGGAACAGTTCGCCCGGCAGGGGAATCGCCGGGTTGCGCTTGGGTTCGATGGCGGCAAGGTCCGCCACCGGATCGGTGGTGAGATCGGTCACCGGCACATCGGCGTCCGCCATTCGGTTCACGAAGGACGAATTGGCCCCGTTTTCAAGCAGCCGCCGGACCAAATAGGCCAGCAGTTCCTTGTGCCCGCCGACCGGGGCGTAAATGCGCACCGGGGTGCGGGTGTTGCCTTCAAGCTTGGCGAGTTCCTCGTAGACATCCTCGCCCATTCCGTGGAGCCGCTGGAATTCGAACTGGTTGCTGCCACCTGTTTCCTGCGCGAGCGCCTTGATGGCCCCGACGGTATAAGCGTTGTGAGTGGCGAAGGCCGAATAGACAGCGTCGCCCGCCGCCAGCAATTTGGCGGCGCAAGCGAGATAGGACACATCGGTCGACAGCTTGCGGGTGAAGACCGGGAAATCGGTGTAGCCGCCAACATGGGTGACCTTGATTTCAGTGTCCCAATAGGCGCCTTTGACCAGCCGGACCATAAGCCTCCGGCCATGATGCCGTGCCAGCCGGATCGCCCAGTCGCACAGCGGCAGCGAGCGCTTCTGATACGCCTGGACCGCCATGCCGAAGCCTTCCCAGCCGGTAGCGAACAGGTCCTCGTCACCGACCAGCGCTTCGATGATGTCCATCGACAGTTCGAGCCGCTCCGCTTCTTCGGCGTCGATGGTGAAATGGATATCCGCGTCGCGCGCCTGCATCGCCAGGCCCTTGAGGATCGGCACCAGCGCCGCCGCGGCCTGCTCCGCATGGAGGAAGTCGTACTTCGGATAGAGCGCCGACAGCTTGACCGAAATGCCCGGCGAATGGACCATGCCGCGTTCCGCTTCGCGGGCAAGCCGCGTGATCGCACCGGCATAGGCCAGCCGGTAGCGCTCGGCATCGTCGAACGTCATCGCCGCTTCGCCGAGCATGTCGAAACTGTGGGTCAGCCCGCGCGCCCGTTCCGGCTTGGCCCGCTTGAGCGCTTCCTCGATGGTGCGGCCGAACACGAATTGGCCGCCGAGAATGCGCATCGCCTGCAGGGTCGCCGCGCGGATCACGGGCTCGCCCAGCCGTCCGACAGCACGCTTTAGGGTCGCGCCCATCCCGCGTTGCTGCAGTTCGGGCCGCTCGAGAACTTCACCCGTCAGCATCAGCGAGAATGTGGCGGCGTTGACGAAGGTGGAGGGGCTGTCGCCCATGTGGTCGGACCATTCGACGCCGCCCAGCTTGTCGCGGATCAGCGCGTCCGCGGTGGCGCTGTCGGGTACGCGCAGCAACGCTTCGGCAAGGCACATCAGCGCCACGCCCTCTTCGGTCGCGAGGCCGTAGGTCTGGAGGAACGCGTCGAGTCCGCTGGCCTTGCGCGCCCGGGCGCCCTGGATCAGTTGTCCGGCCAGTTTTGCCGCCTCGCCATGCACGGCGGACGCGGGTGCGGCCTCGCGCAGGCGCTGCTGGACGCAGGCCTGTTCGTCCTGGCGGTAGGCGCTGCGCAGCGCGTCCCGGCTGATCGCGTTGCGGGTCGGCGAGTGATAGTTCATCGAGGGCCTGGCTTTACAGTTCGGGGTGGATTCGGGGGGTATTTCGCCCTCTGGACCCCGATGGAGAGCAGATCAAGCGTAGTGTAACGGGCGGCGATAAGCTGAAGAACCGCCTCGACATTTTGCCTCCGCCGCGCAACAGCAGCCGCGCACGAAATCATCGGGACAGGATCAATGGCAGGGCGTTTCTTCGATCAATGGCAAGTCGGCGACCGGATCGAACACGAGATCCGCCGTACGGTGACGGAGACGGACAATCTGATGTTCTCGGTCATGACGCACAATCCGCAGCCGCTGCACCTTGATGCGGAAGCCGCCAAAGCCTCGGAATTCGGCCAGATCCTGGTCAACGGGACCTTCACCTTTTCGCTGATGGTCGGCCTGTCCGTCGGCGACACCACGCTGGGGACGCTGGTCGCCAATCTCGGCTACGACAAGTTGGTCATGCCGCATCCCGTGTTCATCGGCGATACGATGCGTGCCAGCAGCGAAGTCACCGAGCTGCGCCAGTCGAAATCGCGTCCCAACGCCGGAATCGTCACCTTCAGCCACCAGCTGACCAACCAGCGGGACGAAATTGTCTGCCAGTGCCTGCGTTCGGCGTTGCTGAAGAAATCTACGGCGTAGCGGCTGCCGCACTCGCCTGATCGCCCCCCAGCGCTTGCCACAGGATGACCCGCGCGCGGCGGGCCTGGCCGCGGGCGGTGGCCGCGCGCTCCCCCGAGGTATCCGCATTCCGGCGCGCATCGAGCACAGTGAGGAAATCGGACAATCCGGCGCGGTAACGAACTTCGGCTAGCCGGGCGGAACGCTCGTTGCTGGCCCGTTCGCGTTCTGCGATGGCGAGGGCGCGGTCAGCGGCATCGACCAGCCCATACCCGGCCTCCGCATCCCCCAGCGCAGTGAATACCGCCCCCCGGTAGGCCTGGAACGCGATCCGCTTGTCCGCTTCCGCACCGTCAATCTCCGCTTCGATCCGGCCAAAATCGAGCAGCGGGGCAAGCAGCGATCCGCCGACTGAACCGGTGATAGCGTCGGAAGCGAACAGTCCGCCGATATCGAACGCGAGGAGGCCCAGCGCCGCGGACAAGTCGAGGCGGGGGAACCGCTGCGCCGCAACCGCATAAAGGTCGGCATCGCTCGCAGCCAGCCGCGCGGCGGCGGCGAGCACATCGGGGCGGCCGGTGAGGAGGTCCGACGGCACGGCGGCCGGGGGTGCGGGTGCAGCGACGTCCGGCGCGGGCTGGTCCAGCGCGCTGCGAACGATTGCGGCGGGCTGCGCGGTCAGGGTTACCAACTGCCCGAGCAGGCGCGCCCGTTCGGCGGGGAGGGCGGCGATCCGGCTGCGACTGGCTTCGGCAGCGGCCTCCGCCCGGACCCGGTCGAAACCGGGCGCGATACCCGATCGCTCGCGAATATCGGCGAGAGTCACCAGCGTTTCCGCCGCAACCAGGTCCTGCTCCAACGCCGCCTCACGCGCCGCCAGCGTGCGCCAGTCGACCACCGCGCCAGCTACCTCGGCCAGCAACGCGAGCCGTACCCCGGCAGCGTCGGCACCGGCGGCGTCAATCCGGGCGATGGCGGCGCGTTCCTGCGCGCGCAAACGGCCAAACAGGTCCGGGTCCCAGGACGCGGTCAGCGACGCGCCGTAGCTGACGCGCTCGGTATCGATCGAGACGGTGGAGGGGAAGTTCGTCCCGAATTGCGCCGGGTTGGTGCGGGTTGCCTCTACCGAGGCGGACCCGCCGACCAGCGGCAGCCGGTTCGCGCCGGCCCGGTCGGATGCGGCGCGGGCCCGTTCGATCCGGGCAATCGCTTCGGCCAGCGTTGGCGAATTGTCGAGCATCACCGCCGCAAGGCTGGCAAATGCCGGATCGTCCTGCGGCAGCAACGCGGCGACATTCGCTGAAACGTCTGCCGAGGGAGCGTTGTAGAAGCTGCCGGGCAGCGCGGGCGGCGGAGTGTCGATGTTCGCCGGTGGCCCCGCGACGCAGCCGCCGAGCAGCAGGACCGCGGTCACCCCGGCGCTGGCACTTGCAAAGCGAAGGCCGCGCATCACTTCGCGGCCTTTGCACGCGCCGGCATGAACGCGTCGACCTGCTGGCCTACCCGGAACCGGCCATCGGCGGGCGGCAATTCATAAATCACCTGCAGCACCCGGACATCGACCCGTTCGCTCGCGCTGTTGGTCAGCGAGCGTTTGGGCACCACCAGTGGCTCCGCGCGGACGAAGCTGGCGGTCACTTTCTGGTCGGCGGCACCGCGCGGGCTGACAATCGCCGGCTTGCCGAGGTCCAGCCGGACGGCTTCGTTCTCGTCGATATCCACGCGGACATGGAGCGGCCGGGTCTGCCCCATTTCGATGTAGGGCGCGGAGTTTCCGCCTTGCTGCGCGCCTGCCTGGACGAATTCCCCCGGGCGCACGTGCACCGCCAGGATTTCACCCGCGATCGGCGCGCGGACGGTCAGCCGTTCAAGATCGGTGCGCGCCGACCCTGCCGCCGCCTGCGCTGCCTGCAATTGGGCGCGGGCGGAGTTCAGCCGGCTGCGGGCGGCCTGCGCTTCGCCCTCCGCCCGGATGACTTCCGCGCGCGACACGGCTGCCGCGTCTTCGACCTGGCGGTAAAGTTCCAGTTGGCGGCCTGCGGTCTCGGCGGCGCTGGCGGCCTCGGCAATTGCAGCCCGGGCCTGCGCGATAGCCGCGCCGGTTTCCTCCAGCCGCGCGCGCAACGCCCGGTCGTCGACGGTGAACAGCGGCTGGCCCTTGGTGACATAATCTCCCGGTCTCACCCGGACGTCGGCCACCAGCCCGCCCAGCGACGTGCCGATACTGACCAGTTCGCTCGAAGGTTCGACCACGCCGGCACCGGCCACGCGCGGCCCATCGGCCAGCGCGCCGTCCGCATGGGCGGGCATTTCCGCAGGGTCGCTGATCGTCCGGTCAGGCTGGTTGGTGAGGATCAGATAGGCCGCGACCAGCACACCGATCGCGGCCACCACCGGCAGCACCTGCCGTGATACGCTGAGGCTCCGGAACCCGCCTTCTGGCAATAGCGCCATGGTCAATCCTATCCTTCTTGCGGCATTTCGGTGCCGTCATGGGTTATCCGTCCGTCCTCGAGTACGAGGATCCGGTCGGCCAGGTCGAAAATACGGTTGTCGTGGGTGACGATGATGCACGCGCGGTCGGGCGCCACCGCGACTTCGCGCAGCAGGTCCATCACCCGCCGCCCCGAACGCGCATCGAGTGCGGCGGTCGGTTCGTCGCACACCACCAGGCGCGGTTCGTGCACCAGCGCGCGGGCAATTGCGACGCGTTGCTGCTGCCCGCCGGACAGCTGCTTGGGCAGCTTGTCGGCCTGATCGCCGATATTGAGCTTGTCGAGCAGGACCTTGGCTTTCTCGCGCGCTGCGCCCACCGCCATGCCCTGTGCGATCAGCGGCACCGCGGCGTTGGCGGCGGCGTCGATCGAGGGGATGAGATTGTACTGCTGGAAGATAAACCCGATGTTGTTGAGCCGGAAATTGACGAGTTCGGTGTCCGACAGGCGGTAGATGTCGGTCCCGAACACCTCCACCTCCCCGTCCGTCGGCCACAGGATGCCGCACATGATCGAGATCAGCGTCGTCTTGCCCGATCCGCTCTCGCCCACGACATAAGTCATCTCGCCCGAACGGATGTCCGTATCGATGCCGTGGAGGACGCGGATTGTCGATTGCCCGGCGGGAAAATCGCGGGTCACGCCGCGCGCGCGGATCGCGGCTGCGGGATTGCCGCTGCGGGCCGGTTGTTCAGGCTGCTCCGTCACCACCCCGCTCACCGGAACACCGCCGCCGGCTCGGTCTTGAGCACACTGCGGATCGCGATCAGCCCGGTAATCGCCAGGATCACGATCACCGCCACCAGGCTGACGAGCGGGATTTGCCAGGGGATGTAGAACCCTTTGAAGAAGGGGTTGGCGCTGAACACCTGGATGAACACCACGGTCCCGATCACGCCGAGCGCATAGCCGATCAGTCCGACCAGCCCGGCCTGCGCGCCGACCATGCCCATGATCTTGCCGTTGGTGACGCCGATAGCCTTGAGCGCGCCGAATTGCTTGATGTTGTCACGAATGAACAGGCTGAAGGTCAATCCGACGATCGCCACCCCGACCACGAATCCGAGCACGACGGTGATCCCGAAATTGGTCGGGATGCCGGTGTTTTCGATGATGAAATCGATCCCGCTGCGGGCGAAATTCTCGCGGATTTGCGCCTTTAGGCCGGTCTCCCGCTCGATCCGTGCTGCGACTTCCGCGGGGCTGACGCCGTCCTGCACTCCGGCCAGCACGAAGGTCAGCCGGTTGCGGGTGCCGGGTACGAAATTGAGCGCGTTGGAATAACGCGTGTACAGCACAACCGTGCTGGTAAAACTAGGGATCGCATCGGCCACGCCCATGATCACGGCGCGCTGGTCGTTGAGTTCGAGCCGCTCGCCGATCGGGCTGACCCCGGCCGGGAAGAACCGGGTGGTCCCGGTATCGTCGATCACGACCGAGTCCGGAGCGAACAGCACGGACTTCTCGCCTTCCTTCATCCGCGCGGGCATTCCGATCAGCGTCGCATCGTCGACCCCGATCACCGCCACACCCTCAAGATCGCCGTCCTTGGTCCTGACCGAGGCCTGCGCGCGCAAATGCGGCACCGCCCATTCGACGCCCGGCACCGAACGCACCTTGTCGAGCGCCGTCGCGGGCATTGCGTAATTGACTTCGGTAGTGCGGCTGACCGGGTCCATCACCCAGATTTCCGCCTCGGGCGCGTTGTAGACACCGCTGGCGCCGCGTTCGACCAGGTTGACGAAGATCGTCAATTGTTGGGTGATTAGCAGGGTGGAAAAACCGATCCCGAACAGCAGCCCATAGAATTTCTGGGCGTCCCCGGTGAGCATCCTGATGGCGATCCAAAGCACGTGGGCTAAACCTTTGCACGGGAGAGGGCTTGCGAAAGGAACTGATCGGGTTGATATTGAACGGTCACGTTTAATTGAACGGAGCCGTTCACTTTGTCAAGTCCATCTTCCTCCGGTCCTGCGCCCGCGGCCAAGAAGAGAAAACGCGCGTCGCAACCGGCGAAGGCGATGGGCCGTCCGGTCGACGCCGGGAAGCATGATGCGATCATCGAAGCCGCCACGCGGGCGTTCTTCAAACACGGGTATTCGCAGGCGTCGATCGAAGGAATCGCGGCCGACGCAGGGGTGTCGAAGGTGACGGTCTACAACCACTTCGGCGGAAAATCGGAACTGTTCCAGCGAGCCGTCGAGAAGCGTTGCGACACCATTCGCCAACGCCTGATCGTCGACGAATGGGACGGCCCGATCGGCGAGCGGCTGCGCGAATTCGGTCACGCGATGACGGAATTCCTGATGAAGCCCGAGATGATCCAGTTCGAGATCGGGCTGGCCGCCGAAGTCGAACGGGAGCCTGAACTCGGCGCGAATTTTTTCGCGGCGGGCCCCAAGCGCCTGCATTCGGCGCTTGCCGGGCTGCTCGAACGGGCGCGCGACCGGGGCGAATTGCAGTTCGAGGATGCCGAGATGTGCGCCGAGCACCTTGGCGCGATGTTCAAGGGGCTGACTGATCTCGAACAGCGGATGGGCATCCCGATCGACCCCGACCGCACCGCTCGCCGGATCAGCTCCGCCGTGGACCTGTTCCTGCGCGCGAACGGCACCGGAAAAGGCTGAGCAACAGGCGCCCCATCCCTTTGGCCTCGCATTAGCTTGCCATTCACACTGGCAGCCCCATATTATGGGCAAGAATGCGGGGCAGGAAAGGACGACCAGTTCGATGAATGATGAAAAGGAACCGCAGGGCCCCAACCCCTGGGTGAAAAGCATGCTGGTCTGGGGCGGGATTTTTCTCGCCCTGTTGATGGTCGTGACCATGTTCAACAGCGGAGCGCAGCCTGCCGGTGCCGAGATCGGCTATTCCGATTTCCGCAACAAGGTCGCCGAAGGCACCGTCGATCAGGTGCAGATCGCGCCCGACGTGATCACCGGCCAGCTCAAGAACGGCCAGACCTTCACCACCACCCCCGTGGCCGGCGACACCCAGCTGACCGAATTGCTGGATGAAAAGGGCGTCGAATATGCCGGCGTCGCACCGGAACGCATGAACCTGTTCCTGGTCATCCTGATGCAGGCGCTGCCGTTCGTCCTGATCCTCGGCATTGCCTTCTTTGCCCTCCGCCAGGTCCAGAAGGGCGGCGGCGGCGGCGCGATGGGCTTCGGCAAATCGAAGGCCAAGATGCTGACCGAGAAGCAGGGCCGGGTGACGTTCGAGGATGTCGCCGGCATCGACGAAGCGCGCGAGGAGCTGGAGGAAATCGTCGAATTTCTCAAGGATCCGCAGCGTTTTTCCAAGCTTGGCGGGCAGATTCCCAAGGGCGCGCTGCTGGTCGGTTCGCCCGGTACCGGCAAGACCCTGCTGGCCCGCGCCATCGCGGGTGAGGCGGGCGTGCCGTTTTTCACCATCTCGGGTTCGGACTTCGTCGAAATGTTCGTCGGCGTCGGTGCAAGCCGCGTGCGCGACATGTTCGAACAGGCCAAGAAAAACGCGCCGTGCATCGTCTTCATCGACGAAATCGACGCCGTAGGCCGCCACCGCGGTTCCGGCCTCGGCAATTCGAACGACGAGCGCGAACAGACGCTGAACCAGCTGCTGGTCGAAATGGACGGCTTCGAAGCCAACGAAGGCATCATCATCATCGCGGCGACCAACCGTCCCGACGTGCTCGACCCCGCGCTGCTGCGTCCGGGCCGCTTCGACCGCCAGGTCGTGGTGCCGATCCCGGACATCGAAGGCCGCGAGAAAATTCTTGCCGTGCACATGAAGAAAGTGCCGCTGGCTCCGGACGTCAACCCGCGCACGATCGCGCGCGGCACGCCCGGTTTCTCCGGCGCGGACCTTGCCAACCTCGTCAACGAAGCTGCCTTGCTGGCCGCGCGCCGTAACAAGCGGCTGGTGGCGATGCAGGAATTCGAGGACGCCAAGGACAAGGTCATGATGGGCACCGAACGGCGTTCCATGGTGATGACCGACGACGAGAAGAAGATGACCGCCTATCACGAGGCTGGCCACGCGCTGGTGTCGGTGAACGAGGAAGCATCCGACCCGATCCACAAGGCCACGATTATCCCTCGCGGCCGCGCGCTGGGCATGGTAATGCGCCTGCCGGAACGGGACAATTACTCGTACCACCGCGACAAGATGCACGCCAACCTGGCGGTTTCGATGGGCGGCCGAGTGGCGGAAGAACTGATCTTCGGCCATAACAAGGTGTCTTCCGGCGCGTCGTCCGACATCCAGTACGCCACCGATCTCGCCCGCAACATGGTCACCAAATGGGGCATGTCGGACAAGCTCGGACCGCTGATGTACGAACAGCAGCAGGAAGGCTATCTCGGCATGGGCCAATCCCAGCGAACCATGGGTTCGGCGGAAACCAACAAGCTGATCGACGCCGAAATCCGCCAGCTGGTGGAAGACGCCCACAAGCGCGCGACCGACATCCTGAAAGACCAGGAAGACAAGTTGCACCTGATTGCGCTGGCAATGCTGGAATATGAAACGCTGACCGGCGAGGAAATCGACCAGCTGATGGCCAACGGCAAGATCGACCGTCCGGACGAGCCCAAGGGCAAGCCGAACTTCAAGCCAATACGCGGTTCGTTGATCCCCAAGTCGGGCAAGAAGTTCGGCGGATCAGGCGATACGGCCCCTCAGGGCGCGTAACTGCCAAAGCAAAAGCAAGGAGGGGCGGACCGGGAGGTTCGCCCCTTTTTTGTTCCGAGCACGGCGGCACTGCCTCAACACCGGAGTTTGGGGCGCCAGCTTTCAGTCGCTACGCAACGGACCGCGAATGTCCGATTAGTCGTGGAAAGCAGTCACTCGGCATCTTACACCGGCGTTTTCGTTGAAGGAGTGCAAACGGATGGTGGGGTCGCGAGCGTAACAGGGTGTCTGTAATGATTTGTTGGAGACCTTCGTCAGCCGCAACAATCGCATAGATGGGTATTGGGCTCTCGGATCTTTTCAAGCCGTTCTGATCCGAAGTTCCGTGGAGGCGATTCAGTTCGATCTGGTCGAACCTCAAGATGCGGCAAGCGAACTTCGTTTCCGGCAGACATTATCCTTTTATCGTAGTCTGCTGATTAGAATTGCCACTTCAAAGCGCGTCCCGATTGAGCGGATTACACACGGCTATATCGAAGTCCGCTCACTATCGCCCACACTGATTGAGTGCATTGTCAGATTGACGTTAGATCAGGAAGCGGTGCTTGCTTCGAGCAAGAACGTCTTCGTTCGAGTTCATGATGCTTCAACAGAGCATCAGTCCGGCACAACAAGACCCACGACGAACTCCTTCGGCGCATAAGTTGGTGTTCGAGCGCCGCTGAATGGCAGTCTTGGGGGGCGGTAGGAGCTGGTCCGTTTCTGGGCTGCGGCTCTCTCGCTGGCGAAGGCGCAACCGGGTTGGTTAGCTGCCATCCGGCTTTTTGCGTTTAACGAAACCACTGATCACTCTGGCTAGGCCGAAACCTACAAGCGCTCCTAGGGTCGGCCACAGAGGGTTGAAGATATAGTACAGTGCATCAAGTGCGTCCGGTCTTCGGCTAGGGTCGTTTAGCTCGATCACCGTGTAAATCAGCATCACAATAGGGATTACAAAAAGCGTAGCACAGCCTGCTTTGGCGCGAGGTATCAGGCCAGCCAGAAAGCCTAAAATGCCTCCAATCACCAGTGCTGCTTCTATTGTCGTCATGCCGGTCCAATAGCACAGTCGGTAATGTCGGGTACGTCGTCGTGTCCGGACAGCCCACTTTTTCCGTAGGAGTGAGGATAGCAGACATTCGCCCGTGATGTCCGACACTGGCAACCCACTGATTTTAGCGGCCCGCAACGGTAAGGTTTTGGGAGCGAGTCCCGCTCTGCCGGTGCGAGAAGGGTCAGCCCGGCTTGGCCGCCAGCTTGCGTTCGATGGCGGTCCATAATTGCTGCAGGCTGCGGGCGGCCGGGCTGCGCGGGGCGAAGGCTCCGACCGGCTGCTGGCGCACGGCGCATTGTTCGACCGCGCTGGCGAGGGGGATGGCCGGCCAGCCGGGGTTGGCTTCACGCGCTTCGCGGTGCAGCGTCCGGCGCAGGTCGAGCATCGAGAGGACCGGCAGGATCGGCGGATGCGGCTTGCTGCTGGCGGCAACTTCTTCCGCGACCAGTTCGAACGCGCGGGCGGACAGCGGCGAAGGGGGCAGGGGCACGATCACCAGGTCGGCGGCGCGCATCACCTGCGCGCTGACCTCGTTGAGCACCGGGGGACAGTCGAAGATGATCCGCTCGTAATCCTTCGACAGGTTCCCGGCGAGCTTGGCCAGCCGCTTGTTCTTGCCGATGGAAGCGAACTGGCTGTCCAGCGCGCGGATGCTTTCGTCCGCAGGCAGCAGGTCGAGATTGGCGTAGGCGGTCCGGCGGATCAGTTTCGCCGGGTCCTGTTCGCGGGAGAAGATTGTATCCGCCCGCTTGCCGGAGGATTTCCTGCCCGGCTTCGCATCGACCCCCAGCAGGTATCCTGCACCGCCCGAAGCGTCGAGGTCCCACAGCAATGTGCGCCGGCACGAAACACTCGCCGAGTAATAGGCCAGGTTGGCGGCCAGGGTGGTTTTGCCGACCCCGCCCTTGATGCTGTAAACCGCGACGACTGCCATCTGACTTCGTATCCCCGAAACTGGTGCCGTATCCAAACCCTCCGGACGGGAAAACTATCGCGCGACTGCGTGCTGTAAAGAACCAAATTGGCGCTGTGTCAAAATGCGAACCGGCCCCGAAACGCAAAAGGCCGCCCCCGAAGGAGCGGCCTTTTTGTTTGGCGCTGGAAGCGCAGCAGCGTTAACCGTCGTAATCGGAACCGATCGAGGTCGAACGGGTGGGGGCCGATGCGGTGATCCGCAGGGCTTCCGCCGACTGGCTGAGCGAGCCGACTTCATCCGCTTCGTCTTCGTCATCGGGCAGGATTTTCTGCAGGCCGGTGACGACGCTTTCCATCAGATGCTTTGGCTTGACCGTCTGTTCGGCGATCTCGCGCAGGGCGACGACCGGGTTCTTGTCCCGGTCCCGGTCGATGGTCAGTTCCGCGCCGCCGGAAATCTCGCGGGCACGCTGGGCAGCGAGCAACACGAGGTCGAAACGGTTGGGGATCTTGTCGACACAATCTTCGACGGTAACGCGCGCCATCGGGCACTCCAATTTCTGGGATTATCAGGAAAGGTAGGCAATTAGTCGGGGAGGCGCCGAGAGTCAAGGATTTGCGCAGTGGGCCGCAGGGCGGTAGAGCGCGTGGTCATGGGCGAAGAACGATCATCCGGCGTGGGGGGCGCCCCTGCCGAACTGCCGCCGTTTTCCATCTCAGCGCAAGGCCAGGACTTGACCTTCTACCCCGCGGGCAAGGACCGGCTCGACCGGTTGCTCGAAATGATCGGCGGGGCCCGCGAATCGGTCCGGATGTGTTTCTACATTTTCGCAATCGACGATACCGGACGCCAGGTCCGCGATGCGCTGGTCGCGGCGGCGGAGCGCGGGGTGGCGGTCACGCTGATCATCGACGGATTCGGTGCCGATGCGGACGCCGAGTTTCTCCAGCCGCTGAGCGATGCGGGCGGCAACTGGCACGTGTTCAGCTCCGGCTGGTCGCAGCGCTATCTGATCCGCAACCACCAGAAAATGGTCATCGCGGACGGGACCGCAATGCTCGGCGGGTTCAATATCGCCGACGATTACTTTGCCCCACCAAAGGTCAACGGCTGGAACGACCTGGCGGTGACACTGGAAGGCTCGGCGGTTAGCCAACTCTCGCGCTGGTTCGACGAACTGGAGCGGTGGAGCGCCAACCCCCGGTCCAACTGGCTCGCGGTCAGCCGGATGATTCGCGAATGGAGCCCGGGCAGCGGTCCGGTCCGGCTGCTGATCGGCGGCCCCACGCGGACGCCGTCGAGCTGGGCGCAGGCGATCCGGGCAGACCTGGTTCGCGGGCGGCGGCTGGACATGGTGATGGCCTATTTCTCCCCCGCCAGCCGCATGGCGCGGAGGATCGGAAACCTGGCCCGGCGCGGGACCGCGCGGCTGGTGATGGCCGGCAAATCGGACAACAACGCCACCATCGGCGCGGCGCGTTCGATGTACGCCTATCTGCTTGGTTGCAGCGCGCGGGTATGGGAATTCACCGCCTGCAAGCTGCATACGAAGCTGATCGTGATCGACGATGCGGTGTATTTCGGCAGCGCCAATTTCGACATGCGCAGCCTGTATGTGAACCTTGAACTGATGCTGCGGATCGAGGATGCGGCGCTGGCGGACCGGATGCGTAAATTCATCGGCTGGCATATCGCCGCAAGCGAGGAAATCACTCCGCAGGTGAACCGCCGCCGGGCGACCCTGTTCAACCGGATCCGCTGGAACCTCGCGTGGTTCATCGTGGCGGTCGTCGATTACAACGTCAGCCGGCAGCTGAACCTGGGGCTGTAGGTCACCGGCTTATTCGCGGAACCGGTTGCCGGACAGCGCATTGTTAGGGCGAACAGGCCGCTTTCGCTGCCGCTGCACAAGGGTTCCCCACCATGAACAGAATTTACGCGCCGCTGGGCGTGCTCGCGCTTGCGCTGGCCGCCTGCGCGCCGGATCCGTCACCTGAACCGACCGATCCGGCGACCTCCGCCGCCGGTCCGGAAATCCCCGAGGGCACTTTCCTGCTTTCCCCGCTGAGCGCGGCAGAGATCGAAGCCGCCAACCTGCCGCAGGAACTGGGTTGCGCGTTCGAGACGGGCGATGACATCCTGCTCGCCGCCAAGGCCTATGTGGGCGAAAACCAGCGCGGCCTCGGCGTCATGAAGATCAACGGTTTCACCGAAGCGGTGCAGACCCCGCACACCGGCGGTTTCGGCACGATGTCGGATCGGGGCGAATTCGAAGGCCGCGGGCTGACCGTCGATGTCGAACCTTCCGGCGACAATCTCGCGGAGATGGAAGGGTCGCGCTACGATGCGCAGATGACCGTCACCCGCGTCGGCGCAGACGATCAGGTGATCGACGGAATTTGGAGCTGCGGCCCCTAGGTTCCGTCAGTCGTATTCGCCGCGCAAATCGTCGTCGGCGAGGTCGGAGAATTTGGTGATTCGCGGTTCGAACCGCATCCGCACCTTGCCGGTCGCGCCGTGGCGCTGTTTTGCAACGATCAGTTCGGCGAGGCCGTAGACGCGCTCCATGTCGGCCATCCACGCGGCGTGTGCTTCGTGCGTCTTGGTGTCGTCGTTTTCGACCGGACGCTTGGGTTCGCGGCTGGCGACGTAGTAATCCTCGCGGAACACGAACCACACCATGTCGGCGTCCTGCTCGATGGAGCCGGATTCGCGCAGGTCCGACAGCATCGGGCGTTTGTCGTCGCGCTGTTCGACCGCACGGCTGAGCTGCGACAGCGCGATCACCGGCACCTCGATTTCCTTGGCGAGAGTTTTCAGGCCCCGGCTGATCTCGGAAATCTCGTTCACGCGGTTGTCGTTCGCGCGGCCCGATCCCTGCAGCAGCTGGAGGTAGTCGACCACGATCAACCCGATATCGTGCTTGCGCTTCAGCCGCCGAGCGCGGGTGCGCAGGGCGGCGATGGTCAGCGCGGGCGTGTCGTCGATATACAGCGGCAATTCCGCGAGACGCTGGCTGGCGAAGGACAATTGCTGGAAATCGTCACGGCTGATCTTGCCCATCCGCAGCAGTTCGGAAGAAATTCCCGCCTGTTCGGACAGGATACGCGTGGCCAGCTGGTCGGCGCTCATTTCGAGGCTGAAGAAGGCCACCGGCGCACCGACCGTATCCTCGATTCCGTCCGCCTTGTCGCGCAGGTACCGGTCCGCGCAATTGAACGCGATGTTGGTGACCAGCGAGGTCTTGCCCATACCCGGACGGCCCGCCAAGATGATCAGGTCGGAATCGTGCAGCCCGCCGATCTTCTGGTTGATGCTGGTGAGACCGGTGGTCTTGCCCGAGATGTTGCCGCCCGAATTGATCGCCAGTTCGATCATCCCCAGCGCCTTGTGCGTCGCCATCCCGAAGCTTTCCGCTTCGTTCTGGCCGCCGGCGCCCTCCGCCACCTTGAACAGCGCGGCTTCGGCTTCCTCGATCTGCTTCATCGGCGCGACCGAATCGGACGTGTCGAGGGCGCCTTCCACCAGATTGCGCCCGACGCTGACCAGTTCGCGCAGCAGGGCGAGGTCGTAGATCTGTTCCGCCAACTCGCGCGGGGCCAGCAGGCCTTGGCCGTCCGCGGTCAGCCGGGCAAGATAGGTGATCCCGCCCAGTTCCTTGAGCGCTTCGTCCGCCTCGAAATAGGGCTTCAGCGTGACCGGCGTCACCACCGCGCTGCGGTCCAGCAAGGTCAGGATCCGTTCGAACACCCGCTGGTGGACCGGTTCGAAGAAATGTTCCGGCCGAATCGGTGACGGCAGTTCTTCCAGCACCCGGTTGTCGATCAGCACCGCGCCCAGGAACGCCGCTTCCGCCTCGATATTCGCGGGCAGGCTGCGCATCGCGGGGGTCAGGGCGTCGGGGCGTGAGAGGGTATCTTGATCAGGCATCCGGCTGCTTTGGGCGCGAAGCCATCCCAAACGCAAGTGCCGGATTGTCGCACTGGCTTGTGGATAGTGGGGATGATTTCGGAAACCCTTGCACCGCCCCCCGTGCATCTGCGAAAGCGGCGCACCATGCCCGATTACACGATTTCCCACATTGCGCTCGACGAGGACACGATCCTGTGGCGCAGCGCCGATGTCGAGCAGGAACGGCGCGTGGCGATCTTCGACCTGATCGAGGAAAATACCTTCAAGCCGGTCCGCGCGGCGGAGGCGGGTCACGGCGGTCCCTACCGCCTGACGCTGGCTGTGCGTGACGGGCGGCTGCAACTGACCATTCGCGACAAGGACGACGCCGAACTGGAAACGCTGATCCTCGGCCTCGCGCGGTTTCGCCGACCAATCCGCGATTATTTCGCCATCTGCGACAGCTATTACCAGGCGATCCGCAAATCGACCGCCGCAGAAATCGAGACGATCGACATGGCCCGGCGCGGCGTCCACAACAACGCGGCGGAATTGTTGCTCGAACGGCTGGAAGGCAAGGTCGAAACCGATTTCGCCACCGCCCGCCGGCTGTTCACGCTCATTTGCGTCCTCCACATCAAGGGCTGACAGGACGCATGGCCAGGAAACGCAAGGCATCGCCGTGGAAGCTGCGCACCGCCGCGGCGCTGGTGCTGGTGGCCGCCGCTACCGGGGGGTACCTGTGGTGGCAGGTCAATCACTGGTCTCCGCCGGAGGAACGCTACCCAGATCAAGGCGTGGTCGCCGGGGCGCGAGATGGAGTGATCAATTTCCGCACCGTTCGCGCCTTGGGCGGCAGTTTCGCCTATCTTGACGCGAGCGACGGGGAAAGCGGGCAGGATGCGCGCTTCAGCCGCAATTTCGCCGCCGCGCGCGAAGCGAACTTGCAGGTCGGCGCGGTCCACGCCTTCGACCCCTGCACCATGGCGGACGGGCAATCGGCCAATTTCGTTACCATGGTTCCGCGCGACAGCAGCCTGCTGCCCCCGGCGATCGAGCTTCGCAAGACCGCGGACGGGTGCGAACAGCGGGTCAGCGATGCGGCGGTAGAAAGCGAGTTGATGACGCTGATCAACCAGATCGAAAACCATTCGGGCAAGGCCGTTATCCTCAAGATCGATCCGAACTTCGAAGCGCGTTACGGCCTCGCCAGCCAGTTCGAACGCAATCTGTGGCTCACCTCTACCTGGATGGAGCCGGATTATGCCGGGCGGCCATGGCTGTTATGGACCGCGAACGAGGCGCTACGGAGCGAAGCAAGCGACGATCCGGTCCGCTGGGTGGTGGTGCAATCATGACGGGCTTTCCGTTTGGCGGAGTTTTGTATGGATAATTCTGATGACCAGGACCTGATAGCCGCCGCCCGGGACGCAGCGGAGCATTCCTATTCGCCCTATTCCGGCTTCGCGGTCGGGGCCGCGCTGCGGTTTGCGGATGGCAGCGTGGTGACCGGCACCAATATCGAAAACGCCAGCTACGGCATGGCGCTGTGCGCGGAAACCGTGGCGGTGGCGAAGGCGATGGCGGACGGTGTGCGTGGCGGGCTGGTGTCGGTGGCGGTTACCGGCCCCGGCAACAAAGGGGGCGGTGATCCGATCACCCCGTGCGGGCGGTGCCGCCAGGTGCTGCACGAACTCGCCGCACTGGGACGTACAGACCCTGATGTCCTGTGCGTCGGCCCGGAGGAGGTGCGGCGGGTAAAACTATCGGCCTTGCTGCCAGCGGCGTTCGGCCCTTCCAGTCTGCTCTAGCCAACGCGGATGCAAGCCTTGACATTTTTAACCAAACAGGTTACAAGCCGCGCACCTTCTAACCGAGGTATGTATCGGGGGTGGGCTGCATCGGTTTGCCACGCCCCTTGTTCTTCCAGGCGTCCACCCGGGCGATAAGGGGAACAGCGCGGTCGGTGCGGGTGCGCGGCAGGGTGGTTACGTAACACTCCATAGCCGACTTTCCCTCACCGGGAATCCGAAGACTGGATGTTGCAGGCGGGTTATCTCTCCTGCCAGCGGCGCCGCGCAATCAGCGGCGCGGAACCTGCCTGTTATGCGAGTCCTCGCGCAGGTTTCGGCCAGTCGGACACAGGGCCGAACCCTGGCGCTGCGGATGGCGCCCGGGTCGTTCGCAGATGGAACTCCGCCCGCCTTTCGCGCACATCGTTCGATGCTGCGCCGACCGCGCGACTATTTTTTAACGCTGGCGTGATGTCCGGGTTCGCCGCCGGATATGGCCCCGTGCGGGCGGGGAAACGGATTCCTAGGCGGCGATCAAACCGCCGACGGCTTCCAGGAAAGGCTTCATCGACACCGGCTTGGCAAGGTAACCGCTGGCCCCGGCGGAGCGGACCTTCAGCTCCTCACCCTTGCCGACATAGCCGGTCACCGCCAGCACCGGGATGTCCCGGAGCAATTCGTTCGATTTCAACAGCTTGATGATGTCGATGCCGGACACATGCGGCAGATGGATATCCAGCACGATCAGGTCGGGGCCGAATTCCTCGACCTCCTTAAGCGTCAGGCGCTCGTCGACAACTTCCTCGACCTGATAGCCGCCCTCGCGCAGGACAGCGCAGAACATCATCCGGTTGAGGAAATCGTCTTCTACGACGAGGACACGCTTGGCCATAATTTTTCCGATCGGGGGGACCTTGAGCTTGCACAAGCGCATCGCGATTCGCGAGTCAATCGCCCGAGCGACAGAGCGTTACCGATTTAAGACCAAGGCCCCCGTCAGGGTATTATCAGTTGATTTCAAGCCATTCCGCTAGCGAAGCCAGACATTCGCGAGCGAGCAGCTTGCATCGTTCCGGACTCCAGCCCTGTTCCGGATCGGGCAGGTCGCGGTTGTCCTTGAACGGCATCTCCAGCGTCATCGAACAGCAGCCGAAGCGGTGGGCAAGCTGCGTGGTCGACATGGTCAGCTTCGCCTTGCCCGGCGGAGTTATCCCGTAACCGAGCGCGGTCTGGAAATCCGGCGTGCGCCGCTCCAGGATGGAACGGTAGCGCAAATAATCGGCCTGCTGCTCGTCCTTAAGACCGGCAATGCCCTCGAACCCGGCCAGAAACACCGCGGGAATCGCCTCGTCACCGTGGACATCCATCGCGAAATCGACCCCGGTCTCGTCCATCGCATCGCGGATGCACAGGACCTCGGGAGACTTTTCCGCGCTGGGGCTTTCCCATTCCCGGTTGAGGTTGGTGCCCACCGCGTTGGTCCGCAGGTGACCGCGGCGCGATCCGTCGGGATTGCAATTGGGCACGATATGCAGGCTGCACTTCTGGCGCAACGAACGGCCAACCGGATCGGCGGGATCGGTCAGGCATTCCAGCGCCCCTTCCATCCACCATTCCGCCTGCGTTTCGCCGGGATGCTGGCGCGCATACAGCCAGACCTGCTTGTCGCCCTCACCCATTTCAAGGCAATCGACCGGTTGCCCGTCGAGCGTGGTGCCGAGGCGGCGATAGGACACCCCCTCGCACAGCGCCGATTCGGCCACGAGGTCGTGGTGCCGTTCCATAGAATACGGCGCAAAATAGGCGAAATAGGCGATATCGCTGTCGGAAGCGTAGCTGATCGTCAGCGTGCCGCCGTCCTCGTCCTTGTCGAACGTGCTGCTGGCACGGCCCCAATAGGCGCGGTCTTCCGACACGCAGGCATCGTAATCGGTCCAGCCGCCCGGATAGGCCGAGGCGTTCAGATCGGCGATCTTCAGTTCGAGTTCGCGGCCCGCCGCACCGCTGACCCGGAAATGGAACCATTGCCTGAATTCCGACATGTGGTCCTTGCGCAGCGCCAGCCGCGCGCTCGCACCATCGGTGGACAGGACTTCGATATTCCCGCTGTCGAAAGCGCAGTCGATCTGGATATCGCTCACTTGCCGTTCACTTTCACAGCTACCGTTTCTCCGTTGTTGCCGGGGAATTCGCGGAACATGGCATCGGCCACTGCGGCGGCGTTGGCTTCCGCGGCCGCAAGCGGCGATTCGGTGCCGACCGAGAAATTCGCACGGCCTTCCCACAGCGCGTTACCGCTGGCCGCTTCACGAATGCTTACCGCCATCTGGGTGCCGACCATCTGGTCCGGCTTGTTGCCGCCGAGATTGATCCCGATCCCGAGACCGAGGCCCGAACCGTAGCTGCCGGTGCTCCCGCCGACTCCGACCGAAACCGGACCGTCCTTCGGCTGCGGTTCCGACACGAAGCGTTCAAGGCTGACCTGCGCGATTTGTGCCGCCTGCTCGCGCGATGTTTCGCGGTAACCAAGCTCTGCCAGTTCGCGCGCCACGGCTTCCTTGTAGGGAGCAACTTCCAGCGCACCGAGATCCATATCCGGGGCGGTCTCGATGAACACAGTCGTCTGGCCCAGCTGCGCGGTGGTGGCTGGCTGGTGGAACCGGGTAACCTCGACCGGGCCTACCGGGGTTGTCGAACAGGCCGACAAAGCGGCAGCGGTAACCGCCACCAGCGCAATTCGGGAAATTCGCATATATCGTTCCAATCGTTATGGGCGTCCGGGGGCGCCACCAATGCTGTTCAACCTAGCCAACCGGAGCGTGAAGCGCCAGAGAGCTGAGAGGTGACGATTCGCCTCCCGGAATGTCAGTCAGGACAATAAGTTGGTAGATATGAACACAGGATCAAGTGGCGACCACAAGGCAGCGGTGCTGGTTACGGGCGGGGCCGGCTATATCGGCAGCCACGCCGTGCTGGCACTGCGCGACGGCGGTTGGCCGGTCGCGGTGATTGACAATCTCACCACCGGTTTCCGCTTCGCCGTACCCGAAGGCGTCGTATTTTACGAAGGCGACATTGAGGATGGCGCGCTGCTGGCACGCATCTTCGAAGAGCGCGGGATCGGGGCGATCATGCATTTCGCCGGTTCGGTAGTGGTGCCGGAATCGGTCGAGAACCCGCTAAAATATTATCACAACAACACCGTCAAAAGCCGCGCCCTGATCGATGCCGCGGTGAAGGCGGGCGTACCGCATTTCATCTTCAGCTCGACCGCCGCGACCTACGGCGTGCCGGAAACCTCTCCGGTTCAGGAAGATTCGCCCCAGGTGCCGATCAACCCCTACGGCTGGTCGAAACTGATGACCGAACAGATGCTCACCGATGTCGCGGCGGCGCACCCGATGAACTTCTGCGCCCTGCGTTATTTCAACGTGGCCGGCGCCGATCCGGAGGGCCGCAGCGGGCAATCCACCACCGGGGCGACCCATTTGATCAAGGTCGCGGTGGAAGCGGCGCTGGGCAAGCGGGACAAGGTGGCGGTGTTCGGGACCGATTACGACACGCCCGACGGTACGGGGGTGCGCGACTATATTCACGTCACCGATCTGGCGGCGGCGCATGTCCTGGCGCTGGAGGCGCTGATCGAACAGCCCGATCGCTCGATGAAAATGAACTGCGGATATGGCCGCGGCTTTTCCGTGCTCGAAGTGCTCGACGCGGTCGACCGGGTCACCAACCGCACGATCGAGCGCGATATGCAGCCGCGCCGCGCGGGTGATCCGGCATCGCTGATCTCCGACCCGTCGCGCATCGAGGCAACCCTGCCATGGCAGCCGCGCCATGCTGCGCTGGACGAGATCATCGCCCATGCCCTTCAGTGGGAACGCAAGCTGGACGACATCAGGCGCGACTGAACTGCCGTAAATTTTCGGATTGCGCCGCGTAGGGGCGGCGAATCTGTTGACTTCGCCGCGCCGCGCCCTTATCTGCGCGGCTTGAATTTCCGGCATCGGGGTCGAACTCCGGTGCTTATTTTTTTGGAACCCGACCCATGAAGATCCGCAACAGCCTCAAGTCGCTGAAGAACCGTCACCGCGATTGCCGCGTAATCCGCCGCCGCGGACGGACTTATGTCATCAACAAGACCAACCGCCGCTTCAAGGCCCGTCAGGGCTAAGTTGCTGGTGGTGCCGGTCCTTCGATAGGACCGGTCGTCTCGAATCGGCCCGCCTCCGGACAGGAGTGCGGGCCGTTCGCGTATCTGCGGCCCCGGTTCCGGGCGCCGGTTGACCAAGGAAGAAGTGCATGGCCGAAGCCGTAGTGTTCGATGTCGGGCGGGTGATCATCCAGTGGGACCTGCGCTGCCTGTTCGCCAAATTGATCGACGATCCCGCGCAGCTCGACTGGTTCCTCGCCAACGTGGTGACGGAGGAATGGCATTTCCAGCATGATGCCGGGCGTCCGCTGTCGGATATGGTGCCCGAACGAAAGGAGCAGTTCCCCGAATATGCGGACCTGATCGACGCCTATGCGGCGCGTTTCCTCGAAACGATTCCCGGACCGGTGCCCGGCACCGCGGCGCTGATCCGGGCGCTGCACGATGGCGGCATTCCGCTCTACGGGATTACCAATTTCGGGGCGGAATTCTGGGACATGTTCCGGCCAACCTGCGCGGAACTTTCCTACATGCGGGACATCGTGGTATCGGGCCGTGAATGCCTGGCGAAGCCCGACCCGGCGATATTCCGGCTGGCCGCAGAACGTTTCGGCCGCAGTCCGGGCGACATGCTGTTCATCGATGACAACGCCGCCAACATTTCGTCCGCCGCTGCCGAGGGCTGGCAGGTCCATCACTTCCGCGATGCACCCGCGCTGGCAGACGATCTGCGCAGCCGCGGCCTGATCGCATAACCGGAACGGAAAAAGGGCCCCCGGCAGGAATACCAGGGGCCCCAGAAAATCCCGTCCCCAGGATGGGTGGAGGGTCGGGACGGGATGTCGGCGGAAATTACTTGCCGTTGCAGGCAGCCAGTTCGTCCGCTTCGAGCGCCTTGTTACCGGCGGTGAAGCTGGTGATCTCGCCCAACTCGCGGGCTACACGCTTGCACAGTGTTACCGGGCGGGACGATGCCTTGGCAGCCAGGCAGGTGGTGCCTGCGCATTGCCAGACCACGCCGCCGATAATGGCTCTTTCTTCCGCGGCAGGCGCGGCAAATTCGGCGGTGTAATACGGGGTCGCGGCGCGGGCCTGCGTTTCGACCGGGGTGAGGGCGGCACCGAACGTCAGGCTGGTCCATACCAGCGCGAGGGTAACGGCACTGAACGAGCGGAATTTGGGGAGGGAGAAGGTCATGGCACGGTTCCTTGGATCGAATGGCGATTATGCGCTGGCAGTTCTTTTCGGCTCCGAATTGACAACCAGTTGCGAATCACTACCTACTTAATTAGATTGCAAGTTGCAACTAAAAACTTAGTTTGGGTTTTGTGACTTCAAAAAAACACGCTAACGCTACGGCGAGAGGGATTTTATGGGTGACCTGCGCGAGCCACTAAAGGAACTGACGGTCTGCGGACTGCCCGAGGCGCTGGAGACGATGGGCGAACGATGGTCGTTCATGATCCTGCGCGCGTCGTTCAACGGGCTCCACCATTTCGAGGAATTCCTCGGTGAACTCGGTATCGCCCGCAACATCCTGTCGAATCGTCTCGCGAAACTGGTCGATCACGGCATCCTCGACCGCGAACCGTGCCCCGACGACCGCCGCCGGATTGAATACCGGTTGACGGAAAAGGGCCTCGACCTGCTGCCCGCGATGCTGGCGCTGCGTCAATGGGGCCAGAAATACGGTTCCGAAATGGAGGAAAATCCGGTGCTTGTGGATGCGCGGGACCGCCTGCCGATCGGGCCGGTCTCGATCCTGGCGCATGACGGCCGGATCCTGGAATACATGGACCTGCACCTGCAGGCGCGTGACAAGGTCGGTGTTCGGCAAGACGGCACTCGCGCGGAAGAAGCCCGCGATGCCTGCGCCCCCGGTTGCTTCGCCAAGGTGGACAGCGCTTCCGGCAAACCGCGCAAGATCGCCGCCAACGGCTGAGGCTTCCTTATTACTGCCGCGTCATGTTGTAATCGATCCGGATTCGGACCCATTCGCCGACCTTCGACCTGCCGCCCACTCGCGGCGGGCGCACGCGGAACTGCCATGCCGCTGCCAGCACTGCGCGCCCGATTTGCGATCCGCGCGGAGACTCCGCTTCCAGCACACAGTCCTCGACCCGGTAATCCGGCACCGTCCGGCAATTGATCAGCCCCCATCCCGGACCGCTGGCAGTGGACAGGTAGCCGCGCAATTCATCCGGATAGGGTTCGCGGTACCACGCGGCGGCGTATAGCGGTTCGCCGTTCGGCCCGCTGCCGCTCACCCGCTCGCTATCGCCCGGAAAGCCGCGGTCGGGCGGGCCCATCGGACCCTTGCTAGCGGGGGCGGGCGGTCCGGGCTTCCTGCCGCTGATATCCGCCCGGACCATCTGGTCGCGGGTCATCGGGATGAAGGCAGGCGGTTTGAGCGCCGGACTGATTTCGGCGGGAGGAGGTTCGACAGGCGGGACCGGCAGTTCCACCGGTGCCGGCTGCGGCAAGGCCGAGGGCCGGGTTTCCGCGAATTCCGGTTGCTCGGTTTCGGCGGGGCTGGGGTCTTCTTCCGCATCGGGCCGCGCATCGAAACTGACCATTGCCACCGGGACCGGATCTTCCTGCAACACGCCGCTACCCAGCGTCAGCAGCGCCAGGATCAGCAGCACTTCCAGCGCGATGGCAGCGATCAGGCCGACCGCCTTGCGCCGCCGTTCGGGATCCTGGCCCAGCCGCAGCCGAGACCATGACCCCAGCCGCGCCCATTGACGGAACCGGGCGGCAGGCGCGCTTCGGGAATGGACCATGCAACCTCGACTTCAATCGGCGGGGGGCCGCCGCGGTGCCACATAGACGTGATCGCCGGGCAATTCCATGGCCGGATGGAGCGCCGCTATCGAAGGCCAATCGCGGGACCGTGGATTTCATGCTATCAAGTCTCGGTCTAGATGGTTTCCACAAGCGCACAAAGGAACCGGCCATGCCCGATGAACTTGCAGTTGTGCTGTCCGGCGGCGGTGCCAAGGGCGCGTTCCAGGTTGGCGTGCTGGACGAATTGATCACGGTCCGAAACGTGAAGATCGACATCTTCTCCGGCGTTTCCACCGGGGCGATCCAAGCGCTCGGCGGGGCGATGAATGATATGCCCGGACTGCTCGAACAATGGCTGTCGATCAAGGGCAACGGCGATGTCTTCAAGAAACGTCCGCTGGGCGCCGCAAGCGCGTTACTCGGCGCCGATTCGATCTACGATGCCGGGCCGATCAAGCGGAAGATCAAGGCCTATGCCGATCCAGCAAGGCTACGTCATGCTCGGCGCAAGCTGCGAGTCGGCGTCGTCAGCCTGGGCACGGGGCAATATGTCGAAGTGGACGAGAAGAACCCCGACATCGGCGATTGGGTCTATGCGTCCAGCGCGCAGCCGCCGTTCTTCCAGCCGCTGGAAACGCGGGACGCCAACGGCGTGACCGAACAATGGGTCGATGGCGGTGTGCGCAATGTGACCCCGCTCAATTCCGCGATGCGGCTGCGTCCGCGCGCGCTGCTGGTGATACTGGCGGCACCGCCCGCCCCGGTTCCCGAACCGGGCAGGACCTATGGCGACCTGGTCTCGATCGGTCTCCGCGCGGTGGGCATCCAGAGTAACGAAGTGGCGACCAACGATGTCGGCAACGCCATGTTGATCAACGATCTGATCGCCGCGCGGGAGGCCCAGGTGCACCAACTGATGAATATCGGCCTCAATCCGGTGCAGATCAGCCAGGCGCTGGCGCCTCTCGATATCCAATTGGCCCGGTACAGCTTTGCCCCGATCCGGATAATCGCCCCCGATGCCGGGTTCGACGCCGCCGATACGCTCGAATTCAAGCCGACGAAAATCCGTGCCGCGATCGCCGCAGGCCGGCAGGCCGTTACCGACCAATGGCCGGCCCTCCGTCTGTTCCTTAGGGTTTAGGCCGGGTTCATGCCCGCGGTGCCTGCCGCCGGTAGCTGAGCGCTTCGGCAATGTGAATCCGGCCAACCTGCTCCGTGCCCGACAGGTCGGCGATGGTGCGAGCCACGCGGAGCATCTTGGTGTAACCGCGCGCGGAGAGGCGCATGGCTTCGGCGGCCTGGAGCAACAGTTTGCGCCCCGGCTAGTTCGGGGCAGCAAAGGCTTCGAGGCCGTCGCCGTCCAGTTCCGTGTTGGTCCGCGCGCCCCGGCACGATCTGGCACTACGCCTCCACGCTACGCGCCTCCAGTCCGAGATAGGCCATTGTCCGGACGAACGCGATCACAATTACCCCTGTTTGTTCCCGGACCCTTAGGCCGCAGCGGCGGTCGATGTCGAGACATAAGTCGCTGAAATCTGCGGCACCGCTCCGCGTCAACTATTTCGCAACCATCGCCGGTAGCAAAGCGGCAAGGTGGGCAGCCTTAAGACTGGGCTATGCACCGCCTTTTCGCCTTTGCGCTGGCCCTTGCGGCAACCATAGCGTCGCCCCTCCAGGCGCAGGTGCTGTCGGTCGAAACCTATGTTGAGCAATGGGATCCGGCAGCCGGCGAATGGGTGCGCGTGTCGGAGGACGACAGGCCGCGAGCGGAACGGTTGTTGTCCGCACAGACGCAAGTACGCCAGCCCGCGATTGCGGTTTACGGGCCGTTCCGGGTGGACGACCCGAGCCGCGCATCGCTGGTCGGGGTAACCGGCAGCGCCGCTCCGCGGCAGTTCGCGGCGATGTTGCGCGATTTTCCCCGCATTGCCGCGCTCGAGATGGTCGAGTGCCCCGGGACCGAGGATGACCAGGCGAACATGCAGGTCGGCCGGATGATTCGGGCCGCCGGAATTGTCACGCATGTTCCCACCGGCGGGTCCGTTCGTTCCGGCGCGGTGGAACTGTTCCTGGCGGGAGCGGACCGCCGGATCGACGACGGTGCGGAGTTTGCCGTCCATTCCTGGCTGGATGACAGTGGCCGCGAGCCGCGCCATTTTGCATCCGATTCGCCCGAAAACCGGCTTTATCTCGACTATTACCGCGAAATGGGCATGGCGGAGGACGATGCGCGGGCGTTCTATGCCATGACCAACACCGCGGCTCACGCTGATGCGGTGTGGCTGACGGCGCAGGATATGCGCGGGTGGATCGGCCAGAATGACGATCCGGATGCAAGGGTTACGGCGGCTCCTGCGGCGCCAAATCCGGCGATAGCTTATCTTGACTTGTCGCGGAGCTTCCCCTAACCGGCGCGCTGCTAGAGGCAGCCCGTGCATGCGGCCCGCCCGTTTATTCTATTGAGGTTATCATGAAGCGGACTTTTCAGCCCAGCAATCTCGTGCGCGCCCGTCGCCACGGTTTCTTCGCCCGCAAGGCAACCGTGGGTGGCCGGAAGATTCTCCGCGCCCGCCGTGCCCGTGGCCGCAAAAAACTTAGCGCCTGATACGGCTGGGTCCGACGCGGGAGCGCCTGAAACGGCCGATCCTGCATCGATAGCACCCGGGGCGGCTGCCCGCCCGCAAGACCTGGCGGTACTGACCCGCCGCGCCGATTTCCTTTCCGCGAACCGGGGCCTGCGTATTGCACGTCCCGGTTTCGTTTTGCTGGCTTACCCCAACCAAGGGAAGGGCAAGCGATTCGGCATTACCGTCACCAAGAAGATCGGCAACGCGGTGGTCCGCAACCGGATGAAGCGGCGGTTCCGTGAATTGCTCCGCGATGCGCTGCCGCAGGAAGGGCTGGCGGATCACGATCATGTCCTGATCGGCCGCGAAGGCGGGATCGAACGGGATTTCGGCAGGCTGCGGCAGGAACTGACCCGCGCCTTGGCGAAAGCCAACGCCGGTGAGGGCGATCCGCCGCGCAGACATCCAGGAAAGCGCCGCCGAAAATGAAGCATGTTTTCATCTGGATCGCCAAGGGCTGGCAATGGGGCCCGTCACGAATTCTGCCGCCGTCCTGCCGCTATGCGCCGTCCTGCAGCGAATACGCGATCGAGGCGCTGGGAAAATATGGCGCGATCAAGGGTGGATGGTTGGCGGTTAAGCGTATACTGCGCTGCCATCCTTGGGGGGGCCAAGGGTACGATCCGGTACCCTGAACCACTCCCGATTTTGAAACCAATCTAGACGTACGGGATCCGATACATTGGATAATCAGCGCAATCTCCTGGTCGCCGTCGTGCTGTGCGGTCTGCTGCTTCTGGGCTGGGATGCCGGGATGAAGTGGTTCTATCCGCAGCCCGCACCGACGACGCAGTCCGCTACGCTGGAAGCCAGCAACGAAGCTGCCGATGCCGCCGCACCGGGCACGCGCACGCGCGAAGGCGGGCTGACCGATGCCGCCGCGATCGAGCAGGAGCGCACCGATCTGGTCACCTCGCTGGCAGCCCCGTCGCGGGTCAAGATCGATTCGCCCGAAGTTCTGGGTTCGATCAACCTGGTTGGCGCACGGATCGACGACATTACCCTGAAGACGCACCGCCAGACGGTGAAGAAGGACAGCGG
This sequence comes from Allopontixanthobacter sediminis, assembly GCF_009828115.1. Classification (GTDB taxonomy): domain Bacteria; phylum Pseudomonadota; class Alphaproteobacteria; order Sphingomonadales; family Sphingomonadaceae; genus Allopontixanthobacter; species Allopontixanthobacter sediminis. The sequence goes on along the minus strand of NZ_WTYL01000002.1, from coordinate 225,118 downwards.
CCCGGTGCGCCTGTTCTCGCCCCAAGGTACCCCGGCGCAGCAATTCGCCCAGTTCGGCTGGGTAGGCGAGGGCGTGGCGGTTCCCGACGCGACGACGGTCTGGCAGGCCAGCGCGGGTCCGCTGAGCGAGACCAATCCGGTCACGCTCAGCTGGGATAACGGCCAGGGCCAGCTGTTCCGGATCGCCCTGACGATTGACGAACATTACATGATCACCGCCGATCAGTCGGTGTCCAACGCCGGCGCGGCACCCGTCGTCGTCCGTCCGTTCGCGACTGTAAACCGCACCAGCGCAACCGCCAGCAGCGACACGTGGAACGTCCATTCGGGGCCCATCGGCGCCTTTGGCGATACGGTCACATTCGGCAATGATTATGACGACGTGGCCGAAGCCGGCACGATCACTCCGGAAGGCCGGGCCGGCTGGCTTGGCTTCACCGACATCTACTGGCTGTCGGCGCTGATTCCAGAAAAGGGCACCGATCCGGCGGTGGATTTCCGTTCGCTCGGCAGCAACATTTTCCGCGCCGACATGATCTACCAGCCGGTCACGGTGCCCGCGGGCAAGCAGTTCAGCCGCACCACCCGCCTGTTCGCCGGGGCCAAGGACACCACCGTTCTCGATGGCTACGAAGACGCCGGAATTACCAAGTTCGGCTATGCGATCGACTGGGGCTGGTTCGCCTGGTTTGAAAAGCCGATCTTCTGGCTGCTCAGCAAGCTGTTCAGCCTCGTCGGCAATTTCGGTGTCGCAATCATCCTGCTGACGGTGGTCATCCGCGGCCTGATGTTCCCGATTGCCCAGCGCGGCTTTGCCAGCATGGCCTCGATGAAGGCGATCCAGCCCAAGATGAAGGCGCTGCAGGAACGCTACAAGGACGACAAGCCGAAGCAGCAGCAGGAGATAATGGCGCTGTACAAGAAGGAAGGCGTCAATCCGCTGGCGGGCTGCCTGCCCATGCTGATCCAGATCCCGATCTTCTTCGCGCTCTACAAGGTGCTGATCCTGACCATCGAGATGCGGCACCAGCCGTTCATCCTGTGGATCAAGGATCTGTCCGCGCCCGATCCGGCGATGATCCTCAACCTGTTCGGCCTGCTCCCTTTCACCCCGCCAAGCTTCCTCGGCATCGGCGTGCTGGCGGTCCTGCTGGGCCTGACGATGTGGATGACCTTCAAGCTCAATCCGGCCGCGATGGACCCGATGCAGCAGCAGATCTTCAACATCATGCCGTGGATGCTGATGTTCGTGATGGCACCGTTTGCCGCCGGTCTGCTGGTGTACTGGGTCACCTCCAACATCCTGACGCTGGCGCAGCAGAGTTACCTTTATTCGAAACATCCGCAGCTGCGCGCGCAGGCGGACAAGGACAAGGAAGACGCCGAGTTAGCGAAGGCGCGCGGCGACGGACCTGACGGGAAGCAGAGCAAGACGTGAGCGATAGTGAAGCCCGGCCTGACGTTAGCGGTGCTGAGGAGCGCGAGCGGGAACTGCTTGCCCGCCGCGCATCCAAGTTGTTTTCGGGCCGGGTCGATTTCCTGCTGTCCGCCCCGCAGCTGAAATTCCTGCCCGAACCGACGGTGCCGGAAATCGCTTTCTGCGGGCGCAGCAATGTCGGCAAATCCTCGCTCCTCAACGCGCTGACCGGCCGCAGGTCGATTGCCCGCGCCTCGGTAACTCCGGGCCGCACGCAGGAACTCAACTTCTTCGAGGTTGGTGAACCGACGCTGTTCCGGCTGGTCGACATGCCGGGCTATGGCTTCGCCAAGGCGCCGCCGGCGGTGGTCGACAAGTGGAAGAAGCTGGTCAAAAGCTACCTTCGCGGGCGGCAGGTGCTGCACCGCAATCTGGTGCTGATCGATTCGCGCCACGGCATCAAGGAAGTCGACCGCGACATGATGCAGATGCTGGACGAAGCTGCCGTGGGCTACCGCGTGGTGTTGACCAAGGCGGACAAGATCAAGGCCAGTGAACTCGACGCGGTGATCGAAAAGGTCGCCGACGAAGTCCGCAAGCACCCCGCCGCGTTCCCCGAAATGCACGTCACCAGCGCGGAAAAGGGGATGGGAATTCCCGAATTGCGCGCCGCTGTGCTATCGGACGCCGGGGTCTGACCGCTTCCGACCGTTTACCGGCGCTGCGAACTGACCCGAATCACGACCGACACTCCCTCCGAATTGAACCTTTAGGAAACGACACTTAATGCCGCCATTCAAACAGCCGAGCTTCCAGGAACGCACCGCCATGGCCGAAAAGGCCAAGCTGGCAGCGCTCGAGAAGATGAAGGCCAAGCCCCCTATCAGCGAAGAAGTACTAGCCGAACGCAAGGCCGCCCGTCTCGCCAAGGAAGCCGCGCAGGCCGCTGCCCGTGCCGAGAAGCAGGCCGAACGCGAGCGGGAAAAGGCGGAGCGTGAAGCCGCCAAGGAACAGGCTGCCGCCGAAGCCGCCGCCGCTGCCGCTGCCGCGATCATTCCGGAAGCTACCGAAGAAGAAAAGAAGGCCGCCCGCGACGAGCGTTACGCCGCCCGCAAGAAGCGCAAGAAAAAGAAGTAAGCCTACTGCTCGAACCCGACGAATACCGCCGCTTCGTCCACGCTCTTGCGGGACGAGACGACCGCGTTTGCCGGGAAGTCTTCGTCCGGCCAGCCGAGCGCGATCGACTTCATGATCACCTGGTCTTCGGCAATCCCGGCGTGTCCGCGCACGACCGGGCTCTGCATGATACCCTGGCTGTTGATCACCGCACCCAGCCCGCGTGACCAGGCCGCGTTGACCAGCGCCGTGGCGACCGCGCCGCAATCGAAAGCGGTGTCGTCGCTGCCGCTCAGCACCTTGTCGTAGGTCACGATCACGCAAACCGGCGCATCGAACTGGCGGAACCCGCGCAGCACCCAGTCCTGCCGGCGGTTGGCGTCGTCACGCTCGATCCCCATCGCGCCGAACAATTGTTTCGCCACCCCGATTTGGCGTTCGCGGTGCACGCCGCCGAACGCCTCGCCGGTACGGAATTCCCGGCTCTGGGGCACTCCGGCGATCATCCGCTCGGTGTTGCCCGCGCGGATCCGGTCGAGCGGTTCGCCGGTAATGACATAGAAATTCCACGGCTGGGTGTTCATCGAGGACGGCGTGCGCATGGCGATCTCGAGCACTTCGCGGATCAGCGTCTCCGGCACCGGATCGGGCTTGTATCCGCGGATCGAGCGGCGCCCCAGAACTACGTCGTCATACTTCATCACGGGCCTTTCGTGCTGCCGGAATGCGCGCATCCATACAGCTTGTGCCGGGCGGCGAAAGGGCCTGCGATTTCCCTTTCCCAGTCTCGACACTGCTAGCCTGAACGCCTATCGCGGCGACTTGGCGGGATGTAAGGTGCGCGAATGAAGCTGATTATCGGCAACAAGAACTATTCCAGCTGGAGCCTGCGCGGGTGGCTGGCATGCAAGCAGTCCGGCCTGTCGTTCGAGGAACTGACCGTCAACATCGGCGGCGAGGAATGGGAAACGGTCAAGCGCCAGTCGGGCGAGATCATGCCCGCCGGCAAGGTACCGATCCTGTGGGACGGGGAAACCGTCATCTGGGACAGCCTCGCGATCATGGAATACCTCGGCGACAAGGTCGGGCGCGACCGGTACTGGCCTAAAGATGACGCGGCGCGCGGCATGGCGCGGTCGATGGTCGCCGAAATGCACAGCAGCTTCCTGAGCCTGCGGCGGACCTGCCCGATGAATATGCGCAGCCGCCATGACGGCCTCCAGCTGCCCGACGAATGCAAGGTCGACATCGTCCGCATCCTGCAATTGTGGGCGGAGGCCCGCGCCCGGTTCGGACAGGGCGGCCCGTTCCTGTTCGGCACATTCGGCGCGGCGGACATCTTTTTCGCCCCCGTGGTCAGCCGTTTCGTCACCTACCGCATCGGCGTTCCCGGCTTTGCCGAGGCCTATATGCAGGCGGTGTGGGAACATGAATGGATGCAGAGCTGGGTCAGCGCAGCAGAGGACGAACAATGGGTTCTGGAACAATACGAAGTCGCGCCCGCCACCTGATTGCCGCCCTCGCGCTGGCATTGACTGCCTTCATCGCGGTGCCAGCGGCGGCGTGGGGCGAATTCGGTCACCGGACCACCGCCGATGTCGCGCTGGCCAATGTGAAGCCCGAAACGCGGGCCGCGATCGCGCGGCTGCTTTCTTACGAGCGCCAGATCGGGACCCCGGACTGCGCGCTTCGCAGCTTGCAGGACGCCGCCGTGTGGCCCGATTGCGTGCGGCGCGAAGGTTGGCGCTGGGGCTTTACCGCAGCGTGGCATTACCGGACCGCGCCGATCTGCGAGCCGTATAACGCGCGCAGCAATTGCAGCGGCGGCAATTGCGTTACCGGTCAGATCGAGCGCAACCAACGCATCCTTGCCGACGAAAGTCTGCCGCCCAATGTCCGGCTGGAAGCGCTTACGTTCCTCGTCCATTTCATCGGCGATGTGCATATGCCCCTGCATTCCGGCGACAAGGACGACCGCGGCGGGAATGACCGGGTGACCGAATACGGGATCGTGCCGGGGCTGAACCTGCATTCCATCTGGGACAGCACGCTGGCGGAGCGCGCGATCACTTCGGCCCGGCCCTCGCTGATCCGCCGGTATGACGCGGCAGAACGCGCTGAAATCGGCGGCGGGGATCCGGCGGAATGGGGCCGCGAGAGCTGGCAGCTGGCCCGTGACTTCGTCTATCCGGGCGCTTTCGACCAGGATGTCTGCGCAGGCGATCTGCCCAAGGAAGCCGCGCTCTCCCAGGAGGGTATCGTCGCCGCGATACCCATTTCGCAGCGGCGCATCATTCAGGCCGGGGTCCGGATGGCGGCCATGCTGGACGAGGCCTTCGCGCCCGGTCCGCTGGCGGTCCCGGAACGCCGCGAGTAATCCGGATCAGCGCAGCGCGCCGTAAATAAACCAGCATCCCACGAGAGCCATGATCACTGACAGGCTGCGCCGGAAGCCGGCGTTGGCCGCGGGGCTGGTGACAAAGCCGCGCAATCGTTCCGCGCCAAATACCAGGGCCAGGTGGATCAGCGTGGCGATCACCACGCTGGTCATGCCGAGCACCAGGATCTCGCCAAGTCCCGCCTGCGGGCCGGAGGTGAATTCCGGGACCACGGAAATGAAGAACAGCGCCGCCTTGGCGTTGAGCAGATTTATCCCGACCCCCGCCGCGAAGTCACGCCGGGGCCGGCGGTGGGCCACCGCAATCGGGGAGGATTCGCCGCTTTCCAGCCAGCCGCGCCATGCCAGCCAGAACATCATGGCTCCGGCGGCTATGCCGGCCCAGCTGGCGATTGCGGGGACGTGGGTCAGCAAGGCGTTCAGTCCGGCGCTGGAAAATGCGGCGTTGATGCTGAGGCCAAGCGCAACCCCAGCCACGGCCGCAATGCCCGCGCGCCGTCCGTCGGCAAGCGTCAGCGAGACCAGCCAGGCCATGTTGGGCCCCGGCGTAATCTCGATCAGCAGCACCGCCAGCGCGAAACCGAGCCAGTCCAATCCGAAACCCTCTCTGCCCTCGTCGGGCTACCGTGTGCGTTCCGAACCGTAGGGGGTCCCGTCCCTGCGATAATAGCCATGCTCGTCGAAAATCATGTCGATATCGGAATAGGCCCCGCCGGACAGTTTCTCCCCCGCGCCGACGACCAGGAACACGCAGTCCGTGTCGCCCAGGTTGCGCAAGTGATGCCCGTTCCCGTCGGCCGCGGGAAAGGCCGCGATGTCACCGGGCCGCAGCAGCGTCTCGCCATCATCATCCACCAACACCGCTTCGCCCGAGATAATCACCAGCAATTCGTCCTCGTCATCGTGCCAATGGCGCTGCGATGACCATGCTCCCGGTTTCAGCACGACATGGCTGGCGCCAAGATAGGTCAGCCCCGCAGCCGGGGCGAGCCGGCGGTACCATCGGTCCTTGACGGCGGCATCGAACGGCGGGGGATAGCCGGTCGCGTTGGTTTGCGGAATTGCGGCGAGATCGACTTTGGGCATAGGGCGGTGCCTCCTGATTGGAACTCGTGCTGGAAAGCGGCATCACAGTGCTTTAGGCACATTTCGATGACCGACACCAGCCACGCGCTTTCCGCCGCCGACCATTCCGCCTTGGCCTATGCCCAGCGCCTGATCGCCGCCGAAAGCGTGACCCCCGCCACCGGCGAGGTGTTTTCGGTAATGGAAGCCCTGCTCCAGCCGCTCGGATTCGAGATTATCCGCTTCATCAAGGGCGAAGCGCCCGACGGGCCGGTAGAAAACCTGTTCGCTATCCGGCGTGGGCCAGCGGGCAGCCGCCATCTTGCCTTTGCCGGGCACCTGGATGTGGTCCCCCCTGGCCCGGCCTGGTCGAGCGATCCTTTCATTCCCGCGATACGCAGCGCGCCGGGCGGGGACCTTTTGTACGGGCGCGGAGCGGTCGACATGAAGGGCGCGATCGCCGCCATGGTCGCCGCTGCGGGGCAAGTCCCGGCGGATGCGGGGACCCTCAGTTTCATCATCACCGGCGACGAGGAAGGCCCGGCCACTTACGGCACCAAAGCGATCATCGACCTGATCCGCCAGCGGGGCGATGTGCCGGACCTTTGCCTGGTAGGGGAACCGACCTCGGTCAACCGGATGGGCGACATGATGAAGATCGGGCGGCGCGGATCGGTCAATATCTGGCTCGAAGTGGCGGGCACGCAGGGCCATGTCGCCTATCCGCACCTGGCCGACAATCCGATCCCCCCCATGGTCCGCATCCTGGCCGAACTCGACGCGCTGGAGCTGGACGAGGGCACCGACTGGTTCCAGCCCTCCAACCTCGAAATCACCGATCTGGAGGTCGGCAATCCCGCGCATAACGTCATTCCGGAAACCGCGAAGGCGCGTGTCTCGATCCGCTTCAACGACCGGCACAGCGGGGCGTCCCTGTCCGAAATGGTGACCGCGATTGCCGTGAAGCATGGCGGCACCGCCCTCCCGGTCATTTCCGGCGAGCCGTTCCTCACCCCGCCGGGCGAATTTTCCGTGATGATTGCCGCAGCGGTCAAAGCGGAAACAGGGATCGAGCCGGAAGCCTCCACCACCGGCGGCACCTCCGATGCGCGGTTCCTGCGCGCGCTGTGCCCGGTGATCGAATTCGGGCTGGTGAACGCGACCATGCATAAACGCGACGAAGCGGTGGCCATCGCCGATCTGGATGCGCTAGGCCGGATCTATCGCCGGATCGCGCTTGCGGCACTCGGCCGGGAATTTCAGGGGAACCCAGAATGAGCACTGACGCAGCAGAGATGGCGGCCGAAGCCGCGCCGATCGGCCACGGCAAGCTGCAATGGCGTATCCTGATCGGCTTCGTCGCAGGGCTGACCGCCGGGCTGCTTGCCTATACCTTCGCGCGTGATGCCGAATGGATCGGCACGATCATTACCTATGTGACCGGGCCGATCGGGCAGATTTTCCTGCGCCTGCTGTTCATGCTGGTGATCCCGCTGCTGTTTTCCGCGCTGGTAGTCGGCATTGCCGAAATGGGCGAGATACGCGCGCTCAAGAAGATCGGCCTTCGCACGCTGATCTACACCGTCATCGTGTCGAGCATCGCGGTCCTGATCAGCATTACAGCGGTTAATTTGCTGCAACCGGGCGCCGGCGTCGACCGGGCGGAAGCGCAGGATCTGCTGGCGCAAGGCGGCGAAGGCGCGGCCAGCATCGTGCAGGCGTCTGCGGAAAGCGATGCCGGGGTCAACCAGCTGATTGCCATCGTCCCGTCCAACATCATTTCCGCCATGTCGAACAACGACATCCTGGCGGTGATGTTCTTCGCGCTGTTCTTCGGTATCGGCTTGCTGCTGGTCCAGACCCGCCGCACGGAAACGCTTAAGGATGCCATCGAAGGGGTGTTCGAAGTGGCCATGCGGCTGATCGGGCTGGTCATTCAATTGGCCCCGATCGCGATCTTCTGCTTCATGTTCAATCTGAGCGCGCAATTCGGCTGGGACCTGCTGTTCAAGCTGGCGGCGTTTGTCGGGGTGGTCCTGCTGGCGCTCGGCATCCAGATGTTCGGCGTGTTCCCGCTGCTGCTGAAATTCCTCGGCAAGAAAAGCCCCATCGCCTTCTTCAAGCAGACCCGCGAAGCAAGCCTGATGGCGTTTTCGACCGCCAGTTCCAACGCCACGCTGCCGACGGCGCTGCGGGTCGCGGATATGGAGTTGAAACTGCCGCGCAAGATCGCGCGCTTCGTGCTGACCATCGGCGCCACCGCGAACCAGAACGGGACCGCCATGTTCGAAGGCGTGACGGTGCTGTTCCTCGCCCAGTTCTTCGGCGTCGACCTGACGATCACGGACCAGATTTTCGTGATGATCATCTGCATCCTGGCCGGGATCGGCACCGCGGGCGTGCCGGGCGGATCGCTGCCGGTGATCGCACTGATCCTGGGCGGGGTCGGGGTGCCGCCGGAAGGGATCGGCCTGATCCTCGGGGTGGACCGCTTCCTCGACATGTGCCGCACGACGCTCAACGTGATCGGCGATTTGGTGGCTGCACAGGTCATCTCCGCCACCAGCGGAGAACTCGACGGGGTAACCGGCGGTGAGACTAGCGCGGCGGCTCCAGGACTTTCTTCCTGAAGCTGCACAGGTCCACCACCGGGCAGCGCCAGCATTCCGGGGTGCGCGCCTTGCAGGTATAGCGCCCGTGCAGGATCAACCAGTGGTGGGCATGGCGGCGGAACGGCTGGGGGACGCGCTTTTCCAGCTTCGCCTCGACCGCTTCGGGGGTCTTGCCGCTGGCGAGGCCTGTGCGGTTGCCGACACGGAAAACATGCGTGTCGACCGCGAAGGTTTCGTGCCCGAAGGCGCAGTTCATCACCACGTTGGCGGTCTTTCGGCCCACCCCGGGCAGCCGGGTCAGCGCGTCGCGGTCGGACGGGACTTCGCCGCCGAATTCGTCGACCAGCATCCGCGATAGTTCGATGACGTTCTTGGCCTTGGAATTGAACAGACCGATTGTCTTGATGTAGTCTTTCAGCCCGTCCTCGCCGAGTTCGATCATTTGCTGCGGCGTCTTGACCCGTTCGAACAAAGCCCGCGTGGCCTTGTTAACGCCGACATCGGTTGCTTGCGCCGACAGCGCTACCGCCACCACCAGCTGGAAATTGTTGCCGTATTCCAGCTCGGTTTCCGGTTCGGGATTATCCTCGGCCAGACGGCGGAAAAATTCGAAAATCTGGTCTTTCGTCATCGGATTGCGGTCACAGCCCCAGCACCTGCTCCATGGTGTAGCGCGCCGGAGGCTTGCCGATCAGCCAGGCCGCCGCCTTCACCGCGCCGCGCGCGAAGATCATCCGGTTTTCGGCGTTATGCGTCAGGGTGATGCGTTCCTCGTCGCCTGCGAAAATGACGCTGTGATCGCCCGCAACCGTGCCGCCGCGCAGCGAGGCAAAGCCGATCGCGCCCGCCGCCCGCGCGCCGGACTGGCCGTCCCGCCCGCGCTCCGAATGGGCGGCAAGGTCGATCCCGCGACCCTTCGCCGCTGCTTCGCCGAGCAGCAGCGCGGTGCCGGACGGGGCGTCGACCTTCATCCGGTGGTGCATTTCGACCACTTCGATATCCCAGTCATCGCCCAGCCGCGATGCTGCCTCGCTAACCAGATGCGCCATCAGGGTGACGCCCAGCGAGGTGTTACCGGTTTGAAGGATGGCGACGGTATGCGCCGCTTCCCCGATGGCCGCGTGGTGTTCCGCGTCGAGCCCGGTGGTGCCGACCAGCAACGGAATGCCCGCCGCAATTGCCGCGTCCAGATTGCCCTGCAGCGCGGCGGGAGCGGAGAAATCCACCAGCGCATCGGATTTCGCGGCCAGCGCGGCCACGTCGCCGCCCCTGTCGATACCGCCCGCCAAATCGTGGCCTTCTCCCTTGACCGCTGCCACCAGCGCCTGGCCCATGCGGCCCTCGCTGCCGATAATGCCGATCGCGGCCATGCTGTGTCCCCTTCAGAGGTCTGGATGGGCGCCCAGCACCTGCCTGGCCCCGGTAACGCTGAGATGATGGCTGCCGAAATAGGGCGGATGCCCGCCCGCGACAATGGCGGTTTTTTCGCCCTCATTCGCACATCGGCCGGACCGGGGCCTGCCGCGCTTCGCATAGGGGTTGCGCCCTAACGTTGGATGGTAAACATTCAGGGGATGGGTACAGAAACTTCCAACATCGTGATCCTCACCGGCGCCGGTGTCAGCGCGGAAAGCGGGATCGACACGTTTCGCGCCGCCGGGGGCCTGTGGGAACAGCACCGGGTGGAGGATGTCGCGACGCCCGAAGCGTTCGAGCGCGATCCCGAACTGGTGCTGCGGTTCTATGACATGCGGCGTGAGGCGATCCAGACCAAGCAGCCCAATGCCGCGCATCTGGCCTTGGCGCGGCTGGACCGTGAATGGTCGGCCCAGCCGGGCCGCAGCGTCCTGATCGTGACCCAGAATGTCGACGATCTGCACGAACGGGCGGGCGCGGAGAATGTCCTGCATATGCACGGAACGCATCTCAATGCGTGGTGCACCGCCTGCGACGCCCGGCCGGGCTGGACCGGTCCGCTGATCCACCGCCCGCCCTGCCCGGAATGCGATAGCCCGGCGCTGCGGCCCGACATTGTCTGGTTCGGAGAAATGCCTTACCGGATGGACGAGATCTATGCCGCGCTGGGGCGGGCGGACCTGTTCGTTTCCATCGGCACGTCCGGCGCGGTGTATCCGGCAGCGGGGCTGGTGCGGCAGGCGCGAGACCTTGGCGCCCGGACGCTGGAACTGAACCTGGAGCGGAGCCAGGGTTCGCGCTGGTTCCACGAAACGCGCCTCGGCCCCGCGACCAAGGTGGTCAGCGAGTGGGTGGACGAGTTACTCGGGGGGTGATCCGCAGGCCCGGCAGGCGGGGTCCTTGGCTAGGTTGAGCGTCCGCATCGCGGGTTTCATCCCGTCGAGCAGGTGCAGCTTGCCATATTGCGGATCGCCGAACGCGGCCTTGCCGGACAGCAGCAAGCGCACGGCTTGCAGTGCGGCGAAAGTGCCCGCCCATCCCGCCATCGCGCCAAGCATGCCGTCCTCGGCGCAGGTATCGCAGTCGTCCGCATCGAACGCATCGCCGACGTAGCAGCGGTAACACGGCTGGTCCTGCAGGTGACCGGCAAAGGCGGCAACCTGGCCCTGGAAGCGGCCCACCGCCGCGCTGAGCAGGGGCACGCCCGCCGTGACGCAGGCGTCGGAAATGGCCAGCCGGGTGGCGAAATTGTCCGTCCCGTCGATCACTAGGTCGGTGCCTGCAACCAGCGCCGCGGCGTTACCCGAAGTGACCCGGTCATCGCGAATTGTGACGATGATCCGGTTGTCGAAATTGGCCAGCCAGCCGCGCGCCGCCACCGCCTTGGAATGGCCGATATCGCGCTGGGTAAACAGGGTCTGGCGCTGGAGGTTGGAAAGCTCGACATCGCCGTCGTCGATCAGGGTCAGATGGCCGATACCCGCACCGGCAAGATATTGCAGCACCGGGCTACCGATCCCGCCGAGCCCGACCAGCGCGACATGCGCCTGCACCAGCGCGACCTGCCCTGCGCCGCCCATTTCGGGGATGACGATGTGCCGGGCAAAACGGTCGAGGCGGTCGGGTGACAAGGACATGACGCGCCCTTACGCGGGGTAACCACTGCCTGTCGATATCCCTGTGGAGGGGGATAGGGACAGGCAGTGGTTCACCGGTGGAGCGACCCGAAGCGCTCTCTCTTTATTTCTCAGCTTTCCAGCTGCCGGAGCAAACTGCGGACGTCCCCGTCCATATCGGCGTCGCGGGTGCGCAAATCCTCGATCAGGCGCACGGCGTGGATGACGGTGGAGTGATCCCGTCCGCCGAACTTGCGGCCGATTTCGGGATAGCTGCGCGGGGTCAGCACCTTGGAAAGATACATCGCCACCTGGCGCGGGCGGACCACGGCACGGGCGCGGCGCTTGCTGCTCATTTCGGACCGGTCGATCCGGTAGAACTGGCACACCGTGCGCTGGATTTCGTCGATCGTGATCCGGCGGCGATTGGCGCTGAGGATGTCGGTCAGCTGTTCCTCAGCCAGTTGCAGCGACACGGTCTGGCCGGTCAGCTGGGCGTAGGCGATCAGTTTGTTAAGACCGCCGACCAGTTCGCGGACATTGCGGGTAATGGTCCGGGCGAGGAATTCGATCACGTCGCCAGGCACTTCGAGCGGGGCGAAGCGGGTCAGTTTCGATTCGAGGATCTTGCGGCGCAGTTCGATATCGGCGGGCTGGATATCGGCCACCAGGCCCATCGACAACCGGCTGAGCAAGCGCGGTTCGACCCCGTCGAGCGCCTGCGGGGCGCGGTCGGCGGCAAACACCAGCCGCTTGCCTTCGGCCAGCAGCGCATCGATCGTGTAGAGTAGTTCTTCCTGCGCGGAAGCCTTGCCGATGATGAACTGGATATCGTCCACCAGCAGCAGGTCGAAACTGCGCAGGCGGGCCTTGAATTCCATCATCTGGTTCTGTTTCAGCGACTGGACGAATTCGACCATGAAGCGTTCGGCGCTGCAGTAGAATATGCGCGCCCGCGGATGCGCCGCCAAATAGGAATGGCCAATCGCGTGCAGCAGGTGCGTCTTGCCCTGGCCGGTTGCGGCCTTGAGGTAGAGCGGGGAGAATTGCGGCGTTTCGGTGGCCGCCATGCGCTGAGCCGCGTTGCAGCCGAGAATATTGGTCTCGCCGGTCACGAAAGCGGCGAAGGTCAGCGACGGGTCGAGGCCGACCGATGAGGTAAAGCCTTGTTGCCCGATGGTGCCCGCAGCGATCAGCGACGGATCGCTGCCGTCGTTGGCCGGACGGCGATTGCCTGCATAAGTGCGGCTGCCATAGGCGCCGGACAGATCGTCGGAATAGCCGCCGCCGTGCAGGGTCATTTCCGGCAGCTTGCGGCGACCGGGGTGAACGGCGATGCGAACCTGGCGCACTTCGCTGCGGGCAATTTTCCAGGCTAGCGAAAGGCGGTCGGAAAAACGGTCCTGCACCCAGTTGGCGGAAAAATCGGTCGGCAGGTAAAGATCGAGGGTGCCGGTGTCCTTGCAGAAACCGCCAAGCTGGATCGGCTTGATCCACTGGCTGTGCAGTTGATGGCCCAGATCCTTGCGCAAGCCCTGGCTGATGTCGGACCAATCGGCCGCCAGGTTTACCGCTTCGAGATCTTCCATGCTGTCGTCATTGCCTTTGCGTTTCGCCTCACCCGCGCTCATGTCTTTGCTCGCCATCGATTTTCCAGATCCCACCACTTCATCGCCCGCTTTTGCGCTGGCAACGCTTATCCAAAAAAACTCCGATAGCTACGGCGCAACTGCGCAGGTTCACGGTCAAGTTCCGCGAACACAGCTACGCCGTTCCCGGGAATCTACTTTCCCCGGGGCTGCCCCCTATCGGCAAATGATATTTAGGACTCGGACTGTCCAGTCCCGAGCCGGACTGGTGTTATGAACCGGATTTTCGGTGACGCAATAGTATTGACCGTAAAAAATCTGAAATAAAGCGGTTGACTCGGTTCAACCCCGCAGAGCTGCGTTTAACACCCTGTTTACTCTGGATTTTGACCTTTTTGAGAGCGCGAATCGCGGGATTTCCTAGGGGTGTTGCAAAGTATAGATGTAACTGGGCGGTAACAAAAAAGGCCGGCGCTAAAAGCACCGGCCCAATCCTGATTTCAAAGCCGGCCGATGGCCCGCGATTTTGGTCGATTCTTGACGAATCGTCGTCCGAATCAGAGAGCGGCAACCCGCTTGGACAAACGCGACATCTTCCGCGAAGCCGTGTTCTGGTGAAGGACGCCGCGCGCAACGCCGCGAGCCAGTTCAGGCTGGGCTGCCTTCAGGGCTTCTGCGGCAACGGCCTTGTCGCCGCCTTCGATGGCCGATTCGACCTTCTTCACGAAACCGCGGATACGGCTCATGCGGGCACCGTTGATTTCGGCGCGCCGGTCGTTGCGGCGGATACGTTTGCGGGCTTGCGGCGAATTGGCCATGTCTGTCCTTTATCGGGCCGCCACATGAGCGGCCGGAAGCTTAGAATTTGCAAATACGAAAAACGGCAGTTTCCCGCCGGAAAGCGCGCCCCTTACAAAGCACCGGGCGAATCGTCAAGTTTGTTTGGGAGTTTGGTTTCTCTCACGGCCAGTTCGCTGCGCTCACGCCTCCGAGGGGCGGGCTGGCCGCCCGGCGCGCGGTCGCGCTTGCGGTCCGCTGGTCGCGTACCGGGCAATTCCACACCAACGGCGATGCGCCTGATCTTGGCCGCGGCAGCCGAAGGGCAACTGCCCGCCGCGCGGTTAGCGCGGAAGCCTGAGGGAGCGAATGCGACCGCCGGCGCCTGAGGCCAGACAAAAACCGGTCGAGGTGCCCACGCCCACGCTTGATTCCTCATCCCTCCCTCACTTCTGGCACTTCGGGCAATACCAGGTGCTGCGGCCGCCCTGTGCAATCCGCTTGATCGTGCCGCCGTCGCCCCGTTTGCAAGCCTCGCCTTCGCGGCCGTAGACGTCGAAGCGGGTCGCGAAATAGCCGAGTTCCCCGTCGGGCCGGGCATAGTCCCGCAAGGTGGATCCGCCGTCCTCGATCGATTGCAGCAGCACTTCCCGGATCGCCGGGACCAAGCGGGCGAGCGCGGGGCGGGTTACTTTTCCGGCGGGCTTGTCGGGCCGTATGCCGGCGCGGAACAGCGCTTCGCATACATAGATATTGCCCAGTCCGGCGACGATGCCCTGGTCCAGCAGCAGCAGCTTGACCGCCTGCTTGCGGTCTTTGAAGGCGGTCCGCAGATGGTCCGCCGTCAGGTCCGGGCCGAGCGGTTCCGGACCCATGGCGGCGAAGGCGGGCCATTCATCCAGCGCGCCGGTATCGACAAGGTCGACCCAGCCGAAGCGGCGCGGATCGCATAGCGCGAAGCGGTGATCCGCGGTTTCGAGGATGAAATGGTCGTGCTTGTCCGGAGCTTCGGGATCGATCCGCCAGCGGCCGCTCATGCCCAGGTGAAAGACGATGCTGCGCGCTCGGTCGGTATGGATCAGGCCGTATTTCGCGCGCCGGCCAAGACCGGTGACGCGCGCTCCGGTAATCGCCTGGACCAGGTCCACCGGGAACGCACGACGCATGTCCGCGCGGTTCACCGCCGCGCGCACGATCCGCTGTCCATCGAGGAAACGCGCAAGCCCGCGGACCGTGGTTTCGACTTCGGGAAGTTCAGGCATTCGGGAGTTCCGGCATCAGGCCCTCTAACACCCTTTCCGGCGGGGGCAATTGCCCGTAAGGCGGCGCGTATGAGTGATCAGGTTTCTTTCGGCTACAAAGATGTCGATGCGAGCGAGAAGACCGCCCTGGTGGGCGAAGTCTTTTCCAATGTGGCTGCCAAATACGACATCATGAACGATGCGATGTCGGGCGGGATGCACCGGTTATGGAAAGACCGCTTCGTGCGGCGGGTCAAACCGCAGCCGGGCGAGGCGATCCTCGACATGGCCGGGGGCACCGGCGACATCGCTTTCCGGATGGCGGCGCGCGGCGCGGACGTCACCGTGTCCGACATCAACCAGGAAATGCTCGACGTGGGGATCGAGCGCGCGATGGAACGCGGGATCGACGGGCTCGTCTGGTCACGCCAGAATGCCGAGGAGCTTGGCTTTTCCTCCCGCACATTCGACGCCTACACCATCGCGTTCGGAATCCGCAACGTGACCCATATCGACCGTGCGCTGGCGGAAGCGCACCGGGTGCTGAAACATGGCGGGCGGTTCTACTGCCTCGAATTTTCGACCACCGAATGGCCCGGATTCAAGGACGTCTACGATCTCTATTCGCACCGGTTGATGCCCAAGCTGGGCAAGCTGATCGCAGGCGACGAGGACAGCTACCGTTACCTCGCCGAATCGATCCGCCGATTCCCCCGGATGCCGGAATTCGAAGGCATGATCCGCGCTGCCGGCTTTGCCCGGACAAAGGTCGAACCGATCCTTGGCGGCGCGGTCGCCATTCATTCCGGCTGGAAACTGTGATTTCGTGACGAGACCGGCAACGCATATCTGGCGGCTTCTTAAATGGGGCCGGACGCTGGCGAAGCATGGCGCGCTGCGCGGGATCGAACGCGATCCCAACACACCGTTGCCGGTCAAGCGGCTGGCGCGGATTGCGCGCTTCGGCACTACGCAGCCCAGACAGCCGCGCTATGCAGAGGCCTTTCGCGACATCGGCCCGGCTGCGATCAAGCTCGGGCAATCGCTGGCGACCCGGCCCGACCTGGTGGGCGAGGAAGCCGCGCAGAACCTGCTGTCGCTGCAGGACGATTTGCCGCCGGTCGATTTCGAACTGATCCGGCAGGCGATCGAAGCCAGTTTCGGTCGGCCGCTCGACACGCTGTTTTCCAGCATCGATCCCGATCCGGTGGGCGCGGCTTCGATCGCGCAGGTCCACCGCGCCGTCACCACCGAGGGCGTCCCTGTTGCGGTCAAGGTATTGCGCCCCGGCATCCGCGAAAAATTCGCCAAGGACATCGCGACCTATGAATGGGCCGCGGCGCATCTCGAGGCGATGGGTGGGGAAGCGCTGCGGCTGCGCCCCCGGCTGACGATCGCCAATTTCCAGCGCTGGACCAACAGCGAACTCGACCTGCGGCGCGAAGCGGCCAGCGCCAGCGAATTGTCGGAAAGCATGAAGGCGGTGCCCGGCTACGCGATCCCGGCGATCGACTGGGACCGGACCAACGGCAAGGTGCTGACCATCGAGTGGGTCGACGGGATCAAGATCAGCAACCGCGAAGCCTTGCTCGCGGCGGGGCATGACTTGCCCGAACTCGCCAAGCGGCTGGTGCTGGCGTTCCTCACCCAGGCGATCAGCGGCGGATTTTTTCATGCCGACATGCACCAGGGCAATCTGTTCGTCCGCGCGGACGGGACGATCGTGGCGATCGATTTCGGGATCATGGGCCGGATCGACCGGCGCGCGCGGGCATGGCTGGCGGAAATCCTCTACGGCCTGACCACCGGCAATTACCGCCGCGTGGCGGAGATCCATTTCGAGGCGCAATATGTGCCGAGCTACCATTCGGTCGGCGAATTCGCGACCGCGTTGAGGGCTGTGGGCGAACCGATGCGCGGCAAGCCGGTGAGCGAACTCAGCGTAGGCCAGATGCTCGACGGGCTGTTTGCGATCACCCGCGACTTCGACATGCAGACCCAGCCGCACTTGCTGCTGCTGCAGAAAACCATGGTGATGGTGGAAGGGATCGCCACCCAGCTCGATCCTCAGATCAACATGTGGGACGTGTCGGCACCGTTCGTCCGGGCGTGGATCCGCGACGAACTTGGGCCCGAATCGGCGATTGCGGACCGGATCAAGGAAGACACCGATACCTTGCTGCGCATCCCCGCGCTGATCCGCCGGCTGGAAGAACAATACCCGCCCAAGGGCGGTGCGCCGGACCTGCCGCCGCTGCCGGATATCGAACTGATCCTGGATCCCAAGCGGCGGTTGCGCGGTGACACCCGCAGCAACTGGCCCGGCTACCTGTTGTCCGGACTGGTCGGCGCGGGCGTGGTCGCCGCCGCGATGGTTCTCGGCGTGATCGGATAGCGGGAACTTCAGTCCAGTTCGGTGAAG
Source organism: Allopontixanthobacter sediminis (assembly GCF_009828115.1). Classification (GTDB taxonomy): domain Bacteria; phylum Pseudomonadota; class Alphaproteobacteria; order Sphingomonadales; family Sphingomonadaceae; genus Allopontixanthobacter; species Allopontixanthobacter sediminis. The sequence goes on along the minus strand of NZ_WTYL01000002.1, from coordinate 207,449 downwards.
GCGGTGTGCGGCAGCACCCGGCTGCCAGTCAGGCAGATGATCGTGGCTGCCGCTTCCACCAACATTGGCATCCAGGACCCGTCATAGGGGCCCATCACGATCAAATTTACCGCGCGGCCAATGAATGCAGTCGCGAACAGCGCGGCGGACACCAGTAGGGGGTCGCCCTTGCGCTTCCAGCCGCCCCAGATCATGCATCCGCCGCCGACAACGAAAAACGCGGTGAAATCGGCGCGCAGGCTGGCGTGGCCTATGATCCCGTCCGGAATGACACTGAAATCGGCCCCGGCGGTTGCGGGATTGAGTAGGAACCCTGCCCCGATAGCTACGAAAAACAAACCGCCGACAAACAGCAGCGCAGTAAGGATCAGGCGCATGGAAATTCTCCCCTAGGCGAAGGGGTTACACTGCAATGCCTCTTGCCCGCTAGGTAAAAATTAACCACTACGTTGCAGGGGATTGAAAGACGGTTGTATGGGGGCGGTGACACGTGCGCGCTCGTGCGTACCGATCCATTCGCGCCTGATATCTGGCGTGCACGAACAGGGGAGACCAGAAATGTTGCCGGTAGCCCGCCTGATCGCGGCATTTGCGAAACCGCCCGCATGAGCGCCGCGAAAAGCCCGCGTATCCTGCTGGTGGTTGGCGGCGGCATTGCGGCGTATAAATCCTGCGAACTCGTCCGGCTGATCCGCAAGGGGGCCGGCGGTGTCGCGGGCGAAGTCACCTGTGTGGTGACGAAGGGCGGCCAGCAGTTCGTCACTCCGATGGCGCTGGCGGCGCTCAGCGAAAACCCGGTTCACACAACCCTGTGGGATTTGAAGAACGAAGCCGAAATGGGTCATATCCAGCTTAGCCGGGAGGCCGACCTGGTAGTCGTGTGCCCCGCAACAGCGGACCTCTTGGCGAAGATGGCGGCGGGGATCGCAGACGATCTCGCCACCACTCTGATCCTTGCGACCGACAAGCCGGTGGTGGCGGTTCCGGCGATGAATGTCCGGATGTGGCAGCATGAAGCCACCCAGCGCAACATCGAGTGGTTGCGGCAGGCCGGGGTGACTGTCGTCGAACCGGACGTCGGGCCGATGGCCTGCGGCGAATTCGGACCCGGCCGGATGCCCGAACCCGAAGCCGTGTGGGCGCAGATCGCCGACAAGCTCGGGCTGGAGCACGATTATGCGCCCCCGCCCGAATCCTGGGATGAGGACGAAGGGTATGAAACGGACGAGGCGCTGGAGCCTGAACCCGATATTGCACGACGCGGCGGAGGATTAGGCGGACTGTTCGCTTCGCTGATCCCGCGCAGCATGCCGAAACGATCGGCCCGTGAAATCGAGGAAGAATGGGCTGCCGCTCCCGAGCCCTTGGAGGAAGTGGCTGAAGCTCCCGAAGAGACCGCCGAAGAAGAGACCATGAGTAGCGTGCCGGATGCGCCCTTGGCCAAGCCCGGTTTTGCCGGTTCGCTGCTGGCGACCAAGGGCAAGGCGTCCTCCGCGCCGCCGACAGACCCGCAGGCAATGAACCACATGGTGAAATCCGGCGGAGCTGGCTTCACCCCCGAACCGCTGCCGGGCGATACGCCACTGGCAGCAGACCCGCTTTACGGCCAGCCCGATTTCGACACCGACCCGGACCACCGTCCGCTGTTTGGAAAGCATGTGCTGGTGACCGCCGGACCGACGCACGAACCGATCGACCCGGTGCGCTATATCGCCAACCGTTCTTCGGGGCGTCAGGGCTTTGCAATCGCTGCCGCCGCGGCCAACGCCGGCGCGCGGGTGACGCTGGTCGCCGGCCCCGTGTCGCTCGAGACACCGCCCGGCGTGGAACGGTTCGATGTCGAATCGGCGGAGGAAATGGCGGCGGAGGTCAAGCGGTTGCTGCCTGCCGATGTGGCGGTGATGGTTGCTGCCGTCTCGGACTGGCGGACCAAGGATTTCGCAGAGCAGAAAATGAAGAAACGCGGCTCTGCGCCGCCGGCGCTGATCCTGACCGAGAACCCCGATATCCTGGCGACGGTCGCAGGCGGCACCAACCGCCCGGGCCTGCTGATCGGGTTTGCCGCGGAAACCGAGGACGTGGTCGAGAATGCCAAGATCAAGCGCAAGCGCAAGGGCGTCGACTGGATCGTTGCCAACGACGTTTCGGGCCCAGTGGGCACCGGTGTGATGGGCGGTAACGACAACCAAGTTTACATCGTTACCAGCGAAGGCGTGGAAACGCTTGAGGAAATGCCCAAGCAGGATGTTGCCCGTGCACTGGTCGAACGGATCGCCGAAGCGCTGGCGGGAGACGCACATGAGTGACCCGGTCGGCATCGGGCTTAAGCGCCTGCCGCATGGCGAGGGGCTGGAACTGCCGCGCTACGCGACCGTCGGCGCGGCGGGGATGGACGTTGTTTCGGCGGAGGACGTGACCATTCCGCCCGGCGGACGTCATCCGGTGTCCACCGGCCTGTCCATGGCGATACCGCAGGGCTTCGAAATCCAGGTCCGGCCGCGTTCCGGCCTTGCCTTCAAGCACGGGATAACCGTGCCGAACACGCCCGGGACGATTGATTCCGATTACCGCGGCGAATTGAAGGTACTGCTGATCAATCACGGGGCCGAGGCGTTCGCGATCGCGCGCGGGGACCGGGTGGCGCAGCTGGTGCTCGCCCCGGTTACCCGGGCGCGGTGGGTAGAGGTGGCAGAGCTTGACGATACGGAGCGCGGCGGGGGCGGGTTCGGCTCTACCGGCACCTGATGCTGGACCCCGCCGCCATGTCCCCCGCTGCAGCGCTGCTTGCGCTGCTGGTGCTGGCCATCTGGATTCTGGTCATGGTGTGGGTCGCGGCGCGTATCCAGCAATTCGTGGCGCGGCGGACCGGCTGGCCGGGACTGGATTGGCGCAATCTCGGCTGCACCTTCCTATTGCTGGTGGCGGCCATCCACGTGGGCAATTTTGCGATTGATCTGGTGGACCGGTGGGGACGGGGAGGCGACTATCCGCTCAGCCTGAACTTTCCGGGAGCGTTCCTGATCGGATCGGTGGCAATCGGTGTCGGCATCGCCGCTGTCAGGACCCGGCGCCGCAAATAGCACAAAAAAGGGCGGCTCCGTTGCCGGAGCCGCCCCTTCTCGTTCAATAAGTCCTGGTGCCGGTCAGTCGATCCGGCGCACGGTCGTCTTTTCCGGAGCGATCGAAATTCGTACCGTCTCGCCCGAATTGCCGGGGAAGTCGGTGAACATCGCCTCGACCAAATTAGGCACGAGGTACTGCAGGCGGTTGGACGTCGACATGGCTTCCGCCTTGCCTTCGAACAGCCGTTCGCCCGTCGCGGCACGGTCGATCTTCACGTCGATCCCGCTGGTATAGACGGTGTAGCTACGGATATCCGGTCCCGAATCGAAGAACGGGTCGTAATAGCCAAAGCCCCATGGCCGCCCGTAACTGAGGCGGCTGCGATAGAACGGGTGGCGGTAGCCATACCACGGTCCGTAAAACGGGTCGTAACGTCCGACACTGGTAGTGCGGATACGCTCGCGGCCGTTATCAACCCCGTAATCGAACCGGACCAGCAGGTTGGCATTCTCCGGCGCCGCTTCGGTATAACCGAGACGGAGCATTTCTTCTTCGACCTCGTCGGCATACATCGAGAATTCGAGACCGCCCGCCAGTTTTGGATCATCCGCAACTACGGCGAAGGTCTGTCCCGCCGGCGCCGGAAGCTGGGTCTGGAACCGGGAGACGTCCGCCTTGAACGGCGTCGCGCACGCGGCAAGCCCCGCCAGCAACAGCGGAATTGCCGCCAATTTCGCGGCGCGGCCGTACCGTACAGCCAGCTTTTGAGTTGTGTGTGTCATTCTGCGCCCCTTCGACGAGTAATTGGTTCGCCGCCGAACATGGTACAGACTCGGGCGGCAATTGTTACCGAGCTTATGCTCCACGCCTGCTGAACGCAATTTGAATGATATTTCAGGGGCCTATTGCGGGGACCGGCTTGGCACGCTTAACCGCGTACCAGTCCCAGTGCTTCATAGGCGGAATTCAAGGTCTTGCCGCCGAGTTCACGGGCTTTGGCAGCACCGCGAGCGAGGATGGCGTCGAGCGATTCCCGGTCCTGTTTCAGTTCGTTGAAGCGCTGCGAAATCGGGCTGAGCGTTTCCACAAGCACTTCGCCGAGGGCGGGCTTGAACCGGCCGAAACCCTCGCCGCCATAAGTCGCCAGAACCTGGTCGATTGTTTCGCCGGTCATGGCGGCGTAGATGGTCACCAGGTTAAGTGCCTCCGGACGTCCCGCCAATCCCGCCTGTTCCGAGGGCAGGGGCTCGGCGTCGGATTTGGCTTTCTTGACGGCCTTCATAATCGTGTCGGCATCGTCCGACAAATTGATCCGGCTGCGTTCCGACGGGTCGGACTTGCTCATCTTCGACATCCCGTCACGCAGGCTCATGATCCGGGCCGCTTCGCGCGGCACGATCGGGTCGGGCAGGGTGAACACCGGCGCGCCATCGGCGCAAAAGTCATTGTTGAATTTCTGGGCGATGTCGCGCGCCAGTTCCAAATGCTGCTTCTGGTCCTCCCCCACCGGGACATGGGTCGCCTGATACAACAGAACATCCGCCGCCTGCAGCACGGGATAGGTGAACAGGGCGATGGACGCGCCTTCGCGGTTCTGGCCCGACTTGTCCTTGAACTGGGTCATGCGGTTGAGCCAGCCCATCCGGGCGGTCCCGCTCAGCAGCCATTGCAGTTCCGCATGGGCGGGCACCTGGGCCTGGTTGAACAGCACCGATTTGTCCGGATCGATCCCGCAGGCCACCAAGGCCGCGGTCATCTCCAGCGTTCCGGCCCGCAAATCCTCCGGATTGTAGGGCATCGAAATTGCGTGGAGATCGGCGAGGAAGAACAGGCACTGACTGCCTTCCTGACTCGCAGCAACCACTTCATCCTGCAGCCGGACCCAGTTGCGGATCGCCCCCAGGTAATTGCCCAGGTGCAGATTGCCCGTAGGCTGGATTCCGGAAACGACTCGCATGATGATCTCTCTGCCGCCCCCTCAACCGGGACGTTTGGTAAATTGCTCGATAGTGGACCGGTTGACGACCCCGAGGGCGACCGCAGCCATGAAGTAAACCGCTGCGCCGACAAGCACAAGCGCGAGGATGGCGCCGATCCGTTCAAGCACGCCGCCCGCGTAATACTCCGCTCCCAGCGGCGTGACGAAGTAGAGCGCGGCGCCCATCAGGGCAGCGGCTACGAAGATACGCGCGATCCGACCGTAGACCCGGTTGGTGAGCTTGAAATACCCCTTCCGTGCGAGAAGGATCAGCAGCAGGATCACATTGCTCCACGCCGCCAGTGCGCCGGCCAGCGCCAGCCCGATCACCCCGAGCCGCGGCACCAGTAGGAAATTGAGCGCGATGTTGAGCAGCAGCGATGCTCCTGCGGTATAGACCGGGGTGCGGGTGTCCTTGCGCGCGAAGAAATTGGGGATCAGCACCTTGATCAGGACATAGGCGGGGAGGCCGATGACCAGCGCCGACACCACTGCACCGGTGGTAAACGCGTCCGCAATGCTGAACGCGCCGCCGACGTAGAACGCACGGGTGAATGCGCTTCCGGTTACATAGAGTGCGACCGCTGCAGGCACGGTGAGCAGCATCGCCAGTTCAACGGCATTGCTCTGGAGGCGCGAGGCTCCGCCGGCGTCTTCCACCGCGATCATCCGCGACAGGGACGGCAGGATCGCGGTGCCAAGAGCGATGCCGATGATCCCCAGCGGAAGCTGGTTGAGCCGGTCGCCGTAAGCGAGGTAGCTGTAGGCCCCGTCTGGCAGGGTCGACAGGAAGAACAGGTCGATGAAGCGGCTGATCTGGTAGACCCCCGCGCCGAGCACGGCCGGCAGGATGAGAATTCCCAGTTCCCTGACGCCGGGAGTGATCCGGGGTCGCTGGAAGCTCATCCGGAACCCCGATTTGCGGGCCCACCACCCCAACCACAACAGCTGCAGCAGCCCCGACACCGTAACCGCGATGGACAGATAGAACCCGACCTGCCGCCGCGCTTCGACCCCGTCACCCAGCGTGGTGCCATACACCAGTGCGGTGATCATGCAGATGTTGAGCAGGATCGGGGCCGCCGCCGCCGCCGCAAAGCGTGACAGGCTGTTGAGCACCGCCGCGAACAGCGTCGCCAGGCTCATGAAGGCGAGATAGGGAAACGCCACCCGCGCCATCAGCACCGCGAGGTCCATCAGGGCCGGATCTTCCTCGATCCCTTCATTGGCGAACAGGCCGGCGATCCACGGCATGGCGATTATCGCCAGCGTCCCGAACACCAGCAGGACTGGGATCAGGAAGGCGAGCACTTCTTCGGCGAAGCGGCGCGATTCGGAAATATCGTCGCCTTCCTTCATCCGCCGGTTGAACAGCGGCACGAAGGCGGAGGCAAACGCTCCTTCGGCGAACAGGCGGCGGAAGATGTTCGGCAACTGGAACGCCAGCTGCCAGGCATCGCCCACTCCGCCTGCACCGAGTACGCGCGCCAGCAGCATGTCGCGGGCGAAGCCGAACAGCCGGCTGACCATGGTCAGCCCGCCGATCGTACCGACGTTCTTGAGCAGGCTCATCCGTGCCGCTCGGTGGTCAGCGGGTTCAGGCGGTGCCGGCCGGCGGTGCTTCGCCTGCTGCCTGTTCTTCCGCCTTGCGCTGCAATTGCGCGATATACAGGCCGTTGAAATCGATCGGATCAAGCATCAGCGGCTGGTAACCGGCATCCCGGGTTGCATCGGCGATGATCCGGCGGGCGAAGGGAAACAGGATCCGCGGCGCCTCCGCGTACATGAAGGCGTGCATCTGGTCGTCCGGCAGATTGCGCATCCCGACGAGGCCGCAATAGGACAATTCGATCAGGTAGGCGTTGCCCTGTTCCGCCTTGGCGGTCACGTTTACCTTCAGTTCGATTTCGTGGATCTGGTCATTCACCGGGCTTGCGCCGATATTGAACTGCAGGTCGATCTGCGGCTGGTCGGTCCACTGGTAACTGGCCGGGGCATTCGGGTTTTCGACCGACAGATCCTTGATATATTGGGAGATGATCCCTGCAACCGGCTGGGTGTCTTCGCCGTTCGGGGCGGGATTCATGTTGAGGTCGGTGAGTACGTCGCCTTCGTCGGCCATGATGAACTGTGCTTTCTACTTCGTCAGGTGAAACAGTGTCTGCGCGGCGAAATCCAGGCCCCGCAGGCTTCGGCGCGGCGCGTAGCACTCAAGCGCGTGTCAGGCAACTTTGGAGATAGGGCGGACGCCCCGCGTGGCGGACCGCGCACGGCCGGACGTTGTTCATTTGTAATCGATCCCTATTTAAGGCACTATCAGAGTTAATCGGGCAGGCGCGTGCTGCGCCAGCCAAACTGCGGGTAGTCTTACGTGATAATTCAAATCGTCATCCTCGCCATGATCGCCGCGTTTCTTGGCATGCGGCTGTATTCGGTGCTCGGCCGCAGGGCGGAGCACGAGGAGGAATCGATTCCGACCCGGTTCGACGACCAGCTGGCTCCGCCGACCACGCCGCAAGCGGCCCAGGCTGCCATGCCGCGTCCGCGCGAACTGATCGGCGTGCTTCCCGCAGTGGAACAGGGCGTGCGCGAGATCGCCGCAGCCGACCGCCGCTTCGACATCACCGCCTTCCTCGAGGGCGCGAAGGCCGCGTACGGCATGGTGCTGGAAGCGTTCTGGAATGGTGACAAGGCGTCGCTTCGCGAATTGTGCGACGATGATGTCTACGCCAGCTTCGAAGCCGCGATCGACGCGCGTGAAAAAGCCGGCGAGACGCTCGACAACCGGCTGATCCGGATCGAGGACACGGTGATCCACAGCGCCGAACTGGACGGCAGGACAGCCCGCGTAGCCGTGCGGTTCGTGGCGGATATCGCCGCGGTCACCCGCGACAAGGACGGGACCATGATTGCCGGTTCGCTGGATGATGCGATCGAAACCTGCGACATCTGGACGTTCCGCCGCGATGTCACATCGTCGGCACCAGACTGGATCCTCGATGAAACGGACGAAGGCTGATTATGCCGCGCCGGCCTCGGATGTGTCCTTTACCGGCCTGATCAGGGGCGAATGATGAAGCGCCTCTCGGTACTTGCCGCGGTTGCCCTCCTGGCAGGATGCGCGGGTATCATTCCTTCATCGAGCGGCCCGGCAGTCACACCAGGACCCGACGCTTCGATAATCAGCGCTTCCCTAGCGGGTCTACAGCGCGGGCCAGCCGTCGCAGCCCTGGGAATGAACCCGTTGGACGCTGGCACGGCGCTGGGCTCCTTCCGGGAAAGCTGCCCTAAATTGCTCCGCCGAACCGATGCGAGCGGCTTGACGCGGCAAGACGACTGGCGCGGCGCATGCGAAGCCAGCGCAACCTGGCCGGCTGGCCGGGCACCTGCGTTCTTCGACCAGTTCTTCGAAACCGCGCGGGTCGGCGACGGTGCGGCTTTTGCCACCGGCTACTTCGAACCCGAGATCAAGGGCAGCCGCACACGCCGGCCTGGTTACGATACGCCGGTCTATGCGGTGCCCGCGGATCTGGTCCGCGGATGGCCGGATGATGTCTCTGCCGAAAACCGGACCGGGCGCCCCCCGCTTGGGCGTTACGATTCGCGCGGCAAATTCGTGCCCTATTACGACCGCGCCGAAATCGAGAACGGCGCGCTGGCAGGCCGCGGACTGGAAATCGGATGGGCGCAGGACCCGGTGGAGTTTTTCTTCCTCCAGATCCAGGGTTCCGGCCGTTTGGTCGCGCCCGATGGTACGGTGACGCGGATTGGATATGCTAGCCAGAACGGCCGCGAATATATCGGCATCGGCAAGATCATGCGCGAACGCGGATTGCTGGGCGATGGCCCCGGTAAATATGCCGGCAGCATGCAGGGCATCATGCAGTACATTCGCGAAAATCCTGTCGAAGGGCGCGAACTGATGCGGCTTAACAAGAGCTGGATCTTCTTCCGGGTGCTGGAAGGTGACGGTCCGCTGGGCGCGCTGGAAGTGCCGGTGCGGCGCGAATCCTCGGTTGCCGCCGATCCCAGTTTCGTCCCGCTGGGCGCGCCAGTATGGCTCAGTATGGACCGCCGGGAAGCGAACGGCATGTGGATCGCTCAGGACACCGGCGGCGCAATCAAGGGCGCCAACCGCTTCGACACTTTCTGGGGCGCGGGTGAGGATGCCCGGCAAATCGCTGGCGGAATGAGCGCGCGCGGGCAGGCGCTGGTCCTGTTGCCAAAGGGCACGGTAAAGCGCCTCACCGGACAATGAAGCCGCCGCGCGGCCTGAGCGCCGAAGAAGCGGAGGCGTGGGCGCGTGTCGCCGCGTCAGTGGTGCCGTTGGTGCGGAGGCGTTCGGAAACACCGATGACCAAAATCGCGATATCTCCCGCTCCGATCAAGGTCGCCCCTGCTCCGAAGCCCGAGAAGCGCGCACTGCCTCCGCCGCCCAGGCAGGCCGCTGCCATAATCGCTCCCGTCCGGGCTGCCCGGCCGATTGGTGCCGGGGGCCTCGATTCGCACTGGGACAAACGGCTCAAGAGCGGCAGTATCGATCCGGATGTCACTCTCGATCTGCACGGTCACGGTCTGGATGCAGCGCATGGGCGGCTGGAAAACGGCATTGGCCAGGCCCGCGCCATGGGGGCGCGGCTGGTGCTGGTGGTGACGGGGAAGCCGCGCCCGGTCGATGCGGCGGACCGGGCGAGCCGGCGCGGGGCGATCCGCTCCAAGATTCTCGACTGGCTGGCGGCGGGGCAGCATGCCGACGCCATCGCCGCCATACGAAAATCGCACCGCCGCCACGGGGGCGACGGTGCGATCTATATCGTCCTGCGAAGGTAGGCTGGCCGCCGGTCAGGCCGCCTGGAAAGCCTGCGCGATTTCCTCGACCGGTTCGGTGCGGATCAAATAGTCGAAGGCGGTCAGTCCGGCCTTCGATCCTTCCCCCATCGCAATCACGATCTGTTTGTATGGCACGGTGGTCACGTCCCCCGCTGCAAATATGCCGGGAATGTTGGTCGCCGCGCGGTCATTGATGGCGATTTCACCGAACTTCGTCAGTTCCAGGCCGGAATCTCTGAGCCACTCGGTGTTCGGCACCAGCCCGATCTGGATGAACACGCCGTCCAGTTCGACATGGTGTTCCTCGCCGCTGCCCGTATCCTGATAGGTCAAGCCGTTCACCTTCTCGCCGTCTCCGGTCATCTCGGTGGTTTTGGCAGAGGTGATGATGTCGACATTGCTCATGCTGCGCAGCTTGGCCTGCAGCACTTCGTCGGCACGCAATTTGCTGTCGAACTCGACCAACGTCACATGACCAACGATGTTGGCGAGGTCGATGGCCGCCTCAACCCCGGAATTGCCGCCGCCGATCACCGCAACGCGCTTGCCCTTGAACAGAGGACCATCGCAATGCGGGCAATAGGCCACGCCCTTGTTGCGGTATTTGTCTTCGCCCGGAACGCCCAACTGGCGCCAGCGCGCCCCGGTGGTCACAATCAGCGACCGCGCCTTCAGCGATGCGCCATTGGCCAGCACAATTTCGTGGTAACCGCCCTCGCGCGCTGCGGGGATCAGCTTTTCTGCCCGTTGCAGATTGATCACGTCGATATCGTAATCGCCAACATGCGCTTCCAGCTGCGCAGCCAATTTGGGCCCTTCGGTGTAGGTCACGGACGGCAGGTTCTCGACGCCCATGGTGTCGAGCAGCTGCCCGCCGAACCGCTCCGCCGCCACGCCGGTGCGGAATCCTTTGCGCGCAGTGTAGATTGCCGCCGACGCTCCGGCCGGCCCGCCGCCGATCACCAGCACTTCGAACGGTTCCTTCGCAGCGATTTTGGCCGCAGCCTTGTCGCCCGCACCGCTGTCCAGCTTGGCGAGGATTTCGGCCACTTCCATCCGGCCATTGGCGAAGGGTTCGCCGTTCAGGAAGATCGACGGGACGGCCATCACCTGTCGGCTGTCGACTTCATCCTTGAACGCCCCGCCTTCGATCAGGGTCGCGGAAATACGGGGATTGTGGATCGCCATCAGCGCCAGCGCCTGCACCACGTCGGGGCAGTTCTGGCACGATAGCGAGAAATACATCTCGAACTCGAAAGCACCGTCTAGGCCGCGGATCGTGTCGATCACCTCGGCGTCGACCTTCGGCGGGTGGCCGCCGGCCCACAATAGGGCGAGCACCAGCGAGGTGAATTCGTGGCCCATCGGCAGGCCGGCAAATGTCACGGCGGCGTCGTGGTCCGACGCGCGGCGGATCAGGAAACTGGGCGCGCGGCTGGCAGTGCCGTCGAACGCCGCGCTGACCATCGGATGCAGCGCCGCGATATCTTCCAGCAGGTCACGAGTTTTCATGGAATTGGGATCGCCCTCGGCCAAGGTCGCGACCAGTTCGATCGGTTCGCGCAGATTGGCAAGGTAGGTTTTCAGCTGTTGCTGCATTGCAGGATCGAGCATTGAAATTCTCCAGCGGGAAGGGCGGGCAGAGGGCAGGGAAACGGCCCGAGGCGGGAGGGGAGCCCCGGGCCGTCCCTTGGGCCGCAGTCGAAACCGCGGCTAGGGGTATTCAATCAAACCTAGAGCTTGCCGACGAGGTCGAGCGAAGGGGCGAGGGTATCTTCGCCTTCTTCCCACTTTGCGGGGCAGACCTGGCCGGGGTTGGCACGGACATACTGCGCGGCCTTGATCTTGCGGACCAGTTCCTTGGCATTACGGCCAACGCCTTCGCTGGTGATTTCCATCACCTGGATCACGCCGTCCGGATCGACCACGAAGGTCGCACGGTCGGCGAGGCCCTGGCCTTCACGCAGCACGCCGAAATTGTTCGAGATCGTGTGGTTCTGGTCACCGAGCATCGGGAAGCGGATGCCGCTGATCTTGTCGGAGGTTTCGTGCCAAGCCTTGTGGCTGAAATGCGTGTCGGTGGACACCGAATACACTTCGACGCCCATCGCCTTCAACGCGTCGTACTGTTCTGCAAGGTCCTGCAGTTCGGTCGGGCACACGAAGGTGAAGTCGGCGGGGTAGAAGAAGAACACGGCCCAGTTGCCGCGAACGTCGCCGTCGGTCACGTCGACGAATTCGCCCTTGCCCGGTGCGGTGGGCTTGAAGGCGGTGGCGACGAATGGTTGGATTTCCTTACCGATCATGGTGGTCATAAATTGCTCCGTTGTGTTGCAGTTGCGAGGTAAAATGTTGCAAGTGCGAGATAGGGGGCATTACCCGAGCTTTAAAGCCGAGTTTTCCGATGCCACTGATCGGATAAATTGTTGATTGATGATCGGGGTTTGCGGGAACTCAATCGAGTCGAGGAGCAGCTGAATCGGGTGCGGTCGAGGGTTGCTCCCAGACCGTGATGTCGGAATTGCCGGTGCTGCCGAATCCCTCGGTCGCCATGACCTGGTAATCCATTGTGCCAAGTTCCATCCCGGCCCTGCGCCAGCCTTCGACATGATTGGAAAAAGTAATCGTCGCGACCTCGCCGTGGAGTCGCCGGTTCGTTCGGACGCTCCAGAACTGGGCGAAAGTCGCGGTGCCCCGGATCGATGGCTGCCGGACGCGGGTGGTGTGGTAGATGCGGTAAGTCCCGCCATCGCTCTCCACAGTGCCGAGCGGCTTGGCGCCGGATCCGGGCGGGGTGAAGTTGCTACCCCAATCGTCAACCACGTAATATTCGACCAGCGGGTCTACCGACCAGCCATACAACGTCAGGTAGCTGTTGGTCCCGGCCTCGAATACCCGTGCCTGGTAAGTTACAGTCCGGGCCGGCGACCCGACCCGCCAGCCCTTGCCGAGCACGAGATTTTCGCCGGGCCCCAGACGGTAGGTGCTGGTGTAATGTCCCGCGTCACCCAGCCCCATGCAGGCATCGCCGCTGCTCTTCCAGAAAGTATAGAAATAACCGCCCTGTTCGCCTGTGCGATTGGTGCAGATTGTGTTCGCCTCGATAACGCCGGCGCCGCTCATACTGGCGACATTGGCGCAGCTCGCCAGCAGCAGGAGCGGCGCGCAGGCCAGCGCCGCCGTCCGGATCGTCAGCCTAGCCACACTGCGCCCGGTGGAGCAGTTTGTGGTCGGCCAGCACCAGCGCCATCATCGCTTCCACCACCGGGGTGCCGCGAATGCCGACGCAGGGGTCATGGCGGCCCTTGGTGCGGATCTGCGTGTTCTCGCCGTCGCGGTCGATAGTGTCGACGGCGGTCAGGATCGAACTGGTCGGCTTGAAGGCCACCCGGCACACCACCGGCTGTCCGGTGGAGATGCCGCCCGCGATCCCGCCCGCATGGTTGGCTTCGAATTCCGGCCCGCTTTCACCACTGCGCATCGGATCGGCGTTCTGTTCGCCGGTCAGTGTGGCGGCGAGGAAACCGTCGCCAATTTCGACACCCTTGACCGCGTTGATCCCCATCATCCCGCCGGCCAGATCCGCGTCGAGCTTGGCATAGATCGGCGCGCCCCAGCCTGCGGGGACTCCGTTGGCGACGCATTCGACCACCGCGCCGAGCGAGGATCCGGCCAGCCGCGCCTCATCGACCAGCTTCTCCCACCGGACGGTAGCGGCAGGGTCGGGGCAGAAGAACGGATTGTTGCCGATTTTGGCGAAGTCGATGGCAGCGCGGTCGATTTCGTCGCCGCCGATCTGGCTGATGTAGGCGGTGATCGTCACCTCGGGGATGACCAACCGCGCGACCGCGCCTGCTGCGACCCGGGCGGCGGTTTCACGGGCGGAGGACCGGCCGCCGCCGCGGTAATCGCGAAACCCGTATTTGGCATCATAGGCGTAATCCGCGTGGCCGGGGCGATAGGCCTTGGCGACTTCGGAATAATCCTTGGACCGCTGGTCGACATTCTCGATCATCAGGCTGATCGGCGTGCCGGTGGTGCGGCCTTCGAACACGCCGGACAGGATGCGAACCGCGTCGGGTTCCTGCCGCTGGGTGGTGTATTTCGATTGGCCGGGCCGGCGCGCATCCATGAACGGCTGGATGTCCGCTTCCGACAAGGCGAGCCCCGGCGGGCAGCCATCCACCACCGCGCCCAACGCCGGCCCGTGGCTTTCCCCCCAGGTGGTGAAGCGCAAGGCCCTGCCGAATGTGTTGTAGCTCATGGCTGCATCCCTTGTCGCATGATCGCCGCGCTGTCCATAAATGTCCGTGAAGGGTGGACCAAGCGCAGCTTTGCGCGCAAGAACAAACCATGATTGCAAAGCTGAAGGGCCTGCTCGACGAAACCGGTTCTGACTGGGCGGTGATTGACGTCCAGGGTGTCGGCTACCTGGTGCATTGCAGCGCCCGCACCCTGACCGCGCTGGGCAAGATCGGGGAAAGCTGCACCGTCTATACCGACTTGCAGGTCAGCGAAAACGACATGCGCCTACTCGGTTTTGCCGAAGGTTCCGAACGCGACTGGTTCCGGTTACTGACGCAGGTGCAGGGCGTCGGCAGCAAGGTCGCGCTCGCCATCCTGTCGGCGCTGTCGACCGCCGAAGTCCAGACCGCCTGCGCCAATGGCGATGCGGCGATGGTTGCCCGGGCGAACGGCGTGGGGCCGAAACTGGCAGGGCGGATCGTCAACGAATTGAAGGACAAGGCCGGCGGAATGCCCGGCGGCGGCGCTGCGGTTGGCGCAGTGGTAATGCCCGCCGGTTCCGCCAGCGCGGATGCGGTGTCGGCCCTCCAGAACCTCGGTTTCAAGCCTGCGATCGCGGCGAGCGCGGTGGCGAAAGCGCAGGGCGAGCTGGGTGAAGGCGCGGATTTGAACGCGCTGGTGCGCGTCGCGCTGAAGAGGGCGGCGGGGTGAACAATGAATGAGGAACGCGCTACTTTAGGTGCTTACATGGAATCTAAGGCAAACTCTTGGGTTCAAAGTGCTGGCAATCTCGAAGAACAAGCAAATTCGCTACACAAATGGATACTGGCATCATGCTTAACGATTAACGGCGGCGGTGTAGTGCTTGTTTTGTCCAACGAAGAAGTAACCGCACGACCTAGCTATTTTGCCGCACTTTGGTTTGCGATAGGCATCATATCGTGCGTTTCATACGCCATGGCCCATGTCTCCCTTTTGAACCATGCCGCGTCTAAAATCCGCGAATTATCGAGACATTTCGAAGAGGCGGGGAGACGCGGCGAAAATATGCCGTCGCAAGAAGAAGCATTAAAACCGATCCAGCGCATATGGCGAATTAACATCGCTATTGATTTCTTTCAGTACGTTTCTCTCTCATCGTTTATAATTGGTGCGGTGATTGTTGGTTTAGAACTCCGATGACCGCCAACCCCGACCTCACTCCGACGCGTCAGCCAGAAGACCCCGACGCAGCCTTGCGCCCGAAAAGCCTTGCCGAGTTCGT
Organism: Allopontixanthobacter sediminis; assembly: GCF_009828115.1. GTDB lineage: Bacteria > Pseudomonadota > Alphaproteobacteria > Sphingomonadales > Sphingomonadaceae > Allopontixanthobacter > Allopontixanthobacter sediminis. The sequence continues at coordinate 192,069 of NZ_WTYL01000002.1, read as the reverse complement.
CGGGCAGGAAGCGGCGCGGGACAACCTACGCGTGTTTATTGAGGCGGCGCGGGGCCGCGGGGAGGCGATGGACCATGTGTTGTTCTTCGGCCCGCCGGGGTTGGGCAAGACCACGCTGGCGCAGATCGTGGCCAAGGAACTGGGCGTCGGTTTCCGAGCGACTTCCGGTCCGGTGATCGCCAAATCGGGCGACCTGGCAGCGCTGCTGACCAATCTGGAACCGCATGACGTGCTGTTTATCGACGAGATCCACCGGCTCAATCCCGTGGTCGAGGAAATTCTCTACCCGGCGATGGAGGATCGCGCACTCGACCTGATCATCGGCGAAGGGCCGTCGGCGCGGTCGGTGCGGATTGACCTGCCGCCTTTCACGCTGATCGGCGCGACCACGCGGCAGGGGCTGCTGACCACGCCGCTGCGCGACCGGTTCGGCATCCCCGTCCGGCTCAATTTCTATACCGAGGCGGAGCTGGAGCGCGTCGTGACCCGCGGGGCCGGGCTGCTGGCGATGAGGATCGAGCCCGGCGGCGCGCGCGAAATAGCCCGCCGGGCGCGCGGTACGCCGCGGGTGGCCGGGCGGCTGATGCGCCGGGTGCGCGATTTCGCCCATGTCGCGGGTGACGGGACGGTAACCGCCAAGGTGGCGGACGAGGCGCTGACACGGCTGGAGGTTGACCGGCTCGGCCTCGATGCGATGGACCGGCGGTACCTGATGATGATCGCGGACATTTACAAAGGCGGTCCGGTGGGCGTGGAAACGCTCGCCGCGGGCCTTAGCGAACCGCGCGATACGGTAGAAGAAGTGATCGAGCCCTACCTGATCCAGCTGGGTCTGATTGCCCGCACGGCGCGGGGGCGGTGCCTTAACGATCTCGCGTGGCAGCACCTCGACATGTCTCCCCCGCCAGCCCCCAAAACCGGAGAAGAGCCGATTCGCCAGACCGGTCTGTTTGACGGCAAAGGTTAACGCCGCGGCCCCGTCCGCTCAGCTTTTACCCTGCGATCGGTTCCATAGTGGGACAACTCGCCCAGATGCGGCAATTTCAGGTCCGCTAATCTCGCCAAAACGCCGCAAATCATGGTTAACCCGATTGCGGGACACGGGCGGCTGCGTTCTGTTGCAATGACAGGGAAGTGATGGCTGGCGGTTCGCCGCTGCCGGAACATGCCCGATCACAGAAGTAACAAGAGAGCTTGCTCATGTCGGTAAAAATGGCCCTGGCAAAATTGTCCGCAACCGCAGCGGGCGGCGCACTGCTCGCAGGCGGCGCGGTCCATGTCGCGGAGAAGCCGGCAGCGGCCGGCATGCACATCAAATCCAGCAAGTCGGTCAAGGCCGAGCCGGTGAAGTATGTGAAGCAGCGCACTGCAGAGCGCACCATACCCAAGAAGGTGCCGGTCAAACGCCGGATCGTGAAGCGGGTGATCGAATGTGAGCCCGTCGGTCCGGGCGGCCTCGCTCCGCATGGCGGCGGCACCGTGATAACCGATGGCAGCGAGAATTGCGCGCCGACATACCGTATGGCTTATGCCGCGGTTCCGGCACCGCTTCCGCAGCTTCCCGCGTTCCAGGGCGGCGGCGGCAGCGATGTGACCGTGATCGGCGGCAGCGGCGGGTTTGGCGGCGGCTTCGGCGGTGGCTTCTTCGGCGGATTTTTCGGCGGCGGCGGTTCGAGCGGCGGCAGCGTGAACATCACTTCCACCACGTCGACCTCCGGTTCGAGCAGCGGATCTTCCGGCGGCGACATCATCATCGATATCGACAATTCTTCCGGTGGCAGTTCGACGTCGACATCCACCGGCGGCAGTTCGACCACCACGGGTGGGGTCAGCACCTCCACCGGCGGCGTAAGCACTTCGACCGGCGGCGTGACAAGCACCACTTCGACCAGTTCGGGCAATGTCACGAGCAGTTCGGGCAATAACGCCAGCTCGTCGACCTCGGGCAATGTCTCGAGCAGTTCGTCCGGCAACGTTTCGAGCAGCTCGTCGACGTCCTCGTCCACCTCGACCTCGGGTAACGTGTCGACCAGCACGTCGACCTCGGGCAACGTCTCGAGTTCGACATCGACCAGTTCGTCAACCTCGACATCCACCTCGGGCAACGTCTCGACCACATCGGGCATGACCACGAGCGGCGATCCTGGCACCCCGGTCCCGGCACCGCCGGTGACGATCCTGTTCGGCCTCGCGGCGGCAGCGGTCCTCGGGCGGCGCAAGCTGAAAGCTACGAAGGCGGCGTAAATCTCGCCATCCGGCGTGCGACAAAAAAAGGGGCGGCTCCGCGAGGAAGCCGCCCCTTTTGTTTTGGGCCCTTTTGTTTTGGAGTAGTTCAGTCTGGCGGGATCAGGCGGCCAGATTGCGCAGCACGTAATGCAGGATGCCGCCGTTGCGGTAATATTCCATCTCGTTGGCAGTATCGATCCGGCATTTCGCGGTGAAGCGGAACGTTTCGCCATTCGCACGGGTGACATCGACGGTCACGTCCTGTCCCGGAACCAGGTCGGCCAGCCCCTGAACGGTGAAGCTGTCATCGCCCTTCAGGCCCAGCGTCTCGCGGGTATCGCCGCGCGCGAACTGCAGCGGCAGGACGCCCATGCCGACCAGGTTGGACCGGTGAATCCGCTCGTAGCTTTCCACGATGACCGCGCGGACGCCGAGCAGGTTGGTGCCTTTCGCCGCCCAGTCGCGGCTGGAACCGGTGCCGTATTCCTTGCCCGCGATCACCACCAGCGGCGTGCCGTCGGCCTTGTGCTTCATCGCGGCGTCATAGATCGGCATGGTTTCGCCGCCGTAGGTGGTCATGCCGCCCTCGACGCCGGGGACCATTTCGTTTTTGATCCGGATGTTGGCGAAGGTGCCGCGCATCATCACTTCGTGATTGCCGCGGCGCGAGCCGTAGGAATTGAAGTCCGCCTTCGCGACCTGGTTGGCCATCAGATATTCACCGGCCGGGCTGTCTTCCTTGATCGAACCGGCGGGGGAGATGTGGTCGGTGGTGACCGAATCGCCGAGCATCGCCAGCGGCTTCGCCTCGATGATGTCGGTGATTGTCTCCGGAGTCATGCTCATGCCCTCGAAATAGGGCGGGTTGGCGACATAGGTGCTGCCCGGACGCCATTGGTAGGTGTCCGAACCGGTCACGTCGATTGCCTGCCAATGCTCGTCGCCCTTGTAGACGTCGGCATAGCGGGCTTCGAACATGCCCCGGTCGATCGAGCTGGCGCGCAGGTCCGAGATCTCCAGGTTGGTCGGCCAGATGTCCTTGAGATAGACGTCGTTCCCGTCGCGGTCCTGGCCGATCGGGGTCGAGACCATGTCGGTCGTGACCGTACCGCGCAGCGCATAGGCCACCACCAGCGGCGGGCTGGCGAGGAAGTTGGCGCGCACGTCCGGCGATACCCGGCCTTCGAAATTGCGGTTGCCCGACAATACGCTGGCAGCGACGATGTTGTTGTTGTTGATCGCGGCGCTGATCGGCGGGGCCAGCGGCCCGGAATTGCCGATGCAGGTGGTGCAGCCGTAACCTACCAGGTCAAACCCGAGCGCGTCGAGATCGTCCTGCAGCCCGGCCTTGACCAGGTAGTCGGTGACGACTTGCGAACCCGGGGCGAGACTGGTCTTGACCCACGGCTTGGGCTTCATGCCCAGCGCGTTTGCCTTGCGCGCTACCAGGCCGGCAGCGATCAGCACGTCGGGGTTGGAGGTGTTGGTGCAGCTGGTGATCGCGGCGATCACCACGTCGCCGTCGCCAATGTCGTGCTCCTTGCCCTCGACGTCGACCCGCTCCGCCGCGGATTTGCTGTAGATCGAGCCCAGCTCGTCGTTGAACAGATTGTCCACGTCGGGAAGCGCGACCTTGTCCTGCGGACGCTTGGGGCCGGCGAGGGAGGGGACGACGCTGCCCATGTCGAGGCTGAGGGTCTTGGTGAAGACCGGCTCGTGCGCGGGATCGAACCACATGCCCTGTTCGCGGTAATAGGCTTCGACCAGTTGCAATTGCTCTTCGCTGCGCCCGGTCAGGCGCAGATATTCCATGGTCTTGTCGTCGACGCCGAAGAAGCCGCAGGTGGCGCCGTATTCGGGCGCCATGTTCGCGATGGTCGCACGGTCGGCCAGGCTCAGCATGCTGACGCCAGGGCCGTAGAATTCGACAAAGCTGCCGACCACGCCGACTTCGCGGAGCATCTGGACACAGGTCAGCACCAGATCGGTGGCGGTGATGCCTTCGGCCATTTCACCGGTCAGCTTGAAGCCGACCACTTCGGGAACCAGCATGGAAACGGGCTGGCCCAGCATCGCGGCTTCCGCCTCGATCCCGCCAACGCCCCAACCCAGCACGCCGAGGCCGTTAATCATCGTCGTGTGGCTGTCGGTCCCGACGCAAGTGTCGGGATAAGCGACGGTCGCCCCGCTCGGATCTTCGCTGGTCCACACGCATTGCGCGATGTTTTCCAGGTTCACCTGGTGGCAAATACCGGTGCCCGGGGGCACCGCCTTGAAATTGCTCAGGCTCTTGGAACCCCACTTGAGAAAGTCATACCGTTCCGCGTTGCGCTGGTATTCCATTTCGACATTGTGTTCGAACGCCTTGGGGTGGCCGAATTCATCGACCATAACCGAATGGTCGATCACCAGATGCACCGGCACCTGCGGGTTGATTTTCTGGGTGTCGCCGCCGAGCTTGGCAATCGCGTCCCGCATTGCGGCCAAGTCGACCACGCAAGGAACTCCGGTGAAATCCTGCAGCAGCACGCGGCCCGGGCGGTACTGGATTTCTTCGCCGGTCGAGGGGTTGTTCTGCCAGTCGGCAATGGCCTGGATGTGATCGCGGGAAACCGTGAAGCCTTCATCCTCGAACCGGAGGAGGTTTTCCAGCAGGACCTTGAGCGAGGTCGGCAGCCGGGAAATGTCGCCGATCGTTTCTGCCGCCTTGGCGAGCGAATAATACGCGATTTCCTTGTTGCCGACGGTCATCGTGCTGCGGCTGCTGAGGGTGTCTGTTCCGACCTGGGTCATGCTGCTGGATCCTTTTAATCTGGATGCTCGACCGGCCTGCAAACAGGGTTAGTGTTCGCGTATTGGCGGGCGACGGGATATTTGCCACGCAACTGCGCGTTCAGGGGCTGTTGGTCAAGGGTGGTACCCGCGTAAAATGCCAAGAAAACGGCGCTCGCAACGGGTTTTCATAACCATTCAAACAGCTAGAGCGCGCTTTGTTCCGTTTGCGGGACTTTAGGCCGCGGCCGGGCGACAATCCAGCAACCGGCAACGATCAGCAGGGTTCCGGATATCGTGGTGGCGGTGATTGGTTCGCGGAAAAACAGCCAGCCGAACAGCGCGGCCCATAAAAAGCCGCTGTATTCCATCGGCACCAGCGCCTGCGCCTCCGCGCGGGCATAGGCCCACGTGATCAGCAGCGAGCCGAGCAGGGTCAGGATCGCCGCCAGCGCGATATCCCCCATCGGGCTAGGTGCGGGCAGGGTCAGGAACCACGGCGCGAACACCAGCAGCACGGCGCCGCCCACGCCGCTGTGGAATGTCGTCGCCTCCAGCGGGCTGGATACCTGAGCCTGCTGGCGGATGATGATGAAATTATAGGCGTAAAGGAGCGCCGAGAACAGGATTGCGCCAAGGCCCTTGAGTGTTTCGGGGTCGTAGTCGGCGCTGCCGAGACGTCCGCCGACGATCACGCCGGTACCCGCCAGTCCAAGCAAAGATGCGATAATCGCCTCGCGCCGGATTTTCTCGCCGAGCAGGACGGCCGCGAGGTAGAGCGTGATCAGCGGCGCGACAAAACTGATCGCGATGGCCTCTGCGATCGGCAATTTGGTGAGCGCGTAGAAAAAACTGAGTGCCATGAAACCCGATACGGTGCCGCGGATCAGATGCAGCCGTAGCACCCTGCGTTCTGGCCACCGTCCGCCGGTACCCAGCCAGATCGGGGAGATGATGCAGGCTGCGATGGCCGAACGGAAAGCCGCGGCGCTGTACGCTCCGGCAGCCAGCGCAGCGGTTTTCATATAAGCGTCCATCAGGGACAGGAAGGCGACCCCGGCCAAGGCCGCAAGAAAAGGCATGAAGGCGCGAAATTCCAGCACACCGCGCCCATATCTGCTACCGGCCCAGCCGTCACCAACTCAGCGCGATTCACCACAGATACAGGCTGGCTAGTTGATGTAGAGACTGAATCTGGGTTAATTTACGATTCGACCGGCAGGTCGAACACGTTTCCGCTATTGGGGCTAAGTGTTGTTATGAAGAATTCTCTGCGTTTCTCGTTGCTTGCGGCTGCAGCCTTGGCCGGGTTCGGGGCGGTTCCGGGCGCGGTAATCGCGCAGCAATCGGCGCCAAGAGATATTCTTCCGCCCGAACGGACCATCCCGAGCCAGCCGGTCGAAGCCGAAACGGGCGTCGTGGTGTCCGGCCAAACTGCAAAACCCCAGTCGGTTGCCGAAGCCTTTTCGGAAGAAGTGGTCCAGGAAGTTCCTTCGATCACCCAGCCGTGGCCGGTGAAGCACGCCAAGACGCTGCTGACCATGATTGAGGGTATCGGGTCCGAAGGGCTCGACCCGGTGGATTACAATCTCGTCGCCTTGCGCGCCGCGATCCAGGCGGGGCCGAGCGCGGAACTGGACGAGATCGCCAGCCAGAGCTTTGCCTTTCTGGTCGAGGACCTGCGCGATGGGCGCACGCCGATGGACGCGCGCAAACAATGGTTCGTGTTCGATCCCGACGCGGACCGTTATCCGACCGCGAAACTGATGGGTGACGCCCTGGCGAGCGGTGACCTGGCCGCTACGCTGGCCCGGATCAATCCGGAACATCCCGACTATGCGCGGCTGAAGGAAGAGCTGGCCAAGACACCGGCTGCAAACAAGAAGCGCCGCCAGATGATACGGGCCAACATGGACCGCTGGCGCTGGCTCGCCCGCGATCTGGGTAGCCAGTACCTGATGACCAATGTGCCCGAATTCCAGCTGCGGCTGACGGTCAACGACAAGATCATGCGGACCTACAAGACGGTGGTCGGCAAGCCGGGCCGGACCGCTACCCCGCAGCTCGCGGAAAGTGTCGAAGGGGTGATTTTCAACCCGACCTGGACGGTACCGCAGTCGATCGTGAAGGGCGAAGGCCTCGGCGCACGCGTGCTGTCCAACCCGTCATGGGCACGCAGCAACGGTTACAAGGCGACCAAGGGCGAAAACGGCTGGGTAACGGTCGTCCAGCAGCCGGGGCCGGGCAATTCGCTTGGCCTGATGAAGCTCGACATGCCCAATCGCCATGCGATTTTCCTGCACGATACGCCCTCGCGCCATCTGTTCGCCACCGACAACCGTGCGCTCAGCCACGGTTGCATCCGTACCGAGCGCGCGACCGAACTGGCGATCACGCTGGCTATCCTTCAGGGCGGCATGACCGCGCAGGAAGGTGTCGACCTGATCAAGGGCGGGGAATACACCAAGGTCGCATTCCAGAAGCAGATGCCGGTCTACATCACCTATTTCACCATGGCGCAGGATATCGACGGTAAGCTGTCGACCTTTGCCGATATCTATGGCCGGGATGCGCCGGTTCTTGCCAGCTTCGACGCTCCGCGCCAGCCCAACCGCGCGCGTGTTACCGGCGAGCAGGTGATCGTGATCGAGGACGACCTGCGAATCTCGTAAGGTCTGGGGTTAGTAAACGCCGGGGTTGAGCTGCTCGAGCCCGACGGGGTTCTCAGGCATCAGCACTTCGATTTCGCGCCGCTGGTCTTCCGGGATCACGCTGCCATCCGCTTGCAGCCCGAGACTGTCGGCGTACAGCACCCGACCTCCGCCGAGGTGGAGCAAGGCGAGCTTGAAATCGGCGTCGCTCATCGCGAAACAGCCGTTCGATCGCCCGAGCCGGCCCCATTTGGCGAGGAATTCCGGTTCCGCATATTTGGCGCGGTGCATCACGATCGCACGGTCCAGCGCGTTGGAGTTCGTCGCATCCAGCCCTTCGAGCCGGATCGAGGTGCCATACCGACCAGTGTACCAGCCGTAGGTCATATAGGCGCCCTTGCTAGTGCAATGGGACCCGTCTTCGTTGGAAAACCAGTTCAGCCAGCCGTCGTGCTCCGGATCCGATCCGTCGCCGTGGCTGACGAGATAGGAATCGACCCTGCCTGCCTCCAGATTGACGAAGTGAAACCTCGGTTCGGACGAACGCAGGCCGAAATCGGCAATCCCGACGAAATCGGTCCGCCACAGCATGCTGCCGGCCTTCGCCTGCTGCTGCTTCGCGATCTCCATCAATTTCCGGTCACGGAGCCCCAGCGACGATGCCTGGGCAAATGCCCGCGGTATGCCGACAAGGCCTGCACCGAGCGAAAGCCCGGCGGCCACACTGCCTACAAGAAGTTCACGCCGTTTCATGGTACCGCTCTACCTTACCAAACCTATCGGGTTGGTGAATATGCTTTTTCGGCGGCAAGGCTGGCCAGTTCGTCGAAGATTGCATCCTCGCTCCGGCTGGCCGCATTGCGCCAGCTTTGCGCGGTATCGGCATTGCGCAGCACGCCGTCCTGCCCGATCACCAGCACGGCGGGGGTACCGGTGATCCCGTCCAGCCCGAACCGGCGGGCGATGTCTTCGTTATGGCCATCGCTGGTTTGCGGCATCCCGACATTGACGTAAACCACCTCGTATCGATCGGCCAGCAGGGCGGTAAAGCGGGGCGTTTCCAGCCAGCCCGCGAGCGCGCGGCTGTCATGGCACCAGTTAGCGCCCATCACCAGCAGCACGTTTTTCCCGGTTAGCTGCGCCCGGGCCAGTCCTGCGTTGAGGTCGGCAGACGCGTCCCTGCCTGCCACATAGGCGCGCGCCTCCGGATGGGACTGGGCCATGTCGCTCGTCGCGCAGCTTGCCAATGCCGGCAAGGCGAGGGACGCCAGCAGGAACCGCACCGCGATACTTCTCACTTGGCGTTATGCTCCGCGCGCGCGGCCACCGCGAGCCGCTGAAGGGCGGGGATCCCCTTGGCGATCGCAGCCTTGAACGGACCCAGCGCTGCCAGCTTCGGACTGCCTTCCTGCGCCAGAGCGGCAACGGTCGGGCCGGTCGGGTCGAGCCGTGATTTCGCCAGCCAGCTGCTGACCTGTGGATTTTGCGACCAGCCCCCTCGGTTCATCATGTTGGCCAGCAGGGCAAGGGCGTAGGTGTTGGGGGTGTCGGTGAGCGGGCCCGGGCGCGCCAGCGCGTTCTTTGCCTCGTCGTCCTCGAAATTCGCTTCAAGAAACGCAGCCACCGCGGCGCTCAGGGTAACCAGCGGAACGTGCAGGGCTAGCAGGGTAATCCGGTCTCCATCGAACAGCGGAAGCTGGGCGTTGTATTCGTGAAAATCGACCGCCGTGGCTGTGCAGTCGATGAACAGGGCATCGTCCGGTACGGTCTCTTGCTGGCCCGCAAAGGTCATCATGCCGGGCGCAATTGCCTGGACGCGGCCGTGACGGATTACGCGGGTGATCTGGCGCAGCAGGGCGACTTCGCCTTCCGAGATGGTCGCGAAATGGAACATCTCCGGTTTCACCGACGGATCGAGGCGCAGCATGTATCCGCCGCGCCCCAGGATTTCGAACATCTCGTCGCCGGTGGCCGCTTCTGCCGCGGCGTTTAGCTGGGCGATCTGGCTTTCGATCACTGCCTCGAAGAAATCCGGGCCCGGCTGGGTATAGGTCCGGTTGATCAGCCAGGAATCGCGCGGCCGCACCCAGGTGATCCGGTCGGGTTCCACCCCGGCTTCCAGCAACCAGACGCCGGCGTCCATCGCCGTCTTGCCCGCGCCGAGGATGACGTAATGTCCGGGCAGATCATCTCCGCGCATCCACAAATCGGGCAGCTGCCCGGGAATGGCTAGCGGGGTGCCATCGGCCACGTCGAACTTGCGGGTGTGCGTGGCGGGGACCGAGGTCTTGTAGAAGGTCGCGTCGACCAGCTTGCGGCGGACCGTCACGTGGCTTTCCTTGCCCGACAGGATCGACCTGAAGCGGGCCACCCCGTCTTCCATGCCGAGATATTCCGACAGCGGGTGATAGCTCACCCGGCCGCTTGGCAGCAGGCGGCGGTTCATCAGCCGCACGAAATAGGCGGACACTTCGGCTCCACTGGCGAGGGGGAACAGGCCTTTATTCGGACCGGACAGATCCACCGTATCATCGCCGAATTCCATCGAATTGACGCCGTAGAACGCCGATGGCTGGTGCAACGCGACAAACGAATAAGCATCGTTCCAGTGGCCGCCGGGCTTCGCGTGCTTGTCCACGAAGGTGATGTGACAGTCCGGGTCTTCGTCCAGCAACGTATCGGCGAAGGCCAACCCGACAGCACCAGCGCCGATGATCAGGTAGTCGGTCTCTGGCGCGGTCATGATGGTTCTACCTGCAAACGGTCCGCTTCGTAGCCATGATGAAAGGCGGTCCCGGCTATTGCTGCCAGCAAACCCACCACAAGCGCGTCGAAAATCATCAGAGACCAGACAATCGAACTGTCCGCGCCGAGAGCCCAATCGTGATTTTTGCCGTGGAGCCACTGTAACGGCACCCACGCAACCGCAGCGAAAACCAGGATCCGCAGGGACGCGAGCCAGCCGGTTCGAAACACGGATTTCAAGCTGGCCTGCCGGTCGCCAACAAGGCCCGCGACCAGCAACGCAATAAGGGGCAGTGTGGCGATGCTGATGACCACGCCCAGAATTCCCGCCGCGTCATCTCCGATAACCGGGCCAAGCGCCATGCTGGGTATTCCGGTGACGATGATCAGGACCAGCGCAAGGGCAAGATTTGCCCAGGCAATCGTACGCAGGTCCCACCATTTCTCGCCTCGGGAACGCGCACCCCAAAACCGGGTGGCAGCCAGGATAGCGAGCAACAGGCCGGCAAGCTTCAGATAACCCCACACCATCCGGCGCGGATCATCGGCCATGGCCCTGAAGGCTTCCTTGCTGTCGAACATGCCGATCCGGATTTCGGCAACATGCTGGATGAATTCGGGAACGACGATCAGGGCGACGATCACCGGAGCCAGCCAGAACAGTGAAACACCGTCGCGCAGGGTCTGAACCAGGCGAACGAATGTGGCCCGCATTACTCCGCGGCTTCGGTCAAATTGTCGGCATCGGTCATCCCGGCCTCGATTTCGGCCGCCTTTGCCTCGACCAGTTCAACAATGTGGTCGAGCATGACGCCGGATTGCACATGATGGTCGGTAACCCCCGACAGGTAGACCATGTGCTTGCCATTGCCGCCGCCGGTGATGCCGATGTCGGTTTCGCGCGCTTCGCCGGGGCCGTTGACCACGCAGCCGAGGACGGACAGCGACAGCGGTGTCTTGATGTGCTGCAGCCGTTCTTCCAGCGCCTGGACGGTGCGGATGACATCGAAGCCTTGCCGCGCGCAGGACGGGCAGGATACGACCCGCACGCCGCGGGTCCTGAGACCCAGCGCCTTGAGCATTTCAAAACCGACGCGGACTTCTTCTTCCGGTTCGGCCGACAGCGAGACCCGGATCGTGTCGCCAATCCCGGCCCACAGCAGATTGCCCATTCCGATGGAGGATTTGACCGTCCCGCCGATCAGCCCGCCGGCCTCGGTAATACCCAGATGCAGCGGGCAATCGACCGCGTCGGCGAGTTGCTGGTAGGCTGCAACTGCGAGGAACACGTCGCTGGCCTTTACCGCGACCTTGTATTCGTGGAAATCGTGGTCCTGCAGCAGCTTGATGTGGTCGAGCGCGCTTTCGACCAGCGCTTCGGGGCAAGGCTCGCCGTATTTTTCCAGCAGGTCCTTTTCGAGACTGCCGGCGTTGACCCCGATACGGATTGCGCAGCCGTTGGCCTTGGCGGCGCGAACCACTTCGGCGACCCGTTCGCTCGATCCGATATTGCCGGGATTGATCCGCAGGCAGGCGGCGCCGGCATCGGCGGCTTCGAGGGCGCGTTTATAATGGAAATGGATGTCCGCCACGATCGGGATTTTCGCCGCGCGGACGATCTGGCCGAGCGCCGCGGTGCTTTCGACGTCGGGGCAGGACACCCGCACAATATCCGCCCCGGCATCTTCGCAGCGGCGAATCTGGTCGATGGTGGCGGCCGCGTCGGACGTCAGCGTGTTGGTCATGGTCTGCACGGTAATCGGCGCATCCCCGCCCACGGGGGTGTTCCCCACCATGATCTGGCGGCTCTTGCGGCGTTCGATGTCGCGCCAAGGTCTGATTGATGACATGCCCGCCTTATAGATTGAATAGGTTTCAGGTGGAAGGCCAAGTTCGCGGCGGAGATTTCTCCCGGAAACTGCGGCCCGGCAAGCGCCAATTGCCCCGCGCAAATGTGCATTGTCTAGTGCGGTGTAATCCGCAAGAAGGCCCAATGACCGAAGCTGTATTCCTGACCGACGCCGGCCTTGGCCCCACGCCCTTGCTGTTCGGCCGGGTTCTCGACGGAAAAGGCGGGGGCCGCCCGATCGACTGGGCGCAGGCGCTGGAATGGAAACCGGGGGCGCCGGGCGAAGTCCTGTGGGTCCACCTCAATCGCAGCCGCCCGGGGGTGAGCGAATTGCTCCAGAGCGAACTCGGCATCTCCCGCACGACGGCGGAATTGCTGGTCAGCGACGAGACGAGACCGCGTGCGTTTCGCGAAGGGGACACGCTGGTCTCGACCTTGCGCGGGATCAATTTCAATCCCGGTGCCCAGCCGGAAGACATGGTCTCGATGCAGCTGTGGTCGGACGGCAAGCGCCTGATTACGCTTCGCCGCAACCCGCTGCAGACGCCGCGCGATACGCTGGCGCTGATCGATGCGGGGACCGGACCCAGCGATGCAGGCGCGCTGGTCACTTCCCTGGTCGAATTCATGATCATGCGGATGAACCGGTCGATCGTCGATATGAACGCCCATATCGACGCGCTGGAAGAAGCCGATACCGGGGAAAGCGCGGAGCAGGTGCTGGAAGAAATCTCCGTGATCCGGCGCAACTGTCTGGGCCTGCAGCGCCATATGGGACCTCAGCACGAAGCGCTTGAATCGATTTCCCGCGATGCGCCAGAATGGTTCGAAGAGCATGACCGGCGCGAGATCTTCGAAACCATCGAACGCCTGCGCCGCTATCTCGACGATATAAATATCAGCAAGGAAAGCGCGGTGATGGTGCAGGACGAACTGCGCGCGCGCGCTGTCGCCCGGTCCGGCCGGACGAACTACCTGCTGACGATAGTCGCGGCGGTTTTCCTGCCGCTGAGTTTCGTCACCGGCTTGCTCGGGATAAACGTCGGGGGCATGCCGGGGGTCGCAAGTGACCACGCGTTCTGGATCGTGGTCGCGCTATGCCTGGGTATCTTTATGGTCCAGCTGTTACTGTTCTGGAAATGGAAGTGGCTATAGCTCTACGTCAGGCCTGAAGCCGCAGGTTCCCGACCGTCACCCCGGTGCTGTGACCGCCGGTTCCCGGCAGGCTGGCGGTGGTCGTTACTTCACCGCATTCCACCCCGAGCAGGAGCTGCTGCGAGGCGACGACCGGCAGCGGCGGGCTGTAGAAATAGCCTTGGCCATACGTAATCCCGAGATCCGCCAGAATATCGCGTTCGGCGGCGCATTCGATACCCTCGGCGACCAGCGAACAGCCGATTTCTTCGGAGAATTTAACCAGCGCACCGGCCAGCGCCCGGCGGGCCGGATCGCGGAAGATGTCGCGCGTCAGGCTCATGTCGAGCTTGAGGATATCGGGCGCCAGATCGACGATATGGCGCATACCGGCATATCCTGCGCCGACATCGTCGATGGCGATCCGCGCCTTGGGGCTGAGTGTTCGCAGGGCCTTTGCCAGCGCAGCGAAGTCGGTGACTTCCTGGTGTTCGGTAACTTCGATAACCAGCTGTGATCCATCGTGATCCGCCAGCGCCAGTTCCAGCGCGCCCGAGATGATCGTGGCGGGGGAGGCGTTGATCGACATGTAATGCCTGGCCGGCACATAGGGCAGCGTCGCCAGTGCGGAACGGACGGCGAGCATGTCCAGCTCCACCCCCATGCCGATCTCGTCGGCTTCGTTGAACCAGCAGTCCGGCCCGCGCGTGCCCGCGTCGGGAAAGCGGGCAAGGCATTCCACCCCGGCAGGCAGGTTGTCCGCCAGGAAGTGGATCGGCTGGTGGAAGATCGTCAGCCGCTTGCCGTCGATCAGCTTGCCGATGGTGTTCTGCAAGGCGGACCGGCGGACATCGACCTCCAGGTTGCTTTCGATCTGTTCGGTCGCCAGTGCGGCGAAGGCCCGCAGCACACCCACATCGCGTTCGGTCATGCTCCGGTCCGGGGTTCGGCTGAGCGCGCAGAAACTGCCGTAGACGGTTCCGTCGGACAGCCGGAGCGGGACGTTGAGATGGCAGCCGACTGGCAGCATATGGGTGACTGCCAGGTCCTGCGTCATCGGAAAGTCAGCCGGGTCCTGGATCAATTCGGGCAGATTGCCCTGGAGCACATGCCAGCAATAGCCGTTTTCCTTCGGCTCCCGGTAACCCGGGCCCATCGGCAGGTCGAGGTCGGAACTGACGTGCATCAGCTCGCGGTCGTCATCGACATAGCGGGCGACAAAGGCGATCTCGACCCCGAGATGATTGCGCACTGCGCCAAGGATCCTGTCGATCCGCGAATCCTCAATCAGATCCCCATCCGGGATCCCCTCGGCGAACGCGTGTTGCAGGCTGGGTACATGAACCATGTCCGTAGGTATCGCTGGGAAATGCTAACACCTCGCAAAGTATGCACTTCAGGCCATGCTCCCAGTCTGCAATCATCGATTCAGCGCTTGATGGGCGTCAGTGAGCCCTTGCCCTTGGGTGTTTCCATCTTGGTGCAGGTACCCTTGTCGACCAACTTCCAGGCGTTCCCCTGATAGTCGGTCTTGGACGTGCCGGCGCAGCTGGTGCCCGGTCCGGCCGCGCAATCGTTCTTGCCGGCCTTGGCCACGCCGTAGCATTTTTCCCTGTCCCCGCTTTTGGCGGCGACAGGGGTGGTGGCCATGCCAGCGGCGATTCCGGCGGCCAGCGCGATCCCGGCGAAGCGTCCTACAGAAGTCTTGATCACAGTCTTTCTCCAGCTTTCGAAGTTCAGGAAGCACGGTCCCGTAGACAGGAACAGTGCAGTTCCGGCGTTGGCCGGGACTGCCTCGGAGTTCGCAAGACGTTTTGAGAAAGTTACAGCGGCCGCGGCCCCCGGGCTTCAATCCAGCCGCAGTTCGTACAGGAACTCGGCGTCGCGTTGTTCCCCGACCCAGAAGCCGATATCGGCGATCTTGGAAAAGCCGTAACGCTGGTAAAACCGTTGCCCGCCGAAATTCTCGCTGTAGACCGACAGCTGGACCGCATCGCAGCCGCGCGCGCGGGCTTCGGCCAGCGCCCACTCCATCAGGGCCGCGCCGATGCCAAAGCCGGTCTTGTCCGGCGCTGTGTACAGCTGGCCCAGTGCGATCGGATTGCGGGCGTCCGAATGTTCGGCGTACCAGCTCGGCTGACGCAGCTTGCAAAAGCCGGTCAGACCGCCGGCGTCCTCGGCCAGTTGGTGGATATATTCCGGCGCGGCAACCTCGGCCGCCACGGCGGGTTCGGAATAAGCCTGCTCGAGAAATATCGCCAGGTCCTCGGGCCGGTACAGGCCCTCGAACGCGGCGCAGAAACTGTCCCGGCCCAGCGCGGCAAGGGCGGGAACATCTTCGGGAGTGGCGGGGCGGAGAATCATGGTGAAGCGGCCACTACAGCTATTGGCCGTGCGAATGAAGCCCGCTGGCCGCGCCGCGGCAATTGGGGCTTTGCGCGGGGCGATTGTGTGTTAGCTATCAATGCATGAACCGCACCCCCAACCGCGTCCCGACGCGCTTCGCCCTGATCGCCGCAATGGCCCTTTCCGCGAACCTCACCCAGCCAGTGCGCGCTCATGACAGTACCGACGCAGCGCCGGGTTGGACTTTCGCGATCCACGGCGGCGCTGGCACGATGGACCGGGGCCGGATGACGGCGCAGCAGCAGGCAGAATACAAGGCCGCGCTGCAGGCAGCGCTCGATGCGGGCAGCGCCGTGCTACGCAATGGCGGCAGCGCGCTGGAGGCCGTCCGCGCCGCAATTCTCCTGATGGAGGACGATCCGAAATTCAACGCCGGGCGCGGGGCGGTGTTCACTTGGGAAGGCGCCAATGAACTGGACGCGGCGATCATGGACGGGCGCGACCGTTCCGCCGGCGCGGTCACTGGCGTCACCAGTGTGCGGCATCCGATCCTGCTCGCCGACGCTGTCCGGATGGACGGGCGGCACGTGTTTCTCAGCGGCGCGGGTGCCGAGGAATTCGCCAGCGACAAGGGCCTTGAAACCATGCCGCCAGAATGGTTCGCGACGGACGCCCGCCGCGATGCGCTGGAACGGCTGAAAGCGGAAAAGCTGTCCGCGATGGATGTCGACCACAAGTTTGGCACCGTAGGGGCGGTGGCGCTCGACAGTGAGGGCCATCTTGCGGCAGGTACGTCCACCGGCGGCCTTACCGGCAAGCGCTGGGGCCGGATCGGCGATGCGCCGATGATCGGTGCGGGCACCTATGCGGATGATCGGGTCTGCGCGGTATCCGCCACTGGCGCGGGCGAGTACTTCATCCGTGCTGGTGTGGCGCATGAAATCTGCGCCCGGATGCGGATCGGACGCGAGGGCCCGCAGGTTGCCGCCGACGCGGTGATGGCAGAGGTCAAGGAGCTGGGCGGCGACGGCGGGGTAATCCTCGTAACGCCTGCGGGCGAGGCGGTCTTCTCCTTCAACACGACCGGAATGTACCGCGGCCGGGCGACCAGCGGCGGAGTGAACGAAGTCGCGATTTTTACGGAGTGACGCCGGAAGGCGCGGTGCCTTGCGCGAATTGCGCCAGCACCTCGCCAACCTGCCGCAGGACATTTTCGGACACCGGGTCTGTTCCCTGCTGCGGCTTGGGTGATCGGTAATACGCCGCAAAGGTGTTGGCGTCCCCGCCGGGCGGTACGGCGAAACCGATGTCGACATAGAGGCCCCCCATCCCGGGCCACGTCGACGTGCCGGTCTTGTCGCCCGCATTCCAATCTTTTGGCAGACCTGCCCGAACCCGCCGTGCGCCGGTTTCGGTTTCTTCCATCCATTGCCGCAGAAGCGCGCGCCGCTCGGCAGCAAGCACATCGCCGAACAGGATCCGTTCGTTCGTAAGCGCCATGGCGTGGGGGGTGGTGGTGTCGCGCACTTCACCCGGCGGCACGTTGTTGAGCGCCGGTTCCGTCCGGTCGAGCCGACTGGCCTCGTCTCCGATATCGCGCCAGAACCGGGTCAGTCGCTCCGGTCCGCCCAGCCGCCCCAGCAGGAAATTGGCGGCGGCGTTGTCGCTTGTCTTCTGGGTGGCCTCCGCCAGTTCAAGCAAGGTCGCGCCTTTGTCTACTCTGCTGGTAGTGAACGGCGAAACAGGCATCAGGTCGCCCCGGGTCCAGCGAATGCGTTCCTGCGCGTTCACGGTGCCGTCCTGGTCCAGCTTCAGCACCAAGGCGGCGAGTGACATCTTGAACGAGGAGCAATGACCGAACCTCTGGTCCGCCTTGTACCCCACCGTCTGGCCAGTCGCGGTGTTGCGGATGGAGACTCCCAACGTGCCGCCCGCCGCGGCTTCGATGATCCGCAACTTTGCCGCCAACCGGCCCGGCGGGCCTGGATCCAGGGGAACGCAGCCTGAAAGAAGGCCGACGGTTGCGAATCCGGCGGTCGTTCCCACCAGCACGGTACGGCGGTCGCAATTCATAAATGCTTCTCCATGCAGATGCTGAAATCATCGGAGACGTACTCACCGAACGCGGGGCACTCGCGAAAGCCGAAACTCTCGTAGAGTTTTCGTGCAGGCAAGAACGGTTCCGCGTTGCCGGTTTCCAGTCCAAGCCAAGTGTAGCCCCGGTTGCGGGCTTCGGTCATCAGGTGGACCAAAATAGCCCGCCCCGCACCTTGGCCGCGGAATTTCGGCGCTGCTCGCATCGATTTGAGTTCGCCCCGGCCCGGCCGCAATTCCTTCAGCGCCCCGCAGGCGGCCAGCGCGCCGCCGTCCCACGCCGAATAGAACGTCACGTCGGCTTCGCGGAGCCGTTCGGCGGGCATCGCGTGCACCTTGCAAGCGGGCGACCACCGGTGCATTTCGGCCAGGTGAAGCGCGAGCAGTTCGGTAATCGCTGCGCCGGTCAGATCGTCCCGGATAATCGTGAACCTGTCACCCATCGCCATTCCCCGATCAGGAAAACTTGTCCGCCTTGCGCTTGCCGAACCGCATGCCCCCTTCCAGCCGCGCGCGCAACTGGGCGTAGAACGCTTCTAGGAAAGCCCGCTCGTCACCCACGCCGGGATGCCAGCCGATCTTGCGGCAGATGGTTTCGGCCACCGCCGCGATTGCTTCGGGCTTGTCGTCGCGCAGGACCCGTTCGAGCGTCTGCAACTCGTATTCTCCGTAGACCGCCAACTCGCCCTCGCCGAATTTGTATTCCACTCCGGTGATATCGCTCGATCCAAGCCGCGCTGCGCCTTCGGTGGATAGCGCGGCGGCGAGGGTCTTGCGCGGCGCTTCCACTACCCAGGTCCCGGCCACCAGATCGCCCGCGCGCATCGCATCCCGGTTGAACACCGCGAACAGCATGAACACCAGGAACCACAGCATCGCGGCAATCCCGGCTGGCCCACCTTCGCCGCTGGGAGCGGTCAGGACAAACACCAGTGGCAGGAAAATCTCGATATCGCGCAGCAGGTTGCGGGCGATCACCGCCTCCGCCGTCAGCCGCCCTCCGTCGCGCGCCGCAACCCGCAGGCCGACCAGCCGCTTGCCAGGGGTGGCTCCGCGCGGCCCCATCTCGAATGCGAGGAAATAGCCGTACCGCGCGAGGAACAGGAAGATGATGTAAGCGATGAAGATGAATTCAGCAGCGCCGCCGAGGTTTTCGGCATCGCCAACCCGGTCGATCAGCCCGCTGAATGTCCAGCCAAGCAGCAGGCTGACAGCGACAACGGTCATGGTAATGATCAGATAGTCGATGATCAGCGCACCCGCGCGGGCCGACCGTGCGCCGACGATGAAGGGCAGCGCGATCCCTTCCGGTGTGACTACGGTACGGCGGCGCTTGGCGCTCGCGGCTTCATACGGGGTGGACGCGGACCGGTTCATACCGCGTCATCCGTGACCCGCTTGCGGCGAAAGGCGAAGAAATAGCCCAGCCACAGCGCAAGCATCGTCATCCCGATCACGAAGCGTTCGTTGGTGCCGAGCAATTGACGCGGGAAGGCTTCCAGCACCGCCGCGAGGATCAGCATCAGCACCACGCCGGCCATCACCTGCGCTGCCCGGCGTCCGCTTTGTGCCGCCGCGGTCATGATCGAGCGCGCGCCCGGAAACGCCATCGAGCGGCCGATATGGATCCCCGCTGCGCCCGCCAGCAGGATCGCGAACATCTCCGTCGTGCCGTGCACACTGAGCCAGGCGGCGAATTCGTAAGTCAAACCGGCTTCGGAATAGAGCCACCACATTGCGCCGAGCACGGCCATGTTGTGCACCAGCAGCATCAGCGACGGCACCCCGAAAGCGAACCCGAGCGCAAAGGCGAGGATGCAGACCCCCGCGTTGTTGCTGAACAGCGATGCCGCAAAAGTGCTGAGGCCCGCGGCGCTTTCCTCGATCGCCAAAGTTTGCCTGAGCGCTTCGCGACTGGCACCGGGAACGCGGCTGTCCATGAACTGGCCGGGGACCAGCCGGTAATACCATTCCTGGTCGCGCGACACGAGCAGGTACCCGGTGACGGTGCCCGCGATCATCGCGGCGAGCGCGATGCACATGTCCAGCCAGATTTCCCGAACCGACCGGCTTAGGCCGCCACCGAGAAAGCCCCGAAACCAGCCGAAGAACCCCTGGCGAGGCCCATAAACCTGGAACCATGCGCGCTGGACCAGCGATTCCAGATAGGCCAGCGTCGCCTTGTCGAGCGATGTTTCACGCGCCACCGCGAGGCTGGAAGCGGCAGTCCGGTAAAGCACCGGAAGCGCCAGCACATCCTCGTCCGGCAACCCGCGCAGCCGCCCGCTTTCCATCCGCTTCAGGATGCTTTCGAGCCGCATCCAGTCGCCTTCGCGTTCCAGCCGGAAGCGGTCGGACCGCAGCGCCGCGGCCTCGATGGCAGGCGGTGCATCGACCGTTTTCTTGCTGAACCAGCCTCGGATCGCGGGTGCTTTCATCCGATGGTCCCCGAACGCTTGATGTCCAGATAGCTGTCGATCAGGCGGTAGCCGATCCGGTCCCACGGCGCTTCGATGATGTCCACGCCCATCTGCCGCAGCCGCTGCAGCACCAGCGCGCGCTGCCGCGCCAGGGTATCGGCGCTGACGGCCATGGCGATGTTGGTCAAGGTGGTCGGCTCTGCAGCGGTCAGCGCGGCAATTTCGGAATCCTCGATCGTCACGAACAGGACGAGATGCTTTTTCACCAGCCGTCCGACGCTCTCGATCATCATCTCCGCCGCCGTGGGGTCGGTGAAATCGGAAAACAGGATCACCAGCGAACGCCGCTTCAGCCGCTCGGTCAAAGTGGCGAGCGCGAGGGTGAAATTGGGTTCCTCGGCATGATAGTCGAGGCTGGCCGCCGCGCTCTGCAATCGGGAGAATGCACGGCTCTCCGCCACGAACGGGGTGAACACTTCGGGGCGCTGCGCAAAGCCGAACAGCGCGACCCGGTCGCCGCCTTTCAGCGCCACATAGGACGCGGTCAGCGCAGCGGTCACCGCTCGGTCAATGCGGGGCAGGCCGTCGACCGGTTCGCACATCGCCTGCCCGCAATCGAAAGCGAACACGATCTGGTTGTTGCGTTCGCTCTCGTTCTCGCGCGCGAACAGCCTCGTGTGGCGGGCGCTGGCTTTCCAGTCGATCCGGCGGCGGTCCATGCCGGGTTCGTATTCGCTGAGCGCTTCGAACTGTGTCCCTTCGCCGCGTATGCGCCGCGCAATCAGCCCAAACTGGGCATCGCGCAGGTAATTCTGCAATTCGGGCGAGCGGACCGGGGCAAGATCGGGCCAGATGCGGATTGTCTCATCCACTTCGCGCCGGACCTGCCGTGCGCCCAGCCCGAGCGGTCCGGTCCAGCGGAGCCACAGCGTGCTGACCCCAGCGGAGCCGCGGCGGCTGGGTGTCAGGATCGCGCTGCCTTGCCAGATGCCTGTTTCCGCTTCAAATTCGAGCGGGACGGTCGCGGTGCCTGCCGGGCCCAGCCGCGGGTCGAATTCCAGCGCAACCTCCGGCAATGACCGGCTGGCCCGTCCGGCAAATTCCGCGAGCACCCGGATGGTGAGCGGTTCGCCCACTTCTGCGTCCGCCGGTGCCTGCAGTTTCCAGTCGGCCAGCCGCCCGGCAACCAGCCCGTCGAGCAGCACCAGCACCAGCAGGGCGGCACCCGCCGCAGGGGCGATCACCCACGCCCCCGGCGCAGCGGCCGCGATCAGGATCGCGAGCGGTGCTGCCAGCGCCGTCAGCCATGCCGCGCGGGCCGTGGGGAGGATCGACAGGGCCATGCTGCGCGCCTTAGCGCGGCGCCTCCGTAGCTTCGATTAGTTCGGCAACCAGCGCTTCCATGTCGCGCCCCTCGATCTCTGCGGCGGGGCTAAGCGTCAGGCGGTGCCGTAGCACGGCGGTGGACAGCGCCTTCACATCGTCGGGAATCGTATAGTCGCGCCCCTCCAGCGCGGCGCGGGCGCGGGCAGCGTTTGCCAGCACCACGGCGGCCCGCGGGCTTGCGCCGATGGACAGGTCGGGATTGTCCCGCGTGGCGCGCACCAGCCGGACGACGTAATCGGTCACTTCCCGCGCCATCGTGACCGCGCCGACCGCCGCACTGGCCGCGTTGAGCATCGCCCCGTCGGTAACTGCAGTCACGCCCAGCGCCGCGGCGCTTCGGGGGCCCTGCCGGTCACCGTAGCGGGTCACGATCTCGGCTTCTTCGGCTTCGCTGGGATAGGACACCAGCAGCTTGAACAGGAACCGGTCGAGCTGCGCTTCGGGCAGGGGGTAAACCCCCTGGTTCTCGATCGGGTTCTGCGTCGCGACTACCAGAAACTGCTCGGACAGGCTGTGGCTTTCTCCGTCAAGGGTGACCCGGCGTTCCTGCATCGCTTCCAGCAGGGCGGCCTGCGTCTTGGGCGGGGTGCGGTTGACCTCGTCGGCCAGCAGCAGCTCACAAAAGATCGGTCCGCGCGTCAGGGTGAACTGGCTGGTCTGGAAGTTGAACAGATTGGACCCCAGGATGTCGCCCGGCAACAAATCCGGAGTGAACTGGATGCGTCCGAAATCGAGGCCCAGCGCGGCGGCGAAGCTTTGCGCCAGGAAGGTCTTTGCCGTTCCCGGAGGCCCTTCGAGCAGTACGTGGCCCTTGGCGAACAGCGCCACCAGCAGATGATCGACTGTCTCGTCCTGACCCACGATGGCCTTGGCCACTTCCGCTCGGATCGCCGCGGCGAGGTTACGGACGTCATCCAGTGTCATTGTCATCGGGAAAGCTTCCTTTCGAGGGATCGGAGCGCGTTTGCCGCGCGCAGGACTTCATGCGGTGTGCGGGCCTTGCGCAGATGGTCGAGCGTCTGGCCGAAGGATGGTTCATCGGGCAGGCGGCGGTGAAGTGCGGCGTCGATCTGGCTGTCATCGGCGCGGTGCAGGCCGAGCGCGGCGGCAATACGGCTGCGCATCATGTCGGCATAGGGAGCGGATAGCAGGTGCATCCGCCGTGTCCGCTGGATCAATCCGGCGCTGTTGGCGACAAGTTGCCGCTTGCCGAAAGCAATCGCGCGGCCTTCGCTCGCTGGCGGGCCGAATCGGCGAAACGCTCGCCAGCCGACCACCAGCATTGCGATCAGCAAGCACAGCGTGGCAGCCAGGAACGGCGGCTTCATCGCCAGTGTGAGCAAGTTTTCGGTCCCGCCGAGCCCGCTTTGCGTCAGGTCGAAAGTGACCGGGAGATCGTAGCTTTCCATACTCAGGGCTACGATTTCCCGGGCAAGCTCCGCCCGCTGCGCATCGGCCATGCCGTAATTGTTCAGCAGATCGGTTTCCGCCACGAACACGACGCCCCATTTCTCGTAAGCGTCTTCGTCGTCGCGTTCGGTGGCGGCAATGCTCGCGGCGTCCGCCAGATCGGGGTAGTAGCCCCCGTCATCGAGATAACCGATTAACGTCTCACCATCGGAATCGCGTACCACCGGCGTGATGCGGTCACCGGAAATTGACAGGCTGCGCACCGGGTCCGGCAAATTTCCGCTCATTCCGAGACCGCGCCAGTGTGGGCCGGTTGGCTCCAATTCGGTAACGGCGCCCTCCATCGCGAGATCGCCTTCGAGTTCTTGTAGCCAGAAGGGTTCGCTCGCCCCGCTGAGCAGCACCCAGCCTTTCTCCTTTTCCACATCCCATTGATCGGGAATTTCCGAGACGTTCCATTTCGGCAGGATGACCAGCGTTGGCCCGGCAAGGCGGCGATTCTCGATCACCTCGGCAAGATCCTCGGCCTCCATGAAAGCAGGCGGCGTCAGGATCAGCAGCGATTCCCCGGTCAGGGCCCCGGGGCTGCGCGACAGGCTGACATCGTAGCCGTCATCTTCCAGCAATTCGGCGAGCGCGGCATAGCCGTTGAGCCCCCGGCCCGCCGCATGGCCGCCCCCGTCATTGCCGCCGCCCGTCTGGCCCGTCCCGATGAAATACAACGTGGCGAAGAAAGCGAGTGCGCCGAACAGCACCAGTGCCAGCATGACCTTCGGGTTGAATGGCCCCGCCGCGCGGGTGGTCATGCCGGCTCACTCGCTGCCGCGGCGGACAGGTTGGCGAGGGCGAATGCACTGTAGGCATCGCGGGCGGCCTGCCAGTCCCCCGCATCAAGGCTGCGCAGCGCGAACAAGCTGCGTTCCACCCGGGTCGATATGGCCGAAAATGCAGCGCGCGCGGTGTCAGGCAAGGCAGGCAGCGCGGCGATTTCGCGCGCAGTGGAGGAGGGTTCGACCCAGTTTGGCCGGGCTGCGGTAATATGCCCGACGCTGCGCTGGAGCAGCAGATGCGTTGCCTCGTCGAACCGGCCTTCCGCTGCGAGCCGGTCCGCGTCCTCCAGCAATGCGAGCGCTTCTTCGCGCCGGGGCACCCAAGCCTCGTCTTCTTGAGCAACGCTTTGTCTGCGGCCTTCGATCAGCGGCGCGACCAGTTGGTAAAGCAGGTACAGCAGGGCAGCGATGGCCATTGCCAGCAGGACCCACTTCAATACCGGCCAGGAATCGCCGAGCATCCGGCCGAGCGGCGCGAACAATTCCGCCAGCCAGCGCCCAAGGTCCTCCAGCCAGTCGGGCGGTTCCGGTGTCTCGGGCGGTTCTACCGGAGTGTATTGAATCGACGCGTCGGACCGGACAGCTTCCCAGCCTTGCCCGGCATCCGCGTTGCCGCCCGCATCGATTTGCCCCGTTCCGCCAGTCACGGCGATGGTGGTGGCAGAGCGCGGGGCGGGGAGCAAGCCATTGGAGTGGTTAACCCCGCCGCAAGCCCAATGCTATCCGCGCGGCCGCGCCTGGCGGTAGCTTCCGAGCACGCGCATTTCCTTGCAATGGAACGCCAGTTCTTCCAGCGCCCGGTCCACTGCAGGGTCGCCCGGCGCGCCGATGATGTCGGCGTAAAACGTCGTCGCGGCGAAGCTCGCGCCCTTCTGGTAGCTTTCCAGCTTGGTCATGTTGACGCCGTTGGTCGCGAACCCGCCCATCGCCTTGTACAGGGCGGCGGGGATGTTCTTCACCTCGAACACGAAGGTCGTCATCGCGGTTTCGCCGGACAGCGATGCCGGGTCCAGCTGATCACGCGCCAGGATGACGAAGCGGGTCATGTTGTCATGCGCGTCTTCGACCTGGTTTTCCGCAATGGTCAGGCCGTAAAGGTCGGCCGCCAGGACCGGGGCAATCGCCGCAATTCTGGGATCGCCGCGTTCCGCCACATAGGCTGCAGCCCCGGCGGTATCGGCATGGCTCAGCGGCACGATCCCGCGCGCCCGCAGGAAGTGGCGCGACTGGCCCAGCGCCTGCGGATGGCTGTAAGCGGCCTCGAACGGGCCCAGGGTTCCGTCGGAACGGGGCAGCGCCATCAGCGCGTGGGAGATCGGCATGAAATGTTCGCCGACTATTGCCAGCCCGCTTTCCGGCAGCAGGAAATGGATATCCGCAACCCGCCCGTTCTGGCTGTTCTCGATCGGAATGATCGCGCTGGCGGCGCGGCCATCCTTCACCGCCTCGAGCGCGTCCTCGAAACTGAAGCACGGCAGCGGCAGGCATTCGGGCATGGCCTCGCCCGCGGCGCGGTGCGAATTGGCGCCGGGCGATCCCTGGAAAGCCACCGCTTGCGAGGGTGCGCCGGCGGCAGCTGCCTGCATCTTTTCGACCATGGCGAGGGCGGGAGCGGGAAAACTTTGCATCGTCCGGTGCGCCTAACGGCGCAAATCGCGCACCGCAACGTCGAAAAGTAGGTGCAGGGCAGCTGGCGAGTGTAATACGCCGAAGAATGCACTCCGGATTGCAATTGGCGCACTTGCAGTATCGCCAGCCTGCCCTTAAAGCGACCGCCAAACTCTTCACCAGCAAAGATGTCGGATTTTTGACGCATGGACGATCGCTTTAACACTACCGCCGGATGGGTGCTTTTCGCCGGGGTCATTGCCCTTGGACTGAGCGCGGTGGGTTCGCGCCTGTATAACGCCGACCGGGCCGAGGCGCCGGAAGAAGGTGGATATTTCATCGAGGGTGCCGCCGAAGAAGGCGCCGAGGAAGCCGGTCCCTCGCTGGCAACCCTGCTGGCGGCAGGCGACGCGGCCGCTGGTGCCAAGGTTTTCGCCAAGTGCACCGCTTGCCATACGATCGAACAAGGCGGGGCTGCGGGCATTGGCCCTAACCTGTACGGCGTCGTGGGCACCGCCATCGGCCAGCACGCACCCGGCTTTGCCTATAGCGCCGCGCTGTCGAGCCATGGCGGCAATTGGGATTACGCAGCGCTCGACGCATGGCTGAAAAGCCCCCGTGCCTTTGCCGAAGGAACGAAGATGAGCTTCGCCGGCCTGAGCAGCGCGGAAGACCGTGCCAACGTCATACTCTATATGCGCGAAAATGGCGGCGGTCCGGAATTGCCGACCCCCGAAGCACCGGCTGCCGAAGCCGCTCCTGAAGATGCTCCGCTGGACGGTGCCGTTCCCGCAACCGAAACGCTCGGCGCGGAAGAAGCTGGTGCCGTGGCAGCGCCCGTTCCGGTTGACTGAACTCGGCAAGATCTCATTGGTATAGTTCGAAGGGGCCCTGCGATTGCGGGGCCCTTTTCGTTGGTGGCTTACTGCGGGCCCTTGAACCCCTGCGCGACGACATACCATTCGGACGAGCCCTTGCGGCTGGCCGGCGGCTTGGCGTGCTTCACCGTGGTGAAATGCCGCTTGAGCAGCGACAGCAGTTCCGTGTCGGTTCCCCCAGCCAGCACCTTGGCCACGAAGGCGCCGCCCGGTGACAGGTTCTCCACCGCAAACCATGCGCCCGCTTCGACCAGTCCCATGGTCCGGAGGTGATCGGTCTGTTTATGGCCCACGGTGTTGGCGGCCATGTCGGACAGCACCAGGTCGGGCGGGCCGTCCAGGGCCTGTTCCAGCGCGGCCGGGGCATCCTCCGCCATGAAATCCATCTCGAAGATCGTCACGCCTTCGAGCGGTTCGGTGGGCAGCAGGTCGATACCGACGATCGACGCCTTGGGGCTTACCTTGCGCACGACCTGGCTCCACCCGCCCGGCGCAATTCCCAGGTCGACCACGCGCTTCGCTCCGCGCAGCAGGCGGAATTTCTCGTCCAGTTCGATCAGCTTGTACGCCGCCCGGCTGCGGTATCCGTCCGCCTTGGCCTGCTTGACATAAGGATCGTTGAGCTGCCGTTCCAGCCAGCGGACACTGGACGCGGTGCGGCCTTTGGCGGTTTTGACCCGTTTGCCAAGGTCGGGGCCAGACCGACTCACGCGGCACCGCCAGTGCGCGAATTAAGCACCGCGGCACGGCTTTTCTCGCCTTCGACGTCGGCTGCCATAAGGCTGCGCAGGATGCCCTCGCGGATGCCGCGGTCGGCCACGCCCAGTTGCTTCGCCGGCCAGATGTCCAGAATCGATTCGAGGATCGCACAGCCTGCAACCACCAGGTCTGCCCGGTCGCTGCCGATGCATGGCAGGTTGCGCAGTTCTTCGGGCGCCATCCCTGACAGACGGGTACTGATATCGCGCATGGATGCCGACGGGACGATCAGCCCGTCCACCGCGCGCCGGTCGTATTGCGGCAGTTCCAGATGCAGGCTCGCCAGCGTCGTTACCGTGCCGCTAGTGCCGAGCAGGCGGATGCTGCCCTCCGGTCCGGCGAGCGGAGCGATCCGCTGGGCGAATTCCGCGAAACTTGCGGCTACCAGCCGCCGCATTTCATCGTATCGGGCAATCCGGTCGTCCAGGCCCGGACCCTTGGCTTCACCTACCGTATCGGTCAGGGAGACCACGCCCCAAGGCACGCTTTGCCAGTCGATAATGCGCGGAACCGGTCCGCCCGGTTCGATCAGGATCAATTCGGTCGAACCGCCGCCGATGTCGAAAATGACCGCAGGACCCTCGCCGCCTTCCAGCAGGATGTGGCATCCCAGCACGGCCAGGCGAGCTTCTTCCTCGGCAGTAATTATATCCAGCACGATGCCCGTCTCCTCGCGCACGCGCTCGATGAATTTCATGCCGTTGGAGGCCCGACGGCAGGCCTCGGTCGCGACGGAGCGCGCGAGATGTACATTGCGACGGCGCAATTTGTCGGCGCAAACCTGCAATGCCCCGAGCGCGCGGTCCATCGCGACGTCGCTCAACTTGCCCGACTTGGCCAAGCCTTCGCCCAACCGGACAACCCGGCTGAACGCGTCAATGACCGTGAAGTTTTCGCCGGAAGGCCGCGCGATCAGCAAGCGGCAATTGTTGGTGCCGAGATCCAGCGCGGCATAGGCCTGACGCCGTTCGGAAGGCGCGCAAAGCTCGTTGGCTGCCTTGCCATTGCTGCCAGGCCTGATTTTGTGTTTCGGCTGCGAGGGGCGCTTGTAGCGAAAATCTGCTACCTTACCGGACTTGCCGCCCCCGGTTTTGCCAGCCGTATCCTGACTGTCCGGCGGAGAATGATCCGCCATTGCACGTAAACTTTCTATTCCTCCCGCAGAAATGCCGCGGGGACCTGTTTACGATGCTAGCGAGCGAATGGCGCGGGGGCAAGCGGATCGACAAGCGCCTTGACGCCGCGCGCTGGCAAAACTAGATGCACGCCGCTCGAAGCGCGTCGCGGCAACCACCCCGCCCGATGCATGATGCCCCGTCGTCTAATGGTAAGACTACGGACTCTGACTCCGTCAATTGAGGTTCGAATCCTCACGGGGCATCCAGTTTTTTGTGACTTCATCCTATGATTAAAAGGCTTTACGTCGGCGAAGGGTCTAACCGGGGATCGGTCCGCCATTGCTTTAACCCACACCGAATTCAGCGCGTCCGCCATTTTCTGCTATCGCAGCATGGCGTCGGCACTTGCGGGCAGTCATACGATGAAAGCCAGTTGCGCAAGGTTTATACCGCCAAGATCAAGGCGTTCCGGCATGATGATGATGACCTATGGCACGGAGACACGACTCGGGGCGCGGAGATCATGGTCCGAAAAATGGAGCGTACGCGGGGCAGGAGCCTTAGCGGTCGCGGAGGACCACCTTAGAACTCAAATCGCAGCTGCGCTCCGTATGAGCGGGGTTCGCCATACGCAGCGCTGATGAAACCGCTCGCCCCGGTTTAGAGCTGCAAGCCCCCGACCTTGTATTCCGTTTCGGTCAGGTTTTTGACATAAAGGGACAGGTCCAAATTCGAATTCATGATGTTTTGCCAGCCCACATTCGCATCGAGTAACCAGTACAATTCCTGCCTGAGAAGTGGACGGACCGCGTCCGACATAAAGGGCCGCGATCAGGCCCTGGCGCTGCGCATGTGGGCGATCGAGCGGAACAGGAAGGGGAGGGCGGGGATCGTGGTTTCGGGCACCAGCACGTTGAGCGGCGCCATGTTGATACGCTCGAAATCCACACCGCCGAACTGCGCCAGCTCCATCGTATCGTTCTGCTGCCCAATTGCTCGGACGGATAGATTTCCACCTTGAGCCTGCCGTTGGTGCGCGAGGCCAGATCCGCGGCAAAGAACTTCAGCGCCTCGACAATGGGATAGCCGTCGGGCTGACTGTCTGCCGCGCGCAGCGGCATCGGCCCCACGCCGCAGCTCGTAACAAGAGCGGCGAGGCTGGCCGTACCAGCGGTTTTGAGCAGGCCGCGCCGGTCCATCACGATCAATCGGATCTTGCAGCGACAAGACGCTGGAGATGTGAAATTGTGGGCTCATCGGCGATATAGCTGGAAGCGAACATTCCTCCGCGACCGACCAGCGCGGGGACGATTCCGGCCATCCCCTCCTCAGACCACAATTGAGCCAGTCTGCCGGCCATCGGATCATTGACGTTGGCAGAACCCCCGCGCACGTGGACAATCCAGGACGCAAGCGCCTCGAGCAAGGCCGGACAATCGCCTCCGTCCTGTTGGTGGAAGGCCAGCGTTTCCAACCAGCGCTGCGGAATCTTCTGCGATCCATCCATTGCGATCTGCACCAGTCGGTGCTCGAGCGCAGGATTGTCGAACCGTTCCTTGAGCCGGTCGGCGTAACCGGCGAGATCCTGGCCCGGCGCAGGTGACAGGCTGGAAGCGGCCTCGACGCGCATCAGCCGGCCGACCAACTGCCGGATGGCATCATGCTGCATGGCTTCGTGCACGAATACCAGCCCTCGCTCCAGCCCAAGATAGGCCATCGCGGAGTGCGCCCCGTTCAGCATCCGCAGCTTCGCCGTCTCGTACGGGTGGACGTCTTGCACCAGCTGGGCGCCGGCATTCTCCCACTTCGGGCGCGCCCCCGCGAAGACGTCCTCGATCACCCACTGGCTGAAGGCTTCGGTGAAAACCGCGCCTTCGTCCCGGACGCCGAGACGTTCGGCGAGCAGGTCCAGGTCCTTGCCGGTCGTGGCCGGCACGATCCGGTCGACCATGGAGGACGGGAACGTGCAGTTTGCCGCACACCAGGCAGCCAACTCGGGATTGCTGCGTTCGAGAAACGCCAACAGCAGCCGTTCCAGTTGCTTGCCGTTCTGCGCCAGATTGTCGCAGCTGAGCAGCGTCAATGCGCCGAGGCCTGCAGCCTTGCGGCGCTCCATCGCCTGCGCAAGATAGCCATAGATGCTGGCGGGATCACCGCCCGCCAGTTCGGTTGCCACGGCTTCGTTCGTTTCGTCCAGCGCTCCGCCGGCGCCTTGGCAATAACCCTTTTCGGTGACCGTCAGGGTCACGATATGCGTGTCTGCCGAAGCAAGCGCGGCGACCACCGCCTCGGGGTTTTCCGGCGCTACGAGCACCTGTGCAATCGATCCGACAAGACTGGTCTTCGCTGCTCCGGCGCTTTTCTGCGTCACCGTGTACAATCCGTCCTGCGGCTCCAACTGGTTCCGAACGCCTGCGCTGCGCAGCGATACCCCGCAAATACGCCAGTCACGGTCCCCCTGGCTCATGGCCAGGTCGGTATATTCCGCCTGATGCGCGCGGTGGAACGCGCCGATTCCGAGGTGGACGATGCCGCATTTCTGCTCAGCGACCGCATAGGACGGGCGGATGACATCGGCAGGCAGGGAGTGAACGGTTCCTGCGTTCAGCCTCACAATTTGTAGGCCTTCTTGGCCAGCCCATAGGCCAGGTCGTGCGCCAGTTGTGCCGCCTCCCATTCCTCCATCCGGTGCTCGGCCACCAATTGCGCCAGAAACCCGCAATCCATCCGCCGGGCGAGGTCATGGCGGGCGGGGATCGAGAGAAACGCGCGGGTATCGTCGTTGAAGCCCACGGTGTTGTAGAACCCTGCGGTCTCGGTAACTTGCTGGCGGAAGCGTCGCATTCCTTCCGGGCTGTCGTGGAACCACCAGGACGGGCCGAGTTTGAGCGCCGGATAATGCCCCGCAAGCGGCGCGAGTTCGCGCGAATAGCTGGTCTCGTCGAGGGTGAAGAGAATGATCGTGAGAGCGGTCTCGTTGCCGTAGCGGGTTAGCAGCGGCTGCAACGCGCGGACATAATCGGTTGCAAGCGGAATGTCCGCGCCTTTGTCCCGCCCGTATGTTTCGAACAGCCAGGGGTTGTGGTTGCGAAATGCACCGGGATGGATCTGCATGACCAGCCCGTCCTCCAGGCTCATGCCTGCCATTACTGTCAGCATGTGGGCGCGGAACAGTTCGGC
Source organism: Allopontixanthobacter sediminis (assembly GCF_009828115.1). Classification (GTDB taxonomy): domain Bacteria; phylum Pseudomonadota; class Alphaproteobacteria; order Sphingomonadales; family Sphingomonadaceae; genus Allopontixanthobacter; species Allopontixanthobacter sediminis. The sequence goes on along the minus strand of NZ_WTYL01000002.1, from coordinate 160,663 downwards.
ATCTTCCGGTGTGACCTGTTCGCTGGTTATCCGTGCAAACAGTGCCCGTGCCTCTGTTTCGGTCAGGTCGGCGGTCGCGGCCGTGGGATGGCCGTGATCGGTCGAAGTCGCGCCCATCCGGGCAAAGAAGGCCCGCCGCTTTCGATGCGCGGCAAGATAGCCGTCATAATCCAGTGCATCTTCACCGGTAAGTTCTGAGAATCGCGCCAAATTGCTTCGGAACCCCTCGAATCCAGGATCCACCACCGTGTCGGGGCGATACGCGGTAATTACGCGTCCACCCCAGCCGCTGGCACGGATCGCGGCATGATGTTCCAGCGTGTCGATCGGGGATTCGGTAGTGGCGATCAATTCGATATTGAACTGTTCGAACAGCGAGCGGGGACGAAATGCGTCCTGCTGCAACTGCTCGGTGATGGTGTCGTAATAGAAGTCCGACGTTTCGGCAGACAGCAGGACGTCCAGCTTGAACACTTCCGCGAACACCCAGTCGAGCCACATGCGCGACGGGGTTCCGCGGAACAGATGGAAATTGTTCGCGAGCAGGCGCCACGCTTCGCGCGGGTCGGCTGCCGTATCCTGGCCTAGCCGCGGCACGCCCAGCGCATCCATGCTGATGCCTTGGCTATAGAGCATCCGGAGCAGGTAGTGGTCAGGCACCAGCAACAGGTCCGCGGCGTTGCCGAAGCTGTCATTCTCCGCAAACCAGCGCGGATCTGTATGCCCGTGAGGGCTGATGATCGGCAGGTTGGCGACTTCCGAATACAGATCGCGCGCGATACCGCGAACGGTCGGCTCGGCCGGAAACAGGCGATCCGGGTTGAGGTTCAGGGGCTTCACGCGTCTCGATACCTTCATGACTCGACCAGTTCGGAATCCGCACCGGCTATTGGTAAAACAACTTGTCAGATGTGGCCTGACCAGTCTACCTAAATTTCCGTGCTGAACTGCCAGGTCAGGCGATCGCGAATGAGGAGATGAGTTCGGTGAAAATCCAGGCTGCACGGGTGATTGTCACCTGCCCGGGGCGCAATTTCGTGACCCTGAAAATCGAAACCGACCAGGGTGTCTACGGAATTGGCGATGCCACACTGAACGGACGCGAATTGTCCGTGGTCTCCTATCTCGAGGATCACGTTATCCCAGCCCTGATCGGCAAGGATCCGCAGCGGATCGAGGATATCTGGCAGTACCTCTATCGCGGGGCGTATTGGCGCCGCGGCCCCGTTACCATGCGTGCCATCGCCGCGGTGGACGTTGCCTTGTGGGACATCAAGGCCAAGATGGCGGGAATGCCGCTCTACCAGTTGCTCGGCGGCAGGAGCCGGGACCATGTCATGGTCTATGGCCATGCCAGCGGGGGTGACATTGCCGAAACGGTCGATGCAGTCGGCCAGTATATCGACATGGGCTACAAAGCGATCCGCGCGCAGACCGGCATCCCCGGCGTCAAGGACGCCTACGGGGTCGGCCGCGGCAAGCTGCATTACGAACCGGCCGATGCCGCGCTGCCGTCGGAAACCGGCTGGAATACGCGCAAGGCTCTCAACTACGTGCCCAAGCTGTTCGAGAAACTTCGCGATACCTACGGCTTCGACCATCACCTGCTGCACGATGGGCACCATCGCTATACGCCTCAGGAAGCCGCCAATCTGGGCAGGATGCTTGAGCCGTATCAACTGTTCTGGCTGGAAGACGTGACGCCGGCGGAAAACCAGGAAGCGTTCAAGCTGGTTCGCCATCATACGGTTACGCCGCTGGCGGTAGGTGAGATCTTCAACTCGATCTGGGACGCAAAGGATCTGATCCAGAACCAGCTGATCGATTACATCCGCACGACCGTGGTCGGCGCGGGGGGCCTGACGCATCTGCGCCGGATCGCCGATTTCGCGGCGCTCTACCAGATCCGTACCGGCTGCCACGGCGCGACCGACCTCTCGCCCGTGACAATGGGCGCGGCGCTTCATTTCGATACCTGGGTGCCTAATTTCGGTATCCAGGAATACATGCGCCACAGTGACGAAACCGATGATGTCTTTCCGCACGATTACAGCTTTGCGGATGGATATCTGAGTGTCGGCGATACACCCGGCCACGGGGTCGACATCGACGAGGAACTGGCTGCGAAACATCCCTACAAACCGGCCTATCTGCCTGTTGCGCGGCTGGCAGACGGGACAATGTGGAACTGGTGATGGGAACCTCGCTGGACGGACGAAAACTTTACGAGCAAGTCGCCGCGGCGATGATCGCCGAAATCCGGGACCGCACCTTCCCGGTCGGCGCGAAGCTGCCGTCGGAGCGCGACTTGGCCGAACGTTTCCAGGTCAGCCGCCCAACGGTGCGGGAAGCCATGCTGGCGCTCGAACTGCGCGGGCTGGTCGAGCCGCGCCGAGGCTCCGGAATCTTCGTAGTGGAACCACAGCAGTCACCGGCGGAAAGCACTGATTTTGACATCGGTGCCTTCGAACTCACCGAAGCAAGGGCACTGTTCGAGGGCGAGGCCGCCGCGCTCGCCGCGAGCCTGATCACCGGGGACGAACTGGCGCGGCTTGACTCCATTCTGGAGGAGATGATCGGACAGAACGTCGACAATGCAGGCGACGAATCCGCCGACCGCGAATTCCATGTGACGATAGCACGGGCCACGCGCAACGCCGCGATCCTGCATGTTGTCGAGAGCCTGTGGGACGTCCGCTACAATTCGCCGCTGTGCCGCCACATGCTCGACCGGGCCCGCAAACACGGCATCAAGCCGCAAATCGAGGAGCACACGAGAATCCTCGACGCACTTCGGCGTGGCAACCCGGCGGATGCGCGCATTGCCATGCGCGACCACCTCGGCCGGGTGATCAACGGCCTGCTCGAAGTGACGGAAACCGAGACACTCGAGCGCGCGCATAGCGAGATAAAGACGCAGCGGGAGCGTTACGGGCTACGCTGATCCGGCAATCATCGGGCCAAGGCGTCTATGAGGCCGCATCCCATGGGTGCACTTGGCGATCGTCCATCACCTCCGTGGATAGCGGACGTTCAGAGCGAAACCAGTAGCGGGGATGGCCATTTACGTAGCGGGCGCAGCATTTGCCTCCGCGATGATCTTGAAGGATTCCAGCCGCTTTTCCGGATCGAAAATGTCCGAGACGATCATGAGTTCATCGGCGCCGGTTCGATCGATCATGCTGCGGAGACCCTCTCGAACCGTTTCCGGGCTGCCAACCACGCTGCACGCCAGCATCTGCGACGCCTGCGCCTTTTCCTGCGGTGACCAGTAGCGTTCGATGTCATCGATCGGCGGCTGCATCAGGCCGCGCACGCCCCGAAGCATATTGGCGAACGACATTTGCTGGGACGTTGCCAGCCGGCGAGCCTCTTCGTCGGTTTCCGCTGCAATCACGTTCATCCCGACCAGCGCGTAGGGCGCACACAGTTGCTCGGACGGCTTGAAACGCTCCCGGTATATATTCAGCGCGGCGTCGAGGGCCTGGGGAGCGAAATGCGAAGCAAACCCGTAAGGAAGGCCCAGTTCCGCAGCCAGCTGCGCTCCGAACAGGCTTGAGCCGAGAATCCACAGAGGGACGTTTGTATCGGAGCCCGGGACGGCTTCGATCCGCTGCCCGGGTTGAACCGGACCAAGGAACGCCTGCAGCTCCAGAACATCCTGGGGGAAATGATCCGACGCGCCGGGATCGCGCCTGAGCGCCCGCAGCGTCATCTGGTCGGTACCGGGTGCACGGCCGAGCCCAAGGTCGATCCGTCCCGGGAACAGGGTTGCCAATGTGCCGAATTGCTCGGCGATCACATACGGGGAATGGTTCGGCAGCATGATGCCGCCTGCCCCTACCCGTATCGTGTTCGTTCCCGATGCAATGTGCTGGATCACAAGCGAAGTCGCCGCGGTCGTGACTGCCGGCATATTGTGATGTTCCGCGACCCAGAACCTTTGGTAACCCCAGGCTTCGGCATTACCGGCGAGAGTTCTTGCCTCGTCGAGAGCCGTGCGCCGGTCACTGGCTTGCCTAACCCTTCCAAGTTCAAGAATTGACAATGCGGTCATGAATTGCGCGCCCTTCTGGGGGCATGGCCCCTTGATATTACGTGAGACAAACGGCCCGCAATACATCCATGCCACCACCTACGGAAGACATGCCACCACCTACGGAAGAATTTCGGCGTATCATGCTGTTTGACACCGAGGAAAATCGATGTCCGCAAATAGCAGGATTTCGTCGAAGAGACGGTAGCGCGGCCTGGACTGGATCAGTCTGTCTGTCGCTGGAAATGGTTCGTGCACCGGACAAATTCAAGGCAATTGGCGGCCTTTGTCCTCTTCGGACTTTGAGTCTGAATCGGGCCGTAACGCCGGTTGGTCCCTCGCTCGACCAGTAGGGCACCCGCGCAAAAGACACTTTGCAATTAGCCAATTGTCTGACAAATAAAACTCCAGCGCTGCGGCACGTCAGCGGTACATTGGGGTGGAGGCGATATGCGGCAGATTTGGACTAAGGCGGCGGGCGGGATGCGCGCCGGAGTTACGGCGGTGGCCGCGGTTGCCAGCATGCAAGTGATGGCCGCGGATGCCCAGCGTGAAGATGCGGGAGTGCTGGCCGACGGCACCGCAGTGGAAGCCGTTACCCTCTCCAACGCCAATGGGGTTTCCGCGCGGATACTTTCCTACGGCGCGACACTGCAATCGCTCCATGCACCCGACCGTGAAGGCGTGCCATCGGACATTACGCTGGGGTATGACGACGCCCAGAGTTACCAGACGCGCCCCAATTATTTCGGCGTGACCGTGGGGCGCTATGCCAACCGCATCGCGGGCGGCCGGTTCACCCTGGACGTCAAGCCGGTGCAACTGACGCTTAACGACGGCGCGAATTCGCTGCACGGCGGCACGGACGGTTTTGACAAGCGCAACTGGCGGATCGTGTCGGTGACGAGCGGACCGGTGGCACGGGCAGTTCTCGAAATTGACAGCCCTGACGGGGACCAGGGCTACCCTGGCGCACTGTCGGTCAGGGTAACCTACACGCTGGACGAGGGCGGCGACCTTGGCATCCTGTTCGAAGCCGAGACCGATGCGCCGACTGTGGTCAACATGACCAATCATGCGCTGTTCAACCTTTCCGGGCAGGGCTCCGGCGAAGACGCCACCGGCCACTGGCTGGTCATGCCCGCCAGCCGTTATACCCCGGTCGACGATGCGTTGATCCCGACCGGCGAACTCCGTCAGGTGGTCGGATCGCCATTTGATTTTCGTAGCCCACGGATGGTTGCGGAAGGACTGCGGGACGGCAGCGATCCGCAGATCGTGATCGGGCGCGGATATGATCACAATTGGGCGCTCGACAAGGGCCGCACCGCCGAGCCGGAATTGGCGGCGCGGCTGGTCCATCCCGGATCGGGCAGGGTGCTGGATGTGTTGACGACCGAACCCGGTCTGCAATTCTACAGCGGCAATTTCCTTGTCGGCACCGTCACCGGCAAAGGTGGAACCGTCTACCGAATGGGTGACGGGTTGGCGCTGGAACCGCAGTTGTTCCCCGACACGCCGAACCAGCCCGCGTTCGGTTCCGCCCGCATCGTGCCGGGCGCCCCCTATCGCCACCAGATGATTTACCGGGTCTACACGATGCCCGCGGACCAAGGGGAAGCAGGCCAATGAATTTCGCAAAACTTGCTTCCGCCGCCGCGCTGCTGCTGGCCGTGCCGCTCGCTCCGCTAACGGCACAGGATGTTACGGTCACCGTCGACGCCGACGCCCCGGGACCGCAGATCAACCGGCACATCTTCGGCCAGTTTGCCGAACATCTCGGCACCGGCATCTACGGCGGCGTCTGGGTTGGTGCGGATTCGGAGATACCGAACGTGCGCGGCATTCGCAGCGATGTCGTCGCGGCCCTACGCGCCATCCGCGTGCCCAACGTGCGCTATCCTGGCGGCTGCTTTGCCGACGAATACCACTGGCGGGATGGGATTGGCGAGACCAGGCGCTCGACCGTCAACGCGAACTGGGGCGGCGCGATCGAACCCAACACCTTCGGCACCGACGAGTTTTTCGATTTTGTCGAGCAGATCGATTCGGAGGCCTTCATTTCCGTCAACGTCGGATCGGGCACAATCGCGGAAGCTGCCGACTGGATGGGCTATATGACCGCCGACACCCGCAGCACCGCAGGGCAGGAACGCGCGGCAAATGGCCATGAGGAAGCGTATGAAGTGCCTTTCCTCGGCCTCGGCAACGAAAGCTGGGGCTGCGGCGGCAACATGCGGCCTGAACATTATGTCGACCTGATGAAGCGCCACGCGCGCTTCGACCGCAATTACAATCCGGAGCAGGCCGAAGGTGGTGAACGCCCGATGATACGCGTCGCCGTGGGACCCAGCGACGACGACCCGCGCTACACCGAAGCGGTAATGAAGGCGTGGTCGGACCGGGATTGGAGCTGGTCCATCGAGGGGCTGTCGCTGCACAGCTATACCGTACCGCAATGGCCGCCATCCCTGCCCAGTGTCGGGTTTGACGAGGGCGACTATGCACTGATCCTGCAGACCACGCTAAAGATGGACGAGCGGATCAAGCTCCATTCGGAAATCATGGACCGGCATGACCCTGAAAAGAAGGTCGCGCTGATCGTGGACGAGTGGGGGGTATGGCTGGCAGAAGATCCCGGCACACCGAAAGGCTTCCTGCAGCAACAGAACTCGCTGCGTGACGGTATCCTCGCGGCGCTCAATTTCAACATCTTCGCCCGTCATGCCGATCGGGTGCGCGGAGCCAATATCGCCCAGATGGTGAACGTGCTGCAGGCGATGATCCTGACCGACGGGCCGAAGATGGTGCTGACCCCGACCTATCATGTGCACCGCCTGTATCTGCCAATGCAGGACGCGACGCTGGTGCCGGTCCGGTTCGAAGCTGGTAGCTACACCCACGAAGGTATCACCTTGCCCGGCGTGGATGCGGCGGCATTCCGCGACAAGGCGGGCGGGCTGTGGCTGGCCCTTGTCAATCTCGATCCGAATCAATCGCGCGAGATTGCAATCGATGTGACGGGCCTGGCGGTTACGGCCGCGAAGGGTGAAGTGCTTACCGGCGACAACGTCAATTCGCTCAACACTTTCGACGCGCCTGACAACGTCGCGCCGGCGCCGATCGCCGGGACGGTTACGGACGGCACGCTGCGGGTGGAGTTGCCAGGCAAATCGGTCGCGGTGCTGGCACTAACGCCCTAAGGCGCCGCGAACGGGGCGCCGGGGGCCGACGCTACTCGTGAAATTCGGCAACCTGCTGGAGGGTGCAGCGCTCCAGCGCCTCGTCAACCAGCCGCAGCGGGGCGAGGTCGATGTCGCTGCTTCCCGATACGAGAAGCCGCGCGAAGCGGGTATATAGCGCGGGATATTCGCGGTTGGCGGCGCGGGTTTCGCCCTCGAGCAACGTAAGCACACTGCCGCCCGCGGAAAGCTTCAGGATGCCCCCATCGGTTTCAACCAGTATGTCCCAGGTTTGTGGACCGGTCTGGAGAAAGTCGAGATCGAGCGAGAGCGGCATTCCGGTATTGTCCCGCAGTACCACTTGCCCTGAAACTGGCGCGGCGCAATTGGCCGGCACCTGCAATTTGCCGCCGACGACTTCCAGCGGATGCGGCAGGATTTCGGTTGCGATCGAGAGCGCATTTATGCCGGGGTCGAACACGCCGAAACCGCCTTGGCGCCAGATCCAGGCCTGCCCGGGATGCCACACCCGGACATCTTCCCGCCAGACGATTGCAACGCTGCGAACGACCTTGTCCGCCAACCATTCGCGCGCCGGGGCGACTCCTGCGGCATAGCGGGAGTGCCATGCGGCGAAGAGGGTGGTCCCAGCCTTTTCGGCCGCGCTTCGCAGGCCTTCCGCCTCGGCCAAAGTGGTTCCGGGGGGCTTTTCCAGCAAGACATGCTTGCCCGCCGCGATTGCTGAAAGCGCCAGTTGCCGGCGCCACTGCGGCGGGGTGCACAGGCTTACTGCATCGATCGCAACCTCGCTGGCGAGCAGTGCATCGAGCGATGTGAAATGCGCCGATTCGCCGAGGCCGCCGGACGATGGATCGACTGTTGCTACCAAGTCGAAATCATCGCTCTGGGCGATCGCCGGGACATGCTGGTCCCGCGCAATCTTGCCCAGACCAACCAACGCAATGCGGCGCGGCTTCGCCGTCACAAGGCGCGGACCTGCGCGGGAACTTCAGCCGTGTCGGCGGAGGCCAGGCTGTTTCGCAGCGGCAGGTCGAAGGGCGGCGCAGCGATTTCGAACAGGTCGCCGTCCTGTGTCTCCACTCCGTCCGCGAAGCTGGCGGTAGAGGTGCCGAAGAAATGCACATGCACATCGCCGGGGCGGCGGAACAGGCCGTATTTGAAATGGTGATGCTCCAGATTGGCGAGGCTGTGCGACATGTTCGCCTCGCCGGTCAGGAACGGTTTCTCCCACAGCACCGCGCCGCCGCGGCGGATTCGGCAAGTGCCGCGAATATCCTGCGGCAATTCGCCCAGCAGCAACTCGGGTCCGAGCGATGCCTGCCGCAATTTGGAATGCGCCAGCCACAGATAATTGTGTTTCTCGGTCACATGATCGGAAAACTCGTTGCCGAGGCAGAAACCGAGCCGCCAAGGGGTCCCGTCGGGGCCGATCAGGTAGATGCCCGCGATTTCGGGCTCCTCTCCGCCATCCTGCGCATAGGGCGGGCGGCTGAGTGCGGCGCCCGGCGGTACCAGATGGTCGCCATTGCCCTTGTAGAACCATTCCGGTTGCTGGCCGATGTTGTCCGTGGCCGGCTTGCCGCCTTCCAGCCCCTCGAGGAACATCCGCATGGAGTCGGTAAGCTGCTCGCCCGCGGCCGCAGCCTTGTGCATCCGGTCGCGTCCTTCGGCGCTGCCGAGATGGGTCAGGCCGGTGCCCGCCAGCCATAAATGGGCTGGATCGGGGTGATCGATCGGGGCCAGCAGCTGTACGGCTTCCAGCGCCGCGATGATGTCGACCGGTTCGCCGACGCCCGCCGCCGCGACTTCTTCCGCCAAGGAACGCCCGGAGGAAATGGCGGCGATCGCCAGGCTGCGCGTGTCGGTATGGCCGATCACAACCCGATATTCGCCTGCATTCCCGGCGAGCACGGAACGTTCGCCGGAAACAGTGCGGTGCTGCATCAGTTTCATGGGCGCGTCACTCACCGGGCAGGATACCCTGGCTGGTCTGTTCGACTGGCATAATCAGCCCGTCCTTGCCAAACCGCATCCGCTCAACTGCGACAGCGCGGCGGCCGATGGCGCCGGTCTGGTCGCCCACTGTCAACGTGCCCACGTGGTAGAACAGATACCACTCGCCGCGGAATTCGACTATTCCAGGGTGGATGGTGAAGCTGTTGGCAGCAGCGCCGGTAATCTCGCCGCGCCATGTCCAGGGACCCTTGATCGAGGGCGCGGTGGCATAGGAAATTCGCTCGTCCGGGCTGATCGCCTTGTCCATCGAGGCGTAGGCGAGATAATAGATATTACCGCGCTTGAACACCCACGGGCCTTCCTCGAAATCGGGCAGTTCGATGCGCTCGATCGGTCCGGCGAAGCTGATCATGTCGTCCGCGAGCGGCGCGACCTTGAGTTCGGCGTTGCCCCAGAACAGGTAGCTCGTGCCATCCGGCTCGGTCCACACGGTGGGATCGATATCGTCCCAATGGTGCGGCCCCGCAGTGTCCTCGTTACGCACCAGGGCGGAACCGCGCGCATCGCGGAACGGCCCCAGCGGATTATCCGCCACCGCAACCCCGATTGACTTGCCGTGGCTGGTGGCCGGGTCGTGCTCGACCGCAGTGTAAAACCAGAAGCGCCCGTCCTTCTCGTGCACCTGGCTTGCCCATGCGTCCTTCTGCACCCACGCAAAGTCGGTCGGACGCATGACCGGTCCGTGCTCGGTCCAGTTGACCATGTCCTTCGTCGAATAGGCGAGCCATTCGGTGATGTTGAACATTTCCTCGCCCCGGGCCTCGTCATGGCCGACATAGAGGTAGAGCGTATCCCCGACCACCAGCGGCGCGGGGTCGGCGGTGAAACGGTCGCGCACCAGGGGATTGCCTTGGTTGACGAAGGTTCGCCCCAGATGTTCCGGCATTTGCGCGGTCGTGCAGCCCGACAGCAGCGCCGCTGAAACTGCAGCGGCCAACACCCTAAATCTCGCCATGATGCGCTCCCATCTTCACTGCATGGAGAATTACTCCGACAAATCGCGAAGTCAAACGGTCTTCACCCGAGGCTCCTCCAACCGGTGCATGGGTTGATTTTTGATGTGCAAATCCGAATAGACTGCGGGCAAGGCAGCATAGGCCTGCCACGAAGGGGAACCCATGGACGCCAAAAAGCCCGGAGCATCCGCCCGATCGGACGCGATGGTGCAGCGGCTGGCCGATACGCCGCGCGGTTCAGGGCGGCGCTTGCGCGGTGCGGTGGCGCATTATCTGGGCTGCGCAATTGTTTCGGGCGAGATTGAACCCGGCGCGCGGCTGACCGGCGAGATCGCCAATTCCGAAGCGCTCAACGTCTCGCGCAGCGCCTACCGCGAAGCCGTGCAGGTACTGACGGCGAAAGGCCTGGTTGCGAGCAAGCCAAAGGACGGCACCCGGGTCATGCCGCGCAGTAACTGGAACCTCCTCGATCCGCTGGTGCTCGCGTGGGCTTTCAGCGGAGAACCCGACCGGCGGTTCGTGAAGGACCTGTTCGAACTGCGCGCATTGGTGGAACCGGGCATCGCACGGCTGGCCGCCGAACGGCGCAGCAAGGGCGATCTGGCGGCCATGAAGACGGCATTGGCCGCGATGCGCCAGCATACTTTGGCGTCCGAGGCCGGGCGCACGGCGGATCGCGAATTTCATGAAGCGCTATTGCGCGCGGCCAGCAATGAAGTGCTGATGTCGCTGGCGGCCAGCATCGGTTCGGCGGTCAACCTCACCACCCAGTACAAGCAGCGCGCCCGGGCCTTGCCGCGGGATCCGATCCCCGACCATGTCCGGGTGTTCGATGCCGTGGCGGCTGGTGACGGAGCGGCAGCCGGCGCGGCCATGCAGGTCCTGATCGAACTCGCGCACCACGATACCAGCGCGGCCATGGACGGCGCGCACGACTGACCTTGAACTTGCGGCTAGTGGTTGTCGCGCGGCAGTCCGCGAGTCTGCGCGATACGCTGGTATTTCTCGGCCCCTTCGAGGATTGCGCCGCTGTCGAGCTGGCCAACCAGCGCGCGCTGGATTTCCTGCCACGGCGTCTGCGAAGGCGGGCAGGGAAACCCTCCTGCCGCCTCCAGTGCGGCTCGGCGCTGGGCTAGTTCATTCTCGCCGATCAGCAGGTTCACCTCGCCGCGTTTCAGGTCGATCCGGATGCGGTCTCCCGTCCGGACCAGCGCCAGCCCGCCCTGAACTGCGGCCTCGGGCGACGCGTTGAGGATCGACGGGCTGGCGGACGTGCCTGATTGCCGCCCGTCACCAAGGCACGGCAATGAGGCGACGCCTTCGGTGAGCAGATAAGCGGGCGGCCGCATGTTGACCACCTCGGCGGCCCCTGGATAACCCACCGGTCCCGCCCCGCGCATGATCAGCAGCGTACGCGAAGTGATCCCGAGCGCGGGATCGTCGATCCTCGCATGGTAATCCTCTGGCCCGTCGAACACTGCGACGAGCCCCTCGAACGCGTCCGGATCGTCCGGATCGGACAAGAACCTCTGGCGGAATTCTTCGCCGATCACGCTGGTTTTCATGATCGCGGCGTCGAAGATATTGCCGCGGAGCACGATGAAACCGGCGTTATCGAGCAGCGGCTGGCCGAGAGGGCGGATGACTCGCTCGTCCTCGATCTCGGTGTCGCGGCAATTTTCGCCGATGGTGCACCCGTTCACAGTGAGCGCCTGTTCGCGGATGACCCCTGCCTGCATCAGCTGCGCCACCACCGCCGGCACCCCGCCGGCACGGTAGAAATCCTCGCCAAGATATTCGCCCGCCGGCTGGAGGTTGACCAGCAGCGGCAGCTTGTGGCCATGCTCCTGCCAATCATCGAGGTTGAGATCGACACCAAGGTGGCGCGCGAGCGCGGCCAGATGAATCGGCGCATTGGTGGACCCGCCGATCGCCGAATTGACCGCGATGGCATTCAGGAAGCTGTCCCGCGTCATGATGTCCGATGGTTTGACATCATCGCGGACCAGTTCGACCACCCGCTTGCCGGTGAGATAGGCGGCTTCCTGCCGGTCGCGGTAGGGGGCGGGGATCGCGGCGCTGCCGGGCAGCATCATGCCTAGCGCTTCGGCCAGCGAGTTCATCGTGGTCGCGGTGCCCATGGTGTTGCAGTAGCCGGTCGAGGGGGCTGAGCTGGCGACCAGCTTGATAAAGCCGGCATCGTCGATTTCGCCCCGCGCCAGCAAATCGCGCGCTTTCCACACGATCGTGCCCGAACCTGTCCGCTCGCCCTTGTGCCATCCATTAAGCATCGGGCCGACCGACAGGGCGATAGCGGGAATATTGACGGTGGCAGCCGCCATCAGACAGGCAGGCGTCGTCTTGTCACAGCCGGTGGTCAGCACCACTCCGTCTAGCGGATAGCCATAGAGCAGTTCCACCAGCGCCAGGTAGGCGAGGTTGCGGTCCAGCCCCGCAGTCGGGCGTTTGCCGGTTTCCTGGATCGGGTGGACGGGGAATTCCAGCACGATCCCGCCCGCCTCGCGCACGCCTTCACGAATGCGCTCAGCCAATACCAAGTGATGTCGGTTGCAGGGGCTGAGGTCGCTGCCGGTCTGCGCGATACCGATGATCGGCTTGCCGCCCTGCAACTCATCGAGGCTGAGGCCGAAGTTGAGATAACGTTCGAGGTAGAGCGCAGTCATGTCGACGTTGTCCGGATTGTCGAACCAGGCGCGGCTGCGCAGTTTGGCGGCGGGCAGATTCATAAACCTATTCCCCTGTTGTCGAGCCCGGTTGACGCGTGCCTCGCGCTTCAATACTCCGACAATACAAATAACTGCAAGCGGCTGTGATGGCACGCGCGCAATGAGGGGGTCGATGATGGCAGTAGCACCCGTTAACAATCCGGCAGTCGCGGTCGTCAGTGGTTCGCCTGGTTTCAATTACCGCCCGGCCCTGGCGATGCTGGCCACACTGTTTTTCATGTGGGGCTTCATTACGGTGATCAACAACACGCTGCTGCCGCATCTGCGCAGTGTGTTCGAACTCTCGTATACCGAGACCACCCTGATCGAGAGCGTGTGGTTCATCGCCTACGGGGTCATGGGCATGCCCTCCGCGTTCCTGATCGAGCGGACCGGCTACAAGAAGGCGATCATCATCGGGTTGGGGGTCATGGCCGTCGGCGCGCTGATGATGGTGCCCGCCGCGCGGATGCCTTCGTACGGGGTCACCCTGGCGGCGCTGTTCGTGATTGCCAGCGGGATTACCCTGCTGCAGGTTGCGGCCAATCCCTATGTGGCAGTGATCGGACCGGCGGAAAGCAGCGAGTCGCGGCTCACGCTGGTGCAAGCGTTCAATTCGATGGGAACATTCTTCGCCCCGTATTTCGGCGGTTACCTGATCCTCAGCCGCACAACTGGCGGGACCTCTCTCGAGGGAACCGAGCTGACCGCTGCGCAGAGAATTGCCGACGCCGAGGCGACCCAGTTGCCCTACGTGATGGTCGCAGTCGTGCTGGCCGTGATCGCCGTGGCAATCTGGAAATCAAATCTGCCGGCGATGGGCGCCGCCACCAGCCGCGTCACGCGTGAGGAGCGGCGCAAGCATTCACTATGGAGCCACCGCAACCTGGTCCTCGGGGTGCCCGCGATCTTCATCTACCTTATCGCGGAGATCGGGGTGGCAAACCTGTTCATCAACTTCGTGATCCTGCCCGATATCGCCGGTATCACCCCGGCGGAAGCGGCCAATTACCTGGTCCTGATGTGGGGCGGGATGATGGTCGGACGCTTTGCCGGAAGTTTCATCCTGCGGCGCTTCCCCGCGGACAAGACGCTGGCTTGCTTCGCCTTGTTCGCAATGGTCGTGATGATCGGCGCCGCCACGCTCGACGGTCTTTTTGCCATGTGGTGCCTGATCCTCGTCGGCCTGGGACATTCGATCATGTTCCCGACGATTTTCGCGATGGGGATCAAGGGTCTCGGCCCGCTGACCGAAGAAGGTTCGGGCTTGCTGATCACCGCCATCGCGGGCGGGGCGCTGGTGGTCGCGCAGGGGTGGCTGGCCGATGCTTACGGCTTGCAGAACAGCTTTTGGCTGACTGTCCTGTGTGAAGTCTACATCATCTATTACGCGCTTTGGGGGTCAAAGCCGAATGCGGTGGCGGTAGACGAAGGCACTGCCTGACCTCAATATTAACAGCGAGCCTATGGCGACTTTCCTGATATCGCTACCATTGAACGTTTCGTCCGCAACCAACGGTTTTACGACATCTTTCGAGTTGACAGAATTGCGCATCCTGATATTTCGTTGCTTATGGTAGCGCTATCATCGCTATCTGAGGATTACGACTCGCGGGAAAACCAGCGGGCATCAAAATCAGAACGGCATTCGAATGCCGTCGCAGAGGGAGTAGGATCATGAATATTACGGCCATTGGTTACGTCCAGAATCCGCGTTCGGTTCGTCCGATCGGACGGGCGATTTTGTCGGCAGGCGTTTCTGCCCTGGCGCTTGGGGTTTTCGCCCCGGCCGCCATGGCACAAGACCCGGCAACCGTAGATGAACCCGACGCCATCGTGGTGACCGGCGTCCGCGCCAGCCTCGAGCAGGCGATGGATCTGAAACGCGAAGCCTTCGGTGTCGTCGATGCCATTTCGGCCGAAGATATCGGCAAGTTCCCGGACACCAACCTCGCGGAATCGCTCCAGCGCATTCCGGGTGTGTCGATCAGCCGCATTAACGGCGAAGGTTCGCAGGTTACCGTCCGCGGCTTCGGCCCCTCGTTCAACCTTGTGACCGTCAATGGCCGCCAGATCGCCACGACCTTCGTCAATTCGGTCGGCGGTGACCAGGATGTCGACTTCAGCCGCGCAACCGGCCGCTCGTTCGACTTCAACAACCTCGCATCGGAAGGCGTTTCGCGCCTCGAAGTCTACAAGACCGGCCGCGCTGCGATCCCTTCCGGCGGTATCGGCGCGGCGATCAACATCGTCACCGCACGTCCGCTCGACGTGCCTGGTACCGGCCTGCGCGGCAGCGTCGGTGCGAAGGCGCTGTATGATCTCAGCAACGAGGATTTCCGGGTCGATCCCGAATTCTCGGGCGTCATTACCTACTCCGACCCGGACGACATCTTCGGCGTTTCGCTGTTTGGTGCCTATCAGGAACGCAAGAGCGAGTCGGTCAGCGCTACTTCGAACGCTTGGAACGTGACGCCGTTTTCCAGCTTCCCCGGCCGCGGACCGTCCACGGTGGTCACCGGCGCACCATCCGATCCCGAAACGCTTGTAGCGGTGCCGAACGATAGCCGTTACCACTTCTCCGAATACGAGCGTGAGCGCATCAATCTGGCCGGTACTGCACAGTTCCGCCCGGTCGAAACCCTGACCTTCACAGCCGACGCCATGTTCGTCCGTAACAGCCAGAGCGAGCAGCGGACCGACCAGACGAACTGGTTCAACCGTCCGTTCGACAGCATCACTTTTGACACCAGCGATGCAGTGCCGACCGCCATCTTCATCGAAGAAGGCACCGGATACGGGACCAAGGATCTCGGCTTCGAGCAGCAATTCCGTGCAACCGAAACCGAGCTGCAATCATACGGCCTCAATGCCGAATGGGAAATCGGCCCCGGCTTCACCCTGCGGCTTGACGGCAACCACTCGGTTTCCAACTCTAATCCGGATTCGGCAAACGGCGCCAGCTCCACGCTGTTCAGCATGGGCGCGCCGGTGGTTGACGGCCACTCGGTCGATTTCTCCGGCGCGGTTCCCGTACAGTTGTGGGACCTCGACGACAGCGGAGCCGGCACCGACGGCATCCTTGGCACCGGCGATGATCGCGGGAACAACAACGGCGTACTCGACATTGGCGATCTCGGTTCGCAGATCCAGCGCACCAACGCCTCGCGCCAGCGTCACCGCGTCAACCAACTGAGTGCTGACCTGAGCTGGGAATTCGCCGAAGGCAGCCGGTTCGATCTTGGCGCCCGCTACATCGACTCGAGCATGACCAGTGCCCGCACGCAGACCCAGCAGACGTTGGGCGACTGGGGCATCAACAATGTCGGCGATATCCAAGCGCTTGCCGGAGACCTGGTCGAAGAGTTCTGCCTCTCGTGCAAGTTCGACAAATACAACGTCGGCAATGCGGATACCGTGTTCCGCGGAAATGCTGTCGACCTGTTCCAGATTTTCGAGCCATATTACGCCAACCTCGGTAACCCCAACGACATCACCGGCAACGAATTCGACCGCGTCGGCGAGAAGATCTGGTCGGCCTACGCCCAGTACAATTGGGATGGCCAGCTGGCCGAACGTCCAGTCCAGATCGTAGCGGGTCTCCGCTGGGAAAACACCAAGACCACCTCGTTCTCACGGGTCGACCAGCCCCTGCGGATCGAATGGGATTCGGATAACGACTTCACCCGAGTAGTCAGCGGCAACATCGCGGAAATCACCCGCGGCGGCGAATACAACAAACTGCTGCCATCGATCGATTTCCGGATCGAACCGATGGATGATCTTGTGGCCCGTGTATCCTACTCGAAGACGCTCGCTCGCCCCGATTACGGCAACCTGTTCGCGTCGCAGTCGGCCAACGCGCCTGATCGTCCCACGGTTCTTGGCGGTGTGTCCGGCGGCAACCAGGGCAACCCGAACCTCCAGCCGCTGATCTCGGAAAACTTCGACATCTCGCTGGAATGGTATTTCGCACCCACCAGCTTCGTGTCCGGCGCATTCTTCGTGAAGAACGTGTCCAACTTCGTAGGCGTGGGCCAAGTCGAACAGAACCTGTTCGGCCTGCGGGATCCAACCACCGGGGCGCCGGGAACCCGTTCGGGCGCGGCGCTAGCTGCAATCGACGGTCTCGGGGCGGTGCTGAGCGACGTGAGCCTGTTCACCATGACGGCGCTGATCGATGCCAACGGCGGCAACGTGGCGGCAGCTACGGCGCAGTTCCAGGCGAACCTCAATCCCAACGGCCAGCTCAACCAAGCGTTCGTGGACACCACGCTAGCGGCTTATGACGTGATCGCCAACGATACCGACCCGCTGTTCAACTTCCAGGTCTCCACCCCGATCAACAACCGTAGTGGCAACGTCCACGGGTTCGAGCTTCAGGGCCAGTACTTCCTGGGAACAACCGGCTTCGGTGTCTCGGGTTCGTTCACCAAGGTGTACGGCGATGTCGATGCCGACGTACTGTCCGATCCGGGTACCGACGTGTTTGCGCTGACCGGCCTGTCCGACAGCTTCAACATCACCGGCATCTATGAACAGGGCGGCCTGTCGGCCCGCGTAGCTTACAACTGGCGCGACAAATTCCTGTCGGCGGTCAACCGCGGGGGCAGCCGTAACCCGGTCTTCTTCGACTCTTTCGGCACCCTGGACGCTAGCATCAGCTATGATCTCAACGAACAGATGAGCTTCTCGCTCGAAGCAGTGAACATCCTGAGTGAACCGATCCGGTCCTATGGCCGCGACGAGAACCAGCTGTTCTTCGCGCAGGAACTCAAGCCCCGCGTATATGTCGGAGCCCGCTACCGGTTCTGACCCGACGGGTCGCAAGCCTGGAACACCAGGCTGATCGGGGAGGGTTCCTGGCAGCAGGAACCCTCCCTTGTTCGTTCCCGTGATTGTGCCCTGTGATTGTGCTTGCCGCGCATGATACCGGTGGTAGGCATAGACCAGCAGAAAACGCGAAAAAATCATGACCAGCGCCCTATTGAACAATGTCGATCACCACGATGTGCGGATCATCACGCGCGGCGGTGCGGAGTTCGGCGATGCGGTGAACCAGGTAATGCTGCTGCCTACCGAATTCGAACTGGCACAGCGCGAATTCCCGATCGTCCTGCGCCCGGACGCCGACGGAAAGTTGCGACCGGTGGCGCTGCTCGGGCTTGGCAAGGACGAGAACCTGTTCCTAGATCCCGCAGCCGGGTGGACTTCGAACTATGTGCCGGCACTGCTGCAGCGCGGACCGTTCAGCATCGCGGCGTCGGAGCAGGCCGATGTCGAACCGATGATCCGGATCGATCTGGCCCACCCGCGCGTGTCGCGCAGCGAAGGCATCCCGGTGTTCCTTCCGCATGGCGGCCACAGCGACTATCTCCATCATATCACCGGGGTTTTGCGGGCGATCTATGTTGGTCATCACCTGTTGGACCCGATGGTCGAAGCTTTCTCCAACGCCGGCCTGCTGGACCCGGTGAACCTGCAATTGCAGGTCGGCGAAGACGAAGTTTATGCCGTATCCGACGCGGTCACTATCGACCGTGAACGTCTGGCCGCGCTGACCGCCGCCGAACTCGAGGCGCTTCATCAGGGCGGGTTCCTTCAATCGGCGTTTTTCATTGCCGCCTCGCTCGCCAACGTTCAGCGCCTGGTGGACCGGAAGGGCGCGCGGGGGGCGGCGGTCGCAGCTAACGCAGCTAACGCAGCCGAAACGTGAGCGAGTGGGGAACCCCGGTCCGGCGTATCACCGGCGTCATGCCGGATGCCATTCCCTTCGCGGAACTCATTGCGGACCAGCAACCGGTAGTCCTCGAGGGCCTGGCGAGCGAATGGCCAATGGTCGGACGCGGCCTTCAGGGGGCAGCGCAGGCGGCCGCCTACCTCAAGGAATTCGGCAGCGAAAGCTTCGTCACGCTGTTTACCGGACCACCCGAAATCGGCGGCCGGTTCCACTACACCGACGATCTGTCGGGACTCAATTTCTCCTCGGGCAGGGCAAAACTTGGTGAGGTACTCGACCTGGTCCTCGACGGAATCGGCGATGCGGCAGGCCCGGCCTATTATGTCGGATCGACCGATCTCGACCAGTTCCTCCCCGGTTTCCGGACGGATAACGACCTTACGCTCGATCATCCCGATTTCGGCGTGCGTCCACCGCTCGCCAGTGTCTGGATCGGCAACCGCACGACCGCGGCGGCGCATTACGATATCTCCAACAACCTCGCCTGCTGCCTCGTTGGCAAGCGGCGTTTCACGTTGTTCCCGCCGGAGCAGGTGGGCAATCTCTACCCCGGACCGCTCGATCCGACCCCGGGCGGCCAGGTCGTGACGATGGTCGATTTCCGAAAGCCGGACCTCGAACGCTATCCGCGCTTTGCCGAGGCCATGGCGGCGGCGCAAATTGCCGATCTGGAGCCGGGCGACGTCCTTTATTACCCGGCGCTGTGGTGGCACCAGGTCAACGCGCTGGCGCCGTTCAATGTGATGGCCAATTACTGGTGGAACCCGGTCCCGGCGCATATCGACACGCCGCAGAACACCCTGCTCCACGCCATGCTCAGCCTTCGGGACCGGCCCGGGACCGAGAAGCAGGCGTGGCGCGCGATGTTCGAACATTACGTGTTCGGGCCGGCCGAGGCAGCCGGCGATCACTTGCCTCCTGCGGCACGCGGACCGCTCGGCCCGGTGGACGAGATGACTGCACGGCGGCTGCGTGCGCAACTGCTCAATCGGCTCAACCGGTAGGCATGGACAAGGGGATTTAGCAGTGAGCGGCAGGCCGGTCAGGAAAGTGGTCATCGCGGGCGGGGGAACCGCGGGTTGGACGGTAGCCGCCGCGCTGGTCAAGAACATCGGTTCGCTAGTGGAGATCGTGCTCGTCGAATCCGACGCGATCGGCACGGTCGGCGTCGGCGAGTCCACCATCCCCACCGCGCGCCGCTTCCACGAATTGCTCGGTATCGACGAACGCGAGTTCGTTCGCGCCACGCAGGCGAGCTTCAAGCTCGGCATCAGCTTCGAAAACTGGACGCGGGACAGAGAACGCTACTTCCATTCCTTCGGCACCGTTGGACGATCGACCTGGATGGCCGATTTTCAGCACATGTGGCTGGAGGCGCGCGCGATGGGGGTCGCGGGGCCGCTGGAGGATTACAGTCTCGAAACGCAGGCCGCGCTGACGGGAAAATTCCGGGCCGGCTCCGGCGAAGGCTCGTCGCTCAATTACGCCTATCATCTCGATGCGACGGCTTATGGCCAATATTTGCGGGGCTTTGCGGAGCCGCTAGGGGTCACCCGTATCGAGGGCAAGATCGGCGACGTGCGGCTTAACCCCGAAAGCGGCTTCATCGCCTCGCTAGTGCTGGATAATGGAGAAATTATCGAAGGCGATTTGTTCATCGACTGCACCGGCTTTCGCGCGCTGCTGATCGAGGGTGCGCTCGAAACCGGCTACGAAGACTGGACCCACTGGCTGTCTACCGACCGTGCGCTTGCGGTGCAGACCAAGGCGGTCGGTCCGGCGCGCCCCTACACCCGCGCCATCGCGCACCGGGCAGGCTGGCAGTGGCAAATCCCCCTCCAGCACCGGGTCGGCAATGGGCTGGTTTATTCCAGCGCACATTTGTCGGACGACGATGCGATCAGATTGCTCGAAAGCCGGGTTGAAGGCGAGATGCTGACCGATCCGCGCCTGATCCGCTATGTTTCGGGCACGCGGCGCGCATCGTGGAACCGCAATTGCGTAGCCATCGGCCTTTCCAGCGGGTTCGTCGAACCGCTCGAATCCACCAGCATCCATCTCATCATGATCGCGGTCACGCGGCTGTTGCAATTGTTCCCCTTCAGCGGCGTGAACGAGGCACTGGCCGCGCGCTACAACGATTTGTCGCGCACCGAACTGGAGGGGATCCGCGATTTCATCATCCTCCATTACCACTTGAACGAGCGTGCCGGCGAACCGTTCTGGGACCGCTGCCGCATCATGGAAATTCCCGATAGCCTCGCCAGCCGGATTGCCTTGTTCCGCGAAAGCGCCACCGCGTTCCAGGCCAATGACGAGTTGTTCCGCATCGACAGCTGGGTGCAGGTGATGCTGGGGCAGGGGCTCCAGCCGGACAGCCATCATGCGCTGGGCCGAATGATCGGAGCCGAGCGACTGGGCGGATCGCTTGCCAGCCTGGCTGCGAATATCCGCCAACAGGCCGGAAGCCTGCCGCAGCACCAAGCGTTTCTTGATGCCTTCAGTCCGCAGGCGCAGCCGTCAGGATAATTTCCGGCTTCGCAGACGCCCACTACAATTCCTGCCAGGCGAATTCCCGGCTTGCCCGCGCTTCGCACCGCCCTTAGTGCGGCAGTCATGACAGAAGAAGAAAACGAGCACGACCTTAGCAATCGCCGGTTTTATCCCGCGAGTGTCGAGGCCAAAACCGCTGTGTCCATGCCGAAGCAGACACCGCAGACGCGGCATCCGGCCTATCGGTTGGCGTTTCAGGACGACGATTTCCTGCTTCGCGAAGAATTGCGGCCCGTCCGGTTCCAGCTGGAGTTGCTGAAGCCCGAAATGCTGCTGGAAGAAGCCGGCGTCGGCTCAACACTGGTGATGTATGGTTCGGCGCGGATACCTTCGCCGGCGCAGGCGGAACTGTTGGTCGCCAACGCGCCTGCAGACCGGAAAGCCGTGGCTGAAAAACTGGCAGAAAAATCTAAATATTATCAGGAAGCCTATAATCTTGGCCGGCTGGTCAGTGAAAAGGCAATCGTCGAGGACGGCAAGCGCCAGTTCGTGATCTGTTCGGGCGGCGGACCCTCGATCATGGAAGCAGCCAATCACGGGGCATCCGATGCCGGCGCAGAATCCATCGGGCTGAACATCGCCCTGCCACACGAACAGGCGCCCAATTCCTACGTCACGCCGTACCTGTCTTTCCAGTTCCATTATTTCGCGCTGCGCAAGATGCACTTCCTGCTGCGGGCTCGGGCGGTCGCGGTGTTTCCGGGCGGGTTCGGGACGCTCGACGAATTTCTCGAACTGCTCACGCTGATCCAGACCGGCAAGATGAAACCGATCCCGGTGCTGCTGTTCGGCAAGGAATTCTGGACCCGGGTGGTCAATTTCGAGGCGCTGGCCGAAGAAGGCACGATTAACCCCGCCGATCTGGACTTGTTCCGCTGGTGCGAAACGGCCGAAGACGCCTGGTGCCATATTGCGGAGTTCTACGACCTCGAGTGCTAAGCGCTGTTGCGGACTGCCTGATGTCCCATCGGTCCGTTGCCGCGCCCGAAACCGGGGGCGTGCTCCATCGCGCTGTAAACGAACTTGCGGGCGATCCGGACAGCGTCTTCGAGCGGTAGGCCGTGGCCGATCAGTGTTGCGATTGCGGAGGACAGGGTGCAGCCGCTGCCGTGGGTGTGCGGGGTCGACAGCCGCGGGTGCTGGAATACCGACGCATCGCCGGAGGGGCTGACCAACACGTCGATCACGCGCTCGTCATCGGTATGGCCGCCCTTCGCCAGCACGTCGCAGCCCGCCTGCTTCGCCAGTTCGCCGGCAGCATCCTGCATCAGTTCGAGTGTGCGGAGTTCGCGGTCGGCGAGCAATTCCAGTTCGGGTAGGTTCGGCGTCAACAGCGTGGCGAGCGGGAACAACCGTGCGCGCATCGCCGAAATCGCAGCCTCGTCGATCAATCGCGCACCTGAGGTCGCCACCATCACCGGGTCGAGCACGATCGGAAAGCGACCGGTTCCCGGAGGAGCGTTCTTCGCGATGTGCCCGGCGGCGGAACGGGCGTTGATCTCGGGCGCCGCAACCAGCGCCGCGGCAACATGGTGGACTATGTCCTCGTTCCCGAGCATGCCGATCTTGATCGCGTCAGCGCCGATATCGTCGATGCACGAAGCGATCTGTTCCTGCACGAACTCGCCCGCGATCGGGGTGATCCCTTGCACGCCGACGGTGTTCTGGGCCGTCACTGCGGTAATCGCAGTCATCGCAAAGCCGCTAAGCATCGTGATCGTCTTGATATCGGCCTGGATGCCCGCACCGCCGGAACTGTCCGATCCGGCAATGCTGAGGATGCGGGGCGGGGCCTTGTTCATCGGGACGGACCGTTGAATTTGCGTTCCGAACTTGCGGGAAACTTTTCCTGCAGGGCCGCGCTTCGCGATGGCCGGTCCATCAACTCGCCGCCGCAATTGGGACAGCGGTCATCCAGTTCTTCCGCACATCCGGCGCAAAAGGTACATTCGAAACTGCAGATGAATGCACCGGGAGCCGCAGCAGGAAGGTCCGCCCCGCAGCGCTCGCAATCGGGGCGCATTTCCAGCATCAGGCGGCGTCCTGCACGGCGGCGCAGATCCGCTCCACGATGGCACGGACTTGCGCCTCGTCATCACCTTCCGCCATCACCCGGATGACCGGTTCGGTGCCGGACGGACGAATTACCAGCCGGCCCTTGCCAGCAAGTTCCGCTTCCGCTTCGGCGATGACCGATTGCACGTTTTCATTCTCGAGTGGAGCGCCGCCGGCATAGCGCACGTTCTTGAGCAATTGTGGGACCGGATCGAACAAGTGAAGCAGCTCGCTCGCCTTCTTGCCCGACTGGACCAGTGCAGAGACTACCTGCAACGCAGCAATCGTGCCGTCCCCGGTCGTGGCATTGTCGAGCATGATCATATGGCCTGATTGCTCGCCGCCAACATTGAAACCTCCAGCGCGCATTTTCTCGAGCACATGGCGGTCACCTACCTTGGCGCGCTCCAGCGTCAGCCCCAAGCCCGCCAGATAGCGCTCCAGCCCGAGATTGGACATGACTGTGGCCACGATCCCGCCGCCTTGCAGAGCGCCGCGTGCGGCAAGGCCGGTGGCGATCAATGCCATGATCTGGTCGCCGTCGACCGTGCGCCCGGTCTCGTCAACCACGATCAGCCGGTCGGCATCGCCGTCCAGCGCGATGCCAATATCCGCGCCCTCGCCGATGACCGCGGCCTTCAAGGCATCTAGCGAAGTCGAGCCGACCCCGTCGTTGATGTTCTTCCCGTTGGGATTGACGCCGAGGGTGATGATTTTTGCGCCCAACTCCCATATCGCCGACGGCGCGACTTCGTAGGCCGCCCCGTGCGCGCAATCGACTACGATTTTCAGCCCGTCGAACCGGACCTGCTGGGGAACCGACTGTTTGACTGCGTGGATATAGCGGCCCCGGGCGTCATCTATCCGGCGAGCGCGGCCAATATCGGCGGAGGCCGCTAGAGGCTGGTCTGACTGGATCAGGGTCTCGATGGCCAGCTCGTCCTCGTCCGACAGCTTGAAGCCATCAGGCCCGAACAGCTTGATCCCGTTATCCTCGAACAGGTTGTGGCTGGCGGAGATCATTACCCCAAGATCGGCTCGCATCTCGCGGGTCAGCAGCGCAATCGCCGGGGTGGGCAGGGGGCCGGTCATGATCACGTCCATGCCGACGCTGGTAAAACCGGCGACCAGCGCGCTTTCCATCATATAGCCGGACAGGCGGGTGTCCTTGCCGATCACTACGCGGTGGCGGTGATCGCCGCGCAGGAAGTGACGGCCGGCCGCCTGGCCGACGCGCATCGCGGTCGCCGCGGTCATCACGCCCTGATTGGTGCGGCCCCTGATGCCGTCGGTGCCGAAAAACTTGCGTACCATAGAAATCTCGCCTCAAAGTCATACACGGGCACTGTCGGCCCTTGCCACGGGTTACTGGCGCGTTCAGGGCGCAAAGGGAAGGGGGCCTAGTAGTTGCCAGATATAAACACTCCTGAAACGGCCCCGCAGGGTGCACTCATCGCCATCCGCCTGCCGGTGTGGTGGACCTTCGGTGGATTGATCGCGGGTTTGCTTGCGGGACTTGCGATTGCCGACAGTTCTCAGGCGGATACGGTACTGGCGATTGCGCAACCGACCGGATCGCTATGGCTGCGTGCGCTGCAGATGACGATTATCCCACTCGTAGCTGCGCTCCTGATTCTGGGCATCACGCAAATGGCGCAGGCAGCGCGCGCAGGCAAGGCGGCGAGGCTAATGCTGGGGCTGGTGTTCGCTGTTCTGGTGCTGAGCGGGACAGTTACCGTACTGGCAATGCCCGCGTTGCTCACCATTTTCCCGATCCCGGAAGCGGCGTCGGGGATGCTGGCGGCGAATACAGGCGAGGCGCAGCAGGTGCCGGCCATTGGCGATTTCATCACCTCGCTGATCGCGCCCAACGTCGTGGCCGCGGCGGCGGAAACCGCGATGCTGCCGCTGACGATCTTTTTTGCGATGTTTGCGCTCGCCATGGGGCAATTGCCGGAAGAGCAGCGGCAGACCCTGCTTCGGTTCTTCCGCGCGCTCGCCAATACGATGCTGACGATCATCGGCTGGGTCCTGTGGGCCGCACCAGTCGGAGTGTTCGCTCTCGCGATCGGCGTTGCCGCGCGCAGCGGCGGCGGCGCTTTCGCTACGCTGGCACACTACATCCTCTCGGTAAGCGCGATGGGCGCCTGTGTCCTGGTTGGCGCCTATCTGCTGGCTTTCGCGGTCGGGCGGATCGGACCGCTACGGTTTGCGCGAGCGATGATCCCGGCGCAAGCGGTGGCTATTTCAACGCAAAGCTCGCTGGCCAGCCTGCCGGCGATGTTGGCGAGTGCGGGGACGCTCGGCATTCGCGAACGGACCGCCGATTTCGTGCTGCCGCTGGCAGTCGCGATCTTCCGCGCAACCAGCCCGGCCATGAACCTTGCCGTGGTGATCTATGTCGCAGCGCTGGCGGGTGTGGAACTTACCCCCATGCTGATGATCGCAGGGGTGGCGGTAGCCTTCATTATCAGTATCGGCTCGGTAAGCCTGCCCGGATCGATCAGCTTCGTGGTTTCGATCGGTCCGATTGCGATCGCTATGGGGGTTCCGGTAGAACCGCTCGCCTTGCTGGTCGCGGTCGAGATGTTGCCCGACATCATGCGCACCCTCGCCAATGTTACCATGAATGTCGCCGTGACAGCGGCGGTTGACCGTTCTACCCAGGATTAAACGGCAAACCGGCAACTCTTTGACGGGCCGTGCGTTGAAGGGCTAAGCCCCGAAACAGATTCACACTGACTGATTGGAGAAACCATGTCTTTCAAGCTCACCCCCTTGCCTTATCCCGATACCGCATTGGATCCGGCCATTTCTGCCGAGACGCTGTCGTACCACCACGGCAAGCACCACCAGGCCTATATCGACAAGACTAACACCGCTATCGAAGGCACCGAGCACGCGGACGCCTCGTTGGAAGACGTGATCGCCGCTGCACGGGGTTCCAACCAGGGCCTCTTCAACAACGCCGCGCAGAGCTACAACCACGGCTTCTACTGGCACTCGCTGGCCCCCGAAACGACCAGCGCATCGGAGGAGCTGTCCTCCATGATCGACACCGCATTCGGTTCGGTCGATGACCTCAAGTCCAAGCTCGCAGACCGCGGCGCAGGCCACTTCGCCAGCGGCTGGGTCTGGCTGGCCGAGAAGGACGGCAAGCTATCGGTCGAGGACACGCACGACGGCGATACGCTTGCCGACAGCGGCTTCAACCCGCTGCTGGTAATCGATCTGTGGGAACACGCCTACTATCTCGACCACCAGAACAAGCGCCCGGCGTATCTCGACGCGGTTATCAACCAGAAGCTGAACTGGGCCTTCGCGTCGGAAAATCTGGCACGCGGCACGACCTGGAAATATCCCGACTGAACTGCCTGATACGGTCGATGAAAGCAGCCCGCTCCGGATCACCCGGGGCGGGCTGTTTCGTTTCTGTCAAAGTCAGGATCTAACCGGGGGACTTTCCTCCGCCAGGTCCAGCAGGTTGGTCGCGAACAGGGGTTCACCAAAGATGAAGCCGATCAGGTTCGGCCTGCCGACATTGTCGAAGAACGCGGTTAGCATCAGCAGGATGGGGACTGATAACAACGCCCCGAACACCCCCCATACCCACGAGAAATAGCTCAGCGCGATCAGGATCATCACCGGGTTCATGGTGAACCGGGCACCCAGAATTGAGGGCGTGACGATATTTGCTTCGACTGCATGCAGGCCGAGATAAGCCAAGGCCGGAACCACCCCGAGCAGCGCCGTTTCCGCCGTGCCGATTCCGAATAGCGCCAGCAACGCGGTCATCACCAGTGGTCCGATATAGGGAATGAAATTGAGCAGCGCTGCAAGCCCGCCCCACATTACCGGCGCTTCAACTCCCATCGCCCATGCGCCCCCTGCCACGATCACGCCGACGATGCCGTTGATCCAAGCAACGGTGAAGATATAGGCGGCAACGCGGTCCTGCATTTCGCGGATTGCCCGCGCGGCCTTGATACTGGTGCCGAAGGAAGTCCGATCGAACAGCAAGTGCTTCCGCATCCGCACCCGCGCTTCGATCATGAAGAAAGTCATCAGCAGGGTCAGCAGCGTTTCCAGCACGACGCTTGGCGTTGCAAAGGCCAACTGTTCGATCACGGACGGGCTGGCGAGGACGACTTCACGTCCGCTTGACTGCCCTGTCAGTTGGGCCAGTTCTTCGTTGGCGATGGCGATCCATGCAAACTGGTCGCGCAATTCCCCGAACCGCTCCGCCGCTTGGTTGGCCATTGCGGGAACGCGGTCGTACAGATCCACCGCCGGCTGCAGGATCAGCGCCAGCGCTAGCAGCATGATGGCGAAGAAGCTGAGCAGGGCGACCAGCGAAGCAAACACGTTGGGCAGGCCCCATCTGGCGAGCTTGTCCGCCAGCGGTGAGAGGATGATCATCAGCACGATCGCCGTGACCACCGGCAGGAATACGACCGATCCGATCGAGAGGACGAACGGGAGCGCCAGGAACAGCCCCGCGCCCAGGATCACCACCAACGCGGAAATCAGGCGAAGCTCCTGCTCCGCAAAGGCCTTGCGCCGGCTCGCCGGGTCGCGGGGTTCGGCAGCACCGGCCGCAAAACCGGGGCGGGCATCACCGGCAGAAGCGTCGACGAAATTTGGAGCGGCTGGACCGGCAGGCGGATCAGACGAAGAAACTGTTGCGCCCATTGCGTATCCTTAAGGGTCCCCACCGGGCCATTGCGCGAACGACCCGGCCCTAGGATAACCGGGTCAGATTAGCTCTGCCCGGCTTTGTATAGTCCGTCTTAGCGCGTCTTGGAAGCGAGCCCGTTGCCGGCAGCTACCATGTCAAGTTCCTGGAGAATGGCGCGGTGCGCCGAGGCATCGTCGGTGGAGCGGCGGGGAATATCACCGTCTTCCATCATCGAATTCAAAGTAGCCCGGGCGCGGCCGACCCGGCTCTTGATGGTGCCGACTGCGCAACCACAGATGCTGGCGGCTTCTTCGTAAGAGAAACCACCGGCGCCGACCAACAGCAGGGCCTCGCGGCGTTCTGGCGGCAACGTCAGCAAAGCACGGTGCATATCGGACAGGTGAAGCGGCTCTTCCTGATCGGCTGGTGCCGTCAGAATACGCTCGGCGACGTTTTCGTCATATTCGCCGCGAAAGCGGTTGCGCCGCATATCGGTCAGATACGCGTTGCGCAGGATCACAAAAGTCCAAGCCCGCATGGAGGTGCCGGGTTCGAACCGCTCCTGGGCCGCCCACGCCTTCATCATGGCTTCCTGGACAAGGTCGTCGGCCATGTCCGGGCGGCCGCACAAGCCGCGCGCGAAAGCGCGGAGATGCGGAATGACTTCCGTCAATTCTCGCTTGAAATCGGCCTTCTCAGACGGCGTGCGTTTGCTGTCGCTCATCAGGACTTGTCGTCCAGCCGCGAGAGAAGCTCTTTGAAGCTGTCGGGTAGGGGCTCTTCAACGACTGAATCGTATAAACGACGTAGTCCGTTGGCCCACTCCGGGTTATGCTCGGCGCCGTGCCCCGAGGGCGCGCCGGCCTGCTGTAGATTCACTTTTGCGTTCTCCGAACTGTCTGTCGCGCGCTTCTGTTTGTCAGATTTCATAGGAAGTATGAATCATCCCCGTTGTGAGCCCCGACGAGGGCATAACCGAATTTTACAGTCCGCGCTGAATTAATGTGTGTGTGATACGGGGAACGAAGACGCGACTGTTTGGTTCCCTGCTTGACGCGTGCTTAAACGGAGTGACGATTCCGTCTATGCACGGGTGAGCGTACCGAGGGGTTTTTCCGTGAACGATCTTCATCTGTGACCAAGGCGGAGCATCACCGGAAATCGGCGCGAAGGTGGCTCGTGGAATATCCGCGGGCCGTACCGCTTTTCATTTTCCTGTTGATCGCGGCAATCACTGCACTCAGCGTTTTCGCGATCGAACGCGGCGAAAAGCAGCGCGAACGGGCGCGGCTCCAGGCCATCTCCCAGACGGTAGGTTCGGCTCTTGAACGACGCGGCAGTTCCAACGCTGCGTATCTGCGCGCAGGCGCGGCCCTGTTCAGTACCGTGGACCGTGTCGATGAACGCATTTTCCGGCGCTTCGTCAGTGAATTGCGGCTGGATACCGAATACCGCGGGGCAAGCGGTGTCGGCTGGGCAAAAGCTGTTCGGCCCGGCGGGGAAGATCAGTATCTTGCGCAACTGGACGACGCATTTCCCAGCGGCAGACGCATATATCCGGCGTATGAAGGTAACCGGAAATGGATAACCCCGGTCACATTCCTGGAACCACGGACGGTGCGCAATCGCTCAGCGCTTGGTTTCGACATGTATTCCGAACCCGCGCGGCGCGCGGCGATGCAGGAAGCCGAACGCACGGTGCGGCCGACTGCCAGCGCGGCGATCGACCTCTTACGCCCGGCGGAGGATGGACGGGTCAAAGGGTTCCTGATCTATATGCCGGTGTTCGAAAGTAATGAGTTCGAAAGCACGGCCATCCAGCGGCCGCTCAGGGGTTTTGTATACAGTCCCTTCGATGCGCAGCAGTTTCTGGACTCGGTCATTCAGGACGAAAGTCTCGGGCAAAGCGGGGTCCGCCTGTATGATGGTGCAGTCGCGCCTGAAAATCTTCTCGCCGAGGTCCCGCCAGACGTTGCAACCGGGAACGTGATTTCCAGGCCGCTCTCCATTGCGAACCGGACGATGTACCTGGAGCTGGAATCGGCGCTCAGTGGGACCCTTTCCCAGCTTTCGATGGCGACGCTTATCTTCGGCCTGATGGTGGCGAGCCTGCTCATGGTGGTTGCCCGCCTGCTCAGCCAGCAGGCGCTGGAAGACCGGGCATCGCTTGAATGGCTGCGGGAACAGAACTCCATCCGCAACTCGCTCACCCGCGAACTGAATCACCGGGTCAAGAACACGCTGGCCAATGTGCTGTCGATCATCGCGTTGACCCGGCGCCGCGCGAGCAATCTCGATGAATTCGTCGACGGGATAGATGGCCGAATCCGGGCACTTTCGGCAACCCACGATCTGCTGACGCAGTCGGAGTGGGGGACGACTCCGATCGCGGATGTGGTGGCTACCGAACTGGCACCGTATAAGAGCAGCGGTGACGTGCTTTCGGTAAGCGGGCCGCCGGTGGAGCTCGCCCCGGGTGATGCCCTGTCGCTGGGGTTGGCTATCCACGAACTCGCGACCAATGCCGCAAAATACGGCGCATTGGGGCACCCGGGAGGGAAGGTTTCGGTCAACTGGACCAGAGAGAACGGAGTGGTCCGGATTGTCTGGCAGGAAACCGGCGGTCCGCCCGTGCCGGCTGATCGCAAGCGCGGGTTCGGTACCGACCTGATCGAGAAGATTGTAGCGCATGAGCTCGGTAATCCGGTCGAACTAGATTTCGCCCCGGAGGGTGTTCGCTGCGTGATTACCGTTCCGATCCGCGTACCCAGCGATTTCGCTATTCGGGCTGGCCGTTAGCGCCGGCGAATTTCCTGAGCGGGCCGACATATCGCCCCGCCCAGGATCGTCACATCAATTAGTCCAGCGGCCTACTCGATCCGAAGAACAGAGCCTGCGAGATAGCAGCGCGGACCGTCGATTCCTGGAACGGCTTGGTCACCAGGTAAGTCGGTTCGGGCCGGTCACCCGTCAATAGGCGCTCGGGATAGGCCGTAATGAAAATCACTGGAACGCTGTCGATCGCGAGGATGTCGTCAACCGCATCGAGGCCCGAAGAACCGTCGGCCAGCTGGATATCGGCCAGCACCAGTCCGGGCGTCCGTTCGGCGACGACTGCCTGGGCCTGCGTCCGCGTTGCCGCAGTCCCGCAGATTTCATGGCCGAGCGACGTAACCAGATCCTCGAGCTGCATGGAGATCAAAGGTTCGTCTTCGATAATCAGCACGCTGGTGGTGGATTCGCGGTCGATCTCCTCGACGGCTTCCTTGACCAGGGTGGAAACGTCCGCCGCGTCCATATCCATCACTTCGGCTGTCTCATCGATCGAAAAATCTTCGAGCGTAGTAAGCAGCAAAGCCTGGCGGTTAAGCGGCGTTATCGCCTTGAGGCGCACATTTGCCGCAAGCTCGTGATCGCTGCCCGTGGGCGGACCGCCCGCGACTTCGAGGTAGGCGCTGGACCAGACCTTGTTGAAGGCCCGGTACAGCGGCACACGGCCGCCGCTCAGCGTTGCCTTGAGGCCTTCGTCAGCCAACGCGGCTTCCAAAGTGGCCTGTACGAATGTGTCGCCGGTCTTTTGCGACCCGGTAAGAGCGCGTGCATAGCGCCGTAGATAGGGGAGATTCTTTGCGATCTGTTCGCCCAATGACATATAAACCCTTCCGCCTTAAATTCCGTCCTGAAACGCATTGGTTGCGGTTCGGTTCCAACTGTCCGAACCGAGCATTCCGGCGGCCTTGGCCTTCGATCCCATAGAGCCACAAGCGCCCCATGTCAGATATTTTTTTCGATTTTTAAGATTTGCGGGAACCCCGTTCAGGCCCGGGCATTTAGCCTATGTCACCGGCCGCGACCCCCCCTCCCGTCCATACGGCCTGTGACACGATCCCCCCAAGGGCCTCCACTCCAAGCGAGTTCGGAGGCCCTTTTTTTCGGGCTATTCTCGTTCACGTAACTGGGGTTCGAGTGGTTATTTGCCGGTGCGCCGCAACAGTGAAAACAGGCCGCGACGCTGGGGGCCGCGGATGGCCTCGATCAGTTCAGCGGGTTCGTATGGCTTGACCAGTACCGGCCCAAGGTCTGCGATCTTTTCCGGAATGTCCTGCGGGGCGCCGGTCGAAAACACGATCCGCGGCCGGTTCGGACCGACGTCATCGAGCAATTCCGCAATCGCCCAGCCGTCATCCCGATCCGCCAGATGGACGTCGAGGATTATCGCATCGGGCTTCCGTTCGCGCAGGAATGCGAGCGCCGCTTCGGTAGAATTGCACAAGACGACCTCACCCGCACCGCCATCCAGCAAGGCCTGCTCGATCGACATCGCGAGGATTCCGTCGTCTTCGACCACCAGGATCAAACCAAATCCAGCGGGGATGCGCCGCTTGCCGGGTTTTTTTGCAGCAGTCTGAACGAATTTTACCACAGTCCCCAGCCTCCATCGGCAGATTTGCATTCGATCGGCAGATTGGCCGGCACCTGGCCACTACCCGGCAGGACTTCGCTAACCAACGTTGCACCGGCGATCGTGGTTCCCGTCCCGACCGGTTTGATATTATGCGCCGGGAAGCGGAAATTTGCAACGATTCACAGTGATTTGCGGTAGATCAGATACTCGCGGTTGATTGTTCCGCCGATCATGTCGGCGATAGCGACCATGCCCTGATTATCGTCCAGTATCCATCCGATTTCCGCCCGCGAAGCGCCGAACTTATCCACTGCCTGCTGGCGGATCAGTTCGATCATCATGAAGGCCAACTGGCTCGCGAGGCGGGAATTGTGATGCTCTTTCAGCACACCCATCAGAGGCACCCGCATGTGCTTGCCGCGGGGCTTGCGAATCCAGCGTAGCAGAGTGAACCAGCCAAACGGGAACAGTTTGCCTCCGGTCTTGACCAAAGCCTCATTCACATCGGGGAAGGTAATCATGAACGCCACGGGCTTGCCGTCCAGTTCCGCGATGCGCACCAGTTCCGGGTGGATCAGCGGCAGCATTTTTTTCGCCGCGTAGGAAATTTCGGTATTAGTGAAGGGTACGAAGCCCCAATTTCCGGACCAGGCATCGTTGAGGATGTGAAGGATGATCCGCACTTCGTCTTCGAATTTCGACTTGTCGACTTCGCGGATACGGATGCGTTCGTTGCGTTCACCCGACTTCACGATCCGTTCGACCAACGGGGGGAAACTGCCGGTAATCGGCAGATCGTAAGTGAACAGGGACTTCGCCGGAATGTATCCGGCGTTTTCGATCCAGCCTTGGTAATGGGCGGGGTGGTGGCCCATCATCAGCATCGGCGCGTGGTCATGGCCGCGCACCAGCAGACCCGGTTCTTCCCAGATCGACAGTGAAATGGGGCCGAGAACATGGGTCATGCCTTGCTGCCGCAGCCAGTTTTCCGCCGCCGCCAGCAAGGCATCGCCGACTGCCTCGTCCTCGGCGTCGTAATAGCCGAACATGCCGGTGCCGGGGCCCATGCCTTGGTCCGGCGGTATTTCCAGTGCAAGCTCGTCGATATGGGCCGATATCCGGCCCACCGGAATGCCGCCGCGATCCGCGATGAAGAATTGCACCCGCGCATGCTTGAAGAACGGATTTTTGTCCGGATCGACCAGTTCAAGCTGCTCGCCGCGCAATTGCGGGACGAAATGCGGAACCCGGGCAGAGAATTTCCGGCCCAGATCGACAAACGCGGCCCGCCCCTTCTTTCCGGATACAGGGGTAATGATAATCGGTTTTTCGGTCACGCAGGCATTCCTGTTCAGGTGTGGTTTTCGTCTCTTGTGCGAACGGGGCCTTGTCAAGCCAGCCAGCAATCACGATCTCCGGAAGCTACCGCAACGGTTGATCAAAAGTTTGCACTGCAGGCGATTTGGGGTCACGGTCCGAGCAGCCGATGAGGCGATTTCGGTGCAGGCGATTTTGGAAATCTGGATTTCTTCATGAACGCGCAGAATTTGACAGGAATGGCTGGATCGCAGCCTTTGGTGGCTCCGGAACCGGTCCGCGTCCCGATTGCCGACGATATGGCGATGTTGCGCGGCGCACGTGACCTGACCAAGGACATCGCGGAGGCCAATCCGCGCATTTATTGGGCCGATATGCTGGCATCCACCGCCATCGGCTACGCGGCGCTGGCCGGGGCGATTTTGACCGGCAGCACGCTGGTGGCGATCATGCTGGGCGTCGTGGCCGCGCTGGCGCTGTACCGCGCACTCCTGTTCATTCACGAATTGTCCCATATCCACCGTAACGCGCTGCCGGGGTTCCGCACCGCCTGGAACGTGCTGATCGGCATTCCGATGCTGACTCCTTCTCTGATGTATGAAGGGGTCCACACCATCCACCATGCGCGTACGCGTTACGGCACGGTTGATGATCCCGAATATCTGCCGCTGGCGCTGATGAAACCGTGGTCGCTGCCCGTGTTCATCCTGATTTCACTACTGGCACCGCCGGCATTGCTGGTCCGTTACGCCATCCTGACACCGCTGGGACTGATTGTCCCGCCGCTGCGCAAGCTGGTGTGGGAACGGTTTTCCGCGCTTTCGATCAATCCCGACTTTCGCCGCCGACCCGCAGCAGAGGAATTTCGTCGCCGGTTTTTCTGGCAAGAAACGGGCGCGACGCTGTGGGCTATAGCGCTACTGGCAAGCACCCTGTTCCTAGGATGGCGACCGCTGCTCATCGCGCTCGCAGTGTTCTCGCTCACCGCCGTCCTGAACCAGACACGCACTTTGGTGGCGCATCTATGGGAAAATGACGGCGAGCCGATGACCGTGACGGCGCAGTATCTGGATTCGGTCAACGTGCCCCCGCCGGGGCTGCTGGCGGAAATCTGGGCACCGGTGGGCCTGCGCTATCACGCTCTGCACCATTTGCTGCCGAGCATGCCGTATCACGCCTTGCCCGAGGCGCATCGCCGCCTGTCGGAGCATCTTGGTACCGGGTCAACTTACGACGGATCGAACCACCGCGGGCTTGCGCCGCTGGTCGGGCGCTTGGCGCGTAGCACCATGAAAGTGCGCTAAGGGACCGCTATTCCTCCGTCCGGATGAGCACCGTCTCGCCGATAAGCAGGAACAGGAAGAACGGGGCCCACGCCGCCAGGAATGGCGGATACCCGCCGAAACTGCCCATCGCCAGGGCCGCGTTGTCGACCACGAAATAGGTAAAGCCGAGCCCCATCCCGATCAGGGCGCGGACGAACAGCTGGCCTGATCGGGCGAGGCCGAACGCAGCGACCGCGCCCAGCAAGGGCATCAGGAATGCCGATAGCGGCCCCGATATCTTGTGCCACCACTTGGCCCGCAGTTCTGTCGTGCGCCGACCCGCTGCCTCGAAATCATCGATGGAATCGGACAAATGCCAGAAGCTTTGGGCATCGGGATTGACCGCACTCAGTTCGATTTGTTCCGGGCTAACTTCCGGCGCAACCGTGGCGGATGCCGCCATGGTTGTCTCGGCGGTCTGGACATTGAAGCGGATCGCGTCGGTCATGGACCAACCGGGGGCGGCGTAGGTCGCCCGCTCGGCGCGGACCTGTTCCTGCAACATACCCCGTTCGTCACGCTGATAGAAGGTCACGCCGCGCATGGTCATGTTCGCGCCGCTACCGCTGACGGTGTTCGCAGCGAGGATATCGTCCCCCGCCGCCAGGTAAACGTTCGTCCTGAGCCCCGTATCCTGCGGGATCGGGCCGTAATCGCTCGCTTCCCATGCGCTGAGCGTGGCGGTCGCGTGGGTCACCACCCGCTCGTTGAAAACGAAGCTGGCGATGGAAACAAGCCCGGCGGTGAGCAGTAGCGGCGCCAGAACCTGGTGCGCGGAAAGCCCGGCAGCCTTCATGGCGATGACTTCACTGTTCTGGTTGAGGGTGATCAGTGAGATGATGGTCGCCAGCAGCACCGAATAGGGCAGGAACCGCGCAACCAACTGCGGCACACGCAGAGTGACATAGGTCCATAGCTGCGCCTGTCCGTTACCCTCCGCCGCGAGAATGTCGCCGCTGGTGCTCAGCAGGTCGAGCATCATCAGAACGAGGACCAGCACCGCCAGCATCGCCACGATCCGTACGAAAAACAATTTCGCCAGATAGACCGTCAGGGTGCGCGAGGGGAAGAATTCGAGCTGCATCGTCTATTCCGCCGCCTGAGGATGGGCGCCGGCATCATGTTCGGGTTCGAACCGGCGGCGCTTGCGCCGGAACAGCTTGCGGACTTGCTTCGCCAGTTTGGCTGATCCGCTTTCAAGCGCGCCAATTGCCTGTCCGCCGGGCACAAACGCAACCCGGTAGAACATCCACAGGATCAGCGCGGCAAACACCGCGAACGGCCCCCATAGCGCCAGCGCCGGATCGGCGCGGCCAAGCGCCGCGAAGTCCTCCCCGTATTGGTTGACCTTGTGATAGGCGACCACCATCACGATCGACACGAACACCCCGAGCGCGGATGTTGACCGCTTGGGCGGGATCGCCAGCGCTACCGCCAGTAGCGGCATCAGCAGCATCATCACCACTTCGACCATGCGGAAGTTGAAACTGGCCTGGCTGGCATCGCGCACTTCCTCAGTGCTTTCCGGGCTCCACCCGATGCTGAGCAGTTCGGGCAGGATATACTCACGCTCCGCATCGCCGCGGCGCCGGAATTCCTCGATCGCCGGCAAGTCTATCGGAAGGTCGTGCCGGGTGAAGCTGAGCACGCGCGGGGTCGCCCCTTCGCCATCCGCGCCGCCGTTGTCCTGTACGATAGTCCCGTCGTTCAGGCGCAGGATAATCGTATTGGGATTGTCGCTGGTGGCGAGGAAATTTCCTTCCCGTGCGGTGATCGACAGCACTTGGCCCTTGTCGGTGGAAACCCGGGCGAAAATGCCGACCAATTGCCGGCCCTCGTTGCGGCTTTCCTCGATGCGGAGCGCCACCCGGTCCTTCAGGGTGGTAAATTCGCCGACCTTAATCGAGGCTCCCAGCGCGCCGGACCGTAGGTCATAATCAAGCTGTTCGTAGTAATACCGGCTTACCGGCTGGATGTAGAACACCAGCGCGGCGTTCAGGCCCACCATTAACAGGGTGATTGCATAGGGAACCCGCAGCAGCCGCCAGTAGCTGAGACCGACCGCACGCAGCACGTCGAGTTCGCTGCTGGTCGCGAGCTTGCGAAATGCCAGCAGGATGCCCAGCAGCAGGCCGAGCGGGATCGCGAGGCTGGCGTATTCGGGGACGAGGCTGGCGAGCATCTTGAACACCACGCCGATCGGACCGCCCTCGGTCGCGACAAAGTCGAACAGCCGAAGCATCTTGTCGAGGGTCAGCAGCGACGCGGCCAGCACGAACACGCCCAGCATCGGTACGATCACGAGCCGGAAGATGTACCGGTCAATGGCGGGGATGAAATTGAACAATAGCTCGGCGCCTGCCAGTCTTTCCAAAACCCAGCCCGGAAGGCTGGTTCCATGCCCCTAGCGCGAAATTCGCCGGCGGTCATGCCCCGCAGTGACGCGGCGCCTTATTACCGGACGGTCCGGCTTACGCTTTCTCCAGCGTGCATTGCAGCGGGTGCTGGTTCTGCCGGGCGAAGTCCATCACCTGGTTGACCTTGGTTTCCGCCACTTCGTAGGAAAACACCCCACAGATACCGACGCCCTTCTGGTGAACATGGAGCATCACCCGGGTCGCTTGTTCGAGGTCCATCTTGAAGAACCGCTTGAGGACCATCACCACGAATTCCATCGGGGTGTAATCGTCATTCAGCAGCAGCACCTTGTACATGCTCGGCTGTTTGGTCTTGGGCTGGGTCTTGGTGACGACACCGACCTGGCCCTCACCGTCCTTGCCGCCATCCTTCGCTCCGTCTCCCTCGCCTGCACAAACGGCGCCAACCCGCCGCGTGAGGGCGATAGCATCCGGATTCATGAGGGAGAGATCGGCTTGGTCAAAGGTCATATCTGCAGTAATATCGTATCCGGTCCGCACTTCGCAAGGTGGGGCGCGCACTAATCCGCCCCGCGGCGCACATTTCATCGCAAAATCGCCTCTGCATGCTGAGTCAACATGCGACCAGGCAAACATACGCCGTGTTCGGACAAACAAAGCGGGCCGAACGAAAACTCGTTCGGCCCGCTTTTTTGCATGCCCGGGGGGAGAGGATCCCGGCACGCTTAACCTCAGAATGACGGACAGCTTGTGGCCACCGTCACCCGATTGCCGGTTCAGGCTGCCTTGCGGACCTTGTCCATGGCAACGCTGACGCGGCTCGAAATCGGCGCGAAAGCTTCATTGGCCAGCTTGACCCACGCTTCGGTGGTCTTCGAGACAGTCGCGATCGTCGCATCGAAATTGCGGCTGGCGATCTGGCTCTGCAGCTGGACAAACTCGGTGGGCGACTTGACGGCGGCGATTTCCTTGGCGTCCGAAGTCATGGTCGAAACGGCAGACTTGCCTTCTTCGACATAGCTCTTTGCCATTTCCTGCATACCGGAAGCGATGATCTTGCCAGATTCGACAATTGCTTCGACGTTATGCTTGCTGAATTCGCCCATTTCCGAAGCGAGCACCGTGCTCTTTTCGTAAACGGTCTTCGCGCGGGTCTGGAGGTCGGACAAGCCGTCCTTCAGCTGTGCGGTGTAATCGGCGGCAGTTTCCTGTGCTTTGGTCATGATGGTTTCCTTCGTGATGGATTGCTTGATCGAGGGGGTCTTCGCAGCCACTGGCTTGCGGGTCTTCGCAGCGACCTTGGCAGCAGCCTTGGGCGCAGCGGGCTTCTTTACTGCAGTCTTTTTTGCAGCGGGCTTGCGAGCGACGGTCTTCTTGGCCGTGACCTTTTTCGGCGCTGCCTTCTTGGCCGCCGGTGCAGGAGCCGCGACGGCTTCAGCGACTTTCTGCGCTATCGTCGGCTTCGACGATGCTTCCGCTGCCGGAGCAGGGGTGCTGGTAGCTGAGGTCTTCACTGCAGTGGTCTGCGCAGCCGCATCGGCGAAAGCCTTCTCGGTCGCTGCGTCAATCTTACTCGTGGCTTGATCTGCCATGATACCGAATCCTTGTGCGTTGCCGATCCCGTTTTCGGAACCCTTATGTTGCAGTGCACAAAATAGGTATTCCGGCAGTCATGTCAAGCTTTTTGTGCAGTGCAACATAATCTTCACAAGGTATTGTACAGCAAGGATAACTATCTCTGGATCACGTAGCGTCCTGGCGCGTCCTCGATAATTTTGTCGCCTTTTCCGCCCGGCTTTCGGGGACCTTTGGCGGGGACTTTCTTGCTGTCCTGTCCGGTAATCCACTCGATCCAGTCCGGCCACCAGCTACCTTTGTGCTCGGTTGCTCCGGCAACAAATTCCTCGAGCGAAGCGGTGTCTTCGTCGTTTCGCCAGTATTGGTACTTTCCGGCGGCGGGCGGATTGACCACGCCAGCGATGTGTCCGGACCCGGCCAGCACGAAACGCATCGGACAGGAGAAATGGTCGGTCATCCGCCACACGCTTTCGGCTGGCGCGATGTGGTCTTCCTTGCCGGCCTGGATATAGCAGGGCGTTTCGACCATCCGAAGATCGATTGGTGTACCGTCTGCGCTGAGCGAATCGGGTTCGACCAGGCGGTTGTCGCGATAAAGATCGATCAGGTAGCTCTTGTGCCATTTGGCGGGCAGGTTGGTGACGTCCCCGTTCCAGTGGAGCAGGTCGAACGCCGGATATTCTTCCCCCAGCAGGTAATTGTTGACCACATAGTTCCAGATCAGATCGGTACCGCGGAGCAGGTTGAAGGTCGCTGCCATCACCCGCCCGTCGAGATAACCATCGCGGGCAAGGTTCTCGATTGCGGCGATCTGGTTGTCGTCGATGAAATTTAGTAATTCGCCCGCTCGTTCGAAATCGACCTGCGCCGTGAAAAACGTCGCGCTCTTGATCTTGTCCGCCTCGCCCCGCCGGGCCAGGATCGCCAGTGTCGCGGCCAGCGTGGTGCCGGCGACGCAGTAACCGATGACATGGGTGGACGGCACATCCAGCCGCTGGCGCACGTGGTCGACCGCGTCGATCTGTGCGCGGATATAATCGTCCCACACCACGTCCGCCATCGACGCGTCGGCCGATTTCCAACTGACCACGAACGTCGTCAGGCCCTGTTCGACCGCCCACCGGATGAAGCTCTTTTCGGGATTGAGATCGAGGATGTAGAACCGGTTGATCCACGGCGGGAAGATGATCAGCGGAACGGCCAGCACATCGGGTGTCGAGGGGCTGTACTGGATCAACTGATATAGCGGGGTCTCGTGAACCACCTTGCCCGGCGTCGTGGCGATGTTGCGGCCAAGCTGGAAGGCGGCCGGATCGGTGTGGGTCAACTGGCCCCGCTCAAGGTCGGACAGCAAATGTTCCATCCCCTTGACCAGGTTTTCACCGCCGCTTTCCAGCGTGCGTTGCAGCACTACCGGATTTGTGAGCGGGAAATTCGCCGGGCTTAGCGCTTCCATCATTCCCTTGGTGGCAAACCGCAATTGTTCGCGCTTCGCCGGATCGAGGCCTTCGACCTCGTCCACCATTGCCACCAGCCGCTCGGTCATCAGGAGGTAAGTCTGGTGAATGAGCGCAAACAAAGGCTGCTGCTGCCACTTCGGATCGGCGAAACGGCGGTCCTTGCGCGGCAGGTCGGGCGCAGTGTTTTCCTCCGTCCCGCCGTCCGGTCCGGGCGCATACTGCCCCAGAACCGACTGCCATAACTGTACCGAATCTTCCATCAGGCGCTGTTGGCGAGCCGGATCCACCAGCGGCATCTGGGCCATCCAGTTCTTCGACAAGTCGGTCCACCCCGTCAGGTCGAACATCGCAGTCGCCGGTTTTTGCTGCCCGGCCTGAAAATCGTTCCACATGGATTGCAACCGGCTGGACAGTTGTGCCCAATGATCGGCCGTGTCTCCGCTTGCCGGTATAACATCGGGTCCGCTTTTCACCGGCATCATCTGGTCGAAAAAGGATTGCGCCTGTTCGGCCTGCAATTTCATCAGCGCGGTGAAGGGGTCATCCGGTGTCTTGGCAGCCGCCATGTTGGCTCTCTTCCCGTTGCGTGGTGTCGTTGATCGCCCAAACTCATACAGGCTGACGGATAAGATTGCACCTGTGCATTTATTGCTTCACGGAATATTCGGACGAACTTTTGTACCAACCAAGCCAAAGCCGGCATGCCCGCACCTGCCGCATCAAGGGATATGATGGATACCGATTTCTACCGCATGAAGCGCCTGCCGCCCTACGTGATCGCCGAAGTCAACGGTCTCCGGGCAGCGGCGCGCGCGGCGGGCAAGGACATCATCGACCTCGGCATGGGCAACCCCGACCAGCCGCCCCCACAGCACGTGATCGACAAATTGTGCGAAGTGGCTCGCAAGCCCGATGCCCACGGCTATTCCCAGTCAAAGGGCATCCCCGGATTGCGGAAGGCGCAGGCGAATTACTACGCGAACCGTTTCGGGGTCGAACTCGATCCGGCCACCGAAGTAGTCGTGACGATGGGGTCGAAGGAAGGCCTTGCCAGCCTCGCCAACGCAATCACTGCGCCGGGCGACGTGGTGCTGGCGCCCAACCCGTCCTATCCGATCCATACTTTCGGCTTCATCATTGCCGGGGCGACGATTCGCTCCGTGCCGACCACACCGGACGAGGAATACTGGCGCGCGCTGGAAAGTGCGATGGCCTACACCGTCCCGCGGCCAAGCGTGCTGGTGGTCAATTATCCCTCGAACCCGACTGCCGAGGTGGTCGATCTGGCATTCTATGAACGGCTGGTGGCGTGGGCGCGGGAGAATAAGGTCTGGGTCCTGTCGGACCTGGCTTATTCCGAACTCTATTTCGACGGCAAACCGACACCCTCGATCATGCAGGTGAAGGGCGCGAAAGACGTGGCGGTAGAATTTACCTCCATGTCGAAGACCTATTCGATGGCCGGGTGGCGGATGGGTTTCGCGGTGGGCAACAAGGAATTGATTGCCGCGATGACCCGGGTCAAAAGCTATCTCGATTACGGGGCGTTCACCCCAATCCAGGCGGCGGCCTGCGCGGCGCTGAACGGGCCGCAGGACATCGTCGAAAGCAACCGTCTGCTGTATCACAAGCGGCGCGATGTCATGGTCGAAGCGTTCGGCCGGGCCGGCTGGCACATCCCGCCGCCTCCGGCATCTATGTTCGCCTGGGCTCCGTTACCGCCGGCGCTGAAGGATATGGGCAGCCTCGAATTTTCCAAGCAATTGCTACTTCACGCCGAAGTCGCGGTGGCGCCTGGTGTCGGTTACGGCGAAGAAGGCGAGGGCTTTGTGCGGATTGCGATGGTCGAAAACGAACAGCGGCTGCGCCAGGCCGCCCGTAACGTGAAGCGATATCTCGCGTCACTCGGCCACAACGGGGCACCCGGCAGCGAAAATTGACGGGCGAACGCGTAATTCAGTCTGCTTTCAAAATCTGGGCAAGTGCCTTATTCTAGGCGGCATAGGGTTGCGCATAACAGGGGAGTAGTTGGTCAATGATCGGGGAAGCTGCGCCTCAGCTGACGGACAAGCAGCGCGAAGTAATGCGCCGGATCGATCGCCGGATGCCGATAAAACTCATCGCCAACGAGATGGGCGTCTCAGAAACGCGCATCAACCAGCACATCCGCGCGCTTAAACGCATATATCATGCCGGCAGCCTGAACGAACTGGTGGAAACGTACCGCTGTGGCAATGGCGGGCGGGATCTGCCTGAAAACCTTGATCCAGTGATGGCCAAGCCAGCCGTTTTCGATCTTCCGCCAGGCGCTGAAGTCGGCACGATGCCCCCCTTAAGGAATACTGCATACAGTAAAAAGCAGATGGGCAACCCGGCCCCCCTGGGCGATTTGCCGGGCCGGGACGACCCCGGTTCGATCCGATTGTCCGATGCACATGTGGTCGCACGCGATGCGCCTTGGGCACACGATATCGAACCGGTGGTCGTCTTTGGGGCGCTCGACGGTAAGCACGCCGTCCTCTACCGTTCCGTAGTCATGGTCGCGCTCGCTTTCGGTATCATCGCCGGGGTAGTGCTGGTCGTTTCCGCGGCGCTCTCCCTGAGCGAGGTCCTGGACGGAAAGGCATCGGTCACCCTCGCCAGCAACACGGACGCCGAATGAGCGCGGCGGGCCTGGAAATTCGGTCCGGAGACCAAGTCGATGACTACCACCATTTCCAACGACGCCAGAAATATCCGCAAGCTGATCCGCGAGGCTGAGGCCTTGTCCGACGAAGCGATGGTGGCCTTTGCGAAGCTCAAGCAGGCGATGCTGACCGCGCGCCAGAACCCCGACGTACCGCTGGATACCGGGCAGCGCGCCATCATGCGCCTATGCCAGGCGGAACAACAGGCCATGTCGATGTCCACCAGCCTGCTTCGGGTGCACAGCGAACTCAGCAAGGTCGCCCGGGAACAGGCCGGCCTGGATGAAGGAATACCTACCGACATCCGCGGTTCGGCGATGGAGGCCATGCCGGGCTTTGCCGAAGCCGCGTCGTTCAAAGCGGCCTGAGACCCGAAAGATGAGATCATGGCAGAATTAATCCCGGGCCTGCGGGATCAATTTCAGCTCATTGTCCTGCTCGTCCTAGCGGCCTTGGGATTGTGGAAAGGGGCAGGTCCGGAACGGGCGGTTGCCGCTGTCTTTATCGGCATGCTGGTTTCGGGTCGGATCCTGACTTTGATTTTCGGCAATTTCATCAATCTCGTATCGATTGATTACGGACGTGCCCTGATCGACCTCGCTGCAATGATCG
This sequence comes from Allopontixanthobacter sediminis, assembly GCF_009828115.1. Taxonomy (GTDB): domain Bacteria; phylum Pseudomonadota; class Alphaproteobacteria; order Sphingomonadales; family Sphingomonadaceae; genus Allopontixanthobacter; species Allopontixanthobacter sediminis. The sequence goes on along the minus strand of NZ_WTYL01000002.1, from coordinate 116,938 downwards.
CTTTCATCGTCATCGCCCTGCGGGCAAACCGGATGTACACCCTATGGATTGCGGCCTTGCAACTGATTGCCTTCAACGCACATCTGGCGCGGGAGTTGACGCAGGCGATGACACCGATCGCCTATGCAATCCTGTATATCGGACCGTCCTATTTTCAGCTGCTGGCCCAAGGGCTGGGGCTGTGGGCGCATCGCCGGCGCACCGCGCGATTTGGCCCGTACCGCTCGTGGATCGACCGGGGGCCCAGCCCGCTGGCGCGCAAGCGGGGCCAGTGGCGCAACCACTAGGCCGCCAAGACATCCCGGCGCGGGAGGTTCCTGCCGCAAATATGTTCAGTGATGCGGCATTCGTCGGGAGCCCCGTTTTCCTGCAGTACCTCAAGGCCCATTTCTCCGGAGCATCGGAAGAACGGTTTCATGCGACCTACTGCGATGGGTACGGGCGGTATCTCGATGACGAAGTGCTGGCCATCGGAACCAGTGATTTGGTCATGACACGGGCCCGCGCGCTGTTTGGCCGCGCGCTTGCGCTAGGCGCGAGCGGCCTGCTGCTCGCCCACAATCATCCTTCGGGGCGCTGCCACCCAAGCAGTGAAGACCTGATTGCAACCGACCGGGTGCGGGATATTGCCCGGGCACTCGACATCGTGCTGCTGGATCACCTCATACTTACCTGCAGCCAAATATATTCCATCCGCATGGGCGAATATTTGTGAGACCACGCGTCAGACGGGACTGCCGTGCCGACGACAGCTGAACTGCGCAGTGCCTTTCTCGCCGGAGCCCGAATGATGCCGCGCCATCTCCGCGCAGGGCCGGTGCTGCTCGACCTGTTTCACCGGGACGGCAGCTGCGATGGCACCTGGCTCGGCCTGCATCCACGCGAATTCGAATTGCTGTGGCGGCTGGCCGAAAGCCCGCGCCAGCGCCTGTCACGCCGGCGCCTTCTCTCCGAAGTGTGGCGGATCGACCATGATCCCCAGACCAACCGCGTGGAGGTGCATGTGGCCCGGGTGCGCGCCAAGCTGCGGACCTTCGGCCTGTCATGGTTGCTCGCGACCGACCCGGCGGGTGGATATCTCCTGGACGCGGATGCGGGTGCGATGATGCAGGAGGAGACGCCCGCAGCGCAACATTCTCTGGACAGCTATCTGCGCATCGGCGACGATAAGCAGACTTTCTCGAAGACAGGTGAAATCGATGCAATTCCCCTCGAATGACCGCGTGTCCATCACTATGGACGACCACGGAGTTGCCCAGGTCCGCCTGACCCGGGGCGATAAGATGAACGCGCTCGACCCTGAAATGTTTGCCCGCATTATCGAGGCTGGACACTTTCTGCAAAAGACCCGCGGGCTGAGGGCGGTGGTCCTTTCAGGAGAAGGCAAGAGCTTCTGCGCCGGACTCGATACCGCCAGCTTCGCGGCAGAACCTCCGTCCGACGAGCCGAGCCTAACCGAACGGACCTATGGCAATTCGAACAAGTTCCAGCAGGTCGCCATGCAGTGGCGCAAATTGCCGGTGCCGGTCATCGCCGCAATCCACGGGGTGTGCTTCGGCGGCGGAATGCAGATCGCCAGCGGCGCGGATATCCGCATTGCCGCGCCCGACGCGCGCATGGCGATAATGGAGCTAAAATGGGGACTCGTCCCCGACATGGGCGGCTATGCCCTGTGGCGCGGGCTGGTGCGTGACGATGTGCTGCGGGAACTGGTGTATACCAACCGTGAAATTAGCGGCGAAGAAGCTGTAGGGCTGGGCCTCGCCACCTGTCTCGACGACGAACCGCAGGCGCGCGCTACCGCGCTCGCCCATCAGATTGCCGGCCGCAATCCGCACGCTATCCGCGCAGCCAAGCGCCTTTCCAATGCAATGCACGACCGCTCGACAAACGATCTGCTGATGGAAGAAAGCATCGAACAGCACGCAATCATGCGTACCCCAAACCAGATCGAGGCGGTAATGGCGGGCATGGCCAAACGCGAGCCAAAGTTCTCCGACGTGTGACTGCGTGAGGGGTCGCCGGCGTCAGCCGAAGATCGCGACGCTTTGCAATCCGGAGGTGATCTGCCGTCCATCGCTGTTCCACAGCCTCAGCCGCTCGCTCGAATAGCCAAGATTGGCGTGATCGCTGGCGGTTTCAGCCAGCCACCAGCCATCGCGGGTCGCTGGCGACGGCTCGATCAGGTTGAACGACCAGTTGATCGAACTCAGCGGTCCCGGCCGCTCCATGATCCGGATCGCGGACGGGGGGAGGGTGTCCCCCATCAGGATGACTTCCTCGACCGGATCGAGCCCCGAACGATCGCTCAGCCGGACCCATCGGCGTACGACCGGGATACCGGGCTCCACCTGTTCGGCGGTGTGACGGACTTCGTAATGATTTTTCAGGAACGCAGGCGCCATCCGGTCATCCACCGGCGCCCCTTCTTCCGGCGCGCCGACAGAGACGTCCAGCGGCGGGGAAGCATGCTCGCCATTGGGGGCACGGCCGGCACCGAACAGCCACATGGCGGTGAGCGCGATTCGCCCTTCACACAGGATTTCGCTGCGCACCTGGGTGACGTTGCGGCCTTCGCGGATCACCTCCGCGCGTAATTCCATTTCGGTACCCACCGGTGCGACAAACCCGATCTGGGCGGCCCGCAACGGTGGTAGATCAGGAAACTTCCGCAGGGCCGCGACATAGGCGATCAACGCGGACGAGCCGCCATAGACTGTCCGGCCCTGCATCCACCCCTCCGCTGCGGGAAGTTCAACGGGGCCGCCGTCAGCGGTGATCGGGTCGAGAAGGTTACGGATGCTCATGGTTTGCCCGCATAACGAAAAGCCTGTGCAAGGCCATCCCTCAATCTCGCGAAGCTATCAGAAGTGCATTGCCTTGCCCGCGCCGACCCGCTAGGTGGCCGCTTCCTGCGGGCAACGCTGTTATTTGGCAGCGCGGTTCAACGGAGTGGCCCGATGGCGGAGTGGTTACGCAGAGGACTGCAAATCCTTGCACGCCGGTTCGATTCCGGCTCGGGCCTCCATATCCCGGCGCGGCATTACGCCGCGGCAATGGGCCGCTTTAGCTCAGTCGGTAGAGCACATCATTCGTAATGATGGGGTCAGAGGTTCGAATCCTCTAAGCGGCACCACCCACCACCTTCTACCGAATTTCTCAGTCGTCCGGTCGCGCCGTCGCATGGTCGTGCGGAACCACGCGACTCTGCAATCCGTTGGGAAATCAGAGGATCGGGTATGCTTCCCGGTCTTTCCGCGTAGTCCAGTGAAGGAGAAACACCATGAAATTCGCATCTGCAATTGCCGTCGCCGCAGCGGTACTCTTGAGCGCTTGCAACACGGTCGAAGGTGCTGGCGAGGACTTGCAATCGGCTGGTGAAGCCGTTGAAGACGCCGGGGATTGATCTAACGACGCACTCGATCAACCAGGATTGAAGGGCGGCTGCACCGAGCGGTGGCCTCCTTCAACCCGCCTCTTCCATCCCCGCGTTCTGTCTCCTATGCGCTGCTGGACGACATCCTGGTTTGCCATAGCGACCAGGCGAGAAACCAGCAGCCGGAGCTTTCATGCGCGCGACCCCCGATTTCGATTTCGCCCTTGGCGACAATGCGGAAATGATCCGTGAAACCACTGCCCGCTTCGCCGATGAAGTGATCGCACCGCAGGCGGAGAAGATTGATCGCGAAGATTGGTTTCCACAAGACCTGTGGCCGCAAATGGGTGCGCTCGGGCTTCACGGGATCACCGTCGCGGAAGAAGATGGAGGGCTAGGTCTCGGTTATCTCGAACACGTCATCGCGGTGGAAGAAGTCAGCCGGGCAAGCGCGTCGGTCGGGTTGTCTTACGGCGCACATTCGAATCTTTGTGTCAACCAGATTAGCAGGTGGGGCAACGCTGGGCAAAAGGCCAAATATCTCCCTCAGCTGATCAGCGGCGAGCATGTCGGCTCGCTCGCCATGAGTGAGGCGGGCGCCGGATCCGATGTCGTCTCCATGAAGCTCAAGGCAGACGCGGTGCAGGGCGGCTATGTCCTCAACGGAACCAAGTTCTGGATCACCAACGCCGCCTATGCCGATACGCTGGTGGTCTATGCCAAGACCGGTGAAGGCAGCCGAGGCATTACCGCGTTCCTGGTCGAAAAGGATATGCCGGGGTTCAGCATCGGCCAGAAAATCGACAAGATGGGGATGCGCGGTTCGCCGACCGCTGAACTAGTGTTCGACGATTGCGAAGTGCCGGAAGAAAACGTGATGGGCCCGCTGCACGGCGGTGTCGGGGTGCTGATGAGCGGCCTTGATTACGAGCGCGTGGTGCTGTCCGGCATCCAGCTTGGCATCATGCAGGCCTGCCTCGACACCGTCATCCCCTATCTACGCGAGCGGCACCAATTCGGGAAACCGATCGGCAGCTTCCAGCTGATGCAGGCCAAGGTGGCGGACATGTATGTCGCGCTGCAATCGGCGCGTGCCTATACATATGCCGTGGCGAAGGCGTGCGATGCCGGCCAGACAACCCGTTTCGACGCGGCGGGTGTGATCCTGTTGTCGAGCGAAAACGCCTTCCGCGTGGCGGCCGAAAGTGTCCAGGCGCTGGGCGGAGCCGGCTATACCAAGGACTGGCCGGTCGAACGCTACCTTCGCGATGCGAAGCTGCTGGACATCGGCGCTGGAACCAACGAAATTCGCCGGATGCTGATCGGCCGCGAGCTGATCGGGGCAGAACGGTGAGCGATGCCCTCATAACAGCCCTCCAATATTACGGCGCGGCGTCCGGCCTGATTGCCGCCCTGATTGTTTCGCTGAATCTCGGAACCCGGCCGACCGGCTGGGGCTTCGTGATTTTCGTCACGAGTTCGCTGTCACTCATCGCCTGGGGGTTTTTGGGCGAAGATAGCGAGGGAATCGGGTGGCAGAACGTTGGATTGCTGGCGATCAACGTGGTCGGTGTGTACCGGTACCTCTTCACCAAGCCCAAAGAAGCCGACAAGAGCGACCCAGCATGACTGCACCCACCCTGACCACCAAACTCGACCGGGAAAGCGCCGAGGCGAAGGCGCGGTTTGCGCATAACAAGGGGCTGGCGGACGAATTGCGCGAGCGTGTGGCCGAGGCGTCGCTGGGCGGCAGCGAAAAATCCCGCGAACGCCATGTATCGCGCGGCAAGCTGCTTCCAAGGGACCGGGTGGAGCGGCTGCTCGACCCCGGCTCGCCGTTCCTCGAAATCGGGCAACTGGCGGCGAACGGAATGTACGAGGGCGACGTCAACGGCGCCTCGATCATCGCCGGGATTGGCCGGGTGTCCGGTCGGCAGGTGATGATCGCCTGCAACGATCCGACGGTGAAGGGCGGCAGCTATTACCCGCTGACGGTCAAGAAGCACCTCCGCGCGCAGGAAATCGCGCAGGAAAACTGTCTCCCATGCATCTACCTAGTCGATAGCGGCGGGGCCAATCTGCCCTATCAGGACGAGGTGTTCCCCGACCGCGATCACTTCGGGCGGATCTTCTACAACCAGGCGCAGATGAGCAGCCGCGGCATTCCGCAGATTGCCTGCGTAATGGGCAGCTGCACCGCAGGCGGGGCCTATGTCCCGGCGATGAGCGACGAAAGCGTGATCGTGCGCGAACAGGGCACAATCTTTCTCGCCGGTCCGCCGCTGGTGAAGGCGGCCACGGGCGAGGAGATTTCCTCCGAAGACCTTGGCGGCGGCGACCTGCATGCGAAAAAATCTGGCGTCGTCGATCACCTCGCGGAAAATGACGAACACGCGCTGACGATCGTGCGCGATATCGTCAGCCATTTGGGCAAGGTGCACCAGCCGGATGTCGATCTGAAAGAACCGCGCCCGCCCAAATTCGACGCCGAAGACCTCTACGCGATCATCCCCGACGATGTCCGCGCGCCGTATGACGTGCACGAGGTAATTGCGCGATTGGTGGACGGCAGCGAATTCCACGAGTTCAAGTCGCTTTACGGGAGCACCTTGGTGTGCGGTTTCGCGCATATCTGGGGGATGCCGGTGGCTATCCTGGCTAATAACGGCGTGCTGTTTTCCGAAAGTGCCGTGAAGGGCGCGCATTTCATCGAGCTCGCCTGCCAGCGCGGTATTCCCCTGCTGTTCCTGCAGAACATTTCCGGCTTTATGGTCGGCGGGAAATACGAAGCGGAAGGCATCGCCAAGCATGGCGCGAAACTGGTAACCGCGGTGGCGACAGCGCAGGTTCCCAAGATCACGGTGGTGATCGGCGGCAGCTTCGGCGCGGGCAATTACGGTATGGCTGGACGCGCATATTCGCCGCGTTTCCTGTTCACCTGGCCCAACGCGCGCATCTCGGTGATGGGTGGCGAACAAGCGGCGAGCGTGTTGGCAACTGTCCACCGCGATGCGGATAGCTGGACGCCTGAACAGGCGGAAGAATTCAAGGCCCCTATCCGTCAGAAATACGAACACGAGGGCAATCCCTATTACGCTACCGCGCGGCTATGGGACGACGGGGTAATCGACCCGGTCCAGACGCGCGACGTACTGGGGCTCGCTCTCGCCGCAACACTGGAAGCACCGATAGCGGAGGCCCCCCGCTTCGGGGTGTTCAGGATGTAATGGCCATGATCAAATCGCTCCTTATCGCCAACCGCGGCGAAATCGCCTGCCGGATCATCCGCACCGCGCGTGAAATGGGCATTCGCACCATTGCCGTTTATTCCGACGCCGATGCGAAGGCATTGCATGTGCGGCAGGCGGACGAGGCGGTCCACATCGGGCCGTCCCCCGCTGCCGAGAGCTATCTGGTGGGCGAGAAAATCATTGCCGCCGCGCAAGAAACCGGAGCGGAGGCGATCCATCCGGGTTACGGGTTCCTGAGCGAAAACGCCGATTTTGCTGCAGCGGTGCAAGCCGCCGGAATCGTCTGGGTCGGGCCGCACCCGGACAGCATTCGCGCGATGGGCCTGAAGGATGCAGCAAAAAAGCTGATGGCGGATGCCGGCGTACCGGTCACTCCGGGCTATCTCGGCGCAGACCAGTCTGTCGAGCGGCTGAAATCGGAGGCTGATGCGATCGGTTATCCGGTGCTGATCAAGGCGGTCGCGGGCGGCGGCGGCAAGGGCATGCGCAAGGTTGATGCTGCGCAGCAATTCCTTGAAATGCTGGAGAGTTGCAAACGCGAGGCGAAGGCAAGTTTCGGTAACGACCATGTACTGCTGGAGAAGTGGATTACCTCGCCGCGGCATATCGAAGTGCAGATTTTCGGCGATAGCCACGGCAACGTCGTGCACCTGTTCGAACGCGACTGTTCGCTGCAGCGCCGCCACCAGAAAGTGATCGAGGAAGCCCCCGCGCCGGGCATGGACGAGGCCACGCGGAGCGATTTATGCGGCGCAGCAATTCGTGCAGCAAAAGCGGTAAACTACGAAGGCGCGGGTACGGTCGAATTCATTGCCGACGCCAGTGAAGGCCTGCGCGCCGACCGTATTTGGTTCATGGAAATGAACACCCGGCTGCAGGTCGAACATCCGGTGACCGAGGAGATTACCGGCGTCGACTTGGTCGAATGGCAATTGCGCGTGGCGAGCGGCGAGGCAATCCCGCTGCAGCAGGACGAAATCCGGATCGATGGGCACGCCATTGAAGCAAGGCTTTATGCGGAAGACCCGGCCAAGGGGTTTTTGCCGAGCACGGGGACGCTGGAATTTTTCTCACTTCCTAGAACTGCCCGACCAACCAGATGGCAGCACAGTTCAAACGGTGAAGCCAGAGAACTTGGCTTTGACGGGAAAGTAAGGATCGAAACCGGCGTCGAGCAGGGCGACACGATCAGCCCGTTCTACGATCCCATGATCGCCAAATTAATTTTTCGAGCGGACACTAGAGAAGATGCCATCGCCGGCTTGGCAAAAATATGCTCCGACAGTGCCGTTTGGCCAGTCAAGTCAAACGCAGCCTTCCTTCATTCCCTTCTGGTCAACCCCGATTTCTTCGAAGCACGGCTCGACACCGGTTTCATTAGTTCGCATGAAGAAGAATTGGCTCTGGAAGCTTATGAGCCGCCGCAATGGCTGCTTGATACTGCCGCAATTCGATTTATTTCTCCGCGAAATGCTCTTTCTGGATTTCGCCTGAATGCCGCGCCTAAAGCCGTAATTGGACTTTCAGTCAACGGAATGGCTCTGATGGCACATTCTTCGCCTGAGCCTAGCTACGACAAGCAACAGTACAGCCTTTACAGTGAAGTAGGCGAACAGATATTTGCGACCAACATTGGCACGACTTATCGAATTGTGCCTGCGCGTACAGACGGAGGTGCCCACACATCCGCCCATGATGGCGACATCCTTTCCCCCATGCCGGGCAAGGTCATTGCGGTTGATGTGGCGCAGGGCGATAAGGTCACCGCCGGGCAGCGCTTGCTGGTGCTCGAAGCCATGAAGATGGAGCATGCGCTGACTGCGCCGTTCGACGGGACCGTGACCGAACTTAACGCCAGCGAAGGCGCGCAGGTGCAGGTCGAGGCTTTGCTCGCGCGGATCGAGCAGTCGGAGGATTAGGAAGTCTGGCGACTAGGTTCCGAAACCTGCTAGGGCCGGTCCCATGCAATTCACCGATTTCGATACCGAGACCTTCCTGCGCGATTACTGGCAGAAGAAACCGCTGCTGATCCGCAATCCGTGGGCCCAGTGGACGAACCCGCTGGAGCCGGACGAGCTGGCGGGCCTTGCCTGCGAGGACGATGTGGAGGCGCGGCTGGTCAGCCATGCCGGCGGCGCGCTCACCGCCGAAGACGGCCCGATCCCGGCGGAGCGGTTTGGTGAACTCGGGCGCGATCAATGGACCCTGCTGGTACAGGCGGTCGATCATTTCGTACCGGATGTCGCGGCGCTCATCGAACCGTTCCGCTTCGTGCCCAACTGGCGGATCGACGATGTGATGGTCAGCGTCGCGGCGGATGGCGGCGGGGTGGGGGCGCATTTCGATCATTACGACGTGTTCCTGATCCAGGGGCTGGGCCGGCGGCGCTGGCAAGTGGGCGCGATGTGTGACGAGCGCACGCCGCTGCTGCCGCATGATCAATTGCGCCTGATAGCCGATTTTGAGCCGCTAGAGGAATGGGTGCTGGAGCCCGGCGACATCCTGTATGTCCCACCGGGCATCGCACATAACGGCGCTGCGGTGGGCGACAATTGCATGACCTATTCGGTCGGTTTCCGGGCCCCCTCTCGCGCCGAACTGATCGGCGATTTCTGCGATGATCTGCTCGACACGATGACGGACGACGACCGTTACGGTGATCCCCAACTATCCCCGCAGGACAACCCGGGGGAGATTGCCGGCACCGCTATCAATAAGCTGCACGCGATGCTGCTGGAAGGGCTGTCGGACCGTGAGGCGTTCGCCCGGTGGTTCGGGAAATACAACAGCACGCCGAAATATCCCGAGATCGACTGGCGGCCCGAAGATCCCGTTTCAGCCGCGGAGATCGTCGGCGCCCTGGCGTCGAAGGTTCCGTTGCATCGCAATCCGGCCAGCCGGTTCTCCTTTGTTCGGCAGAATGGCGGAATACTCCTGTTCGCCGATGGCGAGTGCTTCGAATGCCGGGCCGAGAGCGCGGAGCTGGCGGAATTGCTGTGCGCACAGACCGCGATCATGGTGGAGGATAAATTCATCCATTCGGCCTCCGCAATCGATCTGATCACCCGCTTGTACAATCAGGGCAGCCTGGCGTTCGAGGCGGAGGATTGAACGACTAGCGGACGCTGTTTTCCCGCCTTTCGCCCGGGGGGATGTCTTCCACCGTCCACTCCCCGATCTGCCACCGCACCAGCCGCAGGGTGGGATGGCCGACCGCCGCCGTCATCCGCCGGACCTGCCGGTTGCGTCCTTCGCGGATGGTCAGTCTGAGCCAGCAATCGGGTACGCTCTTGCGGAACCGGACCGGCGGGTCGCGGGGCCACAGATCGGGAGCGTCGATCCGCTCGGCTTCGGCCGGTAGCGTAAGGCCGTCCTTCAGGCGAACACCGCTGCGCAGCAGCGCAAGCGCCTCGTCCGTAACGTCCCCCTCGACCTGTACCAGATAGGTCTTGGGCATCTTGAATTTGGGTTCGGCGATTCGCGCCTGCAAATGTCCGTCGTCGGTCAGCAGCAGCAGCCCCTCGCTATCGCGGTCGAGGCGGCCCGCGGGATAGACGCCGGGGATTGCGATGAAGTCCGACAGTGTGGCGCGGGTCGTTTCCGATCCGCGATCGGTGAATTGCGACAGCACCCCGTGGGGTTTGTTGAACAGGATCAGGCGCGCCATGTTACCGCTATATCGGGGCGCGTGGTCACTTCAAAGCGAGCATCTGGTCGAATTGCTCCTCGACCTTCGGCGATACGCCCTTGCCCAGCTTGCTCACGCCAACCGCGGCGAGGGTGCTCATGATGAAGCCGGGAATGATCTCGTAGATTACCGCCGTCGGGGCCTCTCCGCCGATGGTGAACGGCGCGTAGAGCCAGATCAGCACCGTGCCCGCCCCGGCAATGATCCCGGCGAGCGCTCCGCTGCGGGTAATCCCGCGCCAATGCAGGCTGAGCAGGATCACCGGCCCGAAAGCGGCACCGAATCCAGCCCAGGCGTTGCCGACTAGGGATAGGATGCTGCTCGACCGGTCGAACGCGAGCGCAATGGCGACCAGCGCGACCGCCAGCGTGGCGATCCGGCCGACCAGTACCAGTTCGCTTTGGCTGGCCTCTGAACGCAGGAAGGTCTTGTAGAAGTCCTCCGTCAGCGAGCTTGATGATACCAGCAATTGGGAAGAGATCGTGCTCATGATCGCGGCCAGGATCGCGGCCAGCAGGAAGCCGGCGATGTAGGGGTGAAATAAGGTTTGCGACAGGACGATGAAGATCGTCTCCGGATCTCCCAGCGGCACGCCGGTGCGGGTGATGAAGGCGAGGCCGACAATGCCGCACATCACGGAGCCGACGACTGTGACAAACATCCACGACATGCCGATCCGGCGCATGGCCGGAATATCCTTGACCGAACGGACCGCCATGAACCGCACGATGATGTGCGGCTGGCCGAAATAGCCAAGGCCCCACGCCATGCTCGAGATGACGCCGAGCGCGGTCACGCCCGACAGCCAGCCGAGATAGTCCGGGTTCACGGCGCGGACCGCATCACTTGTCGCCGTCCATCCGCCGAGGTCGTTCAGCGTGACTATCGGCACCAGTACCAGCGCGGCAAACATGATACAGCCCTGGACGAAATCGGTCAGGCTAACCGCGAGGAAGCCGCCGACCAGCGTGTATGCCATCACTACGCCCGCAGTGACCACCAGGCCGAGTCGGTAGTCGAAACCGAAGGACGCCTCGAAAAGCTTGCCGCCCGCGACCAATCCGGCCGAGGTGTAGAGGGTGAAGAAGATGACGATCACCAGCGAGGCGATAACGCGGATGTTGCGGCTGGTGTCTTCGAACCGCTTTTCCAGGTAGTCGGGGATGGTAACCGCATCGTCGGTCACTTCGGTGTAAACGCGCAGCCGCGGCGCGACGAGCAGGTAGTTCGCCCAAGCGCCAATCAGCAGGCCAACCGCGATCCAGGCGGCGTTGAGGCCCGCGAGATAGACCGCGCCGGGCAGACCCATCAGCATCCAACCGCTCATGTCCGAGGCACCGGCTGACAGCGCCGCGACGGATGGCGGCAACTGGCGCCCGCCGAGCATGAACTCCGACACATTGCTGGTCGATTTTTTCCAGGCGTAAAGTCCGATGCCCAGCATCAGGACAAAATATGCGGCAAGCGATACGCCGGTTTCAAAGTTCATGCGAAGGCCCGTGGGGTAAATGACGGATGCGTGTGTGCAGCGGCGGCGGACTGTGTTGCCCGGCCCCCGCGTGGATCGAATTACGAGCCTTTAGCGCGAGTCGGGTGCCATGCCAAGCCTACAGGAGAATGCAGCGAAGCAATCAAGACGAATAGCGCACGGCCCTTAAAATCATCAATTGAGACAAATATTTAATTAAGTTGCAAATCGCGATGATCTGGCCTTGCGCCATTGTTGTCGCGCCCTCACTTGTCAATAAGGCCCTAAAGGCTATAAGCGCGGAGAGAATTCGAGTTGCTGGTTCGTGACGCAGTGAATTTATAAAAACACGCCACAGACGGCAATATTCCTAGTATTTATTATTAAAAAGTAGGTTCTGTAGTGAACGACGTAAAACGAGTTATAATAAAGATTGGCTCAAGTCTTCTGGCTGATCAATCCCGCCTGACACCGCGATGGGCTTTCCTGCAGCGGATAATGGAAGATATTGCCTTGCTCAGGGACGAGGGCATCGAGGTCGTGCTTTGTTCTTCGGGTGCCGTAGCGCTGGGCATGAAAATGATCGGCGTTACCCCTGAAACTGCCGGTTTACGTGACAAACAGGCCGCTGCCGCTTGCGGAATGCCGCTGCTGCTTGGCGCCTACAAGCAGATCGGCCATGAATATGATCTCAATGTCGCCCAGATCCTGGTGACACTGGGTGATTTCGAGGATCATTCGCGCTTCCTCAACACCAAGAACACCCTCCACCGGTTGCTGCGGGCGAATGTCCTGCCGATCATCAACGAGAACGACACCATCACGACGGAAGAAATCCGGGTCGGAGACAACGACCGGCTAGCGGCCAAGGTCGCCCAGATGGTCCAGGCGGACCGGTTGGTAATTCTCACCAGCGTTGACGGACTTTACGACCGCAATCCCTCGGAACCGGGCGCAAAGCTGGTCGAAACAGTGCGCGATGTCAGCGAATACCTGGCGGTGACCGAAAGCGTAAGCACGCTCGGAACCGGCGGTATGCTGACCAAGTTGCAGGCCGCCAACATGGCGCAGAATTCCGGTTGCACCACGCTGATCGCCAATGGCGAGGCGGATGACCCGATTTCCTCGGTGCTCAAGGGACAGCGGCCATGCACCACTTGCATCGCACACGAATCGCCGCTTTCGGGCTGGCCGCTGTGGCTCAGCGAACGGTTGCACATGGCTGGGAGCATCGTGATCAACGCAGGCGCAGCCAAGGCTGTAGCGGACGGCGCGCGCGGGATCGGCCGCGGCGACGTGATCTCGATCGAAGGCAAATTCGCCAAGGGCGACGTGCTGCATGTATATGACGAAGACGGTCACGAGCGGGCCCGGGGGCTGAGCGATTTTACGTCCGAGGAAACCGCGATCCTGGTGCGTAACCTTGAGGTGCCGGTGCGGCAGTTGCTCGGTTATCATTCGCACGCGGTATTGATCGAACTCAACAATCTGATCAGCCTCGATGAACGCCATCTACCGTGGCAGGCGCCGAAGCCAAGCGGGGACTGATCGCCACTGAACGAAGTATGCCGGACCGGAGCGCTACTCCAGCCCGGCAGGTTCGCTGATGTCAGGCTTGCGGCTTGGGATCCTTGAAGCCGCTGCTTTTGTTGGGGCCACCCTTGAACGGGCCACCCTTCTTGGGGCCACCCTTGAACGGGGGTTTGCCGCCGGGCTTGGCGTAGGTCCGGGGACCGTCAGGACGCGGTCCGTCGTGACGGGGCCCATCATGACGCGGTCCATCATGACGCGGTGCCCCGGGCCGCGGTGGGCCCTTCCGGTGGGGCTTGCTGTTATTGCGGGCCTGTTCGCGGGGACCGCCTTCATCGCGGACGATCAGAACCGGCTCGCCGTCTTCTTCCGATTGCGCGGTGCGCTGGATCGCATCGTCGAACTTGTCGGCGATAGTGCGCGGTACCTGGAAAAAAGTCTCCGAAGGTCCGATGCGGATTGCGCCGACTTCGTTACGGGTAATGTGTCCGCGGCGGCACAGTAGCGGAAGTAGCCAGCGCGGATCGGCATTCTGCCGCCGTCCGATATCCATCCGGAACCATACCGTGTCCTCGAAGCCGGGACGATGGCGTTCCTGCTGCGCGGCCTTGCGTGCCTCGGGCGTGTTTTCGATCAGCTCTTCGGGCTGCGGCATGGATGCGCGGTGCGCGTGGACCAACGCAGCGGCAATATCTTCCGGCGTGCGTTCGGCCATCAGCTTCTGGGCGAGAGCGCGGTCTTCCTCGTCCACTTCGACAGGCGCGAGCAGCGCTGTCAGCAGCCGTTCGCGGTCCTGCTTTTGGATTTCCTGCGGTGTCGGGGCGCCTATCCATTCTGCGTTGATCTTTGCACCGCGAAGCATGGATTCAACACGCTTCCGCTTCGGATACGGCACCAGGATAACCGCCGTGCCCTTCTTGCCGGCGCGGCCGGTCCGTCCCGAACGGTGCTGCAACGCTTCTGCGTCACGCGGGATTTCCACGTGGATGACCAGGCTGAGCGTGGGAAGATCGATCCCGCGCGCGGCAACGTCGGTCGCGACGCACACGCGTGCGCGCCGGTCCCGCATGGCCTGCATCGCCTGGTTGCGTTCCTGCTGCGAGTGTTCACCCGACAACGCCACGACGGTGAAGCCGCGTTCCTGCAACGTTGAATGCAACCGCCGGACGTTTTCACGGGTAGCGCAGAACAGCATGGCAGTTTCCGCTTCGTGGAACCGTAGCAGGTTGACGACCGCGTTCTCGATTTCAGACGGGGAGACGGTGACCGCCTGATAGGAAATGTCACCGTGTCCGCGGTCATCACCGACCGTGGAAATGCGCAACGCGTCGCGCTGATAGCGCTTGGCCAGCGAGACGATGGATTTCGGCATGGTCGCGCTGAACAGCAATGTGCGGCGGCCATCCGGCGTGGCGTCGAGGATTTCCTCGAGATCTTCGCGGAAGCCCATGTCGAGCATTTCATCCGCTTCATCCAGCACCACAGCCTTAAGCGACGACAGGTCGAGCGCGCCGCGTTCGAGGTGATCGCGCAGGCGGCCGGGCGTGCCGACCACGATCTGTGCGCCGCCGCGCAGGGAGCGCCGTTCCTTGGACGCGTCCATTCCGCCAACACAGGTCGCAATCCGCGCGCCCGCCTTGCCGTAGAGCCACATCAGTTCACGGCTGACCTGCAAGGCCAGTTCACGCGTCGGTGCGATCACGAGGGCCAGCGGGGCAATGCCGTGGGGCACGCTGCCGCTCTCGCCAAGCAATTGTTCTGCCATGGCGAGGCCGAAGGCGACCGTCTTGCCGGAACCGGTCTGTGCCGACACGATCAGGTCGCGGCCAGCCGCGCCTTCTTCGATAACGGCAGCCTGGACTGCAGTGGGTTTCTCATAGCCGCGTTCGGCCAGTGCTTCGCCAAGGAATGGCGGTAAATCGTTAAAAGTCATGGTACTCGCAATATTCGAAGGAAAACGGATCGGGGTGGGGCAGACCTGCTGCTGACCACCTTTTCTCGCAAGCCTATTAATGCAAGTACCGACCGGTCAATGCGGGGCCTCTACACGCTTTTTATGCGTTTGGCTCCCCCTCATTTTGTGCACCTGCGAATTGGCGCCGGAATTGGAGGTATTTAGGCCTCAATCTGAGGGGCTCAGACGGGCCACCGAACCGCGTTTCATCAAGCTGGAGGGAAGCAGCGTTTCCTCCACCGGAGCGTCGCCGGGCCGGGCAATAAGCTTGCGCGCCGCCGCGCGGGCCATCCCGACGATCGGCCAGCGTACCGTGGTCAATGCGGGCCAGACGTGGTTGGACATGGGTGTATCGTCAAACCCGACGATCGACAGGCCGTCCGGCACTTCCACGCCAACCTGGCGGGCGGCGATCATCACTCCCACGGCCATCTCGTCGTTCGATGCGAAGATTGCGGTCGGCCGTTTGTCACCGTTCAGCAGAGACAGGGCAGCGGTTACGCCCGATTCGAACGTGTAGGCACCCGGCCGAATAAGTTCGGGGTCAACGGCAATATCTGCAGCCTTCATTGCTTGTTCGTAACCCAAGCGGCGCTCGGCGGCTGAAAGGAACCCCGGCGGCCCTTCGATCAGGCCGATACGTCGGTGCCCCATTTCAACCAGGTAGCCTACGGCGTCGCACACCGCCTCCCGGTCGTTGGAAGTGACCATGTGCTGGGGCTCATCCAGCTCGACCGAGGCCATGCGGACGTATCGGCAGCCAAACCGGCGGCACAGTTCGATAAGCTCTTCATTGGCGGAGATGGGTGGTAGCAACACCACCCCGTAGGGCCGGTGAAGTTCAAGGAAGCGGCGGATCGAATCCACCACGGTCGGGGAATTTCGGTCGACCGGTTGGACCATCATGCCGAATTCGGTCCCGTCGATACCCTCCAGGATGCCTTGCTGCACCTTGACCAGGAATTGGGCATTCGGATTGTCGTGGATCACCGCGATGACGAAATTGTGCCGCAGTGCCAAGGCCCGGGCTTGCGGGTTGGGGACATATCCAAGGTCGGCGATGACCTGTTCCACTACCGTGCGGGTTTTTTCGCTAAGCAGCGGCGATTTGTTGATAACCCGGCTGACCGTCTTCTTGGAGACATTGGCAAGCCGCGCGACATCATTGATGGTTGGGGTGTTCGTGGTCACGCCGGATGTATTACGTTACAGCGGAAATAATACAATCCACGCTACCGATGCTTGCAAAGCTGGCCCGTGCGGATTGTCCGGCCGAAACCTGGTGGACACCGGTAATCGCGCCCGTTGAAATCCACCAGCCGGTTTGCGGTATGATCGCGCGATCCGCCATGTTTTCAAGCAGGAACCGCACCGCGCCGAGCGGTCCGTCAAGCATCCCGGCAGTAGTTGCGAAGCCTGCTTTGTGACCGTCAACCGCGACGGTGACCTCGATGTCGCATAAGCTGTTCCATTGCTCGCGGGGAACCTGCGGTCCAACAATCAGCCCGAAATTGTTCCCGTGATCCGAGATGGTCACGAGCGGACCTTCGACGTTGATCCGGCTGTAGGGTGAGGATGCAATTTCGACCCCGATCCGGATATCCGAAATCCATTCCAGAGTGTCATCGTCATTCGTCGGCAGTGGACCGCCGTTTTCCGGCAATTTCAGGCGCAACACGAACTCGGCTTCGACGGCTGCGAAACCCTGGGTGAAGACCGACATAAGTGCCGGGACATCTTCGTGCGCGACAATTCCTTCGGCGAAGATCGGACCAGCAAGGCGGTTCGCCCCGAGAGCGGCATTCTGGGGCGGCATTACCCGGCCAACCTTCCAGCCGCCAATCGGCTTGTCCCATAGCGCCAGCGATGCGTCTTGAACTGCATAGGCATCCGCCAATGTGCAGGGGCGCTCGCCAGGATATTCGGGCAGTGGAAGGTTGTCTCTTCTTGCCCGGACAAAACCTTCCGCAGCCTGCGTTATCGCCCCTTGATCCATCACTCAGAATGCCCTTTATCCGTAATTGCGCAGTTCGCGGCAGGGCTAATGGAAACCGGTGTCAAAAGCAATTGTGTGATTGCACCGGGATCAATATTCCTGATTCGCCGGGCGGCGACCCCGGTCGGTCGGCGACATGGCGAGCGTCAAGATCACGAGATGTCAAAAATGGGCGATACGGGGTTGAACAGTACCGCGTTAGCAGACTACAAGCAGGAATTGACACCGGTTTCCAAAGCCAATCGAAACGCCAGCAGGAAAAGCAGCCCCATTATGTTCTCCAAAACTTTCCACGCCACCCACCCCGACATGATGAACAGCGTCACCAACGATGATTTGCGCGCCCGTTACCAAGTCCAGGGCATGTTCGCGGATGGTCAGATCAACCTCAATTATTCCCATAACGAGCGGTTCGTGATTGGCGGCGTTGTGCCGAACGGCGGGGCGATCAAACTGCCCGACCAGACCGAACCGGCCAGCGCGGCCGGCCACCCGTTCCTCGAACGGCGCGAGATGGCGGCGGTCAATATCGGCACGCCGGGCGCGATTACCGTGGACGGCCAGCGCTTCGAACTCAGCAACAAGGATTGTCTCTATATCCCAATGGGATCGGCCGACGTGGTGTTCGAAGGCGAAGGAGCGCGGTTCTATCTAGCGTCGCTGCCGGCGCATAAAGCGTTCCCGATCAAGCTTATCACTATTGCGCAGGCCAACCCCTTGGAGCGCGGCGACCTCGCCAACTCAAACCAGCGGACGATATACCAGTTGGTCATCCCCGGCGTTTGCGACAGCGCGCAATTGTTGCTCGGTCTGACGGTGTTGGAGGAAGGCAGCGTGTGGAACACCATGCCCCCGCATCTCCATGACCGCCGCAGCGAAATTTACCTGTATTTCGATCTCCCGACCGAAGACGACCGGGTCATGCATTACATGGGAGAACCCGATCAGATGCGACATCTGGTCATGGCCAACGAGGAAGCCGTCATTAGCCCGCCGTGGTCGATCCACATGGGTTCCGGCACCAAGAATTACGCGTTCATCTGGGCGATGGGCGGCGAGAACCTCGATTATACGGACATGAATGTCCTCGATATCTGCCAACTGAAATGAGCAGCTTCGATCTTTCAGGCAAGGTTGCCGTCGTCACCGGCGCCAACACCGGTATCGGACAGGGCATCGCGGTGGCGCTGGCGGAGGCTGGCGCCGATATCGCCGCGGTCGGCCGTAGCCGGGCGGAGGATACCGCCACGAAAGTACGCGCACTGGGCCGTAAGTGCGAGCTCATCGATGCCGATCTCTCGTCAATTGCACCCGTCGAAGGGATCGTTTCGCACGTGGTGGATAGCCTCGGATCGCTGGATATCCTGGTCAACAACGCGGGTATTATTCGGCGAGAGGACTCGCTCGACTTCACCGAGGCCGACTGGGACGCGGTGATGGACACCAATCTCAAGGTGCTGTTCTTCCTGTGCCAGGCGGCGGCCCGGCACATGGTCGGCTGGTCAAACCAGTCTGGACGGCGCGGTAAGATCATCAATATCGCATCAATGCTCAGTTTCCAGGGCGGGATCAGGGTGCCAAGTTATACCGCATCGAAAAGCGGTGTGGCAGGCCTGACCAAGCTGCTGGCCAACGAATGGGCCCCACGCGGCATCAACGTGAATGCCATCGCGCCGGGTTACATCGCCACCAACAACACGGCCGCATTGCAGGACGACGAAGACCGCAACCGCCAGATTCTCGAGCGTATTCCGGAAGGGCGCTGGGGCGATCCCCAGGACATTGGCGGAGCAGCCGTGTTCCTGTCCAGCAACGCCGCCGATTACGTTCAGGGCCACATCCTCGCAGTCGACGGGGGTTGGCTCGCGCGGTGAAATCCACTTGATGATTGAATAATCTGGCAGCGGAAAAGTCCGCGCCGGTTGCAGGGAGACGAACGGATGCAAAGAGGGGTCAATCCCACACCGAGATTGCTGTCCGCATCGCGCCGCACCGTGTTGGCGGGGGGCGCTGCCTTGCTGGCGTCCTGCGGTATGCGATTGTCGAACGTGTTCACCGCGGCCGACACCCATCCGACTGATTATCCCACCGTACAGGCAGTCGATTATCTCGGACAATTGCTCGCGGAACGAACCGGAGGACGGCTCGGTGCCAAGGTTTATGCGGGCGGCCAGCTTGGCAACGAGCGCGACACGCTGGAAATCACGACCTTTGGCGGCCTCGATCTAAACCGGGTCAACGCCGCGCCGCTCAACTCAATCGAGCCGCTAACAATCCCTATCTGCCTGCCATTCGTGTTCGGATCGGTGGACCATATGCGGCGCACGCTGGACGGCGACGTGGGGGAGGAAATTCTGGCCTCGCTGACCCGTCACGGCTTGATCGGGCTATGCTACTACGATTCCGGCGCACGCTCGTTCTATAATTCACGCGGGCCGATCCAGTCACCTGAGGACATGAAGGGCCTGAAGCTGCGAGTCCCGGGGTCGGACCTTTATATCGGCATGGTCCGCGCACTCGGCGCCGACCCGGTTCCGATGCCGCTGGACGAGGTTTACCAGTCGCTGGCGCAGGGTGTGATCGACGGGGCGGAGAACAACTGGCCTTCGCTCGAAAGCGGACGGCATTACGAAGCGGCACCGTTCTACAGCCTGACCGAACACCTGTTCACTCCGGAAGTGCTGGTGATGTCGAAGATCAGTTGGGACAAACTGTCGCCCGAGGACAAGCAGGTGATGCGCCGCTCGGCAAAGGACTCGGTGCCCTACATGCGGAACCTCTGGGACGCCCGCGAGGCTTCAAGCCGCGAGGTGATCCTGGCCGCCGGGGTCGAAGTGAACACTGTCGATCCCGCTCCTTTCACCGAATTGATGACCGGGATGTGGGATGAATTCCTGACTACTCCGCAGCAGCACGATCTGGTGGAGCGCATTCTGGCGCAGAGAGAATCATGACCATGACCGGGCAAACCTCGAACTGGCTGATCCGGGTGTCCGCAGCGGGCCTGATCGCCATGACCGCGATCATCGGATGGCAGGTGTTCGGCCGATTCGTCCTCGGCAGCAGCCCATCCTGGACCGAACAGGCCTCCCTCGTCCTGATGATCTGGTATGTTTTTCTTGCGGCCGCGGCAGGAGTCCACGAGGGCTTCCATATCCGCATCGAATTGCTGGAAACCATGTCCAGCCCGCGCAACGCGCGCCGGGTCAGGATTGCAATCCAGATGTTCGTGGCCGCCTTTGGCCTGGTCCTGCTGGTTTTCGGATCCCAGCTCGTCTGGCTGGTGCGCGATCATGTCATCCCGTCGCTCGGCATCAGCCGCGGATTGGCTTACCTGCCGCTGCCGATCTCGGGCTTGCTGATGGCGGTGTTTGCCTTGGCGCAGGCGAAGGCCGATCGGCCGCCCGCCGCGGCGGAGGACCGATAATGGAAATCTTAGTCCTTTTTGTAGTCCTGTTCCTGTTGCTGGCGCTGGGCGTGCCGGTCGGATTTTCGTTGCTCGGCGCTTCGCTGGCGCTCTTCGCCCTGATCGATATTCCGATGGTGGTGGCCATTCAGCGCATGGCGTCAGGCATAAGTGTCTTCACCTTGATGGCCATCCCGTTCTTCATCTTCGCGGGCGACCTGATGTACCGATCCGGTATCGCCGACCGGCTTGTCCGGGTTGCCGATGCGGCGTTCGGCAAGGTTCAGGGCGGCCTCGGCCCTGTGAATGTTGGCGCTTCGATGATGTTCGGTGCGGTCTCCGGATCGGCCATCGCCAGCGCTTCGGCCATCGGATCGACGATGGTCCCGCTGATGAAGGAAAAGGGTTACCCCGCCGACTATGCCGTCAACGTCACCGTCACGGCAGCGATAGTCGGCCTGCTGATCCCGCCGTCGCACAACATGATTATCTATTCCGCCGCCAGCGGGATGGGCGTTTCGATCGGTGATCTGTTTCTGGCCGGGATCATGCCCGGATTGCTGACCGGCTTGATGCTGATGACGACCGCGTGGCTGGTTGCCCGCCGCCGGAACCTGCCGCGCGGTATTTTCCCGGGTTGGCGCGCATTCATGCGGGCGGCGCTCTATGCAGTCCCCGGATTGATGACCGCGGTGATCATCATGGGCGGCATTCTCAGCGGTATCTTCACGCCAACCGAGAGTTCCGCCATCGCGGTGATTTATACCGCTCTGGTCGGTACTTTCGTGTACCGAAGTCTGGGATGGCGGGGTTTCGGGGAAGCCGCCGCGAAATCGGTCCGCACCGCTTCGATGGTCTTGTTCATCATCGCTGCTGCGACCGCTTTCGGCTTTGCGCTCGCCTTGCTGGAAGTGCCGGCGCAACTGGCCGCACTGATCGGTTTCATGACTGACAATCCCATCCTGACGCTGCTGATCATAAATCTGATGCTGCTGGCGCTGGGTACCTTCATGGACATGGCACCGCTGATCGTGATCTGCACACCGATATTTCTTCCGGTTGCGATCGGTGCAGGTGTCGATCCGGTGCATTTCGGGATCATCCTGATGCTCAATCTCGGGATCGGATTGGTGACCCCGCCGGTCGGCTCGGTGCTGTTCGTCGGTTCGGCGGTGGGCAAGGTCGCCATACCCGCGCTCGTCCGTACGATCTGGCCCTTCTACTGCACGCTGCTCGCGGCGCTGGTCCTCATTACCTACGTTCCGTGGCTGTCGCTCGCGCTGCTCGGTGCGTTCTGAGCTAATTTATTGACAAGAGGTCGAATTATGTCGGGAATGTCAAATCTGCTTTGTACGGCGGCGCTGCTTTGTGCCGTGCCCTTGTCTGCCCAGGAAGTACCGGCTATCCTTGGCGATCCCGCGACAGCAGACCGCCACTATTTGCCCGACTTTTCCTATGCCGGTTACGGCTTCGGGGTCGAAGAAATCCCCACTTTCGACCGGGCGATCTCAGTCGCGGATTACGGCGCGATACCGGATGACGGAAAGGACGACAGCAAGGCACTTATCGCAGCAATCGCTGCCGCGGGCACGATGGACGGCAAGGTCCGGATACAGTTGCAGGCGGGCCGCTACATCCTGTCCGAAATCCTGTGGATCGAGCGCAGCGATATCGTGCTGTCTGGCATGGGGGCGGGCGACGGCGGGACGCAAATCTACATTCCCCGGCCGCTGAACCAGATGGACGATGGCGGTGCATCCGATGAACTGCGGAAATATCTCGCCGAAAACGACAAATACGAACGCCAGCCGGACAACAACCTCGATGTGCTGTTCTCCGAATGGAGCTGGAACGGCGGTTTCATCTGGACCCGTGTCCCGGGCGGACGCCATGCGAGCTATATCGACAGTTACGACCGGCCGATCGAAACGGTTGCGCAGATCCGCAGCGGGGAACGTGGATCCCGCACCGTTAGCCTGGCCGACACGGGTACGCTCAAAGTCGGCGACGTGGTGCAGATCCACTGGCACAACCGCGCCGGCCCCGATGGCCCGCTGATCAAGGAGATGTACGGTGAGACCGATCTCAAGATTGGCAGCCGTCACTGGGAAATGCCGGATCGCCCGCTGGTGCGCCAGGCAACCCGGATCGAAGCGATCAAAGACGGGGTTGCTACCATTGCCGATCCCCTGATGCACCCGGTGGGTTCATCCCTGCCCGCCTACTTCGCGAAGTGGGACCATCTGAAGGACGTCGGGCTGCAGGATTTCGCGATCGTCTTCCCCGAGAACCCTTATTTCGGTCATCACAACGAGAGCGGCTTCAACGGGATCTACTTTACCGGCGTCCATAATGGCTGGATTCGCAACGTGACGATCAGCAATTCCGACAGCGGCATCATGACCGACGACGCGGCCAACCTGACCATCGCCAACGTCCGCACCGATGGCACGCACAAGGCGCATTACAGCGTCCATGTCGGCAAGGTACACAACGTGCTGATCGACGGGCTGACCGTAGTCAATCCGACCGAGCACACCTTCAGTTTCAACACGATGTCGACCAAGTCGGTCTATACCAATTCAGTTGGCTGGCATCAGCCGACGCTGGACCAGCACGCGGGCGCCAACCACCAGAACTTGTACGACAATGTGACGGTACATATCACGCCCGACCAGACCCGAGAGGACGGATTGCCGATGTACGACCTCTACAAGGCAGGCGGCGCGGGATACTGGCTGCCGGGGCATGGCCGGTTCAACACCGCTTGGAACACCAAGGTTCTGGTGACCGGCGGCGTAGCGCCCGGAAAGCCGGTGGTTATCCTCGGCGCATCGGAAGGTCCTGAGGCTCGCAATGTCGGCCTTCACGGCAATCGTCCGCTCACGCTGGACCACACGCCCGCGCCCTATCTCGAGAGCCTTGGTAGCCGAGTTGAGACCGTGCCTAGTCTCTACGCGTACCAACGTGCCAGGCGGCTGCGCGAAGATTCTCCCTGATTGCATGACGCCGAAGTGCGGGGCATAGGGGCGGCGGGGAAATATTCCGCGGATTTGAGGGGAGGGCAGTTCGATGATCGACCGCAAATTGCGCCCCCGCGTTACGTCGTTCGATGTGGCCGAACATGCCGGGGTCAGCCAATCCACCGTCTCGCGCGCGCTGGCGAACTCCACCTCGATTACCGAAGCGACCCGGGCGCGGGTGATCAAATCGGCCGAGGCGCTCGGTTACATGGTCGACACCCGGGCCGCGCAATTGCGCCAGGGCCGGACCGGCACGCTGGCGGTGGTCGTAATCTGCCGCGCGGGTGAAGCGGCGAGCGACATCAATCCGTTCTATTTCTCGTTGCTCGGCAGTGTTTGCGCGGCGGCGTCGGGGATGGGTTACCAGACGCTGGTATCCTTTCAGGCTACTCCGGATCAATTGTTCGGGAAATATGAAGAAAGCGGCCAGGCCGACGGGGTGATCGTCATCGGGACGACGGCTAACGACGCCGCGTGGCAGTACTACCGGGACCTCAGCCTCGATGGCCGGGCCGTGGTGTTCTGGGGTTCGCCGTTTGATGAACTCGAATGGGTCCGCTCGGACAATTACGAGGGCGGGTTGATAGCTACGCAGCGGCTGATTGCGGCGGGCTATCGGAATATCGTCCACCTCGGCGCGGTCGATTCCCCGCAGCGCCAATTCCGCGAACGTTACGAGGGGTATCAGGCCGCGATGGCCGCAGCCGGCCGGCCTGCTTCTCTGCAGGAAGTGGATTACGAGGCCGACCGCGAAACGCAGGGACGCAGCGCAATCGCCGCAATGGTGGAGCGCGGTGACATCTTCGACGGCCTGTTCATCGCCTGCGATTCGATTGCGCTGGGCGCAATGGACGAATTGCGCGAACGGGGCATCGCCGTGCCGCAACAATGCGGGATAGTCGGGTTCGACGGCATCCGCGCGGGTATCCATACCAGCCCGCCGCTGACCTCCATCGAACCCGATTTCGAGGTTGCCGGTGCCCTGCTGGTGGCAACCGTGCTGGGCGAAGAAGGGGCCCAGATGGCTGAACGCCGGGTGCCGGTTCGCCTGCTTGAACGGGGCAGTGTAAGGTCGGCGGAATAGCCGCAATTCGTGTCCCAACTGCAAGTCTAACTTGCACATATAAGAATATCTTTATATGCACCTTGTACCATGCGCATAGATTCCATCATGCGGGCTTTGGCCGATCCTACCAGGCTGCGGATGATGCGGCTTTTGGGCGTGATGGAACTTGCCGTCGGCGAACTCGCCCAGGTGCTTGGTCAAAGCCAACCGCGCGTGTCGCGGCACATTGGCATATTGTGCGATGCCGGCCTTGCCGAACGCCACCGCGAAGGCAGCTGGGTGTTCCTGCGCGCGCAGAGCGCTGCCGGCCGTCCAGTGGTCGAGGCTGTGGCCGGCCTGCTAGCCGCCGCCGAGGAACAGGATACGGAATTCCGCGCCACCTGCGAAGAAGACCGCCGTCAGCTTGCGGCCATCCGCGCGGCGCGGGATGAAAGTGCGGCCAATTACTTCGCCGCGCACGCGCAGGACTGGGACCGGCTCCGCAGCCTTCACAGCCCCGATGCGCAAGTGGAAGCGCAACTGCTCGATGCGCTTGGCGATGCGCCGCTCGGGGCGCTGCTCGACATCGGCACCGGCACCGGCCGGATGGCGGAGTTGTTCGCTCCTCGGGCGGCATCGATCGTGGCGCTGGACAAGAGCCTCGACATGCTCCGCGTAGCGCGGGCGAAACTGCAGCACTTACCGGCCGGAGGCGCGGAACTGGTGCAGGGCGACTTCGCCAATCTGCCCTTCGCTGCCCACCGCTTCGACACCGTCCTGCTGCATCACGTTCTCCATTTCGCGCAGGATCCCGCAACAGCGATTGCCGAAGCGGCGCGGGTGACGAAGCCCGGCGGGCGGATTGTTATCGTCGATTTCGCCAGCCACGAGCGCGAGGAGCTGCGCGAACGCTATGCCCATGCGCGGCTTGGCTTTTCCGACAAGGCGATGGCGGAATTGCTACAGGACGCGGGTTACCGGGTGTCTGCGCCGCTCGCGCTTCACGGCGGCGAATTGGTCGTGAAAATCTGGCTTGGCGAACGTGAAGCCGCGTCGGCCCGGCAGCAGCCGAAAAAGAAGGCCATGCAATGAACTCCCCGCTCGATCCGGTCCATGAAGCCCGCACCGCCGTAGACACGCCGCTGTTCGCGTCGCTGCCCGGAGATATCAGCGCTTCGTTCGAATTCTTCCCGCCCAAGACGGAAAAGATGGAAGCGATCCTGTGGGAATCGGTCCAGCAACTGAAGCCGCTCAACCCCGATTTCGTGTCCGTAACTTACGGAGCGGGTGGTTCGACGCGGGAACGCACCCACAACACCGTCGCCCGGATCATCGCCGAAGCGCATATGCCCGCCGCCGCGCATCTGACCTGTGTCGATGCGACCAAGGCGGAAATCCGTGAAGTAGCGGAGCATTATTGGGAAGCCGGTGTTCGCCACATCGTTGCGCTACGCGGCGATGCAGGGGAGCCGGGCGCACCTTTCGTGCCGCATCCCGACGGCTATGCCAGCGCGGCGGACCTGGTGGCGGGCCTGAAGGAAATCGCCGATTTCGACATTTCGGTGGCGGCCTACCCTGAGACCCATCCCGACGCCTCGTGTCCCGACAGCGACATCGACAATCTGAAACGCAAGCTGGACGCGGGCGCGACCCGGGCGATTTCGCAATTCTTCTTCGCGCCGGAAACCTTCTTCCGATTCCAGGACCGGTTGGCGGCGAAGGGCGTTACCGCCCCCGTTCTCCCCGGAATCCTGCCGGTCACCAATGTGGCGCAGGCGCGCAAGTTCGCCGGGGCCTGCGGAGCGGAAATCCCCGCGTGGATGGACGGACTGTTCGAAGGGCTGGATGAACGCCCCGCCGCCCGTCAACTGGTTGCAGCGACAGTGGCTGCGGAATTGTGCCGCCGCCTGTATGCGGGGGGCATCCGCCAGTTTCACTTCTACACCCTCAACCGCGCCGACCTGGCCTATGCAATCTGCCATATGCTCGGGATGCGGCCGCATGGAGACGTAAAATGACGGTCCACACCCCACGGGAACGGCTCAACGCCGAGGCGGCCAAGCGCGTGTTGATTTTCGACGGCGCGTTCGGCACCCAGGTCCAGAACCGTAAATTGGCGGAAGCGGACTATGCGGGCGATCTTGGGCTTGCCGCCGACCAGAAGGGCAACAACGACATCCTGGCGCTGACCCGTCCGGACGTGATCGAAGATATTACCCGCGCCTATCTGGAGGCGGGGTCGGATGTGATTTCGACCAACACTTTCTCCGCCAATGTGATCAGCCAGGCCGATTACGCGGCCGAGGCGCTGGTCGATGATATCAATGTCGCCTCCGCCCGGATCGCGCGGAAACTGGCGGATGAATTTGCCGCGAAAGATAATCGGCCACGGTTCGTGGCCGGGGCGATCGGTCCGACCAACAAGACGCTGTCGCTCTCGCCCGATGTCGAAGACCCCGGCTACCGTGAAATTACCTTCGATTACCTGGTGGAGGTCTACCACCAACAGGCCGCCGCCCTGGTCGAGGGCGGGGTGGACTTCATCCTGATCGAAACGATCTTCGACACACTCAACGCCAAGGCCGGTATCTTCGCCGTTCGCAAATTGGCGCAGGAACTGGGCCGCGATGTGCCGATCATGCTGTCGATGACGCTGACCGATCTTTCGGGGCGCAATCTCTCCGGTCACACGGTGGAGGCGTTCTGGCACGCCGTCCGCCATGCCAATCCGGCAACCATCGGTCTCAATTGCAGTTTCGGGGCGGAGCAATTGCGTCCGCATATCCAGCTGCTGAGCAAGATCGCCGACACGCTGCTGATGGCCTATCCCAACGCCGGACTGCCCAACGAACTCGGCGAGTATGACGAAGAACCGGAAACCACCGCCGGGCTGGTCCGCGAATGGGCTGTGAATGGTCAGGTCAACATTCTCGGCGGCTGCTGCGGTTCGACCCCCGACCATATCGCCGCGATGGCGAAAGCCGTCGCTGGACTGGAACCCCGCACCGCACCGGTGCCGCCGGTCATTACACGGCTGGCTGGCCTCGAACCCTTCACGATGGCGGCATGACCCGGCGCGCCGCCCGGTGCGCCCTTGTTGAAAACGATCCCGGCCTGCGCCGGGACGACGAATTGAGCTTACATGACTGACCAGACTTCCACCACTGCCACCGGCTCCCAGTTCGTCAATATCGGCGAGCGGACCAATGTGACCGGTTCCGCCCGGTTCAAGAAGCTGATCATGGCGGACGATTATACCGCCGCCGTGGAAGTCGCGCGCCAGCAGGTCGAAAACGGCGCGCAGATCATCGATGTGAACATGGACGAAGGGCTGCTCGACGCGGTCCACGCCATGACGACGTTCCTTAAGCTGATCGCGGCGGAACCCGATATCGCCCGCGTTCCGGTGATGATCGACAGTTCCAAATGGCACGTGATCGAAGCGGGTCTCAAATGCGTGTCCGGCAAGCCGATCGTCAATTCGATCAGCATGAAGGAAGGCGAAGCGCAATTCCTCGAACAGGCCAGGAAATGCATGGATTACGGCGCTGCCGTGGTGGTGATGGCGTTCGACGAAACCGGCCAGGCGGATACCAAGGCACGCAAGATCGAGATCTGCAGCCGCGCGTATCAATTGCTCACCGACATCGGTTTTCCGCCGGAAGACATCATCTTCGATCCCAATGTGTTCGCCGTGGCGACCGGGATCGAGGAGCATGATCGCTACGGCCTCGATTTCATCGAAGCGGTGCGGGAGATCAAGGCGAATTGCCCGTATGTGAAAACATCGGGCGGCCTCAGCAATCTCAGTTTCAGTTTCCGCGGCAACGAAACCGTGCGCCGCGCCATGCACTCGGTGTTCCTGTATCACGCGATCCCCGCCGGGCTCGACATGGCCATCGTGAACGCGGGGCAACTCGACATTTACGACCAGATTGACCCGGTCCTGCGCGAAGCCTGCGAGGACGTGATCCTGATGCGTCCGGTCAAGGGCGAGTTGACCGCAACCGAGCGGCTGATCGAACTCGCCGAAAGCTACAAGGGCACCGATGTCGCGCAGGAAAAGGCGGCCGCCGAATGGCGCGGCTGGCCGGTGGAAAAGCGGCTTGAACACGCGCTGGTCAAGGGCATCGACGCAGATGTCGTTTCCGACACCGAGGAACTTCGCGCCCGGTTCGAGGCCGAAGGTGGCCGCCCGATCCACGTGATCGAAGGGCCGCTCATGGACGGGATGAACGTGGTCGGCGACCTATTCGGCAGCGGCAAGATGTTCCTCCCGCAGGTGGTCAAATCGGCCCGCGTGATGAAGAAGGCCGTCGCCCACCTGATCCCTTATATCGAGGCGGAGAAGGAAGAAGGCGCCAAGGCCAAGGGCAAGATCATCATGGCGACCGTGAAGGGCGACGTGCACGATATCGGCAAGAACATCGTCGGCGTGGTCCTGCAGTGCAATGGTTACGAAGTGCTCGATCTGGGCGTGATGGTGCCGTGGCCGAAAATCCTCGAAATCGCCAAGACGGAGGATGTCGACATGATCGGCCTCAGCGGCCTGATCACCCCGTCGCTCGATGAAATGGTCACCGTGGCGGAAGAAATGCAGCGCGCCGGCATGACCATGCCGCTGCTGATCGGCGGCGCAACCACCAGCAAGGTGCACACTGCCTTGCGCATCGAACCCGCTTATACCGGCCCGGTGATCCATGTGCTCGACGCCAGCCGTGCGGTTGGCGTGGCCAGCAAGTTGCTGTCCGACACTCTGCGGGATGATTACGTCGCCGATGTGAAGGCGGAATATGACGACGTCCGTTTCAAGCGGGCCAACAAGGGCCAGTCGGAACTGCTTCCGCTGGCCGAGGCCCGCGCCGCCAGCTTCAAGCCCGACATGTCGGACAAACCGCCCGCGCCGGTAAAGCCAGGGCTGCACGCCTTCGCAGACTGGTCGCTAGATGATTTGCGCGAAGTGATCGACTGGACCCCGTTCTTCCGGGCGTGGGAACTCCACGGAAACTACCCGGCGATCCTGACCGATGACGTGGTCGGCGAAAGCGCGCGTTCGCTGTTCGAGGATGCGCAGTCCATGCTCGACCGGATCATCGCGGAGAAGTGGCTGACCGCGAAGGCGGTCGCCGGTTTCTGGCCATGCCGCCGGGATGGGGACGATATTCTGCTCGATAGCGGCGAGCGGCTTCCGTTTCTGCGCCAGCAAGTCAAGAAAAGCCGTGACCGCGCAAATTATTGTCTTGCCGACTTTGTCGATCCGTCGGGTGACTGGATCGGCGGCTTCGCGGTCGGCATACACGGGATCGAGGACCATTCGGCCCGCTTCCAAGCCGCGCATGACGATTATTCGGACATCCTGCTGAAAGCGCTAGCGGACCGGTTCGCGGAAGCGATGGCGGAACGCCTGCACCAGCATGTACGTACCGATCTGTGGGGCTATGCGCCAGGGGAACAGCTGACCAACGAGGCGCTGATCAAGGAACAGTACCGCGGTATTCGCCCCGCGCCGGGCTATCCCGCCTGCCCGGATCACAGCCTGAAACCGGCCCTGTTCGACTTGCTTGATGCGCCCGCCAATGTCGGACTGACCCTGACCGAGAGCTTTGCCATGTGGCCCACGGCAGCGGTCAGCGGGTTCTATTTCGCGCATCCCGAAGCGTCCTATTTCGGGGTTGCGCGGGTCGGCCGTGACCAGCTGGAAGATTACGCGGCGCGGCGCGGGGCCGATCTCGCCACTGCGGAGCGGTGGCTTCGGCCCAATCTCGATTAGCCGCGTTTGTGGCCGACCGGCTACGTGTCCCGGTCGGCGATCCGGCCCAGGCGTTTGAGCAACGGGTTCGACATCGGGACGGTCAGCATGGTGCTCGCCACCGCCATCAGCAACAGCGCAGTGAAGGTGCTGCTGCTGATGATCTGTTTGTCCAGCAGGACGTTGGCAAAAATGATCATGATCAGCGCCTTGGTCTGGAGCAACCAGCCGATCAGCTGCGCCTCGCCGCGCTGCCAGCGCAATATCCGGCCCGCTATCGCGAGGCCGAGCAGCTTGCCTCCGACTGCAGCCACCAGCAGCACCCCGGCTGCGGTAATCACCGCGACGCCGCCGCTTTCCCACTGGGTCCGCAGGCCGGTGGACAGGAAAAACACCGGCATGATGGTGAGCAGTATGATCTGACGGAACCGGTCCATCGCTTCCAGCCCGAACCACTTGGCGTCGAGAACGGTTCCGGCCAGGAACGCACCGACCATATAGTGCAGCCCGGACCAATCGCCCGCCAGCCCGCATAGCGCCAGCCAGATCAGCCCGATCGGCCAGCGGTCCGCTTCCTGCACCCGGATCATCAGCTTACGGACCAGCCAAGCCGCGATAATGAACCCGATCAGGAAGGCGACCTGCCGTCCGATCCGTTCCCAGTCGAGCAGGATCAGGGCCAGAACGCCCCAGATCGCGATATCGTCGAGACTGGCATAACGCAGGATTCGCTGGCCGAGCGCAGTGCGCAGTATTTCGAGTTTTTCCATGAACAGTACGAGGATCGGCAAGGCGGTGACGGCGCAGGCCATGCCGATGCCCAGCACCACCTGCCACCCTGCTCCTTCCGGTCCCCGCCAACTCTCGGACCAGCCGAGCAGTAGCAATCCGGCCAGCGATCCAAGCGCCAGCGGTACACCAAGCGCAAGCCCCGCGGTAACGCCCGTTTCGCGGCGGTGCTTCCACGCTTGTGACAAATCCAGTTCGATCCCGGCGATCCAGACGAACAGCATGACCGCCCACCAAGCAACGCCGTTCAGCGCGGTAATGACGTCGGGCCGGAATACGAAGGCGTAATAATCCGGAAAGACCGCGCCGATCACGCCCGGTCCGAGCAGGATACCGGCGATAATCTGGACTACCACCAGCGGAGCCCATGCGTCGCTGCCGAGAAGGCGCCAGACGAGCCACGGCACCGCCAGGATGATCAGCAAGGCGATCAGGTAAACTTCGGTGACTGTCATGATTTTCCCGCCCGTCCAGCGCTTTTACCGGGCATACAGGGCATTTCAAGCGGCAAGCCCGACAATAGCGGCCGGTATTCGCGAAACGGGCATTGACGCGGACACACGGCTGGGCAAAAGCGGTCGCTGTCGCCGGGGTTCGCATGATTCCCGGCCATATCACGGGAGAGATCGCGGGCTGTCGCAGGCTCTCGGCGCCGAAGGAGCAACCGCCCCGGAAACTCTCAGGCAAACGGACCGTGATGTGGCAGACACTCTGGAAAGCGAGTTGCGGCCCAAACCGGGATCGTTGCTCCACCGAAGGGGTAATCCTGCCGTTCCTTTTTTCGGGATGGGCCGCAGGTAAAACTCTCAGGTATTCCCGACAGAGGGGGCGTGGTGAAGGGGCTTCCTGTGAAGGTCGCACCGCCATGTCCGATGGGAATTACAGCGTGACCGACGATCTATCCGATACCCATCCAGACGATATGCCCGAACAGCAGGTGCTGCCGCTCGATGCGTGGCACCGCGCGCGCGGCGGGCGGATGGTGGAATTCGCCGGTTACCAGATGCCGATCCAGTACACCGGCGAAGGCGGCGGGATCGTGGCCGAGCACGAATGGACCCGCAACCATGCCGGACTGTTCGATGTCAGCCACATGGGGCAGTTGCTGGTGTCTGGCGAAGGCGCGGATGCAGCACTCGAAGCCCTGCTACCGATCGATCTGTCGACGCTGAAGCTCGGCATGCAGCGGTATTCCCTGCTGCTCGACGAGAATGGCGGCGTGCTCGATGACTTGATGGTTTCGCGCTGGCCCCGGGACGTGTTCCTGGTGGTAAACGGCGCGACCAAGTGGGACGATATCGCCCATCTGCGGGAACATCTGCCGGACGATGTCACGCTTAATCACCTGCAGGACCGCGCATTGCTCGCGCTGCAGGGCCCAGAGGCGTTTGCAGTGCTGGACCGTCATGCGACCGGCGAATATCCCCTGTCGGCGCTGACCTTCATGAAATTCGGTCTGTTCACCGTCGCGGGCGTGGAAATGGCGGTCAGCCGTTCGGGCTATACCGGCGAAGACGGGTTCGAAATTTCGCTCCCGGCCGAAGATGCGGAGAAAATTGCCACGCTCCTGTGCGGTGAGCCTGAAGTGAAGCCCATCGGTCTCGGTGCGCGCGACAGTCTAAGGCTGGAGGCGGGATTGCCGCTATACGGGCATGACCTGGATACGGGCACCAACCCGGTTTCCGCGGGCCTCATGTTTGCTCTGAACAAGAGCAGGCGCGAAGCCGGCGGCTGGATGGGCCATGAGGCTATCGCACCGGTTCTTGCTTCGGGTCCCGCCACGAAGCGCGTCGGCCTGATCGTGGAAGGCCGCTTGCCTGCCCGGGAGGGTGCACCGGTGTTCGCGGGCGAAAGCCAGATTGGCCACGTGACCTCGGGCGGTTTTTCGCCCACGCTCGGCTATCCGATCGCCATGGCATATATCGATGCCGGCCATGCAGCCGATGGCACACGGGTGCAGATCGAAGTTCGCAGCAAACGGCTTGATGCCCGGGTCGCGCCGATGCCGTTCGTCCCCCACCGCTATTATCGAGGAGAACCCAGATGAGCCGCTACTTTACCGAAGAACACGAATGGATCGACGTCGAGGGCGATACCGCGACGGTCGGGATTACCGATTATGCGCAGGAACAATTGGGCGATATCGTATTCGTCGAATTGCCCGATGTCGGCACGATCGTGGAACAGGGCGGCGATGCGGCGGTGGTCGAATCGGTCAAGGCGGCGAGCGATGTCTACGCCCCGATCTCCGGCGAAGTGACAGAGGCGAACAGCGCGCTGGAAGATGATCCGGCGCTGGTCAACACTTCGCCCGAAGAAGATGGCTGGTTCTTCAAGCTGACCATCAGCGACAAGAGCGAACTCGAAGGCCTGATGGACGAGAAGACCTACGTGGTGTTCGTCGAAGGGCTTTAGGAACAGTAGCCCCCTTCCCTGACGGGGAGGGGCGTTAGGAGAAGCAATGCGTTACCTGCCCCTGACCGATACCGACCGTTCGGCGATGCTCGAAATGATCGGCGCGCCCGACGTGGATGCGCTGTTTGTCGATGTCCCGTCCGAAGCGCAGCTCGCTGGGCCGATCCACGGCCTGCCGATGCATGCCAGCGAAATGGCGGTCGAGCGGCATATGGCGAAATTGGCCGGGCAGAACATGGCCGCGTCGAGCGTACCGTTCTTCCTCGGTGCAGGGGCGTACAAGCATCACATTCCGGCCAGCGTCGATCACATCATCCAGCGCGGCGAGTTCCTTACTGCCTACACGCCGTACCAGCCGGAAATCGCGCAAGGCACGCTGCAGATGCTGTTCGAATTCCAGAGCCAAATTGCGCGGCTGTATGGCTGCGCGGTCGCCAACGCGAGCATGTATGACGGTTCGACCGCGTGCTGGGAAGCGGTGGCGATGGCCGGACGCGTTACCAAGCGTAGCCGCGCCGTCATGTCGGGCGCACTGCATCCGCATTACACCAATGTCGTCAAGACCATGGCCAAGTTCACGGGTGACACGATCGCCGATGCGCAGCCTGCGATCCAGCCGAAGGCCGACAACGCCGGTCTGATCTCGCGGATCGACGATGAGACATCGTGCGTGGTGGTGCAATATCCGGACATCCTCGGCCGGCTGCCCGATCTTCAGCAGATTGCCGATGCGGCGCACTCCAAGGGCGCGCTGCTGATCGTGGTCAACACCGAGCCGGTGGCGCTTGGCGCGATCACCTCGCCCGGCGAGCTGGGCGCGGATATCGTGGTGGGGGAAGGGCAGTCGATCGGTGTCGGGCTGCAATTCGGGGGACCCTACCTTGGCCTGTTTGCGGTCCGCGATCCCAAGCATGTCCGTCAGATGCCGGGTCGGCTATGCGGGGAAACCGTGGATGCGGAGGGCAAGCGCGGCTTCGTGCTGACCCTGTCCACCCGCGAACAGCATATCCGGCGCGAGAAAGCGACCAGCAACATCTGCACCAATTCGGGTCTGTGCGCGCTGGCGTTCAGCGTTCACATGACCTTGCTGGGGGAAAAGGGCCTGCGCGCGTTGGCGGCGGAAAATCACCGGCTTGCCTGCATTGCCGCCGACACGCTGTCAGTACTGCCCGGCGTGCGCCTGCTCAATGATGCGTTTTTCAACGAGTTTACCCTGCTGCTCGATGGCGACGCACGGCAGATCGTCCGCGATCTGGCTGCGGAGAACGTTTTGGCCGGGGTTTCCCTCGGGCGGCTCTATCCCGATCACCCGGAACTGTCGGGCGGGCTGCTGGTCGCGGTGACCGAGACCACCACCGAAGAAGACATCAACGCCTTGGCGGCGGCGCTGAAGGAGAAGCTGGCATGAACGCTCCGAACAAAAGCGGCTGGAAGCCCGCAATGACCGCCGACGGTGATACGGTCGGCGGCCCCGCCACCTACACCGGCAACCGCGCGCTGATGCTGGATGAAGCGCTGATCTTCGAAATCGGCGACAAGAACACCACTGGCGTCGATCTGCCGGAACCGGACACGAACGCACCGAACCGCCTTGGCGGGATGGAGCGCGCCGCCGATATTGGCCTGCCGGGTCTTTCGGAACCCGAAACCGTGCGGCATTACACGCGGCTCAGTCGGCAGAATTACGCCATCGACCTCGGGCTGTTTCCGCTCGGCAGCTGCACCATGAAGCACAACCCGCGGCTGAACGAGAAAGTTGCGCGGATGCCCGGTTTCGCGGACCTGCATCCAATGGCGCCCACGTCCACCACGCAGGGTGCGCTGGCGGTGATCTACCAACTGGCCGAATGGCTCAAGACGCTGACCGGAATGCCCGCCGTAGCGATGAGCCCGAAAGCAGGCGCGCATGGAGAGCTGTGCGGAATCCTTGCGATCCGCGCCGCGCTGGAAGCGCGCGGCGATGCGCGCAAGGTCGTGCTCTGCCCCGAAAGCGCGCACGGTACCAATCCTGCCACCGCGGCCTTTGCCGGTTACGAGGTCGAGGATATTCCGGCCACGCCCGAAGGCCGGGTGGACCTCGCCGCGCTCGAGGCCCGGCTCGGACCCGATGTTGCCGCGGTGATGATCACCAACCCCAACACCTGCGGCCTGTTCGAGCGGGATTTCCGCAAGATCGCCGACGCGGTCCATGCCGCGGGCGGCTTGGTCTATTGCGACGGGGCCAATTTCAACGCCATCGTCGGGCGGGTTCGTCCGGGCGACCTAGGCGTCGATGCGATGCACATCAATTTGCACAAGACCTTCTCCACACCGCATGGTGGCGGCGGGCCGGGCAGCGGTCCGGTGGTCTTTTCCGAAGCGCTGGCACCCTTCGCGCCGCTCCCTTTCGTAGAAAAGACTGTCGATGGATACGAGCTGGTTGAGGAAGAAACGGCAGGCGACCATCATCAGCTGAGCTTTGGCCGGATGACCGCGTTTCACGGCCAGATGGGCATGTTCACCCGCGCGCTGACCTATATGCTGAGCCACGGCGCAGATGGGCTGAAGCAGGTGTCGGAAGATGCCGTGCTGAACGCTAATTACATCCTGCGTAGCCTCGAAGACGTGCTGTTCGCGCCTTATGCGGACAGCGGACCATGCATGCATGAGGCGCTGTTTGGCGACAAGGGCTTCGCGGAAGGCATGACCACGCTCGACCTCGCCAAAGGTTTGATCGACGAGGGCTTCCACCCGATGACGATGTATTTCCCGCTGGTGGTCCACGGCGCAATGCTGGTTGAACCGACCGAGACCGAAAGCAAGGCAGCGCTCGACCAGTTTATCGGCGCAATGCGCAGCGTGGCGGAGCGGGCGATTGCCGGCGACCAGAGTCTGAAAACCGCACCGCATTACGCCCCGATGCGGCGGCTTGACGAAACTCTCGCGGCGCGAAAGCCGGTGCTTGCCTGGTCCGATCCGGGGCTCGTCTGACGCTGCAAGGCGCATAACGGCCTTGATTAGTTCGGGTTAAACGGCTCTCCTCCGGGCGGGGGAAAGTCATGTCGGCACGCGGTACAGGCTCGTTCATCAAACGCGGATGGCGCAACGTCCGCGAAGCCGGGTCGCAGCGTCTCGCCTTGACTGCGGTGCTGCTGCTGGCGGCGCTGCTGCTCGCGCGGTTCAGTTGGAGCCTGCCGGGGATCGCCGACGCGGAAGCCTATCTGTTCGACGGCCGCAGTTACGACACCGCGGAACAGGTGGAGCAGGACCAGCGAATCCTGATGGTCGTCTATACCGACCAGACGTTGATGAACCTCCAGAAGCGCTCGCCGCTCGACCGCGGGCTGCTGGCGGAGGCGCTGCGTAATCTCGACTCCATGGACGCCAAGGCAATCGGCATCGATATCCTGTTCGACCAGCCGCAGCAGGAAGATGCCGAGCTGATCGAGACCCTTCGCGCAATGCAGACCCCGGTGTCCGTAGCCTATGCAGCGATGGCGACCAACGAAGACGACATCATTTTTGAGCAGCAGCAATATCTGGAAAACTTCCTCGGGCAGTTGGAGGGCAGCAACGCCCGCCCGGCCAGTATCCGGCTCGACAACACCAGCGGCGTTACCCGGATATGGCCGAGCATCGAACCCGGGCTGCCGCCAGTCCTTGGCCGAACCATGCTGACGGACGCGGGCGAAGGCGACAGGATCATGCCGGGCTATACCGGCGCAATCCGGTACCGCCTCCCAGCGGTCGAGGGCGCGCCG
Organism: Allopontixanthobacter sediminis; assembly: GCF_009828115.1. Taxonomy (GTDB): domain Bacteria; phylum Pseudomonadota; class Alphaproteobacteria; order Sphingomonadales; family Sphingomonadaceae; genus Allopontixanthobacter; species Allopontixanthobacter sediminis. The sequence continues at coordinate 79,508 of NZ_WTYL01000002.1, read as the reverse complement.
GTCATCACTTCCCTGCCAATCGATCTGTTCGCCGATCGTGAAATGGTGCCGCTCATGGCAGAGCAGGCCGCCGGAAAATATGTCCTGATCGGCGGAGACCTGCTCGATTTCGACCGGGTCGACACGACCTTCTCCGCGACCGGTGATGAAGGATTGACGCAAAGCACGGTGCCCGGCCTTCAAGTTCATGCAGAGATGATCGCACAAATGCTCGACGGGCGGGAATTGCCGAAGCCCGCGCCGGTGATCCTGTGGCTGCTGGCCGGTTTCGTGGTGCTAGCGGCGACTCTCAGTGCCTTGCTCGAATGGCGGGACTGGAAGGTGTATCCGCTGCTGGGCGCGCAATTCGCTTTGTTTCTCGGGCTACCCTATCTCCTTCAGGCCAACGGCGTCGATACTTACGGCTTTCCGGCATTCGGATTGGTGGTTGGCTGGATTATCGCCTTCACCGCCGTAACCTCCGCCGCAAGGGCTTCCGGCGCGGTCCAGCGCAATTTCGCGCAAGGCGCGCTGGGCAAATATCTGCCGCGCGAAATGGCGCAGGAAATCATCGAAAATCCCGAATTGCTCGCCTTGCATGGCGAGAAGAAGTCGATCTACGTCCTGTTCAGCGACCTCGAAGGCTTCACCAAGATGAGCCATGCGATGGAACCGGAAATGGTTGCCAAATTGCTCAACCGCTATCTCGAGATGCTCAGCCAGGTTGTATTAGACCATGGCGGGGTGATCGACAAATTCGTCGGCGATGCGGTGGTCGCGTTCTGGGGCGCGCCGATCGCCAAGCCTGGTGACGGTGAGCGGGCCGCGCGGGCCGGCTATGCAATCTGGCAGGCGGGTGAAGCGTTTCGCGCCGAGGTCGCGGCGATGGATACGAAGCTTCCCAAGATTGGCAAGACCCGCGTCGGCTTGCATTACGGTGAGGCTGTCGTCGGCAATTTCGGCGGAAGGTCCCGCATCCAGTACACCGCGCTGGGGGACAGCATGAACACCGCCGCCCGGCTGGAAGCCGCGAACAAGGCGCTCGAGTCCAGCGTCATGGCGAGCCGCGAATTCGCCGACCGGACACCGCTGGACTGGTGGCGGCCGATGGGACGGATCACGCTTCGCGGCCGCGCGCAGCCGGTCAACATCATGGAGCCCGCCCCGGACTTTCCGGAGGATGATCGCAAGGTGCTGATCCAGGCGATGATCCTGGCCGATTCCGGCGGAGCGGAGGCGGAGATACTGGTCCGCCAGCTGATTTCCAGACACCCCGATGACAAGGCGCTAGGCAATCTGCTATACCGCTTGCAGAATTTAAGCGGGGGGAACACATATGTACTTGGTTAGAAATTTCTCGATCGGCGCGGCTTTGGCCTGTGCGTCGGTCGCGGTCGTCCTCCCGTCTGCGGCGCTTGCCGAAGTGGTGGTGGCATCCAGCGGACCCTCCGCGGGGCAGTTCCCGGTCGGCAAGAAGCTGGGTTCAAGCGAGCAGATTACTCTCAAATCAGGTGATACCGTCACCGTTCTTGGTAGCGCCGGTACCCGCGTCATCAGTGGTGCCGGAAGCCACCGCGTCGGCGCGCGCGGCGCGGCCAAGCGCTCGACCTTCGCCACCCTGACCCGCCAGCGCGATGCGGCGCGGGTCCGGACAGGTGCGGTGCGCGGCGACCTGACCGGCGCTCCGGTCACGCGGTCCAACATATGGTATGTCGATGTTACCCAATCGGGCACGATGTGCATCGCCGATGGCGCGGCGGTGCAATTGTGGCGCCCGCTCGCTGAGGGTGCGCCCACATACATGGTCGGCAATGCAGCGCAGAACCACATGCATCTGGCCTTTGCCGAAGGTTCGACTTCGACCGACTGGAACCTTGCCCAGATGCCGGTCGAGGACGGCGCGAGCTACACCATCGCCGGCCCCGGAATCGAACCAGCCACAAACGTAACGTTTGCAGTCCTCGACACGCAGCCGGACAATCCCGAAGACCTCGCCGCGGCGTTGATTGCCAAGGGATGCACCGGCCAGTTGGAGCTGCTTTCATCGGCGCTGATGTAATGTCTTTGGCTGCGGCAGGGTTCCCGCACGGAGCCGCAGCAAAATAAATCGAGCGGTGCAAATACCGCAGGTCGCACGAAATTCTGGAGCTCCTTACGGGGCGTAGCCCGGCTATTACGGCAGCTCGGGGTGGGGGAATGCGAATGCGAACCGAGGGCGACCTCACATTTTCCGGTGCAGGTCAGTTGGCAACACGGTGTTTTGCGGCCACTGTCCGCCCGGGGATCAAATCATGCCCATAGGGGAGGGCAATGACGTGACGTGGTACGCTGAACAGGCACGCCAGGCGGGATTGCTCCCGCCGTGGTCTTTGTCGATCGTGCTGCCGATAGTTCTGGCGGTGTTCCTGCTTGTCGACAGCATCGGACCATTAGGCGCGCAGGCGGCAAGCGGCAACGCGCGTTTTGAAGGCGTTGCCACTTGCGCCGGTTCGACCTGTCATGGCCGCGCCGAGGGCAACGGCGAGGTCGTGCGCCAGGATGAAATCGCCAGTTGGCAGGAACCCTCGTCCGCCACCGGTGCGCACAGCCGCGCCTATGCCGCGATCGCCAGTCCGCGCGGCAAGAAGATCGCTGCCGACCTGGGTCTCGGTGCCGCCACGTCCGCTTCTGCCTGCCTTGGATGCCATGCGACCTATGTCGCGCCAGCCAGCCAGGGACCGCGTTTCCAGACCTCGGACGGGGTCGGCTGCGAGACATGTCACGGCGCTGCATCGGGCTGGATCGCAAGCCATTACGCAGTGCCCGCCACCCACACGTCCAATATCGCCAACGGTTTGGTGCCGCTCGAGCGCCCGCAAGTTGCAGCAAAGGTCTGCCTCGATTGCCATCTCGGCAGCAGCGACACCGGCCAGTTCGTCAGCCATTCGATGATGGCGGCAGGCCATCCGCGGGTCGCGTTCGAACTCGACCTGTTCACCGCCCTGCAGCAGCATTACGATATCGACGCGGACTATGTTGCCCGCAAGGGCCGGCCGAGCAGTGTACGGATGTGGGCAGTCGGACAGGCCGAAGCGGTACGCCGCTCCACCGACCTGTTCGCGCAGGACAAGTTCGGCACCAATGGCGTGTTTCCCGAATATTACTTCTACGATTGTCACAGCTGTCACCGCGCAATCCAGGACGGGCCGCAGGCCAACCGGACGTTCGAAACCAATCCCGGTCGGCCGATCCCGTTCGGCCTCGCGCCTTATAATGACGAAAATATCATCATGCTGTCTGCCGTGTCGCGCGCGTTGGTGCCTGGCCGTGCCGCCGCCTTCGACGCGGCCAGCAAGGATTTCCACCGCGCGATGGGACAAGGCCGCTCGCAAGCCGCCGCCGCCGCGCAGAAACTGCGTGGGGAGGCCGGAGCGTTGTCCGACGCGCTCGCGCAGCGGAGCTATGCGGGTGATGACGCGTTCACCGTGGTGGCGGCGATTGCCGGAACCGTTACTGGCCCGCGCTTCACCGATTACGCGGGATCCTCGCAAGCGGTCATGGCCGTCGATACGCTGCTCAACGCGATGGTCCGCGAGGGACGGATCACGGTGGGCGCCGCTGCCGGTATCCGGGCGAACATCAACCGGGCCTATGCCGCGGTGCGCACACCGGAAACCTACCGTCCGGCGCAGTTCCGTTCTGCTCTCGGTCAGGCGGCCAGCGCCATAGGAACGCTCCGCTGATGGCCAGCCGCCTTGGCAAAATCAGCTGTCTCGCCGGGGCGCTGGCGCTCGCTGCCTGCGGCGGGGGTGACGGTCAGACGACTTCACCGATTGGCGGCGGCCCCGCACCCACCCCAACTCCGCCCGCATCCGGCAGGCTGTTCGCCGATCCGGCTGCGGAAGCGTTGTCAGCCGTCGACGTTCAGCGCGTGCTGGCGCAGGCGATCGGCGAGGCGCGCACGAGGGGCCTCCGGTCTACCATTGCGGTGACCGACCGGGTGGGCAACGTCCTCGCCGTATTCGCGATGTCAGGCGCGCCCGCCACCACTACACTCAGCAGCAAGCAGATCGGCGGCATCGCCGCGCCTGGGCAGGGCGTCGGGTTACAGGGGGCCGCCGTGCCTTCCACCGCAGCGGCCATCGCCAAGGCCATTACCGGCGCCTATCTGTCGAGCGGTGGAAACGCGTTCTCCACCCGCACCGCCAGTCAGATTGTGCAGCAGCATTTCCCCCCGGCGCCCACCACCGTGGGGCTGGAAAGCGGGCCGCTGTTCGGGGTGCAATTCAGCCAGTTGCCTTGTTCCGACCTCAGCCAGCGGTTCGTCACGGGCGGCGGTGCGGGCGCTTTTGTTGGCCCCAAGCGTTCCCCCCTCGGTCTCGCGGCGGACCCCGGCGGGTTCCCGATTTACAAGAACGGCGTGGTCGTGGGCGGCATCGGGGTGGCCGGTGACGGTGACTACGGCTTCGACGACAACATCCTGGACTGGGATAGCGACGCCGAAGAAGCGGTCGCGCTGGCGGGCATTCAGGGCTTCGCGCCGCCGATCGAAATTACCGCAGACCGCATTCCGGTGGACGGCACGACGCTGCGCTTCAGCGATATGACCACCGCCGATATCGGGCCGCTAACCACCAGTTTCGCTTCGGTCAGCGGCGAGGGCTCGCTGGTGGCGGTCGCGGGGTACAACGATGGCTCGATCTGGTCCGGCACCACCTACGGCAGCGAGACTTCGGGCATTCGCGTCAGCACGGCGGCGGAATTTGCCAACCGCGACGCCTGGGTGCTGACCGACGGAACGGGCAACAACCGCTATCCGATCCGGGCGGGCACGGACGGAGCGTCCGCGCTAACCGCAGCAGAAGCCCGCGCAATCCTCGAGGAAGCCTTTGCCGTCCTATCGCGCGCGCGAGCACAGATACGCCGTCCGCTCGACAGCCGGATGCAGGCCTCGATCAGCGTGGTGGACACCAATGGACAGATCCTCGGGCTTGTCCGGTCGCCTGACGGGCCGATATTCGGCACCGACGTGGCGCTGCAGAAAGCCCGTACGGCGGCGTTCTTCTCGAACAGCGTCGCTGCGCAGCAGCTGTCGGCAGGCCCGGCGGTCGTGGCCGCCTACGTCCCCCGGGTGCGGAGCTTCCTGGGCGATCCGACCGCTCTAACCGGCGCGGTCGCCTTTGCCGATCGGTCGGGCGGAAACCTGTCTCGCCCCTATTTCCCCGATGGCGAGATCGGAACGCTGGCGGGACCTTTCTCCGTGCCTGACCCAGCACTGTTCAGCCCGTTTGCGGTCGGTCTCCAGCTTGATCTGGTGACAGCCGACATCGTAGCTCATCTTGGCTTCATCGCCTCGAACGGCGCCTCCGCCGACACGCCGCAGGAATGCACCCAGCTGCCGGATGCCCCCACGGGCACGAAGCGAATTGCCAACGGCATCCAGATTTTCCCCGGTTCGGTCCCGATCTACCGTGGCAATGTGCTGGTCGGCGGGATTGGCGTGTCGGGTGACGGGATCGACCAGGACGACATGGTCAGCTTCCTCGGTCTGCATAACGCCGGATTGCGCGTTGGCGGCATCGGCAACGCGCCCCCGGCAATCCGCGCCGACCGCATCCAGGTGAATGTCGGCGGGCGGCTGGTGCGGCTGCGCTATATCAGCTGCCCGTTCGCGCCGTTCCTCGACACCGCCTCGCAGAATGTGTGCGAAGGGCTGTAATGTCGGCAGCGATCCTCCTTCCGCTGGTGCTGCAGGCGATCCCGCCGGCCGAAATCCGTCAGGTGCCGGTGGAATTACCGGCGAACGTGGAAGCGCCCCCGCCCGAAACCGATCAGGACGAAATTCCGCCGGTCGATCCCGAAATCATAGATGGCCGCCGCCGTCCAGGCTATGTCGGCGAATTGCCCGACGCGGTGACCCAGCGCAACGAGGGCGCGCTTAGGGCCCCGCCGCCGGAAGCTTTCCCGACCGACCAGATCCCGATCCCCGACCGCTGGCGGCTGATCGAGACGCTGGGAGTGGTCAAGGAACGCTTGTTCGATCCCTACAACCAGAACACTTACAAGGGTGACCGCCCGATCAATCCGGACAAGGTGCCGTGGCTGCCGATCACTGGCAACGACTGGTTCTTCGTCGCCAACGCGATCAGCGACACGGTGTTCGAACCGCGGACTTTCCCGATCCCGGTCGGGGTGCAAACCACCGAAGACCCGGACCGGCTGGATGTGTTCGGCAATGAAGCCAGCATCGTCCTGTCACAGACCTTCATCCTCGGCGCGGCGCTGCTGAAGGGAAACACCGCCTATAAACCGCCCGATGTCGAATACCGCGCCACCTTCGCGCTCAACGTCAATTATGTCGATGTCCCTGAAAAGCGGGTCTTGTTCGTGGAGCCATCGAAGCCGCCGCACCGGCTCGACCATTTCCTCGGCGTGCAGGAACTGTTCTTCGATTATCACATCCGCAACACGTCGGACCGGTTCGACTTCGATTCCGTGCGTATCGGCATCCAGCCGTTCCAGGCCGATTTCCGCGGCTTCCTGTTCCAGGACCAGCAACTGGGCCTGCGATTTTTCGGTACTCGGGATAACAACCGTTTCCAGTATAATGTCGCAGCGTTCTGGCGGCTGGAAAAAGACACCAACAGCGGGCTGAACGCGGTGCTCCAGTCCCCGCGCGACGATTTCCTGATCATCGCCAACGCCTACCGCCAGGATTTCCTGATCCCCGCGCTGACCAGCCAGGTCACCCTGGCCTACAACCGCAACCGCGAGGCGGACGATGTCGAGGTCGACGATAACGGCTTTCCGGTCCGCCCGGCGCTGCTCGGGACGCTGCGAGGCCGGGAGTATGACGCATTTTACTTAGGCTATAACGCCGATGGCCGGATTGGCCGGGTGAATCTGACCGCCAGCGCCTATGCCGCGCTGGGCGAAGACCGGAACAGTTTCTTCACCGACCGCCCGGCAAACATCCGCGCATTTTTCGCAGCGGCAGAGGCGAGTTATGACAAGGACTGGATGCGGTTTCGCCTGTCCGGGATGTGGGCCAGCGGCGACGGCGATCCCTATGACGATACCGAGACCGGTTATGATGCGGTGTTCGAGAACCCGATTTTCGCCGGCGCCGATACGTCTTACTGGATCCGGCAGACGATCCCCTTTGCGGGGGGCGGCCGCGCGATCAGCCTCAATGGCCGCAACGGCATTCTCAATTCGCTGCGTTCCTCGAAGGAACAAGGGCAAAGCAATTTCAACAATCCCGGCACGATCCTGGCGGGCGCGGGCGCCGATTTCGACCTGACGCCGGAATTCCGTCTGTCGACCAACGCCAACCATCTGTGGTTCGAAGACACCACTTCGCTGCAGGTCCTGCGTAATGAAGGTAGCATTCCGGCGGATATCGGCTGGGATTTGAGCGCCGCCGCGATCTGGCGGCCCAAGGCAACCCAGAACATCGTCATGCGGCTCAGCGCGGCGACATTGATTTCGGGGAATGGATTTCGCGATCTGTTCGACAATCTCGGCCAGGACAAGGAATACTACTCCGTGCTCGCAAACGTGATCCTGACCTACTGATGCCGATTGCCCGCCATCTTTCCATTCGGCTGCTGTCCTTCTGGACCGCACTGGTCTGCGCCGCGCTGGCCATCGGGTACAGCCAGACCACGATGGCAGCAGGCGGGGAAAAGCCAATCAAGCGCGATTACGCCGCCGCCGGGGTTATCGCTGCGGCGGCGCCCGCGCAGCAGACGGTTGAGGAGATGCTGGCAAAATCCTCCGGCTGCACATCCTGCCATACGGCGAGCGACGCGCCGACGATGCACGAGACGCCTGCCGTCCGGCTGGGCTGCGTCGACTGCCACGGCGGCAATCCGTCGGTCTCCGGCAATTCGCAGCTGAGCCATGACGATATCGCCTATGTCACCGCGCGCGATGCCGCGCATGTGCTGCCGACCATGCCCGAAAGCTGGCACTTCCCGTCCTCCGCCAATCCCAAGCGGAGCTACACCCTGCTGAACAAGGAAAGCCCGGAATTCGTGCGGTTTGTGAACCCGAGCGATTACCGGGTTGTCCGGGAAGCGTGCGGTTCGTGCCATATGGACACCATCGTCGCGGGCGAGCGGTCGATCATGGCGACGGGCGCGATGCTGTGGGGCGGCGCAGCCTACAACAACGGGATCGTGCCATATAAGAACTACATCTTCGGCGAAGCTTTCACCCGTGACGGCGAACCGGCCAAGCTGGTTTCCCCGGGCGAAACACCCGGCGTGCTTACCGAGGCGCAGAAGGCGCGCGGCGCGTTGGCGGAGATGTATCCGCTGCCCGCGTGGCAGGTTACGCCGCCGGGCGATGTTTTCCGCGTGTTCGAGCGCGGCGGGCGCAACATCAACACCCAGTTCCCCGAGATCGGCCTGCCCAATCCCACCGGCAGCATCCAGCGCCTCGACGAGCCGGGACGGCCCGACCTGAAGCAGAGCAACCGCGGAATGGGCACCGGCCTGCGCGTGGCGATCCCGGTGCTCAACATCCACAAGACCCGCCTCAACGATCCGCTGATGTGGTTCATGGGCACCAACGACCAGCCCGGCGATTACCGCCATTCCGGCTGCGCATCGTGCCATGTCGTCTATGCCAACGACCGCGAACCGCGTCACAGCCTGACCTACGCCAAATACGGACGGGACGGACAATCGGTCACCGTCGATCCGACCATTTCGGGCAAGCTGGAACCGGACCATGACGACGCGCATGGTGCCGTCAAGCAGCCCGGCAGTCAATCGGATGAAGGTCACGGTCAGAAGGAACCAGGTAAGGAACCAGTGAAGGAGAAAGGGCACCCGCTGCGCCATGTCTTCACGCGATCCATTCCGACCGCGCAATGCATGAATTGCCACATGCACCAGCCCAATATCTTCCTCAATTCCTACCTCGGCTACACGATGTGGGATTACGAATCCGATGCGCCCGCGATGTGGCCCAAGGAACAGAAATACCCGACCGCGGAGGAAGTGCGCGCTGTGCATGACCGCAACCCGGAAGGTGCCGCGCCCAAGGGCAATTGGGCGGACCTCGATTTCACCCGCAATGTCTATGATCTCAACAAAGACCTGACCGACACCCAGTTTGCCGATTACCACGGCCACGGCTGGAATTTCCGCGCGATCTTCAAGCGCGACCGCGACGGGAACCTGCTTGATGCGGCAGGGGCGATCGTGGCCAATGATGACCCAGAGAAATTCCGCAAGGAAGGTGAAGGCAAGTTCGTCGAAATCGGCACCAATCCGGGCAAGGCGGTCCACATGATGGACATCCACGCGGAAAAGGGCCTGCAATGCGCCGACTGCCATTTCGCGCAGGACAGTCACGGTAACGGAATGATCTACGGGGAGGTCGCCAACGCCATCGAGATCGGCTGCAAGGACTGTCACGGCACCGCGGACGCCTACCCGACGCTGCTGACCAGCGGCCCCGCCGCGCCGCCCAAGGGCAACAACCTTTCCTTGCTGCGCAATCCCGATGGCCAGCGGCGGTTCGAATGGCAGACCGGCGAAAACGGGCGGAGGCAGCTTATCCAGCGCTCGATCGTCGACCCGAAGCTGGAATGGGTGATGAGCCTGACCAAGGACAGCGTCGACCCGCTCGCACCTGATTTCAACGCCAAATCCGCGCGTGCCAAGCTGATGAGCAAGGCCGGGGCGGAAACCGGCAAGTTTGAATTCGGCACCGGAATTACTCCCGGCGAACGCGCGCATGAAGACAAGGAAATGGCCTGCTTCACCTGCCATCTCAGCTGGACCACCAGCTGCGGCGGGTGCCATCTGCCGATCGAGGCGAACTGGAAAACCAAGGACCATCATTACGACAACGAGGAAACGCGCAATTTCGCGACTTATAATCCGCAGGTCGCGCGCGACCAGATGTTCCAGTTGGGCAAACACCAGACCACCAAGGGCAACCAGGTGGCGCCGGTCCGTTCCACTTCGGCGCTGATCCTGTCCTCAACGAACATCAACCGCGAGCGCATCTATGTGCAGCAGCCCCCGATCAGCGCGCCCGGTTTCTCCAGTCAGGCCTTCGCGCCGCATTTCCCGCATACGGTGCGCCTGACCGAGACCAAGACCTGTTCCGACTGCCATCTGAGCGAAGCGGACGACAACAACGCGATCATGTCGCAATTGCTGCTGCTGGGCACGAATTACGTGAATTTCGTCGGGTTGAATGCCTGGACCGGACAGGAGGGCGGCTTCGAGGCGATCCGCGTGACCGAATGGGACGAACCGCAAACCGTGCTGGGCTCATACCTGCATAAATACGCCTACCCCGATTATTACCGGCAATTCGTCGAGGATAACGGCCGCGAATTGAAGAACTGGGTGCGCGGCAAGGCGTTCGACGCGAACCTATCCGGCGAAACCAAGGCTTACGAGGAATTCGCCAATGTCCACGAAGGCACCTCCGGGCGCGTAGGCTGCCTGCAAATGCGCGGCGAATACATGTTCGTCGCCGAAGGCTCGGGCGGCTTCCGCGTCTATGATATCGCCGCGATCGGCAACAAGGGCTTCTCCGAACGCATCGTGACCGCGCCGTTCAGTGCGATGGGCCAGGATACGCAGGTCAAATCGAAGAACGCCACCTGTATGGCACTGCCCACGATGCAGCCGATCAACCCGCTGCGCAACACGCCCGAAATGCAGGAAACGAACCAGGAGCAGGCATTCCTGCCGATCTATTCCTACGCCGCAGTGACGGACGCGGAAGAAGGCCTGATCATGGTTAACGTCAACACGATGGCGGACGGCGAGTTTCGCAACAACCGGCTGAGCCGCGCGGTGACCTGGAACGAAGGCGGCGTGCTGGACGGTGCACGGCATATCATCCTGGCGGGCGAGATCGCCTATATCACCGCCGCGCGCGGGTTGGTGGTTGTCGATCTGGCCGATCCGCTGAAGCCGCAATTGGTGGCCGTGCGCGAAATGAACGATGCTCGCGCCAGTGCGATTCAGTTCCGCTATCTGTGGGTTACCGACAGCGACGGCGTGAAGCTGTTCGATGTCACCAATCTGCGCAATCCGGTGCCGGTCCCTTCCGGCACGGTGGCGCTGGCCGATGCGCGGCGGATGTATATCGCCCGCACCTTCGCCTATGTCGCGGCCAAGGGTGAGGGGCTGGTGATCCTTGATGTGAAGCGGCCCGAAGCCCCGAAAATCTATCAGCGCGTGACGCTGGACGGAACCTTGAACGATGCCGAGGATGTCGTGGTCGGCTCCACCAACGCCTCGCTGTTTGCCTATATCGCGGACGGAGTGAACGGGATGAAAGTGCTGCAATTGACCAGCCCGAGCAGCCAGCCCAATTTCTACGGTTTCAGCCCGCCGCCCAAACCGGAGCTGATCGCTTTTGCCAAGACCAAGGGGCCGGCCATCGCGATGTCGAAGGGGCTGGACCGTGACCGTGCGGTCGATGAGACCGGAGGCCAGATGGCGGTGTTCGGCCGGCTTGGTTCGCGCCCGTTCACCCGTGCGGAGATGGAAAAACTGTTCCTGACCAGTGGCGGTATTCCGTGGAAGGTCAGCGACGAGCCCGACATGAACGCATGGGTCGGCAGCTACGGCGGGCCGTGGAGATCAGCGGGAAAGTAGGGGCTGAGGGCGCTCAATCCTGCGCTTGGCGTACAGCTTTCTTGTCCGGCTGAACGGTTTCCGCTGCGTATCCATCACCTGAAAAGCCGAACGCGCTTGGGCCTTCGCTCAATTTGGCGGGGTCTGTAATGCGGTAATCGGCCTTGGCGTCATCGGCCAGAATTGCCATCGGATCGATCCCTTCCTCGCTCCAGATTCGCTGGCATTCGTGGTAATGGAACGGGATCTGTACGTTCAGATGGGTGCGGGCCTGCCCGATGGTCATGCCCAGCAGGTCGCGGATTGATTGCTCGGCAATCGGTTTGCAGCTTTTACCGGCTTTCCGACAGCCGTCCACGGCCCGCATGACCGGCGCCTTGGACTTGATATGCGCCGCGATTACCGCGCATCCCGCGTAACCGAGCACCAGATGTCCATGGCTTGGCCGCTGCTGGAACACGAACGCGCCGAGGCATGCCTCCCCCAGCGTGTCGCGCCCGATGGTCGATAGCAGGTGGAGCAAGTCGTGCGTGTCGCGGAGCCGGTCGTTGTACCATTCGATCTGGTCATCAATCCGCCCGCCATCCCCGCGAAACTCGTCATATTCCGCGACCAGGCCGGCGGCGCTGAGCCCTTCGGTTTCCATGTAGTCGCAGTAATCGTGCGCTAGCGTGCCTTTTGGGTATCTGCGCAGCGCATCATGATCGTCGAGCAGATCGGGAAGGAAGGGTTCGGTTTCGAAAATACGGCGGCCGTTTTCGGTCGCGAGGAATTCGCGCACGTGATCGACCACGCCGACCCATGGCAAGTGTTCGAAGAACCGGAACACCTCGCTGGTATCCTCCTTGTCCTTTTTGAATTCCCAGAAGTGGTGCCAAGCCTTGCGGTAATTCCGGCGATAGGGCTTGCGCGCAGGATGGCTGAAGGGGACCTGATCCAATCGGGAGGGCTGCTTGCCAGCGGCAACGCCCGCTAAGGGGACCGCGCCCGGCCTGGGGTCGTTCAGCGCCATTACTGCCTCCTGTTGAGGGGGCATTTTGCGGTGGATGCTATTTCAAGTCAATCTCTTGGTAACCATGGCACGGGCCTCGATCTGTCCCGATGATGGACGACCGGACGTCCGCGAAGTTGCCTATTCCCGCTCGGCAAACATTTCACGGATCATCGGCTGCAATTGTTCGCCGTAGGACGCCAGGACCTCCCAATCGTCGACAGTTTCATAATGCGTCACGAGAGCGCCATTTTCCCAGCGGTGCAGGGCGTAGGTGGGCGGTTCGGTCGTGATCAGGTCGCGGCGATCGGGGGCCTCCGGATCGATATCGCGCAAATCCATCGCCACCAGCGGAGCGACCGAGGAGGTAACCGAAACGGGAATCCCCGCAAATGTTGCGTGAATCGGGCGGTGCAGATGGCCGCAGTGGATCGCCAGTATCTGGCTGTGGCCGGAGACCGCCTCTCCGAAACGCTGGATCCAGGCCTCGTCAGCGTCCGGGTCCATCCAGCCGATGCCGGCGACAACCGGTGGATGGTGCATGAAAATAAGCGTCGGTGTGGCGGGGTGTGCGGTCAATTCGCTGGCCAGCCAGTCCCGCCGCGTTTCGCAGAACGCCCCGCCGTGGCGGCCGGGTTCGAGCGTATCGAGGAAGATGATCCGTAGCCCCTCGTGCTCTACGGCGTAGTGCACGAAGCCGCCTTGTGTCGGGGTGTCCGGGAACGCGTTGAGCAATTCGCCCCGTGTGTCATGGTTGCCGACCATCGGATACACCGGGAAGGAGCATACCGACAGCAGCGCCGCGGTCTTCTCGAAACTGTCGCGGTCACCGTGGTCGGTCAGATCGCCCGAGAGGACCAGCATATCGACCGGATTGCGCGATGTCAGCACCCGGTCAAGGGTCTTGCGGAAACGGATACGGTTCAGTTCTTCAGGCTTCGCATCGGGGTCGAAACCGATGTGAATGTCGGTCATCTGTGCAATCAGCACGCGGCTGAACCGTTGTGTAACTTGTCCCCGGCCATGTCGCCCCCCGCCATTGTGCGCTACTCCGTTTTCCGGCCCAGCATCGCCAATATCTGGTTCATGCCCTGTTTTTGCTTGTTCGGCAAACCCGGCCCCGTCGCGCCCCTGGCAAGCGGTGCGGCTTTGATCTCGGAATGATCCGATTTGCCCTTGGGGTGATAGGTGTGGCACATCGCGCAGCCCGACGGTACGTCGGCCTTGGTGTCGCTTTCGCCCATGTGGCAGGTGCGGCACGTTGCGAGTGGCGGCAGCAGCAAATCGGACGAGGTTTTCGAACTGTCCGCCTTGTGACAGGTCGAGCATTTCTCCTGCTTGTGCGGCTCATGGTCGAACCGGCCGTTCATCAGGAAATGATTTCGCAGCCTGACCGGCATCACGTCCGGCTTGCCATTGATGGTGGTCGGGATGTGGCATTCGCCGCACACTCCGTCCTTGGCCAACGCACGGTTGATGGCGACCAGCGAGCGGACCGGCGGGCCGAAATTCTGGTAGTAAAGGCCGCCGCGCGAATACTGGCCGGGACGCTGGCGTCCGCGCAACATTCCGGCACTCGCGGCGCTGCGCGGTGCGCGGTCCAGCGCGGCCAGATCGGCGCGCATCTGGTCGACATCGCCGTGCTGGAGGGTGCGGAACGTGGTCCCGACCTTGTCGTACACCAGGCTGTGACAGCTCTCGCAGTCCTGCTCCATATTAACCGGCAGGAAACCCACTTCATCAGCTGTCGGCGTGTGACAATCGGCGCAGACCAGGGATGATCCGTAACCTTCCTTCGCCCCCAGCCGGCTGGCCATTTTGGCCACCCCGCCGCGGCGCGCCATGTGCATGTCGTGCGGGAACAGGAGGCCGCTGTATTCCTTCGGCTTGCCGGACAGGGACAAGCGGGAAGGCTTGGTCTGACCCGGAGCGGTGAACACGGCCGCCTGCAATTGCGGATGGCTGGTGCCGAAATCGGCGGCGTTGCCGAGTTTGGTGTCGGCCAGCCGTGTGTCCATCGTACCGTGGCAATCGGAGCAGAATTGCTGTGCCGCCGGTTCCATCCGGCCCGCGCCTTCGTGCTCGGTGTGACAGGTAGTGCAGGAACCGGGGCCTTCCTTGCCGAATTGCTCAGCCACGGCCCATTGCAGCGCATCGCCGGTGGACATCGGCCCGCGCCCGGTCAGCTGGCGCGGCTTGTCGGCATGATCGGCAATATCCTCGTGACAGGTCAGGCAAGTCGTATCCTGCACCGATTTGAACGGCTCGGAGTGACACGCCTCGCAATTGTCCTCCAGCGAATGGTGCGCCTGGCTGAGCGAACCGGTGCTCCAGCTGGCATCCATTGCCACGGCACCCTTGTTGCGCGGGTCATCGGAAGTCGGCGAGGCGGCCGGGCGGGTGAGGTGGGAATAGATCGGGACCGCCAGGAAAGCGATCAGGATCGCGGACAGCGCCAGCCAAGCGGTCTTGCGCTTGCCCGGCAGGGTGCAGGCGAGCGAAAAACCGGCGAGGTCGTCGCTGGACTGGGCGGCATTCTCCGTCTGGCTGATGGTAATTGTCGGGAGGGCTTTTCCGTCTTGCGAAATTAGCAGGCGGTAGCTGCCAAAGCCGAGTTCGGCCCCTTCGTGCGGGTCCACACGAGCCGATTTCGTGACCCGCCCGTCAAGGTGGAAGCCAAGTGTGCCCGCTGCGTCGATCCGCAACTTGCCTCCATCCAGCCAGTCGATCCGGGCATGATATTGCTCCACCGCCAGATCGGGCAGGTGGATATCATTGTCGGCCCCGCGGCCAACAGTGATCGTGTCTTCGTCCACGGTTCGGTCGCGGATAATCTCGCGGCCGTCTGCGGTGAGGTCGATTGTCCGGATCAGGAACGCCATGTCGCCGCCCTCACCAGTAATAGAACACGCTGACGACATGCGCGGTGAGCGCGGCCAGCAATGCGATGGTTACGGGAATGTGGATGTACAGCCACACTTCGAGCAGCGCCCGGATGCGCAGGTGTCGGCGAATCTGGTCGAGTTGGCTCTTGCGGCGGCCGAGCAGTGCGCGGACCTTGTCCTTGGGTTCGTCGCTGCCCACCGGCCGTGACCAGTCGTCAGCAAAATAGGCGAGCGCGCGGGTGGTGGCGCATTTACGGTAGTGCCCGCTCAGCCGGGCTCCGATGCCCCAGTCGAAAGTCCCCTGCTCCAGCGCGGCGATGACCAGGTCCGATTCTTCGCGGCCAAGCGGCTGGGCGGCGGATTGGAGCTGCCGGTCGATGGCGGCGAGCGCCTCGACCATCTGGCTGCGGGTCATTTCCTTCGCGTTGTTGCTCAGCGATGCCGGCAGCGTGGCATAGACGGCGACGCCGTACAGGCCCGACAGTATCACCACCATCATCAGCGAATAGGCCAGCGTGTGGACATTCCACCCCAGCTGAAACCCGGTGTGCAGCGTCCCGATTACGATGAGCGCAAGGCCCAGGTACACATGCGCCGAGGTCCACGCCTTCAGCGACCAGCGACCCGCGCTGATGTTGCGCTTGCGGATACCCAGCAGCGACAGCCAGACGATCAGCAGCGCCCCGATTGTGCCGAGCGTATAACCGTACCAGCTGCCACCATTGTGGCGCGGGGTCACGTCGATCCAGAAATAACTGACGATCGTGACGAGGCACAGGACCAGTGCGACCTTCAGCCAGCGCATGTTCCTGTGCGACAGGAAGCTTTCGTGGTCGGAAGATTGCCGCCGTTCGCGCTGGTTCTGCTGCTCGCTGGGTATCGTGGCCATCAGCCTGCGTCCTCCGCCAGCTTGGTGAAGGTCAGGAATTTCTCCGGTGTTACGCGGATCGCCGCGCCGGTAGGGCAGGCGCGCACGCATGCCGGGCCGCCGTCGATGCCGGAACACATGTCGCACTTGATCGCAACCTTGGGGCTTTCGATGCCCTTCTTCTCGGCGGTTTTCTTGCGCCAACTGTAGCTGGCTTCGCCCGGACCCGGCCCGGCGCCGAACATCAGCCAGTTGAGCAGCGACGGCTTTTTCGGCGGTTTGGCGTCCATGCGGATCACCCCATAGGGGCAGTTGCGCTGGCAATTGCCGCAGCCGATGCAGGTGTCATCGATGAACACTTCGCCGTCCGGGCCGCGCTTGATCGCGTTGGGCGGGCAATCGGCCATGCAATGCGGATGTTCGCAGTGGCGGCACGATGTCGGCACATGGAGATGGGCGTAAGTCCGCCCGGCTTCCCGGTCCAGCCGCGACAATCCATCGTGGCTGTCGGCGCAGGCCTTCTCGCAATTATCGCAGCCGACGCACAGCTTCTCGTCGATCAGCAGCACGTCGGTCGCTTCACCGATGCCGTTGTCGATCAGGAAACGCGCGGTTTCGGAATACATGTCGACCGCGCTGCCGAAGCTGTCCTTGCGGCTTTCGATGAAGGAATTGACCTCGCGGCGTGAGGCCATTTCCGCCATCGCCTTGTCGCGCAGGGCCGGCTTGCGGTCCAGCAGCGCCACGAAAGCCTCGCCCGGGAACCGGACGACTTCGCTTTTGATCGCGGCCTTCACCGTGGCAGTACGGAGTGATCCGTCGACTACCGCCATCTCGCCGAAATAGGACCCGGCGGGCAGGTAGGACAGGAACACCGGCGCGCCGCCGATCATCTTTTCGACGATCATCGACCCGCGCCGGATCACATAGACATCCTTGTCCTCGGCTCCTTCGGTTACCACAGTCTGCCCCGCGCGCACATCGACCAGTTCGGCAGCGGCGACCAATTCCGCCACATCGGTCTTGGTTAGGCCGGACCCGAACATCTGCAGCAATTGCCGCTCGATCGAAATCGCGTTGACCGCGCGCGCAGCGGACGGTGCGGTTGCCATCAGCTTGAGCGCGGCGGTGCGGCTCAGTTCCATAACCACCGTGGGTTCCGCGGCGCGGACCGTCGAACCGCGCCGGCGGCCTGAAATCAGGCCGACTTCGCCGAAGATCGAACCTTGCTCAATGGGCACCGTGATGCTTGGATCGGCCGGATTGACTTCCACCTGCACGGACCCCTCGGCGATACCGAACATGGACGATCCGGGATCGTTGCGCTCGAATATCACCTCGCCCGCGTCATATCCGGCAACGGTACTGTCGAGCATCAGTTCGCGCATCTGCAGCGGTGACAGTTCCTGCAGGATCACTACATTGTTGCGGAAGGTTTCGAGCCATTGATCGACCGATCGAACGCCGGGCAGGGCGGAGAACTTCTCCGCCAGGATTGGTTCATCCGCAGGTTTCAGATCGAGATTCCCATTGAGGAATTCGACCACGTCAAAGCCCTGGTTCATGCAGTGCTTGATCAGCGGATAGCCCGCCAGCGCGCCGATGACATGGACGCCCTGCTGGGTGGTTTCGAAGCTGGGTGACAGCTTGGGAAAGGCGCCGCGATCCTCGCTGGTGAAGTCGATGCCGCAGGCCTCGACAAATCCGCGCGGCGGCTGGGACCCGGTGCGGGCGATGATCCGGTCGCAGGGTATGGTTTCCTGGCCGTCCCGCGTTTCCAGTACCAGTTCGCCTGGTCGGACCTCCGCTGGGGCGGTTTCCCGGCGCACGAAAATGCGGCCAGCGGCCTCCGCTTCCTCGAGCAGTTTCACGTTAGCCGATTTCGCGCGGGCAAAATCCGATCCGCGGTTGAGGATCGAAACGATGTTGTTCTGCTTGGGGTCGGCGGCAAGGCCGAGCGCGTTTTCGATCCCGGCATCGCCCGATCCCACGACGGTGATGTGCTCGTCGAAATACTCGCCCGGATCGTCCAGTTGGTACTGGATCAGCGGCAAGTCAGCACCGGGGCAGCGCAGCTTGTTGGGATTGCCCTGTGTTCCGATAGCCATCACCACCGCTTCGGCCCGGATGGTATCGCCGCCCTTGATCTCGATAGTGAAATTGCCGGTTTCACCGGTGATCGCGGTGACTTCCGAATTCAGGCGGACGTTGACCTTGCCGGACGCAATCTGCTCGTCCCAGGTTTCAAGGATGAATTCGCGCTTGCCCGCGTCGAAATCGAGGTCTGAACGAAGCACCAGATTGCTGGGCGTCGCCATGACGTGCTTGCCCTTCTGGTATTTGAAAATCGTGTCGGAGAGGTGGTCGGTCTTCTCGATCAGGACGTGGCTCATTCCCAATGCCGCGGCATGCGCGGCTGCGCTAAGGCCGGCGGGCCCTGAACCTATTATGGCAATTCGATAGCGTGCCTGCCCATTTTCACTTGGCATGCGTGACCCCCCGATGCGTCCCGCGACCTGATTATGTTATACGGCACCATACCCAATCACCGCCAAAGCGCCACCCCTCTATCCGGCTAATCGCGCGGGTTCGCGGATTGCCGGAAGCAGGCTTCGCTGCTAGCTCGCCCGGATGGACAAGACAGAAATTCCAGTAACGCCCGCCGATGCCGGAACGTCGGGGCCGGGCAAGAAGTCCCGCGCCGGGCTGATCGCGTTCTTAACAGGCACCGCGTTGGTCGTGATCGCCATCGGGTACCGCGCATTCAACCCGGTGATCTCGCCGGAAATTGCGGCGGCCAACGAGCAGGCCCCGCCGACCATTCCCGAACTGCAGGCTCTTGCGGAGAAGGATCCACTCAATTCCAAGGCATGGCAGGAACTCGCTTTCGCGCATTTTTCCGCGGGCGGGTATGAACAGGCCGCGCGGGCCTATCGCCAGGCAGTGGAAGGCGATCCGGATAACGCGGTGTTGTGGTCCGCACTCGGCGAAGCGCGGGTGATGGCGAGCGAGCGTGACCCGATGCCAGCGGACGCGGTAACGGCGTTCCAGAAGGCCATTGCGCTTGACCCGACCGATCCCCGATCGCGCTATTTTCTCGCCGTGCGCAAGGATCTCGCAGGCGACCCCCGTGGAGCCATCGCCGACTGGACGGCACTCCTGAAGGAAACGCCGCCGGGCGCGGTGTGGGAAGACAATCTGCGCCGCACTATCGAACAGGTCGGAAAGATCAACGGGATCGAAACGTCCGCCATGCTCGCCGCGGTGGACCGCGACCGCGCTGCGTCCGCCCCGGCTGCGGCCCCTCCGGCGTTAACTGCAGGGAACGCCATTCCGGGGCCGACGCAGGACGAGATCGCCGCCGCGCGGGCCATTTCGCCGAGCGAGCAGCAATCGATGGCCGAAGGCATGGTGGAACGGCTCGACACGCGGCTGCGCAGCGAACCGGGCGATGTGAACGGCTGGGTGATGCTGATGCGCAGCCGGATCACGCTGGGGCAAGCGGATGAAGCGTCCCGCGCGCTGAAGGATGCGATCGCCGCCAACCCCGCGCAGGCCGCCCGGCTGCGGGCCGAAGCGGAGGCGCTGGGCGTTCGCTAGTTCCGCGGGCCGGTCTAAAGACTCTTGATAATCGCCGAGAAATCGAGGTCCGAATGGCCCTCGGCGAATTCCTCGTACAGCGCTTTGGCATGGGCACCGAGCGGGGTTTCCATCCCGGCGCTTTCTGCCGCTTCCATTGCCAGCTTCAAGTCTTTCAGCATCAGCGCAGTGGCGAACCCGCCCTTGTAACCGTTGTCCGCCGGGCTTTGCGGACCTACGCCGGGCACCGGGCAGTAGGATGTCATCGACCAGTTCTGGCCTGAACTGACCGAGCTGATGTCATAGAAGGTCTGTGGATCGAGGCCCAGCTTCTGCGCCATGGTGAAGGCTTCGCAGGTGCCGATCATGTGAATGCCTAGCAGCATGTTGTTGCAGATTTTCGCCGCCTGTCCTGCGCCCGCGCCGCCGGCATGGATCACCGCCTTGCCCATCGCGGACAGGACCGGCTCGGCGCGAGCAAAGGCATCGTCGCTGCCGCCGACCATGAATGTCAGGGTCCCGCCGCTCGCTGCCGCGATCCCGCCCGACACCGGTGCATCGACCATGGCGTAACCGGCATCGGCAGCGGCCTTTTCCACGTCGCGCGCGGTCGCCACATCGATGGTCGAACAATCCATCAAGATGGCGTCCTGCGGGGCATGGCCGATCACGTCGCTGCGGAACACCCGCGACACGATCCCGCCATTGGGCAACATGGACACGACCGCATCCACGCCTTGCACGGCTTCCTTTGCCGTGGGAAAGGTGTCGCAGCCGTTGGCCTTCGCCTGACCCAGTGCAACTTCGCTAAGGTCGAAGGCGCGGACATTGTGGCCGGCCTTGACCAGGTTCGCGGCCATGCCAGCGCCCATGTTGCCAAGACCGATAAAGGCGATTTTCATGTTACTCTCCGGTTATACAAACAGCAAAACTAGGCCCGTCAAGATCATGGCTGGTCCGAAAACCAGCATGAGGATAGGTTGAAGATAGGCCATTGCACGATCGAATAGACTACGTGGCAACGGCTCCTCATTGCTGATTTTCAGAATGGCAGCTTCTATGATGTTGATCCGCTCTTCACGTCGATGCTTCCAGCCAATAATACCCAGCCAGACAAACAGCAGCCCGGCGAAAAGTAAACCGAAGCCTTTGAGGATTACCGCCCCTTCCACTTGCCTTCGCGCTTTTCGATGAAGGCGGCCATGCCTTCCGCCTTGTCTTCGCTGGCAGTCAGGATCTGGAACAGGCGGCGTTCGTGACGGATGCCTTGCGCCAGGTCGGTTTCGAATGCGGCGTTGACCATTTCCTTGTTCACCATCGCGGCCATCGACGGCATTCCGGCAATGGTGGCGGCGGTTTTCATCGCTTCCGTCAGCAGCTCGTCATGCGGCACGACGCGGGCAACCAGGCCGGCACGTTCGGCTTCGTCTGCGCCCATCATCCGGCCGGTCAGGCACATTTCCATGGCCTTGCTCTTGCCCACGGCGCGGGTGAGGCGTTGTGAACCGCCCATGCCGGGGGCTACGCCCAGCTTGATTTCCGGCTGGCCGAATTTTGCCTGGTCCGAAGCAAGGATGAAATCCGCCATCATTGCCAGCTCGCACCCGCCTCCAAGCGCAAATCCATTGACCGCAGCGATCCACGGCTTGCGCACGGCTTCGGCCACATGGCTGGTCCAACGGGCGAAAAAATCCTCGAGGTAGAAATCCGCTGCGTCCTTCTCGGCCATTTCCTTGATGTCGGCCCCGGCGGCGAAGGCCTTGTCGCCCGATCCGGTCAGCACCGCGCAGCGCTGGCTGTCATCCGCCTCGAACTCGGCGAAGGCTGAAATCAGATCTTCCAGCACTTGACCATTCAGCGCATTCAGCGCCTGCGGCCGGTTCAGCGTGATCAGTGTCACCGCATCGCGGGTTTCCGTCAGGATAGTCTCGTAGCTCATAGGGGAGTCCATTCTTCATTTTCAGGCAGCGGCGCGAAAATCGCATCCAGCAGCTCCTCGGTGACGCCTTCCGGCGTAGCTGGGTTCCATGCCGGGTCGCCGGTTTTTTCCACGATCACCGCGCGAACTCCCTCGGCGAAGTCCGGACGGACAAGCACGCGTGACGCGATCCGGTATTCCATCCGCATATTGTCGGCAAAATCGGTCAGCTGTGCGCTGGCGGCCAGTTGGCGCAGCGCGACCTTGCAGGTCTGCGGACTCTTGGTGCCCAGCGTATCGCGTTCCTTCTGCGCCCAATCGCTGTCGTCCGCTTCCAGCCGGGAGAGTATTTCCTCATAGCTGTCGGAAGCGAAGAACCGGACGATCCGGTCAGCATTTTCCTCGATCCGCGGCTTGGGCGGGGTCACCGAAAGCTCGGACAGAATACCCGCGATACGGCTCGGGTCTGCGCTGATCCGGGCTTTCGCCTCGGCAAGTTTCTCCGACGGCAGGTAGTGTGTCGCGAGGCCCGCCCACAGGCATTCGGAACCGTCCAGCCGCGCACCAGTCAACGCGAGAAATTGGCCGATCCGCCCGCCGAGGCGCGACAGATACCAGCCGCCGCCCACGTCGGGAAACAGTCCGATACCCGTTTCGGGCATGGCGAAGCGCGTGTTCTCGGTCGCAATCCGGAATTTGGCCGGCTGCGAAATGCCGACGCCGCCGCCCATGGTGATCCCGTCCATGAACGCGACCACTGGCTTGGAATAGGTGAACAGCTGGTGGTTGAGCTGGTATTCGTCGTGGAAGAACTTGCGGCCGGAAACACCGCCGTCGTGAAGCGCCGAATTGCGCAGGAAGGCAATATCGCCGCCCGCACAGAAACCGCGCCCTTCGGCATGATCGATGATTACCGCGCCGACCGCATCGTCGTTCGCCCATTTGCACAGGGCGGAACTCATCGCATGGCACATCTCGAGCGTGAGCGCGTGCAGCGCCTTGGGACGGTTGAGCGACAGATGCCCGACCGCGCCGTGGGTGTGGGTAAGGACGTCCCGGGTCATTGGCGCAGCAAGTCCCGTCCGACGATCATTCGCATGACCTGGTTGGTGCCCTCGAGAATGGAGTGGACCCGCAAGTCCCGCCAGAACCGTTCGATCGGGTAATCCTTCAGATAGCCGTACCCGCCGAACAATTGCAGCGCATCGTCGACGACCTTGCTGCCGTTGTCCGTGGCGAGGCGCTTGGCCATCGCGGAAAAGCGGGATTTGTCCGGCGCGTTGGCGGTTACCTTTGCCGCCGCGAGATAAAGCAGCGCGCGGGCTGCCTCCAGATCGGTCGCCATATCGGCCAGCATGAACTGGGTGTTCTGGAAATCGGATACCGGCGTATCGAACTGCTTGCGGTCCTTGGTGTAGGCGATCGCTTCGTCCAGACAGCGCTGCGCCCCGCCCAGTGAACAGGCACCGATGTTCAGCCGTCCGCCGTCGAGGCCCATCATCGCAAAGCGGAACCCTTCGCCCTCCGCGCCGACGCGGTTGCCAACCGGCACGCGGGCATCCTCGAAGATGACCTGCGCGGTGGGGCTGGCGTTCCAGCCAAGCTTGCGTTCCGGGGTGCCGAAGCTGACGCCGGGAGTGTCCTTGTCCACCACCAGGCAGGTGATCCCGCCGGTCTTGTGATCTCCGGTGCGGACCATGGTGACATAGACATCGTTGACACCGCCGCCGGAAATGAACTGCTTGGTGCCGTTCAGAACATAATGGTCACCGTCAAGCCGTGCGGATGTCTTGAGCGCCGCCGCATCGGAGCCGGAACCCGGCTCGGTCAGGCAGTAGCTGGCGAGTTTTTCCATGCTGACGAGGTCGGGCAGGTAGCGGTCCTTGACCTCCTGACCGCCGAAGTTGTCGATCATCCAGGCCGCCATGTTATGGATCGAGATAAAGGCGCTGGTTGCGGGACAGCCGTAAGCCATGGCTTCCATGATGATCGCGGCTTCCAGCCGGCCGAGGCCGATGCCGCCGGATTCCTCAGACACGTAGATCGCGCCGAAGCCAAGCTCGGCCGTGGATTTGATCACATCGCGGGGGAAAATCTTCTTTTCATCCCACTCCGCCGCGAAGGGCGTGATGTTGTCGGCGGTGAACCGCTGGGCCATTTCCTGGATCGCCAGCTGGTCTTCGTTCAGTTGAAATTGATCGTTCATACGTCCTCGTTAGCGCAAAGAATTGCGCGATGCACCCGGTGTGGTGACGACTTAATCTTTTTGCCCGCCAATCACGCGGCGGCGAAACTCATCACCCGCCAGCGATGGGTTATTGCGTGCGTACCAGCGGGGGGCGGGAAGCCCTAGTTCCCACGCCAGCGCCTCGGTCAAGGTTCCTTGTGCGGAGGGAACATCGGGCTGCAACTGCCCAATCGGATCGGCGAAGGCCTCGTCGGCGGAAATGATCCGCCAGCCCTTGGCCTTCAGCGCAGTCACCAGATCGGACAGATACAGCGCGGCCAGATCGGTTTCATGCAGCAGCATCACCTGGGCCGGCGCGCGGCCTAGCGTCCGCCGGGCGAGGGCGTCGCTGAATTCGGCCGACTGGACGTGGCTTTCAACATACAGGTCCCGCAGGCCGTCCATGTCCATGACCTGACCCGCCGCCTTCGCGTCGATCGCCGCCTGTTCGTAAAACCAGTCGGACGCGTCCACCGTGACGTAACCATTGCGCAAACCGCGCTCCGCCAGCCCCGCACGGACGGTATCGCGCTTCACCTTGTCCCGGCCGCCTTCATCCAGAAACGGATAGCGGAACCAGGGGCGATAACCTTCCCGGCCTTTCAGCCAGTTCTCGGCAGTGTCGATATCCGCCAGGTACGCTTCGGCGTCGGTATCGGACAGGTGCGGGTGGGTGTTGGAATGGTTGGCGATCACGTGACCCGCCGAGACATAGCGGGCGATGCGGTCCGCAGCCCCGGCGCGCCCGTCGATCATGCCCGGATTAAGGAAGAACGCGGCCTGTGAAACGCCGGACTCGGCCAGGTTGGCGATGATCCGCCGGGTGCGCTCCTCGTCATCGAAAAAGGCACCTCGTCCACGCGGGATATCGTCGAAGGTCAGCGCTATCCGCTTATCCGTTACGGCCGCGCCATCCAGTGCGCCGGCGTTCGAAATCGCGGCGCATGCAGCGAGAAGGGCAGCGAGGACCGAAACCAGTGCTGCGCGGATCACGGAGCATTCCCCATTACCGCTTCAGCCTCGATTTCGACCAGCCATTCGGGCCGGCAAAGCGCCGCGACGCCGACCATCGTCGCCGCCGGCCGAGCTATGCCAAAATAGCGGGCATGCACTGCGCCGACCGTATCCTGATCGCCGAGGTCGGTCAGGAACATGCGTGTCCGGACTATATCGGCCGCGCTCCCGCCCAGTTCCTCAACCGCCCGGACGATGATTGCACAGCACCTCGCCGCCTGCGCGGCCGCATCGCCCGGAGTGCTCGACCCATCCTCCTCGATCGGGCCAGTCCCTGCGACTATAATGCGGTTGCCGATCCGAACCGCCCGGGAAAATCCGAATCGCGTTTCGAACGGGGAACCGGAAAGGGCATGCTGGCGCAACGGAAGTCTCCTGCCTTGTAGCCGGGCTCTTAATCCCGCAAAGCGGGCGGGCGCAAGGCGCAGTTCGAATGATAGCGGTGCATGGGCCTTCGATCTTGCGTTGACCGGGGCGGCCCGCTTATGGCACTTGGCAACCGATTGCGGGGAGGCCCTTGAAGCCAAGCCGTAAATCGTTTGGTTTTTTACGATGACATGTGCGATTTGAACGCCTTGCGGGTGTAGCTCAATGGTAGAGCAGCAGCTTCCCAAGCTGACGACGAGGGTTCGATTCCCTTCACCCGCTCCAAACCGGCGTTCCGGCGCCTTGTCCCGATAGCGCCGGACGTCATCCTGATCGGCATCGCGGAACCTGCGCCGGGTTTGACATGATCTTACTGACCACAAAGGTGCCGCTGTGACTGCTGCCGAAATGACCACGCTCAAAATGCGCTCCTGGCTGTTCGCTCCCGGGGACAGCGAGAAGAAGATGGCCAAGGCCTTGGCAAGCCAGGCGGACATCGTGATTTACGATCTCGAAGATGCCGTCGCGGCGGAGAACAAGGCAGCGGCGCGTCAGATGGTGCATGATTTCCTGTGCGAACACCCTGATGACCGGGCGCGGATGTGGGTACGGGTCAACCCGCTCGATGGACCGTATACGCTTACCGACCTGGCGGCGATCATGCCCGGAAGGCCCGGCGGGTTCATGCTGCCGAAGGTTTACGGGCGGCAGGATGTCGAAACGTTCGACAAATATCTCGCCGCGCTGGAAGTCGCGAACGGGATCGAGCAAGGCTCTACGCCGGTGATCGTGCTGATCACCGAAACAGCGGAAAGCATGTTCCACACCGGCGATTACAAGGGCGCTCCGCGGGTAGCGGCGCTGAGCTGGGGGGCGGAAGACCTGGCCGATTCTATCGGGGCAGCGTCCAACACCAATACCGATGGCAGCTACGGCTTTACCTATGAACTGGCCCGCAGCTTGTGCCTGCTTGGTGCCGCGACCGCGGGCGTTCCGGCAATCGAAACCATCCAGGGGGATTTTCGCGACCTCGAAAAGCTGCGGACGCGAGCGGAGAAAATGCGCCGCGACGGTTACCGCGGAATGCTGGCGATCCATCCGGCGCAGGTCGATGTGATCAACGCGGCGTTCACCCCTAGCGCCGAGGATATCGCGCAGGCCCGGGAAATCGTCGCACTATTTGCGGCCAATCCCGGGGCGGGCACCATCGGTTTCAAAGGCGGGATGCTCGACCGCCCGCATCTGTCACGCTCCGAACAATTGCTCGCGCAGGTGGACGAAGAATAGCGGAAACATCAGACTGCCCTGTTTGACCATTCCGATGGTAACCTGCCCGAGACGCCGCGGAGGCCGGGTTGGCTTAACTCAGCGGGGAAGGTGGCGGCGGCCGTGATGGATATTACGGAGCCGTTACGCGGGCGCGGCGGGGCAGTATTGCCGGACGAAATCGCTGTGGGACGGAAGGGCGTTAACCAGGAAACGGATCGATTTCTCGACCTCTCCGACTTCGATGGACAAAGCGGGTTCCTTCAAGGTGGCGGTCATCGGATTGAAATTGGCGGGGCTGATGCCCTGGCCCATCATCACGGCGACCCAGCTTGTTTCCGTGAACAGCTCATCCTCTTCACGGAAGATCTGGCCGTTGATGCGGAACAGGTCGATTTTTTCTTGGAGGCTGTCTGGAATGCTCATCGTGCGACAATAATTCCAAAACGGGCTGTCGTCCCTCTCCGTGGCATTATAATGCAGGATCAGGAAATCCCGGATCCGTTCGTATTCCTTGGTTGTCAAACGGTTGAAGGCATCCTCCTGGGCCTTGGACACGCCGTCGAGCGAAAGCAACGCGATCAATTTGGAAACGCCGGTGTGGATCAGGTGGATCGAGGTTGATTCCAGCGGTTCCATAAAGCCTGCCGCAAGCCCGAGGGCGACCACGTTCTTGTTCCAGAACTTCTTGCGCCGACCGGTCGTGAAACGGAGGAAATTTGGTTCTGCGAGCACTTGCCCGTCGAGGTTGTCCGTCAGGATGCCGTGGGCCTCGTCATCGGACATGTATAGCGAGCAATAGACATGGCCGTTGCCGTTGCGGTGCTGCAGCGGCACCCGCCATTGCCAGCCAGCAGACCACGCGGTGGCGCGTGTATAGGGCAGGTCCGGACCTGAGTTGGCGCAGGGCAGGGCGACCGCCCGATCACACGGTAGCCAGCGGCTCCAGTCCTCGTAACCGGTCTGCAGCGCTTGTTCGATCAACAAACCGCGGAAGCCCGAGCAATCGACGAACAAGTCGCCGGCAATCTCGCTTCCATCATCCAGCGTCAGCGATGCAATGAAGCCGGTTTCTTCATGCAACCTGACATTATCGACCTTGCCTTCGATCCGCACCGCGCCGCGTGCTTCGGCATAGCGGCGCAGGAACCGCGCGTATTGGCCGGCGTCAAGGTGATAGGCGTAATTGATTGGCGGCAGGTCGTCATGCTGCATCGTCTCGGTGCGGGCGAACTTGCGGTGCTGCGCGGCGATCGTTTCCGGGCTGAAATTGTGCAGCGGGCGCTGGTCGCCTGCCATTCGGTATTTTAGCCAGACATTATGAAACGACACCCCGTCGATCTCGTAGCCGTAATTGCCGAACGGGTGGAAATAACTGTCGCCCCGGTTCCCCCAATTGACGAACTGGATACCGAGCTTGAAGGTTCCCTTGACCTCCGACAGCAATTCCTGCTCGTCGATCTCCAGCATCCGGTTGAACAGCACGAAGGGCGGGATGGTCGCCTCGCCCACACCGACTGTGCCGATCTGCTCGGATTCGATGAGGGTAATATCCACCGGATTGTCGCTTTTCAGGCGGGACAGCGCCGCGGCGGCCATCCATCCGGCAGTTCCGCCGCCGACAATGACAATGCGTCTAATGGTCATCCTGTTTCCCGTTTCGCGCTGTATTCAGAGCCTAGATCGCCCAGTCGGCCAGCACGGCCAAGCGAAATGTTGCAATTTCACAACAAAGTTCACGAATAATCCAGCCGCTCCCTTGCTGCAATCTGCTCTGGCCAAAGAAAGACCCGGAATCCTTCCCATACCGTAACCGATCCGGAGCGCTTGATAGTCATCACAGATATCTGATTTCACATCTGAAAGTTCGCCAACGTGTGTTGAATGTGAACAAGCTGACCCGTTGTCTCTCCCGCATTTCAATCCGCTCAAATATCAACTTTTGTGAACGTTCATCTTTATCTTGATAACGCTCACAATGTGGCATATCAAGGTCGGATAACAAGGCGTTTTTGAGCGCCGGGAATTACAGGGAGAGAGATTTGTCCAGCCACCTCCAATTGTGGAACGGGTTCCGTTCCGGCCGCCTCGTGGTTCTCGGAACCGCGTCATCACTCGCGATCAGCATGGCCCTCGGCACTGCTGCGTCGGCGCAGGAAACCGAAAGTCCTGTCCTGGCGGAGGCCGAAGCATCTCCAGCTCCGGAAGACGCGCTGGATGAAGGCGATGTCATCGTCGTCAGCGGTTACCGCGCGGCGCTCGAAAACGCCCAGAACATCAAGCGCAATTCCGACACCTTTGTCGATGTCATTTCGGCGGAAGACATCGGCGCGCTGGCCGACCGGTCGGTAGCCGAAGCCCTGCAGCGCGTTCCCGGCGTCAACATCA
This sequence comes from Allopontixanthobacter sediminis, assembly GCF_009828115.1. Classification (GTDB taxonomy): domain Bacteria; phylum Pseudomonadota; class Alphaproteobacteria; order Sphingomonadales; family Sphingomonadaceae; genus Allopontixanthobacter; species Allopontixanthobacter sediminis. Next base: position 50,427 of record NZ_WTYL01000002.1, on the reverse strand, counting down.
GCCGTTTCGAACAGCGCGACGACCCCGACCGTTTCTCCGTTGAAGGCACCGGCGTCATCATTCGCGGACTGCCGTTCGTGCGGTCCGAACTGAACGGCCGGGACATTTTCTCCGCGAATGGCGGACGCGTTCTCAGTTTCAACGATGTGTCGCCCGAACTGCTGGGCCGCGTCGAAGTGTTCAAGAATACCACCGCCGACATGGTCGACGGCGGTATTTCCGGCACGGTCAATCTGGTAACCCGCAAGCCGCTGGACAAACCCGGTTTCCATATCGCCGGAACGATCGAAGCCAATTACGGCGATCTTGCCAAGGAATGGTCGCCCGGGTTCTCCGTGCTTGGTTCGACTACCTACGAGAACGATGCTGGCCGGATTGGCGTCCAATTGGCTTACGCGCAGTCGGAACTGGTCACCAGGACCGACGCTTCGCAACTGACCGACCCGTGCTACCGGGCGGATACGCTCGACGGCCCGTGCATCCGGATTCAGGATGTCGGTTCCGGCGGGCTTGGCGGCCAGAATTTCGACGCGAGCAATTTCCCGCCTCCGGGAACAGTCATCACGCCCAAGGGCGCCGGTGTTCGCACCACCGACCTGACGCGCGACCGGAACGCGTTTTCCGCCGTGCTCCAGTATGAAAGCCCGGGCGGCGAATTCGTCATGACAGGTGAATATCTGCGGGCGGAAACGTCGGCGACGATTAACGAATACGCGATCCTCGCGCTGGTTAACGACGATGCGTTGTTCCCGGTGCAGGCACCGGGAAGCACCTGGCAGTTTGACGAAAACGGGATCTTCCAGTCCGGTGTCCTGACCCAAGGCGGCGGTATTCCGGCGGAATTCCTGCGGTTCCAGCGCGAAGACCAGGCTGAAACGGAAGACCTGTCATTCACAGCGCAATGGGATGTCACAGACCGTCTGAGCCTGAATTTCGAAGCGCAGACGCTGTCATCGTTCCGGAACGAGAACGGCCTGATTGGCGTGATGCAAAGCGCAGCGGACATTTCGATCGACGCGACCGGCAAGACCCCTGATGTACAGTTCCTGCCCCCGACCGGTTCGGGCGGAGGCACCGACTTCTTCACCGATCCCGGCCAGAGCTTCTACTGGTTCCTGATCGATAACCAGGTGAAGAACGAAGGCAGCCTCGACAGCTTCCGCGGTGATATCGAATACGATGTCAGCGACACCGGCTTCTTCCGCAAGGCTAGCTTTGGCGCACGCTGGGCGGAACGCAACCGCGTGACCCGCAACGCGAACTTCGGCAACTGGGGCAACCTTTCCGCGCCGTGGTCTGGCGGCGCGGTGTTCGCCAACAATCCTAACGGTAACGTTTCCAGCTATTCGCAGGTTCGCAACCCCTTCGAAGGTTTCCAGCGCGGCAACACCACGCTTCCGGTACCCGGTGGGGCAGGCATCTTCTTCGGCGGCGATAATCTGGTCGACGAATATCTGAACCGGGAAACCGAAGCGCAGGCTGCCGAAATCATCGGTACCATCGGCTCGTTCGCGCCGTGGGGCCCGCTCTACAATCGCAGCGACGTGGTCGACGGAACTTTCCGTTCGGGTGAAATCTCCGACGTCGATGAAAAGACGGTCGCGTTGTATGGCCGGATCGATTTCGGTGCGGACGACCTGTTCGGAAACGGCTGGGAGCTCGACGGCAATTTCGGCCTCCGGTATATCAAGACGACGGTAAATTCCGAGGGCACGATAAGCTTCCCCGCGGTAGGCACGGCACCTGCCATCGGAGGTTCAGCGTGTGATCCCGCGTCACTTCCCGCCGGACAGCAGCTACCCGGTTTCTGCCAGCTTTCGCCAGCGCGGCAAGCTGAATTCCTTGCCGTTTTCAACGGGGACATCATCGACAATTCGTCGGGCATCTCCTTCAAGAACTGGCTCCCCAGTTTCAACGCGAAGCTGGATGTCGGCGACGGGTTGCTGTTCCGAGTAGGCGTCTCCAAAGGCATCTTCCGCCCCGATCTGGCACTTTACCGGACCAACGCGACGCTGGCCGACAACACCAATAACTTGCGCGCAGAAGGCACCCTCGAAACCGGACCGTTGTTCCTGATCGATACCGGAAACCGTTTCCTAACCGCGACCGAAAGCTGGAATTACGATCTTTCGGCCGAATGGTACTGGGCCGATGTCGGATCGCTGACCGTGTCCCTGTTCATGAAGGAACTTTCCGGGATCGTGAATGGCGGAACATCGATCGTCACGTTGACCGGACCTTCCGGTCTGTCGGTCGACACCAGGCTGGATGGGCCGACGAACTCGGCTGGCGGCACTCTCAAAGGTGTCGAAGTTGCCTACCAGCAAGTCTATGATTTCCTGCCGGGCTTCCTCAAGGACCTTGGTGCGGGCTTTACGTACACCTATGTCGATGCCGGTGATTTCACCGAACCCGATCTGGACGCCAACCGGAGCCTGATAACGTCCGGCCTGCCGCTGGCCGGGGTTTCGAAGCACACGGTCAACGCTGCGATATTCTACGAGAACGACTTCGTGTCGGCCCGCGCAGCCTACAATTGGCGGTCCGATTTCCTCCAGACGCCGCGGGACGTGATCTTCCCGTTCTCACCTATCTACGGGGAGGCTACCGGGCAGCTCGACGCGTCCTTGTTCTTTACTGTGATGGACGGGCTCAAGCTGGGTGTGCAGGGCGTCAACCTGCTGGACGAAGTCACCGAGACTACGCAGGTCGTCGATTTCGACGGTACGCGGATCACCCGTTCGGCGTTCCGCAACGATCGCCGCTTTACCTTCCTTGCGCGTTTCGACTTCTGAGGAACGGCTAGGAATATGCACGATGGAAAAGCGGCCGATGTTACGGCAGCGGCGCTTTTCCTAGTGCACAGCGGGCGCGGCCGAATGGGCTTTTGCCCGGTATAGCGGGGTTCTGGTCATGACCGGCCGATCCCGCTAACGCGGCCACAAATCAATCTAAGGGACACATTCGGATATGCCCCGGCGGCGTCAGGCAGTTACGATCAAGCATGTTGCCGCAGATGCCGGGGTGTCGCTGCAATCCGTCAGCCGTGTCATCAACCAGCAGCCCAACGTGCGCGAGGAATTGCGCGACCGGGTGCAGGCCTCGATCGATAAGCTGGGGTATGTACCGTCGATTGCCGCCCAGCGGATGAGCGGTTCGCGGTCCTATTTGATCCTCGCCATAAACGACCGGGAACGCACGATTGCGGACTGGCGGGCACGGCAGGGCAGTGACTGGGTCGACCAGATGCTGCTGGGCGGCATGCTCAAATGCGCCGAGCTCGGCTACCGCCTGATCTTCGAGCTGGTCGACACGCATAATGACCACGTGGAACGTGAATTGCAGGCGGCGATTGCGGCGTTGCAGCCGGACGGGGTGATCCTGACGCCGCCGCATTCCGACAATCCCCTGATTACCGACTTGCTCCGCGACCAGTCGATCCCCTTCGTCCAGATCGGATCGCGCGGCGAGGGCGGGGGGATCCCGATCATCATGGGCGATCACGGCGCGGCGCGGATGGCCACCCGCTACCTCATCGATCTCGGGCATGAACGGATCGGCTTTATTGCCGGTTCGCCCGAATATCGTCTCAGCACCTGGCGAACCAAGGGTTGGCACGAAGAAATGGCGTCCGAAGGTCTGCCGGTCGAAGGCCTGCTGGCCGAAGGCGATTTCACCCTTGAAGCCGGGCGGGCGGCAGCGCGCGAACTGCTTTCACGCACGTCGCGCCCGACTGCCATCCTCGCGAGCAGCGACCAGATGGCAATCGGCGCGATCGAAACCGTGCGGGAGCAGGGACTGGAAGTGCCCCGTGACTTGTCCGTGGTAAGTTTCGACAACACTCCGATCACCCGTTCGACCCGGCCCACGGTGACGGCGGTCGACCAGCCGATCGCGGAAACCACTTCGCGCGCGGTCGAATTGCTCGTCGCCGCGAAACGGGGTGAGGAGATTCCCGAGGGGCCGATCAACATTCCAGTCGGATTCATCGTACGGGAATCCACCGCAGCGCCTCCGCCGGACTGATCTCGGCTCGAGAGCAAATGCTTGCAGGGTAGTCCTTGATTTCACCAATCCGGCGTGTATAGCTTGGCGTTGAGAACGTTAACACAATAACGCAAAACGGTAGAGGATCATCGGATGCAGAGCCTGAAACTGGCGATAATTACGGCTGCGTGCTCGACGTTACTAAGCGCATGCAGTCATGGCCCGGCGCTGGATGCACAGGCCGTCCCCGCCATCTGGCCCGCCGCCGCAAGCCCAGCCGCCATTACCGATGCCGCGACCGAACAGCGGATCGATGCCCTGTTGGCGCGCATGACCCTAGAACAGAAAGTCGGTCAAACCATTCAGGCCGACATCAGCACGATCACTCCGGACGATTTGCGGTTGTATCCGCTGGGTTCGCTGCTGGCAGGGGGCAACAGCGGCGCTTATGGCAACGAACGCGCACCCGCTGCCGACTGGGACCGGATGGTTCGCGAATTTCGTAGCGTATCGATCGCTCCGGACGGCCCGGGCGCCGGCATCCCGATCATCTTCGGGGTCGATGCGGTGCACGGGCACAACAACATTCCGGGCGCCACGATCTTTCCGCATAATATCGGGCTGGGGGCCGCAAGGGATGCGGCGATGATCCGCAAGATCGGTGCCGTTACCGCGGCCGAAATATCCGGCAGCGGTATCGAATGGACTTTCGCCCCGACGCTGGCCGTACCGCAGGACCCTCGGTGGGGACGCACATACGAAGGCTATTCCTCCGATCCCTCATTGGTCGCGGCTTATTCTAAGGCAATGGTCGAGGGCCTGCAGGGGCCGCTCGTCCCGGGGCAGCCGCTGCAGCCGGGCAAGGTGGCGGCCACCGCCAAGCATTTCCTGGCCGATGGCGGCACCATGGACGGCAAGGACCAGGGCGACGCGGTCATCTCCGAAGCCGAACTGGTTCGCGTCCATGCGGCTGGTTATCCCCCCGCGATCAACGCGGGTGCGCTGACCGTGATGGCGAGCTTTTCCAGCTGGAACGGCGTCAAGCACCACGGCAACCGGTCGCTGCTGACCGATGTCCTGAAGGAGCGGATGGGCTTCGAAGGTTTCGTGGTCGGCGACTGGAACGGGCACGGCCAGGTTGAAAATTGCAGCGTGACCAGTTGCGCAGCTTCTCTGAACGCCGGGCTCGACATGTATATGGCGCCCGACAGCTGGAAGGACCTGTTTGCGAACACTGTTCAGCAGGCGCGAGACGGCACGATCCCGATGGCCCGGATCGACGACGCAGTGCGCCGCATCTTGCGGGTCAAGGCGAAGCTGGGACTGCTGGACGATCCAATGCGCGAAGGCAGCAGCAATTATGCCGCAATCGGCGCACCGGATCATCTGGCGCTGGCGCGCGAAGCGGTCGCAAAATCGCTCGTGCTGCTAAAGAACAACGGTTCGGTCCTGCCGATCCGCGCCGGCGCCAAGGTGCTAGTCGCAGGGCCCGGGGCCAATGACCTCGCCATGCAGTCAGGCGGCTGGACGATCAGCTGGCAAGGCACCGATGTCATGCCGTCCGATTTCCCTAACGGCCAGACGGTTTGGCAGGCGCTATCCGATGCCGTCCGCGAGTCCGGCGGGACGGCACAACTGGCGGTAGATGGCCGCTATGCAAGCAAGCCCGATGTCGCGGTCGTCGTTTTCGGGGAGCGTCCCTATGCCGAATTCCAAGGCGATGTTCCGACGCTGGATTACCAACCGATCGGCGCTTCCGACCTCGGACTGTTGACACAGCTGAAGGACCAGGGGATTCCGGTCGTCTCCGTCTTCCTGTCCGGCCGACCGATGTTCACCAATCCTGAAATCAACGCGTCCGATGCGTTCGTGGCGGCGTGGCTGCCCGGAACGCAAGGCGGCGGGATTGCCGATGTACTGGTAGCGCAGCGTACGGGCAAACCAGTGCGCGATTTCACCGGAACGCTCCCCTTCGCCTGGCCTTCGGACGCCGCGTCGCCGGTGACGCAGCCGCAGTTCGCGCTAGGTTACGGCCTGTCCTACGTCGCTAAGCGTGAAATCGGCCAATTGTCCGAAGATCCGGGCATTGACCTAGCAACCGCGATGAACCTCGAGAATTTCTTCAGCGGCGGTGTCGCGCGGTCCCCTTGGACGCTGTCGGTGGGCGATGCGGGCGGCAAACGCCCGGTGCCCGCAGGGGCGATCACGAGCCCCGACGGCGCTGTGTCTGTACGGTCGGTCGATGTCGCGGCGCAGGAAGACGGCAAGGCGTTCGTCTGGACAGGTGCCGGATATTTCACCATCGAGGGCCCGCCTGCCGATTTGCGCAGCCAGTATGAGAGCGGCGGCGCGCTTGTGATCGACTGGCGGATCGACAGTAAGAGTGGCGGCGGCGATGCCATGCTGATCCTTGGCGGCGGCAGGGTCGCCCTTGGCTCGCAAGTCGCGGCCGCGCCGTTGGGTCAGGTATCCCGCCTGTCGATCCCGCTGCGCTGCTTCTCGGCGAACGGCTCCGATCTCGGCACTGTGGATACGGCGTTCCGCATCGAGGCGGCGGCGGGTCTGGCGCTAACATTGCGAGCTGTCCGGATCGACACTTCAGTTCCTCCGGCATCATGCCCCGCTTGGGCCAAATAAACGAAACCAGAAAAAGTCCGGGTCAACCGGCGCACGGGAGAGTTTGAGATGGCACTAGCAGCTTTTGGGATGGCACCGACGTCCCGCCGCCACCTGACACATTCGCATCGGAAAGGAATGGATATGTCCAAACTGAGCTTGGCTTTCTCCGTCGCCGCATTGGTCCTTGCCGCACCTGTGATCGCACAGTCTTCGTCCTCTACCGAAGTGGAGAGAGCCGCCCATGCGAAGGAAATGCTGTTCCGCGACGAGTTCGACACCGGTGTACTCGACCGGACGAAATGGAATGTCGTCGGCCCCGATTTCTGGGTCAACAACGAACAGCAGGCTTACATCGATTCCGGCGATACCATCACCTTCCGTCCCGCGGGCGTTGTCCCCGGTGCCGATGGCGGCGTGCTGGTCCTGAAGCCGCAGTGGCGGGAAGGGTTCGCGACACCCGACGGCCGCAAAGTCGACTTTGTTTCCGGCCGGATCACTACCCAGGGCAAATTCGACTTCACCCATGGCCGCGCCGCTGCCCGCATCAAACTGCCTGCAGACACCGGAGTCTGGCCGGCGTTCTGGCTGCTCGGCAACGGCCGCTGGCCGGACACGGGCGAGATCGACATCATGGAATATGTCGGAGAGCCGGACTGGACCGGCGTTGCGCTGCACGGTCCGGGATATTCCGGCGAGACGCCGCTGGTGGACAAATTCTTTTTCCCGCCCGGCACAGATGTCACCCAGTGGCATGAATATGCAGTCGAATGGACGCCGCAGGAAATCCTGTTCAAGATCGACGGCCAGCTGACCTACCGGGCGACCCGGGCGATGGTGGAGCATTACGGCGAGTGGAGTTTCGACACCCCAAAACACGTCATCCTCAATTTCGCGCTCGGCGGGGCCTATCCCTTCAAGACCAACGGGATCGAGGAGCCCTATTCGGGCCTCCCGGCAATAACGGTCGAGAGGATTAAGCGCGGTGAGGTCGAAATGCTGGTCGATTGGGTCCGCGTAACCGGCAAATAGCGCCCTTGGTGTGGCGTTGCCCGGGTCATCCCCCTAGGGCAGCCACTGGTTCAGGCAATTCAGGCGCACACATATGGCCCGCAAGCATTCGAAACACGGCCGCTACGAGGACCTGCAGGATAGCGGGGCTGATGAGGCCGAGGCTGCTCCAGTGCCGTGCTGGCTGTGCGGCAGGCCCACCGGCAAGACCATAGTGTGGCATCATCCGGTTCCGAAAAGTCGCGGCGGACGCGAGGTCGTTCCCATGCATCCGATATGTCAGAATACCCTGATCGCCAATTTCACTAATTCGGAACTCCAGCGGCACGCAATGGACGTGGACGCCTTGCTGGCGAATCCGAATGTGCGCAAATTCGTCGATTGGGTGGCGAAGAAGGATCCCGATTTCACGGCCACCACCGCGAAGAAGCAACGCTGATTCCGTTGCGCCTACCGTAGGATTAGTGACGGACCGGGCGCGCTATCGTCCTGAGGGACCGGGCTCCTCCGTTTTGGCGGCTCGAGCAGTTTGTACATACACCGAGTGATACACCCAACAGGTCTTGCCGGCTTAGGTGACACTATTTCCGGAAAATTCGCGGCAGTCGGCTTGATCAGCCACTTCCCATAGTCTGTCCGAATGCCCGTCCCGTTTCCGTACGTAAGCTGCGACCACTACCAGTTCCTCCTGGACATTGCGCGGACCGGTATCGCAGAGAATATCAAGGACCCGGTCCTTGACGCGCGAACTTTCGGCGGCGGCCACACGGACGTTCGTATCATCCGTATCCGGAGCGCCAGCGGGCACATTCTCAAACGTGCAAGACGCCAGGATCGCGATCAGACCTACAGGCATGATGCGCCGTAAATTCATTTCGGTTTCACCCGTGTCGTCTTGTAGGGGAGCCCGCTGGCATCGTAGGTCGTCCATTCGCCGACCTGCTCCCCGCGTGCAAATTCACCGGATCGCTTCAGGGCGCCATCCTTGCGGTACCATTCCCAATAGCCGTGCAGCGAACCGCCGAGCATCTGGCCATTTGCGCACACCGTGCCATCACGGTGGTATTCGGTCTTGGATGTCGTTTCCTCGGTCATGCCGGATTCTCGATTGGCTGGAAGATCGCCGCCATCCTGCTTTAAAATCCTGAAACGGGCAACGGTGTGCGTCGCGCGCAAGAGGCAACTCACCCCGCCATTTCTCAAGCCTGGTTCGAATGGCAGCTGCCGGCGAATTGATCGGCGAACCGGGACATTAGGGCCAACGTTTAGCCGCACGGCGCACCATGCCGCGCTTTACTCACTGAGGTATCCCGCGCAGAGGCGCCTTACATGAAGGGCCTGAGCAATCCGATTCGCCTGATACCGGTGCTGTTCATCTGCGCGATCGTGATCGGCACTCTGCTGCTGAGTCTGCCCTTCGCAACTTCGGACGGGGTGCGGGCACCGCTCTTAACAGCGTTGTTTACCTCCACATCGGCGGTTGCCGTGACCGGGCTGATCGTGGTCGATACCCCGACTTACTGGTCGTTCTTCGGACAGCTCATGATCCTGATCATGTTCCAGATCGGCGGTTTCGGTATCATGACTGCGGCCACCTTGTTCGGGCTGATGGCGGGCAGGGGCTTCGGCCTGCGGCAACGTATGGCTACACAAGTCGAACGCAGCCGGCTGGAAACGGGCGATGCGGCCGCGGTGCTCAAACTGGTCCTGAAAATTACCATCGCGGTGGAGGCCGGAGTTGCTGCGATACTCGCCGTTCGGATGATGACGTTTTATGGCATGCCGCCGGGCGAGGCGATCTGGCACGGGGTGTTTCACTCCGTCAGCGCGTTCAACAACGCGGGCTTTTCCACCCATTCGGACAGCGTCATGGGATACCAGACCGACCCGGTGATCCTGGTGCCGATCATGTTGGCGGTGATCCTCAGCGCGCTTGGTTTCCCGGTGATGCAGGATATTCGCGCCAACCGCCTGCGCTGGCGGCGATGGTCGCTCCACAGCAAAGTGACAGTTGGCGGGACCGGCGCTCTGTTGCTCGTAGGTTTTTTCGCAATGCTGGCGATGGAATGGCAGAACCCCGAGACACTTGGACCGTTGGGGTTTGGCGCAAAGCTGCTCAACGCCGCATTCCATTCGGTGATGCCCCGCACCGCAGGCTTTAACAGTCTCGATGTCGGTGCGTTTCACGACCAGACCCTGATGGTGAACTACATCCTGATGTTCATCGGCGGCGGCAGCGCGGGCACCGCCGGGGGTATCAAGGTGACCACCTTCTTCGTCCTGTTCGCCATTGTCCTGTCCGAAATTCTCGGCCGGCGGGATGCAGGACTGTTCCAGCGCCGGTTCGGCCGCGCGGTCGAGCGTCAGGCACTGACGGTGACCGTGCTTGCAGCGAGCCTGATCTTCGCCGCGACGATATATATCGCGTCGATTACCACGCTACCGCTTGAAGATGTCCTGTTCGAAACGATCTCCGCTTTCTCGACCGTGGGCCTTTCGACCGGGATTACGGCCGATTTGCCTCCTAGCGGGCAGGTTGTGATTGCCGCGCTGATGTTTGTCGGGCGCGTAGGAACAATTACCGTCGCCACTGCGCTTGCCTTGGGCGGGCAGGAGCGGCCTTATCGCTATCCCGAGGAGAACCTGATTGTCGGCTAACAAACGCAGACCCGTTATTGTCATCGGCCTGGGACGTTTCGGGGGCGCCGTTGCGCACACGCTCGAACGGATGGGCCATGAAGTTCTGGGGGCCGACACCGACGCGCAGATCGTGCAGGAATTTGCGCCCAGCCTGACCAAGGTGGTTGAAGCCGACTGCACGGAAACCGCAACCCTCGAACGGCTTGGTGTCGCCGATTTTGAGGCCGCAGTGGTGGCCATCGGGACCGATATCGAGGCGAGCGTGTTGACGGTGCTGGCCCTGTCCGACCTCGGCCTGACCAACATCTGGGCCAAGGCGACCAACGAGAAACACGCCCGCATTCTCGAGCGGACCGGCGCGCACCACGTGGTCTTTCCCGAACAGCGGATGGGCGAGCGGGTGGCGCATATCCTCAACGAGCGCCTGCTAGATTTCATTTCTTTCGGGGACGAATTCGCTATCGCCCGGCTGGCCGCACCGGAAATCATTGTCGGGCTGCCACTCGTAACCAGCGAATGCCGGAAGAAATTCAACGTCACGGTGGTCGGAGTGAAGCGGGAAGGGGAAGATTTCATTCACGCGGTGCCCGACACCATCATCTTTCCCAACGACGAGTTGGTCGTGTCCGGCCGTATCAATGACATCGAGGCGTTCTCGGCAATCCAGTAACGGCGCATTGTTGTGGCGACGCTTGTACCGGGAAGGCGGACCAGAGCGGAATTGACGCTTTTTTGACGGTCGGCACGATTGACCAATAGCGCCAGCCGGGCGCGTCACTGTCCTCGACGAACATCGGTGCAGTCGCTGCCGGCGTTCTTTCGATGGGACATCGATTTTGCCGGGTTATGACCCGAGCCAACCAGCTTTCCGCCGGGCCATTCGCGACCCAAGGCCCGGCGGGAATCCGTTCGGGCACGGCGCAGTAACGCATGGCTCGCAGCGGTCCGGGCATGGTTCTCAAAGCTTGGGCTCAAAGCGCCGGGTATCGTACTGTTCCTCGCATTCCCTCCAGTTGTTGTGACCCTGACCCACGGACAGACCTCGTTCCTGGTCGGGGCGCTGCTCGGCGGGGGATTGCTGATGGTGCGCGAAAAGCCGTGGCTGGTCGGCGTGCTGATCGGACTCGCCACGATCAAACCGCAGTTCGGGCTTCTGGTAGCAGTCGCGCTGCTTGCTGGCGGGCAATGGCGCGTGATTGCCGCCGCCGGGGCGTCGGCGATGGGACTGGCTGGACTGGCAGCGCTCGCATTCGGGCCCGAGGTCTGGAGCGAATGGCTCGCAGTCATGGCAGTTGCCGGCAGCGCAACCGGTGACGGCACGATTGGCTTCGCGAAAATGGTCAGCCAGTTCGCCGGGCTTCGGCTGCTTGGCGTGCCGGGCGCCCTGGCGTTTGCCATGCAGGTACTGCTGGCCGCGGCGATCGGGGCGGTGATTGCCCGGGCCGCTTGGCGGCGACCGTTCTCGCCCGGCCTTGCTGCGCTGGTGCTGGCCGGTGCGCCGTTGGCGACCCCATTTGTCCTCGATTACGACCTGGTCCTACTTATCTTTCCGCTGGCTTACCTCTTCGCCCGAGGGCGCGAACGTGGGTTTCTCGATTGGGAAAGGGTTGGTCTTGCGGCTGTTTTTTGTTCGGCGGCTTTCGCCCGCCCGCTAGCGCTCACGACCGGTGTGCCGCTCGTCCCCCTGTTGCTGCTTGGTATGTTCCTGCTTGTATGGCGCCGCTTACGCACCGAGGCTCCGGCCATGCCGTCTGGCGATGGGCCAGGCTAAGACCATTGAGAGACCTAGATCAGGGACATGTTTCCCCGATTGCAAAATAACTACTCAGCCAACGTAAAGCGTGGACTGCTGATCAGGCAGGCGCCCTACTTCTTCAAGTGCAATTCGGTGCAGTTTGTCGCGGCTCGCACCAATTACGAGCGCAAGATAACTTGTCGGCCGGCGTAATTCCGCACTTCGGTTACTCGAATATCGTGAGCGCCCTTACGCTTATCCGGAAAACCTGCGATTGATTCGCAATTGCAAAAGACCTATCCGGCTTTTGCAAACGATTCGCAATGAGGGGTATTTAGTGTCCGGTTCTGCTTTTTCTCACCTGAAATTCATCTGTCTTACGAGCAGCCTCTTGTCGGCGCCGCTGTGGGGGCAAGATGTTGCTCAGGATCCGGTGGGTTCGTCCGCCGGAATGGAGCCTCGCGGGGCGGACTCCGAGACCGCGCAGGACCGGACGATCATCGTTTCGGGACGCGCGCAGAAGCTATACCGGGCCGAAGAGACCACTACCGGTAAGCTCGCTACCGCACCGCTTGAATCCAGCCAGGTCATCACCACGATCACGCAGCAGCTGATCGAGGATCAGGGCGCGCGCGATGCGCAGGACCTTTACCGCAACATCTCGGGCGTCAGCTTCTTCAGCTACGCGGGTGTTACCGCGCGCGGGTTTCGACAGGAGGAGATCTTCTACGACGGGCTACGCGGGGATCCGTATGCCGGTTTCTCGGTCCCGCAATTGTTCAATGTCGAGCGAGTCGAGTTCCTCAAGGGTCCGGCGGGCATGTTGTATGGCCCCGGCGCGCCCGGCGGGCTGTTCAACTACATTACCAAAAAACCCACCCAGCGCGGGTTCGAGGGGCAGGCGAAGCTGATCGCCGGAACCGAGGACCGCTTCGGCGGATCGGTGGAGGTCAACGCGCCGCTGGGCGGCGATGTCGCGGTGCGCGGCGGTGTGTTCTACGAGGATCGCGGGACCTTTCGCTTCAACGCCGCCTCGCGCACGCTGATCCTCGATGGCGGAGTGGCGTGGGAACCGGGACCAGTGAAGCTGATCCTCCAGGCGACCCGATATGACCAGGAGCTCGACGCCAACCGACTGCGCGGGGTGCCGGTGGACGACAATGGGGAGTTCCTCACCGATCGCCGCTGGAACCACAACGAACCGGGCGATTTCCTCAACCTGCGGTCTGACGTTCTGCAGGCGCGCGTGGAAGCAGAGCCGCTGGCCGGCGTTACCATCGATGCGACCCTGCGCTACAATGATGCGGTCGAGACCCAGAATTATCACGAACCGCGAGGGCTGTTCGATTCCGACGGCGACGGTACGATCGACGCCAGCATCCGGGAGTTCCGCGACCAGATGCGCCAGCAGGAAACCTGGTCCTTCGGCACCAATGCGGTCTGGTCGGAGCAACTGGGCGACGCGCTGTCCAACCGGGTGCTGGTGGGTCTCGATTATTACGAAGCCGAGAGCGCCTTCATGGGCCGTTCGCTGCGGGGGAGGACCACCAACACCCCCGGCTTGCCGAACCCGCTCAGCCTGTTCGACCCGCAATATGGCTTGTCGGACCCGGCGACCTACAACCAAGGACCTTTCAACGAGACGCTGACCCTGAGCGAGCGGTTCGGTGTCTATCTGTTGGACGAGCTGACTATCGGCCGATTGATCCTGACGGGCGGGGTGCGGCTCGACAGCTTTACCGACGATGCCGACGGCACGGTGACGGAGGACGACGAGGTCACCTATCGCCTCGGCAGCGTCTACCGGGTCACCGATGATATTTCATTTTTCGGACAGTACGCCACCAGCTTCGAGCCGCAGGGTGCTGCTTCGCAAAACCCGCTCGCGGGAGGACCCTTTGCGCCAACCGCTGGCGATATTATCGAAGTCGGGATCAAAACCGCGCTGATGGGCGGACGGGTGCAATCCTCGCTGTCGGCCTACCAGATCCGCCGCACGAACATTCTCCAGACCGATCCGCGCGGCGACACCGGCAATGACGGCGTCGACGATTTGGTCGCGCTGGGCGAGATCACCAGCAAGGGCTTCGAATTCGACATCGCCGCCGATATAACGCCCGATTGGGTGCTGACGCTGGCGTATGGCTATAACGACACGCGCATTACCGGCGACAATGGTGGTGGCGGTTTTTCGAACGCGATCGGCGACCGGTTCGCCAACGCGCCCGAACATCAGCTCGGGTTCTGGACGCGTTACCAGTTCCCGGCTCAAGGGCTGGCGGTAGCGCTGGGCGGCGATTACGTTTCTGACCGGATCAGCATCAGCGACCAGCCGGTGAACGACTACATCGTGTTCGACGCCTCCCTGATCTACGAGACCGGTCCGGTGCGCGCGTTGCTGCGCGTCGACAACCTGTTCGATGCGACCTACGCCGCATCGGGCTTCATCGACCGGACGGGGCATTTCCCCGGCGCGCCGCGCTCGGTATTCCTTGAGGTGGGTTACCGCTTCTGATGGGGGTGGAGGGCACCCCGATCGAGGTCGCGCTGCCGAGCAGCCGCCATGCGCCCAGCCGGGCGCGCGGCTGGTGGACGGTGCACCAGTGGGTCGGCCTGAAGCTCAGCCTGTTCCTGACCTTCATCCTGTTCACCGGTACGCTCGCTGTGGTCAGCCAAGAGATCGACTGGCTCCTCCAGCCCAGCCTGCGCGTAGCTCCGACGAGCGTCGAGGGTCCGGTGCACTGGGAAGCTATCGCCGGAAGCGCAGCGGAGCACGAGGTGGGAGGAAAGGTGCTCGCAATCGAAGCGCCGATCGCTTCCGCCTTCGCCGCGCGGGTGCGGGTCGAGCGTCCCGACGGCAGCCTGGCCTTTCTTCATGCGCATCCGACAACTGGCGAAATCCAGGGGGTCGGCCCCTGGGTCGGCGCGGCGCGGATACTCAGGAATATGCACCGGCATCTTAACCTGCCCGTCTGGCTGGGCGTGCCGATCGTGTCGTCACTCGCCTTCCTGCTGCTGGTGAGTTTGGTAAGTTCCTTCGTGGTCTACAAGAAATGGTGGCGCGGCTTCGCCAAGCCGCTGCGAAAGCGCGATGCTCGGATGTGGTGGGGGGATTTCCACCGGCTGGCGGGAGTCTGGTCGATGTGGTTCGTCGCGCTGATCATTATGACCAGCGTCTGGTATTTCGCCGAGAGCCTGGGGCTCGACGCTCCGCCCGCACCGCGTGTCGAAGCCGCCGCGCCAGCCGGCGACGCAGATCCGATTTCGCCCGAAGTAGGTGACCTGTCCGCCGCGCTAGCCGCCGCGCAAGAGGCCTATCCCGGACTGCGCATCAACCAAGTGCTGTTCCCGGGCGAGGGCAGCCCCTATCTCGTGCTGCATGGTGATTACGAGGCACTTTTGGTCCGTCCGCGTGCCAATTCGGTTTGGATCGATCCGGGATCATCACAGGTGCTGCTGACCACCGACGGCCGCGATATGACGGTCCATCAGCGCATCGGGGAGATGGCCGATCCGCTGCATTTCGGCAATTTCGGCGGATATTGGACCAAGATCCCCTGGTTCCTGTTCGGTCTCTTGCTGACCGGCCTCGCGCTATCGGGCGCGGCGATCTACTCGCTTCGTATTGCGCGTGAACGCCATTCGCAAGTACGGCTGTCGCGAAGCTTCAGCGGCATGTGGCATGGTATGGGGCGTTGGCGGTGGCTCTCGGTGGCGCTTATTGCGACCGGTTTGACCCTGCTCGTACTTCTCGTCACGGGCTCGCCATAGGTCCGTTAGCGAAACTGGAGTCATGCGACTAACAGCCGCCCAAAGCAGCTAGATCAGGCTGCAAAGCAGGCTCTTACCGTCGCTCGGCGATCCGATCTGCAAAAGACCCGATAACGGTTTGCCATTCTGTTTTCCCTGACATAGGAATCTGATCACAGCGGGATCGGGTCTGATCAATAACTGGCCGGGTTTTCAATACGATTCAACAACACAGGGGACTTTCCGTGGGTCGCAACACCGTCAAATCCTTTCGCGTAACTTCACTCTTTGCGCTGGCCGCATGTCTGGCGCTTTCCGCCCAGCCCTGCCTGGCGCAGGAGACCGCGCCTCAGACCAGCACGGCGGCAAGCGAGACTACCGGGGTGCCAGCATGGGGCATTGTCAGCCCGGATTTCGCGCCTGACAGGGACATCGTGTTCGGAGTGCTGCCCAACGGTATGCGCTATGCGATCCAGCGCAACACCAATCCTGCGGGCGAGGCAGCCGTGCGCTTTACCGTGGAAGTCGGTAGCCGCGAGGAAACCGATGCCGAAAACGGCGCAGCGCACTTCGTCGAGCATATGGCATTCAATGGTTCGACCAACATCGCGGAGGGTGAATTGCTGCCGCTTCTCGAGCGGCTTGGCCTGGCGTTCGGTGCAGACACCAACGCCGAAACCGCGCTCGACTATACGACGTACAAGCTGGCATTGCCCAACACCGACGAGAACACGGTCGACACCGCACTCGAGGTGATCCGCGAGGTCGCGGGCGAACTTACCCTTGATCCCGAAGCCGTCGAGCGCGAACGTGGCATTATCCTGAACGAAGCCCAGGTTCGCAACGATCCTTCGCGGCGGCGCATCGCCGATTATCTCCAGGTTGCCCTGCCCGGATCGCGCGTGGGCAACCGGGTGCGCGCCGATGTCGAGCGTATCAGGAACATATCGGCCGCCGATTTGCGCGGATTTTATGAGGGATACTATCGGCCCGAGCGGGCTACCCTTGCGGTGGTCGGCGATTTCGATGTGGCGGAAATGAAGCGCAAGATCGAAGCCGAGTTTTCCGACTGGGAGGGAGAGGGCAGCGCGCGCGATCCGTACACCGGTCCGGTTTCTACCGGCGATTCCGCAGTGGTCGCGAACTTTGTGGATCCGGCCATACCGGAGATCATCGAACTGCAACGCATTTCGCCCTGGAAGCCCTCGACGAACACCCTGGTCGAAGCTCAGGGCGAAGTCCTGCGCGCTATTGCCGGCATCGCCCTTTCGAACCGCATCGCCGCCCTGTCGCGCGCACCAGACTCGCCGACCTTGGGTGCCCAGGCGATTGAGCAGCCTCTGTTCCGGACCGCCGAAGCTTTCGGTCTGCTGATTGTGGCGAAGGATGGCCAGTGGCGCGATACGCTGGCCTTGGCCGAACGGGAATTACGCCGCGCGACAGAATACGGGTTCACCGCCGCTGAAATTGCCGAGGCCAAGGCAAATATCGAGACCGCGCTTCGCAACGCCGTGGCGCAGTCATCGGGCCGACCCAGTGCCGCACTGGCCGAGGCGCTGGTCCGCGCCAGCCTTGACGACACCGTCCTGACATCGCCGACAGACGATCTCGCTTTCTACCAGGCGATCGAGCCCGGCATCACGGCTGAAACGGTCAGCAGCGCCTTCCAGACCGCTTGGAACGAAGGTCCGAGCATCGTCCACGTGTCCACCAAGCAGCCAATCGAAGGCGGCGAAGAAGCGATCGCCTCAGCGCTGGAGGAAAGCACCGCGGTCGCCGTGACAGCGCCTCAGGAAGCTGCTGCCGTCGACTTCGCTTACGAGGAGTGGGGCGCACCTGGGGAAGTAGTCTTCGATCAGACTGTCGAGGATCTGGGTATCCGCACCGTACGGTTTGCGAACGGTTTGCAGCTTAACCTCAAGACGACGGACTTTGAACCCGGCAAGATCGCCTTCTCGCTGCGCGCCGGCACAGGTATCAGCGGCTTTCCTGCCGACCGTCCCGGCCTCAAAGAAATGCTGCCGATCGCGATGAGCGTCGACGGTTTGGAAGCCCACGATCCGGACGAATTACGCCGTGCCCTCGCCGGGAAGGCTGTCGTCGCAGGTCTCGCTGCTTCGAGCGGCGCGCTGGTCGCGTCGGGAACTACCACGCCGGATGATCTCGAACTCCAGCTCGACCTGCTGGCCGCGCGTTTGACCGCGACCGCATGGCGGCCCGAAACCCAGTCGCAATGGGCAGGTGTCGCGCCGCTCCTGGCCAAGAATATCCGGTCGGCCCCGATCCAAGTGTTCGTCAACGCGTTCAATTCCGTGCTCGCTGGCAACGACGCCCGATTGGGTGTCGTCGATGCCGAGCGCCTGACGGAGGTTTCGCTCGCGGACTTGCGCGCTGCCGTTGCGCCGCAGCTTGCCGAAGGGCCATTAGCCTTGGGTCTGGTCGGCGATATCGACGCGGATGCGGCAATCTCCGCCGTGGCGGCCACGCTTGGTACGCTGCCTGCGCGCGCTATCCGGCGTGAAGCCGGGGAGGTCACCCCGCCCATAGGGTTCGTCGCCGATCGGTCGACGAAAGTGCTGACCCATACCGGACAAGCTGATCAGGGAGCTCTGTCCGTCAGCTGGCCAACCGACGATTCGGCGGATCTGCGTGATGACATCATTCGCGATGTGCTCGCAGCGACGATAGGCCTGCGCCTGACCGAGAAATTGCGCGAGGAACTGGGCTCGACCTATTCGCCCGAAGCGTTCAGCTATTCCCAGCGCACGTTCGACGGCTTCGGCCACCTGACCGCCTTTGCAACCGTACCGCCGGAGGCCATGGATGCGACCGCCTCGGCTATCCGCGCAATCGCGGATCAGATGGCCGCCAATCCGGTGAGTGCAGACCTTCTTGAGCGCGCCCGCAGCCCAATCAAGGAAGGTTATCAGCGCGCCGAGACCCAGAATTCCGCGTGGCTCGACCTGGTCGCCATGGCGCAGAGCGACGTCGAAGTGCTTGATCGCCGCCGGCAGCGCATGGAGATCCTCGAGGCCATAACTCCTTCGGACATCCAATCCGCCGCACAAAAATATATCGGCGGTCAAAACCCACTGGAAATTCGTATCATGCCGGAAACAGAATGACCGTGGCAGCCTGATCGGCAAACGCCCCGTTCTCCACTTTTGCATAATCCGCTTCGCAAGCCGAGGTCTCCCTCGGTTTGCGGAGAGGTGATCCGGGTTAAACAGGCCGGTGGCGGAGACGGAGGGATTCATTTTTCTAGAATAAATAGTTGAAGTTACTAGTTTTCCTATTCTTTCCGGAAAAGTTGTGCCCCCATCCGTGCCCCCGGTTCGGTGCCTAATTTTTCCGACCCAAATATGGAGGTGTACCAACAAAACTGATGGCACAATCACATCCAAGTTTTTCGGTAGCTGGGATGTCGGCATTGCGTCATCATTGTCGACGAGATGAGGCATCAAATGATCCTAAATCCCGCTGTTTATGCGGCCTGCGTCAAAGCTGAACTGAGAGACTGTGTCTTCGGACGATCCGGAATGGCTCCTTTCTAGCGCCGATTAGTCCAAGCCGCCATCAGTTCATCGAATTAGATTCTGGGTTCTGAATGACCGCTTCGTCGGACAGACCGGAAAGTCCGCTGTTAGGGCGGCGATGGCGATTAGCTGCCGTTCGTTCACTCGATGAAAGACGGTGGCTTTACGCCCGCCGCGGCATTCGAGCTGATTTGGCGAGAAATAGCAGCGGCCCGTCTGCAATCGGCGATAGGGAGATGCCAACCCCAAGGGGCCGGCTATCACTTAGATTTCTGTTTGTTCCGATAAACTGAGTGCGTCTTCGATGTCGACTCCCAGATATCTCACCGCATTTTCAATCTTGGAGTGCCCCAGGAGTATCTGGATCGCTCTGAGGTTGCCGGTGGCCTTATAGATCATGGCCACCTTCGTTCTCCGCATCGAATGTGTTCCATATTCCTGCCGCTGCAGACCGATGGATGTCACCCATTCGTCTACCAAACGGGCATATTGACGTGTACTTAGGTGTTTGGTGCGGTCTTCCCTACTGGGAAAGACATAGGCGTTAGGTGATCCGCCCCGTCTTGCAAGCCAAGCTATTAGGCTATTGCGGGCATCAACCGCGAGCTTGAATTGAACTGGGCGGCCTGTCTTGCGCTGGGTAATCGACGCCCGGTTTCGGATCTCGGTGCCCGCCATTAGATCGCTAATTTTCAGCTCGACCAAATCACACCTGCGCAGCTTGCTGTCGATCGCCAGATCGAACAAGGCTCTGTCGCGAACACGCTGTTCACGATCTAGATAGAACCTGATTGCCCATATCTGTTTCTGCGTTAGCGGCCGCTTCGGGCCGATCTTTGCCCCCTCATTCCATGCACGCCGATGTTCAGCTGACGGATCAAATTGTGACATTCCCACTGATATTCTCCTCTAGCCGGAATGGCCGAGGCAAAGATCGCGACAGAAACTTAAGGAACGCTAGACTTGTGAGGTCCGCAGAAGTGCAGCTTTTGTGCGCTTCGTGAATCGCCAGGATGTCTGCTTTTGGGGCCAGTCGTTGGTGCCGGTTATGACTGAAACTGGGTGGCTTCCTGTCAATTGTGGAGCGTTAGCCCCCTGAGCGCGGCGGTTGGTTGGGTGATCATCATCCGCTCGCACCGAGATACCCAAAAACGCCTTCCCAAGCGCCAAAGCCGAGCAGAATGTGTCCCGCCATCATCGCCATCAGCAGTCCCAGCAAAAGCACCCAGACCAGCATGATACCCGTAGTCATGCGCCAGCTTTTGGGCGGCAGGCCTTGAAACAGGAAAGTCGCGATACCCGCGACATTCACGCACACCAGATTGACCGTAAACAGGAACATCGCGCTGGCCCCGGCAGCGGGCAATCCTGCCCCGGTGTAAATGCCCGCAGCGGTCAGCGGCGGAACCAGTGCAACGGCGACCATCACACCCACAAGCGCTAGTGACGCCCCGCGACTAAAGGCCAGCACCCCGGCCGCGCCGCACGCGAGAGCAAGCGCAATATCGGCGGGCTGAACCAACGTCCGGTTGCGCAGCTCAGGGGTTAACGGATCAATCGTCACGATCACGCCGATCACCATGCCCGCCAGGATTGCTAGCGCGCAGCCCACGGCCAGTGTCGCAATTGCCTGTCGGCCCAGCTTCCAGTCACCAACCGTCGCTGCCAGCGCCAATCCCATCGTGGGGCCAAGCAAGGGCGCGATGATCATTGCGCCAATCACCACAGCAACCTGTCCGCTGCGCATTCCCAGCCCGGCGATGATGGCCGACAACGTCACCGTCAGCACGAAGGAAGGGCGGATATGCAGGCATTCTTCGATGTCATCATAAAGTTCATCAGTGCTCAGCCGGTCGCGGCTGAAAAAGCGTTCCAGCCATGTGGGCGGCGCTAGGCTGGAAGTCAGCGGCATTTCGGTTGCCGGGTTTTCTTCCACGGCAGGTAACACGGCTTCCAACTGCGCAACATGGGCCGTGAAAGACGGCACAGCGGCGAAGGCATCCTCCAGATCAGTCAAAAGACGTTCGGTATAACGCTACTGGACGATGCAAGTGTATTTCTCCTGCGCGCCCGGCACGGTTTCGCGCCAGAACCTGCGCGTGTGGCGCGGCAGGATTGTTTCCAGTCGATCGATCTGATCTTCAGGCAGGTATATCTGGACAAGTCTAGCCGACATGGAGCCCCCCAATCTCAGAAAACGATCTGGTACCGCTAGAGTAGGGTAACTTGACCACCCAAACCAGAGAGATGATGCCGGTGAAACAGTGTCGCATGCACTTGG
This sequence comes from Allopontixanthobacter sediminis, assembly GCF_009828115.1. GTDB lineage: Bacteria > Pseudomonadota > Alphaproteobacteria > Sphingomonadales > Sphingomonadaceae > Allopontixanthobacter > Allopontixanthobacter sediminis. Next base: position 28,871 of record NZ_WTYL01000002.1, on the reverse strand, counting down.
ACAAACAACGTTCGCTAATCGATCCGCAGCACCGCCGCCTTCAATGACATGACAATCTGCGCTACCAGCGAAGGCTCCAATCCCCTGTTCCAGCAGACATAGGCAGGAAACGGGAAAGCCGGTACGTCAGCCACGATCTTCAATGTTCCGTCCAGAAGAGATTTCCCAACCGAGCGCCGGGGCATGAACCCGGCCATCGCGTGAGATTTCAGCCAGTCTGCCGATCGTGCGCCGAGGTCCAGAATCAGGCCGGACTGAGGAGTAATGTCGAGGCGGCTGGCAATTTCCGCTGCCATCTCGCGACCCCACTCGATCCGGACATAGCTATCTCGCCAATGGTCAGCGTCAATCTCACGACGTGACGTGACACATAGACCTCAGCATATCAGCGGTATAGTTGATTGGTATACAGACTTGGTACCTTAGTATATTCGTTTTCTATGGAATATAGGTTGACAAATTGGTAGTACACGTTCAGTTCTTTGGCATAAAAGTATAATCGGGAGGGTAAGATCAATGATTTCCATCGGTACAGCCGTAGCAAAATCGGCGCACCAGATTACAGGCCCCAAGCGTTTGCTCGTGGCCTTGTTGGCGGGAACAGCCATGACTCTGTCTGCATCGCCTGCGTCGGCACAGGATGCGGATGCGCCTGCTGTGGAGGCGGAAGACGATGATGTCATCGTTGTCTCCGGCATTCTAAGCTCTCTCAAAACAGCGCTTAATGAGAAACGCCAGGCTGACAGCTTGGTTGAAATTATTCAGGCCGAAGCAATCGGCAAGCTGCCCGATCAAAACCTTGCTGAAGTACTCGAAAACATTACTGGAATTCAGATCACTAGAGAAGCAGGTGTGGGTACCGGTGTTCAGATCCGTGGCTCCAACGACAATCGCACCGAGATCAACGGTGTTGGCACCGTCGGTTCGGGTTCGGGCCGTAGCGGTATCAATTTCGAGGATGTAAATGCCGCGATTATTTCATCCGTGGAAGTGATCAAAGCGCCGACCGCGATGACGACCGAAGGTTCGGTTGGCGGCACCATCAACCTGCGCACAATCCGCCCACTCGACTTGCGTGATCCATTGATTGCGGCCCGCGTTCAGGGCGAATATTCCGAGCTTTCCAAAAGCATCCAGCCCCGCATCTCTGCCAGCTTCGGTAACAATTGGGCCGTCGGTGACGGCGAGGTCGGCATTGTCCTTAGTGGAAGCTATGCCAAGCAAGACGCGCTGTCGTTCCGGCCGCGCGTTGATCGGGATACTTTGACGGCTCAAGGTACTGGTGTCACCGCCACTGGGGCTCCCGGCCCAGCGTTCGATTATCTAGGCATTCAGTTCCTGAACCAGGAGCTGGAAGATTTCAAATATGAAACGTACAACCTGGCCGGCACGCTGGAATATGCCCCCACCGATAGTTTGAAATTCTATTTCGACGGATTTTATAACAAGCAAACGCGCAAGCAGGAAAGTACCAGGATCCAAGCTTCCGGTGTAAGCAATGTTCAGAGAACCAACGTCCCTGACACATTTGAAACGGTCGATTTTGGGTCGCTCGGCGGCGTCGATCTGGGCAGTATCCAGGCTGCGGAAACCGGGACCTTACAGCCGACCGTAGCCAACAAGCCGAACTTGCGTTTTTCGAGTGATGTCGGCGCCCGCCTGACCGATAGCAATCTTCTTCGGTTGGGTACGGAATGGGAAAGTGGCCGCTTCAAAGCGCGGGTCGAAGCGTCGCGCTCTCTCTCGAGCACGCGCACTCCAGACCTGAGCACAACGCTGAACTTCATAAATCCGAACACCCCGCTTACTGGCGCTACCCTTCCGAATGACAACGGCACCCCCTTCGCCTATGATTTGTCGGGTGGGACGCTAGCATTCGGTATTGATACGTCATCGGCAGTTGCGCCGACAATTGCCCAGCTGCTCGATCCAAGCAATGTGGTTTTGGACGCCGTATCAGTTGGTAACAACACGACAAGGAACGTCGAATATGTGGGCCGGATGGATTTCTCGCTCGCCCTAGATGATTTGACGGGATTCCTCACCTCCTTCGATTGGGGCTATCGTTATAATGATACCTCGACCGAGTTTAACGAATTTACCTCTAGTATTGGCCTGTCTGCATTACGCGACAGCCCGAACGGAACGGTGTTTTCAGAGCTTCTTGTCGCCGGTCCCTCAATCTTTGGTCGAGCCGATGGCCGATCGCTCTTCTTTGGCGATTTTCTCATCATTGATCCGAACCTTGCATATTCCGATCAAGCGGGAACGCTAGCCACCTTGCAGGCCGCCCTGGCAGGTGAACCGGGTGGGCGCAGACTGGCCGACCCTAGCTTTGAACCAGCATCGTTTTATAAAATCACTGAAACGTCCCACGCCGTTTACGGTCAACTTAATTTTGCAGCGGGTATTTTTAGCGGGAATGCCGGTCTGCGCTATGTAGATACTATCGTAAACTCGCTCGGTAATAATATCGGCGCTGGAGGTACAATAACGCAGGTTACCACGCCGGGCAAATATCAGGTGTTGTTGCCACGGCTTAACCTGGCGGCAAATCTAACTGACGATATTGTAGCGCGAGCAAGTTATGGTCAAGATATCAATCGGCCAAATTTCAACGATCTGAAAACCTCGGTGCGGTTTACCAGTGGCCCGAATACTGCTGTCGTCATTGGCAACCCAGATTTAGCACCAGAAAAAGTGACGTCTTATGATGCCTCGCTTAGTTACTATTTTGCGCCGGCAGCGGTGTTTAGCGTTGGCGTTTTTCACAAGCGGCGCACAAACCTGTTTGTGACGCAGGAATTCGCACCCGCAGTGGAACCAGTAACTGGCTTTAAAGATTTCACTCCCCCGTGTGAAGGCGGTGGCATTTTCAATCCAATCGCGGATCGGAACGTATTTGTCGATCCTGCGAACGCCGGCAATGGACTGTGTGTTCCAGTGACAACCACGATCAACGACCCTGGGGTAACCAAGCAAACAGGCGTTGAAGTGGCGTTCCAGTATGATCTGTCTTCCTTTGAGGACAGCATCGGCTTCGCATCTGGTTTTGGTCTGGCTGCAAACTACACGTACCAAAAATTCAGCGGTGGCGAGGCCACGAATTCATCCGCTGCTGACAGCCGCGCAAACGCTATCTTTAATTCCAGCAGTGGCCTCAATTCAGCACCGTACACCGCGGTGCAGGGCCTGCTAGATTTCTCCCCGCATGCTTACAACATAACTTTGTTCTACGAGAAGTATGGTTTGTCGGCACGGGCACGTTACACATGGCGCGATGCATTCCGTACGAACGATACGGCAGGCGGTGCCACCCTTGGCAGTACGTTGGGCTTTCCGGTTGTCACGTCTGCCAGAGGGCAGCTCAATGGCGGCATTACCTATGATTTGACGGACAATATCAACATTGGGGTAGAGGGTGTTAATCTTACCAAGTCCGAGATAAAACAATATTGCGTCAATGATGGCGCGTTGCTCTGCTTCCAGGGCCTGCCGGATCGCCGCCTTACCTTTGGCGCGTCGATCAGGTTCTAAACAAAAACGTTACCAACAAATTGACCACGTTAAGGAAGCGCTCCACACATGTGTGGAGCGCTTCTTTTCGTATCGCAGCGACACCCGGCAAGTTTGCAGCCTGTTTTGCGGTCGCGGTTTTTCGTCCGGAATGGGTGCGCCAAAACCTGTTTCAACAGAGCAAAGGCTGGTACGCCCCCCCCCAGCTGGTCACAGCAAGACGTTAGCGAAGCGTTGGCAGTATTGTTATGCGCGAAAATCAGCCAGCAATTGGCGCAGATCGTCGTCGATGGGCGGAACCGCGCCGTGGCGGCGGATGACCCAGCCGGCGAGGCGTTGGCCGCGCGCTGCGGCTTGTTCGGGGTCCAGCCCCTCGATCCGCGCGGACAGATAGCCCGCGTTAAATGCATCCCCGGCTCCGCTGGCATCGACCATAATCAGGCGGTTGACAGGGATAGTTTGCATTTCAGAGTCCCTGCGGGCCAGCAGGCAGCCTCGCTCGCCCGCTTTCACCACCACTTCAAAGCAACCTTGGTCGAGCCAATTGGTGGCAATTTCCTGTTCGGTCAGCGCGGTGCCGGCGATTTCGCATTCGTCGGAATTGGTCGGGAGCCCGATCGAGGCACAGGCAATAGCACCCTGAGAAGACTGCCACGCCGCTTCGCGTGTGGGCCACAGCCGCATTCGGAAATTGCTGTCATAGGCGACATTCCCGCCCGCTTCGCGCACGGCGCAGGCCGCCTCCAGCAAGGTCAGGCGCGCGCTTTCGGGCAGAATAGCCAGCGTGATCAGGCTGTAATAAATAAAATCGCATTTTACGGTGTGAGCCAGCGCATCGGCCATGCCCGGCTGGCCAAACATCTCCCGCGCGGCGCTTTGATCTCGCCAATACAGAAAGCTGCGTTCCCCTGTCACATCGACATGGATCGCGTAAATTCCCGGATTGCGATCGGGATGGCGCAGCACGAAGCGGGTGTCGATCCCCTCGGCAGCCCATCCGGCAACCAGTGCGTCGCTGATCGGATCGCTGCCCACCGCAGTCACATAGGCCACATCGTGGCCCATGCGCGCAAGGTGGATAGCGGTGTTCAGCGTATCTCCGCCATAGCGGAGACCCCCTGAGGAGCCGCCACTATGGTATTCGAGCATCGCTTCGCCGAATATGATGACTGACATGGCCGCACCCTTGTCCTTCTCTTACGAGAAGAACAGACCGCCGTTGATATCGATATTGGCACCGGTGATGAATGAGGCTTCGTCCGATGCCAGGTAGACCGCTGCATCGGCTGTTTCCGATGCCTTGCCCTGCCGGCGAAGCGGCGTCGAATTGGCTACGTTCGTGCGCACTTCATCCTTGGTGAAGGTGTCGTGGAAAGTAGTCGCGATCATACCCGGGCACAGCGAGTTTACGCGGATACCCTTTGGGCCAAGTTCCTTCGCCATGCCGCGGGTGAAGGACATTACGGCCCCCTTTCCGGCGGAATAGGCCGATGCACCCGGCCCGCCGCCATCGCGGCCAGCCTGCGAGGCGAAGTTCACGATTGCGCCACCTGCGGGCATGTGAGGGACCACCGCCTTGGTCGCGAGGAAGGTCGAGGTGACGTTGAGCCGCATGACATGTTCGAAGAAATCGAAGTCCATTTCATCAAGCGTCTTGCGCGCAACCATGCCGCCTGTGACATTGACCAGCACGTGGATTTCCTCACCGAAATTATCCAGCGCGGCCTGCACAACCGCTGATACATCATCGGGCTTGGTCATGTCGCCCTTGGCAATTACTGCCTTACCGCCGGCCTGCGTGATTTCATCAAGCGTGGCCTGCGCTGCACTTTCATCGTTCAGGAAATTGACCACCACGGAGGCGCCTTCTTTGGCGAGACCGACTGATACGGCACGGCCGATGTCGCGGCTTCCGCCGGTTACGATTGCTACTTTGCCTGATAGTTTGGACATGTGATTTCCTGTTTTTAGCTTAGAGGAGTGTCTGCGCTAGGCAGATTTGGGATTCAAAGGTTTGATGTTGGGGCAGAAGATCAACACCGAAAGAACCGTCATGATCGCCAGTCCTGCGCCTACTGCGAAAGCAGGTGCGTAACTGTTGACCGTGATGAACGGGATAAGGGTATTGAGGCCGACCACCGCCAGTTTCGCAGCGGTGCCAGCAAAGCCCGCGAGCGAGCCGACCGATTTGCCGCTGTAGAAATCGCTCGGCAGGGTCTGGATGTTTCCGACAGCCGTCTGGAACCCGAACAGGATCGCCGCCATCAGCAGGACCGCAAATAGCGGGGTGGCGGCCTTCATTGTCATCAAAAGCGAGACCAGCATGATCAAGCCGCCCAACGCAATAATCACTTTGCGCGTCTTGTTGACTGTCCAGCCGGCCTTGATCCGGTTCTGCGCCATAAGCCCGCCGAACCAAGCGCCAAACATCGCGCCGACGTAGGGGATCCAGGCGTAAATGGCGATTTCCTCCACTCCGAAACCATAGGTTTCGGACAGGTAGAGCGGCAACCAGCCGACAAACAACCACCAGATCGGATCGCTGAAAAAGGATGCCAGAATAACGCCCCAGCTTTCCTTTCGCGAAAGGATTTCGACCGTACCGGGCGCATAGGTCGCAACTTCGTTGGTATCCTTGTTGCGCTGCCCGGTCAGGATAAATTCGCGCTCCTCAGCAGAAACCCAGGGATGAGTTTCCGGGCCGGATTTGTAGACGATCAGCCACGGCACCAGCCACAGAAAGCCAATCGCGCCGACCGCAATAAATGTTGCTTCCCAAGTACCAAGAAAGACAAACAGCACGCCAATGATTGGGGCTGATATGATCCCCCCGATGGCGGCGCCGGAATTGAAGATGCCCTGCGCCAGCGCGCGTTCGTTGATCGGGAACCATTCAGCGTTGGCCTTGGTCGCGCCGGGCCAGTTTCCTGCTTCGGACACGCCGAGAATTCCGCGAAAGATCGCAAAACTGGTCAGGCCAGTAGCCGTAGCATGCAGCATAGTTGCCGCCGACCACACGACAATGGACAGCACGAAACCCAGCCGGGTGCCAATCCAGTCGAAGATCTTCCCGAACAGCGACTGACCAAATGCATAGGCAAAGGTGAAGACGTTGAGGATAATCGCATAATCGAGTTTCGTAAGGCCAAGCTCTTCGGAAATTTCCGGCCAAAGGAAACCGATCGCACCGCGGTCGATATAATTGATGATTGTCGCAATCGCGACCAGACTGACAATGACCCACCGGAACTTGCCGTTCATGATACCAATTCCGCATCAGCCAGGAAATCTTCCCGAAGAGGGCTGAACGTATCTATGAGGACCCCTGCTTCGATACAGGTGGTGCCGTGATCGACATTGGGCTCGATATAAATGCTGTCTCCGGCGGCCAGCTCTCGTTCGGCACCGCCGACTAGCGCCTTGAACCGACCGGACTCGACGTAAGTTGCCTGGCTATGGGGATGTGAATGGACTGAGCCTTTCGCTCCAGCGGCGAACGTCACGCGGCAGATCATCAACTCCGCTCCGTAGCTCAGCATCTGGCGGAAAATCCCGGGATCGACTTCCTCGTTGGACCTATCGCTTGCAAAAACGAACGGTCCGCTGCCGGCTGTCATCGTGTTATTCATGGCTGGATCCTCTCCCCGGGATATCAATTTTTTTGGCGAAACCAGTCCAGTTCAGAGCGGTGCCATCGATTTTTGCGCTATGGCGTGTTGCCGGGTCGGCATCATAGGAAATTGCAAACGCCGTTCTGCTGCCGCTGATCGTTTCGACCACCAGCACATCGCTGCCGTCAATCTGCTCGATCCTGATTGTTTTTATCTGGCTGTCGCTGGCGGTGGTCTGTTCAGCGGCGCCATCGTAGCGGCCATGCGCTTCCAGGACTGAGGCAAAAACCGTGGAGCCGCTACTGTTGACCCGCTGGATAACCATCGGCTCGCGGCGGAGATTGAACTCCGGGTCATTGGCACCGCTTTCAGCGAGAATAGTTTCGCTGCCTGCCTGCGGAACCCACCGCGCAGTGTAGAACCGGTCCCCCAGCAGCCAGGTTAAATGCGCGGTTGCGGAATCCGTTGGCGCACCCTTCGCATCGACCCAGATATGCTGATATCCGTTGGCGCTGCCCAATACCGGCCGCGTGGTGACGTTCGACGTCAGGTCGAAGCCGACCCGCATAATCTGTCCCATATAATGCAGCGGCAAATCATAGGTATGCGGGGTATCGGAATTTACCCGCATGACATCCACCACCAGCGGCTGCGACAATCCGTCGACGTCCAGCAATGCCATAGTGCGGGTGAAGGTCACGCCTTCGAATGCGCCGCGCATGATGGCCGAACTGACCTGCTCGCCCGGAGTGGCGGAGTAATACAGCTGCTGGGGTGCAAGGGTATCGGCAAGCTTAGCGTCACCGCCAAAGTCGGACATTTCATCGACCACCAGCGTGTTGTGCGCGACAGTCTGCTTGGCCCAGCTTTCGTTTTCGGGGAGATAGCGTCCGCCCTGCTTGGCCTCGATATTGAGGAAGCGGGCTGCGCCGTAATCGGTCACGATCTCGCGGCCATTGTCGTAATATTGCCAGCTCAACTTGTCGAAATGGCCGTGACCCATCCCCTGCGAGCTGTTCTTGGTCACCAGTGTCTGGCCTGTGAAGCCAGAGCCGGTTCGCAACAGAGCAACTGCGCCCAGATTGCCGTTCGGACCATCGCCGAGCAACTTTGAGGTAAAATCGAACGGGATGGCTTTGCCCGCCGCCAAATCACGCGCCAGCAGTAACCCCGCATCGGTTGGCACGGTACGGCCCTGCCATTCGGCCACCGAAAGCAGGCTTGGATCCCGCGTCTTGGCATAGGCGATGGCGACGCCCTGATACAGTTCTTCGGTACGCAGGCTCTTGTCCTTCAGCGCATCGTTGAAGGGCAGGAAGTGTCCGTTATACGTAAGTTGGACCGTGGTGAGCAGCGCCTTCAGCAAAATGCCATCGCGATGTTCGAAGATCTTGCGGCTGGGATCGTTACGCTCGATCGAATCGGCGAATACCATGAAAGGCATCAGCGCATAGCGCTGGTAATAGGGACCTTCCGTATAATAGCCATCGGGTGAAAACAGCAATTCGGTCTGCCGCAGGAAACCGGTCTTACCATCCTTTTCAAGACCGTTGAGCGCAATATTGACGAGGTTTTTGTCGCCCAATACATAGCCCGTCATGCCGACACCGGCAGCAGCCCACGTCGCATGATTGTGGATGCGGCGGAACGTGTTGGCCGAATCTACGGAAAGGAATCTGGCGGCCCTGCGGAAGACCTGATCGTCGATCTGCTTACGCTGTGCGGCGACCAGCGTGCCGCGTATCGCCTCATAGCCCTGCACCGAATTTACCAGCCAGACTGCATCGTTGAGGACCTGCCAGAACAATCGTCCGCTATTCTGGTTTGCCTTGGCCGGATGATCCCCCAAAGTCGGGTAGAGTTTGGCATAGGACAGCAGCATATCGCGCACGTAATCGGCATATTTCTGCTCGCCCGTCAGCTTGAACAATTGTCCGCCGAGATAGATCGCGCGGTAATTGCGCTTGTGCTGTTCGTGGGTGTAGCCGCCGCCAGGATCGGTCGGTACGGGAACAACCACACCTTGCGCCATCATCTGATCCAGAAATGCAGCAGAGCGGGCAATTTCCTCTTCGAACAACGGAGCCGGTTGCGCGACAGATACGGTTGCCGGGGCTGGTTCAGCCGCTGCTTGTGCCGGTTGGGCCGTTCCCAGCGCCAAAGACAATGTTAAGAGAGCCGGGCGGATCATTTTTTGTTCCCCGCAGCAGCTTTGCTGCCTGTTATGATTGCCCGCTCAGTTCCTTTATAGAACAACTCTTCAACTTCCGGCCCGGCCCCGGTATCGAAAATGTTGTTTGTAATGACTGTGCTGGGATTCCCCACAGTGTGGGCGATTTTCAGCGGAGCGCTTTGGTTAAAACTGTTATTTTCGATTTTGGTGACCTGCACGCCGTGCAACACCAGCGATGCGCCTGAGGCATTGTTCTTGCCCTGACCCACTTCGGACAGTGCCGATCCGGAGAGCCGGAAATGCGGTCCAAAAGTACTTTCATCTGTACCGCCGCGATAAATGGCGGCGATCCCGTTCTGCACCTTGGCGAATTCGGAATCCTCAATCACCACATATTCGGCGTTATACTGGCCGTAATCATCGGATTCCGCTGCGGCATTCACCACCATTCCACTGATGTTTGCAAAGCTGCTGTTCTTAATCGTAACTTCGTCGGCGAGCGCTCCCTTGCCGATAACCAGCACATCGAACGCTTTGTTCACGTCAAGGCTGGAAATGGCGACATGATCCATCTCGATCAGGAAGTTGCGCTTCATTGGTCCTGGCACAGTCCGGATCACGCTGTTGCCGACATTGTCGGGCGCATCTTTACCGGTAATGGTCAAATTGGTGAGACGCAGGCTGCCACCCTCGGCTATTTCAAATAGCGAGGGCCGCCCGAAACTGATTGCAGCTCGTGCCCCTTCACTTGCCGCTGTCCCAGAGACAGTGATCGGCTTGTCGATCAGCAATGTCTTGTTTGTCAGATATTTGCCGGGTGCCAGTTCTAGCCGGTCGCCAGATTTGGCGCTGGCCACTGCGATGGCGAGAGTATCGTCGCCCGGCTTCACCGGGATAATTACACCGCCGTCGAATTCGGAGCTTGAAGTAGGTTTGGGGTACCAGTCGGGTCCGGCCATGTCGCGCGTCAACGGCGTCAGATCACGCGGCGCGCCCAGTGCGGCATAAGCAGGCCCAACCGGATACAGCAGACCGTTTGCAGCACGCTCCAGCTTGATCTCTGCCCGCCCGATTTCTGACGCAGCGCTGTGGACTTGCCCGGAAGTCACCGCATTGTTGGAGAAAGCAATGCCTGCAATGTCATCATCGACCTCGATAAACGACCCATTCCCCGCGCCGCTTAGCAAATTGTCGGTGAACCGGCTATTGACCGGAGGCGCGGAGCGTTCTTCGCTCTTGCCCGCGCCAAAGGTCACGCGAGTGCTGTCGAGGATTGAATTGTGCTCGATTAGGGCTTTGTTTACTTGGACGTAGCGATTGACCGGAGAATTGGGCACACCGTTCATTACGGTCAGGGCACTGGCAAATCCGGTTCCCCGCAAGCCTTCCATGTAATTGCCACGGACTGTCTGGTCCTGATTGATTACCCGAATGCCGCCGGTGTGGTCCTTGCCGCGACCGAAGAAGATGTTTCGCTCGACCAGATTGCCATCGCCATGGCGCAAGGTTACCGCACCGCGGCTGGTATCGAATACATTGCGGCGGATTATATTCGCGCCCGATTTGATCGAGATAATCTCTATCTCGCCGTCGCATTTTTCGAAATAATTATCTTCGACGACCGTGTTGGAATTGAACATCGAATATTGGCTGGTACCAATCCGTAATGTTTCGCCGCCGTTTGATCCCAGCACCGGGCGCGGCCCGAAATAATTATGGTCGATCCGGTGGCCATTCTCCTGGCTGCCCTTGCTGTCCAGCCGGACTGCCAATGTTACGCCTTTGTTGGTTTTTCCAGCCAGATAGTTGTGGTCGAAGCGGTTGTTCTTGCCATACATTCCGACCCAGTAATCATCGTCATAGCGATTGGGCTTGCTGAAATTATCGATCACGACTTCGGTTATGCGGCTGTTGCGTGCCTGGTCGTCCTTGCTGCGGCGGAATGAAATAACTTCTCCGGTGGGGCTGTAACCGTTCAGGAAAACCAAACCGGTAACCAGAATATGATCGCCGCCGATGCGAAGGTTGGACTTTCCGGTAATTACTACCTTGCCGGGGGTCTCTGAGATCAGCGTAATTGGTTTGTTCTTGGTGCCCTTGCCAGTCAGGACGATTTCAAAATCCTGCCAATTTCCGTTGGCCAGAATGATCACATCACCGGCCTGCACTTTTTTGGCGGCGGAAAAATATTCGGCGTGGTTCTTGACCAGATAGTGTTCGGCAAAGGCCGGGGACGCTGACATCAACGTTACACCCAAAATCAGACAGCGCCCGACGAACATATCAATCCTCCCACATTATTATGATGGAAGGGGTATCAGGAGTCTAGAGAGGCGTCAACCAATCTGTCATACCATTAAGCAATTTAAGTTAGACCAGTTTGCCAGACAATAATTCTGGGGTAGAATTATTCATCGGCTGGTGTGAGAAATCGCTGGCGACTCTCGGTGGCGCGTTGGCGCACTTTGAGCAATTCTTCGCGCTCAGTCACGTCGAGCATGGACGATATCAATCGCAGGAAATGTTGCCGCATCGCCGTGCGAGCGGCAATGGGGTCGCGCGCTTCGAGCGCATCGAGGATATCCTTATGCTCGCGAGAACGCGCTGTGACGTCGTCATCGCAGATCGCTTCGTAGCTGCGCTTCACTGCCGGCAATTCCTCGCGCATTCTCCAAAGCGTCTCGATCGTATGGAGCATCGCGCGGTTGCCCGAGGCTTTCGCAATCAATGCATGGAATTGCTTGTCCGCCGCGGTCGATACGGCATCGTCTGGCGTCTCCATTTCGGCAAGAAGTTCACGGAGCCGTTCGAGAGTCTCGTCGGTCATCAACTTCGCAGCCAGACCAGCAGCCTCTGCTTCGATCAAGGATCGCGCTTCGGTGAGTTCGAAAGCACTTACATCGGGCAATTTTCCTGGCCGCAGTGGCTGCTCTTCGCAAACATAGACACCGGCACCCGTTTTGATTTCAATACGTCCGACGGCCTGCAGGGCAATTTCTGCCTCGCGAATAGTCACCCGGCTGACATCAAACCGCTCGGCCAATTCGCGTTCGCCAGGCAAGCGCGATCCAGCAGGAAATACGCCCTTCTCGATCATCTCGCTCAACTGTTCTGCGATAGTATGAAACAGCCTCTGTTCTGCCATGGTTCGCGCAATCCCGCCCTAAATTGGTCTATACAACTGGTTAAATCCCTAGCCTAAAAACTGCCGCGCTGTCGACAGCAACGTTCGCATTGCCCCTCAAGGTTGCGCGTAGTGTAATGTCGGACCACACCGCGCGCCGTGACGGACCTAGAATTTGACCCGCACACCTGCATAATAACGCGGACCGTATGAGGAAATTGAAGCGAAATCGTCAATCGTCGGACGGTAGTCGACCCGAGGCTCGTTAAATAGGTTCAACCCTTCGAGCGACAGGCGAACATTCTTGTTCAGCTTATAGGAAATGCGTGCTTCGAACACGCCGGTGTCGTCGACGAAGCGGAGCCGTCCAGGTGTGCTGACGAACTGCTGGAAATATCTGCTGCGATATTTGTACACGCCCTGAAAATCGAACCCACCCAGCTGGTAATAAACCTGCGCCGACAACACATGCTTAGACAGACCGAAAATCTCGGCCGGCGGCACAACTCCAATACGCCTTGTCACAGTTCCATCCGCGGCGACGAGGGTGGACGAGCCCAGATCCTCATCTTCAAATTTGAAGTTGGAACTTGCATAATTGTACCCAACCTTGAAGCCTAGACCATCCAGCGGGGCAGGCAGATAGCTGAACCGGTGCGCGGCAGACACCTCGAAGCCGTAAATCGAGCTGGTTTCACCGTTCGTGTTGGTCGTGGTCACAATCGTATCCAGCGCCTGACCGTCGACAATGAAAGTTTCTGTCTGGCTGGTATTCACAAAGCCGCCGTTAAATGTCTTGTAATATGCGCCGACCGCCAGAATTGAATCCTTGTCAGGATACCATTCGAGAGCCGCATCGTAATTCCAGGATAGCAGCGGATCGGTAAAGGGGTTACCAGATGCCGTCGCGGTCCCGACAGCATCTGCTATCGATGTGACAGTATCATCAAGCAAAGCGTTGAACGAACGACCAAACCCGAGCGCCGAAGGATCGGGCCGCGACAGTGCGCGGAATACTGCGAAGCGGGCCAATAGGTCCGGCTGCAAATTGGCCGTAAGGTTAAAGCTGGGCAGGTATTCGGTATATTTTCCGCCGCCTGAAACTGTCGTCAGGGAATTCTGGTTCTCGGTGATGATCAGCGTGCCATCCGGCCGGGTCGAAGACGTGAGCGTACCGCGGAAACCGGATGAATCGACTTTGGTCTTGATTACCCGCAATCCCACATTGCCGCGTAAGGGCAAGGCACCCAGATCGCTGTCGAAGTTGGCCTGGACATAGCCTGCCCAGGTCTTTTCATCGACGTTGTTGTTCTGTATCGAATCAAAATTGCCGGTGGGGAAGCTTGGTACACCATTCTCATCGAAAGTAATGGTGCCGCTTGGATTGCTAGCCTCAAGAGATTGCACCAGGCACAAAGCGTCAAACGTCGCATAGGTGTTGGTGGAACTGATGACATTGCCGGCTGAGTCGACATTGGTAATTAGCGGGTTGCCGCTCGAAACCGATGACAGAAAACCGCTTTCGGGGAAGGGTGTGCGACATGCACGGTTGGCGGCAGCCAGTGCCGCATTGCTATAGGTGATTTCGTTGCGGCTGGTCCCGGTGGCGGCCCCGGGAACATCACGATATTTCAATTCCTGGAAGCGGCCACCCAGTTCCACGGTCTTGAATAATCCGTCCAGTTCGTATTCGAGATCAGCGCGCGCCGCGAAGATGCTGTTGTAGCGATCCTGTTCGAGATCGTAACGCGTCCGAGCATTGTCGGCGAAGAAACCGTAATTGTTGACGTCAAACTGCTGGACGACGAAATTGAGCGCTTGCGAACCATTCTGTTGGATTAGATAGGCGGTCTCGATCCGGTCGTTCGAGGTTGTGCCATCGCTTTCGCGAGAAAGCGGATAAGTGTTTGCACCATCCAGATTAATCTGGTCCCTGATCCGCATGCGAACCTGCACGGATTCCTCTATCCGCTGCGTTTGCGAATAGGACAGATCGGCTGAAACCTTTAGGCGATCAGTGGCCTGAACTGAGACTGACAGGCCGCCGCCGTAATATTCTTCATCCCGTTCCAAATATTCGCTGTTTGTTTCGACACTGGTTTCCCCGGTGAACTGTTGCAAGGCGCCTGACGAACTGACCATCAGAGGAAAATCGAGCGCATTGGCATCGCCCAAACCGTCGATCCTGCGACCTTCCGAAAATACCAGATCGCTGCGTTCCTCGCGGAACAGGCGCTTGGAATATTGGAAATCCATATTGATATCGACGTCGGAATTCGGTTTCAGCTGCACGGAACCAAAGAAGGAATCGCGCGTGTCATCGGTAATGTTCTGACGCAGCGTGTAACTGTTATGTGCGATTACGAAATCCTGCGTCGGATCATAGGCCGAATTACAGTTATTATCGTCAAATACTCCGCTCGCCCGGTCGGTCGGGTCGTTTTTGCAGAAATTCACGGTGCCGCTGACATTGGCTTCCTGCTCCGGATTGGTGGAGACATTGCGTGAGTAACCCAGCGAAATGCCTACTTCGCCGCCGCCCAGTTCGAACTGGTCGATATAGCTGACGGTCCCGCGATAGCCGAAGTCCTGAAACCGCTGGTCCTTATCAATATCGAAGTTGTCCGGGTTGTAGTTGACCTTGAGTTCGCCTTGGATCAGTCGCTTGCCGTAATCAACAGGCCGGACAGTGCTCAATGAAATCTGGCCGGCAACACCGCCTTCAATCATGCTTGCAGATTGGGTTTTGTATACTTCCAACCTGTTGAACAATTCGGATGGAAACTGGCTGAAATTGACCGAGCGATCCCCGCTGCCATTCGATGCCGAGCGGCCATTGACTACGGTGGAACCAAGGAAAGGGCCTAGGCCGCGCAGAGAAATTTCAGTCGCACCGCCCTGTTCGCGGTGCGAAGCGGCACTGGTCAGAGTTTCGATGGCCTCGCCAATCGACAGGGCGGGCAAGTCACCAATCTCATCAGCCGAGAGCGCCTCGACGATCTCGTCGGAATTGCGCTTAGTATTGATGGAGTTTTGAATGGTCGCACGAATACCGCTGACGACGATCGCGTTGTCGGCTTCCTCAAATGCTTGTTCGCCCGGAGCGTCCTGTGCTGCAACCTGCGGTGCATAGGCGCCGACCGCGCAACCAGTCAGCAGCACGGACATCAGCCGCAACTTAAAATTGATAGCCGAATCAGGATGCGCCTTCGTTTGCATCAAAACCTCCCTGCAAATCCTATTTTTTAAAGAATTGGACCAACCTACATAGATTGTCAACCAATGATGCAGACCTGCATTCTGTATATTGTCTGCCTAATAGCTATGCCAGTTTGGAACCTAACTTTTTTGAGCGGCACTGCGAGGTTGGTGTTTGCCGTGATTTTCAGGTCGTAAGTCTTCGATTCGCCTACTCGAATGAGACGGCGCGTGTTCGAGTTGCGAGCCCATCCGCGACATAATTAAATGAGGCTTCATCAGTCCGAGCGGTTTGTGCGCTGATAGAGTGGGAGCCCTAAATATAGCAGCCCACACTGCAACGCAGGCTCAATCGATCTCGCTATAGGATGACCGCTGTCGCCAAATTCAATCCAATCCTGACGGCCCAGTTTCAGTCATTGAGCTTAGTCCCATTGAATAGCGGCTTTCTGGATGCAAATTGGTTGTCAGCAGTGACTGCTTCTGGGTCGTTAGCGGAATGTCTGGTATTAACATCACATGGGCAAAAAGCAGACCGTCTGGAAGCGACCACTTAGCTGACGCTCATGCCATCATCGGACCGGTGGCTTCGCCCGCAGTGGCCACAGGTAGATCTGGGCCAAGGCGTTGACCATGCAAACATCCCCTTGGTGCTTCGAAAAGGCGAAAGGCCGCAGTCTGGACAACGAAATGCATACAGTGCCAACACGCCTTGGCTGAGCCAAAACGCAAAGCCAACGACCATCCCCGCCGCACCGAGATTTTGATGCAGCAGTGGCATCCAAACAGGGAAGCTGAAGAAGACGAGCAAAATCCAAGCAAAAAAGAGCCAGCATTTTCGATATAGCGACATGGCGAAAGTCTGCCATTTTTAATCTCGGCTGACAACGACTGGAAACCACCCCAGTTTTTGCCGCCAAAGCCGCCGGGAGCTGGTCCTAAAAGCAGACCGGCAGGAGCCGACCCCCTTGCTGACATTCGCAGCACTCATCTAACATGCCGTTCGAAAGGTTGCGGTAGGCGAGTGAGCGAAACTCTGTATGTCCCCATAGGAGCAATTGTCGCGATCGCTATCGATTGGGCTATTTACACCCACTTGAGTGCCTACCTTCGTGCCAGCTTCCCAAACATTGGGCACCATAGTTACCGTGAAATGTCGCTTGGCAATCCAACCACCCTTCTTCGCACGGTTGCTGTTTTCGTTACCGGACTGGCAGGAGGGCTGGCTTTTGCTACGAAGCATCCGCTCCTTTGGCTCATCGCCGTCAGTTTGTTCGCTGTCACGCACTCGCTAATCTATGCCTTGCTCCACCGGAGAGGCAAGCGCCCCTAATATCCGCATTCCACCTTAGTTTTTGCCGTTCAGCAGCGTTTTGGATTTCACCAAAAGCAGCCCGTCGGCTAATCGTGGCTTTGTGATAAAGCAGACCGGCAGGAAGCGACCCAAGTTCGGACATCGCGCGCCATCAGCTCAATCCCGAATCCAGACGCGCTTGTAAAGTCTTGGTACGCAAGGGAAAGTCCATGCCAAGCCTATGATCACCCAGCGACTGTCATCCGGCATAGCAAAGTATTGTCCTGCACCAAGTCGTCGCTCCAAATAAGCTTCGCCGCGGAATCCCAAGAAATCTCATCATAACCGTCTTTCGGGGACACCTCGCGGGTGCTATGCTCGACAGCGGCCGGCCAATCGCTGTCATCGAAGTCCGTAGCAGTCCAGTTTTCCGGTATCGGTGTCTCGACGAAGCCGCATGGGCCCTTGCCCGCCATTGGAGCTCGTTCCTTGGCGCAGGCCCGGTCGGTTGGCGCACGCTGAACGACCAAGCAGCGCACCTTGCTATCGGTTGCCCCAATAATCTTGCCTGTCGCATTGTCGCGAAACTGCGCAATAAACCCGCCATCGCCCATCTGCTGGCGGTTCGTGCCTATGTATTCAAGGCCGGTATCGTTTTCCTTGAAATCCTTGACCATGAAGGCGACCGTCATTGGCGGCTTGCTAGTGAAATTGGTCGTTTCAGCATTGAATGAACGCTCGGTGGTGATCGGCACGCTATCTTCAAGAACCTTTGCGCCATCCACATACATTTCGAACCAGTTATCGGCCCAAATTTCGGCGGTGATACCTGTTGTCTTGGGCGCGCTGGCGGCGCAACCGGCAGCCAGCAGAAACGCTAGGGTGACAAGCTTACGCATTGGTTTTCCTTTGCTCAGTTCAGAAATGATATTGATGATGAGCCGACGATCTTACCTTTCATGGCAGTTTTCATGGCCGACCAATCGACATCGGGATCGTCCCGCGCGGGGAGAGTATCAAGCGATGCATTCAGCGCGTATAGCGTGATCGTATATTCATGCTGTGAGCCGGGCGGTGAACAGGGCGGAGTGTAGCCGGTTCGCTTTTCATCCTTGTCTGCCCCTTCATCACCGATTGATTCAGGATTGCCACGCGGCAGGGAACGGGTTTCCGGCGGGAAATTCCACAGCAGCCAATACTGGCTGGGAGCATCTATCCCTTCACTGGTCCCGCGCGGGTAATGATACATCATGAGCGCAAGACTTTTGGTGCCAGGCGGGATATAGCCCCATTTGAGCGGCGGAGTGATCCCTTCGCCCCCATCGCGGGTGCATTTTAGAGCGGCAGGTAATACGCCGCCCTCTGTCAGCTCCGGACTGGTCAGCGTAAATCCAGCGATCGGGATGTTGGCTGGCGGCGCATTATCCGCCGCCTCCGCTGGTCCGACCTGCGAACACCCCGCCAGAAAAATCATCATTGGCAAGGCGATTAAGCGGATCACCGGCAATATTCACCAGTTTTGACAGCACCCTTGTTTGTCACCGTTCGGGTGGTGAAATTGTAGCAGTCTGGTTTCCCCGAGGGCTTATAGCGGATGTAATAAGCCTGCCCGTCATAAGTGTAATCCATGCTCCGGCTGCCATCCTTCTGTTGTGTGAAAACCAGATTCTGCACTCCGCCGCGTGGCGGCTCACCCGGAGGCGCACCTTGGCCGGATGCGCTCACCAGCGGGGCGGTGCGCGGGAGATCGCGCAAATCAGCAACTTCACCCATAAGGCATTGAACGATGTAGGGCGCGCCAGCTGACGTGTGATAGCGGTAACCGAAGTTTTTATCCCGCTTCCCATTACAGACATCGAGCCCGCCATTTTCAATTGGTGTGCCATCGGGATTTTTGTCGCCATAAATCGGAAAGCCATCAAAAGCCCAACCGATAATGGCCGCGTCCCCGGCATTTTTCATTTGCGCAATCATGCATTTGGGTTTGACGTGATAATGATAATCATCGCCGCGCCCCGCATGGCCGCCGCAGACATCAAGCTGGTTGGTTTGCAGCGTATCATGCTGCGCCTGATGGTGAGA
The DNA here is from genome assembly GCF_009828115.1 of Allopontixanthobacter sediminis. Taxonomy (GTDB): domain Bacteria; phylum Pseudomonadota; class Alphaproteobacteria; order Sphingomonadales; family Sphingomonadaceae; genus Allopontixanthobacter; species Allopontixanthobacter sediminis. The sequence goes on along the minus strand of NZ_WTYL01000002.1, from coordinate 9,873 downwards.
CAGTTCCGCAATGGTCATCTCGCCGCCGCCCGTATAATCAAAGATTGGCACGCCATTGACCGCTACGCCCAAGGCTGCGTCTCTGGTTTGCGGAGTAGTGCCCAGCACCGGCTCCAGCGGCACCGGCGCGGCATACGCTTTCGCAGGCACGGGCACCTGTTCATTGGTGCCGATGATGCCGGTCATCAAGTCATGGTCGGGATAGGTGTTGGAAGTCAAAACCGCATTGCCACCGGTGCAGTCCACCGTGACCTTGTCGAGAAAACCGGCATCTTTCACCGAAGCGGCTACATCGGCACAGCGGGCCGCGCTGGCAACCGGATCAGATGTCGCCGGGGCTGACGTGCAAGATGCGGAGAAAATTACCACAGCAACGCAGGGTATGAAGGGCCAATTTTTGACTATGGTTTTTAGGGGCATATCCGTCCCTAACCAATTTCATAGACCGCGCAAACAACACAAGTGAAATGTTGAGGCGTCACGTTCCAAAACCAAGGGCGATACGTTAATCTACGACGAAACGAAGTCTGCCGTATTCTGAGCACGACTTTCTGTCTGGCAACATCCTACGCTTAACATGAATGGTCTGGTAGCGGCGTGACACGGGCAAACCAAATTCATCTAATGTCAGCGAAAGGGCCTTTCTATCAATAGGCGGACAGTCCGCATCCCACCCAATTTACGCCATTCAACACCGATTTGCGTAGTCCTAATAGCTGCCGGTCTGGGGCGCTCAAGGAAACCTGAACGTATGGCCGGTTTCAGGTGAGAAGATCGAGCCTTTGTATGGCCGCTTTGTCAGCGGGAGCTGACTGATTGTTGGTTCTTACGGAGGGCGGCGCTGCCGACTATTTGCCTGAAGTGGGACCGGCCGAAAATGCCATGAAAAGATTAACCAGAATCGCCACCAGACAGCATCTGCCGGCATTGAGCTGTACCGGATACACTCGACGGGTCGAGCTCTTGAGCAGTATATGTCTCTCGCCCCGCGGGCAGCCAGCTTATCGTTAGCTCTTCATCTTGTTGGGCCACCCGATAGACCATCGGAACGCGAGAATCCCCTTCTTTGCTCGATATATAGGCGATCCGTTTCATTCCATTTTCTAGTCCGGCCTGAGCCGCGGGACCGTCGGGAACTACACCCTGAATTACCCCCGTTTCCGAACTTTTCCTCCGGTCGAAACCTGGGTCGAAACGTGCAAGGTCGACCGTGCGCAAGATTGCGCATGAGCCAAATAGGGCATCTGGCAAGAGGATACGTTCCCCGGCATCGATATACCGTGCAAGGTCTTGGCGCACGTTCAGTCCAAGTTCGCTAGCGGCATCGACAAAAGCGGACCTGAGTTCGGGCTTTTGATCTACCGCCGCAAGACGCCAGCGTTCGCGCATGATCGCCAGCAAATCATCGTAGTTGGCCGAACCCCCGCTCCTGACCCGCAATTGGTAATCGACTAGGAGCGCGAAGAGCCGGCCACGATCATATGGTAGTTGCTGAACGTCGTCGTCTGACCAGAATTCCCGGGCGATGGCGTTGTTGGGGCGGTCACGCGCGGGAGATCCGGCGTAGCGGGCTAGCGCCTCATTCAAGTCGTCCGCAAATTCCGCAGGGGTCCATACACCCGCGCTTAACAGGGTGCGCCCGGTGTAGAAATCGGTCACACCTTCGCTGAACCAATAGTTCAGTGCTTCGTCCTGCTTCGGCAATTCGCCCACCCGGCGAGATATCCAGGTATGTGTGTGCTCATGCGCCAGAATACGCGTCAGGATTGACAGGTCGATGTCGGACGTTGCCTCCAAAGCGAAGCCATCGCTTCGCCCCGTACCGCCTGCGCTGGAGCCGTTCGCGACATCTTGCAGCGCATAGAGTGTAACGGTGTACGGTCCGTTCGCGTCTCCCCAGAATTTCCGCTGCGCGGCAATGACCCGTGTCTGCGCGTTCACGTAATCAGCGATTTCGAATTGAAAGGTCCCGTTCACGCCCATGCGCAACGTGCCGTTCGGAATCTGGCGTTCGAAATATTGTAAAGCAGGACCGGCCAAAAGGGTACTTTCGACGATATCAGCGCCGGTCATCGCCTGGCCAGTCTGCCCGTGATCAATGTCGGAGACAACTCGCCAGCTTTCCGGCCAGCCCTGCCAACGATAACGGGCTGGGACGTAGTCCCTGCCTTCCACTGCTGCGAATAGAGCTTCTCCGAATGCTGCGAACCAGTCGGGACGGATAATTGCGCCGCCCTTCGCATAGGAAGAAGGCGTCTCGTCATAAGCTGAGTTAACACGGTAACGAACCGTCAATAGCTCGTTTGGCCAATGTAGCAGAATTCGAGTGGCGGAGTCCCTTGGCTCGATTTTTCCGCCAATGATTTCCAGAGCGGAAATATGCCGCCAAAGGTCCTGCTGTCCGGCAAATTCCTTGGGCAGGGTCAGGACCGTATTACCGTCCGCATCACCGGCGAACTTCATTGTCACGTCGACTGACTCAAGATCCGCGCCTACGAAATGGGGCGACAGCGAATAGTCTAACGATAAATCGGTCGCCGGAGCACTGGATGTTTGAAGGAGCGCGCTAATTGGCGGCGGGTTGCTTACCGCGCATCCTTGAAGCACAATAAACGAGAGGCTGACAAGAGAAGATCTGACCATGGCGCACACTCCTGTTTACGTGTTCCTTTCTGCCCGCGCATGCTCAATCGTCGAGTTTTCGCTGGTTGCCCTGAAGATGCAGACGTTCGCAGGAACATGAATTGCGGACCTCGGCGATCAATTGGCTAATCCAGAGCGCCTGCTCCCCGCTAGGGCTCAGGGCTTTATTCCATAGGCAGCATAGATGTGCGCAAGGCTTGGCTTCATGTGCAAGGCCAGTTGAACCTCATCGCGCCCGCCCTTGTCCCCCTGTGCGAGCCGCACGACGCCGCGCATGAAACGCGATTCGGCTATCTCGGGAGCCTTTGACACCACTGCATCGAGGTCGGCGCGCGCTTCGCTCAGCCGTCCGAGACGGAAATATGCCATGGCCCGGCTGTCGAGCGCGTTCGCCGACCAGTCGGACTTCTCGACCGCGCGCGTGCAGACGTCGAGCATTGCATCGTCTATCTTGGCCCAAACACCGGCTTCCCAACACTGGGCGTTGAGAAGTTCGCCGTCGCCGGGGCGGCGACCCGCTTCCTTCGCCAGAACAGCCAAGGCCTCGGTGGAGTTGCCTTCCCACATCAGCGCAGTAGCAATCAGTTGGCTGGCGTCCTCTTCGGATTCAGCCATCGGTCCATATTCTCTTGCGAGCGCCACACCTTCGTCGGCGCGGCCGAGCAGTCCAAGTAGCTCGATCTGAGAGGCGTAGCTTTCGCCCTTCGCCTCGAGAGCTTCGGCAGTCTGGAGGTCGCCGAGGCTGCTTTCGAGATCGCCCAGTTCGGTCAGCACCGCCGCGCGCTGGTAATACAACGCAATCGAGGCTTCGTGCTCGATTGCCTTGTCGAGATCCGACTTTGCCGCGGAAAAATCGAATGTTCCGGCGCGAAACGCCGCGCGGTTTGCATAAGCTTGTGCGATCTCATCTTCGGCCGCCTTATCTATGAGCTGCGAGAAGGCCCTTTCCAACGGCCCGAGTAGATCGCGATCGGTGCCTTTGTAGTTCCAGCGAGCTCGTGCCCCTTCCGGTGCCCGCAATTGCGGCAGCTGCCGCTGAATACGCGCCGAGTCACGCTGGGCGGCCGCGATATTCGCGGCAGGGAGTTCTCCCCCGGCGCTCACGACGGACTGCTTGAGAGTGAAAAGACGCTGCTTCAAGTCGGCCGTGGAGCGTACCGCTATTCCGGCAAGCATCTCGTCGATCCCGGCTCCGTCGACGATGGCAAATCCGCGCCCGCCGTCGGGCAGCACGACGCTCAGTTCCAGATGCTGGCTCGAAGGCCCATTGAGCCGGAGCGGGATATCGCGCCAAGCAGACCGAGCACGGTCTGCAGCGAAACTGATTTTTACAGCAGGCTGCCCAGGAGGCTGGAGCTGATAAACTTCCTGCTCGCGCCGCCAAGGTGTAGTCATGACCCCGCTCGCGGTGACGTTCGCGACACCCTTCGTCTGGTCCCATGAGAGGTCGTGGGTCAGCAGCTGCGTATCGCCCAACACTGCGCCGACGATCGAAGACACCATCTGCTCGAGCAGCTGGCCCTCGATCTGACCCGCCATCGCACGGACGGGCGCCGCGGAGGCGCCAGTCAGCTCGATGTCGATCTCGTACATAGCGGGCACGGAAATACCCGCGCTGCTGTCGATCACCAGCTTCAGCTTGTCGCCTTCGCCGGACGGCAGCCGCGGAGAGAGTACGATCAGCTCGGCGCCTTCGGCACGCAGAGGCAAGCCATAATGGAACGGCGGAACGATGGCGATGTTGTCGATTCGTGCGCCCGCACTTGTTCCATCGAGCCAGTAATCGGTCCCGTCTACCACCGCATGCACGATGACGTGATCGAAGCCGCCGGGCATGGGCAACATCTCCGGCAGCGCGTCACCTGCACTTGTCCGCACGAGCATCGGTTCGGCCTCGATGTCCATTGCCCGCAGCAGCGCAGCGAGAAGCAGGCTCTTTGCCTTGCAATCCCCGTAGCGATGCTCCCACGTCTCGGCCGGCGCCTGCGGAATATAGTTCCCCCCGTCCATTCCATTGGCGAGATAACTGATCTCGTCCTGCACCAGCCGGGTCGCGAGCGCGACGCGGATCAGCGGGTCCGTACTTGCCGATTTTAACTGTTCGACTTGCCGCGCAAGGTCACTGTCGGCCGCAATTCCGAGAACCCGCAGATAAAGCGGAGCCATGATTTCAGAGACCTCGGACCAGCCAGAGAAGCTGCTGGCGCCGATAATTGGCGGAATCAGGTACCGCAGCGGAGCGTCGCCTGGCATTTCCGCTTGTTTATCAATCGGCAGATCGAACGACAGGTAGCGATATCCTCTGCGCTCGACAGGCTGTGGACCGGCGGTGACCGCCTTTGCGCGCCAACGAATATCCTCGCCCGCCGGCCAGGAAATTGTGATGTTGCCGCGGTCTAGCGGCACCGGCTTCGCCAGCAGCATACCTTCCCATTGCATCTCGTCGCCGAGCGCCTGGTCGCGCATGCTCACCGAATAGGCGAGCCGCACGACATCGCCCACTCGCGCACCGGGAAGTGCCAAAGACGCAGTACGTATGCCATCGACGACGCGCTGCTCGAGCTGACGCTCGCGGCGCAGGGCGTCGAACCGCGCGCCTTGCGCGATCACGTCCACCGTGGTGCCATCGCGGAGCAGCTCGACTCGGTGGATCACGAGATCGCCCTTGTCTGGCATCCACTGCGCGGTCAGCGTGCCCGCTTGCGTGAGCGCTTCGGGCGAGCTCAGTCGCATTGCCATGTCGTTGTAGCTGGTGACGGTGCCCCCTTCGAGGCGGACCTGCTGTTCGACAAGGACCAGCGGCGCGCCCTTGCTGTCGGCAGCTATGAGCGGCTTGACCTCGACCCAATCGGGGGCCGGCGCATAAAGAATTTCCTCACCGGCGACCGCCGACGTAAGCGGAAGCACGCCGAACGACGAAGCCAAAAGTAGCAAGCGCAGCGGTTTCATTTGATGCCCCCAAGTTGTGCGTTCGGCTCACATGAAACAGAACCTCGCAGCCTTCTCCAGTTGATAACGAGTAAGGCACTCCATTTCAAAGGATAAAGAGGCGGTGAGAGGTCGCCGCCGCCCCTGCTAACAAGACTATGTTGGAGTCGGTGTTTGCATTGTTCCGGCGTGCGACAATTGGCCGCCTTCGAGACCAGTTTTGCTTGCGGCCGTACGGAGGAACCGCGCGTCGGCGGCGAGAGTCAGACGATTGCAACCCCTAAGCATGCCCCGACATCGAGAGACCTGCCATCGGTTGCCCATTGTTTCTGCGTGGGAGTATGGCCGCTTTCAGCAACCAAATTTCGCAAGCGCTATGACTGCTTTGTTCGCGGATGCCGCCATGCTTCCCCCGGTCGAGCCTGTCGGTCGCTAATTACCATTCTCGAAAAAAACCTGCGTTTCCCAGAAAGTAAGTCAGCCGCCAAAACCTGTCTCGACCCTATCCACAAGCGTCGGATCAAAGCGGCCAGATAAGGGGGATGGCCGTGATCGAGGTAATCGCGACCACTACCGTCAGCGGCAGGCCATAGCGCGCGAAATCGAGAAACTGATAACCGCCTGCGCCATAAACCAACGTGTTTGTCTGATACCCTATTGGCGTCAGAAAGCTGGCGCTTGCGGCAAACATGACAGCGATGACAAATGGGCGCGGATCGGCACCTAGGGCAATCGCAAGTTGGATTGCAATCGGCGTGACGACGATTGCGACTGCATTATTCGTCACCAGTTCGGTGAGCAAAAGGCTAAGCAGATAGATCGCCGCCAGCGCCACAATCGGCGGAAACGAGGACAACATTGGTGTCGCAGCGCTGACGAGCATTTCGACCAAGCCGGCGTTTTCGAGCGCTGTTCCTATTGCAAGCATCGCGATGATCAGTCCGATTATCCGCCAATCTACGGATGCAAATGCCTCGTCCGGTTCGATGCAGCGCGTGACCAGCACCACTGCCATGCCCAGCACCGCCAAGCCGGTAATAGGCATGATGTCGAACGCCGCAGCAACGATCACCGACATAATTACCGCGATGGCAATAGGTGCCTTCTGGGTTTTGAACCCGCGCGATTTGGGCTCGGACACATTCAACAAATTTTCGCCTTCGACCAGGCGCATCAGATCCGCCGGAGACCCTTCGACGAGCAGCGTATCCCCGACCCGTAAAGGTGATCTTTCATATCGCTCTTTCAGATTTTCCCCCCGCCGGTGCAAGGCGATGGGACTGACCCCGTATCTCTTCGTCATTTCCAGCTGGTTTAGACTTTGGCCAATACAGCGGGCGTCGGGCAGCAACAGTACTTCGGCAATGACGGATTTGTGAGATGAAACAGGAATGGTCCCATCGTCATCGGCGACTGCCAAAGCTAGCCTTCCACGTTCCCGGATAGTCATAACATCTGCTTCATCGGAATTGAGGATCACGACATCGCCGGGCTTGATGACCCTATCCTCGGCAGTGCGATTGATCGGCACATCGTTGCGAACCAGATCAACAAAGCGGCGGTTACCGCTTTTGAAGATTGCGACATCCTCAGGCTTCTGCCCGACATAGGGAGAAGTGGCCGTGACGTAGACGGACATGGCGTATCGCTTGTTCTGATTCACAGGGAGAAATGCCGACATCACGTCACGATCAGGAAGAAATCGGCGGGTCAGGGCGAGATATCCCACACCCACTATCGCGACAATTATGCCTACCGGTGCCATTTCGAAAATCGTGAATGCAGCCAGGCCTTGCTTTTGCGCGACCCCATCGACCAGAATGTTCGTCGAGGTGCCAATCAGCGTGCAAGTTCCGCCCAAAATTGCTGCAAAGGAAATAGGCATCAGGATTTTGGAAGATGTCTCTCCCAACTGCTTGGCCAAAGTGATGCCGATGGGGATCATGATCATGACCAATGGGGTGTTATTCGTGAATGCAGACATCACTGCCACGGCCGCCAATAACATCGCCGCCGCTGCAATTGGCGCCCTCTTTGCCACCCTGGTAACCTGACCAGCAAAAGCCTCAAGCGCGCCGGTCCGCACCACTGATGCAGATATAATGAACATCGCGGCGATCGTGAGAGGTGCAGAGTTCCCCATCGCGCCTAACAGGTCATCGGTAGAGATGATCCCCAGCAACAGCAGAATGCCGACTGCAGCAAGGGCCGTAACTTCCGGGGGACGAATTTCGAACGCGAAAGCAACCAGCAGCAAGACCAGGGTTCCCCCCACGATCATAGGGGCGAAGGGAGCGATCAAGTCAAACATCTACTCGTTCCGATTCGAAAAGTACGAAAACAATGCGGGCTATTTGCTACTGATCGCGGATGTTCCAAAGACACATTTGATTGCAGGGGTACTCTATTTTTGGGGTCGCGCAGATTTGGTTCGCATCCATGTCACGGAATTCGTATCGGCAGCGTTACCGTCGGCCAGAGAAAACCATTATGGATACGCAGCTATTTGCGATTTGCGCGCTTACCTTTGTAATCCATCTGATCGGCGCACTCGCCTATGCGGCCAGAATAGCAGGAGTGAGGACCGGAAGAATTGCGGTTTCTTTCGCCTTATTCAACATTCTCGTCCTCGTTTCTCGGCTGTCCAACAGTTTTCTCGGACCCTTTCTGGCAAAGCGGATAGAAAACGATATTGCCAATGGTACTGGTTCCGGGTTGGAGATGGACTTCAGGATCGTGCTGCTTTCTGCCAGCGGAGCCGCTATTGTAGGCGCGCTTCTGATACCAACGACGCAGCGCTGGTTTACTTCTGCAATCGCACATTTTCATGAAAACCGGTCGCTACCCAGGCTCATCTGGCATGCCCTATCAAGAGGCGGTTTTGGATATCTGAGGCAGACTGTAACCTTGCCGCGGGAAGTGCATCTGACCGACTTGAAGAAGCCGCGCGGAGTGTCGCTGACTATCATCTTGCTCAACATATTTGCGCAGGCGCTCCTTACCGTGGGTGTTATCGGATCGCTTTATGCGGGCTACCTTAACCCAGAATATCGGGTCACCGCCTCGCAGCTTTCGGCGGTTATTAACGGCTTTGCCACCATATTGCTGTTCGTCGTCATTGATCCCCAATTGTCGGTGATGACCGATGACGTGGTTTCGGGGCGGGTCGCCCAGTCCACTTTCAGAAGAACGATCATATGGCTTTCGTTCAGCAGGCTGGGCGGTACTTTTTTAGCTCAGGCGATGCTGTTGCCCTCGGCCTGGCTGGTCGCCCATTTGGCCGGAGTGATCTGATCCGGGTTTTCGGGAAGGGACACGCTGCCAGTAGCGCTTCTTTTGGTGGAATCGTTTGCCCTGAACGTCGCGTACCTTCCTTGGAACGGCATTGACCGGGCAAATCGCCCATCAGTCAATCTCATCAGTCTCCATGATCGTCGATTACCCCCTTCGAGACACGAAAACGACTAACCAAAGCCTTAATATCGAGGTGGAAAATTGCACAACCAATGGCGCTTGGCTTGGTGCTACAAGATAATTGGGCGCATTGTCATTCACCTTGAAGGCATCGCTGGACCGCTCAGTAGGAGCCTTTTTCCTATTCTCGAACTGCCCGCCGGTTTTGGTTTAGACTGAACTTAGCGGTCTGTCCGGTTTCCACCCAGCTCTTGCCAGTCAATAGCGATTCTCGCAGTCTTAAAAAAGGCCAGTTATGCGCGCTCAACGAACCCTGAATGAAGGACAGGTTTCAAGAGCTTGGATTGAACCCAGGAACGGCAGCTTTGTCAGTGGAAGCGGTCGCACTGTCCTTGATTTAGTCTATCGCCAGCTATTCGCCATCGTCGGAGAAAGTCCGCTGTTCCGGACGCGACTACATTTCGGCCATTGTCCAGCGTATCCTATGGTATGACCGACGGATTTTTCGGACTTGGTCATCTCCTTGATAGGCTCGTTTGACAGGACCATATCAGAAAGTAATCAGGGTAAAATTGGCCCCCAAGCAGGGTCTGAAGCATCCATCGGAGTATCGAGGCTTCGTTCGTTGCGGCCGGTCAGGTCGACTTGCCATAAGGATGTCCGGCCGGAATTACGCTCCGTACGGAAGAACTGAATGATCCGCCCATTCGGCGCCCACGCTGGGCCCTCATCCTGCCAGGAATCGGTCAGGAACCGAAGGCCGCCCCCACCGGGGTTCATCACTGCGATCCGGAAATCGCCGGCGATATGAGTGAAGGCAATCTGGTCACCGCGCGGGCTCCATTCGGGTGTCGCTGCGCGGCCACCGAAGAAACTGACCCGCTTCTG
>NZ_WTYL01000001.1 GCF_009828115.1 Allopontixanthobacter sediminis | reverse complement strand
TTCGCCGTCATGCGTGGTCTTTCGTCGACGCGGAATCCGCAGACCCATCGGATCGGTTACGAGACAATCCTTTCGCTTTTCGAAGGTGGCGGCGCGGTCGCGGAAATGACCGATTTCGACCGCGCATATCTCTCAGCACTCTACAGCGGCAGCAACGGATTTTCCTTCGATCAGAAGACGCGGCAGATCGCTCAAGAGGTGGCTGCGGAATCCGAGTAGTTGGGCTGGCCCACTTACCGCGACCTCCTGACGAACGCGCTGCACTCGATCCCTGGCCTGTGCGGACTTCGCTATCGGCTTGAACCCGATGTATCTCGCCGACTTATTGATCGACGCCCTTGATCTTGCCCCACTGGCGCGCTGCGGTGTAACCGAGGTAGCCGGTGCCGAATAGCGCGTAGAGCGGCTCGGGCAGACCGCCGAGATAGGAATTCATGCCGGACGCGATATCCTGCGCCATTGCCGGTTTGAACGCGGCGAGCACGCCCATCGGCAGCGCCCACAGGATCATCACATACATCACGTAAAGGAAGCTCGGGCGGGCGCGGCTGGTCCACGGGTCGGCGGAATTGGCTTCTGCGACAATCGCTGTCATCCGCGCCTCGATGGCCTGCAATTCCTGCGTGCCTTCCAGTTGCAGCAATTCCAGTTTGGCCCGGGCGCGGGCTTCCTTGTCGGGGATGATCTTGTCAATGATCAAGGCGATCGGGCGGATAAGCGATTCGAGAATTGGCATTGGCTGCTCCAATAGTGCGATTCGCGCTATCGGATAACCATATCGGTTCGTGTAGGAAAATTGATTAGCCAAACCGCCACGCGATTGTAGCCGTGTATCGGTCTACCCCGCCGGGCTGCGCACTGCGCGCTTCATTTGGGGGGCTTGTAAGCAGGAATTCTTCCACTGGTCGGGACGAGAGGATTCGAACCTCCGACCCCCACACCCCCAGTGTGATGCGCTACCAGGCTGCGCTACGTCCCGAACCGGTGGAGCGGGCGCCTATATGGCGGTTGCTCCGACATGGCAAGGCTCACGAACACGCTGCGTCACGCAGCACCGCTGTCTCGGCGGCTTTGCCGCGTTGCTCTGGCGAAACTAAGGTGCTAGGCGCGCGCTTCTATACGCCGGGAGTGCGGCAGGACTGCAAGAACTTGCGTTTCCTTCAGGCTCTCCCCACCTTGCTGCCTCACGATAAACAGGTTCCTTCGATGATTGATTTTCTTGCCGCAGCTGCCAGCGCAGAAGCGCCGCCTGCCTGGATCCAGTTCCTGCCGTTGGTGGGGATGGGGCTTATTTTCTGGTTCCTGATCATTCGCCCGCAAATGCGCCGGCAGAAAGAACATGCGACCAAGATCGCCGCGATCAAACGCGGCGACCAGGTTATCACCGCGGGCGGATTGCTGGGCAAGGTCGTCAAGGTTGACGAAACCTACGCGGAAATCGAACTGGCGCAGGGCGTCCGGGTGAAGGCGGTCAAGAGCGCCATCGGTGATATCGTACCGCCTGCCGGTTCAGCAGCAAACGACTGAGCGAAGGCACCAAGATGCTCGAATTTCCGCGCTGGAGAAAAATCTGGCTTTGGTCGGTCACCCTGATCGCCATCGCCTGCGCACTTCCGTCGATCCTGTCGATGAGCAATTTGCGCTGGCCCGATGCTTTGCCAAGCCCGACCGTCAATCTCGGTCTCGACCTCGCGGGCGGCAGCCATATCCTGCTTGAAGCCAATCCGGCGCAGGTCGCCGAACAGCGCCTCGAGAACATGGAGGAAGCGGTTCGCAACACCATGCGGCAGGCGGAACCGCGGATCCGCATCGGGGATGTGTCGACCAGTGAAAACCAGCTCGGTTTCATGGTGGAAAGCGCAGCCGACGTCGATCGCGCGCGCGAATTGCTGCTGCCCCTCGTCAACGGCACCGGGCTCACCCGCGAATGGAACCTGTCGGTAGTCGATCAGACGCGCTTCGTGCTCGAACCCACCGCTGACGGCATCAGCAATGCGGTCACTGACGCGATGGACAGCGCCACCGAAGTCGTCCGCAAGCGGATCGATTCGCTCGGCACGCGGGAGCCGACCATTATCCGTCAGGGCGACACACGTATCGTTGTCCAGGTTCCAGGTCTTCAGGATCCGGATCAATTGAAGGCGCTGCTCGGACAGACCGCGAAGCTCGAATTCAAGCTGGTCGACCAGACCGCGCTGCCTTCCGATTTGGAACAGGGCATTGCGCCTCCGGGTAGCCAGATATTCCCTTATGCCGAGGGCAGCGATTTTGCCGGAAGTTCGATCGCCGTTCGCCGGCTCGGCGGGATCAAGGGCGATTCGCTGACCAATGCGCAGCAATCGGTCGATCCCCAGACCAACGAAGCGGTGGTCTCGATTACTTTCGACCAGGCAGGCGGCGCGAAATTCGCCCAGCTGACGACCGAAAACGTGAACAAGCCTTTCGCCATCATCCTCGATGGCAAAGTCCTGTCAGCGCCGAATATCAACGAACCGATCCGCGGCGGCAGCGCACAGATTTCGGGCAACTTCACTACCGAAAGCGCGAACGCGCTGGCTATCTCGCTGCGCTCCGGCGCGCTGCCGGTCGACCTGACGGTGGTCGAGGAACGCACGGTCGGCCCCGATCTCGGCGCCGATTCGATCAAGAAGGGCCTGCTCGCGATGGGCATCGGGTCCTTGCTGGTGATCCTGCTGATGGTCTTCACCTATGGCCGGTTCGGGATCTACGCCACCGCTGCGCTGGTGCTCAACGTGTTGATGCTGCTGGGGATCATGGCGGTGTTCAACACCACTCTGACCTTGCCGGGGATTGCCGGCTTCGTGCTGACGATCGGCGCCGCGGTGGACGCCAACGTGCTGATCAACGAACGTATCCGTGAAGAACGCAAACGTGGCCGGCGTGTGGTCGCGGCGGTGGAAAATGGCTATAAAGAAGCCAGCCGCGCGATTTACGATGCCAACATCACCAACTTCATTGCGGGTGTGCTGCTGTTCATCTTCGGGTCCGGCCCGATCCGCGGGTTCGCCGTGGTGCTGATCATCGGCCTGTTCACCAGTGTCTTCACCGCCGTCACCCTGACGCGCCTGTGGGTAGCCGGCTGGTTGCGCAAGGCACGTCCGCAAGACTTGAACATCTAAGGGGATAAGGGAACATGCGACTGCTGAAACTCGTCCCTGACGATACGAACCTCAAGTTCCTGCGGTACCGGATGCCGTTCTACGTGGTCAGCCTGCTGCTGATCGCGGCGAGTTGGGGCTTGGTTATGACCAAGGGCCTCAATTACGGCGTTGATTTCGCCGGCGGACAGGAAGTCCGGCTGACTTTCTCGGAACTGGAAGAGGCCCCGATCCCGTCGCTGCGCGAACAGATCGGGGCGCTGGGATTCGGCGATCCGGTGATCCAGCGGTTCGGTGACGCCAACCAGGTTTCGATCCGCGTCCGCCTGCCGGAAAATGTCGAGAACACCCCCGGTGCGGCGACCGCAATCGGCAACCAGGTAATCTCGACCATCGAATCCACTTACGAAAACGTGATCCGGGATGGGAACGACACCGTTTCCGGGAAAGTCGCGGGCGAATTTCGCGAGAAGGCGGTGTTGGCTTTGCTTGCCGCGATGCTGGCGATTTCGCTGTATATCTGGGTGCGTTTCGAATGGCAGTTCGGCGTGGGGGCCCTGTTTGCGCTGGTCCACGACGTGTCGCTGACGCTGGGGATGTTTGCGCTGTTCCAGATGGAATTCAGCCTTCAGATCATCGCCGCGATCCTCGCGATTATCGGGTATTCGCTGAACGATACGATCGTCATTTATGACCGTATTCGCGAAAATCTGAAGAAATACCGCAAGATGCCGCTGCCCGAATTGCTCGACCTGTCGGTCAACGAGACGCTTGCCCGCACCGTCATGACATCACTGACGCTGCTGATCGCGCTGGTTCCGTTGCTGCTGTTCGGACCGGCCAGCCTGTTCGGGCTGGTGGCCGCGATTACGCTGGGCATTTTCGTCGGAACTTACAGTTCGGTGTACATGGCGGCACCGATCTTGATCTGGCTGGGGGTGAACTCGAACAGTTTCATCCCGCAGGAAGGTGTTGCGGACAAGCAGGAACGGATCGCTCGCGGCGAATCCTGAGCTGTGCGTCAGGCGCAGATCAGGCGGCGGTAATATTCGGCCAGTGATGCGGCGTTTTCGGTCCAGCTGAACCGCTCGGCCGTTTTCGCCACCGCTTCCCGAGGGGGAGGGTTCGCCAGTATTTGGCGGATGCCTTCCGTTACGCCGGACACGCTACGTTCGACGATCAACCCCGCTTCGGGAACGGTGACCACCTCACGCGCGGCGCCAGCATCGCAGATCACCAACGGAGTGCCGCAAGCCAGCGATTCCACCCAGGCGTTGGCGAGGCCTTCATGCGAGGAAGGCAGGACCATGGCGTCCGCCGCTGAAAGGATGATCGGCAGGAGATCGTGATCCACGATGCCCGCAAAATGCACCCGGTCCGCCACACCCAGCGACCGCGCCTGCGTTTCCAGTCTTTCCCGGCTTTCGCCCGATCCAACCAGCAGCATTTGGACTCCGGGTAGCGCGGGCAGGCTTTCGATCACCAGTCCCTGTCCCTTGCGCGCGGTGAGCGCGCCGACGGTCGCCAGCAACGGCTGGTCGTCCGATAGTCGGAGGCCGAGTTCTTCACCCAGCCGTCTCCTGATGCTGGCGTGATCCAGCGGGCGGAAGCGGTCGCGGTCGAGGCCGGTGCGGTTGAGGACGATCTTGCCGCGGTCCATGCCCAGCCGGACCATGTCTTCGGTCAGCGCGTCCGAAACGGACAGCAATCCCGCCGCCTGATCGCCCGCCGCCAACATGGCGCGCCGCGCGAATTGCCGATGACTCCAATAGGAAATGTCGGATCCCCGCGCCTTGATTGATAAGGGCAGACCGAGATCACTCGCGATGCGCGCTGCAGCGGGACCGTCGGGGAAGAAAAACTGCGCATCCACCAGGTCGAACGGAGACTCCGCGTGAAGCCTTCGCGCAAGGGCGCGCACCGATCGCGCGATGAGGGCGGGATTGAAACGTACGCCGAACCGCGGGATCAACGGGAACGTCGGGCGATAGACCTGCACCCCGCGTTCAGTCCCGTCCACCGCTGCAGCGGCAAGCGCGCGGTATTTCCCGAACGCGACAGGCGGCACCCCGATCGGGTTGATGAGTGTCACCTCCCAATCGCCGCGCGCGGCCAGAGCCTCCAGCGATCGGGCGACGAATGTGCCGAAGCGCGGGGTGTGCGAATTGGGAAACAGCGTCGCGATCGACAGAAGGCGGTTCATAATTTCCGGACCAGCATCTCGGCGACCGCAATCCACGGCGGATCGTCGACCACCTGCTGTTTCTGGCCGGCGCCGGGTGGCAGGACGCCGACCATGGTGCCCTGGCGGTCGATCAGTCGGCCAAATGCAAAGCGGCCGCCTTTGCGCGGGACGAGCACGTCGCGATTTATCGCGCGGGCCGTATCCTCGGGGCCGAGTTGCCGTAGCCAGATCTGGTCGCCCGGGCGATACTCGCCGCTGCTTTCCTCGACACTCAGGACCATTAGCGGACGGTCTCCGCCCAGGTCCGTCGCCAGGATAGCGTCTCTCGGCGCGCGCAGGGCCTCGGCGCCGGATTGGCCCAGCGTGGCCACGACCTGGGGGTGGGCGGCGGCTTCCGACCGGACCAGCAATTCGGGCTCGATCTCCAGCGCGGCGGCAATCCGGTCCATCCATTTGATCGACAGGTTCCGCATCCCGGTTTCCAGCCGGCCGATGGTTTGCGCGGTCGTGGGCGGATCGCAGGCTTCCGCAAGATCGGCGAGGGTCCAGCCCTTTTCTTTGCGGATATCCCGGATACGGTTGATCACGCGAAGTTTCCCTTTTTAACCAGATCGGTTTTTTCTTTCCTACAGGTGGTTCGTTTTGGCAAGCGCGATTTACCGTGATGGTCAAGGGGAACTGCAATGCGCCGACACTTAGCGACTCGCGAATTAACCGCCGAAGGTCCGCGCCGGGGAACCGCGGGTGCGAATGCGCGCACCCGCAGCGTGACCGTCAACCTGGCTGAATCGCCGCTCGCATGGCTGCACGCCCGCGGCCATCTGGACGACCGTCTGTTCGATGCGAGCGAGCGGCTACGCGCGGATTACGAGCGCGCCAGCCTGGGTCCGTCGGTTACAATGCGGTGGGATGCCGTGCGGATCAGGGGGAGCGGAGATAGCGGCCTCAGCGCAACGGAGCGGCAGATTGCGGCCAAGGCGCGCTTCGACGGAGCCATGGCCGCGGCCGGCGGCGGGCTATCCGACATCCTGTGGCGGGTCGCTTGCGGATGCGAGAGCCTGCCCGATGCGGAGAAGGAATTGTCCTGGCCCGCGCGCAGCGGCAAGCTGGTGCTCAAACTGGCGCTGGAGCGGGTGGCGGATTTTTACCGGCTCAGCTGAGTGTCCGGCTGACCATGTTGCGCAGGACCGGCAGCACCTCGGGCTCGAACCAAGGATTCCGGCGCATCCAGATCGTGCTGCGCCACGAGGGGTGCGGCAGCGGCAGGAAGTCGGGCAGGAATTCGGTGAAGCGCCGAATTCGCTCGGTCATGGTCCATTTCGCGGTGTCCGGCAGATAGCGGGCTTGCGCGTAACTGCCGACCAGCACGGTCAGTCGGTCGGATGGCAGCACTTCCATCACGAGGTCATGCCACCTTGGCGCGCATTCGCGGCGCGGCGGCAGGTCACCGCTGGCGCCTTTGCCGGGGTAGCAGAACCCCATCGGGACCAGAGCAACCTGCGACGGATCGTACATCTGCTGTTTCGAAAGTCCGGTCCATTCGCGCAGCCGGTCGCCGCTGGCATCGTCCCACGGGATACCGCTTTCGTGCACCTTGGATCCGGGGGCCTGTCCGATAATCAGTAGCCGCGCGCTTGCAGAAAATTGCGCGACGGGCCGCACGCCGCCGGGCAGGTGGTCCGCGCAAATCCGGCACGCGGCGATCTCCTGCGCAAGTGTACTCACCCTTCGGCCATCTCCGCCAATTCCAGCCAGCGTTCTTCGGCGGCCTCTTTTTCGGCGCGGGCGTTCTCGATGCCCTGGCTGATATTGGCGAATTTCTGGGGGTCTGCGGTGTAGAGTGCCGGATCGGAAAGGATTTCCTCGCCCTTGAGGATGGCCGCTTCCAGCGCCTCGATCCGGGCAGGCAATTGCTCGAGATCGCGCTGGTCGCGGTAGCTGAGCTTGGCGCTTTTGGGGGCAGGAGGTGCGGGCGGGGCTGACGCATCCGACTTGCCGGACTTGGCCTTGCCCGGTTCGCTGCGCTTGGTCCGCTGCGCTTCCCAATCGGCATAGCCCCCGGCAACGATATCCACCGTGCCGCTGCCGTCGAGGCCGAGCGTGATCGTCACCGTCCGGTCGAGGAAGTCGCGGTCATGGCTGACGATCAGGACCGTGCCTTCGTAATCGGCGATGACTTCCTGCAACAGGTCGAGTGTTTCCAGATCGAGATCGTTGGTCGGTTCGTCCAGCACCAGCAGGTTCGATTTGCGGGCAAATTCGCGCGCCAGCAACAGGCGCGAGCGCTCGCCGCCGGATAGCGTGCCGACCTTGGTATCGACGAGGCCCGGGTCGAACAGGAATTCCTTGAGGTATCCCTGCACGTGCTTGCGAACCCCGCGCACGTCGATCCAGTCGCCGCCCTCGGCCACGATGTCGCGGACGGTTTTTTCCGGCTTCATCAGGCTGCGTTGCTGGTCGATCATCACGCCGGTCAGCGTCTTGGCGATGGTCACCGTGCCGCTATCCGGTTCCAATTCGCCGGTCAGCAGCTTTAGCAGCGTGGTCTTGCCCGCGCCGTTGGAACCGACCACACCGATCCGGTCACCACGCTGGATGCGCAGGGTGAAATCCTTGATGATCGGCCGGTCGCCGAAGCTCTTCGAAACCTTGTCCGCGACAATCACCGACTTCGATTTGTTGCTGTCGTCTGCTGAAAGCCCGAGTTTGGCGGTCGCGCCGGGAGTAATCATGGACGCGCGGACGGCACGCATCTTGTACAGCGCCTCCAGCCGGCCCTGGTTGCGTTTCCGGCGCGCGGTAACGCCCCGTTCCAGCCAATGCGCCTCGATCTTCAGCTTCGCGTCCATCCGGTGCGCGTTGCGCGCTTCCTCGGCATAGACCTGCTCTTCCCATGCCTCGTAACCGCCGAAGCCAACGTCCTTGCGGCGGATGGTCCCCCGGTCGAGCCAGATGGTCGCGTTGGTCAGGCGTTTCAGGAAGGTCCGGTCATGGCTGATCACCACGAACGCGCCCTTGTAACGGGTCAGCCAATCTTCCAGCCAATCGATCGCGGCGAGATCGAGGTGGTTGGTCGGCTCGTCCATCAACAACAGGTCGGGGTCCATCGCCAGCGCGCGCGCAATCGCGGCGCGGCGGCGCTCGCCCCCGCTGGCACCGGCAGACGGAGTAGTCATGTCAATCCCGAGTTGATCGGCAATCGCCTCGACCTCGTGCTCCGCAGGTGCATCGCTTCCGCCGAGCGCAAAATCCATCAAGGTTTCATACGGCGCGAAGTCCGGTTCCTGTTCCAGCACCACGATTTTCGTGCCGGGTTTGACCTTGCGTATTCCCTTGTCGGCTTCGACCTGGTCCATGATCATGCGGAACAGCGTGGTCTTGCCCGCGCCGTTACGCCCGATCAGCGCCAGCCGGTCGCGCGGGCCAATATGCAGGTCCAGCCCCTGGAACAGCCAGCGGCCGCCCTGCTGCAGGCCAAGCTGCTCCCAGCTGAGGATCGGGGGTTGGGCCATGGGCGCGGCGCTTAGCGGGGCGAGGCCGTGCGGTCCAGCATACAAACATCAATCAGGAACAACGTGGTGCCCTGGGCAGTTCATTCGGGCGTAATGTGTTGCGTTCCATGCAACCACTTCACAACAGGAGTTCACTCAATGAAGAATTACCTCATCCCCGCTCTGATGCTTGGCGCAGTCGCACTTCCGGCCTCTGCCGCCGAGGTGCAGATCCAGGCGACCGGTCCGGTGGTCGAGCTGTCCGTCAATGAAACGGTGAAGGCGAAACCCGACCTTGCGACGATCAGCGCCGGCGTTTCGACGGAAGCCCCGACGGCAGTGGCCGCGATGCGCCAGAACGCGAGCGAGATGGATGCGGTGATCAAGCGGATCAAGGCGCTCGGAATAGCCGATCGGGATATCCAGACTACCGGCATCAACCTCAGCCCGCGTTACGATTACGACCAGCCGACGCAGCGGCAGGTCTTTCGCGGATATTCCGCATCCAATCGGGTCAGTGTAATCCTGCGCAAGGTCCCTGACACGGGCAAGGTTCTGGATGCGCTGGTCGAAGCGGGTGCGACCGATATCGGCGGTCCGCAGTTCTCGATCGACAACGATACTGCCGCAAAGGCGCAAGCCCGCAAGGCGGCGATGCAGAACGCGCAGGCGCAGGCGATGGAATATGCGAAGTGGGCCGGATACACCGGCGTACGTCTGCTCGAAGTGAGCGAAAGCATCATGTCCAACCAGCCGATGCCGATGATGGAGCAGTCCATCGTAGTGACCGGCTCCAGGATGAAAACACCGGTCGAACCTGGAATGGTCGGCACCGGGGTCAACGTCACCGTGAAGTACGAAATGACCCGCTAGGACGAAAACCGGCTTAACCGCGGCAGCGAGGCGCATTCACACCTTGTTCAATGCCCCAGCCTTAGACAAGGTGGCATCATGACCAAGACACTTGCCCTCCTGCTCGCGGCTACGCTGATGGTAACCGGCTTCACGGCCTCGCCGTCGCTGGCCCAGTCGCGCAACGACCAGGGTGAAGCGCGCAAGGAAATGAGGGCGGGTAATGTTCTTCCGCTGCGGGAAATCGAGCGGCGGGTGGTTACCCCGTTGCAGGCGCAGGGACACGAGTACCTCGGCCCGGCGTACGATTCGACCGCGATGGCTTACCGCCTCAAGTTCATCAAGGACGGGCGGGTCAGCTTCGTCGATGTTGATGCGCGAACCGGCCGAATTCTCCAGCGCAGCCGGTAACTCTTGCCCGGCACCCGGGCAAAAGTCGGCACCATTCATAACCGCGTGAGTTGACGCGTTTCTCACAAAAGCCCACTTAGCGCGAACGCCATTGGGCTCATTATTAGGGGAATTGGTCAGCATGCGGATATTGATTGTCGAGGATGAACCAACTCTCGGCCTGCAATTGAAGTCCACTCTGGAGCAAACCGGCTACGCGGTGGATTTGTCCACCGATGGCGAGGATGGGCACTATCTCGGCAGCACCGAAGATTATGATGCGGTGATCCTGGACCTTGGTCTGCCGGAAATCGACGGACTGACCGTGCTTGGTATGTGGCGCAAGGAAGGCAGGACCTTCCCCGTGCTGGTCCTGACCGCGCGCGACAGCTGGTCCGACAAGGTCGCCGGGCTCGATGCCGGGGCGGACGATTATCTCGCTAAGCCGTTCCAGACCGAAGAATTGATCGCCCGCCTGCGCGCGCTGATCCGCCGCGCTTCGGGCAACACATCTTCCGAACTGATGGCCGGCGATGTCCGGCTCGATACGCGTTCCGGCCGGGTCACGCTGGGCGGCGAGCCGGTCAAGCTGACAGCGCAGGAATACAAGCTGCTCAGCTACCTGATGCACCACAAGGGCAAGGTGGTCAGCCGGACCGAATTGATCGAACATATCTACGACCAGGATTTCGACCGCGATTCCAACACTATCGAGGTGTTCGTCACTCGTATCCGCAAGAAGCTGGGTGCCGATGTGATTACCACCATTCGCGGGCTCGGCTACAGTCTCGACGACCCGGCCGACCAGCCGCGCGCTTCCTGAAGCCGGTTTGCCGATGGGCGCAGACGACAGCCAGCCTGACAGGCCGCGGATTGATCAAAGCGCCACGATAGCCGCGCCGCATACTGGCAGCCTGTCGCGCCGGATGATGCTGATCGCCGCGGGCTGGATCAGCGTGCTGCTGCTCGCCGGCGGGTGGGCGCTCGACCGGACGCTGACCAATCTGGTGGAGGACAATTTCGATTCGCAGCTGGGCTATCTGCTCAACACGATGATCGTGGTGTCCGAAATCGGCCCCGATGACGAAGTTTTCTTCAACCGCCCGATCGGTGAGCCGCGGTTCCTGGAACCCGGCAGCGGCCTTTACTGGCAGATCAGTGCGGAAGGGCGCGAGGGGTTCGGGTCCTATTCGCTCGAAACGAAGCCTTCGCAATCGCTGTGGGACCGGACGCTTGAACTGGGCCCGCATCACGACGACGCCGATCCCCACTTCTATGACAGTTTCCAGTTTCCCGACGAACCGATCCGGATCGTCGAGCGGACGGTGATCCTGCCCGACAGCGACACCCGGTGGACCTTCGCAGTGGCGTCAGCGCGGGAGGAACTCGATTTCCAGATCAGCCGGATCCGCTCGATCCTGGCTTACAGCTTCGCCATTCTCGGCCTGGGGCTGTTCGTGATGGCCATGCTGCAGAGTTATTACGGCCTGCGGCCCCTGCGCCGGGTGAAGGAAGCGATCCAGACCATTCGAACGACCGGATCGAACCGGGTTACCGATCCATTGCCGCTCGAAGTCCAGCCGCTGGTGGAAGAACTGAACGCGCTGCTGGCGCACTCGCAAAAGCAGGCGGAGGAAGCGCGCACCCATGCGGGCAACCTGGCCCATGCGCTGAAAACGCCGCTGACCGTGATCAACAACGCCGCCACCGCCAAGGCCGCCGACCTGCCCGACACCGTCATCCGTGAAGCCACCACAATGCGCCGCCATGTCGACCATCACTTGGCCCGCGCCCGTGCAGTCGGCCGGCGCGCGGTCGGCCATGCGCAGACGCAGGTGTGGGAAAGCGCGGAGGCCGTGCGCCGTGCGGTCGAGCGACTGCATCCCGGCGGCCGCTTCGACCTCGATGGGAACCGCAACGCGCGGGTCGCGATCGAACGGCAGGACCTCGACGAAATTCTTGGTAATCTGATCGAGAACGCGGCGAAATACGGCGGCGGCAGCGTGTTCGTAACCGTGGATGCGGAGCCCGAACGGGCGCAGTGCGTCATCTGGGTCGAAGATGACGGAATGGGCATTCCCGAGGACAGCCGGACCGCAATTTTCGACCGCGGCGCCCGGCTCGACACCGGAAAACCCGGCACCGGGCTCGGCCTCGCCATCGTGCGCGATGTGGCCGAGATTTACGGCGGCGGGGTGGAACTGGACGAAAGCGAAGACCTCGGCGGCTTGCTGGTGAAACTGATCCTGCCGCGTGCGGGGTGATCGCGGGCTACGTATAAACGCCGGTCGCCCAGCGCTTGGCAAAGATCCGGTCTTCACGAACACGGACCTTGCTCAGCCGATCATGTTGCTGGCGGATTTCCTGCAGCGCCTCCGCGCTGACATCCTCTTCGAATGCGAGGCCGACGCACCGCCCGTCGCGGCGCACGATACAGCACAATACGTCGAGCCCCATGCATTGGAGCACGCCCGTCGCGCCCGGATCTACGGCCGCCGCCTCGCAGTGCACCCGCGCGCCGGTCTGGGAGATATCTCCAACTTCGCAGGTATAGCTGCCGCCCAGCAGGATCAGCCTGCCGGGAATGGTCACCCGCAGGCGAGCGGCGGCGCGGCGTCCGGTACGGTTATCGGTGGCGGCCGCTTTGGCCCCGGGGGTTGGATAGGAAAACATGAGGGCACTGTGACCCGTCATGGTGAATCCACAGTGGCGGGCCGGCTAAGTACGAATACCTACGGCGCCAGTCGGTTCGCTTAGTCGCCGCGCGCCTGGTGGTGGTGACGGATCACCTCGTCGATGATGAACCGGAGAAACTTCTCAGAAAATTCCGGGTCAAGCTGCGCTTCTTCGGCTTTCATCCGCAGCCGAGCGATCTGGCGCTCTTCCCGTCCGGGATCGGAGGGGGGCAGGTCGGTCTTCGCCTTGTACGCGCCCACCGCCTGGGTGATGCGGAAACGCTCTGCCAGCATATGGATCAGCGCGGCATCGATATTGTCGATACTGCGCCGGAATGCGGCCAACTGCGGATCAGCCGGAATGGGGGCCGGATTCGCCGCGAGAGGGGTGGTGTTGTCGGTCATCGCCGTTCGCTTATCACGGTCACCGGAAGGAATCCAAGCTTGCCAACCGAGTTTGCCGCCCCCATGTCCCACAGCACTATGATTGCACCCCGATTATGACTGCAGAGATCGTCCCCCTCCCGCGCAAGCAGCCAGGCGGAAGTTCGTCGGATAAACCGACCCTGGACCCGATGCTGGGCCTGACCGCTTCGGGGATGAACGCGGTGAACGCCGTCATTCTCGACCGGATGCAGAGCGAAATTCCGCTTATTCCCGCATTGGCGGGGCACCTGATTTCCGGCGGCGGCAAACGGCTCCGCCCGATGCTGACACTGGCAGCCGCGCAACTGGTCGGGTACCAGGGAAACCGGCATTACAAGCTCGCTGCGTCCGTAGAATTCATCCACACCGCAACACTGCTGCATGACGATGTGGTGGACGGGTCGGACCTGCGTCGCGGCAAGGCGGCAGCAAATATCATCTTCGGCAACCCCGCTACCGTGCTGGTCGGGGATTTCCTGTTCAGCCGCGCTTTCGAACTGATGGTCGAGGACGGCAGCCTCAAGGTCCTGAAAATCCTCAGCAGCGCCAGTGCGGTGATTGCGGAGGGAGAAGTCGACCAGCTTACCGCCCAGCGGCAGATCGAAACCAGCGAAGAACGCTATCTCAATATCATCGGTGCGAAGACCGCCGCCCTGTTCGCCGCAGCCAGCCGGATTGCTGCCGTGGTCGCCGAATGCGACGAGCGCCAGGAACAGGCGCTCGACGACTACGGACGCAACCTCGGCGTGGCGTTCCAGCTTGTCGATGACGCGATCGACTACGATTCCGAAGCTGCCGAAATGGGCAAGGACCAGGGCGACGACTTCCGCGAGGGCAAGATGACCCTGCCGGTGATCTTCGCCTACGCCCGCGGCACCGAAAGTGAGCGCAAGTTCTGGAAAGACGCCATATCGGGCCGCCGGACGAACCACGACGATCTGGCCGAAGCGGTCGAATTGATCGGCAAGTATGACGCGGTCGAGGCCACCCGCGACCGTGCCCGCCATTTCGCCAACCGCGCGATTGGCTCGCTGTCGATCTTCCCCGACGGAAAAGCCCGCGCCGCGATGGCAGAGGCCGCCGAATTCGCTGTCGCACGGGGCTATTGATACCGATGTAAAAAATATTTGACATGAGGTCCGGAGCGATCTAGCAATGTCAAATATCTTTTACATGAGAGGATCATCATGTCGTTTCGCGAAAAATCTGCCTGGACCATGGCCGCGGTCATGCTGGTCGCGGGAGTATTCTATGCCTGGCTGGTGTCGCACGGCCCCGGCGCGCCGGTTATCGGACCGCTCGTTCCCTATGTGATGCTGGTGATCATCCTGTCGGTCGCGGTGCAGATCGTGCTCGCGGTCACTTCGCCCAAGGAAGCGCAGGCCGCTGCCGACGAGCGGGAGCGGTTGATCCTCTGGCGCGCGGGGCAATTGTCGGGGATAGTCCTGGCGGTCGGGCTGGTTGCCAGCGGTGCGGTCTATGTGATGCTGCCATCGGGCAATATGCTGTTTCACCATGTCCTTGGCGCGCTGATCGTGGCGCAGATCGCGGAATACTTGCTGCAGGTCTATTTCTTCCGGCGCGGTCATTAGGGTGCCAAAACGGCCGCCGATCACCAACCGGGTGCGCGAACTGCGCGAACAGCACGGTCAGATCAGCCAACAGGCGCTGGGTGATGCCGTGGGGGTAACCCGCCAGACAATTATCGCCATCGAACAGGGCCGCTATTCGCCCAGCCTCGAAACCAGCTTCCGGATCGCGCGCCAGTTCGGTGTCGGGGTGGAAGATGTGTTCGGGTGGGAAGGCGAATAGCCAGTGGCAGGTAACCTTCCGATCCATGCGGTGCTGCCAGAGGTGCTGGACGCGTTGGCCAACCACGGCGCTACGGTGCTGGTCGCGCCGCCCGGTGCGGGCAAGACCACCGCGGTGGCCCCGGCACTGCTCGATCAGCCATGGTGCACGGGAACGGTGATCCTGCTCAGCCCGCGCCGGGTCGCCGCGCGGGCGGCGGCGGAGCGGATGGCGGAAACGCTGGGCGAGAAACCGGGTGAAACCATCGGCTACCTGACGCGTCTCGATACGAAGCAATCCGCCAAGACCCGTGTGCTGGTGATGACCGAGGCTATCTTCGTGAACCGGATTGTCAATGATCCCGAACTGGCCGGGGTCAGCGCGGTGTTGTTCGATGAAGCGCATGAGCGGCATCTCGACAGCGATCTCGGGCTCGCGCTGGCGCTGGAAACGCGGGCAATCCTGCGCGAGGATCTGCGCGTCTGCGTGATGTCCGCCACCATCGATGGCGCACGGTTCGCGCGGCTGCTGGGCGGCGATGCGCCGGTCATCGAAAGCGAAGGCAAGGCCTGGCCGCTCCGGATCGAATGGCTCGGCGCGAAGCCGGGTCTGCGAACGGAAGATGCGATGGCCACCGCGATCATCACCGCATGGCGCAGCGAAACGGGTGATGTGCTCGCCTTCCTGCCCGGCGTCCGGGAAATCGAGCGGGTGCGCGAACGGCTCGAGCCGAAATTACCGGGCACGCCGATCCTGCCGCTGCACGGCCAAGTCGATCCCGCGGCCCAGCGCAGCGCGATCCGCCGCGACCGCGATGGCCGCCGCCGGATCGTGCTGGCGACGGCGATTGCCGAAACCTCCCTGACGCTCGACGGGGTGTCTGTGGTGGTCGACAGCGGGTTGTCCCGCCGCGCAGAATTCGACCGGGCGGCAGGCACCACCCACCTTGTCACACACCGTTCCAGCCAGGCCGCAGCGGCCCAGCGTGCAGGGCGCGCCGCACGGCTGGGGCCGGGCGTAGCCTATCGGTTATGGGAACAGGCCGCGCACCCCGGGCGTCCACCTTTCGATCCGCCCGAAGTGGAAACCGCGGACCTCACCCCGCTCATGCTGTCTTTGGCGCGGTGGGGCACTGCCGACCCTGCGTCGCTCGCGTGGCTCGACCCGCCGCCGACCGCGTCCGTGGCGGCAGCGCGGGACCGGTTGGCGAAGCTTGGCGCGCTGGACGACAGCGGACGAATTACCGATTGGGGCAAGCAAGTTGCCGCATTGCCGATGGACCCGGTCCACGGTGCGATGGTGCTGTTCGGCGCCAAGGCCGGACAAGCGAAAGACGCGGCGCGGCTGGCGCTGTTGCTGCAGGAACGCGGGCTGGGCGGGCAGGGGGAGGACTTGCTTCACCGGCTGGGCGGGTGGAATGCGGACCGCTCGCCGCGCGCGGCTGCCTCGGCCAAACTGGCGGACCGCTGGGCGCAGCGGGCCAAGGAACTGGTCCGCGGCAACGAGGGCGTGGATCTGAACCCCGGCCTGTTCCTCGCCCGCGCTCTGCCGGACAATATCGCCAGGCGGCGCGATGCGGCGGGGGAAAACTGGCTTTCCGCTGGCGGCCGCGGATATTTCCTCGATCCCGCATCCTCGCTGGCGCGGGCCGAATGGCTGGTTATCGGCGACGCGCAGGGTCAGGCAAAGGGTGCGCGGATCACCGCCGCCGCCGCGTTGACCTCGCAGGAGGTGGAAGAACATCTCGCCGACCTGATCGAGAAGCGCTCGGTGCTGAACTGGAACGGCGCGGAAGCGCGGGTGGAAGCGCGACTGGAACGGCGGCTGGGTGCGATCACGCTCGCGACCGGGCCCGATGCATCGCCGGACCGGGGGAGGGTGGCCGAATTGCTGCTCGCCAAGGCGCTCGAGGATTTGCCCGCCCTGCTGCCCGCCAGCCTGATGGCGCGTGCCGGGCATGTTGGCCTCGCGGCGCTGTCGGCCGCGCATTTGCAGGACAGCGCCGAACAATGGCTCGCGCCCTTGCTTGCTGGTCGCCGCGATCTTGCGGTTCCGGCTGGAAAACTGACCGAGGCGCTGCTGAACCTGCTCGATTGGGATAGCCGCCAGAAGCTCGACCGGCTGGCCCCGCGCGAATTCACGTCGCCCGCCGGAACGCATCATCCGATCGACTATGCCGGGGCTGATGCGCCTTCGGTGGAGGTGCGGGTACAGGCGCTGTTCGGCCTCGACAGCCATCCGGTGATCGGCAGCACTCCGCTGCTGGTCAAGCTGACCAGCCCGGCGGGCCGCCCGCTGCAGGCCACCCGCGACTTGCCCGGATTCTGGCGCGGCAGCTGGCGCGATGTGGTGAAAGACATGAAGGGCCGCTATCCCCGGCACCGCTGGCCGGACGAACCATGGACCGAAAAGCCGAGCCTGAAGACCAAGAACGCCTTTTCAAGGGAGCAAAGCTGAATTAAGGGCCTTCATCATGGCAGCACGTATTTATCAGATCCCGAAAAACGCGATGCAGTCCGGTCGGGCGCGGACCGACAGCTGGATGCTCGAATTCGAGCAGTCCGAGGCACGTTGGCCCGATCCGCTGATGGGATGGACCGGAAGCTCCGACACGCAGTCCCAGGTGCGGCTGACGTTTCCGGACAAGGACGCGGCGAAGGCCTACGCGGAAAAGTACGGCATCGCGGCGCGGGTGTATGCCACTCCGCCCAAGACCCTGAAGATCCAGGCCTACGCCGACAATTTCCGATAGGCCAATTTTCGGAGCGGTCGTTCCGAGGCTTGAAATCATCCGGCAACCCCGCCATATGCCCGCCCGGGAGTCGGGTGGACGTTTGCGTTCGCCAACCTGGTCAGGTCCGGAAGGAAGCAGCCACAACGATTTGCGGCGGGTCGCCCGGCTCCTTCACGATTTTGCCCAATAAATCGCATCCCCCCTTCGACAAGCACGCGGTGACCGCCTACCTACCGGGTAATGGCTGATTCACCCGATCCCGAAATGCACGAAACCGGTCCGACCGCCGAGGAGCTCGAGGCTGCGGGCCAATCGGCGATGTTCGGCGGAGCGGCGGAAACGCCAGCCGTGAAACCCGTGCCCGCGACCCCTTCCGACGCCCAGCCTTACCGCGTTCTCGCCAGAAAATACCGGCCGCAGACCTTTTCCGAACTGATCGGGCAGGAGCCGATGGTTCGCACGCTTGCCAACGCGATTGCGCGCGACCGGCTGGCGCATGCTTTCCTGATGACGGGCGTTCGCGGGGTCGGGAAGACCTCGACCGCGCGGCTGATCGCGAAGGCGCTCAATTGCATCGGGCCGGACGGGAAGGGCGGTCCGACGATCGACCCCTGCGGCGAGTGCGAACCGTGCGTCGCGATCGCGGCAGGGCGGCACATGGACGTGATCGAAATGGACGCGGCCAGCCACACCGGGGTGGACGACGTGCGCGAAATTATCGAGGCGGTGCGCTATTCCGCCGTCTCGGCCCGGTACAAGATCTACATCATCGACGAAGTCCACATGCTGTCCCGCAACGCTTTCAATGCCTTGCTCAAGACACTTGAGGAACCGCCCGCGCATGTGAAGTTCCTGTTCGCGACCACCGAAGTCGAAAAACTGCCGGTCACCGTGCTCAGCCGGACGCAGCGATTCGACCTGCGCCGCATCCATGCCGAGCAGCTGGAAGTGCATTTCCGGATGATCTGCGAGAAGGAAGGCGTCGAAGCGGAAGCGGAAGCGTTGCACATGATCGCCGCCGCCGCCGAGGGTTCGGTGCGCGACGGTCTATCGATCCTCGACCAGGCGATTGCCCATGCCGATCTCGATAAGGCGCATGAGGATGGCGGGAAAGTCACCGCGGCCCGCGTGCGCAGCATGCTCGGGCTGGCGGACAAGACGGCGCAGCGGCGGTTGCTCGGCGATATCCTCGGCGGCGATGCCAAGGCACTGCTGGCGGGCATCGGCGATCAATACGCGCTGGGGGTGGAGCCACTGGCGCTGATGCGCGGGCTGATGGACCTCGTCCACCGGATCACCGTGGCGCAGGTTAGCGGCAGCGAGCCCGCCGCGCCCAGCGCCGAGGAACGTGCCGCCCTGCAGGATTGGGCGGGCCGCTTGTCCGCGGGCCAACTGCACCGGCTGTGGCAATTGCTGCTGAAAGGCTATGACGAAGTGCGCGGCGCGCCCGATCCGCTGGTATCGGCGCAGATGGCCTTGCTCCGTGTGCTCCACGCCGCCGACCTGCCCGACCCCGGGAAACTGGCGAAGAAACTGGAGCAACTCGGCCAGGGCGGCATTCCCGCTCAGGCAGCCAGCGGTGACGGGGGCAACTCTGACGGGGCATCGGGCGCTCCGGCGGCCAAGCTCGATTGGGCGCAGCTGGTCGAACAGGTTTCCCGATCGCGCGCCGCCGGGCACATGCTGCTCGCCAACCGCATGAAGATGCAGGTGCGCGTCGTTTCGCTCGAACCGGGACGGCTGACGTTCCAGCGCGCGGAAGGTTTCTCCGACGATCTCCTGCCGGACATGCGGGCCGCGCTGTCCGCGCTTTGCGGCGAGCGGTGGGAAGTCGAACTTGCCGACGGCGATGCAGCCCCCACATTGGTCGAACAGGCAGAAGCGGGCCGTGCCGCGGACCGGCAGAAAGTGCTCGACGACCCACTGGTCGCCGCGACATTATCCGCCTTTCCGGGCGCGGAGATCGTTTCCGACGACCCCGCGCCGAACGTCAATGAACAGGCCCCTCCGTGGAGCCGCAACGCATAAGGAATCCCCCATGCAATCGATGGAAGAAATGATCCAGGCGGCGCAGAAGGCCGCCGAAACGATCCAGACGCAGATGAACGAAATGCAGGTCAAACTCGACAATATCGAGGTTGAAGGCAGTTCGGGCGGCGGCGTGGTAAAGGTCCGCTGCACCGCCAAGGGCCGGATGCTCGGCGTCCAGATCGACGACAGCCTGATGGTCCCGAACGAAAAGCAGATGCTCGAAGACCTGATCACCGCCGCCTTCAACGACGCGCGCGACAAGGCGGACCGCGTATCGAACGAGCAGATGAAGGAAATGCAGGGCGGCATGGGCCTGCCACCGGGGTTCAAACTGCCCGGGATGTGATGGCGATTTGGGGCTCCGAATTCAGCTTGTGACGAACGTCAGAGACTGGGTGGGGAGCGGAAGGTCGGCTGCGTGACTTGGCAAGCTTGAAGCTGGGTATGTGTTTTAGTTGCAATGCGCCACTGGGAAGGCTCCTTGGCCCGCAGCAACTTCTTTGACGTTCCATCGATCTGAAAGTTTTTCGACGGCAATATCGGCGAAGGCATGTGCGGCCTTGAAATCATTACCGTTGAAGCCGATGACGACCTGGTCCGTTGGCATTCCAAGGTTGCCCGCTCCGAAGCTAAAGTCATCTCCGCGCGCGGCACCAATGTTCACGGTTCTATCATTTAGGGGCACGTTTTCGTTATCCGAGGCAGGAGACTGCAACTCTAGATGCCTATCTCTAAGAGATTGCAACTCGATATGCGTTTCTCTGCTACGATCATAAAATCGCATCTCATGCTCCTTCGCGAGCTCGCGCATAAAGATCGTGAAGGCAGGTATCTCGTTTGGGCTCTCAAGACAGAACTGGATCATACGGAACGGAGGCTTTCCTTCCGCGCATCCACTTATTCCATATACGGTTATCGCTAGGGCCAACATTCGGATGTAGGATCGTGCCATGTAGCTCCTCTAGCCTCGCGTCTGCTTTGCGCCAACTAAACACCTAACCCCGAGCGTCCGCTTCGTCGTCGTTAGCTGCCATAGAAGTTGTGTCCATATGCTTCCAAACGCAGCGGCGCACTTTCCTACACCAAACGCCTGCCTTACATCGATCCGCATGATCAGACAGATGCCCGACCACGTCAGCACAGCGAACGAATATTACGCTCGGCTGCCCGAACATTTTAATTCTCCACAAGGAGAATTCTGTCACCCCGACATCCTCAAACCCGCAGAAATCCGCACTTTTTCACTCCGGACACTCAATGTTGGACATGTCACCTTTGTAACCCTGTCCGCCCATCCACAGCTAAGGGAAGGCACGGCTTGCGGCCTGCGGCCCCCGTTACCATATTGCTGCCAAGCGAAAGCGGCCCGGTGCCGTATAGAGACTGGGTCGCACAAAACTGGATACTGAAACATGAGCCTTTTCCCCCTTCTACCCTTGCGCGATATCGTCGTTTTCCCCGGCATGGTCGTGCCGCTGTTCGTCGGCCGGGACAAATCCGTGGCCGCGCTGGAAGCGGCGATGGAAGGCAACAAGGATATCTTCCTGCTGGCGCAGCTTGACCCCGGTTGCGACGATCCGGAACGGGACGACCTGTACGATACCGGCGTGGTCGCGCAGGTCCTGCAATTGCTGAAGCTGCCCGACGGCACTGTGCGTGTGCTGGTCGAAGGTACTTCGCGCGCGGAGCTCGAACGGCTCCGGCCCGAAGGCGAATTCGTGGTCGCGGAAGTGACCATGAGCGAAGTGGAAACCGTGTCCGGCAACGAGATCACCGCGATGATGCGCAGCGTGGTCGAACAGTTCGGCGAATATGCGAAACTCAACAAGAAGCTGGGTGAGGGCGCGGGCGATGATCTGGGCGAGATCGACGATGCCGGCGCCTTGGCCGATGCCATCGCCGCGTCGATCAACACCAAGGTCTCCGACAAGCAGGCGCTGCTGACCGAGCCGGACCCGCGCAAGCGGCTGGAAATGGTCATGTCCTTCATGGAAGGCGAATTGTCGGTGCTGCAGGTCGAACGCAAGATCCGCGGCCGCGTGAAGCGCCAGATGGAAAAGACCCAGCGCGAATATTACCTCAACGAACAGATGAAGGCGATCCAGAACGAACTGGGCGGCGAGGGTGAAGACGGCGATGAAATGGCCGAGCTTCAGAAGAAAATCGACACGCTGAAAATGTCGAAGGAAGCGAAGGCCAAGGCGCAGTCCGAGCTGAAGAAGCTCAAGGGCATGCAGCCGATGAGCGCCGAGGCTACCGTCATCCGCAATTACCTCGATGTGCTGCTCGGCCTGCCCTGGGGCAAGAAATCGAAGCTGACCAAGGATATCAAGAAGGCGCAGGCAATCCTCGACGAGGATCATTATGCACTCGACAAGGTCAAGGACCGGATCGTCGAATATCTGGCGGTGCAGGCGCGGACCAACAAGCTGAAGGGACCGATCCTGTGCCTCGTCGGCCCTCCCGGTGTCGGCAAGACCAGCCTGGGCAAGTCGATCGCCCGCGCGACGGGCCGCGAGTTCGTGCGCCAGTCGCTCGGCGGCGTGCGCGACGAAGCAGAAATCCGCGGCCACCGGCGGACCTATATCGGTTCGTTGCCGGGCAAGATCGTGACCAACCTTAAAAAGGCCGGTGCATCGAACCCGCTGTTCCTGCTCGATGAAATCGACAAGCTTGGCCAGGATTTCCGCGGTGATCCTGCCTCCGCGCTGCTAGAGGTGCTGGATCCGGAACAGAATTCCAAATTCCAGGACCATTACCTGGAGCTGGACCTCGATCTGTCGGACATCATGTTCGTGACCACCGCCAACAGCCTCAACCTGCCGCAGGCACTGCTCGACCGGATGGAGATCATCCGGCTGGAAGGCTATACCGAGGATGAGAAGGTCGAGATCGCCCAGCGTCACCTGATTGCAAAGCAGGTCGAGGCGCACGGCCTGACCGAAGGCGAATTCGAGCTGACCGAAGAGGCGCTGCGTGACCTCATCCGCTATTACACCCGGGAGGCCGGGGTGCGGACGCTGGAACGCGAGATTGCCCGCCTGGCGCGCAAGAGCCTGCGCAAGATCCTCGAGAAGGACGTCACCAGCGTGACCGTGACGCCGGAAAATCTCGGGGATTTCGCTGGCGTGCGCAAGTTCAAGCATGGCATGAGCGAGGAAGAGGCCGAAATCGGTCTCGTCACCGGCCTGGCGTGGACCGAAGTGGGCGGCGAGTTGCTGTCCATCGAAAGCGTCACCACCCCGGGCAAGGGCGAGGTCAAGACCACCGGCAAGCTGGGCGACGTGATGAACGAAAGCGTCGCGGCGGCATTCAGCTTCGTGAAATCACGCGCTCCCGCTTACGGGATCAAGCCGTCGATCTTCCAGCGCAAGAACATCCATATCCACTTGCCCGAGGGCGCGGTTCCGAAAGACGGGCCGAGCGCGGGCGTGGGTATGGTGACCTCGATCGTGTCCACCCTCACCGGTATCGCGGTGCGGCCGGACGTCGCGATGACCGGCGAGGTTACCCTGCGAGGGCGGGTGCTGCCGATTGGCGGCCTCAAGGAAAAACTCCTCGCGGCACTGCGCGGCGGCATCAAGATCGTCATCATCCCGGAAGAAAACGTCAAGGACCTCGCGGAGATTCCGGAGAACGTGAAGGCCGGGCTGGAAATCATTCCGGTGAGCCATGTCGACCGGGTGCTGGAGATTGCCCTGACGGCCATTCCGGCGCCGATCGAATGGACCGAAGCCGATGATCTGGCGAGCCAGCCGGGCGCTGCGGCAGCGGTCGGGGTGACGACGCCTACAGCCCATTGATTTTGCTGCAATGCAGCGAATCGGTACGGCTTCGAACCGAACTCTCGCCAGCCGTTTGGACAGCGGTTGGCGAGATTATCAGCGGTTGGCCGCAAATTTGCAGATTTTATCGCAATTCAGCGGGATTCGGCCCGAATTGCCTTTGACAGTCGGGGGAAAAATCCCTTCAATCGCCGATCTTCGAAGGGGCGAATCTCAATAATCGTTTCAGCAGGGTATAGGGGTTTTTATAAATGAACAAAAACGATCTGATCAGCGCGGTTGCCGATTCCAGCGGCCTGTCCAAGAGCGACTCAGCCAGCGCGGTCGAGGGCGTATTCGACGCGATCACCAAGTCGCTTTCCGGCGGCGATGAAGTGCGCCTGGTAGGTTTTGGCACGTTCTCTGTTGCAAAGCGCAAGGCGTCCACTGGCCGCAACCCGCGCACTGGCGAACCGATGACGATCAAGGCATCGAACCAGCCGAAGTTCAAGGCAGGCAAGGGCCTGAAGGACGCCGTCAACTAAGGTCGTTCCGGGATAGGGCGCGGTCCGCAATCGGTCCCGCCCTTCACATCGACTTAGAACCCGAAAGCCGCGCTCGCATCCTGCGAGCGCGGCTTTCTTTTGCGGGAGCAATGCCCCTTACGGGGCGATCTTGATGAGCGCGGTCGGCGCGGCCTGGGTGCGCTTGTTGATCGTCCATTCGAGCGCTTTGCCGCCCGACGTTTCAACCGGACCTTCGTCGGTGTTGTTGGCCAGCACTTCACCATCGGTGACGATCCGGAAGGTCCCGCTCAGTTCCGGGATCATCGGCATTTCGTCTTCGCCACTTGACGCTCCCATCCGGGAGAATCCGCTCGCCATCCCTGCCATCATGCCTTGGAACGGGTTGCCTCCCGACTGCGCCGAGAAGCCGGGCGCGTCGACCCGCACCGTTCCGCCGTCACGATTCGCGACAAGGACAAAGAAATTCGACATCGGGAAGCTCTCGATGGTCGGGAACAGGAAATCGTGGTCGAGCCGTCCCTCGATTTTGAACTGGACCACGAACAGGCCGTCACCCCGGTATTCAACCGAGTTCCAACCCTTCTGCCGGCGCAGGCGCTTCGCCAGTTCCTCTGCCGCCGCCGGATCGGCTGGATCGATGCCGCCAAGCATCGCGCTCATCATTTCGGCATCTTTCTTCTGCGAATTGATCCGCCCCTCCAGATTTGCCTCCCAGTCACGCTTCTGCTCTGCGATTTCATCGGTGGTACAGGTCCGCTCTTCGAATTCTTCGTCGGAATAGCAGGGCTGCTCGACGAATTCCTCGTCCGCCAGTTCCGCCTTGTTGCCCATCTCCGCCAGCTTGCTGAGGGCTAAAAGATAGATCTCGCCGTCATAGGAATAAGCGAACGTGCCGCCGTTCCGGAGGTCAAGTTGAGACGTGAACTTGCCGGGCGAGAGCAGACAGCCCGCCAGAAACAATGCCATCACCGCCGCGAAAGTCGCGGTGCCCAGTCGCTTGATCGAAATATTCCCCTGCATTTTTTGGCCCCCCTGACCGTTCAATTTCCCCGTGTAGCTACAGCATAAAGCGCAATTGCTGCCGCATTGGAAACATTTAAACTCTCAATGGCGTCGCCGATCGGCAAGCGAGCGAGTGCGTCGCAGTGGCCGGCGATGTTCTGTCGCATCCCGTCGCCCTCCGCGCCGAGGACCAGTGCAACCGGCCCGGTTGGAAGCGCGTCACCCAAGGTCGTCTCGGCGTCGCCGGTCAGACCGATCCGCCAATACCCTGCTTCCGCCATTTGCTCCATTGCCCGCGCCAGGTTCACCACCCGAACCCACGGCACCACTTCCAGCGCCCCGGAAGCTGACTTCGCGACTACCCCCGATTCGGGCGGGGCATGGCGGTCCTGCGTTACTATCGCGGCGGCTCCGAAGGCCGCTGCCGAGCGCAGGATCGCGCCCACATTATGCGGATCGGTCACCTGATCCAGCACCACGATCACTTGCCCATCGGCCGAATTGAGGACTTCATCGAGGCCCGTCTCTTCCAGCGGCGCGCATTCGAGGACCAATCCCTGATGCGGCGTATCGCGTGTGACCAGCCGGGCCAGGTCGGCAGCTTGGGCGTATTCGACGGTGAAGCCCTCGGGCAATTCGCCGGCGAGACCCGCGATCGCTTCCCGCGTGGCCCACAACTTCCGATGCGAGCGTTCGGGGTTCATCAGGGCGGCTTCTACCGCATGATGGCCCCACAGCCGGACCTGCCCGGTGCTGGCACGCCCGCTGCCCCGGCCGCCCTGCATTCGGCCAGCGCGACCCCGCAATGCCCGTTTGCGGTCTGGATTGGGGCCGGCTTTGCGGTCAGTCATGTCGGGAAACTCCGTGAAATGCTTGTTGTGGCCGCGCCATGCCAGTCGCCCCATTGACAGGCAAGCGCCGCTTCGCCATTGGGGCGCCTCTCGGCCTGAGGGCTCCGGAAACGGGGCCGCCAAATCGCGCGGTCATTCCCGCACATGGCAAGCAAGTGGACAGGTGGCCGAGTGGTTAAAGGCAGCAGACTGTAAATCTGCCCGCGCAAGCGTACGCTGGTTCGAATCCAGCCCTGTCCACCACTTGCCCTCAAGTAAATTTCGTGGCGATACGGCGTCTTAGAGCAGGTTTCGCTGAGTTGATCTATCGACAGGTCTTGCCGCGGTCCTGCCGGACGGATATTCCCCGCTGATGCCCCAGACTTACCATCCCGTGATTTCTTCGACCGGCTTGTTCACCCCCAAGCAAAGCATTTCCAATGCCGAATTGGTCGCCAGCTACAATGCCTATGTGGAACTGCATAACCGGCAACATACCGCGGATATTGCGAGCGGAAAGGTTGAAGCGCTTCAGCCGAGTTCTGTCGAATTCATCGAAAAGGCCAGCGGCATCAAGGCGCGTCATGTCATCGTAAAGGATCCGGTACTCGATCCGGAGATCATGGCACCGCGGTGGCCGGAGCGGGGTAACGACGAACTGTCGATGATGGCAGAAATCGGTGTCGCGGCGGCGCGGCAAGCTCTGGAAGCAGCCGGGCGCGCGCCGGGTGATGTGGATGCCGTCCTGTGCGCCGCCTCCAACATGGAACGTGCCTATCCGGCGATGGCGATCGAAATTCAGCAGGCCTTGGGTATCGACGGGTTCGCTTTCGATATGAATGTCGCGTGCTCCTCGGCGACTTTCGGGATTCAGACCGCCGCCGACTATGTACGTTCCGGCAATGCTCGATCCGTTCTCGTCGTGAGCCCGGAAATCACCAGCGGTCATCTCAACTGGCGTGACCGGGACAGTCATTTCATCTTTGGTGACGTCGCCACCGCAGTGCTGGTGGAAGATGTGTCCATCGCCCCGGCCCGGCATTGGGACATTCTCGGGACCAAGTTGAAGACGGTGTTTTCAAACAATATCCGCAACAATTTCGGTTTCCTCAATCGTGCCGATCCGGGCAAGGCGAACAATCCCGATAAGCTGTTCATCCAGGAAGGCCGGAAGGTTTTCAAGGAAGTCGTGCCGATGGTGGCGAGCATGATCCTCGCCGAGGCGGACCGGCTCGACATCGACGCGGCGGGATTGCGGAGGTTGTGGCTGCACCAGGCAAATGCCGGAATGAACCGGCTGATTGCCCAGCGGGTCCTTGGCCACGAAGCGGACGACGACGAAAGTCCGACTGTGCTCGACACTTACGGCAATACTTCGAGCGCCGGTTCCATAATCGCCTTCCATCTGCATAACGATGACCTGAAGGCAGGCGATGTCGGCCTGATCTGCAGTTTCGGTGCGGGCTACTCGGCCGGGACAGTCTTCGTGCAGAAAGTAGGCTGAGCGGACGTTCTGGCAGCTCGGCTACCATGCGGCGACGCGGTTTTCCGAGGCAATGGCGCTTGAGCGCTTGTCGCATCCGGCACCAACCCCTAGGTATGTGACATGGCCGGAGAACTTCTCGACAACAAGGGCCGGGGCGATGCAGCGTGGCAATGGCCCGCTATCCACCCCGAAGGACGAAAGATTGGCCTGATTGCAACGGCGATCAGTCTGGTGTTTCTGCTCATCTTCGACTGGGAACTGATCGGCTGGCCGCTGCTTGCGCTGAGCGCCGGGGTGTTCGCATTCTTCCGTGATCCGGAGAGGGTGGTGCCGCAAGGCGATAATTGCATCGTCTCCCCGGCGGACGGCCTTGTCTCGATGATTGCGGAGGTCGAACCGCCCGCAGAACTTCAGGGCGACGATGGCACCGGCATGCTTGGCCTACCTCCAGGTCCGGTCATTCGGATTTCGATATTCATGAGCGTCTTCGATGTTCACATTAACCGGGCTCCGATCGGCGGCGTGGTTCGGCGGTTGGTGTACATGCCCGGCAAGTTCATGAGCGCGGATCTCGACAAGGCCAGCGAAGAGAACGAACGTCAGCACATCCTGATGGAGCGCGGCGACGGCGTCGCGATCGGCTTTACCCAGATCGCCGGCCTGGTCGCGCGGCGGATTGTTCCGTTCGTAAAGCCGGGTGACATGGTGGCTGTGGGGCAGCGTGTCGGCTTGATCCGTTTCGGCAGCCGGGTGGATGTCTATTTGCCCGCTGGCACTGACGCGAAAGTCATGGTTGGCCAGAAAATGATCGCGGGTGAGACTGTTCTCGCCGAGGTCGGAAAACAGCAATTGCTGGAAGGTATTGCGCATTGATGGATGACCCGCGGATAGGACCTAAATCCACCGAGGACGAGATCCCCCAGCGGGGCCGCGGTCCGAAGGGGCTCTCGCTACGGGCTGTCGTGCCCAACGCGATTACCGCTGCGGCGCTGTGTTCCGGACTTACCGGCATTCGTTTCGCGATATCGGGCGATTGGCCGGAGGCAATTTACGCCGTGATCCTTGCCGGGGTGCTCGACGGCATCGATGGCCGGATCGCCCGCCTGCTCAAGGCCCAGTCACGATTCGGGGCGGAATTGGACAGCCTGGCGGATTCGCTTTCGTTCGGCATGGCGCCGGCGTTGATCCTGTATCTTTGGACGTTGCAGGATATCCCGCGGATTGGCTGGTTCGCTTCACTTGCTTTCGCGATATGCTGTGCCCTGCGCCTGGCTCGGTTCAACGCCCAGATCGATACCGATGACCAGCCGCACAAATCTGCGGGCTTCCTTACCGGTATTCCCGCACCCGTGGGCGCCGGTCTCGCGTTCCTGCCGTTTTACCTTTGGATGGCCACCGGAGAGGAACTGTTCCGTAACCCTGTTGCGATGAGCATCTGGATGGCGCTGATCGCGTTCCTGATGATTTCGAATGTGGCAACGCTTAGCTGGACGTCCTTGAGGCCGCGCCGCAACGTCCGGCTGGAACTCATCGCACTGGTGGGGATTATCTTCGCCGCCCTGCTGCTCGAACCGTGGTGGACATTGGCGATCATCTCAGCCGGATATATGGTGCTGGTACCTTACGGCGTAATCAAATATGGCCGGATCAAGCGGCAACGCGGAGTTTCGTCTCTCTCCGTCGACCAACAAGCCGCGGTGCCGATCCGCGAGTAATTTCGCGCATCCTGAAAGCGGGTTCGACTTGGGTAAGCTCGAACTGGGCGATCTTGTCCATCACGGAAACATATTGCTCGTCGCAGCGGACCCGCATGCTCAGGTCACGGTAGGCCATCAGGCCCCGCAGACCGCTGTCGGTCAACACAGCCACTGCGAGAACGGCTACTGCAGCGAAAAAGGCGACAATCAGAACTCCGGTCATCGTGATAACTTTCTTTCAAAGCCCTCAGTCGCCGAGGTGAAACCGGCGGACCGACTGTGGATAACTAGTGGGAAACTACGTTATAAAGCTGTTTGTTCCCGATATGATCTATGTTCTATATTTGTTCCGGCGAGTCAAGAGCATTTTGGACCAAGTTTCCCGCTCGGGCGCTTTTTACAGGGTGGCATTTTCGGAAAGTCCCCGCTAAAGCGCCGCGTCCGCCGCGATTCCCTTGCGAAAGTTCGTAAGACCGGGGCGGTCAAATTCACATGGAAAGCGCCACATACCGGTGCCTGACGCGGGAATTGAGGTTCGCCTCGGCCGCAACGGGTTCCAGCTTTCCAGAGGAACAACCGGAAGGAATTATCTTATGGCGGCACCTACCGTCTCAATGCAGCAACTGATCGAGGCCGGATCGCATTTCGGCCACCAGACCCACCGCTGGAATCCGCGCATGAAGCCGTATATTTTCGGCGCGCGTAACGGTGTTCACATCATCGACCTGTCGCAGACCGTGCCGCTGTTCGCGCGCGCTCTCGATTTCGTCACCTCCACCGCCCGTTCGGGCGGCAAGGTCCTGTTCGTCGGCACGAAGCGCCAGGCACAGGATCCGATCGCCGAAGCGGCCCGCCGCAGCGGCCAGCATTTCGTAAACCACCGCTGGCTCGGCGGCATGCTGACCAACTGGCAGACCATTTCCGGTTCGATCAAGCGGCTCAAGTCGCTTGAAGAGCAGCTTTCCGGCGAAACCTCGGGCCTGACCAAGAAGGAAGTCCTGCAATTGACGCGTGAGCGCGACAAGCTGGAAAATTCCCTCGGCGGTATCCGCGACATGGGCGGCATTCCCGACGTGATGTTCGTGATCGACGCGAACAAGGAAGAACTCGCGATCAAGGAAGCCAACGTCCTTGGTATTCCGGTCGTTGCGATCCTCGACACCAATGTCGATCCTTCGGGCATTTCCTTCCCGGTTCCGGGTAACGACGATGCCAGCCGTGCTGTGCGCCTGTATTGCGACGCGATCGCCGATGCGGTCATCGCGGGCAAGGGCGGCGCCGTTGTCGACTCCGGCGTCGATGTCGGCGAAATGGCTGAGCCACCGGCGGAAGCCACCGCCTGAGAACGGCCCGGGCTCCGCTAAGGAACCCGAACCGTCACATTTGCTAATTAGGGCGCCGGACCAGTCAGGAACTGACGGTCCGGCGCTCGAAATCATTTAGAGAAGGATACATCTGATGGCTGCTTACACTGCCGCTGACGTAAAAGCCCTGCGCGACAAGACCGGCGCGGGCATGATGGATTGCAAGAAGGCGCTCGACGAGAACGACGGCAACATCGAAGCTGCGGTTGACGCCCTTCGTGCCAAGGGTCTCGCTGCTGCCCAGAAGAAATCGAGCCGGACAGCCGCAGAAGGCCTCGTTGGTGTCGCCGTTTCAGGCACCAAGGGTGTCGCGGTTGAAGTGAACTCCGAAACCGATTTTGTCGCCAAGAACGAACAGTTCCAGGATTTCGTCCTCAAGACCACCGAAGCCGCACTTGATGTGTCCGGCGATGATGTCGACGCGCTCAAGTCGGCGGCCTATCCCGGCGGCGGCACTGTCGCTGACAAGCTGACCGACAATGTCGCTACCATCGGTGAAAACCAGCAGGTCCGCCGGCTCAAGAGCGTTTCAGTGAACAGCGGCATCGTCGTGCCTTACGTGCACAACGCCGCGGCTACCAACCTCGGCAAGATCGGCGTGCTGGTTGCGCTGGAAAGCGAAGCCGGTGCCGACGTGCTCGAACCGCTGGGCAAACAGCTCGCCATGCATATTGCTGCAGCATTCCCACAGGCGCTGAACGCCGAAGGGCTCGATGCAGACCTGATCGAACGCGAACGCGCAATCGCCGCTGAAAAGGCATCTGAAAGCGGCAAGCCCGCTGATGTGCAGGCCAAAATGGTCGACGGCGCGATCAAGAAGTTCGCCAAGGAAAACGCGCTGCTCAGCCAAGTCTTCGTCATGGACAACAAGACCTCCATCGAAGACGTGGTTGCCAAGGCCGCCAAGGACGCGGGTACCGCGATCACCCTGACCGACTACGTCCGCTTCCAGCTGGGTGAAGGTATCGAGAAGGAAGAAAGCGACTTCGCGGCGGAGGTTGCCGCAGCCGTCAAAGGCTAAGCTGTAGCAAGCACTTGAACGCCAAACGGGCAGGGTGACGCAGGTCATCCTGCCCGTTTTTCGTTTGTGGCAGGAAGGGCGCTGGCAAGAAACATCTGGTTCTCCTGATAGAAGCGCAAATCGACTTGTGCGTCGGAGGGTTTGGCAGCAAATCCCGTTTGATTAGCGGTGGAACCTTTCCGGCCGTGCCATCGGGGTCATTGCGATGCCGGAGTTCATTTCCAACACCCTGCTGATCTTCATCCTCGTCGGCTTCGCGGCGCAGCTCGTCGACGGAGCGCTGGGCATGGCTTTCGGGGTGATCTCCACGACCGTGCTGATCAGCCTGGGGGTTCCGCCGGCAGTAGCCTCCGCCGGGGTGCACGCGGTCGAATGCGTAACAACCGGAGTATCGGGCCTCAGCCACTTGCATCACCGGAACATCGACTGGACATTGTTCCGGCGGCTCGCGATCCCGGGCGTCATTGGCGGTATTATCGGCGCCTATGTGCTGAGCAATGTCGATGCCGCAGTCATCAAGCCGTTCATTCTAGCCTATCTCGCCACGATCGGTCTGGTGCTGGTCTATCGCGGCTGGCGTTATCCGCCGCAGTTGAAGCAGCCGCGCTATGTTGCCCCGCTCGGATTGGCGGGTGGGTTCCTCGATGCCGCTGGCGGTGGCGGCTGGGGGCCCGTGGTTACCTCGAACCTGCTGGTTCAGGGTGCTTCGCCGCGCAAGACGATCGGCACGGTCAACAGTGCCGAGTTCTTCCTGACCGTTGCGATTTCCGTGACCTTCCTGCTGTCACTTGGCTTCGAGGTGGTAACCCAAGCGACGGTCGGCCTGCTGATCGGCGGAGTGATCGCCGCACCACTTGGTGCAGTCGTGGCGAAGCGCATCCCCGCCAAGCCCTTACTGTTATTGGTCGGCGTCATCCTGACAATCACCAGCGGTTACGGGATCATCAAAGCCTTCACGTAACGTGCTTCTTTGACTGCAAAATCTTCCGGCGCAAAAAACCTTCGGTTCGTCTCGGACGCCGAAACCAAAAATCGCGATATCCGTATTTCTCCTGCCTCTTCAAGAAGGTAGAAAGAGTAGGATGTCATGAACAACGATCGTAACCAGTCAAACGAGAACCAGGCAAACCAGGGCCAGGATGGCCAAACCCAGACCGGTCAGAACCAGGCAGGGCAAAACCACTCAGGCCAGAATCAAGCGGGCCAGAATCAGGCTGGTCAGGACCAGCAAGGTCAGAACCGCCGACCGGGCCAAGCTGGTGAGACCGGCCAAAACCAGGGCCAGCAGGAACAGCAGGAACGGTCTAGGCAGCCCGGAAGTCAGGACTCGTCCACTGAAGGTCAGAGTCGCGAGCGTCAGCAAGACTGATACTTGTCAGACCTAAGCAGGAGGCCGCCAGTTTGGCGGCCTCCTTGCGTTCGGCGTATCGCTCTATTTTCCCCGCAGTTCTATCAACCAGATCGTCGGCCGGGTGAACAGCCTTAGCGGCAGCAAGC
This sequence comes from Allopontixanthobacter sediminis, assembly GCF_009828115.1. Classification (GTDB taxonomy): domain Bacteria; phylum Pseudomonadota; class Alphaproteobacteria; order Sphingomonadales; family Sphingomonadaceae; genus Allopontixanthobacter; species Allopontixanthobacter sediminis. Next base: position 1,161,526 of record NZ_WTYL01000001.1, on the reverse strand, counting down.
TTGTGCCAAGGCCTGCGCCGACGACCAGCGTCTTTCCATTTTCGTCCACTCGCCCGCAGGCATAGCGGTTGCCGTAATCGGACATGGTCGCCGGCGCTCCTCCCCAGGGATAAGCGACCTGTCCGCAATGCGTGTGTCCAGCGAGCATCAGCGGCACGCCGCGCGGCACGCGGGGGAAGGGGTCAGGACTGTGGCTCAGGATGATCCGCACGCCCTCCAGTCCCTCCATCGCCGCCAACGTACCTCGCAGGTCGGCGCGTCGAGTGTAGGCATCGTCCAGACCACCGATCGCCAGTGGACCGGCCACCACCGCCTCGTTCGCCAGTAGCGTGATGCCGTTCGCGCCCAGTTCCCGCGCAAGGCCCGGCATGTCGAACCAGTGATCGTGGTTGCCCGGCACCACGAAGGTTCCAAACCGCGAACGCAATTTGCCGAGGGGGGCGACGATCTGCTGCGGAGTATAGATATGCGTGGCGGTTCGCTTTTCGCTGACGAGGTCCCCGGCGATGGCGACTATATCCGGCTCCAGCGCGTTGACCTGCGCGACGATCTCCTCCAGCCGTTCGGGGGGCATATCCGGCCCGGCCACATGGATGTCACTGATGAGGGCGATGCGGAGCGGCGGCGCGTTGGCGGGCAGGCCCCTTATGGTCACGCTGGTGCGTTCCACCTGCGGCGTTGCCATCGTATCCGCCCACGCCTTGCCGCAACCGAGCGCAAACACCAGCGCCAGTCCAATCGCTACGTTGCGCCACCGGAACGGGCGCCGCTTGTTCACTTCCACAGGCTTTCCCTTTGCGCCGTAAGCCTCGTGCGGCTAAGGACAGCGCCCGCACCTACCTCTAACCGGAATGACCTACCCTATGACAGCCCCGCAATACAAACGCATCCTGCTGAAACTGTCGGGCGAGGTGCTGATGGGGGAGCAGGAATACGGGATTGATCCGGCTTATGTCGTGCGGCTTGCGGAAGAAGTGAAGGCGGCCATGGAAACCGGCCTCGAGGTCTGCCTGGTCATTGGCGGCGGCAACATCTTTCGCGGGGTTGCGGGGGCAGCGCGCGGTCTGGACCGGACCACGGGCGATTACATGGGCATGCTTGCCACCGTGATGAACGCGCTCGCGATGCAGAACGCGCTGGAAAAGCTTGGCGTGCCGACGCGGGTGCAGTCGGCCATTCCGATGGCTTCGGTGTGCGAACCCTACATCCGCCGCCGGGCCGAACGGCACTTGGAAAAGGGGCGGATCGTGATTTTCGCGGCAGGTACCGGAAACCCGTTTTTCACCACCGATACCGGCGCGGCGCTGCGGGCGGCGGAAATGAACTGTGATGCGCTGCTGAAGGGCACCAGTGTCGACGGCGTCTATGACCGCGATCCGAAACTGTTTCCAAACGCGGTCCGTTTCGACACAATCACTTATGGCAAGGTGCTATCCGACAATCTGAAGGTTATGGACGCTGCGGCCGTGTCGCTGTGCCGGGAAAACGACATTCCCATCGTGGTCTTTTCAATCCGCGAACGGGGCAACGTGGCCAAGGTGCTCGCGGGCGAAGGCGTTCAGACCATAGTACAAGAGGAATCCTGAGACATGGCAAAATACGACAAAGCCGATATCGAACGGCGGATGCAGGGCGCGGTGGATTCGCTGAAGAGCGATCTTAGCGGCCTCAGGACCGGCCGCGCCAATGTTGCGTTGCTCGATCCCGTGGTCGCCGAAGTTTACGGCGCAATGATGCAGTTGAGCCAGGTTGCGACCGTCTCCGCCCCCGAACCGCGGATGCTGAGCGTCCAGGTGTGGGACAAGGGCAACGTCAGCGCGGTGGAAAAGGGCATCGCCAAGGCGGGGCTGGGCCTCAACCCGATGACGGACGGGCAGACCATTCGCCTGCCGATCCCGGACCTGACCGAGGACCGCCGCAAGGATCTGGCGAAGCTGGCCGGTCAGTATGCCGAAAAAGCGCGGATCGCGATCCGCAACGTTCGCCGCGACGGGATGGAATCCCTCAAGGATGACGAGAAGAAGAAGGAAATCTCCGAGGACGAACGCAAGCGCCTCGAGGACGACGTGCAGAAGCTGACCGATAAATACGTCGCGGACGCCGATGCCGCGGCAACCGCGAAGGAAACGGAAATCCTGACGCAGTGATGCAGCGGCTGGATATATGTTCGCGAGACGAGGCTCTGTGACCAGGGCGAAACACGTCGCCATCATCATGGACGGCAACGGCCGCTGGGCGAAGCGCAAGCATCTGCCGCGAGCGATGGGCCACCAGCGCGGCGTGGAAGCGGTGCGCCGGCTGGTCCGCAGTGTCGAGAGCATGGGGGTCGAGTGCCTGACGCTCTACGCTTTCTCGAGCGAGAACTGGAACCGGCCGGACGATGAAGTGTCCGACCTCATGAACCTGATGCGCAAGTTCATCAAATCGGACCTTCCCGAATTCATTGCCAACGATGTCCGGTTGAAAATTATCGGTGATTGGCAAGGGCTTGCGCCCGATATCGTCCACATGCTCGAAGATGCTCTGGAACAGACCTCGGGTGGTTCCAACATTCTTGCGGTCGCGCTAAATTACGGCTCGCAGCAGGAAATCGCCCGGGCTGCGACAAAGGCGGCGGTGAAGGGTGCTATTACGGCGGAGAGCATTGCCGCTGAACTCGATACAGCAGACCTGCCGCCGCTCGACTTGCTGATCCGGACATCGGGCGAGGTACGGCTGTCGAATTTCCTGCTATGGCAGGCAGCTTATGCAGAAATGAGTTTTACCGACGTGTTGTGGCCCGATTTCACCCCTGAGCATTTGCAGAACGCGCTCGACGATTTCGCTACCAGGGAGCGGCGCTTTGGCGGACGCTGAGATGACTCCCGCAAATGGGACAGCAAAGGGCGCGTCGGATTTGCTTGTGCGGCTGATCTCGGCGGCGGTGATGTTGGCGCTGGCAGGGACCGCATTCTATTTCGGCGGCACGGTCCTTGACACCTTCATCGGCGTCGTGGCGCTGATCGCTTTTGTCGAACTGGTGTTGCTGATCGTGAAGGCGACGGGCAACATTTCGTTCCGGCTCGCCGCGATCCTTGCGGGCGCGGCCTATATCTTCGTCGCGGCGGGGGTGCTGGCGCAGCTTGAATCCTACTACCTGATCGCCGTGCTCGGGGTCGTGATTGCCACCGATACCGGCGGCTACCTGTTCGGCCGGACGATCGGCGGGCCCAAGATCGCGCGGCGGATATCCCCGTCGAAGACCTGGGCCGGCCTTATCGGCGCGATGCTGTGCGCCGGATTGTGGCTGTATCTCAGCGCACAGTTCTTGCTGCCCGCGCGGCTCGACGCAACGTGGGAACAGCCATTGGGCGCCGCGATTGTGGGCGCGGTTCTCGCGGTGATTGCGCAGATTGGCGACTTCTTCGAAAGCTGGCTGAAACGGAAAGCGGGCGTAAAGGACAGCTCGAAGCTCATCCCCGGACATGGCGGAGTGCTCGACCGGGTGGACGGGCTGCTTCCCGTCGCGCTGGTTGTCGGAGTGCTGAGTACGTTGCTATGAGCAAGAGGTCGATTTCCATCCTCGGCGCGACCGGCTCGGTAGGTGCCTCAACCCTCGACCTCGTGCGCCGCAACCCCGAAGCTTGGCGCGTCTCCGCGCTAACCGCGAATTGCAGCGCACAGGAACTCGCGGTGCTGGCCCGTGAATTCAGCGCGGAAATTGCCGTGGTCAGCGACGAGAGCTGCCTGCCGGAACTGCGCGAAGCCCTCGCTGGCAGCGGTGTAGAGGCTGCGGGCGGGGTCACCGCGCTGTGCGAGGCTGCTGCACGCCCGGTGGACGTGACGATCGCGGCAATCGTGGGCTGTGCCGGTCTTGCCCCCACGATGGCGGCGATTGAAACGGGCGGGACAATTGCTCTCGCTAACAAGGAAGCACTGGTATCCGCCGGTGACGTCATGACGGCAGCAATCGCCCGCACCGGAGCAACGCTGTTGCCGGTCGATTCCGAACATAACGCGATCTTCCAGTGCCTGCAGGGCAACGATGTGGCGGAGGTTCGCTGGATCACCCTGACCGCCAGTGGCGGGCCCTTCCGGACCTGGACCGCTGAGCAACTGGCGGCAGCAACGCCGGAACAGGCCGTCGCGCATCCCAATTGGGACATGGGCGCCAAAATCAGTGTCGATTCCGCCACGATGATGAACAAGGGCCTCGAATTCATCGAGGCGCACCACCTGTTTCCCGTCGGCTTGGACCGGTTACGGATCGTGATCCACCCACAGAGCGTGATCCATTCGATGGTCGAGTATCGAGATGGATCGACACTCGCACAGCTCGGCCCCTCCGACATGCGGGTGCCGATCGCATCCTGCCTCGCCTGGCCAAAGCGGATGGACACCCCCTGTACGCCGCTGGACCTGCCGGCAATCGGCGAGCTGAGTTTCTTTACGCCGGACGAGCAGCTTTTCCCCGCAACCCGCTTGGCGCGCGAGGCCGCACGGGCCGGGGGCGCGGCGCCGGCAGTGCTCAACGCGGCGAACGAAATCGCGGTGGCTGCATTCCTTGCCGGTAAGATAGGGTTCACAAATATCGCGGTATTGGTGGAGCAAGCCCTGAATCAAGAAATCCCGCCCGCGCCAGCCACCCTCGAGGATGTGCTGGCCGTGGACCGGCAAGCCCGCCATCGGGCGGCGCAGTTACTGGAGTCCTGCTGAGTGTTCGAATCGCCTCCTTTCTGGATGTACCTGATCGGTTTCCTGCTGCTGCTGGGACCGCTGGTGACGATCCATGAATTCGGCCATTACCTGGTCGGACGGTTTTTCGGCGTTAAGGCCGATGCGTTTTCTATTGGCTTCGGCAAGGAACTGGCCGGGTTTACCGACCAGCGCGGAACCCGGTGGAAACTGTCCGCACTTCCTCTTGGCGGCTACGTCCAGTTCAAGGGCGACATGAACGCGGCGAGTATGCCCGACTCCTCTGTGCGCGGGTCAGCTTCCGAAGAACCTTTCGATGGCAGCTTCCACAAAGCGGAACTGTGGAAGCGGGCGCTGATCGTTTTTGCTGGTCCCGCGACCAACATTATTGTCGCGATCGCAATCTTCGCCGCGTTCGCCATGGCGATCGGCAAGCCGGTGATCGCGCCGGTCGTCGGGGGCTTTTCGGAGCAATCGGTCGCCCGAGACGCCGGTCTTGAAATCGGTGACCGGATTACCGCGCTTAACGGTAAGCCGGTTGGGGATTTCTACGAGGTGGTTGACGAAATCCTGCCTTTCCCCGGCCGCGAACTCGTCATGTCTGTCGAGCGTGACGGCGACATGGTCACGATCCCGATCACCGCCCAAAGCGTTATCCGGACCGACCAGTTCGGTAATGAAGGGCGCGTCGGACAGATCGGTGTGATGCCCAATTCCGGTGAGTTCGTCCAACTCGGACCACTCGACTCCGTCAGCTATGCCGCATCCGAGTGCTGGAAGATCACCACCATGATGGTGAGCGGCCTGGGCCAGATCATATCCGGCGACCGTTCGGTGAAGGAACTGGGCGGCCCCATAAAAATAGCGAAATATTCCGGCGAACAGCTGTCCCTCGGGCTTTTGCCGTTCATCGGCTTTGTCGCGCTGATTTCAATTAACTTGGCATTCATTAACCTCCTGCCAATCCCCGGTCTCGATGGCGGACACCTTGCTTTTTACGCGGCCGAAGCTGTTCGCCGGAAGCCGGTCGGGGCCCGGGGCCAGGATATGGCATTTCGGGTGGGAATGGCGTTGGTGCTTGGACTGATGGTGTTTGTTACGGCGAATGACATCCTCTCGCTGCCGGTTTTCGGTAGCTAGGCGAGGTATTCGCGGGGGATCGAAGTATTTGCGCGGGGGATGGCGCGTTGCACTGCTTGATTGGGGGCGCGGCATCGGGCAGAGGGCGGCAAACTTGTTTCCGCCGTCTCGGTCCGATTGGCCGGTCTGGCGGATGCACTGGTAATTTGTAATTTGGACGGGATACCCGCGTCAATGAATGGACGGACAATGGCAGGCGAACAACATTTGAAACCTGCCGCGCGTCTCGCGCTGGCCTTGCTGGGCGGGACGATACTGGCCGGAATGCCTGCCGCGTTGGCAGCGCAGGACACCTCGGCACCGGCACCCCAACCGGCGACCCCGCAGGTCACGGTTCCGCAATTGACGCCACCGCCGGCCGCGCCGCGCTCGGACATCATCCAGACGATTACCGTCGAAGGTTCGGAGCGGCTGGAGGCCCAGACGATCCTCAGCTACATCCGGCTGCGCGTGGGCGAACCTTATACCCAGGCCGACGCCGACCAGGCGCTGAAAGACCTCGCTGCGACCGAATTGTTCTCCAATTTCAGCGTGCGCAACGATGGCGGCAATGTCGTGATCAACGTCACGGAAAACCCGGTCATCAATCGTATCATCCTGGAAGGCAACAAGCGTATCAAGGACGATAAGATCGTCCCTGAAATCAAGCTTGCCCCCCGTCAGATCTTCACCCGCTCGAAAGTCCGCGCCGACGTTGCGAGGATCATCGAGCTGTACAAGCGGCAGGGCCGGTTTGCCGCAACCGTCGAACCCAAGATGGTCCAGCTGAGCCAGAACCGGGTCGATATCGTGTTCGAGATTTCCGAAGGCCCCAAGTCCAAGGTTCGCCAGATCAACATCATCGGCAACGAACAGTTTTCCGATAGCGATCTGCGCGGTGAAATGGTCACCAAGCAGGCGCGGCTGACCAGCTTCCTCAGTTCCAACACCAGCTACGACCCGGACCGGCTGGCGTTCGACCAGCAGAAACTGCGGCAGTTTTATCTCACCGAAGGATACGCCGATTTCCGGGTTGTCTCGGCCGTTGCCGAATTGACCCCGGACAAGCGCGACTTCATCATCACCTATGTGGTCGAAGAAGGCGAACGCTACAAATTCGGCGATGTTAAGGTCGAAAGCGAATTGCGCGATTTCGACAGCGAGCGGATGACCGAAAACCTCCGGATGAAATCCGGCGACTGGTACGACGCGAAAGCCGTGGAAGACACCGTCGAGCAACTCAGCGAGTTGGCCGGAACTTTCGGCTATGCGTTTGCCGAGGTGCAGCCCGACTTCAGCCGCAACAAGGAAGACCTCACGATGGACATTACCTATGTCCTGAGGGAGGCACCGCGAGTGTATGTCGAGCGGGTCGATGTGAACGGCAATACCCTGACGCAGGACAAGGTTCTGCGCCGGGAGTTCCGCGTCGCGGAAGGCGATGCGTTCAACTCGCTGCAGGTCAAGCGGACAACCAACCGGATCAAGTCGCTCGGGTTTTTCCAGGAAAACTTCGAAGTCGAACAGAAGCCCGGCAGCGAGCCCGACCGGATCATCCTGGAAGCCAACGTCGAAGAACAGCCGACGGGTGAATTGCAGCTGTCAGCCGGTTTCTCCTCGATCGAGAGCTTCATCCTGTCCGGATCGATCCGCCAGCGTAACTTTCGCGGGCGCGGCCAGACGGTCGGTGCCAGCGTCAATTACTCGCGCTATTCGCGCTCGTTCAATCTGAGCTTCGCGGAACCGTACCTGTTCGACCGGAACATTTCAGCCGGGATCGATTTGTACCGGCGCGATTTCAACAGCTTCAATTTTGCCAACAGCGAACGCAACACCACCTTCGAACAGGCAACCACCGGCGCGTCTTTGCGGCTCGGCGTACCGCTGACCGAATATCTTTCGCTGATCGGCAGCTATACCTTCAATTACGATGACGTGTCGCTCGATCAGAACCAGTTCTTCAGTGACCGTGACGGTGACGGAACGCGTACCTGCGACCCGATCCTGGCGGGCCGGTTCCTGTGCGATGCGATCGGCAAGCGGACCAGCTCGATCCTCGGCGCGACATTGGCGTATGATGCGACCGACAGCCGGTTCCGTCCGACGCGCGGTAACTCTGCGTCGCTGGGCCTGGAATTTGCCGGCCTGGGCGGCTCGGTAAAATATCTCCGGGCGCGGGGCAGGGCAGCGCAATACTGGAACGTGTTCAACGGTTTCATCCTGTCCGCCACGGCGGAAGGCGGCTACATCAAGGGCTTCGAGGACCGCGGGCCGGGCAGCGATAATATTCGCCTGAACGACCGCTTTTTCCTGGGTGAGCCCGATTTGCGCGGCTTTGACATTCGCGGCGTCGGCCCGCGCGTGGTTCGCCTCCCGTATGTCGATGACGATGACGATGCGACGACGCCGCCCGTCCTGCTGACCATCGACGAAGCGCGGGAACAGAACACACTGATCGACGACGCCATTGGCGGGAAAGCGTATTACCGTGGCCGCGTCGAGCTTGAAATACCGCTCGGCAGCGGTGCCCGGGAACTGGGTCTGCGTCCCTCGATCTATGCCGATGTCGGCGCGTTGTTCAGTGTGACCGAGCCGATCCTGCAGGATTTCCCGAACGGAATTCCGCAGGTGAATGCCAACGGCGAATTGCTGTATCTGCAACCCGGCGTTAATGATGATGGCGATCCGGTCCAGTTGCCGGTCACCAACCCGATCGCGCCGGACGGTTCGACAAATCCGCAGTTTTTTGATACCAGTCGCCGCTTCCGCGAAGTCTTCGTCGGCGATTCCCCGAGCCCACGTGTAGTGATCGGTGTCGGGGTCAACTGGAATTCGCCGTTTGGGCCGTTCCGGATCGATTTCGCCCATGCGCTGAAAACAGTCGAGGGCGATGACACCAAGAAATTCTCGTTTAACGTAGGAACACAATTCTAATGAAAACTCTTCTCAAGCCGGTCTTCGCGGCCGGACTCATGTTGACTGCCTCGGTTCCCTTCCTTGCCGCGCCCGTTGCCGCACAGCAGGTTGCCCAGGGTATCGGAGTTGTAAACCTTCCGGCCGCGGTCGCAAATGCGAACGCTTTCAAGATCGCGGAGCAGCAGCGCCCGACAACGTACAAGCCGCAAATCGATCAAGCGAACGCGCGCCGTGACCAATTGTCCGCGCAATTGCAGCCGATGATCGACAAATTCCGCGCCGACGAGCAAGCCAATGTTGCGCAGGCGACATTGCAGCAGCAAGCCCAGCAGATTCAGCAGATCCAGCAAGCTGGCCAGCAGGAATTGCAGCAGTTGGTCCAGCCCGTCGCACTCAGCCGCGCCTATGTTCAGGAACAGATCGAAGATCAATTGGACAAGGCAGTTCAGGCGGCCGCGACCAAGCGGAAGATCACGCTCATTCTCGATGTGTCGTCCGGCACCGTGCTGTTCGCCGATGCGAAATACAACATGACGCAGGACGTGATCAACGAGATCGACGCACTTCTGCCTAACGCGCAGCTGGTACCCCCTCCGGGTTGGCTGCCGCGCGAACAGCGCGAACGGCAGGCGGCGGAAAACGCGGCCCAGGCTGCCCAGAACGGTACGGCTCCAGCTGCGACGCCGGCGCCCCAGCAGCCAACCGGCCGTTAAGCCGAATAGCGAGAATGAGGCAGGGCACATGAGTGAAGCAAGCGGCGCGCCCGCTTACGATATCGGGCAGATACTCAAGGCCCTGCCGCATCGCTATCCGCTGCTGCTGGTAGACCGCGTCCAATCGCTGACCATCGGCGAAGAAATCCACGCCATCAAGGCAGTCAGCTTTAATGAGCAGTTCTTCCAGGGTCATTTTCCGGGACGCCCGATCATGCCCGGCGTACTCCAGATCGAGGCGATGGCGCAGGCCGCAGCAATCCTCGCGATCGAAACGCTGGAACTCGCGGGATCCGGCAAGCTGGTCTACTTCATGGCGATCGAGGAAGCGAAGTTCCGCAATCCGGTCGAACCGGGCTGCCTGCTCGACCTGCATGTCGGATTTGTCCAGAAACGGGCACGGGTATGCAAGTTCTGGGGCCGCGCGATGGTTGGTGACAAGATTGCCAGCGAAGTGAAGTTCACTGCGATGATCGCCGATCCTCCAGCGGACGCGAGCTGACGCCGCTAACTTTCCGGTTGTAATTCACGGCGCGCCGCCTTAGAGGCGCGCCTTTCCAATTCACCATCATTGCCAGGCCGGTCGGTACCGGTCACCTGCACGGAGATTTGAGCCATGAAGGCCGATACGCACCCCCAGTACCACACCATCAACGTCAAAATGACCGATGGCACCGAATTTCAGACACGCTCCACCTGGGGCACCGAAGGCGCCACCATGACGCTTGAAATCGATCCGACCAGCCACCCGGCATGGACGGGCGGCAAGCAGCAGATCCAGGAAGGCGGCCGTGTGGCCCAGTTCAACAAGCGTTTCGGCGGGCTCACTCTCAAGAAGTGATCCGGCACCGGGTCAACGCCCGGCAGCATTGCGAAATACGAAAAGGGCGGCCTGCAGGGGCCGCCCTTTTTGCGTCGCCTTACAGAATGGCCTGCCTCAGCCCCAAGGCTTTTCGCGGTACCACTTGGTGATCACGTATTTCACGCCGGAACGGACCTTCATTCCGTGGTGGAGGGTGTTGGGATTGACGCTGCCGTCGGGGCGCCGGTTGTTCCAACAGAGCAACTTTCCTGTCTGGGGCCGGAAAATCTTGCCCAACACCTTGAACCGTGTGCCGCCGCCGCTCGCAACTTCGTTCAGGTAAACCATGAAGGTCCAGCTGCGCTGTCCGGCGACCGAGCAATAAGTGTCGTAATCCCGGCCATCCGGAGCAAAATAGTCGGTGTGCGGCTTGAACTCCTGGCCGATATCGTAGCGCTGGCCTTGCACCGGTTCACCGAACCGCGCTTCGATCCCCGACAGCGCCAGGAGCTTTCGTTCCAGTTCCTGCACCGCCGGTTCGCCCGGGTCGAGGTCGCAGGTCTCGCTTGTGCGGAAATAATGGTCGCCATTGTCGTCCGCGATGGTGGAAGGGCGGCGGCCCGCATCAATCAGTTCGATCAGCGCGCGGCAACTGTCCGTGTCGAGGAAATTCCGCAGCTGGAAAATTTCCAGCTTGCTGGATGGTATGCGCTGCACTCCCGGCACGCGGGTCAGAAGTTCGGCGCTGGATTCGCAAGGCGCTGACATCGCGGACAGAGATGACCCAACCGATGCCGCTGGGCAAGCGTTGTAATAATCTTACGCAAAATCGACTCCGGCGAAGTTTTTACTTCCCAAATGAGGGTAGCTATGCAACAGGCTCGCCCCCTTGCTGGAAGCGACTTGACCGCCGCTTCTGCAAGCGTATCAGCCCCACTACATAGCACGCCATTCGGCAGGCTTTGGGGCATGTGGCGATCGTAGCTCAGTTGGTTAGAGCGCCGGTTTGTGGTACCGGAGGTCGGGGGTTCAAGACCCCTCGATCGCCCCATTTTCCCCAATCTACCCTGCCTGGTCGGGTGCAGCAATCAAGTGCGGCAGCCACCGGCAGTGGGCCCGTGCAACAGCGGGACGGCATCGATGACGGCATTTTGGACCGAAGCGGATTTTGACGACCACGAACTGGTCCAGCTGGTGCGGGACCGCGAGTCCGGCCTGACTGCGATCATTGCGCTGCATTCTACGCATCTGGGGCCTGGCGCTGGCGGCACCCGTTTCTGGCACTACCCCGACAGCAAGGATGCGCTGCGCGATGCGCTTCGCCTGTCACGCGGGATGAGTTACAAGAACGCCATGGCCGGTTTGCCGATGGGCGGCGGCAAGGCCGTGATCCTCGCACCTGCAAGTGGCGGCAAGACTCCCGAACTGCTGGCCGCGTTCGGCGATGCGGTCGAAGCGCTGCATGGCCGCTATGTCACCGCCGAGGATGTCGGCATCGCCGAGGCCGACATGGTGGCAGTTTCGCGCCGCACCAACTACGTCTCCGGCCTTCCGGTCGAAGGCGCCGAATCCGCTGGCGGCGATCCCGGACCGTTCACCGCGATGGGCATTTTTCACGGCATCAAGGCCGCTGTCCGGCACAAACTCAGCAAGGATACTTTGACCGGGGTTCGCGTAGCGGTGCAGGGGACCGGCAGCGTCGGCGGCGGCGTTGCCCGGCTCCTGGCGCAGGAGGGCGCCCGGTTGGTGCTGTCCGATATCAACCGCGACCGCGCGGCGGCTCTCGCCAGCGAACTCGACGCCGAAACAGCCGCGCCCGACGCGGTCATGAGCATTGCCTGCGATGTTTTCAGTCCCAACGCGCTCGGCGCAATCCTCGATGACGAAGGCATTGCGCGGCTGGACGCGGCGATCGTCGCGGGAGGAGCCAACAACCAGTTGGCCCGTGCAGGACACGGGCAATTGCTGGCGGATCGGGGCATCCTTTACGCTCCCGATTACGTCATCAACGCCGGCGGGATCATCAGTGTGACGCTGGAATACCTCGCACGCCAGAAGGGCGAATCCTGCGACATCAACGAAGTTCGCAAGCGCCTCGTCCAGATCCCTGGCCGACTGGAGGAAATCTGGCAGCAATCGGATGAAACCGGTGTGTCACCCGATGTCGTTGCAGACCGGATGGCCCAGAAGCTGATCGGGCGCTAAATCCGGTAGTTTACGCCTAGTTTCCCTTGCGGGGCGTGGTGCGTCCTGCCAAAGCAGCGTCCACACGGAACGCTCAACAATGCATGGCTTTGCAAACCCCAAGCGCTTTCTCGAAATCGCGCGCTGGCTTACCCCGACACTGCTGATCAGCGGACTGATCATCACGGCTGCGGCGCTTGGCTGGGGTTATTTTCGGGTGCCGCCCGACCGGCTGATGGGCGAAACCGTCCGGATCCTGTTCCTGCACGTACCCTCGGCATGGCTGGGCATGGGCGGCTGGACTGCGATTGCGATTTCCAGCCTCGTATTCCTTGTCTGGCGGCATCCGCTGGCCAGCCTCGCGGCACGCGGGGCGGCGGTGCCCGGATTGGTCTTTACCGTGATCTGCCTTGCCACCGGATCGATCTGGGGGCGGCCGACATGGGGCACCTGGTGGGTGTGGGACGGGCGGCTGACCTCGATGCTGGTGCTGATGTTCCTCTATATCGGTTATATCGCGCTAGCGCAGGCGGTCAGCCGTGACGGCGGATCCAGCCGCATCCCGGCGATTTTCGGGCTGGTCGGGGCGGTCAATATCCCCATCATCAACCGTTCAGTAGTGTGGTGGCAGTCGCTGCACCAGCCTCCCAGCATCACGATGGGCAAGAGCGCGATAGATAACGAATTCCTGATTCCGCTGCTCATTGCAGTGCTTGGGTTCTCGCTGCTGTTCGGCGGCGTCGTGCTTGCCCGAATGCGCGCGCTGCTGGCTGAAATCCAGACCGAAGCCCGTTTGCGCCGCAGGGCGCTGGGCGCGGAAGTAGCCTGATGCGCGAAGGGCTGGACCAGCAGCTGTTCGTCGTCGCAGCCTATGCGGCGGGAGTGATCGCAACGCTGGCGCTGGTCGCCTGGAGCTGGCTCGCCATGCGCGCAGCCGAGAAACGCCGTGATGAAGTGAGACGAAAATGACCACCGGACTTAAGGCCAAACATCAGCGATTGATCCTCATCGTGATCGCCTTGGTCGCGCTGGTCGGCGCTGGTTTGCTGGCCGCGTACGCGCTGCGCAGCCAGGCGAGCTATTTCTATGTTCCGGCACAGATGGTTGCCGATCCTCCGACCCCCGGCGATGCGGTGCGGCTGGGCGGAATGGTGCAGGCGGGTTCGCTCAAGACCGAAGCTGACGGCGTGACGTTCTCGTTCGTTGTCGGCGACGGGGAAGCAACCGTTCCTGTGCGCTTTGCAGGCATCTTGCCCGACCTGTTCATCGAGGGCTCGGGCGTCGTTGCGGAAGGTCGGCTCGATCCCGGCGGAACTTTCGTGGCCGACAATCTGCTTGCCAAGCATGATGAGAATTACGTGCCGCGCGAACTTGAAGAAATGACCGAGCAACAAGCGCGCGAAGTGGTGGCGGAAACCTCGGCCGGACCGCAGGATCCCGGCGCGTGATCGCTGAACTCGGACTTGCGGCATTGTGGCTTGCAGCGGCGCTTGCCGCGCTGCAACTGGTCGCTGGCGCACTCGCACAGCGGGAAGGCGGGGCTGAACTGGCACAATTGGTCCGGCCAGCCGCGATCGTACAGGGGCTGCTTGCCGGTTTCTCCTTCCTGATGCTGCTGGTGCTGTTCGCGCAGACCGACCTTTCGGTAAAGCTGGTGGCGATGAACTCGCACTCGGAAAAGCCGATGCTGTTCAAGCTGTCGGGTGCCTTCGGCAATCACGAAGGGTCGATGCTGCTCTGGATCACGGTGATGGCGCTCGCTGGCGCATTGATTGCTGCGGTGGAGCGCCGCCTGCCGGAAAAGACCATGTTGGCGACGCTCGCCGCGCAGGCCTTTGTGGGGATCGGATTCTACGCTTTCCTGCTGCTCAGTTCCAACCCGTTCGAACGGCTGCCGGTGCCTGCCATGGAAGGCATGGGCCTAAATCCGCTGCTGCAAGATATCGGCCTCGTGTTCCACCCGCCAACCCTATACATCGGGTATGTCGGACTTTCAGTCGCGTTTAGTTTTGCAGTCGGCGCCTTGCTCACCCGGCAGGTCAATCCTGATTTTGCGCGCGCTATGCGCCCCTGGGTGCTCGGCGCGTGGATTTTCCTGACACTGGGTATCACCGCAGGCAGTTACTGGGCCTATTACGAACTCGGCTGGGGCGGCTGGTGGTTCTGGGATCCGGTAGAGAATGCCAGCCTGATGCCGTGGCTAGCAGCAACTGCACTGCTCCATTCCGCCAGCGTCCTAGCGTCCCGTGATGCTTTGCGGGCGTGGACAATCATGCTTGGCGTGGTCGCGTTCTCGATGTCGATGGTCGGCACGTTCCTTGTGCGGTCTGGCATCCTGACCAGCGTCCACGCTTTTGCGGTCGATCCGGAGCGGGGCACCTTCATTCTCGGACTGCTTGTCCTGTATATCGGCGGCGCGCTTCTGCTTTTCGCCCTGCGCGCGGGCACGGTGTCGGAAGGCGAGCGGTTCTCTGCGACCAGCCGCGAGGGTGCGCTGGTGTTCAACAACGTGATGCTTTGCGCGATCCTCGGGATTGTGCTGGTCGGCACGCTATACCCGCTGGTCACCGAAGCCTTCGATGTCAGGGTCTCGGTCGGGCCGCCATACTTCAACCCGGTAGGAGCGATCTTCGTGGTTCCGATGCTGATCGTGATGGCGGTCGGGCCGCTGCTGCGCTGGCGGCGGGACAGCCTGGCGCGCATTCGATTGCCGCTTGTGATCGTGGGATCGGTCTCGTTCGCGGCGCTGATCCTGGTGTCACTGCTGACCTCGATTGCGATCCTGCCGCTGCTTGGATTGGTCCTTGCTCTCGGCCTGGCCATCGCCAGCTTCATGCCGATCCGGGGGCGCAAGCTGCGGCTGCTGCCGATTGCGACCTGGGGCATGATGATCGCCCATTTCGGAATCGCCGTTGCGCTGTTCGGTATGGCGAGCGAAACCGCGTTTTCCGAGGAGACGCTGGCCGCCGTTGAAGTGGGCGGGAGTACCGAGGTTGGCCCGTGGACTGTCGTACTGGCGGAAGTCAGGCCGACCGCGGGGCCCAACTGGACTGCGCTGGAGGGCCGCCTGATGGTCAGCTACGACGGCGGAGCCGCCACCGAAACCGACCCGCAATCCCGGAATTTCTGGGCACCCGCTCAAGAAACTACGGAAAGCGCCCTGACCACTCGCTGGAACGGCCAGCTTTATTCGGTCATCGGGCGCCAGGCTGGTGACGGACGCTGGCAGCTACGCTTGTGGTGGAAACCCTTCGTGACCTTCATCTGGTATGGCGGGATGCTGATCGCGCTCGGCGGTGTGCTGGCGCTCATCGGGCGGGTAATGGCCGACCTGAAGCGGCGCAGCATCAGGGCGCGCACGGCAAGCCGGCGAGCGGAGGCGGCCCAATGATCCGCTGGACAGTCTGGGTTCCGCTAGCGCTGTTCATGCTGTTCATTGGCTTCGCGGCCTATCAGCTGACCCAGCCGAAGGATGAATTCATCGCCAGTACCATGATCGGCGAGCCCTTGCCGCAATTCGATCTGCAACCGGCGAGCGTCGACCGACCCGGTCTGACAACGCAGGATTTGCGCGATGGAAAGCCGCGGCTGCTTAACGTCTGGGCCAGCTGGTGTGTGCCGTGTGTCGCCGAGGCCCCCCATCTTGAAGCGCTCCGCCGGCAGGGCGCGGATATCGTCGGTGTGGCGATTCGCGACCGGCCCGAGGATGTGGCGAGGTTCCTGGCCAATTACGGCAATCCCTATAGCCGGATCGGGTCCGACGATCTTTCCGAATTGCAATTGGCGATAGGGTCTTCCGGGGTCCCCGAGACCTTTGTGATCGATGGGCAGGGCATCATTCGTTACCAGCACCTGGGCGATGTCCGCGCGGATGATGTGCCCGTGCTGATGCGCGAACTGGCGGCGGCACAATGATCGCCGTTCGCAGGTTTCTCAAAGTGCTGGCCGTGTGGCTTGCAGCAATGGCAATCCCGGTTGCGGCACAGGATTCCATGCCGCCCGCTCCCTATGCCTACAACCAGCTGGCCGATCCGCAGCAGGAGGCCGCCGCGCAGGATCTGATGGAAACGCTGCGCTGTCTCAAGTGCCAGAGCCAGTCGATCGCCGATAGTGACGCTCCGATGGCAGGCGACATGCGCCACCAGGTTCGGACCCGCATTGCCGCCGGGGAAGAGCCGGAGGCCGTTCGTGCATGGTTGGTCGCGCGTTACGGCGATTATGTCAGTTATGCCCCGACGGTGAGCAAGACGACGTGGCCGTTGTTCGCGGTACCGCTGCTGCTGGTGTTGCTGGCAGGCTTTATTCTTTGGCGCCGATTGAGGACGCGTTCATGATCTGGATCCCCTTGATCGCACTTGCGGTGCTCGCGTTCGTGCTGGCCGCGTTCGTGGTCAAGCTGCCGCGAAGCGGGTGGGCGCTGTTCGGTGCCGCGTTGCTGTTCGGGCTGGCCGGATACGCGCTGCAAGGCTCGCCGGGATTGGCGGGTTCGCCAACTACTCCTTTACCCGAAGCCAATGCCGGCAATCTGGCTTTGGTAGAGGCGCGGCGACAAATGTTCGATCCGAGCCGTCCGCCGAGCCGCTACGTCACCGTGGCCGACGGCTTTGCCCGGCGCGGCCAGTTTGAGGATGCGGCGGGCATTCTCAGCGGGGCCGTGTCGCAGAATTCCAACGATGGCGAGGCGTGGCTGGCACTTGCCAACGCTCTGGTGGAACATGCCGATGGCTCGCTGACGCCCGCTGCCCTGTATGCCTATGGACAGGCGCAGGCCGTGTTGCCGAACCACCCTGGTCCAGCCTATTTCCTTGGCGTGTCGCTGATCCGGTCCGGCCGCCCGCTGGAAGCGCGGAAATTGTGGGCGGAAACCCTGGAACAGGCCCCCGCGGACGCACCGTGGCGGGCGCAGATGGTGGAACGGATGGCGCGGCTCGATGAACTGCTGATGCAGGCTGTCCGCGAGTGATGCCGCAGCGGCAGGGTAGGTTGGCTATCGGTTGCGGGTCCAAAGTGATGCTGCTAATCGCCGCCACCGCCCCTTGCGCCGCTTGAAAGGCAGCCTAGCCATGCGACCTGAATTTCCATTTCTATGAGCGATGCCGCAAATCATGAGATCCGGCCCCCGGCTGGCAAGGAAAGCGCACACGGCGCCTCCACCACGAAGCTGGCTGTGGGTGCCGTCGGTATTGTGTTTGGCGATATCGGGACCAGCCCGCTCTACGCGTTTCGTGAAACCTTCGTCGGGCACCACCCGCTCGCGCTCGACCAGCTGCATGTTTACGGTGTGGTCAGCCTGATTTTCTGGTCGATGACGCTGGTCGTATCGATCCAGTATGTGATGATCCTGCTGAGCGCGGACAACAAAGGTCAGGGCGGCAGCCTGGCACTGGTCGCGCTGATTTCCCGCACAATCGGCAAGACCAAATACGGCTGGTTGACCGTGTTGCTCGGCGTGATGGCGACTTCGTTGTTTTACGGCGACAGCATGATCACGCCGGCGATATCGGTCCTGTCTGCGGTCGAGGGGCTGACGGTCGTGCAGGAAAACCTTGCGCCGCTCGTCATTCCGATAGCCGTCACGCTGCTGGTCATCTTGTTCATCCTGCAGGCGCGTGGAACCCAGAAAGTCGCCGCCCTGTTTGCGCCGGTGATGATGGTCTACTTCGTCGTCATTGCCGGACTTGGGCTGGTGCAGATCGTGCAGAATCCCGGCATCCTGGCCGCGCTCAATCCGTGGTATGCGGTCCAGTTCTTCCTGACCGATGGTTTGCTGGCGTTCCTCGCGCTAGGTTCGGTTGTACTGGCCGTGACTGGTTCGGAAGCGCTGTATTCGGACATGGGCCACTTCGGACGCGGCCCCATGCGTCTGTCTTGGTTCGGCTTCGTCATGCCGTGCCTGCTGCTCAATTATTTCGGGCAGGGCGCAATGATTACCAGTCTTGATGCGGAAGCGGCGGCGCAGGCAATTCAGAGCCCGTTCTACTATCTGGCGCCCGAGATGTGGAGGCTGCCGCTGGTGATCTTGGCGACTTTCGCTACCTTCATCGCCAGCCAGGCCGTCATTACCGGCGCGTTCTCGATCACGCATCAGGCTATGCAGCTCGGCTTCATCCCGCGTCTCTCGATACGGCATACGAACGAGACGGAAGCTGGGCAGATCTACATCCCGGCCATGAACTGGGCGCTGATGGTGGCCGTTATCCTGTTGGTCCTCACGTTTCAGAACAGCTCCAGCCTCGCTTCCGCATACGGCATCGCAGTGACCGGTGCCGTGACGATCGACACATTGCTTATGGCGGTGTTGCTGGTCGGCGTGTGGAAATGGAAATGGTGGTACGCCGCCCCGGTTGTTCTGCTGTTCCTCGTTGTCGACGGCGCCTATTTTGCCGCCAACATGATGAAGGTTCCCGACGGGGGTTGGTTCCCACTGCTGATTGGCGCGATTGCCTTCACCCTGCTGACCACATGGGCCCGCGGACGCAAGCTGATGCGCGACCGGATGACGGAAGTTGCGCTGCCGATCGAGATTTTCGCGAAATCGGCGCATAACAGCGCGACCCGCGTTTCGGGCACGGCGATCTTCATGGCCTCGAGCACGGGCGGGGTTCCGTCTGCGCTGCTGCACAATATCAAGCATAACAAGGTCCTGCATGAGCGGGTCGTGATCCTGACCGTGCAGATTGCCGAAATTCCCTATGTCGACCCCGACTGCCGTTATGAAATCCACGATCTTGGCGAAGGGTTCTTCCGCGCCGTGATCCATTACGGCTTCATGGAAGAAACCGACGTTCCGGCTGCGCTTCGGCAGATGGAAATGTGCGGCGGAAAGTTCGACATGATGCAGACGAGCTTCTTCCTGTCGCGGCAGACGCTGTTGCCATCCGACAAGCCGGGCATGCCGATCTGGCGGGAGAAGATCTTCTCGTGGATGCTGCGCAACGCGGCAACGGCAATGGAGTTTTTCCGCCTCCCCACCAACCGGGTGGTGGAACTCGGCAGCCAGGTACGGATCTAGCTCAGCCCACCGGGGGCGGATTCTGCTCTTCTTCTTCCAGCCCTTCCGCGCCGAGGCCATTTCTCAGCAACATCGGTACCTGGGAAAAGGTGAACAGGAAGGTGAGCGGCATGAACACCCAGAACTTTGCCCACAGCCAGCTTTCGAAGCTGGCGAAAGCAACGATGCTTTCGTTGAGAACGGCCAGAAACAGGAAAAACAGGCCCCAGTTGCGCGACAGGACCAGCCAACCCTCGTCCGAGAGCCCCTCGAATGCGGCTTCGAGCAGAATCTTGAGGACCGCGCGGCCCATCCACCAGCCGATCAGCAAAGCGGCCCCGAATACCACGTAGACGACGGTCGGCTTCGCCTGGATCCACCGTTGGTCACCCGAATAGATCGTGATGCCGCCGAACACGATGATCAGTCCGGTGGACAGCCACAGCATTGGCGAAACCTTGCCAAGCCGCCACTTCGACACCGCGAGCGCGATGATCGCAGCGACCATGAACGCGGCAGTACCCTTGATCGTAGCGGCAATCTGCCCGGCCAGGTTTTCGCCGTCGGGCTTGGACCAGAGGTAGACGCCGAGGAAGACCAGCAGCGGGCCGTAATCGACCAGAACGTTCAGCCAGCCGGAACCCTGGCTTTTCTTTACCGGCGCGGAAGTCGGGGGTGTCTCATTGGGCATCAGGCAATTCCAGCTATGACTTTGGCAACCAGATCCGGGTCGAATGGCCGCAGATCGTCTATCTTCTCGCCCACACCGATCGCGTGGATGGGCAGCCCGTACTGCTGCGCCGCCGCGACCAGCACCCCGCCGCGCGCGGTACCGTCCAGCTTGGTCATGATCAGGCCGGTAACCCCGGCAACCTGCTTGAAGGTTTCGATCTGGGAGAGCGCATTCTGGCCGTTGGTCGCGTCCAGCACTAGGACCACGTCGTGCGGGGCCTCGGGATTGAGCCGGCCGAGGACGCGTCGGATTTTTTCCAATTCGTCCATCAACTCGCGCTTGTTCTGCAATCGGCCGGCTGTATCGACCACCAGCGCATCGATCCCCTGATCCGTTGCCGCCTTCAACGCGTCGAACACGATGCTTGCCGGGTCGCCGCCTTCCGGTCCGCGGATCAGCGGTACGTTTATCCGTTCTGCCCAGGTCGCCAGCTGGCCGATTGCCGCGGCGCGGAACGTGTCCCCGGCTGCGAGCATGACCCCATAATCGTCTTCCTGGAACAGGTGGGCCAACTTGGCGATGGTAGTCGTCTTGCCGCTGCCGTTGACGCCGATCACCAGGATCACCTGCGGACGGGGGAAGGCGGTGATTTCGAGCGGAATCGCGACAGGGCGCAGGATCTCGGCGATCTCTTCCGCGACCGCCTCCTTCAATTCCCGTTCGGTGATATTCAGACCGAAACGCTTGTCTGACAGGCTTGCGCGTATCCGCGCCGCTGCTGCGGGACCGAGGTCGGAGACGATCAGCGCATCTTCCAGATTGTCGAGTGTCGCGTCGTCCAGCCGGGCGGTGCCGACCACCCCGGACAAGTTGCTCGACAACCGTTCCGAAGTCTTGCGGAAGCCGCCGAAGACCCGCTCGGTCCAGCTTGTTTCGCTCATCGGAGCAAACCCTTTTCTTGTGTTTTCGGAATAATGGTCACGATCGTTCCGGCGGCCACGCCGTCCGGCACGGCCACCCGCGCAAAGTCTGGCGCATAGCCAGTTCCATCGCGTTCGGCGAGCACCTGGAGCGGCCTGCCAACATGAGTTTCCAACCATTCTTCGCGGCGCTCCGCCACCTGGGTACGCAATTCGGCGGCGCGGCGTTTGATAACCGGACCCAAAACCTGCGGCATTCTGGCCGCGGGGGTGTCGGGGCGGGGCGAGTAGGGGAAGATATGGCCGTGGACGATGTCCAGTTCCTCGATGATCGACAGGTTTGCGGCATGCATGGCGTCGTCCTCTGTCGGAAAACCCGCGATCAGGTCTGCGCCAATGGCAAGGTCCGGCCTCCGCTGGCGCAACCGGTATACGAGGTCGGCAGCATCGCGCCGCAGATGCCGCCGTTTCATCCGCTTCAGGATTAGGTCGTGGCCGTGCTGCAGCGACAGGTGCAGATGGGGCATCACGCGTGGTTCGGACGCGAACAGTTCGAACAGCAGCGGGTCCATCTCGATCCCGTCGAGCGAAGACATCCGCAGGCGCTGTAACGAAGGGAATTCTTCCAGGATAGCGAGCACCAATTGGCCCAGTGGAGGGCCGCCAGGGAGATCGCCGCCCCATGAGGTTACATCCACTCCGGTCAGGACGATCTCGGCAACTCCGCGGTCCGTGTAGCGAGCGACTTCCTGCAGTGCGCCGGGAATGGTCAGCGAGCGGCTCGCTCCGCGGCCCTGCGGGATGACACAGAATGTACAGGCGTGATCGCACCCGTTCTGGATTGCCACGAAACCGCGGGTATGGGCGGAAGGCACGGCCGGCGAGGCGGCGGGGACATTCCAGGCCCGCGCGTCGAGCTTGTCGGCATTGGCAATGAGCCCGTCGACTTCTGGCATCGCCGACAGCTGTTCACGCTCGATATCGGCCGCGCAGCCGGTAACCAGTAGCCGCGCGCCGGGCTGTTCTCGGCGGGCACGGCGGATGGCCTGACGGGTATGCCGGACAGCCTCCGCCGTGACGGCGCAGCTGTTGACCACCACGAGGTCCGCTTCGCCGGCAAGCATCGCACGAATCCGCTCGCTTTCCGCCAGGTTCAGCCGACATCCCAAGGTAATCACTTCCGCAGGCTTCATGCGTAGTCGCCCCAGTCGAAACTCCCCCGGAAGGATTCGCTTGCCGGCCCGGTCATG
This sequence comes from Allopontixanthobacter sediminis, assembly GCF_009828115.1. Taxonomy (GTDB): domain Bacteria; phylum Pseudomonadota; class Alphaproteobacteria; order Sphingomonadales; family Sphingomonadaceae; genus Allopontixanthobacter; species Allopontixanthobacter sediminis. Next base: position 1,139,284 of record NZ_WTYL01000001.1, on the reverse strand, counting down.
ATGATCCGTCCGGCATCGTTCCATTCGATGGTCAGCATGCCGCCGGGAAGGGTTATCCGCGTCTCGCGCCCGACCAAACCCCGCCGCATGGCCGCAATCGCCGTGGCGCAGGCGCCGGTGCCGCAAGCGCGGGTCAGCCCGGCGCCGCGCTCCCACACCCGCAAGCGGATTGATTCGGTGCTCTCGACGGTAGCGACATTGACGTTGATCCCGGCTGGAAACAGCGGGTCGGTTTCGATGAGCGGTCCTAGCCGGTCGAGCGGAACAGTGTCGCAGTCCTCCACGAAGAAAACCACATGCGGGTTGCCGACGTTGACACTCGCCGGCTGGACCAGCCACTCCCACGCAACGGGCATGTCCAGCGTGTCCATCGCGTAGGCGAGGGGAATGCTGTCCCACTCGAACTTGGGAACGCCCATGTCGATCCGGGCGCCGTGGCCGACCGGTTCGATCGTGATAATTCCGCCGCTGGTTTCGACCTCCGCTTTTGTCCCGTGGAGCAAGGCGACCGCGCGCGAGGCATTGCCGCAGGCCTCCACTTCGCCGCCATCCGCGTTGAATATCCGCATGGCGAAATCAGCGATATCGGAAGGTTGAAGCAGTATTACCTGGTCGCACCCGATCCCGGTCTGACGGTCGGCCAATGCCGCGGCTACGGAATGGCTGATCGGCGGCAGCGGTTCGGCGCGGGCGTCCAGCATGACGAAATCATTGCCGAGGCCGTGCATCTTGATGAAGGGAACGCGCATGATCAAGCGCATCTATGCGTCCGTGGCCGGATCGTCCAGTTTTGCCTACGCCCAAGCTGGCTCCCCGCGCAATTCCGTTTAGGCGCCGCTGCTGCCCGCTTTAAGCTGAGGTTCGGAAAGATGGCCGTCGAGCGCAGCGGGTTGGGGGAATTCGGAGGGACCGATTGCCTTTGGGGTCCGATAGCGACCCAGCTTGGTCAGCCGTTCCTTTACCTGTTCGCTCGTTTCCGGCAGGCCGTAATGATAGCCTTGGCCCTTGAGCGGTCCCATCTTCTTGAGCATCTCGAGAGTTTCCTCATCTTCGATGCCTTCTGCGGTAATCGGGATCGAGAGCCCGTCACCCAGCGAAATAATCGCGTCGATAATCTTGCTGCCCGATTCGCCGCCGCCCCGTGCCAGATCGCCGACGAAACTGCGGTCGATCTTCAGGCGGTCAAAGGGCAGCGACTGCAATTGCGAAAGACTGGAATAGCCGGTTCCGAAATCATCGAGACTGATACGGATCCCCTGGTTACGCAGGCTGGTGATCATCGAGCGCACCAGCCCAAGGTTTTCGTGGAGGCAAGTCTCGGTGATCTCGATTTCCAGCCGCTGAGCCGGGAAATTGTGCTTTACCAGGAACTTCAGCATCTTTTGCGCAAACCACGGATCGCGCAGCTGGATTGGCGAGATGTTGACGGAAACGGTGATTGTGGGATCCCAGTGACTGGCATCCGACAGTGCTTGTTCGATCAGCTGGTCGGACAAGTCTCCGATCAGTCCCATTTCTTCAGCCACCGGGATAAAAATGTCCGGATTGATGATGCCAAGGTCGGACGAAATCCACCGTGCGAGCATTTCAAACCCTGCGATCTCGCCGGTATGAAGGTCGATCTGCTGTTCGTAATAAGGAACGAATTCGCCATTGCTCAGCCCACGGCGAATGCCTGCTTCCAACTCGTTACGCAGTCGCAGCTGATGCTCCATCCCGGCTTCGAACCAGAAGTAGCGGTTCCGGCCCTGCTTTTTAGCGTGATACATCGCGATGTCCGCGTAATGCAGCAGGCATTTGGCATCCAGCAAGCTGCTGGCGGGATCGGTATTTGTTTCGGTGGTGGAGATGCCGGCCGAAATAGTTATCTCGACCCCTTGTTCGCCGGTCGAAATAGGTTGCGAGACAGTATCGATCAATCGGTTGACCAGTTGATCGACCCGGCACCGGAAGGATTTTTCAAAGCTTATCACGCAGGCGAACTCGTCGCCGCCCAGCCGCGCCAGCAAGCTTCCAGTGGGTAACATCGTCTGGATACGCTGCGCGGTGGTCTTCAGGACCAGGTCGCCGACCTGATGTCCGTTGCAATCGTTGATTTGCTTGAAATTATCGAGATCGAACATGATGAAGGCGGTATGCTTTCCGGCCTGTTTGGATTGTTCGATCAATGCGTCGGTTTCCGGCGTGATGCTGCGACGGTTCAGACAGTTGGTAAGCACATCGGTTTCGGCCAAGAGCCGGGCTGATTCTTCCGCCTTCCGGTGCTGATCCAGTTCTGCCAGCAATTCGCTGTAGCGGCGCCGTCCGAAGATTATCAGCGCAATGTTCAGTAACAGCGCGTTGACGAGCATCAAGTCTGGACCAGATCCGACACCCGCCCAGTTCTTGAAGATTTCCGGCAAGACAGAACTTCCGATCCCGACGAACATCAGGATAGCCGATGCAGAGATGCCGAGCGCAACGAAGTCTCGCCCGGCTGCACACTGCTTATCGCTCATAGGGGCGGTCTTGTCAGTCATCTCTCTCGCGACTTCTGTAGCCTTCAGGACGGAGCTACTTAGTTCAGCATCATTAATACTAGGGGTAATAGCTGCGGCTACTAAACATCGGGTTAATGTCTTATGGTGGTAGAGTAATTGGTCAGGTAACCGCGTGAGGGGAAAGGGGGTTTGAGTATTATCCGCGGCAGGTAGCCGGGCGGTCGATTGGTCGCTATCCCTCCGGTAACCGAACCGATCAATGGAGTGCTTTAATGCCGCGTTACTGGCTGATGAAATCCGAACCCAATGTATATGGCTGGGACGACCTGATGGCAGAAGGCGAAGGGACTTGGGACGGCGTCCGTAATCACCGGGCCAAGAACAACCTTGCGGCGATGGAAGTCGGCGATCAGGTTTTCTTTTATCATTCGAATATCGGTCTGGAAATCGTCGGTATTGCTGAAGTCAGCGAGGCCGGCTTGACCGATCCGACCGATCCGGAAGGCAAATGGGCGGCCGTTCGTATCGTCCCCAAGACCAAGCTCCCGAAGCCGGTTACCCTGAAACAGGTCAAGGCCGAACCGCAGTTGGCCGAAATGGAACTGGTAAAGCTGATGCGCCTATCCGTCAGCGAGGTAAGGCCGGAGGAATGGTCAATCGTCCTGTCGATGGCGGGAATCTGATCGCAGCTTCGGGTGCTACCCGAACGCCGTGCTGCACAATCAGGCTTAATGTCCCGCCATGTGACGAAGCGATATTTTTCCGGGTAATATGGTTAGAACCGGGTTAACACCGACGCATGCGAAAAGCCTTGGTCCTGTCCGACGAATCTGCCCGCCATCCGTTCTTGGCAAGTCTGCCGCCGCATGTGCGAAAAGGTATCGATCCCGGCCCGGCCCGACCTCGCTGGGTGATCAGCCGGGAAGATGTCCGAGGGTTCTTCGGTGCCTATATCGCATGCCTTCTGGCCGTCATGATCTTTATTGCCTGAACCCCGCAGCCGGGTATCAGGCGCAGGTTGCGCGGAGCTCCGACTTGTAGAGCAGGCGTCCCAGCCACGCCGATACCAGGCACATCGCCGCGCTGAGCAGCAGCTGGTCGGTTACATCGACTCCGGCCATGCTCAGGCTGACGGCAAGCAGCGAACCGACCACCATGGCGCCTGAATTGACGATATTGTTCGCCGCGATCGTGCGCGCGGTCTGCGATTTGTCCACGAAGGTAGTCAGAAACGCGTATAGCGGGACCACGAACATCCCCCCGGCCACGGCGATGCCCAGCAGCGAAAGCAAAAGGGGCACGGCAAGCGGCTGGATCACAAATGTGGCGACGTCCATCAGATCGTCTGGCGAGTGCGGCACCCAGCTGCGGCACACAAAATAAAATGCCACCACGAACAGACCCATGACGATTACCGAGGCCGGCGAATAGCGCGCGGATACGGTACCCCTCAACAGTGCGTTGATCGACACCGAGCCGATTGCGACGCCGATGGAAAAAATTACGAGGAACAGGCTGGCCACTTCCTTGCTGGCAGTGAGAATATTCTTGGCGAGTGGAGGGAACTGGATGAATAGCACCGCCCCGATGGTCCAGAAGAAGCTGATCGCCATGATCGCCAGGAACACCCGGCGGTCGTCCATTGTCTTGCGAATGACCTGCAATGAGGAGCGCCACAGGTTCCAATCCAGCGGTTCCGCCTCGATCATCGGCGGTGCAGGAGGAACCTGCCGACCGGAGAAATAGCCAATGATAGCAGTGACGACTACGGCGACCGCAGCCCATTCCACCGCAATCCAGCCGGCAAGGATAGTACCGAACAGGATAGCGATATAGGTTCCGGCCTCGACCAGGCCGGTGCCGGCCAACACTTCGTCCTTATGCAGGTGCTGGGGCAGGATGGCGTATTTGATCGGACCGAAGAACGTCGAATGGACACCCATTGCAAACAAGGCCGCTAACATCAGGGGGATGGCAAGGCTCGCCAACGCGCCACCTTGCCACGCTAGGAACAGACCGGCGCCGCCGACGATCATGATCAGGATTTCGCAGAATTTCACGATCCGGATGATCGCGGCCTTGTCGCGCATATCGGCCAGTTGGCCGGCAAGGGCCGACAGCAGGAAGAACGGCAGGATGAACAGGCCCGATGCAATGGCGCTGAACTGGGCTTCGGCTTCCTGGGAGTTGTAGATGCTGTAAACCACGAACAGCACCATCGCGTTCTTGTACAGATTGTCGTTGAAGGCACCGAGAAGCTGGGTAACGAATAGCGGCAAGAAACGCCGGCTACGTAACAAATGCGTGGTCGTGGTCATATATTCCTGCCGCTGCCCCCAGGCTGCCCCCGAATTCGTGACGCTCTATAGCAATGCATTGCGTGAACAAGGGTAAAGGCAATTGCGCAGCGGAGCTTTGCTGCGGGCGTTTTGCGCGCTAGAGCGGCCGGGATGATGACGTTGCCCAACCTGCTGACCATGTCACGGATCGTGACAATCCCGCTGCTGGTCTTCCTTTTATGGTGGCCCGAATGGCGGCTGGGCTATGCGCTCGCATACGGCCTGTATTGCCTGATGGGCATTACCGATTATTTCGACGGGTATCTCGCCCGGTCGAACGGGGCGGTTTCGAAGCTGGGCCAGTTTCTCGATCCGATCGCTGACAAACTGATGATCGCCGCGGTAATCCTGGTGCTGACCGCGCAGGGATATCTTCGGGGTCCGTATGTCGGTGACATGCATGTTATCGCGGGACTGATCATCCTGATGCGCGAGATCGCTGTGTCGGGCTTGCGCGAATTTCTTGGCAGCCTGCAGATTTCCGTACCGGTCAGCAAGTTGGCCAAATGGAAGACAGCGCTGCAGCTAGTTGCGCTGGGCGGCCTGATCCTGGGCGGCGCAGTCTACGGCTCGCCGTGCCCTGCGTCATCGGATGTTTGCCAGACGTGGCCCGAAAACTGGATCCACCTGGTCAGCCTGACCGCCTTGTGGGCCGCCGCAATCCTCACCTTGATCACTGGCTGGGACTATCTGCGCGTCGGCCTGAAACACATGGACTGACAATAGCGGCAGTCCGGTTCATCCGGCCCGCAATTCTTCGGCGAGCAGCTTGAATTCTTCCGCGCGGGGAGAATTCTTGCGCCAGATTAGGGCAATCTCGCGGCTGGCGTTCTTGGTACTGAGCGGGCGAGCGACAACATCGGTGTTGTCCAGGATACCGGCATCAAGTGCCATCTGGGGCAACATGGTCAAGCCGAGGCCGTTGTCGACCATCTGCACCAGCGTGTGGAGGCTGGTGGCGATCATCGCCGCGCTGGAGCGCAATTCCGGTCGGTTGCAGGCCGCCAGTGCGTGCGCCTTCAGACAGTGGCCGTCTTCGAGCAGCAACAACCGTCCTTCATCGATCATCTCCGGGGGAACGATCGCCGGCGGGTCGCGGGGGTCATTCTTGGGGAACGCCACGAACAGGCGGTCGTCGGAAATATGTTCGTAATCGACGTCGCCTGTGGGGAAGGGCAGAGCAAGCAGCACGCAGTCGACCCGGCCATGATTAAGCGACTCGACCGCCGCATCGCTCGTTTCTTCCCGTAGGAACAGCTGCAACTGTGGTCGTTCGCGGCGCAGGCGGGGTAGCATTTTCGGCAGAAGGAACGGCGCGATGGTGGGAATCACGCTCATACGTAATTCGCCCGACAGCGGCTTGCCCGACGCCTGCACGAGATCGGACAATTCTTCCGCTTCCCGCAGCAGCCGGTGCGCTTTCGCGACCACTGTTTCGCCCAGCGGGGTGAAGCGGACAACCCGGCGGCTGCGTTCCACCAGCGTCACGCCCAGCAGCGATTCCAGCTCACGGATTCCTGCTGACAGGGTCGATTGGGAAACGAAGCTCGCTTCAGCGGCGCGCCCGAAATGGCCGTGTTCGTGCAGCGATACCAGGTACTGGAGCTGCTTGATCGTCGGAAGGTATGTGCTCATTCGGCGGCGTGCTGCGCCGGGAACGGTTCGTCGTCCCCCGGTTGGGCTCCATCGTCGGCGCCGTCGCTATCAACATCTCCCGAGCCGTCCGCCGTGGATCCGCCCGCGCCAAGGTGCGTCATGACCATTTTGCCGTCCTTGACGGTGAACGCCATCCGGCCTTCGACCAGTTCGAGCGCTTCCTTCCCGAACACGTCGTAACGCCAGCCTTCCAGGATCGGGAGTTTGCGAACCCCGGCCGCGAGCGCTTCCAGTTCGTCCGACTTGGTCAGCAGCCGCGAGGCTATGTCGATTTCCCGGCAGCGGATTTTGAGCAGCAATTTCAGCAGGTCGGCAACCAGGGCGCCTTCTTTGCCCAGCGGTGCCCCGCGACCGCCCTTTTCGGGCATTTCAGCCTTGGGCAGCGGTTCTGCGGTTTCCAGCACGTTCATCAGCCGCTTGCCAATGTCGTTGTCCTTCCACGAGTTCGACAATCCGCGCACTTTGGCGAGGTCTGCCTGCTTCTTGGGTGGATGACCCGCGAGATCGGCGAGTGTTTCGTCGCGCATGATCCGGCCGCGAGGAATGTTTTTGTGCTTGGCCTCGTTCTCCCGCCATGCGGCGATCGCTTTGAGGCGTCCGAGCACTTGCGGATTGCGGCCGGCCTGACGGATGCGCATCCATGCCTTGTCACCGTCCGCAGCGTAATTGGACGGGTCGGCGAGCTTCTCCATCTCGGCGTTGAGCCACGCGCCGCGCCCGGTCTTGATCAGCTTCTTGAGCATCTTCGGGAATATTTCGGACAGGTAGGTCACGTCCCCGATAGCGTATTCGATCTGCCGTTCGGTCAGCGGGCGGCGACCCCAGTCGGTAAAGCGCGCGCCCTTGTCGACCGTGATCCCCAGCCAGCTTTCCACCATGTTGGCATAACCGATCTGTTCCGACTGGCTGATCGCCATCATCGCGATCTGGGTGTCGAAGATCGGATGCGGGGTCTTGCCGGTCAGATTGTAGATGATCTCCACATCCTGGCCGCCGGCATGGAAGACCTTGAGCACGTCCTCGTTGTCGCACATCAGGTCGAGGAGGCTGGTCAGGTCGATGCCTTCTGCCATCGGGTCGATAGCCGCGGCTTCGTGTTCGTTGGCGATCTGCACCAGGCACAATTCCGGCCAGTAGGTATTCTCGCGCATGAATTCCGTATCGACGGAAACGAATTCGGATTTCGCGAGGCGTTCGCACAGTTCATCGAGAGCGCCGGTGGTGGTAATCAAATCATGTATTTTCATAACGTTTTTCTTTATGCGGGCGGAGTACCGCCCTCGGGCATGATGGCCCAGTTTCACGAAGCGTTGCCGCACAGCTTGACAAAGCCATGCGGTTCCCCTGTTAGCCCGCGCATCCGCACGGGGTGCGCAGCGCTCCGATTGCTTGCCGGTTATCGCGGCGCACTTAGCGTCATAGCCGCAAATTTGGAAAGATATTAGATGCACGCCTATCGTACCCACAATTGCGCCGCTTTACGCACAGAAAATGTCGGTGAGACCGTCCGTCTGTCGGGCTGGATCCATCGCAAGCGGGATCATGGCGGGGTGCTGTTCGCCGATTTGCGCGATCATTACGGCCTGACGCAGGTCGTCGTGGACGAAGATTCGCCCGCCTTGGCGGTCCTCGACGGCCTGCGGGTCGAAAGCGTTGTCACCATCGATGGCGAAGTGAAGGCCCGCAGCGAGGGTACCGTCAACGCGAACCTGCCGACCGGCGGGATCGAGGTCTACGCCCGTTCCGTAACCGTCCAGAGCCGCGCCGATGAATTGCCAATGCCGGTGGCGGGAGAGCAGGAGTATCCAGAAGAAATCCGCCTGAAGAACCGCTTCCTCGATTTGCGCCGCGACAGCGTGCACGCCAACATCATGCTCCGCAGCAACGTGATCGCGTCCCTTCGCCGCAGGATGGTGGACCAGGGCTTCACCGAAATACAGACCCCGATCCTGTCAGCTTCCAGCCCGGAAGGCGCGCGCGATTTCCTCGTGCCCAGCCGGATGCACAACGGCAAGTTCTATGCGCTGCCGCAGGCACCGCAGATGTTCAAGCAGCTGCTGATGGTCAGCGGGTTCGACCGCTATTTCCAGATCGCCCCGTGTTTCCGCGACGAAGACCTGCGCGCCGACCGCAGCCTGGAATTCTACCAGCTCGACCTCGAAATGAGTTTCGTTACGCAGGACGATGTCTTTGCGGCGTTGGAGCCGGTGCTTGGCGGCGTGTTCGAAGAATTTTCCGGTGGCAAAACCGTAACTCCGTCCGGCAGCTTCCCGCGGATACCTTACCGCGAAGCCATGCTGAAATATGGCAGTGACAAGCCCGACCTTCGCAATCCGCTGATCATCTCCGACGTGTCGCAACACTTTGAGAAATCGGGCTTCGGACTGTTCGAAACCATCGTCGGCAGCGGCGGGATCGTACGGGTCATCCCGGCTCCGGCCACGCATGAGAAAAGCCGCAAGTTCTTCGACGATATGAACAACTGGGCGCGCGGCGAGGGTTTTGCCGGGCTTGGTTATGTCACCCGCAAGGGCGGCGAGTTCGGTGGCCCGATCGCCAAGAACCACGGCCCGGAACTGATGGCGCAGCTGTATGACGAGCTAGGCCTGGGTGAAAACGACGGACTGTTCTTCGCCGCGGGCAAGGAAAAGGACGTCATCAAGTTGGCTGGCGCTGCCCGCACCCGCGTCGCAGAAGAATTAGGCCTGATCGAACAGGGCTGCTTCAAATTCTGCTGGATCGTCGATTTCCCGATGTTCGAATATGACGAGGACGCGAAGAAGGTCGACTTCAGCCACAATCCGTTCTCCATGCCGCAAGGCGAGATGGAAGCACTGGAAACGCAGGACCCGCTGGATATCCTCGCGTGGCAGTACGATATCGTCTGCAACGGGTACGAGCTGTCTTCCGGCGCAATCCGGAATCACCGGCCCGATATCATGTACAAGGCGTTCGAGATCGCCGGTTATTCGCTAGCCGATGTAGACGCGAACTTCTCCGGCATGATCAACGCGTTCAAATATGGCGCGCCGCCGCATGGCGGGTCTGCGCCGGGGATCGACCGGATCGTGATGCTGCTGGCGGACGAACCCAACATCCGCGAAGTCATCGCCTTCCCGCTCAACCAGAAGGGCGAAGACCTGATGATGGGCGCACCCAGCACCGTATCTGCGGCGCAGCTCAAGGAACTGGCGATCCGGATCGTCGAGCCACCAAAACCTGTTACCGCGGCTAAGCCTGCGGAAATCGGCTGATTTTTGTTGTGGGCGCGCACTAGTTTCGTGCATCCCCTTGCCAGCCAGCGTCCGGTTCATTAGGGCGACAGGAAAGTTTCAACCCCCAATTTGAGAGGGATAATATGTCCGATACTGCTGACCGCGTTTCCAAGATTGTTGTCGAACACCTCGGTGTAGAGGCCGACAAGGTCACCCAGGAAGCAAGCTTCATTGACGACCTGGGCGCTGACAGCCTCGATATCGTTGAATTGGTGATGGCATTCGAAGAAGAATTCGGTGTCGAAATTCCCGACGATGCCGCGGAAAAGATTACGACGGTCGGCGATGCCACCAAGTATATCGAAGAGCACAAGGGCTGATTGCCCATCCCGCCACGCTCGTCCGACGCCAGCGTGCTGGGCGGTCGGCGGGGTAACTGACAGGCTCGACCCCCATTCAGGGGCCGGGCCTGTTGCATTTCTGGACTGCCAGACTTTTTAGGCCGGATTTCAGGCCAGGTTTTTTGGAGAGTTTCATGCGCCGTGTGGTGGTAACCGGATTGGGCCTCGTCACTCCTTTGGGGGGCGATGTCGAGACGACCTGGGCGAACATCCTTGCGTCGAAAAGCGGCGCGAGCCGCATTACGCGGTTCGACGCTTCCGACCAGAAATGCCAGATTGCCTGCGAAGTGAAGCCGGCCGATCATGAATACGGCTTTGATCCTGACAAGCGGGTGGACCACAAGGTCCAGCGCCAGGTCGATCCGTTCATCATCTACGGCATCGATGCGGCCGGTCAGGCGCTCGAAGATGCCGGACTGGAAGACATGTCCCAGGAACTGCTCGAGCGGACGGGCTGTTCGATCGGTTCGGGCATCGGCGGTCTCCCCGGGATCGAAAGCGAATCGCTCGTGCTGCACGAACGCGGCCCCGGCAGGGTCAGCCCGCATTTCGTGCATGGCCGCCTGATCAACCTGATCTCAGGACAGGTTTCGATCAAATACGGTTTGATGGGCCCCAATCACGCGGTCGTGACCGCGTGCTCCACGGGCGCACATTCGATTGGCGACGCGGCGCGGATGATCCGTGAAGACGATGCCGACATCATGCTGGCGGGCGGCGCGGAAGGGACGATCTGTCCGCTCGGCGTGGCAGGCTTCGCACAGGCCCGGGCGCTCAACATGTCCTATAATGACCGTCCCGAACAAGCGAGCCGCCCCTATGACAAGGACCGCGACGGGTTCGTCATGGGCGAGGGGGCCGGTGTGGTCGTCCTTGAGGAATACGAGCACGCAAAGGCGCGGGGTGCGAAAATCTATGCCGAGGTGGTCGGCTACGGCCTGTCGGGCGATGCCTATCACGTCACCGCGCCCCATCCTGAAGGCAAGGGCGCAGAACTGGCCATGCGCATGGCGCTGCGCAAAGCCGGGATGGACCCGTCCGACATTGATTACATCAACGCCCACGGTACCTCTACCATGGCCGACACGATCGAACTGGCGGCGGCGATGCGGGTGTTCGGCAGCGACCTGTCCGGTGCTTCCATGTCGAGCACCAAATCCGCAATCGGGCATCTGCTTGGCGGGGCAGGGGCGGTGGAATCGATCTTCTGCATCCTCGCCATTCGCGACCAGATCGTGCCGCCAACGCTCAACCTCGACAACCCCGACGAAGGCACCGAGGGGGTCGACTTGGTCCCTCACATTCCGCGGAAACGGCCAGTCAACGCCGTCTTGAACAACAGCTTTGGCTTCGGCGGCACCAATGCCAGCCTGGTGATGAAGAAGGTCGACTAATATGGTTCGCCGCGGCTGTCTGGTTCTGGCCGCACTGGGCTTGTTGGCGCTGATCGCTGCGGGAGTGTTCGCGTCCGGGTGGTATGGCTCCGCCAATATCGAGGAAGACACGCCCTTTGTCGTTCCCGCCGGTTCGTCGCTGACCAGCGTGGCGCAAAAGCTGGAAGAAGAAGGGCTGATTGCGTCAGCCGACGGCTTCCTGCTGCGGGCCAAGATACTGGGCGGCGGTGATCCGATTCAGGCGGGTGAATTCCTGCTTCCCGCCGGTACCAGTCCGGCGAATATTCTCGAAGCGTTCCAGAGCGGCGATGTGATCCGTCGGTTCATCACCATTCCCGAAGGTATGCCCTCGATCATGGTCCACGAGCGGATCATGGCACAGCCGCTGCTGACCGGTACCGCACCGGTCCCGGCAGAGGGCTCTGTGTTGCCCGACACCTATGATTTCGAACGGGGTGAGAGCCGCGCCGCGGTACTGCAGCGGATGCAGGCGGCGATGGGCAGCACGCTCGCCGAACTGTGGGACAAGCGCGCGCCCGGTATCGCGGTAAAGACGCCGAAAGAAGCGGTCACTCTCGCGTCCATCGTGGAGAAGGAAACCGGCAAGCCTTCGGAACGCCGCATGGTTGCAGGGTTGTATTCCAACCGCGTCAAATCGGGCATGATGCTGCAGGCCGATCCCACGATCATCTATCCCATTACCAAGGGCAAGCCGCTTGGCCGCCGCATCCGCCAGTCGGAGATTTCCGCGGTCAACGGATACAACACCTATACCATGACCGGACTGCCGGTCGGGCCGATTACCAATCCGGGGCGCGTATCTATTGCTGCCGTCCTCAATCCCGCAAAAACCAGCGCATTGTTCATGGTCGCGGACGGGACAGGGGGCCACGTGTTCGGCGATACTCTGGACGAGCACAACGCCAATGTCGAAAAGTGGTATGCACTGCGCCGCCAGCGCGGCGAAATGTGACGACGGAAGCCGGCCGCGCACCGTTCATCGTGACGGCGCTGTTGCCGCCCGATCTCGCCGGCTGGGCCACGCGCCTTCGCACCGAGCACTTCCCGCCGGAACGCAACCATCTCAAAGCCCATGTCACGCTGTTCCACGCCCTACCGTATTTTTGCGCGGACGAAGTGCGCACGGCGCTTGCACAGGAAGCCGCCGAGATGGCCCCGGTGGAGGCGGAACTCATCGGGTTGATGTCCTTGGGAGGTGGAACTGCGCTTAAACTCTCCAGCCCGGCTATGCTCGACCTGCGGGACCGCTTGGCTGAGCGTTTTCATGGACTGCTGACAGGGCAGGACAGTCACCGACCAAGATTGCATGTGACGATCCAGAACAAGGTCAGGGCAAAAGAAGCCAAGGCGCTGCAGGCCGAATTGGAACCGCATATCACGCCGCGCCGCTTCCATTTTTCCGGACTAGGTCTCCACATCTATCGCGGCGGGCCATGGGAGCATGTGCGCGATTTTCCGTTTCGCGGTCGGTCTGCAGCGTTTCGTAGTTGACCCGCGCAAACTCGCGCCGTAAACGCGCCGCCTTGCCCGGGTGTTTGCGCGTCTGCCAGGCGTCCGGTTGCCCCACGGGGCGGAGTAGCTCAGCTGGTTAGAGCAGCGGAATCATAATCCGCGTGTCGGGGGTTCGAGTCCCTCCTCCGCTACCATAATCACACGATGATCGGTTTCCGGGCGTGCAATTTGCCGTAGGCGTTAACGCGACTGTTTCGTAGGGGCATTTTGCGCCAGATCAATTTCAGTTCGGCGTATATCCTATACCTTCAATAACATCGGTTCGGGGAAGGCTCCGGATGTATTGGCGGGAGTGTGACGAAATGAAATCCATCTTGTTCAACGCCTTCTCGGATGAAGGCCATTCAAAGAGACTTGACGTTGCGCTCGATCTTGCACGCAATTTCGATGCCAGTCTCACTGTCGTCAGTGTGGTCCCTTACGAAGTCCTGATCGGGGACGGATTGAGCGATGCCGCCTTTGCCGCGATGATCCCGATCTGGAGAGAGGAAGCTCGCGAGCTTCGCGAACAGACGGAACAGGACCTTGCAAACGAAGGCGTGTCCTGGAGATGGATCGAATCGTCTTCACCGGCAACCGACGCAATCCTCGAACATTCGCCCTTGGCGGATCTGATCATTATCGGCGCGCGAGATCCGCGACGGGGCGGCAGGGTGCCATCCCATACGGCCGGCGATTTGGCGATCCTGGCTGATTGTCCGGTATTGGTGCTGCCCGAAGCGCAATCCCGGTTCGATATCACAGCGCCAGCGCTAGTCGCGTGGGATGGGTCACCGGAGGCTTCGCATGCACTTAAGTCCGCTGTGCCATTCCTGAAAGAAAGCTCGGAAGTTTTCTTTGCATCCGTGAAGGAGAAGAAGGACGCTCGGTTCGATTTGCCGCCAGTCAGCGGCGCGGATTATCTTTCCCGTTACGGCATCCGGTCCGAAATCGTCGAGATTGCCGAAAGTTCGAAAGATGTCGCGACCCAGTTGACTGACGCCGCGCTGGCGCGCCGCTGCGGGCTGATCGTCATGGGCGCTTACGGGCGAATGCGGCTCGCGGAACGCATTTTCGGCGGGGTGACGCGGTCGATGCTGACCGACCTGCAGGTACCACTTTTGCTGCGCCATTGATTGCCGCGAGAGTTTGTATGGCCTCCTTCTCGGCGGGCTTGGCTGGTGACGTGCTGGTGCCCACGTCGTTTCGCAGTCGAGACCTTAGATCACCGGCGGCAACCGGGAACCGATCCATGTCATTGCGAGGCGGTTCGGTTTTTCGAACGAGGCGACATTCGGACGGGCTTTCAAGACCCGGTACAAATTGTCTCCGACGATGGCCTGAAGGGAAGCGGAACGCTGCAGGTCGACCGCCGGAATCGGGGAGCGGAGCGCCGCCGCGATGTCAGCGGAGGGCCAGTCGGCCGCCAATATGCCGGGACATAGTGTCCTTGCGGAGAAGACAGATTGATCGCCGAGATCGAGAAACCCAACAGGGTTTCTTTCCGGCAAGCCGGTCTTTCAACGGCGATCGCGGCAATCGTTCTTCTGCGAACCTACGAGCGAGTAACTGTCGTGGTTCCGTCATCGATCTTTTCCGCCCCCGACATGGAAGGCGAAACGCTGGCTTTCGGCGGGCAGGACAACCCGATCCACAAGGCGCTCCACGATCTCGTCGTACAGGAATGGCCTGGTTTCCTGGTGTGGAAAGACGGTGCGTTTTGCACGGTCGAGCAGCCCGTTGCCCTGATAGATGCCCAGCAATGTCTGATCGCCCTGATGGACCATGGCCGGCTCATAGTGCGCAGCACAGTCACGGACGGGATAGTTCTTCCGCAAATCGGATTGGTCAGAGAACCATGCCTTATCGTCGAGGGATTGCAGCAGGGCGGCCTCGATCTGCCGGTATTGTATGAGCCGAGCGGCCATAGCACTGACTTCAATCAGTACCTTCCCATCGGTACGGGCCGCACGATGGTCCGCTCGCGCCCTGTTACCATGGGTTCTGTCCGTGAGCCGGATTCAAACCCGGACAAGCTGGTCCGGATCCTCGCCGCGCTGGTTCGGGAAGCGACCGAGGGTGATGCGGGGTAAATTCTGCAATCATTGATCCCGCATCACCGTGTAAGTGGTTATATCGGGCTAAACCACGAACGTTCCGTCGATGCGGCGCAGCACGGAGGCGCTTTCGTCCGACAGCGAATCCGGCAGCAACGCTTCCGGCATGTCCTGATAGGAAACCGGGCGCAGGAAGCGGTCGATCGCGAGTGTTCCGACGGAGGTGCTGCGACCGTCGGACGTGGCGGGGAAGGGGCCGCCGTGGACCATTGCATGGGTCACATCGACGCCTGTCGGCCACGCATTCGCGATCACCCTTCCGGAACGCTCCTCGAGGATCGGAAGGAGCTTGGCAGCTTCCGGATAATCGGCGGGTTCCATATGGAGCGTCGTGGTCAGCTGTCCCTCCATCGCCTCGAGGATTTCGGCAAGTTCGGCCAGACTGGCGCAACTTACTATGATCGAGCTGGGGCCGAAGACTTCCTGTTCGAAGGCGGGGTTCTTGCGAAATGCCTCGGCCGATACGGTGTATACCACGGCCCGGCCGCAGGGACCTGAACCCTCGGCGCCTTCTCCTACAAGCTGTGCACCGGCCTGCTGGCTCAAGGTTTGCACGCCCTTGTCATAGGCCCCGTGGATGCTGCTGGTCAGCATGGTCTGGGCGGGTACCTGGGTGAGCGCATCGGCGGCCGCAGCGACAAATCGTTCGAGCGCGCCGCCCGCAACTGCGAGAACGATCCCGGGGTTGGTGCAGAACTGGCCAGCACCCAGCGAGAGCGAGCCGACATAGGCTTTCGCCAGTTCTTCGGCAGCGCTTTCCATGCGGGCAGGCATCAGTACGACCGGGTTGATGCTGCTCATCTCGGCATAGACCGGGATCGGCACCGCACGCGCCGCGGCATATTCCAGCAGCGCGAGTCCGCCCGCGCGTGATCCCGTGAACCCGACCGCAGCGATTCGCGGATCCTTGACTAAGGCTTCCCCGAGTCCGTAGCCGGTACCGTTGAGGAGCGAGAATACGCCGGCGGGAAGGCCGCATTCCGCCACCGCCTCGGCGATTGCGGTCGCGACCATTTCCGATGTGCCGGGATGGGCGGGATGCCCCTTCACGACGACGCAGCAACCCGCTGCAAGCGCCGATGCGGTGTCGCCGCCTGCCACCGAGAAAGCGAGGGGGAAGTTGCTCGCCCCGAACACCGCAACCGGGCCAAGCGGGATCTTGCGCAGGCGGAGGTCCGGCTTGGGCGGAGTCTTCGAAGGATCGGCATGATCGATCCTGAGGGCCTGCCAAGCGCCGTTCTCGACCTCGGCGGCGAACAGTCTCAACTGGCCCACCGTGCGGCCTCGCTCGCCGTTGAGGCGAGCTTCCGGCAAGCCGCTCTCGCTCATCGCACGCTCGGTCAATTCGCTGCCGAGGGCATCGATCTTGTCCGCTATGCTGCGCAGAAATGCTGCACGATCTTTGCGCGGCAAATTCCCGAATACCCGCTGCGCTTCGGCAGCCGCGGCGCAGGCGTCGGCGACATCCTTTGCGGATGCCTCCTGGAACGAGGGTTCGATCGTGTTGCCGCTGGCTGCGTCGTGTGCGCGGAATTCGCCAGTGCCGGTGCGCCAGTCCCCGGCGATCAGATTTTTGCCATGAAGCATGTAGAGTTCCCTTCAGCTTGATTGTTGATGGCGCGAAAAGGCTGCTTGCCTTCGCGCAAATTTCCGTCAAAGGTAGCGCTAACATAATTGGCTGTTGTTGCAACAGTGCAGCCGGGGAGAGGGAATTTGGAAAACACGCGTGGCGACCAGAATATGGCGCTAATCTCTGCAATCGTGGCCGTTGCCACGATTGGCGGATTGTTATTCGGATATGACAGCGGAGCCGTGAATGGCACGCAGCCGGGGCTCAAGGCAGCGTTTGCCCTGAGCGAGGGCGGACTTGGCTTCACGGTGGGTTCGTTGCTCATCGGCTGCTTCATCGGCGCGTTCTTCGCTGGTACGCTGGCCGACAAGATGGGGCGTCGTAACGTGATGCGGATCGCGGCGGTGCTGTTTCTGGTCGGTGCGCTGGTCCAGGGATTGACCGCGGATCATACGATCTTCGTGCTTGCACGCCTGACCGGCGGCATCGCGGTTGGCGCGGCGAGTGTGCTTTCGCCCGCCTATATCGCCGAGGTCGCACCTGCGCACATCCGCGGACGAATGACGACGGTTCAGCAAATCATGATCATTACCGGCCTGACGCTGGCCTTCCTCGTCAACTATGTCCTTGCCGCGGTGGCTGGCGAATCGACCAACCCCCTCTGGGGCGGAATCCAGGCATGGCGCTGGATGTACCTGATGCAGGCGCTGCCAGCGGCGATTTTCCTGGTTGCCCTGTTCTTCATTCCGGAAAGCCCGCGCTATCTGGTTTCGCGTGGCCGCAATGACGAGGCTGCCGGCGTTCTCACCCGCCTTTTCGGCGAGCGGCAATCCAAGATCAAACTCGAAGAAATCCGTGCCAGTTTCTCGGTCGATCACCGGCCGCGCCTGCGCGATGTTCTGGCACCAGAAGGCACCAAGGGCTTCCTCGGCGTCCGCCCGATCGTCTGGGTCGGCATCATGCTGGCGGTGTTCCAGCAACTCGTCGGGATCAACGTCATTTTCTATTACGGCGCTACCCTGTGGCAGTTGGCCGGGTTCACCGAAGGTGATGCACTGCTGATCAACATCGTTTCGGGGGCGGTTTCGATCGCGGCCTGTTTCGTGACCATCGTGCTGATCGACAAGATCGGACGCAAGCCGCTGCTGCTGATCGGTTCCGCCGGGATGGCGGTGACGCTGTTCGTGATGGTCTATGCTTTCAGCCAGGGAGGTCTCGACGCCGAAGGTAACCTGACCTTGTCGGCCGGTCTCGGCACCCTCGCGGTGGTCGCGGCGAACCTTTACGTCATCTTCTTCAACGTGAGCTGGGGGCCGGTGATGTGGGTCATGCTGGCGGAAATGTTCCCCAACCAGATCCGCGGTTCGGCGCTGGCAGTGGCGGGCTTCTTCCAGTGGTTCGCGAACTACCTGATCGCCCAGACCTTCCCGCTGATGGCGGCGGGCATCGGGCTCGCGGCCAGCTACAGCTTCTACGCTGTCTGCGCCGTGATCAGCTTCTTCCTGGTCCAGCGTTTCATTGTCGAAACCAAGGGCAAGGAACTGGAGGAAATGGTCGGCTGATGCAGGGCAGGGCTGGCCGCGCCGGCCCTGCCGCATTAGCAGGATGAATATGGATACCGCAGCCAACAGTCCCGTTCGTGTCGTCGTCCTCGGTGGCGGCACAGCGGGCTGGATGACGGCAGCGGGCATTGCCCGGATGCTTCCCGGCCTGGCCAAGGTCCAACTGGTCGAAAGCGAAGATATCGGCATCGTCGGGGTGGGGGAAGCAACGCTGCCCCACATCCGCAGTTTCGTCGAGAAGCTGGGGATCGACGAAGCCGCCTTCATGAAGGCCACGCACGCCACCTTCAAACTCGGGATCGATTTCCGCGATTTCGGGCGCATCGGCGAAAGTTACATCCACCCGTTCGGATCTTTCGGTGAAGAACTGAAAGGCGTGGGATTTCACCATTACTGGCTTGAATTGCAGCGGCAGGGCCTTGCTCGCCCGCTTGGCGATTACTCGCTTGCGGTCACTGCGGCGCTTGCCAACCGGTTCCGTCCTCCGGCGCAGGACGACACGCTCGGCTCGACCTATGGCTATGCCTATCAGTTCGACGCCACGCTGTTCGGTCCGTTCATGCGCGAATTCGGCACCTCGATCGGGGTCGAACGTCATGAAGGGCTGGTGACCTCGGTCGAACGCGACAGCGAAAGCGGGGACGTAACTGCCCTGTGCCTGAACGATGGACGGCGCATCGAAGGCGACCTGTTCATCGATTGCTCGGGCTTCCGGTCGCTGCTGCTGGGGCAGGAATTGGGGGCCGGCTGGGAAGACTGGACCCATTGGCTGCCGTGTGATCGCGCTGCCGCAATGCCCTGCGCTCATGCGACCGACGATATCCGCCCCTATACCACCGCGACCGCGATGCCCGCCGGGTGGCGGTGGCAGATCCCGTTGCAGCACCGGATGGGCAATGGCTACGTCTTTTCCAGCGCGCATCTTAGCGAGGACGAGGCGTGCGAGACAATCCGTGCCAGCGCCGAAGGCAAACCGCTCGCCGATCCGCGCATCCTGCGGTTCCGGCCCGGCCGCCGCACGCAGTCGTGGAGCCACAACGTTATTGGCGTCGGGCTCGCCAGCGGATTCCTCGAACCGCTCGAATCCACTTCGATCTATCTCGCGCAGATGGCGATCACCTATCTGATCGAACTGTTCCCCATCGGCGGCGGGATCGATTCGCGCGACCGGGATGAATTCAACCGGCTGGTCGACATGGAATACGACCGGGTCCGTGACTTCCTGATTTTGCATTACAACGCGACCACGCGCGACGACTCCGACTTCTGGAACCATGTGCGGACAATGAAAGTGCCCGACAGCCTGGCCGACAAGCTGGAACTGTGGCGTAGGGCGGGCCGTATCGAGAAATACTCCGACGGCTTGTTTTACGATGCCAGCTGGATCGCCGTGTATGTCGGACAGGGCCTGCTACCCGAACGCTATGATCCGCGGCCAGCACTGGCCGACCCGCAGAACCTGTCACGTGCCGCGGAACAATTGCACGCGGCGATTGCGCAAGAAGTGGCTGCCATGCCGCAGCACCGCGAATTCCTGAACCAGGAGGCGGCCCGCATCGCGCAGGCGGCATGACCGAGCCACGTGAACCGCTACGCCGGATCGTCATTGTCGGCGGCGGACAAGTAGGGGTGCTCGCCGCCATCGCGATGCGCCGCGCTTTGCCATTGTGCGAGGTGATTGTAGTCGGGCAGATGCCGTCGCCTGCATCCTTCGCCGACTGGTCGCCCGGTGCGCTGCCGATGACGAACAAACTGCATGATCGTTTGGGGATCGGGGAACAGGACATCGTCCGCCGGGCTGGGGGCAGCCACCGACTGGTCACGCGCTATACCGGTTGGGGCGAAGGCGGGCAGGACGGGGTCTTATCCTTCGGCGAATCGCTTGATCCGGCCCTCAAGACGGCGTTCGCGCGGGAATGGGGCGGCGGACAGCGCCATACTGCGGGTCCGCGCAGCGCCGGGTCGATCGCAGAAGTATTGGCCGACGCGGAGCGCTTCGCCCCACCGCCGCAAGACCAGCCGACCCCGATTTCGAATGTCGATTTCGCGCTGCGCTGGAACCCGATAGCCTACCGTGCCCTGTTGATCGAACACGCGCAGGCATTGAAAGTGCAGTATGTCGAGGGCGAAATTGACGCGGTGGAACCCGGTGAGGTAAATACTTTCTCGGCGGTCCGGATCACTGGACAGGGCCGGATAGAGGGCGATCTGTTCATCGATTGCAGTGGTCCTGCCGCCAGCCTGCTGGCTTCGCATCCCAAATTCGCAATGACCGACTGGTCTGCGACGCTGCCGACACGGCAGATATTCCTTTCCCGGCCCGGCTCGCCCGTAATTTCGCTCGCCGACCGCTTCAGCGTGGTTGGTGCAGGGTGGATGAGCGAAGTTTACGGCCGCGACGGCATGCAGAGGATGCTCGGGGTCGGGGCGAATACCGACCGCAATACTGCCCTAGCGGCGCTCGGCGCGCCTGCTGCCGCGCTTGTTTCGCTAGCTCCGGGGCGGGTTGCCGCGCCGTGGCTCGGCAATGTCGTCGCGATCGGTGATGCGGCTGCGCGGTTCGAACCGCTTGGCCCTTATCACCTCGATCTAGCGCACCGGCAACTCGCCCTGCTGCTGGAAATGCTTCCCGGACGAGAGATCGAACCGCTCGAGCGTGCCGAATACAACCGCCGCTCGGTGCTGATGATGGAAGGGTTGCACGAGGTGCTCGCAATGCATTTCGCCGCCGCGGGCGCAAAGCGGGTGTTCGGCGACCTCCCGCTTCCGAACAGCTTGGAACAGGTGCTCGACCAGTTCATTCGCCGCGGCCGGATCCCGTTTCGGGAGGAAAGCCCGCTCGCTCCGCAGGAACAATTTGCGCTGCTGGTTGCGCTCGGATTTGCGCCGGGCTCACCGCCTGCATCGCGCGCAGGCGGCGGCGGATCACAGGAAGCCGCCCGGGCCGACTTTGCTGCCCGTGCCGAGCATGCGCTCCAGTTCGCGCCGCCTTACGAGCAATGGCTCGCCTCGGCGCTACAGGCTCAGCGCATCAACTGACGGATCATCTCGTGCATTTGTGCGAACAGCGCCGGAGAAGGCGGACCGAGGACCCCCTTGGCATGATCGGGGAGATGCGCAGCGGGATCGCCCTGCTGTTCGAACACGTAGTAATTCACCATCTCGCGCCACACGTCGCGCTGTTCCGGCGGGAGGTGCTTGAACGTGAGCAATGCGTGAAGCAGACCGACATAGGGGCTGGTCAGGCCATCAGGTACGTCCTGCGTCCACCAGTAATTGACCAGGATGCTGACCGGTTCAAGCGATTCGACGCCGTGCCACCAACCATAGGGGATATAAATTGCATCGCCCGGATCCAGCGTGGCCTGTGCCGCATGACGCCAGGCCTCGGCAAATCGCGGGTGCGCTTCCTCGTCAGGTTCGGCTAAGTCGACCATGCTCACCGGAGTGCCCGCCGGGGTCAGTTCAAACGGTCCGGGGTAGAGATTCCCGATCTGATCGGGCGGAAATAGCGTGAAGCGGCGCCGCCCCGCCACGCAGCAGGCGACGTTCTCCTTCCCGTCGTAATGCGGGGCGACGCGAATGCGGTTACCGATCCAGATCTTTGGTGCGACTTGCGGCAGGATCGCGAGCCGGTTTTCGTCGGCGAACCGTGGCAGCAGACTGGCGATGTCTTCGGATTGCACCGCCATGGCCGGTGGGTCCGATACTTCGGCGGCGCGCAGCAAATCTTCGAGAAACATTTCCAGCCGGCCCTGTCCGCTGACAAAATTGAGGCCGGTAAGGTCGGGCGTGTAGAAGAAACGTCCGCCTTCACCGGGCGATGCTGCAATCGCGGATACCGGCCGCGCGCTACCGATCTCGCCGAGGTAGCGCACGATCGACGCATCACCCTGCCGCCCCGCTTCCACGGCCGGCCAGTCACCGACCAACTGCCGCATTATTACCGGGCGGACGTTTCGCCGGATCTCTGCAAAGCTCGCGGCATCAATCGCGGCATCGGCATCGGGAATTGTGTTGGGCGCGGCTCGGTCAGTCACGCGGTCAGCCGTTCGCTGGCGGCAATCGTTCCGCCGCGCTCGCTCAGGAAGTCGGACTGGGAAGGCAGCTGGTCGGCAGTGTTGCGAATTGCCCCGCGAATATTGCCGAGGCGGGCGAGCGTCTCCGCGTCGTCGAGCAATCTGGCCGCAGGATGATACCGCTGCGGGCTGATCCCCTGACTGAGCATTACCGAAAGCCAGCTGGCCTCCGTGAAAAGCTCGTTATGTTCCCGGAATATCCGCCCGGAACTCCGAAACATTTCGATCTTTTCGGCCAGTCCGTCGGTCGGTTCGAGGTTACGGCAATAGCGCCAGAATTCGGAATCGTCGCGCTCGGTCGCCGAGTAGTGAAGCAACAGGAAGTCGCGGATGTCGACATATTCCCGCTCGGTCTCGTCGTTGTAACGCCCGATTTCAACCTCGCTGAAACCGCTGTCGGGAAACAAGGATAACAAGCGGGCGATGCCGGATTGGACGAGATGTATCGAAGTCGATTCGAGCGGTTCCAGGAAGCCGCCGGCAAGCCCCAGCGCTACTACGTTTTTTTCCCATGCCCGAGCCCGGTGGCCCGCAGTGAAACTGAGACGGTTCGGTTCCGCCAGCGGCTTGCCGTCAAGGTTGGCAAGCAACATGTCGGTCGCCGCTTCGCCGTCCATATGCGCCGAGGAAAACACATGCCCGTTGCCGATGCGATGTTGCAGCGGAATGCGCCACTGCCAGCCCGCCGAGCGCGCGGTGGAACGAGTCAGCGGTTCGTTCGCCCCGCCAAGTTCGCACGGGATCGCGACCGCGCTGTCGCACGGCAACCAGCGTGACCAATCATTGAACGGGACGCCCAGTGTCTGGCCCAGGAGCAGCGAACGGAAGCCGGAGCAGTCGATGAACAATTCACCTTCTACTTCCGTTTGGTCATCCAGCTTCAATCCAGTGACAAAGCCGCTTTCGGGATGCTGAAGAACCTCCACCACGCGCCCTTCGACCCGGCGAACACCGGCCTGTTCGGACAGACCACGCAAAAACTTCGCGTAACGTCCGGCATCGAACTGGAAGGCGTAGGACAGCTTTGAAAGCGGCGATTTGCGGTTGTCGGGCTGCGGCCACGTGAATTTACCGGACTTCCCGGCGACCGCAGCGATCGAGTAACTGTCGATTGCCGCGGTATCGCCCAGTTCCCGTCCGCGCAGCCAAAAATGCTGGAATTCGATCCCCAGCATATCCAGACCGAACGAACCAAAGGGATGGACGTAGGAATGGCCCGGCCGTAGCCAGTCGACGAATTCGATGCCCAGTTTGTAAGTTGCCCGGGTTTCGCGCATGAACGCCATCTCGTCGAGACCGATCAGGCGGTTGAACGCGGTAATTTGCGGAATGGTGGCTTCGCCGACTCCGACTGTGCCGATCGCTTCGCTTTCGATCAGGGTAATACTCAGCCCCGGAAGCGCGCCGAGGACCCGCGACAGTCCCGCCGCCGCCATCCAGCCCGCGGTGCCGCCGCCCACGATCACGACCTTGCGGATTGGCGAATTTTTCATCGCGCCGCAGCCTGGGCGGCGAATGGTCCGGGGGAAGGGGGCTGGGCTGTCGGTGCGTCGTGCCACCCGCCTGATTGGCGGATGAATTCTTCGTGGGTCGGCAGCTTGGCCGCGATATCCCGGTAGGCGTCCCGCATCTGTTCCATCGCAGCCGCCACCTTCTGTTCGTCGAGGGTGTCGGCGATCGGATCGTACGCTTGCGGCCAGATGTTCTGTCCTAGCATCACGGCGATCCAGCTGGGGGCGACGAACAATTCGGCATTCTCGCGAAATATCCGCCCGTGCAGCCGCCACAACTCGATCTTGCGGGCAAGAGACGCGGGTACTTCCATGTCCCGGACATAGCGCCAGAACGCGGTGTCGTCTCGCTGCGTAGCCTTGTAATGGAGGATGATGAAGTCCCGTACATCCTCGTAGAGTTCCTTCATCCCGCGATTGTATTCGTCGCGTTCTATCGGACTGATCGGATTATCGGGGAAAAGCGCGAACAGCCGCGCAATGCCGTTCTGGATCAGGTGGATACTGGTCGATTCCAGCGGCTCGATAAAGCCCGATGAAAGCCCGAGGGAAATCACGTTGTGGTTCCATGCCTTGCGCCGCATGCCAGTAAGGAAGCGAAGTGTGCGCGGTTCCTGCAGCGGTTCGCCTTCAAGATTGGCCAGGAGAACATCGCGGGCTGTGTCTTCGTCCATGAACCCGCTGGAGAAGACGTGGCCGTTTCCGGTCCGGTGTTGCAGTGGAATGCGCCACTGCCAGCCCGCGGCATGCCCGGTGGAGCGGGTGAAGGGATCGGGGGAGCCAATGTTCGCAGTCGGCACCGCAATGGCCCGGTCCATGGGCAACCAGTGACTCCAGTCGTCATACCCCGTTTCGAGCGCTTCCTCGATCAGCAAGCCGCGAAAGCCGGAGCAGTCGACGAACAATTCGCCTTCGACAAGCCTACCGTCTTCCAGCTGGACGGAAGTGACGTCGCCGCTTTCGCCGTCGCGGTGGACTTTCACGATCCGCCCCTCGAGACGCACGGTTCCCTGACGCTCGGCCAGTTGGCGCAAGTGGGCCGCATAGAGGCTTGCGTCGAAATGATAGGCGTAGGCGATCTGCGAAACCAGCGACTGCGCGCCCGCCGAAGGACGGGCAAACCGGCCTGCGTGCGCCGCCATGGTGCACATTGAGAAATGCCCGATATCAGGGCTGATGCCGTTCGTCCCTGCCGCTCTTGCCGCTTCCCTCAGGAACAGGTGGTGGAACTGGATACCGTGCAGATCTTGACCATAACCGCCGAATGGATGGAAGTAACGGTCACCTTGTCGGCCCCAATTCACGAACTCGATGCCCAGTTTATAAGTGCCCTTGGTGGCGCGGAGAAATTCGTTCTCGGGAATATCGAGCATCGCGTTGAAACTGCGAATGGGCGGAATGGTCGCTTCGCCGACGCCGACGATCCCGATCGCGTCCGATTCGATCAGCGTTATCGTTCGCTGGCCATCGTTGAAGAAACGGGACATGGCAGCCGCGGCCATCCAACCCGCGGTACCGCCACCGACAATGACGACGCGCGAAATGCGTTTCGCGGTACCGATACCATTTATCCCTGCCATCTCGCTCCCCCGACTACCCCATATATGTTCTGTGGGCAATTTGTCACAGCCCACAGCTAAACCCGGAAGTTCCTCTTGCCAAGGAAACTACGTGCCGATATGCCTTGTTTCAAAGCAAAGACAAGCTACCCGCCTAAATGTGGTAGCGCTAACATGGGAGGGGTGATCTTATGATCAAATCAGCGTTTAATCGTTCGGGGACTGGCGGGGGGTGTGACCACCTGCTGAAAACGTTGTTGCGGACCAGTGTGTCGGCCATCGTGGTCACCGGGTTCATGGCTGGGCAGACAGCCCATGCGCAGGATGCGCAGCCGGCCGGTACCGAAGAAGCCGAGCCGGCTTCGGACGATCTCGGTAACGTCATTGTCGTCAGCGGCATCCGCCAATCGCTTGCGAAGGCCCAGGATATCAAGCGTGATGCCGACACCGTCGTCGATGCTATCACTGCCGAAGACATCGGCGCACTTCCTGACCGTTCGGTGACCGAGGCGCTGCAGCGCGTTCCCGGGATCGCGATCAACCGCTTCGCTGGTTCGAACGATCCGGACCACTTCTCTGTCGAAGGTTCCGGTGTTGTCGTTCGCGGCCTCAACTTCGTTCGCTCGGAATTCAACGGCCGTACGGCCTTCGCCGCTGGTGTCGGCGGGCAAGCGCTGAACTTTGCCGATGTTCCCTCCGAACTGCTCGGCTCGGTGGTGATCTCGAAGAACTCGACCGCCGACATGATCGAAGGCGGGCTCGCCGGGACGGTCAATCTCAACACCCGCAAGCCATTCGACAACAAGGGCTTCAAGATCGCGCTCAGCGCGGAAGCCAACTACGGTGATATGGCCAAGGAATGGACTCCGACCATTTCGGGCCTGATCAGCAACCAGTGGGACACCGGAATTGGCCGGATCGGCCTGCTGGTCAGCGGCGCCTATTCACAGATCAAGAGCCGCGCCGACGGTTTACAGATCGCGAACTACCAGATTCGTGACGGACAGTCCGTGCGGGCGGCCAACACCGGCGACCGTTTCATTTGCCGCAATCCCTTGCCATCGGGTTCCGACACCACGACCCTGCCGCCGCCAAATGCGGCCTGCGGTAATTTCGGCGCTGCCGGCGCAGACGGTTTTGCCGATTATGCCGACTTCCGCGTCGCTCCTGTGGGCGGCCAGTTCCGTACGCAGGAATTCAACCGCAAGCGTGACGGTATCGCCGTCTCGGCGCAGTGGGAAAGTCTCGACGAGCGCACCATGGTCACGGCGGAATTCATCCGCTCGCACACCACCAACGCGTGGGGCGAATATACCTATGAAGCCGCGCCGGACCTTACCGAATATTCGACTTATCCGATCGGCTGCCAGCAGAACGCCAACGGCCCGAACGTGGTCGACAGCGGCGGCGTAATCGATCCCAACGACGAAACTCCGCCGCGCGCGCAGTGCCCGGTCGGTGGTTTCACCGATTTCGTCTATGACGAGAACAACGTCTTCCAGTCCGGCTATATCGTTGACGCCAGCAATGGCTGGCGCGGCGATCCGGCGGCGTCACCATTCGTTCCCATCGGCGGTTCGCAATACTCGCTGGCTCGCCGTCAGGTGCTGGATGAAACCACCAACACCGATTACAGCCTCCGGTTGGAGCACCAGTTGACGGATCGGGCGAAAATCACGCTCGACGGCCAGTATGCAAACTCGCGCAAGGAAAATCTCGATTTCAGTGTTTTCGGTTCGAGTTTTGCCGATTCCGAACTGGATATCTCGGGCGATCTGCCCATCGTGATCCCGCACAAGCCGCAGTTCCTGGGATACGACTGGTCGACACCGGGTGCTGCACTGGCAGGAGCAACGGATGCGGAATACTTCACCGATCCGCGGTTCCAATTCTGGCGCGCGGCGATGGATCACGCCGAAGACAGCAAGGGCGATCAGTTCGCGTTCCGGGCTGACCTCGATTATGAATTCGACGAAGATTCCTTCATCCGCCGTGCCAAGTTCGGCGCGCGCTACCAAGGCCGCGAGCAGGAAGTCCGCTACACCACGTACAACTGGGGTATGCTCAGTGAAGTGTGGTCGGGCAGCCGTCCGGTCAATTTTGGCGATACCGAAGCTGATGGACAGCAAGAGCGCTACGAGTTCCCGGACTTCTTCCGCAATCAGGTTCCCGGACCTCCGGGGGCATTCTATTACGCCGGTGACCTGATCGGTGATTACGAAGGTTCGGTGGATTATTTCCAATCGGTCCAGGACCGTGCGCGGGCACTGGGTGCCTCACCAAGCTGGAACCCGCTTGCCGCGCGTGGTGGTACGGTTGACGGTTCGCCCTACCTGCCAACCGACATCCAGACGGTGAAGCAGTACGATTCTGCTGCCTACGCGATGCTCAACTTCGGCAGCGACGACTTGTTCGGTGATGTCCGCCTGACCGGCAATATCGGAGTTCGCTGGGTCAAGACCGACGTTCGCTCGCAAGGCGTTCGTTCGCCGGGCACAGTAGGCGGTCTGAACATCGCTGATCCGTTCTCCGTACGCTGCGCGCCCCGTAACCGGCCGCCAGCGGCTGGCGGCGGCACCGCAGTACCGGGCGGCATCTGCAACATCGGCGAGGCGGCTTATGTCTCGCTGCAGAATTTCGTCGATGGCAGTCTTGAACAGACCAACGTCAAGCACAGCTATGATTATCTGCTGCCAAGCCTGAACGTGAAGTTCGGCCTTAGCGACGAGCTCATCCTGCGCTTCGCCGTATCGAAGGTGCTGACACGGCCAGACAATGGCTACATCCGGAACTACTTCACATCCAGCATCGATACGTCGGGCAACTTCACCGGTACGGCGGGCGATCCTACGCTTGATCCGGCGACAGCCTGGCAGTTCGACGCCAGCCTCGAATGGTACTTTGCGCCGGTCGGCTCGCTCACGTTCAACGCCTTCTACAAGAGCATCGATAACTTCTTCTTCCAGTCGGTGCGGACGGAACAAATCACCAACGGCAGCGGCGAAACCCGCGATGTCACGGTGCGCGGTCCGGCCAACTTCGACGGTACCGGCAAGGTCAAGGGCTTTGAAGTTGCCTACCAGCAAACGTTCGACTTCCTGCCGGGCTTGCTCAACGGCCTCGGTGGTTCGGCGAACTACACCTATATCGACAGTTCGGGTCTCCCGAACACGTTCCTGAACGGCGGGGCGGTGCCCAATGACTCTACGGTTCCTCCCGGCAACTTGCCACTGGAGCAATTGTCGAAGCACAACTTCAACGTCAGCGCGTTCTATGAAAAGGGTCCGATTTCACTGCGGGCCGCGTATAACTGGCGGTCACGCTTCCTGCTCACCGCATCGGACGTGATCTTCCCGTACTACTCGATCTTCAACGAGCCGACCGGACAGTTGGACGCCTCGGTGTTCTTCAACCTCACGGAAAATATCCGTGTTGGTGCGCAGGGTGTGAACCTGCTCAACGAAGTCACCAAGACGACCCAGGCCTACAGCGGCGATCCCGACCAACTGGTGCCTCGTTCGTACTTCATGAACGACCGTCGTTTCTCGCTCATCGTGCGTGCGAACTTCTAACTTCTCTGGTTCAAGACAGGGGCTGCGGGCCGTTCCACCGAAAGGGGGAGCGGCCCGTCTGCATTTGCATCTAGGGCACGTCGAAAAACGCGCAGGTTTGCAGGCGCGGGGCTAGGCATCGTCCCAAACGCAGTGCAGCCCCGCTTTCCAGCGGGGCTGCAAGGGCTTCCGGTAATTGAAATCCGGTCAGGCGGTCAGGGACGCCGCGATCGCATCGCGCATCGGCTTGGGACGATAATCGGAATCATACGGTGTCCCGCGGACTTCCAGGCCGTCGGGCCGTTTGGCGGGGTCGAAACCCTGCAACCAGTTGAACTTGTCGACCATCCCCCAGGCGAGGATGTCATCGAGATGATCGCCATGCTCCAGCATCAAGTCGAAATAGCGCCGGGTGAATTCGGCGACTTTCTGGTCGCGTATTGCGATGTCAGCCGGGAGCGCCTTGTCCTTGACGTCGAATTCGGTGATCAGCAAACGGTATCCCATGCCGGTAACTTCATCGAGGAATTGCCGCCATTCGCGCTCGGCATAGGGGCCGACGCCGGTTGCGGGATCGATCGAGAACATCTCGATATGCGATTGGATACCGAGCGCATCGACCGGAGTGCCGCGCTTGCGGAACCCTTCGAGCAGCCGCAGCACGTCGTCACAATGAGCACGGTGCGCCGGTTCCCAGCTCATGTAGTCGTTATAAACCAGCTGGCCGTCCGGCAATTCCTCGCGGGCGGTGCGAAACGCGAGATCGAGCACCGCCTCGGGGCTGCCCATCGCACGGCTGAGGCTGGTTTCGATGGTAGCGTTGCGATCATGGTCGATCGCTTCGTTGACGACGTCGTAACTCGAGATCACGCCGCGGTAACGGCGCGTTACGGTACGGATATGCTCGGTCAGGATCCGTTCGGCTTCCGCAACCGGATTGGCGCCAAAATCATAGGTGTTGAGCCAAGCGGGGAACCACTGCGGCCGGTGCCACAGCAGGGTATGCCCGCGAACTGCAACGCTGTTCGCCTGCGCCCACGCCACTATTTCGTCCATTCGTCTGAAATCATAGGCGTCGGCGCTTGGCCGCACGGCCTGCCACTTCATTTCGTTTTCGGGCACCACGATGCCGCATTCGCTTTTGACGATGTCGGTATAGCGGGAATTCTGAACTGAAGCGGCTTCGCTCCGGCCCGGGGCCGAGGCAATCGCGGTGCCGAACTTGCGGCTGCCGGGGACGGCGAGCGTGTTCAAACCGGGCTGCGGCAAACCGACCGGACCTGGCGGAGGGGGAGGGGCGGAAACCGGGGGCGAGGCACCCGGTCCGCTTTGACCGCCGCCGCCGCACGCAGCCAGAGACATCGCGGCGAGCCCCGCAAGCGTGCCCCTGCGATCAATTTCGAAACCCTTGGTCATGTCATGCGATCTCCACGTCGACGGATTTGAGGCTGGCGCTGCTGCTGCCAACCGATAGCTTGACCGGACCCGGTTCGTTGACTTCCGCCATGTCGCGGTTCCAGATGGCAAGGTGCCGCGGTTCGATCAAGAACCGGACTCTGCGCTCCTCGTTGGGGGCAAGCGTGACGCGTTCGAACCCCTTTAGTTCGAGGACGGGCCGGGTGACCGAAACATCGGTCCGCGTGATATACAATTGGACCACTTCGTCGCCCTCGCGGGAGCCCGTATTGCGCACCGTGGCCGAGACCTCGATAGGCTCGTCTCGCCGGAACGACCGTTTCGCCGGGCGCGGCTCGGAAATAGCAAAGCTGGTGTAGGACAGGCCGTGGCCGAAGGCGAACATCGGTCCCTTGTCGTCGAATAGGTAGCCGCGCCGGGCGCTCGGCTTATGGTTGTAGAAATAGGGGATCTGGCCTTCGTTGCGAACCACGGTAACCGGCATTTTGGCACCGGGATTTACGATTCCAAACAAAGCTTCCGCCACGGCGGTGCCACCTTCCTGGCCGGGGTACCAGCATTCGAGAACGGCATCGGCCTTCTCGACCACATTGGGCCAGCTTGGCGGGCGGCCATTGTAGGCTGCCACGATCAGCGGTTTGCCAAGTTCGGCCAGTGCATCGACCAACGCGTTCTGTTCTCCGACGATATCGATGTCGGTGCGGTCGCCCAGATGGTTGGCAGCAAAACCTTCGCGGCTGGTCTGTTCTGTATCGCCGATGGCAACGATGATCGTGTCAGCGGCGCGCGCGACTTCGACCGCTTCGGCTATCAGCCGCAGGTTCTCTTCCCGGTCGGCAAGCGTGATGATGTCCTGCGAACGGTCTTCGCTGGTGGTAATGAACACGCCCTGCGCGGTGACGAAATCGACCCCGGGAGCGATCTGGCGCAGACCCTCGATCAGGCTTACGGTTTGCTTGGGAATGCTCGAATATCCGCCCAACCGCGCGATGGCATGGTTAGGACCGATTACTGCCACCCGGCCGACCGCTTTGCGGTCCAGCGGCAGTGTATCGTTGCGGTTGGTCAGCAGGCACAGCCCCTTGCGAGCGGCCTCAAGCGCCAAGGCGCGGGCTTCAGCATTGCCGGTAATCCGGCGGGTCAGGTCCCAGTCGCCGTACGGGTTCTCGAACAATCCGGCCCGGAACTTGAGCGTCAGCATCCGTGCGCAGGCAGTGTCGATCAGCGACTGCGGAATCCGCCCTGCGCGAACCGCATCCGTAAGGGTCGCGAATGCCATCCCCTCGGGCAGTTCACTATCGACGCCGGCCTCGAGCGCTTGCCGTGCGGCATCTTCAAGATCGGTAGCGACCTTGTGCAGTGTCGCGAGTTCGTGGACGCCGCCGTAATCGCTGGCGATGATCCCGTCGAAGCCCCACTCGCCGCGCAGGACACTCCCCAGCAACCACGTGCTGGCGTGGCTCGGCATCCCGTCGATCTCGTTATAGCTGGGCATTACCCCGCCTACCGAGGTCCGCGCGACGATTTCGCGGAACGGGGGGAAGAAATTCTCCCGCAATTCGCGTTCGGACAATTGGGCAGGGGAAATATTGTTGCCGGCTTCGGGCTGGCCGTGACCGGTCATGTGCTTCAGCGTGGCGAAGACCTTGCCTTCCGGCAGTTTCTCGAACTTGCCGGGACCTTGCAGACCCTCGACCGCGGCGACGCCCATTTCGCCGACGAGGTAGGGATCCTCACCCCAGGTTTCCTCGATCCGGCCCCAGCGTGGGTCGCGGACGATATCGACCACCGGGCTGAGGACGAACGAGACACCGCGGGCCCGCACTTCGCGCGCGATGACCGACTGGACCCGCCGCATAAGGTCGCTGTCGAAGCTCCCGGCGAGGGCGATTGCCTGCGGGAACATGGTCGCCTCGGTGGCCATGTATCCGTGGAGGGATTCTTCGTGGACCAGCACCGGAATGCCGAGCGTGGTATCCTTGGTCGCCCATCGCTGCAGGGCGTTGATGAATTCGACCGTTTCCTTCGGGGTGCGCCAGCGCGCCGCGGTGCCGCCTGCAGCGCCGCTGATGCCCGGAACGCCGCGCTTGTCACTGGGGCGGGTGACGTGGCCGATGCCGTCGGGGAACGCCGCGCTGGCCTTGGTGGGATCGAAGGCGAGGCCGTCAATCATGTCACCCTTGGCTGCCCACGCCGTGCGCAGTTGCTCGACCTTTTCTTCCAGCGTCATCCGCGCCATCAGGTCGGCCACGCGCGCGGCCAGCGGCGCCGACGCGTCCTTGTAGCGCGCGGCACCCGCCTGAGCGAAGGCGAGAGGTGACTGCGCCAGCGCGAGCGCCGACAAGCTGCCGCTGGCCATCAGGCGGAGTGCCTCGCGCCGCTTCATGGCGCGACTGTCAGCTTGGTTTCGGTCAGGTCCTGCGAGTTGGGGCCGACCATGATCGTGAATTCGCCCGGTTCGACCACGCGTTCCATGTCGCGGTTCCACAGCATGAAAGCATCGGGCCGGATCGGTATATCAACCTGCCGAGTTTCGCCCGGTGCCAGCGTCACCCGCTCAAATCCAACCAGTTCCTTCACCGGCCGGGTGACGGAGCTGATGTCGTCACGCAGATAGACCTGCACCACTTCGTCGCCCGCCATCTTGCCCGTATTCCTGACCGAAACCCTCACGGTCACGCCGTCGCCCGGTTTGATTGTGGCGGAGGACAAGGTCGGCGCGCTCAAGCTGAAGGTGGTGTAGGACAGGCCGTGCCCGAAGGGGAACAGCGGCGTCACCTCGTCGAACAGATAGCCGCGCCGCGCACTGGGCTTGTAATTGTAGAAGTTCGGGACCTGGCCCACATTGCGCGCGGTGCTGACGGGCATCTTGCCGCCCGGATTGACCTGGCCGAACAAGGCCTTGGCGATGGCATTCCCCTGCTGTTCCCCGGCGTACCAGGTTTCGAGGATGGCGTCGGCCTGCTCGGCGACGACCGGGTAACTGGGCGGCCGGCCATTGACCAGCACCGCCACCACCGGCTTGCCGAGCGCCTTTAGCGCGAGGAACAATTCATTCTGTTCGCCGACCAGGTCGAGGCTGGTGCGGTCGCCCAAGTGGGCATCGGCCCAACCTTCGCGGCTGGTCTTCTCGGTGTCGCCGATAAACAGCAGGATGGTGTCGGCGTCCTTGGCCACTTCGACCGCTTCGGCGATGCGCCGCCGGTTTTCGGCCGGATCGCCGAGGATAACTTCGTCATCCCACCAGTCGCTGTCGCCCTTGACGATTTCGACGCCCATCGACGACACAATCGTAGCCCGGTCACCGACCAATTGCCGGATACCCTGCAGCGGTGTCACGCTGGCGCGCGGTTCTCCGTAATAGCCGCCTAGCCTGGCCACGTCGGCGTTGGGACCGATGACCGCAATCACCGGCTTCTTTGCGCCTGCGCGCGGCAGTTCGAGCGGCAGGACCCCGTCGTTCTTGAGGAGGACGAGCGATTTTTCCGCAGCCTTGAGCGCGAGCGCCACGCCTTCTGGACCGTTGGAGGTCATCGCCGTCTGCAGATCCGGCCAGGGATTATCGAACAGGCCGGCATGAAATTTCGAAGTCAGGAAACGGCGGGCTGCCTGGTCGACGGCGGCGACGGGTACGGTGCCGTCCTTTACGCTAGCAACCAAGGTTTCGAACCCGGCGCCTTGCGGCAGGTCGACATCGACCCCGGACATCAACGCCAGCGCGCCCGCGGCCTTGTAATCGGGGACAATCTTGTGAAGCCGTGCAAGGTCCTCGATCGCGTAATAGTCCGACACCACGGCACCGCGGAAACCCCATTCGCCGCGCAGCACGTCGTTGAGCAGCCAGCTGTTGGAGTGCGACGGGATGCCATCGATCTCGTTGTAGCTCGCCATTACCGCGTCGATGGCGGTCCGTTTGACTACCTGTTCGAACGGCGGGAAGAACATTTCGCGCAGTGTGCGCTCGCTGATTTGGGCAGGGCCGACATTGGTGCCGCTTTCGGGCTGACCGTGGCCGGTCATATGCTTGAGCGTAGCCAGGACCTGGCCCGGCTGCAGCGTGCGGTCGGTACCGACGCCGGTCAGACCTTCGACCGACGCAACGCCCATTTCACCGACGAGAAACGGGTCTTCGCCAAAGGTCTCCTCGATCCGGCCCCAGCGCGGATCGCGCGCGACATCCACCACGGGGGAGAGAACCTGGTGGACGCCGCGCGCGCGGACCTCACCGGCAATCAGGTCGTTGATCTCGCGGACGAGATCAGGATCCCAGGTGCTGGCGAGGCCGATCGATTGCGGAAAGGACGTTGCGTCCTTGGCCGCGAAGCCGTGCAGTGATTCCTCGTGAAACAGGACGGGAATGCCGAGACGGGTGTTCTCCATCGCCCATTTCTGCGCGTCCACGACATAGCGGACACTGTCTTCGATATTGCGGCGCGGGACGACACGGGGGCTGGAGGGGCCGGCACGGTCGGAAGGGCGAGCGACCTGGCCAATCCCATCGGGATAGCGGGTCGAAGCCTTGGCAGGATCGAAATCATCTCCATCGCCCTGGATTGCGCCTTTACCGTCCCACACCGTGATGATCTGCGCGACCTTTTCTTCCAGCGTCATGCGCGAGAGCAGGTCTTCCACCCGTTGTTCGACCGGGAGGTTGGCATTCCAGTAAGGCGCATCGGGCATTGCCCGTTCGACCGCGACCTGCTGCGCTGCGAGTGGGGCGATGGGAGCCAATTGCAGCGCTGCCAGGCAAACACCGATAGCCAGCGCGTTCCGCTTCATACGTCGCATAAAAATGTCTCTCTCCCTGAGCGCGGCTTGACTAGCGCGCCTTCTGTGGTAGCGCTACCATGATGAGAGGGACCAAACTTGTCAACCGGCTTGCCGCACGATTCACCGTATTGGTCGTAATTGCCCTTTCGGCAACGCCATCCTACGCAGAAGACGGGTACGATCTGTGGTTGCGGTTCGCCCCGCTGGACGGAGTTGCTGCCGCTAAGTTGAAGAGCCAGACGCCGGTCGTCGCACCCATTTCGGAGGGCGATCGTAGCTCCACCTTGGACGTGGCGGTGGAAGAGTTGGAGCGCGGGCTGACCAGTTTGCGGGGGGAGGGCGATCCCCCGCCGGCACAGAACCCGGTCCAGATCATCCTCGATTGCGGCACCGAGCCCGGCACCGGCCAGTCCGGGTTCAGCCTGACACCGCAACTTGAGGCGGAGCGCCCGACATTCCGAATCGCTGCGCAGGACCATATCGGTTGCCTTTACGGCAGCTATGCCCTCCTGCGCGAACTGGCTGCGGGTCGCGGTCTGGGCGAAATAAGTCTCATCGACGCACCAGCCATGCCGCTGCGGCTGCTCAACCATTGGGACAATCCCGATGGGCATGTCGAGCGCGGCTATGCCGGACGCTCGATCTTCGATTGGTGGAACCTGCCTGGACGGCTGGATCAACGCATGATTGACTACGCTCGGGCGAATGCGTCGATCGGTATCAACGGCGCCGTGGTCAACAATGTCAACGCCCGCGCGTTCATGCTGGAGCCGCGCTATATCGCCAAGCTCAAGCGGCTGGCCGATGCGTGGCGGCCGTATGGCATCAGAATTTACGTATCCGCCCGTTTCAGTGCTCCGCGCGACATCGGCGGGCTCGACACCGCCGACCCGCTCGACCCGGCGGTTCGCCAGTGGTGGCAAGCCAAGACCGACGAGATCTACGCTTCCATTCCCGACTTCGGCGGCTTCCTGGTCAAGGCCAACAGCGAAGGACAGCCGGGCCCGCAGGACTATGGCCGCAGCCATGCGGACGGGGCGAACATGATGGCGGAGGCCGTGGGGGATCGCGGGACGGTGATCTGGCGCGCGTTCGTTTACTCGGCAGAGGACGACACCGATCGCGCCAAACAGGCGTATGACGAATTCAAGCCGCTCGATGGACAATTCGCGGACAATGTAATCGTCCAGGTCAAGAACGGCCCTATCGATTTCCAGCCGCGCGAACCGTTCCACCCGATGTTCGGGGCGATGCCGAAGACCCGGCTGATGCTCGAATTGCAAATTACCAAGGAATATCTCGGTTTTGCCAGCCATCTCGCTTTCCTCGGTCCGATGTGGGAGGAAGTGCTCACCGCCGACACCGGCGGCGAAAAGTCGGTTGCCGATGTTATCGTGCCTGTCGGTATGGCGGGTGTCGCCAACACCGGATCGGACCGGAACTGGAGTGGTTCGGTGTTCGACCAGGCAAACTGGTACGCGTTTGGCCGGCTGGCATGGAATCCTTCAATGTCCAGCGATGCAATCGCGCGCGAATGGACGGCGCAAACCTTCACCCGCAAGCCGGCGGCGCTTGAACCCATCGTGCGCATGATGCTGGAAAGCCGCGAAGCGGTGGTGCAGTACATGACGCCTCTGGGCCTCGCGCACCTGATGGGTACCGGCCATCACTACGGACCAGCGCCGTGGGTATGTGACTTGGCGCGGCCCGAATGGAACCCG
This sequence comes from Allopontixanthobacter sediminis, assembly GCF_009828115.1. Lineage (GTDB taxonomy): Bacteria > Pseudomonadota > Alphaproteobacteria > Sphingomonadales > Sphingomonadaceae > Allopontixanthobacter > Allopontixanthobacter sediminis. The sequence goes on along the minus strand of NZ_WTYL01000001.1, from coordinate 1,102,431 downwards.
TGCTATTATCACCGGGCGGACCGGGATGGCATCGGGTTCGACCGGACGCCCAGTGGATCGAACGCGATTAGCCAATACGATCCCGCCATCGCCGCACAGTGGAGCGATCCCGCTGCTATCGACCCGAAGTTGCTCCTGTGGTTTCACCGCGTCGATTGGGATCACCGAATGGCGAGCGGACGGACCCTGTGGCACGAGCTGGTCGCGGAATACGACCGCGGCGTGGCAAAGGTGGACGGGTTCGCAGCTACCTGGTCTGCCCTGGAATCCGAGATCGATCCGGAAAGGTTTCGCGCAATTTCCGAACGCCTCGCCATCCAGCAAACCGAAGCCCGCTGGTGGCGCGACGCCTCCATAGCCTATTGGCAATCGGTCAACGGCCTGCCCCTGCCGGAAGGCACGGCAAAGCCGCCCTTTTCCGTCGAATATTACCGTAAGCTCGAATTTCCGGAGGCACCCGGCCAATGAACGTACTTGCTGGACCTTCGGCCATGGTTCTATGGCGATGAAGATGGACACCAAGGAAGATATCCGGCCATTAATCCGGAAACGCAATTCTCGCCGCAGCAACGCGGCTCCCACGATCGCAGACGTCGCGCGTGAAGCCGAATGCTCACCGATGACGGTTAGCCGGGTAATCAACGGTGAAGAAAACGTCCGGGCCGGCACGCGTGAGCAGGTTCTGGCCGCCATTGATAAGCTCAACTATGTGCCCAACCGCGCGGCGCGCTCGTTGGCGGGCGGAGCGCAGCTCAGGATCGCCCTGCTGTTCGATAACCCCTCGGCATCCTATCTCAGCGAGTTCCTGATGGGTGCGCTCGAAGAAGCGAGCAAGCGCGACATCCACCTGGTTGTGCAGAGCTGTGAGACTGTACCGGAAAGCAAGACGCTGATCAGCAAGCTGGTCGATGGCGGGATTGTCGGTTTCATCCTGCCGCCGCCGCTGTGCGACGATCAAAGCGTGCTCGACCAGATCCGCGATTCTGGCGGAATTGCAGTTGCCGTCGGACCCGGCCGCGCAACCGGATCGCATGGTGCCGTGCTGATCGACGAATTCCAGGCGGCCTTCGACATGACCCGCCACATCATCGGGTTGGGCCATAAGCGGATCGGGTTCATCATCGGCAACCCGGAACAGATGGCGAGCGGCCAGCGGCTCGAAGGTTACCGCGCCGCGATGAACGAAGCCGGTCTCGAAATCAGTGACAGCCTGATCGCCCAGGGTCAGTTCACCTATCGCTCAGGCATGACCGCAGCCGAGCGCCTGCTATCGGTCGACCGACCGCCAACTGCCATTTTCGCCTCGAACGATGACATGGCCGCCGCAACCGTAGCTATGGCCCATCGCAGGCATCTCGATGTCCCCAACGACATTACCGTATGCGGCTTCGATGACACCGAGCTTGCCAGTTCGATCTGGCCCGAACTTACGACCATTCGCCAGCCAATCCGGGAAATGACGGCGCAGGCCGTGGCGATGATTGCCAAGGTCTACAAACAGAAGACACCCGCATCGAGGGCCAAGTGCGAACAGGTCACGCTGGCCTACAAGCTGGTGCGGCGCAATTCCGACGCGGGGCCCAGTCTCGCTCCTTCACTAATGCATCATACGGATAAAAAATGACCTCAGATTCCGGCGGTCGCCGGCTGCGTTCGCGCGACTGGTTCGACAATCCCGACCGCATGGACATGACCGCGCTCTATCTCGAGCGGTTCATGAACTACGGCATCACGCCTGAAGAACTGCGCAGCGGCAAGCCAATCATCGGCATCGCGCAAAGCGGGAGCGACCTCTCGCCGTGCAACCGGATCCATATCGAACTGGCCAAGCGGACACGCGACGGCATTCGCGACGCAGGCGGCATCCCGATCGAATTTCCGGTCCATCCGATTTTCGAGAACTGCCGCAGACCCACCGCCGCGCTCGATCGCAATTTGCTGTATCTCGGCCTCGTCGAACTGCTCAACGGCTATCCGCTCGACGGGGTGGTCCTCACCACCGGCTGCGACAAGACCACGCCCAGCCAGATCATGGCGGCAAGCACCGTCGATATTCCTGCAATCGTGCTCAGCGGCGGCCCGATGCTGGACGGCTGGCACGAAGGCGAGCTCGTCGGTTCCGGTACGGTAATCTGGCGCAGCCGCCGCAAGCTGGCGGCGGGCGAGATCGATGAAGAGGAATTCCTCGCCCGTGCCACCGACAGTGCGCCGAGCGCCGGACATTGCAATTCTATGGGGACGGCCAGCACCATGAACGCGGTGGCCGAAGCGCTCGGCCTGTCGCTAACCGGCTGCGCGGCGATCCCGGCGCCCTACCGTGAGCGCGGCCAGATGGCTTACCGCACCGGGCAGCGGATCGTCGAAATGGTCCACGCAGATCTCAAGCCGTCCGATATCCTGACGCGTGAGGCCTTTTTGAACGCGATTGCGGTCGTCAGCGCTTGCGGCGGATCATCCAATGCGCAGCCGCATATCCAGGCAATGGCGGCCCATGCCGGGGTCGAACTGCCGCTCTCGGCGTGGCAGGATCATGGCTACGAACTGCCGCTGCTGCTGAACATGCAGCCGGCGGGCAAATATCTCGGCGAGCGGTTCCACCGCGCGGGCGGCGTGCCGGCGATCATGTGGGAATTGCTTCAGGCGGGGCGCCTGTACGGAGACTGCCCGACCTGCACCGGCAAGACCATCGCGGACAATCTCGGCGGCCGGGAGAGCGGTGACCGGGAGATGATCCGGCCGTTCGCCGATCCGCTGATGGATAACGCCGGATTCCTGGTGCTGTCGGGCAATCTGTTCGACTTTGCCATTCTCAAGACCTCGGTCATCAGCGATGATTTTCGGGCACAGTATCTCTCGCACCCCGGCGCGGAAAATGTGTTCGAAGCCCGCGCGATCGTGTTCGATGGGTCGGACGATTACCATCACCGGATCAACGACCCGGCCCTCCAAATCGACGAAGACTGCATTCTAGTCATCCGTGGTTCCGGCGTAATCGGCTGGCCCGGCAGTGCCGAGGTCGTCAACATGCAGCCGCCCGACGCCATGATCCAGCAAGGCAAGCAATGGCTGCCGACGCTGGGCGACGGACGTCAGTCCGGTACCAGCGACAGCCCCTCGATCCTCAACGTTTCGCCCGAGAGCGCGGCGGGCGGTGGATTGGCGTGGCTGCGAACCGGTGACCGGATCCAGGTCGACCTGAACCATCGTACCTGCAACGCTCTCGTCGACAATGCGGAAATTGCGCGCCGACTGGCGGACGAACCCCCGCCGCCGATCCCGCCGAGCAACACGCCTTGGGAAGAGCTGTTCCGCGAAAAGACCGGCCAGCTGGGCGAGGGCGGGGTAATGGAATTCTCGCTCAAATACCGGGGGACCGCCCGCAAGCTACCGCGCCATAACCACTAGATGAGGGCGCTAGGTACCTGCGGTTATGCGCAGCGTGAGACCGGCTGATTGTCCGGGAGCCAAAGTAATCATGTCGTCCGGGCGCTGATTCAGCGCGTCGGGTAAGTGGGTCACCGGTTCCAGGCATAGAAAATCCGCTCGCGGGGGCGCGTAGACATGCAGGCACTTTGCGCCCGAAGTGTGCAGTTCGATCGATCCCAGATCATCCTCGATGCGGGCGTGACCATCCCATCCGGCAAAGCTATGATCGATCAGCTGGTCCGGCAGCTCCGCTCCGGCCGAAAAATCGCCAAACAGTGCAGCCTCCGCTGTCTCGCCTGTCGGTATCTGGTCTTCACCCACCAGGACTATCGTATTGGAATGGAACGTTATCCGGGTTTCCGGCCGGCGTCGAAAATAGGGATGCAGACCCAGCCCTGCGGGCATCGGCGTGTCAGAAGCATTCGTGACTTCGAGAGTGATTGCTGCGCCGCCAGGTTCGAGATGCACAGTCTGCGTTGCGCGGTAGGCCCAGGGCCATTGGCGGATGGGGGTTCGGAGCGGCAGCGGACCGAGGCACGAGTGATCGTGCACAAGGGTGCAGAAATCTTCGCGTTGTTCGGCAATCCGCCAAGCGCTTTGCCAGCCCATGCCGTGGATGGACGAGGTTTCCGGCGGAAAATTATGCGGCAGCTTCACGTCTGATCCATGCCAAGCAAACCTGCCTCCGCGAACCCGGTTGGCATAGGGAACGAGCGGAAATCCGGCGCTGTCCAGCGGACTTCTTGCTCCCGCAGACATCGTCCGCAACACCTCTGTTCCGCCAGAAGCAAGCGATGCCATGATGCCGCCTTCTGCCGGGCGGAGTGTTGCGCGCCAGCCCCCGCCGTACAGGTTTACCTCGGCCATCAACACATCAACTTGCGGAAATGCCGGCTGCATGGCCAGAGACGAGCGCCAGCATCGCGCGGTCGGTGTCGAAATTACCGTACCACCCCTGCGGCTCGTGCGGAGGGTCGCCCATATAGGTTCGGTCCCCGTCCACGAACCGGAAATCGTCATGCTGCGCGCGCGCTTCGCCATTCCACGCCCAGAAATTGCTTCCCTGCAATGGCCCACCTTCGCGCCAGCTTGATTCGACGGCGTCATAGATCATGCGATAGAATTGTTCGCGGAAGCGGGTGGTAGTCCCGGGCGCGTATGTTTCGCCGTCGCGGGGAAAGCCAAATTCTTCGATCAGCAGCGGCTTGTCGAGATCGCGCGCCATGCTGGTGTGCGACGCCAGATATTCGGCGACTTTCTTGCGGCCTTCCGGCCAGGTTCCGGCCAAGTCCTCGCCATCGACCCAGCTCCAGTTGAGCGGCCAGATATGCGCCGTGAGATAATCGACCTGCTCGTGCGCAGCCTTGACCAATTCTTCGCTACCGTTGGTCGCCTGCGTACCCTCCTGTCCCAGCGAGACGAGGTGGTTCGGTGCAAGCGTACGGAGCAATTCAGCGGTCGACGCGATCCACCCGAGATACGCCTCGCGGTTCCGCGCGATCGCGGCCTCGCTGCCGCCGGGCCGCGGTTCGTTGGCAAGCTGCCAGCTCATTACTGCCGGATCCTGGGCGTAGAGTATTCCGGTGACGGTGTTGGTTCTGCCGACGATGTTGCGCAGGTGCGCGCGATACGATTCGAGCGCGCCGGTGTTCTGATAGAATTTGGCGGTGGCATCGGCAAAGGCGGGCCAGGGATGGGCGGGGTCGCCCATGTCGATGTATTCACTCGTATTGCGAAACAGCAGGGTCTGGAGCCCGCCCGACCATTCCCAGAAATTCGACAGGACCAGCACCGCGGTCATGCCGCGCCGGGCAATTTCGGCCATGGCGAAATCTAGCCCTTCGAACAGCGCAGCGTTGTCGCTGCCGTCGGTGCGGGTGAAGCCGGGCTTGATCGAATTTTTTAGCGGGCCTTCCTCAGCCGCGGCCATGATCCGGAGGTTGTTCAGGCCGAGCGCCTGCAGCCGGTCGAGTTCGCGGACAAGGCGCCCGCGGTCGCCATAGTCAGTGTCTGCGCCCAGCCATGCCGCGTACCACATGTTTGCGCCGACAATTCGGTACGGCTCGCCGCCGCGCAGCAGGCGGGTGCCTTGGCGGGTAACGAAACCGGACTTGCGCCCGCGTGGAATGGAAGCGCACCCCGGCAAAGCGGCGAAACCGGCAGTGGCGGCAGCACCGGCGAGCAAGGTTCGCCGGCGTAGTTTCACTGCGCAATCTCGAGTTCGAAGCCCGGGATCGGCATGCCGCGCCCGTCGTAAAGGTTCACGATCGGAGCATCGGCCCACGCATGACGGACGCGCGTGGCCGGCTTGCCGTCTGCGGGGATAACCATCGAACTGCCGGTCAGCTGGGGGGTAACGAAACGGCAGCTGTCCTGTGTTTCGCCGCACAGCTCGACGCCAAGCGCAGTCGCGCCGCCAAGTGCCACGAGGCCGCCTTCGATGCCAGTAAAGGTCACGGTTACACTACCTCCAGCTAACGAGGCGCTGTCCGGCATCGGCAAGGGCTCTCCGGAAAAGGCGCGGGCAAGCCGCTTGCCCAAATCGTTCTTGTTGGCGGGATGGATGTCGCTCGGTTCGCCAATGTCGATTGCTGTGACCAGGGCCGCGTTCGCATCGGCCTCAACCGCATCGATTTGTTCCTGCCGCAGTTGCGCCCATCCCGAAGCAGCGGGTTCGCTGGTCCGCGTGCCGTAATCGGCAAGCTGGACCACCATCATCTTTGCATCGCTGCCGAATTGTGCGCGCCATCCGGAGAACAATTCGCGCAGCTTGTTGTCGTAATCCGGTTGACCGACATCGGACTCGCCCTGGTACCACGCGACCCCCGCGAGCCGCATCGGGCCGATGGGGGCTACCATCGCGTTGTGCATCACGCCGATTCCGGCGTTGGCATCCCACGGTGCGCGCGGCGGCACACTGGTGACCGCGGATTTCGAATATTCCCAATCCGCCCCTAGCGGAATCGCGTCGCCGCTGCTCCCGGGCGTGAAGAACAACCGGTCGGGCCCGCCAAAAAAGCCGCCGGTGTCCCACATGTTGTTGGCAGCGATCAGGATTTCGTTCTCGCCCGCGCGCAGGAATTCGGCCGGGATCCGGTATGTACGCTCAACGCCCCAGCCAAACGTGTAGCCGACCGGATTTCCGTTAACGAACGTCAGGTCCATATCGTCGATCGCGCCGACTGACAGCGATCCGGCCTGCGTGGCCTGGTCGGCAGTCAGCGTGAACGATTGGCGCAGCCACACATTTGCGCGTGGTTCCTTGTCCAGCCCAGTGCCGGTCCATTCGTTCCAGAAAGAAAACTTCGGGATCGGTTGCCAATCCAGCGTGTCCGGATTCTTCCAGGGCTCCCGACCGCCGTCTTCCTTGCGCCACCAATCGAACCACTGCGGGACGAATTCCTGGGTGGCTGCGAACGGATCGCGCGAATAAGTCTGCAGCAGGGCGAGTGCTTCTTCGCCGTAAAGTGAGCGCACCCCCGCAGGGGTTAGCCATGCACGCGCAGCGCTGCCGCCCCAATTGGAGTGGATAAGGCCGATCGGCACGCTCTTGTCGCGCCGACGGAGTTCTTTCGCCATGTAGAAACAGGCTGCGGAAAACTCGGCCACCGTGTCGCCGGTCGCGGCCTGCCATTCCGGCCGATCCGCGAAATCGGATTCCGGCACCGGCGCTGTCGTTTTCGCGATTTTCAGCAACCGGATCCCGTCGTCCGCCGCAACCCGCAACTGGTTCGACGTGTCGAGGGCGCGGGTTACCGGAAGCTCCATGTTCGACTGGCCCGAACAAAGGAACACGTCTCCCACCAGCAGATTGTCGTAGGTGGTAGACCCCGACGCGTCGGCAATTGTCAGCGATTGGGGTGATCCGGATGCGGGCCGCGCGGGCAGAGTAATCGTAAAACGGCCCTTGTCGTCGGCGCGCGCGCGTGCGGTGTCGTCGCCGAGTTCGGCCGAGACAGCAATCCCTGGCGATGTCTGACCTTGGAGCACGACCGGCTGCCCGCGCTGGAGCACCATGTCATCACCGTAGGCCGGCCCAAGTGTAGGCGCCGCGGCGGCCATGGCCGGGGCCAGCAGGATGAATACGGTTCCCGCTGCGCGGATCACCCGAGCTTCGCCCGCGTCTGGGCAAAGCCCGCAACGGGTGCTGCGAAACCGAACAGGCTTCCCGCTTGCGGATAACTTTCCATGTCGGCGGGTTTCATATCCTTGGTGGCGCTGGTGACGAAGCCGGTGCGCAGGTCCTTGCCGCCGAACGCCATCTTGGTGATGTCCCGTGCGGGGATCGCGATCGTGGCGGCGAGTTCGCCATCCGGGGTAAATCGCGCAACGCGGCCGCCCAGATACAGGCCGGTCCAGACATGATCCTCGGCATCGACGACAGGGCCATCGGGATAGGCATCGGAAAACAGCGCGCCAGTGTCGGCAAAAGGCCGCGCTTCGCCGACCCCTGCCGGCGAGAGATCCGCGACCATGATCTTCTGTGCGGTGGTGTCGGTGAAATAGATACGGTCGCCTTGCGCATTCACGGCGGGGCCATTGGTTATGGCGATTCCGCTAGGGCCTGCGGCGCGGATTTCGCCGCGGTCGAAAACATAGAACCTGCCCGATGCAGAGCCCTCGCTGTCGTCCATCGATCCGAACCAGACCCGGCCCCAGGGATCGGTGCACGCGTCGTTGAGCCGGTTGCCCGCCGGTTCGCCCGGAACGGCCATCAGCTTTTCGAAATGCTCGGTTTCCGGGTCGAAAGTGTACAGGCCGTCCTTCAGCCCGCACAGCAGCAGATCGCCGTCTGCAGGAATGGCCCAGCCGATCTGCCCGGGCGCCTCGGCATGCGCGTTGCTGCCGGTTTCCGGGTCGTAATGCCACAGGAAATGGCGCTTGATATCGACGAACCAGACAACCTCGCGCTGGGCGTCCCACAACACGCCTTCACCGAGTTTGCTGTCAGATGGCAGCAATTGGCGCACGTTCAGTTCTATCTCCATCCGGCATCCACCCAGTAATTGTGCGCGGTGCAATACCGCGCGTCATCCGAAGCGAGGAACAGGGCCATCGCAGCAATATCGACCGGCTGGATACGCCCATCCAGACATTGCGCGGCGACAATCTCGGCCTCTCCCTCGGGAGTATACCATTTCATCTGGCGCGGCGTCTGCACATTGCCGGGAATGATCGTGTTCACGCGGATATTTGCGCCACCAAGTTCGCGCGCAAGGCTGCGCGTCAGCCCTTCGATCGCGGCCTTGGCCGTCTGATAGATGGCGAGATCTTCCAGCCCGAGGTGCCAGCTGATCGAACCGAGATTGATGATCGATCCTCCGCCTGCCTGCCGCATCGCGGGAATGACTGCTTTGGCGGCAAAGAACTGGTGCTTGAGATTGACCGACATGCGCTGGTCCCAATATTCGGGGGTAACGTCTTCGATCTTGTGGCGGTCGTCATTGGCCGCGTTGTTGATCAGCACGTCGCAGCCGCCGAGACGGCCGATAATCTTGCTGATCTTTTCGCCGTAATCCGTGGAATCGGTTACATCGCAATGCACGAATTGCGGCGCGATTTCAGCGTCCGCCAGGCGGGCGATCAGGTCTTCGCTCGATTCCTGTTGAAGATCGACAAACGCCACGGCGGCGCCTTGCCGGGCGAACGCTTCGACGATGCCTTCGCCGATGCCCGATCCGCCACCGCTGACGATAATTTTTCGGCCTTTTAGGCTGGGATAGGTCGCTGAGTTTTCAGCCGGACCGTTCGATTGCGACATTATAATTATATCCCCACTCCGTTGCCGCGCCGACTTGATGCACAAGCGGCGTCATGCGTCAAATTTTGTCGACCAACCCTCGGCTGGCCAGATTGCTTACGAAAGCGCCGATGCCCATGGTCCAGGCTGGCGCATCGCGAGAAGTCGTCACGCTGTTCGTAAGTGTGCCGATCTTCTGTGATCGTATTGTCACGCTGTCGCCGACCTTGTGCGTGAAACCGGCACCGGCCACGTCCCGGTCCTGCGTCGGCGCGAACATCGTGCCGCAGAACAGCACGAAACCGTCAGGATAGTGATGTTCGGACAGGCATTGCGCCACCAGGTCCGTCGGATCGCGGCTGATCTGCGCCATCACGTTGCGCCCTTCGAGGCGGTAGCCGTCGGGGCCTTCGATAATTAGTTCCACGTCCGCATTGCGGATATCGCCAAGGGTGAAACTGTCGTCGATGAGGCGGATGAATGGACCGATCGAACAGCTGGCCGTGTTGTCCTTCGCTTTTGACAGCAGCAGCGCAGAGCGACCTTCGAAATCACGCAGATTGACGTCATTGCCCAGCGCCGCACCGACGATTTCGCCATGAGCATCGCAGACGAGCACGATTTCGGGTTCGGGATTGTTCCAGCTCGAATCGGAACGCACCCCGATCTGAGCGCCGGATCCGACCGACGACAGTACCGGCGACTTGGAGAATATCTCCGCATCCGGACCGATCGCGACCTCGAGATATTGCGACCACATGCTTTCTTCGATGAGGAGGGCCTTGAGCTGAGCCGCTTCTTCGCTGCCCGGCACGACCGAGCGAATGCCCGATCCGATCTTGTCTTCCAGCTGTTCGCGAATCTTCGCCGCGACGCTCGCATCGCCCCGGGCGCGCTCCTCGATCACCCGTTCGATCGCCGAAAGTGCAAAGGTGACCCCGCTAGCCTTGATACATTGCAGGTCGATCGGCGACAGGAGTGTCCACCCTTCGGGCAGGCCATCTTCCACCGGGCCAATCTTTTCGCCGCCAGCAAAGGTCCGTCGGGCAATGGCCCCTGACACAGTCGCGACTACGCCGGTAAGATCGAAAATCTCACCGCGTTCGATAGAAATCACACAGGGACCGGCAGGCGACTGCGCGCGGCCGACGAATTTGCCCGAGGCGTAGTCCGCCGGCAGAATATCCAGAATTGTTTTGGCCATTACTGGCTCTTGCCCTCCCAACTGATAGCGCTACCATAGACATGCATTAACTGGCGGACAAGCCCTAAGCGTCGCTAGATCGGGAGAGTGATATGAAATATTTTTCGGCACTGATGGCTGGTGCCTGCGCGTTTGCTGCGTACCATCCGGCGGCGATTGCAGCGCCAACAGCCACGTTCGACTATCTGGAATATCGGGCAACTGGAGATACTGGTCCGGTCGCTCCGGAAACCTTCCGGAATCCCGTTCTGCCCGGATTTCATCCTGATCCCTCGATCGTGCGGGTCGGTGACGACTTCTATGCGGTAACCTCGACCTTCAGCTGGTTTCCCGGCTTACCGATCTTTCAAAGTACCGACCTCGTAAACTGGCGATTCGTCGGCAACGCTATCGACCGTCCGGAACAGGTGGACTTCTCCGGCCTCGGCACCAACCGCGGCCTGTTTGCGCCCGCGATCACGCATCAGGGTGGCAAGTTCTGGATCGTCAACACCTGCATTGATTGCAAGGGCAACTTCGTGATTACCGCGGACGACCCGGCGGGGCCGTGGTCCGATCCCGCTTGGCTTGATTTCGGCGGGATCGATCCGTCGCTGTTCTTCGCGGAGGATGGCACGGCATGGATCGTCTACAACGATGCGCCGCCGGGCGAGCCGCGATACGAAGGGCACCGCGCGTTATGGCTGCAGCAATTCGATCCGGTGGCAATGAAGATGCTGCCAACCCGGACCCTGTTGGTCGATGGCGGGGTCGATCCTTCGAAGAATCCGATTTGGGCCGAAGGTCCGCACATCTACAAGATCGAAGACTGGTATTACCTCCTGACGGCCGAAGGCGGGACGGCGGACCAGCATTCGCAGACGATCTACCGGTCGCGAGAATTGCAGGGCCCTTATGCGCCCGGACCTTTCAATCCGATCCTTACCCAGCGTGACTTGCCCGCCGATCGGCCGGATCGGGTGGAAGCGACCGGCCACGCGGATATCGTGCAACTGGACGATGGGACCTGGTGGGGCGTTTTTCTCGCCACCCGGCCATTCGCAGGGCAATCGACGCTGATGGGGCGGGAGACGTTCCTTTTGCCGGTCCGGTGGATCGACGGCTGGCCGCGTTTCCTGGATCAGGGTGAAGCCGTGCCGATGGAACCGGCGCGGCCCAATCTTCCACCGGCCGCCGATTTCGACCTGCGCAGTTGGCGGGAAGACTTCGATGAAGGCCTTTCGGGAGAATGGATCAGCCTCCGCACACCCGGACCGGTGCAGTCGCGCATGGTCGACCCGGATACCGGGCGGCTGCAGGTGATTGCGGGGCCCGACGCGGCGGGAAGTCTCGGCAATCCCGCATTTGTGGGACGGCGTCTGCGTCATCATGATGCGGACTTCACGACCCGCCTGCAGTTCGACCCTGACCAGCCGGGCGACTTTGGCGGATTGCTCGCCATCATGGACGAGAGCCATTTCCTGGCGTTCGGGATCGAACAAGGCCGGCTGGTGGCACGATTGCGGACCGATCCCGCCCAGCCGGAGTTCGGCGAAGTCGTCGCCGAGCAAGCAATATCGGCAAACGGTCCGGTCGAACTGCGGCTGAGTCTGCGTGGAGGATCGGCCACAGTGTCATGGCGCGAGCGGGCGGGCGGCGCGTGGCAAGATCTAGGCGCTCCGATAAATGTCGAACCGCTGGCTTCGGTTCATGCCGGTCTGTTCACCGGGCTTGTCGTAGGACCTTACGCCTACGCGCCGCGATAGGTTTCATTCTGCCTTGAATACATAAACCGGGCCGATATCCACACTTTGAACGGCGGTCGCGAAATGCAGTGCGACCGCCGCTTCACCCGGGCCGAAGCTGCGCGTCGCAGTGACCGGAATGCGGACCATCTGCCAGCGGTCGCCGACCGTGAAGGCCTTGTCGCCGAAGCCGTCATAGGGCGGGGCGGTGCCTTGCAGGCGGACCGCGACGAGGCCCTTGCCGTTGGTGGTTTCGGCCGACTGCGTGCGTGCCACGACGGCAATGACCAGCCGGTCCCCTTCGGCAATGGCGGTAGCGATAGGTATATTGGTCCCGAGGTCCCACGGGTTTGCCCCGACCGAGGTGGTTGTGAAGCGCGTTGCCTTGCCTAGCCAGATGGCGGGCTCGTCCAGTTCTTCCCAGCGGCCTCCGGCGCCCGAGTGGCCCCACGGACGCGCAGCCGGGTTGTTGATCAGGCGGCCTGCGCTGCGCAGCGGATCAGGCATCTCGATAGAAGCGGCGTCAGGCACAACGGCGGCAGTTACGGTTGCAACGGGCGCTGCAGCCTTAGGCGCAGGGGGCGCGGAGATGATCGACGCCGCACCCTTGACCACGATGGCTTGGCCGATTTCGATAACCTGCTTGGCGCCGGCGAGTTGGAGGGCGACCGTCGCATTCGCGCGTTTGATCGGGCTGGCGGCGGTACCACTGACTTCGTACCATTTCCACTCGGAGCCGACCGAAACGACCTGGTCGGCAAATCCGGAATATGGCGCAGCATTTTCCTGCACCCGGACCCCGATCGTGCCCTGACCGTCCGCCGCGCCGGAGGCGACGGTGCGCGCGTAGAAACCGACGGTAACCACCTCCCCGCGTTTGATTTCTGCGAGCAGCGGGATCAGCGTCTGCGCTTCCCAGACATCGGCACCCTTGGCAGCAACCGAGTATCGCCGCGCGGCACCCCCGCCGGGGATGCTCGCATCCTGAACACCCTCGGCTTCGAGCCCCGTGCCCTGTGTCAGCCACACCAGATCGGTCGGGTCATTGATGAGGCTACCGGGCACTTGCGCGTCGAAAGCCTGTAGTTCGGGGGAAAGTTCCTGCCCGATCGCGACATTGACGGGCCAGGCCAGGACGGTTCCGGCGAGGAATGCGGTGAGTAAGCGGCGATGCATGGTGCTATCCTTCCGTGGTCAATCCTGTTCCGGCAATCCGACGGCGGCCAGCATGCCCGGCAGCCAGCGCCCGGCTTCGCGGTCCCAGAACGGGAACGTATTTGCATAGGCCCAGTTGCACATACCAATGCCGGTCGGCGCGAAGGCTTCGCGCAGCATCCGGTGGTACGTTGCGCGGTCCGCGGTTGGGATATGTTTGTCGTAAGCGCCGACTTCACCCATGAACGGCGTCTTGCCGGTTCGAGCGATGTAGGCCTGGATTTTGGCGACGTCCTGCTTCAGCTTTTCCCGGTCTTCCTCCGTCGGAAATTTCCGTCCGACCGGCGGCACGTCCGGCGCGGTCCAGCTGGCCCCCTGATGGGTGTAGAGGAACGGGTCGTAATAGTGGAACGTCGGGTGGATGTTCGCATCATCGGGCAGCGGCAACGTGGCAAGCGAATCGATGCCGCTCCAGTTCTCGCCCCCGATGATGACCGCGCGGGTCGGGTGCGTCGCCCTGACCGCTTCCAGTGCCGGGGTCAGCGTTTCGAGCAAGTTCGTATGGTTGAAATTCTTGTGCGGTTCGTTTTCGAGTTCGAACCACAAGGTTTTCTCAGGATAACCTCTGAACCGTTCCGCGATCTGTTTCCACACAGCACCGTGCCATTCCGCAACGGCGAGCGGCTGGTCATGGATCGGGTCGAAGTGGTGACTGTTGAGTATGACATTGAGATCGGCAGCCAGGGCTTGGTCGACGACTGTCTGGACGCGGTCCATCCACGCTTTGTCCACTGGCCACGGCGCCTTATTGGTGGTCTTGTTGTGCCACCGAACGGGAATTCGTACCGTCTCGAACCCGGCCGCCTTGATCCTGGCGAAATCCTCCGCAGCCACGGGCGCACCGCCCCAGCTACCTTCCTGTTCGGGCTCGAGCGTGTTGCCGAGATTGATGCAGGTTCCGACCGGCAAGGCCGGGGTGATTTGAGGGGCGGCGGGCGACTGGGCCATGACGCCGCTTGCGGCCAAGGACAGTACAGACAGTCCCACGGTAAGTGAGCGGATCATCAGGCATCTCCCTCTGCCGATTCTGGACGACCGGCTAGTTCGCGTTAGCGCTAACATGAAGAGGAGGTGACGGTAAAGTACCGATCTAAACTGGTCCGTCAGCGGACGTTAAGTATCTGCGCCAGGAAACGGCGGATCATCTCGTCACGCTGGGGCGAGGGCGGCCCCGTGACTGTTCGGGCGTGCGGCGGAAGGTGGTCCGCTGCTTCCTTCGCATCCGGTCCAAACACGAAATGGTCGAACCATTCGCGCCACGCGTCGCGCTGACCATCGGGCTGGTCCCGGATCGCCAGGATCGCGTGGATCAGGGCGAGAAAACCGCCCCCATGGGGAGCGTCGTTGTGCCAGTAATTCACCAGGATATTGATCGGTGCCGTGGCCTGAACATGGTGCCACCACAGGGTCGGAATGTAGATTGCATCACCCGGTTCGAGTTCGGCAAACTGGGCCTTGGCCAGAGCGTCGGCGAAGCGCGGGTAGCGCTCATGATCGGGGGCAAGCGGATCGACCATGCTGACCGGTTGTCCGGCGAGAGTGACGTCGAACGGTCCGACATACAGATCGGCGGTGGCCTCGGGCGGGAACAGCGTGAAGCGCCGCCGGCCCAAGGCCACGACCGCGAAATTGTCCGACAGGTCGAAATGGGTCGCCACCTGGGTCGCATTGCCGAGCCATACCCGCGTGGTCGCGCCAGTTTCCGGCCCGGCTAATGCGAAGGGATTGTCCGCCTCGAAACCTGGCAAATGCGACGCGGCAGAGGTCGCTCCGGCGTAAATTCCGATCGGTTCCGCCTGTTCCGCAATCTGGCGCAAATGGTCGGCCAGCTGCGAGATGGTCGCCTGTTCGCGCCGGAAATTGAAGGCCCGCATATCCGGACTGTAGAAGAAACGGCCCTTTTGGTCCGGCGGGGCGATCATCAGCATCGTCGGCGCGCCGCTGTCGAGACCTTCGAGATAACCGAGAGCCTCGTCAGCAGAGCGATTGCCCGCCGCGACAACCGGCCAGTCACGCGCCGCGCCGCGTATCACCACCGGGCGATACAGCGGGCGAATGTCGCGCTCGAACGTGGTACGATCGGGTGCGGCGATTTCTTCGACGGGGCTCATCGCCCAGGTCCTAGCACATCAGGAGCGGGTTCAGGAACAGGGCAGGACCACTTGTGCGTCTGTGCCCAGCCGTACTTCTCCGATTGCGTAATCCGCTTGGCCCACGGTGTTCAGCACGAACGGCTCGGTCAGATTGGTGACCTCTGCCCCTTTCTGGCGCAAGCACTTGAGCGGAATGCCGTAGCGTACCCATTCTCCGCTGGCAGGCATCGCGAAGTTAGCAAATCCGCGGGCGTTGGGGCCGATCGCGCCGATCCTTGCGCTGTCGGGCGCGTCCCACACCTTGATGGTCGCCAGCAGCAGGATGTCCGCGTTGGTTTCCTTGTCCACATTGACCGCTTCGAAGTTACGGAGCGCGACATTGGCGGTGCCGCTGTCGATCGTGAAGCGCCGTGCGCCTTCCTGGACCACGAAGTTTTCCGCTGCGATGCGCACTCGTCCGCCGAGCGCCTCGGCGGGGACGGTGGTGACGCGGGTCTGGTCACCGGTGGTCTCGCCGTTCACTAGCAGAGACCAGCGCGCGGCTGGCGAACCGGCGCTGAACCATAGCCGGCTGTCACCCGCCATTGCGCTGGCGTCCAGTTCGGCCAAGGGTGTCCACGCGGAGCGCGGGCTGCGGTACGTCAGCCCGTCACCGAATTTGAACAATGCGCCATCCGCCATGTCGACGGTGCGCGGCCACGCGGTGGGCAGCTTGCCCACGAAATCATGGCGCGGGCTGCCTTCTGCGCTGCCAACCAGCACGTCGGCGATCCCGCCGCCCTCGGTGCCGGGAAGCCAAGCGACCACGAAGGCGTCGGCGGAATTGAGAGCCGGGTTTACGTACAGCGGCCGCCCGGTGATCATCAACGCGACAACCGGAATTCCCTGCGCCTTCAAGCGGCGCATAGTTTCGTAGGGAGCGGTAAGTTCCGGATCGAGCGCAAGCACTGCGCGGTCACCCTGAAATTCGGCATACGGCGTTTCGCCGAAGACCACGACCGCAGCATCCGGGCGCTGGGAGAACTGGCCATCAGGCGCAAGTTCCGCGCTTCCTCCGCCCGCTTCCACGGCTTGTTTCAAACCGCTCCAGATCGACGTAGCTCCGGGAAAATGGCTGTTGTCGACCCCGGTGCCCTGCCAGGATAATGTCCAGCCCCCGGACTGCCGAGCAATGTCGTCAACTCCTTCTCCAGCGACCAGCAGCCGCCCGCCCGGAGCGATCGGCAGCACACCCTGGTTCTTCAGCAGTACAAGCGACTTTCGCACCGCTTCGCGCGCGACTTCACGGTGTTCCGGCGCGCCGAGCAATTCATACTGGCCCGAATACGGCCGATCGGAAGGCTTGCCCGCTTCGAACAGCCCCAGCCGGCCCTTGACCCGCAAGATTCGCGTAACGGCATCGTCGATCCGGTCCATCGGGATCGTGCCGGCCTTGGCGCGGGCCAGCGTGTCTTCGTAGATCGGTTTCCAGGTGTCCGGGGCCATGTACATGTCTAGCCCGGCTGCCAGTGCCTGCGGGCAGCTGTCGTTGGTGCAGCCTTCGACCTGGCCGTGGGCATTCCAGTCGGACACGACGAAGCCGCCGAAATCCATCCGGTCTTTCAGGACCCCGGTAATGAGCGACTTGTTGCCGGTCATCTTGACGCCCTGCCAGCTCGAGAAACTGACCATGACCGTCGATACACCCTCGGCAATCGCGGGGCCGTAAGGCGTGCCGTGAATGTCGCGGAGTGCTTCCTCCGTGATCGAGCTGTCACCTTGGTCGACACCCTTGTCGGTACCGCCATCGGCAAGGAAGTGCTTGGTCGATGCGATCACGTAGGGCCCGGCAAGGAGATTATCATTGGTGGGCGGGCCCTGCAGGCCGCGAACCATCGCGCCGACATAGGAAGCGACAAGGTCCGGGTCCGAGGAATAGCCTTCGTAGGCGCGGCCCCAGCGGAAGTCCTGCGGCACCGCAACGGTCGGCGCAAAGGTCCACTCCTGCCCGGTGACGCGGATTTCCTTCGCCGTGACGTGCCCAATACGTTCGATCAGTTCCGGATCGCGCATTGCGCCGAGGCCGATGTTGTGTGGAAACACGGTTGCACCGATAATGTTCGCATGCCCGTGAACTGCGTCGGTACCCCAGACAACAGGAATGCTTACCCCGCCGTCGGAATCGTCGACCGACGCGAGGTAGAAATCGTCGGCGGCCTTGAGCCAGTCTGGCGCGGGCGAAAGATCGTTTCCGTTCGGGCCACTGTTACCGCCCACCAGGATCGAGCCGAGATTGTAGGTCTTCACATCTTCCGGAGTAACGCAGCAAAGATCCGCCTGGACCAGCTGGCCGACCTTTTCTTCCAAGGTCATAGCGGCGAGCAGGCGGGTAATGCGCGCTTCATCGTCTGCCTGCAGCGGGACGGGATAGTTGTAGGCAGGCCAGATTTCGGGATTGGCGATACCCGCAGCGGCGACCGAGGCTTCGGTTCCACCAGCTTGTGCGGTGGGGACAGTATTGGCCCCGGTTGTCGTGCACGCAGCGAGCGCGGTTCCTGCCAATAAGGCGAATGTCCTGCCGAACGCGACCATGATCCCAATCCTCTCTCACGCAACCGTCGTTCGGTCGCTGTCCCACGCGCTTTCCCAATTGGGAGCGCTATCATCCTGCTATGAAATGCGGTGACGCATGTCAATCGCGGCAGCCTTGCCTTCTGGCGATTGTGACCGTAGCGTGTGCGGACAAGCGCATGAAAAGAGCGCGGGAGGGGACATCGGAATGCGGGCATCGGCTTCTTTGGTAGCGATATCATTATTCACCGTCGCCGCGTTTCCCACCGGGGTGCGGGGAGAGGTCATGGCGTTTGGTGAAACAGTTCCGCAAGTCATCGACCGGCCCTCTCCAGAGGTCGCTTCGCCTGATCCATCGCCCATCCGGTTGGATATCGATTCGCTGATCGAAAGGATGACGCTGGCGGAAAAGATCGGCCAGTTGGTTCAGCGCATGGGGGGGCGTTCCAAGGCGCTCAATTCCAGACTTGGTCCCGACGAACTCGAGAAAGTCCGACGCGGCGAAGTTGGCTCTTACCTCCACGTTGCCGGTGCTGCGCCGCTGCGCGAGCTGCAGCGGGTGGCTGTCGAGGAAAGCCGCCTCGGCATCCCGTTGCTGTTCGCGATGGACGTCGTGCATGGCTACCGCACGATCTTCCCGGTTCCGCTGGCCATGTCGGCAAGCTGGGATCCGCAAGTCATGGAAGACCATGCACGGATCGCGGCGCGCGAATCCGCCGCTGCCGGACTCCATTGGACTTTCGCGCCGATGGTCGATGTCGCGCGCGATCCTCGGTGGGGCCGTATCGTGGAAGGCGCGGGCGAGGACGCGTATCTCGGCAGCCGGATGGCGGAGGCGCAAGTTCGCGGGTTCCAGGGCAGCGATCTTGGCGCGGCGGACACGATCATGGCCGGAACCAAGCATTTCGGGGCCTACGGCGCTGCCGAGGGTGGGCGGGATTATGCCGGTGCCGAAGTCGGCATGCGCACCATGCAGGAAGTCTATCTCGCGCCCTTCCGCGCCGCCGCCGAAGCGGGCACCGCAAGCTACATGACCGCCTTCAACGCGCTCGACGGCGTTCCGACCACCGGTAACGAAGCGCTGCTGCGCACCATGTTGCGGGACCAGTGGGGCTGGGAAGGGTTGTTGCTGTCGGATTGGCGTGCGGTCGAGGAACTGCTGGCGCACGGGGTGGCGGGCACCCGTTCCGATGCCGCCGGACTGGCCCTGCGCGCGAGTGTCGACATGGATATGGTCGCCGATGTTTATGCTGCCGACCTCGCCGCAGCTATTGCTACGGATCCGGCGCTCTTGCCGATGCTCGATCAGGCGGTCCGGCGTATCCTGACGGTGAAGCGCGATCTCGGACTGTTCGACGACCCTTACAAATATCACGACACACAGCGGGAGGCGGCGGTGATGCTGTCCGCCGATCACCGCGCTGCGGCGCGGGCCAGCGCCGAGCGGTCGATCGTGCTGCTGAAAAACGAGGGCAACGTGCTTCCGCTGGCGCGTGACGCAGGACGGATTGCGCTGATCGGGGCGCTGGCAGACGACGCCTTGTCGCAGCTTGGATCATGGCGTGCGCGCGGGCAGGCGGAAGACGTGGTGACCCTGCGCGCCGCGCTGGAAGCCGCGCATCCCGATGTGCGCTATGTTCCCGGGGCCGACAGCCGGTCGGACGATCCGTCAGGCATTGCCGCAGCGGTTGCCGCCGCCCGGCAGTCGGACATTATCGTTGCGGCGCTGGGGGAAGATTTCGACTGGTCCGGCGAAGCGCGCAGCCGCTCGTCGCTCGATCTGCCGGGCCGACAGCGCGAATTGCTCGCGGCGCTGGCGGCGACCGGAAAGCCTTTGGTGGTTGTGCTGATGGGCGGCCGTCCACTCGCCATCCCCGAAGTCGATGCGCAGGCCGATGCCGTGCTCGCCACGTGGCTACTGGGTGTCGAGGCTGGGCCCGCAATCGTCAACACCCTGTTCGGCGACAACAATCCCGGCGGCCGGCTGACAGCGAGTTTCCCCCGCTCGGTCGGGCAAGTGCCCGCCAATTACGATCACCTTCCTAGCGGGCGCCCGGCAGACCCCGACATCGCCAAAGACACCGCGCGGTATATGGATCAACCGATCACTCCGCTGTACGCTTTCGGGCACGGACTGAGCTATACCACCGCGGGTTACGGGCCGATCGCATTGTCGGGCAAATCGATCGCTGCCGCGGGCGGCACGGTCACCGTGACGGTGCCGGTGACCAACACCGGGATCCTTGCGGGCGACGAGGTCGTCCAGCTCTACATGCGCGATCCGGTGGCGAGCGTCTCCCGCCCCGTCCAGCAATTGCGCGGCTTTGCCCGCATCCGGCTTGAGCCGGGTGAGAGCAGGTCTGTCAGCTTCACCCTGACGGCGGCCCAGTTCGCCCTGTGGAGCGCGGCGGGCGAATGGCAAGTCGAGCCAGGCGAAATCGAGCTGATGGTCGGGAGCGCGTCGAACGACATTCGCGCGCGCACCACGGTCACCATAACCGGCTCCGCGCCCGGCACGATCGCGCCCGCTGCCATCCCCACGGTAGTCGCCGTTCGCTGAGGATTAGCCATGAAATTTTCCGCCGCGCTAGCTGTCCTGATCTTTGTGACGTCCCCAGCGCTGGCAGGGGAGATGCGGCAGGTCCCGCACGGCATGGTGGTTACCACCGACAGCGGGGAACAGGTCCGCGTGCTCGCCTTCGCCGATGGCACGTTGCGGATCACCAACGGCGCCGATGCGCTTCCGGAAGCGCCCTCCACGGCGATGGTCGACAAGGAGCCGGACGGCCTGCCGCTGGTGTCGTTGGAGGGCGACCGGGCAATTCTGAAGACTCCACAGGGTTCTGCGTCGATTGCGCTCGGCAACGGGCAGTTGACCTTTCGTGATGCAGAAGGCGCAGTGTTGCTCGACGAACATGCTCCGGCGCGGCGGATTACACCGGTGGAAATCGAGGGGCAGCCGTGGTTTGCGACCCGTATCCAGTTCAACCGTGGCACTGATGAAGGGCTGTACGGGCTGGGCCAGCACCAGAACCGGCAGATGAATTACAACGGAGAGGATGTCGAACTCGCGCAGCATAACATGGCGATCGCGCTGCCCTATCTGGTGTCGACGCGCGGGTACGGCCTGCTGTGGGACAATGCGTCGATCACCCGCGTCGGTAATCCGGACCCGTATGAAAAGCTCAGCCTCGATTGGCAGGCGAAGTATTTTCTCGGTGATCGACTGGTCCTGACCCGCACCGAGCAGGTCATCGATTACCAGTATCTCGAGGACCAGGCGCGCTGGCCCGAAGAAGCGAAGGCCGCGGTCGAGGCGGCGACGACCGGACAGAATACACAGGGCAACGCGGTCCAGACGCAGCGGGTGGTGTGGACAGGAAAATTCACGCCGGACGCGGACGGGATGCACAAGTTCCGTCTGTATTCCTCCAGCTACGTCTCGGTCTTTGCCGATGGGAAGCCGGTGCTCGAACGCTGGCGGCAGAACTGGAACCCGTGGTATCACAATTTCGAACTGGAGGCGAAAGCGGGGAAGGCGGTCGAACTGCGCATCGAGTGGCAGCCAAACCAGGGTTACATCGCGCTTGAACATGCCGATCCGCTGCCTCCGCTGGACCGTCATTCGGTCAGTTTCGCAAGCGAGGCGGGAAAGGCGATCGATTATTATATCGTCCCCGCTCCGACCATGGACGAGGCAATCGCCGGATACCGCCGTTTGACCGGCGAGGCCCCGATGATGCCGCGCTGGGCCTATGGGTTCTGGCAATCGCGCCAGCGCTATGAAACACAGGCGCAGTTGGTCGAAGTGATGCAGACCTACCGCGACCAGGAAATACCGATCGACGCCGTGGTGCAGGACTGGTTCTATTGGCCGGAAGACAGCTGGGGCTGCCACTGTTTCGATCCAGCACGTTTCCCCGATCCCAAGGCGATGGTGGAACAGGTTCACGCGCTGAACGGGCGGATCATGATTTCGGTCTGGCCAAAATTCTATCCCGGCACCGACAACGGGCAGGAGCTGCGGGAAAAAGGGTATCTATACGAACGGCCGCTGGCGGCGCAGCAGCGTGATTGGGTCGGACCGGGTTATGCCAACACGTTCTACGATCCCTACGCGAAGGAAGCGCGCGATATCTATTGGCGGCAAATGCAGGACGCGCTGTTGCCGCTTGGCTTCGATGCGTGGTGGATGGATGCGACCGAGCCCGACTGGCATTCCAACCTTTCAGCCGAGCAGCGCAAGTTCCAGATGACCTCACCAGCCACCGGAGAACCCGGCGCAGCGATCTTCAATTCCTACCCGCTGGTCCATGCGGAGGGCGTGTTCGACGGGCTTCGCGCCGCACAGCCCGATACGCGGCCTTTCATCCTTACTCGCAGCGGTTTCGGCGGTGTACAGCGGACATCCTCTGCGCTGTGGTCCGGCGATGTCGCCGCGCGCTGGGACGATCTCCGTGATCAGATCAGCGCCGGGCTGAACCTGAGCGTCGCCGGAGTTCCCAACTGGACCCACGACATCGGCGGGTTCGCGCTGGAAGATCGCTACAGCCGCGAAGACCCCGCGCATGTTGCCGAATGGCGGGAATTGTATCTGCGGTGGTTCCAGTTCGGAGCGTTCAGTCCGCTGTTCCGCAGCCATGGCGAATTCCCGCGGCGCGAAACCTATCTGATTAGCGAGGGCGATCCAGCGATGCGGGAAGGGCTGATGGACTATCACCGGCTGCGATACCGCCTGATGCCGTATATCTACTCAGTCGCAGCCAGCACCCATTTTCATGATGGCACCATGATGCGGCCGCTGGTGATGGATTTCGAAGGCGACCGGCGGACCTGGGAAATTGACGATCAATACATCTTCGGCCCCGCGCTTCTGGTCGCTCCGGTCAGCGAGTTCGGAGCCCGCAGCCGCGAGGTCTACTTGCCGTCCGGGTCCGACTGGTACGATACCCGCAGCGGCGAAAAACTGACCGGCGGGCAGCGCGTGGTCAGTGCTGCACCGCGCGAATCCATGCCGCTGTTCGTCCGCTCGGGCGCGATCATTCCTACGGGGCCGGACGTCCAGTGGACCGGCGAAAATCCGCAAGGACCGCTGACGGTGCACGTCTTCGCGGGGGCAGACGGTGCCTTCACGCTGTACGAGGATGAAGGCACTGACATGGGTTACACGCGCGGAGAATTCGCCCGCCTTCCGATGCGGTGGGACGATGCCAAGCGCCAGCTTACAGTCGGCGCGCGGGAAGGGTGCTTCCCCGGCATGGCCGACCAGCGCCGGATTACGATCATCCTCCATGACGGCGCGCAACGTGGCGAAATATTCGATCGCACCGATGGACAGGTGCTGGATTACGACGGGAATGCGGTCACGGCGACGTTCTGAGGCTCGGTTCCCCCGTCTTTGGCGGGGACAAGAATACAAGGGAGAGGAAGTCATGATGCGATTTACCAGCTTGCTTGCCGCTGCGATCCTGGCGCTGCCAAGTTGCGCTACTATCGATCCGCTGCAAACAGAACGGTCTCAGTCTGGGCCGCTGGCCGCCCCCACCGGCAGTCCGGTTGCGCGGCATGGCGCCTTGGCTATCGTCGGCGGCAAGATCGTGGGCGAAGACGGCAAGCCGGTCACGCTGCGGGGCATGAGCTTGTTCTGGTCCCAATGGGCACCGCAATACTACTCCGCCGAGACCGTCACTTGGCTGGCGCAGGACTGGAAAGTCAGCGGCGTGCGGGCGGCCATCGCGGCGCGCGGCGAAAACAGCGCGATCACCCATTTCGACCGCGAACTTGAGAAGGCTTCAACCGTGATCGAAGCGGCACGGGCGAACGGCATCTACGTGATCGTCGATTGGCATGCGCACACCGCACATCCCGAAGAGGCCGAGCGATTCCTCACGGCAATCGCGCGCCGCTATGGCCATCTGCCCAACCTGATCTACGAACCGTTTAACGAACCCTTGCGTGAAGGAGTCGACTGGTCGCGCGACATCAAGCCCTATCACGAACGGATCGTGGCAGCGATCCGGGCGGTCGATCCCGACAACCTCATCATTCTCGGATCGCCCAGCTGGAGCCAGGATGTCGACATCGCGGCACGCGATCCGGTTGCCGGCACCAACATCGGCTATACGCTTCATTATTACGCTGCCACCCACAAGGAAGGTCTGCGCGCTAAGGCGGACGCAGCGCGGCGCGCGGGACTGGCGCTTATGGTCACGGAGTTCGGACTGGTCGAGGCGACGGGGGACGGCGCGATCGATCTCGCTTCATCCAACGCCTGGTGGGACTGGGCGGAGGAAAACCACGTGTCGTGGTTCAATTGGTCGATCACGGACAAGGACGAAAGCAGCGCAGCGCTGAAGCCGGGCGCTGGGCCTTCAGGCTGGACGGAAGACGATCTGACCGAAAGCGGAAAACTGCTCCGCGGTCGCCTCCGTTCGGCCGCTGCGGCAGACGCCCGGTAACAGGCTGCCCGTGATGCTTGCCGCAATTACTCAGCGAGCGTATGGTAGCGCTATCAAGGGAGAGGAACCGTGATGTTGGGGAATAGAACCGCTGCCCGGCGAGAGCGCGCTTGAACGCGCCCGTGTCGAACGAGGCGAAATCGGTTTCCGGTTTCATCAAGCCCTTGGGACGTTACCGCTGGGGCATCTGCGCGCTGCTCTTTTTCGTCATCACGATTAACTACATCGACCGCCAGATCATCGGCGTGCTCAAGCCGGTCATCGAAGTCGAGATGGGCTGGAGCGAAGTCGACTACGGCAACATCGTTACCGCGTTTCAGGCGAGTTACGGAATCGGCCTGCTGGTAGTGGGGCGCTGGCTCGACCTTGTCGGCACCCGCAAAGGCATGGCGATCGCCATTTTCCTGTGGAGTCTCGCCGCCGCCAGCCATGCGTTTGCCAAGGGAATCCTGGGCTTCGTGTTGGCGCGGATAGCGCTGGGTCTGGCCGAAAGTGCAGCTTATCCCGGGGCAGTAAAGTCGGTCGCTGAATGGTTTCCCAAGCGGGAACGTGCGTTGGGGGTGGGCATCCTCAACGCCGGGGCCAATGTCGGGGTGCTGCTGACGCCGATCATCGCCATCGGAATTGCCGGAGCGTATGGCTGGCGCGCCGCGTTCCTTGTCACTGGCCTGCTCGGGTTCGTGGTCTTGTGGGGCTGGCTCCGGTTCTTCCGCCAACCCGTCGATCATGTCGAGGTCACCGACGAGGAGCGCGCGTGGATCGGGCAGGACGGCGAAGACGCTGCCGGGCCGCCGCTCGGCTGGAAGGACGCCATCCGCCAGCGGCAGGCGTGGTTCTTCATCTGCGGCAAATTCTTCACCGATCCGGTGTGGTACCTGTTTCTGTTCTGGCTGCCCGATTTTCTCGCCAAGACGCAGGGAATGGAGCTGTTTCCCAAGGGCGACAGCGGCATTTTGGCCACGATCGGCCCGGCTCTGATCGTGGTCTATCTGCTCGCCGATATCGGTTCCATCGCTGGCGGCTGGTTGTCTTCGCACCTCGTCAATCGCGGCTGGTCGGTCAACCGCGCCCGCAAGACCACGCTGTTCGTTGCGGCCCTGTTCGCCTTGCCGCTGGTCACCGTAGCGAGCGTGCCGGAGCCGTGGATGGCGGTGCTGCTGATCGGGCTGGGGACGGCCGCGCACCAGGCGTTCAGCTCGAATATCTTCACCATGATCGCCGACATGTACCCGCGCCGCGCGGTCGCGACGATCGCCGGGATGGGCGGAGCGGCGGGAGCCATTGGCGGCATCTTGATCGCGCAGGCAACCGGCTGGACCCTGGAACTGACCGGTTCCTATGTCCCGATCGTGATCTATGCCGGCCTGGGCTATCTGATCGCGTTCGCCGTCATCCAGATGCTGGTGCCGCGCATGACGCCCGCGACCATGCAACTGGATCCCGTTGCCGGACCGGAGACAGCGGCGGCCTGACCTAGACCGCGATATCGACCTTTACTACTGCGCCATCGGCATCGGCGCTGGCATAGCAGGCCTCCATCAGCTTGAGGTCGCGAAGGCCCATTTCGCCGGGGGTCCGGTGCGGGGTGTTGGCCCGCGCAGCGAGCGAGAAACCGTCCACTTGGGCGGCAAATTGCTGCATCGGATCGCCCGCACGGTAGGTGCGCGGGGGATGTTCGCCGCCTTCGATCATGATCTGGTTATCGCCGTAGGTGGTCGCCGGCTGCATCTCGATGCTGGCCTTGCTGCCGAAATAGCGCTGGCGCGAAACGTAGGGGTTCCAGCAATAAGAGGATGAGCCCTGCACGTTGATCCCGCTCGCCATGCGAAAACGGTAGTCGATCGCGCCTTCGACTTCGGTAAAGCGCGGATCACCGGCCGGTGTGGCGTAAGCAGCGGACACCGAAACCACGCGGTCACCCGGCAGCATCATCAGCGAGGTGTTGACCCCGTAAACCCCGATATCCCACATGGATCCGCCGCCGCCCAGTTCCTTCTCCAGCCGCCATTTGTGCGGCGGATAGTCGGGGTTCGCGGAGAAACCATGATCGGCCGAGATATAACGCATTACACCTAGGTCACCGTTGGTGATCCGCTCCAAAGCGTGGACATTGTTGGGTTCGAAATGCACCCGGTAGGCCGCGCCAAGCTGGCGGTTCGCGGCGCGGGCAGCATCGACCATCGCCTGCGCTTCCGCCGCGCTCGATGCCATCGGCTTTTCGCACAGCACGTGCTTCCCGGCTTTGAGCGCGCGGATTGTGTATTCGGCGTGGAGGCCGACCGGCAGCACAATGTAGACACAGTCGATCTGGTCATCATCGGCGATCCGGTCGAAATTGTCGTAGCCGTAGAACCGGTCCACTTCGTAGCGCGCGCCGAGATCACGGGCCTTCGCGGCGTTGCCGGATACGAACGCAGTCATTCGCGAATGGCGGGCGTCGGCGAAGCCGGGGATGACTTGTCCAACTGCGAAGGAGCCCAGCCCGACTATCGCCCAGCGCATCCGCTCGCCTGGAACGTCTGGCAGTTGCGGATTGCCGATCAGGGGTTGCCCTTCGGCGCGCTGTGCCGCCGCCTTGCCGGAAGTGGCGGCGAGTGCGGCCGCCGCGGCTCCATACGTCAGGACCTGGCGGCGAGTGGGTTTATCCTGAGGGTCGAATCCGGCCATGCTGCTCTCCAATGGTAGCGATACCACAGGGATAGTCCGCCTCGAACCAAAACGGAAGCGCGCAAAAGGCCGATTATTTGAACGCGGGATGATGCTGGCAATCTCTGGGATATTCAGGGATACGGAGACCGCAAAATCATAACAGAACCTGTCCGAACGGACTTGGGAGGAATTGCCGACATGCCCGACGCCTATATCATCGACGCCGTCCGAACGCCTCGCGGGATTGGCAAACCCGGCAAAGGCGCTCTGTCCCATCTGCATCCGCAGCATCTGGCGGCCACGGTGCTGGCCGCGATCAAGGACCGCAACGATCTCGATACCGCGACGGTCGATGATATCGTCTGGTCGACCTCAACCCAGAAAGGCAAGCAGGGCGGTGATCTCGGCCGCATGGCTGCGCTGGCGGCAGGTTACGATACCGCAGCATCCGGTACTACGCTCGACCGGTTCTGCGGCGGCGGAATTACCTCGGTCAACCTCGCCGCGGCGTCGGTGATGTCGGGTATGGAAGACTGCGTTATTGCGGGCGGCACTGAAATGATGAGTTACACCGCGCAATTGGGCGCTGAAGAGGCGAATGCCGGAATGCAGCCGATGGGCATGGGATCAGGCAACCGCGATCTTGATGAACTCCACCCGCAAAGCCACCAGGGGGTTTGCGGCGATGCGATTGCTGCCAGCGAGAACATTGACCGCGAGGCACTCGATGCGCTGGCGCTGATCAGCCAGCAGCGCGCTGATCGTGCGATCCGTGAAGACCGCTTCAAGGGATCGCTAATCCCGGTCCTCAACCCCGACGGTTCGGTCGCGCTGGATCACGAAGAATTTCCTCGCCCCGAAACCACGATGGAAGGGCTGACCGCACTTCGGGCCAGTTTCGACGGAATGGCGGATTTCGATCTCGGCGGCGGGATTACGTTCCGCAAGCAGATAACCCGGCGTTATCCCGACCTCGAATGGAGGGGCGTGCATCATGCGGGCAATTCATCCGGCGTGGTCGACGGGGCAGCCGCGATCCTGGTCACCAGCAAGGATTATGCGGACCGACACGGCCTCAGACCACGCGCCCGCATTGTAGCCTATGCCAACCAGGGCGACGATCCGACACTGATGCTGAATGCCCCAGTGCCGGCGGCTGAGAAGGTGCTCGCGAAGGCCGGCCTTTCCAAGGACGACATCGACGTGTGGGAAATCAACGAGGCCTTCGCGGTCGTTGCCGAGAAGTTCATTCGCGATCTCGATCTCGACCGCGAGAAGGTCAACGTCAACGGCGGGGCGATTGCGCTTGGACATCCGATCGGCGCGACCGGCTCGATCCTGATCGGAACCGCGCTCGACGAGTTGGAGCGGACCGGCGGGCGTTACGGACTGGTCACCATGTGCGCCGCGGGCGGAATGGCCCCGGCGATCATCATCGAGCGGCTCTGAACCTTGGGCCCGGCGGCGGCAATTTTACGGGTCGAAAACCCCAATGTATGACATGCTCGGCGGCCTGACTGTCATCGAAGCGTCGTCCTTCGTGGCATCGCCTACGGCGGGGCTGTATTGCGCGCAGTTCGGGGCCGAAGTGATCCGCGTTGACCAGATTGGCGGCGGACCGGACTACCATCGCTGGCCGGTGACTGCTGACAATTCGTCGCTGTATTGGGAAAACCTTAACCGCGCCAAGAAGTCTGTCGCGCTCGATCTGTCCCGGCCAGAGGGGCGTGAGTTGCTGCAGGAACTGGTGGCTGCAACCGGGCAGTTCATCACCAATTTTCCGGCAGAAGGGTTTCTCTCCCACGCGGTCCTGGCGAAGATGCGTCCGGATCTGGTGACGGTGCGGGTGATGGGCTGGCCCGATGGTTCGCCGGCGCTGGACTATACCGTCAACAACGCCGTCGGATTTCCAATGCTGACTGGAGCGGGGCCGGAACCGGTCAATCATGTGCTTCCGGCCTGGGATTTGCTCACCGGCGCCTATGCCGCCTTCGCGCTGCTCGCCGCAATCCAGCGGCGCAGCGCGACGGGGGAGGGCAGTGAAGTGCGCGTTCCGCTGTCGGATGTTGCAATTGGCACCGCCGCAAACCTCGGCGGAATTGCCGAGGTGCTGTATTCGGGCGAGAACCGTCCACGCTTGGGCAATGCGGTTTACGGCCTGTTCGGGCGCGATTTCTTCACCGCTGACGGCCACCGCGTTATGGTCGTGGTGGTTACCCACCGGCAATGGGCAAAACTGCTCGCAGCGTTAAGTCTCGAAGATAACGTTGCCGCGCTCGAGGCCGAACGCGGTGTGTCCTTTGCGGCGGACGACGGTCTGCGCTTTAGCCACCGCGACGCACTCTATCCGCTGTTCGAAGCCGAATTCGCGCGCCGCCGCCATGCCGAGTTGGCCGCAACGCTGGACGCTGCGGGGATCGTCCACAGTACCTATCGCACGATGCTCGACGCGGCGCAGGATCCGGCCATGGTGACCGAGAACCCGATGTTCAGCCAATCCGCAGACAATCCCAGCGGTTTCACCTATCCTGCCGCCGGTGCGTTCGGCACGGTCCCGCAAATGGAACGCGGTGGGCCGCTGGCGGCCCCGCGCAATGGCGAGCATACCGAGGAGGTCCTTACCCGCCATCTCAACTTGTCTTCGGGCGATATCGCCCGTCTTGTCGATACCGGAATTGCAGGAATATGTTCATGACCCTACGCCGCGCCGCCATAGTTTCCCCGATCCGCACCGCCGTCGGCCGGTTCGGCGGTAGCCTTGCACCGCTGACCGCCGGGCAACTCGGCGCGGTTGTCCTGAAGGCGCTGATGGAGCGGACAAAACTCGATCCGTCGCGGGTCGACGAGGTGATTTTCGCACAGGGTTACGGCAGCGGCGAAGCGCCCTGCATCGCGCATTGGTCCTGGCTGCTCGCCGGGTTGCCGGAGGAAGTGCCCGGCTACCAGCTCGACCGGCGCTGCGGTTCGGGCCTGCAGTCGGCCGTAAACGCGGCGATGATGGTCCAGACCGGGGTGTCCGACGTAGTCGTCGCGGGTGGCTGCGAATCCATGTCGAATGTCGAACATTACACCACAGATGTTCGCGGCGGCGTGCGTGCGGGCAACCTGACGCTCCATGACCGCCTGACCCGCGGGCGGGTTATGAGCCAACCGGTAGAACGCTACGGCGTGATCTCGGGCATGATCGAGACGGCGGAAAACCTCGCCAGCGACTGGGACATCAGCCGCGAAGCCTGCGATGCCTATGCTGTCCGCAGCCATTCGCGTGCAGCGGCGGCATGGGACAAGGGCCTGTTCGATGACGAAATCGTGCCGGTCGAGGTACCTCAGAGGAAGGCTGATCCGGTCGTATTTGCCAGGGACGAAGGCTTCCGTGCCGACGCCTCTATGGAGACACTCGGCAAATTGCGGCCGCTGGAAGGCGGCGTCGTCACGGCGGGCAACGCCAGCCAGCAGAACGACGCCGCCGCGGCCTGCCTGGTGGTGGCGGAAGACAAGCTTGAAGAACTTGGGCTCGAGCCAATTGCCTTCTTCCATTCGTGGGCGGCAGCAGGTTGCGATCCGGCGCGGATGGGCTTTGGCCCTGTCCCGGCGACGGAGCGATTGTTCGCACGCAATGGCCTGTCATGGGACGACATCGGCTTGATCGAACTGAATGAAGCCTTCGCGCCGCAGGTGCTCGCATGCCTCAAGGGGTGGGGCTGGGCGGACGATGACAGCCGTCACAATATCCTGAACGTCAACGGCTCCGGCATTTCGCTGGGCCATCCTATCGGCGCCACTGGCGGCAGGATCCTCGCCAATCTAACTCGCGAGATGCAGCGTCGCGATGCAAAATACGGTCTTGAAACCATGTGTATCGGCGGCGGTCAGGGGATCGCCGCGGTGTTCGAGCGGGCGGATTGATACGGTGACCGAGAACGAGGATGTTACTGAAATCCGCCGCGCGGTCCGGGCGCTGTGTGAGGAATTCCCCGGCGAATACTGGCGGGCGAAGGACCGGGCTCGGGATTATCCCGCCGAGTTCGTCGATGCGCTGACCAAAGCAGGTTTCCTTGCCGCACTGATCCCTGAAGAATTCGGCGGCAGCGGGCTCAAACTGGACGCGGCGGCGGTCATCATGGAGGAAATCCAGGCGTCCGGCTGCAATGGCGGCGCGGCCCATGCCCAGATGTACATCATGAACACGCTGCTGAGGTATGGCAGCGATGCGCAGAAGGCCGAATATCTGCCCCGCATCGCGAGCGGCGAACTGAGACTTCAGGCCTTCGGGGTATCCGAACCGGCGAGCGGAACGGACACGTTGTCGCTGCGCACTGTCGCGGTCAGGGACGGCGACGATTATATCGTGAACGGCCAGAAAATATGGACCAGCCGCGCAGAACATTCGGACCTGATGTTGCTGCTCGCCCGGACTACCCCGCCCGAAGAAGCGGCGAGCAAGACCGAAGGGCTATCGATCTTCCTCGTCGACATGCGGGAGGCCCGCGACGCCGGCGGCATGTCGATCAAACCGATCCGTACGATGATGAACCATTCGACCACGGAAGTGTTCTTCGACGCCATGCGCATCCCCGCCTCCAGCCTGATCGGGGAAGAGGGCAAGGGCTTCCGCTACATCCTGTCCGGCATGAACGCGGAACGCATCCTGATCGCTGCCGAATGTGTCGGCGATGCCAAATGGTTCATCGAGAAAGCGGCGGCCTATGCGAAGGATCGCACCGTCTTTGCGCGGCCGATCGGCCAGAACCAGGGCGTGCAGTTCCCGATCGCCCGCTGCTATGCGCAGATGCGCGCGGCGGAGTTGATGGTCCATCACGCAGCCGCCGCATACGACCAGGGCGGCAACGCGGGCGAGGAAGCCAACATGGCCAAGCTTCTCGCATCGGAAGCCAGCTGGGCCGCGGCCGATATGTGCGTACAGACCTTCGGCGGTTTCGGTTTCGCGGAAGAATACGATGTGGAGCGCAAGTTCCGCGAGGCGCGGCTGTATACGGTTGCGCCGATCAGCACGAATTTGATCCTGTCCTATCTGGCGGAACACGTTCTGGGACTGCCGCGCAGTTACTGACGCAGTCTGCCGCGCTGGGCGTTGATTCAATCCGCGATCCGTCGCAAGCTGCGGTTCTCGGGCGCAGGCAGCCCGGTCGGGCCATTGAAACATGATCTTCGACACATTTCTGATTGATGGCACACCCGTCTGCATCCGCGGCGTTAGGCAGGATGACGAGCAGCGACTTCGCGACGGGATTGCCCGGCTGTCCCCAGAGTCGCGCTATCTCCGGTTCTTTTCCGGGCTTACCGAGCCGCCACAACGGGTGATCGACGACTTGCTCGACGTGGATGGACATGATCACATCGCGTGGGGTGCGATCCGGACGGATATTGAGGAGCAACCGGCAATCGGCGTGGTCCATGCTTTTCGTGAAGGAGACGATCCCCGGACAGCCCAGTTCTCGGTTGCTGTGACCGACGAATACCACGGCCTCGGTCTCGCTCGTTTGCTGACAGCGGTGCTGCTGCTCGATTGCCAGCGGGAAGGGATCGAGCGATTTACCGTCGACATTCTCCCGGAAAACCGGCCCGCGATCGCCCTGACCCGTTCGCTTGGTGGTAAGCGGACCGAACAGAGCCGCGAGGTCGCCGAATTCGACATCGATATCGCCAGTGCGCTTATCTCGCTCAGGGCAGAGAGCGATGTTCCCGGTATGCCGGCAATCTTCGCGCAATTCGCGGAGCGTGATGGCGGGTAGCGGCTCCTTGCTTATCCGGCTCCGGGTACCTACTCTCGGTCAATGAGCTTCGAAGTCATCTTCGCCATCGCCTGGGCCACGATCCTGGCAGCCGGAGGCGGCGCTCTGACGAAAATCGACGAATGGTATTACAACCTGAAGAAGCCGTCTTGGCAGCCGCCTAACTGGCTGTTCGGGCCAGCGTGGACGATCATCCTGGGACTGGCGGCATGGGCCTTCGTAATCGCGTGGCGCAGCACTGACGACGCCGGTGATCACGGGATCCTCATCACGCTCTACGCGGTCAATTTCGTGTTCCACTTCCTCTGGTCGCCGCTGTTTTTCAAGGCCAGGCGCCCTGACTGGGCACTTGTGGAAGTGCCCTTTCTGTGGGCGTCCGTGCTCGCGCTAATTATCGGACTGGCACAATGGTCATCTTTCGCCGCGTGGCTCATTGCGCCCTATTTTCTCTGGGTGACCTTTGCGTCGGCTCTCAATGCAAAGATCGTTACGCTGAACCGTCCGTTCGGCACGCCTCATGCAGATGAACGGGAAGCCGGGACTTAACGGCGCAGGCCGAGGAATCCGAACGCGTCGCCGTCGAACTTGACGCGCAAGGCTGCGAACACGCCCTTGTCGGTGTTGCGCGCGGCGGAGAAGTCATCGTCGCGGAAGCCGGAAACATTGTATCCGACCGTGAGCAGCATGTTGTCCGCCGGAGTGAATCCGATTTGCGGGCCGATCGCGAAGCTTGTCGTCCCGTCGCTGATGTTGCTTCGAACGGTTGCTGTGCCGCCTACTTCGAAACGCTCGCCCACCGCCACGCGCGCCTCGAGTCCGCCCAATACGCTCCAGCCGGCAAGGTCGAACCCTTCGTAGCTGTCGAAATTGTAACGGGCACCCACGAAAACTCCGATTTCAGCGGCTTCCCGGGTGTATCCGCTGCGGGTGTCCTCGTTGCGCTTGGCGATGGGGTGCCAATTGGTTGAAAGGCTGCCGATCAGGCGGCGCGACTGGGCGTCTCCGGTGACGGTCAACGCGGTGCGGCCGGATGCGTCGGTTTCGCCTGCAACCGCGTTTACAGCCCGGTCGCTTCGGTACTCCAGCTTGGTGAGGAAGGCGAACTCGCCTTCCTCCGGACGATGGGCAGCGGAGATCGCCCCATCAAAGATTTCGGTGCTCTGGCCGGTATCGCTTTCCGCGCGGGTCCAGGCAAAGCCCGAGCCGACGACACTGCCTTCACCCAGCTGGCGGATGGCGCCAAAGGTGAACCCGGTGCGGTCGGCCAGTTCGCCATCGCGGAGTTCGGCCCGTGCCGTCGCCGCCCATGGGCCCTTGCGCCATGCAGTTCCAAGCGTGACGGCAGTGAAATCCTCGAACAGATTGCCGGAACCGGAAATCTGTCCGCCGCTGGCCGCGGGCTGCGCAGGATTGACCAGCTTCGATGCATCTCCGCCGCTCAGCGTGCGGTTGCCGTCCAGCGTGGCGTCGAGCGCCAGTTCGGATGAGACCTGGAACGACTGCGCCAGCCCGAAGGCGGCGAAGCTGCGTTTGCCGAATTCCGAGATATCCTGCTGCCCGAGGGACGAGACGACCCTCCCGCCGGTCCACGGGGTCACTTCGATCCCGCCGCGCACGGTCCGCGCTTTCAAACGCTCACCCTCGGCGATTTCGTAAGCCCCGATCAAGCGGACGTTGCTGGTCAGGGCGTATCGGGCGCCGAACACGTAGCTGGAGGGCAGGTCGATCGCTTCCGCCGTGCCGAGCGCGATGCTGCTGTTGGCGCTAAGTTCAAGCTGGTTATCGAGCAGGCGCTGGGTAGCACCCGCTTCCAGCACGGTCGAATTGGCGCGTTCGCCGGTCCCGAGCCGGTCCGAGAAATGCGAGACGCCGAGGCGCAGGTCGGTATCGCCCGAAGTGTAGGTCGATAGCAGCTGGACTGCGCGGCGGCTGGTTGTGTCGGTCAGGCTGTCATCGTTCCAGATGCTGCCGGTCACGGTCAGCTGTTCGGTGACGGCGTAGCGACCATCGAGACCGACCTTGCGCCGTCCGCGTTCGCCGGAGTTTTGCTGGCCGGTGCCGTAGTCGCTGTCGATCGAGCGTGCATACGCGAGAATGTCCAGGTCGCCCGTGTGGTGTTCGGCTTCGACCTGCCACGCCATGTCCGTCAGACCAACCGCGCGGCTGGCCCCGAGTTCGGCGCGCAATTCGGTTGTCTCGCCAAGGCGGGCGAGGACGTCGAGCGCCGCCAGATTGGTGCGCGCCGCATCGCCCTTGTCGGTGACTAGGGTAACGCCGACCCGCACGGTTTCGCTGGCGTTGGTGATGTTGGCCCGCAGTCCTGCATTCCATTCGCCGCCTGAAGACAGTAGATCAACTTCATAATCAATTACAATGAATTGTGGATTGAAGTTGAAGTCACGACTTAGCACCGGCTGGGCGAATGTGATCGTGCCGGACAGCAGGTCTATGTCGTAATCGACAAAGCGGGTTAGCTGCCGTTCGCTGACGATCAGCTCCGAACGGAACCGGTCGCGGATCTGCAGGACCACGCGTTCGCTGTTAGCGATGATTGCGCGGCTCGACAGGCTGTAGGGTCCGGTAAGGCCGTTGCCCTGGATTTCGTCGCGTCGGTAACGGGTAGCGATCTCGGCGGCGAAGCCCTGTACCTGGACCGCACCGAAATCGCCCTCGGCTTTGACGCCGGTGGCCGAGCGGACATAACGCGCGAGGTCGGTCTGGTCGAAGCCGGTTTCGAAATCGCCATACAGCGCGTAGAAGCGCGCGCTTTCGATCCGCACATAGAGTTTTTCCCGCGATGCCGCGTCGAACCGGCGATCGGAACCATCGGCGAAGATGGTGTAATAGGCGTTGGGATCGATCGCGCCGAACAGCGGCTGGTCCGCGCGCTGCTTGGCGCTGTCATAGGCGGCGGTGAGGAGGTACTGCCCCAGGATGCGGCCCTTGGCGTAGAAAGCGACGCGGGCGTTGTTGCCAAGATCGCTGTCGAAATTGCCGGCGCGTTCCATATTGTCCGCGATCTCGCGGCTGCCAACTGCACCTTCGGCGAGGCCGACCAGCGTCCACTTCATGTCGCCGGGAACAATCCATGTTTCGAGGGTCTGCTGGCGGGTGATCTGGTCTTCCACGAAGTTGAAATCGAGATGCAGCGGCCCGCTGACCATCGTCGGAGCGAGTTCGATCAGGGCAATGCCGTTATCGCCCGTGACGGTCCAGGTTGGGGCCGTTCCGCCAGAGTTTGACAATTGGCGAAGCTGCATCGTGTCGAGGGCCTGCGCGCTTTCGTAAGGGGCCTTGATGGCAACCTGGCCGGAGATGCCGTCGCGCAAAGGGCGTCCATGCCGATCGGTCATCCGCACCGCAACAACCGGGCGGGTTTCGCCGTCCGCGACAAGTTTCGAAGATGCGGCGATCAATTCGGCGCGGGCCGGCACGGAGGTGAAGAACACCGGACGCGTGAGCACCGCGGTTTCACCGCCCTTAGCATCGAGGATACGTGCGCTCAGACGGGTGGTTTCGGTCTTCAGCGGTACGCCGCGCCAGATGCTGACCGCGTATTTGCCGTTGGCATCGGTGCGGGTGCCTTCGAAAGTCAGCGGATCGACCCGCTTGCCCTCGGCAGAGAGTTCCACAGTGCTGCCGGCGCGGTGGCGGATTACCGCCCGGATGGCAGGGGCGCGCGGATTATGGTCGATCGCGGGAAACAGGAAATCGTCAGGTCCATCGCCCAAGGTCAGCCAATCGGTCTCGGCACCGGCGGCATCGCGATAGGTTTCTTCCGGTTCCGGCAGGGTTTCCGCCTTCAGCCAGCCTTCCGGCAGCGTCGCGGCAAAGTCCGCGACGACGAGGCTGCCGCCCTGACCAATCACGAACCGCGAATTTAAGCTGCCGGCATTTCGGGTGGAATTGCTGCAATCGATGAAGCGTGATCCCTCTGGAAGGGTCTGCCCCGCGGCTTGCACCACATGGGTGCCGGGGACGATCCCCTCGAAATGGTAGCGACCTTCGCTGTCGGTAATCGCAAAGCTGCCGTCTTCGAGCATGACCCGCACGCCCGGTACGCCGAGGCGTGGTCCGTCCAGCAGGCATTCGCCTGCGGTAATCCGGCCGATGATGGTCATGCGGTTCGACAGGATATCGCGCTCGATTTTAAGGACGGCGCTAGCCTTGGCGATATTTCCGCGCGAATCGACGCTCTCTGCCAGGTTGACCGCGTCACCCGGAGGTGCGTCGGCGCGAACAGTCATGGCGTAGGTTATGGTATGGCGGGCGGCGGGGGCAATATCGCCAAGACGGACCGCGAATTTGCGTCCATCCGGGCTTACGCTAAGCGCTCCTGCTGCCTCGGCACCGTCGATCCGCACGGAATCCTGCCGCAAGCGCAGCCACGTGGACGGGGTATCGGTCGCCACCACGCCGGATTTGCCACGGGCGTTGTCGGGGTTCGTGACCGTTACGGTATAGAACACGACGTCGCCCGGAACCGCAGACGCTCGTGAGGCTGTCTTGGTCAGGCCAACCGCAACACTTGGCCGGTCGAGGGGTATATCGATCCGTACCGGCACGATTGAGACAAGGTCGAAGCTCTGGCCGTACGAACCACTACCGATCGTGAACGCCCCGCCGTCGGGCCGTGTCAGGTTGGCCAGTTGGGCTGCGGCAACCACCGATGGCGCGCTGTAGGGGGAGGGCGGCGTGATTTCGAGCCGGTACTGGCCCAGCGACGTCAGCGGGAAGCGGTATTCTCCGGGCCGCATGGGGTAGACAGTCCCGCCGCTATCGGTAACCGACTGGCCGGAAATAACGGTCGGAGGCCAGCTGGTGATCCCGTCATCGGCAAAGACTACCGCGGGAAGACCTGTTGCAACATCGATCAGCGTTACGGTCGCGCCCGAAACCGGGGTTCCGTCCTCGCTATCGAACACGAGCCCGTATGGGTCTGCCAGTATGTTGACGGTCGTCGCCGCAATCACTGCGGCGAGGCCTACACGCCGGCCCTCGATCGTTACAACATCGCCTTGGCCGGAGCTGAGTCGGCAGTCGCCGGCAACCGGGGCCGGGGGAATGGTGACGATCCGGATCGCACCGACAAACGACCCGGTATTCGCCCCGGTTTCGAAAATCTCGAGGGTTTCCCGGTCGCCAGAGGTGTTGGTGAGCACCGCTTCGAGCCGGTCGACGGCGTTTGGATCAAGGTTGGCGGCCGCCGCGATGATCTCGAACACCAACATATCGCCGGTGGAAAAATCGCGGCTGGTGTTGACGGTGATCGGCGCGTTACCGGTGCCGCCGATGGCCAGCGGCGCTCGCGGGTTGCCGCACAGCGAAGGAGTGAAATTGACTGTAGTCGGCCCGCCCGGGGCGAGCCGGAATGTTTCGATAATCGCCGCATTCGGGGCAATATCGAAGCTGACCTCGTTTGACCGGATCGAGAAGTCCTGCCCGCCAGAATTCCAGCGAGCTTCAGCGATGTTGGTGATGGTCTGCGCCTGCAGGCTTCCGCCCAGCATCATTGCCACCGCGGTGAGCAGCGAAGCCAGGGCAAGCCTAAAGGAGGGCAAGCACATCACGAACGGTCTACAGCGAGTACGGGGCGGCTATTGAGTGCCGCCCCGAACCCAAGGTTCAGCTCGCGTCGATGGTGGCGCGGAAAACGAGCGTCAGCGCGTCACCAGCGTCGAGATCATTCAAGGTACCCGACACTTCGCGCCCCGGACCATCGTATGCGCCGGCACCGGCACCAGCGGTGCAGGTATCGTCGGTCGTGTCGCCCGCCGTGCCGTTGTTGTCATAAGTTCCGTTGATCAGCACGCCGAAAGCCGCGAGATATTCAACTTCGACCGGCAGGACGTCGGTGATTGTGATATCTTCGGCAGTGGCCCCCGCGCTGTTGCTCACGGCGATGCAGTATTCGACTACCGCGCCGGGGATCAGCTTCGGATTGGTGGCGCCGTTGACCGGATCGCTGATCACCGAGCTGATTTTCACAACCGAGAGCGCCGCAGCCAGTACCGTATAGTCGTCCTTGGCCGAGAATGCGCCGTCATACTGGGCATCCGTAGCACCGGCGGCGTCTGCCAGAACCGTTTCCACGCTGGTGGTGTTGGCACCGGCCGAGGATACCAGTTCAGCGCCGAGCGAACCGGAAGCGCCCGATTCGTGAGCGTTTGCCGTCAGGGTGACAGCCGCAACATCGTCGGTTGTGACATTACGGACCGGCGAACCGGTCGTCAACGGAACGGTGGCGACCACCAGCACGCGAACGGTCGCGTCTGCAGCCACTTCGTCGAGATAGGTTACCTCGGTGTTCGTGCCGTCATAAACGCTCGGAGTGCCGCCATCGTCGAGGTAGATTCTGACGTTGGTGACGTCGAACGTGTCGGTGTTGGAATGCGCGCCGGCACCGCCGGTTTGCTGCGCCACCGACAGTGCGAAATCGATGGTCGCGTTCGACAGGTTGGTAACATCGAAGGTAGTTACGGCCTCGATCTGGCCGGGCGACACCGAAGTGGTGGTGTTGCCGACTTCTGAAATCGTCACGTTGACCTTGCGATCGACTACGAAGGTGTCAGACGCCTGCACAGCGGTCTGCTGCGCGGCGCCAACCCGGTAATCGACGGTTACGGTGTTCTGAATCGAAGCACCGGCGGTTACGCCGGCAGCCTGGGCCTGGGTAGAACTCATGGCAATCAGCGCGGTCGCGCTTACTGCCCCCATTATCTTTCTGGTACGTGTCATGGAATTGGTCCCTTCAACTTGATCTTCGTAACTTCTTGTGGTTGTTAATCATTTTGGCCCTTTCCCCTTCCTGGGGTCAGCGCACAAAAGCCTTGTAAGTCAGTGTTCCGCTATCGCCGGGCGCGACCACGTCGAGCGTCCAGCAGATATGGGTCACGTCTGCGGCGACTGCCGGGCGGTCACCCTCCGGTTCCACCGCCACCTTGAGCGAGGAAAGCGTCCCGAACGTCTTGCCGCCATCGACCGAGACGTTGAGAACCGCCGCGGATGCATCGGACAGCGCGACGGCCGCGGGGATCGGGTTGGTCACCACGAAATCCTCGACCGGCTCGGCGCCGCTGTTGCGGTAAGCCGTGTTGAAGACGATGAGGTCCCCCGGCACGACAGTGTCGGTCGGCAACTGGACAGTTTTTTCAGCGCCATCCTCGATGACCGTCTTTTCGACAAACGCTGTTCCTTCAAAGGACAGGGCTTCTTGCGCCGCGGCGACTGGTGCGAGGCATGCAGCGCCGAGACCGATCGATGCGGCAGCGAGTATCTTGAGCAGGAAATTCTGTTTCATCGCAAATCCCTCAATCGATGATCACATCGAACGTGATGTTGAAGCTGTCGCCGGCCGAAGCGTCGCCAATGGCGACATCGATACCCGCGGCGGAAGCGCTGCCGATGTCGCCGTCCACCGCATCGGTGAGCGGTGCGGCGTCGAGCGCGAGGCTGTCGCTTCGGTAAGACGTGCCGGCCGGGATCGCGTCGGTGACATCGAGCACTTCGATGGTTCCGGTTCCCGAAACGGTTGTCAGCAGGGTGTAGGTTATGATCGCGCCGGGAACAGGCTGCGAACCGCCGAACGGATCGACAACCGTTGCCGACTTGGAGATGGCGACCGCAATGGCGCGGACCACTACCGTCGCATCGTCATCGTCATCGGCACCGGTAGCGCCGGCTACGGCGTCACCGCCGCCTTCGCCTTGGCCCGCGAAGACTGTCCCCGGTGCACCGGTGCCGGTCACCGCCTCGGCCAGCAGGTTCACGACGGCGGTGTCGGTATCGGCGGCGGTGCCGGGAACGGTTACCAGCACAAACACTATCAGCGATACGTCCGGATCGAGCAGGCCGGTCGGAGCCGATGCTCCCAGGATCTGGTCAACGCCGGGATCGTAGACCCCGTTGCCATTGGTATCGACGGCGATCCCGTCGACCACCGGAGTGAAATCGTTGCCGGGGGTATCGGGGTTTACCGTGAGGTTGAACGCTTCGGGACCGTTACCCGTGTTGGTGATGGAAAAAGTGAGCACGGCAGTCGGGCCGGTAGCCGGCACCGGTCCGCTGTCTTGCGATGCCACCGTGACGTCCAGCAATTCATCAACCCGCAGCACAACGGTGTTGGAATCGGCGCCTAAATTCTGCGCGCCGACGCGGTAAGTGGCGGACGCCGTGTTTTCGATCAGTGTGCCAGCGGCAATGCCGCCGGCGGCCGCCGGGGACGAAAACAGGACAGGGGCGGATAGGGCGATAACGCCGGCGCTAAGGGCTTTTACATAGGTCATTCCCGCCGCTTACGCCGAAATGGTTAACGGTCCGTAAGTAGAGATGCATAGAGGTCGGTGCGAGAGAACCATGCAATGGCCATTGCCCGCCGATCATCAGGGTTAACGAAATGCGCCAGTGCATGGAAATTCGTATTCCTGTTTGATTGGTGGCCTGTTGTCCGTAAGATTGCCGGACATGGGCTATACTTCGCATCTCCTCCCGCCGCCTTCACTGGCCGAACTCACGGCCGCGCGCCCTGTCGCCCTGTTTCTCGATTTCGACGGGACCCTGATTCCGATCGCCAGCGGGCCCGATACCATCGTGGTTCCGCCGGATCTGCCCGACACGCTGGCGGCCTTGTCCGAGCGCCTTGCGGGTAGACTAGCCCTGATCAGCGGGCGCTCGCTCGAAGACCTCGCGCAGTACCTCGGAAATCCGCCGATCTTCCGTGCCGGATCTCACGGTGGCGCGCGCTGCGATCCGGAAGGTTCATCGATCGGCGAGCCTCCAGAAGCGATTCCACCCGCCGCGATGACGGCGCTGGAGGAGTTCGCCGCCGCCGAAAGCCTCGCTTTCGAACCCAAGACGCACGGCGCTGCGCTGCATTTCCGCTCGCGGCCCGAACTTGCCGCCCGCACGCACGCATTTGCCCGGGACCAGGCGAAAAGGCACGGCCTTCAGGTGAAGAAAGGCAAGGCGGTTGTGGAACTTGTGCGGGCCGGTGTCGGTAAGGATGGTGCGGTCAGGGTTTTCATGGCCGAACCGGTGTTTGCTGGAGCAATGCCGGTCTTCATCGGGGATGACGTGACAGACGAGGACGGCTTCATCGCGGCGACGGACTTTGGCGGCTTTGGCATTGGTGTAGGTGAGAGAGAATCTAGTAATGCAAAATACTGCCTTGAAAATGTGAAGGATGTATATGAATGGCTGAAGCCTTGAGCGCTGCCGAAATGAACCAGAAGGATGCCCTGCATGCGTCGAACCTGGAGCTCTGGCCAATTGGCAATTGCCAGGTCAGCGGCCTCATCGACCGGTACGGCGCGCTGGTCTGGGGTTGCGTGCCGCGCGTTGACGGTGACCCGGTGTTCTGCGCGTTGCTAAACGGTGACAGCCGAGAAGCAGGTGTCTGGCGGTTTGAACTGGAAGGGCAGGTTTCCGAAAGCCAGGCATACGAGCGTAACACCGCAACCTTGGTCACGCGGCTTGAGGCGGCTGACGGTTCCGCAGCGGAAATCCGGGACTTCTGCCCGCGTTTCGAACTGTCCGGCAGGATGTACCGCCCTGTCGCTTTTGCGCGCATCG
The DNA here is from genome assembly GCF_009828115.1 of Allopontixanthobacter sediminis. Lineage (GTDB taxonomy): Bacteria > Pseudomonadota > Alphaproteobacteria > Sphingomonadales > Sphingomonadaceae > Allopontixanthobacter > Allopontixanthobacter sediminis. The sequence goes on along the minus strand of NZ_WTYL01000001.1, from coordinate 1,060,049 downwards.
TCCGTCCGGTGGCCGGAACGCCGCGCATACGCGTGGTCCTGCGCCCGATGACCGATTACGGTGTCAAGATCGCCGAAACGACGAGCGGGACCAATCACATCCGCTACCTGATCGGGACGCAGGCGATGCGGCTCAGCACCGACGCTCCCATCGGCTATATCCATGAGGCGCGCTTTTTCCGGCTAGAAACCGACCACCATTTCTTCCTCGGCCCCGATGAGCCGTTTTTCGGCAATCTCCGGTCCGAACTGCGGCGGATGGACCAGCTGACTACAAAATACTGGAAACTGTGGGTGCGCGGTTTGCATATCCCACTAGAATGGCAGGAGGAGGTCATTCGCTGCGCCATCGCGTTGAAGCTATGTCAGCACGAAGAAACCGGCGCTATCGTGGCAGCGCTCACCACGTCCATCCCCGAAGCCGCGAACAGCGAGCGTAACTGGGACTACCGATACTGCTGGATCCGCGATTCCTATTATACCGTGCAGGCGCTCAACCGCCTCGGTGCGCTGGACGTGCTGGAAAAGTATCTCGGCTACCTGCGAAATATCGTCGATGGAGCGAGGGGCGGGCAGATCCAGCCCCTGTATTCCGTGATGGGCGAGGGGGAATTGGACGAGACAACCGCCGCGCACCTCGCCGGATACCGCGGGATGGGGCCGGTCCGCCGGGGCAATGCGGCCTACAAGCAGGTCCAGTATGACTGCTACGGCCAGATCGTGCTGCCTACGGCGCAGGCCTTCTTCGACCGGCGGCTGCTAAGAATGGCCGACGACCACGATTTTGCCGCGCTGGAAGAGGTCGGCGACAGCGCCTGGGCCATGCACGACCAGCCCGACGCGGGGCTGTGGGAATTTCGCACCCGCAAGGAAGTGCACACCTATTCAGCCGTCATGTGCTGGGCGGCCTGCGACCGGCTCGCCAATGTCGCGGGCGCAATCGGCAAGCCTGACCGGAAGCAGTTCTGGACCGAGCGCGCCGAAGTCATCCGGGCGAAGATCGAGGAGGAAGCTTGGGTCGAAAACGGCGAAGATGGCGGCCACTACGGGGCGTCGTTCCAGAGCGATTATCTCGACGCCAGTTTGCTGCAGATGGTGGAACTGCGGTTCCTTGCACCGGACAATCCCCGGTTCCAGTCAACCTTCGCCGCGATCGAGAAGACTCTGCGGCGGGGCGAACATATGCTACGATACGCGGCAGAAGACGATTTCGGAGCGCCGGAAACCGCGTTCAACGTCTGCACCTTCTGGCTGATCGAGGCGCTGCACCTGGTTGGCCGCGATGACGAAGCCCGTGTCCTGTTCGGCGCGATGCTCAGCCATCGAACGAAGTCGGGCCTGCTGTCCGAAGACCTCGACTACGACAGCGGGGAGTTGTGGGGTAATTTCCCACAGACCTATTCCCTCGTGGGCGTGATCAACTGCGCTGGCCTGCTGTCGAAACCATGGAGTACAGTCAGATGAGCCGCCTTGTTGTGATCTCCAACCGCGTTGCGGTGCCCAAGGCTCGCGGCGTAGCGGGAGCGCAAGGAGGCCTCGCCGGAGCGTTGAACTCGGCCTTGAAGCGGAACGGCGGCATCTGGTTTGGGTGGTCCGGCGACGAAGTGGCGGAATTCACCGGAGAAATCTCGATCCAGCGGGCGGAAGGCGTCACCACCGCCACCATCGATCTCGCCGCGCAGGACGTCGAGGAATATTACAATGGGTACGCAAATTCGACCCTGTGGCCGCTGTTCCATTATCGAATTGACCTGACCGAGTATGAGCGCGAGTTTGGCAGGGGATATGAACGGGTTAACGAGCATTTCGCAGAAAGTGTGAGACCATTGATCGAACCCGACGACCTTGTCTGGGTGCACGATTATCATTTGCTGCCATTGGGTGAACGGCTGCGCTCGCGCGGGGTGAAGAACCGGATCGGGTTCTTCCTCCACATTCCGTGGCCGCCCACCCGGCTGTTCGTCTCGCTACCTTACCATGACCGGTTGGTACGCACGATGCTGGAATACGATTTGATCGGTTTCCAGACCCGCGAATGGCTCGAAAGTTTCCTGCATTACTGCCAGAAAGAATTGGGCGCGGATGTCGACGAAGACACTGGCCGCATTACACTCGGGGGCCGCACGGTCCACGCCCGGGCCTATCCCATCGGGATCGATTACGACCATGTGATGGACCAGGCGGGTACTGGCGATGCGCGGCAAGCGGCGCAGCGGCTGCTTGCGAGCACCCGCCACCGGACCGCGATGCTGGGTGTCGACCGGCTGGATTATTCCAAGGGCCTGCCCGAGCGGATCGACGGCATCTCGCGGTTTTTCGACCAACATCCCCAGCATGTCCGTGATTTGGTCTACATCCAGATCGCGCCGCCGAGCCGGGAGGATGTCGAATCCTACCAGAAAATCCGCACCCAGCTGGAACAGAAGACCGGGCAGATCAACGGCGCGCGGTCGGAGGTCGACCTGGTCCCCATCCGCTACGTCAACAAGGGACATTCGTTGGCCGAATTGTGCGGTTTCTACCGTGCGGCCAAGATTGCACTGGTCACCCCGCTGAGGGACGGGATGAACCTGGTGGCGAAGGAGTATATCGCGGCGCAGGACCCGGAAGATCCCGGCGTCCTGATCCTCTCGCGCTTTGCCGGGGCCGCGTTGCAAATGCCCGAGGCGGTACTGGTCAATCCGCATAGTCCCGACGAGCTCAGCCATGCGATAAAGCAGGCGCTCGACATGCCGCGGGAAGAGCGCAAGGAGCGGTGGGACGCGCTGATCAAGACCGTACGCGATGACAATATCCAGCGGTGGACGGAAAATTTCACCGGCGATCTGGCCTCGCTGCCGATCTCGCAGCAAAACTCGGATGGCTGACCCGCGAACCTCGTGATTTTTGTTCGTCGCGCCTTGGCGGGGGTTGTCCCCTGCAACGACGGCTGGCAAGCGGCTGACCATGAACAAAAGCGCCGAAGACCCGTCACGTGTCCTGAACTTGTCGGGCGTGCATAATTTCCGCGACTACGGGGGATATGCAGTTATAGGCGGCGGTGCCGTAAAACGCGGAATGCTGTTCCGCTCCGGCCAGCATTCCGGCGCGAGCGACGCCGATCTGGAGGCTATTGCCGCGCTCGACCTCCGTTACATCATCGATATGCGCGGCAACGGCGAGCGGCAGTCGTATCCCTGCCGCCGGCATCCTGAATTTGGCGGCGAGGTCGTGTTTTACGACGGAGAGACGGCGGCCTTGGCGCCTCATGTCGAAGCCGCGCGCGATGCGCTGGACGAGACTGCAGCACATGCCAAGATGGAAGCGCTTTACGCCAACCTCCCGTTCCGGGCGCCGCTCATTGTAATCCTGAAACGGTATTTCGAGGCCTTGGCGACTGGTGAGGGGCCAAGCCTGGTCCACTGCCTGGCGGGCAAGGACCGGACCGGCATGGCGGTTGCACTGCTGCATCACGCACTGGACGTTCATCCCGACGACGCGATGGAGGATTTCCTTCTCACCAACACCGCGGGCGACCTCGATGCTCGCGTGGCCGCCGGGGCGGAGACTATTCGCGCAAAATGGGGACCTATCGCGGATTCTACCATCCGCATCCTCATGGGGGTCGACGCACGCTACCTGTCGGCGATGCGCAAATCTGTGGAGAGGGAGCACGGCTCTCTCGACGCGTTCCTCGCGGATGTGCTGGAGGTTGACGGCGCGCGGCGCGACGCCTTGCGCTTGCATCTGATCGAAGCGTAACCAGATTCCGCTCTCGGAACACAACACGGAAATAAAGCACACCATGGCGACCCATCACACCCGCATGCTGATCATCGGCTCCGGCCCCGCCGGGCTTTCGGCGGCCATTTACGGTGCCCGCGCGGCGCTCGAGCCGATTGTCGTGCAGGGATTGCAGCCGGGCGGGCAACTGACGATCACCACCGATGTCGAGAATTATCCCGGATTTCGGGATGTGGTCCAGGGGCCATGGCTGATGCAGGAAATGCAGGCGCAGGCCGAACATGTCGGCACGCGCATGATGTGGGACACGATAGTCGAAGTCGATCTCGCGAACGGTCCGCCCTACAGGGCGATCGGTGACAGCGGCGATATCTATATCGGCGATACGCTGGTCATCTCGACCGGGGCGCAGGCCAAGTGGCTAGGCGTACCGGGCGAACAGGAACTGGGCGGCAAGGGCGTCTCGGCCTGCGCGACGTGTGACGGATTTTTCTATCGCGGCAAGAAAGTCGCGGTGATCGGCGGCGGCAACACTGCGGTCGAAGAGGCGCTGTATCTCACCAACCATTCCGACGATGTGACCCTGATCCACCGACGCGATACGCTCCGCTCGGAGAAGATCCTGCAGGACCGGTTGTTCGGAAATGAGAAGATCACCCCGATGTGGAACAAGGCGGTCACCCGCTTCCTTGGCGATCCGCTGGCCGGCGGGCTGAAAGCGCTCGAGTTGCAGGACACCGTAACCGGCGAAATCAGCCAGCTTGAGGTCGACGGGGCCTTCGTGGCGATCGGCCACGCCCCGGCAACCGAGCTGTTCAAGGGCAAGTTGCCGATGGATGAAAGCGGTTATCTGGTTGTCGAACCGGGCACCCCGAAGACAATCCTGCCCGGAGTGTTCGCTTGCGGTGACGTGATGGACCATACCTATCGGCAGGCGGTTACTGCCGCGGGCACAGGATGCATGGCCGCGCTCGATGCGGAGAAATTCCTCGCGACAATGGAATTCGCGAAGAAAGAAGCGCGCGAAGCGGCCGAGTAGTCCGGCCACCCAGCGGCGCTAGAACACCGACAGCGCTGCGTGCAGGATCAGCGCCATCAGCACCAGGCTCGACAGGGCGAACAGGACAAAGCGCACCAGGACGCGATTTGCCGTCGCTTGTACCAGTGAATGGGTAACCCGCAGGCCCGTGTAGATCCACCCGAGCAACGCGTTCATCCCGTCACCCTGGCCGATCACCGCCAGCACGATGGCGACCGCGTAGAACACGGTCGGCGCTTCGTGCAAGTGATTGTAATTGTCGGCCTTCCAACTCACACTACTCGGCAATTTGGCGCGGAGGTCAGCCCCGGTGCTACCCACCAGCTTGCCCGGCGCTTCGATATCCGGCGCCCGGGACATGGCCGGAATGCGGGTGGCGTACATCCACACCCACATCACCATGGTCCAGATCATCAGGGCGACGACCGGCTGGAGGATCGCCGCGCCGATCATGACAGGGCTGCCGGATTGGCGAACAGGGTAGCCATAACTGCACGAATGGCGAGGATTGTCAGCGCGATGGTCGACACCAGGAACATCAGGAAACGGACCGGAACCTTGTTCACCGTCGCCTGCCAGATCGAATGAATGATCCGCATCCCGACATAAATCCATGCGAGCAGGATATCGAGGCCTGTGCTTCCGACCAGCGCGAGGATGATCACCGCCGGATAGAAGATCGTCGGCTGTTCCATCAGGTGGGTGTAATTATGGGCTATCCAGTTGACCCTGTCGGGAATGCGGCCCTCAAGATCCTGGCCCCGTCCGCCAGGTTTCGCCGCGCCAAGCCCGCCTTCCATCTTCTTCATCGCCGGTCCGCGCGTAGCGGCCATCCAGTAAAGCATGACCAGCGACCAAAGTACGAGTACGGCTGCCGGCGCGAGCATTTGAGCCTGCATTGAAAATCCCCTCCATATTTTCCAGGAAACTGGCGCGGCGCCAGTCAATTGTCAATTGCAACCTAATTTCCGCTGGTCAGCACCATTGCGAAAGCCGCCGGATCGACATTTCCGCCCGTCAGCATGATCACGCTGTTGGCATCGAGCGCGACCTTCCCGGCGAGGCCCGCCGCCAGCGCCGCGGCACCGCCCGGTTCTAGTACCAGTTTCAAACGGGCGAAGGCGAAGCGCTGGGCCCGCCGGACTTCGAATTCCGACACGGCGAGGCCAGCCTCCGCACGGCCATTAAGAACTGCGAAGTTGACCGGCGCCGTCACCGGCGTTTGCAAGGCGTCGCAAGCGGTGGGAGGCGGGTTGAGCCCGACCGGCAGGATTTTGCCCGTCGCAAGGCTGCGTGCCAGATCGTCCCAGCCTTCCGGCTCCACCGTTACAATCCGGCTTTCCGGACAGGCGAGGGCGAGGCCTGCCGATAGCCCGCCGCCACCGCAGCAAGCGATGATTGCGGACGGTTGACGCCCCAGTTGCGCGGTGATCTCGATCCCGGCGCTGCCTTGCCCTTCGATCACCCACGGATCGGCATAAGCATGGACCAGCACTGCGCCGGTTTCTTCGCACAGCTGATTGGCCACGGCATCGCGGTCCTCGCCCGGCCTTTCGTATAGCACAACGTCCGCGCCGAGCGCCCGGGTCGCTTCCAGCTTCATCTGCGGCGCGTCGCGCGGCATGACGATGGTCGCGGCAATACCAAGCTTCCGCGCCGCCCAGGCCACCCCTTGGGCATGGTTTCCGCTGGACACGCCCACGACGCCGCGCACCCGCTCTTCCGCGGTCAGGTCGCTCATCCGGTGCCATGCGCCGCGGATCTTGAATGCGCCGATCGGTTGCAGGTTTTCCGCTTTGACCCAGCATGTCACCCCGTCGATTTCCACCGGCAGCAAGGGTGTTGGCGGCAGAATTGCGCCTATTTTCGCGGCTGCGCGGTGAACTCCGTCATTTGTCGGAGCGCGGGGGCTTTCTTGAAACATTGTTACCGCCTAATGCGTTGCCAGAAAAACACCAATATTCTGGAGTAAACATGTCTACAGTTCTGGTTATCGGCGCAGGCGGCGTCAGTTCGGTCGCGGTCCACAAGATGGCCATGAATGCGGATATCTTCAGCGATATCCATCTGGCGAGCCGCACGAAGAGCAAGTGCGACAGTATCGCCGCCAGCGTGAAGCAGCGCACAGGGCGCGACGTGGCGACCTATGAAATCGACGCCGAAGAAGTGCCCGCGATGGTCAATCTTATCCGCAAGGTGCGGCCTTCGCTGGTGGTCAATCTGGCGCTGCCGTATCAGGACCTGCCGATCATGGATGCCTGCCTGGAAGCCTGCGTCAGCTATCTCGATACCGCGAATTACGAACCCAAGGACGAAGCGAAGTTCGAATATCACTGGCAGTGGGCCTATCACGACCGGTTCAAGGAAGCGGGCCTGATGGCGCTGCTGGGGTCGGGTTTCGATCCGGGCGTGACCAGCGTGTTCACCATATGGCTCAAGAAGCACAAGCTGAAAACCATCCGCCAACTTGACATCCTCGATTGCAACGGCGGCGATCACGGGCAGGCGTTCGCGACCAACTTCAATCCGGAAATCAACATCCGCGAAGTGACCGCGCCGGCACGTCATTGGGAGAACGGCGAATGGGTCGAAACCCCCGCCATGCAGATCAGGACCGAATTTGACTTCGAAGGCGTCGGCAAGAAAAACGCCTATTTGATGTATCACGAGGAGCTTGAAAGCCTTGCCAAGTTCGTTCCCGAACTGGAGCGGGCACGGTTCTGGATGACTTTCGGCGATGCCTACATCACCCATCTGACGGTTCTGCAGGCCGTCGGCATGACCAGCATCGAGCCGATCAAGTACCAAGGCCGGGATATCATCCCGCTCCAGTTCCTCGCCGCGGTGCTGCCCAAGCCGGAATCGCTGGGCGAAACCACCAAGGGCAAGACCAACATCGGCGTCATTGCAACCGGAGAAGCGCTGGACGGTTCGGGCGAGAAGACGTTCTATATAAACAACATCTGCGATCACGAGGATGCCTATGAGGAAACCGGCAACCAAGCGGTGAGCTACACCACCGGCGTTCCCGCGATGATCGGCAGTGCAATGATGTTGACCGGCAAATGGTCGGGTGACGGCGTGTTCAACATGGAGCAGATGGACCCCGATCCGTTCATGGAAATGCTCAACGCGCACGGCCTGCCGTGGAAGGTCGAGGAACTGGATGGGCCGGTCGAGTTCTGACCATGGCTGAGCCACGGGTTTCCCTCATTACTCTTGGATCGCGCGATTTGGAAAAGTCGCGCCGTTTCTATGTCGACGGCTTCGGCTGGAAACCGGTGTTCGAAAATGACGAGATCATTTTTTACCAGCTAAACGGCCTCATCCTGTCGACCTTTGCCGATACCTCTTTGCAAGCGGACATGGCGCGCGGCGAACTGCTCCGGCCAGGAGCCTTCGCGCTGGCGCACAATGTTCGCGCTGAAAGCGAGGTGAAGGCACTGATGAATGATCTGGTCGCGGCCGGCGGCCGAGTGCTGCGGCCCGCCGACGCTCCGCCGATTGGGGGGCTTCGCGGGTATGTTGCCGATCCCGACGACCATGCTTGGGAAATCGCCTACAATCCCGCATTCTCCATCGATGACGATGGCAACATCGTGTTCGGTACCTGACCGCCATGGAAACGAAAGCCGGTGATCCGGGCGCCTTCGCCCATTTTGACCTTTCCCGTATCGACAGTCCCGCGTTCGTAGTGGACGCGGCAAAACTGCGGTCCAATCTCAAAATCCTGGCGGATATCCGCGATGCGGCGGATATCAAGGTGCTGGCGGCGCTGAAGGCGTTCTCCATGTGGTCGGTCGCGCCGATCATCGGAGAATTTCTCGACGGCGTTTGTACCTCCGGCCTGTGGGAAGCGCGGCTGGCTTCGGAATTCTACGACGGCGAGATTGCGACCTATTGCGCGGCGTACAAGCCGGACGAGTTGGAGGAAATCTGCCGCCTTTCCGACCATGTCATCTTCAACTCGCCTGGCCAGATGGAACGGGCCGCGCTGATCATCGACCATGCCCGCAGCAGCGGCCAGGGCTTCGATATCGGGCTGCGGATCAATCCGCAGGTCGCGACCGGCGAAGTACCCCGCTATGATCCTTCCAGCCCCGGATCGCGGCTCGGCTTCCCGCTCGAACAGCTCACCGAAGAGCATATGGAGGGCGTTGAGGGCATTCATTTCCACAATCTGTGCGAACAGGACCTCCAGCCGCTCAAGGACACCTGGGATAAGGTGTTCGACGCGATCGAACCGTATTTCGGCCAGCTCAAATGGATTAACATGGGCGGTGGCCACCACATTACCCGTGCGGATTACCAGCGGGAGGAACTGGTCGAATTTCTCCGTGACGCGAAGGAAGATACCGGCTGCGAAATCATGCTCGAACCCGGAGAGGCGGTTGCGCTCGATGCGGGAATCCTGGTGGGCACGATCCTCGACAATGGCGTCAACGGAGTGCCGCTGGCGATTACCGACATCTCCGCCACTTGCCACATGCCCGACGTGATCGAAGCGCCGTACCGCCCAGCGATGCTGCATGAGGAACAGGGGCAGGGCCAACCCGTGCGCCTGGGCGGTCCGTCCTGCCTCGCGGGTGATGTGATCGGCGATTACCGCTTGCCGGTGCCGTGCGAGCCAGGACAGCGGATCGCGTTCCTCGATCAGGCGCACTATTCCATGGTCAAGACCAACACCTTCAACGGGGTCCAGTTGCCGTCAATCTATCTGTGGGACAGCGACACCGACAACCTCGATCTGATCAAGAGCTTCGGTTACGAGGATTTCCGGGATCGCCTGTCCTGATAGTACTTTGCTGATATCGCGCCGCGTTTCCGATCGGTCCGGCGAGATTGATGACGGGTCATGAGGAAAAACCGGTTCGTTCCGGCTCATTGAGAGATTGGGCAAGTTCCGCAAGCCGCGCAAACTGGTCGATTGTGGTCGCAACCAGCCGGCGGTCGTCCACCGCCTCGATTGAGCCGCTTTCAAACAGGTCTCCGCAATTGAGCGCGATTACCAGATCGCCGCCGGTAAACAGGGCGCATATGTCCTGTCCGCTGAAGGCCTGTTCGATAGCGATCAGCCGCTCGACATATTCGGGGTGTACCAGGTAGCGGGCCTCGACCTGGTCGTTGGTATAAATGTCGAACATATCCTCGAAGCCGGGATGGACCATATCGACGTAATCGAGCCTGTGGCCTCCCAGCTTTACCATGTCCCTGGCCCCGCCGAACAATTTCGAGTGCGATCCCGAGCGCGATACCAGCGTTGTGCCGTGGAAATTCCGGCTGAACCCGATAGTCAGGATCGATCCCTGAAACACCTTGACCCAGCGCGTATTCTTGCCCGATCCGCGCTTCTCCTCCAGCCTTGCTTCATGCAGCACGAACGGGTGTCCACCGGTGTGGCCGCTCCACATATCATCGAAACTGGCGCGGTCGTGGTTCGGGAGCATCTTGAACGTCTTGGCGTTTTCGAACCCCAGGCCAGGTTCGAGATCATGGACGTAGGAAAGGTCCAGCGCCTGCGCGATGGCTTCGTTGATGCCGGTCTTGACCTGTTTCACCGCCTTGCGTTTCGGAGCCTGCGACCAGTACCAGACCGCCGCGGCGACGCCAAAACTGACGAAGAGTTTCATCTCTATCGGAATTGATAACAGTATCCAGACGAAAACCAGAACGAATACCCCGGGCAAACTTGCCTTGAACAACCGGTTATTCGCGTCGACCTTAGCCTTTTCGCGAACGACAGCCTGTTGTTCCAGCCAAAGACCAAGCGGGCCGGCCAGCAATTTGTCTGCGGTTGGAAATTCAATCATTCATAAAGCCATTTCCATCATTGGCGGGACTCTATACCAATCAGCATCTGATACATCGGGGGTTTAGTCCATGTTCGAAATGATTGTCATTATCGCAGTGCTTGCGGGCGTCGCACTGTTGGTCATCGTGATTTACAACCAACTGGTTGCCCTACGGCAGAACGTTAATCAGGGCGTCGCCGATATCGATGCCCAATTGCGGCAGCGACATGATCTTGTTCCGAACCTGGTCAGCACGGTCAAAGGCTATGCCGCGCATGAGCAGGATACGCTCGATGCCGTGATCACCGCGCGCAACACGGCAGCGCAGGGCACCATGAATTCCGCGGATGAAGCACAGTTGAAGCTTTCGCTGGACCGCTTGCTGGCGCTGGCGGAGAATTATCCCGATCTCAAGGCCAACACCAATTTTCAGGCACTGCAAGGCGAATTGGCGAACCTTGAAGACAAATTATCAGCGGCGCGGCGGGCCTTGAATGCCGCCGTATCTCGCTATAATACGGGTATGGAGAGCTTCCCGGCGGTACTGTTTGCGAACCTGCTGGGCTTCAAGACCGCGGATTTCAGCCGGCTCGACGATAGCGAAAAAGGCGTCGTCGATCAGGTGCCGAATGTCAGTTTCTGAATTCAGCGTGCTGAACGCTGTGGCCAATTTCAACCGTTAAATCAGTTCACGCCCGCCAGGAGCCCAATTTTCAGTTGAAATTCATAATGCGCACGATATATCGCCCCTTCGCTGCCCCATGGGGACTTCCAAACCGCAAGGCAGCTGTGTTGGAAACTATTGTCCTGGGGGTCCCTTGAGTTGCACCATTATCCTGACGCTGCTGCAGTAGTCCGCGCCTTGGCGCCGGACGAACCGGTCATCCTCAACCGCCCGCTTGCTGCTGCGCGCGCTGCCCGATTCTTCGTCGAGAAGTTTCCGGGTAAGTCGCTGTATGCAGTCAAGGCGAACCCATCACCCGACCTGCTGCAAATCCTGTGGGACAACGGCATCACGCATTACGATGTGGCGTCGATCGGCGAAGTGCGGATGGCGCGGGCTGCGCTGCCCGGGGCGACCCTATGCTTCATGCACCCGGTCAAGACCGCGCGCGCCATTTCAGAAGCATATCACGAGCATGGTGTGCGCACGTTCAGCCTCGACACCATCGAAGAGCTGGAAAAGATTGTCTCTGCGACCGCTAGTGAAAATGGCGAGCCAGCGGCTGATCTGCGGCTTTGCGTCCGGCTGCGGGTATCGTCGGAATATGCCGAGTTGAGCCTCGCGTCGAAGTTCGGAGTCGATCTGGTCGATGCTGCGCCGCTTCTCCAGGCGACTCGCCAGGTAGCCGACTGGCTCGGCTTGTGCTTCCACGTCGGTAGCCAGGCGATGACGCCGTTCGCATACGTCCAGGCGCTGGAACGCGTGCGTGCCGCGATTGCCGATTCGAGCGTGGTTATCGACATGATCGATGTCGGCGGCGGATTTCCGTCGATCTATCCCGGCATGGAGCCCCCGCCGCTGGAAGATTACTTCCACATTATCCACCGGCATTTCGAAGCGCTGCCGATCGCCTACAACGCCGAATTGTGGTGCGAGCCCGGCCGTGCGCTATGCGCCGAATACAGCAGCCTGATCGTGCGCGTGGAAAAGCGCCGCGGGGATGAGCTGTACATCAATGACGGTGCCTATGGCGCCCTGTTCGATGCGGCACATGTTGCTTGGCGCTTCCCGGTCTCGGCACTCGAGGACGACCTGATCGAAGGGCTTGACGAGTTTTCCTTTTATGGCCCGACCTGCGATGACGCCGACTTCATGAAGGGTCCCTTCATGCTGCCCGCCGACATACAGGCTGGCGATTTCATCGAGATCGGGATGTTGGGCGCCTATGGCGCGGCGATGAAGACCGGGTTCAATGGATTCGGTGCTGCGGAAGTGGTGATTGTACAGGATGAGCCCATGGCCAGCCTGTACCGCGGTGACCGGATCGATCCGCGTGAAAGCGACAACGTCGTCAGCCTTCGCTGAACCTCGCAAACCGAGGGCACAAAAAGCCGCCGCGAGCTGGTGGGTAGCTCGCGGCGGCGCATGCGGGACGGAGGATCCCACTTGGGTGGTTCGACCGAAATCGGCTACCCGCGCCACGCCAACAGCGTCAGATGCCTTTCCGGAAGCAATCCGATTCCCTAGTGACAGGAATATGCGGTATCGGGGCGAGTGCGAAAATACGGACTTTAGGCTGTGGTCCGGGCCTTCCGGAGGCTAAATTCCCGCCTCGACTGCCAGCCGGATCAGATCGGCGCTGGTGCGTAGTTCCAGCTTTTCCATGACCAGACCGCGGTGCATCTTTACGGTCTTTTCCGCCAGTCCGAGTTGAAATGCGATTTCCTTGTTGCGCAGCCCCTGGGCGACCAATCGGGTCACTTCAAGCTGCCGCGGGGACAGTGTCTTCATCGACTGGGCCGCGCGGCTCCTGCGGGCAGTGAAAACGCCTTGCTGCCCTTCGTCCACCTCAACTTGGCTTCCAAGGAAATAGAGCAATTCGTTAAGCTCGTCGTAGATGGGCGCAATCAGCACCGCGTTGCGAAAAGGACTCCCGTCACGTTTGTAATTGAGTATTTCAACCAACACTGGCCTGTGCCCGCGAACGCCCTCGCGGATGAGTTCGGTCAGCCACGGCTCGGTACCGGTCCCCGCAAGGAAGCGGCAATTGCGTCCAATTATCTCGCATTCGGGATAGCCGGTCAGTTCGATGAAGGGCGAGTTGACCGCCACGATCGGGTTGTCCTGCAGGCGCGGATTTGAAACTACGGAAGCGATCGGGCTCGACGCGATCAAGTCTACCACCCAATCTGGCGGAGATATGTCCGCACTAGGGGCAAAAGGTTCCGCTGCCATCGTCTCCGATGTCAGGACCTGATCTGAGAGACGTTCGACCACAAGCCCAATATCGGCGTTGCTTGGCTGGATTGCAAATATTGACTTTTCTGGCGGGGTCTGGAGCAGGTTGGGCTTACGCCGCTTCAGGCGGCTTGGCGCAGATCCAGACGGTCCCAGATTTCAACCAGCGCCTTGGTGAGTTCCGTCATCATCTCGTTGGTATGGGCCGGACCGGGAGTGAACCGCAGCCGCTCCGTTCCGCGCGGCACCGTCGGGAAGTTGATCGGCTGCACGTAGACGCCGTATTCCGCCAGCAGGATATCGCTGATCCGCTTCGCGCGCACCGGATCGCCGACCATCAACGGGACGATATGGGTAGTCGATTCCATGACCGGCAGGCCGGCATCGCGGAAATGTTTCTTGAGTGCAGCGGCATTGGCGTGCTGCGCATCGCGCTCGACCGACGATTCCTTGAGATGGCGAACCGACGCCAGCACGCCGGCGACCAGGACCGGGCTGAGCGAAGTCGTGAAGATGAAGCCGGGCGCATAGGACCGGATCACGTCGATGATCTTCCTGTCCGCCGCGACATATCCGCCCATGACGCCGAACGCCTTGCCCAGCGTACCTTCGATGATGTCGATCCGGTGCGCCGCTTCGTCGCGTTCGGAGATGCCGCCGCCGCGCTTGCCGTACATGCCCACAGCGTGGACCTCGTCGATATAGGTCAGCGCGTTGTACTTTTCCGCGAGGTCGCAGATGGCGTGAATTGGCGCGATATCACCGTCCATCGAATAAACGCTTTCGAATGCTATCAGCTTCGGCGTTTCGGGATCTTCGGCCGCCAGCAATTGTTCGAGATGGACCACGTCATTGTGGTTGAACACCCGCTTTTCGCAGCCTGAATTGCGGATGCCGGCGATCATGCTGGCGTGGTTCAGGCTGTCCGAAAAGATTACGCATCCGGGCAGCAATTTGGCGAGCGTGGACAGGGTTGCATCGTTGGAGACGTAACCACTGGTAAACAGCAGCGCACCTTCCTTGCCGTGCAGGTCGGCCAGTTCGTTTTCGAGCTGGACATGGAAATGGGTGTTACCGCCAATATTGCGGGTGCCGCCGGAACCAGCGCCAACATCATGCAAGGCGTCTTCCATTGCGGAGATCACCTTGGGGTGCTGTCCCATCGCGAGGTAATCGTTAGAGCACCACACCGTAATCGGTTTGGGGCCGTTGTGGCCATGGAAACAGCGCGCGTTGGGGTAGGCCCCCTTGTTGCGCATAATCTCGATGAAGACGCGGTAACGCCCCTCGGAATGCAGGCGGTCGATAGCCTGGTCGAAGATCTGGTTGTAGTTCACACCGTAACCTGCGTCCTTGCGCCGGTTTGCCCCGGCTGTTCACGACGCGATTTAGGCGCTCCAGAGCGATATTGCCACCGCGATCTTTGCGAACGATTCTCGATTAGAAACGGTCGAACCGGTGGAGGCCGAATTCTTCCAGCGCCCCGCGCAAGCTCTCGAGATATTCGGCTGAACCGGTAGTAATTGCCCGATCTGGCCCGCTCCGGACAAATTCCTGCCCGCTGGTCAAGTCGGCGATCCGCCGCGCGATGCCCCCGGCCCCGTCGATCAGGGCCACCTCCGGCCCGAACTCGCGGCCCAGTTCCTCGCGCAGCAGCGGGAAATGTGTGCAGGCGAGAACCACCGCATCCAGCGACTCGCCGCCAGGCTGGCTGCGCAATCCGGCGACCGCAGCGTGAATGGTGGCGCGGTCGACCGGCTCCCCGCGCAACTTGGCTTCCGCAACATCGACCAGTTCCGGCGCTGCGTGGCGCAGCAAGGTCTTGCCGCCGGCAAATTCCCGCTCGAGGTTGTCGACATAAGCCTGCCGCACTGTCGCTGCCGTGCCGAGCAGCCCGATCACTCCGCTGCTTGTGATCGCGGCGGCGGGCTTGATCGCCGGGACGGTGCCCACAATCGGCACCTCCAGCACTTCGCGAACCATGCCCAGCGCGATGGTGGAAGCGGTGTTGCAAGCGATGCAGACAAGGCGCGGGCGGTACCGCTCGCTCATCCGGCCAAGCAGGCCTGCCACCCGCGTCGCAATCTGGACCTCGGTTTTTGTGCCGTAGGGTAGCCCCGCCTGGTCGGAAGCGTAGATTACCGGAGCTTGCGGAAGGATTTTCCGTAGTTCCCCCAAAACCGAAAGACCGCCGACACCGGAATCGAACAGCAGGATTGGCGCGTCAGGCTGCAAATTAAACTCCGCTTCGGTTCGGCCCGCGCTTGTCGAAGGGCGCGATTTACTCCATCGGGATTAGGAACATGTCTGCGCATCGGCAAGCTCGGCGCGCATGGTAACTGAGGGTAATATGGATAACATCTGGGCCGCCTTGCTGGGTTACGTGCTGGGTTCGATCCCATTCGGTCTGATCCTGACCCGGGTTGCCGGTCTCGGCGATGTGCGAAATATCGGTTCCGGCAACATCGGCGCAACCAATGTCCTGCGCACCGGCAACAAGGGGCTGGCGGCGGCGACCCTGCTGCTCGACCTGTTCAAGGGATTCCTGGCGGTATTCCTGACGTGGCGCCTCTTCCCCGAGGCGGCGGGCTTTGCCGCGGTGGGCGCGGTAATCGGACACTGTTTTCCGTTGTGGCTCAAATTCAGGGGCGGCAAGGGCGTCGCGACGCTTGCTGGCGTCTGCTTCGGCCTCGCCTGGCCCATCGGAGCGTTTTACGCGCTCGCCTGGCTTGGGATGCTGGCGATCTGGCGGTTCAGCTCGCTTGCCGGAATGACGGCGGCGGTGGCGGCTCCGGTGGCCGCCTATCTGACTGGATGGCCACAATTCGTGCCGTTCCTTGCGGTTATCGCCGCTTTGATCCTGTGGCTCCACCGGGCCAACATCGGCCGCCTTAAAAACGGTACGGAACCGAAAGTGGGCGGCAGCAACGCGTGACCGAAGGAGCACTGAAGCCACCTGTTCTGGGGCAGGAAGAGGCTTTTGCCCGCATCCGCTTGCTGCGATCCCCGAACATCGGCCCGGTCAGCTACGCCCAATTGCTGCGCCGGTTCGGCAGCGCCGTGGCCGCGTTGGATGGACTGCCCGATCTCGGAAAGCGGGGAGGGCGGCAATACGCGCCGGCCCCTTCGGCGCGGATCGAGGCGGAAGTAAACGCCGTTCGTCAAGCCGGCGCGCGGTACCTGTTCCACGATTCTCCGGAATACCCCGCCTTGCTGCGCGAATTGGAAAGCGCACCGCCGATCCTCACCTACCGAGGCGATATTGCGCTGGCGGCGAAACCCTGTGTGGCGATGGTCGGCGCGCGCAATGCCTCTGCCGCAGCGGTGAAGCTGGCCCGTGATTTCGCGCTGGCTCTCTCGGATGCGGGGTTGGTGGTGGTATCCGGTCTTGCCCGGGGCATAGACGGCGCCGCCCACAAGGGCGCGTTGCCCATAACCATCGGGGTAATCGCTAGCGGGATCGAGATTGCCTATCCGCCGCAACACGCCGAATTGCAGAAGCAGATCGCCAGCGAGGGCCTGCTGATTGCGGAGCAGCCCCCGGGCACGGAACCGCGCGGCAGCCATTTCCCCAGCCGCAACCGGATTATTGCGGGGTTGGCTGCCGGAACTCTGGTGGTCGAGGCGGCACCGAAATCCGGATCGCTAATCACGGCGAGGCTGGCGGGGGAGGCCGGGCGCGAAGTCATGGCGATCCCTGGCAGCCCGCTCGACAGCCGGTCGCAGGGCTGCAATCAGCTGATCCGTGACGGCGCCGTGCTCGTCCAGTCTCCGGAAGATGTGGTGGAATTGCTGTCCGGCTTCGACGGCAATCCCCGCTCCCGTTTCCGTGAAGCCCAGCCGTGGACTTACGATCCCGGGGAGGATTTTGCGAGTGAGGAACCGGCAGACATCGAACAGCTCCTGACCACCGCGCCAATTTCCGTGGACGAACTGATCAGGCAATCCGGCACCAGCACCGCCTCGGTGCAACTCGCGCTGCTGGAACTGGAAATTGTCGGACGCCTGACCCGGCACGCAGCGGGCAGGGTGAGCCTGGTAGGCTGAATTCGGCGCCGCCCGCATTGAAACGACACAAATCCTAGCCACTTGACGAACCGTAATCTACGGCCCCACCCTCGCGTACACGTACACGTAAGGACTTTCCGAACTTCCCATGCAGTTAGTTATCGTCGAATCGCCAGCCAAGGCGAAGACCATCGAGAAATACCTCGGCAAGGACTTCAAGGTTCTCGCCTCCTACGGCCATGTCCGTGACTTGCCGCCCAAGGATGGCAGCGTGCGGCCGGACGAGGATTTTGCGATGGATTGGGAAGTCTACCGCGACAAGACGTCCCGGATGAAAGAAATCACCGACGCGGCGAAGAAGGCCGACCGGCTGATCCTCGCGACCGACCCTGATCGTGAAGGCGAAGCGATTTCGTGGCACGTCCAGGAATTGCTGGCCAAGCGCAAGGCGCTACCCAAGGTGGTCGACCGGGTGACCTTCAACGCGATCACCAAGGCCGCCGTGACCGAGGCGATGACCCGGCCGCGCGGTCTCGACACCGATCTGATCGACGCGTACCTGGCGCGCCGCGCGCTGGATTATCTGTTCGGATTCACCCTTTCGCCTGTTCTGTGGCGCAAGCTGCCTGGCGCGAAAAGCGCGGGCCGGGTGCAGTCCGTTGCGCTCCGGATCATCGTCGACCGGGAACGTGAGATCGAAGCGTTCCGCGCGCAGGAATATTGGTCTGTCGTCGCCAAGATGGAGCAGGACGGGACCGAGTTCGACGCCCGCCTGGTCAAGTTCGATGGCGAGAAGCTCGACAAGCTGACCCTCGGCAACGAAGGCAGCGCGATGGCGGCAAAGACCGCCGTCGAGAACGGCCGCTTCACGATCGAGGACGTCGAAACCAAGCCGCAGAAGCGCCATCCCTCGCCGCCGTTCACGACCTCGACATTGCAGCAGGAAGCCAGCCGCAAGCTTGGTTACTCCGCGAGCCACACCATGCGGCTGGCGCAGAATCTGTACGAGGCCGGCGCGATTACCTACATGCGGACGGACGGCGTGCAGATGGATCACAGCGCTATTTCTGCAGCGCGGGCGGCGATTTCGGACCGTTACAACGGCCATTACCTGCCGGAAAAACCCCGCCATTACGCCACCAAGGCGAAAAACGCGCAGGAAGCGCACGAGGCGATCCGGCCCACCAGCTTTACCCAGGACAAGGTCGGCAGCGGTGACGAGGCGAAGCTGTATTCGCTCATCTTCAAACGCGCGATGGCCAGCCAGATGGCTTCGGCCAGCCTCGAGCGCACCACGGTAACGATGCGCGATCCGACCGGCCGGCACGAATTGCGCGCTACCGGCCAGGTCGTAAAATTCCCCGGTTTCCTCGCTGTGTACGAAGAGAGTTTCGACGACGCGGCGGACGACGAATCCGGACTGCTGCCGGTCATGAAAAAGGGCGATAGCCCTGTGAAGAAGGCAGTTAATGCCAACCAGCATTTCACCCAGCCGCCGCCGCGTTTTTCCGAAGCCAGCCTGGTCAAACGGCTGGAGGAACTGGGCATCGGCCGTCCATCGACCTACGCCTCGACCATCCAGACCCTGCGCGACCGCGACTATGTCCGGATGGAGAAGAACCGCTTCTTCGCCGAGGAGAGCGGGCGTCTGTTGACCGCATTCCTCGAACGGTTCTTTGACCGCTACGTGGCCTATGATTTTACCGCCGGCATGGAGGATGAGCTCGATATCGTCTCCGACGGCAAGGCTGAATACAAGGCGGTGCTCGCCAATTTCTGGAAGGATTTCAAACCGAAATCCGACGAGGTTATGGAGTTCAAGCCGTCCGAAGTTTCCGAGAAGCTTGACGAATTTCTGTCCGACTACCTGTTCCCGGCGAAGGAAGATGGCGGCGATCCGCGCCTGTGTCCCAAGTGCGGGGAAGGGCGGCTGGCGCTGCGCGGCGGCAAATACGGTGCCTTCATCGCCTGTTCGAATTACCCCGAATGCAAGTTCACCCGCCGTTTTGCCCAGCCGGGCGGAGAGGCGGACGAGGGCGGCGAAGACGAATCGATGGGCAACGATCCCGTCACCGGATTGCCGGTCGAGCGCAAGACGGGCCGCTTCGGACCGTACATCCAATTGGGTGAGGGTGCGGACGCCAAGCGCGCGAGTATCCCCAAGGACCTCGACGATTTCGATCTGGAATGGGCGCTGAAATTGCTCGACCTGCCGCGTATTGTCGGAACCCACCCCGAAACCGGCAAGGAAATTGAAGCCAACATTGGCCGTTACGGGCCGTACCTCCGTCACGACGGAAAATATGCGAAGCTGACCTCCACCCGCGATGTGTTCGACACCGGAATGAACGCGGCGGTAACGCTGCTTGCGGAGGCCGCCAACCGCAAGGGCGGTACACGGGCGGCGGCGGAACCGATCAAGGTTCTCGGCAAGCATCCGACCACCGACGCCGAAATGAAGGTGATGCCGGGACGCTACGGTCCCTACGTTACCGATGGCACCAACAACGCGACCATCCCGAAGGACGTGAAGCCCGAAGATCTGACCGATCAACAGGCAATCGAGCTAATCGACGCTCGCATCGCGAAGGGACCGCCGAAGAAAAAGGGCCGCAAGGCGCCGGCAAAGAAGAAAGCCGGACCGAAGAAGAAACCCGCAGCGAAGAAGAAGGCTCCGGCTAAGAAGGCTCCTGCGACGAAAGCTGCCGAATAGTGGCGAAGGAACATTTCGAACGCCACAAGCAGCCCTGGAACGCCGAAGAGGCCGGAAAGCTCCGCCTCCTCGCCGGGAAGGGTCACGGCATCAAGGCCATCGCCAAGGCATTGGGCCGAAGCGAGGAATCGACCAAGGATTTCGCCAAGAAGAACAAGGTGATGATCGTCAAGAAACGCTGACGGCCCGGGTGGCCGCCAGCATTATCCGGTTGCGCATCACCGACCCCAATCGAGTCCGATTTCCTCGTAGATTTCCTTGTCGTCGGCCCATTTCTCGTCGACCTTGACGTGCAGGAACAGATGCACCTTCACCCCTAGCACTTCGGACAATTCGTTACGGGCCGCCTCGCCGATGCTCTTGATCATAGAGCCGCCTTTGCCCAGCACGATAGGCTTCTGGCTTTCGCGGCCGATTACAATCTGCTGGCGGATTTCCACACTGCCATCGCCGCGCTGGAGATAACTCTCCGGTCGCACCGCGCTGTCATACGGGAGCTCGTCATGCAGCTGTTTGTACAGCTGTTCACGGGTAATTTCCGCCGCCATCAGGCGTTCGCTGGCGTCGCTGACCTGGTCCTCGGGATAGTGCCATTCGCCCTCCGGCATCAAATTTGCCAGATGCGCCTTCAATTCGGGCACACCGTCTCCGGTGTAGGCGGAAATGAAGAACACCTCGTCAAAATCGACTTTTCCGGTCAGTTCCTGTGCCAATTCCAGCAGCGGTTCCTTTGCCGCCTTGTCGACCTTGTTGAGCGCCAACAGCTTGCGTTCCGGACGCTTCGCCAGCGCTTCCAGCAGCGGTTCGAGTTCGTGTCGCCGCTTCTTCAGCGGATCGACCACCAGCAACACCGCATCGGCGGCGGTGGCGCCTTCCCACGCGGCGCTAACCATGGCCCGGTCGAGGCGGCGCTTTGGCGCAAAGATGCCCGGGGTATCCACGAGGATGATCTGCGTCTTGTCCGCCAGTGCAATCCCGAGCAGCCGGGCGCGGGTCGTCTGCGCCTTGGCACTGGTGATAGCGACTTTCTGGCCGACCATCTGGTTCACCAGTGTCGATTTGCCCGCGTTAGGTGCGCCAATTACGGCCACTACGCCGCATTTTGAAGTTTTGTTGCTCATCCGAACCGCTCCATGAATAGCCGGGCCGCTTCGGTCTCCGCCTCTTGTTTGCTGCTGGCCGTCGCTTCGGCCTCTCCGACGTTCTTCACGCTCACGCGGACCGTGAATTCTGCCATGTGGTCGGGGCCCGACCGGTCGATAATCGCGTATTCGGGACCTTTGCGCCGGTTGCCCGCCGCCCATTCCTGTAGCGCGCTTTTGGGATGTTTCGAAGCCCCGGCGCCGCCTGTGATCCGGCTGTCCCATATGGACCGGATCAAATCGCTCGAAGCCTCGAAGCCCGCTTCGACGAAATTCGCGCCCAGCAGCGCTTCCATCACGTCGCCAAGGATATTGTCGCTGTCCGCCGCACCGTCGTCCCGCGCCTGTTTCCCGAGGTTGAGATGCCGCGCCGCGCCGATTTCCCGCGCGACAGCGGCGCAGGTGGACCGGCTGACCAGCGCGTTGAGGCGCTGCGCCAGGGCGCCTTCCGCGGCTTGCGTCCGTTCATACAGCAGCGCCGCGACGGTCAGACCGAGGACGCGGTCGCCGAGAAATTCGAGCCGCTGGTAATCGCGCGCATTTCCGGTGCTGCCGTGGGTCAGAGCCTCGTACCACAGATCCTCGTCCCGGACCGCGAACCCTTTCTCCAACAGCCATTCGCGCGCATCCGCCGGCAGTCCCGCTTTCGCGCCCGCCTTGGCGACATTCCCTGATTTCGCCGCGTTCATAGCGTGTTTCCGATCCGCTCGGCGCGCAGTGCCGTGAACCATGTCCATGGCAACAACCATTCCGCGCTGCCATCGGTCGACCACATCAGCACGGTCGCGCGGGCGACGAGATTTTCTTCCGGAACGATACCGATCCCTTCGGCGGCGGCAGCGGGGAAACGGCTGTCGAGCGAGTTGTCGCGGTTATCGCCCATGGCGAAGAACTTACCTTCCGGCACCACGACCGGACCGAAATTGTCCTGTGGCATCGCGCCGAAATCAAGGACGTTATAGGAGACCCCGTTGGGTAGTGTTTCGCGGAATTGCTGGTAACGGCAGGCCTCGGACCCGTCCGGCAGGGTGAAAATTTCCGAAAAGGCGTGACACAGAGTGTTGTCGGACTGCGGGATGATGAAGTCGTCGACGCGGACCTTGGGTACCGGCTCGCCGTTGAGGATGATCTGACCTTCGCGCATCTCAACCGTATCGCCGGGGACCCCGATGGCTCGCTTGATGTAATCGGTGCCGTCGATCGGATGCTTGAAGATCACCACGTCGCCGCGTTCCGGTGCCGATGCGAAAATACGGCCCGGGATCAGCGGGAAGGAATTGCGGCTATAGCCATAGGGCCATTTTGCCGCGAGCAGCTGGTCGCCGTTGATCAGCCCCGGCATCATGCTTTCGCTCGGGATATTGAACGGCGAGAAGATGAAGCTGCGGAAGATCACCACGATCAGCACCAGTTTCAGCAAGAAGACGAAGAAGTTTCCTTCTTCCTTCCCGGCCTTCGGCTCGACCATGTCAGGCGCAGCGACCTGATTCGCCGGAGTTGCGTCGGTCATGGCGTGGTCTCGGCTTGGGTATGCGCAAGGGCGTGCGGGGCGGGATTCGAGCGGATGGTCAACATCGCGGTCCGAAAATCGTATGCGGAAGGGTGTGGAGGGTTCCAAATCATCGCCGCAGTCCCTACCCGCGTGATGCAGGCCTAGGAAAGGATTTTCACGTGAATGATGCAGTTGCCGCAGTGTGGACGAAACTGGAGGCCACCCCGCGCCGGACACTGACCCAGCTGTTTTCCGATGGTGACCGGCTGAAATTGCTGTCGGACCGCCTGGAATGGGGCGAGGAAGTCGATCGCGGCGAGATGCTGTGCGATTGGTCAAAGACCCACCTCGACGCGGAATTGCTTGGCCTGTTCGAGGAACTGGCAGCCGCCGCTGGTTTCGATGCAAAGCGTGAGGAACTGTTCGCCGGTGCAAAGATCAACAAAACCGAAGACCGCGCCGCCGAACATACGGCGCAGCGCGGCGTGGGCGACGAAGCCTCGGTCGAAGAAGCGCAGGCGCTGCACCAGCGGATGAAAATGCTGGTCGACGCCATACACGTAGGGGCGCTGGGTCCGGTAAAGCACTTGATCCATATCGGCATTGGCGGTTCGGCGCTCGGCCCCGCGTTGGCGGTGGATGCCCTGTCGCGCGACCTTGCGTTGGTCGATGTGCATGTTGTTTCCAACATCGACGGGGTCGCGCTGGAAGCGGCGTTTGCGGCCTGCGATCCGGCGACGACGATGATCGCAATTGCGTCCAAGACGTTCTCCACCATCGAAACCATGACCAACGCTCAAAGTGCGCTCAAATGGCTGGGTGATAACGGCGTGTCCGATCCCGGAGGCCGGGTGGTCGCGCTGACCGCCAACCCTGATGCCGCGGTCGAGTGGGGCGTCGATGAGACGCGGGTCCTACCATTTCCCGAAACGGTCGGGGGCCGGTATTCGCTTTGGTCCTCGATCGGCTTTCCGGTCGCTGTTTCGGTCGGATGGGACGATTTCGCCGAGATGCTGGCGGGGGCCGCAGCGGTCGATCGGCATTTCCGTGATACCGACGGCGCCGCCAACCTGCCGCTACGCGCGGCGTTTGCCGACCAGTATTATACACAATTGCGAGGCTGCCAGACCCGTGCGGTGTTCGCCTATGACGAGCGGCTCGGCCTGTTTCCCGATTATCTCCAGCAGCTCGAGATGGAGAGCAACGGCAAGTCGGTGACGGCCGAGGGTGAGCCGGTTATTCGCCCGACCGCGCCGATCACTTGGGGCGGGGTTGGCACGGACGCCCAGCACGCGGTGTTCCAACTGCTGCATCAGGGTACGCATCTGATCCCGGTCGACTTCATCGCCAGCATTGCTCCGGGCGACGACCTCGACCCCGAGCATCACCGCATCCTACTGACCAATTGCTTCGCGCAGGGTGCCGCGCTGATGGCGGGACAGGCAAGCGATGATCCGGCTCGCAGCTTTGCGGGAGACCGGCCCAGCGCGACTTTCCTGTGCGACGATCTCGATGCGGCGACATTGGGCGCACTGATCGCATTCCACGAACACCGCACGTTTGCCAACGCCGTGCTGATGGGGATCAACCCGTTCGACCAGTTCGGCGTGGAACTGGGCAAGGCAATCGCGAAGAAGATCGAGGCTGGCGGTAACGAATTCGATGCCAGTACCGAAGCCCTGCTGGCTGCCGCAGGACTTTGACATTTGACGCCCCGCTGGCTCGTGTGGTGACGGCGAGATACACCCGAAAGGTTCTTTGAATGCCCGACTACGATTACGACCTCTTCACGATCGGAGCCGGTTCCGGCGGTGTGCGGGCTTCGCGCGTCGCGGCGGCGCACGGTGCAAAGGTGGCAGTTGCGGAGGAGCACCAGGTTGGCGGCACCTGTGTTATTCGTGGTTGCGTACCCAAGAAGATGCTCGTTTACGGCGCGCATTTCGCGGAGGATCTGGAGGACGCGCAATCGTTCGGTTGGACTGTCGGCGAGTGCACCTTCGATTGGGTCCGGCTTCGCGATCACGTGCTGAAAGACGTCGCGCGGCTGAGCGGTCTCTATACCGAAACGCTCGAGAACCACGATGTCGAGATTTTCCACGAGCGGGCCGAGATTACCGGCGACCACGAGATAACACTGGCCAGCGGCAAGGTCGTGACCGCGAAATACATCCTGATCGCCACCGGCGCGCGACCATCGCAGCCCGATTTTCCCGGCTGCGAACACGCGATCACCTCGAACGAGGCGTTTCATCTCGACAAGTTGCCGGAACGGGTGATCATCGTCGGCGGGGGCTATATCGCCAACGAGTTTGCCGGGATTTTCAACGAATTCAGCAGCAAGGTGTGCATCGTCAACCGCTCCGACACCCTGCTGCGCAGTTATGACGAGAGCCTGC
This sequence comes from Allopontixanthobacter sediminis, assembly GCF_009828115.1. Classification (GTDB taxonomy): domain Bacteria; phylum Pseudomonadota; class Alphaproteobacteria; order Sphingomonadales; family Sphingomonadaceae; genus Allopontixanthobacter; species Allopontixanthobacter sediminis. The sequence continues at coordinate 1,034,843 of NZ_WTYL01000001.1, read as the reverse complement.
GCGACCGGCTGCTCCAGATCAGCCTGATGAAAGGCATCGATTTCAAGTTCAACACCAGCTTCAAATCGATCGAGAAGCAGGATGACGGCAAATTCCTCGCCAAGTTCGACGGGTGTGACGACCAAGTGGTCGACCTGATCATGTTCGCCACTGGACGCGACCCCAATGTCGAAGGGCTGGGGCTGGATGCCGTGGGCGTTGACGTGGGCGAGAAGGGAGAAATCGTGGTCGATGAATATTCGAGGACCAACGTCGATTACATCTACGCCGTGGGAGACGTGACGAACCGTGTCCAGCTGACCCCGGTGGCCATTCGCGAAGGGCAGGCGTTTGCCGACACGGTCTTCAACAACGACCCCAAAACGGTTGATTACGGCTGTATCCCCAGCGCCGTGTTCAGCCATCCGCCCATCGCCGCAGTCGGCATGACCGAGGGTGAGGCGCGCAACAAGCTGGGATCGATCAAGGTCTACATGTCGGACTTCCGGCCCATGAAGAACGTGGTCGCGGGCCGGAACGAGCGCGGCCTCTACAAGATGATCTGCGATGCGGCGAACGACCGGATCGTGGGAATCCACATGATCGGTCCGGAAGCTCCGGAAATCATGCAGGGCGCGGCGGTGGCGGTGAAGGCCGGTCTCACCAAGGCCGATTTCGACGCGACCGTGGCCATCCATCCCACGATGGCGGAAGAACTGGTGCTGATGAAGTAAGTTGCCGCCTGCAACCGTTGGTCCTACTCCCGGATAATTAGGGAGACACATCATGGCGGGCACGGTCCTGGTTACCGGCGGCACGGGGTACATCGCCGGCGAATTGATTGATCAATTACTGGCGCGCGGCTGGACAGTGAACACCACGGTGCGTTCGCGAGCAAAGAACGAGACCAGGCTGCACACCCGTTGGCCCAATGCCGGCAACCGGTTGAAGGTGTTCGAGGCCGATCTGCTGGCCGACGCCGGTTGGGCAGAGGCGAACAAGGGCTGCACCCACGCTGCCCACGTTGCGTCGCCATTCCCGCTGGCGGTGCCGAAAAACGAGGACGAGCTTATCGTCCCGGCTCGCGACGGCACCTTGCGTGCCTTGCGTTTCGCCCATGCGGCGGGAGTCACGCGGTTCGTGCAAACCAGTTCCGCCGCCGCCATCGCTTACGGCCATCCGCCCAGCCAGACCCGCTTCGACGAGAGTGACTGGACCGACGTCGATAATCCGGCGACCGCAGAGTATCCCAAGTCAAAAACCGTCGCCGAACGCGCAGCCCGGGACTGGGTGGCCGAGTATGCGCCGGAGATGGTGTTTTGCAGCGTCAATCCGGTTGCGGTGCTTGGTCCGGTGCATGACGATGACCTCTCGACCTCGATCGAGTTCGTGAGAAAGGCGCTCGATGGATCGATGCCGATGATCCCGAATGTCGGCGTCGGAATTGTCGATGTCCGCGATGTTGCCGCGCTGCACGTGCTGGCGCTCGAAGCTCCGGACCATCTGGTTCGCGGAGAGCGGTTTGCTGCGTCCGGCCCGTTTGTCTGGCTTGCCGATATCGCCCGGACGCTGCGCGAGAACCTGACGCCGCTTCACGCGCGCAAGGTGCCGACGCGGCGGATGCCCGATTTCCTCGTGCCGGTGCTCGCGTTGTTCATGCCGGAAATGCGCCAGCTGCGAACAGAGATGGGCCGTGTCCGCGAAATCGATGCCAGCAATGCCATGAAGACTCTCGGCTGGACGATGATCGACAGCGAAAAAACCATCCTCGACACGGCGCGAAGCCTGATCGATCAGCGGATTGTGAAACTGTAATGGATATCAGGGACAAGGCGATCCTGCTGACTGGCGGGACCGCGGGGATCGGCGCTAAACTGGCGAGGCAGCTGGCTGCCAAAGGGGCGCAGGTCATCGTCACCGGACGATCTGCGACTGGCCTCGAAAACGCGCGGGAGCAAGGCTTTGACGCTATTGCAGCCGATCTGTCCGGACCCGGCGGGACAGCGGCAATTCTGGATGCCTTGGGGGATCGCACCATCGATATCTTGATCAACAACGCAGGGCAGGGCGCCGATCATGACTTTCGCAAGGCGGCACCGGACCTGGAGGCTGCGGACGATTGCATCTACGCCAATTTCAATTCGCCTGTTCGCCTGATCGCTGCCCTGTTGCCGCGGCTGAAGCAGCGACCTGAAGCGGCGATTGTCAACGTGACCAGTGGCCTCGCGATTGCCCCGAACACCGGATCGCCGGTCTATTGCGCGACCAAGGCAGCGCTGCGCAGCTATACGCAGGCGCTTCGAGCGCAATTGTCCGGCTGCAATGTTCATGTGGTTGAGGCGCTGCCACCGGTCGTGGCGACCCAGATGACCGCAGGGATGGGCGGGATCAAGATGCCGCCCGAGGAATGCGCCGCGCAGATTATCCGCGCAATCGAGAAGAACGACCACGAAGCCAATATCGGCATGGTCAGGATCCTTCGCGGGGTTCATTCGCTGTCACCTAAACTGGCGGCCTGGATGATGCTGCGGTTTTGAGTTCGTGCATTCCTATGCACTAGGCTATCCGAATGTATAGAAACCCTGTTCGCCCCGCACTTGACCCTACAGGTAGGGCATGGCTAGGCACGGCCACGCAATTCGAGGGACCTGAATGTCAGCCAATATCGCCGAAATGGAACGCCGCCGCGAAGCTGCCCGGATGGGCGGCGGGCAGAAGCGGATTGACGCGCAGCATGCTAAGGGCAAGCTGACCGCGCGCGAGCGGATCGACGTCCTGCTGGACGAGGGCAGCTTCGAAGAACTCGACATGTTTGTCGAACATGACTGCGCTGATTTTGGCATGGCCGACCAGAAAATCCCGGGTGACGGCGTGGTCACCGGCAGCGGTACGATCAATGGCCGGCTGGTCTACGTCTTCAGCCAGGATTTTACCGTTTTCGGCGGCAGCTTGTCGAAACGTCATGCGGAGAAGATCTGCAAGGTTCTCGAAAACGCGATGAAAGTCGGTGCGCCGGTAATCGGCATGAACGACAGCGGCGGCGCGCGTATCCAGGAAGGCGTGGCTAGCCTTGGCGGTTATGCCGATGTGTTCCAGCGCAATGTGCTGGCCAGCGGCGTGGTCCCGCAAATCAGCCTGATCATGGGGCCATGCGCGGGCGGCGCGGTGTATTCCCCGGCGATGACCGACTTCATCTTCATGGTGAAGGACAGCTCCTACATGTTCGTGACCGGACCTGACGTGGTCAAGACGGTGACCAACGAAGTAGTGACGCAGGAAGAACTTGGCGGCGCGGTGACCCATACCACCAAAACCAGCGTGGCCGACCTGGCGTTCGAAAACGACATCGAAACCCTGCTGGCGACGCGTAATTTCTTCGATTACCTGCCGCTGTCGAACCGCGAGCAGGTGCCCGAACGGCCGACCGACGATCCCTTCGACCGTGAGGAGCCGAGCCTCGACACGCTGATCCCGGATAACGCCAACCAGCCGTACGACATGCACGAAGTGCTCCGGAAGGTGCTCGACGAAGGTGAATTCTTCGAAATCCAGCCAGCCCATGCGGGCAACATCCTGTGCGGCTTCGGCCGGATCGAAGGCCGCACCGTAGGCGTGGTGGCGAACCAGCCGATGGTTCTGGCGGGCTGTCTCGACATCAATTCGAGCAAGAAGGCCGCGCGCTTTGTGCGGTTCTGCGATGCGTTCGACATTCCGATCCTGACCTTCGTGGATGTCCCCGGTTTCCTCCCCGGCACTTCGCAGGAGCATAACGGGATCATCAAGCATGGCGCGAAACTACTGTTTGCCTATGCCGAGGCGACTGTGCCCAAAATCACCGTAATCACCCGCAAGGCGTACGGCGGTGCTTATGACGTCATGGCGTCCAAGCATTTACGCGGCGATTTGAACTACGCCTGGCCGACCGCCGAAATCGCCGTGATGGGTGCGAAAGGCGCGGTGGAGATCATTTTCCGCGGCAAGACCCCGGAAGAAATCGCCGAACGGACCAAGGAATACGAAGACCGCTTCGCCAACCCCTTCGTCGCCGCCAGCCGCGGTTATATCGACAACGTGATCTACCCGCATTCGACCCGGCGCCGAATCGCGATGGGCCTGCGGAAACTGCGCGGCAAGGTGCTGGAGAACCCGTGGAAAAAGCATGACAACATTCCTTTGTGAGAATTGAAATGAAACTAGGCCGCCTCAACCACATCGGTGTCGCAACGCCGTCAATGGACGAAAGTCTCAAATTCTACCGCGAGGTGATGGGCGCGACGTCGGTCGTCGAGCCGTTCGAACTGGCCGATCGCAATCTGCTGGTGGCGTTTGTCGATACGCCGACAGAGTCCGGAATGAACGGGACGCAGATCGAACTGATCCAACCGTTGCCCGGTGACACCGCCTTCACCAATTTCCTCGCGAAGAACCCGCAGGGGGGGCAGCATCATCTGTGCTACGAAATGGCCGATATCCACGCGGCGCGGGAATGGTTCGAGGGACAGGGCAAACGCATTCTCGGCCCGACGCGCCCTGGCGCGCATGGCACGCCGATCTTCTTCCTTCACCCGAAGGACATGATGGGCCAGCTGACCGAAATCATGGAAACGCCGAAGAGCGGGCATTAACTCGGCCGTCATTTCGGACGAATTCTGGAAGGTTATACTTTGGCTTACGAACACATCCTCGTCGAAACGGCGGACGACGTTACCACGATTACCCTCAACCGGCCCGAGCGGCTGAACGCCTGCCCGCCGGACATGGCGGCGGAAATCCGTGATGTGCTGGCCGATCCGGGCGAGGCGCGGGCGATCCTGATTACCGGCGCGGGCCGGGCGTTTTGTTCGGGTGCCGATCTGGCAGGCCGCGGAGACCAGTCGATTGGCGGTGGACGCGGAGCCTACGATTCGCTTTCGCGCAGCTACAACCCGATGATGATGGAGTTTACCCGCTGCCCGGTGCCGATCGTCACCGCGGTAAATGGACCGGCGGCCGGAATCGGCTGCTCCATCGCGCTTGCAAGCGACTTCGCCATCGCGGGCAAAAGTGCTTATTTCCTGCAGGCGTTCGTCAATATCGGCCTCGTGCCCGATGGCGGCGCGAGCTGGATGCTGCCCCGAATGGTGGGAAAAGCGCGAGCAACGGAAATGATGCTGCTCGGCGAGAAAATTCCCGCGGACAAGGCCGCGGAATGGGGGCTGATCTACAAGAGCGTCGAAGATGCCGGCCTGCTTGCGGATGCGCAGGCGCTGGCTCAGCGGCTCGCCAAGGGACCGACCCTTGCCCTGGGCGTCATGCGCCGGAACATCGCGAAGGCGCTCGAAATGAGCTATGCCGTGGCCTTGCACAGCGAAGCCGAGGGCCAGCGGATCGCCGGGGACAGCAAGGACGCGGTTGAAGGCGCGGTATCCTTCCTGCAAAAGCGCAAGGCCGAGTTCAAGGGGGAGTAACGCCCTCGATTACCCCTTCCGACTGAACCCAACGGATACTGTTTAGGCTATGACCGAAAAACCGACCAAAACCGACTGGCAGACCCTTGCCGACAAGGAGGTCAAGGGCGCCGACCTGACGTGGAACACGCCCGAAGGATTCCCGATCAAGCCGCTGTATACCGCGGAGGATGCGCTGGATCCAGGCCTACCGGGCTTCGCCCCGTTCACTCGCGGTGTGAAGGCCACCATGTATGCCGGCCGCCCTTGGACGATCCGGCAATATGCGGGCTTTTCCACTGCCGAGGAATCGAACGCTTTCTACCGCCGCAATCTGGCAGCGGGTCAGAAAGGCCTGTCGGTCGCTTTCGATCTGGCCACCCATCGGGGTTATGACAGCGATCATCCCCGCGTTGTCGGCGATGTCGGCAAGGCGGGCGTGGCGATCGACACGGTCGAGGACATGCAGATTTTGTTCGACCAGATCCCGCTCGATACGATGTCCGTTTCCATGACCATGAACGGCGCGGTGATCCCGATCCTCGCGTTCTACATCGTTGCGGGCGAGGAGCAGGGGGTTGGAAGCGAGAAACTGTCCGGCACCATCCAGAACGATATCCTCAAGGAATTCATGGTGCGCAACACCTACATCTATCCCCCTGCGCCGAGCATGCGGATCGTGTCGGACATCATCACCTACACTTCCGCCCATATGCCGCAGTTCAACAGCATCTCGATCAGCGGTTATCATATGCACGAAGCCGGGGCGACGGCGGTGCAGGAACTCGCGTTCACCATTGCCGACGGCAAGGAATACGTGAAATCGGCGATGGCCACCGGGCTGAATATCGACGCCTTCGCCGGGCGGCTCTCGTTCTTCTTCGGCATCGGCATGAACTTCTTCATGGAAATCGCCAAGCTGCGCGCGGCTCGCACCCTGTGGTACAAGGTGATGGACGATCTGGGCGCAAAATCCGAACGCTCCAAGATGCTGCGTACCCATTGCCAGACTTCGGGTGTCAGTTTGCAGGAGCAGGACCCGTATAACAACGTCATCCGCACGACCGTGGAAGCGATGGCGGCGACGCTGGGCGGCACGCAGTCGCTCCACACCAACGCGCTGGATGAAGCGATCGCACTGCCGACCGATTTCAGCGCCCGTATCGCGCGCAACACGCAATTGGTGCTGCAGGAAGAAACCGGCATCACCAATGTGGTCGATCCCCTTGGCGGCAGCTATTATATCGAAGCGCTGACTGCGAAGCTGGTCGAGGAAGCAGAAGCTTTGATGGCCGAGGTGGACGCGGCTGGCGGCATGACCAAGGCGGTTGCCTCGGGAATGCCCAAGCAGCGGATCGAGGAAGCAGCCGCTGCCAAGCAGACCCGCGTCGACCGCGGCGAAGACGTGATCATCGGGGTCAACAAATACCGTCTTGGCACCGAAGATCATATGGACACGCTCGACATCGACAACCACGCGGTGCGCGAGGGCCAGATAACGCGGCTGGAAAAGAACCGCGCGGGTCGTCACGAGGCCGCGTGCAAGGCGGCGCTGAAGGCCCTGACCGAAGGCGCGAAGGGTGGCGGCAATCTTCTGGCTCTCGCAGTCGACGCGGCCCGCGAGCGCGCTACCCTGGGCGAGATTTCTACGGCTATGGAGGCCGTTTTCGGCCGCTACGATACCGTTCCGACGCCGGTAAAGGGCGTTTACAAGACCGCCTACGAATTCGACCAGCGCTGGGCGCAGGTGCTTGACGGCGTCAATGCTGTGGAACGCCGTCTTGGCCGCAAGCCAAAGATCATGGTCGCCAAGATGGGCCAGGATGGCCACGATCGCGGCGCGAATGTGATCGCCAGCGCTTTCACCGACATGGGTTTCGAAGTGGTTTCCGGTCCGCTGTTCCAGACCCCCGAAGAAGCCGCCGCGATGGCACTGGAAAAAGATGTCGACGCGATCGGCGCCAGCAGCCTCGCCGCCGGGCATAAGACACTGATCCCCGAACTGGTCCGCCTGCTGAAGGACGCGGGCCGTGCCGATATCAAGGTCGTCGCGGGCGGCGTGATCCCGCCGCAGGATTACGAATTCCTCCGCGAAGCCGGAGTGCAGGGCATCTACGGCCCGGGCAGCAACGTGGTGGAATGCGGCGCGGATATGCTCCGCCTGCTTGGCCATAATATGCCGCCTGCTGGCGAAACCTTGGAGGCCGCAGAATGACCGAGATCCGCACCGATTGGTCCCGCACTGAAATCGCCTCGCTGTTCGACCTTCCGTTCACGGAGCTGCTGTTCCAGGCAGCGTCCATCCACCGCCAGAATCACCCTGCGGATCAGGTGCAATTGTGCACCTTGCTCAGCATCAAGACCGGCGGTTGTCCGGAAGATTGCGGCTATTGCAGCCAGTCGGTGAAGGCGGACAGCGGGGTCGAAGCGACCAAGCTGATGGATGTGCAGGCGGTGTTGCAGTCCGCGGCGCAGGCCAAGGACCACGGCAGCCAGCGTTTCTGCATGGGCGCGGCATGGCGCAACCCCAAGGACCGCGATATGCCCGCGATTGTCGAGATCGTGAAGGGCGTGCGCGCCATGGGTCTCGAAACTTGCATGACGCTTGGTATGCTGACTCCGAAACAGGCGGGCATGCTGGCGGACGCTGGCCTCGATTATTACAACCACAACATCGACAGCAGCCCGGAATATTACGAGCGCGTCATCACAACGCGTACGATGGGCGAGCGGCTCGAAACGCTGGATCATGTGCGCAAGTCGGGCATCAACGTGTGCAGCGGCGGGATTGTCGGCATGGGCGAAACGCGGGAAGACCGGGTCGGCTTCATCCACACGCTCGCCACGCTGCCGCAGCACCCCGAGAGCGTCCCGGTCAACGCCTTGGTGCCGGTCAAGGGCACCGTGCTGGGCGATATGCTGGCCGATACCCCCTTGGCCAAGATCGACGATATCGAATTCGTCCGCACCGTCGCGGTCGCGCGGATCACGATGCCGCTGAGCATGGTGCGGCTGTCTGCCGGGCGCGAAAGCATGTCCGACGCGGCGCAGGCGCTGTGCTTTATGGCGGGCGCGAATTCGATCTTCACCGGCGACAAATTGCTGACCGCGCCAAATGCCGGCGACGATAGCGATGCGGCATTGTTCGCGCGCCTCGGCCTTACCGCATTGCAGGGAGAAGAACCGCTCCGCGCCTGCAAAGTGGCGGAACCGGCCGAGTGAGCCTTGGCTTCTCCGTCGATGAATTACTGCCCCGCGCCCGCGGCGGCGGCCAGCTCAAGATGGGGCTGGTCAGTCTGTCGGAAGATGAGTGGTTGCAGCGCAATCCAGACCTCTCGGCGCGCAAAGCCGGGTTTGCCGCGCATCCCGGCGGCATTCTATTGACGCGTGAAGCCGATGCGCCGGGCGAGGAACTCGCGCAAATGCTGGGCCTAAACGGTTCGCTACCCGAAGCGGCGATGGCGCACCACGAGGACATGTGCCTGCTCACCCGCCGCGCGGACGAGGATGAATACCGCCTCATAGGTGCAGCCGTTGCCTGGCCCACCGATTGGCACCCCAAGGACAAGATGGGCCTGCCGCTTTCCGCGATGCACGCGCCGATTCAGGGCTATGCACAGCAATTGGCCAGCGGGGTCGATCATTTCATGGCAAAACTGAAGCCCGGTCGCATTTTCGGGCGGTGCAACTGGTTCATCACCCCGACGTCGGACATGCGCTGGATCGCGGACAGCGCGCCGGACGTCGCCTTCAGCCACGTCACCGCGGACAACGCTGGCGATACGCTGTTCATCCGTAGTGAGCGCCAGACCTTGCGGCGCCTTCCCGAAACGGGCGCGATCCTGTTCACCATCGGAGTTTATGTCGCCCGTCTCGGCAGCCTCATGCAGTCCAATGTTTCGATTCTAGCCGCTGCGATGGAATCACTGCTGCAAGGCGAAGGCGACCGGCGCGGTGCGCCCCATTACGCCGCTGCCCTGACAGGTTTCGCCGCGCAGCGCGAAGGTAATGCCGCATGATTGCTTTGCTGCCACTATCTCTGATGGCGAGCGAACCTGCGCCCGATTGCGACAATGCGATGACGCAGATGGCGATGAACCAATGCGCGCATCAAGACTACAAGGCAGCCGATGCCGAACTCAACGCGCAGTGGAAAATCACCGCTGCGGAGATGAAGCAGCGCGACGCGAGTCTGGGCCGCGAATACGACAGCCGTCCCGGCTATTTCGAAACACTGCTGGCGGCCCAGCGCGCCTGGCTGGCCTACCGTGACAATCACTGCCGGAACGAGGGCTATTTCGCACGCGGCGGCAGCCTGGAACCGCTGCTCGTATCGGGCTGCCTGGCACAACTGACCCGGGCGCGAACCGCCCAACTGGCTGAATTGGTGGAAACATACTGATGTTCAAGAAGATCCTGATTGCCAACCGCGGCGAAATCGCCTGCCGCGTGATCAAGACCGCGCGCCGGATGGGGATCGCCACCGTGGCGGTCTATTCCGACGCCGACGCGCGCGCTCCGTTCGTCAAGATGGCGGACGAGGCCGTGCATATCGGTCCTTCGGCGGCATCGGAAAGCTATCTGGTGCCCGAAAAGATCATCGCGGCGTGCAAGCAGACCGGGGCCGAGGCGGTCCACCCGGGTTACGGCTTTCTGTCCGAACGGACCAGCTTCGCCGAAGCGCTGGCCAAGGAAGGCATCGAGTTCATCGGCCCGCCGGTAAACGCGATCGCCGCGATGGGTGACAAGATCGAAAGCAAGAAGCTGGCTCTGGAAGCCGGTGTCAACGTCGTGCCTGGGTTCGTTGGCGAGATCGACGATACCGAGCACGCGGTGCGGATTTCGGAAGAAATCGGCTACCCGGTGATGATGAAGGCCAGCGCGGGTGGCGGCGGCAAGGGTATGCGGCTCGCCTATAATGAGCAGGACGTCCGCGAAGGGTTCGAGGCGACCAAGCGGGAAGGGCTGAACAGCTTCGGTGACGACCGCGTGTTTATCGAAAAATTCATCCTCAACCCGCGCCATATCGAGATCCAGATCCTCGGCGACAAGCACGGCAATATTCTTTACCTCAACGAACGCGAATGCAGCATCCAGCGCCGCCATCAGAAAGTTGTCGAGGAAGCGCCGTCGCCCTTCGTCACGCCAAAGATGCGCAAGGCAATGGGCGAGCAATGCGTCGCCCTGGCAGCGGCGGTCGGCTATCATAGCGCAGGCACCGTCGAACTGATCGTCAGCGGCGCGGACCCTAGCGGGGAGAGCTTCTACTTCCTGGAAATGAACACCCGGCTGCAAGTCGAACATCCCGTGACCGAGGCGATTACCGGCATCGACCTGGTCGAACAGATGATCCGTGTCGCGGCGGGCGAGAAGCTGGCAATGGCGCAGGACGATATCGGGATTGATGGCTGGGCCATCGAGAACCGCGTCTATGCCGAGGACCCCTATCGCGGGTTCCTGCCCAGCACCGGCCGATTGGTGCATTACGAACCGCCGGTCGAACCATGGGCCGATGACGGTGCGGCAAACGGTCGGCGCGGAGTGGAAGGCATCCGGGTCGATGACGGCGTCTTCGAGGGCGGCGAAGTCAGCATGTTCTACGACCCGATGATTGCCAAGCTGGTGACCTGGGGCGAAACGCGGGACGAAGCCGCGAACTTGCAGGTGCAGGCGCTCGATGCGTTTCGGATCGAAGGCCTGGGGCATAACGTCGATTTTCTCAGCGCGATCATGCAGCATCCGCGCTTCCGTTCCGGCGAACTCACCACCGGCTTTATCGCCGAGGAATATCCCGACGGCTTCGAAGGCGCGGCGACATCGGACCATCTCAAGCGCGCACTGGCTGCAATTGTAGGGGTGATCGCCACCGCCAACGCCGACCGCGCCCAGCGGATCGACCAGCGGCTGAATGGCCGCACTGCGCCCCCGGGCGATTGGGTGGTGACATTGGACGGCCGTGATTATGCAGTCAGCCTCGAGGAAGAAGGCGTCACCGTCGATGGTGTCCAGATCGAGCTGGAAATGGAATATACGCCGGGCGACGTAATGATCGATGTCGATGTCGAAGACCCTTCGGGAGGCGCTGGACAATCAGACGCGCTAACCATCCAGCTGGCACCCACGCGCTCAGGCTACACCATCACGACGCGCGGCGCGAAACATGCGCTGCGAATACTCCCGGCCCATATCGCGCATCTTGCGGGCCACATGATCGAGAAGATCCCGCCCGATCTCTCCAAGTTCCTGATCTGCCCGATGCCCGGCCTCCTGATGAAGCTGCATGTCGAGGAGGGCGAGGAAGTCCAGCCCGGCCAGCCGCTCGCCACTGTCGAGGCGATGAAGATGGAAAACATCCTTCGTGCCGAAAAGGCCGGAGTGGTGGCGAAAATCAACGCAGCTCAGGGCGAAAGCCTGGCCGTGGATGCGGTTATACTGGAGCTGGAATAGGAACAGCTAACCCGCCAGCAATTGCTCGTCCAGAAAAGCGGAGACATCGATCAACGCGACTTCGCGGTCGAGGAATGCTGCACCGATGCTGCGCAGCAAAATGAACGGCAGGGTACCGGCATCCATCTTCTTGTCGTGCATCATGTGGTCGGCCAGCGCGGTGCCGGTGCAGGTAAGGCCAAGCGTCGAAATTTCGGTTTGTAGCCCGGCGGCCGCGATTGCGGTCGCGACCCTCGCCGCGTCGTCAGGCGCGATGAGTCCGCGGCGCGCAGAATAGCGCGCGGCCAAGACCATGCCCAGCGCAACGCCCTCTCCGTGAAGCAGGCGGTCCGAGAAACCGGTTTGCGCCTCCAGCGCATGGCCGAATGTATGTCCAAGATTGAGCAACGCACGCGCGCCGGTGGTTTCGCGTTCATCCTCCGCCACGATCCGCGCCTTTGCGGCCACGCTGCGGGCAACGGCCTGTTCGAGCAGGTCCGTGTCGCCAGAAATAGCCGCATGGCCGTTTCTTTCACACCAGTCGAAAAATTCTGGATCGCCCAGGATGCCGTATTTGATCACCTCGGCAAAACCGGCGCGCATTTCGCGCTGGGGCAGGGTGCCAAGCGCGTCGAGGTCCGCCAGCACCAGCGACGGTTGGTGAAACGCACCGACCAGGTTCTTGCCCGCGGGGGTGTTGATCGCGGTCTTGCCGCCGACCGAGGAGTCGACCTGAGCCAGCAGAGTGGTCGGCAACTGCACGAATCCGCAGCCGCGCTTCAAAATTGCAGCGGCAAAGCCGGTCAGATCGCCCACTACGCCGCCCCCGAGCGCGAGAATATGATCGCCGCGTTCCACCTCTTCGGACAGCAGCCAGTCGACGGTCCTGGCGAGTTCGGTCCAGCTCTTGGCCCGTTCACCGGCGGGCAGCACATGCCAGCGGGCTTCGTGCCCTGCGGCGGCGAGGGAGCGCTCTACGGGCTCGCGCCAATGCTGCGCAACATTCTCGTCCGTGATCACCGGAACCCGCGTCTTGCGAAGGAATGGCGCGCAGTGCGTAGCGGCGTCGGCCAGCAGACCGCTTTCCACGCGCACTTCATAGGACCGGCCGCCCAGGGCCACGGGAATTACAGCCATCTGTCCACTGCCTCGATTATCGCCAGTGCGGTGTCCTGATGCGGGCCGTTCCGGCTGCTCACCGTCACCGGTGCCTGGGCGTAGAAATCCTTGCGTTCGCGGTACAGCCGCGCGAGTATCTCGCGCGGATCGCCGCCGAGTAGCAGGGGCCGGGTCTTGCGCCGCCCGGTGCGTTCGACCAGCGTGTCGATATCGCAATCGATCCACACCGCGATCGCCTCGTCCAGGATCAGCGCGCGGGTTTCGGCGTTGCAGAACGCACCGCCGCCTGTGGCGATGACGCCGCCCCTTTCGCGGGTGCAATCTTCAATCAATCGGGCGATCACACGGCGTTCGCCGTCGCGGAAGTAGTCTTCACCGAATTGTTCGAAGATTTCGGCGATGGACATCTGCGCCGCATCCTCGATCGCATCATCGGCGTCGAGAAATTCAGTGCCGAGCATTCCGGCCAGGCGGCGGCCGATGGTCGATTTCCCGGCCCCCATCAGCCCGACAAGCACGATAGGACGCGTAATCCGCACGGCAACCGCCCGGATCGCTGCGGTATCGAGCGGCCTGGTGTGTCCCACGGGGATCGAAGGTTGATCGTCCATATTCATTGCCGCTTCGCCTATAGATGCGCTAGGCGGGGCGCAACTATGGTTCACTATCGGTGCAGACAGATTTCATCATGTCCTCTAAACGGATTCTAGCGTTGTTGGCCGCGGTGGTCGCGGCGGTCCTGGCCTATGCTTGGATCGATGGCGGGGAAGAATCCTTGCGTCCGATCGCCGAGCCCGTATCAGTCCCTGACCAACCACCTGCCCAATTGCCGGAGCCTGCGCGATGAGCGGAAAACCAGAAAAATCCGCGATAGTGCCGCTGCGACGGGCCCTGTTTGCCGGAGCGGGTGCACTGGCGTTGTGTTCGGCGCTGGCCATTGCACAGGCTGCGCCGACATCCTTGTTGCCGCCGGGTTTCGACGATCCCGCTCCTACTCCGTCGCCCGCGCCCCGTCCGTCCCCGACGACGCGCGCACCTACTGCACCGGTCACACCTCCGGCGGACGGAACACCGGTCGTCCAGCCGCTGCCATCGCCAAGCGCGCCAACCAGCCAGGAACCCATCGACGTCCCCGACGGCTTGCCATCGCTGAGCGAACTGGAGTCGATGGACTCCGATGAACTGGACGAATTGCTCGGTCTCAAACCGAAGTTCGATATCCCGCCTGCAGCGCGCCGTTCGCTGTCGCGGGTGGGGATACTGAGCGCGGAGGAAGGCGGACTGCCGCCGGTGGCCTTGGCGAACCAGCCCGCTTCGATCGTTCGGGCTGCGTTGGCAGGCACCAAGGGGCCAGTGGTATCGCGCTGGGGGCACATCATGCTGCGCCGCGCGTTGGCCAGTCGTCTGGCAGCGCCGCAAGGGATGGACCCGGTCGAATTTGCGGCCCTGCGCGCGAATGCCCTTAACCGCTTGGGAGAGTTCTCGACCGCGCGGACATTGGTCCAGGATGTTGACACCAGCAATTGGGACAAGCGGCTGACTGACACCGCGCTGACGGCCTATATCGGTACAGCGGATCTCGTCGGCGCATGTCCGGCGATCAAGCTGCAGGGCGGCGAACGCGAGGACCCGCAATGGCGGATGCTCCAGTCGATCTGCGATGCGTATTCGGGGCAGGGTGCGCGTGCTAATTCGCAGCTTAACCGTGCCCTCTCGCGGCAGATCGCGCCCGACATCGATGTGCTGCTTGCCCAGCGCTATGCCGGGGCTGCCGGACGCGGACGCCGGGCGGTGACGCTTGAATGGGATACCGTGGAGGACATGACCCCTTGGCGCTTCGCGCTGGCGACCGCCGTAGGCGCGGAGGTACCCGCCAGCCTGCTGGAAAATGCCGGGGCGTATTACGACCGGGTGTCCGCAGTCGCCCCTATGCTGGCTTTGCCGCAACGTATCGCCGCGTCCGGGCGCGCCGCGAGCGAGGGCATCCTGTCTTCGGCGGCCTTGGTCGATCTGTACTCGCAGGTCTACGCAATCGACGATTTCGAAGGCTCCCCCGCACAAACCGCCGAGCTGCTGCAAACTGCTTATGTCGGAACCAGCCCGGGAGACCGTCTGGCCGCAATGAAGTCCATCTGGAGCGGGGAGGGGCCTGCGCCTTACAGCAGATCGGTGCTGACCGCCTATGCTGCCGCCCGGATGCCACCCAGTTCCGATTTCGAGGCTGATGCCGGGCAATTGATCGCCTCGATGCTCGCGGCCGGGTTGGACCGCAACGCTTTGCGCTGGGCCTCGGTAGTGGAGCCGGGAAGCCAGGGTTGGGCACTGCTCGCGCTTGCGCAGCCTCAGCGGGACAGTTCGGTTGATACGGGCGCGCTCGACAGCTTTTTCGATGACGATACCAGCGCAGAGCAGCGCAAGTCGCAATTCCTGCTGGCAGGATTGGCCGGGCTCGGCCGGATTGAGCAGTCGGCAATCTCCGACCTTTCTGGCCGCGTGTCCGTAAATCTCGGGCGCGAATCCAAGTGGAGCCGCTTGATCGACCGGGCGGCAGAAGTCCGCAACCCGGCCCTGGTCGCCTATTTGGCCGGTGTCGGCATGCAGGGCGAGGGGTGGGACAAGATGACCGCGATGCACCTGTACCATATCGTCTCGGCCCTCGACCGCGTCGGGATGTCCGCCGAAGCCCGCATGATCGCTGCGGAAGCGGTCGCGCGCGGGTAATTCCGGCGTGAAGCATGGCAGAAAGGAAGCCTCGCCATCTCTGGTGAAATCGACAGCTTCCTGGCGATGCTTGCCGCCGAACGCGGCGCCGCCATCAACACGATGCTGGCCTATCGCCGTGATCTCGAAGGTGCGCAGGAACGGATTGGCGACTTGGCCAGCGCGCAAGCCTCGGACCTGGCCAAGCTTGGCCCCGCATGGTCCGACCTCGCACCGTCCAGCCTGGCCCGGAAAGCCTCGGCGCTGCGGCAGTTCTACGGGTTCCTCATGGATGAAGGTGTCCGCGCCGACGATCCCTCTGCCGCCCTGCCGCGAGCGACGCCGCGGCGACCGCTGCCGAAAATCCTTTCGCACAGCCAGATTTCCGCCCTGTTCGGTCAGGCGGAACTTGAAGCTTCCAGCGGAAAGCCGGCTGCGGTCCGGTTATTGGCGCTGCTCGAGATGCTTTACGGTTCCGGCTTGCGCGCGACCGAACTGGTGTCGCTGCCGCTGTCAGCGATCCCGCGCGACGCCCCGCTACTGACGGTAAACGGCAAGGGCGGACAAGCCCGCATGGTGCCGGTCAGCAAGCGGGCGAGGGCGGCGCTGGCGGATTGGGCGGCGCTGAGGGGTAATAAAGCGCGGCCCGGCAATAAATTCCTGTTCCCGTCCCGCGGTAGCCATCTGTCGCGCGTTCGCTTGTTCCAGATGCTGAAAGACCTTGCCGTCCGGGCCGACCTGCCGCCGGAAAAGATCAGCCCGCACGTCCTGCGCCACGCATTTGCGACCCATTTGCTGGAGGGCGGGGCGGACCTTCGCGTGCTCCAGACATTGCTTGGCCATGCCGATATTGCCACCACGCAAATCTACACCCACGTGGACAGCGCGCGGCTCGTTGCGCTGGTCAACGAGCGGCACCCCCTGGCGCGCCAACGGGATAAAACGAGAGTCCGCCCCCTTGCCGATCGCAGCGAGTAGGACTAGCGCGGCGCAATGATTGCATACCTCGAATTCGAGAAGCCGGTTGCCCAGCTTGAAGCCCGTATCGCAGAACTGCGTCTCGCCGCAGAGGGGGACGATGTCGATATCTCCGGTGAATTGAGCCGTCTCGAGAAAAAGAGCGCCAGTTTGCTGGCCAGCACCTATGCCGCGCTGACTCCGTGGCAGAAGACGCAGGTCGCGCGGCATCCGTCGCGCCCGCATTTCCGGGACTTCGTCGAACATGCTTTCGAGGAATTTGTCCCCCTTGGTGGTGACCGCCTGTACGGCGAAGACGAAGCGATCCTGGGCGGTTTCGCCAGCCTCGGCGGACGGCGCGTAATGCTGATCGGCCACGAGAAAGGCCACGACACGCAGTCGCGTATCCGGCACAATTTCGGCATGGGCAAACCCGAAGGTTACCGCAAGGCCATCCGCTTGATGGAACTGGCTGGGCGGTTCGGACTGCCGGTGGTGACGCTGGTGGATACCTCGGGCGCATTCCCCGGCGTCGAAGCGGAAGAACGCGGCCAGGCCGAAGCCATCGCTCGTTCTACAGAGGCTTGCCTCGCACTGCCGGTACCGATGGTGGCGACGATCGTCGGCGAAGGCGGTTCGGGCGGCGCGGTTGCGTTGGCCAGCGCCGAACGTGTGGTGATGTTCGAACATGCGGTTTACTCGGTGATTTCGCCGGAAGGCTGCGCCTCGATCCTGTGGCGCACTGCCGAAAAAGCGCCTGATGCCGCCGAAGCGATGAAGGTCACCGCCCAGCAATTGCTCCAGTTGAAGATCATCGACCGGATCGTGCAGGAACCCAAGGGAGGCGCCCACCGTGATCCGGTGGAAGCCGCGCAATCTCTCGGCCGGATCATTGGTGAGGAGCTGGACGCACTTTCAGGTAAGACCTCCGCAGAGTTGCGCCAGCAGCGCGAAGAACGTTATTTGCAAATTGGTACACTCTGACACCGGAACAAAGTGGCTACTCCACTGGTTTTGAACTCGATACCAGGCGGTGACCGGCTTTGAACCCTGTGCCGCGTCCATTCGGGGAGAGAATTCCACCATGCCAAATTTCAAACAGACTGCGTTTATTTCCACGGCGATCGCATCGCTCGCGCTAAGCGGCTGTACCGCGATGGGCGGCGGGGCGATACCCAGCACGTCCGCGCCGATCACGTCGAACGAAGCGCAGCAGGGGGCCGAAGCCCATCCACAGTTCCTGCAGGAATTCGGCGGCAGCTACCAAGGACCCCAAGCGGCATACGTCGAACAGGTCGGCAAGAATATCGCTGTCCAGTCCGGTCTCGGCAACGCGCGGGAAAGCTTCACGGTTACGCTGCTCAACAGCTCGGTGAACAACGCCTTCGCGATCCCTGGCGGCTATGTTTATGCGACGCGCCAACTTGTCGGCCTGATGAACAACGAGGCCGAACTTGCCGGGGTTCTCGGGCACGAAGTGGGTCATGTGGCAGCCCGCCATTCGCAGCGCCGCCAGTCGACCGCGCAGCAGAACAGTATCATCGGCGCTGCCGGAGCGATCCTGTCTGGGATCCTACTCGGCGATAGCGGGCTCGGGGAAACTGTATCTCGCGGCTTTTTGCAGGGGTCGCAATTGCTGACCCTGAAGTTTTCGCGCAGCCAGGAATTGCAGGCTGACGAGCTTGGCATCCAGTATTTGAATAAGGCCGGCTACGATCCGCGGGCTATGGCAACTGTGCTTCAGAGCCTTGCCGCACAAAATGCCCTTGATTCGTCACTCCAGGGCAACAACGCATCGGTTCCCGAGTGGGCATCGACGCACCCCGATCCCGCAAGCCGTGTGCAATCTGCCTTCGCCAAGGCAGGCCAGGCATCGGGGACCACTAATCGCGACACGTTTCTCACCCGGATCGACGGGATGATGTATGGCGACGACCCGTCGCAAGGTGTGATCGAGGGCCGGCAATACCTGCACCCCGAATTCCGCCTCGCGTTCACCGCGCCGAGCGGCTTCTACATGGTCAACGGCAGCCGCGCGGTTTCGATCAATGGCGAAAGCGGCAGCGGCCAGCTATCGACTGCGCCTTACAGTG
Source organism: Allopontixanthobacter sediminis (assembly GCF_009828115.1). Taxonomy (GTDB): domain Bacteria; phylum Pseudomonadota; class Alphaproteobacteria; order Sphingomonadales; family Sphingomonadaceae; genus Allopontixanthobacter; species Allopontixanthobacter sediminis. The sequence goes on along the minus strand of NZ_WTYL01000001.1, from coordinate 1,016,143 downwards.
GCAATCTCGACAGCTACGTGCGAACGGCTTTCAGCGCGCTTGCAGGTTCTGGTCAGGCGCTTGCTCCGGCAAGCATGCAGCGCAACACTGTCAACGGAATTCCCGCGATGTATGGCACGGCGCGGGTCACCAGCGGCGGAAGCCAGGTGGACGTGACGGTTTTTGCCTATGAATTCTCGCGGAGCCAGGCGTTCCATTTCGCCACCATTGCCCCGGCTGGCCGGGCGGCGACATTCACCCCCATGTACAATTCGATGCGGCGGATTTCGGCGTCGGAAGCCGCGGCCGTAGTGCCGCGCCGCATTGATGTGATCACGGTTCGACCGGGCGACACAGTCCGGACGCTGGCGAACCGCATGGCTTACACCACTGCGCAGGAACAGCGCTTACGTGTGCTGAACGGGCTTGGCTCATCAGATGTTGTGACCGCCGGCCAGAAGGTCAAGCTGGTGGTGAAGTAACCGAATCCCTGGCAGTTCATTCTAGATGAAGACACAAAAAAGGCGGCGGGGAATACCCCGCCGCCTCTCTTTGTTCGTTTGCGAACGGAGGGGATTAGCCCTTCATCTCATCCGAAACTTCGTTGAACGTGGCGCCCAGCTGATCGCCGAGGCCCTGCATTGCGGTGATCGCAGCAACGGCGATCAGAGCGGCGATCAGGCCGTATTCGATTGCGGTAGCGCCGTCTTCGTTGCGGATCAGCTTGTTGATGAACTTCATGTGTATTCTCCTGGTTTGGTCTTCGTTACCCGGCCCGACCGAAACATTCGATACGGACGATTTTGGAGATAAGACGAAGGAATTTACAAATCCCTAATGCCGCACCCTTTTTATGCCGAAGCTTCTATCATCTTTGAGGAAATGTCGTTCCACATCGCGATAGTCACGTCGCCGAAACCCTGAATCGCGCCAAGCATGGCGAGAAAGACCAGGGCCAATATCAGACCGTATTCGACCGCGGTGGCCCCCGAAGCGTCGCACTCCAGTTTATTCAGGAATTGGCCCAACTTCATCATTTCACTTGTCCTACGGTCTTAATTGCCACTAATTCGCCGCCAAACGTTAAGAAAAGGTTTCGAAGGGCCTTGCACATGGAAAATAATCCGACATGGATTCCGGTTGTAGCGCTCGCTTTGCCGGAAACGGATGGGCGCTGGTTGATGCATTATCGTAGCGAAGAAAAACAACATGGGGGCCTATGGGAATTCCCTGGCGGAAAGGTCGAACTTGGCGAGAGGCCCGCGATTGCACTGGTTCGCGAGATCGCCGAGGAATTAGGAATTGGCCTTAATGCCGTGTCGCTCAAACCCGCAGGTTTTGCGGAAAGTTCCAGTGAATGTGACAGCCCGCAGATTGTCATAATGCTTTACACTAGTGCGCCTTGGGACCTTAGCCAGCTCTCGCAACCGCGAGCATTGGAAGGTGGCGCGGTGGGTTGGTTCACCCCATCCGAGATCGAACTGCTTGCTAAGCCCCCGCTCGATGTAGTCCTGGCTCGCCAGCTGTTCGGACGGCCAGCGTGACAGCCAACCGGACAAGTTACCTCATTTAGGCGGATTGGGGGCCGATAGGGGATTGCCAAGCGCCGACGCCCCCCTTATGTGCCGCCCTCCATCAGCGCCCGTAGCTCAGCTGGATAGAGTACTTGACTACGAATCAAGGGGTCGGAGGTTCGAATCCTTCCGGGCGCACCAAAATCTGAAAGGCCATCCTGCAGGGGTGGCCTTTTCGTTTTGAGGTCCCGCGCGGCCTAGTTTCGGAACCGTGCAGGACTTGGGCTGTTGGACGTGTGACACCTTACATGGAGAACCACATTGGCCGATGCAGCGGATATTTTCGATCGCCTTAAGCAGGATCACGACAAGCACAGGGAGTTGCTCGACAAACTTGCGGAAACGCACGGTGAGACGGACGAGCGCAAGGAACTGTTCGAAAAATTCACTCTGGAAGTGAAATCGCACGCCTCAGCCGAAGAACAGGCACTGTATTCGACAATGCTCCGCAAGCCGCCGACTACCGACGAAACCCGTCATTCGGTTGCCGAGCATCACGAACTCGAAGAAGCCATGAACGATCTGGCGGCGACCGACATGTCTTCGAGCGCATGGATGGCCAAGTTCAAACAACTGGACCACGATTACCGGCATCACATTGAAGAAGAGGAAGACGATCACTTTCCAGACTTCGCGAAGCATCTTACAGCCGAAGACACCCGCTACATGCGCGAGGTCTTCGATCGTCGGAAAGAAGACGAATATGACGATGCAGAGGTAACACCCGAAGCAAAAGACGACGCCAAAGAGTAAGTGCCACACGGGGGAGGAAACATGCAGGGAGACGCCGATCAAGCCGATGCGGTCGAGGATACCTCGGTCGAACCGGGTGTGTGGCGCTATGTCCGGGCAAGCCGCGCGACGGTGATTGTCGATGCGGAAAACTATTTCATGCACATGCAGCAGGCAATGCTGGCGGCACGCCAGCGGATTCTGATGGTCGGCTGGGATTTCGACACCCGAATCCACCTAGCAAGAGGTCGGCGGTGGTTCCAAAAGGGGTCGGATCGCACTTACCCCTCGCGGCTCGGCAGTTTCATCCTGTGGTTGAACCGGCATCGCAGCGGACTGGAAATCCGCATCCTGAAATGGAGTTACGGGGCCTTCAAATTCTTTTCCCGCGGATCGATGCTGCTCGATCTCATGCGGTGGTGGCGGCATAAACGGATCGATTTCAAATTCGACACCCATCACCCGGTAGGCGGCAGCCATCACCAGAAGATAGTCGTGATCGACGATCATGTTGCGGTCTGCGGCGGTATCGACATGACTACCGACCGGTGGGACACGCGTGAACACCGCGAGGAAGACCGTCGGCGCAAACGACCGCGCGGCAAGGTTTATGGGCCCTGGCACGATGCCACCATGATGATCGAAGGTGAGGCTGCTGCCGCGCTGGGGGATCTCGCGCGTGACCGCTGGTCGCGAGCGAAGGGGCCCCGGCTCGAACCGATCACGGCGGACGCGAAGAAGGAAAGTGCCTGGCCCGATAAACTCGAGGCACAATTCAAGGACGTGGAACTCGGCATTGCCCGCACCCGCGCCGAATATGACGGTGACCCGGCAATCGACGAAATCGCCGAACTGTTCGAGCGGCAGATCGCTTCGGCCAAGGACTATATCTACGCCGAGAGCCAATATTTCACTTCGCGCCGCATCGGGCAGGCGATTTGCAAGCGCCTGACAGAAGAAAACCCGCCGGAAATACTTATTGTCCATGCCGAACACGCCGAGGGTTGGCTAGAACAGCAGGCCATGGACTATGCCCGCGCGGAGCTGATACGGACCTTAGGTCATCTTGATGAAGCAGGGCGATTTGGACTTTACGTCCCTTATACTGGCGAGACACCGATATACGTCCACGCCAAAATCATGATTATCGATGATCGCATCCTGCGGATCGGGTCCGCGAACATGAACAACCGTTCGATGGGTCTGGATAGCGAATGCGATGTTTTTGTAGATTGCGAACGACCCGGAAACGATCATTGCCGGGACGAGGTTGCACGATTGCGGCATTCGCTTTTGGCGGAGCATTGCGGACTGGAGGTCGATGAAGTGCCAGGTCTGCTTGCCCGGCATGGCAGCATGGGGGCAATGGTCCGGGAATTGGGGACCAGCCGGAACCGCACGTTGCGGCGGTTCGAACTGCCGGAATTGAACGGGGTGCAGGAAACTCTGGCCGAATCTAGTATCCTGGATCCGGAAACACCCGATGAACTGTTCGAACCTTACGCCCATGGCGGAATGTTCCAGCAACACAGCTTGCTCGGCAGGATCCGAGACAAGGTGAAGAAAAGGAAAAAATAAAGTGAGCAGTCTGGTGGGGCCCGATGAAGATGTGGAACGCGGCAAGGCGCCGGTTCCACAAAATGTCCAGGATGCGATCCGCACCCTGATCGAATGGACCGGCGACGATCCGGACCGCGAGGGGCTGCGCGACACCCCCAAGCGGGTCGCGCGGGCGTGGAAGGAATACTGCCAGGGTTACGGGGAAGACCCGGCAATCCACCTCAGCCGGGTGTTTGAGGAAGTCGGCGGGTATGACGAAGTTGTCCTGCTACGCGACATACCCTTCCAGTCGCACTGCGAACACCACATGGCGCCGATCATCGGCAAGGCCGCGATCGCATATCTGCCGCGCAATCACGTAGTTGGAATTTCAAAGCTGGCCCGGGTGCTCCACGGTTTTGCCAGGCGCCTGCAAATCCAGGAACGACTGACCGCCGAAGTGGCACAGTGCATCTGGGATAACCTGCAACCGCACGGCGTCGCGGTGGTGATCGAAGCCAGCCATGCCTGCATGACCGCCCGCGGAGTTCGCACTCCGGGTGTCGGGATGGTCACCAGCCGGCTGATGGGCTGCTTCCTCGAAGACCAGAGAAGCCGCAAGGAAGTGCTAAGCCTGATGGGATACTGACCCCGCCCGCGTCACGAGCGCATAGGGCAAGCAAAAGGGGCGGGCGACTGATGTCGCACCGCCCCTTTTTCTATTCGTCCTGGACTTTACAGCTGGCCGAGCAGGTGTTCCGCGGAACTGACCGAGAAATCACCCGGCGCTTCGACATTGATCTGTTCGACGATACCGTCGTTGACCACCATCGAATAGCGCTGGCTGCGAGTGCCCATGCCAAAACCGTTGAAGTCGGCATCGAGGCCAAGGGCAGAAGCGAACTCTCCATTGCCGTCGGCCAGCATGGAAATGTCGCCGGCATCGTTGGACTTGCTCCAGGCGCCGAGCACAAACGCATCGTTGACCGACGTGCAGGCGACTTCATCGACACCGGCGGCTTTCAACTCGTCCATCTTTTCGATGTAGCCGGGCAGATGCTTGGCTGAACACGTCGGCGTGAAGGCGCCAGGTACTGCGAACAGCGCGACTTTCTTGCCCGCGAAAAACTCGGAGGATTGGACCGCTTCGGGCCCTTCCGGAGTCGCTTTGACCAGCTTGATGTCGGGAAGCTTGTCGCCAACTGAGATTGCCATGGGGTAATATCCTTTCGTGAAAACTGCGTTCTGGCACAGATATAGGGCGCCTCGGTGGCGGAGCAATGACAACATCATATAAAGATCGCTTTATATTTGCTTCAGGGGCCCTTGATCGCTACATGCGCCCCCAGATTGCCGTGCGTCCGCAACGGCGTGAATGGACACTTTCCAGGAGAATCCCCGTGGCCGCCGACAACATCGATTACATCATCAAGGACATCTCGCTTGCCGATTACGGCCGTGCTGAAATCCGCATCGCTGAAACCGAAATGCCCGGCCTGATGGCGCTGCGTGAAGAATTCGGGAACAGCAAGCCGCTGGCCGGCGCGCGGATCACCGGTTCACTGCACATGACCATCCAGACCGCGGTCCTGATCGAGACCCTGACCGCGCTGGGCGCGGAAGTCCGCTGGGCAACCTGCAACATCTTCTCGACGCAGGACCATGCTGCTGCGGCAATCGCAGCTTCGGGTGTTCCGGTGTTTGCCATCAAGGGTGAAAGCCTGGCCGATTACTGGGATTACGTCGGCAAGATCTTCGATTGGTGGACCCATGCCGATCCGGACCAGACCGCCAACATCATTCTCGACGATGGCGGCGATGCCACCATGTTCGCGTTGTGGGGCGCACGCTTGGAAGCGGGTGAAACCATGCCCGATCCGCAGAACGCCGAAGAAATCGAAATGCAGCGCGCGCTCAAGGCTTATGTGGCCAAGAACCCGGGCTACCTGACCAAATCGGTGAACAACATTCGCGGTGTTTCGGAAGAAACCACCACCGGCGTCCACCGTCTTTATCAGATCGCCAAACAGGGCAAACTGCCGTTCCCGGCGATCAACGTGAACGACAGCGTGACCAAATCGAAGTTCGACAATCTGTATGGCTGCCGTGAAAGCCTGGTCGACGCGATCCGCCGCGCCACCGACGTGATGCTGTCCGGCAAGGTCGCCTGCGTTGCCGGTTTCGGCGATGTTGGCAAGGGTTCGGCCGCGTCGCTGCGCCAGGGCGGCGCCCGGGTGATGGTGACCGAAGTCGATCCGATCTGCGCGCTGCAGGCCGCCATGGAAGGCTATGAAGTCGTAACCATGGAAGAAGCAGTGAAGCGCTGCGACATCTTCGTTACCGCGACTGGAAACGAAGACGTGATCACCGCCGAACACATGAAGGCGATGAAGAACATGGCCATCGTCTGCAACATCGGCCACTTCGACAGCGAAATCCAGATTGGCGCGCTCGACAATTACGACTGGACGCAGATCAAGGAAGGGACCGACATGGTCACCTTCCCGGACGGTAAACAGATCTTGATTCTCGCCAAGGGGCGCCTGGTTAATCTTGGCTGTGCGACCGGCCACCCGAGCTTTGTGATGAGCGCCAGCTTCACCAACCAGGTCCTGGCGCAGATCGAACTGTTCCTGCGTAACGACCAGTACGAAAACGACGTCTATGTGCTGCCCAAGCATCTCGACGAAAAGGTTGCCGCGCTCCATCTTGAAAAGCTTGGCGTCAAGCTGACCCAGATGAGCAAGAAGCAGGCCGATTACATCGGTGTACCGCAGGAAGGCCCCTTCAAGCCGGACCACTACCGGTACTAAAACCGGGCCCTGAAAAACAGGCGGCTCCGTCATCCGGCGGGGCCGCCTTTTTCTTGTGTGCTTTTGTTGGTCACTACCCTCTTGCGGCCATTGCATCATGGCCCTGCGCAGCATAGCTGAAACCCCATGGAATTATCCGCCACCGCGCTGGCCCTGATCGGTCTCTTGCTCGCCGCCTGGACTGCGGGCGCGGCATGGGTGATGATTGCCGCAGGGTCCAAATCGAAACAGGCCGAACAAAGCCGAAAAGCCGCACGCCGGATGGCCCGGATGATCGACGAAGCGCCGGCCATCCCGCTGCTGGTCCGCGCTGACGGCCGGATCGAGGGGTCGGAACGTCTCGCGGGCTGGCTCGGCATCGACAAGCTGCCCCAGTATCTCAGCGAACTGTCGGGGGAACGCAAGGATGGCTCACTCGCCGGCCTTTCTCCGGAACAACTGGCTGATCTCACCCAAAAGGTGCGCCACACCCAGCGCACAGCCGCCCCGTTCCGGCTCTCGCTGACCACCGCCGGTTCGCACCGCAGCCTGGCCTTGCGCGGCTACCTTGCCGACCCCCAGATATCGCCGGGTGGGGCAGCGCTCATCTGGGTGTTCGACTTCAGCGAAAGCGAAGGCGAGTTGGCCCAGCTCCGTGAAGACGCTGCGCGCGCGAAGGGCGATTTCTCCGCGTTGGTCGGCCTGATCGAAGCGGCTCCGATCCCGATGTGGTTCCGTGGTCCGGACAGCCGGTTGCGGCTGGTCAACAAGGCCTACGTCAAGGCGGTCGGCGCGCCCAGCGCCGATGTTACGGTCGAAAAGCAGCTCGAGCTGGTCGAACCCGTCGACGGACTTACCGCCGCCCAGATCGCGGCTCAGGCGGCTGAGCAGAACCAGTCGATCGAACGGATCGTCGCCACCACGATTGACGGACAGCGGCGTAGCCTGCGGGTTAGCGACCTGCCGCTTGGCAATGACGGGGTGGCCGGATACGCCGTCGATATCGAGGAAATGGAAGAACAGGCGCGCAGTTTTCGCGCGTTTCGCGACGCCCAGCGCTCCATGCTCGACCAGCTTTCCATCGGTGTCGCCCAGTTCGACGCGGAACGCAAGCTCACCTTCGCCAACCAACCGTTCCGCAGGATTTTCGGAATTGCCCCCAGTACGGTCGTTGTCGGCACCAGTTTTGAGCGCCTGTTGAGCGAGGCGCGCGAGCAGGGCCGGACACCCGAGGTTCGTGATTTCCCTGCGTGGCGCAAGGAACATGTCGAATGGTTCACCAGCGACGAAGCGCAGGAGGAGGCCTGGCCCCTGTCGGGCGGCACCCATGTGCGCATGGTCGCCCAGCCAATGCCCGATGGCGGGCTGGTGCTTATCGCCGAAGACCGCACGGAGCAACTCGCCCTTTCGGCCACTCGCGACACGCTGCTGCGCACCCGAACGGCAATTTTCGACAGTCTGTTCGAAGCGCTGGCAGTTGTCGCGCCCAATGGTACTCTGCAATTGTGGAACCGCAGCTTTGCCGGTGTCTGGGCGCTCGACCCGGAAATGCTCGACGGGCATCCGAATGCGGAAAAGATGCTGGAGGCGATCGCGCCCAACCTCGCCCGGCCAAAGCAGGCAAGGGCGATCGGCGAAGTCATCCGCGCCGCCACGCTCGACCGCAAGCGGACCGCCGGGCGGGTCCTGATGTCCGACGGCCGGACCCTGGAATTTGCCGGTGTTCCGCTGCCCGACGGCAACGGCCTCCTGACCACGCTCGATATTACCGATTCGCAAAAAGCCGAAGACGCGCTGCGCCAGCGGGCGGAAGCGCTGGAGGAAGCCGATGCGGTGAAAACCCGCTTCCTCGCCAATATGTCGTATGAATTCCGCACGCCGCTGACGACCATCGGCGGGTTTGCCGAATTGCTCGAGGCGGGCGTTGCCGGCGCCCTGACCGAACAGGGCCAGGAATATGTCGCCGCTATCCTGAACTCCGTCGAGCGGCTGACAGAGCAAGTCGAAAACGTCCTCGATCTTTCGCAGAGCGAGGCTGGCTTGCTCCCGATCGCGAAGGAACGGATCGAACTGCTCCCGTTCGTGACCAAGATTGTCCGCGAGCGCGAACAAGCGATCACCGATGCCGGCCTGACCCTTGATCTACGCGGAGGCGCCGGGGGCAAGCTGGAAGCGGATGCCCGGCAGCTTGGCAGGGCGATCGGCCATTTGCTCGACAACGCCATCGCTGCCACGCCGAAAGGCGGCCGCATCCTGGTCGATGTCGGCAAACCGAAGGGCATCACGCGCATCGTGGTATCGGACAACGGCCCCGGGATGGCGAAGGATGAATTGTCCCGCGCTCTCGATGGCCTCCGCGCAAGCGCCGACGGTACCGGTCTCGAACGCCGCCAGGGGCTCGGCATTCCGCTCGCCCGGCAGTTGATCGAAGCGCACGGCGGGACGCTCGAAATCATCTCGCGCAAGGGGGCGGGGACCAGCGCCACCATCCTGATCCCGTGACGATCCGGTTGCCCGATCTTGCCGCAATGGAAGAATACGGCGTGCGGATCGCGGCGCAGTTGCGGGCGGGGGACGTGGTTGCCCTGTCCGGAAGCGTTGGCGCGGGCAAGACCACTCTGGCGCGGGCGATCATCTCGGCACTCGGTTACTCCGCGGAAGTGCCCTCGCCAACATTCACGATAATCGAAACTTATGACCCGCCTGCGGTCCGCCTGCCGCTGGTACATGCCGATTTCTACCGGCTGGAGCGGGCCGGGGAAATCGACGAGATAGGCCTCGACGATTACCGCACCGGTGCCGCTTTGCTGGCGGAATGGCCGGAAAACGCCGGCGGCTTCGAATCCGAGCCGGGATGTCTCGCAATTTCGCTCGAAGTTGCGGAGGAAGGCCGGATTGCGATTGCCCGCGGCGGTACCGATTGGCTAGGGCGGATGCCATGAGCGAACTCCTACCCGCCGGTATCGATTCCTTCCTCGAAAATGCGGGTTGGGGCGGCGCTGCGATCGACCCGATTCCAGGCGACGCGTCCTTCCGCCGCTATTTCCGCATCGTCGGCGACGACCGCCGCGCCATGCTGATGTTTGCCCCGCCGCCAGAGGAAGATCCTGCGCCATTCCTTCACGTGGCGGAATGGCTCAACGAAAACGCCATGCGCGCGCCAAAAATTTTCGCCGAAGATGCAGCGCGGGGCTGGGTTCTGATCGAGGATTTCGGCGACGACCGAATGCGTGACTGGCTCGATGCCAACCCGCAGGGCGAAACCGGCGCCTATACCGAGGCGGTCGATGCCTTGGCGCGGCTTCACGCCAAGCCCGCCGGACCGTTCGCGCCGTATGATATGGAAGTCTACTCGCGCGAGGCGGCACTTCTGACCGAATGGTATTGTCCGGCGATGCATATCGACGCCGACGGTGACAGTTTTCTGCAGGCCTGGAACGCGGCGCTCGCACCCCTGCTGGCGAAGCCTGAAGGTCAGGTGACGGTGCTGCGCGATTATCATGCGGAGAACATCATGCTGCTGGACCCTGACGCGTCGGGGCATGGCGCGCAGGGCCTGCTCGATTTCCAGGACGCGCTTGTCGGCCATCCCGCCTACGATCTGGTGTCTCTGCTCCAGGACGCCCGGCGCGATGTCTCTGCCGATCTGGAGCGGCGGATGCTGGACCATTATCTGGCGCAGACCGGCGCGGATGAGGATTTCCTGGCGGATTACGCGCGGCTCGGTGCCCAACGGAACGCCAAGATCGTGGGCATCTTTGCACGCCTATGGAGGCGTGACGGGAAACCGCGTTACCTTTCCTACATTCCGCGGGTGTGGGAAGCGCTTGAGCGTGATCTGCGGCATCCTGCGCTCGCCCCCGTGTCCACATGGTTCGATGCCAATATCCCGCGACCGGTGCGCGACAATTTCGGCGGGGAAATCGCATGAGCGCGGGCCATTCGAACGGTTTGGTCTCGGACACTGCGATGGTCATGGCCGCCGGGCTCGGCAAGCGCATGCGCCCGCTCACTGCGTCGCAGCCCAAGCCGCTCGTCCGTGTCGCGGGGAAGCCGCTGATCGATCACGCGCTGGACCGGATGGCCGATGCCGGAGTGACCAGGGCGATGGTCAATGTCCACTATCTGGCAGACGCTCTTGAAGCGCATCTGGGGGAACGTCGGAGTCCCGCAATCACTATTTCCGACGAACGCGGCCAACTGCTGGAAACCGGCGGCGGAATGGTGAAGGCGCAGGGCCTTCTGCCCGATCCGTTTTTCTGCCTCAACGCCGACAACATCTGGCTCGACGGGCCGCGCGATGCCTTCCACGACCTGTCGAACCGTTGGAACCCGGACGAGATGGATGCGCTGCTGTTGATGGTGCCCCACGCGCGGGCGCTTAATTTCAGGGGCAAGGGCGACTTCCAGATGGACCCGGTCGGGCGTCTCACGCGCCGCCGTTCTGGCCGGATCGCGCCCTTCATTTATACCGGCATCCAGATTGTCTCGCACCGGTTGCTGAGGGAACCGCCGGAAGGGCCGTTTTCGACTAACATCCTGTGGGAACGCGCGATCGAGGAAGGTCGCCTGTTCGGCACCAGTTTCACCGGCCAATGGTTCGAAGTCGGGACGCCGCAGGCAATCCGTCCGACCGAAGAAGCCCTGAAACGTGGCTGACGGCCCCCGGAACCAACCACCTCACGTCTATTCCATCGCGGCGCACCGCGGATTTGCGGATGCCCTGGTCGCCGGACTGGTCCCGCGATATGCGCAGGACGATGTCGGCCTGGTCCGGCTGACACTGCTGCTCCCCAGCACCCGTGCCGTTCGCACTGTCAGCGAGGCGTTCATCCGCCATTTCGGTGCCGCTGGATTGGGCGGAATGCTGATGCCGCGCATGGCCGTGGTGGGTGACCTCGATCTCGACGAGACGCTTGGCAGTTTGCTCGATCCGCTCGGCGCTGCCGATATTCCTCGCAGCGTGGATCCGACGCGCCGCTGGCTGCGGCTGGCTGAATTGCTGCGAGAGGAACTCGGCAAGGACGCACCGCGGGGCAGCGCGCTGCTCCGCATGGCCCGCGATGTTGCCTCCGCGATGGACCGGCTGCTGGTCGAGGATATCGGTCCGGAAGAACTTCTGGGCGAGAACGTCCTTGGTTTGCGGCCCGATCTCGCAGTCCACTGGCAGGACAGCCTGCGCACCTTCGCCCGGGTCCAGCTGCGTTGGCTTGCGGAACTGACGGCGGCCGGGGAACTGGACGCTGCCGCGCGCCGCAACCGCCTGTTCGATTTTGCCGCCCAGCGTTGGAAAGCGCAGCCGCCCGCCACTCCGATCGTCGCGGCCGGGGTCACCAGTGCGGCGCCGGCGCTTGCGCGGCTGCTGCGGGTGGTGTCGGAATTGCCACAAGGCGCGGTGATCCTGCCCGATCTCGACCTGGCGATGGCCGATGCGGTGTGGGCCGAGCTTGGCACCGCCGGCGCACCGGAACAGGCCGGCGATCCGCCGTTCACGCGCGGCGACGCCGTGACCCACCCGCAATATCATCTCAAGCTGTTGCTCAACCGGATGGGCATCGCGCGCGGTGAAGTTCGCCAATGGCACCGCAAGGGGCTGACTGCGGCTTCACCTGACCGGACATACGCGATTTCTTCGCTGTTCCTGCCGCCCGAAGCCAGCAAGGGCTGGGCGGACCTGGAAGCGGACAAGCGCCGCTTGTCCGGCGTCCGCCTGATGGAAACCGCGGGTCCCGAAGAAGAAGCACAGGCCATCGCGCTGCTGGTGCGTGAGGCGGTCGAGGAGCCGGCGAAGCGCGTCAATGTCATCACCCCGGACCGCGGGCTAGCCCGGCGTATCGTCCAGCATTTGCGGCGCTGGAACATCACTGCGGACGATTCCGCTGGCCGCCCGCTTAGTGATACGCCGGCGGGCCGCCTGTTCCTGCTGCTGGCAGAGGCCGCGTCGGAGAATGTTCCGCCAGTGCCGTTGATGGCGCTGCTCCAGCATCCGCTGGTGCATCTCGGGGAAGAACGGCGCGAATGGCTGGCCAATGTCCGCGCTCTGGAGCTTAAACTGCGCGGTCCGCGCCCGGCACCGGGACTTGCACCGCTGGCGCCGATAGCGGCCAAGGCAAAGGTCGAGGAGTGGTGGCACGGCGTCGAGGTGACCCTTGCGCCACTGGTGGCGGACCGGGGCGACCGGCCATTCGCGGACCGGCTCGACGCGCTGTCCGCCGCTGCGGAAAGTTTGTGCGGCGATGCGATCTGGTCGCGCGAAGATGGCCGTGCGCTGGCCTCGCTCATCGAAGAGCTCAGGCTCCATGCCCGCGATGTCGGCACCGTCATCGATCTGCGCGAACTGCACACGGTTCTGCAGGACGCTATGGAACTGGTCGCGGTCCGTCCGCCCTATGGCGGGCATCCACGGGTTGCCATCTACGGCCTGCTCGAATCGCGGATGAGCCGCGCGGACCTGGTGATTTGTGCCGGGCTAAACGAAGGCAGCTGGCCTGCCGCGCCCGCCCCCGACCCCTTGCTGGCTGCGCCCGTGCTGCGCGCGCTGGGCGTACCCGGCGCCGATTTCCGGATTGGCCTGTCAGCGCATGACCTCGCCGGAGCGCTCGGCGCACCGGAAGTCGTGCTAAGTAGGGCGCGGCGCGATACCGCCGGTCCGGCGATCCCTTCGCGCTTCCTGCTGCGGGTGCAGGCTTTGCTCGGCACCGACCTGCTTCCCCGGCACCAACTGACCCACATCAAGGACCTGGCCGCAGCGCTCGATTATGCCGAGCCGCCCAAGCTTTACGAACGCCCGCAGCCGCGGCCCTCGGCAGAGCAGCGGCGGGTGCAGATCAGCGTGACCGCACTCGACCGGCTGCGCTCCGACCCGTATCAGTTCTACGCCGCGAGCATCCTGCGCCTGTCGGAGCTGGAGCCACTCGATGCCGATCCGTCAGCCGCCTGGCGCGGAACTGCGGCGCACGAAATCCTTGAGCAATGGCACAAGAGTGGGCGTCCGATGCAGGAAGTCGCGGCGGAGGTGTTGCAGCAGATGAACGCGCATCCGTTGATGCGCGCGTTGTGGCGGCCCCGCCTGCTGGAGGCGCTTAAATGGGCCGAGCAGACAATCGCCGCATTCGACGGACGGACTCCCGTGCTGTTTGAAAAATCGGGCCGGATGGAAATCAAGGGCATCACCATCAAGGGCAAGGCGGACCGGATCGACGCGCTTGAAGACGGGGGGCTGGCGATAGTCGATTACAAGACCGGCAAATCGCCGAGCGGCCCACAGGTCGCGAAAGGATTTGCGCTGCAACTCGGGACGATCGGCTTGATCGCGGAGCGAGGCGGCTTTGAGGGCATCGAGGGCGAGGCGCGGAAATTCGAATATTGGTCGCTTAGCAGAAGGCCGAGTGGCGAAGAAGGTTTTGGCTACGTTGCAAGTCCGGTGAAGGACGGCGGAAAGCGGAACAAGATCGACCCGCTCGACTTCCTGCCGATGGCCGAGGATATGCTGCACGACGCGCTGGACCGCTGGATATTGGGCGACGAGCCGTTCATCGCTAGGCTCAATCCGGACGCGGTGAGCTACAACACATATGACCAGTTGATGCGGCTCGATGAATGGATGGGACGGGAAGAATGAGCGGCAAGACACTGGTCTATCCGCTCAGCGGCAACCAGGCGCAGGCGGTCGATCCGGCGGACAGTGTGTGGCTGTCTGCGTCCGCGGGCACCGGCAAGACCCAGGTCCTGTCCGCGAGGGTGCTGCGACTGCTGCTGAAGCCCGACGTCGATCCCGCGCAAATCCTGAGCCTGACTTTCACCAAGGCCGGTGCGGCTGAAATGGCCACCCGCGTCAACGAAGTTCTCGCCAGCTGGGTGCGGATGGACAGCACCGCGCTTGCCAGCGATCTCAAGGCGATCGGCGAAGGGGTGGACGAGGCGACCCTGTCGCGCGCACGGACCCTGTTCGCCAGTGTGCTCGACAGCCCCGGCGGGGGGCTCAGGATTGATACGATCCATGCTTTTTCGCAGTGGTTGCTGGCCGCGTTTCCGGCGGAAGCGGGGCTGACCCCCGGCACTCGCCCGATGGAAGACCGCGACCGCGACCTGCTGGCGCATGAAGTGCTGGCCGCGATGCTGGTAGATTGGGAAGAATGCCGCGAAGATGCGCTGATCGGCGCGCTCGAAATGCTGAGCATCCGGCTCGGCCCCGACGGCGTTCGCGCATGGCTGATGCGCTGCGCCGATGCGCGTGAGGCATGGTTCGGGCCTGGTAGCTGGCAGGAACCGTTGGAAGACAACGTGCGGCGAATGCTGGGGCTGGCTGCCGACACAGGTCCGGCCAGTCTGGCGGCGCTGTGCGGCGATAATGTTTTCGATGTCGGTGGACTCAGGCGCTGTTTGGCAACGCTCGAACTTTGGAAAGCAAAAACCGGGCAGGAAGGCGCGGAAGCTATCCGGCTTTGGTTATCCCTCGATCCACATGAGCGAGCGAAGAACGTCGAAGGCTTCTTCGGAACAATCTTGAACAAAGATGGGGTGGACAAAAAGGTCATTGCGAACCGTGATGCCGATTACTCAGAATATATGGAAGGCGTTCGCCAGTCCGTTCTGGCATTCCGAGAACATAAAACCCTTCTTGAGCTCGTCGATTTCCTGACCCCGGCGCTGCTGGTCGGGCGGCGTTTCGCGCTTCGGTGGGAAGAGGCGAAGGCCCGCGAGGGTTTCATCGATTTCGACGATCAGATCCGTCAGGCGGCGGCGCTGCTGTCAAAATCCGACCTTTCGGAATGGATACGCTATAAACTGGACCGGCGTTTCGATCACATCCTGATCGACGAAGCGCAGGACACTAACGAAGCGCAGTGGTCGATCATCACCGCATTGACGGGCGATTTCTTCACGGGGATGGGCCAGCGGGAGAACAAGCTGCGAACCATTTTCGTGGTCGGCGATTACAAGCAGGCGATCTTCGGTTTCCAAGGCACGAGCCCGAAGAATTTTTCGAGCAATCGTGATCGCTTCGCGCGGTTAATGGGGGAGGCGCGGGCCAATGCGTCCGAACTTCGCGAACCCACCAACGTTCGCGAATTGCTGAACATCGGCCTCGGTCGCTCTTACCGGACAGCGCAGCCGGTGCTCGATTTCGTCGACCGTGCGATCCAAGCCATCGGTCATGAGCAGTTCGGACTGTCGGAACAGCCGGAGCCGCACCGCGGTGACGCTCGGCCGGGTGAGGTGGTGTTGTGGAAACCGGTCGATGCGCAGCAAGGCGATGCGGCGGGCGATGACGATCCGGGGGAGGGGCCGGAGACGTGGGTCTCGGAACCCGAGCGCCGGATGGCTGACCGGATTGCTGCGCAAATCCGCCTCTGGCTGAAAGACGGATATCCGCTCGTCAAAGGTCACCCGAAAAATCCGGCGCGAAACGCGGGGCCGGGCGATATCATGGTGCTGGTACGCAAGCGGCGGGAATTGGCGGGGCTGATCGTGGCGCGGCTGTACGCGGCGGGTGTTCCGGTTGCCGGGGTGGACCGGCTGCGGCTCGGGGCGCCGCTGGCGGTCAAGGACCTGATGGCGGGATTACGCTTCGCGGTCCAACCGCTGGACGATCTCAGCCTTGCCAATTGGCTCGTTTCTCCACTGGGCGGATGGAGCCAGGATAATCTTCTCGAACATGGTCACCGGCCTAAAGGTACGAAGCTGTGGGACCATCTGCGCAGCAGCGAAGATCCTCTGGTTGCCGAAACTTGCGAGCGGCTGCGCGATCTGCTGCGGCTGGCGGACTATGAATTGCCGCAGGCATTGCTGCACTGGATGCTGACCGGTCCGTGGCAGGGACGGCGGCGGCTGATTGCGCGTCTGGGCCGCGACGCCAACGATCCGATCGACGAATTGCTCAACGCCGCGGCCAATTACGCCTCAGCGCATACCGCCAGCCTGCAAGGATTCATCCAGTGGTTCGACGCAGGTGAGGGCGAGCTGAAACGCGATGCGGGTGCCAGCGAAGGGCTGGTCCGAGTAATGACCGTTCACGGTTCGAAAGGATTGCAGGCCCCGCTCGTGATTTTGGCCGATGCCACGGGTAATCCCGACACGTCACTGGTTCGCAGCCTTTCGCTAAAGGAGGGTGATCGCGCCATCCCCCTCCCGCCGCTGCGCCGTGCGGAGGAAGTCGGGCCCATCGCAGCGGCCAAGCAATTGGCAGCGTCGAACGAACGGGAAGAACATTGGCGGCTGCTTTATGTCGCGATGACCCGTGCGGAAGAAGCGCTGTTTGTCGGCGGAGCGCTGGGCAAAAGAGAAGACGTCCCGGCGCCGGATAGCTGGTACGCGCGGCTCGAGCCCCTTTGCCTAGGCGACGCGGAACCCGATCCGGTGTGGGGTACCCGCAAGACATGTGGCAAACGGCCCGACCCGGTGTCCACGGACCGGACCGACATCACCGCTGCCCACGCCGAATTGCTGGGCTGGGCGGTGACGCCGATCGGACCGGAACCGCGGCCACCGCGCCCTCTCGCGCCATCGTCTGCCGGCGGTGAACAGGATGCCGACCCGCCGTTGCCGCCGGAGATCGCCCGCGATGCGGCACGGCGCGGGGTGCTGATCCACAGCCTGCTCGAACGGTTGCCCGATGTTGCTGCCGAAAATCGCGAGCAAGCTGCGCGGGCATGGCTGGCGCGCCAAGCCCGCGAATTGGCCGATCCCGTGCGGGAGGAGATGCTCCAGTCCGCGCTCACGGTTCTGGCAACGCCCGAATTTGCGGATATCTTCTCTCCTGCGGCTCTTGCGGAGGTGCCGCTGGCCGCCATTGTCGAGGGGCAGGTCATCGCAGGGACTGCCGACCGATTGCTGGTAACTGACGAAAGCGTGACCGTCATCGATTTCAAGACTGCCCGCCGCCCGCCTGCCGGTATCGATGATGTTCCGCGATCAACCTTGCAGCAGTTGGGCGCCTATGCTGCGGCGTTGGCCGAGATCTACCCGGGCAAGGCCGTCAACGTCGCGGTGCTTTATACCCAGACCCCGCTGCTTGTGCCGATCCCGGCGGACCTACTCGCGCAATACAAACCCCGGTTGGCCCCCGCGCAGGAAAGCTTTTCCGCTTCCCTGCTTGAGTGAAACGGCAGAGCACCTAAGTTACAGATAATCGATAAGGAGATACATCATGGCGACAATCAACGTCACCGACGACAGTTTCAAGGCCGACGTCCTCGAATCCAGCAAGCCCGTGCTGGTCGATTTCTGGGCCGAGTGGTGCGGCCCGTGCAAGATGATCGGACCGGCACTGGAAGAAATCAGCGACGAATTGGCCGACCAGGTGACGATCGCCAAGATGGACATCATGGAAAACACCGGCATTCCGGGTGAAATCGGGGTTCAGTCGATCCCGCTGATGGTGCTGTTCAAGGACGGCAAGGCCGTTGCCCAGAAACTTGGCGCTGCACCTAAGGGCCAACTCAAGAGCTGGCTCGAAGGCGAACTTTAAGCGGGGCTCGGCGGCATCCGGTCCAGCCGGGTTGCCAGTTCATCGAACAATTGCGGCGTGGCTGCACCGATAAGACCGGTGCGGCCATGTTCGTCTACGCGGTAGGGCGAACCGTCCATCCGGGCGACCTTGCCGCCAGCTTCGTTAAGCCACAACGCGCCCGCCGCATGATCCCACGGTAACGTCCGTTCGAAAATTGAAACGTCGTTGGCTCCAAGCGCGAGACGAGGATATTGCTCCGCGGCGCAGCGCGGGATGTCGACCATGGTGTAATGCGGCGCTATGTGGTCCTTAACCGCCTGACGCTTTTCCAGATCCATGAACTGCGTTGAGATGGCGGCCACCGGCATGGCGGCGTCGCTGGCTTGTGTCATGTGCCGTTCGCCATTGATGTACGCACCCTTTCCGCGGTGGGCGGTGCAGAGGCGGTCGGTCAAGGGGTCATAAATCCAGCCGGTATGTGCTTCTCCGTTCGACGCCATTGCAATCAGGACGCCGAACGGCGGCCGGCCATGGGCGAAATTGTTCGTCCCGTCGATCGGATCGACAATCCAGCAATCCCTGGAAAGTCGGTCGAACACCGATGGATCGGCATACGCCGCTTCCTCGCCGACAATCGGCAACCCCGGGATGATCCGTGCTAGCCCTTCCGCGAGCATCTCTTCGGATAAGCGGTCTGCGACCGTGACCAGATCGTCCGGGGACTTTTCCTCCACCTGATCTGAGGTAAGGCTCTGGTAATGCGGCAGGATGACCTTCTGCGACACCTCTCGCAGCAGCGTGTGGAGTTCCCCGTGAAAGGCGGTGATGTCGCTCACGAACGGTAATCCGCATTGATGTCGATGTAGCCGTGGGTCAGGTCGCAGGTCCACACCGTGGCGCGGCCCTGACCTAGGCCGAGATCGACTCCGATGGAGATTTCCTGTCCCTTCAGATGCGCGGCAATCGGGGCTTCGTCGTAGGAATCGACCGCGAGACCGGCCTGCGCGACCCATTTGTCGGCGAAGCGGATCGCCAGTCTGTCCCGGTCGGCCGGTTCCCCGGCCTTGCCGACGGCCATCACGACCCGGCCCCAATTGGCGTCTTCTCCCGCGATGGCCGTTTTGACCAACGGCGAATTGGCGATCGACATCCCGACAGTATGGGCGCTCGCATCGGAGACTGCCCCGGTTACTTCGATTTCGATGAACTTGCGGGCGCCTTCGCCGTCCCGCACGACCAGGTGTGCAAGTTGGCGGCAGACATCGTGGAGCGCGGCGGCAAATGCGTCCGCGCCGGCATCTTCGAAACTGGTCAGCGTTGCGTTGCCAGCCTTGCCCGTCGCGAATGCCAGCACCGTGTCACTGGTGGAGGTGTCGCTATCCACCGTGATGCAGGAAAAAGTCTGCACATTGCTGGCACTCAGCAGCTGCTGCAGGAATTCAGGGGCCACTGCAGCATCGGTGAATATATAGCCGAGCATGGTCGCCATATCGGGCGCGATCATGCCGCTGCCCTTGATGATCGCGGCAAGTTCGACCCGCTTGCCGCCGACCATCGCGGACGCTGTCGCCCCCTTTGCGAAGGTATCGGTCGTGGCGATGGTGTTGGCGGCATCTTCCCAGTTGCACGGTGCGGACTGCAGCGCGGCGGCGATCCCGGCCTGCGCCTTGTCCTTGGGCAGGGGCACCCCGATCACTCCGGTGGAGGAAACGAAAACCTCGCTCGGATCGCAGCCGAGATGGTCCGATACCTGCGCCATGATCTGTTCGACGGCCTCGCGCCCGCGATGTCCGGTAAAGGCGTTGGCGTTGCCCGCATTGACCACTAGCGCCCGCGCTGTGCCGGACTTGACCTGTTCGCGGCCCATTTCCACTTCGGTAGAGGGGCACGCGCTGCGAGTGAACACGCCCGCCACGCTGGTTCCTTCCGCCAGTTCGACATACGTCAGGTCGGCCCTGTCCCAATCCTTGTACCGCGCCCGCGCAGCGCGCAACGTGACGCCATCGATGGCGGGCATATCGGGAAAGGGCAGGGCGAGCGGAGAGCGGCTGAGGTCCATTCCGGTGCGTCTACTGCGGCAACGCTGCGACGTAAATCTGTTTGCGAGTGGACTAATTAACCCGGGCTCACTATGTGTAGCAGTAATGTTTCGCCGTCTTCTCACCTGCCTTGCGCTCATCACCGGCCTCGCGGCTGTGGGTGCGCCTGCCAACGCGGCGGTGTTCGATACACTGAGCGAACAGGTCAGCGGCACCGGAGCACCTTGCCAGCAGGGCAAGGTAACCCAATGCGACTGTGTGGTCCAACCGTCCACCAGTCCGTCCAAGGGTGGCCCGGTCAAAGTGTGCAAGGCACGCAAACCGATCGTGATCTTCATACCCACGATCCATTTCGGTGCCGACCGCGCCTACGAATAGAACCGGCGAATAGAGCCTGGCGAACACCACCAGGACTTCTCTCTGATTCCCGTGTGCCGCGCAGCTTAAACAAGCGCTTGCGGCCAATTTATCCAGACATATCAGGCCCGACAGGACCCATACCCATGCTCAAGACACTCGCGAAATCCGTATTCGGATCCTCGAACGATCGTTACGTCAAATCCATCGGCAAGATCGTCGACCAGGTAAATGCGCTCGAAGACCAGATCACCGCGCTGTCGGACGAGGAGTTGCAGGCGCAGACCGAGAAGTTCCGCGCGCAACTGGCCGACGGCAAGACACTCGCCGATATCATGCCGGAAGCCTTCGCCACCGTCCGGGAGGCATCTGTCCGCGTGCTCGGCATGCGGCACTTCGATGTCCAGCTGATCGGCGGCGTCGTGCTGCACCGCGGTGAGATCGCGGAAATGCGCACGGGTGAGGGCAAGACGCTGGTGGCGACGCTGGCGACCTATCTCAACGCGATCGAGGGCAAGGGCGTCCACGTCGTCACGGTCAACGATTACCTCGCCCGCCGCGACGCCGATTGGATGGGTCAGCTGTACACCTGGCTGGGCCTGACCGTCGGTGTGATCGTGCCCAATCTCGGCGAGTTCGAGCGGCGCGAGGCCTACGCCGCCGACATTACCTACGGCACCAACAACGAATTCGGATTCGATTATCTGCGCGATAACATGAAGCACGAGCGCGGCCAGATGGTCCAACGGCCGTTCAATTTCGCGATTGTCGATGAAGTGGATTCGATCCTGATCGACGAGGCCCGAACCCCGCTGATCATCTCCGGACCGACCGAAGACAAGACCGAGCTGTATGTTCAGATCGACGCCATCGTGAAGCAGATCGACCCCGATTTCTACGACGCGGACGAAAAGACCAAGAACATTTCGTGGACTGAAGACGGGACCGAGAAAGTCGAACAGATGCTGGCCGAGGCGGGCTTGCTCGAAAGCGACAATCTGTACGATGTGGTGAACACCCAG
The DNA here is from genome assembly GCF_009828115.1 of Allopontixanthobacter sediminis. GTDB lineage: Bacteria > Pseudomonadota > Alphaproteobacteria > Sphingomonadales > Sphingomonadaceae > Allopontixanthobacter > Allopontixanthobacter sediminis. The sequence goes on along the minus strand of NZ_WTYL01000001.1, from coordinate 994,657 downwards.
GTGGTCCATCACCTCGACCAGGCGCTCAAAGCGAACATCATGTTCAAGCGCGACACCGATTACATCATCAAGGACGACAAGGTCGTCATCATCGATGAATTTACCGGCCGGATGATGGACGGGCGCCGCTGGTCCAACGGCCTTCACCAGGCCGTCGAAGCCAAGGAAGGCATGAAGATCGAGCCGGAAAACCAGACGATGGCCTCGATCACCTTCCAGAATTATTTCCGCATGTATCCCAAGCTGTCCGGCATGACCGGCACCGCCGCCACCGAAGCAGGCGAGTTCTGGGAAATCTACAAGATGAACGTGGTCACCATCCCGACCAACGTTCCGGTCCTGCGGATCGACGAGGAAGACCAGTTCTTCAAGAACACCGAAGACAAGTTCAGGGCGATTGCCAAGGCGATCGCAGAGAAGGCGGAAATCGGCCAGCCGACCCTGGTGGGCACGGTTTCGATCGAGAAGTCGGAGCTGCTGTCGAAATTCCTCGATGATGAAGGCGTCAAGCACTCCGTCCTCAACGCGCGCTTTCACGAAAGCGAAGCGCATATCGTGGCGCAGGCCGGGCGTCTCGGTGCGGTTACCATCGCCACGAACATGGCGGGCCGCGGTACCGACATCCAGCTCGGCGGTAACGTCGAGTTTCGCGAGAATGACGAACTCGCCGGGATGCCCGAGGGGCCGGAACGCGACGCCGCGCTCGACAAGATAAAGGCCGAAGTGAAGGCTGAACGCCAAAAGGTGCTGGAAGCGGGCGGCCTGTTCGTGCTCGGCACGGAGCGTCACGAAAGCCGCCGGATCGACAACCAGCTGCGCGGCCGTTCGGGCCGTCAGGGCGACCCCGGCCTGTCTCGCTTCTACCTGTGCCTCGAAGACGATCTCCTGCGTATTTTCGGGCCCGACACTCTGTTCAGCCGGATGATGAATTCCAACCTGGAAGACGGCGAGGCAATCGGCTCGAAATGGCTCAGCAAGGCCATCGAGACGGCGCAGAAGAAGGTCGAGGCGCGCAATTACGACGTTCGCAAGCAGGTCGTCGAATACGATGACGTGATGAACGACCAGCGCAAGGTGATCTACGAACAGCGCGCCGAAATCATGGACAGCGAAACGGTTGACGAGGTGGTGGTCGATATGCGCCACGACACGGTCAACTCGATTGTCAGCACCGCATGCCCTCCCGGTTCCTACCCCGAACAGTGGGATATCGCGGGCCTGAAGGAGCGGACTGCCGAAGTGCTGGGGATTTCTCCGCCGATCGACAGCTGGCTCGAAGAAGACCATGTCGAGCCGGAGATGATCGAGGAGCGGCTTCGCACCGAAGTCGATGCGATCATGGAACAGAAGATGGCGGCGTCGGAGCCGGGCATCTGGCGCCGGGTCGAGAAGAGCATCCTGCTGGAACGGCTCGACTATCACTGGAAAGAACACCTCGCTACGCTGGATGCGCTGCGTCAGGTGGTGTTCCTGCGCGCCTATGCGCAGAAACAGCCGATCAACGAATACAAGCAGGAGGCGTTCGGCTTGTTCGAGCACATGCTGGATTCGCTGCGGATCGATATCACCAGTATCCTCCTCAAGAGCCAGCTGCGCATGGCACCTCCGCCGCAGGAGGCTTTGCCCGATCTGCCGGACTTCCTGACCGGGCATGTCGATCCGCTGAGCGGGCTCGACGATTCCGACGACAATGACGGGTCCGCCGGGCGCGAAGCCATGTTCGGATCCTTCGCTGGCTCTCCGCGAGCCGCGGCGGGTCCGGGTGGTTCGAACAAGGCAAATCCCTATGCTGAGAAGGATGTCAGCCGCAACGCGCCGTGCCCATGCGGATCCGGCAACAAATACAAGCATTGCCACGGCGCCGCGGCGTAAAGCCGCAGTCGCCTGCAATACATCAAGGGCCGGTTCAGCGCTGCTGAACCGGCCCTTGGATATTCCGTATCAGGAAAAGAGTGGCTCCCCGAGTTGGATTCGAACCAACGACCAAGTGATTAACAGTCACCTACTCTACCGCTGAGCTATCGGGGAACACGATCTCAGCCGCCCTTGCGGGCAGGAGTGCGCCTATATGCAGGGCGGATTCGTTTGGCAAGTGGATGCGGGCGCGACGGGTGAAAAAGTCTCGCCCGAATTCACACCATGAACTGTTCCGCGACGATCCTTTCGTCAAGCGAATGGCCGGGATCGAACAGTAGGGTGAGCTGGGATTCGCGCGCGATTTCCAGCGACACCTCGGCGATGTCGCGCAATTCTTTCTGGTCGGCGACGGCGGATACGGGTCGTTTGACCGAATCCAGCACCCGAAACGTGATGCGGCTGCGGTCGGGCAGGATCGCTCCACGCCAGCGCCGCGGCCGGAATGCGGAGATCGGTGTCAGGGCAAGCAATTGTGAATCCAGCGGCAGGATCGGCCCGTTGGCGGACAAATTGTAGGCGGTCGATCCGGCCGGCGTCGCCACCAGCACACCGTCGCAGACCAGTTCCCTGATCCGCACCTTGTCGTCGACGGTCACTTCCATCTTCGCGGTCTGTCGGGTTTCGCGCAGCAACGAGACCTCGTTGATGGCGCAGAACGTGTGATGCGCGCCGTCCTGCGTCACCGCTTCCATCCGGAGCGGCGCAATGGCGATCGACCGCGAGCGGTTTACGCGGGCGAGGAAATTGGCGCGGCTGCGCTGCTTGTTCATCAGGAAGCCGACAGTGCCGAGGTTCAGGCCGTAGGCCGGGATAACCCGCTCGTTGTCGAGCATGTGATGCAGGGTCTGCAGCATGAAGCCGTCTCCGCCCAGGACGACCACTGCCTCGGCATCCTCGATCGGGACCCAATCGATCAGGCCGCGCAGTTCCGCTTCTGCTTCGATTGCCCGTTCGGTGTCCGATGCGAGCAGGGCGAGGCGCGTGAAGTTGTGTCTGTCGATCAGAAGTCCGCTCCCCGGCGATCCGGCGCGATTGCCGTTGACGTTCCTATGGTCCGCTGTGCCATTTGGCAACGCATCTCACAATTCGCGGGCGTGCCCGGTGTTTCCGGTTAGGGCCGGAGCATGACCATTTCGCACCCACAGAAGCATACCTCGTCCGCGAGTCCGGTCCACGCTGGCCAGCGCGATCCGCTGACCGGCCTGGCCGACGCAGCAGCGGCACAGGTCCGGCTGAGCGAATGGCACGACCAGGCTGCGAAGGAGGGCTGTGCAGCACCGGTCCATGTCCTGTTGCTCGCGCTCGGCCGGTTCGATGCGGTCAATCTGGCTTACGGCGAGGCTGCGGGAGATGGCGCGCTGGTTACCGTGGCGCAGCGGATCGGCCACTTCGCGAACGATGAATTGGAAGATGGCGACTGGATTGCGGCGCGGATCGGCGGCGGGAAATTCCTGCTGGCGGTGCGCGAGGCGTGCAGCCGGGAACGGTGGCAATGGCTGGGCGAGGCGCTGGCCGACGCCGTGGCGCTGCCGATTGCCGGGCTGGGCGATGCCGGCACCCTGCGCCTGTGGCCGCGGGTCGCGCTGATGCGCGCGATGCCGGGCGAACGGCCGCAGGTGATTTTCGAGCGGGCGGGGGAAGCGCTGGACCGGGCGCAACATAGCCACGGCCAGCGGGTCCTTTGGGCCGATGGTAGCACCGCGCCGCGGGGCCGAACCGGTGCGCAACTTGAGGCCGACTTGCTCGGCGCGCTCGACCGGGAAGAGATCGAACTCGTTTATCAGCCGCAATACCGTCTGTTGCAATCAGCACCGGCCGGCGGCCTGCTGGTCGGGGCAGAGGCGCTGGCCCGCTGGCAGCATCCAATGCTTGGCCGGATTGGCGCCAGCGCGCTGTTCGCCATCGCCGAGCGGGCGGATCACGTTGCGCCTCTGTCGCGCCATATAGCCGAGCGGGCGCTGCGGGATGCTGCGCTTTGGCCGAAGGGAATGCGCCTGTCGCTCAACGTGACGCCAGCTGATCTCGCCGCCGCGAGTTTTGCCGCCGAATTGCAGGCAGTGGTCGCTTCGGCGGGGTTCTCGGCTGATCGGCTGACACTGGAAATCACCGAACATGTCTTGCTGGCCGATCTCGAACGGTCGGCTGCGATGCTCGGAAAATTACGAGCGGGCGGAATGCGGATCGCGCTCGATGATTTCGGCGCAGGGTTCTGCAATTTCCGCTATCTCCAGATACTTCCGCTCGATTACCTGAAGCTGGACCGCGCGATGGTCGAAGGGATTGCCGATGCCCCGCGGGACATGGCAGTGTTCCGCGCAATCGTCGCAATGGCCAAGGCGTTGTCGCTCCAGGTTATTGCCGAAGGGATCGAGACGGATGCTCAACGCGACCTGATCGCGGGCGAGGGCTGCGAATTCTATCAAGGTTTCATAGCTTCCCTGCCGATGCCCGCGGCGGAGTTCGCGGCACTAGCAAGGCGGTCGGCCTGACGCTCAGCGTTTCGCGGCCTTGCGAGCAATGCCGCTCAGACCCTTGGTCAGCTGAAACAGGCCATTGAGGCGCGAAATTGGATCGCTCCATGCGCGGTTGATCACCAGCTTCATGTCGGGCCGCAGCTTCGCGGTCTCGCCCAGTCGGTCGACATAGGACAGTAGGCCCATCGGGTCTGGGAAATCGTCCTTGTGGAACGTCACCAGCGTCCCGCGCGCGCCGACATCGATCTTGGAGATATTCGCGGTGATCGCCTGGTGCTTGATTTCGATCAGGCGGATAAGATTGCTGGTCGGCTGCGGCAGCGCTCCGAACCGGTCGATCATTTCCGCCGCCATCGCCTCGATCTCGGCCTTGTCGGCCGCGTTGTTTAGTCGGCGATACAGCGCCATCCGCACGGTCAGATCGGGCACGTAATCTTCCGGGATCATGATCGGCGCGTCGACGGTAATCTGCGGGCTGAGCTTGGCGGTGTCGCGTTCCAACCCGGTATCCCCGGCCTTTACCGCCATGATCGCGTCTTCCAGCATCGATTGGTACAATTCGAAGCCGACTTCCCGGATATGGCCGGATTGTTCGTCACCCAGCAAATTGCCCGCGCCGCGAATGTCGAGATCGTGGCTGGCGAGCTGGAACCCGGCACCCAGGCTGTCGAGATCGCCCAGCACTTTCAGGCGCTTTTCCGCGACTTCGGACAATTGCTGGTCACGCGGATGGGTCAGGTAAGCGTAGGCGCGCAGCTTCGAACGTCCCACACGGCCCCGTAGCTGGTACAATTGAGCGAGGCCGAAGCGGTCGGCGCGGTGGATGATGATGGTGTTGGCGGTCGGGATGTCTAGCCCGCTTTCCACGATCGTGGTCGACAGCAGAACTTCGTATTTGCGGTCGTAGAACGCGCCCATCCTCTCTTCGACCTCGGTCGGAGACATCTGGCCATGAGCGCTGATCGCCTTAACTTCGGGCACATGTTCGTGCAGCCATTCCTCGACCTGCGCCATATCGGCGATGCGCGGCACCACGATGAAGCTCTGGCCGCCGCGGTGATGTTCGCGCAGCAGGGCTTCGCGCATCACCATGTCGTCCCATTCCATCACATAGGTACGCACCGCCAACCGGTCTACCGGCGGGGTCTGGATCGTCGACAATTCGCGAAGTCCTGCCATCGCCATCTGCAGCGTGCGCGGGATTGGCGTGGCTGTCAGAGTCAGCACGTGGACGTCGGCGCGGAGCTGCTTGAGCTTTTCCTTGTGCGTGACGCCGAAGCGCTGCTCCTCGTCCACGATCACCAGCCCGAGGTCCTTGAACTGCGTCGACTTCGACAGGATCGCGTGCGTGCCGATGACCACGTCCATGGTGCCATCCTCAAGGCCCTTGCGGGTCTCGGTCGCTTCCTTGGTGGGGACGAGGCGGGACAGGCGACCGACCTTCAGCGGGAAACCGGCGAAGCGTTCAGCGAAGTTGGTGTAATGCTGGCGGGCGAGCAGCGTCGTCGGCGCAACTACCGCGACCTGCTGTCCGTTCATTGCGGCCACGAAGGCGGCGCGCAAGGCAACTTCGGTCTTGCCGAAGCCGACATCGCCGCACACCAGCCGGTCCATCGGCTTCCCGCTTTCGAGATCGCCCAGAACATCGGAAATCGCGCGGTCCTGATCGTCGGTTTCCTCCCACGGGAAACGGTCGACGAACTGATTGTAGGTTTGCTCGTCCGCGCTCAGCACCGGCGCCTTGCGGAGGGCGCGGGCGGCGGCGGTTCTCATCAGCTCGCCCGCAATTTCGCGGATCCGCTCCTTCATCCGCGAACTGCGGCGCTGCCATGCCTCGCCGCCGAGTTTGTCAAGCTGGACGAAGTCTTCCGAGGAGCCGTAGCGGGACAGGACCTCGAGGTTTTCGACCGGGATGTAGAGCTTGTCGCCCCCGGCGTATTCCAGCATCACGCAGTCATGCAGGCTCTTGCCCGCCGCGATCGGTTCCAGACCGAGATAGCGGCCGATGCCGTGGTCGCTGTGGACCACCAGGTCACCGGAGTTGAGGGCGGAAAGCTCGGCCAGGAATGCGTCGGCGTCCTTGCGTTTCTTCTTGCGGCGGACCAGCCGGTCACCGAGGATATCCTGCTCGGTCAGCAGTTCCATCTGGTCGTTGGCGAAGCCGCTTTCCAGCGGCAGTACCATAACCGCAGGTTTGCCTTTTGCCGCCAGACCGAGCGCTTCCTGCCAACTGCCGGCGAGCGCAGTTTCGCACCCGGCTTCCGACAGGATCGAGGCGATCCGTGCGCGGCTGCCGGTAGAATAGGTGGCGAGAAGGGGGCGCTTGCCGCCTTTGCCCAAGGCCTGCAGGTGCTGGGCGGCGGCGCTGTAGATGTTATCGCCGCGCGCCCGCTCTGGCGTGAAATCCCGCGCCGAGGTGAATCCGAAATCGACCACCGTCTCGCTTGGCGGTTCGGCAAAGATGCTGGTTTTGTGCACCGGCCACTGCTTGAGAAACGTCTCGTATTCCGGCCGCGTCAGATACAGGGCTTCTTCGGCAATAGGGCGGTAGCTGCCGGCCTTCTGGCCCGCCGCCGCCTGCCGCGACTGATGGTATTCGGTAATGTCAGACAGGCGTTCGTCACCGGCGGAGATCGCCGCGGTATCGATGATGATCTGATCGTCCTGCGACAGATGGTCGAACAGGGTCGCCAACTTCTCCTCGAAGAGGGGCAGCCAATGTTCCATCCCCGCCTGCCGCCGCCCTTCGCTGACGGCCTGGTAAAGCGGGTCGCCCGTCGCCGCCGCGCCGAACATCTCGCGATACCGGCCGCGGAACCGCTTGATCGTGTCATCGTCTAACAGCGCCTCGCTGGCGGGCAGCAGCAAATGTTCCTTGATCGTCCCGGTGCTCATCTGCGTGCCGGGATCGAACAGGCGCAGGCTTTCCAGTTCGTCGCCAAAGAAATCGAGCCGCAGTCCCTGTTCCAGACCGGACGGGAAGATATCGAAGATCGAGCCGCGAACGGCGAATTCGCCCGCGTCGATGACGGTATCGGTGCGGGAATAGCCCTGCCGCATCAGCAGGTGAGTCAGGCTGTCATGGCCGATCTCCGTACCGGGCTTGAACATCCGGACGGACTCACGAATGCGGAACGGTGTCAGCACCCGCTGCAGCACCGCGTTGACCGTGGTTACCAGCAATTGCGAACCGCGCTTGCCGCTTTGTAGGCTGTGCAGCGCGGAAAGTCTCCGCGCGCTGACCGACAGGGCGGGGCTGGCGCGATCGTAGGGCAGGCAGTCCCACGCAGGAAATTCGATGACTTCCAGTTCGGGAGCAAAGAAATGCGCCGTTTCCGCCACGCCGCGCATCGCCGCTTCGTCCGCTGCGATGAACACTGCGCGGCCTTTCGATGCTCGCGCCAGATCGGCCAGTACCAGCGGCTGTGCCCCGCGCGCGACGGAGGACAGGGTCAGCGATGTGTTCGCATCCAGCATGCGGGAAAGGTCTGGCATTACGTGGCTCAATCCGGGAGGTGGAAAAACGGGAAGCGTCAGCGGGGTATTTCGACGTAGTCCAGCCGCATCATCAATTCCATTTGCGGGCCGGCCATGTGCTCGGGTACGTCTTGCGTTTTCAACGCCCAGGCCATGATGTCGACGTCTTCTTCGTCCAACAGGGTCTCGAACCAAACCAGCTCGGTTTCGCCCCAGCCGCCGTGATACCGGTCGAAGAAGCCGCCGATCATGTAATCGGCTTCCCTCGTGCCCCGGTGCCAGCCGCGGAATTTGGCGCGGGCGAAACGGGTCTCAAGGGAGGATTTATCGGGCATGGAGCGCGGTTAGGGCACTCGCCATTATCGCGCAAGCGGCTATAGGAAGGCCATGCGCCCTGAAGCCCTCAATCCCCTGTTTGTCGAGACTGAGGCGCTGGAAGGTGTCGGGCCGAAACTCAGGAAGCCGCTTGAGAAACTCGGGCTGTCCCGGGTGCGCGATATCATCTTCCACCTGCCCGAACGCTTCGTTACCCGGCGCGCAATTGCCGACCTCGATGCGGGAAGCGAGGGCGAGCAGATCATCGTCGCGCTGACCCCGATCGAACATCGCAGTTCCAGTGGCCGCGGGCCGTACCGCGTGCTGGCTCAGGACGAGGCAGGAAATGTCTGCTCGCTGACCTATTTCGGGCGAGCGTCGTTCTCCGCCAAGAAACTGTTGCCAGTGGGGGAGAAGCGCTGGGTGGCTGGCAGGCTCGACCGGTATGGCGACATACTCCAGATCGTCCATCCCGACCATGTGGTCGAGGATGGCGGCGATACATTGGGGCGGCTGAGCGAACCGGTTTACCGCCTGTCCGAAGGGTTGACGCAGCCCAAGGTGGCGGGGCTGGTGGAGCAGGCTCTAGCCCGGTTGCCTGAAATGCCGGAATGGATCGAACGGGCCCAATTGGCGAAGGAAGGCTGGCCGGACTGGGCGGATGCCTTGCGCGCCGCCCACAAATCGGAGGATGCCGGGCCGCGTGACCGGCTCGCCTATGATGAATTGCTGGCCAACAGTCTGGCGCTGATGCTGGTGCGGGCGGACAACCGGGCGCGCAAGGGGCAACCGCTGCGGGGCGACGGATCGTACCGCGGCAAGCTGCAATTGCCATTTCCGCTCACCGGCGCACAGACCCGCTCGATCGCCGAGATCGAAGGCGATCTGCAGCAGGAAGCGCCCATGCTGCGGCTGCTGCAGGGTGATGTCGGCGCGGGGAAAACGGTGGTCGCGCTGGAAGCGATGCTGATCGCGGTGGAGGCGGGTGCGCAGGCGGCAATGCTGGCGCCCACTGAAATCCTGGCGCGGCAGCACTATGAAACGCTCCGCACCATGGCAGCGCCCACCGGAGCGCAAGTTGCACTGCTGACTGGCAGGGACAAAGGCCGCGCTCGGGAATCCATCCTGATGGGGCTGATGGATGGCAGCATCCAGATCGTGGTCGGCACCCATGCGATATTCCAGGACACGGTGAATTACCGCAACCTCGGCCTGGTGGTGATCGACGAGCAGCACCGTTTCGGGGTTGCCCAGCGGTTGATGCTGGCCAGCAAGGGTCGGCGCACACCGCATACGCTGGCGATGACCGCCACGCCGATCCCGCGCACGCTGACACTGGCGCAATATGGTGAGATGGATGTCAGCCGCCTCGACGAGATGCCTCCGGGCAGGCAGGCGATCGATACGCGGGTGGTGGCACAGGAACGGCTGCCCGACGTGGTCGAGGCGGTTGGGCGGCATGTTGCCTCCGGCCAGCAAGCCTATTGGGTTTGCCCGATGGTGCGCGACAACGAAACGGACGATATCGCCGCAGCGGAGGCACGCTACGCTTCCCTGCACGAACGGTTTGGCGAGGATGTCGTGCTGGTCCACGGCCAGCTCAAGCCCGAGATGAAGGACGCCGCGATGGAGCGGTTCGCCAGCGGCGCTGCGAAATTGCTGGTAGCGACAACCGTGATCGAGGTCGGGGTGGATGTTCCCGCATCAACCCTGATGGTAATCGAACAGGCGGAGCGGTTCGGCCTGGCACAATTGCACCAATTGCGCGGCCGGGTAGGGCGCGGATCGGAAAAATCGACCTGCCTGCTGCTGCGCGGTTCCACCATGTCCGAGACTGCGCGCGAACGTCTCGCCCTGATGCGCGAAACGCAGGACGGTTTCCTGTTGGCGGAGGAAGACCTGCGACTGCGCGGCGGAGGCGAACTGCTGGGAACCCGGCAGTCGGGCGACACCCCGTTCCGGGTGGCGACGCTGGAGCAGATTACCCGGCTGCTGCCGCTCGCCCATGACGATGCGCGCCTGCTGATGGAACGGGACGGGGGCCTGTCCGGCCCCCGCGGGGAAGCGGCACGAATGCTGCTGTATCTGTTCGACCGCGACTGGGGTGTCCAGATGCTGCGCGGAGGCTAGTCCCTGCCGGACAGAAATCTTGCCACCAGCGCTTCGGCGGCCGCGCTGACATCGGCCCAGGTGGTTTCGAAATCGTCCTGGTTGCCGTGGTAGGGATCGACAACATCCTGCCCTTCGCGTCCTTCGACCACGTCCAGCAGCAGCGCAATTTCGGCCGTCGTGTTTGCGGGCGCGCGGCGCCTGATGTCGGATAGGTTCGCTGCATCGAGGGCGAAGATGTGGGTGAAGCGGGTGTAATCCTGCCCCGAAATCTGTCGGCCCTGGTAATCCAGTATGTCGATCCCGTACCGCGCGGCAGTTGTGATGCTCCGCGGATCCGGCGCGCTGCCGACATGATAGGACGCGGTCCCGGCGGAATCGGCTACTGCTTCCATCCCGGCATTCGCGGCGGCCTTGCGAAACGCGGCCTCCGCCATGGGTGACCGGCAGATATTGCCGAGGCATACGAACAAAACAGATGGTACCTGCTTCACAAAGCGGCCTCATGTGCGCCGATCGCTTCCAGCAGGATTGCGCGGACGTCGACCTTCGCCTGCAGCCGCGCGCACAGTAGGGCAGTACCGCTGATCTTGCGCTGGATGAACAGGGTTTCGGTAGGCGGCAGATGCCAGCTCGACCGGTCGGCGGCGATGCCCATCCCTTCGTCCCGTAAGACCGGTACGAATGAACGGTCGCCGAAATCAAACGGTCCGGTACGGCGAAATTCTTCGATGATTACCCGGGTCATTGTTTCCACGCTCGGGCGGTGGCGCGTGATTGTCGCCTCGTTGATGAACCCGGCGTCCAGCGAAGCGGCGATTACGGCGTCCGCGTCGTCGTCGATCGCGGCTGTCAGAAGCCTGCGATAGGAGTTTGCCACCTCGGGCGCGACCGCGCGGGTGGCACCGAAATCGAGCAGGACGATCCGCCCGGTGTCCATTTGGTAGCGGTAATTGGCGAAATTGGGATCGGTCTGCATGACCCCGAATTCGAACAGTTCGCGGCAGACCAGAGTGATGATGCGCCGCGCCACATCGTTACGCAGTTCGTGCGATTCGGTTTCGAGGCTTTCGATCGGGACACCCTCCTCGAAGCTCATCGCCAGCACCCGGCCGCGCGTCAGCGCCATGTCGAGTTCCGGAACGACAAAGCCGTCCTCTCCTGCCAGCCGCTCGCGGTACAGTTGCATCTGTTCGCCTTCGCGGTGATAATCGGCTTCCTCGTGAAGCTGAATCTTCGCTTCGGCGAGCAGCGGACCAAGATCGAGCTGCGGCGGGATCATGGTCGACATCCTGAGCAGCGACGCGACATTGTCGACATCGGCATCGATGCTTTCCCGGATGCCCGGATACTGCACCTTGATCGCCAGCGTCCGCCCGTCATGCGTGACCGCGCGGTGTACCTGCCCGATGGAGGCTGCGGCAATCGGGCGGATCTGGAAATGTGCAAATTGCCCCCGCCAATCCGGACCCCATTCCGCCGCCAGCACCTTTTCCAGCTGGCGCGAGGGCATGAACGTCGCGCCGTCCCGCAGCGTCGCCATGATCGCGGCGAGTTCGGGCGGGAGCATATCGCCAGCATCCATCGAGATCATCTGCCCCAGCTTCATCGCCGCACCGCGCAGGTGGGATAGCCGGTCCGCCAGCCGCGCCGCGTTGCCGGGGGTCAGGATCATGTTCTGGAACTTGGGCCGCTCTCCGTTCAGCAGGCGCCGCGTGCCTTCCGCCATCATGCCCCCGGCGATACCGGTCGCGAGACGGCCGAAACCGGATAGGCGGGACAATCGAGAACTGGGAACCGCGGATTGCCGTGGTGATCGGGCGCGCGGGGGTTTGTCTTCATCTGACATAGGCTGCATATGGGCCATGCAGCGATAGGGGCAAGCGAATTGGATAACCAAATTCCGGAGAAGGCGCGCTGGCTGGGCTATGCCGGATTGCTGCCGCAGCTAATCGCGGTGGTCCTTGTCGTGCGCGGCGGGGAATGGGGCTGGATCGCGCTGGCGTGCAGCTTTGCCTATGCGTCGCTGATTTTCAGCTTTCTCGGCGGTGTCTGGTGGGGGCAAGCCCTGTCGGATCCGGCTGCTCCGCTCTGGGCGTTCATCGCCGCTATCCTGCCCAGCCTGCTGGCGCTCGCGTTGTTCATTCCGTGGACGTTGGGGTGGGACTGGCCGGGGCCGTCGCTCCTTTGGCTGGGCGTGTTTATCGGACTGTCGCCGCTGGTAGACCGGAAACTGGGAATGGGCGGCCCGGCGTGGGTGCGGCTGCGCTGGCAACTGTCGCTCGGTTTGGGCGGCCTTACGATGGTGCTGGCGATTCTCGCGCTTCAGCAACGTTGATCCGTGGAGGGAGAAAAATGGTCGGGAAGAGAGGATTCGAACCTCCGGCCCCCGCCTCCCGAAGACGGTGCTCTACCAGGCTGAGCTACTTCCCGACCGGAACCGCCCCGTATGATGTTTTCGGGACAAGGCGGCATGAACGCGGCGCTATAATCGTGCGGCGGCGGGGTGACAAGTCGCCATTTTCACGGCTAGGGATGTGCAGATGCTAGAGACGAAACCGCACCCCGAATGGCAATATCTCGACCTGATGCGGCGCATCTGGACCGAGGGGAGCGAGCGACGGGATCGCACCGGCGTGGGTACGCGGTCGATTTTCGGCGCGACGCTGCGGTACGATCTGTCCTGCGGACGAATGCCGCTGCTGACCACCAAGCGGGTCTATTGGAAAACCGCCACGCGCGAGATGCTGTGGTTCCTGACAGGGGACACGAATATTCGCGTCCTGTGCCAGCAAGGCGTGCAGATATGGACCGACTGGCCGCTCGACAAATATCGCCGGGAGACGGGCGAGGACATCAGCCGCGAGGAATTTTCGGACCGTATCGTCAAGAGCGCAGAATTTGCCAAGAAGTGGGGCGATCTCGGGCCGGTTTACGGCAAGCAATGGGTCGATTGGCCAACGTACGAACCGGTCGGTGAGGGTGCCTACCGTAAGGGTTCGGGGATCAACCAGGTCGCCCAGGTGATCGAATCGCTGCGGACGAACCCGGGCAGCCGGCGGCACATCATCGAAGGATGGAACGTGGCGGAAGTGGACCAGATGGCGCTGCCTCCGTGCCACAAGACATACCAGTTCCATGTCGCGGACGGGCGGCTCAATTGCGTACTTTACCAGCGCAGCTGCGATGTCGCGCTGGGCCTTCCGTTCAACCTGTGGTCGGCCGCGCTGCTGCAACGGATGATCGCCCAGCAGGTCGATCTCGATCCCGGCGAGTTCGTGTGGATGGGCGGTGATACGCATCTCTATCTCAATCACGCGTCCTTGGTGGAAGAACAGTTGTCTCGGGAACCGGCGGGCGCGCCGATACTTGAAATCATCGGACGGCCCGACACGATCTTCGACTACCGGATAGAGAACTTCGAAGTGCAGGATTACGCCCCGCAGGGTGCGCTGAAGGCACCGATCGCGGTATGATCCGGCCATCTTGACGCTCGAACCGTTTTGAAATAAAATAACACACGTCTGTAAGAATGCTTCATAATGTGGGAGAGAGCGATATGGCCGACAGGCCCGCAAATGGAACCGCGCAGGGCAGCAACAAGCCCGCGCTGTCGCTCCACGTTCCCGAACCCAAATACCGTCCCGGGGACGAAGTTGATTTCTCCCATATCGCGATCACCAAGCCCGGCGCGCAGCCCCGGCCCGACGAAGCGTGCGAGGCGTCCGAAACCGCGCCGCTGACGCTCGACCTCATTCGCGTACTCGGCGACGATAATCAGGCGCATGGCCCGTGGGACCCCAAGCTCGACGCCGATACGCTGCGCCAGATGCTCCACCATTTCGCCATGGTCCGTGCCTTCGATGCGCGGATGTATCGCGGCCAGCGGCAGGGCAAGACCAGCTTCTACATGAAGTGCACGGGCGAGGAAGCGACCTCGATTTCGGCGGCGATGGCGCTGGCTTCCGACGACATGGTTTTTCCCAGCTACCGCCAGCAGGGCATCCTGATCGCGCGCGGCTATCCGCTGGTCGAGATGATCAACCAGATCTATTCCAACCGCGGCGACAAGCTGAAGGGTCGCCAGCTCCCGATCATGTATTCCAGCCGCGAAAATTCGTTCTTCTCGATCAGCGGAAATCTGGCCACCCAGACCCCGCAAGCCGTTGGCTGGGCCATGGCCTCGGCGATCAAGGGCGACACCCGCATTGCCGCCACTTGGGTCGGCGAAGGATCGACGGCGGAGGGTGATTTCCATTCCGCCTGCACCTTCGCTGCAGTGTATAATGCACCGGTTATCATCAATGTTGTCAACAACCAGTGGGCCATCTCCAGCTTCTCCGGCTTTGCCGGTGCTGAGCGGACGACCTTCGCCGCCCGCGCGCTGGGTTACGGTATTGCCGGCCTGCGGGTTGACGGTAACGATCCGCTCGCCGTTTACGCCGCGGAGCGCTGGGCCGCCAACCGTGCCCGGTCCAACTCAGGTCCAACCCTGATCGAGCATTTCACGTACCGCGCGGAGGGACATTCGACCTCCGATGATCCCGGCGCGTACCGCTCCGCTCACGAGGGCGAGGAATGGCCGCTGGGCGATCCCGTAAACCGACTCAAGAAGCACCTGATCGAGCTGGGCGAATGGGACGAGGATCGCCACGCCGCAATGGACATCGCTTGCGCGGAAGAAGTCAAAGCCGCCACCAAGGAAGCCGAAAAGAACGGCATCCTGGGCCACGGCCTGCATCATCCGTTCCACACGATGTTCGAGGACGTGTTCGAAACACTGCCGTGGCATCTCGAAGAACAGGCAGCACAGGCGATTCATGAACGCGAAGTCAAATGGCCGGAGGGCAAGAAGCCATGAGCGCGCCCGAAACCACTAACGACGCGCCGGTAGTGACCGAAGATACGCGGCGCCTGAACATGATCGAAGCGATCAACGAAGCGCTTGCGATCATGCTCGAACGTGATCCGGACGTGATCATATTGGGCGAGGACGTCGGTTATTTCGGCGGCGTGTTCCGCGCAACGGCGGGTCTGCAGGAAAAATTCGGCAAGACCCGGGTGTTCGACACACCGATCTCCGAATGCGGCATTATCGGGGTGGCTGTCGGGATGGGCGCTTATGGCCTGCGTCCGGTGCCCGAAATCCAGTTTGCCGACTATATCTATCCCGGACTCGACCAGTTGGTATCCGAGGCGGCACGGCTGCGCTACCGCTCGGCGGGCGAATTCATCGCACCGATGACCGTGCGGTCTCCCTTCGGCGGCGGTATCTTCGGCGGGCAGACGCACAGCCAGAGCCCCGAAGCGTTGTTCACCCACGTGTCCGGCATCAAGACGGTGATCCCGTCGACCCCGCACGACGCCAAAGGCCTGCTGATCTCCGCTATTGAAGACAACGATCCGGTCATCTTCTTCGAACCCAAGCGAATCTACAACGGCCCGTTCACCGGCTTTTACGACAAGCCGGTCGAACCATGGAAGAAACACCGCGATAGCCAGGTGCCCGAAGGGTATTACAAGATACCGCTGGGCAAGGCACGGACCGTGCGCGAGGGCGAGGCGCTGACCGTGCTGGTCTACGGCACGATGGTCCATGTCGCGGAAGCTGTGTGCGAAGCCCGCGGCGTCGATGCAGAAATCATCGATTTGCGCACGCTTGTGCCGCTGGATATCGAGGCGATCGAGACCTCAGTCAAGAAAACCGGCCGCTGCCTGATCATTCACGAAGCGACGCGCACTTCCGGCTTCGGCGCGGAACTTTCCGCCTTGGTGACGGAGCGCTGTTTCTATCACCTCGAAGCGCCGGTCGACCGCGTAACTGGTTTCGACACCCCCTATCCGCACAGCCTCGAATGGGCGTATTTCCCGGGTCCCGTCCGCATCGGCGAGGCCATCGACAAGATCATGAGCGAGTAAGCGCAATGGCCCGTTTCACATTCAACCTGCCTGACATCGGTGAAGGCATTGCCGAGGCCGAGATCGTTGCTTGGCACGTGAAGGTCGGCGACCGGATCGAGGAAGACGACCAGATTGCCGACATGATGACCGACAAGGCGACGGTTGAAATGGAAAGCCCTGTTTCGGGCAAGGTGCTCGAAGTCGCGGGCGAGGCTGGCGATGTGATCGCGATCGGCTCGATGCTGGTGGTAATCGAAACCGATGGCGAAGTTTCCGAAGATGACGTGAGCGAAAACGACGTCGCCGAGCGCATCGAGGTCGAAAATCCCGACGCGTCGGATGCAGATGATGCGATTGCCGCCGTTGAAGGCAAGGAAGAACCGGAACCTGCGCCCGAGCCGGCGAAGGCCCCTAAAGCTGCTGCGAAGCCTACTCCGGCACCTTCCGCGCCACACGGTAGGCAGAAAGTCTTGGCGTCCCCCGCTGTGCGCCAGCGTGCGAAGGACCTCGGCATCGACCTGTCAGAAGTGAAGCCCGCAGCTGATGGCCGGGTTCGCCATGCCGATCTCGATGCGTTCCTGTCCTACAACGGTGCGAACGGCTTTGCTTCGGCTGGAACCCCACGCAAGGATGAGGAAATCAAGGTAATCGGCCTCCGGCGCCGGATTGCCGAGAACATGCAGGCCGCCAAACGCCATATCCCGCATTTCACCTATGTCGAGGAATGTGATGTCACCGAGCTGGAGCGGATGCGCGCGCAGCTGAACGACGGCCGTGGGCAAAAACCGAAACTGACGATGATGCCGCTGCTCATCGCGGCGATCTGCAAGACTATCCCCCAGTTTCCGATGATCAACGCGCGGTATGATGACGAGGCGAACGTCGTCACCCGCCACGGCAGCGTCCATCTCGGCATGGCTGCGCAAACCGATAACGGGCTGATGGTGCCGGTCATCCGCGGTGCCCAGTCGCAGAACCTGTGGCAGCTGGCGCGCGAAATCAGACGCCTCGCGGAAGCGGCGCGGGACGGTACGGCAAAGTCTTCAGAACTGTCCGGTTCGACGCTCACATTGACATCGCTCGGCCCGCTGGGCGGGGTGGCGACGACGCCGGTGATCAACCGGCCCGAGGTTGCGATCATCGGCCCCAACCGGATCGTCGAGCGCCCGATGTTCGTGCCTGATGGCATGGGCGGGGAGCGGCTGGAGAAACGCAAGCTGATGAATATCTCGATCAGCTGCGATCACCGCGTGGTCGATGGTTATGATGCCGCAAGCTTCGTTCAGGAGATCAAGAAACTGCTCGAATCGCCCGCATCGCTGCTGGCCGATTGAGCGGCGTTGCAGGCTATTTCGCGAGATCGAAAAAAGAGCGGTTTTTTGTCACTGTTCTGCGTTGACAGCACCAGCGCTCTCGCCTAGTTGCCCTGCTTCCCAAGCGGTTCAGACCGTTATGCGGGTGTAGCTCAGTTGGTTAGAGCGCCGGCCTGTCACGCCGGAGGTCGCGAGTTCAAGTCTCGTCACTCGCGCCATTGGGGCGCCTCATTTCACAATAGAAATATGGCGGCCAATGGCCATCGGAACGGGGTTTCAGCCCCAGCGGCCGGTTTCCATCCAGATCAGGAAATTCCGAAGCGGGAGCAACCATGCGACCCCGAGCACGAGGTAGATCACCGTCAGGAAGCCCACGTGCAATCCGGCAATCCACTGGCTCGCCCACATCACCGCCAGCGCATAGACCGCCAGTGCTGTCAGCAATCCGAGGATGCCGACCGGGATTCGCCATGTTGGTCTATCGCGCATTGAATGGTCCATAGATACGGGTGGGGGTGACGACCGCGTCCAGCCGCTTGTCGTGGGCTTCGGCAGGAAGATTGCCAATCAGCTGCATATCCCACCCCAGACCAACCGCGATGACGTCCGGTTGGGCCGCCAGCCAGCGGTCGTAATAGCCGCCGCCTTGCCCCAGCCGGTGGCCGTCCTCGGTAAAGGCTATCAGCGGCACGAACACGGTAGCAGGCGTTACGACTGGCGCATCCGCGCGCGGCTGCATCAAATCGTGCGGACCCGGTTCGAGATCGCTTTGCTCGAACGGGTCGGTGTGGGCGCAAAATTCCATTGCGCCTGCTTCGGCGCCGAGGCGGGGCAGGGCGAGCTGGTGGCCCGCCTCGAAGAAAAACCTGGCGTAACCTGCGGCCGGCGCTTCTGCATTTGCCGCGTGGTACAGGCCAACCACCGCATCGGCAGGGATCAGGTCCATCACCGGCTCGGGAGGGCGTTTGAACAACAGCGCCTGAATGCTGGCGGGCAGGCTGGCGACATGGTCGCGCCGCGCCTTGCGGAGTGCGGTTCGCAAGGCTGCTTTATTGGTCAATTTGCGCCTCGCGTGAAATAAAGTAGCGGAACCACCGTGGTCTTGCCTTGAGATCCTCTGACGCGAAAACGTCAGGTGGGCGCCATATGATCCGAAGCCCCGTGCGAAACGGTACTTCGGGCAGGGACAGCTCCCTAGGAATGCTTATAGCCTCAGGGATGTTCGTCGGCTCGTGCCGGGTAGCTCCGCCGAGACCTATTTAGTCCTTCGGAGCCTTGGTCTCAAGCTTATCCGCACAATTTTCGAGCAATTCGGCAAATCTTTCCAGCGCAGGTGCAAGCTCGGCACTGTCGGCGGGCCATCCTGCACCGGCTCCGGCAGGAGACGAGTCGCCCATTTCTTCAACCCGCGCGGCTAGCGAGTCGCGTTCATCCGCCATCTTTTGTCTCGACTTCTCGGCGCTAAGCACGGTCGTGCGCGCCTCGTGAAGTTCATCCGCCAGCAGGAGGGCGGCAAACAGCATGTTCTGCGAATCCGGCCCGGCCGGATTGCCCATCTGGGCGAATTTCTCATCGATCATCCCGCCCAAATTCGCGATGTGCGCTTCCTCGCCGTCCGCGCAGGAAACGGTATGGCGGCGACCGCCGATCATCAGGGTGACCTCGCTCACTGTTCCAACCCTTCGAGAAGATCATCCAGTTCTTTCAAACTGTTGGTCACTGCCTCTCGCAGGTTTTCATGGCGAGCGGCGAGGTCCGAAGTTACCTCCGGAGCATCGCCGATCCGCTCCGCCAGATCGGCAATCCGGCCCAGCGCGGATTCGATCCGCCTGGTTGCCTGTTCGATCCGTTCCTCGCTCATGCTGGTTAATTTACTTCAACTGTTCTTTTAACGCAAAGCTTTGCAACGTCCTGTTGATAAGCATCCTCGGCCAACAGGCCGACGCTTGCGATGAAGTGCAGGTTTGGGGATGCAAGGCGGCGCTGTCCTTGACCTTCAGCCACGTGTCCGCGAAGGGTTCGCGCGCTGGCTCATAGGCCGAATCGAGTGTCCGACTGGTCTGGCGATTGGCCCCTTCATGGGCCGATATCGGCGCGTTTCGCGCTGCTGAATTCAGGAGCCTGTCTATGAGCCTCGATGCATCCCGCCTTGCCCCCATGGCCAATGCCATTCGCGCTCTCTCGATGGACGCGGTGCAAGCCGCGAATTCCGGGCATCCCGGCATGCCGATGGGCATGGCCGACGTCGCGGCGGTGTTGTGGTCCGATTATCTGAAGTTCGATCCGGCTGATCCCCATTGGCCCGACCGCGACCGGTTCGTGCTGTCGGCGGGCCATGGTTCGATGCTGATTTACTCGCTGCTGC
This sequence comes from Allopontixanthobacter sediminis, assembly GCF_009828115.1. Classification (GTDB taxonomy): domain Bacteria; phylum Pseudomonadota; class Alphaproteobacteria; order Sphingomonadales; family Sphingomonadaceae; genus Allopontixanthobacter; species Allopontixanthobacter sediminis. The sequence goes on along the minus strand of NZ_WTYL01000001.1, from coordinate 974,786 downwards.
ACCTGTCCGGCTATGCGCGTCCGACGATGGAAGACATCCGCAATTTCCGCCAGCTGAGCAGCCCTTGCGCGGGTCATCCGGAGAATTTCCTGCTGGACGGTGTCGAATGCACCACGGGTCCCCTTGGCCAGGGTCTCGCGATGGCTGTGGGCATGGCGATCGCGGAGCGTCACCTTAACACGCAGTTCGGCGATCTGGTCGATCATCACACCTGGGTGGTCGCGGGTGATGGCTGCCTGATGGAAGGGATCAACCACGAGGCGATCGGTCTTGCGGGGCACCTGAAGCTTGGCCGCATGATCGTGCTGTGGGACGACAACAACATCACCATCGACGGGGCGGCCGCCCTTTCCACCAGCGAAGATATCCCCGCCCGCTACCGCGCCACCGGATGGCACGTGGTCCACTGCGACGGGCACGATTACGCCGATATCCGCCGAGCGCTGGACGAGGCGGTAGCCGACGAGCGTCCGTCGCTGGTCGCCTGCAAGACGGTGATCGGCAAGGGAGCCCCGACCAAGCAGGGCACTTCCGCCACACATGGCGCACCTTTGGGTGCGGACGAAATCGCCGCCGCCCGCGAAGTATTGGGCTGGGATGCGGCACCGTTCGAGGTGCCGGATGACATTCTGGCGGACTGGCGCGCGACCGGTGACAGCGGCACGGCGTCACATTCGAAGTGGCGTCAGCGCCTTGAGGCGGACCCCGAGCGCAAAGACGCGTTCGAAAACTGGATGGCCGGGATTGCCGACCTCGCGGCGCCAGCCCTTGAAGAGCACATTGCCGAATTGGCGGCAGAGCCGAAGAATATCGCATCGCGCAAGGCGTCGGAAATGGCGCTCGGGGCGCTCACCGCCAAGCTGCCGCAATTGATCGGCGGATCGGCGGATCTGACGGGATCGAACAACACCAAGACACCCTCGACCGGTCCCTTGACGGCGGAGGATTATTCCGGCCGCTATCTGTATTACGGTATTCGCGAGTTTGGCATGGCCGCCGCAATGAACGGGATGATGCTTCACGGCGGAATTGTCCCCTACGGCGGTACCTTCCTGATCTTCAGCGATTATTGCCGCAACGCCATCCGTATGTCGGCGTTGCAGCAGGTCGGGGTGGTGTACGTAATGACCCACGATTCGATCGGCCTTGGCGAAGACGGCCCAACCCATCAGCCGGTCGAGCAGGTCATGAGCCTGCGCCTGATCCCGAACCTCAACGTCTATCGTCCGGCGGATGCCATCGAGACGGCGGAATGTTGGGCGCTGGCGTTGCAATCCCCGAGCACGCCCTCCGTCCTCGCACTATCCCGCCAGAACCTGGCGCCGGTTCGCGGCGAAGGGGACTCGGATTGGACTGCTGCCGCCAACCGCAGCGCGCGCGGCGCCTACCGCCTTCGTGCCGCCACGGAGGAGCGGCGGACGATCCTGATCGCGACCGGTTCGGAAGTGCAGCTGGCGATGGAAGTCGCTGACCAGTTGGAAGCACAAGGCGTGGGTGCTGACGTCATCTCGATGCCGTGCGCGGAATTGTTCGATGCGCAGGACGATGCGTACAAGGCAGACCTGCTGCCTGACGTCAGCCCGTCGGAAATACTGCGCGTGTCGATCGAGGCCGGGGTGACGATGGGCTGGGAACGCTATACCATGCTCAACGGTCTCAACATCGGCCTCGACCGGTTCGGCGCTTCTGCCCCCGCGGAAGATTTGTTCCAGCGTTTCGGTTTCACCGCGGATGCAATCGTTCCGCAGATACTCAACAAGATCAACGGCTAATCAGGAGTAATTGACATGGCGACCAAGGTTGCAATCAACGGTTTCGGACGCATCGGCCGGCTCGTTGCCCGGGCCATCCTCGAACGCAGCGACCATGACCTCGAACTGGTTGCGATCAACGACCTCGCCGATGCGCAGGCCAACGCGCTGCTGTTCCAGTACGATTCCACGCATGGCCGTTTCCCCGGTGAAGTGACGTCGGACGGCTCCAGCATCACCGTCAATGGCAAGCGGATCGCGGTGACCTCCGAACGCGAACCGGGCAAGCTGCCCCATGCCGACATGGGGATCGACCTGGTCCTGGAATGCACCGGCTTCTTCCAGTCGCATGAGGCTGCCCAGCCGCATCTTGATGCCGGTGCCAAGCGGGTGCTGATTTCCGCGCCGGCGAAGAATGTCTCCGCTACAATCGTTTACGGCGTAAACCACGACACATTGACGGCAGAAGACGTGATCGTTTCGAACGCCAGCTGCACCACCAACTGCCTCGCTCCGGTGGCCAAGGTGCTCAACGACACGGTCGGCATCGAGCGCGGCTTCATGACCACGATCCACAGCTACACCAACGACCAGCGGATGCTCGACCAGATGCACAGCGACATGCGCCGGGCCCGCGGCGGTGCGCAGAACATGATCCCGACCACCACCGGTGCCGCGCGCGCGGTCGGGCTGGTCCTGCCCGAACTGAACGGCAAGCTGGACGGCAGCTCCGTCCGTGTGCCGACGCCGAATGTCAGCCTGATCGACCTGGTGTTCACGCCCAAGCGCGATACCTCGGTGGAAGAACTGAACAACGCCCTGAAGGCCGCCTCCGAAGGCGCGATGAAGGGCGTGCTGTGCTATACCGACCAGCCGCTGGTCAGCAGCGACTTCAACCATTTCCCCGCCAGTTCCACAGTCGACAGCCTGGAAACCACGGTGATGGAAGGCAAGCTCGCCCGCGTGGTGTCGTGGTACGACAACGAATGGGGCTTCTCCAACCGCATGATCGACACGGCGGGCGTCATGGCCCGCCTGATCTAGGAACCGAACCCGATGGCAATGTTCAAGACACTCGATGATCTGGGTGACGTCACCGGTAATGTGGCGCTCGTCCGGGTCGACCTGAACATGCCGATGGATGGCGGTTCGGTAACCGACACGACCCGGGTGCAGGCTTCCGCGCCGACCATCCTGGAGCTGGCCGACGCCGGAGCGAAGGTGCTGCTGCTGGCGCATTTCGGCCGGCCCAAGGGCCAGCGCAATTCGACCATGTCGGTCAGCATGACGCTGGACGCGGTGGAGGACGTGCTCGGCCGCGAGGTGATGTTCATTCCCGAAGTGTACGGCCCGGTGGTTGAACAGAGTGTCGGGATCCTGCGCAGCGGCGACATCGCCATGCTCGAAAACACGCGCTTCTGGGCGGGTGAGGAGGCGAACGATGCGGAGTTCTCGGCAGCGATCGCGGCCAATGGCGATTTCTTCGTGAACGACGCATTCTCCGCGGCGCACCGGGCCCACGCCAGCACCGAAGGGCTGGCTCATTTGCTGCCATCCTACGCCGGACGGGCGATGGAGAAGGAACTGAAGGCTCTCGATGCGGCTCTGGGCAATCCGGAACATCCGGTGGCGGCTGTTGTTGGCGGAGCCAAGGTTTCGTCGAAGCTGGCGGTGTTGGAACATCTGGTGGGCCGGGTCGATCACCTGATCATTGGCGGGGGGATGGCCAACACCTTTCTAGCGGCGCGCGGAGTGGATGTCGGAAAATCTCTCTGCGAGCATGATTTGACTGACACCGCCAACGCGATCCTCGACGCAGCGGACCACGCTGGCTGCACGGTGCATCTGCCTTATGACGTCGTGGTCTCAAAGGAATTCGCCGCGGACCCAGCGAGCCTGCGGACATGCAATGTCCATGAAGTCGCCGCTGACGAGATGATCCTTGATGTCGGTCCGCAAGCTGTCGAAGCCTTGGCCGACGTGCTCAAGACCTGCCGCACTCTGGTTTGGAATGGCCCCATGGGTGCGTTCGAGACCCGTCCCTTCGATGAAGCGACTGTGGCGTTGGCCCGCACGGCGGCGGCGCTGACGAGCGAAGGATCGCTGGTCTCGGTCGCCGGGGGCGGCGACACCGTGGCGGCGCTCAATCACGCCGGAGTTGCCGCTGATTTCACTTATGTTTCAACCGCCGGGGGCGCTTTCCTCGAATGGATGGAAGGCAAGGAATTGCCCGGCGTGGCGGCGCTGCGCGCATGAGTGAGAATGAAGCGGTCGGTGCGAGCGGCGGCCTGATTACGGTAACCGAAGGCGAGTGGGCCGGGTGGTCCACCTGGCACAGCGATGCCTTCGAACAGCGCGCAGGACCGTTCTACGAGAAAGTCGACGAGGATGGCGAGGTCGTATGTGCCTTCCGCGCAGAACCTCGTCACATGAATGGAGCAGGGTTCATGCATGGCGGCTGCCTGATGACCTTCGCCGATTCGGCGTTGTTCAGCATCGCGGTCGCGGCGTTGGACGGCGGCCACGGCGTGACCATGCATCTGGCAGGCGACTTCCTCGATCCCGCCCGCGAAGGGCAGTTGATCGAGGCGCGCGGGGAAGTTGTCCGGGGCGGCGGCAAGACGATCTATGTGGTCGGCAAGGTGACCGCCGACGGTATCCCGGTGCTCAGCTTCAACGGGATCATTCGTAAAATCAGCCCGCGATAGGCTGGCAAACCGGTTAGCGGTAGTCGGGGTTGGGTGCGTCGAACCGGCGGCCTTCGCTCCATAGCTCCGTGGAATTGCCGTGCGCTGGTATGCCGCCAGCGTCCTTCAGCATTCGCGCAAAGTGCAGCATGTTCCAGGTTGCGAAGGTAGTGTTCCGCCGGGTGAAATCGTTGTCCATGCCGTGGGGCGGGCCGTCCTCGCGCTCATCGCCGAAGGATGGGCCGGGGCCCGCTTCGCCGATCCATCCTGCATCGGCCTGCGGAGGGATCGTGTAGCCAATATGCTGGAGCGAATAGAGCACACCCATGCCGACATGCTTGATGCCGTCTTCATTGCCAGTGACCATACAGCCGCCAACTTTGCCGTAGAAAATATACTGGCCCTTGTCATTGGTCTGGCCGGAGTGACCGTAAAGCCTTTCGATCACGCGCTGGCAGATCGAGGATTTCTCACCCAACCAGATCGGCGTTGCGAGGATGAGGATATCGGCGGCGTCGACTTTTTCCCAAAGCTTTGGCCAGTCGTCGCGGTCCCAGCCATGTTCGGTCATGTCCGGATAGACACCCGGAGCAAGGTCGAAGTCGGCTACCCGTACACGCTCGGCGTTCACCTTGTTCCGGTGGAGGATTGTTTCAACGATTCCCAGCAACTTGTCCGTATGCGAACCCTGAGGTGTCGGCTTGAGCGTGCAATTAAGGATTAGCGCTTTGAGGTCACTAAAATCGGTAGTGTTTTCATCGCAAAGCTTTTCCTGGGTTTCGTCGAGCATCGGTGTTCCTCCTTCGATCTATCGACGCAACGCACGGAAGGCCGGTTTGTCTCCAAATTGCCGGGCCGTAGGCGGTTGCAGTGCAGCAAACCGGTGGCTAAGGCCCGCGCACGCATTCGTATGCAGAAGATAGGGAATCGAACCGATGCACTCGCAGGAAATGACCGCCAAGATCGCCAACGGACACGGCTTCATCGCCGCTCTCGACCAAAGCGGCGGCTCCACCCCCAAGGCGCTCCGTGGCTACGGCGTCGACGATAGCGAGTGGTCCGGCGAGGACGAGATGTTCGGCAGGATTCATGATATGCGTTGCCGGATCGTCACTTCCCCCAGCTTCAACGGCGAGAAGGTGCTGGGCGCGATCCTGTTCGAGAAGACGATGGATGGCTGTGTTGCCGATGGCACTTCCGTCCCCGACGCCCTCAAATCGCGCGGCATTGTGCCGTTCCTGAAAGTGGACAAAGGCCTGGAAGACGAGGCGGACGGCGTCCAGCTGATGAAACCCAACCCGACGCTCGACGCGCTCCTGGAAAAGGGCAAGGCGGCCGGCATCTTCGGGACCAAGATGCGCTCGGTGATCCAGTCGGCTAATCCCACCGGGATCGCGGCGATCGTCGATCAGCAGTTCGAAGTTGGCCGCCAGATCCTGGGTCACGGTCTGATGCCGATCATCGAACCCGAAGTGAACATCAAGGCGGAAGACCGGGCGCAGTCAGAACAGCTGCTCCTGGCCGAAATCCTCCGCGCGCTGGAGGCGCTGCCCGAAGGAGAGCAAATTATGCTGAAACTTTCGCTGCCGGTCGAAGCCAATCTCTACAAGCCTCTCGTCGACCACCCCAAGGTCCTTCGCCTTGTCGCTCTATCAGGTGGTTTCAGCCGCGAAGAGGCGTGCGCGCATCTGGCCCGGAACAGCGGCATGATCGCCAGCTTCAGCCGCGCCCTGCTGGAAGAATTGCGGGCCGGAATGGACGACGCGGAATTCGATGCGTCGCTGGCATCAGCAATCGATGACATCCAGGCGGCTTCGGTCGCGGGATAACGGGCTTGGCGGCAGCGGCCGCGCGGGGTAAGTGCGCGCGATGTCCAACACCCTGACCCGCTGCCAGCTGTATCTGATTTCCCCGCTCGATGTCGGCGGAGATTTTCCCGCCCGTCTCGAACGCGCATTGTCCGCGCCGGAGGGCAAGAGCCCGATCACCGCGTTCCAGTTTCGCGTGAAGGGCATTGGCCAGCATGAAGCGGCCGATCTTGCGAAGCCGCTGCAGGAAATCTGCGCGGCGCATGAAGTGGCGTTTATCGTCAACGACGATGTGGCGCTCGCCAAGCGCCTCGGTGCCGACGGCGTCCACCTCGGACAGCAGGATGGTTCCGTTCGCGATGCGCGCGAGGAACTGGGGCGCGATGCGCAGATAGGTGTAACCTGTCACGGCAGCCGCCACCTGGCGATGGAAGCGGGTGAAAACGGCGCGGATTACGTCGCTTTCGGTGCGTTCTTCCCGAGCACTACCAAAGACTCCGGCCATACTGCTGACATTGAACTGATCGAATTCTGGAGTGAGTTGTTCGAAATCCCGAGCGTTGCGATTGGCGGGATCACCCCTGAAAATTGCGCGCCGATCATCGCCGCCGGTGTGGATTTCATCGCGGTCTCCGGTGCCGTCTGGAACGGCGACGAAGCGGCTGCGGTACGGGCGTTTACCGAGTGCATCCGGTCGGTCGAGGTTAATCGGCACCGGGACTGATTTCAGCGACTTATCACCATGCAATAGGCCAAGCCGAGGAACCCAATGGCCCGGCGAGGTGTTTCATTCCCTGATGATTGCTTCCGCCCGAGCGGGAGCGCGACACAGGGAAAATTCATGCGGAAAGTTATAATGTCAGCGTCGCTCCTGGCGCTCGCAGCCTGCGGCTTCAACGGAACAGATTCGAACTCGCAGGAAGCCGAGGTTGAAACAGCCGCGACGAACGATACCGATAACCTCGCCGACGAGATGGCTTCCCGTGACGACGCGTCAGGCAAAGAAACCTCCGATGACATGCCTGACAGTACCCAGCGCCCGGTGATGCAGGCGCAAGTAGTGCTCGACCGCCAAGGCTTCGGTCCGGGGGTTATCGACGGCAAGATGGGCATGTCGACCAAGAATGCGCTCAGCGGATTTCAAGAAGCAAGCGGGCTCGAAGTTACCGGCGAGTTGGACGAGGTCACGAAGCAGAAGCTGGCGCAGTGGGACAACATCTCGGCAACCCGCGTCGTTACAATTCCGGACAGCTGGTCCAGCGTTTCGTTCACGCCGGTGCCCGATAACCCTGCCAAGCAGGCCGAGATGGACCGCCTGGGTTATAATTCGCTCGACGAAAAGCTGGCCGAACGGTTCCACACGACGGTGGAGGTTCTGAAAAGCCTGAACCCGGGCGGCAAGCCCGCTGGGGCGGCAAATGCCGGTCCTTCGCCCGAGACTTCGTCATCGCAAAGCGCGGATACGAGTTCGAATGCGCCTACCAAGGCTGTTTTCTCGGTCGGCCAGCAAATCCGTGTGCCAAACATCGGCGCCGACCGTATCGTGCCCGGCGCGATCGAGAACGAGGGTTGGTCGAAGACCCTCGCTTCTCTCGGTGTCGGTAGCGAGCAGCCCGAAGCAAAACGAATTGTCGTCAGCAAATCGGAAGGCACGCTGAAGGTCTACGACGCGCAGGAAAAGCTGATAGGTCTGTTCACCGTGACAACCGGTTCCGAAAACGATCCGCTCCCGCTGGGCGACTGGAAGGTCAAAGGTGTCGCCTACAACCCGCCATTCGCTTACGATCCCGAATTGTTCTGGGACGTGCCCGACGACAACGCCAAGCAACAATTGCCGCCGGGACCCAACGGTCCGGTCGGAGTGGTCTGGATCGATCTGTCGAAGGAACATTACGGAATTCACGGCACGCCCGAACCGCAAACGATCGGCCGAACGCAGAGCCACGGCTGCGTGCGCCTGACCAACTGGGATGCAGCGAGGGTGGCAGGGATGGTCAGTCCGGGCACAACAGTGCTATTTGAAGCCTGACATGGCATCTTCCTGGATCGATCGCACGCTGACTATCGTCATCACGGCCACGATAACGTCTGCCGTCTGGATCGTCGCGGGCGGCACGTTGATGGAAATGTCCGACAGTGCAGGCCAACGCAATTCGACGCGTCCAGCGGACGCAGCTCCTAGTCCTGCAACAGTTCCCGAAGCTATCCTCGCACGTCCCACGGGCGAACCGACAGAGGGCAGTTCCCTGCTTGATCAAGGCGGAATAGTCCGGCCCGGGGCAGGGCGGAACAATGACCTGATGGTCCCGGTACTGAACGTCCGGCCGTCCGACCTGACCGATTCATTTACCGACGCACGCGGCGATACCACCAATTTGCATGAAGCGATCGACATCATGGCGCCGGAAGGGACGACAGTTGTCGCGGCCGCGCCCGGCACGATCGAGAAAATGTTTACATCGAAGGCGGGCGGAAAGACGCTCTACGTCCGCTCGGCTGATCGGCTGACAATCCATTATTATGCGCATCTGTCAGAATACGCACAAGGCCTGAGGGAAGGGCAGCGCATTCGCCGGGGGCAGCGGCTGGGCGGCGTCGGCAGTTCGGGCAACGCGTCGGAAGAAGCTCCGCACCTGCATTTCGCTATTCTGCGGACCACCGCGGATGCCGAATGGTGGGAGCCGGCAAACGCGATTAATCCCTACACGTTGCTTACCAAAAAATAGGAGGCAGACGGGTAAGCGTGGTTACCGCGCGAAACCCGACCTGACGCAGCGCACACGGCCCGGTTCACCCTTGTCGTCGATCCAGCGCAGGGAATCCGATCCGGTCCGTTCGAACTTCAGCCCCTTGAGCGGGCCGCGTGTGAACGTGACCCGCGTGCCGGTCAGCAAGTAAGTCCCGCTTCCCTGGTGGGTGCGATAGGTCGAGCCGTTGCCGATGGTGAAATTCCGGTCTTCCAGCGGGATCCACGCAGCACCGGCGGCATCACCGGGCAACGCGCAGCGGTATTGCCCTTGCGGCAGCGTGTCGAGCTTTCCGCCCGGCGCGGCGATTGCGGCGCTGCCAAGGCCGAGCACGGCAGCAAAAAGGGTCAGGATCAATCCGTTCATGGGCATCTTCATGCCGCCGGTTCCTAACAGTGCGGTACGTGACATGCCAGCTATCCTTGCCGCACAGGCAGACGTGGGTTAAGGGCGCGGCCACAATACGGGCACAGCGCCCGCATTTTACGAAAAACAAGGTTTACTGCTCATGAAAATCAGCGGCGTGGACATTCGTCCCGGCAACATCATCGAATACGAGACGGGTATCTGGAAAGTGGGCAAGATCCAGCATACCCAGCCCGGCAAGGGCGGGGCCTACATGCAGGTCGAAATGAAGAACCTGGTTGATGGCCGCAAGACCAACGTGCGCTATCGCAGCGCCGACACGGTCGAGAAGGTTCATCTGGACACCAAGGATTTCCAGTTCCTCTATGCGGAAGACGACAGCCTGATCTTCATGGACAAGGACAATTACGAGCAGATCACCTTGCCCAAGGACCTGCTTGGTGACGCCGCGGCGTTCCTGACCGACGGCATGGACGTGTCCCTCGAACTGTATGACGAAAAGCCGATCAGCGTTGCGCTGCCAAGCCAGGTCGAAGCAACCATCGTCGAAGCGGATGCCGTGGTGAAGGGGCAGACCGCATCCTCCAGCTATAAGCCCGCCGTGCTCGAAAACGGCGTGCGGGTGATGGTACCGCCGCATATCGAAAGCGGAACCCGCATCGTTGTCGATGTCTATGACCGCACCTATGTCGGCAAGGTTAGCTGAGCCGCCATGCAATTATCCGGTGTAATTCGAGTTATGGAACGTGCCGCCCGCAAGGCCGGCGCGCGTCTCCGACGTGATTTCGGCGAAGTCGAGCATCTGCAGGTAAGCCGCAAGGGACCCGCCGATTTCGTATCCAAGGCAGATCAGCGTTCCGAACGCATCCTGTATGACGAACTGCTGGCGGCGCGGCCTGACTGGGGCTTCGTGCTGGAAGAAGCGGGCGTCATCGAAGGCGATCCGGGCAAGCCGCGGTGGATCATCGATCCGCTCGATGGCACCAGCAATTTTCTCCACGGCATTCCCCATTTCGCGATCTCCATTGCGGCGCAGGAACCCAAGCTGGATGGCAGCGGCTGGGGCGATGTGTTCGCTGGCGTGGTCTATCAGCCGATCACCGACGAAACATTCTGGGCGGAAAAGACTCGCGGTTCCTGGCTGCAGGATGCGCGGCTCCGCGTATCATCCCGCCAGAGCCTGTCGGATTCGCTGATTGCGACCGGGATCCCGTATCAGGGCCATGGCAGTTTTTCCGAGTGGTCGAAGATCTTCGCTGCCGTCGGCCCGCAGGTTGCGGGTATCCGCCGGTTCGGCGCTGCCTCGCTCGATCTCGCGTGGCTGGCTCAGGGCCGGTATGACGGTTTCTGGGAAAGCGGTTTGAGCGACTGGGACACCGCTGCCGGTTGCCTGCTGGTGCGCGAAGCGGGCGGGTTCGTCAGCGACTACCGCGGGCGTAGCCTGCCCATCCATTCCGATCAGGTCGTAGCGGGGAATGACGTAATCCATTCCCGCCTGCACAAACTGGTCGCCGGCGCGCTGAAGGCGTGACGCGGAAAGCTTGAAGTCGCGGCGAAGCGGGGTTAAGCAGCCGCGCAGTCCGCAAAAGAGTGCCCCTGTGGTGGAATCGGTAGACGCGCTCGACTCAAAATCGAGTTCCTAACGGAGTGCCAGTTCGAGTCTGGCCAGGGGCACCATTTTCCTATTCCGATGATAGCATTGTCGGCACCCCGGGCGGGTGGATCGCTTTGCGCCCACCCCCGGTCTGTTTCCAGACTCAAGTACCCAAGTGCTTAATACTTCGAAGCGACAAGTTTTGGAGCGGCGAGTTCGAATGTACAAAACTGAACAGCTCATATTTCACGAATGTATCTCTGCGCGTCTTAATGGTTAATAAGCAAGCTTTCGCTATCGCTCGCGAGGTCTGCGGCAATTTGGTTGCTGCAAGTGCATTCGGGGGGATACGATGGCCAGTGTTGCGATAGCGCCGACAGTGACCGGCAAGCTCAAGAAGTTCCAGTTTGTCGCGGCGATCTTTGCCGGGTCTTTCTTGCTCTTCCTGGTTCAACCGATGATCGCGCGCATGGCTTTGCCGCGTCTCGGCGGAGCGCCTGCGGTCTGGAACTCGGCGATGCTCGTGTACCAGCTGCTACTGCTCGGTGGTTATTCTTACGCGCATTTCATCGGACGATTAGCGCCTCGAACGCAAGGCGCGTTGCAGATCGCCATCCTGGCCTCCGCCTCCCTGCTGCTGCCGATCGGTCTCATCAGCGGCAATCCTCCCGCAAATGCCAACGTCCTGCTGTGGGTGCCGTGGCTCCTGTTTATATCGATCGGACCGCTGTTCCTGGCCGTGTCGGCGCAAGCGCCGCTCATCCAACGATGGTTCGCATTGACAGGCCGTGGCGATCCTTATCCGCTCTATGCAGCGTCCAACCTAGGAAGCTTTGGCGGCCTGATAGCGTATCCACTGGTAGTCGAGCCTTTCCTTTCGGTCGGAGTCCAAAGCGTTATCTGGAGCGTAGGCTACGGCTTCGTCATACTGGTTACGCTCTGGTGCGTTTTCGCGCTACCGGCAAAAGCTCCGGTCGCTGCTACCACGTCCGAGACCTCGGCCCCGCCTCTGTCGGATGTCATTTTCTGGATTGCCTTGGCCGCAATACCTTCTGGCCTGATGCTCTCGACGACGCTTCATATCACGACTGACGTTGTTGCGATGCCGATGCTGTGGGTCATTCCCCTGGGTCTTTACCTGCTCAGCTTTTCGGTTGCTTTCATGTCCCAGCGCGGACCGGCTGGATGGATGGGCAAAGTGGCGCCGTTTGCGCTGCTGGCTGCTGTCGGTGCACTTTGGTTCGAAATCGGTCTCGTCGGCTCGCTAGCCGTGGCAACCCTCAATTTGTTCATTTTGTCGGTCGCTCTTCATGGAACGTTGTATGACCGCAGACCGTCCGTCACTCATCTTACGGCCTTTTATTTATGCATGGCGATCGGCGGAGCCCTTGGAGGAGTATTCAACGCGCTGATTGCGCCGTTGATTTTCGACTGGACCTACGAGCATCTGTTCTGGCTTGCGGCCGCTGCCTTCGCCATCTCCACGCGGAGCCCTTTCGCCCGTTTCGCAAGCATGTGGAAAGGTGATCGGACTGCCGCTTCGCTCACGCGCTGGGGCGTGCCCGTAGTGCTGCTGTTGTCGGTGGCGGGACAAGGGCTTGGCAGCCTGCCATTTCAGGGCGCAGAATGGGGGGGCATGGCGGCTATGACGCTGACGGCGCTCGCAATTGTCGCGATAGGAAATCGCGTTTTGTTCGCGGCAACAATCATCGCCCTGATGCTCAGCCTCGGCGGATGGGGCAAGCTGTCACAATCCGCTGAACCTGGTGCAATGTCGCGCAGCTTCTTTGGCGTGTACACGATAAACTCGAGCGACGATGGTGTTCGCAAGCTTGCTCACGGTACCACATTGCACGGCATACAGTTGCTGGGTTCGGAAGACAGGCAACGAACTCCCACAAGCTATTACGCTGCCGATTCCGGCGTAGGGCTAGCACTCGCCGCTGCGCCGCGCATTTTTGGCGAGAGTGCCCGCTTCGGCATCGTGGGCCTCGGAACCGGGACTGTCGCTTGCTATGCGAAGCCTGGACAGACATGGCAATATTTCGAGATCGACCCGCTCGTGGTGGAGATTGCCAAGGATCCGGATCAGTTTACCTTCCTGTCGAAGTGCAGTCCGGACGCTCAGATCACTGTTGGTGATGCTCGACTAACCCTCGCAGATGCGGCGCCAGCCTCGTTCGACTTCTTGGCAATCGACGCCTTCTCGTCCGATTCGATCCCGATGCACCTGCTCACGGAGGAAGCCTTCGCCACCTATCGGCGTGCGCTCAAATCCGATGGATTGCTGCTGGTGCATATCACCAATCGCCATCTGGACCTGGCTCCGGTCATAGCCTCCGCAGCGCGGGACGGTTGGGTCGCGCGATCCCGTTCATACTCACCCTCGGCCCGCGACACCGCGCTTCTTCAAGCGTTTAAATCTCACTGGATCGCCTTGTCGCCCAGTGCCAAGTCGATAACTTCACTGGAAACTCTCAGCGGGCCAGTGAAGTGGGAAAATCTTCAGGATGAACCGAATTTCACGCCATGGACCGACGATTACGGAAGCATTCTTCCTACGTTGAGAGCGCTGAAGTGAACCGGACGCGAATGATAGAACCGGTAGTCGGGGCATCGGGGATTGGAGAGGATGCAGCGGCGTCTAGCAGATCAGGCGACTAGCCCGTTGGTAGCGGTCCAGATGATGCTCTTCGGCCACTTCAGGCAAATCCAGGTTTTGCCATTTCGCGCCATTTTCCGCGGGCCGGTGCCCAAATCGCGCTTTGCCTCTGATGAAACCTGGCATGCCTGATTTCCAACCCATCATCTATTCTCCGTCCTGTGCTTTCGTCAGGCGGTATGCCATGTCTAAAGGACAACTTCGTGACGTTCGGTGTCAAAACCGGAATGTTTGGGCGAAGAAATCGCGAAAGATTGGTGATCTGCCCAGCCGCCGCATTGTTGGGCCGCTCACTCGGCCTGCGGCATTGTTTCGGGCCTCAGGTAAGTGAACATGTGGGCGATGTAGTCTGCTTTCCCGAGGTCGACGCCGCGGCTGCGCAGGATCGCGTAGGCGGTCATCACATGAAAATAGAATTGGGCGATTGCCCAGTCCCTCGCATATTGTTCGGCGGTCAGATCGAAGATCATCCCGTTCGGGATCGTGTGCGCGATTGTTTGGCGCGCGTCAGTGTCCGGGTCAACGTCAGGTAACGCCTGCAGGAACGTCAAGGCTTCGCCAATCCGCGTCTGCGCGTCTGCGATCGTGCCGGGGTTGTCGCCCGCGCCCCGGCCCTCGTCGAGCAGCACCTGGACGGCAGGAGGAAATTCCTTGTTTCGCAGTCGGGACACCCCCTCCAGCGCTTGTACGCAGGCGAAACGTATCTGGGTGGCCAAGGGGAACATGTCGGGGGCAAGTCGTGCTGCGGGCAGATCCGCGGCATCGCCGCCCTGCAACTGCGCTTCGGCCTTACGAAGCCAGGCGGACAATGCGGTCAGCATTTGGACATAGGTCGGCGCAAGCAGGTTTTCCGGTGACACGGCAGGTCCTTCGAAAAGATGGGGGGCTTGGTGGGCAATCGAGCAATACGGTAACCCGTTCGGCATTTCCAAACGAGCGCAATCGCAGATTCCTCACCAACTTTCCTGTCGCCAAACAATTTTGCCGAATTCGCTTGTGTTTAGTCCCGCGCTTTGGGATTCGGCCCGCCAGACGATGTTGAGCATTCCCTCCTTCCACGCGATTGCGGCCATGGCGGTGACGATTGCGATGTTCGTCGCCTTCGCTCGCGGCCGGATGACCACCGAAATCGTCTCGCTGCTGACCATCGCGGTAATTGCGATCGGGCTATACTTCTTCCCGCTGGAAGGGACCGGGCCGACCGACGGGCTGGCGCTCGCCTTTTCCGGCTTCGGGCATTACGCGCTGATCACGATTTGCGCGCTGATGATCATGGGGCGCGGACTGGTGGTGACCGGAGCGCTGGAACCGGCGGCACGGTTTCTCGAAAAAGTCTTCAAGATCAATCTCCAACTCGGCTTGTTGGTATCGTTGCTGCTGGCGTTCTTCCTGTCGATGATCATCAACGATACGCCGGTTCTGGTGCTGCTGCTGCCGATCTTCGTTGCGCTGGCGGCGAAAGGGGCGCTTCCGGCCTCGAAAACGCTGATTCCGCTCAACGCGGCGGTCCTTATCGGCGGGATGGCGACGACCATTGGCACCTCGACCAACCTGCTGGTGGTGTCCATTGCGGGCGATCTGGGAATGCCTCCGATGAGCGTGTTCCACTTCACGCCGATCGTGCTGACCGCTGCGCTGGTAGCTCTGCCGTACCTATGGCTGGTGATGCCGCGCCTGCTCGGCGATAACCGGGTTGCCAAGGATGGCGGTTTGCGGCGGTTCCATTCCCGCTTGCGGATTGGCGAGAACAGCCCGCTGATCGGGCAGGAGATCTCCGCGATCATCAGCAAATTGCCGGCAGATCTGGAATTCATCGATCCGCCCGCCGGTTCGCTAAAGCCGCAACAGCGGCTGCGCATATCGGGCACGCACGAGGCGCTGGAAGAAGCGATGAGGTCCCTGCAGGGGGAAGCGGCCCCTGCGTGGGTGCTGGCGCGCATCCGGCGTAACTCTTCTTCCGCGAAGGAAGACATCACTGTCGTGGAGATGGCAGTGACAGCCGATTCCCGGCTGATCCGGCGCACGCTCCCCACTTCGGGAATTGCCGACCTTTATGGTGTTGCAGTTCTCGGTATCCACCGCCCGCGCACCATCATGGGTGAAGAACGCGTAGACACCCCCGGGACCGACATCCGCATTGCCGAGGGCGACGTTCTGCTGGTGATGGGTCTCCAGGACGACCTGCAGGAGTTTGCCCGCAGCGACAGTCTGCTGATCCTCGACGGGGCCCGCGAATTGCCGCGCCGCTCGAAAGCGGTCCTGGCGGGAGCAATCATGGTCGGATCGGTCGGTACCGCGTCGATCGGCTTGTTCCCGATTGCGATTTCCGCGCTTGGCGGGGCGATCCTGATGTTCGTGACCGGTTGCGTAAAGTTCGACCGCGTCGGCCGCGCGCTGTCCGCGAAAGTTATCGTCTTGGTCGCCGCAAGTATCGCGGTCGGGCGGATCATCCTCGATAGTGGAGCCGCGGCGTGGCTCGGTGAAACGCTGTCTCTTGGCTTGCAGTTCTTGCCGCCGGCAATGGTGCTCGCAATGATCATGCTGTTCGTGACGCTGCTGACGAATTTCGCCTCCAACGCGACCGCGGCCACTGTGGGCACGCCGATTGCGTTCAACATCGCGCAGCAACTCGGCCTGCCGCCGGAGCCGCTGATCCTGGCGGTGCTGTTCGGCTGCAATTTGTGTTATGCCACGCCGATTGCCTATCAGACCAACATGCTGATCATGGCGGAGGGCAGTTACGAGTTTAAGGACTACATCCGCACCGGTGTGCCGCTGGTCCTGTTGATGACGACGACATTATCGATCCTGCTGGTGATTACATACGGAATGTAGCTCGGCGGGACGCAAGGGAGACTGAAATGCTGAAGAAGTTCCTGCTGCCCGCGATTGCCGCTGCCGCCCTGACCGCGCCGATGAGCGCGCAGGCCGATGAATTAAGCGATGCCGTCGCAGCGGACATGCCGCAGCTTATGGACCTTTACCGCGATCTTCACGCCAATCCGGAACTGAGTTTCGAAGAGGTCAAAACCTCCGCCAAGCTTGCCGAGCGAATGCGCGCCCTTGGTTTCGAAGTGACAGAAGGCGTGGGCAAGACCGGCGTTGTCGCGGTGATGCGCAACGGAGCGGGCCCCACGATCATGCTCCGCGCCGACATGGACGGCTTGCCGGTGACCGAACAGACCGGGCTGCCCTACGCCTCCAAAGCCGTCGCGGTTCCGGCTTCGGGCGTGGAGACCGGCGTGATGCACGCCTGCGGCCATGACACTCACATGGCCGCGTGGATCGGAACTGCGCAATTGCTGGCGGAGCGTAAGGGCGAATGGTCCGGCACGCTGGTGATGATCGGCCAGCCGGCGGAAGAAATCGGGCTCGGCGCGAAGGCGATGCTGGATGACGGGCTGTACACCCGCTTTCCCAAGCCCGAAGTGGTGTTGGCGTTTCACGATGCGGCGCAGTTTCCGGCCGGGATGATCGGCTATTCGCCCGGTTTCGCACTCGCCAATGTCGACAGCGTCGATGTCAGCGTGAAGGGCGTAGGCGGCCACGGTGCCTATCCGCATACCACCAAGGATCCGATCGTGCTTGCCAGCGCCATCGTGATGAAACTGCAGACGCTCGTGAGCCGCGAAAGCAGCCCGCTCGACCCGGCGGTGATCACGGTCGGCAGCTTCCATTCCGGCTTCAAGCACAACATCATTTCCGACGAGGCGAAATTGCAGCTGACCGTGCGGTCCTACAGCGACGAATCGCGCAAGCTGCTGCTCGACGGTATCCGGCGGGTCGCGATGGGTGAAGCCATGGCCGCGGGCATGCCGGAGGACCGGATGCCGGTGGTGACACTGGAGAAAGACTACACCCCCTCGACCTACAATTCGCCCGACTTTACCGAGGAGGTCATGGCCGGCTTCCGCGAACGGTTCGGCGAAGCACGCGTGATGAAAGTGCCCTCCGTCATGGGCGGCGAAGATTTCAGCCAGTACCTGCGCGCATCGCCCGACGATACCAAGTCGCTGATCTTCTGGGTCGGCGGCGTTCCGCAAGCGGAATTCGAGCGGGCGCAGGCTGGCGAAATCGCCTTGCCGTCACTCCACAGCCCCTATTGGGCACCCGACGCGGAAAAGCTGATCGCGACCGCGACCGAAGCCATGACTGCGGCGACGCTTGGTCTGATGGCGCCATCAGCCGGCCAGTAGTCTACCGTCTCGCAAAATAATGATGGCCGCCGGGGCGTTAACCCCGGCAGCCATCATCTCCTCCCCAGGAGAAGGGCCGCTGCCATGTTTGGCTAGCTGGCGCGGTTAACCGCTGTAATAGGTGCCGAGCCGGTGGTGCAGGGCATTGATCCGGGCGAGTTCCTCGCGGTCCTCGGTTGTGCGGGCGTGGCTGGCCAGCGCGGCGCGGAGGAGTTTGAAATCCGCGGTCGAAAACAAGGCGCGGGCGCGGGAGGGTTCCGAACTTGTGGGTTCCGGGCTTTTGGCTTCGGTATCGGACATTGATCTGTTCCTCGATCTCTCGCGATTGCGCTCAGGCAGCCGCGAATTGATTCATCGTATTGTGGGCGCCGCCAGCTTTCAGCGCCGCTTCGCCCGCAAAATACTCCTTGTGATCATCCCCGACGTCGGAGCCGGACATGTTCTGGTGCTTCACGCAGGCAATACCCTCGCGGATTTCCTTGCGCTGGACACCCTTAACATACCCCAGCATTCCCTGGTCACCGAAATATTCCTTCGCCAGATTGTCCGTGCTTAGCGCGGCCGTGTGATAGGTCGGCAGCGTTATCAGGTGGTGGAAGATACCGGCCCGCGCCGCCGCATCGCGCTGGAACGTGCGGATTTTTTCGTCGGCTGCGGCGGCGAGATCGGTCGCATCATAATCCACGCTCATCAACCGGTCCCGGTCATATGCGGACACGTCCTTTCCTTCGTTTTTCCAGGCATCGTAAACCTGCTGGCGGAAGTTGAGGGTCCAGTTGAAGCTGGGCGAGTTGTTGTAAACCAGCTTCGCGTTGGGAACGACTTCGCGGATGCGGTCGACCATGCCGGCGATCTGTTCGATATGCGGCTTCTCGGTTTCGATCCACAGCAGGTCCGCTCCGTTCTGGAGCGAGGTGATGCAATCGAGCACGCAGCGGTCTTCCCCGGTTCCGGCGCGGAACTGGAACAGGTTGGACGGCAGACGCTTGGGCCGTAGCAATTTGCCTTCACGGCTGAGGAAAACGTCGCCGTTCTGGATCGCGGCGGGGTCGATTTCCTCGCAATCGAGGAAGCTGTTGTACTGGTCCCCCAGATCGCCTTCTTCCTTCGTGACGGCGATCTGCTTGGTCAGGCCCGCACCCAACGAGTCGGTCCGGGCGACGATGATGCCGTCCTCGACGCCCATTTCCAGGAAGGCGTAGCGGATCGCGCGGATCTTCTGCAGGAAATCCTCGTGCGGAACAGTGACCTTGCCGTCCTGGTGGCCGCACTGCTTCTCGTCGGAAACCTGGTTTTCGATCTGCAAGGCGCAAGCGCCCGCCTCGATCATCTTCTTGGCCAGCAAGTAGGTTGCTTCCGCGTTGCCGAAACCGGCGTCGATATCGGCGATGATCGGCACGACATGCGTTTCGTAATTGTCGATTGCGAGTTCGATCCGCTTGGCTTCAACTTCGTCACCGGAGGCGCGCGCGGCGTCGAGATCGCGGAACATGCCGCCCAGTTCGCGGGCATCGGCCTGCTTCAGGAAGGTGTACAGTTCCTCGATCAATGCGGGAACGCTGGTCTTTTCGTGCATCGATTGGTCGGGCAGGGGACCGAATTCGCTCCTGAGCGCGGCGATCATCCAGCCTGACAGATACAGGTAACGTTGCTTCGTGCTGCCGAAATGCTTCTTGATCGAAATCATCTTCTGCTGCGCGATGAACCCGTGCCAGCAGCCGAGCGACTGCGTGTATTGCGCGGGATCGGCGTCATAGGCAGCCATATCCCGGCGCATGATCTTGGCGGTATATCGTGCGATGTCGAGGCCTGTGTGGAAGCGGTTCTGCAACTGCATCCGGGCCGCCGATTCGGCACTGATCGCATCCCACGGCGCGCCTGCGGCAGCGATGGTCTGGTTGAGCAGGTTGATTTTGCCCTGATAGGTCATTGGCGTGGCTCCTGAATTATTTTGCCCGGTCCAACCGGACGACATGGCCATCGTTATCTGCCGAGAACCCGCCGAATTACAGGAAAAACACAAATATTCTTGTCAGCGATGCCTTATTGAGCGATACGGCGATGTAAGATTGTAAAGTTATTTACAGGTGTCTCATGGCTGAAGGTCCACTCTTCGCAGGCTCTGCAATGCGCCGCCTCCGCAAGCGCGAAGGGCTGACGCAGGCTGCCATGGCGGCCCGGCTGTCCATTTCACCAAGCTATCTCAACCTGATCGAGCGCAACCAGCGCCCGCTGACGGCGCGCGTCCTGGTGCAACTGGTCGACCGGTTCGATTTCGATTCGGCAGCCTTGCGGGAAAACGAGTCGATTGGCGGGATCGACGGGTTGGCACGCCGACTTTCGGACGAACGCTTCGCCGATCTCGGGATCGATCGGGACGAAGTTGCCGAGTTCCTCGCAGCGGCACCGCAGGCCGCGGCCGCTTTTGCCCGGATGTTCGATAACGCTGGCGATGCCCGGGCCGAGGCGGACGAGCCGCTGCAGGCGACGCGGCGTGAAATCGAGCGGTGGCGCAACCACTTCGCCGATCTGGACAACGCGGCGGAGGCGCTGGCGGATGAGTTGCGAATTTCCCGCGCCGATATCGGCAGCGCGCTGGCGGAGCGTCTGCGCGACAAACATCAATTGTCCCTCCGCATCCTCCCGCAGGAGGTGATGATGACTTCCGTGCGGCGGCTCGACCTGCACGCGCGCCAGCTGCAGATATCGGAAATGCTCGACCCGCCCGCGCGGAATTTCCAGGTTGCGATGCAGGTCGCCCAACTTGAGCAACGCGAAGCAATCGAGAACCTCGCGGCCGCGGGACGGTTTACCGACGATGCCGCGCGGCAATTGTTTCAGCGGCATCTGATCAGCTATTTCGCGGCAGCGTTGGTGATGCCCTATTCGCGTTTCCTGCGGGCGTGCGAAGCTACCGGTTACGATCTGCAAGTCCTGATGCGGCGCTTTGGCGTCAGTCTGGAACAGCTTGCCCACCGGCTGACGACCTTGCAACGCGTCGGCCAGAGGGGGCTACCTTTCTTCATGGCCCGGGTGGACCGCGCGGGGCAGTTCTCGAAGCGGTTCACTGGCGCCAGCGGCACGAGCATACTCGAAGGCAGCGGGACCTGTCCGCTGTGGATCCCGCATTCGGCGTTCGAACGGGCAGGGCAGTATTGCCGCCAGCTTGTGCATTTGCCCGAAGCGGGAGCGGCGCCCGCGAGTTGGCTGACCATCGCCCGCACGGTGGAGGGCAGCTTTTTTGACGGAGTCACGCGCTTCGCAATCGTGCTCGGTTTGGAGGCGCGCCTGGCCGGGAATCTTGCCTTGTCACGCGGGCTGTCGCTGGATGAAGCCAATGCCCAGTTGATCGGACCCGGCTGTGCGTCCTGCCATATCCAGAACTGCCGCCAGCGCTCGCTTCCGCCTAGGGGCGCGAAGCTTTATTTCGAGCAATTGAGCCATACCGACGCCCCCTTCCAATTCGGCTAGGGTTACGGCCGGTAATGTACGAATTTCGGGAACTTAGCGGTGCTTGCTTCATTTGGGTTTCAAGTTGAGGGAGTACTATCATGACCGAAGAACGCACAACCCGTGTTGAAGAACCCGATGGTTCGACCCACACCACTACGACCGTGGTGACCGACCATCCCGGACGAAGCGGCGGTGGCAAAGGATTAATGTTCCTCATCGCGCTGGTAATGCTGACAGCGGTCGCTTTTCTGGTGTTCTCCCAGATGGGTGACGCGGAAATCGCCAAGGACAATGCCGTGGCCGGCGCCGCGAATGACGTTGGTAATGCGGCTCAGCAAGCCGGCGATGCGGTGCAGGATGTCGCCAACGACGTCACCAACGGCGAGTAACCTGAAATTAAGGTTCGTGTCTGGCGGAAATGCGCTGCAAAATTAGCGGTGTAAAGTTTACCGACATTTCATAACTGCGGCCTAATCCGGTGGTTCCAAAGAAGGAACTTCGGACGCAGATGGCATGATCCGCCTGTTCAAACACTATATTCCCAATGCAGTGATGCTGTTGGGACTGTTCGATCTGGGCTTGCTGTTCCTGGCCGGGGAACTGGCGTGGTTACTGCGCGCGTCGCAAATCGGTATTGATCCCGGTTCCATTGCCGAACGCGCCATGCCGCTTGTCGGTTTTGCGCTGATCGTCTGGATCGCGATGATTTCGGTCGGGCTTTATGGGGCCGAGGCTACCCGGTCGATGCGCTATGCCTGTGCCCGGCTGCTGGTCGCGGTCAGCCTCGGCATCATCGCGTTGTCGGTGATCGATTTCATCATGCCCGGTGCCACGTTCTGGCGATCGACGCTGATCTACGCGATGGTCTTGGCGATTGTCCTGGCAATATTGAACCGGCTCATCATCGGCGGTTTTCTGGGCACTTCGGCCTTTCGGCGCCGGGTCATGGTGCTCGGCGCTGGGTCGCGTGCGCAGCGGCTCAAGAAGCTCGCAGAACGGCCTGACAGCGGCTTCGTGATCGTATCCTACATCGGCATGAGCGAAAGCGAGACCGGTGTGCTGGAGGCCATCCCGCGCACTGCAATTCACGATCTCGGACGCTTCGTGGAAAACCTGGGTGCGAGCGAAGTGGTGTTGGCGTTGGAGGAACGCCGCAACGCGGTTCCGATGAAGGACTTGCTCCGGATCAAGACGATGGGCGTCCATGTCAACGATTTCAGCAGTTTCATGGAACGCGAGACGGGCCGGGTCGATCTCGATTCGGTCAACCCGAGCTGGCTGATTTTCTCCGACGGGTTCTCGTCCGGCCGGATGATTTCCAGCGCGGCCAAACGTGTGTTCGATATTGTTGCGAGTTCCATTCTGCTAGCGCTGACCCTGCCGATCATCATCGTGTTTGCAATACTGGTGAAGCTCGATAGCAAGGGTTCAGCCTTTTTCCGCCAGACCCGTGTCGGTCTGTACGGACAAAACTTTCCGGTCATCAAGCTTCGGTCAATGCGCATCGATGCGGAGAAGGACGGGGCGAAATGGGCGCAGCAGGATGACCCGAGGATCACCCGCGTGGGCAGGTTCATCCGCAAGGTCCGGATCGATGAACTGCCGCAAACCTGGAGCGTCCTCAAAGGGCACATGAGCTTCGTCGGCCCGCGGCCCGAGGTGCCCCAGTTCGTTGCCGACCTGGAAGATCACCTGCCATTCTACGCTGAACGGCACATGGTAAAGCCCGGAATCACCGGTTGGGCCCAGATCAATTATCCTTATGGCGCTTCGATCGAGGATTCGCGCCACAAGCTGGAATACGACCTCTATTACGCCAAGAACTACACGCCGTTTCTCGACCTGTTGATCCTGCTACAGACGTTGCGCGTGGTCCTGTGGCCGGAGGGCGCGCGGTGACTGGCGGGGCGTCCGATTTGTGGATGCTGGCAAGCTTCGCGCTGCATCTTGGCGGCGCGATCGTGTGCGCTGTCGCGGCGGCGTGGGTACTTCGCCGCGGGGACATCAAACGGCCGGACCGCCGCGCTACCGTTGCCTCGCTCTGTATCACCGCATTGTCATGCGGCTTGATCGCAGCGCTCGGCCCAGACGCTCCGATGGCGCAGGCATCCGAAAGCTTCCGCAATCTCGCGTGGATATTCGTCCTTTACCAATTGTTTGTCGCCGACGGGCGCGCCCGGAGCGTGGCCCCGATCCGTCCCGTCATCGCTGCTCTTACGTTCGTCGAGATACTCCAGCCGGTATTGTTGGTCCTCCAGTTGCGCTACGCGGTCACGTCCGACCTCGCTGTGCTTGCTTTCGAGGCGAGTGTCAGCTTCCGGATCATGGTTGCGGTCGGCGCGCTGGTGCTGCTGCACAACCTTTACGGCGGCGCATCACCGGCGACACGGCAGGCCTTTCGCTGGACAGCCATCGGCCTGGCGATGCTGTGGCTGTACGAACTGAATTATCAGACTACCGCCTATCTCAGCGGATCCCTGCCGACGGAACTTTCAGCGCTGCGCGGGCTCGTGTTTGCGGCGCTCGGCGCACTTGTCGCGGTGGGAGCCAGTCAGGCTGGCGGATCATTGATGCTGCGCCCGTCACGCAAGGTTACCTTTCAGACATTATCGTTGCTACTCATCGGCGGATACCTTGCGGTGATGGTGCTGATCTCTGAATCGATCGCGCTCCAGCGCGGGGACCTCGCGCGGTTTACCCAGGTCGCGTTCGTATTCGGGGCTTCGGTGTTCGCCGTCCTGTGGCTCCCTTCGAAACGTCTGCGCGGTTGGCTGCGGGTAACCATGGTCAAGCACCTTTTCCAGCATCGCTACGATTACCGGGTGGAGTGGCTGCGCTTTACCCAGACGCTGGGGCAGGGCGGGGAAAACTCACACTCGCTGTATGAACGGGTGATCCAGGCGTTGGCTGATATTACCGACAGCCCCTCGGGCTTGCTGCTGCTGCCGAACGAGCAGGGTTCGTATGAACTCGCGTCGCGCTGGCAATGGCGGAATATCGACGTGCCGGCAGAGGCAATGTCGGGACAGATGGCTTCACTGCTGGAAAGCGGTAGCTTCGTTGTCGATCTCGACGACGTCCGGCAAGGCGGCAACCGTTATGGCGAGGCGCCGCTGTTGCCGGACTGGCTGGCAGCAGAACCGGATGCGTGGGCACTGGTGCCCCTGCTGCATTTCGACCGGCTCACCGGCGTGGTGGTGCTCAGCCGACCGCTGGCACCGCGCAACCTCGACTGGGAGGATTTCGACCTGCTCCGAGTTGTAGGCCAACAACTCGCCAGCTATATTGCCGAACAGGCGGGACATCATGCGCTGATGGAATCCGCCCGGTTCGAAGAGTTCAACCGCCGCATTGCGTTTGTCATGCACGACATCAAGAACCTGGCCAGCCAGCTGACACTGCTAGCGCGCAATGCCGAGCGCCATGCGGAAAACCCCGAATTTCGCGCCGATATGCTGGTTACCTTGCGCAACAGCGCGGAAAAGTTGAACAGCCTTCTGGCCCGTTTGGGGCGTTACGGGGCGCACGGCAGCGACCGGCGCGAGCCGTTCGAACTGGCCAAAGTCGTCAAGACGGTGGCCGACCAGTATTCCAGCTTGCATCCGGTCCAGGTCATCCATGCCGACAGCTGCAAGGTTTTGGCCGATCCGGAGGCGCTGGAACAGGCGTTGATCCATCTCGTCCAGAACGCCGTCGATGCCAGCGATGAGCAGTTTCCGGTGATGCTTGATGTGTCGACCGACGGGGTGATGGGCCGGGTTGAAGTGATTGATTCCGGCTCCGGAATGAGTCCCGAATTCATCCGCAACGGGCTGTTCAAGCCCTTCGTCTCGTCCAAGAACGCCGGCTTCGGGATCGGCGCATTCGAGGCGCGGGAGCTGATCATGGCGATGGGCGGACGGCTCGACGTGGAATCCCGCGAAGGGCTCGGCACTCGCTTTGCCATCCAACTTCCGATCGCCGCTGCTGCGGACCTGCTCGCCCGTACCGAAACGCGTGCTGTAACCAATTCCAGAACCGAGGTTGCCTGATGGCTTTGCCAGACAAGAAGACATTGCCGAAACTGCTCATCGTGGAAGACGACGAAGGCCTGCAGGCACAGCTCAAATGGGCGTATGATGATTTCGACGTGACAATTGTCGGCAACCGGCAGGACGCGCTGGCCGCGCTCCGGGCGGAAGAACCGGCCGTGGTTACGTTGGACCTCGGATTGCCGCCCGATCCCGATGGCACAACCGAAGGGTTCGCGGTGCTCGACGCGATCATGGCCCTCAAACCGGATACGAAAGTCATCGTCGCTTCCGGCCACGGCGCGCGGGAAAGTGCGCTGCGGGCGATCGAGCACGGGGCATATGATTTCTACCAGAAGCCGATCGACATCGAGGCCCTCGGCCTGATCGTGAAGCGGGCCATGAACCTGCATGTGATCGAACAGGAGAACCGGCATCTTGCTTCCCAGGTCGGCGAGGACAAGACCGTGCTCGGCCGCCTGATCACCGCCGCGCCGGAAATGGTCAAGGTTGCCCGGACCATCGAGCGGGTGGCGAAAACCAATGTCTCGGTGATGCTGCTGGGGGCGAGCGGAACCGGCAAGGAATTGCTCGCCAAAGGCCTGCACGACGCGAGCGACCGTAGCGAAGGTTCCTTCGTGGCGATCAATTGCGCCGCAATCCCGGAAAACCTGCTCGAAAGCGAATTGTTCGGGCACGAAAAGGGTGCGTTCACTGGCGCGGTGAAAACCACGGAAGGCAAGATCGAACAGGCGCATGGCGGTACGCTGTTCCTCGACGAAGTGGGCGACATTCCTCTGCCGCTACAGGTCAAGCTGCTGCGGTTCCTGCAGGAACGCACCATCGAACGGATCGGCGGGCGTAAGGCGATCGAGGTCGACACGAGGATCGTGTGCGCGACGCACCAGGACCTGGAAGCGATGATTGGCGAAGCGCAGTTCCGGGAGGACCTGTTTTATCGCCTGGCAGAAATCGTGATCAAGATACCTTCCCTGGCCGAACGCGCGGGTGATCCCACTCTGTTGGCGAAAGCGTTCCTCAAGCGCTTCGCGGCGGAGATGAATCCGCAGGTTACGGGCTTCGCGAAGGACGCGCTGGCGGCGATCGATGGCTGGGGCTGGCCGGGAAATGTCCGCGAGCTTGAAAACCGGGTCAAGCGCGCGGTAATCATGGCGGACAGCAAGCTGGTCGGCGCGGAGGACCTCGATTTGCATGCAAACGGCGAGGAGGAGGGGCTTCCACTGAACCTCAAATCCGCGCGGGAGCAGTCGGACCGCAAGATCATTCGCCACGCGCTCGCCCGCAGCGAGGGCAACATCTCGAGCACTGCCAAAATGCTCGGGATCAGCCGGCCCACGCTGTACGACCTGCTCAAGCAGTATGACCTGCAAACCTGACGCGCGGCGGCTTCTGCGCAGTGCTGGCGGCGGAGTGGGAGCTATCCTGCTGACGTTGGCGGCCTGCGCGGAGCCGCCGCCGCCGGCGCCTCCGGTCGAACAGGCCCGGCAAGCGCTGGCCGCGCGGGATGGGCTGGGTGCGGAGATCATCCTGCGGGAAATGCTCGCCGAAGGGATTACCGAGCCGGAAGTCGCCGCCTACCTGGGCGAAGCGGAACTGCAGCAGGACCAACCCGAGGAAGCGCGCCGCTGGCTCGAACCGGAGGCATTCAGCCCTGACACCAGCGGGCTCGGTTTCCATATGCTCGGCCGTCTCCGGATGCGTGACGGAAACCTGCCGGAAGCGGGAAAAGCGTTCGATCGAGCGCTGGATTTCATCCCGGATAGCCCGGACCTGTGGGTCGATATCGGCCGCCTTCGCTACCTTGGCGGAGAGCAGAAGCAGGCCGTAGAGGCGAGCGTTCGCGCCGCCCAATTGGGGCCGGACAATGTGGCGGCGCTCCAGTTTCGGGCGCAGTTGGTACGTGACTCCGCCGGAATGGAAGCGGCCCTCCCTTGGTTCGAAGCGGCGTTGGCGCGCAATCCCGACAATCTAACATTGCTTGGCGATTACGCGGCGACCCTCGGGGATGCCGGGCAGCCGCGCGAAATGCTGGTGGTCGTCCGCCGGATGATCGAACTCGACGAAAGCAGTGCGCGGGCATTCTACCTTCAGGCGGTGCTCGCCGCGCGGGGCGGGCAATTCGACCTGGCACGCAGCCTCCTCGACCGCGCCGGTAGCCTTCAGCGCGAGACACCGGCCGCTATGCTGCTCTCGGCGATCGTCGATCTGGAAACCGGCAATTACGCCAGCGCCTCCCAAATGCTCGACCGGTTGGAGCGGATGCAGCCCGACAACGCGCGTATCCGCTTGCTGGCGGCGCGGTCGCTTGCACTTGGCGGAAATCACCGCGAACTGGTTTACCGCTTCGAAGATCGCGCGGCGGAGACGGGTGCATCGCCGTATCTGGCCACGCTGGTCGGCCGGTCGTACGAAGTGTTGGGCGAGCGAGGTGAGGCTGCCCGCTTTCTCGACCTTGCTGCGCGCGGCCCGATGACTGGATTGCATCCCCTGCCGTCCGAAACGAACCTCGACGTGGCGCGCACCCGCGGATTCCGGACAGGGCGCGATGCGGTTGCGCTGGTGCGCGGTCTGATCGGGGCCGGGCAATATGTCGCGGCGATTGAGGGTGCGGAAGCGTTCCTCCGAAGGGCTCCCGGATCCGGAGACGCCTTGGCGCTCGCCGGTGACACTTATCTATTGGCTGGACAGGGCGCGAAGGCCGCGGACTATTACGCTCAGGCTGCGGCGATCCGGCAATCCTGGCCGCTGACCCGGCGAATGGTCGCTGCCGAACTTGCCGCTGGGCGCCGACAATCCGGGCTGACATTGTTGGAATACCAGCTGGCGAATAATTCGGCGAACACCGCTGCTGCGCTGATGTTGGCCGAGGCCAAGCTGCTTGCGGGCGATGCGGCCAAGGCGGCCCGACTGCTCGACCTCGCCATTGCCAACGGGGCCCGGCGCGATCCGCAGGCATGGATGTTGCGCGCTCGGGCTGCGGTCGTGTTGGACGATCCGGGGACCGCGCGCGATGCCGCGACGCGTGCCTATTCGCTGCAACGGATGAACCCCGCGGCGACGGCCTTGCTGGCACGTATCCTCAAGGAAACAGGCGGCGATGAGGCGCAGATCCTGGCGCTGGACCAAAAGGCCGTCAAACTGCAAGCGCGCTAAGCGCTCGACAAGGCGCGGAATTCTGGGGCAGGGCGGCGGCGATGTTTTCCCGTATCGATCCGATGGTCCGCCTGCTGGTTCTGGCGACGCTGCTCGCCAGCGTGTTTCCCGCTATCGGGCCGTACCGCGACGGCGCGCAGGCCATCAGCAATGCGGCGGTTTTCCTGCTGTTCTTCCTCAACGGAATGCGCCTGTCACGAAGCGACGTGGCCAAGGGCATGGCGAACTGGCGGTATCTGTCGGTGCTAGCCCTGTGGTCCTTCGGTGCGCTGGCGCTGGTCGGGCTGGGGTTTGCCCGCACGATGGACGGACTGGTGCCGCCACTGGTGGCGCTGGGATTTCTCTATCTTGGGGTGCTGCCATCCACGGTGCAGTCGGCGACGGCGTATACCTCGATGGCGGGCGGCAACGTCGCGATTGCGGTGGTGGCGGCTGCGCTGCTCAATATGCTCGGCGTCTTCGTCAGCGTCCCGATATTTTCGGCACTCGGCGGCGGGGCGGAAGCGGAGCTGGGGACAAGCGGGCTGGTGAAGATATTCCTGGTCCTGATCCTGCCATTCGCGCTGGGCCAGGTCCTGCAATCACGCGGCGGAAGGTTCGTCCACGACCATCCGGTGATGATCCGCTGGATGGACCGCGCCGCCATTTCTATCGCCGTCTACGTCGCGTTTTCAGGCGCGGTCGAGCAAGGCATCTGGGGCCTGCTGGACGCGGCAAGCTGGGGCTGGCTGCTCGGTGGGCTGATCGCCATGCTGACGGTCGCTTACGGCGGCGCATGGCTGGTCGGCGGCGCGATGAGGCTCAACCGCGCAGACCGGACCGCATTCCTGTTCGGCGGCGCGCACAAGAGCGTCGCAATGGGCGCACCGCTTGCGCTGGTGCTGTTCCCGCCCGGAACTGCGGGCCTGATTTTGGTGCCGCTGCTGATTTACCACCTGCTGCAGCTGGTGGTGTCGGCGCCGCTGGCTAATCGTCTGCAAGCGTTACCGAAGTAGCCGTACCCTCGCGCCGGTTGTGGCGAATGGACCACCACAGCGACAGGCCGATCAGGGTTGCGCCGATCAGGCCGGTTATCGTTTCGGGGATATGGACCACCGCGGAAACCAGCATAATCGCGCCGAGTGCGATGATTGCCCAGAATGCGCCGTGTTCCAGATAGCGGTACTGCGCCAACGTGCCGGTGCGGACGAGGTGGATCGTCATGGAACGGACGAACATTGCCCCCACAGACAGGCCCAGCGCGATGATGATCATGTTGTTCGACAGCGCGAACGCACCGATGACCCCGTCAAAACTGAAGGAGGCGTCAAGCACTTCGAGGTACAAAAACCCGCCAAGGCCGGACCGGACCATCTCGCCGGCGGCCTTCTTGCGCGTTTCCCGCGCTTCGATGATCGCGCCAACCGCGTTAACCCCGATGAAGGTTACCAGACCAAGGACACCGGCGGTAAGGAAGGTCAAAGCGTCTTCTTCGGACAGCATGGTCGAAATGCCGTAGATCGCAGCCAACAGCAGACCGATTTCGACCGCCGGGACGCTGGAGAACCGGTTGATGAACCGCTCCACATTGGCGATCCAGTGCACATCCTTGTCGGCATCGAAAAAGAAGCTGAGCCCGACCATCGCAAGGAACGCACCGCCAAAACCGGCAATGCCGATATGCGCGCTGGACACGATCTGCTCGTATTCCTCGGGGTTGTTCAGCGAAAGCGTGACAGCTTCGACCGGGCCGAGATTTGCCGCAATCGCGACAATGGCGATCGGGAAGATGATGCGCATCCCGAAGACGGCGATGGCGATGCCCCAGATCAGGAAACGCTCCTGCCAGACTTCGTCCATCTCGCGCAGGACCGTCGCGTTGACCACCGCGTTGTCGAAGCTGAGCGAAATCTCCAGAATCGAAAGGACAAAAACGATCCACAGGATCTGGGCGGTTGCGGCGAAGCTGCCGGTGCTGCTCCATCCGTACCAACCGGCGGCCAGAAAGCAGGCGGCGGTGAAGACCAGGGAGAATTTGTAATAACGCAGGATCGTGCCCATCAGGGGAGCCTCTTCGATTTCAGGTTTGGGCAGTGCCGCAAATGTGTTCGTGGATGGCGAGGACTTGGTCAGTCCTTCGGTTGATACGTCTGTTCTTCGCCAGGAAAGCTGCGATTGCGCACTTCTTCGGCATACCGGGTCACGGTTTTCTGGATGATACCGGCAATATCCTCATACCGCTTCACGAAACGCGGCACGCGCTCGAACATGCCGAGCATATCCTCGGTGACCAGCACCTGCCCGTCGCAAAGGGCGGACGCGCCGATGCCGATCGTCGGGCAGGCGACCGACTTCGTGACGTCAATTGCAATCGGTTCGACCACGCCTTCGACCACGATAGCGAACGCGCCCGCATTATCGAGCGCCTTCGCATCGGACAGGATCTTTCCGGCTTCGCTATCAGTGCGGCCGCGCGCGCCGTATCCGCCGAGCACATTAACCGCCTGCGGGGTAAGCCCGACGTGGCCCATTACCGGAATTCCGCGTTGGTTGAGGAACGCGACGGTTTCCGCCATCGCTTCCCCGCCTTCCAGCTTTACCGCCGCCGCGCCGGTCTGCTTGAGCAGCAACGCCGCGCTCTCGAACGCTTGCTGCGGCGATGCTTCGTAGTAACCGAAGGGCATATCGATCACCACCACCGCGTGGTAGCTGCCGCGCACGACAGCAGCCCCGTGATTGGCCATCATCTCCATCGTGACCGGAATGGTCGATGGCAGTCCGTAAATGACCTGGCCGAGCGAATCTCCCACCAGCAGCAGGTCGCAGTGTTCGTCCAGCAACTGGGCTTGCCGCGCGGTGTATGCGGTCAGCATCACCAGAGGTTCTGCGGTGACCCCGTCCTGCTTTCGGGCGCGGATTTTCGGCACCGTCAGGCGCCGCATGGGCTGCGGCGTAGGGTTGGCGCGGCTGGTCGAGGTGTCGAGCTGGAAGGTGGTGGACATGGCGGCGGTTTAGCGGCGTCATCGGATAAACGCAAAGTCGATAAATTGGCCCGCCCCCTCGACGCCCGCGGGATTTCTCTGCACAAGCTGAGGCCGGAAAAGCGCACCTTGAAGATGCGTGCTCAGATAAACGGAGAATTTGCACGATGGTTGTCACTACCGGATCCGACGGAATTACCCCGCGCGATGGCTGGTCGTCGCGGACCGCCTTCATCCTCGCAGCGGTTGGTTCTGCGGTCGGGCTCGGCAATCTGGTTCGCTTTCCCGCGGAGGCCGGAGCTAATGGCGGCGGCGCGTTCGTGTTGTTCTACATCTTCTGCATCGTGCTGATCGGCTTGCCGGTGCTGTTGTCCGAAACCCTGATCGGACGCCACGGGCAGTCTTCCGCAACCGAAAGCGTGCGCCGGATGGCGGCGGAATCGAAAGCTTCCCGCTATTGGGAAGGGCTTGCGGGCCTCGGGGTGATATCGGCTTTCATGATCCTGGCGTTCTACTGCGTCATCGGCGGCTGGGTGCTGTACTATATCGGTGTTTTCGTGGGTGACCTGTTCACCAGCGGTGTGACCGGCGGCGCGCTGGCCGGAATGTCGGCGGAAGATATCAGCGCCATCTTCCCGGCGTTGCTGGAAAACGGCCTGCTGATGACCGTCCTGGACCTCGTGTTCGTGGTGATTACGGTCTATTTCGTCGCTCGCGGTGTTTCCGGAGGGATCGAGATTGCCGCGGTGTGGCTGATGCCCGCGTTTTTCATCCTGCTCTTGGGGATCACCATTTACGGCGCGTTCGGCGGGGCCTTTTCCGAAACGCTGACCTATCTGTTCACGGTCGATTTCACGAAGCTCACCCCGGACGTGATGCTTGCGGCGGTGGGACAGGCATTTTTCTCGCTTTCACTCGGCGTGGCCGGAATGATCACATACGGTTCCTACGTCGGGCGTGACGTCAATCTGGCGGGCACATCGGCGATCATTGCCTTTGCCGACACATCGGTCGCCCTGGTCGCGGGACTGTGCATTTTCCCGATCGTGTTCGCGGCGGGGCTTTCGTCGGAAGGCGGCCTTGGCCTGATGTTCGACACCTTGCCCCATGCGTTCCAATCCATGCCCGCTGGTTCGGTAATCGGCCTCGCGTTCTTCATCATGGTCGGTTTCGCGGCCCTGACGAGCTCGGTCGCGCTGATGGAAGTGCCCACCTCCTGGGCGATGGAAAAATTCAAGACACGCCGCATGCCGACGGCGATCGCGATTGCTACCCTTGCGGGGCTGCTTGGCGTAGCCTCGGCCTATTCTATGAATGCGCTGTCCGGTTTCCACCCGCTTGGCTTCATTCCGTTGTTCGAGGGCCTGGGGATCATGGACACGCTCGATTCCGTGACCGCTAAACTGTTCATGCCGATCGGAGCCATACTGACCGCAGTGTTCGTTGGCTGGATCGCCGACAAGCGCCTGATCAATGGGGAGAACGGGCTCGACGGCGGCCTTCACAAATTGTGGCTGTTCCTGGTCCGGTGGCTTTGCCCGGTGGTTTTGACCCTGATCGTGCTGTTCGGAATCTTCGGCTGAAGATTCCGGATTGCGGGCGTAACAAAACTGAATAAAAGCGCTGTGCAGACTGGCGGCGCGGGTAGTTCCCGGACCGAGTCTGGGGAATGCTGCCATCATGTTGATTGATCGCGTCAAACCGCTGAGCGCTATTCTGGCTGCAGCGGAGAAAAAGTCACTTCATCGTAGTCTCGGCTGGTTCCAATTGATGCTGTTCGGCATCGGTTGTGTGATCGGTACGGGCATTTTCGTTCTCACCGCTGCGGGGGCGCAGAAGGCAGGGCCGGGCTTAATGCTCGCCTTCGCCATAGCCGGTGCGATCTGTATCGTCGCGGCGCTGTGCTATGCCGAGATCGCCGCGATGATCCCGGTGTCGGGCTCGGCCTATACCTATACCTACGCCACCATGGGGGAGTTTCTCGCCTGGACCGTGGGTTGGGCGCTAATCCTCGAATACGCCGTGGCTGCCAGCGCGGTATCGGTCGGTTGGTCGGGCTATTTCAGCGGCACCATCCTGAGCGAATTTTTCGGGGTCAATTTGCCGCCGTGGCTGGCGGCCGGGCCGCTTGCACTTGGCGGTGCTCCGGGCGGATTGATCAACCTGCCGGCCTTGGTGATCGCGTTGCTGGTTACATGGCTGCTGATGATCGGGACGCGCGAATCGGCGGTGTTCAACGCGATCCTCGTGGCCATCAAGGTGACCGCGCTGACCGTGTTCATCTTCCTCACCATCCCGCAGGCGGAACTGGCGAACTTTAACCCGTTCCTGCCAGCCGGCGTGTTCGGAGGCCTGGGTTCGGGTGTCGGCGCGGTGGGCGCAGCGGCGACGATCTTCTTCGCCTATGTCGGGTTCGACGCGGTTTCCACCGCAGCGGAAGAAACCAAGGATCCGCAGCGCAACGTGCCGATCGGGCTGGTTGGGTCGCTATTGTTCTGCACCGTGTTCTATATCCTGGTCGCGGCCGGAGCTATCGGCACCATTGGCGGGCAGCCGATCATGGGACCGGGCGGCGTGCCGTTCCCTGCCGGGTCGGAGCAATTGGCGCTGCAATGCGCGATGCCGCAATATGCCCAGATGCTGGTCTGTTCGGACGAGGCGCTGGCCCATGTGCTGCGCGAGATCGGCTTCTCCAAGGTCGGTAACGCGCTTGGTATCGCGGCCTTCCTCGCCCTGCCATCGGTGATTCTGGTGCTGATCTTTGCCCAGACGCGCATCTTCTTCGTCATGAGCCGTGACGGGTTGCTGCCCGACGTCCTCAGCCGCGTGCATCCCAAGTGGAAAACGCCGCACATTGTGACCGCCATTACCGGCGTAGTGGTTGCCGTGGGCGCTGCTTTCTTCCCGGTCGGGCAGTTGGCCGATATCGCCAATGCCGGTACGCTGTATGCCTTCATGATGGTGGCAATTGCGGTGATGTTGCTGCGCAAGTCCGCTCCGGATGCGAAGCGAAGTTTCCGGACCCCGGCGCTGTGGTTTGTCGGACCTGCCACCATTGCGGGCTGTATTTTCCTGTTCGCCAATCTGCCGTTCGAGGCGATGCTGGTGCTGCCGGTGTGGGGCGTGATCGGACTGGTCGTCTATTTTGGTTACAGCCGCAGTCGCAGTCATCTCGGCAAGGGTGTCGTCGAAGTGGTGGACGAAATCGGCGGCGAGGAAACCATGGTTCCGATCGATCCGCGATAGGAACGTTCCGCAATAGTGCGATCATAAAAAAGGCCGCTTCCGTTATGGAAGCGGCCTTTTTGCTGTCGGTGTGCCCGGATCAGAGGGCGGTTTGGGTATGTTTTTCCTCGGCATCGTCATGGACGGTCATGCCCAGCGCCATCTTGGCGGTGTTGAGCAGGCCCATTTCGCCGTTCCACAATTCGGCGGCGCCCAGATCCATTCGCAGGAACAGGATGTCGGGATCGGTTTTTCCGCCGTCGTACCATGCCTCGACAAAATTGTTCCAGAACTGGTCGAAACGCTCCTGGCTGGTTTCCACCGACAGGTTGCCGTGGAATCGGGCGAACATTTCATGGCCCTTGCCTTCGAAGGTCGCGGTAGCCGGGCCCAGCTTGGCGAAACTGCTGTTCTTCTGGGTGTAGAACCAGATCGAACTGTTGGCGTCCTTGTCCAGCTGCGCCGTCATTGGAACCGCGGTCGAGGGTTCACCGTCGAGCTGAAGCATGATGAACGGCGAATCGGCCATGGACGTCCAGAACTTCTTTTTGAGCTCGTCGGCTTTTCCTGCGGAATATTTCATGGGTATCTCCTGATTAGGTGTCTGGTAGCTAGACGTTTCGCGCGCGGGTTTAGTTCCGTTGAAGAGGCCCGATTTCGTCGGAACAGGGACGGAACAGGTCCGGAACAACGATGAATTGCATATTGGGTAAAATGGGAACATAAGCGGAACAGACGAGTCGTTCCCTTATGCAAGCCGATGCCGATTCCCTTCCATGCCCGCCGTTATCCGGTGCGATTGCCGATTTGCCCGCCACGGTGCGCGGGGTGATGTCTGCGCGTGTTTCCGCCAAATGGACCCCGGGGCAGGGCCGGATCTACCACAGCGAAGTGTTTGCTTCAGGCCGCGACAGTAGCGGTGTTTGCGCGGCGCTGGCACTCGCGCAGGATGGGTTGCTCGCGCGAAAGCCGGCGCTGGGTGCTGCCCCGGCGCGGGTGCCCGAAATTTCCGACCAGCGTGCGATATTATGGGTGCAGGACCGCTCCTCGGTGCGGCTGACCGGGCGGCCCTATCGCCCCGGATTGCCAGCCGACCTGCGGCACCGGATCATCCATGTGGTCGCGGAAAAACCGGAAGATGTGCTGTTCGCGCTGGAAGAAGGGGTGCGGTGCCGCGATCTTGCCTGCGTGATCGGCGAAGTCACCGGCAACCCCAAGGCGCTGGGTTTCACCGCTTCGCGCCGGCTCAGTCTTGCAGCGGAACGGCACGGGGTGCCCCTGTGGCTCGTCAGGCTCGATGCTGATCACGACCTGTCCTCCGCCCGGATGCGGTGGGATGTCCGCGCCGCACCGTCCCCGCCGCCGCGGTGGAACGCCGACGCTCCGGGCAATCCTGCATGGCGGGCCCGATTGTTCCGTTCCCGCATGCATCCGCCGGGAGAATGGATCCTGCGCAGCGATCCCGCCGGACTTTCCGCCCAGAAACCAGCCGAAATACATCATGACAGCACCGCCCCCGCAGCCGCTAACGAATGCGACCCGAAACCAGCGCCGAATCCTGTCGATCTGGATCGCCCGACTGTCGGCCGATCGATGGCGGCTCTGTGAAGGGATTGCGCGGGGCGAAGGAGCCGACGCCGACCCGCTCGCGCTGATTACCGAGACCGCGCACGGCCCCCGGATCGACACCGCGAACGATGCCGGCCTTGCCGCCGGTGCGCGGGCGGGAATGATGTTGGCCGATGCCCGGACGCTGTGCCCCGATCTGGCAGTCAGGATATCCGATCCGGCTGGCGATCTCGATTTCCTGGAGAAACTGGCTGTGTGGGCGCAGCGGTGGGGCCCGTGGTCCGCGCTCGATCCGCCCGACGGCCTGCTGGTCGATATCACCGCCGTGGCGCATCTGTTTGGCGGGGAGGCAAGGTTGCTGGCCGATGTGGAGACGTGCTTTGCCCGGCGCGCCCTGGCCGTGCGGGTCGCCGCTGCGCCCACCGCCGGTGCGGCTTGGGCGCTTGCCCATTTCGGCCCCCGTGCGGCAATCCTGACCGGCGAGGATGACGCGCTGGAGCGCCTGTCCGGCCTGCCGGTGGCCGCGCTCCGGCTGGACGGCGATGTCCTTACCGTGCTCCGGCGGCTCGGCCTCAAGCGGCTTGGCGATATGACCGGCCGTTTCGGGGATACCAAGGGACGCGATGCGATCATGCGGCGGTTCCGCAACCGCCGTTCGCCCGCCGCCAATCCTTTGGTGCGGATGGACCAGCTCTTGGGCAAGGTTCCCGAACCGCTGCTGCCGGTCATCCCCCAGCGCATGCCGCTGGTCCAGCGCCGTCTGGCCGAACCGATCCGCCACCGCGAGCTGCTCGACCAGGTGCTGCACGATCTCGCTGCCGACATGGGCCGAGTACTGGAAGGAAGCGCGCAGGGTGCCCGCCGGTTGGAACTGGGGCTGTGGCGGGTGGACGGTGAAGTGGTGACCCGCCCACTTGAACTCAGCGCCGCCACCCGTGATCCGGCGCATATCTGCCGGTTGTTCGCTGCCAAGCTGGACGATGTCGACGCGGGTTTCGGGATCGAGACTATCCGCCTGCGCGCCAGCTGGGCCGAACCGCTCTCGCTTGAACAAAGCGATATCGAAAGCACCGCGGAAACGCACGGTACCTCGCTGTCCGCCTGTATCGACCGGCTGAGCGTTCGGCTCGGCCCGCGCGCGGTCCAGCGCCCTGTATCCCATGCCAGCCATATTCCTGAACGC
The DNA here is from genome assembly GCF_009828115.1 of Allopontixanthobacter sediminis. Taxonomy (GTDB): domain Bacteria; phylum Pseudomonadota; class Alphaproteobacteria; order Sphingomonadales; family Sphingomonadaceae; genus Allopontixanthobacter; species Allopontixanthobacter sediminis. The sequence continues at coordinate 937,401 of NZ_WTYL01000001.1, read as the reverse complement.
GCGCAGCGGTGGCAACCTCCGTTGGAACCGGAACCAGCCTCCCAAGGAGAGTTAGCTTTCCATGCAAGACCGTTGAAATTGCTCGACAAGGCGGAATACATTTCCGTACTGTATGCGACCCCGGACGGCTTCCCCCGGCAGTTTCGCTGGCGGGGGAAAGTGCATGAAGTCGTCCGCGTGGAGGGCCCCGAACGTATCGCACCCGAATGGTGGCGCGAACGCTCGACCGTCCGCCTGCGCGATTACTACCGCATCGAAGACGGCGAAGGCCGCCGCTACTGGATCTACCGTCATGGCCTGATCGGCGATGGAAGAGGAGGGCTGCCCGATTGGTACCTGCAAGGCTTATGCGGGTGAGCATCGCTTTGTTCTTGCTGAAATTAGTAGCAGAACATATATAGAACAAATGTCGCAGCTCACCACCATCGAAAAGCTCGAAATCCTGGCCGATGCGGCGAAGTACGATGCGTCCTGCGCGTCGTCTGGCACGGCGAAGAAGAGCAGCCTTGGCGGGCCAAAAGGCAGGGGTGGTATCGGATCGACCGAGGGGATGGGAATCTGCCATGCTTATGCGCCCGATGGCCGGTGCATCTCGCTGCTGAAGGTACTGCTGACCAATCACTGCATTTTCGACTGCCATTACTGCATCAATCGCAAGAGCTCGAATGTGCGCCGCGCGCGGTTTACCCCTCAGGAGGTCGCAGACCTGACGCTCAGCTTCTATCGCCGCAATTATATCGAAGGGCTGTTCCTGTCCTCCGGCATCATCAAGAGTTCCAATCACACCATGGAACAATTGATAGAAGCGGCCCGTATCCTGCGGGAAGAACACGATTTTCGCGGCTACATCCACCTCAAGACCATCCCTGAGGCCGACCCCGAACTGGTTCATCAGGCGGGTCTTTACGCCGACCGGGTGTCGATCAATGTCGAATTGCCGACCGATGCCGGGCTGACTCGCCTCGCGCCGGACAAGAATGCCCGCCAGATCGAAGGCGCGATGAAGGGGGTGAAAAGTTCCATCATCGAGGCGAAGGACGCGAAGAAGCACTTCAAACACGCGCCGCGCTTTGCCCCGGCGGGCCAGTCCACCCAGATGATCGTGGGTGCGGACAGCGCGAACGATGCCGATATCGTGGGCAAAGCGAGCGTGCTGTATGGCAGTTTCGGGCTGCGGCGGGTCTATTATTCCGCTTTCAGCCCGATCCCCGATGCCAGCGCTGTGCTGCCGCTGAAACGCCCGCCGCTGATCCGCGAACACCGCCTGTACCAGTCCGACTGGCTGATGCGCTTCTACGGCTATTCTTCGGGCGAGGTGATGGCGGCCACGGGGGCGGACGGGATGCTGCCGCTCGATATCGATCCCAAGCTGGCCTGGGCGCTGAAATTCCGGGAGACTTTTCCGCTCGACGTCAACCGCGCCCCGCGCGAGATGCTGCTGCGGGTGCCGGGGCTGGGCGTCACGGCGGTGAACCGGATCATCGCCGCCCGCCGTCACCGCGTTCTCAGGCTGGAGGATATCGGCAAGCTGACGGTCTCGATTGCCAAGGTCCGGCCATTTATCTGCGCGCTGGACTGGCGGCCGACCGCGCTGACCGACCGCGCCGACCTGCGCAAGATGCTCGCACCCAAGCAGGAGCAACTGGAGCTGTTCGCCGCGTGAAACCGCTCGATTCTCCTACGCAGACCAGTAGCTATACCGTCATCATGCCCGCGCCGGATGATTTCGACTTCTGGCGGGAGACTGCCCGGGGGCTGGTGCAATGCGGTGTCTCGCCGGACCGGATTGCCTGGTCGGAGCCGGGCGGGGCGGGTGATCTGTTCTCCGGCAGTGGCGGGGATTTTCCGGTACCCCCTGCGAATGCGCCGCCGCCGCGCGCCAGCAAGCGCTTCCTGCAAGTTGCCCGGAATGCCGCGCTGCATTCCGATCCCGGGCGTTTCGCGTTGCTGTACCGCCTGCTGTGGCGGCTCCAGTCCAATCCGCGGCTGATGGAAGACAAGGCCGATGACGACGTCCGCCGGATCGAGGAACTGGACAAGAATGTCCGGCGTGACAGCCACAAGATGCACGCCTTCGTCCGGTTCCGCCTGGTTGAGGTGAATGAGCCCGGTGCCGCGCAAAGTGAAGATCACTACGTCGCCTGGTTTGAGCCCGATCACCATATCGTGCGCGCCAACGCCGGGTTCTTCATGCGCCGGTTCGCCAATATGAAATGGTCGATCCTGACTCCCCGAGGCTGCCTCCATTGGGACGGGGAGATCATGCGGGAAGGTCCCCCGGCGCAGCGCTCGGACGCGCCCGGCGATGACCCGGTCGAGGATTTGTGGCGCAAATATTATGCCTCCACCTTCAACCCCGCACGGCTGAAAATCGGCGCGATGCTGAAAGAAATGCCGCGGCGGTACTGGAAAAACATGCCCGAAACCGCGTTGATCCCCGAACTGATTGCGGGGGCGCAGGCAAGAGAAGCGAAGATGGTCACAGCGGGCGAACAGGATTTCGGTGAACGGCCAGAGACGCTGGCGGCGGTCGACCGTGCAATTCATGCGTGCCGCCGCTGCCCGATTGGCGAACTCGATAATCACGCGGTGATGGGGGAAGGGCCTGCGGACGCGGCGCTGATGATCGTCGGAGAACAGCCGGGGGATCAGGAGGATCTTTCCGGCAAGCCATTCGTGGGGCCGGCGGGGCAATTGCTCGACACGCACCTGCAGCGCGCGGGGATTGATCGCGGCGCGGCCTATGTCACCAACACGGTCAAGCATTTCAAATACGTGATGCGCGGCAAGCGGCGCCTGCACCAATCGCCCACGGCGAAGGAAATCGACATCTGCCGCTGGTGGATCGAAAGCGAACGCGCGCTGGTGAAACCCAAACTGGTGCTGGCGCTCGGGGCCAGCGCCGCGCGCGGGATGCTGGGCAAGACGGTCAGCATCTCCCGCGCGCGCGGCACTCCGCATCCCCTGGAGGATGGCAGCGAATTGTGGATCACCGCCCATCCGTCCTATCTGCTGCGCCTCGAAGGCGATGCGCAGCAGGAACAGACCCGCCTGTTCGAAGCCGATCTTGCAGCCGTGAGGGAGCGGCTCGCGGAGCTGACCGCGTGACATGCCGGAGGCAGCGCTCACCCCCGACAAACGGCGAATCGAACTCGACCCCGACTTGATCGCGCCGCCGCCGCGCGCGGAATTTGTCGAGCTGGGCCTGGTCAGCTGTTTCAGTTTCCTGCGCGGCGCCTCCGATGCGGTCGATCTGGTCTTGGCGGCGCGCAGCCTTGGGTACGATGCGCTGGGCATCGCCGATGCCAACAGCATGGCCGGCGTAGTGCGGCTGCATATGGAGGCGCAAACGCTCAAATTGCGGCCCGTTATCGGCTGCCGGATCGAAACGGTCGAGGGGCTGGCCTTCCTCGCCTATCCGCAGGACCGCGCAGCCTATGGACGGCTGTGCCGGCTGATCTCCGCTGGCCGAATGGCGACGCTGGAAGGCGAATGGCAGGTGAAGGGCGAATGCGACATTTCGCTCGGCATGCTGGCGGAGCACAGTGAGGGCGTGCAGTTGGTGCTGCTGCCACCGCGGGACCTGAGGCAGAATTTTACGATTGAAGTCGAGGACAATGTGATCCCCTTGCGCGGGGCAGAGATTCCCAGGGTGGTGCGGGAATTGCCGTTCGAAGCCACTGTCCCCCACTTGGTACGGCAATTGACCACGCTGCGCCATCTCGCCGCCAGCTACCTGTATGCAGGTGATGATATTGCCCGAATCGACCGCCTGGATGCGTTGGCCAAGGCAAACGGGCTGGCGCTCCTCGCCACCAACGATGTGCATTACGCAGCGCCGGACAAGCGCCCGCTGCAGGATGTGATGACCGCGATCCGGCACAAGACCACGGTTGATCGCGCCGGGCACCACCTGCACGGCAATGGCGAACGCCACCTCAAATCTCCGGGGCAGATGGCGGCGCTGTTTGCCCGCTGGCCGCATGCCATCCGCGCCGCGCGTGAAGTGGCCGATGCGTGCGATTTCAACCTTGAAGAACTGCGCTATGAATATCCGGAGGAGATTTACCCCAGCGGCAAGACCCCGCAGGAATATCTGGAGCAGCTAACCTGGGAGGGCGCAAAATGGCGTTATCCCAATGGCTTGCCCGGCAGTGTTGCTACCACGCTTGAGCGCGAGTTGGCCTTGATCGAGAAGCTCGACCTTGCGCGGTACTTTCTGACCATCAAGGATATTGTCGATTTCGCGCGGCATAAGGTGGATCCGCCGATCCTGTGCCAGGGGCGCGGCAGCGCGGCCAATTCCGCGGTGTGTTACTGCCTCGAGATTACCTCGGTCGATCCGGCCAAGCACGCGCTGCTGTTCGACCGGTTTATCTCCGAAGAACGCAAGGAGCCGCCCGATATCGATGTCGATTTCGAGCATGAGCGGCGCGAGGAAGTGATCCAGTATATCTACGAACGCTATGGCCGCCACCGCGCGGGCCTGTGCGCCACCGTGATCCACTACCGCCCGCGCATGGCGATCCGCGAAGTGGGCAAGGCGATGGGGCTGAGCGAGGATGTAACCAGCGCATTGGCCCGGACGGTGTGGGGCGGGCACGGACGCGAGATCGGCGAGGCACATGTCGCGGAAACCGGCATGAATCTGGACGATCCGCACTTGCGGCGGGTGCTCAAGCTGACCGAGCAAATGATTGGGATGCCGCGCCATTTATCCCAGCATGTCGGCGGTTTTATCCTGACCGAGAGCGCGCTTACCGAGACTGTGCCGATCGGCAACGGCGCGATGCCCGACCGGACCTTCATCGAATGGGACAAGGACGATATCGACGCGCTCGGCATCCTGAAGGTGGATGTGCTCGCGTTGGGAATGCTGACGTGTATCAGGAAATGCCTCGACCTGCTTGAAAAGCATCATGAAAGGCGGCTCGACCTGGCGACTGTGCCGCGGGAAGATCCGGAAACCTACGCGATGCTGCGCAAGGGCGATTCGCTTGGGGTGTTCCAGGTCGAAAGCCGCGCGCAGATGAACATGCTGCCCCGGCTGCGGCCACGGGAATTCTATGACCTGGTGATCCAGGTGGCGATTGTCCGCCCTGGGCCGATTCAGGGCGACATGGTCCATCCCTACCTCAAGCGGCGGCGGGGGGAGGAACGGGTCGAGATACCCGCACCCGGCGCGGCGCATGGCCCCCCGGACGAGCTTTCCAGCATTCTCGAGCGCACGCTGGGGGTGCCGATCTTCCAGGAACAGGCGATGAAGATTGCGCTCGATGCGGCGAAATTCTCCAGCCTCGAAGCGAACCGCCTGCGCAAGGCGATGGCAACCTTTCGCAGCCGGGGCATGGTGGATGAATTGCAGGACATGATGGTCGAGCGGATGGTCGACCGAGGGTACGACCGCGATTTCGCCCAGCGCTGTTTCAACCAGATCCGCGGGTTCGGTGAATACGGTTTCCCCGAAAGTCACGCCGCAAGCTTTGCGCATCTGGTCTATGTGTCGAGCTGGCTGAAATGCCATTTCCCCGCGGCTTTCGGTTGCGCGCTGCTCAATTCGCAGCCGATGGGGTTCTATGCCCCGGCCCAGATCGTGCGCGACGCGGCGGAGCACGGGGTCGAGGTGCTGCCGGTGGATGTGAACCATTCGGAATGGGACTGCACGCTGGAGGAAGTGGGCGCTTTGACCGGATATGAGCGGACGAGCGGCCGCCTCGACAAACACATCGCTCTGCGCCTCGGGCTGCGGCAGGTGGACGGGTTGCCCGAACATGTCGCGGCCAAGCTGGTGGCGGAGCGGGCGGAGGACGGTCCCTTTGCCGACGTTGCTAGCCTGCGGGACCGGGCTCGGCTGACCCCGGCGCATATCGAGCGGCTTGCCTCCGCCGATTGCTTCGGGTCGCTGGGATTGCCGCGGCGGCAAGCGCTGTGGGATGCCCGCAGCCTGGTGGCCGGGCCGGACCTGCCGCTGTTCAAATTCGCCGAAGAACGCGACGAAGGGGCGGAACGCGGGGCGATGCCGTTGCCGCAGATGCCCTTGTCCGAAGAAGTGGTGGCCGATTACCAGACGCAGCGGCTATCCCTGAAAGCGCATCCAATGGCGTTCCTGCGCGCCAGCCTAGGGGAGCGCAGCTTCGTGCGCGCCTGTGACCTGAGGGCCCGCAAGTTCCGCTCCATGGTGCAGGTGGCCGGCGTGGTGCTGATCCGCCAGCGTCCCGGCAGCGCCAAGGGAGTGTGCTTCATCACGCTGGAGGATGAGACCGGGGTGATAAACCTCGTCATCTGGCCGGATCTGATGAAGAAGCAGCGCCGGATCATCATGGGCGCGCGGTTGATGGAGGTGCGCGGGCGGGTGGAATATGACGACGAGGTGATCCATGTGATCGCGGCTCATCTGACGGATGCGACGCAGGATTTGCATGCCCTGTCGGACGACATGCTCAATTCGCCGGTCGCGCGCGGCGATCATGTGAACAATCCGCTTCCGGGTAAATTCAGCCCACGCGAGCATATCGACGCGCTGCCGGAACAGCTGGAACAGCCGCCAACGCGGGGCCATCCGCGTAACGCCCGCATTATTCCCCGGATCATTCCAAAGTCTCGCGACTTTCATTAGGGTGAAGGCTCCCCGCATCTCTCGCACGATTGGCCGGTTCAAGGGCGAACGACGGTTGATCGTGCTGCTGATCCTGGTCGCCATCGCCCTTGCCGGGCGCGGATGGCTGGCGGAAAACCCGCAGCATGATCCGTGGGCTCCGCTCGACCTGAACGATCCGCCAGGGTGGGCCACCGAGCGCAAACTGCTGGCTTTGCGGGACGATCCGCAAACCTGCCGCGATGTGCTGACCCGCAGCGATGTGGCCTTCACTTCGCTGGACCCGGCCGGACAGGACGAGTGCCGCAGGACCGACCGCACGGTCCTCGGCAATTTACCGCTATCGCCCGCTCCGCCGCCAACAACCTGTGCGGTAGGGGCGGGAGTGTATCTATGGCTGCGCGACGTCGCCCAGCCGGCTGCCGAAGAGATACTCGGCAGCCGGATTGCCCGCGTCGAGCATTACGGAGCCTATAGCTGCCGCCGCCTGTATGGCCGGTCGGACGGCCGCTGGAGCGAACATGCGACCGGAAACGCAATCGATATCGGCGGGTTCGTGTTGGAAGACGGGCGCCGGGTCACCGTGCTTGGCGATTGGGATGATAGTGGCGAAGGTCCTGAAGCCCGCTTTCTGAGCCAGGTACGCGACGGTGCGTGCGACCTGTATTCGACGGTGCTGTCACCCGAATACAACGAGGCGCACCGCGACCACTTTCATTTCGACCAGTCGCCGCGATACCGCGGCGTCTGTCGGTAATTCTCAGACCGCTTCCATCGCGTAGCCGGCGGAACGCACGGTGCGGATCGGATCCTTTGCCCCATCGACCTCGATTGCCTTGCGAAGGCGCCGGATATGGACATCCACGGTGCGCAGTTCGATATCGCTACCGGTCCCCCACACCCCGTCGAGCAGCTGGCCGCGGGAAAATACCCGCCCCGGGCTTTCCATAAAGAACTTGAGCAAGCGATACTCGGTCGGGCCAAGCTGCAGCGGGCGACCGCGGCGGCCGACCTTGTGCGCGACCGGGTCAAGGTGGATATCGCCGACTTCGATCGATTCCCCTGCCAATGCCGGTCGGATACGCCGCATGACGGCGGCCACGCGGGCGAGCAGTTCGCGCGGGCTGAACGGCTTGGTCAGGTAATCGTCCGCCCCGGTTTCCAGGCCGCGAATCCGGTCGTCCTCATTCTCGCGCGCGGTAAGCATGATGATCGGGACATGGGCGGTCTTCTTGTCGCGACGCAGGCGGCGACACACTTCGATGCCGCTGGTCCCCTCGATCATCCAGTCCAGGATGATGAGATCGGGAACGTCTTCCTCGGCGAGCAGGAGGGCTTCGTCTCCGTCCGAAGTGGTCCGGACATCGTAGCCTTCGTTCTCAAACCGAAACTCCAGCAATTCGGCCAGGGCCGGGTCGTCTTCTACCAATAAAAGTTTTGCGGCGGACATATTAGCGACTCGCTTCCGTTGACTGGAATACCCACGCACCGGAAATGTTACGTAATCACGACAACACTGTGACGCGCAATCCGCCGATGATGGTTCTAGCGATCGTCCGGTGGGTAATTGCCGGTGGCGGCGAAGTGAACCATTTCGGCGACATTGGTTGCGTGATCGCCGATCCGTTCTAGGTTGCGAGCCACGAACAGGATCTGCGCCGCACTAGAAATAGTCGCAGGATTTTCCATCATGTAACTGACAACGTTACGGAAAATGCTGTTGTAGAAGGCGTCGACCTTGTCGTCTGTGGCGATGACTTCGAGCGCCAGAACAGGGTCCCGCGCAGCATAGGCGGTCAGCACATCATGGACCATCTCGGCCGCGATATCGCCCATTGCGGGCAGCAGCGTGAGCGGTTCGAAATGTTTGCGGGCCTCGATCTTGCCCACGCGCTTCGCAATGTTCTTGGAATAATCGCCAATCCGTTCGACCACTCCGGCGATCTTGAGCGCGGCAATGACTTCACGCAGATCGTCGGCCATCGGCGCGCGCAGGGCGATGATCCGCACGGCCAGCTTGTCGACTTCGGATTCCAGCGCATCAATCTTCTTGTCGCGAACGACTACCCCGTCGGCGAGGTCTTCGTCGCCCTTGATCATCGCCTCGAGCGATTCCTGGATCGACAATTCGGCCAGACCACCCATTTCCGCGATCAGACCGCGCAAGCGGGTGATGTCTTCGTCAAATGCCTTGACCGTATGCTCTGCCATTACCCGTAACGTCCTGTGATGTAATCCTTGGTCCGCTCCTCGAGCGGATTGGTGAATATGTCAGAAGTACGACCATATTCCACCATTTTTCCCAAATGGAAGAATGCGGTGCGCTGGGAGACGCGGGCAGCCTGCTGCATGGAGTGAGTCACGATGACAATGGCATAACTACCGTTGAGTTCGTCGATCAGTTCCTCGATTTTCGCGGTCGCGATCGGATCGAGCGCCGAGCACGGTTCGTCCATCAGGATCACCTCGGGGTCAACGGCGATTGCCCGGGCGATACACAGGCGCTGCTGCTGGCCGCCGGACAGGGCCGTGCCGCTGTCTTCGAGGCGGTCCTTGACCTCGTTCCACAGCCCCGCACGGCGGAGCGATTTCTCGACCACTTCGTCCAGTTCCGTCTTGCCGCTGGCAAGGCCGTGAATCTTGGGGCCGTAAGCGATGTTGTCGTAGATCGATTTGGGGAAAGGGTTCGGTTTCTGGAACACCATGCCGACCCGCGCGCGCAACTGGACCACGTCCATCTTCGAGCGGTAGACATCCTCGCCGTCGAGCGTGATCGATCCTTCCACGCGCGCCGAAGGGATGGTGTCGTTCATCCGGTTGAGCGTGCGCAGGAACGTCGATTTGCCGCACCCGGAGGGGCCGATGAAAGCGGTCACGTATTTCGTCGGAATGTCGATCGACACTTCGTCGATCGCTTTCTTGTCGCCGTAATACACCGACACTTCCCGCGCGCTCATCTTGGCGTCGGTCTTTTCCAGGTTGGGATGGACTACAGTCACCACTTTTTCTCGAAACGGTTGCGCAGATAGATGGCGAGGCCATTCATCAGCAGGAGGAATACCAATAGCACAATAATCGCCGCAGATGTCCGTTCAACGAACCCGCGGTCGATTTCGTCCGACCACAGGAAAATCTGTACTGGCAGGACGGTGGCGGGCGAAGTGAACCCGTCAGGCGGGGTGGCGACGAAGGCGCGCATCCCGATCATCAGCAGCGGCGCCGTTTCCCCCAGCGCGCGGGCCATGCCGATGATCGTGCCTGTCAGAATGCCGGGCAGGGCGAGCGGCAACACGTGATGGAACACCACCTGGACCTTGGATGCGCCGATCGCGAGGGCACCGTCGCGGATCGACGGGGGCACCGCCTTGATCGCGTTCCGTCCGGAAATGACAATGACCGGCATGGTCATCAGGGCGAGGGTCATCCCGCCGATGAGCGGCGCGGACCGCATGTTGGGAAACAGCCAAAGGAACACCGCAAGGCCGAGCAGCCCGAAGATGATCGAGGGCACTGCGGCCAGATTGTTGATCGACACCTCGATCACGTCGGTCCAGCGGTTTTTGGGGGCGTATTCCTCTAGATAGAGTGCGGCCATGACCCCGATGGGAAAAGCCAGCAGCAGCGTCACGATCATCGTCAGCATGGAGCCTTTGAGCGCGCCCCAGATGCCGACTTCCTGCGGATCGGTGGCGTCGGCGCGTTCGAGGAAGCCGAGGTCGAGTTTCGTTTCCAGCTTGCCCTGCGCCGACAATTGCGCCGCGAGGGCCTTCATCTCGTCCGACCCTTCGCCGCTGAGACCTGCGGCGAGGTCTGGGCTGGCGGGGAGGGAGAAGGTCTCCTCCCGCTGCAGGATCGAAGGATCGTCGATAATCTCGTCCGCAACCTGGCGCCATGCGCTGGTGCTGATCTCAGCGCCGCCAGCTTCGCCCAGCTGCTGCTCGGCAAAATATTCGACAGTGGCGGGCAGGCCCTGCGCTTCCAGTACCTGGACCGCGCCGATCTGCGACAATGTGGTTTGATCCCCTGAAAGTCCTGCCTCGGTGAAGTCGATGGCGACGTTCATTTCCGCACGCTGGAAACCGCCAATCCCGTTGATGGTCATGGTGATCAGCAGAAAGGCGAGCACGGCGACCGAAAAAAGGATCGCGCCCAGACCGGCCAGCTTGAACCGCCGCTCCGCTGCGTAACGCTTCTTCAACCGCGCCTCGAAGGCGGGTGTGCGGGTGGGGGCGATACGCTCACTCATAAGCTTCGCGGAACCTCTTCACGACGCGCAGGGCGATGAAATTCAGGCCGAGGGTGACGACAAACAAGACGAATCCCAGGGCGAAGGCGGCGAGCGTGGCAGGATGGTCGAAACTGCCTTCGCCGGTCAGCATGGCGACGATCTGGAAAGTTACCGTTGTCATGGCTTCAAGCGGATTGCCAGTGAGATTGGCGGCAGCGCCTGCCGCCATCACCACGATCATGGTCTCGCCGATGGCGCGGCTGACGGCCAGCATGACGCCCGCGACGATGCCGGGAAGGGCGGCGGGCACCAGCACCCGGCGGATGGTTTCGGACCGGGTCGCGCCCATCGCCAGGCTGCCGTCACGCATGGCTTGCGGCACAGCGGCAATGGAATCGTCTGCCATGGAGGATACGAACGGAATGATCATCACCCCCATAACCAGGCCGGCGGCAAGCGCGCTTTCACTCGATGCATTGCTGATTCCGATCGCCTGCGCCCAGTCCCGGATCGCAGGGGCCACGGTCAGCGCGGCAAAGTAGCCGTAAACGACGGTCGGAACCCCGGCGAGGATTTCCAGCGCCGGCTTGACCCACGAACGCACGCGTGGATCGGCGTACTGCGTCAGGTAGATCGCACTCATCAGGCCCAGCGGTATCGCCACGATCATTGCGATGATCGCACCGATGTAGATGGTACCCCAGAACAGCGGTATGGCCCCGTAGCGCGAACCGTCGGGATTGTCCGGATTGCTCATCGGGTCGGGACCCCACTGGGTACCGAACAGGAAGTCTATCGGGCTGACCATGCCGAAAAAGCGCACAGTCTCGAACACCAGGCTGACCGCGATGCCCAGCGTGGTCAGGATTGCGACCAACGACGCGAGCAGCAGGATTACCATCACTGCCCGTTCGACCCGGGTCCGGGCAGCGAAGTCGGGCTTGACCCTCAGGAAGGACCAGACACCGGTGAGGAAGGCGATCACCAGCGTGCTCAGCACTCCGATGATGTTGTAGCGGGTGATCGCTTGCTTGTACGGCTCCACCAAGGCGGCCGCTTCTTCGTTGAATACGGCCCGCGCGCTGCCGCCGGCAACGGCGCGGGCCTCACTCATAATCGAATCGCGCTGGAAGCCGAACGCCGGCAATTCTGCCGCTGCGGGCGACGACAACACAGTCTGCGTAACCAGTTGCGGAGCGATTGCCGACCATAGCGCGATGAACATGACCACCGGGATCACGATCCACAGCGCCACGTACCACGCGTGATAGTTCGGCAATGCCGCAATTCGGCCGTTCACGGCGTCCCGCTTGAACGTCCACGCCCTGGCGCGGGCGGCAAGCCACCCGGCCAGACCCAGCCCGAAAGCCAATAACAGCAGAATTATCGGGGACATCAGTCAGACCTTATTTCAAGTCCGCGCCGCTCATGGTCCCGAATTCGGTAGCTGCCTTGGCGTTGGCCGCCCGCACGTCATCCGGCGAAGCTACCAAGCCGATCTGGGCTAGCGGGCCGTCTTTCGACCAGCTCTTGACCCATTCCGCCAGATATTCCGGCAGGCCGGGGATGGCTTGCAGATGGGCCTTCTTCACATAGATATACAGCGGCCGTGCGCCGGGATAGGCGAAGCTCGAGATGTTTTCGTAAGTCGGCTCGACGCCGTTCATCGAGAGGCCCTGGACCTTGTCGAGGTTCTTCTCGAGGTAGGAGTAGCCGAATATGCCGACAGCCTTGGGATTGTTCTCGATCTTCTGGACGATCAGATTGTCCTGTTCGCCTTGATCGACATAGGCGCCGTCGGACCGGACTTCGGTGCAGACCTGGGTGTGCAGGTCTTCGTCGCTGTCTTTCAGCGCCTTCATTTCCACGTTGCTGTCACAGCCGGGTTCCAAGACCAGTTCCTTCAGCGCGTCGCGCGTACCGGATGTGGAAGGCGGACCATAAACCAGAATTGGCTCCTGCGGCAGGGACGGGTCGACGTCGGACCACAATTTGGCGGTCTGTTCCTTGCCGTACGGCTTGGCGGCGATCGCTTCATAGATGATTTTCGGGGTCAGGTTCATGTCGATCCCGCCCTGCATGGACGCAAAGGCAATTCCGTCGAGCCCAACCTGAAGTTCGATGATGTCCTCCACGCCGTTGGCAACGCAGGTGTCGAATTCGGATTTCTTCATCCGGCGCGAAGCGTTGGCCATGTCGGGAGTGCTGGCACCAACCCCGGCGCAGAAAAGCTTGATCCCGCCGCCGGTCCCGGTCGATTCGATGATCGGCGAGGTCATGCCCGGGTTCGACTGGGTGAACGTCTCGGCAATTTTCTTCGCGAACGGATAGACGGTGGACGATCCCACCGCGCGGATCGAATCGCGGGTCGTGTCGCTGGTACCGCCGCAGGCGGAAAGCGTGGCGACGAGGGCCAGCGCAGGCAGCGCAAGGATTGTTCTGAATGACATAATTTGTTCCTGTTCCTGATGACCCCGACGGCGGAAAACTACATCAAGCTTCCCCGGCACCGTAGCTGTCTGGTCGCCGCATGTTCAAGTTATGTGACAAATTCATGTCAAATATTCTGCCGGTTCCCGAAACGCCGGAATTCGGACGGTCACTAAAGTCCCCTGACCAACCTCGCTGCTGATGTCGAGGCGGCCGCGGTGACGTTCCACGATATGCTTCACGATGGCGAGGCCGAGGCCGGTTCCGCCCGATGCGCGGCTTCGCCCAGGGTCGGTGCGATAGAACCGACGGGTGAGGTGGGGGATGTGTTCCGGGGCTATGCCGTCGCCGCGGTCCTGAACCGTCAGTTTCGCATCACCGTTGTCATCGTTGAGGAGGGATACAGTCACATTTTTATCTGCGTCGCCATATTTTAGCGCGTTATCGACGAGGTTGCGGACGAGTTGTTCCAATTGTCGCGCGTCCCCAAGCACCGTGACGTCATTCGGCAATTGGGCATCGATTCGGCCCATCCGGGCCTCGCCTGCCGCGTCGCGAGTGGCGGTCTCCACCAGTTTGCGCAGTTCGATCTTTTCTTCCGGTTCGTCGTATTTTTCTGCCTCGACCCTGGAAAGTGACATCAGGTCGCTGACCAGCCCTTGAAGCCGGTTCGCCTCGGAAAGAATCGTGGTGAGGAATTTCTTGCGGGTTGCGGGCGGAACCGCGGCTTCTTCGTCGCTCAGCGTTTCGACATAGCCGATGATCGAGGCCAGCGGGGTGCGCAGTTCGTGGCTGGCGTTGGCAACAAAATCGGTGTGCGCCCGGCTGACCTGCGCTTCGGAGGTCTGGTTGAGCAGTTCGACGACCGCGAACCGATCGTCCATTATCTGCCGGTTCATCTGCCAGATATCCTTGCGGCGGGCGAGGTTCTGGATCAGCGCGCTACCGGGCCGGTCCTGCATCATCAGGGCGATCGCCTCGGGGTGGCGGAACGCGACCCGCACATCCTGGCCGACGATATGCGATCCCAGCACCTTGCGCGCGGCTTCGTTGGCGATGGCCACGCGGTTGAGTTCGGTCATCAGCAGCGGGGTTGCGGAATGTTCGATCAGTTGCGTAATCGTGGCCTGGCTGAACGGGCTCTTCGGCGGCATCGCATTGGGCGGGGGCGGGTGGGACGAGACCAGGAACAGCGACCCGATCCACAGCAACCCGGCGCCGAGCACCAGCCACGGGTTGGTACCCACCAGACCCATCGCCAGACTTACGGCCACCGCGATGAAAATGCCCGGCCAGGGTACGTTGCGACCTTTGTCCATGGGAGGGGGCGTTAGCCTCAAAGGCGCAACGCCGCCACCACCAAATACCCGGAAATTCGGGAATCGGGCCGGAATACCAAGGTTGGAAAAGGGTGCTTCCGGCCATGCTGCCGGAACGATGCCACCAGAAATGGTGACCCCTACGGGAATCGAACCCGTGTTTCAGCCGTGAAAGGGCCGCGTCCTAACCGCTAGACGAAGGGGCCAAACCGATGGTGTGCCAAAGGTCAGGGCGCGCAATTAGGCAGGGTTCGCCTGCACGTCAAGGCGAGTTTTACCGAAATCCTGCTTCTTGCCGGAATTCCGCACAGGATCGGCGCGTTCAGTCTGCCCAGGCAGCGTCTTCGAGATGCAGTTCCGCTTGCGGGCGTGATGCCCAGTCGTCGATCTTGGCACGGCCGGCCAGCCATAACGATCGGCCGCGCGATCCGTGAAGGAGGGCCTGGCCCATATCGCTATCCACCGCCCGGAAAGCAATCGCCTTGAAGCTCTTCCCGTCCTGGCCCGCCGCGATCAACCGGACATGGTCGGTCCCGACGATATCGGCCTTGACCAGTCGCACCGGCCCGACCGCGATCCTCGGCCCCGGCCAGCCGATCCCGAACGGCCCCGCGCTGTCCATGGTTTCAACCAGTAGCGGCGTGAGACCACCGGGGGCGAGCGCCAGATCGAGCTGGATGACCTGTTTCGCCATCGCCAACCCCACCGCGCTGGCCAGCCGCTCGTCCAGCCAGTCGGCCAGTGCTTCCACCTGATCCCGGTCTATCGTCAGCCCGGCCGCCATGGCGTGTCCGCCGCCCGCCACCAGCAGGCCCTGTTCACGCGCCGCTATGATTGCCGCGCCGAGGTCCACCCCGGCGATTGATCGGCCAGAGCCTTTACCTTGCAGCTCTCCGTCACCATTCTCGACATCGAGCGCGATGACGAGCGCCGGTTTGCCGGTCTTTTCCTTGATTCGCCCGGCGACGATCCCGATCACCCCGGGGTGCCAGCCCTGTCCCGCCACCACGATCACCGAGCGGTTGTGCTGGCGGTCCAGTTGCAGTTCGGCCGCGTCTTGCACTTCGGCTTCGATGGCGCGGCGTTCTTCGTTCAGGATCGATAGCTGCGCGGCGATGCTCATGGCTTCGTCCGGGTCTTCGGTAGTCAGCAGCCGCACTCCGAGAGTCGATTCGCCAACCCGCCCGCCGGCGTTGATCCTGGGTCCAAGGGCAAAGCCGAGATCGCCGCAGGCGGGAGCGCGCTTCAGACGGCTTGCATCGATGAGCGCCGCCATCCCGACGTTATCCCGCCGCGCCATGACCTTGAGGCCCTGCGCGACGAATGCGCGGTTGAGCCCGTGAAGCGCCGCCACGTCGGCCACGGTGCCAAGCGCAACAAGGTCGAGCAGCGCCATCAGGTCGGGCTCGGCGCGGGTTTCGAAATAGCCATGCCCGCGCAATGTCCGCACGACCGCGATCGCGAGCAGGAACGCCACGCCGACTGCGGCCAGGTGACCATGCGACGCGCCTAGATCGCTCTCGTCGAGCCGGTTGGGGTTCACCATTGCAGCGACTTTTGGCAAATCAGGCGAACATTTGTGGTGATCGACCACGATCACGTCGACCCCTGCATCGTGTGCCAACGCCAGCGCGTCGTGCGCCATCGCGCCGCAATCGACCGTCACGATCAGGCTGCAGCCCTCCTGCGCCAATTGGACCAGCGCCTTTCCGCTCGGGCCGTAACCTTCGAGAAGCCGGTCGGGAATGTAATAGCGCGCGTCATGGCCGAGCATCCGCAGCAAGCGGATCATCAGCGCTGCGCTGGTCGCGCCGTCGACATCGTAATCGCCGTAGATGGTGGTGGATTCGCGGCCCAGGACCGCCTGCGCGATGCGCTCCGCCGCGGCATCCATGTCCTGGAAAGCGGATGGATCGGGCAGGAACCCGCGAAGCGTCGGCGTCCGCTGGCGTTCGACATCATCCGACTGGACGCCGCGCGATAGCAGCAACTGGGTGACGATGTCGTTTTCGAGCCCGGTTACTTCCTGGCGCACATCCATGTTGCCGCCGCGCCAATGCCACGCCTTGCCCGACAGCGAGCTGGTGACGCCAAAGACGGGGGACCTGGTTCGTGATGACATCTTCGGTCCGTAAAGGAATTGCACCGCTGCGCAAAGGGTCGGTGATTGACAATCGACAGCACGGGGCGACAATCGTCCTCATGGATATCCCGCACAAAACGCTGCTGATCGCCTGGCACAGCCGTACCGGCGCGAGCCGGGCAATGGCGCGCGCGGCGGCGGAAGGCGCGGGGCAACGCTCGCTCATCCTGTATGCGGACGATGTAACGCCAGACCATATCCTGGCCTGCGCGGCGTATCTGTTCGTGTGCCCGGAAAACCTGGCCACCATGAGCGGCCTGATGAAGGAAATGTTCGACCGCTGCTATTATCCGGTATTGGGCAGGATCGAGGGGCGGGCTTACGCGACAATAATCGCCGCCGGATCCGACGGGGAGGGTGCCGAGGCCCAGATCGACCGGATCGCCAAAGGGTGGCGCCTGCGCCGGATTGCAGAGCCGTTGATCGTCAATTTCAACGCGCAGACGCCCGAAACCATCCTTGCCGACAAGACCGTGGAAGCGGATCAGTTGGAACGCTGCCGCGAACTCGGAGCGGGGCTTGCCGAAGGATTGGTGCTTGGCATCTTTTAATTAACTGTACTGGAATGACGCATCCATAACGGATTAAACACTTTTTCGGGGACTCGACGGGCAAGACAAATGGGGCCAAGTAAACCATAGTATTTGCACCAGGGGACTAAAGACCATCGATCGTCGTATGGATATCGACCGGCTCGATCGAATTGGTGGCGTTCTCCTCCTTTTCGAGGGCGGCGAACGCCTTGATGCACAATCCGTGCATGAAATCGTGGACAAATTGGACAACGTCTCAATTAGTCTCGACCCGCGGGACAACCTCGACCGCCCCGAGACTCACGCAGGGTCGGGTCCGGCGCTGGAATGGCTTGAGTTGCTGATCGGCGGAATGACATTCGACCTGGTCGGCCTGGCACCTGGACGGTCGGTAAATGTGCCTGACATCCGGCACTGGGTCGATATGCCGGACGGCACCATCCAGACTGCGTTTGATTCGCTATTCCTGATGCCCGGACCGCATCTTGCCGGCGGCGCCAACACCATACCGGTCGTACGGACGCTGTTCGAGCTGGTCGCCCGGTTCGCCGCCGAAGCGCCGCCGCAACTCCGTACCATTTGCTGGCCGCCCGCAGCCATGGCGACAGCGCCTGATTTCTTCCGTGCCCATGCTGAAAACTGGCAGAATGGCGGGCCATTCCCGTCCCGGCTGCTCGCTGGCTACAAGCAAATGAGCGACGGTGGATTGCAATCCGAAGGGCTAGCCTTTTTCACCGGACAGGAAATTCGCATCGAACCCGATTCTGTGGGCGACTATCCCACCGCTACCCAATTAGCGGGCCGACTGGTGCAGCAACTCGCGCAGCACGGCCCGCTGACGCAGAGCGAGGAAGTGATTGCACCCGACGGCGGGCAAATGCGCCTGGTGCCTTCGGGGAACGGAAAATTCGTCCGAGTCTGGCGGAGCTGAACCGCTGACGCCTCAGGTTTTTGCGGCCAGATCCACGATTGCTTGCCGGTACTCGCGCTCCAGCTGGTCCACCCGGTCTGCCACGCTGTCGACCTTGTCGACCATTCCGACGCCCTGACCCGAACCCCAGATATCCTTCCATGCCTTGGCCTTGCTGTTGCCTCCGGAACCGAAGTTCATCGCACTGGGATCGCTGGTCGGAAGGTTTTCCGGGTCCAGACCGGCTTTTTCGATCGAGCCGCGTAAGTAGTTGCCGTGAACGCCGGTGAACAAATTGGTGTAGACGATGTCCGCCGCGTTGCTGTCGACGATTTCCTGCTTGTAGGCTTCGTCCGCATTGGCTTCCTTGGTCGCGATCCAGGGCGACCCGATGTAGGCGAAGTCGGCGCCCATTGCCTGTGCCGCAAGCACCGAACGGCCATGGGAGATCGAGCCTGATAGCGCCACCAGCCCGTCAAACCAGCTGCGGATTTCCTGCATCAGCGCGAAGGGGGATTGCACCCCTGCATGCCCGCCGGCACCGGCAGCGACGGGGATCAGGCCGTCGGCACCCTTCTCGATCGCCTTGTGAGCGAATTTGTCGTTGATGATGTCGTGCAGCACGATGCCGCCCCAGCTGTGAGCAGCGTCGAAGACTTCCTCCCTCGCGCCGAGCGAGGTGATCATCATCGGCACCTGCCACTTGCCGCACATCGCGATGTCTTCTTCCAAGCGATTGTTGCTGCGGTGGACGATCTGGTTGACCGCATAGGGCGCGGCGGGACGGTCGGGATTGTCGCGATTATGCGCCGCAAGTTCCTCGGTGATCTGATGCAGCCATTCGTCGAGCTGGGAAATCGGCCGGGCGTTGAGCGCGGGGAAGGATCCGACAATCCCCGCTTTGCACTGCGCGATAACCAGCTCCGGGCCGGATACGATGAACAACGGCGAACCGATGATGGGCAGGCGAAGGCGGTCGAAAGGGGCGGGTAACGCCATGGATTTCTCCGTTGCTGAATGAAACTCGTCTGCGGGCTTATGCGGCAAATGGCTGCTTGTCGATATGGCGCGGGAACATGGTGCGGCGGTGCATTTCGCGAGGCTCAGTCGAGCAAGTCCTCGATGCCGTAGAAACTCGCGGCGGTCCCTGCGTAAAGCGCGCGCTTTTCGTCCGCCGATGCGCCCGCGGTGATGCGTTTGAAGGCGTTCCACAAAACCGGATAGCTCGCGCCCCACCGGTCCACGGGATAGTTGCTTTCGAACATCGCCCGGGCAGGACCGAAGGATTCGATGCAGGTTTCGATATAGGGTTGCCACAATTCGGCAAGCGCCTGCGACCCGGTGCCGATGGCTGGTCCCTCTTCCGGCATCCGGCAAAATGCCATCGCGAGACCGCCGAGCTTGACGGAGACGTTGGGACATTCCGAAAGCCGCTCGATCGCCTTTTTCCAACGTTCGAAATGCTGTGGCAATTTGCCGCGGTAGGATGCGATGTTGAGAGGCGTACCGCAGTGATCGAGCACGATCGGCTGGTCGGGAAACTTGCGGGCAAGGGCGATCACATCCACCAGTTGCGGCTCCAGCACCCACGCGTCGAAGCTCAGCCCGTATGCGCCGAGATGCGCGAAGCCTTTCTGGAATTCGTCGCTTGCCAGCAGCCCTTCACGCGCGTGGAATGGCGGTCCGAGCGTCGCGGGATCGCTGTCCCACGCGCCGGAATGGCGGATGCCGCGGAACCGGCCGCCGCCTGCCGCGATCAGGCGTTCCAGCACCGGCGCCGCGGCATCGCCCAGCAGCATATCGGCATGCCCAACAATTGCCGCGCAGGCCCGCAGCGGGCCGTAAAGACCGCTCGCACTTTGCGCGGCCACCCCGTTGACGAATTCGACCTCACCGACCGGCTTGAAGGCTTCCTCCGCATCGGCCCGGTAGAATGCGCCGCATTCCATGAACACCGTGCCGACGATGTTGTGGCCGCTGGTGAGGTCGGCGTGCAATTGGTCGAACGCGTAATAGGGCGCGCCGGCGATTGTCTCGATAAACGCATGCCGGGGTTCCGGAAACATCGGAATCAGCGGCCTCAGGTCCCACAAATGATGATGTGGATCGATGATCGCGAGTTCAGGCTCGAGGATGTCTTCGGTCAATTGCGGTCTCCGTTACAGCGCCCGAACTACACCAAACCAGGCGGGCGCATAGCGAATAGACCAGGGTTCTAACCCGCGACTGCCGTATTCGCTGCGCTCAGCACGGCGCGGACACTGGCAGTGGCAATATCCTCGTCGATGCCGCAGCCCCAGATGGTCCGTCCATCGGCAGTCCGGCATTCGAGATAGGCGGCGGCATTCGCATCGGTGCCCGCGCCGAGCGCGTGCTCGGTGTAATCGGTCACTTCCAGTTCAACCCCGAAACTGTCGCGGATGGTGCTCATCACGCTGGAGATCAGGCCATTGCCGCGTCCACTAACGCTCTGGGCCTTGCCCGCGACCTCGATGGTGCCGGTGAACAAACGTGTGCCGTCAGCCGCGCGGCTTTCCTCGTAGTCGACGAGTTGGAAATGCTTGGCCTTGGTTTGCACATGGTAGGCCGCGCGAAACGCCTGCCAGATATCTGCGGCGTTCAGCTCGCGGCCCAGTTCGTCCGCCATCCGCTGCACATTCGGAGCGAAATCGGCCTGCATCTTCTTGGGCAGCTTGAGGCCCTGATCCTGTTCCAGAACCCACGCAAAGCCGCCTTTGCCGCTTTGTGAATTGACCCGGATAACCGCTTCGTAGCTGCGGCCCAGATCTGCCGGGTCGATTGGCAGGTAGGGCACGCGCCATGCCTCGTCATTCTGCGTTTCGCGTGCGGAAAAGCCCTTCTTGATCGCGTCCTGGTGGCTACCGGAAAAGGCCGTGAACACCAGTTCGCCGCCATAGGGGTGACGCTGGTGCACGGGGAGTTCATTGCAATATTCGACCGTTTCGATCACCCGGTCGATGTCCGAAAAATCAAGGCCGGGGTCGATCCCCTGCGTGTACATATTGAGGGCGACGGTCACGAGACAGCAATTGCCGGTCCGCTCGCCATTGCCGAACAGGCAACCTTCCACCCGGTCTGCGCCGGCCATCAGGCCCAGTTCGGCGGCCGCAACACCGGTGCCGCGGTCGTTATGGGTGTGCAAGCTGATCACCGCCGCGTCGCGGTTCGGCAAGTTACGACAGAAATACTCGATCTGGTCGGCGTAGATATTGGGCGTCGCTGCCTCAACCGTGGCGGGCAGGTTGAGGATGATCGGGCGTTCGCGCGTGGGTTGGAGCACGTCCATCACCGCCTCGCAAACCTCGATACTGAAATCCAGTTCGGCGGTCGAGAAAGTTTCCGGACTATACTGGAAATGCCATTCGGTACCCGGACGCGCGGCGGCTTCGTCGCGCATGATTTTCGCCCCGTCGACCGCGATCTGGCGCACTTCGTCCTTGCTCATGCGGAACACGATATCGCGCCATGCCGGGCTGACCGCGTTGTACATGTGGACCACCGCGGCATGCACTCCCTCGATACTGTCGAAGGACGTGCGGATCAAATCCTGCCGCGACTGGGTGAGGACCTGGACCATGACATCCGCCGGAATGCTGCCGGAATCGACCAGCCCGCGGATGAAGTCGAACTCGGTAGCGCCCGCGCTCGGGAAGCCGACTTCGATCTCCTTGACGCCAATATCCACCAGCAGGTCGAAGAACCGCCGCTTCTTGAGCGCATCCATCGGATCGACGATTGCCTGGTTGCCGTCCCGCAGGTCGGTCGACAGCCAGCGCGGCGGTACGGTAATCGTTCGCGACGGCCACTGCCGGTCGGGCAGGCTGATCGGAGCGAAAGGCGAATATTTACGCGAAGGTTCGCGAAGCATGGACATGGGAAGGTTCTCTGACGAAGGAAAATGTCGGGACGGAGCTACCCTTGGGCGACCCGGCGCGCCGCATCAGGCACCGCCGCACATCACGCCCAAGGGCGGATAAGTCGTAGTAGCAAGTCCCGCTGCATCGTCATGCTGCCGCTATGTGCAATTAAACGTCCGCTGTCCAGTCCGCGCGCGCAATTTTCTTCCCGGTTTGCGCGCGCGGAGTGGTGTCGGCGGATGCGTTACTGTTTTTCAAACGCCGCCGAGATATCGAGTTCGACCTCGTCCCCGACCATCGGAATACCGTAGCCGATACCGAACTCGGACCGCTTGATGGTGGTGCTGCCTTCGAAACCGATGGTTTCCTTGCGGTTCATCGGGTTGGCACCGGCGCCAGTGAATTCCGCGTTGATCGTGACCGGGCGGGTCACACCGTTAAGTGTCAGATCGCCCGTAATATCGGCGGTGGTATCACCGGTCCGGAGAACCTGAGTGGAAACGAACCGCGCCGGGGCCGGATCGGGACCGAAGAAATCCGGCGTGCCGCCCTCCTTGCCCGGGCGCAACAAATGATCGCGCAGACCTTCGCTCGCCACGGTGACCATGCCGATCGGGATCATGATTTCCAATTCGGCCGAAGACACATCGGCCGGATCCAGCTGCAGGGCACCTTCGACCGAACCAAACACTCCGAAATAATCGTTGAAACCGAAGTGGTTAACCCGCCAGCCGACAAGCGTATGTGCGGGATCGACGGCGTAAGTGCCGGCGGACACGCGTGATGCGTCCATGGCGCCGGGAACTTGTGCCGGTGCATTCTGGGCGGACAGGGTGGCCACACCGCCAAGGGCGAGGGCGGCGGCGAAAGCGGTCATCAGTTTTATGGTCTTCATCGGTTACTCCATACCTACTGCGGGGGGGCAAGTAGCGCCGATTGTTACCATAAACCTATCCGCAGCGGAAATCCCGGATGATACCGCCCGCGTCCATCATCACATTCAACCTGTTGTTGTTGAAGTCCTGCGTCTGTGCTTCGCCAGGCCGGATGAACCGGATTCCGCCGCGCGGCTGCGACTTTTCGGCGATCTGCAGACGAAGCGGCGCGCTGTCGGCTTGCCCGAGAAATTCCGCAGCCGCGGTGGCGCCGCAGGAACTGGACGATGGATCGGTCGGGGTGCGCGGCTCGACCGGCCCGGGCGCTGCGCCGGGCAACGGAGCGGCGACGTTGGGGGAGCCTTGCGGCGCGGGGCCTGTGGCCGCGGCGATCGGCGAGGTGCCATTTATTCGCGTAGCATATTCCTCGGCCGTTTCGGTTTGTTCCGCCGAGCCGCCGCAAGCAGCCAGCAGGGCGAAAACAGGGAGGGGGAGCAGGCAGAGGCGAGAAAATTTACGGTAGATTGTCGTCACAACAAAACTCCTCAAGATTCCTGCCCTGTCCGCTCCCCCGATGTCAGTATTATGACAATGGCCGCCAGACTAGTTCTTGGCCTTGTCGACCAGCTGGTTCTTGGCGATCCACGGCATCATGGCCCGCAATTCTGCGCCCACCTGTTCGATCTGGTGCGCAGCGGCAGCCTTGCGGCTCGCCTTGAGTTCCGGTTGCCCGGCGCGGTTGTCGAGTACGAAATCTTTCACGAACCGGCCCGCCTGGATGTCCTGGAGAACGCGCTTCATTTCCGCCTTGGTTTCGGCGGTGATGATCCGGGGGCCGGTCTTGATGTCGCCATATTCGGCGGTGTTGCTGATCGAATAGCGCATGTTGGCGATGCCGCCTTCATACAGCAGGTCGACGATCAGCTTGGTTTCGTGGAGGCATTCGAAATAGGCCATTTCGGGCGCGTACCCGGCTTCGACCAAGGTCTCGAAACCAGCCTGGATCAGATGGGTGATCCCGCCGCACAACACGGCCTGTTCACCGAACAGGTCGGTTTCGCATTCCTCTCGGAAGGTCGTCTCGATGATCCCGCTGCGGCCGCCGCCAACGGCGGAGGCATAGGACAGGGCAAGCGCGTGGGCGTAATTGTTGCCGCTAGTGCCTTCGGCTTCCTGCGCCACCGCGACCAGGCACGGCACGCCGCCGCCCTTTACATATTCGCTGCGAACGGTGTGGCCGGGACCCTTGGGGGCAACCATGAAGACGTCGAGATCGGGACGCGCCTCGATCAGGCCGAAATGCACATTGAGTCCGTGGGCGAAGGCCAGCGCCGCGCCGGATTTCATGTTTGCCGCCAGATCGTCCGCGTAAATCGCGGCCTGGTGTTCGTCCGGCGCGAGGACCATGATCACGTCGGCCCATTTCGCCGCATCGGCGTTGGACATGACCTTGAAGCCGGCCGCTTCCGCCTTCTTCGCGGTAGCCGAACCTTCACGCAGCGCGATGGCGATTTCGCCGACACCGCTGTCGCGCAGGTTCTGGGCATGGGCGTGGCCCTGGCTGCCATAACCGACGATGGCAATTTTCTTGCCCTTGATCAGGTCCTGGTCGGCATCGGCGTCGTAAAAAACTTTCATTATTTTCCCATTCTGGCGTCATCCCGGTCAGGACCGGAATCGTTGAGTGAAGTCCAATCCGGGCGGCTGCCCGAACTTGCGTAGGATATCAGAAAATTCAGGTCCCTTCGGCGCCGCGCATCATTCCGGCGATCCCGGTCCGGCCGACCTCGACCAGGCCGAGTTCGCGCATCAGGGCGATGAAGCTGTCGATCTTGTCCGGCGCGCCGGTCAATTCGAAGATAAAGCTGGAGGTCGTGGTGTCGACCACCTGCGCCCGGAAAACATCCGCCAGCCGCAACGCTTCGACCCGGTGCTCACCGGTTCCTGCGACCTTGATCAGCGCCAGCTCCCGCTCGACATGCTTGCCGGTTTCGGTGAGGTCGACGACGCGGTGTACCGAGACCAGCCGTTCCAGCTGTGCCCGGATCTGGTCGATCACCTGCGGCGGGCCCTGGGTCACGATGGTGATCCGGCTGACCGCATGGTTCTCGGAAATATCGGCGACGGTCAGGCTGTCGATATTATAGCCGCGCGCGGTGAACATGCCGGCGATCCGCGCAAGGATCCCCGCCTCGTTATCGACGGTCACGGTCAGGACGTGCCGCTCGGCTTCTGCCTGCTGGATTTTCATCAGACCAGTGCCTTCGCTTCATCGTCCATCGTGCCGCTGGCCTGATCGCCATGCATCAGCATCTCGGTATGAGCGGAACCGTTGGTGATCATCGGGTAGCAATTGGCGTCTTTCGACACCTGGCAATCGACGATTACCGGGCCGTCATGCGCCAACATCGCCTCGATCCCGGCGTCCAGACCCGCTTGTTCGGTAATGCGGATACCTTTCCAGCCATAGGCTTCGCCGAGCCTGACGAAGTCGGGCAGGCTGTCCGAATAACTGTTGGAATAGCGGCTCTCATAGGTCAGTTCCTGCCATTGGCGGACCATGCCCATATATTCGTTGTTGAGGATGAAAATCTTCACCGGCAAACGGTACTGGCTGGCCGTGCCGAGTTCCTGGATGTTCATCTGGATCGAGGCTTCACCGGCAATGTCGATTACCAGCGCATCCGGATTGCCCAATTGTGCGCCAATCGCAGCCGGCAGGCCGTAACCCATGGTGCCGAGACCGCCGCTGGTGAGCCATTTGTTGGGGCCGAAGAACCCGAAATACTGCGCTGCCCACATCTGGTGCTGGCCGACCTCGGTGGTGATGATCGGGTCACGGTCGCGGGTGAGGGCGAACAGCCGCTCGACCGCAAGTTGCGGCATGATCGTGCTCTTGCTTTCCGGATAGGCGAGACTTTCCCGGGCGCGCCAGCCGGCGATGCGGGCTTTCCATTCGCCAAGGTCGCGTGGCTTCCGGTCTTCCCAAGCCGAAATCAACTGTTCCAGCACCGTGGCGCAATCCCCCACGATGCCGAGTTCGACCGGAACGATCTTGTTGATCGAGGCGCGGTCGATATCGATGTGGATCTTGGTGGAGTTCGGCGAGAACGCATCGAGCCGTCCGGTAACCCGGTCATCGAACCGTGCGCCGACGCAGATCATCACGTCGCAGCGGTTCATTGCCATGTTGGCTTCGAAAGTGCCGTGCATCCCCAGCATGCCCAGCCAGTCGGGATGGTCCGCCGGAAACGCGCCAAGGCCCATGAGGGTGGATGTTACCGGAGCGCCGGTCAGGTCCTGCAACTGGCGCAGCAGCGCACTGGCCCGGGGTCCGGAATTGATGATGCCGCCGCCGGTGTAGAATACCGGTGCTTCGGCCTTGCTCATCAGTTCGATGGCTTGGGCGATCTGGTCGGGCTCGGCTACCGTCTGCGGCTGATAGCGGGAGGAGGCGAGGGCCGCTGGCTTCTCGCCCGACTCGGTCCCGAATTCCGCCTGTGCGATCTGCACGTCCTTGGGAATGTCGATCAGGACCGGACCGGGGCGGCCGGTGGTCGCGATGCGGAACGCCTCGGCAATCGTCGGTGCGAGTGCCGCGGGGTCTTTCACGAGGTAATTGTGCTTGGTGCAATGGCGAGTGATGCCGATCGTGTCGGCTTCCTGGAATGCATCCGTGCCGATCAGCGCGGTCGGCACCTGTCCGGTGATGATAACCAGCGGAATCGAATCCATGAAGGCGTCGGCGATGCCCGTGACCGCGTTGGTCGCGCCGGGACCGGAGGTGACCAGCACCACGCCGGGCTTGCCGGTGGAACGCGCGTACCCTTCCGCCGCATGCGCCGCGCCGGCTTCATGCCGCACGAGAATGTGGCGGATACGCTGATCGGCGAACAACTCGTCATAGATCGGCAGCACGGCTCCGCCGGGATAACCGAAGATAAACTCGACACCCTGCTGGACGAGACACTCGACCAGGATCGCCGCGCCGCTGCGCTCGCTATTTTTACTGTGGCCCGGTGCTGGGCTGGACATGATCTTCTCCAACGAATGTGGTCCGGAAGCACCCCTGACACAGGAGCAGAGACCGGACCAGTGATGGCGCACCTAAGGACACAAAAGTATTGTGTCAACCATAATTAGCGTAATATTCTTGCGAATAGAGCGGCAACTGAGTCATTATCCACTGTTGCCCGAGGCCACTCCGCCGGAGGTTGGTTGCGAAACCAGGTATATTGCCGTTTGGAATATTGGCGCGTTGCGAGTTGTCCGGCCGTGATAATGGCTTCTTCGCTGAGGTCACCCCGAAGCCACGAAGCAATTTCCCGGACCCCGATCGCTCGCATGACCGGCAGTGCCGGATCGAGATTGCGGGCTACCAGGGCCTCGACCTCCTCCGCCGCACCTGCCTCCAACATCGCCGCAAACCTGCTGTCACAGCGATCATACAGCACCGTTCTGTCCGGCAGCAGGATCAGCGGATGGAGGTCGATTGCGTCCCCGATTCCTCCGACTTGCTGCTGTTGCCAGTGATGGAGCGGTTTGCCGGTCGATCGGACCACCTCCAGCGCGCGTGCGGTGCGGCTGTTATCCGCCGGCGCCAGCTTCGCCGCGGCATGCGGGTCCTCGTCCAGCAAGACGCGGCGCGCCTCCGCTTGGGGCAGGGCGCGCACTTCTGCCCGGATATGCGGATCGATCTCAGGGATCGGGGCGATCCCGTCGAGCAGGGTCCGCAGATACAATCCAGTCCCGCCGACCAGGATTGGAACCCCGCCGTCGCGGTGCAGATCGGCAATTTCCCGCTTTGCCGCCTCCGCCCAGTTCCCCGCTGAACATGGCTCCGCGCCGTCCCATGTGCCGAACAGGCGGTGGTCGGTGCCGCGCATTTCCTCCTCGGAAGGGCGCGCGCTGAGTATCTGCAGGTCCCGGTAAACCTGCGCGCTGTCGGCGTTGATCACCGCTGCCTTGCGGCCCCGTTTGCCCAAGGCCAGCGCCAGCTCGACCGCCAGATCGCTCTTGCCGCTGGCGGTCGGCCCTGCAATGAGCGCCACCGGCGGAAGCTCTGCGGAGGTGCCGCCAGCAATATTTGTAGGAGATTCCCTGGTGCTCATCGCCCGCCTGATAGCAGACCCCAGCGCGCTGGAAACTCGCCTCGATGCAGCTGTGGACGCTTTGTCGGCGGCCGACATGCGGGTGGCCGTAGCGCGGATGCTGGATTTCTGCGGCGATGTGCTGGAAATCGCCCTGCCGGACGGTGATCCCGTGATCCTCCGCAAAATCCTTGACCAGCACTTCACGCCTTCCGACTTGCTGGTCTCGCAAGCGGAAATCCAGGTGCCGCATCTGTTCGTATCAGACATGGATTCCACCATGATCGGACAGGAATGCATCGACGAGCTGGCGGACTTCGCCGGCTTGAAGGAGCGCGTCTCCGACATCACCGAGCGCGCGATGCGAGGCGAACTGGATTTCGTGACGGCGCTGAACGAGCGGGTCGGCTTGCTCGACGGTTTGGGCGAGGACACCATCCGGCAATGCCTGGACGAGCGGATCACCGCGGTTCCGGGAGCGCGGACATTGGTGGCGACGTTGCAAGCGCGCGGGTGCCGCACCGTTCTGGTCACGGGGGGCTTTCACCATTTTGCCGATCCTGTGGCGGAGATGCTCGGGTTTGAACGGGTGGTCGGAAACCGGCTAGGCGTGGCGGATGGCAAGCTAACCGGTGGCCTCGACGGCTCGATTGTCGACAGTTCGGTGAAGGAAGCGGTGCTGCGCGGCGAGATGGACGAATTGGGCGACGGCGCGATCAGCCTTGCGACCGGTGACGGCGCGAACGACATCCCGATGCTGCAGGCCGCTAGTTACGGGATGGCCTACCGCGCCAAGCCCAAGGCTCGCGTCGCGGCCAACGGCTGGATCGACCGCGGCGACCTGACGGCGATACTCTCGCTGCTCGGCATCCCGGAAAGCGACTGGGTTAGCTGATCATCCGCTGGCGGACTTTGGTCTGGAAACGTTAATCAAGTGACGCTATATTGACATCATTGTCAGTAAGGGCCCGTGATGAACGCAACCACCTCTATCCAATCCGATGTTTCTGCGCAGCCCAATGACTTGGCGCGGGACGGGACGATTTTCCTCCATCCCGGCCGCGTTCCCCTGCGCACCCGGCCGCTGAAGGCGATCGGACACTGGAACGAGCTGATGAAGAACAAGGAGAATACCGAGGAGGTATTCCACATCTTCGAATGTTTCCCATCGGGCAATTTCTTGCCCCGCGCCCGGGAATTTACCCTGAGCGAAAAGGGGCAGGAAATTCGCGCTTCGGAACCTTACCTGCCCGATATTCTCGACGATCATGTGGCGCTGCGCAAATTGCCGGCGGGCACCGTCGCCCACGCCTATGTCGATTTCATGGAGCGGGAAGGGCTGTCCGCCGCCGGACTGGTCGCGGAACATGACCGCTTTCGCGGTGACCGCCCGCGTTTCGACGATCTGGTCGAATGGTTCTCAAACCGCCAGCGCGACGTCCATGACATGCTGCATGTACTGACCGGCTACGGCCGCGATGCGCTGGGCGAGCAATGCGTTCTCGCGTTCACCTACAGCCAGCAGCCGTCCTTCGCGCATCTGTTTATCGCTTATGCCGGCGGGCTCAATATCAAGAAGCAGGTCAAGACCAGCGCGCCGGTGTTCAAGGCCGTGACCGAGGCCAAGCGGCTCGGCAAGGCATGCCCGCGCGTGGTCGAAATGCCGATCCGCGAATTGCTTGCCACCCCGCTGGAACAGGCGCGGCGGGAAATGAACATCGGTCAGCCGGTCCACTACGCCGCCGCACACCGCGTATGGCAGAGCGAGGCGATCGATCCGTATGATTTGCTAGGGCAGGCGAAAGCGGCCTGAAGGTTACTAAAGCCAGCTGGCGATCTGGCTTAGCGGCTTTTTCCGTACCGCGTGTTCGGGGACGGTGGCATCCGGAGCGGGGTGGCCGACCACCACGATCATCAGCGGTTTTTCCTCCGCCGGGCGTCCGCAGATCTCTCGCAGGAACCCCATCGGTGACGGGGTATGCGTCAGCGTTGCCAAGCCAAGTTCATGAAGCGTCGCAATCAGCATCCCGCAGGCAATCCCGACGCTCTCGCTGACGTAGTAATTCTGCGTCTGCCCGTCGTCCTCGATTCCGCCCTTGCGCTGGGCGAAGCACACGATCAGCCATGGTGCTGTCTCGAGGAACGGCTTGTTTTCGTCGGTTCCAATCGGCGCCAGCGCATCGAGCCAGTCACCCGAAGCCTTGGGCTTTGCGCCTTCCGCACCGTAGAACTGCCGCTCCTCCGCCTCCGCCGCCTCGCGAATGGCGCGCTTGGTTTCGGGGCTGGAAATGGCAGTGAAATGCCACGGTTGGTGATTGGCACCATTGGGCGCAGTTCCGGCAGCAAGGATCGCAGACCCGATGATCTCGCGCGGGACGGGCTGGTCAGTGAAGGATCGGCAGGACCGACGGGTCTTGAGCCGTTCATACGCCGCCGCCGCGCGCGCGATGCGCTCCTCGTCAGTATAATCCGGCATCGCGGGGTAGGGACGATGTGCCTCGGTCATTATCCCTCACCTTTCCGCTGACAATGGATCAGCCTTCCATCCAGTCCCGGAAGAAGCTCTCATGAGCTTCGCGGAGGTCGGTGAGTGAGACGTTCCAGCCATCTGCCGTAATCTCGGCATCGGTCTGCGCGCTTCCAAGATGCTCGCAAGGTATTCCGGCCTGAGCAGCTAGGCTTAGGAGGGAGTTGTCCGCGCAGGCGACGATGTAGCAACCCTGATGTTCCGCGAACCAGTAACCCGCGTCCTGAACCCTGCCGAGTTTGATGCCGGTATCGGACGCCAAGGCCATCTCCGCGAGCGCAACCAATATTCCGCCGTCGCTCACGTCGTGAACCGCGCTGGCTTCACCTTCAGCAATAAGGGTGCGGATGAATTCTCCGGTCTTGCGTGCTTCGGCGAGATCGGTTGCGGGCGGACTGCCTTCCGTCCGGCCATGGACGACTTTTAGCCAGATCGATTGGCCCAGGTTGGAGGTGGCCTTGCCAACGCAGAACAATTCCATGTTCGGGGTCATTCTAGGCCTCATCATCGCGGAATAATCCTCGATGATCCCGACGCCGCCGATCGCGGGCGTAGGGAGAATTGCCGATCCGCCGCCGGTTGCCTTGCTTTCGTTATAGAGGCTGACGTTTCCGCTCACGATCGGGAAATCGAGCGCGCGGCAGGCGTCGCCCATGCCTTCTAGGCAACCGACGAATTGGGCCATGATCTCGGGGCGCTGTGGGTTGGCGAAATTCAGGCAGTTGGTGATCGCCAGCGGCCGCGCACCGACTGCGCAGAGGTTACGGTACGCCTCGGCTACCGCCTGCTTGCCACCTTCGTACGGGTCGGCATAGCAATAGCGCGGCGTGCAATCGGTGGTCATCGCCAGCGCCTTTCGCGTCCCGTGCACCCGCACTACGGCCGCATCGCCGCCGGTCTGCAGCGTGTCCGCGCCGACCTGGCTGTCATACTGCTCCGCAATCCACCTCCGGCTGGCAAGCGCGGGGCTGGCCATCAGCTTGAGCAAATCCGCACCGATGTCGGTGCTCTCGGGGATTTCTCCGAGTGGTTTGACCTGAGCCCACGCCTGGTATTCATCCTTCGTAGCGTAGGGACGCTGATATTCCGGCGCATCTTCGGCGAGCGGGCCGAGCGGGATGTCGCAAACCACTTCGCCGCCGAATTCGAGGACCATATGGCCGCCTTCGGTGACTTCGCCAATCACCGCGAAATCGAGCTCCCATTTGTGGAAGATCGCCTCTGCCATGGCTTCCTTGCCCGGCTTGAGCACCATCAGCATCCGTTCCTGGGATTCCGACAGCATCATCTCGTAAGGTGTCATGCCATCTTCGCGGCAGGGCACCTTGTTCATGTCGAGCCGGATGCCGACCTTGCCGTTGGTGGCCATTTCCACGCTGGAGGATGTCAGGCCGGCCGCGCCCATATCCTGGATCGCGACAATCGCGTCGGTCGCCATCAATTCGAGACACGCCTCGATCAGCAGTTTCTCGGTGAACGGATCGCCGACCTGCACCGTGGGGCGCTTGGCATCGGAATCGTCATCGAAATCGGCGCTTGCCATCGTCGCGCCGTGGATGCCGTCGCGGCCGGTCTTGCTGCCGACATAGACGATCGGATTGCCCACTCCGGTGGCAGCGCTGTAGAAAATCTTGTCCTGGTCCGCGACGCCTACGGTCATTGCGTTGACGAGGATGTTGCCGTCATAGGCGGGATCGAAATTGGTTTCGCCCCCGACGGTAGGCACGCCGACACAATTGCCATATCCGCCTATGCCCGCGACCACACCCTTGACCAGATGCTGCATCTTGGGGTGTTCGGGACGGCCGAATCGCAGCGCGTTGAGGTTCGCAATCGGCCGCGCGCCCATCGTGAATACATCGCGCAGGATACCGCCAACGCCCGTGGCCGCGCCCTGGTAGGGTTCGATGTAGGACGGGTGGTTGTGGCTTTCCATCTTGAAGATTGCCGCTTGGTTGTCGCCAATGTCGATCACGCCGGCGTTCTCGCCTGGGCCGCAGATTACCCACGGCGCTTCGGTCGGCAGCTGCTTCAGGTAGAAGCGCGAGGATTTATAGCTGCAATGTTCCGACCACATCACCGAGAATATGCCGAGTTCCAGCAAGTTGGGCTCGCGGCCCATCGCCGCCAGGACGCGGTCGTATTCTTCCAGGTTGAGGCCGTGAGCCTCGACGATCTCAGGGGTAATTTCCGACATGGCCTGCCCTTAGCGAGGGGGAGCGCGCGCCGCTAGCCCCGCAGGCGCTTGTGACGGCGGGTTGTCCCCACCCAGTAGGCAAAAAAAGTCACCACTCCGAATGTCGCCATGCCCGCTAGCAGAACCGCTGGCCCGATCGATGACGGTTGCGGTCCGAACCAGTTGGAAAATTGCAGGACCAGCAGCAGTCCCAGCAGGATCATCGGCGGCACAATCGGTCCGCGGGTCCGGCGCACATACCATGCGAAGGCGGCGATGGTTATGGCCAGTTCCAGAGGAATCGCGATCAACGGGTAATTCCACAGGCCGAGGCCCACTGGCGGCGGTGCTCCGGTGATCGTGAGGTCAGGGCGGTGGACGAGCAGGTCGACGAACCAGTGTGAAAGCACGACTGCGCCCGCAATCAGCGCTCCGGTGAAATTCTTCTGCCATACGAAGACAATCAGTGCGAAAGCCGCCGCCCAGATCGCGGTGCCCAGCAGGCTGTGGGTATACGGCATATGGTATAAATCCATCGAATTCATCGCCGTGATGCCCGGCACAACGCGCAATTTCTCCACACCTCCCATAGCCAGGATCGCGAACCCCCAATCGACCAACTGACCGGCGACGAACAGCGTGCCCAGCTTTGGCGCCTTGGGCGAGATGGCAGCGGCGGCGAACGCGGGTGCCCAATGCCCGATGAACACGGCCTAGAGCGCCTTCTGCACAACGAACGCGGCGATCGTCGCCGCGACACAGGTGGCGAACGCGCCCCACAGTATATCGGCAATCGTAACCTGCACCGGCCACACCTTCATCGTCGCCTGGTTGGTCAGATCATAGGTCGCATAACAAAGCGCGCCGAGCAGAGCCCCGTTCAGCGCGGTAATCCCCAACCCGCCGGAGAGGCCAGGTCGCACCGCGAACCACACTATTCCCGCGATGTAAGCAGCGTAGAAAACCAGCGCCGGAGCGATGCGGAAATTGTCTGCCAGCAGCTCGCCCAGATTGGGCCGGTAGAAATTGGGCCCCGCCCAGCGCAGCCAGATTGCATCTAGCACGCCGAACGATACGGCCGCTGCGACATAGGCGATAATCCACTTCATATTGGCCCCCCCTCGTGCGCTATTGCTCTGACACAACTTGACCTCGCCACGGGGCGCGGTCAATGCTCCATCGCCATGGCAGACAATACTCCCGATATTTCGGAAATGACCTTCGAAGCCGCGCTTGGTGCGCTGGAGGAGGTAGTACGGCGACTGGAAAGCGGCGAGGTTCCGCTCGACGAATCGATCAGCCTGTATGAACGCGGCGAGACCTTGCGCCAGCATTGCCAGGCGCGGCTAGATGCAGCGCAGGCCCGGATCGAGAAGATCGTGGCGGGTGCGGACGGCAAGCCCAGCGGAACCGCACCGTTCGACCCGGCCTCCTGAGGTGGATCTGGTGGTGACAGGGGGGGATATTCTTGCCGAAGGGCTGAACCGGATCCAGGCCGATGTCGACGAAACGTTCGACGCGTTGTTGCCGGTCCCGGAGGATACCCGCGCACGGCTGGTCGAAGCGATGCGCTATGCCGCGATCGGTGGCGGCAAACGCGTTCGCCCGCTGCTGCTGGCGGCAACCGCCGCCCTGTTCGGGGTTGACCGTCATGCCGCAGTGCGCGCGGGCTGCGCAGTCGAGGCGATCCATGTCTATTCGCTGATCCACGATGACCTTCCGTGCATGGACGATGACGATCTGCGCCACGGCAAGCCGACGCTCCACAAGCAGTTCGACGAGGCGACCGCGGTGCTTGCAGGCGATTCGCTGCATGCCCTCGCGTTCGAGATATTGTCGGATCACGCCACCAGTACCGATCCCTTCACCCGGTCCGAACTGATTGCCACGCTGGCCGGGGCGAGCGGCATGAACGGAATGGCGGGCGGCCAGATGATGGATATGGCTGCCGATCACCAGCAATACGACCTGCGCGCCATAACCCGGCTGCAACAACTCAAGACCGGTGCCTTGCTCGCCGCTTCGGTGGAGATGGGCGCGGTCCTGGGCAAGGTCTCAATCGAGGGGCGGGCGCATCTGCGCGCCTATGCCCGCGATATCGGGCTGGCGTTCCAGATTGCCGACGACCTTCTCGACCAGGAAGGGGACGAGACAAAGGCAGGCAAGGCGCTGCGCAAGGATGACGAGCAAGGCAAGCAAACCTTCGTTACACTGATGGGTGTGGAGGGCGCGCGCGACCAGGCGCATGCGTTGGTCGAGCAGGCTGTCGGACATCTCGCCGGACATGGGAAGGACGCGGCGCTGCTGTCCGCCCTTGCACGCTACATCGTCGAAAGGGACCGGTAATGGCCGCGGAACGGATTGGCATTTATCCCGGGACCTTCGACCCGATTACCCTGGGCCATGCGGATATCATCCGCCGCGGTGCAAAGCTGGTCGACAGGCTTATTATCGGGGTGACGACCAATCCTTCGAAGAACCCGATGTTCTCCCCCGACGAACGTATGGCGATGGTCGCGCGCGAAGTTGCGGACATGGGCATCGACAATGTCGAAGTGGTCGGCTTCAACGCCTTGCTGATGAAGTTCGCGCGCAAGCAGAATGCGGCGGTAATCGTCCGCGGACTGCGCGCGGTCGCCGACTTCGAATATGAGTACCAGATGGCGGGCATGAACCAGCAGATCGACGACGATATCGAAACCGTGTTCCTGATGGCCGATGTCTCCCTGCAACCGATCGCCTCAAAGCTGGTCAAGGAAATCGCCCTGTTCGGCGGTGATATCGCTCCGTTTGTAAGCGCCACGGTGCGCGATGACGTGGTCCGGCGGGTCGAGGGGCTGGGCCAATTGGGCGATTATTGATCATTCATTGAACCGACAGACGATGCCCGCTAGATGGACCCGCTAAACGGGCACCGGATAACGCCCCAGATTGACAGGATTATGATGTTTAAACGCCTGATCGCCGCCGGCGCGCTTGCCTCAATGGCATTTGTTCCGCTCTCCGTTT
Source organism: Allopontixanthobacter sediminis (assembly GCF_009828115.1). Classification (GTDB taxonomy): domain Bacteria; phylum Pseudomonadota; class Alphaproteobacteria; order Sphingomonadales; family Sphingomonadaceae; genus Allopontixanthobacter; species Allopontixanthobacter sediminis. The sequence goes on along the minus strand of NZ_WTYL01000001.1, from coordinate 901,688 downwards.
CCGCGCAGGACGCTCCTGAAGCGGCACCCGCCGAGACGACCGAGCAGGCCGAAGCCGCCGAAGCCGTGCCGGAAGTATTCCTGCCGATCAATTACGACGTGACCGAGGATCCGGAAAACATTCTCGTGCTGGACCTGTCGACAGGCGAGCGGGTAATGATCCGGCTGATGCCGCAGTGGACCCCTAATCATGTCGAGCGGGTCAAGACTTTGGCTCGCCAGGGATTTTACGACGGGGTGATCTTCCACCGCGTAATCGACGGGTTCATGGCGCAGACGGGTGATCCGACCGGTACCGGGCAGGGTGGGTCCGAGCTTCCCGACCTCGAAGAAGAATTCAACCGCATGCCACATCTTCGCGGCACCGTTTCGATGGCCCGTGCGCAAACCGAAGACAGCGCCAACAGCCAGTTCTTCATCACTTTCTACCCGCGGTTTTCGCTTGATCGGCGCTACACCAATTTCGGCCGGGTGATTTCAGGCATGGACGCGGTGGACAAGATCGCGCGCGGCGAACCGCCTGCAAATCCGACCCGCATCCTGCAGGCTTCGATTGCGGCCGACAACAAGGCTCCTCCGGTAGCGGCGCCTCCCGCGCCGGCGGCCGCAATCACGGCCGACATGCTGTCCGCACCGCAAAACTGATCGGCGCGCAATGCGCGTTGACCTGTTCGATTTCGAGCTTCCGCCAGAACGGATAGCCCTGCGTCCGGCGTTGCCGCGGCATTCCGCGAGGATGCTGGTGGCGAAGGGGACTGCCGGAATAGACGATCGGATTGTCAGCGACCTTGCGTCCATGCTCAATCGCGGCGACGTGCTGGTGTTCAACGACACCCGTGTCATTCCGGCCCAGCTGGAGGGAACCCGGGGCGAGGCGAAGATCGGGGCAACACTGCACAAGCGGATCGACTTGCGCCGCTGGCAGGCCTTCATCCGCAACGCCAAACGCCTGCGCGAAGGCGACCGTATCCAGTTCGCCAGCGATGTCGCCGCCATTGCGGAACAGCGCCACCCGGACGGCAGCTTTACCCTTGCTTTCGAAGGTGACGAGCCGGTCGAGACGCTGCTCCAGAGGGCTGGCCGGATGCCGCTCCCACCCTATATCGCGGGCAAGCGCCCGACCGACGAGCGCGACAAAAGCGATTACCAGACCATCTTCGCGCGAGAGGACGGTGCGGTCGCCGCGCCCACCGCTGCGCTGCATTTCACACCGGAATTGCTTGCTGCGCTCGACGATGCCGGAATTGTCCGCGAAATGCTGACGCTTCACGTCGGCGCTGGCACGTTCCTGCCGGTCAAGGCGGACGACACCGCCGACCACGCGATGCACGCCGAATGGGGCCGGATCGATTCCGAAACGGCAGACCGCCTGAACGCCGCGCGAGAATCGGGAAACCGGGTAATCGCAGTCGGTACGACCAGTCTGCGGCTGCTCGAAAGCGCTGCGGGGGAGGACAAGGTCATCCGCCCGTTCGCAGGTGATACCTCGATCTTCATTACACCGGGATACAAGTTCCGCGCGATCGACGGGCTGATGACCAATTTTCACCTTCCCAAATCGACCCTGTTCATGCTCGTCAGCGCGCTGATGGGGCTGGAGCGAATGCAGGAAATTTACGCGCATGCGGTCGCGGACGAATACCGGTTCTACAGTTACGGCGATTCCAGCCTGCTGATCCCGTAAGGCGCTTGCAATTCCGGCGCGCATCACCACTACTGAAGTGGTGAGCGAACCCATCCTTGAAATCGAGAATCTGACCAAGGTCTTTGCCGGCGGCTTCAAAGCCCTGGATTCGGTCGATCTGAAAATCTCCAAGGGCGAGATTTTCGCGCTCCTCGGTCCCAACGGCGCCGGCAAGACCACGCTGATCGGCGCGGTCTGCGGTCTCGTTCGGCCTACTTCAGGTACCATTCGCGCGTTCGGTGACGATCTTTCCGGCAACTGGCGGTCGGCCCGAGCGCGGATCGGGCTGGTGCCTCAAGAATTGTCGACCGACATGTTCGAGCCGGTGCGCCGCGCGGTGGCTTTTTCGCGCGGGCTGTTCGGCCGCCCGTCGGACCCTGCGCGGATCGAGGAAATCCTCAAGTCCCTTAGTCTTTGGGACAAGCGAGACGAGCAGATCCGGCGGCTGTCCGGCGGGATGAAGCGCCGGGTGCTGATTGCCAAGGCGCTGGCGCACGACCCCGAATTGCTCTTCCTCGACGAGCCCACCGCCGGCGTGGACGTGGAACTGCGCCGGGACATGTGGCGACTGATCGGGCGTCTGCGCGATCAGGGCGTGACCGTGATCCTCACCACTCACTACATCGAGGAAGCCGAGGAAATGGCCGACCGGGTGGGAATCATCCGCGGCGGCAAATTGCTGATGGTTGACGACAAGCAGTCCATGATGGCGCGGCTCGGACGGACCGAGGCGCATATCACGCTGGCGGCACCGCTCGCCGAACTGCCGCCTGAGATCGCGCGTTTCCCGGTCCATCTCGACAGCACCGGGCTCGATCTCTGCTACCGCGGCGGGGACGGGACCGGGCTCGGCAAGAAGGAAGTCGCCGACCTGACCAAGGCGCTGACCCGCGCGAATATTGACTATGTCGGTATCGAGATCAGCGATTCCACGCTCGAGGACATTTTTGTTGGCCTGGTGGAGGAACCCTCGTGATCGGCTTCAATATGCGCGCGGCCTGGGCCATTTATGTGCGCGAAGTCATGCGGGCGATGCGCACTGCGATGCAGTCGCTGCTTGCGCCGGTGCTCACCACGTCGCTCTATTTCATCGTGTTCGGCGCCGCGATCGGCGGCCGGATGGATTCGGTTGGCGGGGTGAATTACGGCGCATTTATCGTGCCCGGCCTGCTGCTGCTGACCTTGCTGAGCGAAAGCACCAGCAACGCGAGTTTCGGCATATACATGCCGCGGTTCACCGGCACGATCTACGAATTGCTGTCCGCACCGGTCGGGGTGGCGGAAACACTGGCGGGCTTCGTCGGAGCGGCGGTGACCAAATCGCTGATTCTCGCCTCGATCATCCTGCTTACCGCTACACTGTTCGTCGATTACCGGATCGAACATCCGATACTGGCCATAGGCTATATCATGATGGTCGCCAGCGCGTTCTCGTTGTTCGGGTTCATCCTTGGCATTTGGGCGGACAATTTCGAAAAGTTGAGCGTGGTCCCGCTGCTGTTCCTGATGCCGCTCACCTTCCTTGGCGGCACGTTCTATTCCATCGACATGTTACCCGATCCGTGGCGCAGCATCGCACTGGTCAATCCGATCGTCTATCTGGTGAACGGCCTGCGCTGGACCTTTTACGGCGCGTCCGACGTCAATATCTGGTTGTCGTTCGGGATCACCCTCGGGTTTCTGGCAGCCTGCGTGGCGGTCATCGCGTTCATCTTCAAGACCGGATGGCGGCTCAGGACGTAAACCAGCCCCAGATCAGCCGCCCCGTCAGCCCCAGCGAGGCGATGATCATCAGCGGCCGGATCACTTTCGCACCGTGCCGCATGGCGAAGTGCGATCCGAGATAGCCGCCGAGCATGGCCCCCGCAGCCATCGTCACGCCCAGTAGCCACACCACCTTGCCGCCGAGCGCAAAGACGATCACCGCCGCCCAATTGGTGGCGGCGTTGAACAGCTTGGTGTTGGCGGTCGCGCGGGTCAGCCCGTGCCCGCGCAGGCCGACCAGGCTCGCAGTGAAGAACTGGCCAGTACCGGGTCCGAAGAACCCGTCATACAGGCCGATCCCACCTGCCACCGGCGCGTAGCCCCGCCGGGTCAGGCGCTCATGCGCATCGACATCGGTCATTGCGGGGCTGAAGATCACGTAACCGGCCAGCAACAGCAGGAATACCGGGACGATATAGGTTAGCACGCCGGGTGATATCTGCTGTACCACCAGGGCGCCCCCCGCCGCACCGCCAAAGGCAAGTGCGACCAGCGGCAGATTCTCCCGCACCTGCACCAGACCGCCTCTCCAGTAGTTGCGGCAAGCCATGCTGGTGCCGAACACCGATTGCAGCTTGTTGGTGCCGAGCGCGAGGTGCGGCGGCATTCCAGTTGCGAGCAGCGCCGGCATCATCACCAGCCCGCCGCCGCCCGCGATCGAATCGACAAAGCCGGTGAATACCGCGACCGAAAACATGACCGGGAACAGCCACGCGGCGACTTCAAACGTTTCCAATATCCGCTGCCTTTCGGTGCCCGCCCAATGTTGCCATTTGCCCCCTGTGGCCGCTGCCGCTAAGGGCCGCAAGTCCATGACCGAAACTCGTCCCCCAAGGTTCCAGTTCACCATCGCCGCAACCGATGGCAAGGCGCGCACCGGCACGATCGCCATGCGCCGCGGAGAGATTCGCACGCCTGCCTTCATGCCCGTAGGAACCGCCGCGACGGTGAAGGCGATGAAGCCGGAAACGGTGCGCGCGACCGGCGCGGATATCATCCTCGGCAACACTTATCACCTGATGTTGCGGCCCGGTGCGGAGCGTGTGGCGCGCCTTGGCGGGCTGCACCGGTTCATGAACTGGCAGCGGCCAATCCTGACCGACAGCGGCGGCTATCAGGTGATGAGCCTGTCCGACCTTCGTAAGCTTACCGAGGAAGGGGTGGAGTTCCGCAGCCATCTCGACGGGTCGAAACATATGCTGACGCCGGAGCGCTCGATGGAAATCCAGCGCCTGCTCGGGTCGGACATCGTCATGGCGTTCGACGAATGTCCGCGTGCCGACCAGCCCCGCGAGGTGATCGAAGCGAGCATGGAAATGTCGATGCGGTGGGCGCAGCGCAGCCGCGACGCCTTCGACGCAGGCGGGGACCATGCCGCCGGTGCCGCACTGTTCGGTATCCAACAGGGAGCGCTGGACGAGGATCTGCGCCGCCGCTCTGCCGAGGCGCTGACCGCAATCGGGTTCGATGGCTATGCGATCGGCGGGCTGGCGGTTGGGGAAGGGCAGGAAGCAATGTTCGCCACCCTCGACTTCGCGCCGGGCCAGCTTCCATGCGACCGCCCGCGATACCTGATGGGCGTGGGCAAGCCCGACGACTTGGTCGGCGCGGTGGAGCGCGGGGTCGATATCTTCGACTGTGTGTTGCCGAGCCGGTCCGGCCGCAACGGACAGGCCTTCACCTGGAATGGTCCGATCAACCTGCGCAACGCCCGTTTTGCCGAGGACACCGATCCGCTTGACGACCGCTGTTCCTGCCCGACCTGCGCGACTTACACCCGCGCCTATGTGCACCATTTGGTGAAATCCGGCGAAATCCTCGGCGCGATGTTGATGACAGAGCACAACATTGCGTTCTACCAACAGCTGATGCAGGCCATGCGCGATGCGATCGCCGAAGGGCGATTTGCCGCATTTGCATCATCGTTTCGCAACGAATATCTCAAGAAAGCCGCTTGATGCCCAAATCGCCCGAGAATTGTGAAACCATGGATGACGTCCGCGAGGGGGTCGACCACGTCGACCGCGAGCTGATGGCGCTGTTCGCCCGGCGATTTGGATACATGGAAGCTGCCGCGCGGATCAAGCCGGAACGCGAGGCGGTCCGCGACGAACCACGCAAGGCCAAGGTCATCTCCGCCGCGATGGCTGACGCGAAGGAGCGCGGTCTGCCGGAAACGGTCATCGGCCAGATGTGGGAAGCGCTCGTCGAAGGCTCGATCGCCTACGAATTTGCCCGCTGGGACGATATCGATCGCTAAACCGGGCAGCGCTACCAAAATGCCAAACAAAAAGGGCGACCCCGCGGGACCGCCCTTTTGGTGTAATTTCGAAACCGATCAGCGCGAATAGAATTCGACGACCAGGTTTGGTTCCATCGTTACCGGATAAGGCACTTCATCCAGCTTCGGAATGCGGGTGAAGGTCACTTTGTCGTTGCCGTCGACAGCAACGTAATCGGGAATGTCACGTTCCGGCAGGCTCTGCGCTTCGATGACCAGCGCCATTTCCTTGGCCTTGTCGCCCAGGCTGATGACATCGCCCAGATCGCAGCGACGCGAAGCAACGTTGCACTTCACGCCGTTGACGCGGATGTGGCCGTGGCTGACGATCTGCCGCGCAGCGAAAATCGTCGGCGCGAACTTGGCGCGGTACACGATCATGTCGAGGCGGCGTTCCAGCAGGCCGATCAGGTTCTGGCCGGTATCACCCTTGATCCGGGCAGCTTCCTTGTAGGTGCTGCGGAACTGCTTCTCGGTCACGTCGCCGTAATAGCCCTTCAGCTTCTGCTTGGCGCGCAGCTGCAGGCCGAAGTCGGAGACCTTGCTCTTGCGGCGCTGACCGTGCTGGCCGGGGCCGTAGGAACGCTTGTTGACTGGGGAATTCGGACGACCCCAGATGTTTTCACCCATCCGGCGGTCAAGTTTGTACTTCGATGCCTTACGCTTCGACATGATTCATATCCAATTTGCTATCGCCGCCACCCGAACCGTTCGAGTGGCTGACGCTTGAACCCGGTTTCGCACCACCAGACCGAGTATGCCTGATGCGGCCGCCGCTTCACCGGGATGCGGAGCCAATTTACGAAGCGCGCCCATTAACAGGAATGGGGGTCAGGTCAAGTCCTGTAAGACCAGATCAGCGCGGTTTGCGGGCGAGAGTGGTGAGCACTCCGCGCATGGTTCTGACCTCGAGATGGTTCCAGCCTGCGCCTGTGAGCACGTTGCGCAGGTTGCGCCGGGTCATGTCCGCCCGGCTTTCTGGGAAGAAATAGTCCTTCGGTTCCAGCATCTGCTCGAAATGGGCAATCAACCCTTCCAGGTCTTCCTGCGGGGCGGGTGGCAGCTGATCGGTTACCGTCGGCTGTTCCAGCGTTTCGAATTTCGACCATTCGTAGGCGCACAGGATTACCGCTTGCGCGAGATTGAGCGACGAGAATTCCGGATTGATCGGAACGGTGAGGATCTTACGGGCGAGCGACACATCCTGGATATCCAGCCCGGACCTTTCCGCGCCGAACAGCAATGCACTGCGACCCGTTGCCACATGGATTTCGGCGGCCGCTTCCTCGGGCGAAACCACAGGCTTGGTATCGTTGCGCCGGCGAACTGTGGTGGCATAGACATGCGCGCAGTCCGCCACCGCCTCCGCCGTCGTTTCGAAAACCGCCGCTCGCTCGATCACGATATCCGCCCCGGCGGCCGACGGCCCTGCATCGGGGTTGGGCCAGCCATCCCGCGGCGCCACCAGCCTCAGTTCGGTCAGCCCGAAATTGAGCATCGCCCGCGCTGCCTTGCCGATATTTTCGCCCAATTGCGGGCGGACGAGCACGATGACCGGCGGCTTGGGAGCGCCTTCAGCTGTCTTTGGCATCTGCACCGACATCCTGAACGGCGCTGGCGAATTCCTCGAAATCGCGGGCTTCGCTGAAGTCTCGGTAAACGGAGGCGAAGCGGATGTAGGCGACGCTGTCGATCTGGCGTAGGCCGTCCATCACTAATTCGCCGATGCGGGAGGAAGCGACTTCGCTTTCGCCCGCAGTTTCGACCTGCCGCTGGATACCGGACACCAATTGATCGATACGTTCCTGCGAGACACCGCGTTTACGGCAGGCAAGCGTGACGGACTGTTCCAGCTTGCCGCGATCGAACCCCTGGCGGCGGTCCCCGCTTTTCACGACAGTCACTTCGCGTAATTGCACACGTTCGAAGGTGGTGAACCGCGCACCGCAACTGGCGCATTGGCGCCGCCGCCGGATGGAGGCGTTGTCCTCTGTCGGGCGGCTGTCCTTTACCTGGCTGTCTTCATTCGCGCAGAATGGGCAGCGCACTTACGGTCGCAATCGTTTGTAGAACATGTAACCCGCGCCCGCTGCAAGGCCGAGCGGCAGACTGACGATCGGCAGCAACGCGCCTGCAACCGCGCCGACAGCGGCGCCGGTCAGGACCGGCTTCATGGAGGGATGATGCATCCCTTCCTTGGCCATGCCGCTCAGTTCTGCCTTGGCGTCGGAAATGAAATCGTTTGGTTGGTCAGACATGGTTATCTCCCGGGATAGACTGGGAAGGCAGCGCACAATTCGCTTACCCGGCTGCGGACACTTTCTTCGACCTGGGCGTCACCCTCGGGGCCGTTTTTCGCAAGACCATCGACCACTTCTGCGATTAGTTTGCCGATGGTCCGGAATTCGTCGGTCCCGAAACCGCGCGTGGTGCCCGCTGGTGTGCCGAGGCGGATGCCGCTGGTCACAAACGGGCTTCTGCTATCGTAGGGAATCCCGTTTTTGTTGCAAGTCAGCCAAGCGCGATCGAGACCCTTTTCGGCATCCTTTCCGGTTACGTCCCGGGCGCTCAGGTCCACCAGCATCGAGTGGTTGTCGGTCCCGCCGGACACGATCCGCAGGCCGTTTTCCTCCAGCGAAGCCGCCAGCGCGCGGGCGTTATCGACCACCTGCTGGGCATAGACCTTGAAGTCGGGCCGCAGGGCTTCAAGGAAAGCGGTCGCCTTGGCCGCGACGACATGCATCAGCGGGCCGCCCTGCAGACCGGGGAAGACCGCCATATTGAGCGGCTTCGTTAGCGCCTCGTCGTTCCACAGGATGATCCCGGAACGCGGTCCGCGCAGGCTCTTGTGGGTGGTGCTGGTGACGATATGCGCATGCGGGAAGGGCGAGGGGTGTACGCCGCCCGCGACCAGCCCGGAAATATGCGACATGTCGCAAAGCAGGTAAGCGCCAACCTCGTCCGCGATGCTGCGGAAACGTGGGAAATCCCAGGTACGGGAATAGGCCGTGCCGCCGCAGATGATCAGTTTGGGCTGGCAGTCCTTCGCGATCCGCTCGACCTCGTCCATGTCGATCAGCTCATCGCCCTTGCGCACGCCGTAGGGCACCGGGTTGAACCATTTGCCGGACATGTTGACCGGCGAACCGTGCGTCAGATGACCGCCCGAATTGAGGTCCAGCCCCATGAAGGTATCGCCGGGACTGAGCAGCGCCAGGAACACCGCCTGGTTCATCTGGCTGCCCGAATTGGGCTGCACATTGGCGAAATCGCAGCCGAAGAGCTCCTTCGCCCGGTCGATCGCCAGCGTCTCCACCACGTCCGCATAATCGCAGCCACCGTAGTAACGCTTGCCCGGATAACCCTCGGCGTATTTGTTGGTGAACACCGAACCGGTCGCTTCGAGCACCGCCTTGCTGGCAATATTTTCCGACGCGATCAGCTCGATCTTGTCTTGTTGGCGCGCCAGTTCATGGTCAATTGCCGCGGCAATCTCGGGATCCGCTTGTTCCAGGCTGTCATGCCAGAAACGGCTCATGATCTTGGTTTCCTTGTTCATAGGTCAGTTTCCAGCGGTAAGTTTGGACAGTTTATCGACGCGGCGCCGGTGGCGCCCGGCGGTGTCATGGGCATCGGCGAATTCGGTCTCGAGGAAAGCGGTCACGCATGCCTTGGCCATGTCGATCCCGGTCAGGCGCGCGCCCATGGCGATGCAGTTCGCATCGTTGTGCTCGCGGGCAAGTGCGGCACTGAGAGGTTCGGACACCAGCGCGCAACGGACCGCCGGGTTGCGGTTGGCTGCGATCGAGATGCCTATGCCGGAACCGCACAGCGCGATCCCGCGCTCCGCCGTGCCATCCGCAACAACTTCGCCCAGCTTTCGGCCGTAATCGGGATAATCGACGCTCTCGCCCGGCTCAGGCCCGAGGTCGGCAATCTCATGACCTTCGTCGATCAGCCAGTCACGCAGCTCCGACTTGAGGTCGGTCGCAGCATGATCGGAAGCGATGGCGATTTTCATTGCAGGTCCATTTGGCTCGAGGTGAATCGGACGCGGTCCATATAGGGACTACTGCGCGATTTAGCCACCTAGGCTGGCGCTTATCCCCGCACTGCAAAAAAATGGCCGGACCTCAGTGGTCCGGCCAGAATTTACTGATCAAGGAAGCTGCGCATTTTGCGTGACCGGCTCGGGTGCTTGAGCTTCCTCAGCGCCTTCGCTTCGATCTGGCGAATACGTTCGCGAGTCACGCTGAATTGCTGGCCGACTTCTTCGAGAGTGTGGTCGGTGTTCATGCCGATCCCAAAGCGCATGCGCAGGACGCGTTCTTCGCGCGGGGTCAGAGATGCGAGCACTCGGGTGACGGTTTCCTTCAGGTTCGCCTGGATCGCCGCGTCCACGGGGATGATCGCGTTCTTGTCCTCGATGAAATCGCCCAGATGCGAATCTTCCTCGTCGCCGATCGGCGTTTCGAGGCTGATCGGTTCCTTGGCGATCTTCATCACCTTGCGCACTTTTTCGAGCGGCATGGACAGGCGTTCGGCCATTTCTTCCGGCGTCGGTTCGCGACCCTGTTCGTGCAGGAACTGGCGCGATGTGCGGACCAGCTTGTTGATCGTTTCGATCATGTGGACCGGAATGCGGATGGTCCGCGCCTGATCGGCGATCGAACGGGTGATCGCCTGCCGGATCCACCAGGTTGCATAGGTGCTGAATTTGTACCCGCGGCGGTATTCGAATTTGTCCACCGCCTTCATGAGGCCGATGTTGCCTTCCTGAATAAGATCAAGGAATTGCAGACCGCGGTTGGTATATTTCTTGGCGATCGAAATCACCAGTCGCAGGTTCGCCTCGACCATTTCCTTCTTGGCAATACGCGCTTCGCGCTCGCCCTTCTGGACCATGTTCACGATCCGGCGGAATTCATCCAGGCTCATGCCGGTGTTGGCGGCAATGTCGGCGATTTCCGCGCGGATGCGTTCGACGGCATCGGCTTCGTTTTCCGCGAAGGCCGCCCACTTCTTGTCCTTCTTGGCGTTGTCCTTCAGCCACTGATCGTCGAGCTCGTTGCCGATATAGGCTTTGAGGAAATCGATCCGCTTCACCTTGTGCCGTTCGGCAAGGCGCAGCATCTGGCCGCCCAGCGTGGTCAGCCGGCGGTTGAAGGCATAAAGGTTGTCGACCAGGAATTCGATCTTGGTTGCGTGGAACTGGACGCTTTCGACTTCTGCCGTCAGCTGTTCGCGCAGGTCCTCGTACTTCTTTTCCTTGGCCGCCGGATAATCCTCACCCGCGCCGAGGATGTCCACACGCTCAGCCTGCAGTTTCTCGAACTTCTTGAACAGGCTGGTGATGCGGGCGAAGGTTTCCAGCGCTTCGGGCTTCAGCGCGGCTTCCATCTGGGCGAGCGAGAGTGTGTTGTCCTCTTCTTCGTCGTCTTCGCGCTTCTTGGCGCGCCCTTCGCCGTCTTCATCGTCGTCATTGCCGTCGATGTCTTCTTCGTCCTCGTCCTCGTCATCGTCGCGGATCGTGGGGCCGGCGGTTTCCTCGCTTATTTCGCCGTCGTCATCGTCCTCACCGTCTTCCTGCATCTTGTCGACAGGTGGTTCCTTCGACAGCATGGCGTCGAGGTCGAGAATCTCGCGAAGCTGCATCTCTTCGTTGTTGAGCGCTTCGGACCAGTGAATGATCGCGTGGAAAGTGATCGGACTTTCGCACAGACCGATGATCATCGTGTCGCGGCCGGATTCGATCCGCTTCGCAATCGCGATTTCGCCTTCGCGGCTGAGCAATTCCACTGCGCCCATCTCGCGCAGGTACATCCGGACCGGATCGTCGGTCCGTTCGGTCGGGGCGGCCTTCTTGGCCGCCGCGCCGGTGGGCCGTGACGCCTTGTCGACGGAGCCGGAAATTTCTTCGACTTCGCTTTCAGGCTCGGCTTCGCCCTCGGCTTCTTCGTCGTTTTCGACGACGTTGACGCCCATTTCGGAAATCGCGGACATCACGTCCTCGATCTGCTCGGACGACATCTGGTCCTGCGGCAGGGCCTCGTTCAACTCGTCGTAAGTGACATACCCGCGCTTCCTCGCCTTGCTCAGGAGCTTCTTGATCGATGCCTCGTTGAGGTCGATCAGAGGTGCGTCTTCCTTGTCTGCCATAGAGTACCGTCAGTCCGTTTCTTTTCCATCGGCACTTGCAGGACCGGATGGTATATCTGAATCATGTGCGGCTGCACGCGCAGCCCGTTTGCCCGCCATCTGCCCTAATCGCGACTCGAATTCCAGCTTTCGTTTGAGCAGCCGCTGCTGCTCTGCGAAAGCGCCTTCGGGATCGGTCTCGAACCGCGCGGTTGCTGCCGCCAAGGCAGCTTCCAGCGCAGGCCTTTCGACCAGCAAGGAGATGGCTTCGGCCAGATCTTCACGTGCCGCTGTCGGATCGATGCCTTGTGAAAGAAAGGCGAAACGGGTGTTATCCGGCGGCGCTATTGTTCCGGCAGGAACTGATATGGGCGATTTGTCGCCATGTTCAAGCGTTTCGGCTGCCTCTATCAACATATCTATTGCCGGTGCCGCCCGTGGATCATGGGCCGCGAAGCGCCCGAGAGCCTCGGCATGGCGCATGACCTGATCGGGGAAACGGGCGAGGGCGGTGATGACCGCCGACAGCAATTCGTCCCGCGCGCCGCCTTCGGAAGTGCGCCGAAGTCGGTTCGAAGCATCCGGTGTGATGGTCGGGTTGACCGGTTTGAACGGTACCCCCCGCTTCCATTGCCCCGCAGGCCGGTGCGCACGGTGAGGGCGGGGCGGAAACGCAAAAGTAGAGAATTTCTCGAGCAATTCGCGTTTGTACAAGGCGCGGATATCCGTGTCCTGGACCGTATCGACATGGGCCAGGAGCCGCGCCTTCAGGCCCGCCTTGTCCTCCGGCGAATCCAGCGGCTGCAGGTCGCGCTCATAGGTCCACAACGTTTCAAGCAGGCTGGCGGGATTGGCGAGCAGGTCGTCGAGCGCCTTGCGCCCGTGTTTCTTCAGCAGATCATCGGGATCGAGCCCGGCGGGCAGGGTGACGATCGCCAGCGAATGCGCGGGCCGGAGCATAGGCAGCGCCCGCGTCGCCGCCCGCATCGCCGCGCGCTGTCCGGCGGCATCCCCGTCGAAACACAGGATCGGCCGTTCGACCAATCGCCACAACAATTCGATCTGGCTTTCTGTGAGCGCCGTGCCGAGTGGGGCCACCGCATCCTCAATCCCGGCCGCCGCCAAAGCAATCACGTCCATGTAGCCTTCGACCACCACTACCCTGCCGGTCTGGCGCGAGGCCGGGCCGGCTCGGTGGAGATTGTACAGCGTCCGGCCCTTGTCGAACAACGGCGTGTCGGGTGAGTTGAGATATTTCGGAGCCTTGGTGTCGACTTCGAGGATCCGCCCGCCAAACGCAATGACCCGCCCGCGCGCATCCTGGATCGGCAGCATCAACCGCGCGCGGAACCGGTCGTAGGGATCCTTGTCGTCGACCGAGATCCGCAGGCCGCCTTCGATCAGCATCGGTTCGCCGAACCGCTCCAGCGCCGCTTTCAGCGCCTGCCGCTCCGGCGGAGCGTAACCGAAGCCGAAACGCGTCACCGTGTGCGCGTCGAACCCGCGCGATTTGAGGTAGTCGCGCGCGCCGGTGCCTTCATCCGACTTCAGCCGCGCCTCGAACCATTCCTGCGCCGCCTGCATCACATCATGCAGCCCGGCGCGTTCCTCGGCCCGCTGGGCGGCGCGCGGATCGGCGGCGGGAACTTCCATGCCGGCCTCCGCCGCCAGTTCCTTCACCGCATCCATGAATTCCAGCCCGCGTTGGTCCGTCATCCACCGGATTGCATCGCCATGTGCACCGCAGCCGAAGCAGTGGTAAAACCCCTTCTGGTCTGAGACGGTGAAACTGGGCGATTTCTCGTCATGGAATGGGCAGCACGCCTTCCATTCATGTCCGGCCTTCTGCAACTTGGTCGTGCGCATGATCAGGCTGGACAAGGTTGTCCGCGCGCGCAGTTCGTCCAGCCATTGCGGTGATAGGGCCATCGCCGCCTATTGGGCGGAGATGGCCGCTATGACAAGTATCGCGATACGCACCTCAGGCGAGGTTATCCGCAGGCATTTGATGCGCCTTCCTTCGCCGCAGGATATGGCCCTGCGCCAATGGCTTCGGCGTAGTTGGCTTCGATCGCATATGCCTTTTCTGGGCCGGCAGGGGGCAGGGTGGATTGCCAATAGAATGTCAGCGGTTCCGCCTGGCCCCATTGGTTGCCGCCGTCGCCTGCGCTGACCGTCCAGGACAGTGCACCGTCCTTGCAACTGATCACGACGTCGGCCTTGGCCCCGATGGCCGACATTGCCTCGGCCTTGGAATATCCTGCAGCGCCGGTGAAGCCATGCGCCGGCATCACCATCCTGAACGCCGTCGCGCGTTCGATATCGGATGATGTGTTGCCCGTTCCGCTTCCTGTGCCGGGTTTGTTGTCCTCGCCGGGATATACGACGTGGACATAGGTGTAGAGTGTGCCCTCTGGCGCGGACTTGGGATCGCAGGGATCCATTCCCGCCGGGCAAGCCACGAAAGAGCGGATATCCGCAAAGTTGCCCTCGGCGTTGGACATTGCGCCGGTCACTTCGGGACCTTGCGGGCCAACAATTTTCGCGCCTAGCTGAAGGTCCATGAAATCGCCGGCATCAAGTGCTGCAGCCATCGCCGCCACTTCACCGTCGGTATCGGCAGAGTTGAGATCGGTAACCTCGTTATTGCTCGCGCCGTCAGAACACGCAGCCAGGGCCAGCGCCGATGCGAGGGCGAAAAGACCTACTCTATTGATCATGCAAAACTCTCCTTCACCAGCGCACTGGCCTTGCTCATGTCGAGCTCAGCGCCGTGGCGGGATTTAAGTTCCGCCATAACCCTTCCCATATCCTTAATGCTGGCCGCGCCGAGTTCGGCCTTGATCGCCTCGATCGCGGCGATTGTTTCGGCATCGCTCAGTTGCTGCGGCAGGAATTCCTCGATCACGGCCAGTTCGGACTTTTCCTGATCGGCGAGTTCGGTCCGGCCGCCGTCTTCGAACATGGTGATCGATTCGCGCCGCTGCTTGGCCATTTTCTGCAGCGTTTCGATGACCATCGCATCGTCGTCTGCCACCGGGCCCTTGGTGCGCAATTCGATGTCGCGATCCTTGATCTTGGCCTTGATGGAACGCAGCGCGGCGGTGCGGTCCTTGTCGCCCGCTTTCATGGCGAGAATCTGCTGGGCTTTGATCTGGTCGCGAAGCATGGGGTCATTTCCTGTGGATGATCGGGCATCTGCCCTGAATTTCCCCCATCTAACCGAACATTCGGCGCGGCGATAGCTTGACGCGGGGGCGATCGCGCCATAACGCCTAGGCCTTAGCAACATCGCCGGAAAAACCTTACTCGGAGCGCCCCCTATGGCCGACCCCGCCTTTACGTCTGCGCAACCCACCGGGGCGACGGGCTGTCTCGTTCTGGCAGACGGAACCGTGGTCTGGGGCATGGGCTTCGGCGCGGCGGGCGAGGCGGTGGGCGAAGTGTGCTTCAACACCGCGATGACCGGCTATCAGGAGATCCTGACCGATCCCAGCTACGCCGCGCAGATCGTCACTTTTACCTTCCCCCATATCGGCAATGTCGGCGCGAATACCGAGGACGTCGAAAGCGCGGTCGAAGGCGCGGTGGGCTGCATCGTGCGTGAGGAAATCACCCCGAGCAGCAACTTCCGCAGCACCCAGCAATTCGCCGAGTGGATGGCGGAAATCTGCAAGATCGGCATTTCCGGCGTGGATACCCGCGCCCTGACGCGCCGCATCCGTCTGTCCGGTGCGCCCAACGCTGTGATCGCCCATTCGCCGGACGGGGAGTTCGACCTGCCCGCTTTGCTGGAACGGGCGCGCTCATGGCCCGGGCTGGAGGGGATGGACCTCGCCCAGCGGGTCAGCCGCGAAAAGCAGCAGGCTTGGGAAGGCGGATCCTGGACGCTGGGAAGCGGCTACGGCAGTGCGGAGGGGGACAAGTTGCCCCACGTGGTGGCCATCGATTACGGGTCGAAGGACAACATCTTCCGCAATCTGGTCAAGGCCGGTGCGCGGGTGACGGTGGTTCCGGCCAAGGCCACACAGGATGAGGTCATGGCGCTGAAGCCGGACGGGGTGTTCCTCAGCAACGGCCCCGGCGATCCGGCGGCGACGGGCGTTTACGCGGTGCCGGTGATCAAGGCGCTCCTGGATGCGGACGTGCCGCTGTTCGGCATCTGCCTCGGCCACCAGATGCTTGCGCTCGCAACCGGCGCGAAGACCACCAAGATGCACCAGGGCCACCGCGGCGCGAACCATCCGGTCAAGCGGCTCGACAGCGGCGTGGTGGAGATCACCTCGATGAACCACGGCTTCGCAGTGGACGGCGCGACCCTGCCGGACAGCGTGGAGGAAACCCACGTGTCGTTGTTCGACGGCTCGAACTGCGGAATTTCGATCAAGGGCAAGAAGGCATTCGGGGTGCAGTATCACCCGGAAGCCAGCCCGGGGCCGCAGGATAGCTTCTACCTGTTCGAGCGGTTCGTGGGGATGTTGTCGTGAGCAATTTGCAGCTAATCACCTTAGTTGCCATTCTTGCAGGTCCAGTGTTGGCGGTGTTGGTTCAGCTGCTCGCAGAGCGAAGAAAGATAGTTCGTGAGCATCAAGCTGCGACGTTCCGACTGTTAGTAAGCACCCGGCATTTACCTTCCGACCCTACCTACTCAACCGCGATCAATATGACGCCCGTCGACTTCAATGGTGTCGGCTCCGTGATGGCAGCGCACCAAGGCTATATTGAAACTATAACGTATCAGGCGACACCAGAGAATGTCGTAGCCCATGAAAAGCAGATGATCTCAAAACAAACGAAGCTGATTTTCGAGATGGCTAAACACTTGGGTTACGATCTTTCGGAAACAGACATTCAAACAACTGCCTATGCGGCAGGAGGATTTGTGCAGCGAGACAATTTGATGTTGAGAGCATGGGAGGCTTGGCCAAGAATAGCCGAGGCTTTGGAATCACAGGTCGAACTTTCTGCACCCGAAGAAAAGAAAAAGCTTAGAAAGGGCGCGTCCTAGTATGCCCAAACGTACTGACATCTCCTCGATCCTCGTAATCGGCGCCGGCCCTATCGTTATCGGCCAGGCGTGCGAGTTCGATTATTCCGGCACGCAGGCGATCAAGGCGCTGAAGGAGGAGGGCTACCGCGTGGTCCTCGTAAATTCGAACCCCGCCACGATCATGACCGATCCCGACATGGCGGATGCGACCTATATCGAGCCGATCACGCCCGAAGTCGTCGCCAGGATTATCGAGAAGGAACGCCCCGATGCGGTGCTGCCCACGATGGGCGGGCAGACGGCGCTGAACTGCGCGCTTTCCCTCGAGAAAATGGGCGTGTTCAAGAAATACGGCGTCACCATGATCGGCGCCGATGCCGAAGCGATCGACAAGGCGGAAGACCGGCAGAAATTCCGGCTGGCGATGGACAGGATCGGCCTCGAAAGCGCGCGCAGCGGCATCGCGCATAATCTGGACGAGGCCATCGCGGTTCTCGAAACAACGGGTCTGCCCGCGATCATCCGCCCCAGCTTCACTCTTGGCGGCACCGGCGGCGGCATCGCCTATAACAAGGCGGAATTCGAGCGGATCGTGCGCGAAGGGCTCGACGCATCGCCAACCAGCGAAGTGCTGATCGAAGAATCGCTGCTCGGGTGGAAAGAATTCGAGATGGAAGTCGTGCGAGACCGCGCGGACAATTGCATCATCGTGTGCAGCATCGAAAATGTCGATCCGATGGGCGTCCACACGGGCGACAGCATCACGGTGGCGCCCGCGTTGACGCTGACCGACAAGGAATACCAGATCATGCGTTCGGCCAGCATCGCTGTGCTGCGCGAGATCGGCGTCGAAACGGGCGGGTCGAACGTGCAGTTCGCGGTCAATCCCGCCGATGGCCGGCTGATCGTGATCGAGATGAACCCGCGCGTCTCGCGCTCCTCGGCGCTCGCATCCAAGGCCACCGGTTTCCCCATCGCGCGGATCGCGGCCAAGCTGGCGGTCGGTTACACTTTGGACGAGCTTACCAACGAGATCACCGGCGCGACCCCGGCCAGTTTCGAGCCGACAATCGATTACGTGGTCACCAAGATTCCCCGCTTCGCGTTCGAGAAATTCAAGGGCGCCGAAAACAACCTGTCCACCGCGATGAAATCGGTCGGCGAAGTCATGGCGATTGGCCGCAGCTTCGCGGAATCCATGCAGAAAGCCCTGCGCGGGCTGGAAACCGGTCTCGACGGGTTCAACCGCGTGGTGGAACTGGAAGGCGTTAACCGCGACCTCCTGACCGCCGCGCTGTCCAAGCGCACGCCCGACCGTATCCTGCAGGTCGCGCAGGCGTTCCGCGAGGGCATGACCGTGGAGGAAATCCACGACATCACGTTCTACGATCCGTGGTTCCTGCGCCAGATCGAAGCAATCATCGCGGCGGAACATCAGATTTCGAATGACGGCCTCCCGAACGATGCCGCGGCTCTGCGCAAGCTCAAGGCCATGGGCTTTTCCGACAAGCGCCTGGCAACCCTTGCAGTCCGTTCCGTCGGTGTCGCAGGCGGTTTGGGCGAAACCCAGGCCCGCCGATCCGGTTTGCTCCACGACGCCCTGCGCGCAATGGCCGGGGCCACGTCCGAAGCCGAAGTGCGCGAACTCCGCCGCAAGCTGGGTGTCCATCCGGTGTTCAAGCGAATCGACAGCTGCGCCGCGGAATTCGAGGCGATCACGCCGTATATGTACTCCACCTACGAAGCCCCCAGCTTCGGGGAAGCGGAGAACGAAGCCAATCCGACCGACCGGCGCAAGATCGTCATCCTCGGCGGCGGGCCGAACCGGATCGGACAGGGCATCGAATTCGATTACTGTTGCTGCCACGCCTGTTTCGCGCTCGAGGAAGCCGGCTTCGAAACGATCATGATCAATTGCAATCCGGAAACGGTCTCGACCGATTACGACACCTCCGACCGCCTGTATTTCGAACCGCTGACGGCGGAAGACGTGCTGGAAATCCTCCGCGTCGAAATGTCCAATGGCGAGCTGGTTGGTGTGATCGTCCAATTCGGCGGGCAGACCCCGCTCAGCCTGGCGCAGGCGCTGGAGGACGAGGGCATCCCGATCCTCGGCACTTCGCCCGACGCCATAGATCTGGCCGAAGACCGAGAACGGTTCGCGCGGCTCGTCAACAAGCTGAAGCTGAAACAGCCGGACAACGGCATTGCGCGCAGCCGGGATGAAGCCCGCGCGGTGGCGGCGCGGATCGACTATCCGGTGCTGTTGCGCCCGTCCTATGTGCTCGGCGGGCGGGCGATGGAAATCGTCGACAGCGAAGCGCAGCTCGACAATTACATCGCCACCGCCGTGCTGGTGTCGGGGGACTCCCCGGTGCTGATCGATCAATATCT
Source organism: Allopontixanthobacter sediminis (assembly GCF_009828115.1). Lineage (GTDB taxonomy): Bacteria > Pseudomonadota > Alphaproteobacteria > Sphingomonadales > Sphingomonadaceae > Allopontixanthobacter > Allopontixanthobacter sediminis. The sequence continues at coordinate 882,438 of NZ_WTYL01000001.1, read as the reverse complement.
GCGCGACGCGATCGAATGCGACGTCGACGCCCTGTGTGACGGCGAGCAGGTAGAAGTTGCCGGCGTGATGCAGCATATCGAGGAAGCCGGTGTCCATTCGGGCGACAGCGCCTGCACCCTGCCGCCGTACAGCCTGCCGCCTGAAATCGTCGAAGAGATGGAGCGTCAGGCGAAGGAACTGGCGCTGGCACTAAATGTCGTCGGCCTGATGAACATCCAGTTCGCGGTCAAAGACGGCGAAGTGTATCTGATCGAAGTAAATCCGCGCGCCAGCCGGACCGTCCCCTTTGTCGCGAAGGCGATTGGACAGCCGGTGGCAAAAATCGCCGCGCGGGTGATGGCAGGCGAGAAGCTGGCGACGTTCCCGGCTTTCCGGCGCGATCTCGATTACATGGCGGTCAAGGAAGCGGTGTTCCCGTTTACCAAGTTCCCCGGTTCGGATCCTGTCCTGACTCCGGAAATGAAATCGACCGGTGAAGTCATGGGGATCGACCGCAATTTCGCGGCTGCGTTCTACAAATCGCAACTTGGAGCGGGGGTCGCCTTGCCTGAGAGCGGCGTTTTATTCGTCTCGGTGAAGGACAGCGACAAGCCCGTCATCGTTCCAGCCATCGCCGCGCTGATCGAGCACGGTTTCACGGTGATCGCCACCGGTGGGACCCAGCAGTACCTTGTCGAACAGGGGCTTCCGGTCGAACGCGTCCGGAAAGTCGCCGAGGGTCAGCCGCATATTGTCGATCGGATGATCGACGGGGATGTAGACCTGGTGTTCAACACTACCGAGGGTTGGCAGAGCCATATCGACAGCAAATCGATCCGTGCATCGGCGCTGACCAGCCGCATTCCGTACTATACCACGGCAGCGGCATCACTGGCTGCGGCACAGGCAATCGTCGCGATTAATGCAAGTCAACTTGAAGTCCGGTCATTGCAGGACTATTATAGCTGAAACAACCGCGCGTTTTCTCGACAATCAAGACGGCTTGCTGCCGCCTCAATGGGCCGGCAATCTCGATAATTGTCAGAAAATTCGCCTTAATTATGGAATGAGGTTTTCATGCAAAGTGTTCCGATGCTTGCAGAAGGTTACGAACGGCTGACGGCCGATCTCAAGGCGTACCGGGCCGAACGTCCGACTATTGTCGAAGCGATCGAGACCGCTCGGGCGCATGGCGATCTGTCTGAAAATGCAGAATATCACGCCGCGAAAGAGCGTCAGGGGCAGGTCGAAGCCTATATCGCCGACATCGAGAACAAGGTCAGCCGTGCCCAGATTATCGACCCGACCACGCTGTCGGGTGACCGCATCGTGTTTGGCGCGACCGTGACGCTACTCGACGAGGACGACAAGCCGATCAAGTATCAGATCGTGGGCGAGACCGAAGCCGACGCCAAGCGAGGCCGGATTTCGTACAATTCGCCGCTCGCCAAGGCGTTGATTGGCAAGAATGTCGGCGACGAGATCGAAGTTTCGGTCCCGTCGGGCGACAAGTTCTACCTCGTCGAGAAGATCGAATTCATCTGATATTGTAAGGGCCGGCCTTGCGGCCGGCCCTGATTTGCCCAAACGGCGTCGTTACTTGCCCTCTGCCTCGGGATCGAGCAGCTTGTGCAAGTGGACAATGACGTATTTCATTTCGGCATCGTCGACAGTTCGCTGCGCCTGCGTGCGCCAGGCGTCTTCGGCCTCCCCATAGCTGGGATAGACCCCAACCACGTGGACGCTATGCGGATCCTGGAACTCCAGCGAACGCGGGTCCTTAACGCGCCCTCCCATCACCAGATGCAGAAGCTGCTTGGGCTGGGGGGCGGATTCCGGGGATGGCATGGGATTTTTCTCGTTCTACCGGGGGAGGGACGGCTTGCCAGTTACGGATTTTCCCCGCCGGCGCAAGTCCGTTTCATCCGGTGTTTACGAAATGCGTGCCCGAATGTCGCGAGCTGCACGGCCCGCCTTTCGGCCGACGTTTCGCTTCAGGCTCGCTGCGCTATCGCTCGCTTTGGCGGCCCGGTGTGAAGCTTCGCGGCGGACGTTGCGAGCGCTGTCGCCCAGACTATCGCCGAGGTCTTCAAGCTTATCCTGACCGGTGCGTGCAGCGCTGCTTGCCGCGCCCATCAGGCTCGAGCCGTATGCGATGCCCATTTCCGCGGCGATCGCAGCCAAGGCGGTAGCACGGTCGCTAACCTGATGGCCCACCCGTTTCGTCAATCGGCGGCCCGGCCCGGGAATAATCGCGGCCAGCACCACGCCCAAGGCCAGTGCAGCGCCGACCGTCGCAATCGGATGTTCGCGTACGAACCCGGTTGCGGTGTCGCGGGCTTCGCGCGCGTAGTCGCCTAACGAGCGTTCTTCGAGGCGTGCTTCGCTTGCAGCAATCTTCTCGCGCAATTCTTCGCGCCGCTGCTCGTCCTTCGTGGCGGCTCCGTTTGCGGGGCCTGTGTCAGCGGTATCCATATGAATTCTCCATCAAAAATAAGTTTTTCGAGAACTATAGCGCCTGGGCGTCAGCTTGGTTCCGTGCGCCCATCCGCGCGGTCATTCTCGTCTTCAAGACCGTCATCATCGGTGAACAGGGCCATGATCGGATTGCGGGCGAACCACAGCAGGACCGCGCCGATCAAAGCCGCGAGTACGCCGCGATTGTTATCGGCCAGCTCCACCGCCTCTTCGAATATGTCGACAGCGCCTTCATTGATCCGGTCGACGATCCTCTCGCCAAAGCCCCTACCCGCAAGGTCGGCGCGCAGGTTCGCAACGTCGGCTTTGAGCAGGGCGAAGGCCGCGTTGCGAAGCAGACGGTCTTCCTTCAATTTGAGGCCTAGTTCTGTATTCATTCGCTCGCTTCTTTGTACGCTTCGGCCAACCGCGCGAAGCGGTTCTTCGCCTTGATGCCCAGAATTGCTCCAGCGACAAGCAGTACGCCCGCCACAACGGCCGTCGCGCCCCAAGCAGTGAGCAGAGGCGAGAGCGCGAAAATCAGTCCGACAACCAAAGCTATCAACGCGAGGTGAACCACGGCAAACGCGCAAATTCCGTACATGATACCGGATTTGCCGCGATCCGCGGCAAAGGCCAGCCGGGTCTTCTGAAACGCGAGCTCTGCCTCGATGTAAGTCTTGCCGTCGTCGATCAGGGCGACGATGTCGTCTGATAGTGATGCGTGGGAAGCAACAGTTTCGTCCGCAAAGTCATCCAGCGTTCCAGCCGCATCTTCCCGATGTTCGGGCATAAGATTATCCACCATTCGCTGCCCCTAGAATGCGAGTGGGGCCCGGATTACAACTCAAGCAGTATCCGGGCCGCATCACCATCAAGATCAGCCGCGCTTTCCGCGGAACAGGCGCGCGAACATGAAGCCAACCAGTGCGGCAATCCCGACGGCCGCAGCGGGGCTCTTACGCACGGCTTCGCGGGCGTCTTCGCCAAGTTCGTCAACCGACTTGGCATCGAGCTTTTCGGCGGTTTCCTGCAGGGTGCGCGATGCGCTCCGCGCATAATCACCGTATTTCGCGCCAAGCTTTTCGTCGATCGTACCGGCATTTTCCGACACGATCTTGCTCAGCGACGAGATTGCTTCGCTGGCTTTCGCCTTACCTTCGTAGGCGAGATCGTTCGCCTTGACCTTTGCGTCGGCCGCAAATTCGGATGCCTTGACCTTGGCATCGGCGCCGTATTCCTTTGCCTCGCCAACCAGGTCGGACGACTTGCCCTTGGCTTGGCTCCGGTAGGCCGTAGCACGATTTGCCGCTTCGGCCTTCAGGGCTGCAGCACCGGCCTTCGCTTCTTCCAGCGCGGCGTTGAAACGAGTCTTCGCTTCTGCGGTTCCGCTGGAAGCCGGAGTAGCCGTAGCGGTCATGGCCGCAGGCGCCGCAGGGGACGACTTCTTGGCTGCCGGTTTCGCTTTCGACGCTGGTTTCGGGGATTGCGGCTTTGGTGTGCTGGTCTGTGCCATGGTGTTTTCCTTTACCCTGAGTGGCGTAATTTATATCGTGAATCCAGAGCCAGACGAGTGGTTCGGATCGTTGGTGTTGCAACGCAACTTGCGCGGCTTTGTTCCGACGCATAAAGCGCCGTTGCGCCGTAACATTCAATATTTAAGCGGTGTATTAGTCAATTACAACAGCCCAAGCCGGAGCAATACACCACCATGACCGCAATCATCGATATCCATGGCCGCGAGATCCTCGATAGCCGGGGCAACCCGACGGTAGAAGTCGATGTATTACTTGAAGACGGCAGTTTCGGTCGGGCGGCGGTCCCATCGGGTGCCTCGACTGGTGCGCATGAGGCGGTCGAATTGCGCGACGGCGACGCGGGGCGCTATCTTGGCAAAGGCGTGACCAAGGCCGTGGCGGCAGTCAACGGCGAAATCGCTGACGCCCTGCTCGGTCTCGACGCGGAAGACCAGCGCGATCTCGACATGGTGATGATCGACCTGGACGGCACCGACAACAAGTCGCGCCTCGGGGCGAACGCTATTCTCGGTACCAGCATGGCGCTGGCGAAAGCGGCTGCAAACGCGCGCGGCATGCCGCTGTGGGCGTATGTCGGCGGGGTTTCGGCCCATGTATTGCCAGTGCCGATGATGAACATCATCAATGGCGGTGAACATGCCGACAATCCGATCGACATCCAGGAATTCATGATCATGCCGGTCGGTGCGGACAGCATTGCGGAAGCTGTGCGCTGGGGTTCCGAGATATTCCACACCTTGAAGAAGGGCCTGTCCGCGAAGGGGCTTGCCACCGCGGTCGGAGATGAAGGCGGCTTCGCGCCCGACCTGGCGAGCACTCGCGACGCGCTCGACTTCATTATGGCGTCGGTCGAACAGGCCGGGTTCAAGGCCGGCACCGATGTCGTTCTGGCGCTCGACTGCGCGGCATCCGAGTTCTTCAAGGACGGCAAATACGAGATTTCGGGCGAGGGCAAGTCGCTCTCACCTGATGAAATGGCAGCGTATCTTGCCAAGCTCTGCGAAGATTATCCGATCCGTTCCATCGAAGACGGCATGGACGAAGACGATTTTGCCGGATGGAAAGCGCTGACCGACAGTATTGGCGACAAGGTCCAGCTCGTCGGTGATGATTTGTTTGTCACCAATCCTGTGCGCTTGGCGATGGGAATTGGGCAGGGGCTGGCCAATTCCCTACTGGTCAAGGTCAACCAGATCGGCACGCTGAGCGAAACACTGGCAGCGGTCGATATGGCGCACCGCGCGGGGTACACTTCGGTTATGTCGCACCGTTCGGGCGAAACCGAGGACGCGACGATCGCCGACCTCGCCGTGGCGACCAACTGCGGACAGATCAAGACAGGTTCACTCGCCCGTTCCGACCGGTTGGCGAAGTACAATCAGCTAATCCGGATCGAGGAAGAGCTCGGTGCCAGTGCGCTGTACGCAGGGCAGGGCTGCTTCGGCCGCCTGGCGCGGTAAGAGGCACCGGACGGGGCGACTTAGCCGTATTTCGCCTGCAGGTCGAACATGGCGATAGCGGCCTTCGCCGCTTCGCCGCCCTTGTCCTTGCGCGTCTTGTCGGCGCGGGCGAGGGCTTGCTCCTCGTTTTCGACGGTCAGAATACCGTTCCCGATTGCGATTCCGTCCATCGTCAGCGCCATGATTCCGCGCGCGCTTTCACCCGCGACGATTTCGAAATGATAGGTTTCGCCGCGGATTACGACCCCGATTGCGACAAAGCCGTCATACTGGCTGCTCTCCGCGACGATGGCGATCGCACCGGGTATCTCCAGCGCGCCAGGCACCGTCAGCACTTCGGATTCGTGCCCGGCGGCCGCCAGCGCAGAGCGGGCACCATCGACCAGCATGTCATTGAGATGGTCGTAAAACCTGGCTTCGACGATGAGAAAACGCGCCATTTACTGCTCCTTTTGGTCGCGGGGCGATAGCTCGCCCGGACGCAATAGGAAAGGCCATTGGGCAAGTCCGTCAACCGGACCGCCGCCCAGGCCGCTAGTCTTCGTCTTCGCGGGCGAGTTTGTTGCGGATGAATTCGAACACCGGCCCGTAAATGGGGCGTTCGAACTGGACGCCGACGATATGATCTTTGCTCCACCGGACGGTCGCGATGATCGGTCCGATGGTTTCGATCTTGACGCTCATTTCGGTGCCCGCAGTCAGCCGGCCGAACCGGTCGTAGAACCGGCACCCGGTTTCGGAGATCTCGAAGATCGGGACGTGGCGCGCTACGCCGTTGCCGGTGCGGTAACGGCCCTGGACGGAGATATCGAACCGCGGCGTGCGCCGGGTTTCGTCCAGTACGTCCAACTGGTGCTGGGTGATCTTCTTCTGGATGGTCATCGGTACCCTCGGGAAGTAACGGCCTTTACTTCGCCAACGATAGCACCGCGGGGTTAAGCAATTGAAAAGACCGCTACGTGCCGGGGTGCATTGCCCATCGGGAGAGGTAAGTCGGATACCTAGGAAAAGTGGTGGACGCACTTGGGCTCGAACCAAGGACCCGCTGATTAAGAGAAATTTTGAAAGGGCGCGTTCCGGATGTTTCACCCCCGGAGCGCGCCCTTTTTTCGTCCTGTTTGATCCAGCTTTGTTCCATAGTATTTGGCAATTCCGGATACCTTAGGTATCGGTCGGCATGGCGAGCAAACTGACAGACTCCAAAATCCAAGGATTGAAGGCACCTGCGAAGGGCCAGCTCGAGTATAGTGACGCGGATGTTCCCGGCCTGCGGATCCGTATCGGCACTACGGGCGTAAAGACCTTCATCCTGCGGAAGCGGGTGACTGGTCGAATTCGAAATATAACGCTTGGCCGGTATGGCCCTCGCTTCGGGCTAGCAGATGCGCGTCGAAAGGCGCGGGCAATGATCAGCGATATCGAGGCGGGAAAGGGCGCGCCAATTCCAAAGGCGCGGCTGCAGGACGATGTCGAAACGGTCGCGGCGCTGGTGCCGGTTTATTTGAACAGCAAGGCGCAGCTGCGATCGCTGGACGAAATCAGGCGGATTATGCTCGGCTACGTGCTGCCGGTGCTTGGCGACCGGATGGCCGATACTGTGACGCGTGGCGACGTCACCCGACTAGTTGACGATATCGGCCGCAATTCTCCGGCGATGGCGCGCGCGGTTCATGCACAGCTGTCGGCATTTTATACCTGGGCAATGCCGCGCCTAGATCGCCTGACCGCGAATCCGTGCCGCGATGCCGGTCGACCCGCAAAGGGTAAATCGCGTGACCGGGTGCTGACCGATCTGGAACTGAAAGCGCTATGGAGGGTCGCCAGTTCCGAAGGTTCACCTTGGGGAACCGGTCTGCAACTGCTGATGCTGACTGGCGCGCGACGGGATGAACTATTTTCTGCGGAACGGTCAGAGTTCGATGTAGCTGCAAAGCTCTGGACTATCCCGCCGACCCGATCGAAGAACGGTGCGGCGCACCTGGTGCCGCTGTCGAAGATGTCACTGCAGGTGTTGAAGCAAATTCCGGAGGATGAGGATTCGGCGAAGCTTTATCCAGCTAGGAACAAGGCGACGAAAGCAGATAACGGGCCGAGCGGCTTTTCAAAAATGATGGTGCGAGTACGTTCGTCAGTAGATGCAGAGTTAGGCCGTGATGCTGGCGACCACTGGACCCTACATGACATCCGCAGAACTGTCGCAACCGGCCTGCAGCGACTAGGGGTGCGGTTCGAAGTGACCGAAGCGGTACTTAACCACGTGAGTGGATCCCGTGGCGGCATCGCTGGGGTCTATCAGCGGCATGATTGGAAAGTGGAAAAGACGGAAGCGCTCAATCTATGGGCTGGCCATTTGGCTAGAGTTATCGACAATTAGAAAACGCTTTGTGCACCAATTCAGACGAAAACAGACGCAAATCCAGCGTCACAATCTGTCAATCCTCCTGAGATTTTGTGCAGCAAATAATCGCCTAGGTTTGTGACGGAGTAGCCCCCTAATTCTACTGTCCTAAAAACAACTAAGGACAGCAAACATGAACACGACGATGCTCAAAATGCGGGCTGTGTGCAACAAGACCGGGCTTTCCCGGTCGAAGATTTATGAATTGCTCGGTGAGGGTGAGTTTCCCAAGCCAGTTCAAATTGGAAAGCGCGTGAACTTATGGCCTGACTGGCAGGTCGAGGCTTGGATTCAAGACCGTATCGCGGCCGTTTGATATGGCTTCCGGATTGGAAATAGTTGACCGCCTCTCGGCGGGGTTGGGGGCTCTGTCCATTGGCGCAGCCGGTGGTTAGAGTGGTAATCGATAATGACCTGGTGTTGCTTGTCAGACCGGGATCCTCGTTGGCTGCGAAAAAGCGGGTGTCCCGTCACGAACTTCTGCGACACGCAATCGATCGAATTATCAAAGCAAAGTGCGCGTCCACGCTGGAGTCGGCGGCGATCGCGCCATTCATCACTGAGCTTCATCAAGCGGGTGAGATCGAGGGCGCGCGGCACCGATCCAGCGCGTTGTACCAGCGCTATCGGAGTTGGGCTGATGCAAAGGGTTTGCCTCCCGTCTGCGTCAAAGGCTTCAGCAACGGGATGTTCGGACTAGGCTTCAGCAAGCTCCATTCGAACGGCATTCACTGGATCCCGCCGGGAACTAATGTGGTTCACCGCGCCCGCCGCCGCTCGGCCCGTCCCCGGCCCCCTGAGGTCAATATCGGGACTTCCGCAGTGGATGATCTCTTTGCTTACGTGTGGCGGGTAGAGGGTGGCCGGTGTGAGTAGGCTGAGCGTTGCGCCTTCCACCTTCCATTCAGGATTTAGCTGTTTGGACTGTCGCGCGGAAGGCCGAGAGCCGCAGTATTCTGCGGTTAATAGGTGTGCGCGGAAGGGCGGAAGGGAAATCACAGCTCTTCCGCTAAGGAAAAACAAAAATGTTTTTATGTGCGTAAGTTGGTCGATTTTCCCTTCCATCCTTCCATTCTTAAGCTTTATTCCCATAAATCAAGGGTTTACTTCCTTACGTTGCTACCTCCATTGCCGTTTATTGAAATGGAAGGTGGAAGGGTTTGCAGCGGGAGGGGGGAGGTCGAAAGTCTGTGAACCCGTTTGCCCCCAGACCACTGCCCCTCTCATTCGCGGATTTTTTAGGCACCTGACGAGTTTTCAGAAAAGATCGGTGCTGTGAGCGGGCGCAGGAGCATAGTCTGCGGCGGCGGCAGCGACGATGATATTCGGCTTGCAGATCGCTGCCCTGTGAGGCTGTGCGGAGCAAATGGCGCAGGGTCGCATGATGATCCTGCCTCTCCCGATATAGCCGCCAAAACCTCGGATTATTCGTGCATTGATTTCATTGATCTGCTCGGCGATCCGATTCCTCCCGGCCACGGAAAAAGAGGACGTCCCCGGCACATGCCGACTGTGGCGACCCGCGCCTTGGTAGCGCAGCTGCACGGCGAAGGAATCGCGCAACCGGCCATAGCGGCTGCGCTGCGGATCACGGGTCCGACGCTCCGGCTGAATTATCCCGTCGAATTACAATCGAAATCACAAGTCTGGCGCAGACGCGTCCAGGCAAACAGCGAAGGAGCTAAACGATGAGCAACGGACCTAATCCGGCTGAAGAGCATCAAGCCCACCTGGTGCAAAATGAGTTGATCGAGATGGTCAACCGGCTGCGGGCGGAGGGCATGTCTCGCCAAGTGATTTCAACAGGCCTCGCCATGGGCATCGCCGATACCGTGACCAGCTGGTCAGGCGCGCAGAGCGTGGCGCCCTGGTTCGCCCGACATGCCTGCCTGGTGCGAGACTTGCAGAAACCGGGGGATTGACAACCTCGCCAGATTCACTAATTGTTCCTCTTGCTGACGTCGCCAATATGACGCGCCAGCGACCAATGTTCCCGCGGATGCCGCGCACATTGATTGAGAAACAACTTCCGTTTCACAGTTGATAGGTGCGTCTGATGCATACCCGGGTTCTCCCTTTTGAAATCAAATCCATCGCCGATAGCGGCGCGATCGAGGGCATTATCTCCGCCTTCGGTGGCGTCGATACCTATGGCGATACAATCCAGCCCGGGGCTTACACCAAGTCGATCGCGAGCATAGCTCAAAGCGGGCGCAAGATGCCGGTGCTCTACCAGCATGATGCATCCCGACCGATCGGCGTCTGGACGGAACTGGTCGAACGTCCGCAAGGGTTGTTCGGCAAGGCCGACCTGGCGATGGACGTGGAGCTTGCGCGCGAGGCTCACGCCTTGGCGAAGATCGGCGCCCTGACCGGTATCAGCATCGGGTTCGACGTAGCGCCGGGAGGTTCCAAACAGGACGGAAACTTGCGGCTGCTGACCGAAATCAACCTGTGGGAGGCGTCCCTGGTGACGTTCCCTGCAGATCCCCAAGCGCGGGTGACTTCCATCAAGGAACTGCCCCGGGATGTGGACCAGGTGCGCGAATTCCTGCGCCAGCAGGGTTTTGCAAGTCGTGACGCGGCGGCGATGGCCGGAGCGTGGAAAGCGCGGCGCGAACAATCAAACAATCATGACGCGGCGGAAGCCGTTCTCCGGGGCGCAATCGCGCGTCTCGGCAATCTTTGAAGGGACGTAAAATGCCAGAGAATATTGAAGTTCTGCTGAAGTCGCACACCGATGCGGTCGAACAGAAAATGACCGAAACCGGGGCCCTCGTTACGGGGGTCGACTGCAGACTGAAAGATGTCGAACAGAAACTCGCCCGTGGCAGCTCGGGCGGCGGTAGTGGCGCAGAGCCCAGCTGGGGCCAACAGGTCGCCGAAAGTGAAGAAGTCAGGGGCATGTCGGAGGTCAAGACCAGTCAGCCTGCCCGCGTCCGAATTGAGGTCAAGGCAACCACCAGCGCAGCTGATAGTGGCGGTGCGTTGGCACCGGCGATGCGGGATCCATCGATCAATACGATCGCAGGACGTGTTCCGCGCATTCGCGACCTGTTGAACACGGTGAACACCAACAGCGGGTCGGTCGAATACGTCGAGCAGACTGCCCGCACGAATGCTGCCGCGCCGGTGGCGGAAGCCACGACCAAGCCGGAATCGAACTATACCTGGGAACTGGCAAACCTGCCGATGCGCACGATCGCGCATTGGACCAAGGCGAGCGTCCAGGTGCTGGACGATGCGCCGCAGCTGTCCAGCATCATCGATGGAGAGCTTCGCTACGGTCTGGCACTGGCAGAAGACCTGCAGCTGCTCAACGGCAGCGGTTCGGGTGCAAACCTTAACGGATTGATCACCAACAGCACGACTTACGATCCGGAGTTCGCGCCTTCCGGCGAGAACATGATCGACAAGATCGGACTGGCAATCCTGCAGGTCGGTCTCGCCGAGTTCCTGGCGAACGGCATTGTCATCCATCCTACGGACTGGATGCGGATGCGGATGCTGAAAGACGGGGATGGCAAATACATCCTCGGCGATCCGCAAGCACCAGTTCCGCCGAGCCTGTTCGGGTTGCCGGTGGTGCCGACCACAGCAATGACGGTCGACAAGTTCCTTGTCGGGGACTTCATGCGGGCTGCTACGCTGTACGATCGGCAGGCTCCGACTGTGGCGCTGTCGACCGAGGACGGTGACAATTTCGTCAAGAACATGGTCACGATCCGCTGCGAAAGCCGCCTCGGGCTGGCGATCAAGCAACCTCTCGCTCTCAGCTACGGTGATTTCGGCAACATCACCTGACCCGATAGGTGCCCGGCTTTGGGGTGAGCTGGGTCAAGGCCGCCGACGGTTCTTCATTGCCGTCGGCGGCCAACCTTTCCTCCGAGTGGAGTTTGAGAGATGACAATCAATGTAAATGTTACGAATGGTACGCGAACCTTTTCACTGGGCGAGAACACGCTCGAAGCCACACGGCAGGCTGGTCGGGCTGAACTGGCGGCAAGCGCTTCTGCAGCTGCGGGGAACTACTTCAGCAGCAAATTGCTGGGCGAAATCGGTACAATTGAAACCGAGTTCTTTTCCTACCCAGACGGTTCGGGCGGAGTAATCTATGCTGAGCGCACGGCAGATGGCGCGGGCGATGCAGGCGGGAATTCCCTAGTAATTGGCGCTCAAGCAACCAAGGCTTACGTTGACGCAATCGGAACCTTCTTTCAGGCTGGCGGCGGCGCGGTAGCGCGGAACCTGCAGGCCAAATTGCGCGACAGTGTCCACGTTCTCGACTTTCATGCAACCGGCACGGTCGGAGTTAGTGCAGCTGTTGACACCGCAGCGCTGAACGCGGCGCTAGATACCGGAAAGTCGGTTGAGGTCCCAGACGGAAACCTAAGCTATATTCCTTCCGGTAAAGCACTGGCATTCGGCCAATACATCATAGCCCGAAGTCCTCTGCTCTCCACAATTAACAAAGTGGAAAACGGCGACATGTTCACTGCAGCCGCGGGCTGCGGGATGATCAACGTTGGTCTTCAGGGCAATGGCACCGGCAGCGGAGGGGCTACCGGTCGCGGCTTGGTAATCCCCGCCGGTACCTCCAACATCAACCTGATCAACTGCAACTTCCTTGATATGCTTGGCTACTGTCTGGAAATCACTGCAGCCGGGGGCGGGTCGCAGCTCCGCATTATTGGCGGGCTTTTCAACCGGACCGACAGCAATGAGCCTGCAATGAAGCTCGGTGCCGGCGACGTTGCTGCGTCCCCGCGCTCGCTTATTGGGGTAGATTCAACCGGCGTCCTGGTCGACCTGACCGGCACCGACAATACGCTGGTAACCGGATGCTATACTCGCAACATCATTTTTGGCACCGCCAAGAAGGCGGTTATTTCCGGAACTCGGATTTCGACTATTGGTGAGACGCTTTCCATCACCGGTACGGATAATGCCATTGTCGGCTGTCCCGTCGCTGGGGACGTGGAGTTCGGCGCCGGGGCGTCTAACTGTCACTTCAAGGCTTCGCCAATTGCCAGCGGCTCGAGCTTTGCGGACGATAGCGGGAATTCAACCAACTCCACTGATTATGTATTTCGCGGGAGTGTCACGTATGACCCGCCATCCATCCCGCACGGCGGCGCTGACTCCACCACCGTGGCTTGCCCAGGTGCGAAACTTGGCATGTTCGCATCGGCATCATTCAGCATAAGTCTGGCGGGTGTAATTCTGGATGCATACGTGTCCGCAGCGGACACCGTCACAGTGCGGTTTCAGAACGAATCTGGCGGCACCATCAACCTCGTATCCGGAACATTGAAGGTCAGGGCGATAGCGTAAACTCGCCCAGCTTCGATGACCTTACCTTTCAAAGGAGTTTGAAACATGGCAACTCTATTGGGCAGCTTGCTCGTAAGTTTGGGCTTGGACACCGCGCAATATTCGAACGGCATTCGCAAATCGAAAACTGAGATGACCGGCCTGCAGAAGAATTTTGCAGCGGCTCGAAAGACTATGCAGCAGGTCGGCGCGACACTCAGTGGATTGGCGTTCCTGGGGGTAGCGAACAGGATTAAGGACATGAGCCGCGCTGCAATCGATGCGGCCGGTAACCTTGGCGAGGAAGCGATGGCGCTGGGCGTCACTACGACCGCTTTGCAGGAATTCCGCTACGCGGCCACGCAGGTCAATATCGAACAGAAGCAGATGGACGATGCCCTTGCGCAATTGACCAGGCGCTTGGGGGATGCTGCGCAAGGTGTGAAAGAGCCGCTGCTAGCGCTCGAGAAGCTAGGCATCGCAGTGCGCAACAGCAAAGGCGAAGTCATCGGTGCCGGAGAGGCTATGCCGCTGATCGCTGAGGGTCTTAAGAATGTTGGCAGTGATGCCGAACGCGCGGCCATCACGGTCGACCTGTTCGGGCGTTCGGGCCAGAAGCTCGCCGCTTTGCTTAGCGAAGGCGCGGCAGGCGTTGAACGGCTGACCGGCGCGGCGCATAAGTTGGGGATCGTCCTGTCCAGTGACGATATCGCGAAGGCCGATGAAGTGGCCGACAAGCTGGCCGCTTTGAATTATGTAATCGAAGCGCAGCAGAACAAGAAGCTGCTCGAAAATGCCGATTCGCTGCTGGTGTACGAACAGTCGGTCTCAGATTTGAAACTCTCACTGATCGATGCTTCTAGCACGATGCAGAATTGGGCGGATAATTTTGACGCTTTCAATGCCAAGCAGGCGGCGCAGGCAAGGCAAAACTGGAGCTTCGCCGGCAAGCTATTCGTCCAAGTGGTTGAGAAACTCGGCGAAGTCGTTGGCGGAATTCCGGACATGATGGCGCGCATGGTCAGGGCGTCTGTCGATTGGATGGGGAGACTCTACCAGGGTGTAAAAACGTGGATCGTAGACAAGCTGAGCGCAGTCTGGAACACGGTCAGCGCCAAGATCGAAACTGTAAAGCAAGCCTTCTATGGCCTGTATGATGCCGTGGTGGGCCACAGCTACATTCCGGACATGGTGGATGGCATCGCGGAGCAGATGGGTCGCTTGGACAAGGTGATGGTAGGCGTCGCGGAGAGGACCACGGCGGGCACCAAGGAAGCCTTCGCCAACATGGCGCGGGATGTGCGTTACCTCTTGGCCGACCTGTTTCCAGAAGCGGAGCAAATGCGCGGGTATCGCGATATGATCGCTGCGATCGATGCAATGGAAAAGCGCGGCCCTAATCACCCGGGCGGCGGCATGGACGAGGCAACGGCGATCGAGGCGCGCCGTCGCGCAATGGCGCGGCTGCGCGACGATGGCGGTATGGGCCCGGTAGCTTTGTCCGCTGGCCTTGCAGTCGGCGAAGATCCGCTGCGAACCAGCGAAGATATAGCTAGAAGCATAGATAAGCTCGAGCAGAAGCTTGGCCTGGCTGCGGACAAGACCAAGGCGCACACTGTCCGGATCGCGAAGAGCTTTGCCGACATGGCGCAGGATACCCTCGGAGCCCTGCAGAACATGACCAATTCTATCAAGGGTGGCGGCTTCCTTGATATCCTTGGTTCCGTGCTAGGCGTGTTCACGCAGCTGGGCAGCGTCGGAGCGTTCGGCAAAAGCATCCAGACCAACATCAACAAGGTGCCTGGCTACGCCAACGGCACCAGCTTTCATCCCGGCGGCATGGCCATCGTAGGCGAGCGCGGGCCGGAGCTGCTGAACTTGCCCCGCGGTTCGCAGGTGAGCAGCAATGACAATCTGAAGGCCATGATGGGCGGGGCTACTCGGATACAGGTAGAGGCCAGCCCATATTTCGACGTTCGGGTGAATGGTCAGATCCAGCAAGCCGCGCCATCGATCGCTAGCGCGGGCGCTCAAATGGGTAACAGCATGGCAACGCTACAGCGGAGCAGGAGGCTCGCATGATGAACGCGGTCGAAGTTTCATACGCATCTTTTAAACGCATCAGAGTTCGCTGGCCATGTGTCGGCAAAGTTCACAAATCCCGATATTATCGGCACTTCGCCTCAGCTGCGGGTTGTGCAGCCGGTATGGCGATCGGACTGAAATTGCCGATTGATGATAAAACCGAGCTGCTCACGCCCGAGAACTGGGCCGCCCTGGTCGAAGCGATCCGCGCGACGGATTGATTGACGGGTGAATCGGATTGTGCGAACCGGGTGCAGGCCGATCCGCTGCGCTAACAGCTGACCGGCCCTGACCGATAACCGTCTATTGTGGAGACGACTATGGCTTCCAGTCCATTACAGGCGCATCGCGCCAGCTTCAACCTTTCCAACGCTATCGCCGCCGGCACCTTTCCGAAACTGGAAACGCGCGACCAGGTAGAAGACATGATTGAGCAGCTGCTTGCAGTGCTCGATGCGGCGGACGGCGACCCCGACCACGAAGAAGACAACGTCGATTGCTGTGAAGCTTATGACGATCGGCCTTATTCGTTCGGAACGTTCGGCAACGATTGGTCCGTTGGTGATCCAGATGACGCCGAGAATTCCGACGGATGAGTAAAAGTTAGCCACTTTATCCACGCCGAATCGGGAATGTTTGGCTTCGCTATGCGCGCGTGATTCCCTATACAAGAAAAACCCCACCCAGTCGTGCGGACCGGGTGGGGCAATTGACTGGGGCGGGTAATGCCCACAGCCGAGGTAGAACCGTGCTATGATAATTCGCGCGAAATCGGTCAAGCTTTACCCGCTCCCAATTTTGGGAATACCTAATCATGACCACATTCGTTCTCACTTATGACCTTATAAAAAACAAGGACTACCCCACGCTTTGGGATGAGCTAGAAAAATTGGGAGCGCACCGCGCTCTAGATTCGTTTTGGCTGATCAGTGTGAAGAACTCTGCGAAAGAAGTGCACGCCCACTTTAAAAACTTTATCGATAAAGATGATAAGGTCTGGGTCTCCGAGTTGACCACGAACAACTGGTACACTGGGGCGAATGCCGGAACCAACGCTTGGATAAAGGCGAACGCACCAGCTCGCTAATGTCTCGCGCGCGCCATGGGGAGGGATTTAGAGAGATCACCCTCCTCATGGCCGCAAGAGCGCCCCGATACCTAGCTCGTTACCTTCGCCGTATCAGGTCTTCGAGATACCCGTGTAAGCCATTGAAAAATGGTGGACGCACTTGGGCTCGAACCAAGGACCCGCTGATTAAGAGTCAGCTGCTCTACCAACTGAGCTATGCGTCCATCTGCCGGGAATTGCGGCTTCTCCGAATCGCCGTGCGAGGCGGAGAGGCGCTGCATATAGCGCGTCTTTCCCTGATGAAAAGGACAAAGGTCCCGGCGGCGCTGATTTGATGTCGCGGACCCCGCGATCAGCTGATCAATCCCGACCGCGGGCTTTCGCGGTTCCAGCGGTTTATCATCATCAGGGTGCCGATACAGATCATGTTGGTCATCATCGAAGAACCCCCGTGGCTCATGAATGGCAGGGGGATGCCGACCACCGGTGCGAGGCCCATCACCATCATCAGATTGATCGCGACGTAGAAGAATATCGTCGCCACCATTCCCGACGCGAGCAGTTTGGAGAACCGGTCGTTCGAGCTTCGGGCTACCTTAAGGCCCCAGCGCAGGATCAGGCCGAAAATCACGATCACGACCAGACCGCCCAGCATGCCCCATTCTTCCGCCATGGTCGCAAAGACGAAATCGGTATGCGGTTCGGGCAGGTAGTTGAGGTGGCTCTGCGATCCTTCGTTGAATCCCTTGCCCGAAAGGCCGCCTGAACCGATGGCGATTTTCGACTGCATGATATGATAGCCTGCGCCCAACGGGTCGCTTTCAGGGTCAAGGAAGGTGGTCACCCGGCGTTGCTGGTATTCCTTCAATCCAAAGAAGAATGCGATCGGTGCAAGGACCGCCATGACCGCGCCAGCACCGACGAACCAGCGCATAGGCAGCCCGGCCAGGAACATTACCACCACGCCGCCAAATCCGATCGCGAGGGCCGTGCCGAGATCCGGCTGCATGAGGACCAGTGCCATTGGTACGAGGATCAAACCAGTCGGCGGAATCAGTGCGCGCCAGTCCACTATCATTCCGGCGGGCAGGGTGGAATAAAACCGCGCGATCACCAGCACGATGACGGGTTTCATCAACTCGGATGGCTGCAACACGATCGGCCCGATATTAAGCCACCGCTGGCTTCCACCGCCCATGCCGCCGATAGCCTCCACTGCGACCAGAAGCAGCAATACGAGAGCATAGGCTGGATACGTGACAAGTTGCACGATGTCCCGGCTGAACAGGACCATCACCGAGGCCATCGTGATGAATACGCCAAAGCGGACCAGGTGCGAAGCCGCGAACGGTTGCATTCCGCCGCCGCCGGCTGAGTAAAGTACCGCCGCGCCGAAACCGACAAGCACGAACAGCGGGATCAGCATTCCCCATGGCTGCCGGGCGATGGGCGCCGGGATTACCGAACTCATTCGGTCTGCCCTTGCGCGGAATCGACATTCTCTGACCGGTTGATAGCCGCGTCGGTTGCTTCTGCCGCCGGTTGGAGCGCGGCTGCGCGCGCCTCTGCATCAACCTTGTCGAAGATTTCTTCCTCGCGGCGCGGAACCGGTTCAACAGCTTCGCCGGCTTCCCGCGCGAAGGCGGCGTATTTTTTCTCCAGGCGTTGCTGCGCGGTACCGCCCCATTCCTTTTCCAGCGAGTAAAGCTGGTCGAGCCCCTTCTGGGGATCGAACAGGAACGTCATGACGTCACGCGCGATCGGGTATGCAGAGCCTGATCCGCCGCCGTGTTCGATTACAACCGCGCCAGCGTAGCGCGGATTGTCGAACGGCGCGAAGAAGATGAACAAGCCGTGGTCGCGGTATTTCCACGGACCGGAGCGGCCATCCGACTTGGACAGAGAGACCACCTGCGCGGTACCGGTCTTTCCGGCCATCAGAATATCATCGATCGGCAATTTCGCGCGTCCTGCGGTGCCCGGACCATTGACCACGTCGCTCATCGCCTTGCGGATCATGGCCTCGTGATCTTCCGAAATTCCCATCGACGGGAAGGACGGGGTCTTCGTGTCGTAGATCAGCCGCGGCATGACTTGCTTCGCCGACGCGAGGCGCGCCGCCATCACGGCCAACTGCAGCGGGTTGGCCAGCATGTAACCCTGTCCGATCGTGGCGTTGACGGTGTCGAAGGCTTGCCACGGACGCTCGTACTTCTTCAGCTTCCACTGCGGATCCGGGACTGTGCCATAGAACTGGCTTGCTACCGGCAGCGGGAATTCCTGACCCATGCCGTATCGGCGCGCCATCTCGGAAATCGGATTCATGCCGATCTGTTGGGCGAAGTGGTAGAAGTAGACGTCGCAGCTCTGGTAAATCGCCTTGGCCATGTCGACGCGGCCGTGACCACCCCGTTTCCAGCAGCGGAACACCCGGTTGCCCACCCGAAGCCCGCCGCTGCAATTGACCGAATCCGACGGGTCGAGCCCTTCCTTGAGGAACGCAGTGCTGACCATCGGTTTGACCGTGGAACCCGGAGGATACAGCCCCTTCAGGACCTTGTTGCGCAGCGGCACGCGCTCGTCGCTGCTCAACATGCCGTATTCCACGCGGCCGATGCCGTCAGAAAAGCTGTTGGGATCGAAGCTGGGCATGGACGCCATGCACAGGAGGTCACCGGTCAGGCAGTCCATTACCACGACCGAGCCGGATTCGAGTCCGAGCCGCCGCGCGGCATAATCCTGCAGTGGGCCATCGATAGTTAGCTTGATCGGTTTGCCCTGGACGTCTTCCCGCGTGTCGAGATCACGGACGATCCGGCCAGCGGCGGTTACCTCCACCCGCCGCGCGCCGGGTACCCCGCGCAAGTCCTGCTCGAACTGCTTTTCAAGGCCGTCCTTGCCGATCTTGTACCCGGGTGTGATCAGCAGCGGGTTGCGGTCGCTTTCGTATTCTTCCGCTGACGCCGGTCCGACATAGCCAATGAGATGGCCGACAGCCGGACCGGTCGGGTAGAAGCGAGAAAAACCGCGCTGCGGCACCACCCCCGTCAGTTCGGGCAGGCGCACGCTGACTGCGGCAAACTGCGAGAAGTCGAGGCCGCTCGACACTTCGATGGGCTGGAAACCGCGTGCCTTGGCGATCTTGTCCTTGAGGTCCTGCACCGCCGTCTGATCGAGCGCAAGCAGTTCGCCCAGGACGTTGACCGTACGATCGGGGTTGGCCAGCCGGTCGGGGATCAGGTCGACCCGGAAATCCGCGCGGTTGGATGCGAGGGGCGCCCCGTTCCGGTCCAGCACCCAGCCGCGGCGAGGGGGGATCAGCGACAAATTGACGCGGTTGCTTTCTGATTCCGTCGCGTATTTCTCGTTCTCGGCAATGGCGATGTAACCCATCCGGGCCGCCAGCAGCATGCCGACACCGCCGCCCACTCCGCCCATCACGAAGCTGCGCCGGTCAAAGGCATTCTTGAGTGTGGCCGAGCTGACGACGGGCCCGGAGCGCTTGCGAGCCATCGTCAAAACTTCCTGAAGCGGGTCAGGCGCAATCTGTCGAGACGGGCAATCATACGGGAGATAATGGGGAACAGCAGGACAGACAGCAAGAGCTGCGGCACCAGCGCCAGCAGCATCGGAAACGATCCATGCGCTCCGGACAGCAAGGTTGCAACCAGTAGGTAGACGATGATGATCAGTGCAGCGGTGAGCCAGTCCTGGACAAAGCCGTGCCAGGGGAAGCGGGCCTCCAGCGCTTCGATCGCGACCAGCGTCATCGACCATAGCAGGATCGCGCTACCGAAAGGAAAACCGCTGAACAGGTCGTCCCAGATGCCCAGCGGGAAGCCGGCCCAGATCGGGATAATGCCGGGCCGGATCAGCCGCCAGCCGATCAGGGCCATGAAGCCCATTGGCGGAACCAGGGGGACCGCGCTGGCAATGAACAGCATCGGCAGGACCGAGCCGAGCAGGATGCTGGCCAGCGGAATGCCATAGGCGAGAAGACTGGAATGACGGCGGTCTATGCGGCTGCCGAACTCGTCGCGCCGAACCGCTCCGCGATAGGCTGTCCTCATTCGCTCAGCTCTTCTTCGACCGGGGTCGCCGCGCCGCTGATGGCGTCGGGCTGCCAGATCGGATCGACGGAGACGAAATCGGTAGCCGCCGGATCGCTGATGATCCGTGCCAGGGCACCATCATTTGTCAGTTCGGACACTACTGCCACAGCGACCCCGGGCCGGTAATATCCGCCTGAACCGCTGGTCACGAAGACATCGCCAACCTCGAGCGGGTTGATGCCGAGATTGATCAGCCGGATACGCAGAAGTCCATCTCCGCGTCCTTCGGCGAGCGCGACGACGTTGTCCTGCGCGCGGCGGACCGGCAGCACGCTCTGGCTGTCCGTCAGAAGCAGGATTCGCGAAGAATTCCGCCCGACCTCGAGAACTCGCCCGACAACGCCGCGAGGGCCTCGGACCGGCATACCGGCGGTGACCCCGCGCGAAGAACCGGCACCGAGGTAGGCGAACCGGCGAGTGCTGGCTGCGGTCGAACCGACGATGCGGGACACGACCACCGGCTCCACTTCAGCTTCCTGCAAGGCCAGGAGCGCCTTGAGGCGCTTGTTTTCCTGCTCCACCGCTTCCGCTTCGGCCAGCCGGATGCGGGCGAGCTCCATCTCGCGCTTGAGTTCCGCATTCTGGCTGCCGGCGCGGTAATACCCAGTGATGCTTTCGATGAGGCCCCGACTGGTGGTGCGCGCTTCTGCGGACACTTCCCCGACCGGCGCAACGGCGTCCGCCGCGATCATGCGCGGACCGTTGAAGTTGGCCGGACGCCACAGCGACAGGCCAAGCAGGACCGCACCGACGAGCGCACCGATACCAGCCACTACATAGCCGGTGAAAATTCCGTATTGCGCCCTACGCGAAAAGCCGGGGCGCCGTTTGGAAGGCGGCGCCATGATTGTCCCTTCCTCAGGCGGTCATCAACACGCCGCGATAGATGGGATCTTCCATGGCGCGGCCAGTGCCGATTGCCACGCAAGAAAGCGGATCTTCCGCGATGCTCACCGGCAGGCCGGTTTCTTCGCGTAAATGTGCGTCTAGCCCGCTGATAAGCGCGCCGCCGCCGGTCAGGACGATACCCTGGTCAACGATGTCGGCCGCCAGTTCCGGGGCGGTATTTTCCAGCGCGATCCGGACACCCTCGACGATGGCGCCGATGGGTTCCGCCAGCGCTTCGGCCAGATGGCCCTGGTTGATGGTTATCTCCTTAGGCACGCCGTTGACGAGATCGCGGCCCTTGAGGGTGATGGTCAGACCGATGCCGTCTTCCGGCGGAACTGCGATGCCGTATTCCTTCTTGATGCGTTCTGCGGTGGATTCGCCGATCAGCAGATTATGGTGACGGCGAACATAGGACACGATTGCTTCGTCCATCTTGTCACCGCCGGTGCGGACCGAGGTGGTGTATGCCAAGCCGCGCAGCGATAGAACCGCGACTTCGGTAGTACCGCCGCCGATATCAACAACCATGGAACCGACCGGTTCGGTCACCGGCATGTCCGCGCCGATCGCGGCCGCCATCGGTTCGAGGATCAGGTAAACCTGGCTGGCACCGGCGTTGCTGGCCGCATCGCGGATCGCGCGGCGTTCGACCGAGGTGGAGCCCGAGGGAACGCAGATCACGATTTCCGGGTAACTGAACATGCTTTTCTTGCCGTGAACCTTGCGGATGAAATGCTCGATCATCTTTTCCGCAATTTCGATATCCGCGATAACCCCGTCACGCAGCGGGCGGATCGCTTCGATGCTGTCGGGGGTCTTGCCCATCATCATCTTCGCATCGTCGCCCACGGCCTTGACCTTGGTGATGCCGTTGAGCGTTTCGATCGCCACCACGGACGGCTCGTTCAAAACGATGCCGCGCCCTTCAACATAAACCAGCGTGTTCGCCGTGCCGAGGTCGATCGCCATGTTCTGCGACCCAAATTTGAAGAGGCGGGAGATGAAGCTCATTGCGAGGTTGAATCCATAAAATTTGCGGTGCTTCAGCGCAGCACTTGGCAGCCGTTGCGACCCGCTTATGACAGGGAGTGCGCTCCCCTTAACCAAACGCTAGGGAAAACACCAAAAATTTATGTTAACAGCCCACCGATTTTTTACCATCGGCCTCGAATTAGCGGCGCTTCACCGCTAGGTTCGATTTCTGATGCCGGAAATCCGCCGCCTCCCCGAATCCCTTGTCAATCGTATCGCTGCTGGAGAAGTGGTGGAGCGGCCCGCCGCTGCGCTCAAGGAACTGGTGGAAAACGCCATCGACTCCGGTGCCCGTCGTATCGCGGTTCAATTGGTTGACGGCGGCCTTGCCCGGATCGAGGTGACCGACGATGGCTGCGGGATGAGTCCGGCGGAAATGGCCCTTTCGCTCGAACGCCATGCTACTTCCAAATTGCCTGACGAAGCAATCGAGATGGTCGCGACGCTGGGCTTCCGGGGTGAGGCTTTGCCTTCCATTGCCAGCGTTGCACGTTTCACTTTGGAGAGCCGGCCACAAGGCGGGGAGCAGGGTTGGCGGCGGGTGGTCGACCATGGAGCGCTGGTGGAAGATGGACCCGCCGCACTGCCACCGGGCACCCGCGTCCGGGTCGAACAATTGTTCCACAAAGTACCGGCGCGGCGGAAATTTCTCCGTACCGCCCGTAGCGAATATGCCGCGTGCAAGGATGTGGTGCACCGCCTGGCAATGGCACGTCCCGATGTCGGTTTCACGCTCGATCATGGCGACCGGCGGATCCTCAGCCTGCAACCGGGTGAATCTGTCGCCACGAGGGTGGCAGGGATCATCGCCCGCGAACTGGCCAACAACGGTGTGGCGATCGAACTGGAGCGTCCCACGGCGGCCGGCCCGATGCGATTGACCGGCATCGCCGGCCTGCCGACTTACAACCGCGGGGTAGCCGACCACCAATATTTGTTCGTCAATGGCCGCCCGGTAAAAGACCGGCTGCTGACAGGGGCGGTGCGCGGGGCCTATTCCGATATGTTGGCGCGCGACCGGCATGCGGTGCTGGCGCTGTTTCTCACCCTGCCGCCGGAAGAAGTCGACGTTAACGTGCACCCGGCCAAGACCGAAGTCCGCTTTCGTGACGGGCAAGCGGTCCGCGGCTTTATTGTTTCCGGGCTGCGCCAAGCCTTGGCGACAGGGGACCGGCGCAGCGCACAGTCGCCCGATGTCGCGGCAATGGGCCGGTGGCAGTCGGAACCGCTGGCCGAACCCTCGCCCGCCCTGCGCTCGATGTTCGAAGGGCGCGACTGGTCTCCGCCTTCCACGGGACACCTCGCATCCCCGCGGCCCGAGTGGCGGGGGGCGCAGGGCGAGACACTGGCGGTTCCGATGGGCCGGGCGGAACAGGCAGAAGAACTGTCGCCGCAAGCTGCCGAATACCCGCTCGGCATTGCGCGAGGCCAGGTCGCCAACACCTATATCGTCGCAGAAGCGGCGGACGGGTTGGTGCTGGTCGACCAGCATGCCGCGCACGAACGCCTCGTGCTTGAACGCCTTCGTGCGGCAGGCGGTGAAGACGCCGTCAAACGCAGCCAGGCGTTGTTGCTGCCCGACGTCGTCGAAATGGAGGAAACCGCCTGTGACCGGCTCGAGGATGCGGCGGACAAACTCGCCGCACTGGGCTTGGTGATCGAGCGCTTTGGGCCCGGCGCCATGCTGGTCCGCGCGGTTCCCCAAGCGCTCGGCAAGAGCAATCCAGAAGCGCTGCTGCGCGACATCGACGATGATCTGGCCAAGCATGGCGAGGCGCTGCTGCTGGGCGAAAAACTCGATCTGGTGTTGGCCACGATGGCCTGCCACGGATCGGTCAGGGCAGGGCGCACCCTCTCGGTCGCGGAAATGAACGCTTTGCTCCGCGAGATGGAACGAACGCCCCGTTCGGGCCAGTGCAACCATGGCCGCCCGACCTGGGTCAAACTGTCGATGGGTGACGTCGAAAAACTGTTCGGGAGACACTGATGGAACGGCGTGCCACCTTTTTGGTATTTGTTACTGCGAGCCTCTTCGGGGCCTGCGCGGAGGAAGTGAACCCCGCCGAGCAGGCGCGGATAGATGCCGAGAAAATCGCGGCAGTCGAACGGGCCAACATCGTCCCTCCCGACCCTATTTCGCCGCAGCGGATCGACTTCCCCGATTATGAGGAAAACGATCTCTACGGTTCAGGCTGCGCCTTCGTCCCGAAGGGCACAGCGATGCATCCGATCGCGCTGACGCAGGGCGAAACGGCGTTCATGAAAATCGACGACAAGATGGTCCGCTTCGCCCCGGACAAGGGCAGCAAGCAGGGTCCATTCGGGACGTGGCAGAAATATGACGGCAAGGTCCATTCGGTCCGCCTGCTGGTTGCCCCCGGGGACGGTAAGGCGTCAGGCAGCGAAACTGTCGCCTATCCCGCGACGATCTCTATCCGTAACGGCCGTGACCAGATCGTCTATCAGGCGAGCGGCACCGCCCAGTGTGGGTTCTAGGCCCAGCTAATCCTCACTATCGCCGTGATCCCGGACGCGGATCAGGCCGTTGGAAACCATTTCGAGCACCACTTCGCCGTCTTGGTTGAAAGTCTGGCTTTTCGATTTGAAGATGCCCATTTCCGGGCGTGATTTGCTGCGCCGCTTTTCGAGGATTTCGCTGCGACAGGAGAGCGTATCGCCAGGATAGACCGGCTTCACCCAGCGCAGATGGTCGACGCCGGGCGAACCGAGCCCGGCCTGCTGGTGGATTTTCATGTCTTCGACCATCATCCGCATGGTCATCGCGCAGGTGTGCCACCCACTTGCCGAAAGCCGACCGAAATGAGTTTGTGCGGCGGCTTCGTCATCAAGATGGAACGGCTGCGGATCATAAGCTTCCGCGAATTTCATCACTTCGTCTCGGGTAACTTCGTAGTGCCCGAAGGTCTTGGACGATCCGACCATAATATCTTCGAAATACAGCATGCGAACTCCGCTAACCCGCCAGCGGTCAATAGGCCAGCATCCACAGGGCCATAGCGACCATCGCGAGATTCTCCGACAGGGAAACGAACCCGAGCGGAACGTTTCCGCTACCGCCGACGCACGCGCATTTGATCTCGCGCTTCTGGATC
Organism: Allopontixanthobacter sediminis; assembly: GCF_009828115.1. GTDB lineage: Bacteria > Pseudomonadota > Alphaproteobacteria > Sphingomonadales > Sphingomonadaceae > Allopontixanthobacter > Allopontixanthobacter sediminis. Next base: position 856,990 of record NZ_WTYL01000001.1, on the reverse strand, counting down.
TGGACCGCATAGAATACCGAAACCGCTCCTATGGTCCCGATTGTCAGCGCCACGGGGATCGAAATCCACGGCAATACGCGTCCCGCCATCAGGATCGCAGCCAGCGCCTCAAGGTAGGGATAGGCGTAGGAATAGGGAACAAAGCGCTTGGCCAGCAGATCGTAACCGACGAACATGCTGGAGAATTTCTCGACATCCTGCAGCTTGAGCATCGCCAGCATCGCCATTGAAAACGCGATGAACCATTCCCCAGTCCGGATGGTCAGCGGCATTCCGTAAACGAACTGGCTGATCGACAGCGCCAGCGCTGCCGCGACGGCAAATACGGCCAGCACCGGCCGATAACTCGTGGCGTCCGGATCGGGCAGCGGATTGCCGAAATGACGGCGCAGTTCGGTGTAGCCGCCAATCCTGCGGTCCCCGATAAAGGTCTGCGGCGTCGTCTCAACGCCGTGTTCGCGCTTGAACGCATCTGTCTGTTCACGGGTGGTGAGGTGGTGATCCTCGACCGCGTACCCCTCGCGCTCGAGGAGCCACTTGGACTTCACCCCGTACGGACAGACATGCTTGTCCATCACCATCCGGTAAAGTTTCGCAGTTTCGCGCGTCTTGGAGGATGAAGTGCTCATACCACGTAAATATACCCCCCACGGGTATTTTCAAGGGACGGTCATGCCCGAAACGATGGGATCTTACCGCGTGTGTCCATGTCAGGAATGATCCGGTAACGCGCGAGGATGAAGCTGAAGATCCCGAACACCAGCAGGCCCGCAGCGACGAGGGTGAACACAAAACCTTCGCCCGAAAGCGAAGCCACAGCATCGCCCAGTGTCTTGATCTGATCGGTCCCGCTCGACATGAAGCCCGCCTTGACCAGCGACCAGCCAATGACAATGAACACCGCCGCGCGCGCCAAAAAGCCCGCGCCGCCAAGCCAGCGTGTGGAGTCCGGTGCCTGGGGACTGATACGGTTCATGAAGGAACCCGTGACGCCTTTTTTCGCCTGAGCGAACGCCGCAACAAAGAATAACAGGCCGAGAATGCCGAGCACGGCACCGCCGAGCGTCACCGACAGGATACCGGCCGCGGCGTCCTGCGCTCCATTTCCGCCGCTGCCAGAAGAAGTTGCAAATTTATATGCCGAAAATGCGAGTGCGAAATGACCGATAGCGCTGCCGGCGTGGCCGATACGCGTGCCCCAGCCGACTTTGTCAGAACCATGATTTTCGATGTCGAAGAAAGTCGAGGCTAGTCGGAACAATGCGTAGGCCGAAAGGCCCACCACCATCAGCCACAAGATCGCCATTCCGGCCGGAAACTCCTCGATCGCAATGAAGATGCCATCGGTACCTTGGGCGATCTTTCCAGCACTGGTCAGGGCGATTAGCCCGAGAACCGTATATAGGATTGCGCGGCTGAAATAGCCGACGCGCACGAGGGTTCGGAAATTCTCGGACTTGTCTATCATGTGGTCATTTCTCGCCTGTTGTTTGCCTTGCAACGGGCGTGGCGAGAAAAGGTGCCGAGATTTAGACGTTGAATTTGAAGTTCAGGATGTCTCCGTCCTGGACGAGGTATTCCTTGCCTTCCTGCCGCAGTTTGCCCGCATCGCGCGCACCGCTTTCGCCGCCGAGCGATACGAAATCCTCGAACGCGATGGTTTCCGCCTTGATGAAACCGCGCTCGAAATCGCTGTGGATCTCGCCCGCCGCCTGCGGAGCCTTCGCGCCCTTGGGGAATGTCCACGCGCGGGCTTCTTTCGGACCGGCCGTGAAATAGGTCTGCAGTCCAAGCAATTCGTAGCCCGCGCGGATCACGCGGGCGAGGCCGCTTTCCGACAGACCGAGTTCCGCGAGGAATTCGCCGCGATCTTCGGCGGGCATCGTCACGAGGTCCGCCTCGATGGCGGCGGATACGACCACCGACTGCGCGCCTTCGGTCTTGGCTTTCGCCGCGACTTGCTCGGACATCGCGTTGCCGGTAGCCGCGTCTTCCTCGGCGACGTTGCAAACATACAGCACCGGCTTCGCGGTCAGCAATTGCGCCTGCTCGAACACCCGTTCTTCCTCGATATCGGCGGGAACGGTCAGCCGTGCTGGCTTGCCTTCGCGCAGCAATTCGAGCGCCTGCCCCAGCACGCTGGCGAGGACCTTTGCTTCCTTGTCACCGGCCTTGGCTTTTTTCTCCGCTGCCGGAACGCGCTTTTCGAGGCTTTCGAGGTCCGACAACATCAGTTCCGTCTCGACCACTTCGGCATCGGACAGCGCATCGACCTTGTTCGCGACATGCTGGATATCGTCATCTTCGAAGCAGCGCAGCACGTGTACGATGGCATCGACTTCCCGGATATTGGCGAGGAACTGGTTGCCGAGGCCTTCGCCCTTGCTGGCGCCTTTGACGAGTCCCGCGATGTCGACGAACCCGAGCTGGGTTTCGATGATCTTCGCGCTTCCGGCTATCTTGGCGATCTGGTCAAGGCGCGCGTCAGGCACGGCGACCTGGCCGACGTTCGGCTCGATCGTGCAGAACGGGTAATTGGCCGCCTGCGCAGCCTGCGTCTCTGTGAGCGCATTGAAAAGGGTGGACTTGCCGACATTGGGCAGCCCGACGATCCCGCAACGGAAACCCATCGAAAACTCCGGAAGTAAGAACTGGAGCCGGCGCTTAGACCCGCGCGGCCCGCATTACCAGCCCGCTCGTCCATGGGCTACGTGTTGTGAACCGCCTTGATCCAGGGTCCGTAGGGCGTTTCGCCCAGCCAGCCGACCTGCACCCGCGCGCTGGTCTCGTTGATCGGCAGCTGCGGTTTACCGCCTGGATGGACCGCGCGGCGAAGTGGGCGGGTGCCCGGCGGCATCGAGGCAATCTCGGCGATCGCGTTCGGCACATCCATGGGATCGGCGCTGCGGCCGGAACCATCCTCGGTGCCCATCCGGGCGACCATCTCAGGATAGCCGCTCGTATGGATATCTTTCGCCCGGGTTTTCAAAGCGATGTTGTATGCGTTGCGGTTCTTCCAGACATCGGTCGGATAGCCGCCAGGCTGGATGATGGTGACTTCGATATTGTGGGGTACCAATTCATAGGCGAGCTGTTCGCCCAACGCTTCGACGGCGAATTTGGTCGCGGAATAATGGCCGCCCCCGGGGACGATCACGCGGCCGAGCTGGCTGGAGATCATGAATATCTGTCCCGATTTCTTTGCCCGCATACCGGGCAGCACCGCGCGAACCAGCCGGTGGTAGCCAAGCACGTTGGTGTCGAACGCCAGCTTGGTCGCTTCCATGTCCTGCACCTCGACCGGTCCGGTGATCCCGACCCCGGCGTTGTTGACCAGAATGTCCAGCGCCCCGCCATTGATCCGCTCGGCCTCGGCAACTCCGGCAGTTACCTGCGCATCGTCGGTAACGTCGATTTCGAGGACATGGATGTCGAGGCCATCGCGTTTCGCCAGCGCCTTTAACTCGTCTGCCTCAGGGCGGGGCAGACCGCGCATCGTTGCAAATACCTTCGCGCCAAGCCGCGCGTAATGTTCCGCCCCAAGCCGACCGAAGCCGGACGAACAGCCGGTGATGAGTACCGATTTGCCGGCCATGTCGGGCTTGGCGGATACGATGGTATCCTGCGCGGCGGAACTGGTTGCAGCGAGGGCGGTGGTAGCTGCCGCGCCGGCCAACAGGGTCCGGCGGTTGATCGAAAGAGGCTTGGTTGAAGGCATGAGCGGAATCTCCTTGATGCTTTCCGCAAGCGTACCAGATTATTCCTGCAAACGCAGCGCCACGTCGTTCATGAATCGCGCATCATCGCCTTTCGCCAGCCAGTCAGACTCGGAGCCAATGGCTGCCAGCGTGCTGATCAAATCGTCCTGTTCCGCCTTGGCATAGTTGCCCAGCACATATCCATGCACCCGGTCCTTGTGCCCCGGATGGCCGATCCCGATCCGGACCCTGCGGAAATCACTGCCCAAATGCTGGTCGATCGAACGCAGTCCGTTGTGTCCCGCATTGCCGCCGCCCTGCTTCACCTTGACCTTCATCGGTTCAAGGTCGAGTTCGTCATGGAAGACTGTCAAGGCATCCAGACCAAGCTTGTAGAACCGCATCGCTTCACCCACTGCGCGGCCGCTTTCATTCATGAACGTCGCGGGCTTCAGTAGGATGATCCGCTGCCCGCCGATCCGCCCGTCCTGCATCCAGCCGGAGAATTTCTTCTGCACCGGCCCGAATTCGTGCCTCCCGGCGATCACATCGACCGCCATGAAGCCGACATTGTGCCGGTGCATCGCATATTGCGGACCGGGATTTCCGAGGCCTACCCAAAGCTGCATTGGCTTCTCCTAGCCATGTTGGCTGCAAAACAAAACGCCGACCTTCCCATGGGAAGGCCGGCGTCCTGAAAACTTCGAAACTGGGAAGGTAGCGATTACTCGCCGGTATCTTCCTCACCAGCCTCTTCTTCCGCAGCGGAAACTTCAGCGGCTTCGTCAGCCTCGTCATCGGTGGCGCCATCCTGGCTCTTCAGTGCCGAAGGAGCAACGATGGTGGCAATGGTGAAGTCACGATCGGTGATCGCGCTGACGGAACCTTCCGGCAGTTCGACATTGCTGATGTGGATCGAATCGCCGACTTCCAGACCGGTAACGTCGATATGGATTTCGTCGGGGATCTTGTCGCTTTCGCAGACCAGTTCCAGATCGTGACGGACCACGTTGAGAACGCCGCCCTTCTTGAGGCCGGGGCTGGCTTCTTCGTTGATGAATACGACCGGGATGCTGACTTCGATCTTCGAATCCTTGGACAGGCGGAAGAAGTCGACGTGCAGTGGCTGGTCGTTGACCGGGTGAAAGGCAACATCCTTCGGCAGGGTGCGCACGGACTTGCCGCCGACTTCGATCATCACGATCGAGTTCATGAAGTGGCCGGTGCCGAGCTGACGGTTCAGTTCCTTGGCTTCGACGTGGATCGGGGCAGGATCTTCGCCGCCGCCATAGATGACAGCAGGTACTCGGCCTTCGCGACGCAGTGCACGGGAGGCTCCCTTGCCAGCCCGTTCGCGCGTCTCAGCCGGCAGGGTCAGAGCTTCGCTCATGGTAATTGCCTTTCGAAATGCATTATATGATCTTCCGTCTGCCAAGCCTCCAGGGATGACCTTGGCCGGAAGCGCGCGCCTTTACGGGGAAACCGCGGGATTGACAAGCAGGAATGGGCCTCGCGGCTTCGGACGTGATGAACGGGAGTGGTCGGAAAGCATCCCGGCCCGCCGGTCACTGTACGCGCGTGACGGTGTAACCCCGTTGCTCCATCAGGCTGGGCAGACCCTCGGGGCCGGCCATGTGGGCGGCGCCGACGGCGATCAGGGCGGGCGGTACGGCAGGTAGCAGCGCGTCCAACTGGTCCGCCCAATCCTCGTTCCGGCTGACCAGAAGGGCGGTGCGCAATTGCGGAGAGGACAGGAGGCCTGCGGAATTCTCGCGGGCCAGGCTGTCCATATCGCCGCTGCGCCAGATCTGGGCGAGTCTTGCGCTTTCTTCGGAAGTATCCCGCCCCTGCTTCACCACGGCGGCCAGCAAATCGCGCTGGTCGCTCTCGGGCAGCGTATCGAAAATGCCGAGTTGGCGGACCGCTCCTTCCAACTCGCGGACCGGACGGCCTTCGAACCGCCGCAGCAACGCTCGGTCGACACCGTTTTCCGGGTTTCCGCCGCGAACGCCCTGCGCCAGCATCAGCGCAGCCGCCCAGCTTTCGGTCGCGGTAAAGTCACTGTCGGAATACGAAGTCGCGGCCAGCATATCACGCAGCGCCGCCTGATCCCCGGCGGGCAATCTACGGGACAGTGGCGGCAACCCTTCGGTGCGCGCAAGCCGGGCAAACACATGCGAAATCGCCGCGCTGTCCTCCAGCGCGGCGATCTCTACAATCAACAGATCGGCATCGTCGACGGCGTCCGATATGAGTTCGGTTTCCCACGTCGTGCCGTCCGGAAGCGAATGGATGGTGCCGAACAGCCAGCCTTCCACCGTCCCGTCTGCCGAGGCGAGTTCCCACATGGCGGGAAGGGGGGCTGCCTGTTCGTCGGTTCGCTCACCTTCGCCAGCGGGCTTCTCTCCGCAGGCTGCGAGGCCCAGCGCACAGGCCAATGCCAGCGCAGCGGAGAGAAACGGCCGCATCTTCACTGGACCCGCGCAGTTTCAATTCCGCGCAATTCGAGCGCGTCCTGAACACTTTTGGCACCGGCCAGATGGCCCGCGCCAACCGCGATAAACACGGTACCCGGCGTGTCCAGACGGGTGTCGATCCACTCGGCCCAATTGGCGTTGCGTTGGTAAAGCAGGCGTTCGGCCAGCACCTGGTCGGTCAGCCCTTCGTTCATCAGTTCGGCCAGGCCGTCGGCATCGCCTTCCAGCCATTCGGCGATCATCTTGTCGAGCATGCCCTTGATGGTATCGACACCCTCGGCAGCCTGTACCAGGAATGCGATCTGGCTATCTAGCGGCAGCTGGTCGAACAGGGACATCTGGAATTCGATCGTTTCCAGTTCACCACGCGGCTTCGCTTCGCCGCCCTTGGTGGTCAGCACCGCCTCGACTCCGCTTTCCGGAGAATAGCCTTCCTTCATGATCGGCAGCATCGACAGCATCATGCTGGCATACCACGGTTCGAACCGGTCGAAGGTTTCCACCGGCATCCCGAGCTTGGTCATCGCCGCGTCGTAAGATGCGCGCTGCTTTTCATCCAGCATATCGCGCAGCTTCTGGTCGGCGGGCAGCATACCGGTGTTCATGATGATCGACTGCATGTCGGTGGCGGCGTCTGGCGTCATCATGATCTCGGTAACCAGGATGTCGGACGAAGCGAGCGCATCGGCGACGTTGCCTTTGAACCAATCGACGTCCTTGGGAAGCGCATGAACCGTGCCGAACAGGTAGATCGTGGTGTCCTCGTCGGCCACTTTCCACAGCGCCGGACCGCCCATCTCGACCTGTTCTGCCGGGACCTGCGCGGTCGGAACGGGCGTCGGCTTCTGCTGTTGGGCGAGGGCCGGGCCGGCGAACAAGATGGCGGTTCCGGTCAGCAGACCCGCGAGACGATGTGCGAACATTTTCATAAGATAACCTTTCTGAGAGGGGATATTTAGCGTGTCTGAATAAACCTGCGCGCGGTTCAAAAATATCTGCGGTACAGCCAGACCGCCGACCAGATGGTCGCCACGATCAGCAACACGATTATCGGGTCTTGTTCGGGAAGCACGCCGGCCCGGGTGGCGACCCACCAGCTTGGGACAATGAACAGATAAGCATGGCCAGCGACATTCGCGCCGTCAGTGTAGCTCGCCCGGTCATGCTCGTCCGTGCTACGCCACCACATCAGGGTAACTATCGGCGCGCAAATCACCCACAGGCCGATTGCGACCAGTGCGGGGAAAGCCGGAATCGGTCCGCTCGACAGCAGAGAGATGCCCTCCGGTTCATTATAGCCAAGCAGCAGGCCCAGCACCGCGCCGACCGCGACCAGCACGTAAATCAAGTTGCGTGACCGGCGGCTGCTGCGCGAGATCGGTTCCTTGGCATGTTTCGGCCAAACCCTTGCGGCAAGCACGGCCAGACCCGCGACCACCGACACCCAGGCAATCACTATGCCGAGCAGCACATCAGCCCGGTCGCCCCCGCCGGCATCGAGATAGCCTGACACGACACCGGCACCGAAGACGACCGCGAGCAGCGTCAATGCCATCAGTATGCTGCTGTAGAGCTTGCGGCTTGACAGATGGGCGGAGGTCATCTCGGTGTTGGCGTCCGCAAGTTCGGATTTAGGCTTCGTCATCGAATATCTCCTCGATGGGCATTTCAAAAAGTCGGGCGAGTCTGAAGGCCAGAGGAAGCGAGGGATCATGCCTGCCTGTCTCGATGGCGTTGACCGCCTGACGCGAGACATCCAGATGCATGGCCAGCTCTGCCTGACTCCAGTCGCGCATTGCGCGCAGGACTTTGAGGCGGTTTTTCACGGGCCTCAGGCAAGGCCCATGAGGAAAGCGCTGGCGATAAGGACCCAAAACACCGCGCTATCGTCGATCATGATCGCTTGGCGTCCGGGCTTTTTGCGTTCCATTTGCGCTCTCCTAATGGATGTAAGGTATGCCTGACTTTATGTCGCGATTCGCTGACTATGTCAAGACTACCTGACTAAAAGTCGTAACATCCTGTCATTTCACCGGGAAAGGCCCGCGCGGCATTGACCGGAAAACACCCATCCGCCAAAGCGCGGCGTAATGACACGAGACCCTGCAAACAGCTTTCAGGACATGATCCTCAGCCTCCATGATTTCTGGAGCGCCAACGGCTGCCTGATCCTGCAACCCTATGACATGCGCATGGGCGCGGGGACGTTCCACCCGGCGACCACGCTGCGTGCGCTCGGTCCCGAACCGTGGAACGCCGCCTTTGTCCAGCCCTGCCGCCGCCCGACCGATGGCCGTTACGGTGAAAATCCCAACCGCCTGCAGCATTATTACCAGTACCAGGTAATCCTTAAGCCCAGCCCGCCGGACTTGCAGGAACTTTACCTGAAAAGCCTGGAAGTGATCGGCATCGACCCGCTGAAACACGACATCCGCTTCGTCGAGGATGACTGGGAATCCCCGACCCTCGGCGCGTGGGGGCTGGGTTGGGAAGTCTGGTGCGACGGGATGGAAGTGACCCAGTTCACCTATTTTCAGCAGATGGGCGGCTATGATTGCAAGCCCGTCGCGGGCGAACTGACCTACGGGCTGGAACGGCTCGCGATGTATATCCAGGGTGTCGACAATGTGTACGACCTCGCGTTCAACCAGCACGGTGTTTCGTATGGCGAGGTGTTCCTCGAAAACGAAAAGCAGATGTCGACGTGGAACTTCGAAGTCGCCGAAACCGACGCGCTGTTCGACCTGTTCCGAAAGTCGGTGGCTGAATGCCAGAACTGCCTGACCGCGAAATTGCCGATCCCGGCCTATGAGCAGGCGATCGAAGCCAGTCACATCTTCAACCTGTTGCAGGCGCGCGGCGTAATCTCGGTACAGGAACGCGCCAGTTATATGGGTCAGGTCCGCGATCTCGCGCGCGGCTCATGCGAGGCTTACATGGCAAAGAATGCCGATGCCTGGGCGCAGAAATTCCCGGAGTGGAGCGCATGACCGACTTCCTCCTCGAACTGCGCTGTGAAGAAATTCCCGCGCGGATGCAGAAGGGCGCGCGCGCCGATCTGGAAAAGCTGTTCCGCGCCGAACTGGCAGCCGCCGGTGTGCAAGTGGGTGACGTCACCATCTGGTCCACCCCGCGCCGTCTTGCGCTGATTGCCCGCGGCCTGCCCACGCAGACCGAAGCGGTCAGCGAAGAAGCGAAAGGCCCGCCGGAGGGCGCCCCCGATCAGGCGATCGACGGTTTTTGCCGCAAGAACGGCGTGACCCGCGACCAGCTCGAACTGCGTGACGTCAAGGGCCGGCAGACTTGGTTCGCGGTGATCGAACAGCCCGGTCGCGCGGTTGTGGACGTGCTGGCACAGGCAGTTCCGGCCATTATCCGCGCCTTTCCGTGGCCCAAGTCGATGCGTTGGGGGACTGCCTCGATCAGCACCGAGAGCCTGAAATGGGTCCGCCCGCTGTCCGGCATCGTGGCGATCTTCGGCGACGACCTGGTGGAATGCGAAGTGGACGGCGTGACGTCAGCTTGCGCCACCATGGGTCACCGGTTCCACCACCCGGGGCAGATTACCATCGGCGGCGCGAACGACTATGCGGAAAAGCTGCGCGCTTGCCATGTTATCGTCGACCACGCGGAACGCGAAGCGATGATCCGCACCGGTGCAGCGAATGCCGCGGCCAGCGCCGGTCTCGACCTGGTGGAGGATGAAGGCCTCGTTGTTGAAAACGCTGGTCTGACCGAATGGCCGGTGCCGCTGCTCGGCCGGTTTGCAGAAGAATTTCTCGAGGTCCCGCCCGAAGTCATCCAGCTTACAGCGCGTGTGAACCAGAAATATTTCGTGTGTGAGCAGGATGGCAAGCTCGCTAACGCCTTCATCTGCACCGCCAACATCGAAGCCACCGACGGCGGGGAGGCGATTGTCGACGGTAACCGCAAGGTCCTCGCTGCACGCTTGTCCGACGCGCGGTTCTTCTGGGAAGTGGACCGGAAGAAAACCCTGGCGCAACACGCCGAGGGGCTGGAGCGGATCACTTTCCACGAGAAGCTGGGCACGGTTGCCGACAAGGTCGAACGGGTGGCGAAACTGGCCGAGTGGCTTGCTAGTGAAGGCATCGTGCCGAATTGCGATCCCGCTCTCGCGCGGCAGGCTGCCGAATTGTGCAAGGCCGACCTCGTCACCGAAATGGTCGGGGAATTCCCCGAACTGCAAGGCCTTATGGGCGGCTATTACGCCCGCGCCGAGAGCTTGCCCGATTCCGTAGCAGATGCCATCCGCGACCACTACAAGCCGGTCGGGCAGGGCGATAACGTGCCGACTGCGCCGGTGACTGTCGCTGTGAGCCTTGCGGATAAGTTGGATACGTTGGTCGCGTTTTTCGCGATTGAAGAGCGGCCTACTGGGTCGAAGGATCCGTTTGCGCTCAGACGTCAGACGCTTGCAATTGTTGCCCTCATTTTAGCAAACAACCTTCGTTTTTCGCTTGGTGCAGCAGTTGGCCGCCACGATTTTCTAGTAACACTAGATTCACCGCAAACAGGGACTGCGGCGCTTGATGCGCTTTTCGACTTCTTCGCCGACCGCCTCAAAGTCCAGCAGCGCGAAGCGGGCGTCAGGCACGATTTGATCGATGCGGTGTTTGCTTTGGGCGGCGAGGACGATCTTGTCCGGCTGCTGGCAAGGGTGAACGCATTGCAGAATTACGTCGAAACCGCCGAGGGTGCCAACTTGCTCGCCGCCTACAAGCGCGCGGCGAATATCCTCAAGAAGGAAGACTGGCACGGGATCGAGGGCGAGATCGCACATACCGGTGAGGAAGACCCGCTCGCGCTGGTCGACGATCCGGATATGAAAGCCGTAATCGAGGCCAAGATGGCCGAACGCCACGCCGGTCAGCTCTCCTACACCCCCGAACCCGCCGAACAGGCGTTGATCGACGCGTTGGCCGATGCCGAGCCTAGGGCGGCAGCAGCAATCGAGGCGGAGGATTTCTCCGCCGCGATGGCTGCACTCGCTTCGCTCCGGGCGCCGATTGATGCGTTTTTCGAGGAAGTCACGGTAAACGATCCCCAAGAAAACAAACGCACCGCACGGCTCGACCTGCTTGCGCGGTTCCGTGCTGCAGTGCACAACGTTGCGGATTTCTCCAAGATCGAAGGGTAGCGTTCGCGGACACGGCGGCACTGACAGCTATCCGAAATAGGAATGATGATGGTACAAACGGTCTACAGTTTCGGCGGCACGGATGCCTCGATCGATCCGCGAGCGAAAGACAAGACCATCACCGGGGGCAAGGGCGCAAACCTCGCCGAAATGGCCGAGATTGGCCTGCCGGTGCCGCCCGGTTTTACCATCACCACCGAAGAATGCGTCAAATATCTCGCGGGCGGTTCGGACTTTTCGGACCAGCTCCGCGCCGACGTTGCCTCGGCACTGCGGCAGGTGGAAGCCGCCGTGGGCAAGGATTTCGGCAGCAAGGACGATCCGCTGCTGGTCTCCGTGCGTTCCGGCGCGCGCGTTTCCATGCCCGGAATGATGGATACGGTCCTGAACCTGGGCCTTAACGATGACACCGTCGCGGGTCTCGCAGCGACGTCCGGCGACGAGCGTTTTGCCTGGGATTCCTACCGCCGGTTCATCCAGATGTATTCCGACGTGGTGCTCGGCGTGGATCATGGCCTGTTTGAAGAAGCGTTGGAAATCGCCAAGGAAGACAAGGGCTTCTATGCCGATACGGAGATGGAGGCTGAGGACTGGAAGGTACTCGTCGCGCAATACAAGAACATCGTAGAACAGGAACGCGGGCAGCCTTTCCCGCTAGACGTCCACGAACAATTGTGGGGCGCGATCGCCGCCGTGTTCGACAGCTGGGATGCCGACCGCGCGAAGGTCTATCGCCGGTTGAACGACATCCCTTCCGACTGGGGTACCGCGGTCAATGTGCAGGCCATGGTGTTCGGCAACATGGGCGATACCAGCGCGACCGGCGTCGCGTTTACTCGCAATCCGGCGACGGGCGAGAAAGCCTATTACGGCGAATATCTGATCAACGCGCAGGGTGAAGACGTGGTCGCGGGCATCCGCACGCCGCAGTATCTGACCCGGGACGCCCGCGAAGCCGCCGGGGCCAAGCCACTGAGCATGGAAGAAGCCATGCCCGACGCTTACGCAGAACTGGCGCAAGTGTTCGACCTGCTGGAACGGCATTACCGTGACATGCAGGACATCGAATTTACCGTCCAGCAGGGCAAGCTGTGGATGCTGCAGACCCGCAGCGGCAAGCGGACGGCACGGGCGGCGCTCAAGATGGCGGTCGAAATGGTCGGCGAAGGCCTGATCGACGAGCGCGAAGCGGTCCTGCGGATCGACCCGATGGCGCTGGACCAGTTGCTCCACCCGCGGCTCGATCCCGATGCACCGCGTACGGTGCTGACCACCGGCCTGCCGGCATCACCCGGCGCGGCAAGCGGCAAGATCGTACTCGATGCCGACACCGCGGAACAATTCGCGGCGCGCGGCGAAAAAGTAATCCTGGTGCGGGTGGAAACCAGCCCGGAGGACATTCACGGCATGCACGCCGCGCAGGGCATCCTGACCGCACGCGGCGGGATGACCAGCCACGCCGCCGTGGTGGCCCGCGGCATGGGGCGCCCCTGCGTCTCCGGCGCGTCGCAAGTGTCGATCGAAATGGGCGCGCGGACGCTGCGGATCGGCACCACCGAATTACGCGAAGGCGACCTGATCACGCTCGACGGGGCCAAGGGGCAGGTGATGGAAGGCCTGGTCGCGACGATCGAACCGGAACTCGTGGGCGATTTCGGCACCCTGATGGAATGGGCCGACCGCCACCGCCGGATGCGCGTACGAACCAATGCTGAAACGCCCGACGATTGCCGCATGGCGCGTCAGTTCGGCGCGGAAGGCATCGGACTTTGCCGGACGGAGCATATGTTCTTCGATGCCGGCCGGATCAGTGCCGTGCGCCAGATGATTCTGGCCGAAGACGAGAAGGGCCGCCGCAAGGCGCTCGCCAAGCTGCTGCCCGAACAGCGCGACGATTTCCGCCAGATATTCGAGGTGATGGTCGGGCTGCCATGCACCATCCGGCTGCTCGATCCGCCCTTGCATGAATTCCTGCCGACGGCCGACGCCGATTTCGCGGATCTGGCCGACGTGACAGGGCTCGGGGTCGATCATCTGAAACGGCGCGCGGCGGAACTGCATGAGTTCAACCCGATGCTAGGGCACCGCGGCTGCCGGCTCGGCATCACTTATCCCGAAATTTATGAAATGCAGGCGCGGGCAATTTTCGAGGCGGCGTGCGAAGTGGCGCAGGCTTCCGGCGAGGCTCCGGTGCCCGAAATCATGGTCCCGCTGGTCGCAACCCGCCGCGAGTTGGCGATCCTCAAGACCCTCATCGACCGGATGGCGCAGGAGGTATTCACCGATAAAGGTCGATCGATCGAATATCTGGTCGGCACCATGATCGAACTCCCGCGCGCCGCTCTCATGGCGGGCGAAATTGCGCAGGAGGCGCTGTTCTTTTCCTTCGGAACCAACGATTTGACCCAGACAACGCTCGGAGTTTCCCGCGACGATTCGGCCCGGTTCCTGGCGCCCTATGTGGAGAAGGGCATCTTTGCCCGCGACCCCTTCGTCAGCCTTGATATTGAAGGCGTGGGTCAATTGGTCCGGATGGCGTCGGAGCGCGGCCGCGAAACGAAGCCCGATATCAAGCTGGGCATCTGCGGCGAACATGGCGGGGATCCGGCGAGCATCGCGTTCTGCGAAGAAGTCGGTCTGGATTACGTCAGCGCCTCCCCCTACCGGGTGCCCATCGCCCGGCTGGCTGCCGCTCAGGCATCGCTTCGTTAGGACTTCCAACCAGTTAGGGTGAGTATCTCGAAGTTTTCGAGTACTCGCCCCTGATCGTCGGCACGGTCCATAAACGTCTTGCGGGCTGTCTCAAGCGCCGATTTCGTCAGCGGCGGAGTGTGTGAGGCCAGCACCGAAGTCAGGCCTTGAGTACGAAGATCAGCGATAAACTGATCGAAACTCCGGTAGCTGACACGAAGGGGCCGCGAATCAACTACTTGGCGAGCAAAGCCGCTACGTTGTAGAAGCTCCGCACCGGAACGGTTGTCGACCATCGGATGCATCCGCGATGCCGGCCGGTCACCATCGGCCGCGAACATCGCCTGCCTCAGGATCGGCAAACTGCCCGCGCCCACGAAACTGGCTAGCATCAGACCGCCCGGCGCCAGCGCATTACGCATATGGATCAGCGCTCCGGGCAAATCATTGACGGTGGCGAGGGATGACAGACTCACGATAAGGTCGAGAGGCGCAAACGGTAGCGGGCGTTCCTCGTCCAGTGACCCGGGTTCGGCGGCTATGATTTCCCGCCCGGGTTCGGCCAGACTTCGGGCCAGGATGCCCCGACGGTCGCCGATCAGCAGACAGCGGGCAGGCTCGTGGCGCATGAATGCCAGCCGCTCCAGCACGTCGTCGACCATGTCATCGAGGATGAACCGGGCGGCATCGGGGGCCTGAGACAAATGTTCCGCCCGGCGGGCAAGTGCGGCGCGGCGATCCGGGTCGAAAATACGGGGCGGGCTGCTTGGGGGCATCGCGCCGCTTTGCCGCGCTTGCCAGCAGGGCGCAAGCGCTGCAGAGCCGGTAGGATGTCACTGGGGTCGATCATAGCTGCTAATATCGCACAGACCACGGCGCCGATCGTCGACCTGATATATCCCCCGCGCTGTCCGTTGTGCGGGGGCATTATCGCGGGCCAGCAGGGCTTGTGCGGTGCGTGCTGGTCGGAGCTGCGGATCCCCGGAGAACCAAGTTGCGCGGCCTGCCAGCGCCCATTCGGCGGCGGCAGCGTGGTGATGGGCGCCTTGTGCGCGCCTTGCCTGTCCGACCCGCCGAAGCATGACGGAATCGCCGCCGGTACGCTTTACAATCCCGCCTCGCGCAAGCTGGTGCTGGCGTTCAAGCACGGCCGCCGGATCGCCATGGCCCCGATGCTCGCGCGTTTGATCGCGGCGAGGCTTCCGCCCATGGAAGGCGATGGGCTGATCATCCCCGTGCCTCTCCACCGCTGGCGGTTGTGGCATAGGGGATACAATCAGGCGGCTTTGCTTGGCGCAGAATTGGCGAGGCTGACGGGCGGGACCCTGCTCGTCGACGGTTTGGCCCGGACGAGGGCGACCCCATCGCTCGGCGGGCTGGGCAAAAAGGCGCGTGCGCGAACGCTGGCGGGCGCAATCGCCATACCGTCAGGAAAAGCGGCGCAGGTGAAGGGCGCGCGCATCATCCTGGTCGATGACGTACTGACCAGTGGCGCGACCAGCGATGCGTGCGTCAAGGTGCTGAAGAAGGCCGGCGCGGCGAAAGTGGTGGTCGCGTGCTTTGCGAGAGTGATGGACGAAGCGCTGGATTTGCGGTCCGACAACATAACGCCCGGGACCGATCCGGACCCGGGCGCCACGTGACGAATAATGCTGGATCCGCCTTTCGGTATGGTAATCATCCCCCCAGAAGATTACCCAGACCCAATCCCTCATCGTTTGGAGGCGCCATCGCCGAAGCGGGCTGCTTCTCCGTAGTCCCCTGAACCTGGCGCTCTACCGGCACCGCCGTTCGGTGGGTGGCTCACTCGAACCACGGGCGGTACATTCCATCAGAGCCATTAAGTTCAAAGTGCCTTGTGTGTATCAACTGGATTTTGCGATACGTCTGTTGTTATCCTGCAACATCTGATCGTGACGTCGTGACGCTGATATTTGCCGCCGGAAGGAACTCCCGTGACTGAAGTCAAAATTGAAAACGCAGACCGGGAAGCGGGGAAGGAGTTCATGCCGAAGTTTGATTCCAATGGCTTGCTGACGGCTGTTGTCACCAATGCTGAAACAAACACGGTCCTGATGGTGGCCATGATGGACCAACTTGCGATTGCCCGGACACGAGAAACGGGGATTGCCCATTTCCATTCCCGCTCCCGGGGCCGGCTGTGGATGAAGGGCGAGACCTCGGGGAACACGCTGACCGTCAAGCGCATACTCGTCGATTGTGATCAGGATGCGCTGATTCTCGAATGCGAGCCCGCCGGTCCGACGTGCCACACCGGCGCCTCCGATTGCTTCTACCGCGAGCTGGTCGATGAAGGCTTGAAACCGAAATCCGATTGACCTTTACGTAAAGGTTATGTAGGCGAGCGGCATGTCAAACGCAGCCCAAGCCAAACCAGTCCAGCCTGGTACCAACGAAGCAAGCCCCGCGCGCCATGCGGGTGCCCACCTGGAACGGCCCGACAAACTTTCTCGCGAGCAATTCAGTATTTCGGATCTGACGTCGGAGTTTGATTGCACCGCCCGTGCACTCAGGTTCTACGAGGACGAGGGTCTGGTCGCTCCGGCACGGGTCGGCCTGACCCGAGTTTATTCGAAGCGCGACCGCGCCCGGCTTGCATGGATCATGCGCGCCAAGAACGTCGGTTTTAGCCTGACGGAAATTCGTGAGATGATCGACCTCTACGATCTCGATGATGGCCGGGTGGAGCAGCGCCGCGTGACCATCGACCGGTGCCGCCGCCACGTGGCGAAGCTGAAAGCGCAGCGTGACGATATCGATTCGTCGATCAGCGAACTCACCGACTTCATCAAGCAGATCGAACGGCTCGATCTTGATCCGTCGGCGCCCTGATCCGTCCGATCGCCCTGACAACTTACCTTCGCAAAGGACACATCCATGCCCACCTACACCGCCCCGACGCGCGACACTCGCTTCATCGTCAACGAAATGCTCGACCTTGCCAGCTACGGCGATCTGCCCGGCTTCGAGAACGCGACTGCCGACATGATCGACACGGTCATTAACGAGGCGGGCAAGTTCTGTGCGGAAGTGCTGCACCCGCTTAACCAGGTCGGTGACCGTGAAGGCTGCACCCGCCACGCCGATGGCAGTGTCACCACCCCGACCGGCTTCAAGGAAGCCTTCGCCCAGTACCGCGAATCGGGTTGGGGCACGATTTCACAGCCGGAAACCTTTGGCGGGCAGGGCATGCCGCATGTGCTGGGCTTTGTGGTCGAAGAATTCATGGCGACGTCGAACCAGGCTTTCGCCATGTATCCCGGCCTCACTACCGGCGCGATTTCGGCGATTACCGCCAAAGGCTCGGATGAGCAGAAGGAAATGTACCTTCCCAAGATGATCTCCGGCGAATGGACCGGCACCATGAACCTGACCGAGCCGCATTGCGGCACCGATCTGGGCATGATCCGGACCAAGGCGGAGCCGCAGGCGGACGGGTCTTACGCCATCACCGGCACTAAGATTTTCATCTCCGCCGGTGAGCACGACATGTCGGAAAACATCATCCACCTGGTGCTCGCCAAGACCCCCGGCGCGCCCGACAGCTCCAAAGGCATCTCGCTGTTCATTGTGCCCAAGTTCCTCCCCGATGCGGACGGCAACCCCGGCAAGCGCAACGGCGTGATGTGCGGTTCGATCGAGGAAAAGATGGGCATTCACGGCAACTCGACCTGCCTGATGAACTATGACGGTGCGACTGGCTGGATGGTCGGTGAAGAGAACAAGGGCCTCGCCGCGATGTTCATCATGATGAATGCCGCCCGGCTTGGCGTTGGCATCCAAGGCCTCGCGCAGGCGGAGATTTCCTACCAGAACGCTGTGACGTACGCTCTCGACCGCCGTCAGGGCCGCGCCCTGACCGGCCCTGCGGAACCGCAGGCGCAGGCCGATCCGATCTTTGTCCACCCCGACGTCCGCCGGATGCTGATGGACGCCAAGGCGTTCACCGAAGGTATGCGGGCGCTGGCACTGTGGGGCGCGCTGCAGGTCGATCTGACGCACAAGGCCCTGACCGAGGAAGAACGCGAACAGGCTGACATGATACTCAGCCTGCTGACCCCGGTGATCAAGGGTTACGGAACCGACAAGGGTTATGACGTCGCCAACAACATGCAGCAGGTTTACGGCGGGCATGGTTACGTCGCCGAGTGGGGCATGGAGCAATTCGTCCGCGATTCGCGCATCGCGATGATCTATGAAGGCACCAACGGGGTGCAGGCGATGGATCTGTGCGGGCGCAAGCTGGCGCAGAAAGGCGGCGCGGCAATTCAGGCGTTCTTCAAGACGGTAGACGATGAGATCGCTTCCGCCAAGGAAGACGAAACGCTGAAGCCGATCGCCGAGGCGCTCGACAAGGCCCTGACGGACCAGAAGGCCGCGACGATGTGGTTCATGCAGCACGCGATGCAGAACCCCAATGACCTTGGCGCCGGTGCGCATCATTACATGCACATCATGGGGATCGTCACTCTTGGCTTGATGTGGCTGCGGATGGCGAAGGTCGCGGCTGCCAAACTGGCGCAGGGCACCGATGACGCGGCGTTCTACGAGGCGAAGCTTACCACGGCGCGTTATTATGCCGACCGGTTCATTCCGGATGCCGGTGCGCTCCGCCGGAAGATCGAAAGCGGAGCCGCTTCGATGATGGCGCTTGAAGCCGACGATTTCGCCACTGCGGCCTGAGTTCTGCGGTATTCGAATACAGGAAGGGCGCCCGCTTGCGTGGGCGCCCTTTCTTGTGTGATTGAAGTTGCGGCGTTCTACTCGGTCGGTAGGAAATCCGGCACCGAGAGATAGCGCTCTCCGGTGTCGTAATTGAACCCGAGGATCCGGGTTCCGGCTTCGAGGTCCGGAAGTTTGGCAGCAATCGCCGCCAGCGTGGCTCCGCTCGATATGCCGACCAGCAGACCCTCTTCCGATGCCGAACGCCGCGCCATTTCCTTGGCCTTTTCCGCATCAACCTGGATCGAGCCATCGATAGCCTTTGTGTGCAAGTTGCCCGGAATGAAGCCGGCACCGATACCCTGAATCGGATGCGGGCCGGGTTTGCCGCCGGAAATCACCGGAGAGAGCTCCGGCTCGACCGCATAGGCCTTCATCGATGGCCAGTGGCGCTTGAGTTCCTCCGCGCAGCCGGTCAGGTGACCGCCCGTGCCGACACCGGTGATCATCACATCGATCGGATCTTCGGCAAAATCGCGCAGGATTTCCTGCGAGGTGGTCGACACATGGACAGACACGTTCGCCGGGTTGTCGAATTGCTGGGGCATCCACGCGCCTTCGGTCTGTTCGACCAGCTCCTGTGCGCGTTCGATCGCGCCCTTCATGCCCTTCGCCTTGTCGGTCAGATCGAACTTGGCGCCGTAGGCGAGCATCAGCCGGCGGCGTTCGATCGACATCGATTCCGGCATGACCAACAGTAGGGTATACCCCTTCACGGCCGCGACCATTGCGAGGCCGACACCGGTGTTGCCGGAGGTCGGTTCGATGATCGTGCCGCCCGGTTTCAGGTCACCCGACTTCTCCGCCGCTTCGATCATCGACAGCGCGATACGGTCTTTGATCGATCCTCCGGGGTTGGCCCGCTCCGACTTGATCCAGACCTCGTGGTCCGGGAACATCCGGGACAAGCGGATGTGCGGCGTGTTGCCAATTGTGGCAAGAACGGAGTCGGCTTTCATGATTTCTCTCCCTGCGGCGTTGTCTCGGGTCCTGTATGTAGCAACTCGTCAGGCGGATCAAAGGTCCGGGTTGTTCGCAGTACGGGAAATATCCGGCTCCACAGCCCGACCGTGATGATCGCGCCAACGCCGCCGGTCACCACCGCCAGGACCGGCCCGATAAAGAACGCGAGAGTCCCTGAAAAGAAATCGCCGAACTCGTTCGATGCCGAAATCGTCATCAGCGATACCGAGGAAACCCGCCCGCGCTTGTCGTCGGGGGTGTGCAGCTGGATCAGCGACTGCCGGATATAGACCGAGAACATGTCCGCCGCGCCGACGATGAAAAGCATAGCCAGCGACAGCGGCATTGAAGTCGACACGCCGAAAATAATCGTCGCCACCCCGAATACCGCGACCGCCCACAGCATCTTGGGGCCGACATGCGTCTTGAGTGGGCGGAAGGAGAAATATAACGCTGTCAACGCCGCACCGACTGCCGGTGCGGCAGCAAGCTGGCTCAGGCCGGGGGCGCCGACCCCCAGCACGTCGCGGGCGTAGACGGGGAAAAGGGCGGTAGCGCCAGCGAGGAACACGGCGAACAGATCGAGAGTAATCGCGCCGAGTACCATCTTGTTGCGGACGACATATTGCAGCCCGTCGATGATCTGTCCGACCGGCCGCTGGGCGCCGAGGATGGGGCTCTTGGGGACCTCCCCGATCAAGCTCAGCGCGACAATTGCGACGGCGAACAGGCCGCCCGCGACCGCGTACGGCAAGGCAGGGGCGATGACATAGAAATAGCCGCCGATGGCCGGGCCGACGATCATCCCGACCTGCCAGGCGATCGAGGACAACGCGATCGCGTTGGGCAGGATTGCCTTGGGGACCAGATTTGGGGCGAGGGCGGACAGCGCTGGTCCGGCAAAGGCGCGGGCAATACCGAGCAGGACGGCGATGCCGAACAAACTCGCCAGAGTAATCATCCCGTACCAGGTTAACGCCGCCAGCAGTCCGGCGCAGATCATCTGCAGCCCTACCGTCATCTGGGCGACGGTCTTCCGGTTGAGCCGGTCCGCTGCCAGACCGGAGAAGGGCGTCAGGACAAACAGTGGCAGGAATTGCAGCAGTCCGATCAGGGCAAGCTGGCCAGACGATTCGCCCACGCTCATCCCGCTGTCGCGAGCGATGTTGTACGTCTGCCAGCCAATGATCAGCAGCATGGCATACTGGCCTAGCGTCATCGCCAGGCGAGACACCCAGTAAGCGCGGAAATTGGCAATGCGGAAAGGGGACGTCTGGTCGCTCACGCCGGGGCCATGGCAGGCCCGGACGACGAATCCAAGTGGTCAGTTGATGGGGCTCGATCCGACCCCGAGATTTGCCAGCCTAGCGGTTCTTGCGCAGGCGCGGGTTCGGCTGCAGCGTGTCGATGATCTGCATGAAGTCATCGAACCGGATGATCCGTTCGAACTGGAAACCTGCGCGGGTATCGCGCAGCCAGATCACATAGGCCTCGATCCGTCCGACAACCGGCAGCCGCACGATGACCCGGTCACCGCGTGCAAGCGTCTGCGCGTCGTCAACCATGAACCCATGCGCGGAAACGTTACTGATATGCAGCTTCATATCGCCGTGTTCGCGGTGCTCGGCGATCACCGGAAAGTCTACCGGATGACGCGTGGCCCTGCGCAGATCGGTTACTGATAGTTGTGCTCCGACAGTCAATGGACCTTGCCTTCCTTCGTTACTTCGAGGGACGGTTATGGAGCCAAAAGGCTGATATTTTGTAAAAGCCGATTGTCCTGAATTGGCACATTTTGGCGCATTTCCGCGAATTTCAGGCGGTCAGGATGGCGTGCTTCTTCTTTCCGAGGCTCAGCTTCCGGCTTTCCCCGGCAGGGATCGCCAACTGGAAAGTCGGGTCGGTAATAACCGCGTCGTCGACCTTCACGGCCCCCTCGGCAATCTTGCGCTTCGCCTCACCGTTCGACTGGGTAAACCCGACAGCGGTGCAGATCGCCGTGATCCCCATGCCCCCCGCGCCGAGCGACAGTGTTGGCAGGTCACCGCCAAGGCCGCCGCCGGCAAAGGTCGCCGACGCGGTATCCGCCGCTGCCTTTGCGGCCCCGCTCCCCCGCACCAGTCCGGTAACTTCGTTGGCCAGCACCACCTTGGCGTCGTTGATTGCGCTGCCTTCGAGGCATTCCAATGCGGCGATCTCATCGAGCGGCAGGTCGGTGAACAGTCGCAGGAACTTGCCGACATCGCGGTCGTCGACGTTGCGCCAGAACTGCCAGAAATCGTAATTCGGCAGTTGCGCTTCGTTCAGCCACACCGCGCCGGCTGCGGTCTTGCCCATCTTGGCGCCGTCTGCCGTCGTCAGCAATGGGGTGGTCAGGCCGAAAACCTCGACCCCGTCCATCCGCCGGGTCAGTTCGATCCCGTTGACGATATTGCCCCATTGGTCGCTGCCGCCCATCTGCAACCGGCACGCATAGCGCTGGGCCAATTCACGAAAATCATAGGCCTGCAGAATCATGTAATTGAATTCGAGGAACGTCAGCGGCTGTTCGCGCTCCAGACGCAATTTGACCGAATCGAACGTAAGCATCCGGTTGATAGTGAAATGCGGTCCGACGTCGCGCAGCAATTCCACGTAACCGAGCTTGCTCAACCATTCGTCATTATCCACCACAACCGCGTCGGTCGGGCCGTCACCGAAGAACAGCAGGTTTTCGAAAGCCTTCAGGATCGAGGCGATGTTCTGCTGGATCACGTCGGGCGTCAGCATCTGGCGGCTTTCGTCCTTGCCTGACGGATCTCCGACCTTGGTAGTGCCGCCGCCCATCACCACGATCGGCTTGTGACCGGCCTGCTGAAGGCGGCGTAGCATCATGATCTGCACCAGGCTGCCGACGTGCAGCGAAGGCGCGGTCGCGTCGAAGCCGATATATCCCGGAACGACCTGCTTCACGGCCAAGGAATCGAGGCACTTGGCATCGGTGGTCTGATGGATATAGCCACGCTCGGAAAGCAGGCGCATGAGGTCGGAGCGGAATTCGGTCATGGCCGCGCGGCTAGCACAGGGGATGCGGAATCGAAAAGCACCAACTTCTCCCCCATCCCGCGCATCCGCCACTGTCGGTGAGCGGGGTCACGGTGGGCATCCTGTCGCACGACCGCAACTGGCTCGGTCTGCGGTGGACGATCACCGGCGCGCAGGAGGTTATGGTGCCGCGATTCCGGAAGCGCGGCCGCGCCGACGGACTGTGGCAGACGACATGTTTCGAAATGTTCGTGAAGCCACCGGGCGTCCCGAATTATACCGAGTTCAACCTGTCGCCGTCCCGCCAGTGGGCCGCGTATGATTTCACGGACTACCGTGCCGGACCCATGGACCGTCCGGTTCCCCGGGATATGAGCGCCACCTACCGGCGGGGCGGAAACACAGCGATCTTCGACGGATATATTCCCGCAGCGGCGCTACCTGAATTACCCGCCGCCATGGCCCTGACCGCGGTGATCGAAGAAACCGGCGGCGTCAAAAGCTATTGGTCGCTGCGACATTCGGCCGCCGCGCCCGATTTCCACGATCCCGCTTGCTTCACCGCCCCGCTTACGGCACCGGAGAACCCATGAAATTCGGTATCGATCGCCTGCTCGCATCCCCTGAACTGCTTGCCGAACTATCCGGCCGGCGCGCCGCGCTGGTGGCGCACCCCGCGTCGGTGACGGCGGACCTCACGCACTCGCTGGACGCGCTGATCGGGGTGGGGGTCAATGTCTCCAGCGCGTTTGGTCCTCAGCACGGGCTAAAGGGGGACAAGCAGGATAATATGGTCGAGACCCGGGACGAGACCGACCCGTTTTACGGCATCCCGGTGTTCAGCCTGTATGGCGAGGTTCGCCGCCCGACTGGGCAGATGATGTCGAGTGCGGATGTGTTCCTGTTCGACCTCCAGGATCTCGGCTGCCGCATCTATACCTTTGTCACCACTCTCCTGTACCTGCTTGAAGAAGCAGACAAACATGGAAAGACTGTTTGGGTACTCGACCGCCCCAATCCTGCCGGACGCCCGGTGGAAGGAACCTTGCTGGTGCCGGGGCAGGAAAGTTTCGTCGGCGCGGGTCCGATGCCGATGCGGCACGGACTGACCATGGGCGAAATGGGCCATTGGTTCATCGGCCATCTCGGCCTCGACGTGGATTACCGGGTGATTGAGATGGAGGGCTGGAACCCGGATGGTCCGGGCTTCGGATGGCCGGAAAGCCGTGTTTGGATCAATCCGAGCCCCAACGCGGCTAATGTGAATATGGCCCGCGCTTATGCCGGTACCGTTATGTTGGAGGGCACAACGCTGAGCGAAGGCCGCGGGACCACCCGCCCGCTGGAAGTCCTGTTCGGTGCGCCCGACATAGACGCCGGTGCGGTGCACCGCGAGATGCGCCGGATCGCTCCCGAATGGCTCGTCGGCTGCAAACTGCGTGAGTGCCATTTCGAGCCGACCTTCCACAAACACGCAGGCTCGCTGTGCAACGCCTTGATGATCCACGCCGAAGGGCCGTTCTACGACCATTCCGCATTCCGGCCTTGGCGCCTGCAGGCACTCGCCTTCAAGGCAATTCGCAGCCTTTATCCCGACTATGATCTGTGGCGCGATTTCCCCTATGAATACGAGCTTGAGCGGCTCGCGATGGATGTGATCAACGGCGGTCCGTCGCTGCGCGAATGGGTGGACAACCCGGCGCTGGGGCCTGATGACCTCGAGGCTCTGGCGGGATCAGAAGAGCGAGGATGGCAAAATTCCGTGAGGTCACTGCTGCTCTATTGAAGCATTAGATCTCCGGGGTAGGGGCTACTTCCGTTCTACCCAGCCTTCCGGCTCAGTTCCCTCATGGCATCGTCCAGTCCATCGAGCGTCAGCGGATACATCCGGTCTTCGACCAGTTGCTTCAGCATCTTGGTCGATTGCGAGTAGTTCCACTGGTTTTCCGGTACCGGGTTCAGCCAAACCGTCGCGGGATAGGTGTTAGTCACCCGTTTCATCCATACGGCGCCGGATTCCTCGTTCATGTGTTCGACGCTGCCACCCTGGTGGGTGATTTCGTAAGGGCTCATCGCGGCATCGCCCACGAAGATGATCTTGTAGTCGTGGCCGTACTTGTGAAGGATGTCCCAGGTCTTGGTCCGCTCCGCCCAGCGGCGGCGGTTATCCTTCCACACGCCTTCATACAGGCAGTTGTGGAAATAGAAGAATTCCAGGTTTTTGAATTCGCTATTCGCCGCACTGAACAATTCTTCTACCGTCTTGATGAACGGGTCCATCGATCCGCCGACATCGAGGAACAGCAGCAACTTGACCGCATTGTGCCGTTCGGGGCGCATATGGATATCGAGCCAGCCCTGCTTCGCAGTGCCTTCGATCGTCGCGTCGAGATCCAGCTCATCCGCGGAACCTTCACGGGCGAAACGGCGCAATCGGCGTAGCGCCATCTTGATATTGCGGGTGCCGAGTTCGCGGGTGTTGTCGAGGTTCTTGAAGTCGCGCTTCTCCCACACCTTGATCGCCCGCTTGTGCTTGCTTTCGCCGCCGATCCGCACGCCTTCAGGATTGTAGCCGGAATTGCCGAACGGGCTGGTACCCCCGGTGCCGACCCATTTGTTGCCGCCCTGGTGCCGCTTTTCCTGTTCTTCGAGCCGCTTCTTGAGCGTCTCCATGATCTCATCCCAATCGCCGAGCGCCTTGATCGCTTCCATTTCTTCCGGCGACAGGAATTTTTCGGCAACGGCCTTCAGCCAATCCTCGGGCACGTCGACGGGGTCCTGGCCGTAGTCGCTGATGATGCCCTTGAAGACCTTGTTGAACACCTGATCGAACCGGTCGAGCAGGCCTTCGTCCTTCACGAACGTGGCGCGGCTGAGGTAATAGAACGCTTCGGGCGTCTGCTCGATGACATCCTTGTCCAGCGCTTCCAGCAGCGTCAGGTGTTCCTTGAAGGAAGCCTTGATCCCCGCGGCGCGCAGCTCGTCTACAAAATCGAAAAACATGGCCAGTCCCTAACCCGCCTCCGGCTCCGGCGCCAGAGGGGTGTTGGCGGCCGGCCGGTGTACCCGGTGCCCCGCCGAGACCAATACGAACGATATGTACATCAGCAGGTACCACGCGCCGAGTTTGCCGTAGGACACCATCGCCCAGCCATCGGCCTGGTCGGGATAGGTCCAGGCGCGCGCAAACGTTGCGATGTTCTCCGCCAGCCAGATGAACGCTGCCACCAGGAACCAGCCCAGCAGCAACGGCATCCACCGGTCACTTTGCCAAACACGAAAATAAACCCGCGTGCGCATGTGCAGCGCGCCAAGCACTGCAAACAGGGCCAGGCGAACGTCTACAAGGTAATGATGCGCGAAGAAATTGACGTAGATCGCCGCGGCCAAGGCGTAGGTCATCCATGGCGGCGGATAGGCGGTGTAGCGAAAATCGAAAATCCGCCATACCCGGGCAATGTAGCTGCCGACGGCGGCGTACATGAAGCCGGAAAATAGCGGAACATCGCCGATCCGCAGATAACTGGCCTCTGGATATTCCCACGAACCGGCATAGGTCTTGAACACTTCCATTACCGTGCCGACCACGTGGAATGCCAGGATAACCTTCGCCTCACTCAGGGTCTCCAAGCGGAAAAGCAGCATCGCGGCCTGTATCGCCAGTGCGGCCAAAGTCAGGAAATCGTATCGGGGCAACGCGGCGTCATCGGGGTAAAACAGGTGCGTGGCCATCAGCAGCGCCAGCATCAGCCCGCCAAACAGGCAGGCCCACGCCTGTTTGAAACCGAACAGCAGGAATTCGTAGATCCAGGAGGGCCAGCCGGGCGGGGGCGCAAATGTTTCCAGCCCCACACGAATCCCGGCAAAGCGGGTGGCCGCGGGGATAGTTTGGGAGGCGGTATTTGTCCGGAGCATTGGCATTTCCGCGCAGGTTGGTGGATCGCCGGCATACTAAGCACGAAAGCTCGCCAGGGCGGCAGCACAAAATGTTCGCCCAGATCAATCTTAAGGCGATCGTAACGATGATCCGGTTACTGCCGCTGCACACTGATCAAGGGTCGCAATCAATGAAGCATGACACTTTCGGCAACGTTCTTCCGGGATCGATCGACCTGATACCGGAAAGCTGCGGCGAAGTGACCGTCGGGTGTTCCGACGTGGCCGGGATCGTCCAGTCGGTGATCCAGTCTTCGGAAAAACTGCGGGCCGAACATGGCGCGTTGCAGGGCACCGTCGCCGAACTCGAAGCGGACCAGCGCAAGGTCTCCGAAGCCAGCGACGAAGCACGCCTGCTGTCCGAACGCGCGATCGAGCGGCTGGGGCAGGGGACGGAGATGATCCAGACCTCGCTCGGGCGCATTTCCGACCTGCTCGACCTGGTGGACACGCTGTCCCAGCATGTCACCGGTTTCGCCGCGGCAATGGAACAAGTGCGCCGCTGCGCGCAGGACATCGACCAGATTGCGGAAACGACCAACATTCTTGCGCTTAACGCCACCATCGAAGCCATGCGGGCCGGTGACGCAGGACGGACGTTCGCGGTGGTGGCCAGCGAGGTCAAAGGCCTCGCCAACGACACCCGCAAGGCGACCGAGGAAATCGGACGCACTATCGACGCGCTCGGCGGAGAAGCGGGACGCGTCATCGCCCAGATCGAAAGCGGGGCCGAGGCAAGCCGCGACGCGAAGAACTCGGTCGTCCAGATCGAACAGACGATCAACGGCGTTGCGGAACTGGTCGAGGAAGTGGACCGCCAGAACGATCAGATCGCGCGGTCGACCAGCACCATCAGCGGCCATGTGCACCGGGTGCAGGATGTGCTCGAGAGCTTCGATGCGGCGGCACGGCACAACGAAGACCAGCTGGAAACCGCACACCGACGGATGAACGAACTGGAACTGACTGCCAGCGAAATGTTCGACGGGATCGTGAAGGCCGGGCTCTCGCCCAAGGACAGCGAAATGGTCCTGCGTGCGCAAGCCGTGGCGAAAGAAATCGCCGAGCGGGCCGAATCCGCTCTGGCCGACGGGAAACTGTCGGAAAATGCCTTGTTCGACCAGAATTACCGCAGCGTCGCGGGCAGCAATCCGCTGCGCTATCGTACTGGCCTGAGCGACTGGGCTGACCAGAACTGGCGTCCGGTGCTCGACCGTATCTCAGCGCAAGGCGCACCGATCCGGATGTGTTCGCAGGCCGACATGAAGGGCTACCTGCCCACCCACGTCACCTCCCGATCGCGCCAACCTACCGGCGATCTCGCTCACGATACCGAATTTTGCCGCAACGGCCGGATCCTGTTCGACCCGCTCGACCAGAAGGCGAAGCGGAGCAATGCACCCTACATGATGGCGGTCTACCGGCAGGAAGGTGACGGCCAGCAGTATCAGGTGGTTCGCAACGTCTATGTGCCGCTGGTCATCAACGGACGGCGCTGGGGCGATTTCGAACTGGCCTATTCGTTCGAGGATTGATCCTCTGAGCTTGGTTGGCGCCTAACCGCCCTGACGGCGGGCCATGAAGGCAAGCCGTTCGAACAGCATCACGTCCTGCTCGTTTTTCAGCAGCGCGCCGTGCATCGGCGGGATCGCCTTGGCCGGATCGCGGTCCTGCAGAACTTCCAGCGGCATATCCTCGTTCAGCAGCAGCTTGAGCCAATCGAGCAGCTCCGATGTGCTGGGCTTCTTCTTGAGACCCGGAACTTCGCGGATTTCGTAGAAGATATCCATCGCCTTGGAGACGAGGATTTTCTGGATATCGGGGAAGTGAACGTCGATGATTTCCCGCATCGTGTCGCGGTCAGGAAACTTGATGTAATGGAAGAAACAGCGCCGGAGGAAGGCGTCCGGCAGTTCCTTTTCATTGTTCGAAGTGATGATCATGATCGGGCGATCCTTCGCCTCGATCCGCTCCTTCGTTTCATAAACGTCGAAGCTCATCCGGTCGAGTTCCTGCAGCAAATCGTTCGGAAACTCGATGTCGGCCTTGTCGATCTCGTCGATCAGCAGCACCGGCAGTTCAGGGCTGGTGAACGCCTCCCAAAGCTTGCCCTTTTTGATGTAGTTCGAAATGTCGTGGACCCGCTCTTCGCCGAGCTGGCCATCACGCAACCGCGCGACCGCGTCATATTCGTATAGGCCCTGCTGCGCCTTGGTGGTCGACTTGATATTCCATTCGATCAACGGTGCACCCATCGCCTTCGCGACTTCATGCGCCAGCACCGTCTTGCCGGTGCCGGGTTCACCCTTGACCAGCAGCGGGCGCCGCAGGGTCACCGCCGCGTTGACGGCTACTTTGAGATCTTCGGTCGCGATGTAGGATTGGGTGCCTTCAAAACGCCCTGCGGTCTGGTCAGTCATGAATTTTCCTGTGTCGTATCAAGTTTCGCACGGGTTAGGGCGGGTTTCCGTAAAGGGCAAGGGGAGGGCCGCGCGCAGCGCCGGGGCGGGACCGGGTGTCTGACCAGCGAATACGCTACCAGTCCCCGATACCGTAGCGGCAACCTGTTTTGGCGCATCACCTCCGGAGCGGAAGTATCCGTTGGGCAAGCATTTCGAAGTCGGTCGCCGTCACTTCGGCTGCGGGATTGTTCCAGCTCATCGCCAGGATGTACCATTTGTCGGCATCGTCTTGCAGCAGCCATGTCAGGTTGAGCACGCCGGGTTCCGATCCGCCCTTGTAGCCAACGTATTGCCACTCTTCACGCCGGGTCTTGGGCATTGCCTGGTTGACCGAAATGATCTTGCGGGCGGTGGGATCGGGCAGGTCCGCAATCCGTTGCATGAGCTTTCGCAGATCTTCCCCACTGGCGAACCACTCGACCGTATCGATTGCCGTCGGCTCGGTGAATCGCGGCGGAGATATCCGGTCCGGCCGGCCAACGACGTCATCCTCGAAATCGGCCAGTATCCTGCGTTTTCCATCCTCTCCGGCACCTACGTATTTGGCAAGGTTCTCTGGGCTTCCTTTCAGGCCGAACGTCTCCAGCGTGCTAAGGAAGGGCAGGGCGCGGGCCGGGTCGGAATGGCCGCTCTGGACCAGTTCCGCCTCGACGGCATCGCGCCCGACTGTATGGAGCAGGATGTCAGTCGCCGTGTTGTCGCTGATCGAGATCATCATCGTCGCCAGAGTGTGCAGGGTTACCGGCGATCCCTCGGGCCAGTTCTGCATCTGGCCGCTTGGAAGGGATTTGCGGTCGAGCGTGACCACGTCCGCCCAGCTGCGCTCCCCTGCCGCGACCTGGCGCGCCAACGCGGCGAGGATGTAGAGTTTGAAGGTGGACCCGATGGCCATCTGCCGGTCTGGATCGACCGACAGGATCGGATTGCTACCGCCCTCCAGCGGAGCATAGAGGACCGACACATCACCGGGCAGCGCTTCGATGTCCGCCGTGATTGCCGCGACCGAATCGTTAAGCGGCTGGATGTCGTTGAGCAACAATCCGATCACCTTGTTGTCGGGCGTCGAATCGAGTGTCAGGGGCCCCCGCACCAGTGCCTTTTCGAACCTTAGTGCGATGATGCCGCTGGTGCCGCTTTGCTCCTTTGCTTCCTCGAGGCCCGCCAGCGGCCCGAACTGCGCCTCCATCTGTGTCATCAGCGCCGTCAGCTGTTCGGCAGGCACGGCGGCAAGAAATCCAGCGGCGAACACATCGGCCGCAGGCATTTCGCCGCGCAGTACGGAAATGACGTCCTCCGAACGCTGCTGGAATACGGTCTCCGGCACTTGTACCTCCGTCTCCTGGGCGAATGCGGGCTGAATTGTGATGGCTGCGGCGGAAAGTGCCAGGGCGGTCATCAAGGTACGCATGAAGTAATCTCCCTTTGGGTCAACGAAAAGACTGAACTTTGCGGCTTCGGCAGGGGCTCATTCAAGGGCGTCGAGCCGATCGATTTCAGCTACGAGTTTGCGGGCTGCACGGTGGTTGAGCCAGCGAACTGCGCCAAACACCAGAACGACGAACATTGCAGACGGCGCGGTGCCCGCCAATGCCTTCAGCCAGCCTATTTCGCCGGCCACCTGCGCCGCAGCAGCTCCGAGAACCAGGACCATGCCCGGGACTAACGGCGCCAGATACCACGATGTGACGGAATTGAGCGCCTGCTTCTGACGCACCAGCTGCGCCCGCAGGTGGCTACGGCAGTCGAGTTCGGGCCGACGTTCGAGGTTCGACGCAATCCGCGTCAGGTTTGCAAGCACCACGATCACGCCGATGATCAGCACGATCCAGCCTGCGGACATCAGCAATGCACCGGCCGATGCGGTCAGCCATGCAACCCAGCCAAACGCCGCGATGCAGAACAGGCCGACGCCATATTCCAATGCGTTGCGGCGGCGGACAGTGGTTTCGAGACGCGAGGATTTCGCGGCGAACGTGCCGGGCAGGACAAACTGCGCATCCTGGCTCTGGTCGGTCCACTGCAGGAAGGGAGGGTTAGTCATGGGCAATTCCAACGGTTTGCGGTTCTTCGAAGGCCTTGGCGATCAACGCCTTGGCGCGGTGGGTGCGGACCGCCACGGCGTTGCTGTTCAGTCCGGTGATCTCGGCGATCTCCGCGCCAGTCTGCCCTTCCAGCCACAACAGGATCACTTGGGCATCGAGGGGCGCGACTTGGCGGAGCAATTCGTGCACCCGTGACATTGCGTGATTTTCGGCATGACCGCGCTCGGCGTCATGCGGCGCTGGCAGCGTTTCGATCTGGTCCAGCGGAATGGTTTTTGGCAGCCGGGTTGCGGCGCCGACATGATCGGCGGCGACGTTATGCGCGATCCGGTAAACCCAGGTGCTGAGTGAACACTGCCCTTCGAAGCGGGCGAAACTGCGCCACAGTTCGAAATGGATATCCTGCATCAGATCCGCAGCGCGATCGGGCTGGCGCTCCATCGCGTGGGCAAGCCGCGCGATCGCCGGCGCAAACTGGGCTTCGGCCTGGCGATAGAGGTG
This sequence comes from Allopontixanthobacter sediminis, assembly GCF_009828115.1. GTDB lineage: Bacteria > Pseudomonadota > Alphaproteobacteria > Sphingomonadales > Sphingomonadaceae > Allopontixanthobacter > Allopontixanthobacter sediminis. The sequence continues at coordinate 825,295 of NZ_WTYL01000001.1, read as the reverse complement.
TTCCTGCTGTGCGGTCATGCCCCTTTAGTGGACCACGAGCGGAATTTCTTACAACGCGCCCGAAATTCCTCAAGCGTCGATCAAGTCCCGGTCGAGTTCGCCCGCCCGGTTCTGGATGAAATTGAACCGGTGTTCCGGGTTCCGGCCCATGAGTTGATCGACCAGTTCCTTCACCGCCGCACGCTGTTCGAATTCGGGTGGGATGGTAATACGGATCAGGTTGCGCGTAGCCGGGTCCATGGTGGTTTCGCGCAACTGGTTGGGGTTCATCTCCCCGAGCCCCTTGAACCGACCGACCTCGACCTTCTTGCCCTTGAACACGGTGTTTTCCAGCTCCGTCCGGTGAGCATCGTCGCGAGCGTAGCGGCTTTCCTTGCCGGCGGTCAGCCGGTAGAGCGGCGGCTGCGCCAAATACAGGTGCCCCTTGCGCACGAGGTCAGGCATTTCCTGGAAGAAGAACGTCATCAGCAGCGTGGCGATATGTGCGCCGTCGACATCGGCGTCGGTCATGATAACGATCCGGTCGTAGCGCAGGTTGTCTGCGTCGCAATCCTTGCGGGTGCCGCAGCCCAGCGCCAGCGTCAGGTCGGCGATTTCGCTGTTGGCCCGAATCTTGTCCATCGTCGCGCTCGCCACGTTGAGGATCTTCCCGCGGATGGGGAGGATCGCCTGCGTCTTGCGGTTGCGCGCCTGTTTCGCGCTGCCGCCCGCGGAATCGCCTTCGACGATGAACAGCTCGGTCTCGCCCTTGCCGTCGCCCGAACAATCTGTCAGCTTACCGGGCAGGCGCAGCTTCTTGGAATTGGTCGCGGTCTTGCGCTTGATGTCGCGTTCCTGCTTGCGGCGCAAGCGTTCGTCCATCCGTTCCATGACCTCGCCGAGCAGAGCCTTGCCGCGCTCCATGTTGTCGGAAAGGAAGTGATCGAAATGGTCGCGCATGGCGTTTTCCACCAGGCGGGCGGCTTCGGGGCTGGTGAGGCGGTCCTTCGTCTGGCTCTGGAACTGCGGGTCGCGGATGAACACCGACAGCATCATTTCGCCGCCGGTCATGACGTCGTCGGCGGTAATGTCCTTCGCCTTCTTCTGGCCGATCAGCTCGCCAAATGCGCGCAGCCCCTTGGTGAGCGCTCCGCGAAGTCCCTGTTCGTGGGTGCCGCCATCGGGCGTGGGCACGGTGTTGCAGTACCAGCTGAACGATCCGTCGGAATAAAGCGGCCATGCGATCGCCCATTCGGCGCGGCCCATGATGTCGCCCGCTTCGTTCGCAGGAAATTCCTGACTACCTGCGAAAGGCTGCGCTGTTACGCATTCGCGTCCACCAATCTGCTCCGCAAGATGGTCCGACAGCCCGCCGGGAAACTTGAAGGTCGCTTCGGCTGGCACATCGTCGCTGACGAGCGAGCCAGCGCATTTCCAGCGGATTTCGACCCCAGCGAACAAATACGCTTTCGACCGGGCAAGCTTGAACAGCCGCTTGGGCGTAAACTGCCGGTCTCCGAAAATTTCCGTGTCGGGGGTAAAGCTGACAGTGGTGCCCCGGCGGTTCGGTGTCGGCCCCAATTTCTCGATGGGACCAAGCGTCAGCCCGCGCGCGAAATTCTGCGCGTATAGCTGCCGGTCGCGCGCCACTTCCACCCGCGTATCGGACGACAGGGCATTGACGACGCTGACCCCGACGCCGTGCAGCCCGCCGCTGGTAGCATAGGCTTTGCCGGAAAACTTGCCGCCCGAATGGAGCGTCGAAAGGATCACTTCCAGCGTCGACTTGCCGGGGTATTTCGGGTGTTCTTCCACCGGGATACCGCGGCCGTTGTCCGACACGCTCAGCCGGTTGCCCTCCTCCAGCGAGACCTCGATCCGCGTAGCATGGCCGGCAACTGCCTCGTCCATCGCGTTGTCGATGACTTCGGCGGCGAGGTGATGCAGCGCGCGGTCGTCCGTCCCGCCGATATACATGCCCGGGCGGCGGCGAACGGGTTCCAGCCCTTCCAGCACCTCGATCGAGGAGGCGTTGTAATCGCCGCTGGAAGCGGGCGTACCGTCAAAAAGATCGTCAGTCATGGTCGCGGCTATAAGCGCCGCCGAGCGCCGCCGACAAGCAGCGCCTCGCGTTTATCGTCAGCCGCCGAAGGTGGTCGGCGCCGGCGATACCACCACAATATCCCCGTCGCGCACCTCGCGCACCTCCATCGACCGTTCGATCACGCCTGAACGCTGGAAGCGGAACGGACCGTCGAGCCCGAGAAAGCCGCCCGGATCACGCAACGCGGAAACCGGGAAACTGCGCCCAACGCGCCAGTCCTTGGCGACGTTGAGGGTCAGCAGGACCGCGTCGTAACCAAGGGTCGATATCCGGTAGGGCTGCGCCCCGAACCGAGTCTTGTAGCTGTCGGCAAAGCGTTTGAACCGTGCATCGGAAACCGCCGAGAACAGCGAACCCCGCAGCGCTGAAGTGCGCGTCAGTCCGGCATCCCCGCTCCACAATTCGGTGCCGAGCAGTAGCGCTTCGCCCCGGCCGCCGGGCTTGAGTTCGCCCGCTGCCAAGGCTGCGAGCCGCGATCCGTCCGCGATGAGCACGGTGTCGTAGCCGCCGCGCGCCTTCAGCCTCTGGGCCGCGCTGACAATCGAAGTATTGCCGCGGCTGTAACGTTCCGCCGCGACTACCCTGCCGCCGTTCGCCTGCACCGCGCTGTTGAGCGCCAGTTCGGCGCGCTGGCCGTATTCACCCTCGGGAATGATGGCCGCAAAGCTGGAGCGTCCGTTCTGCCGGGCATAATTGACAGTCCGGGTGATCGACTGGCCGGGTACGTGGCCCATCACGAAAGTATCGGCGGACGCCACGCTGACGTCGTTGGAAAAGGTGATCATCGGGACCTTTGCCGGCCGCGCTTCTGCGTTCACGGCGGGAACATTGTCCGCCATCAAGGGGCCGAGGATCAGCTTGTTGCCGTCAGCAACTGCGCGCGCGGCCGCGCTCCGCGCTCCGCTCGCGGTGTCGTAAGTGGTGATCCGCAGGTTCGACGCGTTGGTGTCGAGCAGCGCCATGTTGGCGGCGTTGGCAATCGCCGTGCCGACTGCGCCGTTGTCTCCGCTCATCGGCACCAGCAGTGCGATTCGGTGGCGCGTGTCGTCGCTCGGAAGCGCGGTTTCGCTCGGCATCGGGGTCGGACCGGTATCGGGCGCGGTGCTCGGTCCGGTCGTCTTCGGAACGATCTGGCAACCCGCCAGAACTACCGTTGCTGCCGTTACGATCAGTGCGCGCCGATCCAGTGTGATGCGCTTCATGCTTGCCGCTCCCTGCCATGCTGGTCCATGAGTGCCCGCGTGAACCGCGAACCCCAATCCGAACCCTTATCAGCCGGGCTGTATATAGTCGCAACCCCGATTGGCAATCTTGCAGACATAACAATGCGTGCAGTCGATGTTCTGGCGCGGTGTGACGGGATTGCGTGCGAGGATACGCGGGTTACCGGAAAGCTTCTCAAGCACCTGGGCGTCGCCAAACCCCTGTGGCGGTACAACGACCACAGCGAAGCGCGCGACCGTGCCCGACTGGTGGACCGGATGCGGACGGAGGCGGTGGTGCTGGTCAGCGACGCCGGAACGCCGCTTATTTCGGACCCGGGTTTCCGGCTTGTGCGCGATGCGCGGGACGCCGGGGTTGCCATCACCAGTCTGCCGGGCGCCTGCGCGCTCATTGCCGGGTTGACGCTGTCAGGCCTGCCCAACGACCGGTTTCTGTTCGCCGGCTTCCTGCCGGTCAAGGACAAGGCGCGGCACGATGCGCTAGCCGATGTCGCTAAGGTCGAGGCGACCCTTATATTCTACGAAACGGGTCCGCGTTTGGTGAAGTCCCTTGCCGCGATAGAGGCGATTCTTCCCGGCCGCGAAGTTTCTGTCGCCCGCGAACTGACCAAGCTGTTCGAGGAATGCCGGACCGGTACTCCCGACGAATTGGCCGCGCACTACACGGCGCATCCGCCGAAAGGCGAAATCGTGCTGTTGATCGCTCCGCCTGTGGAGGCAGTTTTCGATACCGTTGATGCCGATGCATTGCTGGTAGACGCGCTGACCACCATGAAAGCCAGCCAGGCGGCGGCGCAGGTCGCGAAGGTGACCGGGCTTGACCGGAAAGCGCTATATGCCCGCGCAATGGAACTGAAGGGGCAGTGAGACGCCAGCGGGCCGAAAGTGCCGGACGGGAGGGCGAGAGGCAGGCTGCGCTTTACCTTCAGCTTAAGGGCTGGCGGATTCTTGAGCGCCGCCGCAAGACCCCGCTTGGCGAGATCGATCTGATCGCAAAGCGGGGCCGCATGATTGCCTTCGTGGAAGTCAAATGGCGCAGAACCGCCGCCGAACTGGATCTGGCAATTGATGAATACCGTTTGCGCCGCGTGGCCGCTGCGGTCGGGGCGGTGGCTCACGAATATGCGACCAGCGGCGAAGATATCAGGATCGACGTGCTGCTCCTTGCGCCGCGGACCTTACCGCGCCACATCGTAAATGCCTGGCAGCCAAGATGTTGACACCCGTCGATCTGCCAACCCGACCCCAACGGCTAGCCAGTCGTTAATTCTCTGTCCGTGTGGAGCCCAGCCTCGACGCATGAATATCGAAGGTAGCGTGCCATGTCCTTGCGTGTAGCGGTCCAGATGGATCCCATCGAAACGATCAACATTACCGGTGATTCCAGTTTTGCCCTGATGCTTGCGGCGCAGGCCCGGGGTTACAGCGTCTGGCATTACGATGTGCGCACGCTCGCATGGGAAAACTCGAAGATCACCGCCTGGGCCGCGCCGGTCACGGTCCACAACGTCCCCGGCGATCACTTCACCAAGGGCGAATTGCGCAAGATCGACCTCGCAACCGATATTGACGTCATCCTCATGCGGCAGGATCCGCCGTTCGACCTCGGCTATATCACCGCCACCCTGATCCTCGAGCGGCTCGAAGGGCAGACGCTGGTGGTCAACGATCCAGCCAGCGTCCGTAACGCACCGGAAAAGATGTTCGTCCTCGATTACGCGCGCTTCATGCCGCCGACGCTGATCGCGCGAAAGATGGAAGATGTGCAGGCGTTCCATCAGGAACACGGAGCAGTGGTGGTCAAGCCGCTGCACGGAAACGGCGGCAAGGCAATTTTCAAGATCGACACCGACGGAACCAATCTTTCCGCGCTGTTCGAAGTGTTCAACCAGACCTGGCCCGAACCGCACATGGTCCAGCCGTTCATCCCCGAGGTCGCACTGGGGGACAAGCGCATTGTGCTGATCGACGGGGAATTTACGGGCGCGATCAACCGGAAGCCCGGCGAGGGCGAGTTCCGGTCCAACCTGGCGCAAGGTGGCTACGCGGAAAAAGCCGAGCTGACCGCCCGGGAAGAGGAAATCTGCGCCGCGATGGGGCCGGAACTGAAGAAGCGCGGGCTCGTTTTTGTCGGCATAGATGTGATCGGCGGAAAATGGCTTACGGAAATCAATGTGACATCGCCGACGGGGATCGTCGCAATCGACAAATTCAACGGGACCGACACTCCCGGACTGATCTGGAACGCAATCGAGCGGCGACTGGCCGCGGCGGGGTGAATTTCGCGCACGCAACCCGCCAATGATATCTTTCATCATCAACGCCATCGAACAGGCAGGCTACCTCGGTATCCTCGTCCTGATGGCGCTCGAGAACATTTTTCCCCCGATGCCCTCCGAAGTGATCATGGGGATCGGGGGCCTGCTGGTATCGCAGGGGAAGATGGAGTTCTGGCCCCTGCTGATTGCCGGGACAATCGGCTCCACGCTGGGAAATTATGCGTGGTATTGGGCCGGGGACACCTGGGGCTACGAACGGCTGCGGCCTTTCGTGGACCGGCGAGGCCGTTGGCTCACGGTGGAATGGCATGATGTGGAGCGCGCCAGCGCATTCTTCCTTCGGCGCGGGCAATGGACGGTGTTCTTCGCGCGCTTCCTGCCGCTTTTCCGCACGCTGATCTCCTTGCCCGCGGGCCTCGCGCATATGAACAAGGGGCGTTTCCTGCTGTATACCTTCTCCGGCGCGGCGATCTGGAACGTGCTCCTGATCAAGGCCGGGTCGATGTTAGCGGGAGCGGAAAATGTGCTCGGCTGGATTGTCGGCGGATTGATCGCGCTCACGCTCGGCGCGTATATCTGGCGAGTTATCCGGTGGAAGCCGCGTGCGGAGCGTTAAATTGCGGCCTAGCGGTCGGGCGTCAATCGCGTTCCCGTGGGTGGGCGCCCCGATAAGTCTCCAGCATCGCGGCGGCATCGACTTTGGTGTAGATCTGCGTGCTGCCGAGACTGGCATGACCGAGCAATTCCTGCAGGCTGCGCAGGTCCGCTCCGGCGCCAAGCAGATGTGTCGCGAAACTGTGCCGCAAGGCGTGCGGTGTCGCGGTAGACGGCAAGCCAAGGATCACGCGTGCCCGCGCCATCGATTTCTGGACCATGCCCTGGCTAAGCGGGCCGCCTTTTGCGCCTCGGAACAACGGTTCTGCCTTGCCGGCGGGCCACGGGGTCAGCCGGACATATTCCGCAACGGCCTCGGCCACCAGTGGGAGGATCGGCACCACCCGCTGCTTGCCGCCCTTGCCGGTGACGGACAGGGTCGGACCCAGAGGAACGTCGCCGCCTGTAAGGGACAGCGCCTCGGCAATTCGCAGGCCGCCGCCGTATAGCAATAGCAGTACCGCCCGGTCACGCGCGCCGATCCAGTCCTCGGCAGAACTGGAAGCCACCATCGCAGCCAGGTTTGTCGCCTCGTCGGGGGTCACCGGGCGGGGTAGGCCTTTCTTGACCCGCGGCCCGCGCAATCGCGGTGCGGCACTACCTTCCATTCCCGCCTGGTCGCGCGCGAACGCGATAAAGGCTTTCAGCGCCGACAATTCCCGCGCCGCCGAAGCATTTCCGAGGCCCTCCGCCCGGCGCGCTGCCAATTGCGAACGTAATCCGGCGCCCTCGATGGCCGCTGCCTGGCCCCAATCGCGAAGTCCTGCGTTCTCGACCAGTCGCTTCGCCGCTGCGACATAAGCACGGACGGTGTGCGGGGAGCGGCGGCGACTCTGCGCAAGATATTCACGCCACGGCTCGATCAAGGCGTCTTCCGGCTTGGGTGCCCCGGTCATGCCGCCACCAGTTCGCCGCTTACCAACTCACCGAGTAGCGCATCGAGCAGCGGCATTCCCGACGGGGTTACGCCAATTCTGTCGCCCCTCTGCCACACCAGCGACAAGTCGGTCAGCAGCCGCAGGCGGTCCGCATCGATCATGCTTGCGGCAGGCAGGCCAAACCGCGCGGACAGTCGGGCCAGGTCGACACCCTCTGCCAATCGCAATCCCATCAACAACGCTTCCGCTGCCTGTTCGCGCGATCCAAGCTCCCGGCTCTCGGATATCCGATTGCCCGCAGCGGAGACCGCGGCAAGGAAGTTTTCCGGTTTCTTGTGCCGCACGGTTGCAACTCCGCCGCGCCGGCCATGCGCGCCCGGTCCGATCCCGCAGTAATCGTGATAGCGCCAATAGGTCAGGTTATGTCGGCTTTGTTCGCCGGGCCGGGCATGGTTGCTGATTTCGTAAGCTGGAATGCCGGCCGCATCGGTGAGTTCACGGGTGAGGGCGAACAGGTCGGCTGCAGGATCGTCCTCCAGCGGCGCAAAAGCTCCGCAGCGGACGTCAGTTGCGAACCGCGTGCCCGGTTCGATAGTCAGCTGGTACAGCGATAAATGATCGGTGCCGAAGCCAAGAGCCCGCTCCAATTCGCCGCGCCAGTTCTCCACCGATTGGCCCGGCAGTGCATAGATCAGGTCGAAGCTGACCCGCCGGAACTGCTTCTGTGCCACTTCCAATGCGGCAAGACCTTCCTCGGCGCTGTGCAGTCGCCCGAGGAATTTGAGGGCTGCATTGTCCAGCGACTGGAGCCCGAGCGATACGCGGCCCACCCCGGCATCGGCCAGGTCGGCAAATTTCGAGGCTTCGACGGAGGAGGGGTTGGCCTCCAAGGTAATCTCTATTCCAGGGGCAAAACCCCATAGACGCTCGGCTTCTTCAAGCAGTGCACCCACCAGTGACGGCGGCATCAGTGACGGGGTGCCGCCGCCGAAAAAGATCGATTCGAGCGCCTCGCCCGATGCGAGTCCTGCCTCGTGACGCATGTCGGCGAGCAGCGCGGCCTGCCATGCTGCAACATCGACTCCGGCCCGGACGTGACTGTTGAAGTCACAATACGGGCACTTCTTGAGGCAGAAGGGCCAATGGATATATAACGCTCGGGCCATGTCTCTTTCAGCGCTTGTTAACAGCCCTGAGTCAAGGTCCCAGTCCATGACCAAGAACCAGATATTTGCGGTGCTGGGGAGCACGATCCTTGCGGCTGCGGCTGTGGCCGCACCGCTCACCGCGCAGTCGACAGGACCCTCGACCCAGTTCGGCGAACGGTTACTGCGTGCGCATAATGCGGAGCGTGTCCGCGTCGGCGCGGTTCCGCTGCAATGGAATGCAAAGCTGGCCGATGACGCGAAGGAATGGGCCGACCTCCTCGCCAAGCGGGGCCGGTTGGAACATGCCAGCTTCGAACAACGCGACAAGGCGGGCGAAAATCTGTGGATGGGAACGGCGGGCTATTATAGCGCCGAAACCATGATCGGCGGCTTCATCGACGAAAAGAAGAATTTCCGTCCGGGCAGGTTCCCAGACGTGTCCCGCACCGGGAAATGGCAGGATGTCGCGCATTATACTCAGATCATCTGGCACGACACCACGGAGGTCGGCTGCGCCGTGTCGCGCGATGCCGTCAACGATTACCTTGTGTGCCGCTATTTTCCGGTCGGAAACTGGATTGGCCAGCAAATTGGCTGACTAACCAAATTGCTCCGTCACCAGCTTGGCGAAAGCGTCCGCGCGGTGGCTGATACGGTGTTTTTCTTCGGGATCGAGTTCGGCGAATGTTATCTCGCTACCCCTCGGCACGAACACGGGATCATAGCCGAAACCCATCGTACCACGAGGGGGCCAGGTGAGGGACCCGTCGACCCGGCCCTCGTACACCGCTGTTTCCCCGTCAGGCCATGCCAGCGCCAGCACGCAGCTGAACCACGCATCGCGCGGAGTTTCGGGGCCGGCTTCGCACAACATCCCCTCGACCTTGCCCATCGCCATGTACCAGTCGCGACCGGGCTTGCCTTCGAACCATTGCCGCTCGGCCCAGTCGGCGGTGTAGACGCCCGGGCGGCCATCCAGCGCCGCAACAGACAGCCCGCTGTCATCGGCTAGCGAGACAATGCCCGATGCTTCCGCCGATGCGCGCGCCTTGATCAATGCGTTCTGGACGAAGGTGGTCCCGGTCTCCGCCGGTTCCGGCAAGCCTAATGAACCCGCCGACAGGCAGTTTACCCCGTACGGCCCAAGCAGGGCGGAGATTTCCTTCAGCTTGCCTGCATTATGGGTGGCGATTACCAAGGAACCGGAACCGAGGCGCTTCATGTTCGTGCCGCCTTACTTCACCGCGTCGAGCTGTGCGGCGAAGATGCCGTCACAACCGATTCGCGCGAGGCGTAGCAGGCGCAAAAGGCCTTCCTCGTCGTAAGTCGCACCTTCTGCCGTTGCCTGTACCTCGGCGATGTGGCCGCCGCTGATCAGGACAAAATTCGCGTCCGCATCGGCGTTGCTGTCTTCGTCGTAATCGAGATCGAGGACGGGCGTCCCCTTGTAGATGCCGCAGCTGATCGCCGCGACCTGCTTCTCGATCGGATCGACCTTGAGGTCGCCGCTCGCGATCAAACCGTTTACGGCCAGCTTCAGGGCGACCCATGCTCCGGAAATCGACGCGGTGCGGGTGCCGCCATCGGCCTGGATGACGTCACAATCGAGCGTGATCTGCCGTTCGCCGAGCTTCCGCAGATCTACCACGGAACGCAAGGAGCGTCCGATAAGTCGTTGGATTTCCTGCGTCCTGCCGCTCTGCTTGCCGCGTGCCGCTTCACGGCTGCCGCGGGTATGCGTGGCGCGGGGCAGCATCGAATATTCGCCCGTCACCCAACCTTCGCCCTTGCCGCGCATCCATGGCGGCACGTTCCGCTCGACACTGGCGGTGCACAGTACGCGGGTATCGCCGAAGCTGACGAGGCAGGAACCTTCGGCGTGCTTGGTAAAACCGGTCTCGATGGTGATGGCGCGCATTTCGTCGGGCGCGCGTCCTGAAGGTCGCATTATTGTTCCTTTGAAGATGATCTTGGGGCCGCGTTAGTCGCAAGAGGCTTGAGGCTGCAAGGGCAGTCGCTACATTGCGTCGATGTCGAACACCCCCGTGACCGAATTGACCGACCGCGCGCGCGAGATTTTCCGTCTCGTAGTGGAGGGGTTTATCTCCAGCGGGCAGCCGATGGGTTCGAAAGCGTTGGCGGGCGCGGGCCGGGTCAATCTGTCTCCGGCTTCGATTCGCTCGGTCCTCGCGGAACTCGAGATGCTCGGATTGCTCGCCGCGCCGCATACCAGTGCCGGGCGAATGCCGACCGAAACGGGGCTCCGCTTGTTCGTTGATGGCATGATGCAGGTTGCCGAGCCAACCCGGCAGGAACGCGCCGCGATCGAGAAGCGCCTCGGCGAACCCGGACCGATCGAGGCAGCGCTGGAACAGGCGAGCACGATCCTCTCGGACATTTCGGGCGCCGCCGGAATGGTCATGGTCCCGACCCGCGAACCACGTCTGGCGCAGATGAGCCTGGTGCCGCTATCGCCGACGCGGGCGTTGGCGGTGATGGTCGGCGAGGACGGCCAGATCGAAAACCGGATACTCGAATTGACCGAGCCCGCCGCCAGCAGTTCGCTGGAGCAGGCGAGCAACTACATCACCGCGCGCCTTGCCGGGCGAACCCTTGCCGAAGCCGCCGCCGCAATGACCGCCGAAATTAACTCGGGCCGTTCAGAACTCGATCTCGTGAGCCGCGACCTGGTTGAGCGGGGGCTAGCGGTATGGAGCGCCGATGCGTCAGCGCGGCCGGTGCTGATCATTCGCGGCCAGGCCAACTTGCTCGACGAGGCCGCGTTGGGCGACATCGAACGGGTTCGCTCATTGCTGGACGATCTTGAAAACAAGCAGTCGGTCGCCGAATTGCTCGAACGGGCAAGGAAAGCCGATGCGACCCGGATATTCATTGGGGCGGAAAACCGCCTGTTCGCACTCTCGGGTTCTTCCGTTATCGCGTCCCCGTACCGCGACCGCGAGGGAAAGGTGGTCGGAGTGCTGGGGGTGATAGGTCCGACGCGGTTGAATTACGCGCGCGTTGTCCCCATGGTTGATTTCACGGCCCAATCATTGGGCAAATTGATCGGTTAGCTGGAAAAACAAACGACATGGACAAGAAGAAACCGGAATCGCACGACGAGGCGGTGGCCGAAGAGTTGAAGGGTGTTCCCTCTGAATTTCTCGACGATGGCGAGAATGACGCAGAAGATGATGGCGCGGCGGGCGACGACGTCAGTCTGTCGGACGCGCTCAAGGAGTTGCGCGCCGATCTCGATGCCGCGAAGCAGGAAGTGCTTTACGCTCGCGCCGACACGCAGAATGTCCGCCGCCGGATGGAGAAGGACATCGCCGATGCCCGGGCCTACGCCGCGACCGGCTTTGCCCGCGATATCCTGTCGGTGTCCGACAATCTCTCGCGAGCCATCGATTCCGTGCCGCAGGAACTGCGCGACGACGACAAGTTCAAAGGCCTGGTTGCCGGGATCGAAGCGACGATGCGCGAACTCGACAAGGTTTTCGGGCAGCACGGGATTACCCGGATCGCATCAAAGGGCCTTCCGCTTGATCCGAACCAGCATCAGGCGATGCTGGAAATCCCGACAAACGAGCATGAGGCTGGTACCGTCGTGCAGGAAATGCAAGCCGGTTACATGATCAAGGACCGCTTGCTTCGTCCTGCGATGGTTGCTGTCGCAAAAAAGCCGGACTGACAATTAATTCGGAACAGCTTCAAGGTCTTGCCGTTAGATACTCCAACAGGGTTCTACGGAGAAAGACCATGAAAAACCGATTGATGATTGCCCCCGCGCTCGCGCTTTCCACACTGTCGCTGGGCGCTTGCGCCGAGAACTACGCCGCTGAAGGCGGGCTCGCCGGAGCGGCGGCTGGCGCTGGTGTTGCAGCAGTCACCGGCGGCGATATCGCAACCTATGCGCTGGCTGGCGCCGCCGCTGGCGGGCTGGCGGGCTACTTCGTCGACAAGAACGATGGCTGTGATGGTTATGGTCGCAACGGTTATCTCGACGATGACTGCTTCGGAACGCGCGGGTATCCAGCGGATCCACGTCGCTAACTCGCAAAATCAAATTTCCCCGGTAGCTCCGGGGAAATCCACTAGCATGGCGTAAGCGGCTTTGTCGGAAATACCGGATATCCGCCTTCCGTTTCGAAGCAGGAACGCGTGCTTGACGATTTCTGCTTGCTGTTCGATGCCATAGCGGTCGAGCGACCAACCGGGCTTCAGACTGTAGTCGTATCTGGACCAGGGCATGCGGTTCATCACGAGATACCATGATCCTTTGACCTGCGTCTGCCAGACATGGGTCATTTCGTGGATGAACAGCCCTTGCCGAATAAGGCTCTGCGCCGAAAAGTCGTCGCAATAGGCTGATCCGCCCGGGTGAAAATGCAGATGCCCGCGCGGTGCCATCACGGTTCGTTTGGGCTGGAACGGAAACCACTTGCGCCGGCGGATCAAGACCGGCGCATAGTCGATTGCATCACCAAAAACTGTTCGGGCAAGCGCAATCTCGCCCGGCGTAAGCGGCCGCTCCCCGCCAGCAGGGCAGGGGGCGACCGCTTGACTCACCGGTCTTCGCCAGCGCCGCGAATTTCAACCGGGAAGCTGATCTTGTCGCCGCCCGCGATGATGAAGGTCGCCTCGGTAGTTCCCCCGGCCTGCAATTCCGGCGAGACTCCCATGACCATGATGTGCTTCGCGCCGGGCTCGAATTTGACAACGTCGCCCTTTTTCATGACGATCGGCAGCATCTCCATCATCTCCATACCGCCATCCCATTCGCCCATCTCATGCATCACAGCGCTTTCCGCTCCGTCCACGGCTACGCGGTTCACGGCGACATTTTTGTCGCCTGCATAGTTCAGGTCGAGATAGATCGCGGCCGGCTGTCCTTCCACGGCATTCAGGACCATCCGTGCGTTCGTTACCGACAGGCCCGGCACCGCATCGGGTGCGGCCGTCTGCTCCGGCGCGCTTTCACCGCATGCACCAAGTGCCAATGTGGCGGTAGTCAGCGCTAGCGCTGCAAAAAACGTTTTCGTCATGCGATGTTCTCCCTGTCAATCGCGGCGGCGCATTGCCGCCGAAACATGGGCGGGGAGTAGCGGTGCCAATCCCTTGTGCCAACAAAAACCGCACCTATATCCCGCCCAGAGTATTCAAGCTTCGAACCTGAATTTCGGGTTTGCAAATCCGAGTTGCCAAGCTGCCTCGCCGTTTACGGGTGGCACACAGGTAACGTCCAAATATTGAACTAGATGGGGAAACCATGGCTAAAGTTATCGGTATCGATCTCGGTACAACCAATTCCTGCGTTGCTGTCATGGACGGCGGCAAACCCAAGGTAATCGAGAATTCCGAAGGTGCGCGCACAACACCTTCGATCGTTGCCTTCACGAAGGACAACGAGCGCCTGATCGGCCAGCCGGCCAAGCGCCAGGCAGTCACCAATCCCGACAACACGCTGTTTGCGATCAAGCGCCTGATCGGGCGCCGGTTCGATGATCCGATGACCAAGAAGGACATGGATCTCGTCCCCTACAACATCGTCAAAGGCAAGAACGGCGACGCATGGGTCGAAGCCTCGGGCGAGAAGTATTCGCCCAGCCAGGTTTCGGCGTTCATCCTGCAGAAAATGAAGGAAACCGCCGAAAGTTATCTAGGCGAGACCGTCACGCAGGCCGTCATCACGGTCCCCGCCTACTTCAACGACGCCCAGCGTCAGGCAACCAAGGACGCCGGCCAGATTGCCGGCTTGGAAGTGCTGCGCATCATCAACGAGCCGACCGCGGCTGCTCTCGCTTACGGAATGGACAAGGACGAAGGCAAGACCATCGCCGTCTATGACCTTGGCGGCGGCACCTTCGACGTGTCGGTGCTCGAAATCGGCGACGGCGTGTTCGAAGTGAAGTCGACCAATGGCGACACCTTCCTCGGCGGTGAAGATTTCGACAACGCGATCGTCGAATACCTGGCCGATGCCTTCAAGAAGAAGGAAAACATGGACCTGCGGACCGACAAGCTCGCCCTGCAGCGCCTGAAGGAAGCCGCGGAAAAGGCGAAGATCGAACTGTCCTCCGCACAGACCACCGAAGTGAACCTGCCGTTCATCACCGCCCGGATGGAAGGCGGATCGTCCACCCCGCTGCACCTGGTCGAAACGATCAGCCGTTCGCAGCTGGAAAAGATGGTTGGCGACCTGATCAAGAAGACCCTCGAACCGTGCAAGAAGGCACTGGCGGATGCCGGTGTCGACAAGGGCGGTATCGATGAAGTGATCCTCGTCGGCGGGATGACCCGCATGCCGCGCGTTCGCGAAATCGTGAAGGAATTCTTCGGCAAGGAACCGCACACCGGTGTAAACCCCGACGAAGTCGTCGCCATGGGTGCAGCGATTCAGGCTGGCGTGTTGCAGGGTGACGTCAAGGACGTGCTGCTGCTCGACGTGACACCATTGTCGCTCGGTATTGAAACGCTTGGCGGCGTGTTTACCCGCATGATCGACCGCAACACCACGATCCCGACCAAGAAGACGCAGACTTACTCGACTGCCGAGGACAATCAGCAGGCCGTGACGATCCGCGTGTTCCAGGGTGAACGCGAAATGGCGGCGGACAACAAGATGCTCGGCCAGTTCGACCTGCTCGGCATTCCGTCCGCACCGCGCGGTGTTCCGCAGATCGAGGTTACTTTCGACATCGATGCCAACGGCATCGTGAACGTCAGCGCCAAGGACAAGGGCACCGGCAAGGAGCAGCAGATCAAGATCCAGGCTTCCGGCGGGCTCACCGATGCGGATATCGACCAGATGGTCCAGGACGCGGAGAAATTCGCCGAAGAGGACAAGAAGCGCCGTGCCGGAGCCGAGGCTCGCAACCAGGCCGACAGCCTGGTGCACGCAACCGAGAAGCAGCTCGAAGAGCATGGCGACAAGATCGACGCCTCGCTCAAGGCTGACGTGGAGGCTGCACTGGCCGAGACCAAGTCTGCTCTCGAAGGCGACGATACGGATGCCATCGGCGCCAAGGCGCAGGCCCTGACCGAACTGGCAATGAAAATGGGCCAGTCGATCTACGAACAGGAACAGGCGAACGCCGGGTCGGAAGCTCCGGCAGGCGGCGAAGATGCCAAGCCTGAAGAAGAAGTGGTCGATGCCGAGTTTTCCGAAGTCGACGAAGACAAGAAAGACTGAGCCAGGTCTGACACAACCTATGCCGCCGTTCCCGCTTAGGCAGGAACGGCGGCCGAGGATGGAGGGGCTCTGAATGCCTTCGAGCACTATGGATTATTACGAACTCCTGGAAGTGAGCCGGGATGCGGACGACAAGGCGATCAAGTCCGCCTATCGCCGGATCGCGATGCAATGCCACCCCGATCGCAACCCGGGCTGCTCCGATTCCGAAGCCAAATTCAAATCCGTCAGCCAGGCCTATGATTGCCTGAAGGACCCGCAAAAACGCGCGGCGTATGACCGCTATGGCCACGAAGCCTTCCAGCAGGGCATGAACGGCGGACATGGCGGAGCCCAGCAGGGCGACTTCGGCGATATCGGCGATATCTTCGAGACGATTTTCGGCAGCGCATTCGGAGGCGGCGGAGGTGGCCGCCAGCAAGCGCGTCGCGGTGCCGACCTGCGTTACGACATGGAAATCGGGTTGGAAGACGCATTTCACGGCAAGAGCCGCGAAATCGAGATCGAGGTTTCTCAGACCTGCGCGACTTGTCAGGGTTCGGGAGCCACCCCCGGCACCGGTACGCGCGGATGTAATTTGTGCAAAGGCCACGGTAAGGTCCGGGCAAAGCAGGGTTTCTTTGTTGTCGAACGGCCATGTCCCAACTGTCACGGCCGCGGTGAAGTGATCGAAGACCCGTGCAAGGACTGCCGCGGCGAAGGTCGGCTCGATCTGCCGCAGTCGCTGCAGGTGGACATCCCTCCCGGGGTGGATACGGGCACCCGCATCCGCTTGTCGGGCAAGGGCGAAGCCGGTCCGCGCGGCGCGCCGCCAGGCGACCTCTACATCTTTCTCCATATCCGTCCGCACGGTGTGTTCCAGCGTGAAGGAACGACGCTGCTGACCCGGGTTCCGATCAGTTTCACCACTGCGGCACTGGGCGGATCGGTCGATATCCCAGATCTCGACGGACAGGTTAACACCATCGACATTCCCGCCGGAATCCAGTCCGGCAAGCAACTGCGCCAGCGCGGCGCCGGGATGCCGGTGCTTCAGGGGCGCGGCCGCGGCGATTTGGTGGTGGAAATCGCAGTTGAAACGCCAACCAAGCTGACCAAGGCGCAGAAGGAAATCCTCGAACAGTTTCGCGATACCGAAACGGGTGACGAGTGTCCTGAAAGCCGGAGCTTTTTCGCCAAGATGAAAGACGTCTTCTCGGGTTAGGATCACCGATTGCTACCCTCGCTGACGATCATCGACGATTTCCTGCTCGACCCCTGGGCCGCCCGGCGAGACGCGCTCTTTCTCGGGTATGATCCCGACCTGCAGAAGGGCAATTTCCCCGGTCTCAATTCCACCAGCGCGTTGCCGACCGCGGCGATCGACGCCAGTGTATCGCGCTTGCTTGGCATGGAAGTGAAGGGTGCGGCGGGCACCAACCACGGTCATTGCCGGGTCACCCGCAAGACCGACAAGGGGCGCAGCGGGGTGCATATAGATCCGGCGGCCTACTCGGGGATACTGTACCTGTCACGGCCCGAGGATTGCTCCGCGCCCAGCAGCGGGGGAACCGACTTTTACCGCCACAAGCGAACCGGATTGGAACGTGTCCCGCAGGACCCGCTAAGGATTGCAGATGCCGGTTACCGCGACATCAATCTGCTGGTCGATGACGTGGTGAACAAGGACACCAACTACCCCGCGAAATGGGAACGGGTGATGCAGGTGCCCCTCCGATTCAACCGGCTTATCCTGTTTTCACCGTGGCAATTCCACGCGGCCGCGCCGGGATTTGGAAAAGGACTGGAAGACGGACGGCTGGTAATGCTGTTGTTCTTTGACCGGGCTTAACGGCTAGATTCCCGCTGCCATCAATCGTCCGCGAAGTTCTGCAGAACTTCGCTGCGCAGGCCATCGACAAGATCCGGGCTCGCGGTAAGGCGGTCCTGTTCCTCGTCCAGCACGGCGAGGAAGGCCCGGCGCTTGAAATCACGGGCTTTGCTTTGGTCGATGGTATTTTCACTGGTCGAACAGATCAGGTCGATCAGCCGCTCCGCACCGTGAAGGCGGCCCCACAGATAATCGTTCTCGCGGTAGGCACGGCTGAAAAACGCCCCGAAATTGTATAGTTCGGTTCCGCGCAAAGTCGCCCGCGTTCCGCCATCGCGGATCGACAAGGCGTCATCTGGAGAAATCCGGTCGACCTTGATCGGGTCGAATTCGGTCAATCCTTCGTTGCGCAGCAGGGGCAGTGTGGCGATGTCGTAATAGGGAAACCCGAGATAGGTCAGCAGCATTCGTCGCCGCAGGTTCTTCGGCATCTGTTCGAGCGCAGCGGCGAGCATTTCTTCGGCCTGGTCGTCGACCTCGGGCAATAATCGGGCCTGACATAACCAGTCCAGCAATGCGCCGGGTTCGTCCATGACCCGCTCCGCCAGTTTCGCGAATCCTTCGCCTAGCTGCTTCGCGCCGCTCCGGGCGAAATACAGCGAGAGTATGTCGAAGATCGCTTTGCGTGCCTGTTCGAGGGCAGCGTCGGAAATATCCGGATCGGCTTCCCAGTCGCGCGCCAGGCGGCGTGATAGCAACCGCAGGCGGCGCACCCGAAAGCCGAGGTCGTGCGCACGAAAGAACGCAATTGCCTCGTCACTGGCGCCGCCGGCGGCGTCGATCAGGCTCGACAATCCGCCTTCTTCCAACGTGACGCGAAGCCGGTGCGCGATCGGCTGGACATCGCCGGACACCGGCCCCGGCGACGCATCGCGCACCAATTGCGCGAGATTGTCCACAATCCCCGCGAATTTTGTCTGTGCGTAGGAATGGAAGGCAAATCCCGCGCCTTCCGCAGCCGATTGCTGCGCCCGGTTTCGCCACGCCTTTAAACGCCGCGGCGTCGGCTTGTCGAAAAACAGCGTCCTGCCGAACAAGCGTTCGACATTGCGCTCGACCTCGGGCCGGAGCGCGTTGACGATGCTGCGCATCCGGTCCGCCTCGCGGGTTTGCTGGCCGAGCACCTCGAGATTGTCGCGGATCGGCTGCTGGCGGGGGATCGTCGACAACGAACCGAAGATCGCCTTGAAGAAACCGATTGGCCGGTCAAGTCGGTCTTCGGGCGTTCCGAACCCGTCGGGACTGGGATCGATATAGACGAACCGCCGGTCGACTTCGCGTTGGGAAGGTCGGCCATGCAAGGCCTGGATCGCCCCGCCGAAGGGCGCGTTGACCAGCACCGAACCATCGATCAACGCGACATGTGCGGTGCTGCCGGCCTTGACGTGGACAGGCATCACCCGGTCGAGAAACGCCTGCCGGCCTGTCCACTCCCGTTCCTTTCGCGCGGCCAGGTTGTCGATTTCTTCGACCTTCAGCGGCGGAAAGGCTCCGGGAAAGCTTGCGGTTGCGCGCGCGGCGAAGATCAATTCCAGTCGTTCCGCCAGATCGTGCCCGTTTTCAAACGGAACGGTGGCGGAAAAGTCGATCGGCATCCGGTGCTCGCTTTCCTGCACCAGCGCAGGACTGTTGAGCCGCAGAAGTTCGAGATAACCGTGGAAATCCGTCGCCGTTACGAACAGGTCGATGGGATGGCCGGGCGGCAGCAGCGGACTTTCAGGAGGAATTTCCGACATCGTTTCGAGCGCTTTGTTCAGCAGCGCCGAAAATCCTGCACCGGAGAACGGCGGTTCGAACCAGCGCCCTCGAATGAACCGCGAAACCTTTCGCCGGACCTCGCTGCGGGTTTCCGGCGCGACACTCTCCGATACCGCGTTGCCGGGTTGCTTAAGCAGCCACCATGCGATCGGTTGCGCCCAGAATTTGGCGAACTTCCACAAAGGGCGGGCGTCCGGGTCGAGCAGCTTCTCGACATCGGCCACGTCCAGCCACAGATCGGTTAGCGGTTCCAGCGACTGGCCCGAATGGATCGCCTGCGCGAGAAAGACTGCGTTGATCCCCCCTGCGCTTGCACCCGAAAGGATATCCGGCAGGACGCGTAGTTTCAGTTCGTGCGCGGTTTCGACATGTTCCAGCAAGTCGCGGTAGACACCCTGGACCCCATCGGCAGGCGGGGCGCCGTCGTGGAATGAACGGCTGGCGCGGGCCAGCTTCCAGATTTCCTTGGTCACGCCGTGCATGTAGATCGCCAGGCTGACGCCGCCATAGCACACCAGCGCAATCCTGAGTTCCTTCTGACGCATCACGTCCTTGTGACCGGCAATTTTGCGGATGGCAATTGCGTTCTATGTATGTTCCTACTATTGCACGACCATGGCCAAGACAAAGAAGCGTTACATCTGCCAGGCTTGCGGCTCCGTCTCGCACCGGTGGCAAGGCCAATGCGCCGATTGCGCGGAATGGAACACGCTTTCGGAAGACGTTCCGGCGACGGTGTTTTCCCTGAAGCACGATTTGTCGAGCGGCGGACGTTCGGTCAAGTTCGTGGCGCTCGACGCCCCGGGTGAGGTGTTGCAGCGCCGCCCGACCGGGCTCGCCGAATTCGACCGCGCGCTGGGCGGTGGGCTGGTTCCGGGTTCCGCAATCCTGATGGGCGGCGATCCGGGTATCGGAAAATCGACCTTGTTGCTGCAGGCGGTGGCGAAGATTGCCCGGGCCGGCGGCGCGACGGTCTATGTCAGCGGGGAAGAAGCTGCAGGCCAGGTCCGCCTCCGCGCATCGCGGCTAGGGCTGGCCGATGCACCGATCAAGTTGGCCGCAGCGACATCGGTGCGCGATATCCTCACCACGCTCAACGACATGGAACCACCGGCGCTGCTGGTAATCGATTCCATTCAGACGATGCATTCGGACACGATCGAGGGAGCGCCGGGGACGGTAAGCCAGGTGCGCGGATGCGCGTTCGAGCTCATCCGGTTTGCGAAGGAGCGCGGCACTGCCCTGGTGCTGGTGGGGCATGTAACGAAGGACGGGTCGATCGCCGGGCCGCGCGTGCTGGAACACATGGTCGATGTGGTGATGAGCTTCGAAGGGGAGCGCAGCCACCAGTACCGGATATTGCGGGCGATCAAGAACCGGTTCGGCGCGGTGGACGAGATTGGCGTATTCGCCATGGCCGGCGCAGGGCTGGAAGAAGTCTCCAACCCCTCGATGCTGTTCCTGTCGGGCAGGGAGGCGCCCCTGGCCGGGAGCTCGGTGTTCCCCGCGCTGGAGGGCACCCGTCCGGTGCTGGTCGAAATACAGGCGCTGATCGTGAGATTGCAGAGCGGGGCAACTCCGCGCCGGGCGGTGGTCGGGTGGGACAGCGGCCGCCTCGCGATGCTGCTGGCGGTGCTTGAATCGCGCTGCGGCCTGAATTTCAGTTCCGCGGAGGTTTACCTCAATGTCGCTGGAGGATACCGCCTGTCGGACCCGGCTGCGGACGTGGCGGTCGCTGCTGCCCTGGTATCGGCGCTCGCCGACAGACCGCTGCCATCCGGCAGCACGTGGTTCGGCGAGATTTCGCTGGCCGGGGAAATCCGCCCGGTAGCACATGCGGGACTCCGGCTGCGCGAATCAGCCAAATTGGGTTTCGACAAGGGATTCGGCCCTGTTGCATCAGGCACACAGGGCGAAAAAGGTAGCGGGGAAGCAGACAAAGTTGCCAAGAATTCACCTAGATTTAACTATCAAACGCTCTATCAACTCAGCAATCTCGTCGATCGAATAGTATCGACCGCATAATTCAGGCCTGAACGTATGACCGGATTTGATATCATCGTTCTGATTATCGTCGGCGTGGCTGCTGCTGGCGGCTTCTTGCGCGGGCTGGTTCAGGAAGTCTTGTCGGTCGCCGCCTGGATGCTCGCGGTGTTCGCGATTCATTATCTCCACACGCCATTGTATAGCTGGTTGGAACCCAAGATCGGGACTCCGTCAGGGGCCGCGGTTCTTGCTTTCGCTCTGCTGCTGTTGATCCCCTATGCCGGGATGAAGCTTATTGCCGGCCGGGCGGGGTCCGCCTCGCGCAATTCTGTCCTCGGGCCGATCGACCGGGTTCTGGGCTTCGGGTTCGGCGCGATCAAGGGCGGGATCATCGTGGTCCTGGCCTTCTCCCTACTGGTCCTGGGGTACGATACGGTCTGGGGTGTGGCCGGCCGGCCGACCTGGATCACCACTGCGCGCTCCTACACGCTGGTCGATGCCGGAGCGGAGGCGCTCGTCGAGATGATCGAAGGCAGGCGCGCCCAATTGCGCAGCGCCAACGATGCCGTGCCCGATTGATGACCGCGCAGACCCCGACAAAGCTTTACACTCCTGAACTTCTGGCACTGGCGGTAACTCTCGCAGGGTACCCACTCGATCCGGCGCTACCGCTAGCTGGCGAAGCGCGTTCACGGACATGCGGTAGCAGCGTAAAAATGGGTGTTTCGACCGACGGTGAAGGACGAATCTCCTCCCTCGGCATGCAGGTCACGGCGTGCGCTGTCGGTCAGGCGGCGGCCGCGACATTCGCTGCAGCCGCCGCGGGCCGTTCCAACGATGGTATTGCTGAGGCCTTAAAGCAGCTCGAACTGTGGCTGGCAGGCGCGGGCGATCTGCCAGGCTGGCCCGGAATGTCGGCTCTTGTGCCGGCCCTCGATCATCCCGGACGGCATGGTGCCATACTTTTGCCGTGGAAGGCCGCCGCTGACGCGCTTTGCAAGGCCGAACAAGCGGGCTAAAGCGGCGGGCTTGCAGGCTCCACGGAAACTGCGGGGCGGTTGGAATTCGGGGGAATGAAAGCACCATGAGCACTATTGCGGCCGAAGGTACCATGCCTGGAACAGACCACACCCCCACGGCCAAGGAAATCCGGCTGGTCATCGCGGCGTCCTCCGCCGGGACCGTGTTCGAATGGTATGACTTCTTCATTTACGGTACCCTGGCCTCGCTGATCGGCGCGGCGTTTTTTCCCTCGGACAACGAAACGCTCGAAATGCTGTTGGTGTGGGCCGGATTTGCGGTCGGCTTCGGGTTCCGTCCGCTCGGTGCGATCCTGTTCGGTTACCTGGGAGACCGGCTGGGACGCAAATACACGTTCCTGGTCACGGTGACGCTGATGGGGATCGCGACGGCGGGCGTCGGGCTCATTCCCAATGCCGCCACCATCGGGATTGCCGCGCCGATCATCGTGATCCTGCTTCGCGTATTGCAGGGTCTGGCCCTAGGCGGCGAATATGGCGGCGCGGCGATCTATGTAGCTGAGCATGCCCCGCCGGAAAAGCGCGGTTTCTACACAAGTTTCATCCAGGCCAGCGTCGCCGGCGGCTTTGTGCTCAGCATCGCGGTCGTCCTGACGTGCCGCTTCCTGATCTCGGAGGATGATTTCGCGGCATGGGGCTGGCGGGTGCCGTTCCTGCTGTCGATCATCCTTCTCGCCCTTTCGCTGTGGATGCGGCTGAAACTGTCGGAAAGTCCGGTTTTCCAGGCGATGAAGGAAGCGGGCGAAACAGCGGAAAACCCGTTTGTTGAAAGTTTCACCTATCCGGGCAATCCGAAGCGCATCTTTGTCGCCCTGTTCGGGGTTGCAGGTGTCCTGACCGTGATCTGGTATACGGCGTTCTTTTCGGGCCTGTCCTTCCTGCGCGGCCCGATGCGGATGAACGAGGGGCTGGTGGAAATCATCATGCTTATCGCGGGCTGTCTCTCGCTCGGCCTCTACCTTGTGGTGGGCAAATGGTCGGACCGGGTGGGCCGCAAGAAACCGATCATGATCGGAGCGGTGCTTACCCTGCTGCTGCTGTTCCCGATCTTCTGGGGCCTCGGCGCGCTCGCCAATCCAGGCCTCCGGGCAAGCGCCAACAGTGCTCCGGTTGTAGTCACCGGCATGGCCTGTGACTACAACCCGTTCGCCAGCGACCAGGCGACGGATTGCGGCAAGCTGCTGCAGGACCTGACCTCCCTGGGCATACCTTACACCGTCCGGCAGTTCGACGCGGTAACATCGGGGCCGAGCAGGACGCCGGTCAACCTGAATGTCGGCGCGGCGGAATATGACCTTTCGGAAGGTGTCGACCTCGGCGCCGCCGAACGTAAACCCTACGTCCAGAGCCTGCTTCAGGAACAGGGTTATAGCTTCGAACGCCAAACCCCGCCGCTACCGAACATCATCGGGATCATCGCATTGCTGATCTGCCTGGGCGGATTGTCGGCGCTGACCTACGGGTCGGTGGCGGCGCTGCTATGTGAGATGTTCCCGGCCCGTATCCGGTACAGCTCCATGTCGATCCCCTACCACATCGGAGCGGGCTATCTCGGCGGATTTCTGCCCCTGATTGCCGGGTATATCATCGCAACGACAGGCAATGCGTATGCCGGGCTCTGGTACACCTGGGCGATCGTGGCGTTCGGCATGCTGGTTGCGTGGTGGGGCGTACAGGGCGGTCCGCCCCGCGATTTCAGCGATAATGCCTGAATATCCGGCGCAGCTTCCCCCGCCATCATTGCGACTGCGGATCGATCATCGGGCGCTCGCCGAAAACTGGCAGGCGCTGAACCAACTTTCCGGTTCGGCGGTAGCGGGCGCAGCGGTCAAGGCCAACGCCTATGGGCTGGGCGTGGCAGAGGTGCTGCCCACCCTGGTCCAAGCTGGCGCGCGCAGTTTTTTCGTAGCGCATTGGAGCGAAGTTCCGGGCGTGATCGCCCACGCGCCGCCGCAATCGGTCTCGGTCCTGCACGGGCCCTTGAGCGAGGCTGACGCGTCTTTCGCGCGGCGGGCCGGTGTGAAGCCGGTGCTAAACAGCCTGCGTCAGGTTCGGCTATGGCGAGACAGCGGCGGCGGGATCTGCGACCTGATGATCGACACGGGCATTAACCGTCTTGGGCTATCGATGTCGGAAATCGGCGACCCGGCACTGCAGAACCTCGAAATCGACGTACTGATGTCGCATCTCGCATCGGCCGACGAGGATAGCGACCTCAACGCCGTGCAACTCGAGCGATTCAGACAAGCCGCCCAATCGATAAATGCAAGGAGGCTGAGCCTGGCGAACAGCGCCGGGATCGCACTCGGGCCGGACTACGCCTTCGACCTGACCCGCCCGGGCCTAGCGCTGTATGGCGGGGTCCCGCGGGCGGAATTGGCGGGAAGGATTGCGCAGGTCGCAGCGCCGCAAGCGGCGATCCTGCAGCGCCGTCTGCTCCAAGCGGGCGACTCGGTGGGCTACAATGCGGTTTTCACTGCACCGCGTCAGATGGAAGTAGGGGTCGTCTCGCTCGGCTATGCCGACGGTTTCCTACGCTGCTGGACTGGTAAGGGCGCGCTCAAATCGGGCAGCGCCAGCCTGCCGCTGCTGGGCAAGGTATCGATGGACATGGTCGTGATCGACCTTTCTGCTGCGCAGCATTTGCGCGAAGGCGACTGGGTCGAAATCCCGTACAACCTCCCAGAAGCCGCTCGAATCAGCGGCCTGTCGCAATACGAATTGTTGACCACTCTGGGGCCCAGATACCGGGCTTGAGAACTTTTCCGGCGAATATGTTGCACTGCACACACTGCAACTGCTATAAGTAGCCTTACAGTCATAAACAGGGTTCCTTCATGGCCAAGCGTGATCATAACGTCGGTGATGCCGTCATTATCAAGAAATACGCCAATCGGCGGCTTTATAATACCAGCTCGTCCAGCTACATAACGTTAGACGATCTGTCGAAAATGACTCGTGAGGGAACGGATTTCATAGTTCTTGATGCGAAAAGCGGCGATGACATTACGCATTCGATACTAACCCAGATCATTATGGAAGAAGAAGCGAGCGGTGAGCACATGCTTCCGGTCAGCTTTTTGCGTGACCTGATCGGGATGTACGGTAATTCGATGCAGTCGATGATGCCGCACTACCTTGAAGCGGCAATGGTCAACTTCCGCGAGAATCAGGCGAAATTGCATGAAGCACTGCGGACAAATATCGGCAACAACCCGCTGACGAAAATGGCGGAAACCAATATGGCGATGATGCGTGCCGCGACAAAGGCGTTCATGCCGGGCGCCTCCGAAGGGAAAGCAGTTGCCGATAGTTCGGCGGACGGAGGCGACAACTCGGAACTGAACGAACTCCGCCAGCAGATGGCTGCCATGCAGAAGAAGCTGGACGAACTCAGCAACTAAGCTGCGCGCTTGACGTTACGCGCTGCCGCATTAACAGTTTTGGCGCACGTTTTTCAGCTTAATCCTGAACGGAACTCCCTTGTCCAATATCCGTCACGCCTTGACCGCGCGCCGCGCAGATGACTTTGCCGCCTGGTATCAGGAGGTCATCTCCGCTGCCGATCTCGCCGAAGAATCCGGCGTTCGGGGCTGCATGGTCATCAAGCCGTGGGGTTACGGCATCTGGGAGCGCATCCAGCGTCTGATGGACGACCGGATCAAGGCGACCGGACACGACAATTGCTATTTCCCCATCTTCATCCCGCTATCCAATTTCGAGCGCGAGGCGGAGCATGTCGAAGGCTTTGCGAAGGAAATGGCGGTGGTCACCCATCACCGCCTTATCGCGGACGAAAATGGCAAGTTGATCCCTGACCCGGCTGCGAAGCTGGAAGAGCCGCTAGTGGTTCGCCCGACGTCGGAAACCATCATCGGTGACGCGATGGCGCGGTGGATCCAGAGCTGGCGCGACCTGCCGCTGCTGACCAACCAATGGGCCAACGTCGTGCGCTGGGAAATGCGCACCCGGATGTTCCTGCGCACCAGCGAATTTCTGTGGCAGGAAGGGCATACCGCGCATGAAAACGCGGCCGATGCCAAGGAACACACATTGCGGATGCTCGAGGTATACCGGGCCTGCGCCGAAGATGATCTGGCGATGCCGGTAATCGCGGGCGAGAAGCCTGAAAACGAGCGCTTTCCCGGTGCCGTCGAAACCTGGTCGATCGAAGCGATGATGCAGGACGGCAAGGCGCTGCAGGCCGGCACTTCGCATTATCTCGGGACCAATTTCGCGCAAGCTTCTGGCATCCAGTACCAAAACCGTGAAGGCGGGCAGCAATATTGCCACACGACCAGCTGGGGCACCTCCACCCGACTCATCGGCGGCGTGATCATGACGCATGGCGACGATGACGGCTTGCGCGTTCCGCCCGCAATCGCGCCCCATCAGGTGGTCATTCTTCCGATGCTGCGCGACAAGCCGGAAGACGAGGCGCTGCTGGCGTATTGCGAAGACCTGCGCGCGGCGATTGCGGGAACCTCGACACTCGGCGAAAAAACGCGGATCCTGCTGGACAAAAAGCCTGGCAAGGCAGCGGCCAAGCGGTGGGACTGGGTGCGTAAAGGTGCGCCAATTATCCTCGAGGTGGGCGGCCGCGACATGGAGAACGGGACTGTCAGCCTGCTCCGGCGGGATCGGTTGTGGGACGCCAATGGCAAGCCCGACTTTTCCGCACCGGCCGCGTCCGATGCAACCGGTTTGATCCCGGGACTGCTCGAAGAAATCCAGCAAGCGCTTTACAACGAGGCCGCGGCGCGGCGCGACGCGAACATTACGCGCGGCATCACCAGCCTGGACGAATTGTCGGCGTTTTACAGCGGCGATGCGAAGTACCCCGGATGGGCTGAGGTCCAATGGTCCAAACCGACCGGGGCGGCGCTCGATGCAGTGGTGGAAAAGCTCAAGGCCCTGAAGCTGACTGTCCGCAATGTGCCGATTGGTGCCGAACCCGTCTCGGGAACCTGCATTTTCACCGGCGAACCTGCGGCCGAACGGATCTATGTCGCCCGCGCCTATTAGGTAATCCTGTCTTGCCAAAGCCTTGGTAACAGGGACATACAGGGTAATGCAGAAAATTACCCTGGCCGGCGCCTCGCTTCTTGCTTCCCTTGCGTTTAGCGGACCAGTCGCGGCGCAGGATGGCGCCGCGAGCGAGGTTTCCGAGACCCGGCTTCGCGCGGATATCGATGCGCTCGTGGGCTTTGGCACCCGGCACACACTGTCGCTGCAGGACCACCCCACGAGAGGGATCGGGGCCGCGCGCAAATGGGGCGAGAGCGAATTCCGCAAGGCAAGCGCCGCTTGTGGGGGCTGCCTCGAGATCGTGTTGCCCGAACGCATGGTGGAAGGGCGGCGAATTCCCACACCGACCCGGCTCGTCAACGTGGTTGCGATCCAGCGGGGAACCGAACGGCCCAACGAAGTCACGATCGTGCAGGGCCATATCGACAGCCGTGTGTCGGACGTCTCCGATTTTGCCAGCGATGCGCCCGGCGCGAACGACGACGGTTCTGGTACCGCCTTGGTCGTCGAAGCTGCGCGGGTCCTGTCGGGCAAAAGCTACCCCACAACGATTGTCTACGCCTTGCTCTCGGGTGAGGAGCAGGGGCTATATGGCGGCCAGCTGCTCGCCGATTATGCCGCAGAACAGGGCTGGACAGTCAAGGCCGTGCTCAACAACGATATCGTCGGCGGAAGTTGCGGTTCGGACGGCTATTGCGATGACGGTCATGTCCGGGTGTTCTCGGAGGGGCCGCGCGCCGATCTGACTGATGAAATCCGGGCAGACCAACGGCGCAACGGCGGTGAGAACGACAGCCCGGGCCGTAATTTGTCGCGCTGGATCGACGCGTTGGCCGAAGAAAGCCCCAGCGGCCTCGATGTCCGCCAGATCTGGCGTACCGACCGGATGGGGAGGGGAGGGGATCAGATCCCGTTCCTCGAAAAGGGTTATCCGGCAATCCGTTTCTCGGTGGCCGTGGAGGATTACGATCACCAGCATCAGGACCTGCGGGTCGAGGACGGGGTTACGTATGGCGACACCGTGGACGAGATGGATTTCCCGTACCTCGCCAAGGTGACCCGCCTGAACATCCGTGCGCTGGACCGGTTGGCCCGCACCCCGATGCCGCCCGCCCCGGTGGCCGAGGCGGCGGTGCAGACCTTCACCTCGCTCAAATGGGAACCGGTGCCCGGCGCGGTCAATTATACGATCTGGAAGCGGCGAACCGACATGCCGAACTGGGAAGCCGAACCGGTGATCGAAAAAGTTGTCGCCACCAGCGCCAATCTGGAAGGCGTTCGCGGCGATGACTGGTTCTTCGGTGTCAGCGCGCATGGTCCCGATGGTTCCATGAGTCCGATTGCTAGCGCCGTTCCCGCAGGCGGATTCGCGCCGATCGCCGAGTAGCGACCGCAGGTTCGGCACGGTGACGCCGCTCGACACGAACCGTGCCAGCGAATAGGACCTTGGGATGAACAAACGCCCCCGCACAAATCAACCGACCGGCATGCCTACGCAGGCACAGGTAATCGAATTCATTCAGACCGCCGACGGAGCAGCCGGCAAGCGGGAGATCGCCAAGGCATTCGGCCTGAAGGGGCAAGAGAAAATCGCGCTCAAGAAATTGCTGCGCGACATGGCGGAAGAGGGCCTGATCGACGGCAAGAAAACGGCCTATCACCGGATGGGAGGCGTCCCGAAGGTCACGGTCCTGCGCGTGGTCGAAATCGAGGACGGCGAGCCGCTGGCCATTCCGGACAGCTGGCAGCCCGATGACGCCACGCCGCCGCCGCGCCTGCGCATAATCGAACCCAAGAAAGGCGGCGCGCGCCAGGCGGCGTTGGGGGTCGGAGACCGTATCCTGGCGCGGACGGAAGAGACCGGCGGCGGGTGGCGCGCACATGTCATGAAGAAACTGCCGGCCAAGACGGAAGGCATGATGGGCGTCGTCGAGATCGATGCCAACGGCAAGGCCTGGCTCGCACCGGTGGACAAGCGCGTGCGGCAATCGAGCCCGATCGCCGACCTTGGCGGTGCGGAGGCAGGCCAGTTGGTGATGACCGAGGCCGCCGGGAAATCGCAGCGCTCCGGCGTCAATGTGATCGAAGTCCTCGGGGACCCGCTGGCGCCGAAGAGCTTCAGCCTGATTGCCATTTCCAAGCATGGCATTCCCAACGTGTTCGGGCAGGACACGCTCGCCGAGGCCGAACTGGCGGCGAAATTGCCGGTCAGTGCCGAGACCCGCGAAGATCTCCGCCACCTGCCGATCGTCGCGATCGATCCCGCCGATGCGCGCGACCACGATGACGCGATCTGGGCAGAACCGGACGGGAAGGGCGGCTTCCGGGCCTTGGTGGCGATTGCCGACGTGTCCTATTACGTTCGCCCCGGCGGCCCACTCGACCGGGAGGCCCGCAAGCGCGGCAATTCGGTCTACTTCCCCGACCGCGTGGTCCCGATGCTGCCCGAAGTGCTCAGTGCCGACGTTTGCTCCCTGCGCCAGGGTGAGGACCGGGCGGCGATGGCTTGCCACATGGAAATCTCCGGTGACGGCAAGATCACCAGCTGGCGCTTTACCCGCGCGATTGTCCGGATCGACGAGGTGATCGCGTATGAAGATGCGCAGGAGCGGATCGACAGCGAAAAGGCCAAGGAAAACCTCGTCAATTTGTGGGAGTGCTGGAAAGTTCTCGCCGATGCCCGCGCCAAGCGCGATCCGCTCGAACTGGACCTGCCGGAACGGCGCGTAATGCTGAACGAGCAGGGCAAGATTACCGAAATCGCCATCCGCGAGCGGCTCGATGCACACCGCGTAGTCGAGGAGTTCATGATTTCTGCCAATGTCGCCGCAGCGAAAGCGCTGGAAAGCAAGACCGCTCCGGTCGTCTACCGGGTGCACGAGACTCCAAGCCGCGAGAAGTTGGTGGCGCTGCGTGAATATCTCGAAACCTTCGGCAAGAAGCTCGCGCTGGGGCAGGTCATCACGCCGTCGCTGTTCAACCGCATGTTGAAGGATGTCACCGACGAATCCGAAAAAGCGCAAGTGATGGAAGCGGTCCTCCGCAGCCAGACGCAGGCCTATTACGGTCCCAGCAACGCAGGCCATTTCGGGCTGTCGCTCGGCTCCTACGCGCATTTCACCTCACCGATCCGCCGTTACGCCGATCTGCTCGTTCACCGTTCGCTGGTCGATGCATTCAAGCTGGAACAGCCCAAGCCGAAAACGTCCCTTCCGCCGCTGTCCGGGCTGGTTGACCGCGACCGGGATGACCTGGCAAAGATCAGCGAAGCCATCAGCGGTACGGAGCGGCGAGCGATGGAGGCCGAGCGCGACACGATCGATCGCTATGTCGCCGCATGGCTCTCCGCCCGGGTGGGCGAGACATTCGAGACGCGCATAACCGGCGTGCAAAGCTTCGGTTTCTTCGCCACCATCGTCGGGCAGGGAGGGGATGGGCTGGTACCGGTTTCGACCCTGGGTTCGGATTACTACAATTACGACGAAGCAGCCCGCGCGCTGATCGGGGAACGGTCCGGTACCCGGTTCGATACCGGACAGAAACTCGAACTGACTCTCGCGGAAGCCAACCCCTTGACGGGTGCCTTGAAATTCCAGCTTCCGGAGACGGACGGCCAGAAGATTGAACCCCGCGGCAATCGTTCGGATTCAAAGCGATCGTTCAAGGGTAGCGGCAAGGGACCGGGCAACGGTTCCGGCGGGAAAGGTTCACAAGCCGGCAAATTCCGCACTGGCCCGCGCGGCCGCCCGGGCAACATCCGGCACCAGGGACGCAAGAAGAAATAACTCAGGCGGAACGCGCGGCGCGGCGCGTGCATTGGTTAGGGGAAGGAGAATTATATTGCTCACCCCAGGCCAGAAAGTACCCGACATCGACTTGCCTCTGACGATCCAGGCGCGGTTCGAACTTTCCAAACAAACACCCCAAAACTTCACCATGCTGGTGTTCTACCGCGGTAGTCACTGCCCGATCTGCCGGAGTTATCTGGAAGAAATCGGCGGGCGACTTGATGACTTTACCTCGCGCGGAATTTCTGTGTTCGCAATCTCGATGGATGACGAGAAGCGTGCACAAAAAGTCGACGAGGATTGGTCAACCGGCGACCTGCCGCTGGTTTACGATTTGTCGGAAGACGCCGCACGCGAATGGGGGCTCTATATCTCGGAGAAACGCGAAGGCAGCGAAGAGCCGGACACGTTTTCCGAACCCGGCCTGTTTATCCTGCGTCCCGACATGACGCTGTTTTTCGCAGTCACCCAGAGTGCGCCGTTTACGCGCCCGCCGCTGGACCAGTTGCTCGACGCGCTCGATTACGCGAAAAAGAACGATTACCCGGCGCGTGGCAGTCTGAGCTGACCTCAAGCAAGCCGGTCGATATCTTCCGCCGAAAACGATCCCGGGACGATGTACAGCGGGCAGGGCAGGGACCCGGCGTGAGCGGAGAAGTGCGTAATAAGCGGGTTGGAACCACCTTCGCTCGATGCGCCCAGAACAAGCGCCGCCACTTCGGGATGTTCGGCGAGATATTCCTTGATCACGGCCTGACCCGCACCAGTCTTGACCGCGATGGTCGGCATCTTGCCGCTTTCGGAAAAGAGACTTCCCGCCGCGCTGCTGGCCATGACTTCCGCCCGGTCGTACGCTTCCTGTTCGATTGTCGCCTGGACCCCGCCAAACGCGTTGAAATTCTGTTTGGCAACCAACGCCAGAATATGCACGGCCGCCCCACTGGCGGCTGCACGGCGAGACGCGAACCGCAGGGCCACCCGCGCCTCCTCCGTCTCGTCCATGATCACCAGATAGACGCGCATGAAACTCTCCCTTGCCGGACTATCCGATGAAAACGTATTCGGCGCAAGAACCTTGCCCGCTGGCGGCAAATTGGCCAGAGGTTGTCTGAAACATTAACAGGACTTGTCGTACACCCATGCCCACGCCCATCAAGATGCCCGCATTGTCCCCGACCATGGAAGAAGGCACGCTCGCGCGCTGGCTGGTGAAGGTGGGTGACAAGGTCAGTTCCGGCGATATCATGGCCGAGATCGAAACCGACAAGGCGACCATGGAATTCGAAGCTGTCGACGAGGGCACGATCGTCAGCATCGATGTCGATGAAGGTTCCGAAGGCGTTAAAGTCGGCACAGTTATCGCGACGCTGGCGGGCGAGGATGAAGATGCCTCGGACGCCCGCGTGCCCGCCAAACCCGCCGACACAGAACAGGACGAGCCCGAAGCGCCTGCACCTGCTCCAGCCTCTTCGGAAGACCAGATCCTGATTTCGCCATCGGCACGGAAAATCGCCGAAGAACGCGGTGTAGACCTATCTGGCGTCACCGGAACCGGCCCGAACGGCCGCATCGTGAAGGCCGATGTGGAAAATGCTCCAGCGGGCAAGCCGGCCGAGCCCGCGCCTGCCAAGTCTGCCGCGCAAACCCCGGCCCCAACTGCCAGCCCGGCCCCATCAGGAGACCGCATCATCGCCTCCCCGCTGGCCAAGCGGATAGCCGAACAGAAGGGCATCGACCTTGCCTCGCTTACCGGATCGGGTCCCAACGGGCGGATCATCAAGGCGGATGTGGACGGTGCCAAGGCGGGTGCCGCCGCTCCGAAATCTGCGTCCGAACCTGCAGCGGCACCGTCGCCAGCGCCGGCTACCGACACGAATGTTCCGGATTACGGCATTCCCTTCGAAGCGGAAAAGCTCAACAACATCCGCAAGACGATTGCGCGCCGCCTGACCGAAGCCAAGCAGACGATCCCGCATATCTACCTCACCCTCGATGTCCGGCTCGACGCTCTGCTCAAGTTGCGGAGCGAACTCAACGCCGCGCTCGAACCGCAGGGAATCAAGCTGTCGGTCAACGATTTACTGATCAAGGGGCTGGCGAAGGCACTGCAGCAGGTGCCATCCTGCAATGTCAGCTTCGCCGGTGACGTGCTGCGCAAATACAGCCGGACTGACATTTCTGTCGCCGTGGCGGCGCCATCCGGTCTGATCACTCCGATCATCGTCGATGCGGCAAACAAGTCGATCTCGGCGATTTCCATCGAGATGAAGGAATTGGCGGGCAAGGCACGCGACGGCAAGTTGCAGCCGCATGAATTCCAGGGCGGGACCGCCAGCCTGTCCAACCTCGGGATGTTCGGGATCAAGCAGTTCGATGCAGTTATCAACCCGCCTCAAGCCATGATCCTTGCGGTCGGTGCGGGGGAGAAGCGTCCGGCTGTTACCGACGGCGCGCTATCCATCGCCACGGTGATGAGTGCCACGGGCAGCTTTGATCACCGCGCCATCGACGGTGCGGACGGCGCGCAACTGATGCAGGCTTTCCAGCAGATCGTGGAGAATCCGCTGGGGCTGGTGGCCTGATACGATGCGAATTTCCGGTTGCTCATCCCTGCTGTTTCTGGCCTTAGCCGCCAGTCTTTCCGGCAGCCTGTCGGCCCACCCCGTCGAGGAACCTGTACGGGCTCCGATGGTCGGTCTTGAAGGCCCGGCGTCGGATGCATGCCCGGGTATCGGCCGCGTCAACGGTCTGGAGCCGCGCAAGGGTGATTTGCTGCGCGTGCGTGCGGAAGCTAACGAAGTCGCCGAAGTCACTGACGAGCTTGCCGTTTCGACGCTGGTTTGGCTGTGTGAAGCCGACGAGGATTGGCAGGGAATTGTCTATCCCAAGGGTGAATTCCAGGAACTGGGCGATTGCCGCGTCAGCAGCTCACTCGCCGAGCCCGAACCGTATGTAGGTCCTTGCCAGTTCGGCTGGGTGCAGGCGAAATACGTCGAACTGGTCGCCGGTTGACCGGCACGGTTTCCAATCGAAATACCAATCGGAGTAGCTATGGCTTCCCAATATGATGTGATCGTTCTTGGTTCGGGCCCCGGCGGGTATGTCGCGGCAATCCGCTGCGCGCAGCTGGGTCTCAAGACCGCCATCGTCGAGCGCGAGAACCTCGGCGGTATCTGCCTTAATTGGGGTTGCATACCGACCAAGGCACTGCTTCGCTCGGCGGAGATTTTTCACTACATGCAGCACGCCAAGGATTACGGGCTGGCGGCGAAAGAGATTACCGCTGATCTCGATGCGGTGGTCAAGCGTTCGCGCGGGGTGGCCAAGCAACTCAGCCAGGGCATCGCGCACCTGATGAAGAAGAACAAGATCACCGTCCACATGGGCGAGGGGACGCTGAAGGATGCGGCCACGCTGGAAGTAAAGGGCGACAAGGGCAGCGAAACACTCTCCGCCAAGCACGTCATCGTCGCGACCGGTGCCCGCGCCCGTGACCTTCCGTTCGCGCCTGCGGACGGCAAGCGTATCTGGACCTACCGCCACGCGATGGTTCCGCCTGAAATGCCGAGCAAGCTGCTGGTCATTGGGTCGGGCGCAATCGGCATCGAGTTTGCCAGCTTTTACAACGATATGGGCGCGGACGTTACCGTGGTCGAAATGCTCGACCGGATTGTCCCGGTGGAAGACGCCGAAGTTTCCGCGTTCCTGCAGAAATCCCTGACCAAGCAGGGCATGGATATCCGCACCGCGACCGGTTTGGAGGACCTCAAGGCATCGGATAAGGGCGTCACAGCCAAGATCAAGGGCAAGGACGGCAAGGTCACGACCGAGGAATTCAGTCACGCGATCGTCGCCATCGGGATCCAGCCCAATACGGAGAATATCGGGCTGGACGGGGCGGGGGTTACAATGGACCGCGGGTTCATCCAGATCGATGATTTTGGCCGTACCGGGACCAAGGGACTGTGGGCGATCGGTGATTGTGTTCCGGGACCTTGGCTGGCGCACAAGGCAAGCCACGAAGGTGTCACCACGGCCGAGGCAATTGCACAGGAATTGGGCAACAAGGACGTCCATCCTCATCCGCTTGACCGGAATTCGATTCCGGGTTGCACCTATTGCCACCCGCAAGTCGCCAGCGTCGGCTTAACGGAAGCCAAGGCGAAAGAAGCCGGTCACGAGGTGAAGGTGGGCAATTTTCCCTTCATCGGTAA
Source organism: Allopontixanthobacter sediminis (assembly GCF_009828115.1). GTDB lineage: Bacteria > Pseudomonadota > Alphaproteobacteria > Sphingomonadales > Sphingomonadaceae > Allopontixanthobacter > Allopontixanthobacter sediminis. The sequence goes on along the minus strand of NZ_WTYL01000001.1, from coordinate 790,151 downwards.
CGGCAAGGCCATCGCGCTCGGAGAGGCCGAAGGCTTCATCAAAACCGTATTCGACGCGAAAACTGGCGAGTTGCTTGGTGCTCACATGGTCGGCGCGGAAGTCACCGAACTGATCCAGGGGTATACCGTGGGCAAGGTTTTGGAGACGACCGAGATTGAGTTGATGGGTACTATCTTTCCCCACCCCACTCTTAGCGAAATGATGCATGAAAGCGTGCTTTCGGCTTACGGCCGGGCACTGCATATATAATTCATTTAGCACAATGAAAACCGGCCCGGGACAACTTAGTACCGGGCCGGCTAGATTTTGATTTCGTGAACAATCCCGAATTATTCGGGAGGGGTGTCACCCGCATCGGCTTCTTCAACATCGATTGTGGGAACTTCGACAGTTCTTTCTTCCGTCCCAACTTCGACATCTGCCGTATCGACATCATACTCCGGCATGTTTCCGCCCTCGACATTTACCTCGGGCATTTCACCTTCTTCGGTCTGGTCGACATCACAGGCGGCAAGTCCGAGCAGTGCTACGCTGGAAAGGGTCGTTATCAGAATCTTGCGCATAATCGTCTTCTCCATTTCAGCCCCAGAACGGTTGCCGGGATGAATTAGTTCCGAAAAGTAGAAACTCCGCGCTGAGATTGCAGGAGAAAAACGCAGTTCGGCGCAGAAATGCTTAGTCAATCCGCGCAAAATTGGCTGTACCGGGTGAAGCCGAGCGCTTCGGTGGCGAGTGCACATCCGGCTCATCGATGAGTTTCGCCAGAGCAATCGCCAAGCTAGAAAGCCGCTTCTGGTTGAGGCGATAATAAACCAGTTTGGCATCCTTGCGAGTTTCCACCAGATCGGCACTACGTAAAACCGCGAGCTGCTGCGAAAGCGACGGCTGCCCGACTTCCGCAACTTCTTCGATTTCACCGACATTGCGTTCCGCCCCGACCAGCGCTTGCAGGATGCGGTAACGAACCGGATGGCCAATGGCCTTGAATTCCTCGATCGGCGCCATTGTCATATTCGAGTTTCCTTACCCGCTTCCTCGAGGAACCAGGATGTCGCGTCTCCGGCGGAGAAAATTTCATCGATCTCGACCTTGGGTTGTCGCAGCAGCGAAGCGCCCGGCGCCCAGTTTGCCGGGGCAAGTGCACCGTGCTTGTCGACTGCCTTCAAGGCATCAAGCGTTCGCAGCATTTCGGGCACCGACCTTCCGACATTGGCCGGATAGCAGGTCATGGCCCGGATAATACCGTCCGGATCGATGAAGAACGTGGTGCGCACGGCACCGCTGTCATGGTCATCCGCGGAAACCATTCCATAAGCGCGACCGATCACCAGGGTAGGGTCTTCGAGGACGGGAAAGCGGACCTCCACGTCGAACCGGTCGCGGATCAGCCTCAGCCACGCGAAATGCGAAAACAGGCTGTCCACGGACAGGGCCATGAGAGCGCAATCCCGCGCCTCGAACTCGGCCGCGTCCTGCGCGAGCGCGACGAATTCCGTCGTGCAGACCGGCGTGAAATCCGCCGGGTGCGAAAACAGGATGAGCCACCGGCCGCGGTAGGCCGATAGCTGCACATTCCCTGCCGTGCTGCGGGCCGAAAAATTTGGGGCAACGTCACCAATTCGTAAACCGGTATGGGGCGCTAGTCTTGGTTCGGGTTCACTCATGGCGACCCTGTTATCACTTGACTCTAGAAATGCAATACATATACACAATTTATGAAAACGTATATCGGAGAGATGAGATGGCCAGTTTCGAACCGGGTATCAAAGCTGCTACCGGACAGATCGTAAGGGCGCTGGAAGACAAGAGCCTTCGTCCGTCGATCGCGGGCTTTTTCGACGAGGCGACCAACACCATCAGTTACGTGGTCCATGACCCCAAGACCGCAGAAGCCGCGATCATCGATTCGGTGCTCGACTATGAAGCGGCATCGGGCCGGACCTCCAACGGGTCGGCGGACCGTATTGCCGAGTATGTCACTTCAAAAGACCTGAAAGTCATGTGGCTGATAGAAACGCATGCGCATGCCGATCACATCTCGGCCGCACCGTACCTGCAGGAAAAACTTGGCGGAAAGCTGGCGATCGGACGCGAAATCATCCGGGTGCAGGAAGTGTTCGGCAAGCTGTTCAATGCCGGTACCGATTTCGAACGCGACGGATCGCAGTTCGACAAGCTTTTCGACGATGGAGAAACGTTCAATATCGGCCAGCTCGAAGGAATAGCGCTCCACGTCCCCGGGCATACCCCAGCCGATATGGCCTTCATTATCGGTGACGCGGCGTTCGTCGGCGATACGATCTTCATGCCCGATTTCGGCACGGCCCGTGCCGATTTCCCCGGGGGCGACGCACACCAGTTGTTCCAGTCGATCCGGCGCCTGCTGTCCCTGCCGAACGAAACACGGCTCTTCCTGTGCCATGATTACAAGGCGCCGGGACGCGATGACTATGCCTGGGAAACGACTGTGAAGCAGCAGCGGGAAGGCAATGTGCATGTCAAGGACGGCACGACCGAAGACGAATTCGTCGCCATGCGGACTGCCCGCGACAAAGATCTGCCGATGCCTAACCTGATCATGCCGAGTGTGCAGGTTAACATTCGCGGGGGCCGATTGCCGGCACCCGAAGACAACGGCGTCAGCTATATCAAGATACCGGTCAACGCGGTCTGAACGCCAGGCTTCGGGTTATCCGCGAAGGAAGCGGGTGATCGCCATGAACTGAATTCTGGAGAGTGCACTATGGCGATCACCGTCTCTCACGACATTGTTATCATTGGCGGCGGATCAGCAGGGATCGCAACGGCGTCCTCGCTCCTCAAGCGGCGCCCATCGCTCGACATCGCGGTCGTCGAACCGAGCGAGGATCATTATTACCAGCCCGGCTGGACGATGGTGGGCGGCGGCGTTTTCGAGGCGCCGGTGACCCGCCGTTCGACAGCAAGTGTGATGCCGAAGGCGGTGACATGGATCAGGCAGGCGGCGGCGACCTTCCAACCGGAGAACAACCAGGTCACTTTGGGTGACGGAACCAACATCAACTACAAGCTGTTGGTGGTCGCACCCGGTATCCGGCTGGCGTGGGAACAGATCGAGGGGCTCGAAGAGACGCTGGGCAAGAACGGCGTCACTTCGAATTACCGCTACGACCTGGCATCCTATACCTGGGAACTGGTCAGAAATTTGAAGTCCGGCCGCGCGATTTTCAGCCAGCCGCCGATGCCGATCAAATGTGCCGGTGCCCCGCAGAAGGCGATGTACCTGTCCTGCGACGTATGGAAGGACTCCGGCGTCCTTGGCAACATCGAGGTTGAGTTCCGCAACGCGGGCGGGGTTCTTTTCGGGGTCGAGGCCTATGTTCCCGCGCTGATGGAATATGTGGATCGTTACGGAATCCAGCTGAAGCTCGGCTCCCGCCTTGTCGCGGTTGACGGCGCTTCGAGGACTGCAACGTTCGAAACTGCCGAAGGCAAGGTGACGCGCGAATTCGACATGCTGCATGTCGTGCCGCCGCAGGTCGCTCCGCAATTTGTCGCGAACAGCCCGCTGGCCGCCGAGAGCGGCTTCGTCGACGTCGATCAGTTCACGATGCAGCATGTCCGGTATCCGAATATATTCGGCCTGGGCGACGCGGGTTCGATGCCCAACGCCAAGACAATGGCCGCTGTCCGCAAGCAGGCGCCGATCGTAGCGTGCAATGCGCTTGCCGTGCTGGACGGGAAACAACCGATGGCCGATTACGACGGCTACGGTTCCTGCCCTCTGACGGTCGAACGCGGGAAGATCATCCTTGCCGAATTCGGCTACGGGGGCAAATTGCTTCCGAGTTTTCCAACCTGGCTGATCGACGGGAGGCGGCCTGCGCGATTGTCGTGGCTGCTCAAGTCCGAAGTGCTGCCATGGGTATACTGGAACGGCATGCTCAGGGGCCATGAATGGCTGGCAAAGCCGAATGAACGGCGCGCGGCGTAATGCCTGCGGATTTGCCCGCGTCCGGCGCTTCGATCAGCGCCGGGGGCAAGAGCAGCAGCCTGCTCGCGCGATATCTGCCGATTACCGAGTGGGGGCGAACGTATAACCGCGCGGTCCTGGCCAACGATCTGGTGGCGGCGGTGATCGTCACCATCATGCTGATTCCACAGAGCCTGGCCTACGCGCTGCTGGCCGGACTTCCCCCGGTCGTCGGACTGTATGCCTCTATCCTGCCGCTGGTCGCCTACGCCATTTTCGGGACTAGCCGGACGCTGGCCGTCGGGCCGGTGGCTGTCGTGTCGCTGATGACCGCGTCGGCCGCCGGCGCGGTCGCGGCACAGGGTTCGCCGGAATATCTCGAAGCCGCGATTACCCTTGCTGCCCTGTCAGGCATCATGCTTGCCATCCTCGGGTTTCTGCGACTGGGGTTTCTCGCCAACCTGTTGTCACATCCGGTGATCAGCGGTTTCATCACCGCGAGCGGCCTGCTGATCGCGACCAGCCAGCTCAAGCATATCCTCGGCGTCGACGCGGGCGGTGACAACTGGCCGGATATGCTCGGGTCGCTTGCGGGGTCTATCGGGCAGGCTAATGTGGCGACGCTGGCGATCGGCATCCCGGCGACGTTGTTCCTGTTCTGGGTCCGCAAGGGCGCGAAACCGGCGCTGGTAGCCGTAGGCCTGAAGCCGCGCACTGCGGAACTGATCGTGAAGGCCGGACCGGTGGCCGCGGTGGCGCTGACAATCCTTGCGGTGCTGCTGTTCGATCTGGGGGCCAAGGGCGTCAACCTGGTGGGCGCCATTCCTTCGGGGTTGCCGCCGTTCGCTGTGCCCTCGACCGACCTCGCTCTGATCGAGAAGCTGTGGGTCCCGGCGCTGCTGATCTCGATCATCGGCTTCGTTGAGAGCGTATCCGTCGCCCAGACCCTGGCGGCCAAGCGCCGGCAACGGATCGCGCCCGATCAGGAACTGATCGGGCTAGGCGCGTCGAACATCGCGAGCGCCTTGTCGGGCGGTTACCCCGTCACGGGCGGGTTTGCCCGCTCGGTTGTGAATTTCGATGCCGGTGCGGAAACACCGGCGGCGGGCGCATATACTGCGGTAGGCATCGGGCTGGCGTCGCTGTTTCTCACCCCGCTGCTATTCAGCCTGCCGATCGCCACGTTGGCGGCGACCATCATCGTCGCCGTGCTGAGCCTCGTCGACCTCAAGACGCCCGGCCAGTTGTGGCGGTATTCCAAGGCTGACTTCGCGGCGCATATCGCAACGATCGGGATCACCTTGATGGCCGGGGTGGAGATGGGCGTGATCTCCGGGGTCGGGGTAGGGCTCATGCTGTATCTATGGCGCGCATCGCGGCCTCATGCAGCAATTGTCGGGCGCGTCCCCGAGACGGAACATTTCCGCAATGTCGACCGGCACGATGTCTTCACCGTCCCGCATGTCCTGTCGATCCGGATCGACGAAAGCCTGACCTATCTCAACGCGCGCTGGCTCGAAGAATACGTGCTGGAACGGGTGGCCGAACGCCCGGCACTTCGGCACATCATCCTCATGTGCAGCGCCGTGAACGAGATCGACGCGTCGGGCCTCGAAAGTCTCGAAGCTATCAATCACCGGCTTACCGATGCTCGTGTCGGGATGCACCTGTCGGAAGTAAAGGGCCCGGTAATGGACCGGCTCAAGCGCACCCGCTTTATCGATGAACTGAACGGGCGGGTCTTCCTGTCACAAAATCGCGCGTTTGCCGAATTGGCCAAAGACGACGGTCTTGGAACAGCTGCGCCGAACGACATGGCGCGCGGAATGATTTAACACCGTCGATAATGGTTATTCGGTTACTGTAATCGATTAAACGGATTGGACGCTTGGCTATGTTCGCACCTAGGTAAATCGAATCGATCGAAAGGAACCTGCGATGAGTTTGCATATCGGCGATACCGCCCCCGATTTCACCGTCGATACACAAGATGGAGTGATCAGCCTGCATGAATGGGCCGGTAGCAGTTGGGTGTTCTTCTTCAGCCACCCCGCGGATTTTACCCCTGTCTGCACAACAGAAATGGGACGTACGGCGCAACTCGCGGGTGAGTTCGAACGGCGGAACGTCAAGCCACTCGGGCTATCGACCGACATTGCGGAAGAACACCGCAAATGGATCAGGGACGTCAACGAGACCCAGCACACCACACTCGAATTTCCGATCGTGGCCGATGCGGACCTCGCGGTTGCCAGACTTTATGACATGATTCACCCGGATCAGAGTGAAACGGCGGCAGTCCGCTCCGTGTTCATCATTGATCCGGAAAAGAAAATCCGTCTGATGATGACTTATCCGATGAGCGTGGGCCGCAATTTCGACGAGATACTGCGCGTGATCGATGCACTCCAACTGAGCGACCGCAAACGCATCGCTACGCCGGCCGACTGGCAGGTGGGCAAAGCGGTTATTATCCCGCCGTCCATCAGCAACGAGGAAGCCAAGGCGCTTTTCCCCCAAGGCTGGACCGAACATCGACCCTATCTGCGCACCACGATGGTCGCGTGATTTAAGGTTGCGAAACTTTGCGGGGGCAAGGGTGCGTGAAGGAATATCCGGTGCAACGCGTTGCCCCCGTACCGCACCGGTGATACCCCCTCGCAGGTTCGAAAAATGCGGCCAACGCTTAATCTGACTGCTGCGAGCAGATCGGTGGCGGCAAGGCATAGCGGGTTGAATGACGAATAGGGAACGGAGCGCCCAGGCAGCAATTCATGTACTGTGCTTAGTTCATTCATTTCCACCCGCAGCATGCTCCTCGCCATCTTCATGTTGATGGCGGGTAACGGCGTGGTTGCTACTTTGGTCAGCTTCCGGCTGGAAAGCGCGGGAACGCGGGCCGGGATCATCGGGCTGGTCGCGACATGCTATTTCGTTGGCCTCACCATCGGTGCGCTTCGGGCCTTGCCGATCATCCAGCGCGTAGGACATATCCGTACTTTCGCAGCCGCGGTGTCTCTTCTGTCGGCTTCCACGCTGGCATATACCGTCGTTGAGGGCGCTGGGTTCTGGGCAGTGCTGCGCTTCACCGACGGGCTGTGCGTCGCCGCCGTATTCGTCTGCCTTGAAAGCTGGCTCAACGAACGGGCCGAGCCCAGCACGCGCGGTTCGATCCTCGCGTCTTACATGATTTCCCTTTATGCAGGTCAGGCGGTGGGGCAGTTCCTCCTGAACCTCGACAGTTCTGCCGCGGCAGCTTTCGTGGCATCGTCCCTGCTCGTTTCGCTATCCGTCCTTCCCATTGCGCTCACCCGTCTGGAAGAACCGGCAGTAGCGCGTCAGGCACCCCTTTCGATCCGCAGCCTTTACGCGGCATCGCCGCTGGGGGTGGTCGGGTGCGGCATGACCGGGCTGATGCTCGGCGCCTTCTATGGCCTGGGGGCCGTGTATGCACGCCGTATGGGACTGGAAATGTCGGACATCGCATTGTTCATGAGCGTGGTGATCGCCGGAGGCGTTGCGCTGCAGTGGCCGGTCGGGTGGCTTTCCGACCGGTTCGACCGGCGCATGGTCATCGTTGCAACCCTGCTGGGGGCGACGGCTGTCTGCGCCGGATTGGCATGGCTTACAGGCGCAGGCCCCCTGTTGCTGATACTCGGCGCGATCTTTGGCGGTCTTAGCTTTGCGCTCTATCCCCTGTGTGTGGCGCATACCAACGATCACCTGAGTGCGGACCAGCGGGTCAGCGCCAGCGGCGGTCTTGTGCTGACTTATTCGATTGGCGCAGCGGCGGGGCCCACTGCGGGTGCCGGAGTAATGATGGCCGCAGGCGAAGGTGGATTATTCCTGTACATCGGCACCTGCGCCTTGCTTACATTGGTTTTTGCGCTTTGGCGGCAGCTTCGCCGCGAGCCCGTACCGAGTGAATTGCAACAGCCCTACCAGATGCTGCCGCGCACCACGCCCGCCGCCGCAGAGCTCGGCCCGCTCCCCCGTTCGGATAGTTAACCGGCACACTTTCTTGCAACCGATCGCCATCTGCTGCGTTCACAGAGCAATGCCAGAACCACGCAGGAAAATACTTTGACCGATCCCGTCCTGGAGGAAGCCGCTCCTTTGGCGACCACTGCGCGAATTCAGGTCAACCCGCCGGTATTTTATATATCTGCCGGCCTTATCCTTCTGTTCGCTATCTTCGGTGTCGTCTTTGCAGAACCCGCAGCGGCGGTGTTTGCCCGTGTTCAGGCGTTTATCGTCGCGGATTTCGGCTGGTTCTATGTTGCTTCCGTAGCTGGCTTCCTGGTCTTTGTAATTTATCTCATGATCAGCCGGCATGGCGATGTGAAGCTCGGGCCTGACGATAGCGAGCCGGATTACAGTTACCTTTCCTGGTTTGCGATGCTGTTCAGCGCGGGGATGGGCATCGGTCTCGTATTTTTCGGAGTAGCGGAACCCATCCAGCACTACGCTGCGCCCCCAAGCGGTGAGGGCGGCACAATAGAAGCGGCACGGCAGGCAATGGTCCTGACGTTCCTCCATTGGGGCCTCCACGCTTGGGCGATCTACATCGTCGTGGGCCTTGCGCTGGCATATTTCGCGTTTCGCAGGGGGTTGCCCTTGGCACCGCGCTCGCCGCTCTATCCCCTGATCGGAAAGCGCATCTACGGACCAATCGGCCATGCGGTCGACATTTTCGCGGTTATCGGGACGATGTTCGGCGTGGCGACATCGCTAGGCCTGGGGGTCCTGCAGGTGAATGCGGGGTTCAATTATCTTTTAGGCATCCCGGTTTCGATTATTACGCAATTGCTGCTCATAGCGGGGATAACCGCCATCGCGACGCTGTCTGTTTTTCTTGGATTGGACCGGGGGGTGAAGCGACTTTCGGAACTCAACATCATCCTTGCCGTCTTGCTTCTCGGCTTCGTACTGTTCGCAGGCCCGACGATATTCCTGCTCGACGCGTACCTGCAGAACATCGGTGCTTACCTCGACTCGCTCGTCCAGCGCACGTTCCGCCTTTATGCCTACGAACCAAACCCTTGGCTTGGCGATTGGACGCTGTTCTACTGGGGATGGTGGATCGCGTGGTCCCCGTTCGTGGGTATGTTCATCGCCCGGATTTCTCGGGGCCGGACGATCCGCGAGTTCATCAGCGGCGTGCTGCTGGTGCCGGTGCTGTTCAGTTTCCTCTGGATGACCGTATTCGGCAACACCGCGATAGCGCTGGATATGAGCGGGGTAGCGCCGATCGCCAAAACCGCTCTCACCAATCTGCCCGTGGCGCTGTTCGAGACTCTGGCAGCGCTGCCATTCAGCGCTATCACCTCCTTCATCGCGACCCTGCTGGTGATTACCTTCTTTGTAACCTCGGCGGATTCGGGTGCGTTGGTCATGGACACGATCACTTCGGGCGGCGCTGAAAATCCGCCGGTCTGGCAACGGATTTTCTGGGCTGTATGTGCCGGGACCATTGCGGGCGTGCTGCTACTTGCCGGCGGCCTCCAGGCCCTGCAGACAGCCGCGATCGCCAGCGCCTTGCCATTCGCGGTGGTCATGATTTTCATCTGTGTCGGCCTGCTGCGTGCGCTGCAAATGGAAAAAGAGGGTTCGGCGATCGACCTCTCGAAAATCGAGCCTGCCGTTGCCGATCCTGACCTGAGCTGGCAGCAGCGTCTCGCCTCCTTGATGCATCATTTCAACGCTGCGCAGATTGCAAACTTCATCGGTGTCACTGCTCGGCCTGCGCTGGAAGCCGTCGCCGCACAAATGCGCGAGAACGGATTCTCACCGGCCATAACCGAGGGGCCTGACCGCCTCGACTTGAAGATACCCCATGGGGAGAGGGGCGAGTTCAACTACACGGTCCGTTCGAGAAGTTACCTTTCGCCCAGCTTCATGTGGGTAGAGCGGCCCAAGTCCGCTAGCGGGGAGCATCGTCACTTCCGCGCCATGGCGCACAGTTCAGAGGCCGATCAGCCGCATGATGTGACAGGGTTCACGCAAGACCAGCTCATCAACGATCTGCTCAATCGCTACGCCCGGTTCCGCCAGACCCGCCACATCACCGGACCCTCACCGGCATAGCCGTCGGGACCAGGACACGCTGTGAACGGGCTATTTTGCACTCAAGCCGGCTCCTCACGGCGCATCAGGATCGTTCCTGGATCACCTTGGCGAATACCGGCCCGGATAAATCGCTGAAAAGTCGTGGAAAACGGCTTTCTTTTAACTGCCCACCTAGAGCTAATTCTTGTCGGCTCGGACAAGCGGCAGCCGCGCACTTCCGAAATCGCAACCAGCACGGTTTCGCCTGCAACCTTCAAATTGGGTAGTAGACATCGAGTTGCATGGCATCCCCGGAACACTGGCGCCAACTTATGCAGTTGTGGCGTGAATGCGATGCCTCTCGGTCGAGAGCTCCGGCGCTTATCTTTGTTTCGAGCGAGTCCTAATCGGTCGGAAGCTTTTTTACTGGGCGAGGGCGCCATCGCGGCAACTGCGTGCTTGGGCGGCGCCGAGGCTCAACGCCACAGCTTCGGCAATCTTGATCCCATCCACCGCTGCAGAGAGAATGCCTCCGGCATAGCCAGCACCCTCGCCAGCAGGAAACAGCCCGACCGTGTTCAGGCTCTGAAAATCCTTGCCGCGGGTGAAGCGGATCGGTGATGAAGTTCGGGTTTCCACACCGGTCATCAACACATCGGGGTGATCGTAGCCTGGGATCTGCCGACCGAAAACGGGCAGTGCCTCACGCATCGCGGTCACTGCATATTCGGGCAGGCATTGCGCCAGATCCGTCATATGCACCCCGGGTTTGTAGGAAGGTGTTACCGAACCAAGCGCTACGGAGGGGCGTCCTGCGAGGAAGTCACCCAGCCTTTGTGCCGGCGCCTTGTAACTTGATCCGCCGGCAATGTAGGCCAACGATTCCCAATGGCGTTGCAGCGCGATCCCTGCGAGCGGATCGCCGGGAAAATCGCGCGCCGGATCAATCCCGACGACCATGCCGGAGTTAGCGTTGCGCTCATTCCGCGAATACTGGCTCATGCCGTTGGTGGCTACATGGCCTTCCTCCGATGTCGCAGCGACAACAGTGCCGCCAGGGCACATGCAGAAACTATAGACCGTCCGGTCATTCTTGCAGTGGTGCGAGATGTGATATTCGGCAGCACCAAGGATCGGATTGCCAGCTTCGATGTCGAACCGCGATCTGTCGATCCACGATTGCGGGTGTTCGATCCTGACTCCGATCGAAAACGGCTTGGCCTCGACGTGGACCCCGGCGGCATGGAGCATTGCGAATGTGTCGCGCGCGCTATGACCAATTGCGAGCACGACATGGTCCGCCTCAAGATACTCGCCGGTGCTCAAATGGACTCCGCGAACATAGCGATCACCATGGGCATCGGTCGTTATATCGATACCATCGACCCGGTTGGAAAACCGGTATTCGCCGCCGAGTGCCTCGATGCTCTTGCGTATACTCTCGACCATCGTCACCAGTCGGAACGTCCCGATATGAGGATGCGCTTCCGTGAGGATCTCGGGCGGTGCCCCGGCTTTTACGAATTCGGTCAGAACCTTGCGGTCGCGATTGTGTGGATCCTTGATCCGGCTGTAGAGCTTTCCATCGGAGAAAGTGCCGGCGCCGCCCTCGCCGAACTGGGCGTTTGATTCCGGATTGAGAACCCCCTTACGCCACAGCCCCCAGGTGTCCTTGGTCCGTTCGCGAACCACTTTCCCCCGATCGAGTATGATCGGGCGGAACCCCATCTGGGCGAGGATAAGGCCAGCGAAAAGCCCGCAGGGCCCTGCGCCGATGACAACTGGCCTCCTGGACGTGCCACCTTCGGGTACTTTGGCAATCAGGTGATAGCGGGGGTCCTGGGTGGGCCGGACCTTGCTATCCTTGCGAAAGCGCTTGAGCACCCCCGCTTCATCTTTCACATTCACGTCGACCGAATAGACGAGCAAGATGTTTGTTTTGTCGCGCGCATCATGGCCACGGCGCGACACGACATAGCGAACCAGATCGCGCGGGGTAATCTTCAGCCGCTTGCAAATTGCAGCAGGCAACGCCTCGTCCGGATGGTGGAGCGGCAGGGTCAGTTCGGTGATGCGCAACATTGCGCAGCACTAGAGAGTGATAGCGCAGAATGCCAATCGCTCATGTGCAGTCTACTTCGATCTCATCGCAGGACACCGGATCGGGTTCGCTCCAGCCTGAAGGTGAAGCCGGGTTCGGTGCCACACTGCCACCATTGCCAGGAAACAGCATTGAACAAGCTGAGATTTGCGAATCGCTTCATCGGCGGCGCTTCGGGTATACGGGGGCTACAAGATCCTCCGCCGCTAGCTGGCGCCAGCGATTGAACCGTTCCGATGTCAGCTTGCCGTCCGCGATCGAAGCTTGAACGGCGCAGCCAAGTTCGCTGGTATGCGCGCAGTTTGAGAAGCGACAGTCTTCCGCCGCCAAGACAAAGTCGTCGAAAACTTCCGCTATGCCGGCGCCTGCGTCGGACAACTGCAGTTCGCGCATGCCCGGTGTGTCGAGCAGCCAGCCGCCGTGATCGAGCCGGTGCATTTCGCGAACGGTGGTTGTGTGGCGTCCCGTATCGTCGCTTGCACGGATCGCCTGGGTGGCGATGCTATCCGAGCCGCGCAACGTATTGACGAGCGTAGATTTGCCTACGCCTGAGGAGCCCAGAAGCGCAACGGTCTTGCCTTTACCGCAATAGACCGCGAGGCGCGCTGCGCTGGCGGGGTTTCGGCCGTTGACAGTCTCGATACGCAATCCGGGTTCGATCGTGCGTGCCGCCGTCACAAATTTCTCAGGGGTTTCGGTAAGGTCGGCCTTGGTGAGAATTACGACCGGACAAACCCCGCTTCGCGCGCAAGCACCAGATAGCGCTCCAGCCGCGCGACGCTGAAATCCTGGTTGCAGGAGGCGACGAGAAACAGCGTATCGACATTGGCGGCGATCATCTGCTCCTTGCGTGGATCGCCCGGCGCACTTCGTTTGAACAGATTCATCCGTTGAAGAACGCGTATTGGCTGCAACGAGGCGTCATCGACCAGCAGCCAGTCGCCGACAGTCGGATGATTGTCAGAGCTCAAGGCTCCGGGAATATAGGGCGTGATCAAGTGCGTTACGCCAGCGCCAGTAACCGCGATCTTGCCGCGATGGACGGCCATCACCCGGACGGGATGGCATGGTTGCGCTTCCTCGTCTGAGACCTGCTCATGGAAAAAGGCATTCCATCCGAGCTCCTCCAATATTTCATCGGTCGATTTCATAGTGCGGCAGCAGCGTCCTTCTTTTCGTCCGATAAGCGGTTGCTCTAAATCAGACAACTGCTGGCCGTGCGGTAACAGGGTCCTTGGCCAGAACCTCCCGAGATTTATCAGGTTTGGTGCGCTACCAGCCGACCGGGCTCCATCGACGTGCGTCTGGTCGCAGAATGGCGATTGCGAGGGGGACTTGCTGCCTTCCTGCGCCACCATTCTTCAGTCGTCATGAAGAGGCGATATCGCCTGTGCTTTCATCTCAGCATAGGCCGCGTCACGAGCTTGAAGCGCCAGCGACCGGAGATATCGGCTGGCAGCTTTGTAGGTCAGGAACGGCATGCCATCGGCGAAGATCGGGACGGAACGCCCGTTGTAGATCCGGCGCAAGAGGCGAATCTGCGTCCGAGTTAACTTTGGATCGTCTTCGTCCGTTACAGTCATTCTCAACCCTGTAGAAGGCATCGCGCGAACTCACCGCTTCAACCACGCGGGCCGGTCGCACGAATGTCCGGGGCCAAAGGGAATATCACGACTATGAGCGATGTGATAAATTTACGGTGGATTGCGGAAGGCCGCGGAAAGCGGCGGAAAAGCACCTGGCGGAAGGGGTGGGATTCGAACCCACGGATACTTGCGCATCGCCGGTTTTCAAGACCGGTGCATTCGACCACTCTGCCACCCTTCCGCTCGGCAGTTGCCGCTAGCGTGCCGGAATCGATTTGTCATCCCGCCAATTGAGGCTGAAGCCGGCGGACTTGCTCCAAATCGGACGAACGACCGAAAAAACCATGAAAAGTCATTTGCGATTCATATCGTCTGTGACATCAGGTCTCCATGTTATTCAGAAGTATCTTCCTCGCTTGTGCTGCAATTGTCCTGGGCGTTCCTGCGGTGCCGACAGCGGTCCATAGCCAGGAGCTCTCCTTCGATGCCTATCTGCAGCTGCTGATCGCCCGGGCGCGGGCGGAGGGGGTCAGCGAGCCGACTATCCGCCGGATGACTTCCGGATTGACCCCGAACATGAGGGTTATCGAGCTGGATCAGGCCCAGCCCGGTACGCCGAGCGCCAGCGGCTACCCGCCGATCGCGCCTTATCTGGCCCGGCACGTCGACCGCGCGCGGATCAATGGCGGGCGCGACGCATTTGCCAGTTCGCGCTCGCTCACCAGAAGTATCGAGCAGCAATACGGCGTCCCCGGCGAAATCATCATCGCGATCTGGGGCCACGAAACCAATTACGGCAGCTACACCGGCGATTTCGATCTGTCCCGCTCATTGGCAACCCTCGCGTGGGAAGGCCGACGCCGGGACCTCTTCGCCACTGAATGGGTCGACCTGCTCAAGATTGCGGACCGCGGCTTTCCCCGTTCGACGATGGTCGGCAGTTGGGCCGGGGCCTTCGGCAATCCGCAATTCCTCCCAAGCGTTTACTTGCGCCTGGCTGTCGACGGGGACGGTGACGGGAACGCGGACATCTGGAACAGCCGCGCCGATACGCTGCATTCCATCGCCAATTATTTCCGTGACGCCGGCTGGCGCAGCGGACAGCCCTGGGGCGTACGGGCCTCAGTCCCTGCAAATCTCGACCGCGCAGCCATCGAAAGCAAGCTAACCTCGCCGGTCTGCCCGCGGGTGCATGAACGCCATAGCCAGTGGAAAACCGTGGCGGAATGGCGCAGCCTCGGTGTGCAGCCACAAAAATTCCTTGCCGATGACGTCATGGTATCGTTCTTCCAGCCCGATGGACCTGGAAATCCTGCGTGGCTCTTAACCGCAAATTATAGGGTTATCCTCGAATACAATTGCTCGAATTATTACGCCATGAGCGTGGGATTGCTTGCAGATGAGATTAACCCTTGAGACCATTCGTTCGACGATTTTCCGGGCGGCATTTTCGTTAGGCCTGATTGCCGCGCTGGGTGCCTGCGGGTCCGGCGCTGACGGTACATCCGCGCTTGCCTCGACCGGCAATGCCGCTCGCGAAGCAGGTACCGGACCGGCCGCCGATTATCCGGTGATCCTGGGCGAACCGTATTCGGTGGACGGTACGCTTTATACGCCGGTCGATACGATGAGCTATGACGAGGTAGGGTATGCCGCCGCAGATATGTCCGGCGGGACGGGCGTGACGGCCGCCCACAGGACCTTGCCGCTGCCGAGCTATGTTGAAATTACTTCCCTGGTAACGGGCAAGACGATTGTCGCGCGCGTCGAGCGGCGCGGGCCGATGACAAGCGAACGCTTGGTTGCCCTGTCGCCACAGGCGCAAACGCAATTAGGCAGCGAGGAGGGCGCCCCTGTTCGAGTTCGCCGGGTCAATCCGCCAGAAATCGAGCGCGCCAAATTGCGGCGGGGCGAAGCAGCGGCGGAACGGATGGAAACGCCGCAATCGCTGGTCTCGGTGCTCAAACGAAAGCTGCCGGAACGCGGTTCGGTGGACCTTGCGGCGGTGCCGGCGCCTGTGGAAGCCCCGGCAGAGATTCTGGCTGGGCCGGTAGCTGTAGAGATTCCTCCCTCGGTCGCAGCGGATTTGCCTGCAGCGCCAGAGAGCGGAGAAACGCTGCCGGCGGTTGTCGCCCCCGAAGATACCGCCGCCGAAAATGTTTCCCGACCGCAAGTACCAAGCCTCGCCGGCAAATTCGTCGTCCAGGCCGCGACTTTTTCGAGCAAGGCTGGGGCTGAAACCACCGCGTCCTCGCTTGGCGGCTTCGTCGAACCATCGGGCAAGTACTTCCGCGTCCGGGTCGGTCCGTTTCCAAGCCGTGGACAGGCCGATGCAGCGCTCGCCAAGGTGCGCGCGGCAGGGTATAGCGATGCCAGAGTAACAACTGCAGGCTGATCCGCCGGTTCAAACCCGGTGACGGGAACGAATTTGGCAAATTTTCTGAGAATTCTGGCATTGTCCGTGGTGACAGCGGCGGCCCCGCTGCTTGCCGTATCGCCGGCTGTCATGCCCGCGACCGTCGCGGCACCGGACGATCCCGGCGTCCCCGGCGCCGATCTCGCACCGATCGCCATATTGGTCGATCTAAATTCGGGCCAGGAGTTGATGGAACGCGATGCGGACCGGCGGTTCGTACCCGCGTCGATCACCAAGGTGATGACGCTTTTCGTCGCGTTCGAACTGATCGATGAAGGGAAGCTTTCGCCGACCAATATCTACACCGTCCGCCCGGAAACCTTCAAGGAATGGCACAACAAGGGCTCGCGCATGTTCCTGCCGCACGACGCCCGGGTCTCGGTTGACGAGTTGCTGATTGGGATTGCAGCGGTGTCGGCCAACGACGGGTCTATCGTGCTGGCAGAAGGTGCCGCTGGCTCGGTCGACAACTGGCTCGACCTGATGAACGCCAAGGCCCGCGAACTCGGCATGCAATCCAGCCATTTCGGCACCCCCAACGGCTGGATGGACGAGGGCCGAACCTACACCACAGCCCGCGACCTGGTCATTCTCGCAAGGGCGATCGTGACCCGTCATCCTTACAAATATGCCCGGTATTTCGGGCGCAACGGCTTTGTTTACAACGGTATTGCGCAGGACAACCACGATCCGATGATCGGCAGTGTCGAAGGCGCCGACGGGATGAAAACCGGCTTTACCAACGAGGCAGGTTACGGATTTCTCGGTACCGCGGTGCGGGGCGGGCGACGGCTGGTCATGGTCGTGGCGGCCAGCGACACGCACCAGCGCCGCAAACAGGCCGCTTACCAATTGATCGAATGGGGCTTTAGCCGGTTCGAGACCCGTCCGCTGTTCGCCGCGGGGTCGACTGTCGGAATGGCGGAAGTGCAAAACGGCATGGAGTCCGGTGTTCCGCTGGTTGCGCCGGCCAATATCAACGCGACCTTCCCGGTGGGCGGGTTGCAGCGCGACGTGAAGCTCACCATCCATTATGAGGGCCCGCTGCAAGCCCCGGTTCGTCAAGGTGAACGGATCGCCGAACTGGAGATCGAAGTCGCCGGACTTCCGCCTTCCCGAGTTCCACTGGTGACTGCCGTGGCGGTCGAAAAAGCGGGTGTGTGGCAGCGCTTTGTCAACGGGATTAGGGGCATATTCACATGACCCGCGGCCGGTTCATTGCGCTGGAAGGCGGGGAAGGGACGGGCAAATCGACCCAGGCCCGTCTGCTTGCCGACGCGCTGGCGGCGCTTGGACATTCTGTTACCGTGACCCGCGAACCCGGCGGAACCGAGGGTGCAGAAGCGATCCGCGCGCTGCTGCTCGCCCCGCCCGGCCGGGGATGGGGCCCGCGCGCAGAAGCCTTGCTGTTTGCCGCGGCGCGTTCCGATCATGTCGAAAAGCTGATCCGGCCTGCGTTGGATGCGGGGCAGTGGGTTGTCTGCGACCGATTCCTCGATTCGAGCCGCGCCTATCAGGGCGGCGCCGGCGGTTTGGGGGATGACACGATCATGGTGCTGCACGACATCGGCAGTGGGGGCCTGCTACCCGACATGACCGTACTTATCGACGTCGCTCCGGACACGGTAACGATGAGACTGGCCGCGCGAGACAAGGGTGTAGCGGATGCCATCGGCGGGCGCGGCGGCGAATACCATGCCAATGTCGCACATGCATTCCGGCGCTTCGCTGCCGCTGCGCCAGGCCGCTTCGTCACCGTCGACGGGGAGGGGACGCCGGAGGAAGTTCACCACCGGATCCTGGCGGCCCTCGCCCTGTTGCCGGACAATGCGGCATGAACCTGATCGGCCACGAACAGCCGTGGCGCGAATGGCGTGAGGCCATGGCGGGCGAACGGATGCACCACGCATGGCTGCTGACCGGCAAGAGGGGGCTGGGCAAAATGCAGTTCGCCATTGCTGCAGCGCGCGAACTGGTAGCGGAACCAGACGTCCACCAACCTGCCGGCGACCATCCCGATATCCACATCCTGACCCACCTTCCCAAGGACGATAAGGAGGAAAAGAAGAAGGCTGACGGCAAGCCGTTCGAACTCAAACGCAACATCGCCATCGCGCAGATCCGGTCGATGCAGCAGCGCTTGAACACCCGGCCAACTCTTGGCGAGCGGCGCGCGATAATCATCGATCCCGCGGACGATATGGAAAAAAGCGCCTCCAACGCACTGTTGAAAAGCCTTGAGGAGCCGCCGCGGGGTACGTTTTTCCTGCTGGTCGCACACCGTCCGGCACGATTGCTCCCCACGATCCGCTCACGTTGCCGGACGCTTCGTTTCCCGATTGTCGAAGATCCCGAGATGCGGGCGTTGCTGTCCCGCGAGGTACCCGAAGCCGGCCATGACGCGGTCGATGCAGCCATCGCCGCCGCCAACGGTTCACCCGGGGCGGCGCTCAATTTCATCACCGGCAACCTCGGACCGCTTAACACCATAATGCGCCGCATCGCGGTCGAAGGTGACCCCGACTTCATGCTGCGCGGCCAGTTGGCAGAGGCCATCGGCGGCCGGCCCGATCGCGCCCGCATCCAGGCGGCGCTGGACCTCGCGCGAGCAGTGATCGGGGCGCGGGCGCAGGATTGCCGACCCGAAGACATTCCGGTGCTCGCGGACGCGCACAGCCAGCTCGTGACCCTGACCGGGCAAGCGCCGACCTACAATTTCGACGCGGGATTGCTGGTAATGGAAATCGGCACCTTGCTTGCCTCCACCGCCCCCAGTAGGGACCGGGCCAATGCCTGATCCCTTCTACATAACCACCGCAATCTCCTATCCAAACGGCCGGCCGCATATCGGCCATGCTTACGAAGCGATTGCTGCCGACGTGATTGCCCGTTTCCAGCGGCTGCGGGGCCGTGAGGTCCGCTTCCAGACCGGCACCGATGAACATGGCCTCAAGATGCTCCGCAAAGCCGAGGAGCAAGGTCGTACCGCACGCGAACTGGCGGACGAGATGTCCGGTTATTTCAAGGATATGTGCGACGGTCTTGGCATCAGCTATGACCGGTTCATTCGCACCGTCGATGATGATCACCACCGCGCCAGCCAAGCCTTGTGGAAGGCAATGGAAGCCAATGGCGATCTGTACCTGGACCGCTACGAGGGCTGGTATTCCGTCCGCGACGAAGCTTTCTACGACGAAAGTGAGTTGGTCGGGGAAGGGGACGATAAGCTGTCCCCTCAAGGTACTCCGGTGGAATGGACGGTCGAAGAAAGCTGGTTCTTCCCGCTGTCAAACTATCAGGACAAATTGCTGGAATTGTTCGAGAACAACCCCGATTTCCTGCAGCCCGACAGTCGCCGCAATGAAATGATCGGCTTCGTGTCCGGCGGACTGCGCGACCTGTCCGTTTCCCGCACCAGCTTCGATTGGGGCGTGAAAGTACCGCATGCGGATGGCGGTGATGGCGGCCACGTGATGTATGTCTGGGTCGACGCGCTGACGAATTACCTCACCGGTCTCGGCTATCCTGACGATACCGAAATGATGCAGAAATTCTGGCCCGCAGACCTGCATCTCATCGGCAAGGACATCGTCCGGTTCCACGCAGTCTACTGGCCCGCATTCCTGATGAGCGCCGGCCTTCCTCTGCCGAAGCAGGTCTTCGGTCACGGTTTCCTGCTGAACCGCGGTGAGAAGGAATCCAAGTCACTTGGCAATGTGACTGACCCGATGACGCTGGCGGGCACGTTCGGCGTCGATACGCTGCGCTATTTCCTGATGCGCGAAGTCGCTTTCGGGCAGGACGGAAGCTATTCCCCCGAAGCGATCGTCACCCGCGCAAATGCCGAACTGGCTAATAGTTTCGGCAATCTGGCCCAGCGCAGTTTGTCGATGATCTTCAAGAACATGGACGGCGAACTCAAGGACGTTTCGACCAATTCAGCGGATGATGAACTTGAAGAATTGGTTCGCGTCGCCTGCACAGCCGAATTGCCGCGAGAGTTCGAAAAGCTGAATTTCTCGGTCGGTCTTGATGCCTGGATGCGTGCGGTCTTCGCCTGCAACCAGTATGTCGACGAGCAGGCACCGTGGGCGCTCCGCAAGGACGATCCCGCACGGATGCAAGCCGTGCTGATGACGTTGTTCCGCTGCGTCCGATCGCTCGCCATCGCCGTGCGCTGTGTTGTCCCGACATCGGCGGACCGGCTACTCGATCAGATGGGAATCGCCGCCGACGCGCGTGACTTCGCCGCACTCGACGACATTACGTGGTTTGCGGCAATGGCGGCCAGCGGCTTCCGGCTCGAGAAACCCGAAGGCATCTTTCCGAGACTGGACATGCCTGAAAGCGAGCCTGCATAAATGCTGATCGATAGCCATTGTCACCTGCAATACAAAGGTGTGGTCGAGGATCAACAAGGTGTGCTCCAGCGCGCGCGGGATGCGGGTGTCCAGGGCTTCCTCAACATTTCAACCAAGCAGAGCGAGTGGGATGACGTCATTGCCACGGCGGAACGCGAGCCCGATGTCTGGGCCAGCGTGGGTATTCATCCCCACGAAGCCGACGCCCATGCGGATCTGGGCGCGGACGCGTTGCGAGAGGCTACCAAGCACCCCCGCGTCATCGCAATCGGGGAAACCGGGCTCGATTATTATTACGATAAATCCGACCGCACGGTGCAGCAGGCGCTATTCCGGATGCATATCGGCATCGCACGCGAAACGGGGCTCCCGATCATTATCCACACCCGCGACGCGGAAGACGACACCGCCAGCATCCTGACCGAGGAAATGGAGCAGGGCGCATTCCCGGCGCTGATCCATTGTTTCACCGCTTCCGCGGACTTCGGCAAGAAGGTGCTTGATCTTGGTCTGACTATATCGCTTTCGGGCATCGTGACTTTCAAGAACGCCAAGGAACTTCAGGAAATCGCGGCACAAATTCCGCAAGACCGGTTGCTGGTCGAAACCGACAGTCCGTTTCTGGCGCCGGTTCCGCATCGCGGCAGGCCGTGCGAGCCGGCATTCGTCAGGAACACTGCCGAATTTGTTGCGGCCCTGCGCGGGGAAAGCCTGGAAACCTTGGCAGGAAACACGACGCGCAACTTCCATGCGCTGTTCACGAAAGCCGCCGCGTGAAGCTCGTAATGCTCGGTTCCGGTACCTCGACTGGCGTGCCGCGCATTGGCAACGACTGGGGTGATTGCGACCCCGAGGAACCGAAGAACCGCCGCACCCGCGTGTCGATCCTGGTCGAAAGCAATGACGGCAAGCGCCTGCTGGTGGATACCTCCACGGATCTTCGCCAGCAATTGCTCGCAAGCAATATCGACTGGATCGACGCGGTATTCTGGACCCACGACCATGCCGACCATTGCCATGGCATCGACGATCTGCGGCCGTTACGATACGGTCGAAGCGGCGCAATTCCGGGGTTTGCAGGTCAGGAAACCGTGCGCAGGCTTCGCCAGCGCTTCGATTATGTGTTCGCCGGCCAGCATGGTTATCCGACGATCGTAAACCTGGAAAATCTCGACAATGTACGGCTGTGCATGGGGTTCTCGGTGCGCTGGTGCATCATGCCGCATGGTCCGGCGAAGAGTACCGCTTTCCTGTTCGATGCAGACGGCTATTCAATCGGTTACGCGACAGACTTCAGCGAAATCACCTCTGAAATGGTGTCGCTATTCCAGGGATGTGATCTGCTGGTAACCGACTGTCTGAGGCGCGAACCGCATCCAACCCATGCTGATCTCGGGATGGCGCTCGATCTGGTCAAACGGACTGGAGCGAAACGTGCCGTTCTCAGCCATCTCGACAAAAGCATGGATTATGCCACTCTGTCGGCCGAGATCCCCGCCAATGTGCTGGTCGGTTATGACGGATTGGAGATCGAGTTGTGAACGAGTTCGACACAGTCCAGATCATTTCGCTGCTCGGTTTCCTTATCCTGGCCGGCAGCGCACTGGTCGGCCAGCGCCTCAATTGGAAAAAGGGCGCGGTCATGGCGCTGACGTGGGCAGGCATATTCGTGATGTGTTTCCTGTTCATCAGCCTGGTAACGCCGTGAGAGGGCATACCCAGCTCCATACCATCAAGATATTTAACATAATATATATTATCATTCCGACATTGAGGCCGAGATGAGTTCCAGCTTGGACCGCCTCCTCCGCATCATGGCGTCCTTGCGCGATCCCCAGAGCGGCTGCGATTGGGATTTGGCACAAACCTTCGAAACAATCGCGCCCTATACTATTGAAGAAGCCTACGAAGTTGCCGACGCGATCGGCCGCGGCGCGATGGACGAACTCCGTGACGAACTTGGCGATCTGTTGCTTCAAGTCGTGTTCCACGCGAGGATTGCCGAAGAAGCCGGACATTTCGCATTCGACGATGTGGCAGCAGCGATTAGCGACAAGATGGAATCCCGACACCCGCATATTTTTGGCAGTGAAACCGGGACGATGGGCGAAAAGCGCTGGGAATCCTTAAAGGCGGCCGAACGCGAAGCCAAAGGCGCAACAAGTTCGATGGACGGCGTTGCCCGTGCGCTCCCTGCGTTGCTGCGTGCCGAGAAGTTGCAGAAGCGCGCCGCCCGCGACGGTTTCGACTGGCCGGATACCACAGGTCCCGCCGCTAAAGTCGCCGAAGAGGCGCTTGAACTTGCCGAAGCACCTGCTGACAAACAAGCGGAAGAAGCCGGCGACTTGCTGTTCGCCGCGGTCAATCTCGTGCGCGCTTACGGAATTGCCCCGGAGGACGCTTTACGATCGGCTAACGACAAGTTTGAACGGCGCTACCGCGGGATGGAGGCCCTGGCGGATGATTTTGCCGCTCTTTCGCTCGACGAGCAGGAAGCCTTGTGGAACCGGGTCAAACAGTCCGAGCGTTGAGGCACGAAGAAACGGCATTCCCGCTCAAAGCTGGGCAAATCGTCCGAATTCCTTCGGCGACAGGCGGACTTCGAATTCACGAAGGGGGCCGTTGTCGCCCTCGCCCGCATCCTTCTCGGACATCACCTGGCCATGCGCATGGAGCCACGCGAGCTTCTGCCCTTCCCCAACCGGCAGCGTGATATGATAAATCCGCGAACTTGCAGTGAGCAACCGGTCGAGCGCGGCGATCAAATTGTCCATACCAGTGCCGTCAATTGCCGAGATCGGCACGATGTCGTCAGCCGCTGCCGCAATGTCGGCAAGATCGTCAGCCCGTTCGGGGTCCAGCAGGTCCCACTTGTTCCACGCTTCGATAATCGGGATCGGGCTCTCCTCGTCCTCGCCGCCCGTCACCCCGAGTTCGGCAAGCACTTCAAGCACTTGTGACTTCTGCGCCGCGGTGGCCGGGCTCGCGATGTCGCGCACGTGAACGATGACATCGGCCGCAGTTACTTCTTCCAGCGTAGCGCGAAATGCGGCGACCAACTGGGTCGGCAAATCCGAGATGAAGCCCACCGTGTCGGACAGGATGGCTTTTTCCACTCCCGGCAAGCGGATTGCCCGCATTGTCGGATCGAGCGTTGCGAACAGCAGATCTTCGGCCATGACGTCGGCATCGGTTAGCCGATTGAACAGCGTGGATTTGCCCGCGTTGGTATAACCGACAAGCGCAATCACCGGCCACGGCGCGCGATTGCGCCGTTCGCGGTGCAGCGCTCGCGTGCGGCGAACCTGTTCGAGTTCCTTGCGCAGGCGTGCCATCCTTTGGCGGATCATCCGGCGGTCGGCCTCGATCTGGGTTTCCCCGGGGCCGCCGAGGAAACCGAAGCCGCCGCGTTGCCGTTCGAGGTGGGTCCAGCTGCGCACCAACCGGCTTTGCTGGTAATCGAGATGCGCCAGCTCGACTTGCAGACGCCCTTCGGCAGTGGCGGCCCGCTCGCCAAAGATTTCCAGAATCAGCCCGGTCCGGTCGATCACCTTGCGCTTGAGCTTGTCTTCGAGATTGCGTTGCTGGATCGGCGACAGCGCGCCATCGACCACTACCAGCTCGGCCAGCTCAAGCTCGCATTTGTCGGCGATGGTCTGGACCTGTCCGGAACCGAACAGCGTATTGGGTTTGACGTCACGCACCGGTAGCACGAATGCTTCGGCCACCACGATCCCGATGGCGAGCGCCAGTCCGCACGCTTCCTCCAGCCGGGACGCGGCGTCCAGGTCGTGCTTGGCGCCTCGAATGTCGGGGCAGATAACGATCGCCCGCGCTCCGCGGGACACCTCGCCTAACAGGTCATCGGAAAAGCTCAGTCGTTGTCACCTTCCCAATCATCCGACAGATCAACATGCGTCGTCGGCTGAATGGTTGAAACCGCATGCTTGTAAGCCAACTGGACGAAACCGTCCCGCTCGAGCAGCATGCAAAAAAGATCATAAGCGGCAATGCGGCCCTGCAGCATCACCCCGTTTACGAGGAACATCGTAACCTGCGCCTCGGCTTCGCTCACGCGGGACAGGAATACATCCTGTAACAGGCGCTGCTTGCGCTGGTTGTCAGCGCTGTCGAACTGGCCGACGTCGATGGCCTGACCCGGCATCAAGGTTGAAACGGCGTGCTTGTAAACCAGCTGAGATTCGCCGTCGCGCCGGAGCAGGATCGAGAAATTATCAAACCAGGTGATGATGCCCTGCAGCTTGACGCCTTTGACCAAGAACATCGTCACCGGTGTCTTGTTTTTGCGCAGCAGGTTCAGGAACGCATCCTGCAGGCTGGTTTGCTTGCCCTTCTTCGCCGGATCGGTTGCCGCCTTGGGCGCAGGTTCCGGCTTCGGCCGGGCAGATAACGTACGTCCTTCTGACATTTTCTGTCACCTTTTTTTGGCGACCGCTTTCACGGTTCGCGATCTGGTCCACCTGCCTCTTAACGAGGATGGGGGCCGATAGTTTCACCCGATTATAACTCTAACGAGAAAATGTACGCAAATCTATTCGTAATGGCGAACCGAATTATGCAGTTCGAACCGGTTTCAGACCTTCCGTTCATCAGCGTTGCGCTCGCCCATACCCAGCAGCTTCAACTTACGGTGCAGGGCCGAGCGTTCCATGCCGATGAAGCTGGCCGTCTTGGAAATATTGCCCGAAAAACGTCGGATCTGGATGCTTAGATATTCTCGTTCGAAGCTTTCGCGCGCTTCCCTCAAGGGGATGCCCATCAGGGCCGAAATGCCGGTTGTGCCGCCCAGCTTGCTGCCAATCACTTCGCTGGGCAGCATGTCGGGCTCCACCGCGTCGAGCCGTTCGCGCGGGGTCAGGATCACCGTCCGCTCTACCACATTGCGCAGCTGGCGGACATTTCCCGGCCAGTCATAAGCTTGCAGCGCCGCCATCGATTCCTCGGTCAGGTCTGGGGCTACGATGCCCTGTTCCGCCGCATAGCGGGTAAAAAAATGGTCCGCCAGCGCAGGGATGTCGTCTCGCCGTTCAGCCAACGACGGGATCGAAATAGGCACTACATTCAGACGGTAGAACAGGTCTTCGCGGAAGTTCTTCTGTTCCATTTCGAACTGGAGGTCGCGCGAAGTGGATGAAACGACCCGCACGTCCACCCCGATCTGACGACTGCCGCCGACGCGGACGAAGCTCTGTTCCGTCAACACGCGCAGGATCCGCGCCTGGGTCGACAGGGGCATATCGGCTACCTCGTCGAGATACAGCGTCCCGCCATCGGCCAGTTCCAACAGCCCCGGCCGGACCAGCTTGCCATCGGCTTCCTCGCCGAACAATTCCTGTTCGAAGCGTTCCGGCGTTATCCGGGCGGAATTCACGATGACGAAGGCGCTCTCGCTGCGAGTGCTCCAACTATGCAGCAGGCGCGCGGCCACTTCCTTGCCCGCGCCCGCGGGTCCTGTAATCAACACCCGGCTTCCCGTGCCCGCCACCCGCTTCAGGGTTGCCCGGACCTGGTTGATGATGACCGAATTCCCGGTGAATTCCTCGCCGTGGGTAAAGCCCTGGCGCAGCCGGGTGTTCTCACGCCGGAGCCGCTCGGTTTCGGTCGCCCGGTCGACCAGCAGCAGCAAGCGTTCCGCTTCGAACGGCTTTTCGATGAAATCCATCGCCCCGCGGCTGACCGCGGATACAGCGGTGTCGATATTACCGTGTCCGGAGAAGATTATCACCGGCAATTCGGGTTCGCGCGCTTTGATCGCATCGAGCACTTCAAGCCCGTCCATCGCGCTGCCATGCAGCCACACGTCAAGCAGGACCAGACTGGGTCGGCGCTCGTCGATAGCCGCGAGCGCCGCCGTGCTGTCTGCCGCAGTGCGGCATTCGTAACCTTCATCACTGAGCACACCCGAAACGAGGTCGCGAATATCGCGTTCGTCATCAACTACGAGGATATCTAGCGCCATTGCGCATTTGCCTTTCCCTGGGTCATCCGGCGGTACCGCTGCCCAACATGCTTTGTGCCCCCGGATTGTTTCTCACTACCGCGATCGGGTTGCGGGCGAAGCGAAGCGTCACCTTGGTCCCGCCGCCTTCGGCAGCCGCGAAGGTCATGTCCCCGCCATGTTCCTCCACGATTTTGTTGACGATCGCCAGCCCAAGTCCGGTCCCCTTCTCACGAGTGGTGACATAGGGCTCGACAATGCTGTCCTGGTCGTGCGGCAATCCGACGCCGTTATCCTCGACGCTGACCATCAGGCCGCCGTCCGTCGCGGCGATCCTGACACGGATGGCACCGCGGTAGTCGGGTTCGGCGTTGCTGGCGCGCGCTTCCACCGCTTCGACCGCGTTTTTCATGACGTTGGTCATCGCCTGGCCTATCTGGTGACGGTCACAGGCGATCACGATCGGGCCTTCTTCCGCCATGTCGACGCTGAAATTGATGCCGGGATGCGCGACTTCCTGCAGGAACAGAGACTGCCGTACCAGGTCGACCGCGTTTTCTTCGCGGAAAACCGGCTTCGGGAGCCGTGCGAAGGACGAGAATTCATCGACCATGTTACGCAAAGCGCCGACCTGGCGAACGATCGTGTTGGTCAATTCATCGAACAACTCCCCGTCCAGCTCGATCTGCTTGCGGTAGCGCCGCTTGAGGCGCTCCGTTGCCAGCTGGATGGGCGTGAGCGGGTTCTTGATTTCATGCGCAATCCGGCGCGCGACGTCGGACCATGCCGCCTGCCGCTGGTCGAGCAGCTGCCGGGTGATATCCTCGAACGTGATCACCTGGCCTTCGGGCGCGGCGGCCACCTTCACCGCCAGCGTCAGCAGATCGCCGCCCTTGTTGTAATTGACGATCCCGCTTGGCAGGCCGGACGCGGCGAGCGCGGCTATCTGCGGCGACAAGGTTTCCAGCGGCAGTTGCAGCGGGGTCGGGCCGCGCTCCCCGAGCAGCAATTGCTGGGCGAGGCTGTTCATCAGCATAACCTGGCCATCGGGGCTGATCGAGATGATCCCGGCGGTGACCGATTCGAGCACCGTTTCCATGAACGCGCGCCGGGCATCGAGCTGGCTGTTGGCCCGCACCAGCGCATCGGTCTGCTGCTCGATCTGGGCGGTCATCCGGTTGAAGGCCCGGTTGAGCTGCCCGATCTCGTCATTGCCCGTCCGGCCGTCCACCCGGAGCGAGAAATTACCCGCGCCGACCTTTCTCGCGGCGCCGACCAGTTCGGTCAGCGGTTCGACCTGGCGGTCGGCGAAGCGCAGCGCGAACCACACCGCAACCATTACCAGGATGATCGAGACGAAGAACAGCGCAAGGTTGAAACGCAGCTGGAGCGCCCTCGCCCGGTTGGTCAGCAGCTCGTAGGCGGACGCGATGTTCTTGGCATTTTCGAAGGAGATGAACGACTGGGCCTCGGAATTCCGGGCGTTGTAGAGATATATCCCGCTGTCCCGGTCGATCGCGGACACCGCCTCGATCCGGGCAGGCCCGCCAATCACCACGACCGATTCGCCTCCGCGTACCCGTTCGAAAACATCGGACTGCAAGTTCTGCGGCTGGTTGTCAGCGGGAAGGTCGAACAGAGCAGCGGTGCGAAGGGTGCCGTCCGGCAATTCCTGCAAGATCGCCGACTCGTTCAGGTCGCGGCCCTGAGCTTGATATCTGTAAAAGTCCGCAAACCCGCTGTCGGCCAGTGTCCGCTGCTCCAGCCAGTACCGCATGTCACTGGCCATCGCGACCGTCTCGTTAGCGACTTCGAGCTGGTTCTGTTCGTAGTAATTTTCCGCCAGTGCGTTGGCGTTCTGCATCAACCCGCGGGAATCGTCCGAAAACCAGAAATCGACGCCCGACTGGAACAGGAAGGCGGCGAAACCCGCCACCAGCAAGGTCGGGATCGCCGCCACCATGGAAAAGAAGAACACCAGGCGGACGTGCAGCCGCGCGGTGCTGCCGGCGGCGCGCCGGATTGCCAATCGGCGGCCCACCAGCACGACCAGCGCGATTGCGGGGATCAAAGTCCCGATGAGCAACGACGCGACCTGTGCCGAGGGCAGCAATTGCCCGCCCTCCGGCGCGCTGCTGAAGCTGTAGTAGGTCGCGGCAACCATGCCGGCGAACGCAAGGCCGGCGATTATCTCGAGTATCATGTAGAAATTGGCGCGGCGTGACGCCACGACGAAGCGACGCATCCATCGGGGAGTCCGGCGTTGGATGGGAGGGGACGCGCTGTTCATCGTGGTATTGTTACAACGATAGTGTTGCATTTATGCAAGTCATTTTGCGTCCAACGGGGTAATGCATCCGATAAATGCTGGCGCCCCGCGCTCATCTTGCGGAAGAAAACCGCTCCGGATCGATGACCAGTTCCACCAGGCGCTTGCGCAGTGTGTTGCGATTGATCCCGAGAAGTTCCGCAGCGCGCAACTGGTTTCCGGCAGTCTGTCGCAGTGCGTGTTCAAACAGCGGCTTCTCAAAGGCAGCCAGCGATTGCTGGTACAGCTTTCCGCTCGCCTGACCGTGCACCGCCAGCCAATTGTCGAGCGCGGCGGCGAAGCTGTCATCCTCGGTAACGCTTCCCCGAACCCGCAACGCTTCGCCCAGGACAGCAGAAATTGTCTCCGTGTCGATCAATTCATCGCGCGCCATCAGCGCCAGGCGGTAGACGGTGTTCTGCAGTTCGCGAACATTGCCGCGCCATGGCTGACGTTCGAGCATGGCGATCGCGGCATCGTCCAATTGACGCATGGGCAGCCCTTCGTTTGCGGCCAACCGCAGGAAATGCCTTGCCAGTGCGCCGATATCGTCCACCCGGTCGCGCAGCGGCGGAAGCTGGATCGGGACGACGTTGAGCCGGTAAAATAAATCCTCCCGGAAAGTCCCTGCAGCAATCATCGGGTTAAGGTCGCGGTTGGTAGCAGCGATGATCCGCACGTCGACGGATATTTCCTGGCGTCCGCCAACGCGGCGGATCCGTCCCGATTGCAACGCCCTGAGCAGCCGGGTCTGGGCATCGGCGGGCATGTCGCCGATCTCGTCGAGAAACAGAGTGCCGCCGTTGGCTTGCTCGAACTTCCCGATCGCTTGGTTCACCGCACCCGTGAAAGCGCCCTTTTCGTGGCCGAAAAGCTCGCTTTCGATCAGTTCGCCCGGGATCGCGGCGGCGTTCACCGCGATGAAAGGCCCGGTCTTGCGGTGCCCTAGCTGATGGATCGCATCGGCCACCAGTTCCTTGCCGGTGCCGGATTCGCCGAGGATCAGGACCGTCAGGTCGTTGCGCAATACCCGGGTAATCATCCGGAAGACGCCCTGCATCGCCTGGCTTCTCCCGACCAGCGGCAGGCCTTCACCGGGTTCAACCGGCCCGTCGTCGCGGGTCGTGCGTACGCCGGTCGCCTGTTCCACTGCGCGGACCAGTTCGTCCAGATCAAACGGCTTGGGGAAATATTCAAAGGCGCCGGTGTCGCTCGCGCGGATGGCGGTATCGAGGGTATTCTGCGCGGACAAGATGATCACCGGCATCTCCGGATGGCTCGCGCGCACGTCAGCGAGGCCGTCGATCCCGTCGCCATCGGTGAGCATGACATCGGTGAGCATCGCGTCGAAGCGCTGTACCGACAGGTGGCGGTCCCGCCCTACAATGCTGTCGGAGGTGGTAACCTCGAAGCCTTCATCCTCAAGCGCGGCCGTAACCACGGTGGCGATGGCGCTGTCGTCTTCCACCAGAAGGATGTGTCCGCGCACGTTGGCCACCTCTATTTCGATACCGGTAGGTTGATCCGGAAATGGGTCTGCCCTGACCGGTCGTCCCGGCTGTACCCGATGCGGCCATCCATATCGGCGAGCAATTTCTTGACCAGCGCGAGGCCGAGGCCCTGCCCGCCCTTTTTCGCGGTGACGAAGGGTTCGAACATCCGGTCGGCGAGCTTGGGATCGACGCCGGGTCCATTGTCGATCACGGTTATTTCGATCGGCACCCGGACGGAGCGCCCAAGACGGATCGCGCTCATCGCAAGGCCGCTGACGAAGCGGGTCTTGACCGTGATTTCCCCGCTTTCCAGTCCCGAACACGCATCGCAAGCGTTGGACAGCAGGTTGATCATCACCTGTTCCAACGCATCCTGGCTGGCCAGGACTTTGGGCAGCGACGGATCGAATTCCTCGCTCAGGGTCACGTTCTGCGGAGCGCCCGCCCGCACGGTGGCCATGGCGTTTCGCACAGCTTCGTGGAGATTGAACGGTGCGACCGGGTCCGGCGTGTTGCTGCCGAGTTTCTGCATCCGGTCTACGAGCCGTGCGATCCGGTCAACCTCGTCGGAGATCATCGCGGCCAGCGGGCGATCCTTCTCGTCGACTCGCCGGGCCAGCAATTGTCCCGCGCCGCGAATCGCCGCCAGCGGGTTCTTGATTTCATGGGCCAGCACAGCCGGGGCGCCGAGGATGCTTTCCTTCTCGCCCTCACCCGAAACATCGTCCCGGCTGCCGTCCGAAAGTGACATCACCTTCCACCCGGGATGAGTTGGCATCGGCGAGACCGTCATGTTGAAACGCATGCGCTCGCCGCCGACAATTGCCGCGACACCCCGCGCAACCAATTGATGATCCTCGACCACCAACCGTTCCTGGACACCAACCGTCCCGAAATCGACAAGATCGGTAATCTTGATCCCGATCAGCCGCTTGCTGCTACGGCCCAGCAGCGCTTCCGCAGCCGGGTTTGCTTCCGCAATGCACAGGTCCCGGTCGAGCAGCAGGACCGAGAAGATCAGGCCAGCGAGCTGGGTGTGCGCGGGTGGGTGCGGCGCCGATTTGACAGGACGTCCGATGGACACCGGCGGTTCGATCACGCTGCGCGGCGGCGCATGAACGGAGTGTAGAACCGCTCGAGTTCCCCGATCACCTGGTTCGGGTCGTCCACGAAATTCACCTGGTTGCGGAACTCCGCGGACCCGTGCATCCCCTTGGTGTACCACCCCAGGTGCTTGCGCGCGACCTTAACGCCTACGTCCGTGCCGTAGAGGTCGAGCATCCCGCGGTAATGCTCGATCAGCACCGAAAATTGCTCGTCGTAATCGGGGCTTGGCAGCGCCTCTCCGGTCCGGAGCCAATGCATGACTTGCCCCAGCAGCCACGGTTTCCCGTAGGCGCCCCGCCCGATCATCACCCCGTCGGCACCGGACTGCTCCAGCGCAGCGGCAGTATCTTCTATCCCGCAGATGTCGCCGTTGACGATAACCGGGATGGACACCGCATCCTTGACCCTGCGGATAAAGCTCCAGTCGGCGGAACCCTTGTACATCTGGTTGCGCGTGCGGCCGTGGACGGTGATCATCTTGACCCCGATATCTTCGGCAATCCGGGCGAGCTCCGGCGCGTTGAGGCTGTCGTGGTCCCAGCCCATCCGCATCTTGACGGTAACCGGCACCGATACTGCCTTGACCGTGGCTTCCATCAGCTTGGTCGCCAGCGGAACTTCACGCATCAAGGCCGAACCGGCGAGCCCGTTGGTGACCTTGCGCACCGGACAGCCGAAGTTGATGTCGATGATCGCCGCACCACGGTCTGCGTTAAGCTTCGCCGCCTCGCCCATGGAGACTGGATCGCACCCGACCAACTGCATCGAGACCGGTTCCTCGATGCTGTGCCATGCGACCTTCTGCAGCGATTGGCGCGTTTCGCGGATCATCGCCTGGCTGGCGACCATCTCGGTCACGTTGAGGCCTGACCCGTAACGCCGCACCAACGCTCGGAATGGCAAGTCGGTAACTCCGGTCATCGGGGCGAGCACGACCGGACAGTCGATCGCGATCGGACCAATGTGGATCGGCTTGAGCGCCGGTGGGGATGGAAGGTTACTCATCGGAAACATGTGCCTAAAATTTGGGCAGCGCATAGTGCATTGCGGCATCGGGCGCAAGCCGCTAGCGCCCGATGCGATGACTGACGGTCCTATCCCCAACACGGCGGGCAAAGGCGGTTTCGCGGCGGTAATCGTTGCAGCCGGACAGGGCCTACGCGCGGGACAGCCCCTCCCCAAGCAATTCGCTGTCTGGCACGGTAAGCCCGTGCTGCGCCATTCGGTAGAAGCGCTGGCGGCGGCCGGCGCCCGGCTGATTGTCGTGGCGATTCCTGAAGATGCCGACGACGTCGCGGCGGCAGCGCTTTCGGGGATTGCCCATGTGCGGTTGGTGACCGGCGGCGATACACGGCAGGCCTCGGTCGCCAACGCCTTGGCTTCGCTGGAGGGCGAGGCGCCCGAGTTTGTCCTGATCCACGATGCCGCGCGTCCCCATATACCGGTGGATGTCATCGAACGGCTGCTCGGTGCTTTGACCGATTTTTCGGGCGCCATTCCGGTTCTTCCCGTTGTGGACAGTCTTTCGGTCGATGCGAATGGGTTGATGTCGGGCTCTGCAGATCGCGATCAATTGCGCCGCGTGCAGACCCCGCAAGCGTTCCGCTTTGCCGATATCCTGGCAGCCCACCGAGCCTGGAACGCCGATCACGCTGCAGGGGACGATGCGCAAGTCGCTGCGGCTTCGGGCTATGAAGTCGCCCATGTCACCGGGGACGAAGTGCTCAGGAAGCTCACATTTGCGGAGGATTTCATGACCGACCTGCCCGATATCCGTACCGGGATGGGCTACGACGTTCACCGGCTGGCCGCTGGCGAGGAATTGTGGCTCGGCGGATTGTTGATCGCGCATGACCGCGGCCTTGCCGGCCACAGCGATGCCGACGTGGCGCTACACGCCGTCGTCGATGCCCTGCTGGGCGCGATTGGTGAAGGCGATATCGGCCAGCATTTCCCGCCCAGCGATCCGCAGTGGAAGGGAGCCAACTCGGCCCAGTTCGTCGAACATGCGGCGCATCTCGTGGCGGCCGCCGGGTTCCGGATCAGCAATGTCGATTTGACGATTGTCTGCGAAGCGCCGAAGATCGGTCCACACCGCGCCGCCATGCGGCAGAAACTGGCAGAGCTTCTGGGCGTTGATACCAGCCGGGTTAATGTGAAGGCCACCACAACCGAAAAGTTGGGATTCGCCGGGCGTGAAGAAGGTATCGCCGCGCAGGCAATTGCAACTGTAGTGGCAACAGACAGGAAGTTCGAACGATGAAAAGCATGAAAACACTGGCATTCTCCAGCGCGCTGCTGGCGTTGACGGGATCACAGGTTGCGGCGGCGCAAACCACTGCGCCGGCATGTGTCCGCAAAGCCGATCTCGCCGATGCGGTGGTCTATGCCATGCCATCGGCCATCAATGCACTACAGGCCAAATGCGCGGCTTCCCTGCCGGCAAACGGATACCTCAAGAAACAAGGTGCGCAGCTGACGGCATCCTATACAGCCCGGCAGGCATCGGCATGGCCCGGTGCGCGCCGGTTCCTGCTTGGTTACGCCGCGACCGGCGCGAAGTCGGTCGACACCGAAATGCTGAACATGGTTTCATCCCTGCCCGCTGAATCGATGCGGCCATTCGTCGATGCGATGATCCAGCAGGAAATTTCGAAGAAAATTCCGCTCAAGGATTGCCGCAATATCGAACAGGGTGTGTCCATGCTGGCTCCATTGCCACCGGAAAACATGGGCGGGCTGGCGGTATTCCTGGCGCAGATAGTCGGCGTCAAACAACCGCCGATCTGCGAGAGCAGGCAGCCATGAGGCAATCCCTGCTTCCCAAGGAAATCGATGACCTCGCCCGGCGCGTTGTCGAGGAAAACGCCGCTGCGGGGCGAACCGTCACTATCGCCGAAAGCTGCACCGGCGGGTTGGTGGCCGCTGCGCTGACAGAGATTCCCGGCTCTTCGGCCGTCCTCGACCGGGGTTTCGTAACCTATTCCAACGAAGCAAAAACCGAGATGCTTGGCGTTTCAAGCGACATCATCGATACTTTCGGCGCGGTTTCGATCGCCTGTGTTTGGGCGATGGCCAACGGCGCACTCCAGCACAGCAACGCGGATGTCGCGGTCGCCATCAGCGGCGTGGCCGGACCGGGCGGCGGAACGGAAAAGAAGCCAGTCGGCACGGTCGTATTCGCGCGGGCAGTTCGCAACAGTACCGGCGATCCGGAAGGCGAGCTCAGGGTGTTTGACGGCAGTAGCCGCGCCGAAGTACGTTTTCAGGCGACCGTCTGCGCGCTGGAACTGCTGCTGCCGTAAAGCTCCCTCGCACGGTCTTCGAACGCAGCGACCATCTTGCGAAACGCACGGTCGCAATACTGGCCGGCCAGAGCCTCGAACATCCGGTTCTTGAACGTGAAATCAACCGCAAAATCGATCTTGCAACTGCCGTCCGGCAGCGGTTCGAAATGCCAGCGGTTATCGAGATCGCGGAGCGGACCGTCGACATATTGCACATCGATGAATTCGGGCCGCTGCTTGGTGATCCGGGATGTGAAACTCTCGCGTAGGCTCTTGAAACCCACGACCATGTCCGCGGTCATTTCCGTGTCGCTGTTCGACCGGACCCGCGTGGCGATTACCCACGGCAGGAATTCTTCATACCGCCCGACGTCCGCGACGAGGTCGAACATCTGTTCGCGGCTGTAGGGCAGCACTCGGGTTTCACGGATACCGGGCATCAGCCGATCTTCGTTTTTGCCAGCTTCGCCTCGCGCGCCGCGCGCATCTGGGCGAAATCATCGCCAGCGTGATAACTCGACCGGGTCAGCGGAGTGGACGCGACCTGCAGGAAGCCCTTCGCGCGCGCAATCGCGCCGAACGCATCGAAAGCCTTGGGGGTTACGAAATCTTCGACCTTGGCGTGCTTCGGGGTAGGCTGCAGATATTGGCCCATCGTCATGAAGTCGATGTCCGCAGTGCGCATGTCGTCCATCACCTGGTGGACTTCGAGCCGCTGTTCACCGAGCCCCAGCATGATCCCCGATTTTGTGAAGATCATCGGATCATGGTGCTTAACTTCTTCGAGCAGACGGAGCGATGCGTAATAACGCGCGCCGGGCCGGATCGTCGGATACAGGCGCGGTACCGTTTCTAGGTTATGGTTGTAAACATCTGGCCCGGCTTCACAAATCGCCTCGACAGCGGGGCGCATCTTGCCGCGGAAATCCGGCGTCAGGATTTCGATTGTGGTGTTCGGCGTCTCGCGACGCAGGGCCTGGATGACCTTGACGAACTGCCCTGCCCCGCCATCCGGCAGATCGTCGCGGTCGACCGAGGTGATCACGATATGCTCGAGCCCTAACTTCGCCGCGGCGGCGGCAGTATGTTCCGGCTCCAACGGATCGACGATGCGCGGCATGCCGGTCTTCACGTTGCAGAATGCACAAGCCCGCGTGCAGACATCGCCGAGAATCATGACGGTGGCGTGTTTCTTGGTCCAGCATTCACCGATATTCGGGCAGGCCGCTTCCTCGCACACGGTGTTGAGGTTGAGGTCGCGCATCAGCTTGCGGGTTTCGTGATATCCCTTGCTGACCGGTGCCTTCACCCGGATCCAGTCCGGCTTTCGCACGCGCAGCGGACGGTCTTCGGCAGGAGCGGCAACTTCGTTCGGAGCGGGGGAGAGATCGTTCATAGGGGCCATTTAGGCTCCCTGCCACCAAGCCGCAAGACACCGCGCCAATTCCGCGCCGCTACGGTATCCGATCAGCCGGTCCAACGGGATTGCATAGCGATTTGAACGCCGCTAGCAGCCCGACAGTCAGGAGCGCGCAGCCCGCGAATATGATCGGGGCGCGAGGCTCAACAACGGAGACCCATTGCCAATGTCTGATTTCGTCCATTTGCTCGACGGGTATCGCAGGTTCCGCAAGGATGGATATCCGAAGCAGCGCGAACGCTTCGATCATTTGGTCGCGCAGGGACAATCCCCCAAGTTCCTGATTATCGCCTGTTCCGACAGCCGCGTTGATCCCTCGCAGATATTCGACGTCGATCCCGGTGAGATCTTCGTGGTCCGCAATGTCGCCGCGCTGGTTCCCCCGTTCGAGACCACTCCCGGTCTCCACGGCGTATCGGCGGCGCTGGAATTCGCGGTCCAGGTGTTGAAGGTGGAGCACATCATAGTGATGGGCCACGGCATGTGCGGGGGAACGAAAGCGGCTCTGACGCAGGAAATGCTCGGGTCGGCACCCGGAGAAGGCGGGTTTATTTCCAGCTGGATCGGATTGCTGGATGAAGCGCGCGGCCCGGTCGCCGAGAAATACGGAACCGAAACGCGCGAGGCCGAGCGTGCGATGGAGCATGCGGCGGTTCAAGTCAGCCTTGCGAACCTACGGACGTTTCCCTGCGTCCGGCAGAAGGAACGTTCCGGCGAACTGACGCTGCACGGCAGCTTTTTCGCGATTTCGGAAGGCGTTCTTCATGTTCTCGACGAAGTGACCGGGGCGTTCAAACCGGCGGACTGATATCACTTGCGCAACCCGTTTGCCGCTGTATTTCGTTCCCCATGTCACATGAAACTCTGAAGAACATCGCCTTGCTGATCGATGCGGACAACGTCGATCCGCGGGGTATCGATCCCGTGCTGACCGTGATGGCGGAACTCGGCCAGGTCAACGTGCGCCGCGCCTATGGCAACTTTGCCAAGCAGGCCTTGGTAAACTGGGACACCATCACCAACAAGTTCGGCATCCGCCCGCAGCAGCAGTTCGACGTGTCGAAAGGCAAGAACGCGACCGACATGGCGATGACGATCGACGCCATCGACCTGCTCAACCAGGGCAAGGTCGACGGGTTCGGAATCATGACATCGGACAGCGATTTTACGCCATTGGTTACCCGGCTGCGGCAGGATGGAATCATCGTCTATGGCTTCGGCGGCACCAAAACACCGCAGGCGTTCCGTTCTGTCTGCACCCGCTTCATCGAGGTCGAGAAGCTGATTGCCGGAAATGCCCTGGACGAGATACCCAACGGCAAGTCCAAGCGCGAGAAGTCTACGCCGGTCGACAATGACCTGCTCGAGCTGATTGGCGCCGCCTACAAGGAAGCCAAACGGGATGATGCCGGGTTCGCAAAGCTGCAACAGGTTGGCCAGATCGCCGGGAACCGTTCCAGCTTCGATGTCCGCAACCATGGTTTCAAAAGCTTGTCCGAACTGTTCGAAGCGCTCGACAACTTCAAGGTGGAACGGCGCGACGACAAGCAGATCTACGTCAAGCGGCTACGCTGACCTGCATTTCGAGCCGGACGCACGAAAAAGGGGCGCGAACCGAAGTTCGCGCCCCTTTTTCTTTGAAGGTCGATAGGCGTTACATTGCCGCCGCGGTTTCAACCGGTGTCCCCGAAGCCTTCTGTTCGGCGTAGACCGACCAGAGCTTGGCGATGGGTTCACGGTTGCCGGTAACCTTGGCAAATGTCGCCTTGGCTTCCTCGGTCTTGCCCTGGTCGACCTGGGCAATCCCCAGACGGGTCAGGACACGCGGCATATCGGTGCCGGTCTTCCCCAGCGCAATCGTGTACATTTCCTCCGCCTGCGCAGCCTTGCCGTAGCTCAGGAAGGCGTCGCCGGCTGCAGCCGCGGTCACGGCAGTCGAACTGGCCTTGCGAGCATCACGCTCAAGCGCAGGCAGGTCGGCCTGGTCGGCGTTAAGCCGCGACTTGGCGGTGCTCAGGCTTTCGGCAATGAACACGTCGCTGGAATTAACGAGCCCGGCGGACGTACCCTGATCGACGGCTGCCACGACCTCGCCCGGCAGACGGCGGGCATCGGCAACTTCGATATAATCGACATAGTCACGCTCACTGCGCAGACTACCGGTCCGTTTTGCGAGACGCAAAAGATCGAGCGTTTCCTGCGCATCGAATTCATTAAAATTGCGCTGGATCGCGATGGCATCGCCCCAGCTATCCTTCGCCGGGAACATTTTCGCGTTCATGCGGGCAAAGGCACCCGCCGATTCCGCAAAATTGTTGTTGTAGGCGACGGTAATTCCACGCTTCAGCCAAACCGGATCGACTTCTTCGCCCGCGGCTACGCGCTTGTTGATCTCGTCCGCAAGATACTTCAGCCCTTCTTCATACATATCCTGACTGAAGTAGGTTTCGGCGATGATCGCCTGGGGATTGCTCGATGTCAGGCCCGCGTCGACTGCAGCCTGTAGCCGGGTGCGTGCGGTGGCCCAATCCTTTGCCTGGTACGCCAGCTGGCCGGCCGTGAAGTTGTAATCCGCGAGCGATTCGGCGGGCACCTTGCCGCTCTCGATCATCATGTCGAGACCCTTGCGCTGCATCGCCGTGTCGGTGCTGGTCCGGCCGAAGGAATACAGCATGTTCCCCGCTGCGAACTTGTCATCGGGTGTTTCGACCGCGGCCAGGACCGTGGGAATTCCCGCTGCGATGGCCGCGTTGTCTTTCGGTTCAGCCTGCAACAAGTCGTTGACCGGCGAGTAAGCAGCGACAAACGCCTTCGAATAATTGTTTTTCGGTGCCTCGTCCTTCTTGGATTTCTTCTGCGCAAATGCAGGAGCTTCGAGCGCAGTCACGCCGAGAACGCCGCCGCAAGCCAGGGCAATTCCCAATGCGACGGTGGAT
Organism: Allopontixanthobacter sediminis; assembly: GCF_009828115.1. Lineage (GTDB taxonomy): Bacteria > Pseudomonadota > Alphaproteobacteria > Sphingomonadales > Sphingomonadaceae > Allopontixanthobacter > Allopontixanthobacter sediminis. The sequence goes on along the minus strand of NZ_WTYL01000001.1, from coordinate 751,176 downwards.
CCGGTGCGCTTGACGCGCGCGGTTCGATTGCGGGTGTAATTAAGCATCTGGGTATCTCCCGGGGGGTTGGATTAAACGGCGCTGTTGGGCCAGAAAAACGAACGGGGACCGCAGTAGTTCCGGCGTGTCCCCTATTGCAAACCTTTTGCATCCATCGGCCTGAACCGTGATTGAACACGCGATAAGACGCGGTGCCGGACCGCAAACGCGCCCAATACCAGACAAATGTGGAAAACCTGCCCGATTCCGGCCCACCTGGGCCTGTTTTAGTGGCGGTAACGGCTGTGATGGCCTATCTTGTCCACACGCGAAATACACCGCCCACATAGCCCTCTCACCCTCGCCTGATACGAGGATGCGATCGGGGCGGGCCCATAACGAAAAGAGTCCCCTTGAGCGACGATACTGAAACTCTCACCCCGCCGGTTCCCGCAGGCGAATACGCCCGGATCGACATCGTCGATGAAATGAAGACCAGCTATCTCGATTACGCGATGAGCGTGATCGTCAGCCGCGCATTGCCAGATGTGCGCGACGGGTTGAAGCCGGTTCACCGCCGTATCCTGTTCGCCAGCGACGAAGGCGGATTTGTAGCCGGACGTCCCTATCGCAAGAGCGCGAAGATCGTCGGCGACGTCATGGGCAATTATCACCCTCACGGCGACAGCGCGATCTACATGGCACTGGTCCGGATGACGCAGCATTGGTCGATGCGGGTGCCGTTGGTCGACGGACAGGGTAACTTCGGTTCGATGGATCCGGATATGCCGGCCTCCATGCGTTACACCGAAGCGCGACTGGCGAAAGTCGCGAACAGCCTGCTGGACGATCTCGACAAGGATACCGTCGATTTCGTCGAGAACTACGATGGCTCGCGTTCGGAACCGACAGTCCTTCCGGCCCGCTTCCCCAACCTGCTCGTCAACGGCGCCGGCGGTATCGCGGTCGGCATGGCGACCAATATCCCGCCGCATAACCTGGGCGAAGTGATTGACGGCTGTTTCGCCTATATGGACAATCCCGGGATCACCTCGGAAGAATTGTTCGAGATCATTCCGGGTCCGGATTTCCCGACCGCGCCGTTGATTCTCGGAAATGCCGGGGCGCGGGCTGCCTATACCACGGGCCATGGTTCGATCCTGCAGCGCTGTCGGCACGAGATCGAGACCAAGCGCGGCGACCGCGAATCGATCGTGCTCACCTCTATCCCGTATCAGGTCGGCAAGTCCGGGCTGGTCGAAAAACTTGCTGAAGCTGCCAAGGACAAGCGGATCGAAGGCGTTTCCGATATCCGCGACGAATCGAGCCGTATGGGCGTGCGGGTAGTGATCGACCTCAAGCGCGATGCTACCGCCGAGGTGGTGCTGAACCAGATCTGGCGGCATACCCCGGCCCAGTCCAGCTTCCCCGCCAACATGCTCGCCATCCGGGGCGGTCGTCCCGAAACGCTGATGCTGCGGGACTTCATCCAGGCGTTCATCACCTTCCGCGAAGAAGTGATCACCCGCCGGACCAAGTTCGAACTCAACAAGGCGCGCGAACGGGCGCACATCTTGCTTGGCCTGGTCGTGGCGGTGTCCAACCTCGACGAAGTTGTCGCGATCATCCGAGGATCGTCCAACCCGGTCGAAGCGCGCACGAAGTTGAGCGCGCGGGAATGGCCCATTGGCGAGATCGCGCAATACATCCAGTTGATCGAGGCGATCGAACCCGATGCCGACCAGACTGGCGGCACCTACCGCCTGTCCGAACGGCAGGTCCGCGCCATTCTCGAACTGCGCCTCCACCGCCTGACCGCACTGGGCCGTGACGAGATCGGCGACGAATTGAAACTCCTGTCCGATGCGATCGCCGGATATCTCGAGATTCTCGCCGACCGCGTAAAATTGTACCAGATCATGCGTGAGGAACTGCAGGAAATCCGCGATAATTTCGCCACCCCTCGGGTCGCGGAAATCGCTCCGGCATGGGACGGTCTCGACGATGAAGACCTGATCGCGCGCGACGAAATGGTCGTTACCGTAACGCTTGACGGTTATATCAAGCGCACCCCTCTGTCCGCTTTCCGCGCGCAGCATCGCGGCGGCAAGGGCCGCGCCGGGATGGCGACCAAGGATGAGGATGCGGTGAGCGAAATGTTCGTCACCAGCACCCACAACCCGGTGCTGTTCTTCTCGACTGCGGGCAAGGTTTACCGATTGAAGGTCTGGAAACTGCCCGAAGGCGGCCCGACCACGCGCGGCCGTCCGATCGTCAATTTGCTGCCGGCGCTGGCAGAGGGCGAAACGATCCGTACCGTGCTGCCCCTGCCTGAAGACGAAACGACCTGGGGGGCGCTCACGGTGGTGTTCGCGACAGCGCAGGGTAACGTTCGCCGCAACAGCATGGACAGCTTCGCCAACATTCCGAGCAACGGCAAATTCGCCATGCGCTTCGACGATGCAAGCGTCGACAAGCTGATCGGCGTGGCCCTTCTCGAAGCGGGCGACGACGTGCTGCTGGCCACCAAGATGGGCAAGGCCATCCGGTTCAGCGGGGAAGATGTTCGCGAATTCGTCAGCCGCACTTCCACCGGCGTGCGCGGCATGAAGTTCAAGGAGAAAGATGACGAGGTCGTCTCCCTATCCATCCTGCATGCCGGATCCGCCACCCCCGAAGAACGCGACGCCTACCTGCGGGTCGCGCCGTGGAAAGCGGACGAGAACGCGCCCGAACTTTCGCCCGAACACGCGCAGATGGCCGAGGCAGAGCAGTTCATCCTGACGGTCTGCGCCAACGGCTATGGCAAATTGTCGTCCGCCTACGAATACCGCAAGGCAGGCCGCGGCGGCATGGGCATCACCAATATCGACAACATCGCCCGCAACGGTCCGGTCGTCGCCAGCTTCACCGCGACCAAGGCCGACCAGTTGATGCTGGTGACCGACCAGGCCAAGCTCATCCGCATCGGGCTTCACACGTTGCGGGTCATCGGGCGGGCCAGCGCGGGCGTTAGGCTGTTCGACGTGGCGAAGGGCGAGACAATCGTCGGAGCTGTCCGCCTCGACGAAGTTGAAGCGCCGGAGAACGAGGCCGAAGAAGCGATCGTCGAGGAAATGATCGGCCGCGAAACAGAGCAGACCGTTCCGCCAACCACAATCGACCGTGATCAGGACATGGGCGAGGATCCCCCGGAATAATTCCCGGGGGCCTCGTGCCGGTCTCCGTCAGGCTCTGCCCGGATTGTTAACGCGGTCCCGTCGCAGGGCCTGGATAACGCCGGTCGCGATCAGGAACTGGCCGATATAATAGGTCGGCCAGACCAGCAGGCCGGGGACCGGACTCGCGGACCAAACCCCCATGCGCGCGAATATCAGCAGGTCCGAAATGACGAATAGCACCGCGCCAAGACCGACCCGGTAGCGCGGAAAGCTGCTCGTCCACGCCAGCCCTGCCATTCCGCCAACTACCAGCGCGTAGATCGCGATCTGCAGGGCATCGGCATTCCCCGCCACCAGCAGGCAGGCGATGAGCGGTGTCAGCAGCAACAGCGCGGCGGCAAACAGCGTCTGGCTGGGTGTCATCCCGGCCCGGCGGTGACGCAGGTAGAGCACCATCGCGGCGCAGTGGCTGGCGAAGAAGATCGCCCCGCCAACGGTATAATCGAGCTCCATGGCAATATCGCCGAGAGCAGCGAGACCCATCACCAGCGCGAGCAGCCGTCCATCAGTTCCGGCGTGGCGCCGCAACGCATAGACGGCGAGCAGCCCGACCCCCGCCCCCTTGACCAGCATCTGGGTCACCCCGGGTACCGGACCGTCTGCCATCAGATAATAGGCAATGGCCGCGGCGATGCTGAGAAGCAGGAATGGCCGGTGTTCGACTAGCGCGTGTCTGGACATTGAACCTCCTGGGCGTGCTTGGCGCGAGAACCGCCCCATGACAAGAACCGGGCGGCCCTGGCCCGGCGCAATCACCGCGCATTACAGCCAATGTCTTGCCCAGTCTCTAACCGGAAGAGCGCAGGGGCAGGAAATCCGAAATAAACCGCGCATTGGGTTTGCCCGATCGCCGACGAATGCCTACCTGATACGGATGAAGCACGATATCCACATCATCGGCGGCGGACTGGCCGGAAGCGAAGCGGCGTGGCAATTGGCGCAGCGCGGTTTCAAGGTGCGCCTGTCCGAAATGCGCGGCGGCGGCGGCACCACTCCGGCGCACAACACCGATGCACTGGCGGAAATGGTCTGCTCCAATTCGTTCCGATCCGACGATGACGAAAAGAACGCCGTCGGTCTGCTGCACCACGAAATGCGCCGGCTGGATTCGCTGGTGATGCGCGCGGCGGAGACTGCCCGTGTTCCCGCCGGAACCGCGCTGGCGGTGGACCGTGACATCTTTTCCGCCGCCGTCCAGCGCGCGCTCGACGAGCATCCTAATGTCACTGTTATCCGCGAACGGATCGATGCGCTGCCCGAAAGCGGACTGACCATCGTCGCGACGGGTCCCCTCACTGCCGCTTCTCTCGCGCAGAGTATCGGTGCAGCAACCGGACAGGACGCGCTCGCCTTCTTCGATGCAATCGCGCCGATCGTCCATCGCGACAGCATCGACATGGATATCTGCTGGTTTCAGTCGCGGTGGGACAAACCCAGTGCGGGCGGGGACGCGGATAGTGAAGGCAAGGACTACATCAACTGCGCGATGAACCGCGAAGAATATCTCGCGTTTCATCAGGGCCTGATCGACGGCGAGAAAACCACTTTCAAGGAATGGGAGGAGAACACCCCCTATTTCGAAGGCTGCATGCCGATCGAAGTAATGGCGGCGCGCGGGGTCGATACGTTGCGTTATGGCCCAATGAAGCCGGTCGGCCTGGATGACCCGCGCACTGCCTGCGAAGAATTTCCGCAAGGCCGGTGGCCCTATGCGGTGGTCCAGTTGCGGCAGGATAACAAGCTCGGCACCTTATGGAACATGGTCGGCTTCCAGACCAAGCTGAAGCACGCAGCACAAGTGGAACTGTTCCGTACCATTCCCGGCCTGCAGAACGCGGAATTCGCGCGCCTCGGCGGGTTGCACCGCAATACCTTCCTCAACGCACCGATGGTTCTTGACCGGGAACTGCGCCTGAAAGAAGCGCCGCATATCCGCTTCGCCGGACAGATTACCGGCTGCGAAGGTTATGTCGAAAGCGCAGCGGTTGGCCTCATGACCGGACTGATGACCGCAGCGGAAATCACCGGACAGCCGTGGCAAGCCCCTCCGCGCACCGCTGCCATGGGCGCTTTGCTGGCACACATTACGGGCGATGCGGAAGCCGAAACCTATCAGCCGATGAATATCAATTTCGGCCTGTTCCCGCCGCTTCACGATGTGAACAAGAAGTCCCGCAAGGAAGCGTATACTTCGCGCGGAAAAGCCGATTTCGGCGAATGGATGATGGCCAGCGAACTTGTGACCGCCTAACAGCGGCAGACCGGCTTCGCCGCCGGTTTGGGCCTGGTGGTGGCGAATTCTTCCGGAGTAAGTTCGCGGTGGCGATTCCTGTCCGCCCCGTCGAAGCGGGCCGCGGTCGCCACAGCCCACTCCTCGAAAGACAGCAAATTGTTGCCATCCTGGTCCAGCTTGCGGAACGCGTCGGTCGGGCTTGAGAGCATTTCGTTGCGGGAAATGATCCGGTCCCGGTTCTGGTCATAGCGGAAGAAGCGGCGCTGTTCGCGGGTCAGTTCGGTCGCTTCGGGCGGCGCTGGGCCGGTGATGTCACCGGCATCCGAAACGGGGATTTCCGCCTCGGACGGTTCTGCCGGAAGGGCCAGCGGTGGCGGCGCACCTTCTTCGACTTCCGCCCTGCCCTGCCACCAGAACATGCCCACGCCCACCAACACCAGCGCACATAGCGCGCCGAGAAAAATCCGGTTCATCCGCTAAAACCCCCTGCGACCCGGCCAGCATAGCTTACCTGCCCAACAAGCCAAGCCGCATCGCTGCCAGGATGTTGCGCCGGCCCTGCATCAGGGGAGTGCCGCCGGCCGCGAGCGAAGCGCGGGCAAGACCGTCAAGCACCAGCAGCGGCCGCATCGCGCGGGAAAGCCGCACCGGGTCCGTCCCAAGCTCCAGCCCGGTGGCGACAACTTCGGCTTTTTCGTCAAGGTCGGACGTCTTGGAGGCCAGATCGGCCAGCGCCCACCGTTTCGCGGCAAGCGTTACCGCGGTATCGTCGCCCGCACCGCCTGCAATCCGTGCAGCGGCGGCAAACGCAGCGGCGCGTCCGGCAGCGAAATTGTCCGCTGTGGCGGCCGGAAGCGGCGGCTCCGCGAGTAATTCTTCCCAGCCATCGACCAGCGCCCGCAAGCCCTTTTCCTCACCGGCCCAAACCTCGCCGATCGCGGCCAGCAGCGGTTCGCCTTTTGGACGGCTTTCGGGAGATTTCGCCAGCTCGTCGCGCCACCACGCCAACCGCATCTGGGCCAGTAACGGCTCGCGGATCGAACGAACGATATCCGCGAGGCGAAGGTCCAGCGCGAACAGGATCGACAGCGGCGGACGGGACGCGGCGTTGGCATAAGCCCACGCAAGGCGCTGTGCGTCGGGCAGGTCGGCGGGGTCGAAAAGCATCATGCCCGCCTTTCCGGAACCCGCAGGCCCGAAACCCGCAGACGCGCGTCAATCCTGATAGCAGACCTTCTTCGCCGCTTCGACAATCGCACCGCTGTTGAGCAAGGCGATCTTCTCCAGATTGGCGGCATACGGCAGCGGCACATCGACATTGCACACCCGAAGCACGGGCGCGTCGAGATGGTCGAACCCGTCTTCCATGCAAATCGAGATGATTTCCGAGGCGATCGAACAAGTCGGCCAGCCTTCTTCCGCTACGATCACGCGGTTGGTTTTCGCGAGGCTGTCGAGAACCGCCTGTTTATCCAGCGGGCGCAGCGTGCGCAGGTCGAGCACTTCGGCATCGATCCCTTCCTCGGCGAGCTTTTCGGCTGCTTCCAACGCCATGCCGACACCGATCGAATAGGACACGATCGTCACGTCGCTGCCTTCGCGTACGATCCGCGCCTTGCCGATCGGCAGCACGTGATCGTCCAGTTCCGGCAGTTCGAAGGACCGCCCGTAAACCAGTTCGTTCTCGAGGAAAACCACCGGGTCCTCGCAGCGGATTGCCGCCTTCATCAGGCCCTTCGCATCGGAGGAATCATACGGCGCGATCACGATCAAGCCCGGGACGCTCGCATACCACGGCCCGTAGTTCTGGCTGTGCTGCGCACCGACCCGGCTGGCCGCTCCATTCGGCCCGCGGAACACCACCGGACAGCGCATCTGCCCGCCCGACATGTAGTTCGTTTTCGCTGCAGAATTGATGATGTGGTCGATCGCCTGCATCGCGAAATTGAAGGTCATGAATTCGACGATCGGACGAAGGCCGCCCATCGCTGCGCCGGTGCCGATCCCGGCAAAACCGTATTCGGTGATCGGAGTGTCGATGACGCGCTTGGGGCCGAATTCGGCGAGCAGGCCCTGCGTTACCTTGTAGGCGCCCTGGTACTCCGCGACTTCTTCGCCCATCACGAACACGCGTTCGTCGCGGCGCATTTCCTCGGCCATCGCGTCGCGCAGTGCCTCGCGTACCGATACAGTCGCCATATTGGTGCCGCGCGGAACTTCGGGATCGCGCTGGGCCTTGGCTTTCACCGGCTTGGTGATCTCGGCCTCGCTCGGTTCGCGTCCGGCCCCCTTGCCTTCGCCAGCCTCGTCGTCCTTGTCCGATACTGTAGGTGACGGCGCCGGTGCCGCGGTCTCCGCATCATCGTCATCGTCATCGTCATCACCGGAGAGCATGGCAATGACCGTACCAACCGCGACGTTTTCGGTGCCTTCCTCGACGAGTATCTTGCCTACAGTGCCTTCGTCGATGGCTTCGAATTCCATCGTCGCCTTGTCGGTTTCGATTTCCGCCAGGATGTCGCCGGGGCCGACATGGTCGCCTTCCTTGACCAGCCATTTGGCCAGTGTGCCTTCCTCCATCGTCGGGGAAAGCGCGGGCATTTTCAGTTCGACAGCCATCAGTACGACTCCACCAGCACGTCGGTGTAGAGTTCGGCTGGATCCGGTTCGGGTGAGTTCTCGGCGAAGTCGGCGGCTTCGGCGACACGGGCACGAATGGCCTTGTCGATCGCCTTGATCTCGTCTTCGGTCTTGCCGCGTTCGGCGAGCTCTTTCTTGATCCGCTCGATCGGATCGTTGTGTTCGCGCTGGTCCTGCACTTCCTCGCGGGTGCGGTACTTCCCGGGATCGGACATCGAGTGGCCGCGATAGCGATAGGTGTTGAGTTCCATCAGCACCGGCCCCTTCCCTTCGCGCACATGGGCAAAGGCGATTTCGGCAGCGGCGCGCACTTCGAGCACGTCCATGCCGTTCACATCCATTCCGGGAATGCGGAAAGCGGTGCCGCGGCGGTAGAATTCGGTTTCGGCAGAGCTGCGCTTGACCGCAGTGCCCATGGCGTAGCCGTTGTTCTCGATCACGAACACGATCGGCAGGTTCCACAGCGCGGCCATGTTGAAGGTCTCGTAAACCTGACCTTGGTTCGCCGCACCATCGCCGAAATAGGCGAGGCACAACCCGCCGTCTTCGCGGTATTTGTGCGCCAGCGCCAACCCGCCGCCCAGCGGTACCTGCGCACCGACGATGCCGTGGCCACCGTAAAATCTGTGCTCGGTCGAGAACATATGCATCGACCCGCCCTTGCCTTTCGAGATTCCCGCCTGGCGGCCGGTCAACTCGGCCATGATCACATTCGGATCGATCCCATAGGCCAGCATGTGGCCATGATCGCGGTAGCCAGTGATGACGCTGTCGAGCCCTTCGGTAAGCGCGGATTGCAGGCCGACGGCGACGGCTTCCTGGCCGATGTAAAGATGACAGAAGCCGCCGATCAGGCCGAGACCGTAGAGCTGGCCGGCCCGTTCTTCGAACCGCCGGATGAGCAGCATCTGTTCGTAGAAGTGCAGCAATTGCTCGTCGCTCGCGTCGAACCGCTTGTTGTCCTCATGCGCCATCTGCAGGCTACGAAGCGCGAAATCCTCATCACTCTCAACTGACTTGCCGCGCGCCGGTTTGGCCGCGGGCTTCGAAGCCGCTTTGGGCGCGGGCTTTGCTGCGGTCTTCGGAGCGGGCTTTGATGCGGCTTTCGGGGCGGGTTTGGCCAATGCTGGGATCCTCAAACTGACGTGTTCTTGCGCTGCCGGGCGGCGAGCCCGCTACGCTGGATTATGCGGGAAGCTATGGCGCAACCGTGCGAACGGCGCAACGCCTATGCATACGAAATCCCGAAGGCTGGGAAAGGTTTCCCGCATGCCGGCATGCTGGCGGCCGACACACTGCGGGGGTTATTCCTCGTCGAGGATCAGGACCAGTTCGTCCTCGTGCACGACATTGAAATCGCGCCGCAGTCGTTCGCCGACCATGTCCGCATCCGCGTTCTCGGGATTGAGCAGGGCGACCTGGTTTTCCAGCGCGGCATGTTCCTGCTGCAGCTTTGCGATGTGGGACTGACGCTGCTCGAGCAATTGAAGGTTTTCGCTCCACGCCAACAGTCCACTAGGGCCCGCTATAGCCAGTCCGCCGATAAGCAGCAGCAGCGCCAGCGCGAGGCCGTGCGTCCACTTTTCCTTCGGCAAACTGATCTTGTGGGACTGGCGTGTCATTAACTCCCTAGAATCACAGTTGAAGGGCGTATTCAAGTGCTATTTGCACTGCAAGCCGAGGAACAGGTCAAGGTGGTGCTTTGACACGGCACCCGGTGATGGTGTATATAGTTTCCATTGTAACTAGTTTAGGATGATCCCATGGCTGACCTGTTCGAAAATCCCATTGGCCTCGACGGCTTCGAGTTCGTTGAATTCAGCGCGCCCGAGAAGGGCATGCTCGAACCGGTTTTCGAAGCGATGGGCTTCGCCATGGTCGCTCGCCACCGTTCGAAGGACGTACAGCTTTGGCGGCAGGGTGGGATCAACCTGATCGCCAATTACGAACCGAAGAGCCCCGCGGCCTACTTCGCTGCAGAACATGGTCCGTCGGCCTGCGGCATGGGTTTCCGCGTTCGCGACGCTCGCCACGCCTATGAAGCGGCGCTGGAGCGCGGCGCCGAGCCTGCCGAAACGCAGACCGGCCCGATGGAACTGCGCATCCCGGCGATCCGCGGCATCGGCCATTCACTGATCTATCTGATCGACCGCTATGCTGATGAACATCACGAAGGCCTGTCGATCTACGACATCGATTTCATCTACGAAGACGGGGCGGACAAATGGCCGGTCGGTGCCGGGATGAAGGTGATCGATCACCTTACGCACAATGTCTACGGCGGCCGGATGGCGCATTGGGCGAAGTTCTATGAGCGCATCTTCAACTTCCGTGAAATCCGTTATTTCGACATCAAGGGTGAATACACCGGCCTGACATCGAAAGCGATGACAGCCCCCGACGGCAAGATCCGCATTCCCTTGAACGAGGAAGGTGCTGGCGGCGGCGGCCAGATCGAGGAGTATCTCCGCCAGTATAACGGCGAAGGCATCCAGCATATCGCCCTGTCGAGCGAGAACCTTTACGCATCCTGGGACAAGCTGAAAGCCTTCGGCACCCCGTTCGCCAGCGCCCCGCCTGCGACCTATTACGAAATGCTCGAAGACCGCCTGCCGGGCCACGGCGAACCGGTCGAGGAACTGCGCAGCCGCGGTATCCTGCTCGATGGTTCGACCGAAAACAACGATCCGCGCCTGCTGCTGCAGATATTCGGGCAGACCACCATCGGCCCGGTCTTTTTCGAATTCATCCAGCGCAAGAAGGACGAAGGGTTCGGCGAAGGCAATTTCACCGCGCTGTTCAAGTCGATCGAGGCGGACCAGCTGAAGCGCGGCGCGCTCAAGACCGGCGAGAAGGAAACCGCACGATGACATCTAGCCAAAGCAAAATGGGTGAGCAGAACGAAATGAGCCATCCCATCAAACTCGGCGGCGTCCACCACGCTGCCTATCGCTGCAAGGATGCCAAGGAAACGGTCGAATGGTACGACCGGGTTCTGGGGATGGACTACACTTCGGCATTTTCGGAAGACACTGTGCCGTCCACCGGTGAACACGATCCCTACATGCATGTGTTCCTCGATGCGGGGAACGGCAATGTGCTGGCGTTTTTCGAACTTCCGACCCAGCCTGACATGGGCCGCGACGGCAACACGCCGGTGTGGGTCCAGCATCTCGCGTTCAAGGTCGGGTCGGAAGAAGAATTGCTCGCCGCCAAGCAGCATATCGAAAGCGAAGGCGTCGATGTCCTCGGGCCGACGCATCACGGCATCTTCAAATCGATCTATTTCTTCGATCCCAATGGCCACCGGATCGAGCTGGCGGCCGATATCGGAACGCCTGAACAATACGCCGAATTGAAGCGCGTCGCGATGCCGATGCTGGAAGAATGGAGCCGAACCAAGAAGGCTCCGCGTCACGCTGATTGGCTCCATTCCGCGAACGAATAACGCTGCATACCGTTGCCTCGGCTGGCCCGAATTCGGAACCAAAACCGGCGCGGACCCGTTGCGTAGCCAAACGGGGAGACCGGACAGCGTGAATTACGTCGATACCATAGTTGGCCAGCTGAACAGCATGGCCGAGAGTTTCTTTGCATCGCTGCCCAATCTGGCGATCGCGCTGGTCGTCCTCGTTATTACCTGGCTGGTTGCCAAGTTTGCTATCCGGATCGCCGATGCGCTGACGGGCAAGAGTAGCCTTCGCCCCAGCCTGCGGGCGCTGATCGAAACCCTCGTCAAACTCGGCATTTGGCTGGTCGGACTGATGCTGGCGATGGTGATCCTGCTCCCGGGTTTCACGCCCGCGAGTCTGATCGCCGGTCTCGGTATCGGCGCGGTCGCAATCGGTTTTGCATTTCAGGATATCTTCGAGAATTTCTTCGCCGGCGTGCTGATCATGCTGCGCGAGAAAATGCGCATCGGCGACATCATCGAATGCGAAGGCATAACCGGTAAGGTCGAGCACATCACCTTGCGCGAAACCTACGTCCGCAAACTGTCGGGCGAAGTGACGCTGGTTCCCAATTCGATCCTGTTCAAAAACCCGGTCGAAATCCTCACCGACGAAACACAGCGGCGGCATGACGTGGTCACCGGGGTATCGTACGACACCGACCTCGACCATGCTGCCTCCGTCATCCGCCAATCGGTCGAAGCAGTGGAAGGGATCGACGCGGCGAAAGGCATCGACATCTTTGCCAGCGAGTTCAATTCCAGTTCGGTCGATTTCACCGTCCGGTGGTGGGCGGGGTCAAAGCCGCGCGACATGTGGGAAAGCCGCGACGCGGTAATCCGCGCGATCAAGCGCGGCTTCGACGATGCCGGCATCGAAATCCCGTTCCCTTACGTGACCCACACGTTCAAGGAACCCGTGCCGATCAAGGGTTCATCCAGCGGCAGCGATTAAAGAAACTGCCATGCGAACAGGAACGACACTGCAAAGGATACAAGGGTTGCTGCAAACACCGGCACAAGGCCGCGCCAGCCTTCGGACAGCAGTTCCTCCAGCCGCGAGCGCATGGCCGTTGCGATCACCGCGAACAGCAGCAGTCCCTTCGACGCGACGAGGCCGTAATCCCGCACAACCTCCGGAAACGTCACTGCCGAATTGACCGCGACCAGCACGAAGAACGCGATAATAAACCACGGAAACGGCAGCTTTGCCCGGATGCCGCTTCCTGCGCGCTGGGCACTCCCGACCGCAATTCCGATCAGCGCCACCACGGGCGCGAGCAGTGCGACGCGGGTCAGCTTGACGATCGTCGCCACTTCGCCCGCCTCGCTCGAGAAGCTGAATCCTCCGCCAAGGGATTGGGCGACATCGTGGATGGCCGCCCCCATCAGGAACCCGGCCTGCCGGTCGGTGAAATCGAACATCTGCGCCAGCACCGGATAGATCGACATCGCAAGCGCGCTGGCCAGCGAAATCCCCACGAGCGTGAATGTGAATCGGTGCTGTTCGAGCCGGTCGCGCCCAATCACCGCATAGATCGCCAGCGCCGCGGAGGCTCCGCAGATTGCTGTTGCGCCCCCCGCCAGCAAGCCGACATAGCGGTCCTGCCCGACCGCCTTGCCCGCGGCCACACCGGCGAAAATCACGAGCGCCATGATCGAAACAAGGGCGGCAAACGGCAGCAATCCAAGATCGGTGATCTGCATCACCGTGATCTGCGTACCCAGCAGGACAATACCCCACCGTAGGAAACTGGTGCTGCAAACATCGAAGCCCGGCTTCACCCGGTCGTCCGCAGAAACGAAATTGAGCGCCAGACCGATCAACAGGCCGGCCAGGATCACCGGTAGCCCGTAATGTTCCGACATGAAACTGGCGGCCGCGGCGGCAATCGCGACGATGGCGACGCCGGGGAAGTAATCGGCCCACCGCCTTGGCACCGCGTCCGACAGTTCTTCGGCAAGCCAGATTTCGCCGTAGAGGTCGGCGCCTAGCGGGGATGCTGCGTTGGACGCGGAGCGGCGCTTCCGGTCAGCCACCAACCAGCGCCGTAATGTCCACAATCGGAGTCGCGTGCGTTTCGGCGAATTCGGCCATGTCTTCCACCCGCGCCATCGTGCCGTCGGACCGCAGGATGGCGCACAGTACGATGCCCTCGCCCAGACCGAATTGGCGGCACAACGCGGTACCCGCCTCCAGCGTGGACATGCGGGCCTCGACACCTCCAGGATCTGCAATCAGCGGGAATACATGGCCCGGACTGACCATGTCACCCGCGCGCGCGTCACTCGCCATTGCAACTGCGATCGTATGGGCGCGGTCATGGGCGGAGATACCGGTATCCACCCCGTGCTTCGCTTCGATCGAAACCCCGAAGGGCCGTCCGCTGTCCGCTGTTGTTCCACGGTTCTGCGGCGTAATTCCCAGTTCCGAAGCGCGTTCGCGGCTAAGCCCGAGACAGATCAGCCCCCGGCCGTGGCGGGCCATGAAATTGATCGCATCCGCCGTGACGCGGCTTGCCGCCATGGCGAAGTCGAGATCGCCTTCGCGAAGGGCATCGCCCGACAGGATGACGATCCCGCCAGCGGCCAGATGCTCGCCGATTGCGGCAAGCTCCGTCCCGCTGCTCACGTCAGCCTCCCCATTGCTCCGGAAACCTGCTGGCCGACAAGTTCAAGCTGGATCCGCGCCCCGGCATCCAGGATCCCGCCGTGCTCGTCGAAGGTTTCCGGTGTAGTCCGGATCGCCGCGCCAACCGGGGTCGGCCAGCCGCGCAGGGCGTGGGTGATCGTGCGCAGGGTCAGCAGCGTGCTCATCGCGGCTTGGTGGCCGAACGACGTCGCAATCAGGCCAACCGGACGGCCATGAAGATAGGGCCGCACGTCGGTCGACAAATCCTCGATATAATCGAGCGCGTTCTTGACCAGTCCCGAAATACTGCCGTGATAGCCAGGCGACGCGATCAGCACCCCGTCCGCTTCACGCAGGGCAGCGACCATTTCCTGGCCTGCTTCCTTGCTGTGGCCGGGACCGCCGTAGAACGGCAGCGAGCTCATATAGGCGCCGTCGAAATGGGTGATGCTGGCACCCGCTGCTTCCGCTGCGCGGCAGGCGATCGCGAGGACCTTCTCGGTCGAGGAACCGGGCCGCGGTGTTCCGCCCAAGGCTACGATGCTGGTCATGGACGGATCACTTTCTTCTCCAGGTTTTGACGAACGGCACGCTCATCTCGTGTGCCGCCCCTGCGCTCCAGTGGCAACCCGGCGGGGGCGCTTTCCTCAGGGTAAGCGCCCCCTTTTACCATAACTGGCGAGCGATCAGCGGATCTTGGCGCTGAGCGTCACCCCGAAGTAGCGATCCGCATCGCGCGGGATCTGGTAACGCTGGCCAGCGCCGACATTGAGCAAGGCGTAGCTTTTATCGGTGATGTTGCGGGCGTGGAGCGTCAACCGGTACAGATCGTCGGCTGTTCCGACGCCCAGACTGGCGTTCCAGATGCCATAGCTTTCCAGACCCGCACCCGGCGCTGCGCCAAGGTCTGAAAACTGGCTGCCGGTGTACGAATAGATTGTCGAGGCATAGACCTTGAACGCGTCCGAAACTTCCGTTTCGTAATCCGCGCCGATGTTCCAGCTCCATTTGGGAGCCAGCGGCAGACGGGTGCCGTTACGGGCATCCGGATCACCGGTCACCGGATTGGGATTGAATTCTCGCACCTTTGCATCGGCATAGGCGACGCTGCCGCGGAAGGTCAGCCCTTCGACCGGCGCCACGATGGTATCGATTTCGACGCCCTTGGTCCGTACCGTCCCGGCATTGGTCAGGTTGGTGATTGTCGTGCCGTTCAGCAGGATGAAGTTGTTGGCCTGGAACCCGTCATAGGTCGCCTGGTAGATAGCCGTGTTGACCTGGATCCGGCGGTCCCAGAATTGCGATTTCAGACCAATCTCGAACGCATCCGAGATTTCCTCGTCAATCGGTACGGCGTTGTTCGGTGCGGTGTGGTTGAAGAACACGTTGAAGGCCGGACCTTTGTATCCGCGCGTATAGCTGGCGTAGAGCAACAGATCCTCGGTCGGCTCGAACTGGACCGAGGCCTTGCCGGAGATGTTGTTGTTGGTGCTGCTGCCGGCCGACGTGTTGGTCCCGTTTCCTCCGCTGGCGATGGTTCCGCCCGCCGGGCTGCCCGATACGCCGGGACCTGACAACGGCAAGCCGGTCGCCGCGTTGACGCCGGGTGCGCGCGTATGGACGTATTCCAACTCGTCACGTGTCCAACGGAGGCCGCCCGTCAGGCTGAACTGATCGGTGAAGCGATAGGTCGCCTGGCCGAACAAGGCGTAGTTGGTGCTGTTCACATCACTCGCCGACGTAGCGGTCGGATAGGTGGTGTTGACCGGATCGTTGAGGTTGCACGGCGTCGCACCGCTCGGCGCAACCGGCAGGGTCGAGGTTGCGCAGACGATGTCCTCGCGGGTGAAATCCTGCCTGTTGTCGGAATGCCAATAGAACGCACCGACTTGATAGAAGAACGCTGCGGTCTGGTCCGAAGCCAGCCGGACTTCAGCGGAATACTGGCCTGTTTCGACAAAGCCGGTGTCGTGCAGCTCTGCGGTGCCGACGACTGCGCGCGGAAGGAAGTCTCCTTCGCGGATCTCTGTATTCTTCCAGTTCCGGTAACCCAGGATCACGCTCAGCGTGTGCGTGTCGAACACGTCGAGGTCGAGATTGCTGGTCAGGCTCCACTGCTTGTCTCTGGTCTCGGTGATCAGATTGTGATTGACCGTTCGTTGGTCGGTACCAAGCGCTACAGGGAAGCCGAGTTCGGCATCCAGTACCGCGCCGCGCGAGACGCCGGTAACATCGGCGCAGCAATCGTCATCGGCGCGGAAGTAATCGGCGATCAGCCGAAGGCGCGCGGTGTTACCCTCGTAATCGACGATCCCGCGGGCACCGTAATGTTCGTAACCGTTGACGTCTTCATCGAAGAAAATGTTGCGGATATTGCCGTCATAGCTGCCGTAGAAGCCGGTCATGCGGGCCGACCAGTCTTCGGAAAGCGGGCCGGAGACCGAGCCGCGAACGCGGTATTCGTCACCCTCGTAATACTCGGCGCGCAGATCAGCTTGGAGCGTCTCTGTGCCGCCCTTGGAGATGATGCTTACCAAGCCGGCGGAGGCGTTCTTGCCAAACAGCGTGCCCTGCGGTCCGCGCAGTATTTCCAGCCGGTCGATGTCCAGCAGGTCGGAGAACGCCTGACCCGAACGGCTCAGGACCACACCATCGACAACGGTGGACACACTGGGTTCGGCCGCGACCGAGAAGGTGATGGTGCCGACACCGCGCATGATGATCGCGCTGTTGGCGCTGGTGGTGCCCTTGCGGAAAGTTACGGAAGGCACCAGATCGCCTATGTTCTCAAGGCTGATTGTGCCGGTTTCGGCAAGCCGGTCGCCCGAAATTGCGGTTATCGCGATCGGCACGTCCTGAATGTTTTCTTCGACTTTCTGAGCGGTTACGACGATTTCTTCAACTTGCGCCAAGGCAGGTGCTGCCCCGCCGAAAGCCACAGCGGTAACACTCGCACCTAGCATCAAGCGGGCCGATGTGCGCCCGAACGCATTTATCTGAAGCATGATATTCCTCCCCGGTGGTCGGCCCTGCACGATTCGCCGCGCTTAAGCCTTTCAGGTCTAAACCTACCTGTTTGGTGTTATATGGCGATTGATCTGTCAAGCGGTGTCATATAGTCAGGCGGTCATCCGGTGCTAGCTGTTGCCATCGGATTACAGCTTCGAAAGGGCGGGTTGGTGAACGCGAGGTTTGTGGCAGTCGAGGGGGGATTTGACCTGATGTGGTCGGGCCGCGCCCTGCTGGCACATCGCCAAACCGTCGTTGGCGATCCCGCCCGAGCGGTCACTTGTGGAATGGGCGAGCCGACCGTCGAAATGCACCGCGGCAATTTTCGGATCGACGATCACTACACCCCCCTCCCCGTCGGGAACGCAATCGAAGTTTCAACAACCCGCGTCTCGTTAGGGGGCCGACCGGACACATCGCCCGACGTCGAACTTGAGATTCTCCAAACAGCAAGCGGGTTCGCGCTCGAGATCACCACCAACGATCCATCGTGCAACCGCCTCGCGCTCGAGATTTGCGCAGCGACTGATGAATCGATCTGGGGCGGAGGCGAGCAGATGAGCTACCTTCGCCTCAATGGCCGCCGCTATCCGATGTGGACCAGCGAACCGGGTGTAGGACGAGACAAGGCCCGCGAACTCACCCGGATCATGGACGAGGAGGGAATGGCCGGGGGCGATTTCTGGACCACCAACTATCCGCAGCCGACCTATATCTCGTCCGCCCTCTACGCCTGCCATCTCGACAGCACGGCGTGGTCGGCGCTCGATTTCAGCAACCCCGCGCGTCACCGGATCGAAGTCTGGGAAGGCCGCGCGAAACTGGAGTTTTTCTTCGCAGACAGTCTACCATCTTTGGTGGGCGCATTGTCCGATCGTTTCGGGCGCGCTGCCCCGTTGCCAGAATGGGTCGTCGAAGGCGCAATTGTCGGCCTCAAGAACGGCGAACAAAGCCTTACGCGGCTCGAGAAAATACGCGCTGCCGGCGCCGCCGTCTCCGCCTTGTGGTGCGAGGACTGGGTCGGAGTGCGCGAAACGTCTTTCGGGCGCCGGTTGTTCTGGGACTGGCGCTGGCGCAGCGACCGCTATCCAGACTTGCCGAACCAAATCGAGAGCCTGAACCGCGAAGGCATCCGCTTCCTGGGCTACGTTAACCCCTATCTGGCGGTTGATGGTGGCCAGTATGCCGAGGCTGCGGAGCTCGGCTACCTCGCGCTCCAATCCGAAGTGGACGCGCCCTACATCGTCGATTTCGGAGAATTCGACTGCGGCATTGTTGATTTTACCAACCCGCTGGCCGCCGAATGGTTCGCGGACCGGATAATCGGGCGGGAGATGCTCGATTTCGGTCTTTCGGGCTGGATGGCGGATTTCGGAGAATATTTGCCGACCGACCTACGCCTGCATGACGGCAGCGACCCGATGCTGGCCCACAATCTCTGGCCGGTCCTGTGGGCGGAAGTGAACGCGCGCGCGATTGCCTCCCGCGGCAAGACGGGCGACGCGACCTTCTTCATGCGGGCCGGATTTACCGGAGTGCAGGCGTATTGCCCGCTGCTGTGGGCGGGCGATCAATGCGTCGATTTCTCCCGCCATGACGGGATCGGCACGACCATCGTCGCGGCACTCTCGTCCGGGCTGCTCGGCAACTCTGCGAGCCATTCCGATCTTGGCGGCTACACCTCTCTGCACGGGCTGGTGCGGACGGCGGAATTGCTGATGCGCTGGGCCGAGCTGTCCGCGTTCACTCCGGTGATGCGCAGCCACGAAGGCAACCGCCCGGACGACAATCTGCAAGTGGATTCGACGCCGGAAATCCTCGCGCACTTCGCCGCGATGAGCCGCGTCCATGCCGGGTTGGCCCCCTACATGCGGCACCTGATCGCCGAAGCAGCGCGGAGCGGGCTGCCCTTGCAACGCCCGATGTTTCTGCACTACGCCGACCAGGTGGAATTTGCCGATTGCCAGGATCAATACCTACTCGGGCCCGACCTGCTGGTCGCGCCGGTTTTGGAGGAAGGTGCGCGCGAACGCACCGTGCTGATACCGCAGGACAGCGGCGATTGGGTCAACCTCTGGTCCGGCGAGCGCCTGGCCGGCGGCCGGCATGGTGTCGCCGCTCCGCTCGGTTCGCCGCCGGTTTTCATGCGCGCCGACAGCGCGTTCGCCGAGATCTTCGCCGCGCTCGTGCACAAGCGCGGATCCATATCGCCCGAAGGACCTTTGCCATGAGCCAGCGTAGCAATATCCGCGATGTCGCCAGCCTGGCCGGGGTTTCGGTCAAGACAGTCAGCCGCGTGCTCAACAACCATCCCTATGTCAGCGACGCGATGCGCAAGAAGGTTGACGATGCGATCAAGCAGCTGGATTTCCGGCCCAGCGTCGCCGCGCGAATACTGGCCGGGATCAACTCCGCCCAGATCGCGCTGATCTACGATAATCACAGCCCCTATTACATCGACCAGATCCAGTCCGGTTGCTGGCAGCGCTGCCACGAGGCGGGTGTCCGGCTGCTCGGGCAACCGGTCGATGTCGCGGACCCGGAAGTCGGCGATCAGGTGCGCGGGCTGGTTAGCGAAACCCATGTCGACGGGATCATCCTGTCGTCGCCCGTCACCGATTGTGACCCGGTACTGCGCACGCTGGAGCAGCTCGGCATACCCTTCGTCCGCATTTCTCCCGGTACCAACCATGCAATGACGTCGTCCGTTTTCATGGACGACGCGCAGGCGGCGGACGACATGACTACCCACTTGATCAACCTCGGCCATCGGCGGATCGCGTTCATCAAGGGCCACCCGAACCACATGGCGTCCGACGAGCGCCTGTTCGGGTATCGCCGCGCGCTCGACCGGGCCGGATTGCCCTTCGATCCGCAATGGATCGCCGACGGGGAATTCGAT
The DNA here is from genome assembly GCF_009828115.1 of Allopontixanthobacter sediminis. Lineage (GTDB taxonomy): Bacteria > Pseudomonadota > Alphaproteobacteria > Sphingomonadales > Sphingomonadaceae > Allopontixanthobacter > Allopontixanthobacter sediminis. The sequence continues at coordinate 731,109 of NZ_WTYL01000001.1, read as the reverse complement.
TTCGAAAGCGGGTTCGCGGCTTGCCAGATGTTCCTGTCGCTCGCGGACAAGCCGACCGCCATCTTCGCCAGTAACGACGACATGGCGGCAGGCGTGCAGGCCGCGGCGCATCAGGCGGGGCTCGATTTGCCGCGCGACCTGTCGGTTGCCGGGTTTGACGATACCACGCTCGCCCGGATGGTCTGGCCGCCGCTGACCACCATCCGCCAACCCACGTTCGAACTCGCCCGGACGGCCACCGAACTGCTGCTGACCGGGCAGACCCTGGTCCACCTCCGCTTGCAGCACGAGCTGATCGAGCGCGATTCGGTAGCTTCTCTCATTCCCGGCACGACTGCCGCAGACACCAGAACGGATCGACCAGTATCATGACCAACCTGCCCTCCCCGCCGCGCCTGCGCCCGTTGGGCAAGAGCGGTATCGAAGTTTCCGGCCTTGCATGGGGCATGTGGCGGTTCGCTGGTACACCCGATGAAGGCCTGCGTCTGATCGAGGCGGCGCTCGACAGCGGGATCAATTTCTTCGACACGGCCGATATCTACGGTTTCAACGGTACTGACGGTTTCGGCGATGCGGAAACGCTGTTGGGCCGTATCCTTAGCGCGAACCCTTCACTCCGCGGCAAGATGGTGCTGGCGTCCAAAGGCGGGATCATTCCCCCGCGGCCCTATGACAGCAGCGCGGGTTATTTGACCGCGGCCATCGATGCTTCGCTCGCCCGGCTCGGCACGGATGTGCTGGATTTATGGCAGGTTCACCGGCCCGACATCCTGACCCATCCGCACGAACTCGCCGAGACGCTGCACCGCGCCGTCAAGGCGGGCAAGGTCCGCGCGCTGGGTGTTTCGAACTATACCCTCCCCCAGATCAAGGCTCTGCAAAGCTTCCTCGACTTGCCGCTGGCGAGCACCCAACCCGAAATCTCGCCGCTATGCCTCGCCCCGGTCGAGAACGGCGAACTCGACATGGCGATGCAGCATAATCTGACGGTGATGGCATGGTCGCCGCTCGGCGGTGGGCGGATTGCCGATCCAGGCAGCGCTCGGGAACACGCGGTCGCCGCCGCGCTCGACACGGTGGCCGAGGCGCAGGGCGCAACCCGCACCGCTGCCGCCTACAGCTGGCTGATGGCGCATCCCGCCGGGATCATCCCGATTGTCGGAACCCAGAACCCCGGCCGCATCGCTGAAGCGGCAGCGGCCTATGACATCACATGGACGAGGAACGATTGGTACGACGTTCTGGTCGCCTCGCGCGGGGAGAATTTGCCATGACCAATTTTGTAGACAAACCCTGCGAAGTCAGCTGGTTCTCGGCCTTGTGCGACGACGACTACGAATTTCTCGGACAGCCCGACCCGATGCTCCAATCGAGCTGGGAGCACTGCCGCAACATCGCGCTGACCGCTGAAAAGGGCGGGTTCGACAACATCCTGCTTCCGTCCGGCTACCAATTGGGACTCGACACCACCGTCTTCGCCGCCGCAATCGCGCCGTATCTTCAGCGCATGCGGCTGCTGATGGCGGTGCGCATCGGCGAGGACTGGCCGCCGCAGCTGGCGCGGCGGATCGCCACGCTCGACCGGATTTTGGGCGGCCGGCTGACCGTCAACATTATCTCTTCCGACTTGCCGGGGCAGCAACTGGACAGCGAGCCGCGTTATGCCCGCACGGTCGAGGTGATGAAAATCCTCAAGACCATGCTGAACGGCGAGCACCTGTCCCATCACGGTGAATTCTACGACCTAGAACTCGACCCACCACGCATGACGACGCTGTCGGGCAAATGTCCGCCGCTCTATTTCGGCGGCCTCAGCCCCGCGGCCCGCGAAGCCGCCGCCGAGGCCGCCGATGTCTACCTGATGTGGCCGGACACGATGGACAAGGTTCGCGAAGTTGTCAGCGACCTGACCCGCAGGGCAGCGAACCATGGACGTACCCTCAAATTCGGCTACCGCGCCCATGTCATCGTGCGCGAGACCGAGGACGAAGCGAGGGCCTATGCGGCGCGGCTGCTTTCGAAGCTCGATGACCAAACTGGCGCGGCTATCCGCAACAAGTCACTCGACGCAGCCACCGCAGGCGTTGGGCGGCAGACGGAATTGCGCGAGGCAGCGGCCGATGATGGTTTCGTCGAGGACAATCTGTGGACCGGTATCGGCCGTGCACGGTCGGGCTGCGGCGCGGCGATTGTCGGCAATCCCGACCAGGTGCTGGCCAAGCTGCGCGCCTACCAGGCGGAAGGCATGGATGCGTTCATCCTGTCAGGCTATCCGCACGCCGCCGAATGCGACCTGTTCGCGCGGCACGTCCTGCCCCATCTAAATCATGGGCCGCTGGTACTGGATTGACTGAATTGTAAACGCCGCGTGTCGGCAAAAGGGAAGTTACTCTCTCTCCTCGTCACGCGCGATATCATCGCGAACATCCCGTGCGCTTTGCTCAGCCCGCCGATAGCCGGATCGACTGCCGCCGCGGACCCGTATCGTAGTCCAGACAATTGCGACAATCAGTAGTATCGGTCCGAGGATCGTTACGAGGCTCCAAAGCCAGCCCATAATTTTTCTCCTTTTGTTTTCAACCGAGTCCGTCCGAAGAAGTTCCGATTGCCACACGCAGAGTTGGCTGTGTATCGCCTGGGCAGTTCCAACCTGCCCATGCAGCCGAAGGCTGATCAAGATTGAAAATCAGGGCAGATGTTCGAAGTGCACTCCGGCCTTCGCTCGAACAAATGGTGCGCCCGACAGGATTTGAACCTGTGGCCCCCAGATTAGGAATCTGGTGCTCTATCCGGCTGAGCTACGGGCGCACTCGCAGCGTCGTTTAGAGTGGTCGCGGCGCGCTTGCAATCAGTTCACATCTTCCGGCGGTGCGATCGGGAATGGCAGCGGCGCGACAGAAATGCCTTCGTCGGCCAGTTCCTTGGCCTCCTTGATCGTGGCCTGTCCGTGGATCGTTGCGCTGTCGGCCTCGCCGTAATGCATCGCCCGCGATTTCTCGGCGAATTTATCCCCGACCCAAGTGCTGTCCTTGAGCGCCTTGGCCTGCGCTTTCGCGAGCGCCTTCATCGCTTTTACCACCTCGGGAGCCATTTCGGCATTCGACATCGGCCTCGGCGAGCTGGCGCTTGGAGCAGCCTCACTTCGGCGATTGCCCTTGGCCGGCACCGAGGGGGCCATCGGCGCTTTCGTTACATCCGGCGAACCGCATTCGGGACACGTCAGCATACCGTTCGCGCCCTGCGTGTCGAAGTCGGCGGTCGAGCCGAACCAGCCTTCGAATCGGTGTCCGGTTGTGCAGCAAAGGTCGAATACGATCATTGAATACGCGACTTGGACATTTCACGCCGGTTGGCAAGGCTCGGAAGCTGTTTGCGCACCTCACAGACGCGCGACAGGTCGATCTCGGCAAAGCCCAGCCCGGGTTGTTCGCCCATATCGAGCAGCACTTCGCCCCACGGATCGACAACCAGGCTGTGTCCGTACGTCCGGCGCCCATCCTCGTGTTCACCGACCTGGGCGGCGGCAACCACGAACGCGCTCGCTTCAATGGCCCGGGCGCGCTGCAGCACATGCCAATGCGCCCGGCCGGTGGGGACGGTGAAGGCAGCGGGGATGGCGATGATATCGCACGCCGCCTTGCCCAGCGCATCGAACAGCGCGGGAAACCGCAGGTCGTAACAGATGGTCAGGCCAAGCCGGCCGACCGGGGTTTCCGTGGTCACCACCGCGTCTCCGGCCTTGAACGCATTCGATTCCCGCCAACTTTCACCGCTGTCGAGATCAACATCGAACATGTGCATCTTGTCGTAGCGCGCGGCGATATGGCCATCGTCGTCGATCACCAGCGAACGGTTGGCCCAGGCCCCGCCCTCGCCAGCAACGGCGAGCGAACCGAGCGCAACCCACAGTCCATTTTCGCGGGCCGCATCGCGCACAGCGGCAAGCACCGGGTTTTCCGCTTCGGCGACGATCTTCGGACCGGCGCGCACGCGGTTCCGGTCGAGCAATCCGGACATTTCGGGAGTGAACAATATCTCCGCCCCGCCCGACTTTGCTGCGGCCACAGCGGCAACAATTGCCGCAGCATTTCGTGCGGGATCGATCCCGGTAGTCATCTGCAAAATTGCGGCGCGCGGCATCTCTTGAACCTGTCTATCCCAGCAATTCGTCAAGCTTGCCGCTAAGGTCGAGCGCGGTCAGTTCGTCCGATCCGCCAACGTACGTATCGCCTATGAAAATTTGCGGTACAGTCCGTGCATCCGGCGCGCGGGACAGCATCTCGTCTTTCTTCGGGCCGCCGAGGGTCACATCGTGTTCGTTGTACTCGGCGCCCTTGCGGTCGAGTAACTGCTTGGCGCGGAAACAGTATCCGCAGCCGAATTTGGTATAGATATCGATTTTGGGGGGAGTCATTCGGTTTCCTTTTTTGGGCACGCAGATTTTCTATGGAGGAAATCTTGCAAGGCCCGGGTCGGTTCCTATTTTAGTGTCACGCCTCGTGCGCCGCAATGGGTACGGGGTTTCGCCGACATGGTGCCGCATAAGCGGGCTGTGTCCAGTCAAATTGCTCAATGGAGAATTTGTAACGATGTCACGTCTTGATTTTACCCCCTACCGCCGTTCAACCGTAGGCTTCGACCGTTTGTTCGACCTGCTGGAGAGCCAAGCCCGCAACAGCGGCGGCGGTGACAATTACCCGCCCTTCAACATTCAGAAGCAGGGCGAAGACAATTACCGCATCACGCTCGCCGTGGCCGGCTTCAAGCCCGCCGATATCGACATAACCGCGCAGCAGAACCTGCTGGTCGTCCAAGGCAAGAAGCACGACGAAAGCGAAGTCGATGGCGAAATGCTTCATCTCGGGATAGCCAATCGCGGCTTCGAGCGCCGGTTTGAACTGGCCGATTTCGTGCGGGTGGAAAATGCCCGCCTGGAAGACGGCTTGCTCAACATCGACCTGGTACGCGAAGTGCCCGAAGCGATGAAACCCAAGAAGATAGCGGTTAACGGTCACACCAATCTCGAAATCGTCAAGACCGATGACGAAAGTCATGGCGCGATTGCGCAAGGCGATGCCAACGCAGCCTGAATAACGTTTTTTATTCGGGTGTTACGGCTCGCTCCTTAGGGAGCGGGCCGTTTTACTTTGTAAAGCCACGTGGCGTGGATTTGCCGACATGCGTCCGCAGGAATCAAGTGGGGGCGAATCACAAGGAAACGCCCCCGCAGCACCGGAGTGCTGCCATGTCCGGGTCTCATCGTCCGGGTCGCAGAAGACGATGAAGCCCGGGACAAGCTGAAAATTATCCCGCTCAAGCAATTCAACCGCGCCCCCAAGGGAATTACTTGCTGAAAGTATAATGCGGCAAAATAATGAAAAAAGAAAGAACAGAAATAGCTATGGTTAACCTGTGAAGGTTTCGTCCAGCTAGATTAGCCGGTTTGACTGAAAAATGCGCAGTCGTTCAACAGATTGTCTGCGCCCAACCGGGCGCACTGCTACGCTTTAGACAAGGCGTGACTGGTGTACCGCTGCAGCGATGAAACCGCTGAACAGCGGATGCGGATCAAACGGGCGCGACTTTAGTTCCGGGTGGAACTGGACACCAACGAACCATGGATGATCGGGCCGCTCGACAATTTCGGGCAACAATCCGTCCGGGGACATGCCGGAAAACACCAGGCCGTCGGATTCCAGGGCCTCGCGGTACGCGACGTTCACTTCGTAGCGGTGGCGATGGCGTTCGGAAATCTCGGTCGCGCCGCCGTAGATAGCGCTGACATGGCTGTTGCCCGCCAGTTTCGCGGGATAAGCGCCCAGCCGCATCGTGCCGCCAAGGTCACCGCCTGCTTCGCGTTGCTGCAAGCCTTCCTTGCTCATCCATTCGGTGATGATTCCGACCACCGGTTCGTCGGTGATGCCGAATTCGGTGGAGGAAGCGGCGCTGTGCCCTACGGCCCGCGCGCCTTCGATGCAGGCCATCTGCATACCCAGGCAGATCCCGAAGAACGGCACATTGCGTTCCCGGGCGAAGCGGACACTGGCGATCTTGCCCTCCGATCCGCGTTCGCCGAAGCCCCCTGGCACCAGGATCGCGTGAAGCGGTTCAAGCTGTGCGGTAATGTCGCCGTCGGCCTGCTCGAAAATTTCGGCGTCGATCCAGCGGATGTTGACCTTGACCCGATTGGCCAGCCCGCCGTGGATCAGCGCTTCGTTGAGGGATTTGTAGGCGTCCTGCAGACCGACATACTTGCCGACCACGCCGATCGTCACCTCGCCTTCGGGATGGAAATACCGGTCGGTCACATCGAGCCAGCGCGCGAGGTCCGGGTCCGGCGCATCGGTGATCCCGAAACTGCGCAGGACCTGCGTATCGAGGCCTTCCTCGTGATATTGCAGCGGTACCGAGTAAATCGACGGCGCGTCGAGCGCGGGAATGACCGCTTCGGGGCGAACGTTGCAGAACTGAGCAATCTTGTTGCGTTCGGTCTGCGGAATGAAATGCTCGCTGCGGCACAGCAGGATGTCCGGCTTGATCCCGAGACCGGCCAGTTCGCGCACCGAATGCTGCGTCGGCTTGGTCTTCAACTCGCCTGCCGCCGCGATGTAGGGCACCAGCGTGACATGGACGCTCAGTGTCTGCAGCGGCTCCAACTCGTTCCGCAGTTGCCGGATCGCTTCCATAAACGGCAGCGATTCGATGTCGCCCACGGTCCCGCCGATTTCGCAGAGCACGAAATCGAGGTCTTCGGTTTCAGCGAGGGCAAACTGCTTGATGGCGTCGGTGACATGGGGAATCACCTGCACGGTTGCGCCGAGATAATCGCCGCGGCGTTCGCGGGCGATGATCTTCTGGTAAATCCAGCCGCTGGTCACATTGTCCGATTGCCGCGCCGATACGCCGGTGAACCGCTCGTAATGGCCCAGGTCGAGATCGGTTTCGGCCCCGTCATCCGTCACATAGACTTCGCCATGCTGATACGGGCTCATAGTGCCCGGATCGACATTGAGATAAGGGTCGAACTTGCGAATACGGACTTTGTAGCCACGCGCCTGCAGCAACGCCGCGAGGCTTGCTGCCATCAGACCTTTGCCGAGCGAGGAAACCACGCCGCCGGTAATAAAAATGAACCGCGCCATGGGATTTGGGCCTTAAGGTTCCAAATGGAGTCGGGGCAAGCGAATTGCAGCGGCGAATTGCCGCAATCCACAGCTATGAACGAAATCGCGCGTTACTGGGTAACGTCTGCGAGCGGATCGGCGGGTGCCGGTTCGGGCTGACCGGGAGCGGTTTCGCCCGGACCAGTTGCAGTGCCGGTCGCCGCGCCCGGCTGTGCGCCAGCCTGTCCGGCAAGCGGATCGGGCTGGACCGGCACCGTCCGGTCGAGGGTCGAGGTGATGCCGCTACCCGTGGTGGTCTTCACTGCAACCGCGGCCATCACGATCGACAGGACCACGAAGGTGATCGCGAGCCATTTCGTGGCGCGGGTGAGAAAATCCGCTGCACCGCGCGCGCTCATCAGGCCGCCGGGGCTTCCGCCGCCGCCAATGCCGAGGCCGCCGCCTTCGGAGCGCTGCATCAGGATGACGCCGACCAATGCGGCGGCGACTATGGCCTGAAGGACGGTGAGGAATAGAAATAGGGACATGAAAATTGCTTCTCTAGATTGCTTGATTGGCCATGTAGTGCCCAGCGTCCACAAGGGCAAGCCGTGCTGACCCTGTCGCGGTCCTGCAGTTTATGTCAGTCAGGCGTCAGTCGGGCAAATCCGCCGCGGCCAGCACGATGCCGAGGAAACTTTCCGCAGTCAGGCTGGCGCCGCCAACCAGCGCGCCGCCGACTTCGTCGGCACCAAGCAACTCGGTAGCGTTGCCCGGATTGACCGATCCACCATACAGGATGCGCACCGCAGCGCTGGTTTCTTCGCCATAAAGCTCGACCAGCAGCGCACGGATTGCCCGGTGCATCGATCCGATGTCGTCGGCCGTTGGCGTCCGCCCGGTGCCGATTGCCCAGATCGGTTCGTAGGCGACCGTGAGCACTTCGCCGACGTTACCGGATATCTTGGGCATGGAAGCCTTGAGCTGGTCGATGACGAATTGTTCCGCTTCGCCGGCATCGCGGATTTCTTCCGATTCGCCGCAGCACAGGATGATCCTGAGGCCGGCATTCAGCGCAGCCGTGGCCTTTGCTTTCACCAGAGCGTCGTCTTCGCCGTGGGCCTGGCGGCGCTCACTATGGCCGAGGATCACGAATTTCGCGCCGGCATCCAGCACCATCGATGCGGACACGTCACCGGTGAACGCACCGTCTTCACCAGGATGACAATCCTGCGCCCCGACCCCGATCTGCTGGACTTCCTTGTGCACGGCATGGAGCAAGGTGAAAGGCGGCGCCAACGCGACCTCGACCTTCATCAGGCGCTGCGATGCGCGGTCGATGGCGCGCGCTTCGGACAGCATCGAACGCGTACCGTTCATTTTCCAATTACCGACGATATAGGGCCGCTCGGCCATATTGATTTCCTGAAAACTGATCTGGGGGAGTGATTGAAGGCAAGTCTGAGAAGTTTTCCAACCGGTTCAGGCGCCATATGGTGCCACCGGGACCGTCCGCCTAGTGCGAAGTTGCCTTCAGGTCAAAACACTTGCCGCCCTGTTGCGACAACACCGCAGGACGGATAAGGCGGGCCGAGAAATCACCACCTGCACCGGGCGGCGCGCTGCGCAAAGCCCATAATTGGATTCGCCCAGCACCATGATCAGTGTCTTCCGTAAATTTCTTTCGTCCAAAATCGGGATCGCGGTCGCGCTTGCCTTCCTTGCCCTGATTGCCTTCGCCTTTGCCGCGATGGACGTGTCCAGCAGCGGGACGTTCGGCGGCGTTGCCGGCGGTAACCGAGTGGCGGTGGTCGGCGGTGAGAAGATCGATTCGAGCGAGCTCAGCACGTCGGCAACTTCGGCGCTTGATTCGGCCCGGCAACAGAACCCGCTCATTTCGATGCCGGCATTCCTGCAGCAGGGTGGCCTCGAGGAAGTGCTCGATCAGCTGATCGACCGCTCCGCGATTGCAGGCTTCGCCCGGAAATACGGGCTGCGTGCGGGCGATAATCTGGTCAACAGCGAAATCATCGCGATCCCGGCGTTCCGCGGCGCAGACGGTAATTTCGACGAACAGGCCTACCGCCAGGCGCTGTCTACCCAGGGACTGACCGATTCGCTGGTGCGCAACGATCTCGCCGGCAGCCTGCTCGCAAAGCAGGTGCTTGTCCCCGCATCGTTCGGCGCCGTCATGCCGGACAAACTGGTCAGCCGCTACGCCGTGCTGCTCAAGGAAAACCGTCAAGGTTCGATCGGGCTGATCCCCAGCCTCGCTTTCGCTCCCGAAGCCGGACCGACCAACAACCAACTGCAGGCTTTCTATACGGCCAATCGCGGTGATTATATCCGTCCCGAACGGCGCGTGCTTCGTTACGCCACCTTTGACGTGAGTGCGATCGGCGAAGCTGCCGAGCCGACACAGGCCGAGATCGCGGCTCGCTACGAACGCGACCGCCAGAATTACGCCGCGAGCGAAGCGCGTAGCTTCAGTCAGTTGATCGTGCCGACCCAGCAGGCCGCGAACGCGATCCGGGCCCGTGTCCAGGGCGGCGGTTCGCTGGAAACTGCAGCCAGCGAAGCTGGTTTGGCGGTAGCCAAGCTTGGCCCGCTCGCCCGTCCGGCGATGGCCGCGCAGACCTCCTCCGCCGTCGCCGAAGCCGCCTTCGCTGCGGGCCAGGGCACACTTGCCGCCCCCGCCCGCAGCGGCCTTGGCTGGCATGTCATCCGGGTCGACAATGTCGAACGGACTGCTGGCCGAGGCCTGGCGCAGGCAACACCTGAAATCACCGAGACCCTGCGCGCCGAGAAGCGCCGCCTCGCCCTGTCCGATCTGACCGCCGACATCGAAGAACGCCTCGAAAGCGGCGAAGCGCTTGCCGAAGTGGCCCGCGAACTTGAACTGGAGGTGCAGACCACCAAGCCATTGCTTGGTACCGGCCAGGTTTATGGCAGCGAAAATGAAGGCGCCCCGCCAGTCCTCGCCCCCGCACTCAAGACCGCGTTCGCCATGGAAGAAGGCGAACCACAGCTTGCCGAAGTCGAGCGGGGCGAGACATTCCTGATGTTCGAAGTCAGCAATATAACGCCTTCCGCGGCCGCTCCATTAAGCGAAATCCGCGACGCCGTAGTCCAGGCATGGCGGCAGGCAGAAGGTTCCAAGGCGGCCAAAGCCGCTGCCGATCGGGTCCTGAAAAGGCTGGCCGGCGGAGCGACGCTGGCACAGGCGATGAGCCAGGAAGAGCGGCAACTGCCTCCGGTCGATGCCATCGCGATGTCGCGTGAGGAACTGTCGGCCCGCGGCCGGCAGGTGCCCGCACCGCTCGCATTGCTGTTCAGCATGGCGGAAGGCACGTCGAAGAAACTGGAAGGGCCGCAGAACGCTGGCTGGTTCGTGGTCGATCTCGACGATATCGAACCGGGCACAATCGCCAAGGATGATCCCGAATTCCAGCAGACGAAGCAGGAATTGGGCCAGCTGATCGCGCGCGAATATGCTGACCAGCTGCGTGTCGCGATGCGCGAGGAACTTGGTGTCGAACGCAACGCGGCCGCGATCGATGCGGTCCGCAAGCAGCTGTCCGGCGAAAATTGAACAATATCCGTTTGGCCGGAATTTCAACAGGCCATACTCAGACAGGAAACCCGGGATGATCGCGGCCGCCGGACATTTGCCCGAAAACTCGGACGATGCCATTGCCTCGCTCTCGGCGGGGCAACCGGCGCTGGTCTGGCGCAAGGTTGTCGCGGACACCGAAACGCCGGTCGGCGCGGCGCTCAAGCTGATCGAAGCCGGGCGCGGCGACTTCCTGCTCGAATCCGTCGAAGGAGGCGAGGTGCGCGGGCGCTACAGCCTGCTCGGCCTCGACCCGGACCTGGTGTTTCGCGCATCGGGCAATGCCGCTGAAATCAACCGCACATGGCAGACGGATCGTGAACTTTTCGAACCGTCGGCGGATGGCGCAATCGAGGCACTTCGCTCGCTGGTGGCGGAATGCCGCATCGACGTGCCTGCGGGCCTGCCCCCTGCCTTGGCCTGCCTCGTGGGGTATTTCGGCTACGAAACCATCGGTCTGGTCGAAAAACTCCCCCGCGCGCCGGACAATCCGCTCGACCTGCCCGACATGCTGTTCGTGCGCCCGACCTTGATCCTGGTGTTCGACGGGCTGACGCAGGAATTGTTCGCGATCGCCCCGCTGTGGGCCAGCGATTTCGATCCGGCGAAGTCCGTGGAAGCTGGCGGTGAACGCATCGACGAGGCGCTGCGCAGGCTGTCCCGGGCCGCTCCGGTTTCCGCGCCAACAGCCGACCTGCCGGACCTGGCGCTGTCGCCGGTGATGGCGGACGGCCAGTACCGCGAAATGGTCCTGCGGGCGAAAGATTATATCGAGGCGGGCGACATCTTCCAGGTGGTGTTGGCGCAGCGGTTTACCTGCCCGTTCCCGCTGCCTCCGCTGGCGCTCTACCGTGCGCTTCGCCGGGTCAATCCCTCGCCATTCCTCTACTTCCTCGACCTGCCGGGCTTTGCGGTTGTCGGGTCCAGCCCGGAAATCCTGGTTCGTGTCCGCGATGGGGAGGTGACGATCCGCCCGATCGCCGGGACCCGCCCGCGCGGAGCCAATGCGGCGGAAGACGATGCGGCAGAAGCCAGCCTGCTCGCCGATCCGAAGGAACGCGCTGAGCACCTGATGCTTCTCGACCTTGGCCGCAACGATGTCGGCCGGGTGGCGCAGCGCGGCACGGTCGAGGTGACCGCCAGCTACACCGTCGAACGCTACAGCCACGTGATGCACATCGTCAGCAACGTCGTCGGCCAGCTCGATCCCGCGCATGACGCACTCGACGCCATGTTTGCCGGTTTTCCTGCCGGAACCGTCAGCGGCGCGCCGAAAATCCGCGCCTGCGAAGTCATTGCCGAACTGGAACCCGAAACACGCGGAGCCTATGCTGGCGGCGTCGGCTATTTCGCACCGGACGGGTCGGTCGACAGCTGCATCGTCCTGCGTACCGCGGTGGTGAAGGACGGGATCATGCATGTTCAGGCGGGCGCCGGTATCGTCGCCGACAGCGATCCACTTTACGAACAGCGCGAATGCGAGGCCAAGGCCGGTGCGCTGATCGCCGCCGCGCGCGAAGCCGGTCGCATCGCTGCCGAGCCGGGCTTCGGCCAATGAAGCTCGCGGCAATATTGTCACGGGCTGCGATTTTGCCCGTCCTGCTCGCGGGCTGCGGCCCGGAACCCGAAGGCCAGCCGGTCATGCGAACCGAGATCGGCAGCGGAAAGGCGGATGTAGTCGCCGTCCCCATTGCGGAACCGACCGAACCGGCGATCGCTTCCGCTTGCACCAGCGTTACATTCGAAGACGTACCGCTGACGCATTGTATCGCCGATCCCGCGACGCACATGGTGTCGATGGACCTGGCGCCGGCTGGCGGCGCTCCCTACCGGAGCTTTGCGGCGTTGGCGGCGGCTCGATCAGCCGATGCGGCGCCGGTGGCCTTTGCGATGAACGGCGGGATGTATGACGGTGAAGGCAAGCCGATCGGTTATTATGTCGAAAATTCCGAGCGCCTGAAGGAACTCAGCCGCGCCGATGGGCCGGGAAATTTCCACCTAAAGCCCAACGGTGTGTTCTACGGCAGCGGCGGCAAGTGGCAGATCCGCACCGCCGACGATTTCTATGCGCAGGTCGGCGACCGTCCGCAATTCGGTACCCAGTCCGGGCCGATGCTGGTGATTGCCGGCAAACTGCATCCGGAAATCACCGAGGACGGCCCGTCCCGCATGATCCGCAACGGTGTCGGGGTGGGCCCGGATGGCCGCGCACATTTCGTGATTTCGGAAGGACCGCTGTCCTTCGGCAAGCTGGCCCGGTTCTATCGCGATGTGCTCAAGACGCCGAACGCGCTCTATCTCGACGGCAATGTGTCGTCGCTGTGGGATCCGGCGACAGGCCGGATGGACACCAGCGTTCCCATCGGTCCCTTGATCGTGGTGGAAAACAGGCAGAAAGCGCCGTCATGATTCTGGTGATCGACAATTACGACAGCTTCACCTTCAACCTGGTCCATTATCTGATGGAACTGGGCGCGGATGTGCGGGTGGAGCGCAACGACGCCTTGTCTGCGAGCGAAGCAGTGAAATCCGGCGCGCGCGGCATTCTCATCTCGCCCGGTCCCTGCACCCCGAACGAAGCGGGCATCAGCCTAGATCTCGTCGCCGCGTGCGCCGATGCAGGGATGCCGTTGCTGGGCGTGTGCCTGGGTCATCAGGCGATTGGCCAGCATTTCGGCGGCAAAGTCGTTCGCGGCGGCCTGATGCACGGCAAGACCTCCCCCGTCACCCACGACGGCTGCGGCGTATTCGCTGGCCTGCCCTCGCCCTTCATCGCTACCCGTTATCACTCGCTGATTGTCGAAGATGTTCCCGCCGCACTTCAGGTGAACGCCACCAGTGAAACCCCTGGACTGGACGGAACCGCGATCATGGGTTTTCGACATACGGAACTACCGATCCACGGTGTCCAGTTCCATCCAGAAAGCATCGCGACCGAACACGGCCACGCGCTGCTGGCGAATTTCATGGCGCTGTGCGGCCTTGAAGCGAAGGCCCTCGCATGACCGACCTCCCGTCCGCCGACCAACACTTATCCGAAGCTGAAGCCGAGCAGGTTTTCGGTACCATCCTCGACGGCGAAACCAGCGAAGAAGAAATTGCCCGGTTCCTGGTGCTGCTGTCCGAACGCAGTGAAACATCCGAGGAAATCGCCGGCGCCGCGCGCGCGCTAAGGGCCCGACTTATCCCGATAGCCGCACCGGAAAACGCCATCGACGTATGCGGCACCGGCGGTGATGGGCATCACACGCTGAACGTGTCCACTGCGGTCAGCTTGGTGGTTGCGGCGGCAGGGGTGCCGGTTGCCAAGCACGGCAACCGCGCTGCCTCCTCCAAATCCGGCGCAGCCGATACGCTCGAAGCCCTCGGGCTGGACATGGAAGCCGTCGGGCGAACGGCGGAAAGGACCCTTGCCGAAATCGGCATCTGCTTCCTGTTCGCCAAGAACCACCATCCGGCAATGGGCCGAATCCAGCCCATTCGCCAGAAACTGGGCATCCGGACGATTTTCAACCTGATGGGGCCGCTCTCCAACCCCGCCGGGGTCAAGCGCCAGCTCATCGGGATCGCGCGGCCCGCCTATGTGCCGATCTACGCTGCTGCCAAGGCGCGGCTGGGCACCGAACGGACGATGATCGTGTCGGGCGACGAAGGTCTCGATGAACTAAGCCTCGCGGGCGGGAACGAAGTGGCCGACGTGCGCGGCGACAGCTTCGAGATGAAGCGCGTCGACGCGCCTATGGCCGGGTTGGAACATGCCACGGTCCAGGCCATTCGCGGCGGCGACGCGGCGCATAACGCCAAGGCGCTGTTGGCGTTGCTGCAGGGCGTTCCCGGCCCCTACCGCGATGCGGTGATGTTCAACGCCGCCGGTGCGCTCATGGTGGCGGACGCGGCGAACGATTGGGCCGAAGGTGCCGCGATGGCGGCAGAGGCGCTGGATTCTGGCGCCGCGCAGACTTTGCTCGAACGCTGGATCGAGATGGCCCAATGAACAAGCTCGAGGAAATCTGCGGCGTCAAGCGCGGCGAAGTTGCGGTACGCAAGGCGGCGACGTCACTGTCTGCACTGGAAGAGCGCGCCCGTGGGCAGAGCGCGCCGCGCGGTTTTCGCAATGCTCTGGCCGCGAAGTCCGCCGATGGCTTTGGACTGATCGCGGAAATCAAGAAAGCTTCGCCCTCCAAAGGGTTGATACGCGAAGATTTTCGCCCGGCAGACCACGCGGTGGCCTATGAACAGGGCGGCGCGGCGTGCCTCTCGGTGCTTACCGATGCACCGTATTTCCAAGGTCACGAGGATTATCTTGTCGCGGCGCGGGCAGCGTGCACCTTGCCGGTCCTGCGCAAGGATTTCATGGTCGATATCTGGCAGGTCGCGGAAGCGCGCGCCATCGGGGCGGACGCGATCCTGATCATCGTGGCGGCGCTTGACGACATCCAGATGGCGGAGATCGAAGCCGCTGCAATGGAACACGGGATGGATGTACTGGTGGAAGTCCATGACGAAGCCGAAATGGAGCGCGCCGCGCGCCTTCAATCCCGCCTGATCGGGGTCAACAACCGCGATTTGAAGCGCTTCGTCACCGATTTGGGTGTTACCGAGCGGCTGGTCCCCCTTGCCCCCGAAGGCACTCTGCTGGTGGGGGAAAGCGGCATCGCCGACCATGCCGACTGCCTGCGGCTAGCCCGTAGCGGGGTCCGCACCTTCCTTGTCGGCGAAAGCCTGATGCGCGAAGATGACGTCGCGGCGGCAACGCGGAGACTGCTGGAGGGCTGATATGAGCAAGCTGACCCATCTCGACGAACAGGGCAACGCCCGGATGGTCGATGTCGGCGGCAAGCCAGTGACCCGTCGCACGGCAGTCGCTACCGGTCGTATAGCCATGTCCGCAGAGGCGTTATCGGCGATACGGGACGGCGAAGTTCCGAAAGGCGATGTGCTGGCAGCAGCGCGGATCGCGGGGATCATGGCGGCGAAAAAAGTCGGCGAACTGATCCCTCTCTGTCACCCCCTAGCACTGGATTCTGTCAGCATCGAATTCGCGTTCGACGATGGCGGCCTGCGGGCAACCGCCACTGCAACGCTGGACGGCAAGACGGGCGTGGAAATGGAAGCACTTACAGCCACTTCTGTTGCGCTCCTGACAATTTACGACATGGCCAAGGCGATCGACAAGGCCATGACCATCGCGGATATCCGCCTGCTGTCCAAAACCGGCGGGAAATCAGGCGACTGGCGCGCCCCGGCATGAACCCGCCGCTGCCGCTCGAACAAGCCCAGGCGAGGCTGCTGGCGTTGGCGGAACCTCTCGACATTGAAATCGTGCCGGTGGCGGCCAGCCTCGCACGGTACCTTGCCACCCCGCTGATTGCCGGCCGTAGCCAGCCCCCCGCAGATTTGTCAGCGATGGACGGTTACGCGATATCTGGCCAGGGTCCGTGGCGGATAATCGGCGAGAGCCGGGGCGGCGCACCATTTTCCGGCCCGGTTCGCAGCGGCGAGGCTGTCCGCATCTCGACCGGAGCCCTGCTCCCCGAGGGAAGTGACCGCGTGTTGATCCAGGAAAACGCCCTGTCTCAAGACAACGAATTGACGCTGACGTCAGATTTGCCCGCATACGGTCAGCACATCCGCCGCGCGGGTTTCGATTTCTCTTCCGGCGAAACGCTGCTCGGCGAGGGCAACTGGATCGGGGCGGGTCAGGTCGCGCTGATCCTCGCATCGGGCGCCGGCACCGTGCCCGTCCGCCGCAAACCGCGCGTTACCTTCATCGATTGCGGTGACGAACTTGCCGCCAGTCCCGCGCAGTGCCCGCCAGACCGTATTCCTGCCAGCAACGGTGCGATGCTGGCGGCATTGGCAGCGAACATTCCGTGCGAAACCCGATACATAGGCCCTGTCCCTGACAGACTCGATGCGCTTAGCGTTGCGCTCGAAACCGCCTGTGAAAGCGACCTGATCGTAACCAGCGGCGGGGCGTCAGTGGGCGATCATGACCTGATCCGGCCCGCGCTAGAGGCGTATGGAGCCCAAATCGACTTCTGGCGGGTGGCCATCAAACCGGGCAAGCCGCTGCTCGTGGCCCGGAAGGGGCCGCAGATTATTCTCGGCCTGCCGGGCAATCCGGTGTCGAGTTTCGCGACCGGCTTCCTGTTTATGTTACCACTGTTGCGGCATCTTTCCGGCGCTGCCGCCCCCTTGCCCCGCCAACATCTTTTCCACACGGGCACGGACCTTCCGGCGACCGGCCCGCGCCGCGAATTCCTCCGCGGATGTATCGCCGGTTCGACCGTCACCCCGCTCGAGGAACAGGATAGCAGCGCGCTTCTCGCTCTTGCCCGGGCGAACGCCCTGATCGAACGGCCCGAAAACAGCGGTGAGGTTAAAGCGGGAACGGATGTTCCGGTCTATCTGCTACAGAATGGCTGAATTGCTTGACTTGCTGAAATTGGTTGCCTAATTGTTCTGTATTCGTTCACCATAATTCGGAGAGCGGAACATTTCAGGCGGACGAAGGAGTTTTTCGCCATGCTGACTGCGAAACAGCACGAGCTTATCCGGTTCATCCAGGACCGGCTGGAAGAAACGGGGATTTCCCCTTCTTTCGAAGAAATGAAGGACGCGCTCGACCTCAAGAGCAAATCGGGCGTGCACCGCCTGATTTCCGCGCTCGAGGAACGCGGCTTCATCCGCCGCCTGCCCAACCGGGCGCGGGCGCTCGAAGTGTTGAAGCAGCCGGAAAATGCCACATCTGGCGGCGTCCGCTCCGCGTCCCCATCCTCGCTTCCGGACAATGTCGTTTCGCTGCAGCAGGCGTCACCGAAGCCGCGACATGAACCGGCCAATGACGTGATAGAGGTTCCCCTGCACGGTCGCATCGCCGCCGGTGCCCCAATCGAGGCGCTGGAAGGCCAGACCAGCCTGCCAGTTCCCGCCGCGCTGCTCGGCCCGGGCGAGCATTATGCGCTGGAAGTGTCCGGTGACTCAATGGTCGACGCGGGCATTTTCGATGGCGATTTTGCGCTGGTAAAACGTACCAATGTCGCCCGCGACGGCGAAATCGTGGTCGCGCTCGTCAATGACGAGGAAGCGACGCTGAAATATCTGCGCCGGGAAAACGGCATGATCCGCCTCGATCCGGCAAACCCCAGCCACGAACCGCAGATTTACCAACCGGCGCAGGTTCAGGTCCAAGGCAAGCTCGCGGGACTGCTGCGGCGCTACCACTGAGTTATCTACGCATAAATTGGTCGGCCGCATTCGTCGGTAACGGCCGGCTAGTTTGATTTCACCCCGAACGAATGGCGGCGTGCGACACCGTTTCAGCAACAGCGGATATCCCGGACACGGCAATAAATCCGCCGCTGAGCACGCTCCTTACATTGCCGGATACGCGCAATTCGTTGGGCAATTGGCCCGCATGAATGTCCGGCAGCTTTCGGGTACGAGGAATCTGTCTGGGAGCGACTTCTTCGTCGGCGAAATGCATGGCGCTGCCCTTAATCGGACCTGTCGGCTCTTGAGCGGGATCTACAGATACAGATGACGTCTGTGGTTCCGGACACGGCCAATCAGCAGCTATTCAGCAACATCTCCAGTGTCGAGGAGTTCGCGGCGCATGTTGGTGCGGATAGCTGCCATCTGGCTCTTGCCCAAGTTCCACACATTGAGCGCGTAGCGGGTCTTGATATAGGCCAGGTCCCAGTTGGTTAATGAGAGCGGGATCAAATCGCTATCGGCTGCCTCGACCACCCGCAGGACTGTGGGGACCCGGCTGCTCTCCATCTCGCGCGGTTCCGCCTCGGTCAGGCTGCGCATGACCGCATAATCGGCCAGCTGCTGGACGGTGAGGCCGGCAATCGCCTGCGTATCTATAAGCAGAACCGACATCGCAATCACCGGGCGGCTTGATGCCTCGAGCCGCGACATTGCGTAATACGCCGTGATGTACTGAACACCATCGTCAACGCCAACATCGACTGGAACGCCACCGCGGTCGACCCGGGCGAGCAACTTCCATGATCTCGCTGGCCCGTCCCGACCTTGGTGGATGATGGTTTCGCCATTGATCTCGGAGAAATATTCGGGATGCATCCGTCGGAACTGCGCGAGCATCGCATTCGGGTCCGCGGCGAAAAGCACCAGCGCGCTCGTGGCGCAATCACCATCGGCCGGTTCGACTCCCGCCGCGCGAGCAACTTCCATCATCCGGCGTGCGATCGCTGCGTCACGCGCTGGACCGAGGCCAACTACGCGCGGGCAGTAGTCACCCGGTCGGTAAAGCGCCATCGGCGATTGGGCTTCGCTGGTCGAGATCGCGGTCGCGAAATTGTTGATCTCGCGCTCCACCTCACGAAGTCCTGAAATAATGATCGGATCGTTTGCGGCGCTTTCGGATATGGAAGCGGGCTCTGGGACGGAAGATTGCGCCTGCAGCGCTGCCGGAGCGATAGCGAGCGCCGCATAGGCCACCAGAGCCAGTGGTAAGCGCGACAGGTTTGTGGCGGAATAGAGCATCGTAGAATAATTACGAAAACTGGCTGATAATACAACATAATTAAGACCGAGGTATCGGTGCGGCGGCTCAGTTCGGAAATCGCGCAGAAACCATGCAATTTTTTATTCAAAAGACGGTGGCCGATCTGACCGCCATACAAGCGGGCGGTGGGAACTTTGCCGCTGCAGCATAAGCAGACAACAATCAGAGAGGCCCGCCCCCGTCATGTCTTTGGGCCAAACCTCGCGGAACGCTCCGGTGCGGGCTGCCACCAACCATGTTCGCCCTGGCTTTCCGCGACGGTTTCGAACCGCTCATCTTCCAGGTAAATCGTCAGCCCGCCGGTTTGGCTCAACAGGTTCCGGTCGGCCTTGAGCCAGCGCGGGCGGCAACTGGACGGCAGATACCGGTCGGCAATCACGATGTCCGACCGGTCACACGCCGCCGCGAGGGCGCGTTCATCGACCATGTCGCGGCCCCGGGCCATCAGCACGTGCCACAGGCGCCCGCCGCGGGACAGCGTCACCACACAGAATTCCCGGCTGCACTCCGCGCCCGGCCATTCGGTCAGCGGTACGGGAGCGCCGCCCATTCCGGCCATTTCCAGCAAATTATCGCTTGCAAAGCTGCTTCGGCTGTCACGCAGAACGAGCAGCGCGTTGCCCTCCCCCGCGATCCCGACGTGACGCCCATCGCCCGAAATGAGCAGATCGGGTGCCGGCTTCAGCGCCATCAGAACCGCGGCCACCGCGGCGGGCGCCAATCCCAGCAAACGGACCTTGCCAGTCCACAGCGCGAGCCACAGGCCGCCTGTCAGGAACAGGGCGAACAGCGCGCCGCCCATTTCCGGAAGCAACTTGACCGCGCCGGGCCGGTCGGCGGTCCAGTGCGCTATCGCCAGCAGCATCTCGAGCGATTTGCCCGCCAGCCACCATGCGGGGGCGCCAAGCCCCACGCTGTCCATGGCCAGCGCGAGCGCGATCAGCGGCATGGACAGAAACGGGACCAGCGGGATCGCGATGACATTGGCAAAGGCGCCGTAAACGCCCGCCCGGTGGAAATGGAACATCACGATCGGCATCAGGGCAATCTCGATCACCATGCCGGTCACCAGCAGCATAATAGTGCGGCGGCCCATGCGGGACAGCCAGCTTTCCTCCCTCGGGGCGAGAAAGCCGCGCACCGGCGCACAATTGTGCAGCGCGACGATCGCCAGCACGGCGGCGAAGCTCATCTGGAAGCTCGGCCCGATCAGCGATTCCGGCCACAGCAGCAGTACGAACAGCGCTGCGGTCGCAACCATCCTCAGCGACAGTGGCTCGCGCCCGAGCGCCAGCGCAATCAGCACCAGCACCGCGCCGACACAGCTGCGCACGGTTGGGACCTCGGACCCGGTCAGCAACGTATAACCGACGCCCGCCAGCGCCCCGATCCCGGCGGCCAGAACCGGCAGGCGCACCCGCAGGGTCAGCCACGGCCACAGGGCCAGAAGCCGGATTGCCAGCAGGTACGCCGCGGCGATGACCGCACTGACGTGCAAGCCGCTGATCGACAGCAGGTGAGTGAGGCCGGAATCGCGCATGGCCTCCTCGTCCGCTTCGGAGATCCCGCCCCGGTCCCCGCTGGCGAAGGCCGCCGCGATCGACCCCGGCGACCCGCCCAGTTGCGCACGGACATGGCTTGCCAACCGGCGCTGCAACTTGGCTATGCTGCCGCCGGTCAATGCGGGCTCGATCACCTCGATGTCGCCCATCGCGGATCCGGTCGCGGCGTAGCCCTGGAACCATGCGCTGCGGGCGAAATTATACCCGCCGGGCAACATCGGCGGAGCCGGCGGCATCAGGCGGACGCGCAGGCGGATCACTGCCCCCTCGCCGATTTCCGGACCGATCAGGTTGCCGTCCCCCGTCTGCGGGACGTTCACGCGGATTTTCTGGGCAGTCCCGGTTCCGGCATCGCGCATGGCGAGTATCAGCCGCACCCGTTCCTGCGCCGGCTGTTCCTCACGCCCCAGCACCCGCGCTTCGATGCGTATGACCTGCGGGCGGTCCATCGGTTCCGCGCCGACCAGTTCCGAACGCGCCCAGACGACCGCAAGGCCGGCGGCAAAAACCAGCGCAGCCGCAGTCACCGCCAAGCGTAGTTCGGCGCGGTCGTCCCGCCCGCGCCATAGTGCCGTAGCGGCAATCACGGCGAGTATGGCCGCGCCGATCGCCGCGCTCCATTGCCACGGGTGGCCGAGGACAAACCATGATCCGATCCCCGCGGCGAAAAACACCGTCAGCCATGGTCCGCGGTCGAACCCGGCGGTACCCAGAAATCGGTCGAAAATGCCGCTAATACTGGACAAGTCGGCCCGGCTACGCCAAGTGCGCTGCACTGCAACATCATCGACTGGCGGCCCGCCCCCCATGGGTATCTCAGGAATGATCGGGCGGCCCATTAAACCATTGGAAGGAAACGCAACGGGATGGCAAGCACTAGCGACACGGTTGTCACGCGCTTTGCCCCTTCACCGACGGGTTTCCTGCATATCGGCGGCGCCCGCACCGCCTTGTTCAACTGGCTGTTCGCCCGCCATCACGGCGGAAAAGCCCTGCTCCGGATCGAGGATACCGACCAGAAGCGGTCGAACCAGGACGCGATCGATGCGATTTTCGACGGTTTGTCGTGGCTCGGGCTGGATTACGACGAGGAGCCGGTGCTCCAATCCGAACGCGCCGCACGCCATGCCGAAGTCGCCCACACCTTGCTGGCGCATGGGCATGCCTATCGCTGCTACGCCACGACCGAGGAACTGGAGGAAATGCGCGCCGCCCAGCGCGCAGCGAAGCAACCGCTTAGGTACGACGGCCGGTGGCGCGATCGGGATCCCGCCGATGCTCCCGAAGGTGCCCCTTATGTCGTCCGCCTGAAAACACCCGCGACGGGTGAGACTACGATCGAAGACCTTGTCCAAGGGCCTGTGACCGTGCGGAACGAGGAAGTGGACGATTACATCCTGCTGCGCGCGGACGGTACGCCGACCTACATGCTCGCCGTGGTGGTGGACGACCACGATATGGGTGTGACCCATATCATCCGCGGGGACGACCACCTGAACAACGCGTTCCGCCAGCTTCCGGTGCTGCGCGCGATGGACGCGATCGAAGGCGGCTGGCCCGATCCGATCTACGCGCATATTCCGCTGATCCACGGTTCCGACGGGGCAAAGCTGTCCAAGCGGCACGGCGCGCTCGGCGTCGAAAATTACCGCGACGACATGGGCATCCTGCCCGAAGCGATGTTCAATTACCTGCTCCGGCTGGGCTGGGGCCACGGCGACCGCGAGGAAATCACGCGCGATGAAGCGATTGAACTCTTCGACCTCGGCGGTGTCGGCAAGAGCCCGTCGCGGTTCGACATCAAGAAGCTCGACAACCTGAACGGGCATTACATCCGCGAGGCGGATGACGCACGGCTGGCGGAGCTGGTTGCGGCGAGGATCGGCCCTTCTGCGAACATCGCGCTGCTGACCGAGGCGATGCCGGTGCTGAAAACCCGGGCGCGCTCGATCATCGAACTTGCGGAGGGTGCGGCATTCCTGTTCGCTACCCGGCCGCTGGAGATGACGGACAAGGCCGCAGCGCTGCTGAACGACGAATCGCGAGCGCTTCTGGCGCAGATTTCCGCGCGTCTGGCCGCTGAAAATGACTGGACAATCGAGGCCCTGGAGGCCAATCTCAAGCAAATGGCCGAGGAACAGGGATTGGGTCTCGGCAAGCTCGCGCAGCCGATGCGTGCTGCGCTGACGGGGACGACGACATCGCCCGGAATTTTCGATGTGCTGGTCCTGCTTGGCCGGGAGGAGGCTCTTGCGCGGATTGACGCGCAGGCCGCACCCCGGGCCGCAACATAAAATCTGAAGGAGAATGAAATTGTCGGACAAACAGGCGAAACTGGAAATCGGCGGAAAATCCCTGGATTTCCCCGTTCTGGAGGGAAGCACCGGCCCCGATGTGGTCGATATCCGCAAACTCTACGCCCAGACCGGCGCCTTTACCTTCGATCCGGGTTTCACCTCCACCGCATCGTGTGAAAGCGCGCTGACCTTCATTGACGGCGAAGAAGGCGTCTTGCTGCACCGCGGTTATCCCATCGGCCAACTGGCAGAACATTCCAGCTTCATGGAAGTCAGCCACCTGCTCCTGAACGGCGAGCTTCCGACCAAGGACGAGCTGGACGATTTCACCTACACGATCACGCGGCACACCATGCTGCATGACCAGCTGCGCCAGTTCTACCAGGGCTTCCGCCGCGATGCGCACCCGATGGCGATCATGTGCGGTGTGGTTGGCGCGCTGTCCGCGTTCTATCACGACAGCACCGATATCGCCGATCCCGACCACCGGAAGATTTCCTCGCACCGCCTGATCGCCAAGATGCCGACAATCGCGGCCAACGCGTATAAATATTCCATCGGCCAGCCTTTCATGCATCCGGACAACTCGCTGTCCTACACCGGCAATTTCCTGCGCATGACCTTCGGGGTTCCGGCCGAGGAATACGAAGTAATCCCGGCGGTGGAAAAGGCGATGGACCGGATCTTCATCCTCCACGCCGACCACGAACAGAACGCTTCGACCTCGACTGTGCGCCTTGCCGGTTCTTCGGGTGCAAACCCGTTTGCGTGTGTCGCGGCGGGGATCGCGTGCCTGTGGGGACCCGCACATGGCGGCGCCAACGAAGCTGCGCTCAACATGCTGCGCGAAATCGGTACGCCGGACCGGATTCCGCATTACATCGAGCGGGCCAAGGACAAGAACGATCCGTTCCGCCTGATGGGTTTCGGCCACCGCGTGTACAAGAATTACGATCCGCGCGCGACGGTGATGCAGAAGACCGTGCGCGAGGTTTTCGACGCACTCAAGGTCACCGATCCGGTGTTCGAGACCGCCCTGCGGCTCGAGGAAATGGCGCTGAACGACCCGTATTTCGTCGAAAAGAAGCTGTTCCCCAACGTCGATTTCTATTCCGGCGTGATCCTGTCGGCGATCGGCTTCCCGACCACCATGTTCACCGCCTTGTTCGCCCTCGCCCGCACGGTTGGCTGGGTGGCGCAGTGGAACGAGATGATTTCGGATCCCGGCCAGAAAATCGGCCGCCCTCGCCAGCTGTACACCGGTCCGACCGAACGCGATTACATCCCGGTCGAACAGCGCTGAGAATTGCGCCGGGTGCCGTATTCAAGCGGCGCCCGGCAATTCCAGGATAAAGCGGGCGCCTTCGCCGGCGGTGCTCTCCACCGTCAGGTCGCCGCCCATCGCGCGGGCAATTCGCCGCGAGATATAAAGGCCCAGCCCTGACCCGCCGTCACCCGTCCGGCCAAGCCGCTCGAATTTTTCGAACACTACCGCCTGCTGTTCGGGAGTCAGGCCCGGCCCATCATCGGCGACGGTCACCAGGATGCGCTCGTCGGCGTGTGCGAGTTCGATCCGGACCTGCGAACCCGGCTCCGAATAGCGGACTGCATTACCCACCAGATTGAGCAGTATCTGGAGGACCCGGCGAAACTCCGCAGTCGCGATCAGGCCCTCGTCCTTTCCGGGCGCTACCAATTCGATCTCGCGCTCTTTCGCCCGCACGCCGAGGATTCCGACGGCGCGCTGCGCCACATCAGCCAGATCGATCTGGTCCGGAGCGGTGGTGAACTGATCCGACTCAACTATCTCGAGGTCGGAAAGATCGTCGATCAGCGCCAGAAGATGCTGCCCGGCGGACGCGATATCGGCAGCATAGGCGCTGTATTCTTCCGCAAGCGGACCGGCGAGCCGCGTGCGGATAGTTTCCGCATTGGCGATGATCCGTGCGATCGGCTGACGGAGCACCGGCGAAAGTTCGCGCCCGATCGAACTGCCAATGGAAAGCTCCCGCGGTATTGCGGCCACGGCTGGCGGCGGTGAATAGGGTGCTTGCGCGGTAAGGTAGAGCTCGAAACCCGCGCTCGCGACTTCCGGTTTTCCGAGCGGGAGCAAGGTCACATTCCATCGGCGATCCGACCCTTCGACCACACATTCGGCGCCGTCGAGCAGCCGCCAGTGCAAGGTCGCCGCGCCCGGGGGCATCGAACCAAGGCCCGGGAAATCGACGAAATCGCTCCAGGCCTGGGACTTGCTGCCGCGCAGCGCCCGCGCCAGATCGGCGAGATCCGGTGCGACGCTTTCTACCGACAGGATATGCTGCTGCGGGTCCAGCCGGGCAGAGAGTTCTGCCAGCGCGCGGTCGATCGCAAGCTTACGGGCCTCGTTTTCGGCAGCGTCTTCGGGCGGCAGCGGTGCGGACTGCCAATTGGCGATACGGATCAGGCAGCCGCCCTCATCGCCTCCTATGCCCTCAACTTCGCTGCCGAGGGGCGAGACTTCGACCCAGGCCCTGACCAGCTCGTCGCCGTCGATTGCCTGGATCATTCGCGCTAGCCGCAGGCCATATTTGCGCGACTTGCGCACCAGCGACAGCAGCTCGGGAATGGCTATGACCCCCGGTACATCACCCCCGCAGCGGTGCTGCAATTGGGCGAGCGGCTCCTGCGCCTCGACCAGCTTGTCATGCGCGTCGCTGCGGGCCTCAGCGATGAAGGGTTGTCCGGGCTTGTTCACAACCTAACCCGCCGTCCCTCGATAGCGGGCAGCGAGGATCGCAGCGGCACGCTCCGCCCGAAGCAGGCTGAACACGTCGGGCAAGGTCACATCGGGATGGATATGGAAAAACTGCTCTTCGATGGCCTTTGCCTCCATTCCCGCTGCGCGCAAGGTCAGCGCGAGGCGGGCCATCTGCCCTTCGTTGGTCGACAGTGCGGCAATATCCCGGTCCTGATCGGAAGCAAGTGCCAATGCCGAAATGAACGCCGCAGCGCCGGCATGATGGATCGACAGGGCGGCCATCACCCCGCTGCCGATGCCGGAAACCAGCCGCGACAGCAGCCCCAGCCGGCCGCCGCTTTCATCGAACGAGGCGCGCAGTTGCCGCTCAGCCGCCGCCACGGCGGATCCCATCTGGAAATCCTCCATGTGATTCCGCCAGTGCACCAGCACTTCGTGAAACAGTTCGCCCGGCAGTTCGTGGACCGGCAGTTCCATCCGCCGTTGGTGCTGGATGAACCGCGCCTGCGACGCTAACACGGTCATCGCCGATGCTGCGGTGTCTTCGTCGTCGGACGAAACAAGCGCCTGAAGCAAAGGCGACAGGACCGGATCTATCGCTCCCAGCTGCTCCAGCCGCACCGCGAGATCCCACTCCACCGCCAGCGCATGGCAATGGGTCAGCAGTGCCGGATAGCCAGCGAAACTGGCGGCCAGCGCATCGCGGTGTTCGCGGGCGAACGCGTCGGGATCCTCGGCGCCCGCGCTCTCGCCCTGCTTCACGAGCAATTGCCACGCGATATGCAGGACTATGCCCCTGACCCGCGCTACGATGGCGTCGGAAAAGAGCGTATCATCGTCATTCGCAAGCAAATGGCCAAGGATCGGGGCGACGGTATCAAGCACGGCATCGCCCTGCTCCAACGCCTCGCGGAGCAGTGCCTCTACCGGGGCCTCATCGGGCGGGGACACGGGACGATCAATCATGGACCCTGTCCTTAAACCGACATGGTTAAGTCTGCGTTAGCTTAGACCGGCTTACTTCGAACAATATTCCTACCAGGGCAATCAGCGCAAGTATCTGTGTTACAGAGATTATGTTGCCAAAATAGGCCGCGATGGCGAGAATGGCGGCGAGCAGGAATCGGTCTGCCAGAAGTATTTTCCAATTTCCGATAGGGAGCGCGCTGCCGACGCGCAGAACGAGAACGAGCGACGCGGCGGCCAGAACTCCGGTTGAATTGCCGGAAGGCGCGGCAAGCCCCGCCAGCGCAACAAGGATCACGTCGATGCCGGCTACCAAGCCCGCATAGGCCTTGCCAAATCTATCCCCCGCCTGCCTCCCGGCACCTTCCATCGCCTTCAGCGCGCCGCCGGTCCGCCCGGCAAAATATGCCCCGGCGAGCAGCGCCAGTCCCGCCACCGGCTCCCAGAACCAGCCTGAAAGCGCTGCTATCCCCGCCAGCACCGCTGCGCCGCCGAGTATCCCTCTGCCGCTCACCCTTCCATCGTTAGCCCGGCGCATCAAGGCGGTCGCCGCCCGGTCGGCCGCTGCCAGTGCTGGCGCGAAGAAAGGCGCGGGGCGCACGTGGCGGTCGAGCCACGCTTGCTCATACCGCGCCGCCTCATCTTCAGAACGCACCAACCCCCACTGGTGATCGGCCAGCGTACCTTCGGGCATGCTCACCGTGCGGGTCCCGGTTTGCAGGGCAATCCGCAGCAGGCTCGCGGTCGGATCGGCATCCGGCGGCAAATCGGCGAGCCGCTCCACCGCCGGTCCATAGACCATGAACAGGCCCGCCCACGCATGGTCACGGTCGATGCGCTCGAACCCGGCCGCGATGCCTTCTTCCGCTGGCAGGACGAGGACAGCGGTAAGTCCGCCCAAGAGGCTCTCGGCGAGCGTGCAATCGGGCAGCAGGCCGTCAGCGAACACCAGCAATTCGTCCGCCGCCCTGACCATCCCGGACAAGGCGCGAGTGCCGGAGAGGATCTGGAACTGCGCGCCCGATTTTTCCGCCAGATGCTGCAAGTCAATCAGGTCGCGCGAGAGACCCGGCGCGTGGCACGCGATCTTTTCGCAGCCCAGGGCTAGCGCGCATTCCAGCTGCCGCTGGACGACAGTTCGCCCCGCAACCGTTAGAAACGCGCGCGGATCACCGCCAGCGTCAGCCAGTGATTCCATCGTTGAAAGTAAGGCAACCCTCACGCGCAGGCTCCTGAATCGAGGAGCATGGGCTTTACGGCGCGCCCGCGCCGATGCCAACCCGAAGCGGAATTCGTGGGATCAGGCGGGTTGACCGGTAAAATCGGACAGGAATGCTTCCATCTTCCGGATGACTGTCGGCTCTCCGGGGGCGGAGGCCAAGGCTTCGTCCGCTAGAACGATAAGTTCAACCGCATGAAAACTGGCCGCAAGCCCCTTGAGGCGCATCGCCGCGACATCCCAATTCCCGTCACAACGCGAGCGCTTCAGCAGGTCGAGCTGGCGGGCCAGGCTGCCCGCAAACGCACCGCGCAATTCCGCCATCAGCACGGCGTCATCACCGGCCGCAGCCGCCAGATTGGCATCGAGAGCGCCGTTTTCATACAACATCACCAATAAATCTAGCGCAAGCTAAGTTAAGATAGGGTTTCACGCCGCGTCAAAAGTGTTACTTTCCCGCCATGAGCAATGGATCGAACATCCGGGTCGTGGGCCCAGAGCATACGTCAGAATCCCCGGCGGACACTTCCGCACCGGCCCCTGACGCCCCTCTCGAACTGGAGGAAGAAGCGTTCGACGAATGGGAAGAGGAGACACCCTCCCCCCGTTCTACCGCCTGGGTCGTGCCCGCCATCGCCCTCACTGCGATTGCCGGCTGGACCGTGTTTTACGGATGGACCTACCGCGCCGATATCCTATCCGGCGGCACCGCACGGCAATGGAGCGAGTGGATTATCGGATGGTCGGTTCCGGTCCTGCTGATCGTTTCGGTGTGGATACTGGCGCTGCGCAACAGCACCCGCGAGGCTGCCCGCTACGGCGAAATCGCCCGCAGCCTGTCGGGCGAATCGGTCGCGCTCGAACAGCGCCTATCGGTCATCAATCGCGAACTCAGCATCGCCCGGGACTTCCTTGGCTCCCAATCGCGCGAACTTGAATCGCTCGGCCGTTCCGCCGGTGAGCGCCTGTCGGGTCACGCCGACCATTTGCAAAGCCTGATCCATGACAACGGCGCGCAGGTCGTTGCCATCGCCGCGGTAAGCACCACCGCGCTCGAAAACATGGTCCGGCTGCGGGATGATTTGCCGGTAATCGCGAATTCGGCGCGCGATGTAACCAACAACATCGGCAACGCGGGCCGCACTGCCAACAACCAGATCGACGAACTCATCGCCGGCTTCGAACGGCTCAACGAATTCGGCCAGGCCACGCAGCGCGAAGTCGCCACCCTTCAGACCGCCATCAACGGCGCCCTTGCCGACTTCGAGGCGCAGGCTGCACAGATGGAAGCGGTCGCGCTCGGAAAATTCGATGCCTTGCGGTCGACCAACGAAGAATTCCGTGTGGAACTCGACAACAGCGAAGTGGAAGCGCTTTCGGCCTTGCGGCGCCGTGCGACTGCGCTGTCCGCGGAATTGGCCGGCGCCCGCACCGACCTGGAAGAACAGGAAGAAGGTGCGCTGGTTTCGCTCCGCTCGCGCGTTACGTCCCTGCGCGATGAAAGCAAGATCATCGGGCAGTCAGTGCGTGAAGGCGAAGAGCGCGCCATCGGCATCTGGAGCGCCCAGATCGAGGATATCCAGACCCGTCTTACCGATGCCGTCGAACGCATCTCGGCACTGGACGAAGCAGCCCTGACCGCCTCTCGCGCCAAGTTGCAGGAACTTGCCGACGAAGCCGAGCGGGTCGATGCGACGATGGCCGAGCGCAGCGCAGCGCTTCACGACCAGATCGAGCTGCGGCGTGCACAAATGGCGCAGGACGAACAGGAAGCCATCGAAGACCTTGGCACGCGCCTCGCGGGCCTCGACGAGACTATCTCGGCGCGCCGGGCGGAGCAGATCGAACAGTCCGAGCGGCTATCTGCCCACGGCACAGCCATTGCAGACCAACTGGCCGATTTCGAACGCAGGTTGCAGACGATTATCGCGCAAGGTTCCGAAACCGAAGTCGTCATTGGCAGCGGGGCGCAGGTCCTCGCGGAGAAGCTCGGCCAGAACCGCCAGCGGATCGACGAAACCACCGCCGCCATTGCCGGCCTGACCGAGGACACCGTCCGGCTGCTCGAATTGATCCAGGCCAGTTCGGACCACAGCCGCGACATCCTGCCATCTGCCATCGCCGATGCGAGCAGCAAGATCGCTTCGACCGAAGATCAGGTCGGGCGGATCAGCCTGCTGCTGGGAGAAGCGAGCCAGAAGGGCGCGGAACTCTCGGAATATGTCCTGTCAGCCAAGGATCATGGCCACGAGGCGCTCGACCGGATCGAGCGTTCGAGCGCGATGATTACCGAGGTCAACAGCGCCCACCTGGAAGAAATCGAACGCCTCGAGAAATCGCTGGCGGATCTTGGTACGCAGAGCTCCCGGCTGTCCGAAACTGCGCGGACGGAATTGCGGGACGCGATCAGCTTCCTGAAACAATCCGCGCGCGAAGCACTGGGCCAGATCGAAAGCGGGGCGGCTCTCAACGTCAAGCAATTGGCGGAACGTATTGGCGAAGAAAGCTCCGCCGCGATCGACAGCGCACTACGAGGCCGCACAAACGAAGCGGTGGCCGAACTCGAGGCGGCTGTAACCAAGGCGTCCAACGCCGGGCGGCAGGCAGCCACCAACCTGCGCGACCAGCTGGGCAAGGTTGACGAGCTCGCCGGCAATCTGGAAGCCCGCGTCAACCGAGCCCGCGAACGCGCGGAAGAACAGGTCGATCACGATTTCTCCCGCCGCGTTGCGCTGATTACCGAGAGCCTCAATTCCAATTCGATCGACATTTCCAAGGCATTGTCGAACGACGTCACGGACACCGCGTGGGCGTCCTACCTGCGCGGGGATCGGGGCATATTCACCCGCCGCGCCGTGCAGCTTCTCGACAGCACCGAGGCGCGCGATATTGCCGGGCTCTACAGCTCCGACACCGAATTCGCGGAGAACGTCAGCCGGTATATCCATGATTTCGAAGCAATGCTGCGGGTCCTGTTGTCCACCCGCGACGGGCACGCGCTAGGCGTCACCCTGCTAAGTTCGGACATGGGCAAATTGTATGTCGCGCTCGCGCAGGCAATCGAGCGACTGCGGACGTAACCTCGCGGCATGACCGGCCTTGTGGCCGGTCCAATTATGCCGGAGGCTTGAACAGGTTGATGTCGGAAGCTTCGATCCAGCCATAGTCGTAATTCAGGACGTAAATCGCGGTCA
This sequence comes from Allopontixanthobacter sediminis, assembly GCF_009828115.1. Taxonomy (GTDB): domain Bacteria; phylum Pseudomonadota; class Alphaproteobacteria; order Sphingomonadales; family Sphingomonadaceae; genus Allopontixanthobacter; species Allopontixanthobacter sediminis. The sequence goes on along the minus strand of NZ_WTYL01000001.1, from coordinate 699,879 downwards.
GCACCGCCGCGACCAGCGACGCGCGAAACGCCAGCCTTAGTGGCCGGAAATTCGCAGGCGCGCTGTCTGCCTGGCCGGGGATCTTCTCGAGCCCCAGTTCGTCATGCGTGCGGACGCCAAAGGGCAGCATTACAAAGGCGCACATTACCCAGACCAGCAGGTATATCGCGACAATCGAAGTCCACTGCACGGCGTCAGCCTCCCATCAGGATCACTTTGACCTGCGGCTTCTTGCCGCTCCACCGGGTCGCGGCGCGCCGGGTAGCAAGGCGCACTGCCTCGGTCAGCGAGCTACGATCCTTACGCGCTGCGCCCTTGAGGGCCCGCAAGGCCTTGACGATATCGGCGGACGCTTCGGTCACGAAATCCTCCTCGTCTTCGTCCAGCGGCATGCCGAGCAATTCGATATGCGGCTTCAGCTGGCTGTCGATCGCGACCACGATCACGCCGTCGCGGGCCATCCGGCGGCGCATGGCGATAGCCTCGCCATCTGCCGGGACGATGATGTCACCGTCCAGGACCAAACGTCCGGTGCGGACCTGGGCCAGCTTGCCCGGCTTGCCCGGGGCGAGCCGGATGATGTCGCCGTTCTTCTGGAAGATGTTGTGCGGAATGCCTGCAGCCTGCCCGACACGGACCTGTTCCTGCATGTGCTTGATCTCGCCGTGCACCGGCACCAGGATTTCGGGCCTGATCCACGAGTAGAGCGCTTCCAGTTCCGGCCGACCGGGGTGGCCGGAGACGTGGATCTCGCTCTGGCGGTCAGTGACCATCACGACGCCGCGTTCGGCCAGCTTGTTCTGGACTTGCCCGATGGCGACTTCGTTGCCAGGTATCTGGCGGCTGGAAAACAGCACCACATCGCCTTTTTGGAGGCTGATCTGGTGACTGTCATCGGCCACGCGAGCCAGCGCAGCGCGGGGTTCGCCCTGCCCGCCGGTGGCCATGATCAGGATTTCGCCGCGGGGTAGCCCCATCGCAGTCTGGAAATCGACCGTCTTGGGGAAATCCTGCAAGTAGCCGTTGTCCTGTGCGACTTCGATGATCCGGTCGAGCGAGCGGCCGGCGACGCATAATTTGCGCTTCGTTGCCTTCGCCACTTCGCCCAGCGTATGGAGCCGCGCGACATTCGAAGCAAAAGTGGTAACCATCACCCGCTTGCCCGCGTGCCGCTTCACTTCTTCCATCAGGCCGCGGTACACCCCCCCTTCCGAACCACTGGGTTCGGGATTGAAGACATTGGTGGAGTCGCAAACCAGCGCGAGGATACCGTCATCGCCGAGTTCGGTGAGTTCTTCTTCGGTCGTCGGATCGCCGACAATCGGTTCATCGTCCAGCTTCCAGTCGCCGGTATGGAAAATCCGCCCGTACGGGGTATCGATGATCAGGCCGTTGCCCTCTGCGATACTGTGCGCGAGGGGGACGTAGCTGACATCGAACGGTCCGACTGCAAAGCTGTCTGTCCCTTCGATCACATGAATCTTGATTTCACGCAGCAGCCCGGCTTCTTCCAGTTTGCGGCGGATCAAGTCGGCGGTGAACGGAGTAGCGTATAGCGGCACGCCCAGTTCTTCCGCGAAATAGGGGATGGCGCCGATGTGGTCTTCGTGACCGTGGGTCAGCACGATGCCGACCAGGTCCTTGACCCGGTCCTCGATAAATTCAAGGTCGGCAAACACCAGGTCGACGCCGGGATACTGATCGCCGGAGAAGGTCATGCCCAGGTCGACCATCAGCCATTTGCCGTCGCAGCCGTACAAGTTGACGTTCATGCCGATTTCGGCGGAACCGCCAAGCGCAAGGAACAGGAGTTCTTTTTCGGGGGTGAAATCCTTCTTCACTTGGACGCCCGATCTGCCAGGATTGCGAGGCCTTCCAGCGTGAGGTCGAAATCTACGCAGTCGAACACGTCGGTGTGCTTGTCGAACAGGATAGCGAGGCCGCCGGTGGCAACCACCTTCGCGGGTCGGCCGATTTCTTCACGCATTTTGGTAATTAATCCTTCCATCATCGCAACATAGCCCCAGAACACCCCGATGAGCATCTGGTCTTCGGTGTTGCGGCCGATCACACTGGTCGTTCGCGGAGCCTCGATGGCGATCCGCGGCAGTTTGGCGGTGTTGCCCACCAATGCATCGAGCGACAGGTTGATTCCCGGCGCGATGATGCCCCCCTTATACGCTCCGGTGAAATCCACCGCATCAAAAGTGGTCGCGGTACCGAAATCGATGATGATCAGGTCCCCATCGTAGCGCGCGTGGGCCGCAATCGCGTTCAGAGCGCGGTCGGCGCCAAGCGAACGGGGCTCGTCGACATCGACCGTGATGCCCCACGCCGCATCGCCTTCGCCAGCGATCATCGGGGTGACGCCGAAGTATTTTTCCCCCAGCACGGTCAGATTGTGGATCGCACGGGGGACCACCGAACCGATAATGAAGCGGTTCACTGCCTTGCGCTCGACCCCTTCCAGCGCCAGGAGCTGGGTCAGCCAGACCGCATATTCGTCACCCGTACGGCGCGGATCGGTGGCAATCCGCCAACGCGCCCGGACTGACTTGCCATCGAACAAGGCGAAGACCACGTTGGTATTTCCGACATCGGCGACGAGCAGCATGGGTAGTTCCTTCAGGCGAGCATGACATCGCCCGCGTGGATGGCACGGCTGGTGCCATCCGCCAAGCGCAGGCGGAGCGAACCGTCGGGCAGCAGGCCATCGAAAACGCCGCTGATGATCCCCTCGGTCTGTTCGTTTACTGTCAGCGCTGTGCCGGCGGGATGGGCAGCGCTTTCCCAACGGTTGATCAGCGGCTCCGTCCCGTAGGTCCGCCAGCGCTGCAATTCCTCGGCGAAGTACCCGGCCAGCGCCTGCGCGAACAGGTCACGATCGGGCGCAGGCCCGAATTTCGCCAACGCAAGCGTCTCGCGCCCGGGAACCTGCGGCGCCGCGGCGAGATTGACCCCGATACCGACGATGACGCTGTCCCCTTCCCGCTCCAGCAGGATACCGGCGAGCTTGGCTCCGGAAAACATCAGGTCGTTGGGCCATTTGAGGCGCAGCGGGACCGGATCGGGGCAATGCGGCAGGACGGCCTGGTAAACCGCCAGCCCCGCCACCAGTGCCAGGGTTGGCGTGAACGGGTCGCCGGGCTGCACATGCACCGCGGTCGAACCCATGAAGTTCCCGAGACCGTCGAACCATTCGCGGCCTTGCCGCCCGCGTCCGGCGCTCTGCCGGTCCGCCACCAGCCATTGCCCCTCGGCGATCCGTTCGCCCGCTTTCAATCGGGCGGAAAGATCACCGTTGGTCGATCCGGTGCTGGCAACAGTCTCGATCAAGCTGCGCGGGTTCAGACCACGGCGAACAGGGCTGCCGCAGCCCGGTCCGCCAACGCGCCCATGGGAATTGTCAGGAGATAGCCAAGCGGCGAAACGAAGATCGCGGTCACAGCCAGCACCGTCCAATGCGCCAGGTCATTCTTGCCCGTCACCACATTCGCAGGCTCGTCGAAATACATGATCTTGACGATCTTGAGGTAATAGAACGCACCGATCACGCTGGCGGCGATACCGATGGCGGCGAGCACCACCATGTCCGCCTCGACCGCGGCCTGGAAGACCACGAACTTCCCCCAGAAGCCGTAGAGCGGCGGAATGCCGGCAAGGCTGAGCATCATCGCGGCAAGGCACAGCGCGATCATCGGCTTGGCCCGCGAAAGGCCGGCGATATCGGCCATGTTCTCGACCTGGTTGCCGTCCTTGTCCCGCAGCATCAGCACCGCAACGAAACTGCCGAGCGACATGGCGACGTAAATTGCCAGATAGACCAGCATCGCGCTCGCTCCGGCAGCGGTGCCGGTGGCCAGGCCGATCAGGATAAACCCGACATTGTTGATAGAGGAATACGCCAACAGCCGCTTGATGTTGCTCTGCCCGATCGCGCCAAGTGCCCCCACCACGACGGACGCCAGCGCGGCGAAGATGATCACCTGCCGCCACGCATCCGCCTGATTGCCGAACGCGTCCAGCGTGATCCGCGCGGTCATCGCAATCGCGGCCACCTTTGGCGCAGTGGAGAAGAACGTCGTGACCGGGGTCGGCGCGCCTTCGTAAACGTCGGGCGTCCACATGTGGAACGGCACGGCGGAAATCTTGAAGGCAAGACCGGCGAGCACGAAGATCACCCCGAACAGCGCGCCGGTGCCCAGTGTTCCTTCGAACGCTGGCCGGATCGCCAGGTAGCTGGTGCTGCCGGAGAATCCGTAGACCAGGCTCATGCCGTACAGCAGGATGCCGCTGGCAAGTGCGCCGAGGACGAAATATTTGAGGCCGGCTTCGGCGGAACGATCATCGCTGCGGGTGAAGGACGCGAGGACGTAGGACGACAGGCTGCTCAGCTCCAGGCCGATATACAGCGTCATCAGGTCGGTCGCGGACACCATCATCCCCATACCGACAGACGCGAACACGACCAGCAGCGGGTATTCGGGCCGGTACTCGAGCCCCTTGTCGAAGAACCGCGGGGTCACGATCAGGCAGCCGATGCCCGCAAGATAGATGAGCAGTTTCGATACACTGCCGAACGCGTCCATCCGGTAGAGACCGCCGAACGCATCGCCGCCCTGCTCGAACGCCGGATTGATGAGGAAGGCCGCGGTGATGATCGAAGCCCCCACCAGCGCGCCGACGGCAAGAATGGTGCTGAGCCGGGCCGCCTTCTGGCCGCCCCATGCGGCAATCAAGGTCAGGATCAGACCGGATACGGACAGGAATACTTCCGGGCCGGTGAGATAAAGGGAGTTTGCGTAGTCCATCAGTGCGCCCCCTCGGCCGAGGCTCCGTCAGCCGCAGCACCGTGTTCGCCGGCGGCATGCGGCATGGCGTTGGCGGCTTCGCTGCGGGGCGATCCGGCCACCAGCTTTACGTCACCTTCGGGCGCGGAGCGGGCCAGCCTTGCGTCGAGCGCGGCGATGTCCTGCCGCATCGGGGCGAGGAAGCTTTCCGGATAGATACCCATCCACAGCACCGCCGCCGCAATCGGCCCAAGCATCAACCATTCGCGCACGCCAATGTCCTTCATAGCCGCCGCATCGGCGTTTCTCTGCACCCCGAACGCGACCCTGCGGTAGAGATAGAGCATGTAGCCCGCCCCGAGGATGATCCCGGTGGTGCACACCAGCGCGACAAGGCTGGAAACTTCGTAAATGCCGGTGAGCGACAGCAACTCCCCGACGAAACCACTGGTCCCGGGCAGACCGATGCTGGCCATGGTAAACAGCAGGAACAGCACCGCGTATTTCGGCATGTTGATGCTCAGCCCGCCGTAGCGGTCGATCTCGCGGGTGTGGAGCCTGTCGTAGATCACGCCCACGCAGAGGAACAGGGCGGCGGACACCAGGCCGTGGCTCAGCATCACGATCATGGATCCTTCGAGGCCCTGCACGTTGAAGCTGAACAGACCAACCGTCACGATCGCCATATGCGCGACCGAGCTGTAGGCGATCAGTTTCTTCATGTCGTTCTGCACCAGCGCGATCAGGCTGGTGATCACCACCGCCGCCATCGACAGGATGTAGATCAGCCACGCGAACTGCGCGGACGCTTCCGGGAACATCGGCAGGCTGAAGCGGATGAAACCGTAACCGCCCATCTTGAGCAGAACCCCGGCAAGGATCACCGAACCGGCGGTTGGCGCCTGGACGTGCGCGTCGGGCAGCCATGTATGAACCGGCCACATCGGCATCTTGACCGCGAAGCTGGCGAAGAACGCGAGCCACAGCCAGGTTTGCGCCTCTGCCGGGAAATCGTAGTTCATCAGCGTCGGGATGTCGGTGGTCCCGGCTTCGTTCGCCATCCACAGCATGGCGATCAGCATCAGCACCGAACCGAGCAGCGTATAGAGGAAGAACTTGTAGCTGGCGTAGATCCGGTTGGTCCCGCCCCAGATGCCGATGATCAGGTACATCGGGATCAGGCCAGCCTCGAAGAAAATGTAGAACAGGTACAGGTCCTGGGCCGAGAACACGCCGATCATCAGCAGTTCCATGACCAGGAACGCCGCCATGTATTCGCCGACGCGGGTGGTGATCGATTCCCAGCTCGCCAAAATACAGATCGGCATCAGGAAGACGCTCAGCACGATCAGCAGCAAGGCGATCCCGTCGATCCCGAGCGCATAGTTGAAGCCCGCGAACAGCGGCACGCTCTCGGTGAACTGCCACTGCGCCCCGCCGATATCGTAATTGACCCACAGCAGGATACCCAGTGCCAGGTTGATCAGCGTCGCGCCGAGCGCGATGCCGCGTGCGGCCTTCGCCTCGACGAACAGGCAGGCGAAAGCCGCAACCAGCGGAACCAGCAGCATTACGGAAAGGATGGGAAAACCGCCCATTACATCAGAACCCAGGTTACGGCGGCGATCAGGCCAAGCAGCATGATCAGCGCGTAGGATGTCAAATAGCCGGACTGGACGCGCTTCGCTGCGCCGGTGCCCTTGAGCACCAGCCACGCCGCGCCATTCGGGCCGAAGCGGTCGATGATACCTTCGTCGCCGATCTTCCACAGCTTGCGGCCGAACCAGAACGCCGGGCGCACGAAGATCAGGTCATACAGTTCGTCGAAGTACCATTTGTTGTAGACGAAGCGGTGTACGAGCCGGAACTGCTCCACGAACTTGCCCGGGATCGAGGTGTCGCGGATATAGGCCAGCCATGCGCCGAACAGGCCCAGCAGCATGACGATACTGGCGGTCAGCTTCACCCACAGCGGAACCGCGTGCATCGCGTGGATCAGGTTCTCGTTGTAATAGATCGATCCGCCCCAGAATTCCGCGCTGTCGAGGAATTGCGGGTTGAAAATGAAACCGGCGAAGACAGCGCCCAGCGTCAGCACACCGAGCGGTACCAGCATTGAAATCGGGCTTTCGTGCGGATGGTAACCCGCCGTTCCGTCACCCTGGTCTGCTGATGGCACCGCATGAACCGCATCATGTCCGGCATCTTCCTGCACCGGCGGGTTATGCGCTTCGGGATCGTCATGTCCATGATGGACCGCGTGCTGGATGTGCTCGCTCTCGGCCCAGCGCGGCTTGCCCCAGAAGGTGAGGAACATCAGGCGCCAGCTGTAGAAGCTGGTCAGCAGCGCCGCGAAGGCACCCATCCAGAAGGCGAATTGCCCCATTTCCGTCCCGCGCGCGAACGCCACTTCGAGGATCGCATCCTTGGAATGGAAACCCGCGAAACCGGCGTGCAGCCAGTAAATCCCGACCCCGGTAATCGCCAGCGTCCCGGCCAGCATCGCGAAGAAGGTGAGCGGGATACGCTTACGCAGACCGCCATAATACCGCATATCCTGTTCGTGGTGCATCGCATGGATCACGCTGCCCGCTCCGAGGAACAGTAGCGCCTTGAAGAAGGCGTGCGTGAACAGGTGGAACATCGCCGCACCATACGCGCCGACGCCTGCGGCGAAGAACATGTAGCCCAGCTGCGAACAGGTGGAATAGGCGATGACCCGCTTGATATCCCACTGGGTCGTGCCGATCGTGGCCGCGAAGATACAAGTCGCCGCGCCGACGAAGGTCACCATGCCCAGCGCGATTGGCGCGGTTTCGAACATGGGCGACAGGCGGCAGACCATGAACACGCCCGCGGTCACCATCGTGGCCGCGTGGATCAGCGCCGACACGGGCGTCGGGCCTTCCATCGCGTCGGGTAGCCAGGTGTGCAGGCCCAGCTGCGCCGACTTGCCCATCGCGCCGATGAACAGCAGGATGCACAGGATATCCATCGTCTGCATACGGTATCCGAGGAAACCGATGGTCGAACCGCTCATGGCCGGTGCCGCGGCGAGGATTTCCGGGATCGACACGGTACCGAACACCCAGAAAGTGCCGAAGATGCCGAGCATGAAACCGAGGTCGCCCACGCGGTTGACCACGAAGGCCTTGATCGCGGCGGCGTTTGCGCTCGGCTTACGAAACCAGAACCCGATCAGCAGGTAGGATGCGAGACCGACCCCTTCCCAGCCAAAGAACATCTGGACGAGGTTGTCGGCGGTCACCAGCATCAGCATGGCAAATGTGAACAGGCTGAGATAGGCAAAGAACCGCGGCTGGTCCGGGTCTTCGTCCATATAGCCCCAGCTATACAGGTGGACGAGCGCGGAAACGGTGGTGATCACTACCAGCATCACCGCGGTCAGCGTATCGACCCGCAGCGCCCAGTCGAAATCGAGGCTGCCCGATTGTACCCATTGCAGCACGGGCACGACGGTGGCTTGCGCGTCCCCGGCGATGAACCCGAGGAAGATCGGCCAGCTTAGCGCGCAGGATACAAACAGCGCCCCGGTGGTGATCAGCTTGACCGGAAGGTTGCCGAGCGCACGGTTGCCCAGCCCGCCGACGATGGCCGCCAGCAAGGGCAGGAATACGATGAGGAGAATGGAGTTCACTGCGGCCTAACCCTTCATCCGGTTGACATCGTCAACCGCAATCGTGCCGCGCTGGCGGAAATAGATCACCAGGATGGCGAGCCCGATAGCTGCCTCGCCCGCCGCGACGGTCAACACGAACATGGCAAAAATTTGCCCGGTCAAATCGCCGAGGAAGGCGCTGAAGGCGACCAGGTTGATGTTCACCGACAGCAGGATCAGTTCGATCGCCATCAGGATCACGATGATGTTCTTCCGGTTGAGGAAAATCCCCAGCACGCCGAGCACGAACAGCACCGCACTGACAACCAGGTAATGTTCGATGCCGATCACAGCTGGACTCCCTTGCCCACTTCGGGACGGGTATTGACGGTCGCGTCCTCCGGACGGCGGCGGTTCTGCTTGCCGATGTCCTGATGGCCGCGGTGGGCGGTTGCGCGTTCACGGTGGGTCAGCACGATGGCGCCGACCATCGCGACGAGCAGGATCAGGCCGGCCGCCTCGAACAGGAACAGGTAATCGCTGTACAGCAGCGCGCCGATGTTCTCGATATTGCTCCGGCCAAGCAGCGGCGCGGCGCTGCCGTCGGGTGTGCCCAGTTCGAGCACTCCGGCGCCGTAAGCCCCGATGCCGAGGATCAGTTCCGCCAGCAGGACCAACGCAATCGCGATCCCGAGCGGGAAATTCTTCATGAAACCGGCGCGCAGTTCGGCGAAGTCGATGTTCAGCATCATGACGACGAACAGGAACAGCACCGCGACCGCGCCGACATATACGATCACCAGCAGCATCGCGATGAACTCCGCGCCGACCAGCACCATCAGGCCTGCCGCGTTGAAGAAAGACACGATCAGCCACAACACCGAATGCACCGGATTGCGCGACATGATCGTCAGCGTTCCGGCGGCAATCAGCAGGACCGCAAACATGTAAAAGGCGATGGCCTGGATCATATCGTCACGGTCCCGTTAATGCGGCAAAACACGAAATCCCGCTCGCGTGGAGCGGAACCGGAATGCCCGGTGTCCTGTGTCTCGGCTTCGCTCGACACGAACGGATAGAAGATACCCCTGTTGGTCACGCGCGGCCCTTAACGATACGGTGCATCGGCTTCAAGGTTCGCGGCGATCGCCCGCTCCCACTTGTCCCCGTTGGCGAGCAATTTGGTCTTGTCGTAGAGCAATTCCTCGCGCGTTTCGGTCGCGTATTCGAAATTCGGCCCTTCGACGATGGCGTCCACCGGGCAGGCTTCCTGGCAGAATCCGCAGTAGATGCACTTGGTCATGTCGATGTCGTACCGCGTCGTCCGGCGGCTGCCGTCATCGCGCGGTTCGCTCTCGATGGTGATCGCCAGCGCAGGACAGACCGCCTCGCAGAGCTTGCAGGCGATGCAGCGTTCTTCGCCATTGGGATAGCGGCGCAGCGCGTGCTCACCGCGAAACCGCGGCGAGATCGGGTTCTTCTCGAACGGATAGTTGATCGTCACCTTCGGCTTGAAGAAATACTTCAAGGTCAGCGCATGTGCCTTAAGGAATTCCCACAGCGTGTAGGATTTGATGAGGTGCGTGAGGGTACTCATGAGGCCTTCAATTCCGATGCGGTCCGGCAATCGCCCATCAGGGCCTGATTACCGTCTTCGAGAAAAAGGATCGCGGCAGGGCGGCCATCAGTGATGACGTCCGTTACACCCAGACCAAGCTTGGCAGGCCTAGCGCTATTAACCCATTCGAGCTGCCCGCTTCCACCAAAACCGTTACTGCGTTCCGTCCTGAAACGAACCTGGCCAGCCAACTCCGCCGGATATTTGATATCCATCAGGTCCGAGTTCGGCGCGTCCCCTTCTGGCCGGTACAGGTAGACGTTGGTTGCTCGGGTCGATTCATCGGAGTAGCGACCAGGCGCCCGAAGCTGACATACGTCACTGGCTCCCAATGTCACCAAAGCTTCGCGCGTAGGCTCATCGTAAGATAGGTTCGTCTGCTCCCCATACCTCGTCAGCATCAGCCAGCCGCTGATCAGCACCACGAAGGCGAGGCTTAGCGGCAGGAATATCTTCCAGCCCAGACGCATCAGCTGGTCATAGCGGAAGCGCGGGACGGTCGCCCAGATCCAGCTGAACATGAAGAAGAACATGAAGGTCTTGGCGAACAGCCAGATCCAGCCTGGCACCAGGTACAGCGGTTCCCAGTCGAACGGCGGCAGCCACCCGCCGAAGAACAGGATCGCGTTCAGCATGCACATCAGCAGGATGTTGGCGTATTCGCCGAGCCAGAACAGCGCGAAGCTCATCGAGCTGTATTCGGTCTGGTAACCGGCGACGAGTTCGCTTTCCGCTTCCGTCAGATCGAACGGCGCGCGCGCGGTTTCCGCCAGGCTGGAGATGAAGAACAGCACCCACATGGGGAACATAAGCGGGTTGAACACGAAGGCGTTGACGAAGCCGAGCCCGTGGCCGCGCTGTGCTTCGATAATGCCGTTCAAATTGAATGTGCCCGCCCACAGGACCACGCAGATCAGGATGAACCCGATCGAAACTTCGTAGGAAATCATCTGCGCGGCGGCGCGCATGGCGGAAAAGAACGGGTATTTCGAATTGGACGCCCAGCCCGCGATGACCACGCCGTAAACGCTCAGCGAACTGATCGCGAGCACGTACAGCAAGCCGACGTTGATATCCGCCAGCACCGCGCCGGAATTGAACGGGATTACCGCCCACGCCGCCAGCGCGACAGTGAAGGTGAGGATCGGCGCGATCAGGAACAAGCCCTTGTTGGCCGCACTCGGGACGATGGTTTCCTGCAGGAACACCTTCAGACCGTCGGCGAAGCTCTGCAGCAGCCCGAACGGACCGACCACGTTGGGTCCGCGCCGCATCATGATCGCGGCCAAGACCTTGCGATCAACATAGATGACCATCGCGACGGCCAGCATCAGTGGCAGCGCGATCAGCAGGATGCCCGCGAAGGTCGCGACACCCCACGCCCATTCATAGGACATGCCCCAGCTTACGAAAGTATCGGTCATCAGCTGTTACCTCGCTCGAAGAGCCAGATATCCAATCGCCATACGATCGCTGCGCCAACGAATGGCGGGATCGCCATCGTTACGCCACCAATCACCAAGGCCAAAGCCCCGCCGGGGGCGCTTACAGGCCCAAATCCGAACAGCAGGAGCAGCGAAAACAAGAGGCTGCCGATGAAGATAGCTGCCGCAACCAAAAACAGGATCCGAGCAGCGTTGCGCATAATGTTGGGGTAGTTCATTCCGCCGCCTCCGCCAGGTCATCGCCGTGCAGCAGTTCAGCCGAACATTGCTGCATCACCGCACTTGCGCGGGCAATTGGGTTGGTCAGGTAGAAGTCCTTGATTGGATAGGTAATCACGCCGTCAGCCTTGGCCTTCGCGTCGCCCTTCGGCAGTGCACCGAGATCGGCCAGGCCTTCTTCACCCAATGCCGGTACCGCCGCAAACATCGCGCCCTGCAAGTCGGCAAAGCTGTCGAACCCGACCGACACACCCAGCGCATCGGCGAGCGCCCGCAGGATCGTCCAGTCTTCGCGCGCGTCGCCGGGGGCGAACACGGCTTTTTCAGCGTATTGCACGCGGCCTTCCGTGTTGACGTAAGTCCCGTCCTTTTCCGCATAGGACGCCGCGGGCAGGATGATATCCGCCGCATGCGCGCCCTTGTCGCCGTGGTGGCCGATATAGACCTTCAGCACGCCATCGAAGGCGGAATAATCCACCTCGTCCGCGCCGAGCGACAGCAGCACCTTGGGTTTCGCCGCGGCGATATCCGCGATGCCGCCCGCCTGCGCATAACCGAGCATCAACCCGCCCATCCGGCTTGCCGCCATATGGAGCACGTTGAACCCGTTCCAACCGTCGTTCACGAGGCCGAACTTGTCCGCGAACGCCAGCGCCGGGGCTAGCGCGCCCTTCGCCAGAGCCGCTCCGCCGAGGATGATCGCGGGACGTTCCGCACCCTTGAACGCATCGGACACGTCCTTGGGCAATTTGCCGAGCACGCCGACATCCTCGCCGAGGAAGGTCGCGGGATAGGTTGTTTCCCATTCGGGCCCGACCACGAACACCTTGGCCCCGTGCTTGACCGCCTTGCGGAGCCGCGCGTTGACCAGCGCCGCTTCCCAGCGGACGTGGCTGCCGACGATCAGGATGGCGTCGGCGGTCTCGATCCCGGCAAAGGTCGAATTGAACGCGACTGCGGCCATGTTGGACACGTCGTAATCCATGCCGGTCTGGCGGCCTTCGAGCAGTGTGCTGCCCATCGCGCCGAGCAGCGCCTTGGCCGCGAACATCGTCTCGCAATCGACCAGGTCACCGGCGATCGCGGCAATATTCTTGCCGGGCTTCGCGGCGGCGATAGCCTTGAACGCCTGGTCCCAGCTTGCTTCGGCAAGCTTGCCGGACTTGCGGATCCACACCTTGTCGAGACGGCGGCGGGTGAGGCCATCGACCATGTAGCGGCCCTTGTCCGACAGCCATTCCTCGTTCACGTCGTCGTTGATCCGCGGCAAGGCGCGCATCACTTCTCGGCCCCGGCTGTCGAGCCGGATGTTCGCGCCGACCGCGTCGGAGACGTCGATGCTGAGTGTTTTCTTCAGTTCCCACGGACGCGCTTCGAACGCGTAGGGGCGCGAGGTGAGCGCACCGACCGGGCACAGGTCGATTACGTTCGCGCTCAACTCGTGAGTCGCGGCGCGTTCGAGATAGGTGGTGATCTGCATGTCCTCGCCGCGGTACAGCGCGCCGATTTCGTCCACGCCGGCGATCTCTTCGGAGAAGCGCACGCAGCGGGTGCAATGGATGCAGCGGGTCATGATCGTCTTGATCAGCGGGCCCATGTTCTTCTCGGTGACCGCGCGCTTGTTCTCGCGTCCGTAACGCGAACCGCCGCGGCCATAGGCGACCGACTGGTCCTGCAAGTCACATTCGCCGCCCTGGTCGCAGATCGGGCAATCGAGCGGGTGGTTGATCAGCAGGAATTCCATCACCCCTTCACGCGCGGTCTTGACCATCGGCGTGTCGGTGCGGATTTCCTGCCCATCGGCAGCGGGCAGCGCGCACGACGCCTGCGGCTTCGGCGGCCCGGGCTTCACTTCCACCAGGCACATGCGGCAATTGCCGGCGATGCTCAGCCGTTCATGATAGCAGAACCGGGGAATTTCCTTCCCCGCCAGTTCGCACGCCTGCAGCACAGTCGCGCCTGCGGGAACCTCGATTTCCTGACCGTCTACGGTGACTTTAGGCATGGTTCAGCTTTCCTGTGCCGCCAGCAGGCGGTAACTGGCGGTTGCGAGCATAGAGCGCATGCCGAGAGGAGAAGCCTCGAAACCAGCCTCCTCTTTGAGGCAAAGCGATGCGATCGGGGTAAGCACCTTGGTTGCCGCGGTTTCTTCGGCGGAATTGATTTCACTGGCAAACATGCGGGCAACCAGATCGGGTGCCCCACGGATCATGCACATGGCCATCGCGTCCGTCCGCGAGTACGTGATTACATCAGGCTTCAGCGCCGCCATTGCAAGGCGTGCCAGAAGCGGATCCGGGCTCGCTTCAAGCAAGCTTTCGGCCAAAGCACCGGCGAACGGCAAAGTGCCCATGCGCATTTTCGAAAAGCGGGCATCACGGGCGCAACCCTCAGTGAACTTGCTGAGATTGGCCATACCATTACGATAACCGGAGCTCCGGAAATCCTGCTTTAGCAAGCGCGCGGCCTCGTCCGGGCGTTCTCGCGCCACGCAAGCAGCGTACTCCGCCAACTCCGTACGGGCTTCGGGCGTAACAGCCTCGTCGCGGCCCTGAGCGCTTCCTGCAGTTGCTAGCGTCGTCATAGCCGCTAGCGAGATCGCGGTTGAAAAGGAAAATCGCAAAACCGCACTCCCGTATCTGAAATTCTCCAGCATCATCCCGCCCCCTGCAGCGTCAGCGCTGCACGCGTAGCCAGAGCATAGGCGAGCCACAGGCGGAGGCTATCGCGGTCGAACGCCAGGTTCTGCCCCTCGAATGCGCATGGCCCCATCGTGGGTGCGAGCGCTTGCATCGTTTGCTGTTCCTGCTTGCTATCCACCTTGGTACGCAGGACCGCGTCGACTTCCATCGGCGCGGTCGCGGCCACGCAGCGGGCGAACTCGTCCACGATCACGTCGCCCTTGATATTTTCAGGGGCGGCCGCGATCCGGGCAACCACCTCTTCCTCGACGGGCATCGGGTTTGGTCCGGAAACGAACACCGCCGGAGCGCCGTCCTTGAACCGCCGCACATACCATCCTTCGGAGACGGAGCCCCGCATGTCGCGGTCATTGGTCAGCATGTTGCGGATGGCGCACCGGGTCTGGCTGTTCGGAGAGTAGGACACCGCTCTCCACCGCTCGTCGCTGGGATCGACCAGATAAGCCTCGATCTTGTCGCTCTTGAACGTCGCCAGGCAGTGACCGTAATGGTTCAGGGTCTCGCGGACGCCGCGGCCACGGTCATGCTTGGGACGCGTAAAGCGCGATCCGGTTTTCGTTTCCTGATCGTCCACAGCCTGTTCCGGCTCGTCTTCAGCCTGCGCCGCCGCCGGGACCGCTGCGATGGTCATGGTTGCCCCGGCCAGTGCCGAAGCGAGCGCGAAAAAGATCCCCGTTTTCATTCCGCAGCTTCCCGCGTCTCAGGCGCGAATTGCGCGTTGTGTTCGTGGATGCGCCGTTCGAGTTCCGGCCGGAAGTGCTTGATCAGGCCCTGGATCGGCCACGCGGCCGCATCGCCCAAGGCGCAGATTGTGTGGCCTTCGACCTGCTTGGTCACCTGGTACAGCATGTCGATTTCCTCGACCGCCGCATCGCCGGTGCGCAGGCGTTCCATCATCCGCCACATCCACCCGGTGCCTTCGCGGCAGGGGGTGCACTGGCCGCAGCTCTCGTGCTTGTAGAAATAGCTGATCCGGCTGATCGCGCGAACGATGTCGGTGGACTTGTCCATCACGATCACCGCAGCCGTGCCGAGGCCGGATCCGACGGCCTTCAGCCCGTCGAAATCCATCGGCGCGTCCATGATATCGGCTGCCGGGACCAGCGGGACGGACGAACCGCCGGGAATGACCGCCAGCAGATTGTCCCACCCGCCGCGAACGCCGCCGCAATGCTTCTCGATCAGTTCGCGGAAGGGAATGCTCATTTCCTCTTCGACGACGCAGGGCTTGTCCACGTGGCCGCTGATCTGGAACAGCTTGGTACCGTGATTGCCTTCCGCACCGAAGCTGGAGAACCATGACGCACCGCGCCGCAGGATCGTGGGGACCACCGCGATGCTTTCGACGTTGTTGACCGTGGTCGGGCAGCCATACAGGCCCGCGCCCGCCGGGAATGGCGGTTTGAGGCGCGGTTGGCCCTTCTTGCCTTCAAGGCTTTCGATCATCGCGGTTTCTTCGCCGCAAATATAGGCGCCCGCGCCGCGGTGCATGAAGACGTCGAAATCGTATCCGCTGCCGCTGGCGTTCTTGCCAATCAGTCCGGCGGAATACGCCTCGTCAATCGCGGCCTGCAGGGTCTGGGCCTCGCGGATATATTCGCCGCGGATGTAGATGTAGGCAGCGCGCGCGCGCATCGCGAAACCGGCAATCAGCGCGCCTTCGATCAGCTTGTGCGGATCGTGGCGGATGATCTCGCGGTCTTTGCACGAACCCGGCTCGGATTCGTCGGCGTTGATGACCAGGAAGGACGGGCGGCCATCCTTCGATTCCTTGGGCATGAACGACCATTTGAGACCGGTCGGGAAGCCCGCGCCGCCCCGTCCGCGCAGGCCCGATGCCTTCATCTCGTCGATGATGGCGTCGTTACCGCGCGCGATGATGTCTTTGGTGTTGTCCCAGTCACCGCGCTTCTGCGCAGCGGCAAGGTTCCACGGCTGGAAACCGTAGACATTGGTGAAGATGCGGTCCTTGTCCTGTAGGCTCACGACCCTGCTCCCCCCGACCTGCTACGGTTGAAAATTCCGAATCCGCCGAACAGGAAGCCGAGGATAGCCCAGACCACCCAGTCATCCCCGCTAAGGAACTTGAACACGGCCAAAGCCAGGAAAATGATCCCGACGACCGGCAGGCCTTTCTTGATGGGATCGCTCATCACCATTCCCCCCGGTAATCGTGGTTCTCGGTGACCATTTCTTTCAGCGTGGTCGGCCCGCCGGAAGGTTCGGAGGTGTGCCGACCCGGTTCCTGCGTGCCTTCTTCAGGTGTCCCGCCCGCCGCCAGCGCATCCAGCACGGCATCGAGGCGTTCGACCGTCAGATCTTCGTAATTGCCGTCGTTGATCTGGACCATCGGCGCGGTGGCGCAATTGCCCATGCATTCGACCTCGGTGAGGGTCCACAGTCCGTCGGCGGAGACCTTGCCCTTCTCCATGCCGCGGCCCTTGCAGGCGGCGATCAGCTCGTCCGAACCGCGCAGCATGCAGGGCGTGGTGCCGCACACTTGGACGTGGAATTTGCCCACCGGAACAAGGTTGTACATGAAATAGAAGGTCGCGACTTCGAGCACGCGGATCACCGGCATATCGAGATAGGCCGCGACATATTCGATCACCGGCATGGGCAACCAGCCCTGCGTATCGGTTTCCTCGCCCACCTGCCGCTGGGCCAGGTCGAGCAGCGGCATCACCGCCGATTTCTGGCGGCCCTCGGGATAGGACGCGATGAACTTGTCAGCCTTCGCAATGTTGGCTTCCGTGAACACGAAAGACCCCCAGCGCGCGCGCAGTTCCGGCGTATCGGGTGCGGTGTGACGATTAGCCATTATCCAATCCGCCGTTCTGTGCGTACTGTAGACATAAGTATTTGAGAAATTTTCTGATCATGCACATCCACAACTGCAGCAGTCCTCATTGCTGCGTGTGACGATGGACAACGCCATTGGATTCCAAAACGACTTGCAGAAATTTTTTCAACGGATTTAACTTTGCACCCGCTGAGAGCCGCGAGTTCCTTTGAGGTATCGTCATCCAACGGCGCTGCGAGCAGTGGTCCCAAATCTTCGCCGTTGATCACCGTCTTTGCGAACGACCGCGCGACACTTGTGCTGGATGACGGCGCCGCTGCCAGAAGCACGGGAGCAGCAGCAACGATAAACCAATACTTCATCACCGGTCACACTCCCCGAACACCACGTCGATCGCGCCAAGGATCGCGGTTGCATCGGGCAGCATGTGGCCCTTGCTCATGAAATCCATCGCCTGAAGATGGCTGAACGCGGTCGGGCGAATCTTGCAGCGGTAGGGTTTGTTCGACCCGTCCGACACCAGATAGACGCCGAATTCGCCTTTGGGGCTTTCGGTCGCAACGTAAACTTCGCCTGCCGGGACGTGGAAGCCCTCGGTGTAGAGTTTGAAGTGGTGGATCAGCGCTTCCATCGACTGCTTCATCTCGCCGCGCTTGGGCGGGACGATCTTGCGGTCGTCGCTCGCCACCGGGCCTTCCGGCATTTCGGCGAGGCACTGCTTGATGATCTTGGCGCTCTGATACACCTCGTTCACGCGGACCATGAACCGGTCGTAGCAATCGGAATTGGTGCCGACGGGGATCTCGAAATCCATCCGGTCATAGACATCGTAGGGCTGCGATTTGCGCAGGTCCCAAGGGATGCCCGCAGCGCGGATCATCGGGCCGGAGAAGCCCCAGGCAATCGCGTCCTGCTTGGACACCACCGCGATATCGACGTTGCGCTGCTTGAAGATACGGTTGCCGGTCACCAGGCTCATCGCGTCGCCGAACAATTCGGGCAGCCGCGTATCGACCCAGTCGCCGATGTCGGTCAGCAGTTTCAGCGGCACATCCTGATGCACGCCGCCGGGGCGGAACCACGCGGAATGCATCCGCGCACCCGACGCGCGTTCGAAGAAGTTCATGCAGTCTTCGCGCAGTTCGAACACCCAGAGGTTGGGCGTCATCGCGCCGACATCCATCACATGCGCGCCGATGTTGAGCATGTGGTTGGAAATGCGGGTCAGTTCGGCAAACAGCACGCGGAGATATTGCGCGCGGATCGGCACTTCCAGATTGAGCAGCTTCTCGATCGCCAGAACATAGGAATGTTCCATGCACAGCGGGCTGCAGTAATCGAGCCGGTCGAAGTATGGCAGCGCCTGCAGGTAGGTCTTGTGCTCGATCAGTTTTTCGGTGCCGCGGTGGAGCAGACCGACGTGCGGATCGATCCGTTCGATGATCTCGCCGTCGAGCTCCATCACCATCCGCAGCACCCCGTGCGCCGCCGGATGCTGGGGACCGAAATTGATCGTGTAGTTGGAGATCACCTCGTCGCCGGTGGTGGGCGACTGTTCAAGCTGCATGCTCACTTCTTGCCTCCCTTCGGCTCGGTTGCGGATTTGGTGTCGGTAGCCTTGCCCTTGCGCGGTTTGCGCGTCGGGCGGTCCTCGGTCGGCTTGGGCGCGTCAGGCGCCGCTGTTGGCACCGAGTCCTTGGCAGAAGGCTTTGCCGCTTCGATATTGGCTGCTTTTCCGGCGCCGGTGTCCGAGGTCTTTTCGGTGACCTTGGGGTCGTGGATTGGCGGCATGTCCGCCTTCTCGTCACCCGGAAGGACATACTCCGCGCCTTCCCAGGGCGACATGAAATCGAACTGCCGCAATTCCTGCGCCAGCTCGACCGGTTCGTACACCACCCGCTTTTCCTCCTCGGAATAACGCAGTTCGGTATAACCGGTGAGCGGGAAGTCCTTACGGAAAGGATGCCCTTCGAAACCGTAATCGGTGAGGATGCGGCGGAGGTCGGTGTTGCCCGCGAACAGCACCCCGTACATGTCGAACACTTCGCGCTCGAGCCAGCCGGCGTTAGGCCACAGCGTCGTGATCGTCGGCACCGGAGTGGCTTCGTCGGTGGTCACCTTGACCATTACCCGGTGGTTTTTGGTCAGGCTGAGCAGCATGTAAACGACTTCGAAGCGTTCGGCCCGCTGGGGGTAATCGACGCCGGCCATTTCCATCATCTGCTGGTAATCATGCTCGTCCCGGAGCAGCCGGAGCGCGTCTTCGATCCGGTCCCGCTTCACGGTGAACAGGATTTCGCCATGTTCCTCATGCGCGTCGAGCAGCATGTCGCCCAGCGCGGCGGACAGCGCGGCAGCAACGCCTTCGTTCGAGGTGATTTTCGGGGCGGAATGGAGAACAGCCATCTTAACGCTCTATCGTTCCGGACCGGCGGATCTTCCGCTGCAGTTGCATCACGCCGTACAGCAGCGCTTCGGCGGTTGGCGGGCACCCGGGGATATAGATATCCACCGGCACGATCCGGTCACAGCCGCGAACCACGGAATAGCTGTAATGGTAATAGCCGCCGCCATTGGCGCAGCTGCCCATCGAAATGACGTATTTCGGGTCCGACATCTGGTCGTAGACCTTGCGCAGCGCGGGGGCCATCTTGTTGCACAGCGTGCCGGCCACGATCATCACGTCCGACTGGCGCGGGCTGGCGCGCGGGACGACGCCGAAACGTTCCATGTCATAGCGCGGCATGTTGACGTGGATCATCTCCACCGCGCAGCAGGCGAGGCCGAACGTCATCCACCACAGCGAACCCGTGCGGGCCCACTGGAACAGGTCCTCGGTGCTGGTGACCAGGAAACCCTTGTCGTTCACTTCCGATTGCATTGCCCGGAAATAATCGGCGTCCGGCTGGAGCGTCGCACCGGGCTGGGCAGCGGCGGGCAACATTCCGTGCGGAGTGCTGGTATCTACTCCCATTCGAGAGCTCCTGTCTTCCAAGCGTAGGCGAAACCGATGATCAATTCGAACAGGAAGATCATCATCGTGACCCATCCGGCCCATCCGGTAAGGTCGAGGCTGACTGCCCACGGAAACAGGAACGCCGCCTCGAGGTCGAAAATGATAAACAGGATCGCGACGAGATAGAACCGCACGTCGAACTGGCTGCGAGAATCTTCGAACGCGGGAAAGCCGCATTCGTATTCGGTCAGCTTGTTGGCGGTCGGATTATGCGTACCGGTCAGGCGCGACACGCCCATCGGCAGGAATACGAACGCCGCCGACATTGCCAGCGCGATGGCCAGGAAAATCAGGATTGGCAAATATTGGCTTAGGTCGACCACGCTAATGCCTCGTTTGGGTGCCGGACGCCATTAGGGGCTGAATCGGCACGGATTACATGTATGGCGCGCCCTAGTCCCCTGCCCCCGATGGTGCAAGGGGTCGCGCCGGTAAAATCCTCCCCGAATGGACCCGTTCTGTTCAGGCTTTCCTGATCTGGGCCGCCAGCGTCTTGCTGATCTTCTTGCCGTAGGGCGGTTTCAGCCCGGCCAGACCCGCCACGTCGATCTTGCTCTGGCTGTAAACCGAGCGCGCGTGGCTGAATTCCCGAAAGCCTTCCGGCCCATGATAGGAGCCAATGCCCGAGGGGCCAACCCCGCCGAACGGCAAATCTTCCATGGAAATGTGAAAAATCACATCGTTGACGGTAACGCCGCCGGAAATCGTTTTCCGGAGCACCTGCTCGCGCTCGCCGCTGTCCTCACCGAAATAATACAGGCCGAGCGGGCGGTCGTTACGGTTGATGTGGTCGATCGCCTCGTCGATGCCGTGATACGTCATCACCGGCAGGACGGGGCCGAAGATTTCTTCCTGCATGGCGGTCATGTCCGCAGTTACGTTCCGCAGGATCGTCAGCGGCATCTTGCGCGAATTGGTATTGGAGAAATCCTCCTGCGCCGGATTGACCTCGACCACCTCCGCACCCTTGGTCCGGGCGTCTTCGACAAGGGCCTTCAGCCGGTCGAAATGACGGTCGGTCACGATCGAGGTGTAATCGTCGTTATCGAGCAGCGTCGGATACATCGTGCTGGCACTGCTGCGCACCGCGTCGACCGCTTCCTGCTCCTTGTCCTGCGGCACGATCATGTAATCGGGCGCGAGGCAGATCTGCCCGGCGTTCATCATCTTGCCCATCGCGATCCGCTCGCCCGCCTTGGCAAAATCGGCGCTGCGGCCGAGCACGACCGGCGATTTTCCGCCCAGTTCCAGCGTGACCGGCACAAGGTTGCGGCTGGCCGCCTCCATCACCTTGCGCCCGGTGGCGGTCGAACCGGTGAACACCAGATGGTCGAACGGCAGGAAGGAAAACGCCTGCGCCACCTCCGGGCTGCCAGTAATTACGGCGACTTCCTCGGCTGCGAAATATTCGGCAACGAGCTGCGCGGTGAGCTCGGAGGTCGCTTCGGTGAATTCACTCGGCTTGATCATCGCGCGGTTCCCCGCCGCCAGCACCTGCATCAACGGCCCGAGCGACAGATTGACCGGGAAATTCCACGGCGACATGATCCCGATCACGCCCTTTGGTTCGAACCGGAGTTGCGCCTTGGCTCCCAGCAGGCCGAGCGGGAACTGGACCTTGCGCTTTTCAGGCTTCGCCCATTTGTCCATGTGCTTGAGGCAGTATTTGCCGAAATTCACCGTCGAGGCGATATCGGTCAACATACTCATCGGCACGCTGCGGTTGCCGAAATCGGCGCTCATGGCCTTCGCCAGATCGTCGCCGTGATCGACCAACAGGGCAATCGCCCGCTTCACCCGGTCACGGCGCAGCGCCTGCGCTTCGGGCCGCGCGGCGGTGAAGGAAGCTCGCTGCTGGGCAAGAATTTCTTCCATCTCGCTTTGCTTATTATCTGCCACAGTTCACTCCGTCCAATGTTGGCCGCGTGTTTCTGGCCGTTTGATTTTGGTGCGTTGCAGCACTACATGTCTGCACGAATAGCACATGCTTCATCAAGAAAGGCAAGCTTCCCTTATGTCCGTATTCTCCGCCTCCGACCCCGTCGTTATCCTGTCCTATGCGCGCACCCCGATGGGCAGCATGCAAGGCGCCCTGTCCGATGCCTCCGCAACCGAATTGGGCGCGACGGCAGTCAAGGCCGCGGTCGAACGTGCCGGTGTCGCAGGCGAGGATATCGACCGGATCTACATGGGCTGCGTATTGCCGGCCGGACTTGGCCAGGCCCCTGCCCGCCAGGCCGCCTTGAAGGCAGGCCTGCCCAAGTCGGTCCAGGCGACCACGGTCAACAAGGTGTGCGGTTCGGGCATGCAGACGGTGATCATGGGTTCCGAAGCGCTTGCCGCGGGCAGCGTGGACACGGTTATCGCGGGCGGCATGGAAAGCATGACCAACGCGCCGTACTTACTGAAGAAGCACCGCTCCGGCGCGCGGATCGGCCATGACACCGCTTATGACCACATGTTTCTCGACGGCCTGGAAGATGCGTACGAGGAAGGCCGCGCGATGGGCACCTTCGCGCAGGCGACGGCGGACGAGTACCAGCTGACCCGCGAAGCGATGGACGAATATTCGATCGAATCCCTCCGCCGCGCGAACGCCGCCATTTCCAGCGGTGCGTTCGCTGATGAAGTCGTGCCGGTCACGATGTCCACGCGCGGCGGCGACGTGGTGGTCGATACCGACGAAGCGCCCGGGCGCGGCAAGCCGGACAAGATCCCGACGCTGCGCCCCGCCTTCGCCAAGGACGGCACCATTACTGCCGCCACCTCCAGCTCCATTTCCGACGGTGCCGCCGCCATCGTGCTGACGCGCGAGAGCGTTGCGACGGCAAAGGGCTACACCCCGCTAGCCCGGATCGTCGCCAGCGCGGCGCATGCGCAGGAACCTGCCCAATTCACCGTCGCCCCGATCGGCGCGATCAACAAGGTCTTGGAAAAAGCCGGTTGGTCGGTGGACGATGTGGAATTGTGGGAAGTCAACGAGGCCTTCGCTTGCGTCGCAATGTTCGCGATGCGCGACATCGGCATTCCGCATGACCGGATCAACGTGAACGGCGGCGGCACCGCTCTCGGCCATCCCATCGGAGCCAGCGGCACCCGCATCCTGGTGACCCTGCTCAACGCTTTGAAGCAGCAGGGCAAGAAGCGCGGCATCGCCAGCCTGTGCATCGGCGGCGGCGAAGCAACTGCGGTTGCCGTGGAACTGGTCTGATCCGTCTGCCGGGGAGCCTCAGGGTTCCCCGGCGCCCCAGATGCGGTCCTGCTCGATCCATCCGGCATGCCCGGCTACGTCGATCTCGCACCAGCCCGCTTCGCAATCGCCCAGTTTTCCGACAACGCCCGGCTCCGCGTTCCATTTAAGCCTGGCGCTGGCGGTTGCCGCATCGCGGATCGGGGCCAGCCCGTCACCCACCACCACCGCACCGCGTGCGAGGCTGAGCAGATTGCTCGATACCCAGCCGCTGGTGCCTTCCGAATCCTCGATCAGCCGCCACCTGTCGACTACGCGGACGACTTTCACCGGCAAGCCTTCGCGGCGATAGACCCATTCGATGCGGTACTGCATGCTCGGCCCGACCCGCATGTTCAGCTCCTCGGTGTTGATCGAAGCCCAATACGGTACCTCCCGGTCCTGCGCGGAAGCCGGGGCAGCGAAGGTCAGCAGCAGCCCAAGCGCGAGAAATGCGCGGGTGAAGCCAGCGATTTTGAAGGTCGGGATTCGCAAGATCATCGCGGGTCTATACAGCGCGCCGGCGCCGCGCTTCAAGCGGTAAGCCGGAGACAATGTCCGCAATGGGACAGCACCAATTCTGGCGCAAATCCCGTTACGACAGCTTGACCCGCCGCCCTGTCCGGGCCTAGCGCTGCGCCATGTCCAAAACAGTTTCTCCCGGTGCAGGCAAGCCCGCTCGCCGCCGCGACGGCACTCCGCGCGTGATCGTCACCCGCCACCTGATGCCGGCGGTCGAAGCGCGGATGGGCGAATTGTACGACGCGCAGCTGAACTCCGAAGACACGCCCTTCACCCGCGAACAGCTCGCCGCCGCGATGCAGGATTGCGACGTGCTGGTGCCGACCGTCACCGACCGGATCGACGCGGAATTGATCGAGGGCGCGGGGGACCGCCTGGGCCTGATCGCCAGTTTTGGAGCCGGGACGGATCATATCGACCTCGCCGCGGCAAAACGGCGCGGCATCATGGTGACCAACACGCCGGGAGTATTTACCGACGACACCGCCGACCTGGCGATGGCGCTGATCATCGGCGTCCCGCGCCGGGTGCGCGAAGGCGTTGCGTTGGTCCGGCGCGGCGAATGGACCGGCTGGGCTCCGTCGGCCATGCTCGGGCGGCAATTGGGCGGCAAGGTGCTCGGCATCCTCGGCATGGGACGGATCGGGCAAGCCGTGGCCCACCGCGCCAAGGCATTCGGCCTTCACATCGTCTATCACAACCACCACCGGCTGCCGCAGGCACTGGAAACGATGTTCGCCGCGGAATATGTCGACACGCTGGACGAACTGGTGGCCATGTCGGACATCCTGACGCTCCATTGCCCGGCAACCCCGCAAACCATCGGCGCGATCGACGCGGCGCGGATCGGCGCGATGAAGCCCGGCGCCTGCCTGATCAACACCGCGCGCGGTGATCTGGTGGACCAGGAAGCCTTGATCGCGGCGCTGCAATCGGGTGCACTCGCCGGCGCTGGGTTGGACGTCTATCCCGGCGAGCCGGACGTCGACAAACGCCTGCTCGCCCACCCCAACGTGATGACCCTGCCGCACATCGGCAGCGCCACGATGGAAGGCCGCGAGCGTTCGGGCGAGAAGGTGATCGCCAATATCCGCTTCTGGGTCGATGGGCACCGCCCGCCCGACCAGGTGCTGGAAGGGTTGGTTTGAACGCGTCTGGCGGCGCGTTTCCGCCGCCGCCACCCCAACCCGATCAATCCCCGGTCAAAATCCGCTCGACCAGTTCCTTCACCGACGGGGTGTAATTGTTGGAATAGAACGGGTCCTGCTTGAACCGGTACGCAGCATGGCCCGCGAAGGCCAAATTCTCGTCCGTGTCGCCGCCATGGGCGATGTCCTGCAGGGTTTTCTGGATACAGAAGCTGCGCGGATCGGCCAGGCGGCCGGTGGTGTAATCGTCATGGTCTTTCCACGCCGAAAACGCGCAGTGCGACAGGCAGCCCATGCAATCCTTCTGGTCCTTGCGGATGGTGTCGCGGCTGTCGGGCGTCACATAGACGATGGTGTCGTCCGGTGTCTTCAACGCCTCGGTGAAACCTTCCCCGAACCATGCGCGTGCACGGTCCAGGTCCTTGGGCGTGACCCAGAAGTTCTTACCCCGAACGCCGACATCCAGCTGGACGGTATGTTCGCCCGCGGCAACCTTGGAGTAGGGAATCTGCCGCTCCGACCGGTGGATCAGGTCCCACAGGAACGGGTTCTTGACCGCGGAGGAATAGAACCCCGTCGGCGAAAATTTGTGTAGCAGGACATCGCCCGGCTCGACCGTGCGGAGCATGTCCTTCCACCCTTGCGGGATCGGGCTTTCACGGGTCAGCAGCGGACGGGTGCCGAACTGGAATGCGATCTGGCCCAGTTCCGGATTGTCGATCCAGTTTTCCCACTCGCGCAGGAACCACACGCCGCCGGCCATGACGATGGCGGTCTCTTCCGACACGCCTTCCTTGCGCATCGTCTCGCGCAGCGCGGCGACGCGCGGATAGGGGTCTTCCGGCTTGGTCGGATCTTCCGCGTTGGACAGGCCGTTGTGCCCGCCCGCCAGCCACGGATCTTCGTAAACCACCGCCGCCATCAAGTGAGGCACCTTGTGATACGACCGCTTCCACAAGGCGCGGAATGCGCGCGCGGAGCTGACGATCGGGAGATAGTGCACGTTGTAATGCTGGGCGATTTCCGCCAGCTTGTAGGGCATACCTGCGCCGCAGGTGACGCCGGTCACCATGCCCTTGGTCCGTTCCAGCACGCCCTCGAGCACCGCCTGCGCGCCGCCCATTTCCCACAATACGTTGATGTTGATCGCGCCGTTGCCGCCGGACATTTCGTGGGCGCGCTTCACCTGGTCCACCGCGCCGTCGATGGCATACTGGATAAGCTGCAGGTGGCGCTCCTTGCGGGTCAGCGCGTCGTAAACTTGCGGAACGATCTTGCCCTCGGCGTCGTAACTGTCCGCGTTGACCGCGCTGACGGTACCGATGCCGCCCGCTGCGGCCCATGCACCGGAACTCGCGTGATTCGTTGCCGAAACGCCCTTGCCGCCTTCGATCAGCGGCCAGACTTCGCGCCCACCGTAATTGATGGGGCTTAAACCTTTGAAACCCATTACGTCACAGTCCTGTCTCTGCGGTCAATTGCCCGCATTTCCTGCCCCGCTAGGCGACCCCTGGCACGGCTTGATTTCACTCGGTTCCGGTCTCGTAGCCGCTGCCTTGAACTGTGCATAGTACCCCGCGAGTTCGGGGGCATCCCTGAAAGCGACCAGTTCAAAGCCGACCTGCCGGAATTCGCACGACAACAACAACGGGTCGATCCCGTGCTGGTCGGTCGGCCGGTCAACATCCACTACTATCACTTGTCCGCCTTCGCGCAAAGCCGGCCATAGCCGCCAGAGGAACGCGTAAGGCTCGCGAACTTCGTGATACATGTGGACGAGAAATATGCGGTCGAAGCTATCTTCCGGCAAGCGCGGATCGTCACTTTCGCCCGGTTTGATCGAGACATTGTCGAACCGCTGCCGTTCGACCCGGCGGGCCAGTCGCTCCAGCGCCTCGCGGTCGATATCCTGCGCCAGCACGCGGCCGGATTCGCCAACCCGGTCGGCCAGGCGGACGGTGTAATACCCCTCGCCCGCACCGATATCGGCGACCGTCATGCCCGGCTTGATCTCGGCCAAATCCATGACCTTCTGCGCCTCACCCGCCGCGTCGCGCGCGGTTTCGGTCGAGAACTGGTTCGCGCCCAGATCCGACACGGGCCGGTCCGCTTGCGGGAACTCGAGCGAAGTTTCGGGACGGTCGGACCGGTTTTCGGCGGGCTGGCATGCGGATGTGCCGAGTAAAGCCAGCGCCCAGACAGCGCCATGCAGGCTGCTTGTCCAGGCTATCATTCCACGTCCTCCACCTCGACCTTATCGCCTGTAACCCGCTGCGCCAGGGCGGCGGAGATGAATTCGTCAATGCCGCCGTCCAGCACCGTATCCGGGCTTGGGGATGTTACGCCGGTGCGCAGGTCCTTGACCATCTGATAGGGTTGCAGGACGTAGCTGCGGATCTGGTGGCCCCAGCCGATCTCGGTCTTGTCCTGATATTCCCCCGAGGCAACCGCTTCGCGCTCCGCCATTTCTTTCTCGAACAGGCGCGCTTTCAGCATGTTCATCGCGGTCGCACGGTTCTTGTGCTGGCTGCGGTCGTTCTGGCTGGCAACCACGATGCCGCTTGGCTGGTGGGTTATGCGTACGGCGGAGTCGGTGGTGTTGACGTGCTGTCCGCCCGCGCCGCTGGCGCGGTAGGTGTCGATCTTGAGGTCGCTCTCGTTGATCTCGATGTCGATGTCATCGTCGATCACCGGGTAAACCCAGACCGAACTGAAACTGGTATGGCGCTTGGCCGCGCTGTCGTACGGGCTGATGCGGACCAACCGGTGGACGCCGCTTTCGGTCTTGGCATAACCATAGGCGTTCTCGCCCTTGACCAACAGCGTGACGGACTTGATGCCTGCCTGGTCGCCGCCGTGATAGTCGACGATTTCGACCTTGTAGCCGCGGCGGTCGGCCCAGCGGCTATACATCCGCTGCAGCATTTCGGCCCAGTCCTGGCTCTCGGTGCCGCCAGCGCCTGCGTGAATTTCGATATAGGTGTCGTTACCGTCAGCCTCACCCGCCAGCAGCGCCTGCACCTTGTCGGCGTCGGCGCGCTCGGCGAGCTTCTTGAGGCTGGCCATCCCCTCGGCGGCGATATCGTCATCGCCTTCCGCTTCGCCCATTTCGACGAATTCGACCGCGTCGGCCATCTCGGAGGAAATCTCGCGCACGGTCCCGATCGCGGCTTCGAGCCGGCGGCGTTCGCGCATCACGGCTTCGGCGTCCTTGGGATTATCCCACAGCGTCGGGTCTTCCACCCGCGCGTTGAGTTCGTCCAGCCGCCGCAGCGCCCGTTCCCAGTCGAGCGACTGGCGCACCAGCGCCAGCGCCGCTTCGATCCGTTCGATATGGGCCTGCCCTTCGGCACGCATGGTCAAATTCTCCGTTGGATATGGCCCGCCCGCTTAGCGGACATGTCCTGATTGTAAAGGATAGCAAATAGTGTCGCGGGTCGGGGGAGGCTAGTACAGCCCGCCCTGCTCTTCGGCAAAATTGCTCGCTTCCGCAGGTTGCGCGGACTGGCGGCGGGATTCGTCGGCCGCCCTGCTGCCGCGGCGGATGAGCGCGAGGATTTCCTTGCGGCGGTTCTCGACCTCGTCCTGACGGGTCCGGCGCGGAGGCTCGGTGTCGGGCTTGAAGGCTTCCCAGATCACCGCGGCCTTGGGGTCGTCGCTTTCCCCGCCCGCAAATACGCGCTTGCCGGATACGCGGTCGATCCGCACCATCCGGATGCCCTTGGGCGCCGGAAACGGATCGCTGCTCCACCGGTCCTTGGTCGCGAGCACGAAGTTCTTGAAGATCGGCGCAGCGGTGTTCCCGCCCTGGACATAACCGCCCATGTTGCGCGGCTTGTCAAAACCGAGATATGTCCCGGCGACGAATTCCGGCGTTCCGCCCACGAACCAGGCGTTGGTCGGGCCGGTGGTGGTGCCGGTCTTACCGAACACCGGCAGGTCGAGATCGCGCAGCCGGGTAGCGGTTCCGCGGGTCACGACGCCCTGCAGCATATGCACCGTCTGGAACGCGGTGCGCGGGTCCATGACCTGCTTGCCGGCCGGACCAAGTCGCGGCATTCCCTTGCCGTTCCATTCGGGCATGTTGCAGCCGGTGCACTTGCGCTTGTCGGCGCGCCAGATGACTTTCCCGCGCCGGTCCTGCACGTAATCGATCACGCTGGGCGGTTGCTGGCGACCCTGGTTGGCGAGCGCGGAATAGGCGTTGACCATCTTGATAACGGTGGTGTCCCCCGCGCCCAGTGCGAAGGCAGGATACGCGGCATAGCTGCCGATGCCCACGCGTTCGAACGTCTTGATCACGTTGGGCATCCCGGCATCCATCGCAATGTGGACCGTCATCAGGTTGCGCGACTGTTCCAGCCCCCAGCGCATCGTGTGGACCCCGCCGCCGCCGCCGCCGAAATTACGGAAGCATTTCTCGCCAAGGTTCGCGCCCTGGTAGAAACAATAGGTCTGGTCGGGAATTTCGGTCGCCGGAGTCATGCCGTTGTCGAGCCCGGTCGCATAGACGAACGGCTTGATCGTGGAACCCGGTTGGCGTTCCGCCTGCGTGGCGCGGTTGAAGGAACCGAGGCGGCTGTCGAACCCGCCCTGCATCGCCAGCACGCGGCCGGTCTGCGGGTCCTGTGCCACGAAACCGCCCGACACTTCCGGAACGGTCCGAACGTTGTAGGTGCTGCCGCTGGGCGATGCCGCGATCACGTCGCCGGGCTTCAGCGCGTTGGGCATCCCGGATAGCGGCGCAGTCGTACCGTCCGCAAAGCCGATTGTGCCCCTCGAACCGTCGCGCTCGGTCACTACGCCGACGCGCCAGTTCTTGTAATTGATGCCGAGGTAGGAACTGGCAAGCTGCTGGGTGAGGCTGCCGTCTTCTTCCTTCAGCGTCGCCAGCGGCCCGGTCCAGCCGCGGTTGCCGTGAAAGGCGAGCATGCCCGAGCGCAAAGCATCGCGCGCGGCGACTTGCAATTCCGGATCGAGCGACGTCCGCACCCACAGCCCGCCGCCATAGACACTGTTCTTGGATGTTTCCGCGGTTTCGCCGAATTCCTCGATCAGCTGGCGGCGCACTTCCTCGAGGAAATAGCCTGCATCAACCGATCTGGTGTCGTCCTTGGGCGTGACCAGGCCGAGAGGTTTGCTCTTTGCTGCCGAAGCTTCCGCCGCGGTGACGAAGTCGTTTTCCACCATCTGGTCGAGCACGAAATTGCGCCGTGCCATCGCCACGCCGGAATTCTTCTCGCGGCTGTAGGTTTCCGGCGCCTTGGGCAGGATCGCGAGGAAGGCTGCCTCGTGCAATTCCAAGTCGCCGACATCCTTGTCGAAATAGGCCCGCGACGCCGCCTGCACGCCGAAGCTGCGGCGGCCGAGCGGTATCTCGTTAAGGTACAGCTCGAGGATCTGCTGTTTCGTCAACACCCCCTCGATCCGGCGGGCCAGCAGCATTTCCTTCAGCTTGCGGGTGACCGAATATTCGTTGGTCAGCAGGATGTTCTTGGCGACCTGCTGGGTGATGGTGGACCCACCCACCGCGCGTTCATCGGAACCGAGCTTGGTGACATAATCGACCACCGCGCCGGCAAGGCCGCCCGCATCGATACCGCCATGGCTGAAGAAGGTCTTGTCCTCCGCCGCCAGGTACGCCTCGACCAGTTGCACGGGGAAATCAGGATATTGGAGCTGCACCCGGCGTTCACGCGCGTAGGAATGGACAATTCCGCCATCGATCCCGCGGACCACGGTGGGCAGCGGCGGCTCGTAATCCAGCAAGGTGTTCGCGTCGGGCAGGCCGCGCGCGAGCAGCGCCCACGCCAGGATGAGCAGCGCCAGCATTGCACCGCCCGCGATCACCGCCCAGCGGAACAGCCGGCGCTCCCGCCATTTAGCGGCGAACCACGCAGCGGCGCCGCTGGTGTCGCGGCGGATCCTGTAGCGGAAATATTCGGAAGTTGATTGCTGGGCCATGATCGGTCGAAGCCTTTAGCACGGAGATTCTGTCGGAAGCCAGAACGATTGCAGCCAAATCACCGGTGCGCTTACGTCTGGAACTTTTGAAGGAATGATTTTCAGTTGCCCGCTTGTCTGGCGAAATACACCCTCACCGCCCGCGCCATCGTATCGGCAAAACGGCTGCGGCCTTCCGCGGAAGCAAGCCTTTCGGCGTCCATCGGATTGTTGATGTAGCCTGCTTCGTAAAGGATCGAGGGAACATCCGGTGCGCGCAGCACCACCAAAGCGGCAGACCGGCGCGGCTGGGGGTGGAAGGTCAGGACCCCAGCCCCTTCGCGCACGATCAGCCCCGCGAATTCGGAGGAATCCTGCTGCACCCGGCGCTGGGACAGTTCCACCAGGATCGCGTTCACATCGTCGCTCTGTCCGCCCAGCACCACCCCGTTGACCATGTCGGCGCTGTTTTCCCGGGCGGCAAAGCGCGCCGAGGCCTCGCTCGATGCCTCGCTTGACAGCGTATAGATGCTGGCCCCGCTGGCTGCGCTTCCTTCCGCGGTTGAATCGGCGTGAATCGACAGGAACAGGTCCGCATCCAACCGGCGGGCAATCTCGAAGCGTTCTTCCAATACCAGGAACTTGTCGTCGCTCCGGGTCAGGGCGACGCGGATTCCGCCTTGCTGCACAAGCCGGTCACGCAGCGCCGTCGCCAGCGCGAGCACCAGGTCCTTCTCGCGGTATCCACCGTTACTGGCCCCGGGATCCTTGCCGCCATGGCCAGGATCGATCACCAGCAACGGGCGGCTGGTGTCATTCGGTCCGTAAACCTGCGGCAGGTCGACCGGCTTGCCCGCCTCCGGCAGCGCGATCCGCAACACGTAGTCCGGGATCGGCTGCGCGGAGGGGATGATACGGCCCGCGGCATAAAGTCCGCCAACCAGCAAAACCGGCGCGAGGAAGATCAGCCATATCTGTGTGCGACGTGCCATTGCGCTGCGCTGTTACGATGGAGCTGTGTTACTTGGCAACTGATTGGGGCGCCGGGGCGTACGATAGCGCAACCCGAAAGATAAGCCGCGCAATATGGTTGCTCATCGTATGACGCGGTGCTAGCTGCGTCTTACCGGATATTTGCTCATCCAAGCTCGCGACTGTGCCACAGGCACAATATGGGGCGAAGGGGCACCCGGAAACGGCAGCGGGCCAATTGTCCAATGCCTCCACAGGTTGATGCATAGATGAGAAGCCTCCCCCCAATTCCCAGCGAACAGCCACAGCGCTGCGTCGGGGCTTGGGCCAGTCAGGCAGCGCAACACATGCGCATTCCCACATTTGCAGACACATCACCCCGGACCGCGGCGAAGTTTCGCCCGGGCCGGTTACAAATCGCCGCTCGTCCCGTCGGGGCCAGCGGTATTCACACAATAACGCGTATCCCTCTGGCTAGGATGATCCTCGATCACGCCCCGCCCGGACGCGTCTGGAGAAATATCAATGGCAACGCGCATGCTAATCGATGCGCGCCACTCGGAAGAAACCCGGGTGGCGGTCCTCAAGGGCAACCGAATTGAAGAATTCGATTTTGAATCCGCTGAACACAAGCAGATCAAAGGCAACATCTACCTCGCCAAGGTAACCCGGGTCGAACCATCGCTGCAGGCGGCTTTCGTCGACTTCGGCGGCAACCGTCACGGCTTCCTGGCGTTCAGCGAAATCCATCCGGATTATTACCAGATCCCGAAGGAAGACCGCGAGGCGCTGCTGGCTGAAGAAGCCGAAGCCGCCGAGGAAGAAGCGGCCCTGCGTGCAGCGGACGAGGACGAGGGCAACCTGCCCGGTGACGAATACGACGCCGAGGACGAATCCTCCGAATCCCTGATCGAAGACCTTGCCGAAGACGGTCTCGAGGAAATCGACACGTCGGAGAAGGATTCCGTCGCTACCATCGAAGAAGGCCAGATGGATGGCGACGATGAAGACAGCGACGAAGACGACGACAGCGAGGAAGAAAGCGAAGACGACAGCAACCGCCGCGGCGGACGCGGCCGTGGTCGTGCGCGGGGCCAGAAGGGTCGCCGACAGGGCGGCAACGGCAAGCCGAGCCGCGCGAAAGCAGTCGACGAAGCCCGCGCCAAGCGGATGGCACTTCGCCGCCGCTACAAGATCCAGGACGTAATCCAGCGCCGCCAGGTGCTGCTGGTCCAGGTCGTCAAGGAAGAGCGCGGGAACAAGGGCGCCGCCCTGACCACCTATCTCAGCCTCGCTGGCCGTTACACCGTGCTGATGCCCAACAGCAGCCACGGCGGCGGGATCAGCCGCAAGATTTCCAGCTCCGGCGACCGCAAGCGCCTGAAGGAAATCGTTTCCGATCTCACCCTGCCCAAGAACATGGGCCTGATCGTGCGGACCGCCGGACTTTCGCGCACCAAGCCCGAAATCAAACGCGACTTCGATTATCTCGCGCGCGTCTGGGATGAAATCCGCGAACGCACGCTCGGCTCCAGCGCGCCGGCCCTGATCCATTCGGACAGCGACCTGATCAAGCGGGCGATCCGCGACATCTACAACCGCGAAATCGAAGAAGTCGTGGTCGAAGGCGAGCAAGGCTACAAGGCCGCCAAGGAATTCATGAAGCTGCTGATGCCCAGCCACGCGCGCCGGGTAAAAGCCTATTCGGACCCCGTGCCGCTGTTCCAGCGCTACGGCGCGGAAGACCAGCTCAGGGCGATGTACGATCCGGTGGTCCAGCTCAAATCGGGCGGTTACCTGGTTATCAACCCGACCGAAGCGCTGGTGTCGATCGACATCAACTCGGGCCGTTCGACCAAGGAACACGGGATCGAGGCTACCGCGACAGCTACCAATCTCGAGGCAGCCCGCGAAATTGCCCGCCAGCTGCGCCTGCGCGACATGGCCGGCCTGGTGGTGATCGATTTCATCGACATGGAGTACAACCAGAACGTCCGTAAGGTCGAACGCGCCATGAAGGACGCGCTCAAGAACGACCGTGCGCGCATCCAGGTTGGCCGGATATCCAGCTTCGGCCTGATGGAAATGAGCCGCCAGCGCCTGCGCACCGGCGTGCTCGAAGCCACCACCCGCGATTGCCCGCATTGCGACGGCACCGGCCTGGTCCGCACCGCTTCCAGCGCCGGACTGTCAGCCCTGCGCCTGATCGAGGACGAAGCCGCCAAGGGCCGCGGTACGATAATCACCCTGTCCGCCAGCACCGAGGCGGCGATCTATATGCTCAACGCGAAACGTGCCGATCTGAGCGAGATCGAGCACCGTTACGGGGTCACCGTCGAAGTCATGCCGGAAGGCGAGGACGAAGGCGCCAAGATGAGCGTCGCCAGTTCCGGGCCCCGCCCGACCGAAGCGCCGAAATTCGAACCGATCGTGATCGAAGAGGATGACGAGGAAGAAATTCCGGAAGACGATTACGCTGACGAAGACGACAGCGATGATCGCGGACGCGGCGATCGCGGCCGTAATGACCGCGGTGATCGAGGCCGGGGCCGTCCTCAGGCGGACAACGACAGCGACAGTGATGGCAGCGACGAAGATGGCGACGGCCGTCCGCGCCGCCGCCGCCGTGGCGGCCGGGGCCGCAAGCGCGCAGGCGGTGAGAACCAGGGCCAGGACCAGGGTGACAACCAGAACGCCGGCCGCAGCGACAATGACGACGCGGATTCCGACGATCGACCGCAGCAGGGCCAACCGCGCTCCGCTTCGGATGATGACGGCGAGGAAAAGCCCAAGAAGCGTCGCCGCCGTGGTGGCCGTCGTCGGCGCGGTCGTGGCCGCGGCGAAGGTGAAGGCGAAAACGGCGCCGAGAACGGTTCCACCGAGGGTGCTGAAAACCTCGCGGATGTCTCCGAGCAGATGCAGGACGATATTGCGGTCGTAGCGGGCCCCGAAGGAACACCGGAAACTGCGGAAGCGGCTGCGGACGAAAAGCCCAAGCCGAAACGCCGCTCGCGTGCGAAGAAGGCACCCGAGGGCGCTCCCGAAGCGGAAGCGGATGCAACCGTCACAGAGGACAAGCCCAAGCCGGCCCGCCGTTCGCGAGCCAAGAAGGTAGCGGAGGAGGCGCCTTCGGAACCGGCTGCG
This sequence comes from Allopontixanthobacter sediminis, assembly GCF_009828115.1. GTDB lineage: Bacteria > Pseudomonadota > Alphaproteobacteria > Sphingomonadales > Sphingomonadaceae > Allopontixanthobacter > Allopontixanthobacter sediminis. The sequence continues at coordinate 664,709 of NZ_WTYL01000001.1, read as the reverse complement.
GACGCACCGGCTACAGAAGCACCAGCCGCTGGCGATGCTCCTGCCGAAAAGCCAAAGCGGCGTCCGCGGGCGAAGAAGGCGGACGTTGCCGCTACCGAAGGCGAAACGGAAGCTCCGGCAGAGGTCAAACCAAAGGCCAAGGCAGCGCCAAGGTCGCGTGCCAAGCCAGCGGTGAAGCCCGAGCAGGCAACCGTTCCGAAGACGGCAGCGCCCAAGACAGCAGCGAAATCCGCTGAACCGGCCCCTGCAGAAGAAAGCGAATCCTCCGGCCCGCGCAAGAGCGGCTGGTGGCAGCGCACCTTCGGGTAAGCTCCGACCCATCCGAGAAAAAGGCCCCCTGTCCAACCGGACAGGGGGCCTTTTTCATGCTGGGGTCAGCAGCGGTTAGCGGCGGGACAGCCGAAGGTGCCCAGCCCCGTGAGACCTACTCGGCAGACGAAGTGGCAGCGGCGGCCTTGAGCCGCATGCGGCGGTTACGCTGCACGATGTTCAGCGCCTCCACCCCGACCGAGAAGCCCATTGCCGCGTAGATGTAGCCCTTGGGTACATGGAAACCGAAGCCGTCGGCGATCAGCACTAGGCCGATCATCACCAGGAACGCCAGCGCCAGCATGACCAGTGTCGGGTTCTTCTCGACGAAGTTTGCCAGCGGATCGGCCGCCACCATCATTATGCCAACGGTGATGATCACCGCCGCGACCATGATCGGCACATGATCCGTCATGCCGACGGCAGTCAGGATCGAATCGACCGAAAACACGATGTCGATGGCGATTATCTGCGCGATGACCGCGCCAAAACTGGCCGTCGCGGCAGCGGCGATACCCGGCGTCTTGTCGAGCAGATCGCCCGATGGGTCTTCCGGTTCCATCGAATGATGGATTTCCTTGGTCGCTTTCCACAACAGGAAGAAGCCGCCGGCCAGCAGGATCAGGTCACGCCCGGAGAAGGCTGTCTCGAAAGTCGCATCGCCATATTCGTTGGGCGTACCCTGCAGGCCAAGATCGAACAGCGGCGTCTGCAACGTCACGATCCAGCCGATCAGCATCAGCAGGCCGATCCGCATCACTAGCGCGAGCGCCAGTCCGATCCGCCGCGCTTTCGAACGCTGGTGCTCCGGAAGCTTGTTCGACAGGATCGCAATGAAGATGAGGTTGTCGATGCCGAGAACGACTTCGAGGGCGATCAGCGTCAGGAGCGCCAGCCACGCGGCCGGGTCACTGAGAAGGGCAAGAATATCCATGCCGCGCCTATTGCCGAACACTAAACCAAAGAACAAGCGCCAGAATGCGCGGCGCCCTTCCCAAGTCTTGCGGGAACCGGCATCATGCGCACCGACGAGAGGATTTGCCATGCCCGAGATTTTCCGCACACCCGACGACAGCTTCGCCGCCCTGCCCGGTTATCCGTTCGCGCCGCACTATTACGAGCTACGCGAAGGCCTGCGGGTCCATTATGTCGACGAGGGACCACGCGATGCGACCCCGGTGCTGATGATGCACGGCGAGCCGAGCTGGAGCTATCTCTACCGCAAGATGATCGGACCCGTGGTCGATGCAGGGTACCGGGTGATCGCGCCCGATCTGATCGGTTTCGGCAAGTCGGACAAGCCGACCGACAAATCGGTTTTCACCTACGCCGGCCATGTCGCGTGGATGCAGGAATGGTTCGAGGCATTGGCGCTCGATAACGTCATCCTCGCCTGCCAGGACTGGGGCTCGCTGATCGGGCTGAGACTGGTGGGCGCCATGCCGCAGAAATTTTCCGGCGTGGTGCTGTCCAACGGCGGCCTTCCCGCCGGGCAGGACCCGCCGAAGGCGTTCGCGGCATGGCGCACCTTTGCCAAAGTCAGCCCGGTATTCCCGATCGGAGGGCTGATCCAGAAGGCGACCAAGACCGAATTGAGCGATGCCGAAGTGGCCGCTTACGACGCGCCCTACCCCTCCCGCGCCAGCAAGGCGGCCGCGCGGGTGTTTCCCGCGCTGGTGCCGTTCGGCACGAACCCCGCGGTGCCCGACCAGTTGGCCGCGTGGGAAGTGCTCGAAACCTTCGAGAAACCCTTCACCTGCTGCTTCAGCGACGGCGATCCGATCACCAAGGGCGGCGACGCGCCGTTCAGGGAACGCGTGCCCGGCGCGAAACACACGCTCCACCGCACGCTGAAAGGTGGGCATTTCATCCAGGAGGACGATCCCGAAGGATTCGTCGCGGCGATCCTCGATACGGCCAGACTTGCAGGGGTTTGATCCGCAGCCCGCCGCGCAGGATTTGGCTATCCCTGACGGCGGACAGGGCGACGGGGCTTTGATCGCCTGCCACTCTTCCTGGCAGAAAAATGCGCAACGGCGCGCTCGATGGCTGCGGCAACCTGTCCAAGGTCGGCGGCGAGCGCATCATACTGCTCAGCCTCCGGCAGCTTCGCATAATCGTGGATCTGCCCCATCGACAGGCCGACCCGAAGGGTTCCCGCCCACTCGCCGCCGGGGTTGCGCACGCTCTTGACCGGCTGCCCGAGACGGACACCGGCCATAGCCAGCGCGCGGTGCAATTCCTCCGCATCGGCAAAGGTCTCGCCGCACGGGATCGCACTGATATCCAGCGTGGCAAGCGTGAGCATTTCGCGGGGGTGCCGCAGCGCTTCCTCCTCCGCTTCGCCGGGATAGGGCGGCACCAGGCTGAAGGCGAAGGGCACCAGCAAGGTGTTCGCCAGCGCCTCCTGAAACAGCAGGATCACCCGCTCCACCGCCTCGCGCCGCAGGGACTGGAACCGCTCGAGTTCGAAAATCGACGCTTCCAGCCGGAGGGCCAGCCCCGGATTGTCGGTCCCTGGCAGGATATTGGTGCCGGGCCAGCGAGCGGGCCACTCCGCCCGGCGGAAGATGGTCGCAAAGCCGGCAGGCAGCGGCGCGGCGGCTTCCATCATGGCAGCTGGCACCAGGGCAAATCCGCTGAACGGCGGGCCGCCCATGAACTTCGAACCGGTGAGGAAGACCATTGCCCCGCGCGCGATATAGTCCCGCACCGCCGCGCTGGAAATGCGCGCTTGGCACGCATCGACCACCACCGTGAAGGCATCGCCGAACTCCGCTTCCAGCCGGTCCAAATCACTCGATTGCGGCAGGATCAGTCCGGTCTTCGAACCGTGCACGACATGGATCAGGGCGTGCTTGCCTTCGGTGCGGGCCCGCTCGATCTCCATTCGGACCGCATCGACGATTTCGCCGCCGGTGCGCGCCCGCCCATCGGCGCAGCGCACCGGGATATCCGCGAGGGTGACCTGTTCAAGTCCCTCGACTACCTTGCCTGCCTCCGCGGCGAAACCGGTCGCGGTTTCGCCCGCAAAATAGCGGCCGTTCGCCGAATGCAGGCAGCCCCGCCCCACTTCATCCGCGCCGAGCAGCACGTTGTGGATGCCGCCGGACTGGCGGTGCAGAACCGCGGCCAGCGCGACATATTCAAGGTCGGTACCAGACGGTGCGAACACGATCCGGCATTCAGCGCCCAGCCCATAAGCTCGGTGGATGCGTTTGTTTAGCGACGCGAGGCGGCGCGCATAATCGCCAACTCCCTGCTCGACGATGGCGGTGACATGGCGAAAGGCCTCGGGACGGATATCGTTCGCGGTGGAAGAAGCAAACGCAAGAGCCCGGCGTGGATACGGCGCCGACATGTAGCGGTTCAGTGCAGTTTTCGAATCGAGCACGATTCGCCCGTCACCGCCGCTCGCCAACAATTCGATGGCCAGCCTTGCCGAAGGCGTAAGTTCGGCGTCAATGTCCCACGGCGTTGCTTTCATGCGTGAATAACTCGTAATTGTACTTTGAATTTACTTCTAGCATTTTTAGATGTCGCGTCGAAGTCACCCGAGGTTACCGAATTGTCGAAAAAAATCGTGCCCCTGAAGATCACCGATGCTGCGAAGCGCAACCTGCGCATCATGTTCATCGCGAAGCACGCGCTGGGGGATGGCTCGCCGCACCCCGAAGACGGTAATCACGCGGTCTATCATCACGAGACGCGGTCGATCCTGGAAGATCTGGGGCTGAACCTGACGTTGGCCAACAGCTTCGACGTGCTGTTCGACAAGCCGGACGTGGATTTCGTCTTTCCGCTGCTCAACCGAGCGGGTTTCTTCAATTCGGAAATGCTCGGTCCGCTGCTGTGCACCCGCCACGGCATCCCGTTCCTCGGCGCGAGCCCGATTTTACGCGGACTGGCGGATGACAAGCACTTGGCGAAGCGCGCCTGCGTGGATGCAGGGGTGCCCACTGCGCCCTGGGCGATATACCGTCGCGGCGCCCCGGTGGACGAAGCGAAATGCCCCCGCGCCGAGCGCTACGTGATCAAGCCGAACGCGTCCTCCGCCAGTTGGGGGGTCCACGACGCGGCCGACTGGTCCGGTGTCCGCGCGGCGATCGAGGATATCCACGAGGACCGTCACGACGCGATCGTGGAACCGTTCCTGACCGGCAGCGATGTCGAGGTGCCGGTGATCACGATCGGCGATCCGGTGATCCTGCCGATGTTGATCTTCCGGCAGGCCGACCCCGATCACTTGCGCACCTATGCGGAAAAGCGCGACCTGGTGGACCGGAGCCAGAAATACTCGCTCGATCCGTTCGTCCAGCCGGAAATGTCCGCCACAATCGAGGAGTACACCCGCAAACTGTGGGGAGAATACCGGCCCTTCGATTATGGCCGCTTCGAATTCCGCGTGAACGAAACCACCGGTGAGGTGACCTTCCTGGAGCTCAACCTCAATTGCAACCTGTGGTCGCAGAAGGTTTATGGCCGCGCCGCCGCACTTGCCGGACTGACCCAGTCGGAACTGATCGAAACCATCCTCGCCGAGAGCCTGCGCCGCCAGGGATTGATGGATTAATCCGGAACCCGGGCACCCGCCCAGTCGAACACGCCGCCGCTATCTTTGGGCTCCAGACCGTCCAGCACCCCGAGCAGGCGTTCCGCCGAATGCTGCGGCGTGAACAGCTGCTGGTCCGGAACATTGCCCTGGAAAGGCTCCGACAGCGCCGTGTCGACGGTCCCCGGATGTAGGCCGGCCACGACCGCCAATTTGTGCGTCCGTGCCAGTTCGATGGCGAAGTTCTTCAGCAGCATGTTGAGCGCCGCTTTCGACGCCCGGTATGAATGCCAGCCGCCCATGCGGTTGTCCCCGATCGATCCGACGCGGGCCGACAGGGCGGCGAACACGGCGCGCTCGTCCCGCGAAAACAGCGGCAGCATGTGCTTGGCGATCATCGCGGGGCCAATGGTGTTCAGCAGCAGGACCTGTTGCATCGCGGCGGGATCGAGCTTGCGGTACGTCCGCTCCGGTCCGGTGCCATCGGGTAAGGTGAGAATACCGGTCGCGGCGATCACCAGGTCGGGCGGGCTGCTGGCCATCATCTCCGCCGCGGCGGCAATCGAGGGTTCGTCCGCCAGGTCGAAGGCGAACGGAGTTACCGCCGCGCCAGCGGGGCCGTTGCCGCTTCGTGATCCGGCGTAAATCCGCTCTACGCCGCGCGCCGCCAACGCCTCGCACATTGCCGCGCCGATGCCCCCGCTGGCGCCGAAGATCGCTGCACATCTGGGGTAGTCGGTTCGGCTGGTCATCGGGCATCCTGTCATTTATCGCACGGGTATGTCCACCCCGGTGAGCCCGCGTTATGGATGATGCTTGATCCGCACCACCGGTTCGACAAAACTCAACCCGCAAACCCGGTCCGGCGCACTTGCCCTCGGCGCAATTGACGCTAGATAGACCCTACCACGTCTGGGCACGCAGTACAGAAAGCATCCAAATGGCCACCTTTACCCTTCCCAAGAATTCAAAGATTACTGGAAAGGGTCGTTCGCATCCGGCGAATGGTGCGAAAAACGTGCAGAAATTCAAGATCTACCGCTACGATCCCGACACCGGCGAGAACCCGCGTTACGACGTGTTCGAAATCGACCTCGACGATTGCGGTCCAATGGTGCTGGACGCGCTGATCAAGATCAAGAACGAGATCGACCCCTCGCTGACTTTCCGCCGCAGCTGCCGCGAAGGTATCTGCGGATCGTGCTCGATGAACCTGAACGGCAAGAACGGTCTCGCCTGCACCACCGCGATGAGCGATCTGAAGGGCGAAATCCGGATTACCCCGCTGCCGCACATGGAAGTGATCAAGGACCTGGTGCCGGACTTCACCCATTTCTACGCGCAATACGCCTCGATCCGGCCTTGGCTGCAGACGGTCAGCACCACCCCTTCGGGCAAGGAACGGCTGCAAACGCCAGAGCAGCGCGAGAAGCTGGACGGGCTTTACGAGTGCATCCTGTGCGCCTGCTGTTCGACCGCCTGCCCATCCTATTGGTGGAATTCGGACAAGTTCCTCGGCCCGGCGATCCTGCTGCAGGCCTACCGCTGGCTGGCGGACAGCCGCGATGAAATGACCGGCGAGCGGCTGGACGATCTGGAAGACCCCTTCCGCCTCTACCGCTGCCACACGATCATGAATTGCGCGAATGTCTGCCCCAAGGGGCTGAGTCCGGCCAAGGCGATTGCCGAAACCAGGAAGATGATGGCCGAACGGCACATCTGATCCGTGGCCGAAAGTGACGTAAGCAAAAACCCGGGGTTCTTCGTCTATCGCGAAGACCCGGATATGCCCGGCTGGTTCACCTGGGACCTGGTCGACAATACGCGCTTCAATGGTGCGGTGATGGGCCGCATGTGGACTCGCCGCGAGACCGGTCCGAATGGCGAGCAATGCCGCCTGCGAATGATCCCGGAACGCAAGCACACCAATCTGCAGGAAATGATCCACGGCGCGGTCACGCTGTCGCTGATCGACATCTCGCTGTTTGCCGCCTTGCGCACCCTCGGCGAAGGAAACGCCGAAATGGCGGTGACGCTTGAGCTTTCGACGCAGTTCATCGGCGCAGGCAAAGTGCACCGGCCGCTGGATTCGGTGGTCGAACTCGTCCGCGAAACGGGCCGCTTGATGTTCCTGCGCGGCATGGTGGTCCAGGAAGACCACACGGTCGCCTCGTTTTCCGGCATCATCCGGAAAGCCCCGAAGAAGTGACATCACGGAAGTGAGCGACACTATCTCGCGCTATGATGAACTGGTCGCGGCGGGCGAATTGCGGCCCGACCCCGAACAGCGCGAAGCCGCCCGGAAACTCGCGCGGCTGCGGGAGGAACTCGTCGCCCAGTCGCGTCAGGGGTTTTTCTCGAAGCTGCTCGGCAAGCGCGAACCGCCGCGCGGGGTCTACCTGTGGGGCGGCGTCGGGCGCGGTAAATCGATGCTGATGGATCTGTTCCACGAAGCACTGGCGATCGAGGAAAAGCGCCGCGTGCACTTCCACGCTTTCATGCTCGAGGTGCATGTTCGGCTGCACAAGGAACGCCAGAACGAAACCGGCGACCCGATCATTCCGGTCGCCGCCCGGATCGCCGAGGGCATCCGCTGCCTCGCGTTCGACGAGATGGTGGTCAACAACAGCGCCGACGCCATGATCATGAGCCGGCTGTTTCGCGCGCTGATCGTCGATCACGGGATCACCATCGTCACCACCTCCAACCGCCCTCCGCAGGACCTCTACAAGGACGGGCTGAACCGCGAACATTTCCTGCCGTTCATCGCTCTGATCCAGCAGCGACTGGACGTCGTGCCGCTGAACGGCCCGACCGATTACCGGCTCGAGCGGCTCGGCGGGATCGACAGCTGGTACACGCCCGCTGACGACGCCGCGACCGCGCAGCTCCGCGAAGTGTTCTTTCGCCTGACCGACTATAATCCCGACGATGCCGAGAACGTCCCCTCGGGCGCGCTCGATCTTGGCGGTGGGCGTACGCTCCACGTGCCAAAATCGCTCAAGGGCGTGGCGGTGTTCAGCTTCAAACGGCTGTGCAAGGAAGCGCGTGGGGCGGCCGATTACCTCGCCATCGCCCAATGCTATCACACCGTCATCATCGTCGGCATTCCGGTGATGGGCGCGGAAGACCGCAACGAGGCCGCCCGGTTCGTGACCCTGATCGATGCGCTTTACGAATACCGGGTCAAGCTGTTCGCTTCAGCCGCGGCGGAGCCTCCGGAACTGTACCAGTCGGGTGACGGCAGCTTCGAATTCGAACGCACAGCCAGCCGCCTGATGGAGATGCAGAGCGCCGAATACATGGCGCTGGGCCACGGCAGCGAGGGTTGAAATCCGGCGCGCGGTCACGAAATAACATCCATTCCAGCGGCAACACCCCGCTGAAGAGGATAATACCATGATCGATATCAGGCCTTTCGCTTCGCTCGGAGCCGCCAATCACGGCTGGCTGGACGCACGGCACCATTTCAGCTTCGCCTCCTACCATGATCCGGACCGGATCAACTGGGGCCAGATCCGCGTCTGGAATGACGACACCATCGCCGCGCAAAGCGGCTTTCCACCGCACCCGCACAGCGACATGGAAATCGTCACGTTCGTACGCAGCGGAGCCATCACCCATAAGGATTCGCTCGGCAACATGGGCCGTACGGCTGCGGGCGATGTGCAGGTGATGAGCGCCGGCAGCGGGATCACCCACGCGGAATACAATGTCGAGGACGAGGCCACCACGCTGTTCCAGATCTGGATCATTCCCGATCAGACCGGCGGTGCGCCATCGTGGGGTCAACGCGAATTTCCTCGCGGGGCCCGCGCCGGGGACTGGGAGGTGCTCGCTAGCGGCAACGCCGAACAGGATGGTGCCCTACCGATCCGGGCCGATGCCAAGGTGGTTGCGGCAACCCTCGCGGCCGGGGCCAGCGCGACCTATTCCGCCGATCCTGCGCGCCATCAATATCTCGTCGCACCCAAGGGCCGGATCAAGGTCAACGGGGTCGAGGCCCAGCCGCGTGACGGGATCGCGATCACCGGGGAAACGGAGATTACCGTCGAGGCGCTCGACGATGCCGAGCTGGTAATGGTCGACGCCCGCTGAAACCTTCTGAAATGTGATGGCCGGGCCGGACCCGTCAGGCGGCGTCGGCGAGGCGTTGCTGCGCGGCGGCCAGCCTGGTCATCACTTTCAAATCCTGTTCGCGCAATTGCAGCGCGGCATCCGCCCACAGCTCGGTAATCCGGTTGAGTTCGGACAATTCCAGTTTCCACACCGCCTTGGTTGCACGGCGCGAATTGACCAGCCCGCCATGCCGACGGTCGGACCGCTTGATGAATTCGCGGGTCGCGTCCAGCCCCTGTCCGTTCTCGGCCAGTTGGTGGACAATGCCGAGATCGTACATCTGCTGCGCGCTGTAGGTCTGGTTCGACATGATCAGCCGGTCCGCCATCGCACTGCCGAGCTTGCGGCTGAGCAGTGCGTGCGCACCCATGCCGGGGAACAGGCCGAACATGACTTCGGGCAGGCCGAAGGTCGCGCCGCGTTCGGCAATGATGTAATCGAACGACAGCAGCGCCTCGAAACCGCCGCCCAGCGCCGCCCCTTCAACCAGTCCGATGGTCAGCATCGGGATTTCCAGCGTCTGGATATTGCGGTGGAGGATTTCGCAGCAACGATGGCCGTAATGCACCAGGCCCGTCCGGTTGCGCTCCGCAATCAGCCGGTGGAACAGTGTCAGGTCGCCGCCGAAGCAGAACACGCCCGGGGCGCGGCTGCCCAGCACCAGATAGCGCAATGGGATTTTTCCGGGACCGAAATCCGCCGAAATCAACCTCTGCCAGTTCTCGAAATCGCGCAGCATCGTGGGGGTGAAGCTCGGCCGTCCGGCGGGCCGCATGTAGCTCCACAATGTCTGGAATTCGCCGTCATAAAGAACGTCGAGTTCGTCCAGCGACAATAATTCGTCGGGAATTCCGGCGTGAAGGGAGCTTTCCGCAACGAGGCTTTCCTCGCTGTTGCCGAAGCTCATGACCGAGTTCGCGCTGCTATCCATTTGCTGTCAGATCCCCCTCAAACGCGGTGCCTAACCGTTCCGCTGCGACGCCTCTGCCCTGTTTTATGTGGCCTTTTTTATTATTGAGGGGAATCTAGGCTTCAGAATACTTGGTTGGCAACCGATTAATTTACCGGTTCCGGCGGCCCGCTGTCCCGGATCAGGCCACCGGCGCGGCGGGGCAAACAGCGTGCCGGTCGGTCAGGCGTGGGGGTCAAGCAGATAAACCAAGTTTGTCCACCGCACGGTCCAGCATCAGCAATTGCCACAATAATCGCGCATGATCGCTGCGGCCTGAAATGTGTTCCTCGGCCAGAGTCGAAAGCCGCTTTGTGTCAAACCATCCGGTCCGCGCCAGTGCAGCGCTCGAACCGATTGCCCGGGCCTCCCCCGCCAGCGGTCCGCGCAGCCACTGCGCCAGCGGAGTCACGAAGCCCTGCTTCTGGCGGTAGAGGATTTCTCGCGGCAGGTGGCGCTCCATGGTGTGCTTGAGCAGCCATTTGCCCTGCCCGCCGCGAATCCGTTCGCGGTGCGGAAGCTGGGCGGCGAATTCGATCAGGCGGTGGTCGAGCAGCGGCTCCCGCGCCTCCAGCCCCACGGCCATGCTGGTCCGGTCGACCTTGGTCAGGATATCGCCGGGCAACCAGAATTTGAGGTCCGCATATTGCGCCCGGTCGAGGCCGGACCGCGCCGGAGCATCCCGCATCATCCGGATCAGCGGGTCTTCGGCGCGGTAATCGCCGCGGACCTTGAGAAAAGCGTCCGAAAACAGTGTCTGGCGCAGTTCGGGCGGGATCACCGACAGGCCGCGCGCATAACCTTCCTCACCACTGGCCGCGAGAGACAACAACGTGGACTTTGCGCGCAAGGGACGCGGCGCCCAATCGGCCTTGGGCCAGGCCGATCCGAGTGCGCCGAACACCGGGCCGCGCAGGAATCCCGGCAGCACAGCCCGCGCCTGTTCTTCGCGCGCGTGGAATATGTGGCGGCGGTAACCCGCAAACGCCTCGTCCGCCCCGTCCCCCGATAGCGCGACGGTGACATTCTCCCGCGCCAACTCGCAGACCCGCAGCGTCGGCAGGGCGGACGCATCGGCGAAGGGTTCGTCGAAGATGCCCGCAATCCGGTCGATGGCGCCGAAATCATCCGGATCGACCCTGCGGCTGCGGTGATCGGTGCCGAACAATTGCGCGACCTGCTGCGCATAGGCGGTCTCGTCCAGCGCGGCGACGTCGAACCCGATGGAGCAGGTGCGCACCGGCTCCCGGCTCGCCTCCGCCATTAACGCGACGACGCTGGAACTGTCCACCCCGCCGGACAGGAACGCGCCCAGCGGCACGTCCGCGATCATCCGCGAGGTCACGCCCGCGCGCAAATGGTGCAGCAGTTCCGCCGACAAATCTGCCGAGGATCCTGTGCGCCGTTCTGCGAAGCTGATGTCCCACCATTGGACCGGAGGCAGCGGCGGCACGCCGTGCCGCAGCAGCCGGTAATGTCCGGCGGGCAGCTTCTCAACGCCCTTGAGGAACGAGCGGTGGTCGGGGACATAGCCCCAGGCGAGGTAATCCTCCACCGCCAGCGGATCGGCTTCGCGCCGCAGCAGCGGATGCGCGAGCAGTCCCTTCATCTCGGAAGCGAACGCCACGCTCCCGTCGCTCAGTCGGGCGGTGAACAGCGGCTTCACCCCCAATCGGTCACGCGCGAGAAACAGCTCCCGAGTGTCCAAATCGTAAAGCGCGAAGGCGAACATGCCGTGGAGGCGGTCGAGGCATTTGACACCCCATTTCTGCCACGCCGCGAGGATGACTTCGGTGTCGCCCCGGGTATTGAACTGCGCGCCCATCGCGGACAACTCGCGCCGCAATTCCTCGAAATTGTAGATTTCCCCGTTGAACACGATGACCGCGCGCCCGTCGGCGGAATGCATCGGTTGCGGCGATCCCTCGAGGTCGATGATCGACAATCGGCGGTGGCCGAGGCCGACGCCAGGTGCGGTCCACACCCCCGCCCCGTCAGGACCGCGGTGGACCAGTGCATCGCACATCCGCTCGACCCGAACGGGGTCGACCGGCTTGGGCGTTTCGAAATGGAAAATACCGGCGATTCCGCACATGGGCGCGCCCTATCGAAGTCCGGCGATGCGGTCCATCCATTCACCTTCGTCACCGAGATCGGCGCGGAAAGCGGCGATGGACTGGGCGGCGTCTTGTCCCTCGTGCTGTTCGGAGGAAAGGATCGCCAGGATGGTCGGGTTGCGGCTCAGCAGCAGGCGGTTTGCCATCGTTGCCAGCTTCAATCGGGCGTTACTGCCGGTGGTCAGTCCGCCGTTGCGGTACGATGTTTCCGCCAGCCGCTTCACCTGCCCGGATGCCAGCAGGTAATCGGCCTGCACCTCGGGCCCGCCATCCCCCGGGGCGAGCCAGCGCCACGCAGTGTCCGGTCTGAGCGCGCCTTCGCCAAACGCGCTGGCCTCGCGCCCGTCGCCCTGCCGCGCATACACCGCGACGAACACATCCACTTCCTGCCCTGCGGCGTTGCGGTATCTGCCGAGCAACCGGTGCTGCGCCCCGGTGGCCCTCGGCTCCCACGCGGCGGTGGGTGCGTAGTCCACCCGTTGCCATCCGGGCACGTCCGGTAGCGCTATTCGCTCGGGCAGACGCGCCTCCCCGCCGGATGCCAAAGCGGCCCACGCCGCGAACAGCAGGCCGAGCGCCAATATGCCAGCGAGTGCGGGGGTGCCGCGCATCGTCATTCCGGACAGCGCCGCAAGCAGCGGCGAGCGGCGGATCGCTTCGATGTCGGGCGCGAGATCCTCCGGTGAGCGATCGAACCAGCGCCACGCCGCGGCGAGCAACACGAACACCACCAGCGCGAAGAAAATCCAGCCGTAGAAAATATGATCGAACCCGGCTGCGAATTCGACGCCCTGGCTTTGCGCGATATAAATCGTGCCCCACGCCCGTACACCGTTGGCGAGGATCGGGAGGGCAATCGCCGCCGCCATGAACACCGCGCGCCGTTTCCAGCTGGTGAAGCAGGTGTGCATCACCAGCACGCCCAGCGCGATCATCGCGACGAGGAATTTTACACCGGAACAGGCCTCCGCCACCTCGAACAGTCCGGCAGGGGTATCGATGAACACTCCGTCGATTACTGCCGGAATGCCGCTCCAATGGGTCAGCTCGATCACCAGTTTGGCGGTGATCATCTGCAGGGCCGGAACCAGTTCGTCTCCGAACGGCACCAGGAACAGCATGAAGCCCAGCGGGAACAGCAGCGCGGCGATGATGCGCGGGCCAAGCAGGGCGGCCACACACGCTTGCAGCATTGCGACCGCGCCGAGCTGGCTTACCGAATTGACCCCGGCGATCGTCCCGAGCAGCCACAGAAACAGCGCTCCGGCAGCGGCGATCACGCCCGGCCACCACGGTACCGGCGCAAGCTGCGCCAGCTCCGCGCGCCGGGTCCAGACCAGCCACCCGACAATGAAGGGGACAAACACCACGTGGTTGTAAGTGGAGATATTCCACCATTTGTCCGCCATGGTCACCCAGTCGCGGGCCGCGAGACCAAGCAGGCCCGCCCATGCAAGCGCCAGATGGACCAGCGGCGCGCGCCAGGCATCCGGCACGCGGCTCACCCACCCCGCCCCGCTCCAGTTTGGGAGGAAATTCTCACGCGACATCGCTGTACCGGCCGGCTTCAGGCGGCGCTATCGGCCTGCCGATGATTGGCCCAAGATAGGCGAGCATTGCCGGCCAGCTCTGGAACTCGGTAACGTACCGCCTTGCCGCCGCGGCCATCGCCGCCGTGCCGGGGGCATCTTCCAGCAGAGCCAAGGCGCGGGACACCAGCGCGTCGTCGGTATCCGCAACCGCGAACTGGACACCGTCCTCCGCATCGATGCCGTTCGCGGCTTCGGGCGTGAGCAGCACCGGCCTTGCCATCGCCATCGCCTCGAGAACCTTGTTCTGTATCCCGCGCGCGATGTCGAGCGGCGCGATCACGAGGTCAGCGCTGCGGAGAAACGGGCGAACATCGGGCACCTCGCCCCATATATGCACCCCGTCTTGCCCGGCGTGCTTCACCAGTTGCGGTACCGGGGCGCGGCCAACCACGTGGAACTGCGCGTAGGCATGGACCTGGCGGATACGCGGCAATAACCGGGCAATCATCCGCAGCGCCGCCGCGACATTCGGCGCATAATCCATCTGCCCGGTGAAGACGAAATGGGGTCCGGCGGTTACCGCCAGATGAGGATGCGGCGCTGCCGCCTGTGGGGCGAAAAACTCGGCATCGATCCCGTTGCCCACCGCCAGCACGGTGTCGCCCAGGTCGCCCGCGATGCGGGAGCGGAACAGCGCCGCCTCTGCCGGGCTGACCAGCAACGTGCGGTCGGCCCTGCGCGCAAGGCGCTCTTCCTCTGCCGACAGCAGCACCGCTTCGCGCGCATCGATCCAGCGCCGCGGCAAGGTTCCCGACGCGGCGTAGGCCTCGAATTTGGCCGAATCGACGTCGCACAGGTCGACCACCACCCGCCCGGCGAATTCCGCCGGAACATACTGGCCCATCTGACCGGAAAAGACGAAGATCGTATCGACCGGGTGTGCTGCCAGCGTCTGCCGGACCCATTCGTGCAAATCCGGATGATCGAACGCCGTCAGGCTGACCGGTTTGCGCGACACTAGCGCCTCGATCCCGGCTCTCGCCATGCTTTTGCTGCGGCGGATCAGGCAATGGCTCGCGGATATTTCAGCGAGCAGCGGTTCATGGGCGAGATCGCCGTGCGTATCGGCAAAGCAGCCGACATGGACCGGCGCGATTCCGGCCAAGGCTTTCAGCATATGATGCGAACGGATCTTGTCGCCCCGGTCCGGCAGGAACGGGATGCGGTGCGCCAGGAACAGGATTTCGCCCATCAGCCCAGCCCTTTGGCGATTAGCGGTCCCAGGCGGTTGGCGACCGGCAGCGGCAGGCGCTTCCACAGCGCGATCTTGGCGGAATAGGCGCCGCTGTTCGGGTTGATGTCGCGCGCATTACCACCCTCAGCGGTCCAGCTTGCGTAAGCCAGCGGCTGCGGTTCGAAGCCCCAGTTCTTCTTGTAATGATACGGCCCGCTACCGGTTTTGGAGCGTCCGAAGTCGAAACGTATGCAGCCGCGCCGCTGCGCTTGACGCATCAGCTCGAAATACATCACTTCGTTGGCGCGCAAGTTCCGCGCGGCAAAGGTCCCGCCGCCCCAATAGGGCATTACCGCCCCGCCGTGATACAGCGACAGCACGCTCGCCACCGGCACACCATTGTGCCGGACGGTGAGGATATCGGCATCGTCCCCGAACGCGTCCAGCACCGCGTCGAACAGCGAACGCGGGAATACCGGAGTGCCGAGGTTGCGCACGCTTTCGGCATAGACGGCGTAATGCGCCGCCCGGTCCGCTTCGGCGCGGCCGGTCTGGACGACGAGTTCCAGTTTGAGGCCGCGTCGTATCTCGGCACGCTGCTTGCGCGGGATCGCCAGCAATTGCGCCTCATCATCCGCAGCCAGGTCGGTCACGAAGCCGCAGTGGCTTTCGGTAGTGATATCCCACTGGGCCGGCAGGTCGCCTCCGCGCAGCTCAACTGTCTGGCAGGACAGACGCGCAGCCAGTTCTTCTGCCCTGCGGCACAGCGCCATCGCGGTTCGCTGACTTCCCGCCAGCACTCCGCCGCCCACCGCAAAGCCGCTCGAGACCAGCGCGCGGCCGAACAACGGCGAATGGACGAGCGTCAGCGGGAGCCAGCCGGTAAGCCGTCCGGCCTTTTCCGCGACCAGGCCCAGCGCCTGCTGGCCAGTCCCGCGCTCAATGGCACACAGCCATGTCGGGCGGTGGAACGGCGTGCCGCCCATGGCCGCGGCAAAGCATTCGATGCGCGCGAATTCGCCCGGATCATTGAGGTCCGCTGCCGCAATAGTCTCGGCTGACAAGGGAAATGGTGCGTTCAAGCGGGCAACCCGGCGGCCGTTTCGATCACGTTCTCAGTCGGATCCTCCAGGACCAGGCCCGGTGCCGTGAGCGCTTCGCGGTAGGCCAGCAGATCCAACCGGCCCCAACTGAATTCATGGACCAATTCGCGCAGTTTGGGCGCCATCCGCTGCAAGTTGGTATAATGCCGCAGCCGCGACCGCATCGAAGCGTTGGGGACACGCGGCTGGTCGGGATCGATCTCCCACGGGTGGAAATAGAACACCGCAGGGCGCGCGTCCCGGCGGTTCACCTGCCGGATCGCCCAGCGAGAAAAACCATAGGGCAGAACCCGGAAAAAGCCGCCACCGCCCGCCGCCAGACGCTTGCCGCCGAGCATTGCGGTGGCCACCGGGATTTCGACCAGGTCGGACCACGGCAGCGGCTTGAAGGCGAACCGCGGCGCTTCCCGCCAGCCGTAATGGTCATGCGTGACCGGGGCCACGCTGGAGGAATAGACATAGCCCTGGTCCGCCAGTTCCATGTAGGCCCACGGTGTCCGGCGATCGATCGAGAAGCTGGGCGCGCGGTAGCCGTGGATCGCCACCCCGCCGGCATCCTCGAGTATTTCGCGAGCCTTGCGCAAATCCTCTCCAAATTCCTTGCGGGTAAAATTGAACACCCGCGCATGGTCGTAACCGTGGCTGGCGAGTTCGTGCCCCGCCTCGACGATCCGGCGCATCAGCGGTCCGTGCCGCCGCGCGACCCAACCCAGCGTGAAAAACGTCGCCTTCACCCCCGCTTCGTCAAACAGGTCGAGAATACGCAGGACATTGTCTTCCACCCGCAGCGACAAGCCGTCCCAATCGCCGCGGTCGATCACATTTTCGAACGCGCCGACCTGGAACCAGTCCTCGACATCGACGGACAGGCCGTTGATGATCGGACCAGTGCTCTCCGGCGCGACGGGCATGTGCGAAAGATCGGCCATTGAAGTGATGTCAGGCCGCTTCGCGCGGCTTCTCGCCGGTCTCGATCCATTCGATCAGCATCGTGAGGACGTGGCGCACGGTACGTTCCTGTTCCTCCAGCCGGGCTTGCATGGTGTCGATCCGGGCGTTCAACCGGGCTTCCAGCTCAGCGGTGTCCGGAACGACGGTTTGCCCCTGATCGGCGCCCGCAAGTTCGACAACCGCCTGCTGCAACTCGGCAATCTGCGCGTCACGCTCGGCAAGCATGTCAGCCAGCATGGCCGCGCTGATTGCCGGAGCAGCATGCGGCAACGGTTCGGAAGCGCGCGCGGCGTGCTTGACCGGGCCGGGCGCCGGAACAGCGAGTTCCTGCATAGCCGCGTCTGCCGCTTCGCCGTGAAACGCGTTGTCGTTCGCCATTTCGTCCAGCACCGATGCCAGCATCGGCTGGTCGAGGATGGTGCTCTGTTCAATCGCGCCGAGCAGCAGCAAACGGGTCACCACCTGGTTCACCCGGCGCGGAATGCCGCCGGTCGCTCCATGGATTTCCCCGAACACCCCCTCGGCGAATTCCGGATTGCCTTCCCAGCCGACACATTCCAGCCGGTGGCGGATGTAGGGCTCGATTTCATACGGCTCCATCGCTTCGAGATGATGGGAAGCGATCACGCGCTGGCGTAGCTGTTCCAGTTCGCCGTGTTCCGCCAGCACCTTGCGGAACTCCGGCTGGCCCAGCAGCAACACCTGCAGCAGCGGATGCGCGCCAAGCTGGAAGTTGGACAACATGCGCAATTCTTCGAGCGCCTCGATCGACAGGTTCTGGGATTCGTCCACCACCAGCAGGCAGCGCCGGCCTTCGCGTGCTTCGCCGTGCAGGAACGCTTCGATCGCGCTGAGCGCCGCGGCCTTGTCATGCCCGGCCACATCCAGGCCGAAACTGTTCGCTGCGACGTGGACCAGTTCCTCCCCGTCGAGATTGCTGGTGACCACCTGGCCCACCGTCATCCGCTCGTGATCGATCTTCTGCATCAGATGCGCGACCAGCGTGCTCTTGCCCGCGCCGACTTCGCCGGTGATGACGATGAATCCTTCGCCCTGCGCCATGCCGTAACCGAGGTAGGACAGCGCCTTGCGGTGGCTGATGCTTTCGAAATAGAAGCTCGGGTCCGGCGTCAGCTGGAACGGGCGCCCCGTCAGGCCGTAGAATTCATCGAACATTCGTCGCTCCCATCAAAAATCGTAACGCAGGCCGAGCAGGGCCGACGCCGCGGTAAAGTCCTGGTCCGCCTGGCTACTGTCCAGGTGATCGAGTGCCAGCGCGGCCCGCGCTGACAGTCCGGCGAGCAGCTGGCGGCGATAGGCCGCCGAAGCGCCGACCGCGAGAACGTCTCCGGTGCTGCTGAAGCCGCTGTCGAGCCAGTTGGCGTAAGTGTTGGCGGCGAAACTGGCGCGGTTGCCCAGCTCGCCGTCCAGATAGAACGCGACCCAATAATTCTCGTCCTGCACGCCGTTCGCAGCCGCCAGGATGGTGCCCGGCGCAGCGATGAACGTGCGGCGGTCATATCCTGCGCCAAAGCCCGCATTGGTCCGCCCGAAATTGACCGAATAGCTCCCTGCAATACCGCGCGAGCGGTAGGTGGCGGAGCGAACCGAGCCAAGCACCCCGGCGAGGCAGTTGTTGCCTTCAGTGCTGGCGACGCACCCACTGAGGTCCCCGGTCACGCCATTGCGCGTCGCGGCAAACTGGGTCGGCAGGTTGGCAAGCGACGTGTTCAGCTGGCTGCCGAAGCCGGAAATCGCGTCATATACCGATACGCTCACCCCGGTGCGGCTGTTCGGCGCCCACGAGAAGGTCCCGTAATAGCTGGTCGAATCGTAACGGCGGCCGACATGCGCCTCCAGCGAGGTGCGGGTGCTGGGGCGCCAGACGACGCCGACATCCCAGATCAGGCCGGATACATCGTAGGCGAGTTGGCGCGGCTGGCTGGTGTCGGTCACGATCCGGCCGTCACTGCCGATTACCGGATTGCCGTTGGTATCGAGCAAGGCATCACGGCTGGAAATCTCGACGTCTTCGTACCCGACGCCGCCAACCACGGCGAGGCTCTGGCTGACCGGGACGGTTACGTCGGCGCGGATATAGGCGTCGCGCAGGCGCTGGTCGAAATTGGAGATATCTTCCTGGTTGTATCCGCCGCCGACACCGAGGCCGACCGGCAAAGGGTCGCCGGGGCGCGTCGCGACGTGGAAAGCCGCCGCTTGCGACAGGCTCTCGTCGAACACGTCGACCGGAACCCCGCCGCCGACGGTCACGAACGCATCGGGCGAATCCACTTTCGTGTAGCCAATGCGGTAATTCGCGTTGATCTCGACATCGCCTGCGCTGGTGTGGAGATTTGGTCCGGCGTAAACGGAATAGACGGTGCTGGTCGCATCGTCGCCCGTCAGCGCGCCGAGCGTGCTGCCGCCATTCGCATCGACCCGCGTGCGGGCCGCGAGGGCGCCCGCT
Organism: Allopontixanthobacter sediminis; assembly: GCF_009828115.1. Classification (GTDB taxonomy): domain Bacteria; phylum Pseudomonadota; class Alphaproteobacteria; order Sphingomonadales; family Sphingomonadaceae; genus Allopontixanthobacter; species Allopontixanthobacter sediminis. The sequence continues at coordinate 645,376 of NZ_WTYL01000001.1, read as the reverse complement.
TCGACCGTCACTGCGCGCGGCACGATGGTGGCATAACCGCGAGCGACACCGCTCAGCGTACCGGAATCGGCGGAGTTGTCGTCATAGCCGATGGTCCGCTCGTACCGTACGGAGACCGAGCCGCCGTTATTGCGTCCGGTGACCGACGCATCGACACCAACCGCGACTTGCGAGAAGGTCACTACATCGTCACCCGGCGACAATTCGGCCACGACGATCTGCGAGGCCTCGATGTAGGGGCTGACCACAACGCCGGAACCGCCGCGCCCCGAAGCGTCGCTCCGGTCGCTGGACGCGCTTTCGCCGTCGACGTCGCCGTAACCTGCGTCCTGCGCGAAGACCGCGCCGGGCAAGCCGATACCGGCAATCACGCAGATGCGCAGCAGGATTGGGAATTTCATTTGGGGTTACCCTCCGTAACCGTAATAGGACCCGAATTTCCGCCCGCTCGGGCTGAAATTGGTGGCGTTGAGCAGCAGCTTGATATCGGAGCAGGCGGACAGCAGGTGGACCGCATCCTCCAACGCGCTCTGGCCGGAACTGTCGGCCCGGGCGACCAGCACGGCCTGCCCGACATGTTTCGCGAGCTCCGCCGCTGGCGAAGCGGACAGCGCGGGCGGGCTGTCGAAAATGACGATCCGGTTGGGCGCACCGATGGTCAGGCGGTCCATGACCTCGGCGGTGCGCGCGCTGCTGAGATATTCGCTGTCGTACGCGGTCTGGTTACCGGCAGGCAGCACCCACAGGCCGGGAATATCAGTGCCAAGCACCAGATTTTCCGGCTTCAATTCCGGATCGGCCAGGCAGTCCATCAGGCCCGGTCCCTTGGGCAGGCCGAGCGTGGACAGGATCGAAGGCTTGGCGAAATCGGCATCGACGAGCAGCACTTCGCTGTCGCGTTCGGCCGCCATCGCGATTGCCAGATTGGTCGCGCAGAAAGTCTTGCCCTCGCCCGGATGGGGGGAACAGATCAGCACCCGGCGCGATTTGGCCGTGCCGCGTTCGCGCGCGGCGGACAGGATCTGCCGCTTCACGATACGAAATTCCTCGATCAATGCGGTGACCGCCCCTTCGGGCACAATCATGCCCTGATCGCGCAGGTGATCGCGGTCGATCGGGTGCCGCGTCCCCGCCAGGCGGACCGATCCGCTCTCGCCGGATAGCGTCACTTCGGACGGCAGGACCGCAATTGGCGTCGGGGCCGGTTCCGGCGTGGGTGCGGGAGCAGGCGCCGATGCCACCGATTGCGCTGGCTCCACCGCAGGCGCGACGGGTTGTTGGCGCAGGCGCGCATGCTTCAGCGGCGGATCGTCCAGCTTGCGCGGCACCGGAGGCGCCTTGAACGGGTCCAGCCCGAACGCACCGCTAGCCCGCTCGAACAGCGAAGAGCTGTTTTCGGAGGGTGACTTGGCCGCGCCGGGGACGGGTATTTTTCTGTGTTCTGTCATGCCCTGCCCCTCACGCGACCATGCCGCGCTGGATGAATTCGACTACGATCAGGATGATTGTCAGGCCGCCCAGTGCGGCGAAGCCGGCGCTGAACTTGCGCATCCGCCGCCTCTGCAGATCGCGCGCGGCGTCCGTCAGCGAGGTCGAGATTGCCCCCAGCACCGGAAGGCCCAGCGCGCGCTGCAATTTGGCAGTCGTCGCGAAGGTCGAACGCAGATGGCCGATCACGAACGCGCCGCCGATGCCTGCCGCGATGCCGGCGAACAGGACGCCGATCAGCAGCAGCGGCCGATTAGGCGCCGCGGGAACGCGCGGGGTGGTCGGCGGATCGATCACTTCGAAGCGGAAGGAACTACGTTCGTTCGCTGCGTCGCCGCGCAGCTTCAGCTGCTCGCGGTCCTTCAGCAATTCGTCGTAGCTCTTGCGCAGGACTTCATAATCGCGGCTGATCCGGTTCGCTTCCGCCGCCGCCGCCGGCTCACTTGCCTGGTTGGCGGTCAGGGCCGACAGTTCGGACTGCAAGGCCGCTTTGCGCGCGACCAGCGACTGGACGTTGGCTTCCCGCTCGGCGCGGATCGACACCATCGAACTGTAGGCTGGATTGGGGGTCCCGCCTGAATTTGGTCCTTCGCGGGCCGCCTGCCGTTCGAGCAGCGCGATCTGGCGTTTCAGGGCGATGATGTCGGGATGGCTATCGGTCAGGCCGCGGGCCTGCGCGGAGGCAAGCTGCGACTGGACCTGGCCCAGCGCGCCGCGCGCACCACCCGCCTCGCCCGGCCCGGAGAGCGTACGAGGCGTACCGGCGAGCTGTCCGTTGATTGCCGCCAGCGCGCTCTGCGCCGCCGCAAGATCGGCATCCACCCCGCGCGTTTCGCTGCGCAAATTCTGCAACTTGGCCGACAGCGCGTCGCTGCCACCGATCAATTCGGGGTTCTGCGCTTCGAACGCGAGCCGTTGCTGTTCGGCGGCTTCGAGGTCCCGCTTGCGCGCCTCCAACTGCTGATCGAGGAACACGATGGTCTCGGCCACGTCGCCGCGGTCACCGGCGATGTTTTCTTCGCGGAAAATGTCGATCAGCTTCTGGATGACATCCTGCGCCAGGGCAGCGTTTTCCGCGTCGGACAAGTCGCTGTGGCCAACCTTGGCGGTCAGTTCGAAGAGGTTGTTCTCCTCGCTCTTCACGGTCACGTTCTTGGTCAGCGTGGCGATCGCGTTTTCCATCGCCCGCGGGCTGGTGATACCTTCGCCCAGCTTGGTCGACCGGATCACCTTTTCGAGATTGACCGAGCTCGACAGCGTCTGGCGCACGCGGTTGATGTCGCGTTCGCCGTCGCCCTTGATTCCGATCTGCTCAGAAAACACGTCGTCCAGCTGGACATAGATCCGCGCTTCGGATTCGTAGGAATTGGGAATCATCGCGACCACCAGCCAGCCCAGGATGCACACACCCCAGGCGATGGCGAGTGCCACCCACTTGCGGTGCCAGACCGAATGGGCCGCGCCCCTGAGTTCTTCGAAGACTTCGTTCATTGCCGCTGCCAGTCCCTCAGAACATGCTTTCCGGGATGATGATCACATCGCCCGGCATCAGCATCACATTGGCTTCGCTGGAGCCTTTCTTGAGCAGGTCGCCCAGTCGCAGCGCATATTCCTTCTGGCTGCCGGCCTGTTTGTCGAAGCGGATCAGCTTGGCCCGGTTGCCCGCGGCGAATTCGGACAGGCCACCGACCGCGATCATCGCGTCGAGCACGGTCATGTTGGCGCGGTAGGGAATCGAAGCGGGCTTTTCCGTCGCGCCGACGACGCGGATCTGCTGGCTGAACGTGCCGGCGAATTTGTTGACGATCACGGAGACCAGCGGTTCTTCGATATATTGCGACAATTGCAGGCGGATATCTTGCGCCAGCATCGATGGCGTCTTGCCCACGGCGGGCATGTCGGTGACCAGCGGGGTGGTGATCCGGCCGTCGGGACGGACCTGGATCTTCTCCGCACCGAGTTCCGGATTGCGCCACACGTGGATGGTCAGTTCATCGAGCGGACCGATGATGTATTCTTCCCCCGGCCCTTCCTGCATCGCCACGAACGAGGCGGGCGGCAATTCCGTCCCGCCGCCGGCAGCGCAGCCGGACAGGGCGAGCGAAAGCATGGCACTGCTGGCCAGCAAAGCGGGAAATCTGGTATTCGGCATCGACGCGTATCCTTGCCTTGGGCGCGGGCGTTGGAACGGAAGCGCGGGAGCTACCCGGCATCCGCACCCGCAGGTCAGACACGCTTCCTCGCCAAAAAGGGTGAATATACTGTTAGTATTATCGGGATCGCGCGGGGTTTCGCGCTACCGGTCCCATAGCGGGACAGCGCAGCGGCAAAGGTTAAACCAGCATTTCCGCAGCCGGGCCCTGTCCCAGGAATGCCGAGGGTGACGCCGTTGCGCCGTACGCCCCGGCGCAGAACACCGCCACGATGTCGCCCACATCGGAGCGCGGCAGATGCGCCTTGTCCGCCAGCCGGTCGAGCGGCGTGCACAAGCAGCCGACGACGTTAACCTCTTCGTCCGGTTGCGCCGTAAAGCGGTTCGCGATGGCGAGTGGGTAATTGCGCCGGACGACCGTGCCGAAATTTCCGGATGCGGCCAGCTGGTGATGCAGCCCGCCATCGGTGACTAGGTAAGTCTCGCCGTGGCTGACCTTGCGGTCGAGGATCCGGGTCAGGTAAACGCCCGCCTCCCCCACCAGATAGCGCCCTAGTTCGATGCACAGATCCGTTTCCGCGAGCGACTCGGGCAAATCCGCGAAGCGCTCGTGCAGCGCCGCGCCAATGGCACCGAGGTCCACGGGCGTGTCGTTGGCGAAATACGGCACCCCGAACCCGCCCCCCATGTTCAATTTCGGCACCGCCGCCCCGATCGCCTGCGCCAATTGGTCCGCGAGCGTCAGCACATTGGCCTGCGCTTCGATAATCGCGCCGGTATCGAGCGACTGGCTGCCGGTGAAGATGTGCAGTCCGCGCCACTCTGCCCCCGCTGCGATGAGTTCGGTGGCGAGTGCCGGAATTTCCTGCTGGTCGATCCCGAACGGCTTGGCCCCGCCGCCCATCTTCATGCCCGACCCGCGCAGTTCGAAGTCGGGATTGACCCGCAGCGCCAGCTTCGGGGTGACGCCCAGGCGTTCCCCGATAGCGAAGGCGCGCCGAAGTTCCCCGGCGGATTCGACATTCAGCGTGACGCCCGCGGCAATCGCGGCTTCCAGTTCGGTATCGCGCTTGCCCGGCCCGGCGAAACTGATCCGCGCCGGATCGATTCCAGCAGCCTGCGCGATGGCCAGTTCGCCGCCCGAGGCAATGTCGAACCCGTCGACCAGTCCGGACATGAGCTGCAAGACCGGCGCGAACGGATTGGCCTTGATCGCGTAATTGATCCCGAGGCGCGCGGGCATGGCGGCGCGCAAATCGGCCACGCGTCGTTCCAGCATTGCGCGGGAATAGACGAACAGCGGCGTCGTCCCGGCTTGTTCCGCCAGTGCGATCGCCGTGTGCCCGCCGACCGCCAGCTGCCCGTCAATGGTTTCAAAACCTAGGGGGATCGGACCGAGCGGCTTCATGCGCCGATCTCCGCCAGCAGCGCAGCCCGGTCGATCTTGCCATTGGGGTTGAGCGGCATCGCCTCGCGCCAGTGGATCACCTTGGGCTGCATGAAATTGGGAAGCTCCTTGGCCAGCATCTGTGCCAGTTCATGGGTATTCTCGCCAGCCCCCGCAGGAGCGCGCACCACCAGATGCACCGCCTGCCCCAGCCGTTCGTCCGGCACGCCAAGCGCGGCAGCTTCCGCCACCAGCCCTGTGGCGCGCGCCGCGTCCTCCACTTCCTGCGGGCTGATCCGGTTGCCCGCGCTCTTGATCATCGCGTCGCGCCGACCGACGAAATAAAGGAGGTCGTCCTCTGCCCGCATCACGCGGTCGCCGGACCATACAGCGGTCCCGCCATATTCCGACGCGGCAGGTGCAGGCCTAAAACGCTCGGCCGTTCGCGCCGTGTCCTGCCAATACCCCTGCGCCACCAGCGGCCCGCAATGGACCAGTTCGCCTTCCTCGCCCGGCTCGGCAATCTCGCCAACATCGTTCACCACCAGGATTTCCGCGTGCGGAATTGCCCTTCCCATCGAAGTCGGGTGGCTATCGACCAGCGCGGGGTCGAGATAGGTCGAACGGAACGCTTCGGTCAGCCCGTACATCGGGAACAGCCGGGCATCGGGGAAGATCGTCCTTAGCGCGCGCACCAGGTCCTCCGTCAGCGCACCTCCGCTGTTGGTCAGGCGGCGCATCGCCGAAGTCGCTTCCGACGGCCAGTCCAGTTCCGTCAGCTGAAGCCACAAGGGCGGAACCGCAGCAAGCGTGGTGACCGAATGTTTCGCGCAGGCCTTCATCACATCGCGCGGCAGCAAGTAGTCGAGCGGTACCACCGCCCCGCCCGCGTACCAGGTACTGAAGAGTTGGTTCTGCCCGTAATCGAACGACAGCGGCAGCACCGCCAGCGTCACGTCATCCGCCGCCATCCCCAGATACTCCGCCACGCTCGCCGCCCCGAGCCACAGATTGGCATGGCTGAGCATGACCCCCTTGGGCTGGCCGGTCGATCCGCTGGTGTAGAGAATGGCGCACAGATCGTCCGGATCGGCGCTGGAGGGCGGCAGGCTGCCGCCCTGCGCAGTGACCTCGGCCCACATATCCGCCTCGTCCAGTATCGCGCAATCGGCCGGCAGGTCGCCGTCCTCCAGCGAGGCGAGGCGCGCTGCAGTGCCTAGCAGCATCACCGTCCCGCTATCGGCGAGAATATGCGCTACTTGCGCGCGTTTCAGCAGCGGATTGATCGGTACGTGGACCAGCCCCGCCCTAGGCGCAGCCAGCGGCAACAGGCACGTCAACTCGCCCTTGGCCGCCCAGCTGGCAACCCGCGCACCCGGTTCCGGCACTCGTTCCGCCAGCCACGCCGCCAGCGCTGCGACACGGGTTCTTAATTCCCCGTGGCTAAGCGTTGCACCGCGCAGCACCAGCGCAGGATCCTCCGCCCCGCCGCGCTCGGCAAGGTGGTCAATCGGCCTGGTTTGGGTGTATTGCGCAGGCGGCATTCTTGCTCCGGAAAGGACGTTCATCGTTGGTTGCGGTCAGCTATCACGACACGGTTAAATTTCTGCAAGGGACGATTGTGCCCGATGAATACCGCCTGCCCGGTCCATTCGACCGGATGGAGTGGTTCCAGCTGCTGGCCGCGGGCGGGATTTCGCCCCTGCTGGTCGAGGCGCGCCAGAAGGGTGAGAGTCTCGCACTGCCGCTCACCCGCACCGATAGCGGCCTCGAACCGCTGATCAACTGGTACAGTTTCATCTGGCGGCCGGTGATGCGCTGCGACGATCTGTGCGCGCCGCTGTTGCTCGCCGCGGCGAAAGACCTGCGCCGCCAGTCGCACCGGGTGACGCTGTGGCCGCTGCCCGACGAGGACGGCACCGCTTCCCGGCTGGAACATGCCTTTCGCGACGCCGGATGGCGCGTCGATCGCAGCCAATGCGATCACAACCATATCCTGAAAGTCGGCGGGCGCAGTTTCGCCGATTACTGGGCCGCCCGCCCCGGCCAGATGCGGACCACGCTCAAGCGCAAGGCGAAGAAGGTCGAGGTCGAAATCCTCGAGCGGTTCGAACCCGCCGCATGGGCGGCCTATGAACAGGTCTACGCCAACAGCTGGAAGCCGGAAGAAGGTAATCCCGCGCTGCTGCGCCAGTTCGCGCAGGCCGAGGGCGCGGCTGGCCGCCTCCGCCTCGGGATTGCGCGACATGAGGGCATTTCGGTGGCGGCGCAGTTCTGGACGGTCGAAAACTCCGCCGCCTATATCCACAAACTCGCCCATCTTAAGGATTACAAGGCCTTGTCGGCGGGAACCACGCTGAGCGCGGCAATGTTCGAACATGCGATCGACCGGGACCGGGTTACGCTGGTCGATTTCGGCACCGGCAACGATCCTTACAAGGCCGACTGGATGGAAGAAGACCGCCCGCGTTTCCGGCTCGATTGCCTCGACACCCGCCAGATTCGCGCCTGGCCGGTACTGGCACGACGGATGGCGGGACGGGTTGCGCGGGCTTTACAGCAAAGCTAAGGGCGCACCCTTGTTGCCCGAAACCCGGGATTGGAGAGGGATTTCCACCTGATGACAATCGACCCTGCAAAGGAACCGGTCATCGCCCGCGAGAGCGCGCTGGCGCCAAGCCGCAGCGCGGTGGACGCGCTGCTGCGGGAAATCCTTCGCGATGTGCTGGTGCTCGATGCGGAACTGGTTGGAGGGTTCAGCGGTGAAACCGGACTGTTCGGCCACCTGCCCGAACTCGATTCGATGGCTGTCGCCAGCCTGTTTACCGAAATGGAAGACCGGCTCGACATCATCATCGAAGACGATGACGTCGATGGCGAAATGCTCGAAACCTATGGCGGCCTGCTGGCTTTCGCGGAAGCCAAGGTGGTGACCGCGCCCGCCGGCGGGGACAATTCGATCTGAGCAATCGGGGGTACACCTCGTGGCACTGTCCGCTTCCCGGCGAGGGAACTGCGGAGGAAATGGCGCTCGTCTTCGACCAGGGGCGTGAACCGCGCCTGCTGGTGCTGCCCGCGCTGTTCGGCGAGGCAAACCAGACGCGCCGACAGATCGCCGAGGCGATGCGCCGGCTCGACTTGTCGGGGGTGGACAGCTTCCTGCCCGATCTCCCCGGTTGCAATGAAAGCCGGCAGCCGCTTGAAATGCAGACACTGGAGGGCTGGCGCACTGCTGCGCAGGTGGCCGCGGCGCATTTCGGCGCGACCCATGTGCTGGCGATCCGCGCTGGCTGCCTGCTGGCCCCGCCCACCTTACCCGGTTGGCGTTATGCCCCGACCACCGGCGCGAAGGCGCTGCGCGGCTTGCTGAGGGCCCGCACGATCGCCGCCCGCGAAGCCGGGACCGCAGAAACGATTGAAGGTTTGTCGGTTATCGCCCGCGCACAAGGGCTTGAGCTGGCCGGATGGAGCATCGGGGCGGGCATGTTTTCCGAACTCGAACAGGCCGTCGCCAACGCAGACAGCCAGCAGGCCGTCATCGAGCAGAACGACATTGGCGGAGCAGGCTTGTGGCTGCGCGCCGAACCCGGCTACGATCCCGAACAAGCGGACATGCTGGCGGCCCTCGTCGCCATGGGAATGCTCGAGCCATGACCCGCCTGCACATGACTTTTCCGTGCGGTAGCAAAGCCTTGGCCGGGACACTTGATACAGCGCCAAGCTCCAGCGGCCTGCTGATCGTCACCGGCGGCAGCGAAATCCGCTCGGGCGCCTTCTCCGGGCAGGCCCAGCTGGCCGCGCGGCTTGCGGAGGCCGGATTTCCGGTCTTCCGGTTCGACCGGCGCGGCGTGGGAGACAGCGACGGAGAAGACCGCGGCTTCCGCGCCAGCCAGAACGATATCGCCGCCGCGCTCGCCGCGTTCCGGGCGATGGCCCCCAAGGTCGACCGTGTCGTCGGGTTCGGCAATTGCGATGCCGCCAGCGCGCTGATGCTCGGCGCCGGAACCGGCTGCGACGCGCTGGTCCTCTCCAACCCGTGGGTGATCGAGAACGACAGCGCGGACAGCACGCCGCCGCCCGCCGCGATCCGGTCCCGCTATGCCGAAAAGCTGCGCGATCCCAAGGAATTGGCGCGTCTTCTGTCGGGCGGGGTGAACTTGCGCAAACTGTCGCGTGGATTGCTGCGCGCGGTGAGACCGGCACCTGCTCCGACGTCACTGGCGCAGGGCATGGCTGCAGGCCTGTCCGCTTTCGAGGGGCCGGTAAAAATTCTCCTCGCCGCCAAAGACCGGACAGCCCAAGTGTTCGAGGCCGCCTGGGATGCCAGCGACAGCCGTATCGAGAAGTGCGAAAATGCCGGCCATTCCTACGCCGAACCCCACGCGCGGGAGTGGCTGTACCAGCAGCTATTGGCTGGGCTGAAGGCCTAGGCCGCCTTAACGAACAGGCTGGCGAGTTCCACATGGGTCGACCAGCGAAACTGGCCGACCGCGCGCAGTTTTTCCAGCCGGTATCCGCCCGCGACCATCCTTGCCGCATCGCGCGCCCAGCTGGACGGGTTGCAGCTGATATAAACGACCTTTGCCACCGTACTTTGCGCCAGCAGATCCGCCTGGTCTTTCGCTCCGGCGCGCGGCGGATCGAGCAGCACCGCGTCGAACCGGTTCAGTTCATCCACCTGCAACGGGTTACGGAACAGGTCGCGGTGCACCGGGTGGACCGGCCGCTTGGCCAGCGCAGCCGCCGACTTGCAGGCGAAGTGCATGTCCCGCGCCGCTTCCGCCGCCAGCACCTTGGCCGGGTCGCAAAGCGCAAAAGCGAAGGTGCCGACGCCTGAAAACAAATCGGCGATGAAGGCGCTACCGGACAGCCACTCGCGCGCGTCATCGACCAGCACCGCCTCGCCGTCCGCAGTGGCTTGCAGGAAACTGCCGACCGGAAAGGGGACCGCTACACGGCCCATCATCATGGTGACGGGCTCCGGCTCCCACACGGTTTCGGGCCCGTAGCCCTGGTCCATCGTCAGGCGAGCCAAGGCGTTGTCGCGCGCGAAGTCGAGCATCGCCTCGGTTTGCTGAAGCCCCTCGACGGTCAGATTCTTCAGCGAGCAATCGACGCCCTGATCGGTCAGCGTCAATTCGGCATCGACCGAATACTTGCCCTGCCGGCGCGCCATCATCTGCCGCAGCGGGGCGACCAGCGCGAACAGTTCGGGGCGCAAGATCTCGCATTGGTGCATGTCGATCACCTGGTGCGAACCGGCCTTGCGGAAGCCCACCAGCGGGCGCCCGCCCGCGTTGACGATGTGCAGGCTGGCCCGGCGGCGGCTGCGCGGCGGCGACAGATGCGTCGGCAGCAGTTCGCCAATTTCCAGCCCCTCCTTGAGGGCGGCGTTGGTGACCCGCGCGGTCACGAAACTGAGCAAGGTTTCCTCGTCGAGGTGCTGCAACTGGCACCCGCCGCATTCGGGGAAATGCCGGCACGGAGGCTCGGTGAAATGCGGGCCGCGCTGGACGCTGCCATCGGGCGTAATGATGTCCCCCGGTGCGGTGCCCGCAAAGTGGCTGCCGTCCGCGGAAACACCGTCGCCCTTCGCGGCGACACGCAAAATTACCTTCGATTCGTTCACAGGGTGGCTGCGTAAGCGCCCTTGACGCAGAGCGCCAGTTCCATCGCGGTAAAAGCGGCCCCGGCCTGCCGCGCGGCTTCGGCATGGAGCCAGACTGCCTCGCACGCGGCGGAGAAAGGCGGCGCGCCATTCGCAAGGCGGCTCGCCATGATACCCGCCAGGACGTCGCCGGTGCCGGCGGTGGAAAGCCAACTGGATGATCGGTCCGCAAAGGCGATCCGGCCCTCGGGAGATGCGACCAGCGTGTCAGCGCCCTTGGCGACGACGACCGCACCGGTCGCTTTTGCCAGAGCGGCCGCGCGATCGACCTTGCCGCCTGCTCCATCCAGCCCGAATGCCTTTTCGAGCGCCGCCAATTCGCCTTCATGCGGGGTCAGGACCAGCGGCTTGGTGCGCGCGCCAAGCCACCCGGGCTGGAGTATCGCGAGCCCATCGGCATCCAGGACCGTCGGCAGGTCGCGCCGGAGCGCCTCCTTCAGACGGTCTGTCGCGTCATCATCACGGCCAAGCCCCGGACCGACCAGCAGTGCGTTGATCCGCGCGTCGGACAGCGCCTTGGCCAGATCACGGCTGTCCAGCACCAGGTCCGCAGGGGCACCGGGATGCGAATGTTCCGACAACAGCTTCACATAGCCTGCACCCGAATGCATCGCGCCCTCCGCCGAGAGCAGCGCGGCACCGGGCATCGCGCCGCCGACAATCGCGAGCAATCCGCGCCGGTACTTGTGTGCATCGGCGGCAGGCGCGGAGAGGCGGGGCCGCATGATCCGGTGCGCATGTCCCGCAGACCGGTCGACGCCAATGTCCACCAGCCGCAAGGCTCCCATCCTGCTGGCGGCAGGCATCAGGAAATGCGCCCGCTTCCACGCGCCCAGCGCAAGGGTCAGGTGATATTCAATAGCCGGGCCGAACAACGTGCCCCGGTCACTTTCGATGCCGCTCGGCAGGTCGACGGCGATCCGGTATGCGTGGGTGGAGGCAAGCGCCTTCAAGGGGTTCGCCAAATCGGCGGAAATCTCGCGGCTGAGACCGGACCCGAACAGGCAATCGACCAACACCTGCCCCGAAACACCCTCGGAGGACGCCGTGACGTCACCCACGTAGCCGCCGCGCGCGCGGTGCGCCGCTTCGGTTGCGGGTTCGATCGGAGCGACCACCAGCACCGGCAATCCGCGTGCGCGCAATGTCTCGGCGATAACATAGCCGTCACCGCCGTTGTTGCCCGGTCCGCACAGCACCGTGACCGCCCGGCCCGCGGCTATCCGCCAGACCCATTCCGCAGCGCCGCGTCCCGCTCGCTGCATCAGCTCATGGACGTCGGTGCCGGCATCAATCAACGCTTGTTCCGCGGCGCGCATCTCGCTGACGGTCAGGACCGGATCGGGCAACAGGTCAGTCACCCGAGCCAGCATTTTCCAGACCGCCGCCAGTTGCGGTGGCCGGGAAACGGTAGCGGTCCTTTCCCACGGTGATCTCGAGGACGTCTCCTGCAAGGCTTGTCACCGCATCGTCTGCCCCGTCGGCAATCGTCAGGCCGCGACCGTCATCGACTTGCTCGAACCGGCGGAACCCGCCGTCGGGGTGCCGTACCGTGACTACACGCGTATCCCCGCTGGCCGAGCGTTCCACTAGGCAATCGTCGGCGAATTCCGCCCCCTCACCCAGCGCGCATTCTATGCGCTGCGCCCCAGCGTCGGCCTGCGGCTGCTCCGCGCCTGCGGAACAGGCCGAGGAGGTCAAGACGAGGATCAGGGCGCTAGATATCCGCATAGACATGCGTTTCCGCCGCGCCGCCCGGGTGGGTCAGAGCGCCCTTGCTGGCGGGGCCGACGTTCTGGGCGTAACGCCACAACGCGCCCGACTGGTAATCGTTCTGGCGGGGCTGCCACGCTAGGCGGCGGGCGTCGAGCACTTCGTCTTCCACCAGCAGGTCGATCGTTCCGGCCTCGGCATCGATCGCGATGATGTCGCCATCTTCGACCAGCGCAATCGGGCCGCAATCGCTCGCTTCGGGGCCGACATGGCCGATGCAGAACCCTCGCGTCGCGCCGGAGAACCGACCATCGGTAATTAGGGCAACCTTCTCGCCCATGCCCTGCCCGTAAAGCGCGGCGGTGGTGGACAACATTTCGCGCATCCCCGGGCCGCCCTTGGGCCCTTCGTAGCGGATCACGACGACGCCGCCTTCCTTGATCCGGTGCGCCTTGACCGCGGCGAACGCGTCTTCCTCGCATTCGAACACCTGCGCGGGTCCGGTGAACTGGAGGCGCGCCATCCCGGCGACCTTCACGATTGCCCCATCGGGGGCAAGGCTGCCGCGCAGGCCGACCACGCCGCCGGTCGGAGTGATCGGCGCGGCGACGCTGTAGATGACCTTCTGGTCGGGGTTCCAGGTGATTTCCTCGATATTCTCGCCCAACGTCTTGCCGGTCACGGTCATCGGGCTGGGATCGAGAAATCCGCCTTCGAGCATGGTTTTCATCAGCATATATACGCCGCCTGCATCGTGCATGTCCTTGGCGACATACTGCCCGCCGGGCTTGAGATCGGCGATATAAGGCGTGGACTTGAACATTTCAGCCACATCGAACAGGTCAAATTCGATGCCGCATTCGCTGGCCATTGCGGGCAGATGGAGCGCTGCGTTGGTCGATCCGCCGGTGGCCGCGACGACCCGGGCGGCGTTCTCGAACGCGGCGCGGGTGCAGATGTCTCGTGGGCGGATATTGTGTTCCAGCAGGTACATGACCTGACGGCCCGCGGCGACCGCCACTTCCTCGCGCGATTTATACGGAGCGGGCGCCATATTGCTGTTTGGCAAGGATAATCCTATGGCTTCCCCTACACAGGCCATGGTGTTGGCGGTGAACTGGCCGCCGCACGCGCCGTGGCCCGGGCAGGCGACCTTTTCGAGCGCTGTCAGCTGCGCCAGCGGGCAATTGCCGGCTTCGTACTGGCCGACCGCTTCGAACACATCGACCACGGTCACGTCCTTTTCGTGGAACCGGCCCGGCAGGATCGATCCGCCATAGACGAAGATGCTCGGCACATTCAGGCGCAGCATCGACATCATCATGCCCGGCAGGCTCTTGTCGCATCCCGCGAAGCCTACCAGCGCGTCGTAGCAATGGCCGCGCACCGACAGTTCGACCGAATCCGCGATCACTTCGCGGCTGACCAGCGAGCTTTTCATCCCCTGGTGCCCCATGGCGATGCCATCGGTCACGGTGATGGTGTTGAACCGGCGCGGCGTTCCGCCCGCCTCGATCACCCCGGTGCGGCAGATGTTGGCCTGCGCATCCAGCGCTGTGTTGCACGGCGCGCTGTCGTTCCCGGCGGAAGCGACGGCAACGAAGGGCCGGTTGATCTCTTCCTCGGTCATCCCCATCGCGTAGTAATACGACCGGTGCGGCGCGCGCTCCGGCCCGACCGATACGTGTCGGCTGGGCAGTTTCGACTTGTCGAATTTGGCAGTCACGCTTCAGATACTCCGTCATTTCCCCAAAGCCGGGGCCCCAAAGCCGGGGCCCCGAAAGCCGGGACCGCAGCTTTCGCCGCAACGCCGCCGATTTACAAGCGCAACTGAGGTTTAGCCGCGCCTAGCTGGGCTTCAGACCTTCCCACCCCTCAGCGCCAGCGCGGTGCGCTCCGCCACATCGGCCACCAGAGCCGCCCAGCGTGCCTGCTGCGCCTCTGTGGTGATCTCGTCCTGCCGGATCTCGATCGTCATGTAGGGCCGCCCCTTCGCCTCGGCATGGCGGTCCATCGTGGCGTTGAGGTCGCGGCCGGAGTAGGGCTGGTTGTCGCCCACGGTGAGGCCTTCCGCCTCGAACAGGCGTATCGCGTGGCGGGCGGCGCGGTCATCCTGGTTGTACAGCAGCGCGACCTGCCACGGGCGGTCCTCCTCGCGGCTGGCCAGGCTCGGGGTGAAGCTGTGGAGCGCAAGGATCAACTCCGGTTCGGCCGCATCCAGCCACGCGCCCAGCGCAGTATGGTACGGCCGGTGGAAGCGTTCGATCCGCCCCTCGATATTGGCGCCGATATTGCCCGGGATGGTGTGCCCGTCGCTGGTGACCGGGACGAGGCCGGGCGAATCTTCGGTGCGGTGAAGGTCGCAGACGATACGGCTGACCGCCGCGATATGCGCCGGGATGCCGTGACGGCGAGCGAGGCGGTCGGCGATACCCGCCGTGCCGATATCGACCGCAATGTGGTTGCCCAGCAAGGCTTCCGGGATGCCCAGCGCGATGTCCGCGGGAACGAAATTCGATGCATGATCCGCGACGCAGACGATGCCGTGCTTCCGCGCTTCACCCACCCGGCGGAAGGGCTGTTCGCCAATCATCGCAGCCGCCCCTGCATCTGCCACCAGTCAGGTTGGTTAACGGCCAGCGCTTCGGCGGCTTCCGTCAGGGCTTTCCTGTCGTCATAAAGTGCGAAGCAGGTCGCCCCGCTGCCGGACATGCGCACGAGCGACGCTCCGGTCTCGCGCAGCGCCGCGAGCACGTCCCCAATGGGCGGGCACAAGCTAATCGCCGGCGCTTCAAGATCGTTGCGCCCCTCGCGGGCGATTTCCGAGGCTGAGCCGTCTGGCAGAGCGCCGCGATCTTGCCCGTCCCCAGAACTGGCCCATGCGTCGAACACCGGCCCGGTGGACAGCGGCACACGCGGATTGACCAGCAGCACCGGAGTGCCGGCAAGGTCGTTCTCGACCGGCTCCAGGTCCGTACCCGTCCCGCGCCCGACACAGGTAACGCTCTCGACGCAGGCCGGAACATCCGCACCGAGCGCGGCGGCGCGCTTCATCCAGTCGTCGGGCAACCCGTGCAGTTCGCGCACGATGCGGAAGACCGCCCCGGCGTCGGCAGACCCGCCGCCGAGGCCTGCCGCGACGGGCAGGCGCTTCTCCAGATTGATCAAGATGCCGCCAGTGCGGGGAAGTTTGCTGAGCGCCTTTGCAGCGATATTGCCAAAACTATCCGTCAGTTGCGGGGCAAACTCGCCGCTGACCCTTAACTCGTCGTGTGCGGCGGTTCGGGCCGACAGGATGTCACCGTCGTCAACGAAGGCGAACAGGGTTTCGAGTTCGTGATAGCCATCGTCGCGGCGCCTTCGGACATGCAGTGCTAGGTTGATCTTGGCATAGGCGGTTTCGCGCATGGTTAAGGCCACCACCCCCCGGCCCCCTCCTCTGAAGAGGAGGGGGAGAAGTTTGCAGCCCCCTGCACTTCAGAGGAGGGGGTTTGGGGGTGGTGCCTCACGGGAACCCCATCACATATTCGGGTAGTTCGGGCCCCCGCCGCCTTCGGGCGTGGTCCAGTTGATGTTCTGGTTCGGGTCCTTGATGTCGCAAGTCTTGCAATGGACGCAGTTCTGCGAGTTGATCACGAATTTCGGTTCCGCGCCATCCTCGACCACCCACTCGTAAACCCCGGCGGGGCAATAGCGGGCCGAGGGTCCGGCGAAGATTTCGAACTCGCTGCGTTTCTGCAGCTCCATGTCCTTGACCTGCAGGTGGTTGGGCTGGTCCTCGGCATGGTTGGTGTAGGAAAATGCCACCGACGTCAGCCGGTCGAAGGTCAGCACCCCGTCGGGTTTCGGATACGCAATCGGCCGGAACAGATCGGCGCGCGTGGTCAGCTCGTAATCGGGTTCGTGCTTCATCGAGATCGGCAGGCCGATCTTCAACTGCCGCATCCACATGTCGAGACCGGCCACGATGGTGCCAATCTCGCCGCCGAACTTCGCGACCGCTGGCTGGGCGTTCTTCACCTGTTGCAATTCCTTGGCGATCCAGCTGGACCGTACGGCGGCGTCGTAATCGGCGAGTTCGGTGTGCTCCGCCCCGTTCGCGATGGCCGCTGCGGCGCTTTCGGCCGCCAGCATCCCGCTCTTCATCGCGGTGTGGCTGCCCTTGATGCGCGGCACGTTCACGAAGCCCGCCGCGCATCCGATCAGCGCGCCGCCTGGGAACGCCAGTTTGGGCACCGATTGCCAGCCACCTTCGTTGATCGCGCGCGCACCGTAAGCGACCCGTTTGCCGCCTTCGAGATATTCGCGGATCGCCGGATGAGTCTTCCACCGCTGGAATTCGTGATACGGCGAGACATACGGGTTCTTGTAATCGAGCGCGGTGACGAAGCCGAGCGCGACCTGGCCATTCGCCTGGTGATACAGGAAGCCGCCGCCCCAGCTGTCGGTTTCGGACATTGGCCAACCCTGCGTGTGGATGACCCGGCCGGGCACGTGCAATTCGGGATCGATGTCCCACAGTTCCTTGATGCCGAGCCCGTAAACCTGCGGCTGGCAATCCGCCTCCAGGTTGAACATCGCCTTTATCTGCTTAGTCAGATTGCCGCGCGCGCCTTCTGCGAACATCGTGTATTTCGCGTGGATCTCCATACCCGGCTGATAGTCGGATTTATGCGATCCATCGGCGGCGACGCCCATGTCCTGCGTGACCACCCCGGCCACGGCACCGGCATCGTCGAACATCACTTCGGCGGCGGGGAAGCCGGGGAACACCATCACCCCCAGCCCCTCGGCCTGTTCGGCCAGCCAGCGGGTGAGATTGCCCAGCGAACCGGTGTAACAGCCCTTGTTCGACATGAATGGCGGCATCATCAGATGCGGCAGCGCGTATTTCTTGCCCTTCGACAGCACCCAGTGCCAGTTGTCCGTGACCGGCGTTTCCGCCATCGGGCAATCCATGTCGCGCCAGTCAGGCAGCAGCTCGTCGAGCGACTTGGGATCGATAACTGCGCCGGACAGGATGTGCGCGCCGATCTCGGAGCCTTTTTCCAGGACGACGACTTCCAGTTCCTCGTTGATCTGCTTCAGCCGGATCGCGGCGGACAGGCCAGCCACGCCCCCGCCCACAATCACTACGTCGCATGGCATCGATTCCCGTTCACTCATCCCGGACTGTCCTTCGGTCAATTGCATCCTGAAACTGCTGGAAAGCCTTGATTGCTGGGGCGCGGCAGGTCAAGACCCGGGGCGCATCATGACAGCTCCGAAATCCCGCACCCTGATCGAAGAATTCGCCGCCGCGCAGGCGTGGTGGGCGGACGCCGGGGTCGACCAGGACTTCGATGACGTAGCGACAGACTGGCTTGCGCCGCCGGAACCTGCTGGCGATGCCGGGCCTGCAGACGCGTCGGCCCCGCCGCCGATCGCGTCACAAAGAAATTCTTCGCCCGCTGCAAATGCGGTGCCCGAACCCGCCGAGGTACCGCGTCTTGGCGGCGAGAAGGCAGCATGGCCCACCGATCTGGATACGTTCCGGAGCTGGTGGCTGACCGAGCCCAGCCTCGACGCGGGCGGATCGTTTCCGCGCATCGCCCCGCGCGGCGCGGCTGGCGCGAAACTGATGATCATCGTCGCCGAACCGGAAGAGCAGGACAGCCAGGATCTGCTGTCCGGCCCGCTCGGATCGTTCCTCGGCAATATGCTGGCGGCCATGGGGATTTCCGCGGACGAGGTGTATTTCGCCGCCGTGCTGCCGCGCCACTTGCCGATGCCGGACTGGCAGCAACTGCACGCGGCCGGGATCGGGGAATTGCTTCACCACCACATCGCTCTGGCCGCACCAGACAAGATATGTGCCCTCGGCCGCAACATCTGGCCGTTTTTAGGACACGATTTGGCGCAAGGTCCTGCATTTTTACCTAATTTCAACCATGAGGGTCGCAGCGTGCCGACACTCGGCGCCGAGGGGCTGGCGGAATTGCTTCGCTCCCCCCCGCGCCGCAAACGGTTTTGGCAACGCTGGCTGGATTGGACAGCCTGATATGAACGGATGGCAATGGTGAAACGCACTCTGGGCATCACAGCTTCAGCAAAATCCCTCGGTTTCGCAGCGATCGTCATCGCGGCGCTGGGCGGTTCGGGATCGGCTGCGCTCGCGAGCAGCAGCTCCGCCAATTACTACAGCGCGCGGATGACGACCAGCAACGCACCGGAATTGCTCAGCCGCGCGGACCGCGATTATTACTCGGCGCTGTTCGGCGCGATCGACGCGTCAGACTGGGCGCGGGTCAACGCGATGCTGGCGGAACGTCCGGACGGGCCGCTGCACGCTGTCGCCAAGGCGGAATACTACCTCCATGCCGGGAGCCCGCGCGTGGAAGCCCCGGCCATCGCCGCATGGCTCCAGCAGGGCCGCAACCTGCCCTATGCCGAACAGCTGATCCGGCTTGGCCAGACGCGCGGGCTGGACTATGTGCCCGACCTGCCGCGCGCGCAGCCTTTCGTCCGCCAGCCTTACAGTTCCAAGCGCATCCGTCCGCGCGAGACGTCGGACGGCTCCATGCCTGAAAGCGTCAAATCGGCCATCCTCGACCGGATCAAGTATGACGATCCCGACGGTGCGCGCCAGTTGCTGGACGGCATCGACGCCAGCCTGAGCAGCGAAGCCCGGGCCGAATGGCGCCAGCGGGTCGCGTTCAGCTATTACATCGAGAACAACGATCCGGCCGCCTACGCAATCGCGCAGACGGTCAGCGAGGGCAGCGGGCCGTGGGTTGCCGAGGGTGACTGGGTGGCGGGTCTTGCCGCATGGCGGATGGGCGATTGCAGCAGGTCTGGCGAGCACTTCCAGCGTTCCGCGCAAGGTTCCACCAATGTCGAATTGACCGCCGCCGCCTATTACTGGGCCGCACGGTCCTTCGTGCGGTGCCGCGCCCCCGAAAAGGCGCAGGAATATCTTCGCGGCGCGGCGCGGCTCGACGAGACTTTATACGGCATGCTGGCCGCCGAACTGCTGGGCCAGGAGCTGCCGTCATCGCACGAGACCCCCGATTTCGACATGGCAGACTGGCAGAAGGTCCGCGATGTCGAGAACGTCCGCACAGCCGTGGCTCTGGCAGAGATCGGCCGCGGCGAGCTGGCGGACAATGTCCTGCGGCACCAGGCGACCATCGGCGATCCGGAGCAATATCCGCAGCTGTCCCGCCTCGCGCGCGAACTCGGCCTGCCCTCCACCCAATTGTGGATGGCCCATAACGCCCCCAGCGGTGCCCGCGCCGAACCCGCGCTGCGCTTCCCTGCGCCGAAATGGCAGCCGGTCACGGGCTGGAAAGTCGACCCGGCGCTGGCCTATGCCCACGCTTTGCAGGAATCGAACTTCCGTACCGCTGTGGTCAGTCCGGCGGGCGCAAAGGGCCTGATGCAGATCATGCCGATTGCGGCGCGGGAACATGCGCCCTCGCTCAACATGAACGCCAGCTATGCCAATCTGGCTGATCCGTCGGTCAATCTGGCCTTCGGGCAAAGCGCGCTGGAAAGCCTGCGGGACAGCCGCGCCACCGGCGGGCTGCTGCCCAAGATCATGGCCGCGTATAACGCCGGCCTGACACCGATCACGCGCTGGAACACGGAAATCAACGACCAAGGCGATCCGCTGCTGTACATGGAATCGATCCCCTATTGGGAAACCCGCGGCTATGTCGCCATCGTGATGCGCAATTACTGGATGTACGAACGCCAGGCGGGCGGCGCTTCGGAAAGCCGGGCCGCGTTGGCGCAGGGCATGTGGCCGACCTTCCCCGGCCTTGGCGGCGGCAGCGGAGTGCGCGTGGCCGCAGCCGATTGATGGCGATCGACCCGGAGCGCAGCTTCACCCCGATCAACATCGCGGTCCTGACCGTGTCTGACACGCGGACCTCGCAAGACGACACATCCGGCGACATCCTCGCGGCGCGGATCGAGGGCGCGGGCCACCGTCTCGCCGCCCGCGTGATCCTGCGCGACAGTGCTGACGCAATTGCCGAACAGTTGACGCAATGGGTCGCCGATCCCTCCATCGACGCAGTCATCTCCACCGGCGGCACCGGGCTGACCGGCCGCGACGTCACGCCGGAAGCGTTGTCGCGCCTGCGGGACGAAAGCGGCGGGCGCGACATTCCCGGTTTCGGCGAGCTGTTCCGCTGGCTCAGCTTCAAGACCATCGGCACCAGCACGATCCAGTCCCGCGCCTGCGCCATCGTGACCGGCGGAACCTATATCTTCGCCCTGCCCGGGTCGAACGGCGCGGTGAAGGATGGCTGGGACGGCATATTGGCGGAACAGCTCGACAGCCGGAACCGCCCCTGCAATTTCGTGGAACTGATGCCCCGCCTGCGCGAGGTCTGATTCCCCTAGCCTGATCACAATGTTCCGTTTATGTTCTTATCATGGACGAACGAGTCGCCCCACCCGTTTCAGGACGCGGTGCGCAATCGGCGCAGGTGCCGCAGCGCTTCGGCCTGAACGCGCGGGAGACTGACGGGGACTGGCAGGATGCGGCGGAAGCGCTCGACGGGCCTCCGGTAAAGCTGCGCACCACGGTGACGGAAGAACACCCGAAAACAATCCTCAGCTTCAACCAGTCACCAGACATTCCCTTCGACCGGTCCATCAACGCCTATCGCGGATGCGAGCATGGCTGCGTGTACTGCTTCGCCCGCCCGACCCACGCCTATCACGACCTTTCGCCGGGGCTGGATTTCGAGACCAGGCTGTTCGCCAAGCCGGATGCGGCGCAGCTGCTGCGCGAAACGCTGGCCAAGCCGAAGTACCGCCCTCGGCCAATCGCGATGGGGACCAACACCGATCCCTACCAGCCGATCGAGGCACGCTACCGCATCACCCGCGAGGTGCTGGAGGTGTGCCTGGAAGCGCGCCATCCGGTGACCATCACCACCAAGTCCAGCCGTGTGCTGCGCGATATCGACCTGCTGGCAGAGCTGGCACGGCGCAGGCTGGTGGCGGTGGCGATTTCGGTCACCAGTCTCGACCCGCATCTGTCCGGCCTGCTGGAACCGCGCGCGTCTTCGCCCGCGAAACGGCTGGCCGCGCTCGGCGAGCTGGTCCGCGCTGAAATCCCTGCGCATATCTCCATCGCCCCGGTCATTCCGGCGATCACCGATGAATTCATGGAAGGCCTGATCGCGCAGGCGGGCGCGCTCGGTATCGGGTCCGCCAGCTGGATACCCCTGCGCCTGCCACACGAAGTCGCGCCGCTATTTCGGGAGTGGCTGTCCGTCCACTACCCCGACCGCGCGGGCAAGGTGATGAGCATCGTCCGCCAGATCCGCAGCGGCAAGGACAACGATCCCGGCTTCTTCACCCGAATGCGCCCCACCGGCGTCTGGGCCGACCTCTTCCGCGCCCGCTTCAACCTCGCCTGTAAACGCGCAGGGATCGCCAAGGCGCGGTTCGAACTGGACTGCTCGCAGTTCCGCAAGCCGGAAGTGGGCGGGCAGATGCGGCTGCTGTGAAACCGCACAGTGCTTGGCGGGCGGTTTCGAGCTTGCGGATCGCGGCTGACGGACTGTCCGCATTCGGCGCTGGCTCAATAGGTTGGGAATGTCGGAAATGTCGTGGGAAACTGACGAACCTGCTAGGTCTTCGATATTCGTATCAGCAGTCAACTGGTGGACTAACTTTCGTTGGAAACGTCCCGTCGAGAGTGGGGGCGCACTTCGCACGAATAGGGCTGCCAACATCATCCAACGGGTGATTAAACCAAAGCGTTTGACACCCTTGGTCCATAAACCCCATGACTAGGTCATCCCGCTTCTCCCAAGCTATGCCTGGCTTTAAGTGTCTATTTTCCATTCCCATGTAAGGCGTTGCTAGATGGTATTCTCCGACCAAGTAAGCTTTTCCATCTTGGGTGTTCTGCTCCCTCACGATGGAATACTCGCGCAGGTAACACGAAAGACCTCCGGAACCTTCGGGCAAAACCACTCTAACTTCAGCATCGGCAGCCAATGCCGCACGCTCCTCGACCGTAAGTTCGGCAGAGCATGCCGACAAGAGTAATGCTGCCAGTAAGAAGACGAGAGGCCTCATCAGGATGTTCTGACAGCTTTGTAGAGCGGCCGCAATTGGGTCGTATCCAGACTGGCAGCTTCTATGCCAATGTCGATAATCGTTCATGAAATCTCCTGCAAAGGCCGCAACGCGCATGTCCGCTGACAAACCACCGTGTTCAGCAGGCCGCAATTTGCACTGGCTAAGCTGTGGCCATGTTCAAACAGCTAACTATTGGTTCTGCCATTCTTGCAGCCGCTTTCACCCTTCCGAATACGGCGGTGAACGCCGCGGGTCCTGCTGCATCGGAGTGGTCGATCGGTCCGATCATCCGGGGACGAAACTACTCCGTGAACATGCCGCGAACTATGCAGGAAACGCGTGATGGACCAGCCTTCGACTTCCCCTACCCCGCTGCCGCCAACGGGCATGTCCATTATGTGACCGTCCCGGTGCGATCGCTCGAGGGGGCGAAACGGATCACGTTGACGTATCGCATCGATGCGAAGCCTGGAACGCGCTTTCTCGAGCAAGAGAACCCCGCCGGACCTGCAACCCTGTCGCTGTATATCCAGCGAGCGGGAGACCGGTGGACTGCACGAACTCCGCATCACCGGTGGTATTCGCCAGCCGGTCGGGATCTGCCTCTTTCGCCAGGCACACACACCGTTTCGATATCTTTGACCGAACCCTGGATTGCAATGATGGGCGGCGACGCGAGCAGCCTTCCCCAAGCTTTCGATGCAGCCCTTCGCGAAACGTCGCAAATTGGCTTTACCTTCGGCGGTGCTTCGGGGCGGGGTCACGGAGTATTTGCGACAGCACCCGCGCGCTTCACCGTTCTGGACTATCGGATCGAGTGACCTGATCGGGTTTGGAGTGGACGTCAGGTCACCAAACGGCGGTGTTGGTGTAACCGAACGGATGACCGTTTACCCGTGCCAGCATGTCCCCGGGCCGCGGAGGAACTAGTTGAACCCGCCGCCATTTTCGCCAGGTGCGAAGCGGATCAGGCGGCTGTCGAGGACGGCGGCGCTGCGGTTTTCCACCGCCTTCTGGTATTCCGGATCGGTGATCATTTCCAGGAAGGCGCCGGCGTTCGGATAGGCGGCTACGAAGGCGTCCTCCCACAATTTGTCGTCCGGGCCGGTGACCATCGCTTCCCACGCCCCGCGCCAGATTATCGTGCCGCCGACGCGGCTGAAGATCGGGCCGCTGGTCCGCCCGTATTCCGCGTAGGCCTCACGCCCGGTCCAGCCTTTGGCGGCGCTGGGATGGCCCTCGGGATATTCTGCCCGGTCGCGGTAGCGCAGCAAATTGAGCATGTTGATCGGAGTATCGCGCGGCAGCGACTTGAAGAAATCGAACGCCTCGCGCGTGGGGTTGAGGTAGTTCATTCCGTATCGGCCAGCACGTAATCGGCGAACTGCGCGCGCAGGTCTTTCTTCGAAATCTTGCCGGTCGCGGTGTGGGGGATTTCGTCGACGAATTCGACCGCGTCGGGCATCCACCACTTGGCGATCCGGCCGGACAGGAATTCCAGCACTTCGTCAGCCGATAATTCCGCGCCGCCTTTCTTGACCACGAACAGCACCGGGCGCTCGTCCCATTTCGGGTGCGGCATGCCGATCGCGGCGGCTTCCGCCACGGCGGGATGCGCCACGGCCTCGTTTTCGAGTTCGACCGAGCTGATCCATTCGCCGCCGGACTTGATCACGTCCTTGGTCCGGTCGGTCAGCTGTAATGTGCCGTCCGGATAGAGGATGCCGACATCGCCGGTGTCGAACCAGCCATCAGGCGTCACCGCGTCTTCCTCCGCCTTGAAATAGCGCTTGATTACCCACGGACCGCGGATCTGCAGCGCGCCCGAGGTCTCCCCGTCGCGCGGCAATACGGTGGTCATGTCGTCGAGATCGACACAGCGCAGTTCCACGCCGAACGGGGGCACACCCTGCTTCGCCTTGACCGAGACCTGCTCGTCGAAGGAAAGCTCGTCCCAATTGGCCGGTTCCGCGCCGGTCGTGCCGATCGGCGAGGTTTCGGTCATGCCCCAGGCGTGAGCGACGCGGACCCCGGCTTTCATCAGCCGTTCGATCATGAAACGCGGTGCGGCCGATCCGCCGATGATGGCCTGCTTCAGCGTGGGCAAGGTCTCGCCCGTTGCATCCATGTGCTGGAACATCGCGAGCCAAACGGTCGGCACCCCGGCGGAATGGGTCACGCCCTCGCGCGCCATCAGGTCGCACAGCACTTTCGGGTCGTTGACCGCGGAATAGACGAATTTGATCCCCGCCGCCGCCCCGGCCCATGGCAGGCCCCAGCTGGCGGCATGGAACATCGGCACGACCGGCAGCATCACGCTGCTCGCCTGGAAATCGAACAGCGCGGGCTGCAACCCGCTGATTGCGTGGAGCATGGTCGAACGGTGTTCGTACAGCACGCCCTTGGGATGCCCGGTAGTGCCGCTGGTGTAACACAGCATGCAGGGATCGCGTTCGTCCACTTCGGCCCAATTCGTGTCGCCGTCATACGGGCCAATCCAGTCCTCGAACGCGGGCGAATGTTCGCCGCTGTCGAAGCAGATATAATGTTCGATGGTGGTCCATTTGGACTTCATCTTGTCGACCACGCCCTGGAACGCCGCGTCGTACAGCAGCACCCGGTCCTCGGCATGGTTGGCGATGTATTCCAGCTGATCGTCGAACAGGCGCGGGTTGATCGTGTGCAGGATCCCTCCGACGCCGACCGCGCCGTACCACGTCACCAGGTGGCGCGAATGGTTCATCGCCAGCGTTGCGATACGGTCGCCCTTGCCGATCCCGGCGGCCCGCAACGCCTGCGTCATCTTCAGCGCATCGCGGCGAATGCCCGCCCAATCGGTGCGGGTTTCGCTGCCATCCGCCCAATGGGTCACGATTTCGCGCCTGGTGTGTTCGCGCGCGGCGTGATCGATCAGGTGGCTGACCGTGAGGTCCCAATCCTGCATGGCACCAAGGGCTTGCATGTCCGTCTCCCGTAAATCCTGTTTTGCCACTCATGCCCGCGCTTGCGCGCCAAGGCAATCATGGTCAGAGGGGCGCAATGACCGAATTCGAAGCGTTCAAACTGTTCCTCGTCGACCACACCGGCCTCGCCAAGGATGCGCTGCATATCTATGTTGCGCTGGCGGTGTACCTTGGGTCGTGCCTGATCTTCCGGTGGAAAACACGGCAATGGCAGCCGTGGTGCCTCGTGCTTCTCGCCGCGCTGATGGGCGAAGCATGGGACCTGCTGGGTGCGCTGGAACGGGGCGGGCCTTTGCAATGGGACGCGACCCGGAAGGATTTGTGGAACACCATGCTGGTGCCGACACTGCTGCTGGTGCTCAGCCGGACGACGACGATTTTCGGTGCGCGGGCCGGACGTTCTGCCGCGCGGCGAAAGTCAGGCAACTAGCCGCAAATGCGTCGGTCCGCGCCGCGAGGTAAGCGCGACGTTGGAGATACCGTCGATCTGTTCCAGCCGTTCGGCAAGTTCCCCGTCGAGCTGGAAATCGCGACCCAACCTCACCACCGGTTCTGCGCCGGTGCCGGTGTGTAGCCGCGCCAGCACCTCGCCGCGCCCCTCCGCGCCGGGCACCAGTTCCAGCTTCAGATTGTCGAGCACCTCGGCGCGGTGGATATCGAGCGTCAGGACCATGCGTGATCCGCCCTTTACCTCGTCCAGAGGCCGGCCGCCGCGGATGGTGATGCGGGGCGGTTCGTCCGGGCTCGGCGAATCCAGTTCCACGTTGAGCAGGATGCAGGTGCCTTCGGCGGCCCATTTAACGAAGTTCTCGACCAGCGAATCCTCGAAACAGGCGGCGTCGAACTGGCCGGAGGGATCGGAGAAGCTCGCCCGCACGAAATCCTTGCCGCGCCGGGTCTTGCCGCGCTTCACGCCTTCCACCATGGCCGCCATGACCGCGGGTGCACGGCCGCCGGGGGGAGCGCCGCTTTCCATCAGGCTCGAATAATTGCGCGCGCCGTTGGCCGAGGCGACCGCGCGGTATTGC
The DNA here is from genome assembly GCF_009828115.1 of Allopontixanthobacter sediminis. Lineage (GTDB taxonomy): Bacteria > Pseudomonadota > Alphaproteobacteria > Sphingomonadales > Sphingomonadaceae > Allopontixanthobacter > Allopontixanthobacter sediminis. The sequence continues at coordinate 618,888 of NZ_WTYL01000001.1, read as the reverse complement.
TCGACCGGGTGGGCGGAGAAATAGAACCCGAAATTCTCGCGTTCCTTCGCCATCCGTTCGGCGCGGGACCATTCGGGGGTATCGGCCAGCCGGATCGGTTCGACCGCGTGGTCCTCGCCGCCGAACAGGCCGCCCTGCCCGCTGCTTCGTTCCCGCTCCGCCGCGTCGGCGACCGCCAGCAGCATTTCGGCGTTTTCGAACACTTTCGCCCGGCTCGGCTCCAGCCTGTCGAGCGCGCCTGCGCAGGCGAGGCCTTCCAGCCCGCGGCGGTTCATCGACCCGGGCGGCACCCGCTCAAACAGGTCCTGCAGGCCGTCGAACCAGCCATGCGCCTCGCGCTCGGCCACTATCGCGGCCATCGCCTTTTCGCCGACGTTGCGGATCCCGGCGAGCGCATAGCGCACCGCGTAGCCATCGTCCGTCCGCTCGACGCTGAATTCCGGTTCGGACCGGTTGATGCACGGCCCCTCCAGCGCGTAGCCCGCGCGGCGCATGTCATCGACGAAGATCGCCAGCTTTTCCGACTGATGCATGTCGAAACACATCGACGCGGCATAGAATTCATGCGGATAATGCGTCTTCAGCCACGCGGTCTGGTACGCCAGCAGCGCATAGGCGGCGGCGTGGGATTTGTTGAAGCCGTAGCCTGCGAACTTGTCGATCAAGTCGAACAATTCGTTCGCTTGTCGCGCGTCGATGGCCGACACTTCCTTGCAGCCGTCGACGAAGCGCTGGCGCTGCGCATCCATTTCCGCCTGGACCTTCTTGCCCATCGCGCGGCGCAGCAAATCGGCATCGCCAAGCGAGTATCCGGCAAGCACCTGCGCGGCCTGCATGACCTGTTCCTGGTACACGAAAATGCCGTAGGTTTCCGCCAGAATGCCTTCCAGCTTCGGGTGCGGATAGGCGATCTCGACTTCGCCGTTCTTGCGTTTGCCGAACAGCGGGATGTTGTCCATCGGCCCCGGGCGGTAGAGCGAAACCAGCGCGATAATGTCGCCGAAATTGGTTGGTTTGACCGCCGCCAGTGTCCGCCGCATCCCTTCGGATTCCAGCTGGAACACCCCGACGGTGCTGCCCGACTGGAGCAGTTTGTAAACCGCCGCATCGTCCCACGCCAGCGTATCGAGATTGACGGTGATCCCGCGCTTCTCCAGCAGCTTGACCGCCTTCTGCAGCACCGAAAGTGTCTTCAGGCCGAGGAAGTCGAACTTCACCAACCCGCTGGTTTCGACATGCTTCATGTCGAACTGGGTCACCGGCATATCGGACCGGGGATCGCGGTACAGCGGCACCAGCTGTGCCAGCGGGCGGTCGCCGATGACCACGCCGGCGGCGTGGGTGGAACTGTTGCGGGGGAAGCCTTCGAGCTGCATCGCGAGGTCGACCAGTCGCTTCACGTCCGGCTCGTTATCGTATTCGCGGCGGAATTCGGCGGCACCATTGAGCGTGCGCGGCAGGGTCCATGGATCGGTCGGATGGTTCGGCACCATCTTGCACAGCCGGTCGACCTGACCATAACTCATCTGAAGGATGCGCCCGCAGTCGCGCAGCACCGCGCGGGCCTTGAGCTTTCCGAAGGTGATGATCTGCGCGACGTGATCGGCGCCGTATTTCTGCTGCACATAGCGGATGACTTCGCCGCGCCGCGTTTCGCAGAAATCGATGTCGAAATCCGGCATCGAGACACGTTCGGGATTGAGAAACCGTTCGAACAGCAGGCCCAGCCGGATCGGATCGAGATCGGTGATGGTCAGCGCCCATGCGACCACCGAACCCGCGCCGGAACCGCGGCCCGGCCCCACCGGAATATCCTGTTCCTTGGCCCATTTGATGAAATCGGCCACGATCAGGAAGTAACCGGGGAAACCCATCCCGGTAATGACGTCGATTTCGAATTGCAGTCGGTCGTCATAGACCTTGCGTTCTTCCGCCGACATCTCGCCGTACAGCGCCAGCCGCGCATCCAGTCCGGCGCGCGCATCGTCGGCCAGCAGCTTGACTTCGCCCTCCAGATCGCCCGCGAGACTGGGCAGGATCGGATCGCGATTGGGCGGTGCGAAGGCGCAGCGCCGGGCGATCGTCAGGGTATTCTGTGTCGCTTCGGGGAGGTCGCCAAACAGCTCCTCCATCATCGGCGAAGATTTGACGAATGCCTGCGGATTGGAGCGGGGCCGGTCCTCCGCCTCGATATGCGTCGAATGGGCAATGCACAGCATCGCGTCATGCGCCGGGTGGATATGCGGATCGGCGAAATTGGCCGGGTTGGTCGCGGCCAAGGGCAGGTCGCGCGCATAGGCGAGGTCGATCAGTGCGGCTTCTGCGGCGTCCTGGACCGGGTCCTTCAGCCGGGCGAGCTCGACATAGAGGCGCCCGGGGAATAGCGCTTCCAGGCGTTCCAGCATCGCTTCGGCATGGCCTTGCTGGCCTTCCGCAAGCAGCCTTGAAACGGCGCCTTCGCCCGCGCCGGTCAGCGCGATCAGCCCATCCGTATGCCCGTTCAGATCAGTGAGGCTGACATGCGGTTCGAATTCCAGCGGTCGGCCCAGATGCGCGTGGCTGACAAGGTGGCAGAGGTTGTCATAACCCGTCTCGTCCTGCGCAAACAGCGGCAGGTAATCGACCTGTTTGCCGTCTGGATCCCGCGCGATGCCGAGCAAGGTGCCGATGATCGGCTGGATGCCTTCCGCAAGACACGCCGAGGCGAACGCGACCACCCCGTACAGGCCGTTGCGGTCGCATATCGCGATTGCGGGAAACCCGCGCTCCTTCGCCAGCTTGGCAATCGCCTTGGGGTCCACCGCCCCTTCGAGCAGCGAATAAGACGACATGACTCGCAGGGGTACAAACGGGGCGAAGGACATGGTTGTTACTATGGTGGAACCGGCGTCCAATTCCAAGCAGCGAACGGGCTATTTCCCCTGCCGCGTCACCCCGGATATCTCATGCGTCAGGCCTCGGCGTCCTCGCTCTTGGCGGCGGCGATTTTCCGCCTCGTGTCGCGGATACTCGACCACGCGCCGTAGACGATCAGCACGGCGAGGAAAATCCACACCCAGACGGGAATATTGCGGCCGGCCACCGCGAGATAGAGGTAGGCCGACACGAAGCAAAAACCCGCACACATCGTCGGCAATAAGGTCGATTTTCCGACCCTTGCGTTGCGCACCAGCCATCCGATCGAGAGGATGAAAAACGGTATCGCCCCGACATAAATCGCGCCGAAGATGTAGGGATTAACCCCGTATTCGGCGCCGAGCGACAGGAACCACTGGTTGAAAGTTTCAAGCATACGGGCCTGTTCGCACGGGACGCGGGAAGGTTACAGCAGTTTTTCGATATCTTTCGCAATCGCTTCGGGCCGGTCCGCCGGGGCATAGCGTTTCACCACATTGCCCTCGCGGTCGATCAGGAACTTCGTGAAGTTCCACTTGATCGCCTTGCTGCCGAGCAACCCGGGCGCTTCCGCTTTCATCCAGTCGAACAGCGGGCTGGCGGCGGGGCCGTTGACATCGACTTTCTGCATCAGCGGAAAAGTGACGCCGAAATTGACCTTGCAGAACTGTTCGATTTCTTCCGCGCCGCCTGGTTCCTGCGCCCCGAACTGGTTGCACGGGAAACCCAGCACTTCGAAGCCTTGGTCGGCATACTTGCGGTACACTTTTTCCAGGCCGTCATACTGCGGGGTGTAGCCGCACTTGCTCGCGGTGTTGACCACCAGCAGCACCGTGCCGAGCTTTTCCGACAAGTCGATCTGCTTGCCGCCGGGCATTTCAGCCGTGAAATCTGCGATTGTGGTCATGCGGTCGGTTCCTGAAGCGGGCTAAAGACCCGACATTTGGCCTCGCCGACAGCGCGGTCAAGGGATAGTTGCGCTGGTCATTCGGGCGGCGGGAAATCCTCCCGCGCGGCCAATGCCTCGATCTCCGCCGTGCCGAGGCGGTGGTCGCCCGCTTTCTGGATGACGTATTTCTGGCGCTCTTCTTCCGGCAGCAATTGCACATGGCGGACCAGTTCGGCCAGGGTGCCGCGGCGGAGGCCCTTGGCGCTATCCAGCACGCCGTGGCCATCGTCCTTGCGGTGGAGGCTGGCGCGGTCGTCCCAGTCGATCCGGCCAACGTTTTCCGGGTCGGCGTGGTAGGTGCTGGGGTGGTCGGTCATGGAAATCTCCTTTCCCATGCCAACGCACCGCCGCAATTTTGGGTCCGATTATTCGAGCAAACCTTCGTGCAGGCGGAAGACGCGGTCCATTTTCGCGGCGAGACGCTCGTTATGCGTTGCTACCAAGGCAGAACTGCCCTCGCCCCGCACCAAAGCGAGAAACTCGGCGAGCACACGGTCGGCGGTTTTCTCGTCGAGGTTGCCGGTCGGCTCGTCTGCCAGCACCAGGTTGGGCCGGTTGGCCAGAGCCCGCGCCACCGCGACGCGCTGCTGCTCGCCGCCAGAAAGCTGGCTTGGCCGGTGGGTCTTGCGCGCGCCGAGACCAAGTGCATCAAGCAGTTCGGCGGCCCGGATATCCGCTTCTTCGCGAGTCTTGCCAGCGACCATCTGCGGCAACACGACATTCTCGAGCGCGTTGAAATCGGGCAGCAGGTGATGGAACTGATAGACGAAGCCGAGATGGTCACGCCGCAAGGTGGTACGCCCGTTGGAGGACAGCGTCGTCGCGTCGATCCCGCTCAGCTCGATCTTGCCGCCAAACCCGCCTTCGAGCAGGCCGACCGCCTGCAGCATGGTCGATTTGCCCGAACCGGACGGGCCGAGCAGCGCCACGATCTCGCCCGGCTGGATCTCCAGGTCGACACCGCGCAGCACGTCGATCCGTTCGCCCCCCTGTTCGAACGAACGGGTCAGGCGGGTCAGTTTCACCACCGGCCGGTTGACGGGATCATTCATAACGCAGCACCTGTACGGGGTCGGTACTCGCCGCCTTCAACGCGGGGTACAGCGTCGCGAGGAAGCTGAGCACCAGCGCGAGCACGCTGATCGTCAGCACCTCCCACGGATCGGTCCGCGAGGGCAGTTCCGACAGGAACCGGATCGAGGGGTCCCACAATTCGATGCCGGTCACGAACTGGATGCCCTGCACGATGGATTGGCGGAAGAACAGGAAGGTGAAGCCGAGCGCGATCCCGGCAACCGTGCCCAGCGCGCCCACCACGAAGCCGGTGGTGACGAATATCTTCATCAGGCTCCGGCGGGTAGCGCCCATTGTCCGCAGGATCGCAATGTCCCGCGTCTTGGCGCGCACCAGCATGATCAGCGAACTGAGAATGTTGAACACCGCGACCAGCACGATGATCGACAGGACGACGAACATCGCCACCCGTTCGACCGCCAGCGCTTCGAACAGCGACGCGTTGATGGTTTTCCAGTCCGAAACCTGCGCCTGCCCCTCCAGGCTCGCCTTCACGGGCGCGAGGATCTCACCCACCTTGTCCGGGTCGGTCGTGGTAACCTCGATCATCCCGATGGTATCGCCGGTCAGCATCAGCGTCTGCGCGTCCTTGATCGGCATGATCACGAACGCCTCGTCGTAATCGAAGACCCCGACCTCGAAAATCGCCGCGACCTCGTACCCGACCTGGCGCGGGACGGTCCCGAACGGTGTCGGGCGGCCCTGGACATTGAAGATGGTGATCACATCGCCCACCCGCGCGCCGAGGTTTTCCGCCAGACGGACGCCGATGGCGACCCGTCCGCTTTCAGGCGTAATCCGCGAAAGGTTGCCGATCAGGACATTGGGCGCGAGTTCGGCGATATCCTGCTGGGTATTCCCGCGCACCTGGACCCCGGCACTGCGCCCGTTGAAGGTCAGGAACGTCGGCGCCTCGATCAGGGGCGATGCGCTGACGACCCCGGGGGTCTCGCGCACTTCCTGCAGCACTTCTTCCCAATTATCGATCCGCCCGCCATACGCCTGGACGATCGCGTGCCCGTTGAGACCCACGATCTTGTCGAACAATTCGGCGCGGAACCCGTTCATTACGCTCATCACGATGATCAGCGCGGCCACACCCAGCATCACCGCGGCCAGGCTGATGCCGGCGACGAGCGCGATAAAGGTCTCTCCGCGCCCCGGCATCATGTACCGCTTGGCGATGGTCCATTCAAAAGGTGTCAGGATCAAGGGCGTTTGCTTCACTGGATTGCCGGGCGGGTTGGCCCGAGGGGACGGTTATTCTGCCAGCCGTTTAGGCAGGCTTTCCTTTCGCTGCAATGAAATCCCTGCCTCATACCTGTATCCTCTCGGTATCCGATTGGCATCAGGGAGCCCGAAATAAGGTTTCTTCATGTTTGCTGCGGGTTGTAATCTGACTGCAACATCGCCATTGAGCGCACCATGCACGGGACAATGTCCCGGCCCTATACCGGAGGCGCTACTTGCGACCCGAATCATGAACTTTACCGACCCGTTCCACGATGAATATGGTGACAAGCTTCGCGAAGAATGCGGGGTGTTCGGCGTTATCAACGCCGCCGACGCGACCGCGATCACCGCGCTGGGCCTCCACGCCCTGCAGCACCGCGGCCAGGAAGCGGCCGGGATCACCAGTTACGACGGGCAGGAATTCTACACCCGGCGCGGCACCGGCCACGTCGCGGAAAATTTCTCGTCGAGCGAAGCGATCGCGGAACTGCCCGGTTTCATGGCGGCGGGCCATGTCCGTTACTCAACCACCGGCGGAGCGGGCCTGCGCAATGTCCAGCCGCTGTATGCAGACCTGGCTTCGGGCGGGTTCGCGGTGGCGCATAACGGCAACATTTCCAACGCCGGCACGCTGCGCGGCGAACTGGTCAGCCGCGGCGCGATCTTCCAATCCACGTCCGACACCGAAGTAATCATCCATCTCGTCGCCACCAGCCGCTATCCGACGATGATCGACCGGCTGGTCGATGCGCTGCGGATGGTTGAGGGCGCCTATTCCCTGATCGTGATGACGCCGGAAGGGATGATCGGCTGCCGCGATCCGCTGGGTATCCGCCCGCTGGTGATGGGCAAGCTGGGGGACAGCATCATCTTCGCCAGCGAAACCGTGGCGTTCGACACCATCGGCGCGGAATTCATCCGCGAAGTCGAAGCCGGCGAACTGGTGCGGGTGGATTTCGAGGGCAAGGTCAAGTCGCTGCGCCCGTTCGGCAACCATTCGCCCCGCCCGTGCATCTTCGAACACGTCTATTTCAGCCGCCCCGATTCGATCTTCGGCGGCCAGTCGGTCTATTCCGTCCGCAAGGCGATCGGCGAACAGCTGGCGATCGAAAGCCCCGCCGATGTCGACCTGGTCATTCCGGTGCCCGACAGCGGCGTCCCTGCCGCCATCGGTTACGCGCAGCAATCGGGCGTACCGTTCGAACTCGGTATCATCCGCAGCCACTATGTCGGGCGGACGTTCATCCAGCCCTCCGATGGCGCGCGCAATTCCAGCGTCAAGCGCAAGCACAACGCCAACCGCGCACTGGTCCAGGGCAAGCGGATCGTGCTGATCGACGATTCGATCGTCCGCGGCACCACCAGTCTCAAGATCGTCGAGATGATGCGCGAAGCGGGCGCCAAGGAAGTCCATTTCCGCGTCGCCAGCCCGCCTACCGCGCACAGCTGCTTCTACGGGGTCGATACGCCGGAACGCTCGAAGCTGCTGGCTGCGCGGATGGAAATCGAACCGATGCGCGAATTCATCAAAGCCGACAGCCTGGCCTTTGTCTCGATCGACGGGCTGTACCGTGCCGTTGGCGCCAAGCAGCGGGACGACAAATGCCCGCAATTCTGCGACGCCTGCTTCACCGGCGATTACCCTACCTCCCTGACCGACCTCGCCCAGCGTGAGACCAGGGACGCCCAGCTTTCCTTCGACAAGGTCGCCTGATGCCTGAAAATTTGCCGGATAACCGCCCGCTGGAGGGCCGCGTCGCACTTGTCACCGGCTCCAGCCGAGGAATTGGCGCGGCCTGCGCGATCGCGCTGGCACAGGCAGGCGCGCATGTGGTGCTGACCGGCCGCGATGTCCGCGCTCTGGAAGGGGTCGAGGACGCGATCCACGCCGCTGGCGGCCAATCGACCATCGCCCCGCTCGACCTGACCGAAGGCGATTCGATCGCACGGCTTGCCTCGGCCATCACGAGCCGGTGGGACAAGCTCGACATCCTCGTCATTTCCGCGGCCTATCTGCCGACCCTGACACCCGTTACGCAGATCGAACCCAAACAGTTCAACACCGCGATCACCACTAACCTGCTGGCAACACAGGCGCTATTGGCTGCATTCGACCCCTTGCTCAAGCGAAGCGGCCAGGGCCGGGTGATCGGGATGACCAGCAGCGTGGGTTCGCAGCCGCGCGCCTATTGGGCGGCTTACGGCGCGACCAAGGCGGCGTTCGAATCGCTGCTCGACAGCTACGGCCAGGAAGTGGAGAAGATCGGCGGGGTGAAAGTCGCCATCGTCGATCCCGGCGCAACGCGCACCGCGATGCGGGCCAAGGCCTATCCCGGCGAAGATCCAAAGACCGTCAAGCCCGCTGAAATCGTTGGAGATCAACTGGTCGAGCTGCTGTCGCAGGACTTCCCGACCGGGCACCGGATGCAAGTAGTAAAAACTTCGTAACCAGTTTCGGCAACTGTTCCGTAAGCAGCATAGGTCACCCTCTGGCCTGGCTGATGGACAATTCCGCCCTTTGGCCAGCTACCCTTGCCCCGAATTTGAGGGAACTCGTCCAATGGTCTTCGAACAAATAACCAAGCGTTACGAAGTTGCCGCACAGGAAGATCGCTGCGGGCCGCGCACCAGGCTCAGGATACCCGGCCAACTCCGGGCATCGGGCGGGCGCGCGTTCCAGTCGGTGGTCAACGATCTGTCGATCTCCGGCTTCTCCGCATCGGCCATCAACAGGATGCATCCGGGACAGATCTGCTGGCTCACCCTGCCTGGCCTCGAATCGCTCCAGGCCGAAGTGATCTGGTGGGACAACAGCCAGGTCGGCTGCGCCTTCGCCGAACTGCTGAACCCGATCGTGCACGATAACATCGTGTCGAAATACCAGGGCACCTCCGTTTACCGCGGCGCCTGCTGAATTCTACCGGGCGGCGGCGATCTCCGCGATCACCGCCTGCCATTTGGCGCGGTAATCCCGGGTTGTGGCGGTCGGCCAGTTGGATACGACCGCCACCACCAGCTCGCGCTGCGGGACGATGGTGATCGCCTGCCCGAAAATTCCCTGAGCGCCGTAGGTTCCAGCCGGATAGGTCCACCACTGGTAGCCATAGCCGAAGCCGGTATCCCCGAATTTCACCTGCGGCGCAGTCGCCTCCGCGAACCAGCCATCGGGCACCGTTTCGCCCCCGCCTTCGAGCACGAATTGGCCCATGCGCGCGTAATCCGCCAGCCGGAGCGACAGGCAGCACCCGCCGATGTTGCGTCCCGATGGCTCGACCATCCAGAACATCGGCGCTTCGAACCCGGCAGGATCGACGATCTTTTCCTTGGCATAGGCGGCGAGGCTCTTCCCCGTCGCGCGTTCGACCAGCACGCCAAGCAAATTGGTTTCGCCAGTCTTGTAGACCCACTTTTCGCCCGCCGGAGCCTCACGCGGTAGCGTTTTGAGCTGGTTGACTATCGCGTCCTGCCCGGGCGCGCCGATATACTCGCTCATCCGCGCGACATCGCTTTTCGGGTCACTGTAATCCTCGTTCCAGCGGATACCGGATGTCATCGTCGCAAGCTGCTCGACCGTGACATCCTGGTACGGGGTCCCCGCCATTTCAGGGATGTATTTCGAAACGCTGTCCTGCAGACTGGCGATATCGCCGTCACGGATTGCGGCACCCAGCAACGTCGAGGTGAAGCTCTTGGCGACGGAAAAGCTTGTCCAGCGCTGGGTGTCGTCGAAGCCGAGGCCGTAGGTTTCGTGCCGCACCTTCCCGCCTTCCAGTACCATCACCCCGGCTGCACCGGTTTCCTTGACAAGCGCGGCGATGCGCGCTTCGAGGGCTGCAGGCAATGGCTCGCCGGCGGGGAGTTCACGCACTTTTGCGGCTGCGGGGACTTCATAGCCGGCAAACCAGTTTTCCATGTCACGGAACCGCTCGCTGCGCTGCTCGGTGTTCCAGAACAGCACGTTCTGGTCTTCCGGGGTCCGTGCAACCGGGGGCATCGTCAATTCGACGTCCGAAGTCGCCGCCGCTGCCGGGGCACTCGCGATCGGTCCCCTAGCATCGGAAGCATACGTCGAGGCACAACCGGACAGCAGGACGGCGGTAAGCGCAGCGATGATCGGCGTTTTCATGGTCTGGGTTCCTCGTTTGAAATGGCTAGGGCTTCACCAGCGTCACCTGATGCACGTCAATGCCGCGGCCGCGAAAGCCGCCTTCGCAATACATCAGGTAATACCGCCACAGCCGGGTAAACCGCTCGTCGAATCCAGCCGGCAGTCGCCCTTCGGATACGGCGGCGTCAAAATTTTTCCGCCAGATCTTGAGCGTTTCGGCATAGTCCAGCCCGAAATCCTGCTGGTCTTCCCACACCAGTCCGCGCTCTGCGGCGAGCCGCTGGAACTCGCTGGTACGGATCAGCAGGCCGCCGGGAAAGATATAGGCCTGGATGAAATCGGCACTGCGGGCGTAATCCTCGAACATCCAGTCCGCCATGGAGATGTACTGGATCGCCGCGCGCCCGCCGGGCTTCAGATTTTTCGCGATGCAATCGAAGTAGCTGGGCCAGTATTCGCGGCCGACCGCTTCGACCATTTCGACGCTGACGATCGCGTCAAACTGGCCCGCCACGTCGCGGTAATCCTGCTTGCGGAAATCGATCGAGGGGGCCTGACGCTGCCGCGCCCACGCCAGTTGTTCGTCCGACAGGCTGATGGCGGTGACCGCCGCGCCGCGCTTTGCGAGGTGATCGGCCAACCCTCCCCAGCCGCAACCGACCTCGAGCACGGTGTCCGGGTTCCCCAGCCGTTCGGCCAACCGCGCCCATTTTCGGCGCTGGGCGTCTTCCAGGCTGTCCCCGTCCGCGAAGATCGCCGAGGAATAATTCATCGCCGGGTCGAGCCACTGGGCATAGAAATCGTTGCCGAGATCGTAATGCGCCTGGATATTGCGCTGCGCCCCGACCCGCGAATTGCGGTTGAGCCAATGACCGAACCGCGCGAGCATCCGGAACGGCCCCTTGGCGCGCCCGGTATCGCCCAGCGAAGCCGCGTTGATATTGAACAGGGCGAACACCGGCACCGGATCGGGGCTGGTCCATTCGCCCGCTTCCCACGCCTGGTACCAGCCGATCGACCCGTTCGTCGCCAATCGCATCAGGCCCCGCCAGTCGTGCAGGTGAATCTCGGTTTCAAACCCCGGTTTGCGCCCGCCCAACAGCCGCGTGGATCCATCGGGCAGGGTGCCGCGGATCGAACCGTATTCGAGGCCGCGGTCGATCCGGTCGAGGATCTTGTGCAGTTGCGGCGCGATCAGGCGCGCAATCACGCCGGACCGGCGCTCGAACCGCGCCGCGCCGGCCAGCAGGGCCTCTCCCCTATCGAACGTCTTGCCCACCATCCAAAGCCCTATGGCGCGGTGGTCTTTGGCGGGCAAGGGTCGATCCGAACTGTCGTGCACAGTCCGCGAGTTATTCGCCTTTCATCGCACGATATGTCGACAGCGCGCGTTCCCGCGCTTCGCGGTGCGCGATGATCTTGGCGGGATAGTCCGCGGGGCGGCAGCCGTGCTCCTCCGGATCGTGGATCACCGCGTCCTTCAAATGCGTCAGTTCCGGCACATATTCACGGATATAGGCAGCGGCGTTGAATTTCTCCGACTGGCCGAGCGGCGCCATGATCCGCACGAACATGTTCGAATCGACTCCGGTGCCGGACGTCCATTGCCAGTTCACCGAATTGTTGCCGTAATCGGCATCCACCAGGCAATCCCAGAACCACCGCTCGCCATAGGTCCAGTCGATCAGCAGGTGCTTGATCATGAAGCTGGCGGTGATCATCCGCACCCGGTTGTGCATCCACCCGGTTTGCCACAATTGCCGCATCCCCGCATCGACGATGGGATAACCCGTGCGGCCCCGCTGCCACGCCTCCAGGTCATCCGCGATCAGGTGACCGCGTTCCGGACTGCGCCAGAAATTCCCGTCGTAACCCTCGCGGTATGGCTCGACCCCGTATTTCGGGAACTGGCAGATGACGTTCTGGGCATAATCGCGCCAGATCAGTTCCTTTTCGTAGGTTGCCCAGCCTTGGCCCCGGCGGCCCTTGAGCGCGTGCCACACCTGTACGGGCGAAATCTCGCCCCAGTGGAGATGCGGGGACAGGCGGCTGGAACCATCCTTGGACGGCAGGTTGCGCGCCTCGTCATAGTCCGAAACGTGGTCTTTCCATTCCTCCAGCCGATCATGCGCTGCCGCCTCGCCCACGTGCCAGAAGTCGGCCAAGCCGCCCGCCCAATCGGGCTTGGTTGGCAGCAAGTTCCAACCGTCCAGATCGTCGCTGTCTGGCCATTTTGGCGGAGCGGAGAGAGTGTCGGGCACCGGCAGGACGTCACGCGGGGGTAGCTGTTCCAGCACGGCTTTCGAAAACGGGGTGTAGATCTTGTACGGCGTGCCTGATCCGGTGGTGACCGCGCCGGGCGGGAGCAGGTAATTGCCATCGTACAGTTGCAGGTCGACCTGCTTCGCCAGCGCGCCCTGCACCTTACGCCACCACGGCTCGTAATGCCGAATGGCGTGCACTGGCGCGCCGCCGAGTTCCTTCGACAGCGCGGCCAATTGCTCCGCCGCATGCCCGCGCCGCAGCACGATCTTCGAATGGTGCTTCGCCAGATCGGCGGCGAACGAGGCCAGCGAATGATGCAGCCACCAGCGCGATGCCCCGCCATAGGCGTGATCCCCCGCCGCCGCGTCATCGAGCACGAACACCGGCACCACCGGCCCCATTTGCGCCGCGGCATAAAGTGCGGGCTGGTCGGCAAGGCGAAGGTCGCGGCGCAACCAGACAATTTGCGGTGTATCCATGCAAACCCCTTTGGCGATGAACGGGCGGCCATGCTAGCCGTTCCGTGATGACCGACCAACCTTCCGCCTCCGTGCTGCACCGGCCCCCTGAAACCAGCCATCGGTCCGCGCATGGCTGGCGGATCAGTCCGGCAAAGGCGCTCACTGCGGGGGCCGTCTGCTGGGCCGGGTTCGCCATCATCGCATGGGCCGTGCTGACCGGCCGGACGGGCAGCCTCGACGAGTTTGGCTTGCTGGCGGCGCACGCCGGATCCGGCAGGGTGCTGGAATTCACCCGAGACACGACGGCGCTGGGCGGCGTGTTCCTGCGCAACCTGTTTGCGCTCGGCGCAGTGGCAGCGCTGTTGTTCCTCAATCTGCGGCGCGAGGCGGTGCTGTTCGCGCTGACCGTGGCGGGCGGCTGGATCGCCAACAGCGCGGTCAAGGGGTTGGTCGGGCGCGAGCGGCCCCAGATCGTCCCGCATCTGATGGAAGCGGGCGGCGAGAGTTTCCCCAGCGGACACAGCTTCAACGCCGCGGTGGTCTATATTGCGATGGCGCTGGCCTTCGCCGCGATCAGCCGGCGGCATTCGGTGCGGTATACAATTATTGCTGCGGCGATGATCATTTCGGCGATGGTGGCGTGGAGCCGGGTGATGCTCGGCGTGCATTTCCCCAGCGACGCGGTTGCAGGCTGGCTCGGCGGTGCAGGCTGGGCGTTCGTCGCCTCGGCGCTGTTTTACCGGCCAGCGAAGGCCGCGGCGGAGACGTGACCCTCCTCGTCATTGCGAGCGCAGCGAAGCAATCCATGGATTGCCGCGTCGCCTTCGGCTCCTCGCAATGACGAATTACTTTTGGGTAAGCGGCAAGCACCTCACATCGGGCAGCGCGACGGAGAACCGGTCCCGCGCCCGCTGATCGTAATAGCGCGCATCGCGGAGGATCACCGAATTGTCCGGCTGCCGTTCGGCAAAGGGCGCGCGCGACCAGAAGAGGAAGGCTTCGATTTGCTTATTGGACCGGCGCAACGACGCCCAATCACAATTACGCCACAGCCCCGCATCACCAACTGCCTTGCCGTCAATTGAAAATGATCCGTCGCGATTATCCTGAATTGCCTCCCTCTCCCAAGACACAAAAGGCTTTGGGCTGAGAATCGGATCGTCAAGCGATGGATCGTGCAGAACGACCATTTGTGTGTTTACCCAGTTCACCCCAATATACCCCAGCGCCACCGCCATCGCGATCCGCGCAGGCTTCATCCACTCCCCGCCCCGCTTCTCCTTCCGGACCGAAAACCACACGGCGAAGCCCATCAGCGCCCAAAGCCACACGTCGATGATGAACAGCGTGTCGCTATAGAACCACTGGCTCGAAAACGGCTCCAGCAGGCGGATGCCGTAGACGTTGAGCCAGTCGAGCGCGGGATGCGTCAGGCAGCCTAGAAAGCTCAGCAGGAACAGCCATTTGAAGCTGACCGGCAGGCGTCCCTCGGGCCGCTTCCCGCGTTTGGCCTGCCAGCGGTCGAAGCCATACAGCAGCCCCGCCAATATCAGCGGCAGCAGCACGAGCGCAGGCGGACCATGCGTGATCCCGCGCCGGAACCCGAGATGCTCCACCCCGTCGAGCCAGAAGAAGCACGCCGCGTCCACATCGGGCAAATTCGCGCCGATAATCAGCGCGGGCATCGCCAGCCCGGTCTTGCGTTTCAGCCCCGCCTGTCCGAGCAGCGCCCCGACGAGCGAATGGGTCAGATTGTCCATCGCCGCACCATGACGGCGCGCGCGGGTGTTGCAACGAAAAAGGGCGGCAGGTTCAGCCCGCCGCCCCATTTCTTCCGAGTTACCGGATCAGGCCGTGTCAGCCGATGTTCGCACCGCTCCGCGCGCTCGAAAATTCGGACTGGGACAGGTAAGTGTTGCCGTCCTGATCGTAATAAAAGAACGAATCCGCCGCCTTGTTCGCCTGTTCGGCGGTCACATATGGCTTGGTTTCGTCGTTCGGTTTGGGATTGTTGGGATCAACCGGAATCGCCCAGATTGCGTATTCGGCGACCGACAGTTGGCCATCGGAATTACGGTCGAGGAACTCCCAGGTCATGGCGCTGCGATCGCGCAGGTCACCGCCCGATCCCGATGGCGCCATGGCACCGGACGCGTCCGAATCGGAACCGCTCGCCATCTGGTCGCCACCCGAAGCCCCGGACGAGCCCGACATATTCATGTTTTCGTCGCGCAATGCAGAATATTCGGTGTTGAACTCGTCCGCGTTGAAGGACGCTCGGCGTTCCTGAGCTTCCGGGGTCAGCGTATAGTCGCGGCCCATCGGATCCGCATCGGCAGTTGTGGCCATTTCCGTTTCCATCGGTTCCGGGGCGACAACTTCGGTCGGCTCCTGCTCGCAGGCTGCAAGCGCGATTGCGAGACCGCTCGCGGCGGCGAATGTCTTGAAATTACGCATGAAAATATCTCCGTGCCTTGGGAGCGAGACTGCCCCGCTCCAAAGTGCCCCAACGCACGAAGTCAGATATTGTTCAAAATAAGGCCAAAAAACCTGCGATGGAAATGTTCCGGCGGGAACCCCGGCCCATCAGTCGACCGGATGCCCTTCGCTCGCTTCGACAGTCCAGGTCTGCCCCTTGGCGAGGAGCCGCGCCAAATTGACGTCCTTGCCCGCTACCGACCGTCCACGTTCCTCGATCACGCCTTCCTCGAAGGTCGGCCGCGGGTCGTCATAAAGGACGCCAAGCGCCATCGGGAACGGGCCGAACGGCATCTCGACCAGCATATGCGCAACCGCGCGGTTGGTGACATCGTGCACCAGGACACCCGCCGATTGCCAATCACCGTCCACCACATCGACGACCTTCAGCGCCAGCGCTTCGGTGTCGAGCGCGATGCCCTTGTCGAGGCCGGTCTTGGGATCGCCGAACAGCATCGGCTGGCCTTGTTCGAGCCACAACTGCCGGTCCCCCGCACCCTTGGGCGCAGCGAAGTCGTCGAACACGTCCTTGTTGTAGACAATGCAGTTCTGGAAAATCTCTATGAACGCCGCACCTTGGTGAGCATGCGCTGCCTTCAGCACGTCAGGCAGGTTCTTCGACACGTCGAAGCCGCGGGCGACAAAACGCGCACCGGCACCGAGCGCAAAGGCGCACGGCCGCGCCGGATGGTCGTACGACCCGAGCGGCGTGGACGGGGACTTGGTCCCTTCCCGGCTGGTCGGCGAAGCCTGTCCCTTGGTCAGGCCGTAAATCTCGTTGTTGAACAGCATGATCTGCATGTTCACGTTCCGCCGCAGCACATGCATCATGTGGTTGCCGCCGATGGAAAGCCCGTCACCATCGCCCGTCACCAGCCAGATATCGAGGTCCGGATTGGCCAGCTTCACGCCCGTCGCCACCGCCGGCGCGCGGCCGTGGATGGTGTGGAAGCCGTAGGTTTCCATGTAATAGGGGAACCGGCTGGAACAGCCGATGCCGCTGATGAACACGGTGTTCGATGGATCGCAGCCGAGCTGCGGCAGCGTGCGCTGCACCGCTTTCAGGATCGCATAATCGCCGCAGCCGGGGCACCAACGGACTTCCTGATCGGTTTCCCAATCCTTCAGCGTGGTTTCAATCTTGGTCATCTCGTTCATACTTCTGCCTCCGGACTGGGGAGCTGCGTCTCGTTTACCGCGACATCCCCGCCTTCATTGCCTTCGATATTGTCGAAGTACTTGCCGATCGCCGCTTCCAGTTCGGTAATCGCGAACGGCTGGCCGCTCGTCTTGGTCAGCGGGGTCGCGTCCACCAGGAACTGATCACGCAATACGGTCTTGAACTGGCCGGTGTTCATTTCCGGCACCAGCACATTTTCGAAACCGCGCAGCAACGGGCCGAGGTTCTTCGGCAGCGGCCAGATGTGGCGCACATGGATATGGCTGACATCCAGCCCCTTGCGGCGCGAATTGTCCACCGCGCGGCGGATCGGGCCGTAGGTGGAGCCCCAGCCGACCACGACCAACTTGCCCGATGTGCCGCCCAGCGCGACTTCCTGATCGGGAACAGCGATGTCCAGCACCTTGTTCACGCGGGCGTCGGTCATCGCCTGATGGTTGTCCGGCGCGTAATCGATATGGCCGGTGTCGACCTGTTTCTCGATCCCGCCGATGCGGTGCATCAGTCCCGGCGTACCCGGCTTGATCCACGGGCGTGCGCCCTTCGCGTCGCGCTTGTAGGGCAGCAACGTCTCGCTGCCGTCGGCATTGAGGGCATTCTTTTCGGTCAGGAACTTTGCCGGGAACGGCGCGAAGCTGTCCGGATCGGGCACCATCCACGGTTCGGCGGCGTTGGCGATATACCCGTCGGTCAGCAGCATGACCGGGGTCATGTACTGGACCGCAATCCGGCACGCCTCGATCGCGCATTCGAACGCGTCGCCCGGGCTGTTGCAGGACACCACCGGCATCGGCGCATCGCCGTTGCGGCCATAGACAGCCTGATACAGGTCGCTTTGTTCGGTCTTGGTCGGCAGGCCGGTAGACGGGCCGCCGCGCTGGCTGTTGACGATCACCAGCGGCAATTCGGTCATGATCGCGAGGCCCATCGCCTCGGTCTTGAGCGCGATACCGGGGCCGGAGGAACTGGTGATCCCCAGCTGCCCGGCATAGCTCGCGCCAATCGCGGCGCAGATCGCGGCGATCTCGTCTTCCGCCTGGAAGGTGGTGACGCCGAATTCCTTCAGCCGCGCCAGATGGTGCAGGATCGCGGAGGCCGGGGTGATCGGATAACCGCCGAAGAACATCTTCAAGCCGGCCAACTGCGCGCCTGCGACCAGCCCGAGCGAAATCGCCTCCGCACCGGTAATCGTCCGATACAGGCCCGGAGCGGTATGGATCGGCGGCATGTGCAGCTGTTTCAGAGGGCCGGACAATTCCGCCGTCTCACCGTAGGCATGACCGGCGTTGAGCGCGGCGATGTTGGCGTTGGCGATGTCGGGCTTGGTCTTGAACTTGGCTTTCAGCCAATCCTCGATCGGCCCGCGCGGACGGTCGAACATCCACAGCGCGAGGCCGAGAGTCCACATGTTCTTGGACCGCAGCGCATCCTTGTTGCCCAGCCCGAACGGCTTGACCGCTTCGATGGTCAGGGCGGAAATGTCGAACGCCAGCACATCCCATTTCGCCAGGCTGCCATCGTCCAGCGGGCTGACGTCGTATTTCGCCTTGTCGAGATTGCGCTTGGTAAACTCGCCGGTGTCGATGATGACCAACCCGCCGGGTTTCAGCGAGGGCAGGTTCACCTTCAGCGCGGCGGGGTTCATCGCCACCAGAACGTCCGGCGCGTCACCCGCGGTGTTGATTTCGCGGCTGCCGAAGTTGATCTGGAACGCTGACACACCGAACAGGGTGCCCTGCGGTGCGCGGATTTCCGCCGGAAAATCGGGGAATGTTGCCAGGTCGTTGCCTGCCAGCGCGGTGGACAGGGTGAACTGCCCGCCGGTCAGCTGCATCCCGTCACCGCTGTCACCCGCAAAGCGAACGACGACGGCATCGGGCGCCGCGGCTGCGGCGTTGTTCGGGGTTTCAGCGGCTAACGTAGCCATGGTAATTCCTTATCGTGCGCCGCGCCGGGCGCTTGTATGTCATGGTTGGCACCTATGCACCCTTGCCGCCACCCGCAATGAAGTTTTTCTCCCACACGGACAAAAAACTCGCAGGAAATACGCGCCATCCGCGCTAGGACCACGCGCTGAGTAACCCGGGAGAGTGCGCCGAAATGACCGACGAAGAACAGTATATCCGACCTGATGTGAAGGCGTTCGTGGCGGCGCTCGCCTCGATCGGCTCCAAACCGATCAGCGAATTGTCGCTGGAAGAAGCCCGCGGCGGATATCTGGCGCTGCACGCGATGGGCGACCGGCCGCCGCGCGAACTGGCGGTTATCCGGGACCTGGCCTGTCCGGGGCCCGGCGGCGAGATCCCGGTGCGGCTGTATGATGCACGGGAAACGCGGCAGGCGGGGCCGGTGATCGTGTTCTATCACGGCGGCGGCTATGTGATCGGCGATCTGGAAAGCCATCACAATCTGTGTACGGAAATCGCGGCACAGATGGACCTGCCGGTGGTGGCGGTGGATTACCGGCGCGCGCCGGAGCACCCCTTCCCCGCCGCGGTCGACGATTGCGAAGCTGCGGCACGGTGGGCGGCATCGTCTCCGCCCGAACTGGCGCGGCCCGCCACCGGTCTGGTCCTGATGGGCGACAGCGCCGGTGGCAACGCCAGCATCGTCACCGCGCAGGCCCTGGCGGAAAATGCCGCAGCGGTGCCGGTGGTGCTGCAAGTGCCGCTGTTCCCGCTTGCGACCGATATCGCCGATTGTGCCAGCCTCGACGTGTTCGCGGAGGGTTTCATCCTCACGAAAGCGGCGGTGGAATTTTTCGACGTCGCCTATGCCGCCGACCGGAGCGATCCGCGCGCGACACCGATCCTGGGCGACATCGCTGCCAGTCCGCCGACCGTGCTGGTCACCGCCGGGCTCGACCCGATCCGCGATTCCGGGCGCGCGTATGGCGGCGCTTTGGCAACAGCGGGCGTAGAAATGGTGTTTCTGGAAATGAAAGGTTTAACCCACAGCTTCACCAATTTAAGACTGGCGATTCCCAGCGCGCAGACCGATCTGGAACGAGTCTTTGCCGCGATGAAACTGATGCTGAACACGAATTCCGGCGGAGCGACCTGAGTGAACACCGACACCGAACAACCCACGGCTTACCGTCCCTGCGTCGGGGTGATGCTGGTCAACGCGGACGGGAAAGTCTTCGTCGGCCGCCGGATCGACACCAAGGAAGGCGACTGGTGGCAGATGCCGCAGGGCGGTGTCGACAAGGGCGAGGATCTCGAACCGGCGCTGTGGCGCGAATTGCACGAGGAAACCGGCGTGACCCGCACATGTGCCACGCTGATCAAGAAGATGGCGGACGATATCGCTTATGACCTGCCCGAGGACTTGATGGGCAAGCTATGGGGCGGGAAATACCGCGGCCAGGTGCAAAGCTGGTACTTGCTGCGCTTCACCGGCAGCGATGCGGACATCGATCTTGAGGCGCATGATCCGCCTGAGTTCTGTGACTGGAAATGGGTCGATCCGGAAGACTTGCCGGGTATGATAATTCCGTTCAAGAAACGCGTCTACCGCACTGTTCTCGAAGCTTTTCGGGACCTGATCTGACCGCCTAGTTCTGGGTTACCTTGGCGTCGGGCAAGACCGCTTCGGCGGTCAGCACGCGGGGCTCAGGGCCGCGCTGGATCGCCATCGCAAGGTCCTGCGTAGACGGGCAACCGGAACCGCACAACGATTGGAGCTTCGCGAGGTTGAGCCGAGCCTTTTCCACCGCGCCCTTTTCGACCAGCGCCTCGCCCTCGCCGGAAATCGCGTCGAAATTGGCCGGTTCGCGCTTCAATGCCTCGCGGTAATAGCGGATCGCCTTGCCCTGGAGCCCTTCGCTGCGGGCGGCGGCTGCCATCTCCAGATACACATCGGTATAGGCCGGATCGACCGCCAGCGCGGCTTCGAACGCATCGAGCGCCTTCTGCGGTTCACCCGCGGTCAGGGCGGAGCGCCCTTCGGCCACCAGCATCACCGCGCGCGGATCGGGTTTGGGCTCTGCACTGAAACCAACACTCGCGGTCACGGCTGCCAGCAGGGACAGGGCGGCGGCGGCGGGTGCAAAGCGCATGATTAGCTCCGTTGGTGAGGCCTTCGGGCCGGATCGTGAATGACGACAAGAATCGGCCATGGATCGTCACGCTAACACGGCGAAGATAGACTCGCGATGAAAAATCCGTCCGTTCCGTCGTGGAACGGTGTCAGCCGGGTTCCCTGGCTGCGGATGCGGCCGAGCGGCAGGTCCAGTTCGCCAGCTGCCCAGCCCGGGTGCGTCGCCATGAAGGATTGCACCCGTCCCCGCCCCTCCTCGTCCAGCAGCGAGCAGGTGATATAGACGATCCGCCCGCC
Organism: Allopontixanthobacter sediminis; assembly: GCF_009828115.1. Classification (GTDB taxonomy): domain Bacteria; phylum Pseudomonadota; class Alphaproteobacteria; order Sphingomonadales; family Sphingomonadaceae; genus Allopontixanthobacter; species Allopontixanthobacter sediminis. The sequence continues at coordinate 597,907 of NZ_WTYL01000001.1, read as the reverse complement.
CGGCTTGACCAGTTTTGCAGACAGTTCAAGCAGATAGGACTGCACATTGGCATAGCGTGCGAGCTGCCGGTCATCCAGCCGCCAGCGCGCTTCGGGATTGCGGCGCCAGGTGCCGGTGCCCGAACACGGCGCATCAACCAGCACCGCGTCCACGCCGCCATCTTCCGCCATCACGGGCCATCCGCGGATCATGTCGAGTTCCTTGCCGGGGTTGAGCAGCAGGCTCTCGATGATCCCGGCCCCCGCCCCTTCGGCACGCGGGCGCAGGCGGGACAGGCGCCCGCGGTCGGTGTCGGTCGCGAGCAGCTTGCCCTGGTTTTCCATCGCCGCCGCCAACGCAAGCGTCTTGCCGCCAGCCCCGGCGCAAAGATCGATCACCGTCTCCCCCGGTTTCGCGTTCAAGGCCTGGCAGGCCCATTGGCTGCCGTGGTCCTGGATTTCGACCAGCCCTTCGCGGTAGGCGTCCCATTGCTCGACCGGAGTACCGGCTTCCAGCCGCAGGCCCTGCGGCGCGGCCAGATGTTCACCGGCAATCGGCAGTTCCAGAGTGGCCCGGTCCGCCTTCAGGGTGTTAACCCTCAGATCGAGCGGCGCGCGGCCGAGCAGTGCCTCGGCTTCCTCGCCCCAGATGTCCGACTTGCCGAGCCGTTCGGTCAGCCATTCGGGCGCAATTCCGCCTTCGGCTGCCGTCTCACCGGGCTCGATCGGCGCAGGGCCGTGGCCTTCGCCGTCGAACAGCGGCAGGATCGCGGGGTCGATTTGCGCCAGGCGCAGCATCGCCGCGCGGCCATTTTCCGGCACCGGCCCGCAGGCGCGGATCGCGGAATAGACCAGTTCGCGCACCGCACGCCGGTCCTTGCTGCCGGCATAACGGCGAGCACGGAAATAATCGGCAATCAATCGGTCCGCGGGCGCGCCGTTGCTGCGCGCGGCGTCGATGATCGCATCCAGCAGTTCGATCGCTGCCTGAACCCTTGCGCCCGGAATCACCTAGCGAGTCGGATAGTTCGGCGCTTCGCGGGTAATCGCCACGTCGTGGACGTGACTTTCCTGCAAACCGGCGTTGGTGATACGGACGAATTTCGCGTTTTCCCGCAAATGTTCGATGGTGGCGGAGCCGGTGTAGCCCATTGCCGCCTTCACCCCGCCAACCAGCTGGTGGACGATGTCCTTGGCCGGCCCCTTGTAGGGTACCTGGCCTTCGATGCCCTCGGGCACCAGCTTCATCGAATCCTTGATGTCCTGCTGGAAATAACGGTCCGCACTGCCCCGCGCCATCGCGCCGACACTGCCCATGCCGCGGTAACTCTTGTAGCTGCGGCCCTTGTAGAGGAACGTCTCGCCCGGCGCTTCCTCGGTCCCGGCGAGCAGCGATCCGACCATCACCGTCGATGCGCCTGCCGCCAGCGCCTTGGCCGCATCGCCGGAAGTGCGCAGCCCGCCATCGGCGATGATCGGCACGCCGGACTTCGCCGCTTCCTCGGCGCATTCCATCACTGCGGTCAGCTGCGGCACGCCGACGCCCGCCACGATCCGGGTGGTGCAGATCGAACCGGGACCGATCCCGACCTTCACCGCATCCGCGCCCGCATCGATCAACGCGCGAGTCGCCTCGGCAGTGGCGACGTTGCCGGCCACGATCTGGACCGAATTGCTGAGTTTCTTGGCCCGTTCCACTGCCCGCGCGACGTCCTTGTTATGGCCGTGCGCGGTGTCGATGATGACGACGTCCACTTCCGCGTCGATCAGCGCCTCGGTCCGCTCGAACCCCTTGTCGCCGACCGTCGTCGCCGCAGCCACCCGCAGGCGGCCCGTGCCGTCCTTGGTGGCGTTCGGGTAATTGACCGCTTTTTCGATGTCCTTGACCGTGATCAGGCCGATGCAGTGGAAATTCTCGTCCACCACGATAAGCTTTTCGATCCGCCGCTGGTGCAGCAGGCGGCGCGCTTCTTCCTGCCCGACGCCGAGGCCGACGGTGGCGAGGTTTTCGGTGGTCATCAACTCGCGCACCGGCTGCAGCGGATTCTCCGCAAAGCGCACGTCCCGGTTGGTGAGGATACCCACCAGCTTCCCGTCACGGTCCGCCACGGGAATGCCGCTGATCCGGTGCTGGATCATCAACGCCTGCGCGTCGCCCAGCGTCGCATCGGGGGCGATGGTGATCGGATTGACCACCATGCCGCTTTCGAACCGCTTGACCGCGCGCACCGCAGCGCATTGTTCGGCGATATCGAGATTGCGGTGGAGCACACCGAGTCCGCCAAGCTGCGCCATCACGATCGCCATGTCCGCTTCGGTGACGGTGTCCATCGCAGCGGAGATAACCGGGATGTTGAGCCGGATTTCGCGGGTCAGCCACGTGCTGGTGTCGGCCATGCTCGGCACGATATCGCTTTCAGCCGGACGTAGCAGGACGTCATCGTAAGTAAGGCCGAGAGGGATTTCCATGTGTGCCACTTTCGCTTGGAACGGGGTGCCGTTTACGGCGCCGGGGGTAATCTGTGGCGGCCCATGTAACCGCAGTTCGTTACAATCGCTAGGGGGCTGTGCCGCAATGCAGCGAATTATCCGCCATTACCCCGGCCCTCGACCGGGTCTCAGTTCCCGTCCGGCAGCTTTACCGGAGGCGCGTAGCTATCGCTGTCCGCAAAGAAACGCACCAGATCGAGGTGCAGCAGCAGGTCCTGCGCTGCGCCGCCGAGTTCGATCCCCTCGATCTGGTCGGACGGCAGGTGATAGCGGTCCGCCGTGTACGGTTCCAGCCGTGCGCGGTCGGCGAAGGCGCTGGAAACCATCACGGTCGGCACGTCGCGCTGCAGCAGTACCCAGCCATCCTGGCGGCGCAAGAAATTGGCGGCCAACGCGCCGTCACCCAGTTTCCGCCCTTGCCCGGCGATGATCTGCCGGATCGGCCCGTCCAGCGGCGTCAGTCCCGCGCCGACCACCACCACCGGTGCACCGCGCGGCGCGATGGCGATGGAATCGATGTTGAACGCGGCCACGATCGTCTCCAGCGGGATCGGTGGATCGTCGGCAAACGCACGCGCCCCGAGCAAGCCCCATTCCTCCGCCGTAGTGGCGAGGAAATACACGTCACGTTCCAGCGGCGGTCCGGCGGCGAGGCGGCGGGCGAGTTCGGTCAGCACCGCTACGCCGCTGGCGTTGTCAACCGCGCCGTTGCAAATGAGGTCTTCCATCGGGGCTGCGGCGCAGGTGCCGAAATGGTCCCAATGCGCTGCCAGCAGCACCGCGCCGAGTTCAGGGCGAGTGCCCGGCAGGCGGCCGATCAGATTATGCGTCGCGACCTCACTGGGGGTCGCGGTCGCTTCGATCGAAACGCTAACCGGCAGGGGGACCGGCTTGAACCCCGGAATGTCGCTGCCGTCCCGCAGCCGTTCGAACCGATCCTTGCCAACCAGCGCCCCGGCTGCGGTGGGGGTCAGGTAACCGTCCAGCAGGCTGCCATCACTGTCATCCGCCAGCCGGTAGGAACCCGCGTGCCGTTGCGCGGCAATCCCGGAAAGATCACCGTCGCGCGGCAGGATCGCCAGCACCGCGCTGGCACCGCGGTCGAGCAGGGCTTCGCGCTGTTCGCTATGGTCGGGATGATCCTGCAGCATCACCGCCACCCGCCCGGTCAGTTCGGCGCGGTCGAGTTCGCGGTATTGTTTGCCCACGAACAGCAGCGGAGCCTTGTCCAGCAGGACGCGCCGACCGGAGGAATAGGCGACGACCGAACCGTCCGGCAGGGCAATCGCGCGCCCGCCGCGGTAGAATTGGACGCTGCTTTCCGCCGGGACGCTGCCCGCCACCTCTACCCGGGCGAGCCACGGATTGGCGGGATTGTTGGTTCCCCCTTCCAGTCCGGCAGCCTGCCACGTGTCGACCAGATATTTGAGCGTCTTGGTCTCGCCCGCCGTACCGGGCGCGCGACCTTCGAAATCATCGCTGGCGAGGACCCCGATATGCGCGGCCAGGTCGGCTTCGATATCGGACAATTTGTTCGATGGCCCTGACGCCCCGGGCGGCGGCATGGTCGCACAAGCCGCCAGCGCGAGGACCGCGCCCGCTGCCAGCAGTACCCTGCCCCGAAACCAGACGCCCCCGATTGTCAAAATTGCCCCTTACCCATGATCCCGGCTGGAATATCGCCAGCTGCGTATCTGCACCGATTACTCCGCTGTCCAGCCGCCATCAATAGACCAATTCGCGCCGGTCACATTGCCCATCTCGGGCCGGCACAGGAACGTCGCCAGCGCGCCGACTTCGTCGGGCTGGACGAATTTCTTGGTGGGCTGCTTAGCCAGCAGCACGTCGTTGATAACCTGGTCGCGGGTCAGGCCGCGCGCCTTCATAGTATCGGGGATCTGCCCTTCGATCAGCGGGGTCCAGACATAGCCCGGGCTGATGCAATTGGCGGTCACGCCGGTCTGCGCCAGTTCCAGCGCGATCGTCTTGGTGAACCCGTCCAGCCCGTGCTTGGCCGCGTTGTAAGCGCTCTTGAACGGGGACGCGGTCTTGGAATGGGCGCTGGCGGTGTTGATGATCCGGCCCCAGCCGCTCTCCTTCATATGCGGCACGGCCAGCCGGACAGTGTGGAACGCCGCGGTCAGGTTAAGCGCGATGATCGCGTCCCACTTGCCCACGGGGAACTCCTCCACCGGCGCGACATGCTGCATCCCGGCGTTGTTGATCAGGATATCGACCGGCCCCGCGCCCTGCATCAGTTCCTCGCAGCCCGCCGCGGTGGTCAGGTCCGCGCCGACATGGACCGCGCCCAGTTCCTCGCACAATCCGTCTATCTCGGCCGCGTCGCCAAATCCGTTGAGGACAACCTTCGCCCCTTCCGCCGCAAGCGCTCGCGCCATGGCCAGGCCGATGCCGGACGTTGAACCTGTGACAAGTGCGCGTTTACCGGAAAGGAACATGAAATACCCTCAAGATGTTGGCTTAGGAATGGTTGGGAAAGCTGTTTTCGCGGGGCATGTTCCCCCTGTCCAGTAATAACGCTAAGGCTGCCGATATTGACCTTATTTCCAACCCCTCAGCCGCAAGGGACGACGCAATGAAACTAAACCGGTTCAATCCAGGGAGCATTCGGGTCCGCGGCGGGGGCTCCGGCGGCGGAGGCGGTTTTCCCGGCGGCGGCGGGGGCAAGATCGGCTGCGGCACGATCGTGATCGCGGCGGTCGCCTACTTCGCGTTCGGCGCGGACCCGATGCAGACCATCGGTGCGATCGGCGAGATGCAAGGCGGCGAGCCGACCCAGCAGACGGCTGGGGTTCAAGGCACCGAGGTTTGCGAGAGCGGACCCTACGCGCTTGAGGCGTGCAACGCTCTCGGATCGCTCAACGAAACGTGGCAGCCGCTGTTCAGCCAGTCGAATATCCCGTTCCAGCAGCCTCTCCTGACGCTGTTCAGTGGCAACACCAATTCGGGCTGCGGCGCGGCGTCGAGCGCCATGGGGCCGTTCTATTGCCCCGCCGACCAGGGCATCTACATCGACACCAGCTTTTACGACACGATGGAGCGGCGGCTCGGCGCGGGCGGCGATTTCGCGCGCTATTACGTGATGGCGCACGAATACGGTCATCACATCCAGAACCTGACCGGGATGGCCGACCAGATCCGCAGCGCGCAGTCACAGAGCCCCCGGCGGGCGAACGAATTGCAGGTGCGGATGGAACTGCAGGCCGATTGCTACGCCGGGGTGTGGGCGGGCCGCAACCGCAACCTGATCGAACCCGGTGACATGGAAGAAGGCATGACCGCCGCCTCCGCCATCGGCGACGATGCCTTGCAGCGCAGTTCAGGCCAGCGGGTCAGCCCGGAAAGCTTCACCCACGGCACCAGCGCCCAGCGGATGGAGTGGCTGAAGCGCGGCCTCCAAACGGGTGAGGTGGCCCAGTGCGACACCTTTGCCAGTTTCAACGGCTAGGGCAGGCGGGGCTTACTGCTTCAACTGCGCGATCTTCGCATCAAGCGCCGCGAGGACTTCGGCGAGCATCTGGCCGTTCAGGGCATTGCTCGAGGCGATTTCCCGGCGCGCCTGTTCGATGCCGGCAAGTGCGTGGGCATAAACCTCCGACTTGCACACGGGCCCGGCTTCGGCACCGTCCTCGCAGTCGACTTTGAGCTTGGTCATTTCGCCTTGGGCATTGCGAAGCTCGACCATGGCGATCCGGTGTTCGCGGGCGGCTTCGGCCATCGCGCTGTCGACTTCCGCCATCGCCGCCTTCAATTCGCGGCGGAGCTCCGCGCGTTCCTCGGGTGACATCGTCCGGCCGTCCGACTCGAAGTGCATTTCCTTGCGCCGGGTGACGACCTTGCGGTTCCCGTCTTCGTCAGTGCTGCGTTCGATGACCACCACCCGGGTTTCGCTGTCCGTCTCGCTGTCCACGCTCGGCGGTTCGGGTGGAGCGGGCGGCGTCGGAGCTTCCGGTGCGCCAGGAGCACTGGGAGGTGCGGGCGGAGCCAGCGGTTCGGGCGGAGCGGGCGGCAGCGGGGGCTGCTCCGCCTGCGTGTCACTTCCGCTGCGGGTTTCGGCGTAGGAGATCGACGCGGTCAGCGGCAGTGCCAGCAGGCCGGCACCGATCAACGCGCGTCCGGCAAGGCGGCGGCGAGGCGAAATATCGGACATGGAAATGCTCCTCAAACGGTGGATGATACTTTTTTCGCCCAGCACCGGGCAGGCCATCGGCGCAGCGAGCGCCAGGTGGGGTCCGGCGGCGAAACCGGCGATAGTCTGGGCGTAGGCGGCCTTGTCGCGCGCGCTCCGGCTGGCGATCACGCGCGCATCGCACGCCGCTTCCTGGTCCCGCCGCAAGGCACGCCAGCCCAGCCAGCCGAGCGGGTTGAACCAATGCAGCGCGAACAGCGGCTGCACCGCCATGTTGGCGAGCAGGTCCCGGCCGGAATGGTGCGCCAACTCGTGCGCCAAGGCGAAATCCCGCTGTTCACGGTCGTACAGCGCCATGAAACCGGTCGGCAGGGCGACAACCTTGTCAAGCACCCCGAACGCTAGCGGCGCGGTCGCCTGCGGCGTCTCGATCAACCGCACCGCGCCGGCCTCCCCGACCGGTCGGCCTTGCTCCAGCAAGCTGCGGCGCATCTTGAAATAACCCGAAAACCGCAACGCGAGGAAGATCGCCGCCCCGGTCAGCCATACCGTCAACAGGATAGCGGCAATCGGCAGCGCGGTAGCCGCCGGATCGAGCGGAGGGCTTGCCGCCTGCGCGGCTGCGATCCCCGCAAGATCGGGTGCATATCCGGCCATCTCCGCCGCGGTTGCTTCCGGCGGGGCCACTTCGGTAGCTAGCCATGCAGGCAGGACCAGCGGCGGCATCAGCAAGCGCAGCAAGGGCAGCGCCCACAGGGCATAGGCAGCTTTCGCCCCGAAATAGCGCCCCACCGGGCGGCGAAGCAGGAGGACCAGCGCGATCAGCAATCCGGTCCACACGAGCGTATCGAAAATCCACTGGGTCATTTGCGGAGTTCCTTCAGCAAGGCTTCCATCTCGGCCAGATCGTCGTCGGTCAGCGCCTCGGCTTCGGCCAATTGCGCGAACAGCGGTGCCGCGCGTCCGCCAAACAGCCGGTCCACCAACCGGAGCGACTCGGAGCCGGTATATTCGTCCTTTTCCAGCAGCGGAGTATACAGGAAACGGCGCCCGTCAGGCTCGGTCGCGACGGCGCTCTTGGCCACCAGGCGCGACAACAAAGTCTTGACCGTTGCGAGGCTCCAGTCCCGGCGGGAACACACTACCTCGCAGATTTCGAGCGCTGTCAGCGGGCTGCGTTCCCACAAGGGTTCCATCACCGCATATTCAGCCTCGGATATCCGGTCCGGACCGCTGTCCCTTGTTTCATCACTCGCAACCGGCATGTTCTGCCCTCCCCAGTCCCAGGAATTCACCTGCATGATTACATCTGTAGTTGTCATGACTACAGATGTAATCTGAACGCCAAGTGAATGTTCGCCAAGCTCTCGGGTCGCTTCCTCGCGAAAACGAAAAAGCCGGAGCAATTGCCCCGGCTTATCATCATTCGCGCGTGTGCGGTTCTCCCGAACCGACGGACTTAATACACCCGCTTCTTCGGCTTGATATACTCGACATCGTCGGTGAGCGTGTATTCGTGGACCGGGCGGTAGTCGATCTTGACCTCGCCGCCTTTGCCGCCCCAGCCTTCGAACCACACCGCAGTGTGCTTCATCCAGTTGGCATCGTCACGATCGGGAAAATCCTCATGCGCGTGGGCGCCGCGGCTTTCCTTGCGGTTTGCGGCGCTGGCGATGGTCACGCTGGCCTGCGCCATCAGATTGTCCAGCTCGAGCGTCTCGACGAGGTCCGAATTCCAGATCAGCGAACGGTCGGTGACGTGGACGTCTTCCATCCGCTTGTTGGTCTTCTGCATCATCTCCACGCCTTCTTCGAGCAGCGCGGTGTCGCGGAAGACGGCGCAATGTTTTTGCATCGTCTTCTGCATTTCGGCGCGGATTTCCGAGGTTGGCGAACCGCCCTTGGCGTTGCGGAAATGGTCGAGCCGGCCAAGCGCCATCTCGGTGCTGTTCTTCGGCAGTTCTTCCTGCGAAGAGCCCGGCTTGATCAGTTCGGTCAGGCGGTGACCGGTAGCACGGCCGAAGACCACGAGGTCGATCAGCGAGTTCGAACCGAGGCGGTTTGCCCCATGCACAGACACGCAGGCCGCTTCGCCCACGGCGAACAGCCCTGGCACAACGGTTTCCGGATTGCCATCGGCACCGATGGTCACGACTTCGCCGTGATAATTGCAGGGAATTCCGCCCATGTTGTAATGGACTGTCGGGGTTACCGGCAGCGGCTGGCGGGTCAGGTCGACACCGGCGAAGATCTTGCCGCTTTCGGTGATGCCCGGCAGGCGTTCGGCCAGCACGGCGGGATCGATGTGGTCGAGATGCAGGAAGATGTGGTCGCCTTCCGGCCCCACGCCGCGCCCTTCGCGCATTTCCAGCGCCATGCTGCGCGACACGACATCGCGCGATGCGAGGTCCTTGGCGCTCGGCGCATAGCGTTCCATGAACCGCTCGCCTTCGGAATTGGTCAGGTAACCGCCCTCGCCCCGCGCGCCTTCGGTGATCAGCACGCCCGCGCCGTAAATCCCGGTCGGGTGGAACTGGACGAATTCCATATCCTGCAGCGGCAGGCCCGCACGCAGCACCATTCCGCCGCCGTCACCGGTGCAGGTGTGGGCGGAAGTGGCGGTGTAATAGCAGCGGCCATAACCGCCGGTGGCGAGCACTACCGATTGCGAACGGAAGCGATGGATCGAGCCATCGTCCATGCACAGCGCGATCACGCCGACGCATTTCCCGTCCTTCATGATCAGGTCGATGGCAAAATATTCGATGAAGAAATCCGCGGCGTATTTCAGGCTCTGCTGGTACAGCGCGTGCAGCATCGCGTGGCCGGTACGGTCGGCGGCGGCGCAGGTGCGCTGGACGGGAGGCCCCTCGCCCATGTTCTGCATGTGGCCGCCGAACGGGCGCTGGTAAATCGTGCCGTCTTCGTTGCGCGAGAACGGTACCCCGGCATGTTCCAGCTCGTACACTGCCTGCGGGGCTTCGCGGACCAGATATTCGATCGCGTCCTGATCGCCCAGCCAGTCGGCACCCTTGACGGTGTCGTACATGTGCCAGGACCAATGGTCCGGCGTATTGTTACCCAGCGATGCGGCGATCCCGCCCTGCGCGGCGACCGTGTGCGAACGGGTCGGGAAAACCTTGGAGATGTTGGCCGTGCGCAGGCCGGATTCGGCGGCGCCCATCGTGGCGCGCAGTCCGGAACCGCCAGCGCCCACCACGACGACGTCGTAAGTGTGGTCGATGATCTTGTAAGCGGGTGCGGAATTGGGGGCGGATGCCATTAAAGTGCTCCTCCAAGAGCAAGACGGACAATACAGAAAATGCCGAACGCGCCGCCGCCGATGGCGGCCAGGTTGAGCAGCAGCAGCAAGGCGAACTTGTTGCCAGCATCGTGGACGTAATCTTCGGCGAGGACCTGCAGGCCAAGCCGCGCATGCCAGAACGTGCTGATGATCAGCAGCACCATCGCCGTCGCCGGGACCGGTTTGGCCAGGTAGTCGCTGACGGAAGCAAAGCCGAGGTCCGGCAGCATGATCAGCGAAGCCACGAACCACAGCACGAGCAGCAAATTGCCGACCGCGGTGAAGCGTTGCAGCAGCCAGTGATGCGCGCCTTCGTGAGAGGAGCCGAGGCCGCGCACGCGGCCGATCGATGTTCCGTTACCCATGATTCAGTGTCCTTACTTGAGCAGCAACAGCGCCCAGAATCCGGCGGTCAGCACGATGCCGATGACCGGGCTGGCGACCGACCAGAATTTGTTGGTGTCGAGTTCATACCCGGCGCCGATGTCGAGCACGAAGTGGCGCAGGCCCGAACACATATGCGAGAAGAAAGCCCAGCTGAGGCCGATCAGGACCAGTTTGAGCAGTATCTTGACCAGCGATGCAATGATCGCCGCGCCGCTCCATTCGAGCGCGCCGAGATCGGGCCAGACCCATCCGGCGAAGGAAGCATAGGCTTCCGGCCCGCTGGCCAGTGCGCCCAGCCACCACAGCAGGATGCCGAGACCCGCCAGCGCCATCCCGTCCCCGGTAACCCGGTGGAGGATGGAAACCAGCATGTGCGGACCCCATTTCCAGATCTGCAGATGCGGTGATAGCGGGCGCTGTGCCATGTGACTTTTCCAATGATCCATTCAGTGGCGCCTTCCTTAGCGAAACGCCGTGTATAGGCAAGACGTGCAAATTTGCGGATTGCCAGCCGGTCGCTTCCGTTCGACAAGGCGGACAAGTTTCGGGATTAGGAACACGATGACCAATATCCTCCTCACAGGTTCCAGCCGCGGCATCGGAGCGGCCATTCGGGCGCAATTGCAGGCGCGGGGGGCGAAGGTCGTCGGCCATGCCACGCGCGCGCATGATGCAGATACGGTCGCTGCCGACTTGTCGGATGCAGCCGCCCCGAAAGAATTATGGGACGCGGCGCTGGAACGCAGCGGCGGCACACTCGACGTGCTGGTCAACAACGCCGGAATGTTCGCCGCGAACCCGGTCGAGAACGGCGACCTGCAGTGGCTCGATGCGTGGGAGGAGACGATGCGCGTCAACCTCACCGCCGCGGCGCAGCTATCGCGTTTTGCCGTGCGGCACTGGCAGGAAACCGGCGCGCCGGGCCGGATCGTCCACATTGCCAGCCGCGCCGGACACCGCGGCGATTCGCCCGCGCATTGGCATTACGCCGCCTCGAAAGGCGCGATGCTGGCGATGCACAAGACCATCGCCCGTGCCTATGCCGCCGAGGGGATCTTGAGCTTCGCGATCACCCCCGGGTTTACCGACACCTCGACCGCCAGCGATTACCTTGCCAGCCGCGGCGGCGCAGCGCTGCTGGCGGACATTCCCCTCGCCCGTGTTGCCTTGCCGGATGAAATCGCGCGGATCGCCGTGTTCTGCGCGCTCGATGCGCCGCCCAGCATGACCGGAACCACGATCGACGCGAACGGCGCCAGCTATGTCCGCTAAGACTGCGGCAGCCGCATTGCTGCTGACGGCATCGTGCACCGCGCAAAAGCCGGAAATCGGCGCGCCTCCCGCCTCGGTATGGACCGAAACCTGCGAGGACTGGGCCGATTGGGACAAACCCGGCCCGCCGTTCCGTATCCACGGAGACAGTTACTACGTTGGTACTTGCGGGATCGGGGCGATCCTGATCACGGGCGATCAGGGGCATGTGTTGATCGACGGCGGGACGCAGGACGGCGCGGCTGAAATAATGGCCAACATCGCCGAGCTTGGTTTCGCCATCGAGGATGTGAAGATCATCCTCAACAGCCACGAACATTTCGACCATGTCGGCGGGCTCTCCTCACTGCAACGGGCGAGCGGGGCGGAGGTGCTGACATCGGTGCAGGCCGCAGACGTATTGCGCAGCGGGCGGGAAGGCAGCGACGACCCGCAGGCTGGCTTGCACGCCCCTTTCGAACCTGTCGCCAATGTGCTGGAGGGGCTTGATCCTTCCGCGAAGAACGGATCGCAACGGGTCACTTTGGGCACGACCGAACTTACCGCGATTGCCACGCCGGGGCACACGGCGGGCGCGTTGACGTGGCAGTGGCGAAGCTGCGACCCGTCGGGCGATTGCAGGACGATAGTCTATGCCGACAGCATGTCGCCGATCAGCAACGACACCTACCGTTTTTCAGGCCACCCCGAATATCTCGCTGCCTTTCGCCAAGGCATTGCCCGCGTGGCGGCGCTCGATTGCGATATCCTGCTCACGCCGCACCCCTCGGCCAGCGGACTCCGCGACAAATTGCTCGCCGGTGACTTCACCAGCGGGATGAACTGCCGCCAATATGCCGCATCGATCACCGACCGGCTTGACGCGCGGCTAGCCGAGGAAGCCGCCCGATGACGTGGAAGCTGACCGCCTTCGCCCCGAAGCAAACCGTCCAGGCGGCGCTTCTGGCGCATGACGAGCTGGAGGAATGGGATCCGGAACTGGTCATCTCCGGCAGCGAAGTGGCCGAAGATCGGCCGCAGGATTGGGTCCTGGAAGCATGGTTCCCCCGCCGACCGGGCAAGGCCGAGAAGACCGCGCTGTCGGGCCTGTTTGCCGGCAAGGCGCCCAAATTCACCACCGACAAGGTGGCCGAGACCGACTGGCTTATCCTCAGCCAGCAGGGAATGGAGCCGATCCGTGCGGGCTGCTTCCACGTCCGCTCGCCCGAACACGCAGCATGCACCGAGCCGGGCGTGACCGACCTGGTGATCCCCGCCAGCCAGGCGTTCGGCACCGGGCAGCACGAAACCACCGCTGGCTGTCTCGCCATGCTGACAGCGATGAAGCGCAGCGGCGTCATCGCGCGAAACATCGCGGACATCGGCAGCGGCACCGGCCTGCTCGCCTTCGGGGCGCTGACTTTGTGGCCCCGGGCGCTGGCGCTCGCGACCGATATCGACCCGGTGTGCGCGCCGGTGATGGAGGACAATTGCGCCAGCAACGGCGTTCGCGTTGGCGGACGGGCGGGCGAACTGACGCTGGTGATCGCGGACGGCATGGACCACCCGCTGATAGCCGCGCGCGCGCCGTATGACCTGCTGATCGCCAACATCCTCGCCGGTCCGCTGGTGGAACTCGCGCCCGATTTCGCCGCGCATGTCCCGTCCGGCGGCAACCTCGTGCTGGCCGGCTTGCTCGAGACGCAGGAAGCCTCGGTCCGCCGGGCCTACCGCCTCGCTGGGTTCCGGCTCGCGGCACGGCTGGTCAACGGCGACTGGTCGATCCTGTGGCTGCGCAAAAGAGCGGACCGGTCCGCGCAGTGATCCGCGCCCTGCCCCGACCCGCCGCGATCGCGGCGAAGTGGGCGGGCCGAACTCTGCTGGCGCTAATGGCGGTGGTGATCCTGTTCCTGCTCGCCGCTTGGATCGGCGCGGCCATCCCCCGCAACGCCGACTGGACGGAGCCCGACAGCGGCGTGACGATCATGGTGGAAACCAACGGCATCCACACCGCGCTTGTCCTGCCGCTGGTCACGCCGGAAAAGGACTGGCGCACCGTCTTTCCCGCTACCGACCTGCCCGCATCGAGGCGCGATTACACGCATATCTCGGTCAGCTGGGGCGAGCGGGAGGTCTTTCTGAACACCCCCACATGGTCCGACCTGTCACCGCTGACCGCGCTGCGCGTTGCCACGATCGGCGGGGACAGCCTGCTTCATGTCGCCCATTACGTCCGCCCCGCGCCGAGCGATACCGCCCGGCCCCTGCGGATTACGAGCCGGGAATATGCGGCAATCGTCAAGCAGATCGAAGCGGCCATGCAAGGAACCAAGCGGAGCGCAGTGTACCCGGGCTATACCGATTACGATGTGTTCTACGACGCCGCCGGGCGGTATGACATCACCAACACCTGCAACCAGTGGACCAGCGACACCTTGGCCGCCGCGGGGGTCAAGGCCGGCTGGTGGACGCCGTTCGCCGGCGGGGTAATGAAATGGGTTCCGAAGGTCCGGGAGTAGTCATCCCGCTGCCGCGACGATCCCCGCCCATGCCGCTTCGTCGATCACCTCGATGCCGAGTTCGGCGGCCTTCTTGAGCTTTGATCCGGCCCCTGGCCCGGCGACCACCAGGTCGGTCTTCGCGCTGACCGTTCCCGCGGCCTTCGCGCCCAGCCGTTCGGCCTGTGCTTTCGCCTCGTCGCGGCTCATGGTTTCCAGCTTGCCAGTGAACACCACGGTCTTGCCGGTCACCGGGCTATCGGTGGTTTCGACCACGTAAGGCGGCGGGCTGACCTCATTTAGCAGATCATCCCACACCGCGCGGTTATGCTCTTCGTGGAAGAAGTCGCCGAGCGCCTGGATCACGGCAGGGCCGATGCCGTCAATCCCGCTCAATTCCGCCAGCGCGTCGTCATCTCCGCTGCGCGCCTTCTCCGCCAATCCGCGCAAAGCCGGCAGGGTACCGAACCGCTTCATCAAATCCCGCGCCGTAACCGCCCCGACATGGCGAATCCCGAGGCCGAACAGCAGCCTCGCCGCATCAGGAGTGCGGCGGTTCTCCACAGCTTCCAACAGCTTATCCACAGACTTATCCTGCCACCCGTCGAGCGCGAGAATGTCGTCTCGCCGCTCCTTCAGCCGGAAGATATCTGCCGGGCTTTCAAGCCAGCCGAGCGCAAAGAACTGGTCGATGGTCTTCTCGCCTAGCCCGTCGATATCTAGCGCGCCGCGGCTGACAAAATGCTTCAACCTTTGCGTACGTTGCGCGGGACATATCAGACCGCCTGTGCAGCGCACATCGACCTCGCCCTCCTCCGCTACGGCTTCGCTGCCGCATTCGGGGCAATGGTCCGGAAAGGCATAGGGTCCACGCGGCACATCGCGGGTCAAATTCTCGACCACTTGCGGGATCACGTCACCCGCGCGCTGCACCACCACCCGGTCGCCCGGACGCACGCCGAGCCGGGCAATCTCATCCCGGTTGTGCAGCGTGACATTGGTCACCGTAACCCCGCCCACCAGCAACGGGGCGAGGCGGCCGACGGGCGTCAGCTTGCCCGTCCGCCCGACCTGTATATCGATCTGCTCGAGCGTGGTCTCGGCACGTTCTGCGGGGAATTTGCGCGCTATCGCCCAGCGCGGTGCCTTGGCGACGAAGCCCAGCCGCGCCTGGTAATCGAGCCTGTCCACCTTGTAGACCACCCCGTCGATTTCATAAGGCAGCTCGGGCCGCGCGCCGCCGATCCGGTCGTAAGCAGCGGTCATGCCTTCCATCGAGGTGATACGTTCGAAAAACGGCGATACGGGTACGCCCCACGCCTTTATCTGCTCCATCACCGCGACCTGCGTTTCGCCGGGGACCGCCGAGGCCGCGCCCCAGCCATGCGCCCAGAATTTGAGCGGCCGCGCGGCGGTTACGCTCGCATCCTTCTGGCGCAGCGAACCCGCGGCGGCGTTGCGCGGATTGGCGAACAGCTTTCCGCCCGCCGCCGCCTGCGCTTCGTTCAGGGCGAGGAAGTCCGCGCGGGACATGTAGACTTCACCGCGGATTTCGAAGACGTCCGGGATCGGGAAGCCACCACCCCCACCCCCCTCCTCGGAAGAGGAGGGGGCTTTAGCTTGCTTCCTATTCTCTCCCTCCTCTTCCGAGGAGGGGGCCGGGGGGTGGTGCCTTCCTCCAAGACGCTGCGGAATGTCCGCAATCGTCGCGACATTGGCAGTCACATCCTCGCCCACCTGCCCGTCACCGCGGGTCGCGGCGCGCATCAGAACGCCGTTTTCATACCGCAGTGAACAGGACAGCCCGTCGATCTTGTCCTCGGCAGTAAACGCGACCGGCTCACCTTCCGGCAGCGCCAGGAACCGCCGCACACGCGCCGCGAATTCCGCCAGCTCCGCGTCGGAGAACGCGTTGTCGAGGCTCATCATCCGAACCTCGTGCGGCACCTTGCTCAGCGGCGACGCAGCGATTTCATGGCCGACCGCGCGCGAGGGGCTGTCCTCCCGCACCAGATGAGGAAACGCCTCTTCCAGCTCCGCATTGCGGCGGACCAGCGCGTCGAATTCCGGATCGGTGATCTCCGGCGTATCCTCGGCGTGATACAGCCGGTTATGGTGCGCAATCTGCTTCGCGAGCCTCATCAACTCGTTGGCAGCCTCGGCTTCAGAGATTTCGGCCACTTAAACCCCCTCCTCTTTAGAAGAGGAGACTGGGGGGTAGTGACTTGCGACCGGGGGGTGTTGACTTACTTGTTGGAAGGCCATCACACCCCCTCCAGCAACCGGTCCGCCTGCGCCCTTGCTTCGCTGGTAATCTCCGCACCCGACAGCATCCGGGCAATTTCTTCCTGCCGGCCAGCGGCATCCAGCAACGCGACCGAGGTCTTGGTCACGGTGCCTTCGCTCGATTTCGCAATTACGTAATGCGTTCCGCCGCGCGCCGCGACTTGTGGGCTGTGCGTCACGGCGAGCAATTGTCCGCCGTCGGCGAGCCGCGCCAGACGTTCGCCGATGGCGCTCGCCACCGCCCCGCCCACGCCGCGGTCGATCTCGTCGAAGATCACCGTCGCCGCGCCGCCTTTTTCCGCCAGCGCGACCTTCAGCGCGAGGATGAATCGGCTCAATTCCCCGCCCGAGGCGATCTTGCCCAGCGGCGCAAAATCCGCGCCTGGGTTGGTCGAAATGAGAAATTCGACGCTGTCCATTCCGGCCGCGCCCCAGCGTTCTTCCGGCAAATCCGCCACCGCCGTCTTGAACCGCGCCGCATCGAGTTTCAGCGGCGCAAGTTCGGCGGCCACGGCGTCGTCCAGCCGCATCGCCGCCGCGACCCGGTTGGCGTGCAAAGCCTCGGCCCGGGCACGGTAGATTTCGTGCGCTTCCTTCGCGGCAGCCTCCAGCGAATCCAGTTCCGCATCGCCGGCCTCGATTGCGTCAAGTTGGTCCCGCATACTGCGCATCAATTCCGGCAGTCCGTCCACTTCGCAGCGGTGCTTGCGGGCGAGTGCGCGCAGTTCGAACAGCCGGGTTTCCGCTTGATCAAGTGCCTCTGGGTCGTGATGCAGCGCGTTGCCCGCAGCGATCAGCCGTTCCTCCGCCTCGCTCGCTTCGATCACCGCGCGGTCAAGCGCGGCCAGCGCTTCGGCAAGGATCGGATGTTCGGGCGCAATCCGGTCCAGCTTGCGCGCGGCGACCCGCAGGCTCGCGAGCGGCGAATCCGAACCGTCCCACAAATGCCGCAGTTCTTCGAGGTCGGACGTCAGCCGCTCGCCCTTCTGCATATCGGAGCGCGCCCCGGCAAGCCGGGCTTCCTCGCCCGCCTGCGGCTGGAGTTCGGCCAATTCCGCCAGATGGGCGATCAGCAGGTCCTGATCCTCTTTCGCCTGGTCAATCGCGCTGCGGGCCTGTTCCAGCCGGTCTTCCGCCGTGCGCCAGGTTTTCCACGCGCATCCCACTCCCGCCAAGTCGGCACCTGCAAACAGGTCGAGCAACTGCCGGTGGCCGCGCGGGTTAACGAGACCGCGGTCGTCGTGCTGGCCGTGGAGTTCGACCAGTGCCGGGGCCAGTTCGCGCAGCAGTGCCACACCGACCGGCTGATCGTTGACGAACGCCTTGGACGCGCCGTCCACCTTGATCCGGCGGCGCAGGATCAGCCCTTCGCCCATTTCGATCTCGATATCGGCATCGGCCAGAACGGTCCGGATGGTGTCCGGCAGGCGGGAAAATTCGAAAGTCGCCGACACGCTCGCCTGGTCGGCACCCGCTCGCACCAGCGCAGTTTCGGCGCGGTTGCCCAGCACCAGCCCCAGCGCATCGAGCAGGATCGACTTGCCCGCGCCGGTTTCCCCGGTCAGCACGCCCAGCCCGCCATTGAAGGTCAGGTCGAGCGCCTCGATCAGGACGATGTTGCGGATGGACAGGGCGGTCAGCATGGCTAGGGCTTCGTCTTAACCCAAGCGTAGCTCCACGTCACGACGCGCAATCATTTTGCGAACAATTTCGGCGAACTGGCAGCAGCCCGGCAGGTTTCGCTCAGCTGGCGGTAACGCCGGACGCGTGATCCTGGATCAGGTCATAGGCGCGGTCATACCACTTGCTGCCGGGATAGTTGGTGCCGAGAACGGAGGCGTATTTCACCGCTTCTTCGCGCACGCCCAGCGCCAGGCTGGTTTCCGTCAGGCGGAACAGGGCTTCCGGTGCGTGACTGGTGGTCTGGAAGTTGTCGACCACGTTCTGGAACCGGATCTGCGCCGAAAGCCAGCGGCCCGCACGTTCGTAGGAGCGGCCGATTTCCATTTCCTTGCCCGCGAGGTGGTCGTTCACAAGGTCGAGCTTAAGCCGGGCGTCGGAGGCGTATTCGCTGTTCGGGAACCGGCGGATGACCTCGGTCAGCGCGGCCTTGGCCTGTTCGGTGATCTTCTGGTCGCGGGTGACGTCGCTGATCTGTTCGTAATAGCTGAGCGAGATCAGGTAATAGGCGTAGGGTGCGTCGCGGTTGCCGGGGTGGATCGACAGGAAGCGCTGGGCGCTCTGAATCGACTTGTTGTAATCGCGGGCGACGTAATAGCTGAACGAGCTCATCAGCTGCGCGCGGCGGGCCCACGGCGAATACGGGTGCTGGCGCTCCACCTCGTCGAACAGGGCCGCGGCGAGCAGGGGGTCACCGTTATCGAGCCGGCGCTTGGCCTCGGCATACAGCGTTTCCACGTCGCGCGCGACATAGGCGGTGTCTTCCGGTCCGGAACTGCGGCCGGCGCAGCCCGCGGTCAGCACCGTACTGGCGGCAGCGGCGGCGAGGAATGCGAACTTGAGCGGGGAGCGCGTGTTGGTGGTCATGCCTCGCCTATAACCAGCGCTTCGCTGAACGCCAAGTGAAGTTGTTCGCCCTACTCGCGGGTCCGGCGAAAATCATTCCGCAGCGGCGGCGGTGTCGATGCGGTAGAGGTCGATCAGGTGCCGAGCGGCCTCGTCTGTCAGGACGACCTTGCTGCGTTCGAGGTCGTTGCCCGCGTCCATCAGCACCACGTTGCCGAGCCCAATCTGCCGGTCCAGCTCCTCGATTGTGACGCCGTGAGCGCTCTCGTCCTCGAAAATTTCGCCGGCGTTTGTGGTGCGGCTTTCCAGCCGGGCGATCATCAGGAGCAGGAGCAGGTCCCACCCGCGGTCGGTGGTGAACGCCTTGCCGAAGCGTTTGTCGCGGTGGCGGCGCATGGCCAGCGTCCGGCGGAAATAGTGGACCGCGGCGGCGCGCGGGGTTGCTTCGCCGGGGGAATCGGGGGTCATCTCGCCGCGCTCTCCTGCGGAGCGGGCGGATGTGAGGGCATCGGGGCCGGACATGATCGGTACCTTGAATTCTGAGCGACTCGCGCGGGCCTGTTGGCTCTCACGCAACCGAAGGGTGGTGCATGGTACGGCAACGCATTGGCTGCCGGGTTCGAACTTTCCCTGTTGTCCCAATGCCATGGCCGAACCTGCCCAGGATCCGGCGGCCGAAGCGGCATTTATGGGTTGCGCGCCCCCTAATCGGGGATCGCCGCGACTACAAGGCGTGTGGCCGGCGCGCGCGAAAATTTTCCTGCATGCGAACATTGTGCCAATGCGCTGCCCCTTGACCGCACCTCCTCCTGCAAAGCCTCTCCGCGCACCCGGCACCCTGCCCGCCTTCACCCCGGTTCCCCGGCTGACTGCGCGCCGCGACGGCTGGAACGCGCAGCGCCAGCAGGACTTCATCTAGGCGCTGGCCGATCTCGACAACGTCCGCGCCGCGTGCCGCAAGGTCGGCAGCACCAAGGTCGGGGTTTCCCTACTCCTCCCCCATCCGCAGCGCAGCAATAAACGCCTCCTGCGGAATGCTCACATTGCCATATTCCCGCATCTTGGCCTTGCCCTTCTTCTGCTTGTCGAGAAGCTTCTTCTTGCGGGAAATATCGCCGCCGTAGCATTTGGCGGTCACGTCCTTGCGCATCGCGGCGATGGTCTCGCGGGCGATCACCTTTCCGCCGATGGCCGCTTGCACCGGGATCTTGAACAGGTGGCGCGGGATGAGGTCTTTCAGGCGTTCGCACATGTGGCGGCCGCGCGCTTCCGCCACGCCGCGGTGGACGATCATCGACAGCGCGTCGACCGGTTCGTTGTTGACCAGGATGCTCATCTTCACGAGGTCGCCTTCGCGCAGGCCGATCTGTTCGTAATCGAAGCTGGCGTAGCCGCGGCTGATGCTTTTCAGGCGGTCGTAGAAATCGAACACCACTTCGTTCAGCGGCAATTCGTAGGTGATCTGGGCGCGCCCGCCGACATAGGTCAGGTCGAGCTGGATGCCGCGGCGATCCTGGCACAATTTCAGGATCGAGCCGAGATATTCGTCCGGGGTGTAGATGGTCGCCTTGATCCACGGTTCGTCGATCTGTTCGATCCGGCTGGGGTCGGGGTAATCGGCCGGGTTGTGCAGCATCAGTTCCTGCGCCGGGTCGGTCCGTGATTTGTTGAGCTGGATGCGGTAGACCACGGACGGCGCCGTGGTGATCAAATCCATGTCGTATTCGCGGGTCAGCCGTTCCTGGATGATTTCCAGGTGCAGCAGGCCGAGGAACCCGCAGCGGAAGCCGAAGCCGAGTGCCGCGCTGCTTTCCGTCTCGAAGCTGAAGCTGGCGTCGTTCAGCCGCAGCTTGCCGATGCTGTCACGCAATTTCTCGAATTCCGCCGCGTCGACCGGGAACATGCCGCAGAACACCACCGGCTGGACTTCCTTGAAGCCCGCCAGCGCCTCGGTCGCGCCGTTCTTGACCGTGGTGATGGTGTCGCCGACCTTGGCCTGGGCGACTTCCTTGATCTGGGCGGTGATGAAGCCGATTTCGCCCGCGGCGAGTTCCTTGGTCTGTTCGATCTTGGGGCTCATGAAGCCGACGCGGTCGATCAAATGGTCGGTGCCGCCCTGCATGAATTTCACGTGCAGGCCCTTGCGGATGGTGCCGGCGATGACCCGCACCAGGATGACCACGCCGAGGTAGGGATCGTACCAGCTGTCGACCAGCATGGCCTTCAGCGGGGCGTCGCGGTCGCCTTTCGGTGGGGGGATCTTGGTGACGATCGCCTCGAGGATTTCGGCGATGCCGATGCCGGATTTGGCGCTGGCGAGGACGGCTTCGGATGCGTCGATGCCGATAATGTCCTCGATTTCCTTGCGCACCTGTTCGGGTTCGGCGGCGGGCAGGTCGATCTTGTTGATGACGGGGACGATTTCGTGGTCGTGCTCGATGGACTGGTAGACGTTGGCGAGCGTCTGCGCCTCCACCCCTTGCGCGGCGTCGACGACCAGCAGCGCGCCCTCGCACGCGGCGAGGGAGCGGGAGACCTCATACGCGAAGTCGACGTGGCCGGGGGTGTCCATCAGATTGAGCTGGTAGGTGAGCCCGTCCTTGGCGGTGTAGTTGAGGCGGACGGTCTGGGCCTTGATGGTGATCCCGCGCTCTTTCTCGATGTCCATGTTATCAAGGACTTGCGCCGACATCTCGCGTTCGGTGAGGCCGCCGGTGAACTGGATCAACCGGTCCGCCAGCGTGGATTTGCCATGATCGATATGCGCGATGATAGAAAAGTTGCGAATAAGAGCCAGATCAGTCATCCGCGCCCCTTAGCCCCGCTTGATCGCGCTGTCAGCAAGTAGCTTGCGCCGCGGTGTTTAGAATTTGTGTGGCAGCAGGTTCGCGTGCTGACCCGACGGGGGGCCCTTGATCGCGATGAGGGTGCCGGCGCTGTCGCGTTTAAGCGGAGTGTTGAATTCCGCGCCCATCCGGCCGCTTTCGCTCCAGCGGCAAGTCGCGAGGACAGTGTGGAATTCCGACAAGGCCAGCTGGAACAGCGTGCCGCCGGGCACATCCCACAAGCCCTCGATCATGACCCCGCGTGAGGAGATGTTGCGTATGGTGCCGCTATACACTTCGTTTCCGTGTTCGAGCAGCACCTTGCGGAGCACCGTCTGGCGCGGTTCGCGCGACGATCGCGGCCCGTCGGCGACCGCAGCGACGCCGCTTCGCAGTCGGGTCAGCGCATTCACGCCGCTAAGCGGCTTTTCATAGACATGCCCCTGGACGTGACTGCACCCGTGCATACGGACCAGATTGAGTTCGTCCATCGTCTCCACCCCCTCGGCGGTGGTATCGATCCCGAGATTCTGCGCGAGGGTTGTCATCGCGGCGATCATCGCGCCTTTCCGGCTTCCGGGGACCGCGGCGTTGCGGACAAAACGGCGGTCGATCTTGATCTTGTCGAAGGGCGCATTCTCGAGATAAGCGAAGGACGAATAACCGGTGCCGAAATCATCCAGCGCCAATCGTACGCCGATCGACTTGAGCGCCGCCAGAAGCGTACCTGTACCGGGCCCGTCGTTGAGGAATGCGCTCTCGGTAATTTCCAGCTCCAGTCGATCAGGCGCGATCCCTGAACGCGCGAGCGCTTGCGTAACCACGGCCGGAAATTGCGGATTGGACAGCTGGAGCGACGAGACGTTTACTGCGCAGCGTATGTCATCCGGCCATAGCGCTAGATCCTGACAGGCGGTGCGAATGGCCCAGTCGCCAATCGTCGAAATGAGCCCCGCGTCTTCGGCAATGGGCACGAACTTCGCTGGAGGGATCCAGCCCATTTCAGGGTGATTCCATCTGAGCAGCGCCTCGAAACCAGTGATCCTCTCGGTCGCGGTGTGCACTATGGGTTGGTAATAAAGTTCCAGTCCGCCTTCCGCGATAGCCAAGCGCAAAGCCCGCTCAAGTCCGGCTCGCTCCTCGGAAGCGGAAAGCAGGTTTTCCGAATAGAACTGGTACCGCCCTCGTCCGCCGTTTTTCGATGCGTAAAGTGCGAGATCGGCACTGCGGATCAGGGCATCGCTGGAGTGGCCGTCTGCTGGAGCAATGGCGATCCCGATCGATGCGCCGATAACTACCCGCTGTCCATCAAGCCAGTATGGTTGGGACAGCGCGTAGATAATCTCGTGCGAAAGTTTGCCCAGTTGCGACCGGTCCGGACCACCGGCGACAATCACCGTGAACTCGTCACCTCCGAGCCGCCCGACAACACCGGCATCGCCAACCGTCTTCTCCAACCGCTGGGCAACCTGCTTCAGCAGGGCGTCGCCTGCCGGGTGGCCGAACGTATCATTAACCTGCTTGAAACGGTCCAGGTCGAGCAGAAACAGGCTGCATTCCTGCGGTATTTCCTGGGGCGAACCAAGGATCCTGCCCAATGTTTGCATCGTCTGGAACCGGTTGGCGAGGCCAGTTAGCGAATCGTAAAGTGCGAGCCGCGAAGCACTTTCCTGGGTTCTCCGACGCTCGGTCAGATCGGTACCCGAACCGCGAAAGCCGACGAAATTCTGGAAGTCGTCAAAAACAGGTCGGCCACTGACCGACCACCAGCGCTCGTCGTCACCGGCGGCGGCCGGGAAGGCCAGATCATGGAAAGGCGAACGAGTCGAAATGTGGAAGGCCAACGCGCGCGCGCTTTCGGCGGGTTTGCTGTCCTGATCGAACAGCGCATCAAGCGGTCTTCCGATAAGGTTTTCGTGGTGTTCGCCAACCGCATCACCGACAATGGGCGAAACATAACTGAGGTGCCCCCTCCGGTCCGTCTCCCAGAACCAGCCGTGGCCCATTTCCTCGTAATCACGCAGTATATCCTCGTACCGGTCACAGGCGCGTTCACGGGCTAGCAGCCAGTCGAGATCATCGTGTTCGACATCCCCTTGGATCCGCGCCGATACGAACAGCACAATGCCCACAAGAACGATAGAACCGATCGCCATCAGGCTACCGTCGAGCAGGGCGACCGGCGCCCAAAGTCCGGCCATGCCGATGTATAGCTGCGATGGTCGCCTGATCAGCAAGGTTAGCGACACCGCGTTGATGGCCAGCAACGCGCCCAGACCCAGTCTTGGATCAAGGCCGTAGGCCACTATCCACTGGCCGAATCCAAGACCGGTAAGTGCTTGCGGCAAGCCTATGCAACTTGCCGCGACCCCCGGAACAGCCGTCATTGGCGTCGCCGCCTTGCGTTCGCGCCGCGCAATGTGCGCGCCGATCATAGTCAGCAGGACTGCGCCCCAAGCCAGACCGCCGATGAGCGGCGGCGGGAGGTCGCGGGCAAGGAGCGTGGCGGTCGCGTAGGCCAAGGCGATTATCGCACCCATCCTGGCCCAGTTAGGCGGGATCATCTGCTTTCCGCTGCGGTGCTGGCCGCTTCGCCGCTGGATAGTCGTGCCGACGCGGCTACGCCGATCCGCCCTTCCATCACGGCGCGTATAGTCAGCAGCGAGAGAATTTTCGACCGCGGTCAAGCCGGCGGGAATTGTCTTCGAATGGACCGGTTCGGCATCATTATCGGCGGCTGGCTTCGAGTCCGTTTTCGGGGCCGCACTCGCGCCGGCGACAACGCTTCGCGCCGCGCCGCCTCCTCGCCTGCCCCTGTGCTGTACCCTTAACCCACTCATCATGCGGCTTTGGTGCCCATCCTTTTTACAAAAGGTTAATTGGCAGGTCACGTTTAGCGCCGATTCGGCTCTTTTGCGCGGCCCCTGCCGGCCATAGGCGCCTGCCTTGCCAAGCTGCGGCGTGAAGTGCATGACATCCGCATAAGGGCGGTAAACTGGCCCATGGGGAAGCGGGATGAACAACCGGAAGACGCTGGAGAACGAAGCGGCGCAATCAACCACTGCGCTGGGGCCGATGATCGGCCTGGCGCGGGAAGATTTCATCGGTGCGGTTGCGCTGCTGCTGCGGGAAACAGCCTCCGATCCCGCGCGAAGTCTGAAACATGCCCGCAACATGGGCGAAGACATGATCAAGATCATGACGGGAAAGTCCGACCTGACCCCGGATCCGAAGGACAAGCGTTTCAAGGACCCAGCCTGGCAATACAACCCCTTCTTCCGCGCCGGTGCGCAGTATTACCTCGCGGTGCAAAAAGGGATGAACGACTGGCTCGCCGATCTCGAACTGGACGAATTGGAACGCGACCGCGCGAGTTTCATCTCCAACATTATAATCGACGGGCTGGCGCCGACCAACACGCTTATGGGCAATCCCACAGCGCAGAAACGCCTGATCGACAGCGGCGGGCTCAGCCTGATGAAGGGGCTGAAGAACGCCTATAACGACATGGTCCACAACAAGGGCATGGTCAGTCAGGTGGACAAACGCCCGTTCAAGCTGGGCGAAAATATCGCAATTTCAAAAGGATCGGTGGTCCTGCGCACCGAGATGATGGAACTTGTGCATTACGCGCCCACTACCGACCAGGTTTATGAAATTCCGCAGCTGACCATCCCGCCGCAGATCAACAAGATGTATATCAACGATCTGAGCCCGGATAAATCGGTGGTCAAATGGCAGCTCGATAACGGCATCCAGACGTTCGTCATCAGCTGGCGCAATCCGTCGAAGGAACAAGGCCGCTGGGACATGGCAGATTATATCCATTCGTGCCGCGAAGCGATGGAAGCGGTCGCCGCGATTACCGGCTCGAAAAAAGTTAACGTGTCTGCTGGCTGCTCCGGCGGACAGACAGCTGCGATGCTGGCAAGCAAGATGGCCGCCGACAACGACCCGCTGCTCGGGTCGCTGACGCTGATGGTGTGTGTCCTTCACCCCAAGCAAAACGACATCGAAGCCGGTTCCCTGGTCAGCGAAAACGGCATGCAGCTCGCCCGCCAGCGCGCCGCCAAGCAAGGTGTGATCAAGGGTGACGATCTGGCGCGCGGCTTCGCATGGCTGCGGCCGAACGACCTGATCTGGAATTACGTGATCAACAATTACCTTCTGGGTGACGATCCGCCGGCGTTCGACGTGCTGTTCTGGAATGCCGACGCGACTAACCTGTCCGCCAGCCTGATGGGAGATTTCCTGACGTTATTTGAAACGCTGGCCTTCACCAAAAAGGGCGAGGTGGAGATGGTCGATCACAAGGTCGACCTGAGCAAAGTGACCAGCGACCTGTTTATCCTGGGCGGAGTGACCGATCACATCACCCCGTGGCGCGCCTGCTATCGTTCGACCCAGCTGTTCGGTTCAAAGGATGTGACGTTCGTGCTCAGCCAGGCGGGACACATGCAGGCGATCCTCAACCCGCCGGGCAACCCCAAGGCCAAGTACTTCAAATCGAAGAACCCGGGTGGGCCGCCTAAAAAAGTCGAGGACTGGCTTGCGGGAACCGAAGAAGTGGCCGGGAGTTGGTGGCCGTTCTGGATGGACTGGGTCCAGGCCCGCTCCGGCAAACAGAAAGCCGCGCCGAAAAAGCTGGGCAACGCGGCGTATAAGCCGCTAGAACCGGCCCCCGGGCTGTATGTGCTCGAGGAGCGTTGAGGCACATCAACCAAATCTTCCAAGGAAATCCGCTTGAACGAATCCCCTGCATCCAAGACAGTGTTACCTGGCGCCTTCGGCACTGACCCCATGGCCAGCGCGGAAGTCTCAATGGAAAAAATCGGCGGGCGGACCTTGCGTGTGGCGCGTTGGCGGCTGGATATGCCGAGCGATCATCTCCCTGTCCTGTTCTTCAACGGTATCGGCGCAAATATCGAAGCGGTCGCGCCGCTCGCGGAAGCGCTCTCCGACCGCGGTTTCATCATGTTCGACATGCCAGGCATTGGTAAATCGCCCGATCCCGTGGTCCCTTACAATACGGCCACGATGGCCTGGACGGCGGCCAAGGTGCTCGACCGCTTCGGGCTCGAGGAAGTTGATGTAATGGGAATCAGCTGGGGCGGCGGGTTGGCGCAGCATTTCGCGATCCAGCATCCGCGCCGGACCCGCCGGCTGGTACTGGTCGCGACCAGTGCAGGCATGCTGATGATCCCGGGAAATCCCGCAGCGCTGACCAAGATGGCCAACCCGCGCCGCTATGTCGATGCCGATTACATGGCACAGCATTTCGAGACGCTTTATGGCGGCGCGCTTGGCGATGCCTCCGGCAAGGGCGGTCACATGGCGCGCCTCAGCCCGCCCAGCCCGCGCGGCTATATGTATCAGTTGATCGCGATGCTCGGTTGGACCAGCGCTCCCGCCCTTCCCTTTATGAAGAAGGACACCCTCATTTTGATGGGGGACGAGGACCAGATCGTGCCGCTGCTGAACGGCAAGTTCCTCAACATGCTGATCCCCAACAGCGAATTGGTGGTGATGGAAGGCGGCGGACATTTGTTCCTGCTCAGCCACAAGGACCAGAGTGTCGCCGCGATCCGGAGCTTCCTCGATCCCGAAGAATCGCCTTCCGGCAGAGTGGAGCGCAAACGGGCCGCCTGATGCGTCACATCGCCATCATTGGTTCCGGGCCCGCAGGATATTACACGGCGGAAGGTGCCCAGAAGCAATGGGGCGAGGATGTGCAGGTCGATATCTTCGACCGTTTGCCGGTACCTTACGGGCTTATCCGGACCGGGGTCGCGCCGGACCACCAGTCGATCAAGGGTGTGTCGCGCCGCTACGAGAAAACCGCGCTGTCGGGCAATGTCCGCTTTGTCGGCAATGTCTCGATCGGTACGGATGTGTCGATCGCGGATTTACGCGATCTGTATGATGCCGTGGTATTGGCAACCGGAGCGCCTAATGACCGGCAGCTCGGGTTGCCCGGCGAGGACCTCGACAATTTGTTCGGCAGCGCTGAATTTGTCGGCTGGTACAACGGACACCCGCAATTCGCCGAACTCGCACCGGACCTGTCGGGCAAGCACGCGGTGGTTATCGGGATGGGCAATGTCGCGCTTGACGTCGCGCGGATATTGTCGAAGTCCGAGGAGGAATTCGCCGGCAGCGATATCGTGGGGCATGCGCTCGACGCTTTGCGCGGCTCGGGGATCGAGAAAATCACCATCGTGGCGCGGCGCGGCGCGCATCAAGTGGCGATGACGCCAAAGGAACTTGGCGAACTGGCCCATCTAAGCCGTGCAACGCCCCGCGTCGATCCCGACGATCTGCCCGACGAGGCAGAGGACGCGATCCTCGAGCCGGGCCTGCGCAAGTCCGTCGCCCATTTGCGCAGTTTCGCGGCCATCCCCGAAAGTATCCACGCCGATGCGCAGATCGAGATCTACTTCGACCTGTTCGCCAGTCCGGTCGCCTTTCACGGTGACGGAAAGATCGCCGAGCTGGAGTTGGAGCGCACCGAAGTCGTGACCGGCCGGGCGATCGGAACCGGCGAAACGTACCGCATTCCCGCCGACCTGGTCGTGACCTGCATAGGGTACCGGACATCGCCAATACCCGACGTGCCGTTCGACGAGCGGATGGGCCGCTTCGCCAATAACGAGGGGCGCATCCTGACAGGCCTATATTGCGTCGGATGGGCCCGCCGTGGGCCCAGCGGAACGATCGGCACCAACCGGCCCGATGGCTACAGCGTCATCGAGAAAATCGCCGAAGACATGGACAGCGGCAAGCTCGGCCGCGCCGACAAGAAAGGCCGCGCTGGCATCGACGAGCTTGCCGCGGCCCGAGAGCTCGACGTAGTGACGTTTCGCGACTGGAAGAAGATCGAGGAAGCCGAAACCGCCGCCGCGCGTGACGGCTCGCCCCGAGAGAAGTTCGTGGACGTTGCGGCGATGATCAAGACGCTGCGTTAGATTTCAGGGTTCGATCACGATCCCCTTGGCAGGGTCGACCTCCCCCTTGACCATTGCAATGAAAGTATCGCGCGCCGCAGCGATGCCAGACCGGGTTTCCACTTCCACCGTTCCCTCGACTTCGCCGAGAAACGTGTGCCAGCTTTTTGCCACTGCTTCGCCAAACGCCTTGGGGCCGAGTTCCTTGATCGCGGCGACCGCATAATGGGGCGCGAAAAACAGGATCGGCTGCGGCCCGGGCATGTCTTTCGAACCGCCAACCCGCCCGTCGACATGCGTCGCCCCGACTAGGCAGGAATAGGCGAGGTTGACGCCCAGGTGTTCGTGGATTGCACGCAGGACCTTGCTGTTTCCGGCGAAATCGACCGACACGGTCGGGACCGGTTCGAGATCGACCAATTTGTCGTAAGCCAGTACCTGGTCATACAGGCCGGTCCCTTCGGTAAAGGCGACATTGCCCGCCGAAGTCAGGCCGATCCGCCGCACCCGGGGTGATTTGTCCCTCGCAACGCTCGCCAGCGCCATCGAAGTCTTGGACGAGGCGCTGGTCATCACCATCGCTTCGGCGCCAAACCAATCCTCCGTGCGAAACATCGTTTCGATCAAGTAGCCGGTCTTGAACAGGGGTCCGAAAATCATCCGCTGCGCCTCGCGCGCCGGATCATGCTCGGGATCAGCGGCCAACCGCGAATACTGGTTGTAGATCGGGCTCATCGGCTGACGGTGCTCAGCCCTATCCATGAACCCGCCGACGCTGACCTTGCCCGGTAGCACATCGAGATGGGTCGCCATCGGGAGATAGCCGTACACCCTTTCCCCGATCGCAATTTCCGGTTGGTTCGACGCCTCGACACGCGCGTGGCCCCACATCGGCACGACGCCGCGCGGCCCTTCGCCCGGAAAGAAATTCCAGTAGCCCATCTGGTCACCCGCCACAGCGTAGGTGACGTTGTTCGCGGTTACCGAAAAGCTCTCGATTTTTAGGCGCACCGCCCCTTCGGCCAGCGGACCGAGTTCGGTATCGACCAATTTCGCGTCTGAAATATTGTCTCGCAGGACGTGAACGGCTTGGCTCATGGCAACTCTCTCGGTTTCGGACGGGAGCCTAGCGCGTCAGCAACCGCGATGCGAGCGGCAATCCGGTCCGGATTGCCGCCCCTCATCAAAGGGTCATCAGACCCGCATCGGCATCAGTACATACAGGGCCTGGCTCTTGTCATCCTTGCGGATAAGCGTCGGCGCTCCTGCATCGGCCAAGTGCAATTCGGCGGTATCGCCGTCGATCTGGCCGAGAATGTCTTTGAGGTAATTGGCGTTGAAACCGATTTCGAACCCGTCGGACCCGTAATCCGCCGCCAGTTCTTCCGCAGCAGTGCCATTGTCCGGGCTGCTGACGGACAAGGTGACCTTGTCCGTTTCGAGGCTCATTTTCACTGCGCGTGTCTTCTCGGTCGCGATTGTCGCAACGCGGTCGACCGCTTCGTAGAAACTCCGAGGATCGATCCGGAGCAATTTGTCGTTGCCCGTCGGAATGACCCGGCTGTAGTCCGGGAACGTCCCGTCGATCAGCTTGCTGGTCAGGACCACGCCGCCCTCGCCGCCCATGGTAAAGCGGATCTTGCTCGCCGAAAGGTCGATCTGGACATTGGCGTCGAGCGATTCTTCGAGCAGCTTGCGCAGTTCCGCCACCGCTTTGCGCGGCACGATAACATCGGGCATTCCCTCCGCACCATCGGGACGCGGCAGGGTGAAACGGGCCAGCCGGTGACCATCAGTGGCCGCCGCCCGCAATACAGGCTGGTCCTCATCCGAAACGTGGAGGAAGATACCGTTGAGGTAATAGCGCGTTTCTTCCGTCGAAATCGCGAACCGCGTACGGTCGATCAGTTCGGCCAGCGTCTTGGCCGGCAACTCGAAACTGGTCGGCAAGTCGCCTTCGACGATGACCGGAAAATCATCGCGCGGAAGGGTCGGCAGGCTGAACCGGCTCCGCCCAGCCTTCACCGCCATGCGGTTGTCGGCAGTTTCCAGGCTGACCTGGCTACCCTCCGGCAGTTTGCGCGCGATATCGAACAGCAAATGCGCCGAAACGGTGATTGCGCCGGGCATTTCGACCGAAGCCGCCGCCATGTTCTCGGTCACTTGCAGATCGAGATCGGTGGCCATGACTTTCAGTGACCCGCCGGCATCGGCATCGATCAGCACGTTCGACAGGATTGGTATCGTGTTGCGACGTTCCACCACCGACTGAACATGGGATAGACAGCGTAGCAGTGTGGCACGTTCGATTGTGGCCTTCATCGGTCCTTCTCGATCCCTTTTGCGCACCGGCTGGTTGCCCACAGGATGCAGGCGGATTCGCCTGCGGGCGCCGGAAAATGGTCAAATAACCTTAGCGTTCGCATCTAACGCGGCAAGGCTGCGCCGCGAGTAAGCGAGATTCCTTGGGGATAAATACCCCAAAGGTTACGACATCATGGCCATGCCGCCATTCACATGCAGGGTTTGGCCGGTAACATAGGCGGCTTCCCGTGACGCAAGGTAAGTCACCGCACTGCCGATATCCTCGCCTTCGCCCATCCGCCCCATCGGGATCCGTGCATTCAGCGCATCCTTCTGCGCGTCGGGAAGCTGGTCGGTCATGGCGGTACGGATAAAGCCGGGCGCGACACAGTTCACGGTAATTCCGCGGGTTGCGAGTTCCTGCGCCAGGCTCTTCGACGCGCCGACCAGTCCGGCCTTTGCAGCGGCATAGTTCATCTGGCCCGGGTTGCCCGTCGCGCCGACGACGCTGGTGATGTTGACGATGCGGCCGAACCGGGTCTTCATCATCGGCCGCGCGGCAGCGCGCATCAGGCGGAACGCAGCCTCCAGGTTGACCTGCATCACCTGGTTCCACTCCTCGTCCTTCATCCGCATCGCCAGATTATCACGGGTGATCCCGGCGTTGTTGACCAGGATATCGAGCTGGCCGAGCGTATCGATGGTCGCCGGAACCAGATGCTCGACACTGTCGGTATTGGAAAGATCGCAGGTAATTTCGACATGGTCGTGACCATATTCGTCGTTCAGTTCCTCACGA
Organism: Allopontixanthobacter sediminis; assembly: GCF_009828115.1. Taxonomy (GTDB): domain Bacteria; phylum Pseudomonadota; class Alphaproteobacteria; order Sphingomonadales; family Sphingomonadaceae; genus Allopontixanthobacter; species Allopontixanthobacter sediminis. Next base: position 566,164 of record NZ_WTYL01000001.1, on the reverse strand, counting down.
AATGCCCGCAGCTTGCTGCCGTTGGAGCCAGACAGCGCAAGACGCGCACCCTGCGCCGCGAGCGAGCGGGCAATTGCCGAACCGATCCCGCCACTGGCACCGGTCACGAGGGCGGTCATTCCGGTAAGGTCGAACATAGTCAAATCTCCTTCAGCAGCGCTTCGATATCGTCCATGGTGATGACGCTGGTTACCTGTGCTTCGGGGTCGATGCGGCCGATCATCGGGCCGAGGACCTTGCCGCCGAGTTCAACGAATTTCTCCATCCCGGCAGCGCGCATGGCGAGGACGCTTTCACGCCAGCGGACGCGGCCCGTAACCTGTTCCACCAGCAACCGCTGGATCTCTGCAGGGTCGGAAACTTCCGCGGCTGTCACATTGGCGTACAGCGGGAGCTGAAGCGCCTGGGGGCGGGTTGCTTCCAGCGCTGCCGCCATCGCATCGGCGGCAGGCTGCATCAGCGGGCAGTGGAAGGGGGCGGAAACCGGCAGCAGGATACCGCGCTTGATCCCGTGGTCCTTAACCAGCGCGATTCCGCGCTCGATCGCCTCGCGGTGGCCGGAAATGACCACTTGCGTCGGGTCGTTATCATTGGCGACGGTGCATATTTGCCCTTCCGCTGCTGCATCGGCCAGAGCCTGCGCCTTGTCGATATCGGCACCCAGCAGGGCTGCCATCGCGCCTTCGCCCACCGGAACCGCAGCCTGCATCGCTTGTCCGCGAAGTTTCAGCAGACGCGCTGTGTCCGCCAGCGAGAATGCGCCCACCGCGCATAAGGCGGTGTATTCCCCGAGGCTGTGGCCGGCAACGCAGTCGCCTTTGTCAGCAAGTGAGATACCGCCCTCTTTTTCGATCACCCGCAGCACGGCGATGGCGTTGGCCATGATCGCGGGCTGGGCGTTTTCGGTCAGCAGCAAAGTCTCGTCCGGACCGTTCGACATGACGGCGAACAGTTTCTGGCCGAGCGCGTCGTCGACTTCCTGGAAAACTTCGCGTGCGGCGGAGCTTGCGGCGGCAAGGTCGGCGCCCATGCCGACTTTCTGGCTGCCCTGGCCGGGAAAAACAAACGCTCGCATCCTTGGTCTCCTTTGGGCCCCGCGCTTATTGGCCGAGAGCGCCCGCCGCAAGTCCGAAGGGAACGATCTTGTTGGCCCCGTCATGCCCGATGTCGGCGCGGCCGAGATATTCTATCCCCGCTTTTTCGCACCAGAAACGGGCAATTTCCACTTCGTCCATACCGAACGGGCGATCGTTTTCCGGAACATCGCTGATCCGGCCAAGGCGCAATCCAGCAGTTCCCTTCAAATGCAGGGCGATGTGGAAAAACAGCCGGTCGATGGCGTAAAGGTGCTCTGAAACCTCCTCCACCATCACCACATGGCCGGTGAGGTCGGGCATCAGGTCGGTGCCGCACAGCATTGCCAGCGTCATCAGATTGAAGGCGGCGGTCGGGCGGTCGTCCAGCGCGGGTTCGAGCCCATCGGTGCCGCCGCACAGAAAATCGAGCGACCTGCAAACTGATGCGGCACCGCCAATCCGCCGGATATCCCCCACCATCGGGCCATGCGCAGGCCGGCCGATCCCCGCCTTGTACAAGGCTGCGAGGAGGAAACCTGTGTCGGAATAGCCAACATAACGCTTGCTCCGCGCGGACGCCCCCAATTGCGAGACCGCCTCCGCAGCGATCCGGTTCGATCCGTAACCGCCGTTGGCAAACCATACGGCGTCGAACCCGGGATCGTTGGCACATTCGACCAAAGTACTCGTTCGTTCGGCATCGGTCCCGGCGAAATGCCCGTGGCGCGCAAAACATTGCGGGTGGAATTCAAGCTTGATCGAGGCATAGCCCGCGGCCAGTTCCAGGACCGCGTCGGCATGTTCCTGCTCGAGTCTCTTGCCGGGCGCGCAGATGGCGATGCGTGTTTTTGGCGTGCTCATTCCCGGTTCCTATACGTCATTCCTGCGAATGCGGTAATCCTGCTTGTAATGGACGGACGAGCACCATACCGCTCCCCGCATGACTGACGCACCCGCACCCACCCAGCACGCGAACCGCCCGTGGTTTTTCTGCGGAATCGGCGGATCGGGGATGCTGCCGCTGGCGCAGATTCTCAAGGGCCGCGGCGCCGTGGTGGCGGGGTCCGACCGGAGTTTCGACCAAGGTCGGACACCGGAGAAATTCGCGTGGCTGGAATCGCAGGGGTACGCCCTGTTCCCGCAGGACGGCAGCGGGATCTCCGACCCGGAGCAGATCCTGATCGCCTCCGCGGCAGTCGAGGATACGGTGCCGGAGATGGTCCGCGCCAAGGAACTCGGCTGCACCCGGATGACTCGCGCGCAATTGCTTTCCGGCCTGTTCAACAGCGCACGGACCGGCATCGCGATCGGGGGGACCAGCGGCAAATCGACAGTCACCGGAATGCTCGGATGGATTTTGCACGCAGTTGGCCGTGAACCGACGATCATGAACGGCGCGGTGATGAAGAACTTCGTGTCGGAGGAGGCGCCGTTCGCCAGTGCCGTGGTCGGAAACGGGGACGCGTTCGTCAGCGAAGTCGACGAAAGCGATGGCTCGATCGCGCTGTACCGGCCGGCCGTCGCGGTGCTGCTCAACGTAAGTCTCGACCACAAGAGCATGGATGAGTTGCGCAGCCTGTTCGGCGACTTCCTCGCGGCCAGCCGTGTCGCCGTAATCAACGCCGACAATTCCGAGGCGCTTGCGCTTTTACCGTACGCAAAATCGGCGCTGACCTTCGGCGTCGAGCAGGAACTTGCCCAGATCGGCGTGGTTCCGGGCAGCATCGCCGACAGCCCGGTGCGGCAGGCGGCGCTGATTATCGACCGGCATGACGGGAAGACCTATCCGCTGACCCTCGCCCTGCCCGGCAGGCACAATCTTTCCAACGCGGTTGCCGCCATTGCCGGCGCAGTTGCCGCAGGTGTTCCCGTGGGCCAGGCGGTTGCGGCGCTGGCGGGGTTTGCCGGACTTGCGCGGCGGTTCGATATCCTCGGCACCAGCGCGTCGGGGATTACCGTGATCGACGATTTCGGCCATAATCCGGAGAAATGCGCGGCAACCCTGCGCACGATGAAGCAGCATCCGGGCCGCGTGATCGCGTTCTTCCAGCCGCATGGCTACGGCCCCTTGCGGCAGATGGGCGCGGAACTGGCGGAAACCTTCGCCCGCGAACTCGGACCGGATGATGTCACTTTTATGTGTGACCCCGTATATTTCGGCGGCACGGTTGACCGTAGCCAGGGCAGCGAGCGGGTTATCCAGTTGATAACGGACGCAGGAGGCACTGCGGAACACCTCCCGACGCGCGAAGACTGCGCCAGTCGGATCGCGGAGATTGCCCGTCCCGGCGACCGGATCGTGGTCATGGGCGCACGCGACGACACGCTGACGGAATTCGCCCGCGGAATCCTCAATCGTATCGCGTAACCCGCCTTAGTGGGCGCCAGCCTCGTGGCCGATCTTCAGTACCTTGTGCAGCACGAATACGATCACACCGCCCAGCAGTAACCCGAACACCGCCGAGAACACCGCATAGCCCAGCCACCCCAGTAACCCGGACAGTGCACCGGTTATCGATTCGATGAAATGCTGGAAGCCGTGGCCGAGATCATACAGCAGGTCCCAGCCCAGTTCATGCAGCGAGTGCACAAAGATACCGCCGCCGACCCACAGCATCGCCAGCGTCCCCACCACCGACAGTGTGACCAGCAGTTTCGGCATCGCGAGCAGCAGGAACCGGCCGGTCCGCTGGGCAGTTTGCGATTCGCGTTCCGCCAGATGGAGGCCCACATCGTCCATCTTCACGATCATCGCCACCGCGCCATAGACTATCACGGTGATGGCGATCCCGACGAGCGCCAGCGCGGCGGCGCGAATCCAGAAGCTGTCGGAAATCGTCCCGATCTCGTTCAAGGAAATTGCCATGATCTCGGCGGAAAGAATCAGGTCGGTACGGATTGCACCCCCGATCCGCTCTTTTTCGAACTTGGCCGGATCCTCGATCGGGTCTTCCAGCGTCTTGCCATGCTTCGCCCCCCCCAACTTCTCGACCACCTTCTCCGCGCCTTCATAGCACAGATAGGCCCCGCCCAGCAGCAACAGGAAAGTGATCGCCGACGGTAACAGCCAACTAAGCAGCAAGGCGCCCGGCAACAGGATCAGCAACTTGTTCTTGAGGCTACCCTTGGTGATCGCCCAGATGATCGGCAATTCCCGGTCCGGTGTCAGGCCCGTGACATAAGACGGGGTGACCGCAGCATCGTCGATAACCACACCGGCAGCCTTGCTGCCCGCGCGGCCCGCGGCGACACCGATATCATCGACCGAAGCGGCCGCAACTCTGGCGATGACTGAAATATCGTCGAGCAACGCGACTAAACCACCTGGCACGGCAACTCCTCTAACTATCGCCCTGCCTTTGAAGTCCTGCCGCGTATGTGGCAAGCCTGATCCGTGCTTGCATTCCGCGGTGAAGCCGCTATGTGCCCGCCTTCGCTCCCGCATGGGAGTGAGAACGAAGAAAGTCGGAGGGGCCCCGCAATCCCGCGGATCAGCCAGCGATCGGCATTACAATGTGAAGGAAGCAAAGATGGCTCTGTACGAGCATGTCTTTCTCGCGCGTCAGGATTTGAGCCAGGCTCAAGTCGACGCGCTGGCGGCAACTGCCACCGAAATCGTCGAAGCGAACGAAGGCAAGGTTACCAAGACGGAAACCTGGGGCCTCAAGAACCTCGCTTACAAGATCGACCGTAACCGCAAGGCGCATTTCGTCCTGCTCAACATCGGAGGCCCCGGCGCCGTCGTTGCCGAGCTCGAACGCCAGACGCGGATCAACGAAGATATCATTCGCTACATGACCGTCCGTGTGGACGAGCATGAAGAAGGTCCCTCGGTCATGATGCGCAAGCAGGACCGTGACCGCAAGAAGCGTACCGAGCGTGAGGAGCGTTACTGATGGCCCGTCCGTTTTTCCGCCGCCGCAAAAGCTGCCCGTTCTCGGGCAAGGGTGCCCCCGCCATCGATTACAAAGATGTGCGTCTGCTGCAGGGCTTCATGTCCGAGCGTGGCAAGATCGTGCCCAGCCGCATTACCGCAGTGTCCGCCAAGAAGCAGCGCGAGCTGGCCAAGGCGATCAAGCGCGCACGCCAAATCGGCCTGCTGCCCTACCTCGTCAAGTAAGGAGCGAGCGCCATGGATATCATTCTGCTCGAACGCATCGAGAAACTCGGCACCATTGGTGACGTCGTAACCGTCAAGGACGGTTATGCGCGCAACTACCTGTTGCCCAACAAAAAAGCCCTGCGCGCCAATTCGGCGAACAAGGCCGTTTTCGAAGCCAACCGCGAACGTCTGGAAAAAGAAAACGAAGTGCTTCGCGGCGAAGCCGAGAAGACGGGCGAGAAGGTTGCCGGTGCCGAAGTGGTGCTGATCCGCGCTTCTTCGAACTCGGGTCAGCTGTATGGCTCGGTAACCGTTCGCGACATCGTCGAAGGACTGGCTGCACAGGGCCACGAAGTGACCAAGAAGATGGTCATTCTTGAAAATCCGATCAAGACGCTGGGCGTATTCGAAGTTCGCGTTCGCCTCCACGCCGAAGTCGACGTGATGGTGAAGGCCAACGTAGCGCGTTCGGATGACGAAGCCGAACTGCAGCGCCAGGGCGTCGATGTCATGAAGTCGATGTTCGATGAAGACCAGGCCGAAGGCACCGGCGGCTTCACCGAAGCGGTCGACCCGACGCTCGAGCCCGGCGAAATTCCCGCCGACATGCTCGATGGCGGCGATGACGCCGAAGACGAAGAAGAAACCGAAGCCTGAGCTTCCTGAAACTTTGAATATCGGAGGGCGCTGCTTGAAAAAGCAGCGCCCTTTTCTTTGTAATGCAGTCAATCGCGCGCTATCTGCCGTCGATGGAATCAATCGAAACTATTATCGACGAGCTGGACACGCTCTATACTGCCGCCGTTGACCGCCTCCGTGCCGATGTGATCGCTTTCGGACGCGAAGGCACCTTGCCCCCTCCCGAACGGCGCAAGGATGGCAGTTACGCTTACCCCGAACTGGTGATGCGGTTTACCGGCGGGGAGCAGCCGGAAGACCGCAGCCGCGCGTTCGGCCGACTGAACGCACCGGGCACCTATGCCACCACCGTCACCCGGCCCCGGATGTTCGCGGATTACCTGACCGAGCAGCTCGAACTGATCGGCAGCGATTACGACATCAGTCTCGAAGTGCGCGCCTCGCGGCAGGAAATCCCTTTCCCCTATGTGCTGGACGGTGCTGCCGGGGCTGAACTTGCCGGGATCAGCCCGCAGGAAATCGCCCGCCATTTCCCCGCAACCGAACTTGCCGACATCGGTGACGAGTTGGCCGACGGGATCGAAATCGACGACATCAGCGGGCCGATCCCGCTGTCGCTGTTCGACGGGTTGCGGACCGACTTCAGCCTCGCGAGGCTGGCGCATTACACCGGCACCAGCACCGAACATTTCCAGCGCTTCATCCTGTTCACCAACTATCACCGCTATGTCGATGAATTCGTTGACTGGGCGGGCGAACAAGTGGGCAAGAACGGCTACACCGCGCTGGCTGGTGCCGGCGGAATGCTGCTGGAATCGCCGCTGGAAAATGCGCGCAATCATTTGTCCGACACCGCATGGCGGCGGCATCAGATGCCGGCCTATCACCTGATCGGCGAAGGACGCGCCGGGATTACCCTGGTCAACATTGGCGTGGGCCCATCCAACGCCAAGACCATTACCGACCATCTCGCCGTCCTGCGCCCCGAAGCGTGGCTGATGATCGGCCATTGCGGCGGATTGCGGCCCAGCCAGAAGATCGGAGATTACGTCCTCGCCCACGCCTATCTGCGGGACGACCACGTGCTCGACCATGTCCTGCCGCCAGAAATTCCCCTGCCCGCGATTGCCGAAGTACAGCAGGCGTTGGCCGCTGCGGCGCAGGAAGTCAGCGGTACCCACGGGGCCGACCTAAAAAAGCGGATGCGCACCGGAACGGTCGTCACCACCGACGACCGCAATTGGGAACTGCGCTACACTCACTCGGCGCGCCGCCTCAGCCTCAGCCGGGCGGTCGGAATCGACATGGAAAGCGCCACCATCGCCGCGCAAGGATACCGCTTCCGCGTCCCCTACGGCACGCTGCTATGCGTCAGCGACAAACCGCTCCACGGCGAAATCAAGCTGCCGGGACAGGCCAACCAGTTCTACGAAGAAGCCATCGGCGCACATCTCAAGATAGGCGTAACCGCCTGCCGCCTGCTGAGGGCGGAGGGACCAAGGCTCCATTCCCGGAAGTTACGGGCGTTTAACGAGCCGCCATTTAGGTAGGGCCTGCTTCGTCGTGGAAAGCGTACTTCAAGCTTCGTCAATGAACTGATGGAACTGGGCGAAAGCTGCGTCAGCTTCTACCTTCTTATCTGCCAGCTTATTGTTCCATGTTACCAAACAACTTTCCGGAACATCTAACGAAACAGCCGAGCGAATTTCAGCGTCTGCTCTCTCCATGTCCATATGCAGTGTATCGCGAGCTTGATCGACCATGCGCTTCAGTTCGATCCTTATCTGCTCTTTTGGTATCTTAAGAACCATGCGAAAGCCTACCTAACTGTATTGTGCAAGCAATACAGTTAGCCGGAATTCTGGTCAAGCGTGGATCGAATCTGTTATCCTTAAAAATCCTAGCTTCTTCAGCTTTGGTGTCGCTACCCGACGCTCACTTCACCCCTTGCCCTTCGTCTTCGTCTTGCCTGCCTTCGCATTCGCTTCGATGAATTCGATGATCTGGCCGGCGATATCCTTGCCGGTGGCGGCTTCGATGCCTTCCAGCCCGGGCGAGGAATTGACTTCCATGATCACCGGTCCGTGATTGCTGCGTAGCAAGTCGACCCCGCAGACATTGAGGCCCATGTGCTTGGCCGCGCGCACCGCGGTGGAGCGTTCCTCGGGGGTGATCTTGATCAACGCCGCCGTGCCGCCGCGGTGGAGGTTGGAGCGGAAATCACCTTCCGCACCCTGCCGCTTCATCGACGCTACGACCTTGCCGCCAACTACCAGGCAGCGGATGTCCGCCCCGCCGGCTTCCTTGATAAATTCCTGCACCAGGATGTTCACATTGGCCCCGCGAAACGCCTCGATAACCGAGATGGCGCTCTTTTCGGTTTCGGCCAGCACGACGCCGATACCCTGCGTGCCTTCGAGCAGCTTGATCACCACCGGCGCGCCGCCGACCGCCTTGATCACTTCCGCCGATTGCTTGGGATCATGCGCGAAGGCCGTCAGCGGCAGGCCGAGCCCGTGCTTGGCGAGGATCTGCATCGATCGCAATTTGTCCCGGCTGCGCCCGATCGCGACGCTTTCGTTAAGCGGCCAGACCCCGCCCATTTCGAACTGACGAAGCACCGCAAGGCCATAGGGGGTGATCGACGCCCCGATGCGCGGGATCACTGCGTCGTAACCGGACAGCGTTTCGCCATTGTAAGCCACCGTCGGCCGATGGCTCGCGATGTTCACCGTGCAGCGCAGCGTGTTGAGAATGTCCATCGAATGGCCGCGCAACTCCGCAGCCTCGACCAGGCGCTTGTGCGAATAAAGCCTGGGGTTCCGGGCAAGCATGGCGATTTTCATGTAATCGGGTCCTGTGAACGGAGCGGGTCAGGCAAGAGGAAGGATTTGGCCGAATCGACCAGGAAACGTTTGCGCAGGGAGGTCCGACCGATCAGCATGGGAAACTTCATGTCCGACCGGTCCGCTAGACTGAACTCGGCGCGGAACCGGTGGTTCCCCATCGCCAGCTCAGTCTTGATGATCAGCCGTTCCTGCCGTTCGCCATTGGAACTGGTGATGATCCGGTGGGCCACGCGCGGAGCCTCCACCACCTGGTGGTGATCCTCAAGGGCGTCGATCGTGAACCGCGCCCATTCCTCACCGCCGCGTTCGAACAGTTCGATCCCGGTCGCGTGGAGCGAGGACGTGCGCGCGCCGGTATCCACCTTGGCGCGCAGGTGCAGCACTCCCAGTTCGGGCAGCGACACGATCTCGCGCCAACCGCAGATGTCTTTGGAGAGGGGGTGGGAACTCATCGGGCTGCGATCTAGCACCGCCAAACCGGACTGTCAGGCATCAATGTCGGGCTAGTCGAGAAACCCGACCAGCGCATCACCCAGCGCGCCCTCGGTAACCGAACTCATGTGAGTACCGGGAATTTCCGCATAAATTGCGTCGGGCAAGGCCTCGGCAAGACTTGGCGCGGAGCCGTTGTCCTGATCCTTGTCACCGCACACCACCAGCGCCGGCATCGTGATCACAGCCAAATCTTCCGGTGTAGTGTCGGAAACCGATTGAAGTAGCAGGCGGGCGGCCTCGCGGTCCACGTTCATGGTTTTCATGAAGCTGACCGCCATGAATGCCGGATCCCCGCGCTTGACCTCGTCGAACCGATCGATCGCATCGATGAAGAAATCCGCCCTTCGCGACCATCCGGCCAGCCCTTCCAACCCCATGCCCGAAAGGACCAGCCGGCGCGGTGTCACGCCGGTTATCACTGCGCGGACAGCGGTCCGCGAACCAAGCGAAAAGCCCACGAGATCGAAATCCGCGAGTTCCAACGCATCCACGAGCGCGGCAACATCCTTCGCCAGCACATCGGGCGGATAGGCCGCGCTGTCATGCGGTTTGTCGCTTTCACCATGCGCCCGGAGATCCGGCATGATCACTTCGAAGCCCGCATCAACCAGCTTTTGAGCGTGACCAAACCGGATCCAGTTCATTTCCGCACTGGAAAACAGTCCGTGGAGCAGCAGTACGGACCGCCCTGCCCGTTCTCCCATCCGGTGGACCGCAAGTTTTGCGCCGTCGAAGGAGGGGACGTGTTCGGTCGTCAAATCGCTCATCGTTCTGTCAGTCCTTGTTCGTTCATCCGCCACAGCACCATCTCGATCCGGTCCTGGCCGAAAAAGGGTTCGCCGCCGAAAACCAGCGTGGGAACCCCCCAATGTCCCGCATCCTCCAGCGCCTGCTGGTTCGCGGCCAATTCCTCGTCGAGCGCCGCAACGTCACTGTCCGCCTCGCTTGCCAGCTCCTCCAGATCAAGTCCGGCCCGCGTTGCGGCGGCTGCCAGATGCTCGCCTTCGTTCCAGCCCGGCGTTCCGCCCCATATCAGCCGGGATACCTCATCGGCGAAGGCTAGCCCTTCCCCTCGCCGCGCCGCCGCTTGGCCCATCCGCGTGAGACGAAAGATGTGCGGCTGATCGTCCGCGATCTTGCGGGTCACCAGGTCCTGAACAATCGGATCGGGTTTTGGCGCGGCGAAAGGGATACCATGAAACTGCGCAACACGGACCATATCGCGGAAGGTGTAGCCCAGCCAGTTAGGATGGTTGCGCTCGAAAAAATCAGGCTGCCGGATGGCCAGGGGATATACGGACCGCAAGGCGATATCGACGTCGAACATCTCAGTCAGCGCGCGGTATCGACCGATCGCGAGGTAGGAATACGGCGAACGGAAGCTGAAATACAGCTCGGCGGTCAGGGTCATTCTGGTCCTCTCCAACTCGATATGTCCGGCCGGCGCTTAGCCTGCATCGACCCCGTGCGCGAAACAAAAGCGGCGATTGTGCGTTTCAGACCACCTGCACGACTTAACCCTCACCCTGACCGGAGGATGAAAACCATGCGTACCTTACTCGCCTTGCTCGCCGCAACCGCCTTGGCCGGGTGTGATAATTCTTCGACCGAACCTGTTGACGGCACAGAAGCGGTTCTACCTGCCGAGAATGACGATCCCGCCCTGGTCGAGCGTTCGCTCGAAGGCATGGAACCGCTTGATGGCGAAGCGGCGGGAAGCTCGCCGGCGGATGACATCTCTCTCGATGCGCGCACCCGCTACGCGACCTATTTCCTCGGCGCCTACGGGCGTGATGCGCAATGCGGCGGAGATACAGCTACGCTCGAACTGCAACAAGATACCATTCGTTACGGCGACACGACTTGCCAGATCGGAGAGATCGAGGGATCGGGCAAGGACGTGCGGATCAGCGGTGAAAATTGCACTTCCGAAGATGCGAAGGTCGCGAACCGCAACTACACGATGGCGATGTCCGAAATGCAGGCGCTTCAGTTGCAGACCGGCAATGAAAATGTTTCGTTGAAACGGTGTGCCACCACGTAACTGAGCAAATCCGGCCTGACCGGATTTAGCGGAAAAAGCAGGTTGTACCGGCGTGAAGGCTTTCCACCACCTTGTCTGCTCCGCTACCTGACAGGAAGCCGCCGACACCGCTCGCGGACGTGAACTCGTCCCCCAAAGTGCTGCCATCGACCGAACCAACTTCGTACACTGCCGCGAGATCTGCTTCGCTAGAGCCGATCCCTATATCCTTGTCTGTACGCACGGGACCGTCAGCTTCCTCCCTGCGCAAGGTCCAGCCAACCAGCCGCTCTTCCTGGAAATTCAGCGTCAACCCGCTGACGTAGGAAGTGAACTCCATCGGTCCCGCGCCGCATTCCGCGAGGCTTGACCGGTCCGTTGCCGGCCCCAGCACACGGGCCATTTCCTGCTCGACCGTTTCGCGCGGCGAACCAAAGGCGAGCGTGGTCCCCGACGGTCCGGTCACATTCAAACTGTCGCCGCCAAGTCGTACCAAACCGGGCGCAACAGCGGCCGGTTTCGCGCTGCCGCCTGCGGATTCTGCAGCGGCCGGGACAGTCCCGTCATCTGCGGGCGAGCAGGCCGCCAAAGCAGCGAACGCTCCAAGTCCGATCAAGCGAACAAACATGCTTTATGTCCCTTTTCGATTCGGACTTCAGCCCTTCTTGAGGTGCCTGCGTCCCAGCAATTCAGCTATTTGCACAGCGTTCAGCGCCGCGCCCTTACGGAGGTTGTCGGAGACACACCACAGCGCGATTCCGTGTTCGACCGTCGGGTCGTCGCGTACCCGGCTGATATAGGTAGCGCTGTCGCCGACGGCTTCCACGGGCGTGATATAGCCTTCGTCCTCACGCTTATCGATCAGCATGACGCCGGGAGCCTCACGCAGGATATCCTGCGCCTGCTCGGCGGTCAGCTCGTTCTCGAATTCGATATGGACGGCTTCGGAATGGCCGACAAACACCGGCACCCGCACACAGGTGGCGGTCAGCTTGATCTTGGGGTCGAGGATCTTTTTGGTTTCGACCACCATCTTCCATTCTTCCTTGGTCGAACCATCATCCAGGAAAACGTCGATATGCGGGATCACGTTGAAGGCGATCTGCTTGGTGAAGGCGCGCGGTTCCGGCTTGTCGCCCACGAAGATCGCGCGGCTTTGTTCGAACAATTCGTCCATCCCGGCCTTGCCTGCGCCCGAGACGGATTGATAGGTGCTGACGACGACCCGCTTGATCGTCGCAGCATCGTGCAGCGGCTTGAGCGCCACCACTAGCTGCGCAGTCGAGCAATTCGGGTTGGCGATGATATTGCGCTTGGTATAGCCATCGATCGCATCCGGGTTCACCTCCGGCACGATCAGCGGGACATCGGGGTCCATCCGGTAGAGCGAGCTGTTGTCGATCACCACGCAGCCTGCAGCCGCAGCCTTGGGCGCATATTCTCGGGTGGCGGTGGAACCGGCGGCAAACAGCGCGATATCCCATCCGGTCCAGTCGAAATTCGCGATGTTCTTGCATTTCAGCATCTTGCCGGTGTCGCCGAATTCAACCTCGGAATTATGCGAGCGAGCGCTGGCGACCGCGGCGATTTCCTCGATCGGAAATTCCCGCTCTGCCAGGACAGCCATGATTTCCCGGCCGACATTGCCTGTCGCGCCCACCACAACAACTCGATAACCCATGCTGCAACTCCAAAACTTCAAATTTCGCGCAACGGCGCTGTCGCCGCACTATAGCGCGCGCCACCCCGCGCAATGCAATTCCTCTTGGGGCGGCTAAAAATACCTATTCAGGTGGCACGATCCCATGCTGTTCCAGGAAGCCGAAGATCGTGTTCCACAGATGCGGACTGATCTTTTCGCCCGACACCCGGTGGGTGGAACCGGGATAGAGCATCATCTCGAACGGGCGGTTCGCCCCCTGCAACTTCGCGATCAGTTCGGACGAATTTTCGAACACAACATTGTCATCCGCCATACCGTGAATCAGCAGCAGCGGATCGGTAATCTTCTCCGCATCGGGAATGGCGCTCGCCGCCGCGTAGGCTTCGGGTACTTCCCGCGGATCGCCCATGTAACGCTCGGTGTAATGGGTATCGTAGAGTTCCCAGCGCGTCACCGGCGCACCAGCAATCCCGGCAGCGTAGAGACCGGGGTCGGCCTGCAGCTGCTTCAGCGTCATGTACCCGCCATACGACCAGCCGTAGAGCGCGATCTTTGCCGGATCGACGAAGCCCAGTGACTTCAAATATTCTGCCCCGACTTTCTGGTCCGCGACTTCGACACCTCCCATCGCCCGGTAGATCGGCTGTTCGAATGCGACCCCGCGGTTGGCGCTGCCGCGGTTGTCGAGTTCGAACCAGATGTATCCGGCATCGACCACCGCCTGCTGCAACGCGCCGTCCCAGCCTGCGGTCACGGTCTGCGGGCCGGGGCCGCTGTAATGGTGGTAGAACACGGGATACCGCTTGCCCGGCTCCATTTCGGGCGTGACCATCTTCCAGTACAGGTCAGTGGTCCCGTCTGCCGCCTTGATCGTGCCGAACTCAGCCGGACGATGGCTCGTCAGATATGGGGCATAGGGATGATCGGTAGCGAGCGCATTTTCCTCGACCCACGCAAGTCGTTTGCCACTCTGGTCGGCAAGATATGTCTGCGGCGGCTGGTTATGGCTGGACCGCGTGACCAGCAGGGTCTGCCCGTTCTTGTCCATGGTTGCAGAATGGGTGAAACCCGCCTCTGTCAGCCGTGCGGGGGCTGCAAGACTGTCGAGGCCAAGTGAATAGACATGCTCCTCCAGCGGATTGTCCTCGCTCGTCGCCGTGTAGAAAAGAATTCCGTTCTCTTGGTCGATTCCGACCAGCTTGGTGACAACAAACCCGCCCCGGGTCATCTGCTGGTAGGGCGCGCCCTTCTGGTCGAGACGATAACGGTAAAGGTGTCCGAAACCGTCCCGTTCGCTCCACCAGACCAGACTTCCGTCCTTCTGGAATTTGTAATTGTCGGACAGGTTGATCCAATAGCCCTGATCGGACGAGGCGCCCGCATCCTGCTCCTGCAGCGCGATCTCTGTCGCACCGGTCTGGGGATCGACGCGGAGCACATCCATCCAGGTTTGCGCCCGGTTCTGGCGCTGCACATACAATGTGCCGTCGGGCGCCCAGTCGACCCGCGCCAGATAGAAATCGGTGGGATCTTCGGCGTTGTAATGGGCCGGGTCCTGGATGCCGGTCAGATCGACCTTCACCCGGTTGCCTCCGTCCGGATCCATGACGAACAGTTCCACCACCGCATTGTCGCTGCCGGCCACGGGATAGCGCTGGTCGAAAACCTTGGTCCCGGTCGCGCCGATCGCCGCGCGGGTAACGATCCCGACGCGCGCTTCGTCGGTCCGCTGGACAGCGATGCGGGTGTCATCGGGTGACCACCAGTATCCGGTGAGGCGCCCCATTTCCTCCTGCGCAACGAACTCCGCTTCGCCCCAGCGGATGGTCTCGCCTTCCCGGGGCGTAATCGAGACCGCAGCCGCACCGATGTCGCCCACCCACAATTGCCGGTCGCGGATGAAGGACACCAGTTTACCGGTGTTGCTGAGCGATGGGTTGAGCTCGCTTTCCTCGGTATCGGTCAGCCGGACAATGTCGCCGCCCAGCCGCGCCAGATACAGATCGCCGTCGAGCGGAACGAGCAAGGCCTCGCTGTCCGCCGCCCATTCATAGCTGACAATACCGGTCAGATCGCCGATCCGCTGGCGTTCCCGCTGCATTTTTTCGTCTTCAGACAGTTCTCGCCCCGACGCGAATTTCTCCGAGTCGACCAGCATCGACCAAGTGCCGGTATTCCGGTCATACCCCCACAGATCGTAGCGGTCCTTGTCGGTTTCGCGGTTGCGAAGCACGGTCAGGTACCGCCCGTCGGGCGATAGCTTGACGCCGCGCGGCACGGGGCCGTTGAGGCTCGGGCTGGCGAACACCTGCTCGAACGTCAGGCCGCTCTGCCCGCTCACGTCGCTGTCCTGCGCAATTGCCGGCACAGCGAGGACAAGTGAGGCGGCGGCGGCAAACAGGGGTAGGCGCATGTCAAGGATCGTCCCTTTTCAATCATCGGAGCATTCGGCGGGCAGACACTGGATTGCTTCGCCCGCACCCGCAATGGCGAATGCTGGCCGCCAATGCAAAAAGGGCGGCTCCCGCAGGAACCGCCCTTCTGTAACTTGATCCGCCGATGCTTACGCTTTCGGCGCGTTATCCCGGCGTTCGGCGATACGTGCACGCTTGCCGGTACGGCCGCGCAGGTAATAGAGCTTCGCGCGGCGCACGATACCGCGGCGAACCACGGTGATGCTGTCCACGATCGGCGCATACAGCGGGAACACGCGTTCCACGCCTTCGCCGAAGCTCATCTTGCGAACGGTGAAGTTGCTGCCCATGCCGCGGTTGCTGCGGGCGATGCAGACACCTTCGAACATCTGGATACGCTCACGCGCACCTTCGACGACCTTCACGCCGACGCGGACGGTGTCGCCCGCACGGAAAGCCGGTATTTCTTTCGTGACCTTGGAAATTTCCTCGGCTTCGATCTGCTGGATAAGGTTCACTGACCCTGGTCCTCATTTTCTCGTCGCGCGCCAGAGGCAGAGCGGTCCCGAACGCCACAATGACGTTCCCAAAGGTCCGGCCTGCGTAACCGTGTGTGATCTTCCGACATGGCCTTGCGCCATGCAGCGATCTTCGCATGATCCCCCGATCGCAACACTTCGGGGATCGTGCGCCCTTCCCATTCCTGGGGCCGGGTATAGTGAGGATATTCGAGAAGGCCTTGTTCAAAGCTTTCTTCGGTACCACTCGAAGCCGCGCCCATTACGCCGGGAAGCAGCCGAATGCAAGCATCGAGTAACATCAGCGCAGCGGGTTCGCCGCCCGACAGCACAAGGTCACCGACCGAGACTTCCTCGACATCCCGGCCCTCGAATATTCGTTCGTCGAAACCTTCGAACCGGCCGCACAGGATCGTGACCCCCGGACCCGCCGCAAGCTCGCGAATGCGCGCCTGCGAAATCGGCTTTCCGCGCGGCGTCATCGCCAGCACCGGAGCGTCCGGTTGCGCAGCCCGCGCATGGTCGATCGCGCTCGCCAGCACGTCCGCTTTCAGCACCATCCCCGCCCCGCCGCCAGCGGGCGTATCGTCGACTGTGCGGTGCTTGTCAGCCGCGAAATCGCGGATCTGCACGGTGGCGAGCGACCACCGGTTTTCCTCCAGGGCGCGGCCTGCCAGCGAAATGCCCAGCGGACCGGGAAACATCTCGGGATAAAGGGTCAGGATAGTGGCCGCGAAAGTCATCCGAACACATCCGGATCGATGGGCGGATTGCGCCTTGCTTCGCTGCGGCGGGTGTAGGCGTAAGCCACGGGAAACCCGATCACCGCAGCAAGAAACAGGGCTAAGACGAAAATTGCCGAAAGCGCTATCACCGCTTCACCGGACATATCCGTTTCCAGACCGTTGCGCGCACTGGCGATGACAAAAAATGCAGGCATTGTCGGAATGAACCCTGCGCCCAACGCAGAGATCGCCACGCGTCGTTTCCACCGCACCGTGGGGCGTGCAAAGGCAAGAATGAAGGCGAAGGCGAGCGCAAACAGCGCCGTGATCGCAGCAATGAACAGGATGCCGAAAATCATCATTCGACGCGCCTAATCAATCACAAAAGCAGAGTCGATCACCATGCCCGCGGTGCTCCATTCGAGCACGGCTTCCTTGTTCATCGGAACCATGAAGCGTTTACCGTTTTTGCCGTCAACAGGCGGACGTTCGACTTCGATGACGTCCCCGGCACCGAAATTCAGTACCTGGACCACGGTGCCCAGCGCCTCGCCGGTTTCGGAAGTGGCCAGAAGGCCCAGCAAATCGGCATGATAATACTCGCCCTCGGCCAGTTCCGGGAAATCGGCGCGCGTGATGGTGAGCGCGGTCCCGCGCAGCTTTTCCGCCGTGTTCCGGTCGGTGCATTCGGCGAAGCGGGCGACCGCGCCGCCCTTGTTGTCGTCGCGGATTTTCTGGAGCGTGAAAGCACCGTCGTTGAAGCTCTTGTAGCGCTTCAATTCGGCCCAGCCTTCGCCAAACAGCTTGAGTCGGACTTCGCCCGTCACGCCATGCGCGCCGATAATGGCTGCCAGCGTGACGGGCTTGTCCTGTGACAAAGGGATCAGCCCTCGGTCTTTTCTTCGGAAGCAGCGTCTTCAGCGGGTGCTTCTTCGGTCTTGGTTTCTTCGGCAGGGGTTTCCTCAGCCTTAACTTCTTCGGCCGGGGCTTCTTCAGCGGCCGCTTCTTCCGCAGGCGCTTCAGGCGTAGCTTCTTCAGCCGGAGCTTCTTCAGCCGGAGCTTCTTCTACAGCAGCTTCCTCGGCAGGAGCAGCCTTTGCTTCTTCTTCAGCGGTCTTCGCAGCTTCGTCAGCTGCAGCAGCCTTTTCAGCCTTTTCTTCAGCGCGTTCGGTCGCCTTTTCGCCTGGCTTGCCCTTGTTCGGGTTGACGCGTGCAGCGCGTTCACGGACACCGGCGGCATCGAGGAAACGGGCAACCCGGTCGCTTGGCTGGCCGCCGACGCTCAGCCAATAGCGCGCGCGATCCTCGTTCAGCGTAACGCGCTTTTCGTCGTCCTTTGCGAGCAGGGGGTTGTAGGTGCCGATCTGCTCGAGATATTTGCCGTCGCGCGGCGCGCGTTGGTCAGCCGCCACGATCCGGTAGTAAGGACGCTTCTTGGAGCCACCGCGGGAAAGACGGAGTGCAATTGCCATTGTATTTTACCTTTCGAGTATAAGTATCTGATATTATTTCTTGTTAAGTAATTTCTGAAGATCAGGCGGAAGGTCACCCATGCCGCCGCCGGGGCCACCCATGCCGCCGCCGCCCGGACCGCCAAGCCCGGGCATAGCCGCACCCATACCGCCCTTACCGAACATGGCGCCGAGGCCCTTGAGCCCGCCCATCTTCTTGATCTGCTTCATCGCCTTGGACATTTCCTGATGCATCTTCAGCAGGCGATTGACGTCCTGCACCTGCATCCCGGCGCCCGCCGCAACGCGCTTCTTGCGCTTGGCATTCAGCAAGGCGGGGTTGGCGCGTTCCTTCGGCGTCATCGACCCGATCACTGCATCCATATGGACCAGCACCTTGTCGTCCATGCCGCTCTGCGCCATCGCGGCCTTGGCCTTCTTCATGCCGGGCATCATCCCGGCGAGCATGCCGAGACCGCCCATCGACTGCATCTGGCGCAATTGCGTGCGCAAATCGTTCAGGTCGAACAGGCCTTTCGACATGCGCCGCGCCTGCTCCTCGGCGTCTTCGGCCTTGATGGAGGCCGCAGCGCGTTCCACCAGGCTGACGACGTCGCCCATGCCCAGGATACGGTTGGCAATCCGGCTGGGCTGGAACGGCTCGAGCGCGTCGAGCTTCTCACCCGTACCGGCAAACTTGATCGGCTTGCCGGTGACATGGCGCATGGACAGCGCCGCGCCGCCGCGTGCATCGCCGTCCATCCGGGTGAGGATGACACCGGTCAGGCTGACTTCGCTCGAGAAATTCTGCGCGACGTTTACCGCGTCCTGCCCGGTCAGCGCATCGACCACCAGCAGCACTTCGGTGGGCGTCGCAATACCGGCCACGGCCTTCATTTCGGCCATCAGTGCTTCATCGACATGCAGGCGGCCCGCGGTGTCGAGCAGCAGCACGTCGGAATTCTGGAGCCGCGCCGATTCGAGCGCCCGCCGCGCGATGTCGACCGGCTGCTGGCCCGCCACAATCGGCAGCGTCGCAACGTCGATCTGCGTGCCGAGCACCGCCAGTTGTTCCTGCGCGGCGGGGCGATTGACGTCGAGCGACGCCATCAACGCCTTCTTGCCGTGCTTTTCACGGATGTATTTCGCGAGCTTGGCAGTTGTGGTGGTCTTGCCCGATCCCTGCAGGCCGACCATCATGATCACCACCGGCGGCTTCGCCTCGAGGTTAAGGCCCTCGTGCACTTCCCCGCCAAGCGTTTCGATCAATTCGTCGTTGACGATCTTGACGACCTGCTGGCCGGGGGTGACCGATTTCAGGACTTCGGCGCCGATCGCCTTCTCGGTTACTCGGTCGACAAAGCGGCGGACCACCGGCAGCGCGACGTCGGCCTCCAGCAGCGCCACACGCACTTCGCGCATCGCATCGCGGACATCCTGTTCCGACAGCGCGCCGCGCCCGCGCAGCTTGTCGAACACTCCGCCAAGGCGGTCGGATAGACTGTCAAACATAGTCCTCACTCCTCCGCCGCAGCCCGTGCAGCGCTAAATGCCAAAAACGCCGGCGAACGAAACCTCGTTGGCCAGCGTGCGGTCCGTAGGGACCGGCTTTTTCAATTCTCGGCCATTTTGCCGGATTTTGTTTCAGGTCGGAAGCGAAAATCGTGCTTTGCGGGAACC
Source organism: Allopontixanthobacter sediminis (assembly GCF_009828115.1). Classification (GTDB taxonomy): domain Bacteria; phylum Pseudomonadota; class Alphaproteobacteria; order Sphingomonadales; family Sphingomonadaceae; genus Allopontixanthobacter; species Allopontixanthobacter sediminis. The sequence continues at coordinate 546,530 of NZ_WTYL01000001.1, read as the reverse complement.
GGAGCGGAGCGGGCATTAAGCCCGTGAGCACCGGAAGCGCAGCAAAGCGCGATTTGCAGCCCGTCCCGGAACAAAAGACGGTGAAATGGTGGAGCCTAGCGGGATCGAACCGCTGACCTCCTGCATGCCATGCAGGCGCTCTCCCAGCTGAGCTAAGGCCCCGTAACCAATATCGTACCAATTTTCCCTGCCAAATTGGCCGGGAGGCAGCCCTTTATGGATTGCCCCCCGATTTTGCAAGAACCGATTTGGCTAGCCGGTCTTAAATTTCCGGACCTTCGTCGTCGCCCTTGCCCTTGCTTACGCCAAGGTCGTCGTCGCCGCCGAGATCGACATCGTTATCCGGCGAATCTTCGCCGTCGTCGATGTCTTCCAGATCTTCATCATCATCATCGGCAAGGTCGCTATCCGCTTCCTTGTCCTTCTTCTTTTCGTCCTCAAACGGAATCGGCTGCTTCGACTTCAGGACCGGTTCCGGATACCATTCTTCACCGCATTCGATGCAGGTGGCTGGCTCTTCCTTGCCGAGATCGTAGAAGCGGGTGCCGCATTTCGGGCAAGAACGCTTGGTGCCCCATTCTGGCTTGACCATTGTATTTCCTTAACTGTCGCCCGACCGAGGGACCGGGGAGAAAAATTCTTCAAAAAGCTTGATGGAAACCGCCCGTGCATGAGCATCGACGCAGAATCAAGAGCGGGCGCGCCTTGCCATAGGGTGATGGCACTGTCAAAAGCCGCCGCGCCCGGTACCCGCATCCATATAGGACTGACATCGCTTGTCTGAAACCCCCACATCCTGGCCGACACCCCGCAAATTCGCTGGCGCGGGCCCGCTGCGCGGCACGATCCGCGTGCCGGGTGACAAGTCGATCAGCCATCGCACGCTGATGCTGGGTGCGCTCGCCGTGGGCAAAACCACCATTCGCGGGCTGCTCGAAGGCGAAGACGTCCTGGCCACCGCCGCCGCAATGCGGGCGATGGGCGCGATCATCGAGCGATCGGAAGACGGAGTGTGGAGCGTCCGCGGCGTCGGCGTCGGCGGGCTCCTGCAGCCGGTGCAGGCGCTCGACATGGGGAACAGTGGCACGTCCACACGGCTGCTGATGGGGTTGATCGCCAGCCACGGGATTACCGCCACCTTCATCGGGGACGCCAGCCTGTCCGGCCGCCCGATGGGCCGGGTCATCGAACCCCTCTCAGAAATGGGCGCAGAGATCACCGCCAGTCGTCCCGAGATCGGCGGCGGCACCCTGCCCCTGATGGTCCGCGGCTCCCTTCCCGCGGTCCCGATTACCTACCGCCTTCCGGTTGCTAGCGCGCAGGTCAAGAGCGCGGTACTGCTCGCGGGCCTGAACACGCCCGGCATCACTACGGTCATCGAGCCTGTGCCGACCCGCGACCATTCGGAACGGATGCTGAAGGGCTTCGGCGCCGATCTCTCGGTGGAGGAAGCGGACGGCGTACGAACCATCCGCATCCGCGGCGAAGCGGAATTGACTGCACGGGACATCGAAGTCCCGGGCGATCCTTCCTCAGCCGCGTTTTTTATTGTCGCCGCGTTGACCGTACCGGGCAGCGACCTGATCATCGAGAATGTCGGCCTCAATCCGACCCGCGCCGGCATTGTTACCGTGCTGCGCGCGATGGGCGGCAATATCGAGCCGCTGAACCAGCGCGAGGTCGGCGGCGAACCGGTTGCCGACCTGCGGGTGCGACATTCAGCGCTGACCGGGATCGAGGTGGACCCCGCCCTCGCCCCCAGCATGATCGACGAATTTCCCGTGCTGTTCGTAGCTGCATCGGTGGCAAGCGGCCGGACTACTACCAGCGGCCTCGAGGAATTGCGGGTCAAGGAAAGCGACCGCCTGACCGCAATGGCAACGGCGCTCCAAGCCATTGGTGCGAGGGTCACCGAAACCGAAGACGGCTTGCTGATCGATGGCACGGGCGGCGAACTGCTGGCCGGCGGCGGTCCGATTACCACCCATCTCGACCACCGTATTGCCATGAGCATGGCGATTGCCGGCCTCGTCTCCAGAGACGGGGTTGAAGTGGATGACACGCGGCCGATCGCGACCAGCTTCCCGACGTTTGAAACAATGCTCTCCGAAAGGGCTTCATGACCGATTACCTCACTCCCTTTGCTGCCGACCTGATCGGCTTTGCAGGTAGTTTCTGCATCGTCGCCGCCTATGCCTACAGCAATGTCGTGAAAGACATGAACATGGTGCTGTTCAACCTCGCGAACTTCATCGGAGCGGCGCTGCTCACGATCTCCCTGACGGTCAATTTCAACCTACCGACGATGGTGCTGGAAATCGTTTGGATGGGGATCGCCCTGTTCGGGCTAGGGCGGGCATTCCTCGCACGCAGGAAGGCACCCGGCCAAGGAAACGGTGCTGCATGATCATTGCGGTGGACGGCCCGACAGCATCCGGCAAGGGGACCATCGCCAAGGCGCTAGCAGCGCATTATGGCTTGCCGCATCTCGATACCGGATTGCTGTACCGCGCGGTTGGCCGACAGGTTTCGCTGATCGGCGGCGACCCTGACAATGCGGCGGATGCGCTGGCCGGATGCGATTTCCCCGATGCCCTGCTCTCCGATCCGGAATTGCGGTCCGAACACATTGGGGGCCTCGCCAGCCGCGTCTCCATCCATCCGGACGTCCGGCAGGCACTGTACGAACGCCAGCGCAGCTTTGCCACGCAGCCGGGCGGCGCGGTGCTGGACGGGCGCGATATCGGCACTGTCATCGCGCCAGAGGCCGAGGTGAAGCTGTTCGTGACCGCTTCGGTCGCAGCGCGGGCCGAACGGCGGTTTCGGGAAATGCAGGACCGGGGGGGCAGCGCCACCTTGGAAGATATCGCCGCCAACCTGCGCCGCCGCGACGAGCGCGACAGCTCGCGCGCCGCAGCCCCCCTGATACCGGCCCCGAACGCCTATCTGATCGACACGTCCGCGCTTGGCCGGGACGAAGCAATCGCCGCAGTTATCGCCGTAGTGGAGGAAGTGCTGGCGGCGGCAAACGCTTCGTCTCCCCGCGATCCGGATACGCCCCAGCCCAATTAGCTTGCCATTACGGCGTATTTCGCTTAAGCGCGCGTCCGTTCGGCGGACTTGTTTCCGGTCGAAGGCAAGCTTTCTAGCATTGCCGGTATTATCCAAGGGCGCTCCGCGCTCCGATACCGGTTTTCACGCCTTTGACCGCGATCAGATCCAATGGACCTTCATCGCGGCATTCGGCCCGGTGGGGAGTTCGGCCACAAGACCCCGGGAACCAACCTGGCGGCCGGAAAAAATAGTGTAGGAACCTCTAACCCATGGCATCAACAGCCAACCCAACGCGCGACGATTTCGAAGCGCTTCTTAACGAACAATTCGGCGGCGCCGATGATGGCGGCTTTGAAGGCCGCGTCGTAAAAGGCACCGTAACCTCGATCGAAGGCGGTTTCGCCGTGATCGACGTAGGCCTCAAGAGCGAAGGCCGTATCGACCTCAAGGAATTCAACCGCGGCGAAGAAGGCCACGGCCTCAGCGTCGGCGATGAAGTCGAAGTTTATGTCGACCGCGTCGAAAATTCCGACGGCGAAGCAATGCTCAGCCGCGACCGCGCCCGCCGCGAAGCCGCATGGGACAAGCTGGAAAGCGAATTTGGCGAAGGCGTCCGCGTCGAAGGCCGCATATTCGGCCGGGTCAAGGGCGGCTTCACCGTCGACCTCGACGGCGCCGTTGCCTTCCTTCCCGGCAGCCAGGTCGATATCCGCCCCGTGCGCGATGTCACTCCGCTGATGGAAATCCCGCAGCCGTTCCAGATCCTCAAGATGGATCGCCGCCGCGGCAACATCGTCGTTTCGCGCCGTGCCGTTCTCGAAGAAACCCGTGCAGAACAGCGCAGCGAACTGATCGGCGAACTGGTTGAAGGCCAGGTCATCGACGGTGTGGTCAAGAACATCACCGATTACGGCGCATTCGTCGATCTCGGCGGAATCGACGGCCTGCTGCATGTCACCGACATGAGCTACAAGCGCGTCAACCACCCGAGCGAAGTCATCGAAATCGGCCAGACCGTGACGGTGCAGATCGTTCGCATCAACAGCGAAACCCAGCGCATCAGCCTGGGCATGAAGCAGCTTGAAAGCGATCCGTGGGACGGCGTCGCCGCGAAATATCCGGTCGACATGAAGCTCAAGGGCACCGTCACCAACATCACCGAATACGGTGCGTTCGTGGAACTGGAACCCGGCATCGAAGGCCTGGTCCACGTTTCCGAAATGAGCTGGACCAAGAAGAACGTCCACCCCGGCAAGATCGTCTCGACCTCGCAGGAAGTCGACGTGATGGTGCTGGAAGTCGATTCCGACAAGCGCCGTATTTCGCTTGGCCTCAAGCAGGCACAGGGCAACCCGTGGGAAGAATTCGCCGACAAGCATCCGGTTGGTTCGACCGTCACCGGTGAAGTCAAGAACGCGACCGAATTCGGCCTGTTCATTGGCCTCGATGGCGACGTCGACGGCATGGTCCACATGTCCGACATCGCATGGGGCATTTCGGGCGAAGACGCTCTGGCGCTTCACCGCAAGGGTGAAGAAGTCCAGGCCGTGGTGCTCGATGTCGACACCGACAAGGAGCGTATCTCGCTCGGCATGAAGCAGCTCGAAAAGGGCGCACCTTCGGCAGAAGGCGCGGCTGGCGGAAGCTCGCTGAAGCGTAACGACGTAGTCACCGTGACCGTACTCGAAGTTCGCGATGGCGGCCTCGAAGTGCAGGTTGGCGAAGACGGCGCAACCGGCTTCATCAAGCGTTCGGATCTCGGCCGTGACCGCGACGAGCAGCGTCCCGACCGTTTCCAGGCTGGCCAGAAGGTCGACGTCATGGTCATCGGTTTCGACCGGTCCAAGAAGCCGAACTTCTCGATCAAGGCCCGTCAGGTCTCTGAAGAGAAGCAGGCTGTCGAACAGTACGGTTCGTCCGCATCGGGCGCATCGCTGGGCGACATTCTCGGCGAAGCCTTGAAAGGCAAGAGCGAGTAATCGCCACCGCCTTCAAGGTCTTATAAACAACAACCGGCAAGGCCCGCCCGCTCATTCGAGCAGGCGGGCCTTTCCTATGATCGGGATCAACGCTATCCTGCGGCGATGATCCAGATCCACCAGTTTCCCTGCCTGTCCGATAATTACGGCTTCCTCCTGCACGATCCATCCAGCGGCGAGACAGTGTGCGTCGATACACCCGACGCCGCGGAATATTTGCGGCAAGCCAAGTCCAAAGGCTGGACTATCACGCAGATCTGGAACACCCACTGGCACCCCGATCATGCGGGCGGCAATCTCGCCATAAAGGCAGCCTGCCAGGAAGCAGGCGGCAACTGCACCATCACGGCACCGGCGGCAGAAGCAGCGCGAATCGCGGGCATCGACCACGAGGTGGCGCACGGCGACACGGTGTCCCTCGGCGGTTATACAGCGCAGATCATTGATGTCGGCGGGCACACGCTTGGACATATCGCCTATCACCTGCCTGAAGCGGGCATAGCGATGGTTGGCGATGCGGTGTTCGCGCTAGGCTGCGGTCGGATGTTCGAAGGGACACCGGAGCAATTCTGGGCCAGCCTCGAGCGGATTCGTGCCCTGCCACCTGAGACGATGCTCTACTGCGCGCATGAATACACCGCAGCCAATGCAAAGTTTGCGGTCCACGCCGATCCGGACAACGATGCGCTGGCCGAATATGCGGCGGAAATTGCCGACAAGCGCAGCCGGAGCGAATGGACCGTGCCGATGCCACTATCGCGCGAACTGGCCACCAACCCCTTTCTTAGGGCGGATATCGAAGCCATGAAGGCACGATGGGGTGGTGATGGCCCAGTGGGCACCTTTGCCGCACTCAGGGCGGCAAAGGACAGCTTCTAACTGGGCCGGCAATACGCTGCGGCCCTAACCGGACCGAAGCGAAGGGATTCAGATACCCGCGATTACCTGATCTGCGAGCTTGCTGTCCGCAGCCGCATCGTGCTTTTCAGCAATCAAGCCGCGCGCTGCCAAGGTAGCCGCAGTGGCGGCGCGCCGGCGAACCTGGTCCACCGCTTCGCGCTCTGCTGCGGAGATCTTGTCTTCGGCCAACTGCTTGCGTCGGACAACCATCTGCTGGCCGTCCGCTTCGGCCTTGGCCAGGATCGCGTCGGCTTCGGTCTGCGCGCCGGCGATCATCGCTTCGGCGTCTTTTTCCGCGTTGGCAATTTTGGCGGCGTATTCGTTGCGGAGCGCTTCGGCTTCGGCGCGAAGCTGCTTTGCTTCGTCCAGCTGGGTACGGATCGCCGCAATCCTGCTATCCAGCCCACCCATGATCATCCCGGGGACCTTCTTCCAGACCATGATCGCAATCAGGACCAGCATCGATATGGCGACGATCTGGTAAGGTGCCAGACCGAACAATTGCGGTTCGATGTGTTTGCCCGCACCATGCTCCACTTCGGCGGCGACGGTGGCAGCGGTGGTCGAAAAGACCTCCGGGGCGTTCGCCATGAGTTTCAGGTCAAACATGGGAAAGGGCCTTCTTTACCGCGGTCTTGGCCGCAGCAGCGGTCACGGTGACCCCTGCCAGGCGCTGGACGATGTCCTGCGCGGCCTCTGCAGCGACGCCTTCGACTTCCGCCAGGGCAGCATCACGTGCCTCGGAGATTTCCTGCTCGGCCTTTGCCAGCTTGGTGTCGAGACGCTTCTGCGCCGCGGCGAGTTTCTTCTCGTTACGATCCGCTGCCTCGGCTTTGGCCTGGGCAACGATAGCCTGGGCGGCGGCACGATTATCGTTTTCGCGCACCCGCCAGGCTTCTTCTTCCTCATCCGCCTTTGCCCGGGCAGCGGTAGCTGCGGCGAGGTCGGCGGAGATCTGCTGGTCACGCTGGGCAACCGTATCCATTACCTTGGGCACCATTCCGCGTCCGACGAAGACGAAGACGATGCCGAAAAACACCAGCAACCAGAAAATCTGGCTGGAGTATGTCTCGGCAAGCTGGGCAATCTGCGGCATGGGTACGGGTCCCGTTGATCAGACAAACGAAGAAAACATCCGGCCCGGAGCAGCGCCCCGGACCGGTATCGAAAGCAGTGTCAGGCGACGAAGATCAGGATCATCGCGACGACGAAGGCGAGCAGGCCGAGAAGTTCGGCAGCTGCGAAGCCGATGAACAGACGTCCCTGCTGACCATCCGCAGCGCCCGGGTTGCGCAGCGCGCTTTCGAGGAAGGAACCGAACACGTTACCCACACCGATGGCGGCCATGCCGGCACCAATTGCAGCGAGACCGGCACCGATCAGTTTTGCAGCTTCTGCGTCCATAATAATTTCCTTTTTCGTGTAATTCTAAGTGGTTGATTGAAAGTCTTAGTGAAGATTCTCGGCATCGTTGATGTACAGCGACGTCAACAGTGCAAATACGTAGGCCTGAATACCGGCGACCAGGATTTCGAGTGCGCAAATCCCCACCATCAGGATGAAGCTTGGCAGTCCGACCAGCGCGGCAAAACCGATGCCGGCGTTGGTTCCGTCGATCACGAAACTGGACAGGACTTCCAGGAGCACGTGTCCGGCCATCATGGCCACGAACAGTCGCAGGCCGAGGCTGAAAGGACGCACAAGGAACGAGATCAGTTCGATCGGGAAGATGATCGGGATCATCGGCCATGGCGTGCCGCTGGGAACGAACAGCGAGAAGAAGTGGAAACCGTGCTTCCAGAAACCGACCACCAGGACGATTGCGAAGCTGAGTATTGCCAGCATCCCGGTGACGGTGAAGTGGCTGGTGAAGGTAAACGGGTGCAGGCCGATCACGCCCAGCGGCATCAGGCCCAGGATGTTGGCGAACAGGATGAACATGAACAGAGAAAAGATATAAGGCACGTATTTGCGCCCGTTCTTCCCGACGTTTGCTTCGAGCATGTCGTCGATGAACCCGGTGAAAAACTCCACCGACATCTGCCACCGGCCGGGGACCAGTTCGCGCCGCATTCCGCCGGCCACGAAAATCCACAGCACAACCGTGGCGATCAGCATCCACATCGCGCTGTTGGTGAAAGCGATGTTGTAACCCGCCAGTTCCCAGTTCGCCGAACCGAAAATCGGTTCGATCGTGAACTGGTGCATTGGGTCGACTTTGGCCACTTCGGCTGTCACGTTTGAAACGCCCCTAAGTCATTTGAACGAAAGCTTCCCGCTTACTCCGGTGGAGGAGTATCGCCGGGACGCGTGTTCGCCATCCGGAAAATGTTCCTGAAGGCGACGACTATCCCGAGGAACAGTCCCACCAACAGACCCCAGGGCGTGGTCCCGGCAAAGGCGTCTATCACCCAGCCAATCGCCGCACCGCCAAGCAGCCCACCGAGAAGATCCGCCAGCACCCGGTTGCCACTGCGATAATTCGCGTCGGCGCCGGTCGCTTTTGGCTGGTTACGTTGTTCTTCACGCTCGCGTGCGGCTTTCAGCCGCGCTTCGAGCGCGTCGATCCGCGCATCTTCAGCAATGGGTTCCCGTGCGGACTGGTCATCGCTCATACCGTGCTCCTTTGAACAGAATGCAAGGCATGGACAAAACCTGCCCGCCGAGGGCGCCGCCCCCTTAGGCGGGGGGTGTTTTGAAGTCAACCGGTGCAGTGCAGCATAAATGGAAGTTCGCGGACGCGGGCGGGTCCCGGTGGGTTAACTCCGCGTGGGCGATCAAGCGGGGCAGCGGCTATCGCGGAGCGGCGGAGAGGACGTACGTGTCTGCCAACTACCGTCGGGCGCCTGGTATTTTTCCCCAGGCGAGGTCCGCGCGATCGCGAGGCAGCCAGCCGTCAGGGCGTATTCTTCGAGCGTGGCGTTGGCGGCCTGCGCTTTTTCGGCATACACCGCGCGGCGCTTGATATTGATGTCGTTGACCAGCCGCTGGAGATCAGGCGCGGCCGAGCCGACGATCCCGAGGTAGCCGTCCATCTTTTCCCCGACCTTGCCGGACGAACGCGCCTGTTCATACGCCGGATCGCGCTGCGCATAGGCGGCGCCAGCCAACCCGCCAACTGCCAGCGACGCGGCAGCGAAGCCAAGGGCAAAGCGTCGGAGAGCGTTAAAGCGTCGGAGAGGGTTATTGCTGTTCATCATGGGTCCCATCAGAAAATATCGGCATTCTCTTCAATCGTGTTGCCGGCGTCTTCGGCCAGGCGGTAAATCACTTCTTGCCGAATATTGATATTCAGTTCGATCACGATCGGTCCTTCCGGTGCGTTGACGGAAATACATCCCCCCAGCGCTGCGGTAGAAGCGACCATAACCGGCGCCAACCAGCGCTTCCCCAATGTTCCCGAATGTCTGTTCTGCATGAACAGCGGTGTCGCACCCGGGCGCTTTGAGGTCAATTCGGCTTGTCTCATGGCATTTTCTCGCTTTCCGGCCCCTGAACAGGAAGTTGTACAGGAGGTTGTTGAGGCGCGGTTGCAGACGTCATGCTCCCCTCGGCTGAAATCAGGCCAAGGTCGCGCGGATCCTTGATGAAGGCCGGGTCGTACATCGCCTTAACGGAGGTGATCAGCTGATAGAACGGCGCACGGATGTTGACGTTGAAACGGATCGGCAAGTCGTCGATCTGGCGCGTAAAGAAATTGCGTTTCGCATCGGAACCTTGCCTGACCCCGTCGAACCTGACCTTGGTGACCAGTTCGCCCGACAGCGAACCCTCCATGCCGATGCGCATCTCCTTGTAGTCGAGGCTGCGCAGGGCATCGAAGGCAAAATTGACGATCGGGGTCATGTCCTCATAGGTCAGCTCGCCGACATAGGACAGGTTTCCGCCGGGCGGGCGGGCGACCAGCCATCCGCCGCGAATCGAACCGTTGCCCATCGCGTCGAAAACAAGCGGGATTTCACCGTCGAACGTGCCCGTCGCACTCAGATTACCCAGCTCCATCTGACTGATGAACTGCGCCGCATCGAGACCCTGGATGGTCAGTACATAAGCCCGGACTTCCGGCTCACCGAGATTAAGCTCGACCGGTTCCAGCAGCAGGGTTCCCCCCATGAAGGGCCAGCGTCCGCCGAGGACCGATACGATTGTTCCCTCCCGCATGGAAAACAGAACTTCGCCGTCCTTAACTTCGATGCCGGGGTTGATCGACGCGACCTGCAGTATCTGTTTGGGAGCCGTCGTAAGATTAAGCAGGTCGGTGAACCGGACCGTGCCGGATGCCCCCTTCACAGGACCGAAAGCCGCAGCGAAGTCGAACGAATCGCTGGAGAACTGGCCCGAACTGGTCACATCCTCACTGTTCCAGACGATCCGCCCGGTTCCGGTGATCACACCCTCGGCGTTGGCGATCACGCCCTTGGCATATTCGCTAAGCTGCTCTGGCTGCAATACGTCGTCGAACAGCAGCGAATCAACCACGAGATCGGCGAAGCCCGAAGCGTTGCTCAAGTCGTGACGGATCGCCACCCGGACAACTTCCCGCCCGCTCGTCGGTTCGCGCAGCCGAGCGCTCGCAAGCACGATGCTGTCAGCCAGGGTCAGCCTGGCACCACTCGAGAGCAGCGGCTTGAAACGCTGCGCTTCCGAACGGTCGGTGGCGGTGAAGGCGCTGTCCGACAGCGTCAGGACGCCGCCGGTGTAGTCCCAGGCGCCGCTGGTTCCGGTCAGGTCGATCGGCACGGAGAACAGCCGGATGTCGGCGTCCGAGAAGCGTCCGGCGATATTCTCGCCGATCACCGCGTCCAGATTGGCGATGGTAAAGCGGTTCGCGCTGTCCGCTGCGCCAAGTGTGACGTCGAGATCCTTGGCGGACAGCGCTCCGGGATAGGCGGCGCCGACCGGTCCGCTGGCAATCCGGATCGGTGTGTCCGCGAGGGTGCCGACAAGGTCGAGTGAGGGTGTGCCCGCGGCGATCTGCAATCCGCCTGCGCCAGCCCGCAGGATCGCCTGCCCCGCTGCCGGGCACAGCGTCAGCGCTTGCCGTTCAACGACCAGATTGGCCAGTTCCAGCTTGGCGAAACCGACTTTCGTACACTCGCGCCACATGGAAAGGCCGCCGCGCGCTGAATAATTGCCGCTAATCGGGAGCGCCAGCGCTCGAATCGATCCTCCCGGCAAAGGCCCGCTGGCCAGAGCGTTGCCCGAAAATCCGAATGCTCCATTGCTTCCCTGCAGCAGGACCAACTCCGGAATTGCGACCGAACTGTCCCCCTCGGAATATTCCGCCATCCGCATCCGGAAGATCAGATTGCCCCGCGCGCTCCGTTCCATCCGCCCCGAAATACGCGGTAATCCGGTCCCGCCGGTTACCAGATTGCCCGACAATTTGGGAGTCCCTGCGCCAGCGGTGCTGAACTGGAAGCGCGATAGTGACAGCAGGTTACCCCCGCCCCCACCGGTCAGGATGGCCTGGGGAATGACCACTGAAGTAATCTCGCCGCTCTGCCGCAAATTGACTTGCGCCGCCAACCGGCTGCCCCGCGATTCGCGCCGCATCGCCCCGCGCATTTTCGCGATCAGCGGCGCGGCAAAAGTACCCTCCGCGGTGGCCGTGAATTCCGCCAGCGAGCGATCGACCGTGTCGCCAAGGCGCACGCCGTTCCCCTCGACATCCGCGGTGAGTTCAACCTGCTCGAACCCGTCGCGGCCCCGTATGGCGCCCTCCGCGGTCACCAGTGCCGCGCCGAGCTGGGCAGTCCCGAGCGACCGCGCCGCCAGTGAATAAGTGCCGTTAAGCCCACGATCCCGCCAGCTAGCACGGAACGTTCCATTAAGGCCGCCAACCGCATTTCCTGCGATCGAAGCCGCGCCCGTCGCGAGCCGGGCCTCACCATCGAACACTGTGAATCCCGCGTCGCTTCCGCCTTCAATTTGGACAGCTGCGTTTTTCACCGAAACCTGCTGTTCCGGACAGGAAAGTTCAGCGGCTCTCACCGGTCCGGCGAACCGCGGCTTGCCGTCCTGCGAAGTGATCGCGCCATAGAGGGTCGCGCCGCGCGCGCTGCATCCGCCGCCGTCCAGTTCTGGTGCGGTAGCGGCGAGAATTCCGGCGAAACCGTCATCCAGCGGGCCTTTCCCTTCCGCTTTCAGGCCAACAGGCCCGAAATCGGTTTCAACCAGCGCCCGCGCGTCGATCAGTTCCAACTCGATGTCGGGCAGCGCGGGCGGCTCCCCCGTGTCACGGGACAGCACCGGATCAAGCGCGCCGAAGCTGAGGACACCGTCACGGTAGCTACCGAAAGCGCGTGCCTTGTTTAAGGTGATCAGGCCGATAATGGGGCCGCTCAAGCCATAGTCGATATCGACGACGATCCGCTCGATGGTCAGGTCCGGGCGCGCCGGATCGCCGATCACGATGTTGGTCAGGACCTGTTGGTTCGTGCCAACCCGTTCGATGTCGTAAGTGGCGGGCAGGCCAAGCTGTTCGAGCTGGTCGCCGATCAGGTTTTCGGCAATTTGTTCTCGCGAAAACCACGCGGCAGTCACTATGACAACAATCGCCAGAACCAGTGCGATCAGGACGCGCAAAATCCAGCGCGATCGGCGGGGCACCGGGGCGTCAAACGGGTCCGTCTCGGAAATGTCGTCTTCGGCCTGCGCCATGCACCCCACACTTGCGCCAGTCGCCCGGTAAAGGCAATGCAGCAGCTATAACATCGTTGCGAGGTAAAGGTTGCCTGAATCCGAAGATATTCTGTCCGGCAACCCCGGGCAACCGGTGGAGCCTGCGCATTCGGGTGCCGGTCATCGCGGGCGATTGCGAGAGCGGCTGCTCGGCGGAGGTGCGGAGGCGCTGGCTGATTACGAGGTGCTCGAGTACCTGCTGTTCGCCGCGGTCAAACAGGGCGACACGAAGCCGATTGCCAAGGCGTTGATGAAACGGTTCGGTTCCCTCGCCGGTGTACTGAATGCCGACGCGAAAGCACTGCAATCGGTCAAGGGCGTGGGTGAAACGAGCGCTGCGGCGCTGAAGAGCGTGGCGCTCGCTGCCCGGCGGATGGCCCGGGTCGGGGTGCAGAAAAATCCGGTGCTGGGCAGCTGGCAAGCCCTGCTCGATTACCTGACGATCGACATGGCGCATCTTACAGTCGAGCGCGTCCGGGTGCTGTATCTCAACACCCAGAACCGTCTGGTGCTGGACGAGCATGTCGGTGACGGATCGATCGACGAGGCGGCGATCCATCCGCGCGAGATCATCCGCCAGGCGCTTGATATCGGAGCCAGTGCTCTGATCCTGGTGCACAACCATCCCAGCGGCAATCCGGAACCGAGCCGTGCCGACATCCAGATCACCAACCGGATTGCGGAGGCCGGGCGGCTGCTCGGCATCGTGGTGCACGATCACATCATCATCGGGCGCGAAGGCCATACCAGCCTGAAGGCCAAGGGGTTGATCTAAACCTGATGCGCGCCTAGCCGCCACCTCGCAACCAAGCCCATTCGGAGCCCGCCATGATTCCCCGTTATTCCCGCCCGCAAATGTCCGCCATCTGGGAACCGGAATCACGCTACCGAATCTGGTTTGAGATCGAAGCCCATGCGACCGAGAAACTGGGCGAGCTGGGCGTTGTGCCGAAAAGCGCGGCAAAGGCGCTGTGGGACTGGTGGGCGACCGACCCGGTCATCGATGTTCCGGCTATCGACGCGATCGAAGCGGTCACCAAGCATGACGTGATTGCCTTCCTGACGTGGGTGGCGGAACAGGTTGGCGACGAAGCGCGCTTCATGCATCAGGGCATGACCAGTTCCGATGTGCTAGACACCACGCTTGCGGTACAGCTGGCCCGCGCATCCGATATCCTGCTGGAAGATCTCGACCAGCTTCTGGCCGCGATCAAGCGCCGCGCCGAAGAACACAAGTACACCCCGACCATCGGGCGTAGTCACGGGATTCATGCCGAACCGGTCACGTTCGGCCTCAAGCTGGCACAGGCCTATGCCGAGTTCGCCCGGTGCCGCAAACGGCTGGTCGCTGCGCGCGAGGAGATTGCGACCTGTGCCATTTCCGGCGCGGTAGGCACTTTCGCCAATATCGATCCGCAAGTGGAAGCCCATGTCGCCGAGCGCCTCGGCCTCGCCATCGAACCGGTCAGCACGCAGGTAATTCCGCGTGACCGTCATGCGATGTTCTTTGCAGTGCTGGGCGTGATCGCCAGTTCCATCGAACGGGTCGCAGTCGAGGTCCGCCACCTGCAGCGTACGGAAGTGCTGGAGGCGGAGGAATATTTCTCCCCCGGACAGAAGGGTTCGTCGGCCATGCCGCACAAGCGCAACCCGATCCTGACCGAGAATCTGACCGGGCAGGCCCGGATGATCCGGTCCTACGCCCTGCCCGCGATGGAGAATGTCGCGCTGTGGCATGAACGGGATATCTCCCATTCTTCGGTCGAGCGGTTCATCGGCCCCGATGCGACGATCACACTCGATTTCGCGCTCGCCCGGCTGACCGGAGTGATCGACAAATTGCTGATCTATCCCGTGCGGATGAAGAAGAATCTCGACCGCATGGGCGGGCTGGTTCACTCGCAGCGGGTCCTGCTCGCACTGACGCAGGCAGGGGTGAGCCGCGAGGATTCCTATCGCCTCGTCCAGCGCAACGCGATGCAGGTGTGGGAATCGGACGGCGAGAAATCGTTGCTCGAATTGCTCAAGGCCGACAGCGAAGTCACCGCGGCATTGTCGGACGCGGAAATCGAGGACAAGTTTGATCTCGAATACCACTTCAAACAGGTCGATTTCATATTCGACCGGGTGTTCGGATAAGTTCGAAAGGATGCCGCGGGGGCAGCCGCATCGCGCCCTTCCCTTGCGCGGCCAATCCGACTAGCATCGGCTGACACCCGGTTTTGAGCCGCAGCGCAGGAAACACGATGCAGATTGTCCGCACTATCCTCTGGGTCCTGCTGTTCGCAGGCCTGATGTTCTTCTCTTTCTTCAACTGGAAGGAAGTGGAGGTCCAGATTTGGACCAACATGGTGCTGGAAACCAAGGTCCCTGCGCTGGTAATCGTTTCGTTCCTGCTGGGCATGATCCCGACGTGGCTGCTCCACCGCGGCACCAAGTGGCGGCTGACCCGGCGCATCAAGACGCTCGAAGCCGCCGCGCGCATTCCGCAGGTTGCGCCCGCAGAACCCGGTTACGGCGAAACCATGGACTCCGCAGAGACCACGCCCGAACCCGCCCCTACAAGCACCTACTCGCCGAATACTCCCGTATGAGCAATCCCGTCTATCTCGCACTCGACTTGCCCAATCTGGACGCGGCCAAGGCGCTGGCTGAACGTGTCAAATCGCATGTCGGCGGCTTCAAGCTCGGCCTCGAGTTTTTCTGCGCCCACGGGCATCACGGGGTGCACGAGATCGCGCAGATCGGCCTGCCGATCTTCCTCGACCTGAAACTTCACGACATTCCCAACACCGTCGCCGCCGCGATGCACGCGATCCATGTTTCGGAACCCGCGATCGTGACCGTCCATGCCAGCGGCGGTCGGGCAATGATGGAAGACGCCAAGGCGGCAGCGCCCAACGGCACGAAAATCGTCGCAGTGACCATGCTCACCAGCCTTGACGAGCGGGACCTGACGCGCACCGGCGTCGATGGCAACGCGCATGATCAGGTCATGCGGCTGGCGGAACTGGCGCAGGACGCGGGTCTCGACGGGGTCGTCTGTTCCGGACAGGAAGTCCGCGCGGTTCACAAGCGGTGGAAGGACGGGTTCTTCGTCGTGCCGGGCCTGCGCCCTGCGGGGTCCGCTACGGGTGATCAGAAACGCGTCGTGACGCCGCGGCAAGCCCGCGACGACGGCGCCAGCGTGCTGGTGATCGGCCGCCCGATTTCGCGCGCCGACGATCCGGTTCAGGCAGCCCGTGATATCGAAGCCACGCTTTGACATGGCCGACCGCGCGACCCCTAACCTGCCTTCCCGCGATTTCGGCACGACCGAAGCGTTCTACGGCGCGCTCGGTTTCGAATGCGGCTGGCGGGACAATGGCTGGATGATCCTGACCCGCGGGGCGGTCCAGCTGGAATTCTTTCCCTATCCCGATCTCGATCCGGCGAAGAGCTCCTTCGGCTGCTGCATCCGGCTGGACGATATGCCGGCGATGCACCGCCAGGCAGTGGAAGTGGGCGTACCGCAAACGAGCAACGGCTTCCCCCGCATCTCCGATCCAAGGCGCGAATTGAGCGGGCTCGACATCGCCTATCTGGTGGACCCCGATGGCACGCTGGTCCGGCTGGTCCAGAACGACTGAGCCATGGCCGCCAAAGTCAAGATTTGCGGGGTGACCACGCCCGCCGCACTCGACGCGGCCATTACGGCCCGTGCGGAGTATGTCGGCCTCAATTTCTTCCCCCCTTCCCCGCGCCATCTGCCGGTGCGCGACGCTGGCGCCTTGGCCGCCCGTACGGAGGGCCGGATAATATCAGTCGGAGTCTTCGTCGATCCGGACGACAGCCTGCTCACCCAGGCGGTGACGGCGGCGAGACTGGGCGCAATCCAGCTTCACGGCGCGGAAAGCCCCGCCCGCGCCGCGGAAGTCAAGGCGCGCTTCGGAATGCCGGTGTGGAAGGTGCTGCCAGTTTCCTCCGCCTCCGACATCGCGCGCGCCGAGTCCTATGTCGGTGCCGCCGATTTCATCCTGTTCGACGCGAAGACACCCAAAGGATCGGCCATCCCCGGCGGCATGGGCCTGCGGTTCGACTGGCAGTTACTCGCGGCGTATCACGGCGGGCTTCCCTGGGGGCTGGCCGGCGGGTTGACTGCAAGCAATGTCGCCGAAGCCATCCGGGCCACGGGCGCACCGCTGGTCGACACCTCCTCCGGCGTCGAAAGCGCGCCCGGCGTCAAGGACGTGGACAGAATCGCGGCCTTCTGCAAAGCGGCACGGCTATGACAGACGCTACGACAGACACTATGACAGACCGTGCAAATTCCTTCCGCAACCAGCCCGACGAACAGGGGCATTTCGGCGATTACGGCGGGCGTTATGTCGCCGAAACGCTGATGCCGCTGGTGCTGGATCTTGAACGTGAATACCGCGCCGCGCAGGCCGATCCCGCGTTCAAGGCTGAGTTCGACGATCTGCTCGAACATTACGTCGGCCGCCCTTCCCCGCTGTATTTTGCGGAACGGCTGACCGACGCACTCGGCGGGGCGCAAGTCTGGTTCAAACGCGACGAGCTCAACCACACCGGCGCGCACAAGATCAACAATTGCATCGGGCAGATCCTGCTCGCGATCCGCATGGGCAAGACGCGGATCATCGCGGAAACCGGCGCGGGCCAGCACGGCGTGGCGACGGCAACCGTCTGCGCGCGTTTCGGCCTGCCCTGCGTCATCTACATGGGCGCGACTGACGTGGCCCGGCAGCAGCCCAACGTGTTCCGCATGAAATTGCTCGGCGCGGAAGTGATCCCGGTCACCAGCGGCGCGGCAACGCTGAAGGACGCGATGAACGAAGGGCTGCGCGACTGGGTCGCCAATGTCCATGACACTTTCTACATCATCGGCACCGCCGCGGGCCCGCATCCCTATCCGGAGATGGTCCGTGATTTCCAGAGCATCATCGGCATCGAAGCGCGCGCGCAGATGCTGTCCCGAGTTGGCCGCTTGCCCGACCTGCTGGTCGCCTGCATCGGCGGGGGCTCCAACGCGCTGGGCCTGTTCCACCCGTTTCTCGACGATCCCGAAGTAAAGATGCTCGGCGTGGAGGCTGCGGGCCACGGCCTCGACAAGGCCCACGCCGCCAGCCTCACCGGCGGAGCACCCGGCGTGCTCCACGGCAACAAGACCTACCTGCTGCAGGACGAAGATGGTCAGATCACCGAAGGACACTCGATCAGCGCGGGCCTCGACTATCCCGGCATTGGCCCCGAACACGCTTGGCTGAAGGAAAACGGCCGTGTCGAATACACCTCGGTCACCGATGATGAGGCGCTGGAAGGCTTCCAGTTGCTGTGCCGCACCGAGGGGATCATCCCCGCGCTGGAACCGTCGCACGCGATTGCCGCCGTCGCGAAAGTGGCCAAGACCATGCCCAATGATGCAATCATCCTCGCGAATTTGTGCGGACGCGGTGACAAGGACATCTTTACTGTGGCCGAGGCGCTGGGAGTGGAGATTTGACCCGCCTCGCAAATGCCTTCGCCAAACCCGCGCTCGTCTGCTTCGTCACCGCAGGTGACGGCGACACCGCCGCCAATCTCGACGCGCTGGTCGAGGGGGGCGCGGATGTGATTGAGCTGGGCATGCCGTTCACCGATCCGATGGCCGATGGTCCGGCGATCCAGGAAGCGAATATCCGCAGCCTCGCCAAGGGCACGACCACCGCCGACATTTTCGCCATCGCGGCAGCATTTCGCGCGCGCCATCCTGATACTCCGCTCGTGCTGATGGGATACGCCAATCCGATGATCCGTCGCGGTCCGGAATGGTTTGCCAACCAGTGCGAAGCGGCCGGAGTGGACGGCGTGATCTGCGTCGATATCCCGCCGGAAGAAGACGCCGCGCTAGGCCCGGCCCTGCGTGCAAAGGGTGTCGCCCCGATCCGCCTAGCTACGCCCACCACTGACGCGGCGCGCCTGCCGCAAGTGCTCAATGGTTCCGGTGGGTTCCTCTATTACGTCTCCGTCGCCGGAATTACCGGCAAGCAACAGGCGGCCATGGCGTCCATCGAGGATGCCGTTGCCCGCCTGAAGGCCGCGACCGACATACCAGTAGCGGTCGGTTTCGGTGTCCGCACCCCCGAACAGGCTTCAGCTATTGCCAAGGTCGCCGACGGCGTCGTGGTCGGCTCTGCACTGGTGGAATTGGTCGCCGAACATGGCGAAGACGCTCCCGCTGCGCTAAGAGAGCTGACATCAGCGCTCGCGCATGCCGTCCATTCGGCACGATAAGGATTAGATATGAACTGGATTTCCCGGGTCCGTAATTCCCTGCCGTTCCTGCCCAAGCGGGAAACGCCGGACAATCTCTGGATCAAATGCCCCAAGTGCCACGAAATGCTGTTCCAGCAGGATTACGAGGACAATTGGCGCGTGTGCCAGCATTGCGAGCATCACGGGCGGCTGGGCGCCGACCGGCGGCTGCAATTGCTGCTGGATGACGGGTTTTCCATGCTGCCGCAGCCAGAAGTGCGCGAAGACCCGCTCAAGTTCCGGGATTCCAAGAAATATGTCGACCGGTTGAAGGCCGCGCGCGCCGCCAATCCCCACCGGGATGCCTTCAGCGTCGGTTCGGGGAATATCGATAACCGCCCGGCAGTGGTCGGGGTGCAGGATTTCCACTTCATGGGCGGCTCCATGGGCATGGCGGTGGGCCAGGCTTTCTGCGCCGGCGCTCAGGAAGCGCTGGACCGGGGCTGCGCCTATATCGTTGTCACCGCAGCGGGCGGCGCGCGGATGCAGGAAGGCATTCTCAGCCTGATGCAGATGCCCAAGGCGACAGTGATGACCCGCCGCCTGAAGTCCGCCGGACTGCCGTATATCGTGGTACTGACCGATCCGACCACTGGCGGCGTGACCGCCAGCTACGCCATGCTCGGCGATGTCCATATTGCCGAACCCGACGCCCTGATCGGCTTTGCCGGCCAGCGCGTGATCCAGGACACGATCCGCGAAAGCCTGCCCGAAGGGTTCCAGCGGGCGGAATATCTGCACAAGCACGGCATGGTCGACATGGTGGTGCACCGCAACCGGCTGCGCGAAACGCTGGCAACGGTGCTCGATTACCTGCAGCCGGCGAAGGCTGCGTAGCGCGGCCGGAAATCCGCCGATGGATTTCGCACGTTCCGCTGACCCCGCGGTCCAGCGCCAGCTAGACCGGCTGGCGGCATTATTCCTGCCGCAGGGGCGTTTCGGACTGGAAACAATCCACGTCCTGATGGACCGGTTGGGCAATCCCCACCGGCAATTGCCGCCGGTGTTCCATGTCGCCGGTACCAACGGCAAAGGTTCCACCTGCGCCTTCCTGCGCGCCATGCTGGAGGCGCAGGGCCTGAGCGTCCACATGGCCACCAGCCCGCATCTGGTGCGCTACAACGAACGCATCCGCATTGCCGGAAAACTGATTGGCGACGCGTTGCTGGCCGATCTGCTCGCCGAAGTGCTCGACCAGTCGGACGATCTCGCGCCCAGCTTCTTCGAAGTTACCATCGCCGCCACGTTCCTTGCCTTTTCTCGTACTCCCGCCGACGCCTGTGTGGTGGAGGTCGGCCTAGGCGGCCGGTTTGACGCGACCAATGTCATCGAACACCCCGCCGCCTGCGGCATTGCCGCGCTGGGGATTGATCACGAACGTTTCCTGCTGGCCCCCGAGGACGGCGCACCGGAAATTCCCCTCGCCCGGATCGCGTTCGAGAAGGCGGGCATCGCCAAGGCGGACTGCCCGCTGGTGACCTTCAACTACCCGCATGAAGCTCAGGAAGAGATCAAACGCGCCGCCGAAAAAACCGGAGCGGTGCTGGCAATGCGCGGGCGCGATTGGGATGTCAGCGCGATTGCGGGACTGGAATACCGCGACAAGCTCGGTGACCTCACGCTGCCCCTGCCGACGCTGCCCGGCCAGCACCAGATGCAGAACGCCGCCCTCGCGGTGGCGATGCTGCGGCACCAGGATGCGGTCGAGGTTTCATCCGAAGCGATGGCCGAAGGCATCCGCACAGCCGCATGGCCCGCGCGCCTCCAGCGCCTGTCACCCGGGCCGCTGGCGGGCGAGCGCGAAGTATGGCTGGACGGCGGCCATAACCCCAGTGCCGGTGAAGCGCTCCAGCAGCATTTCGCCGGACAGCGGTTGCACCTGATTGTTGGGATGCTGGCGAATAAGGACCCCGCAGCGATCATCGAGCCACTAGCGCGTGAAACTGCTAGCCTGACTGCGGTGCCCGTCCCGCAGCACGATTGCCACAGCCGCGCCGCCTTCGGCCTCCGCGCCGTGCACGCCGCCGATGTTCCGGCAGCCGTCGTGGCCTTACCCGATGACGACCTGCCCGTGCTGATTGCGGGGTCTCTTTATCTGGCCGGCGAAGTCCTCAGGCTGAATCGGGAACTGCCCGACTGACTTCCGGGTCGGGCGGCAGCAGCCGTTCCTTGCGCGCGCTGCGCATCCATTCGATGATCACCAGAACCACTGCCACGCCGCCGATCGCCGTGGTCAGGATGAACACGTCGAAATAGCCGCGCTCCTCGATCATCTGGCCCAACGCACCGCGCCCCAGGGTACCAACCAGCATCGTGAGCGAAGACAGCAAGGCGTACTGCACCGCACTGTAGCCCTTGGCGACGATGGACGAGAGCCAAGCCACGAAGGCCGCGCCAGCAATCCCGATGGCGAGGTTCTCCAGCCCGATCGCCAGCAGCAACTTCGCCATCCGGACGTCGCTGCCCAGCGCTTCGACTGCCCAGCTGAAACCCGTGAACCGGCTCGCAACGGCGAGGCCGTGGCCGCCGACTGACAGATCGGCATACAGCAGGTTGGTCAGAGCGGCGAGGATCGCGCCCAGCAGAAGCGTCTGCATCCGGCCCAGCGCAGTCAGCAGGTATCCGCCCAGCGCGAGCCCCAGAACCACCGCGCCAACCCCGAAGAATTTGGACGCGAACGCGACCTCGTCTTTCGAATATTCCAGCTCGCCGAGGTAGAACGGGTACGCGAAGGTACCCCAGACGGAATCGGTGATCCGGTAAGTCAGCACCAGCGCCAGCACCAGCACCAGCGACCAGCCCATCCGCCCGACAAATTCGGTCAGCGGCAGAACCAGCGCGCGGTACAGATGGTCGAGAATGCGGTCGCCCTTGCTGCGCGCGGGCTGTGATGCGGCTAGCAGGTTCCGCCCCGTCTTCTCCTGCCGGACGAGCCACGCGGCAATAAAGGCAGGAATTACCACCGTCGCGATCACGATCAGCGGACCCATCCGGGTAATGAACTCCACCGAATCGGGACGCGCTTCCGGTGTGCTGCCGAGCGAGCGGACCATGAACACACCGACCACGATCAGGGCCCAGCCCCACAGCGCGCCGACCCCGGCAAGCGCCCAGCCGCGCACCCGAGGGGTTACCTGGCCCGCCTGACGCAAACCGTGCTCGTCATCGTTCTCGCCCTCGATCGCCTCGATTACGCTGGCGTCAGTGTCAGGCGCCCACAGGCCCAGAATGCCGACGACCAGCAGGATCGCGCCCATGGTGAGATAAACCGTCGGCCAGCTGGTCCGCTCCGCCATGACCAGCGCCAATGCGCCGCCCGCCAGCGCTGCCAGCCGGTACCCCATCTGGTAGACGGTCGAGAGGATATCGATGGTCGCGACCTCGTCGGCCACATCCACGCGCCAGGCATCGATCACCACGTCCTGCGTCGCGCTGGCGAAGGCGCCGAGCCCCGCGAGCAACGAGAACCATCCAAGCGCCCCAACGGGATCGAGCTGAGAGAGTGTGACCAAAGACGCACCAAGGAACAACTGCGCGGTGACAATCCACTGCTTCCGCTTGCCCAGCCGCCGCATGAAGGGCAGGTTCACCCGGTCCAGCGCCGGCGACCACAGGAATTTGAACGCGTAAGCGAGCCCGATGAGCGAGAAGACGCCCATGGTTTCCAGGTCTATCTCCGCATCGGACAGCCACGCGTAGAGCGTCCCGAGCAGCAACGCATACGGCAGACCCGCAGCGAAACCGAACAGCAGCATATAGCCCGTCTTCCGGTGACGCAGGGCCGCGAGGACCTCTCGCCAGCCGGGTTTGGAAGGAGAATTTGCCGATGTGGCCATGCAGTCCGGTCCCTCGTTACACGATGCAATATTTTGCACGTCGCGCGTTTCGTGCGACACTAGCGTGCTTGCCGATTTAAGGAAGAGTGGGATGAACGAAGCTGGAACAATCGCGCAGGATAAACGCCCGACATCAGGTCAACTGGCGCTGGCGAAAGCCATCCTGCACGACGAGCCGCGCGAAACGCGGGGCGTCACCCAAGTTCCCGCCAGCGTCTATACAGATCCCGATCATTGGGAGCGTGAGAAGCGCGCGCTGTTCGGACGGCTGCCCCAGGTCATCGCGCCGTCAGCCCTTCTGCCCGACCCCGGCATGGCCATACCGCACGATGCGACCGGGCGTCCGCTGCTGCTGACCCGCGATGCGGACGGAACCGCGCATGTTTTTCTGAATGTCTGCCGGCACCGCGGCACCCGGCTGGTGGAGGGTACGGAAACCGTCTGTGCCAAGCGGCTGGTCTGCCCCTACCACGCGTGGACCTACAAGCTCGACGGTAAGTTGATCGCCCTGCCCCGCCCTGAAACCTTCCCCGGCTTCGACAAGCGCGCGCACGGACTGGTCGAATTGCCAAGTATCGAATCGGGCGGCCTTATCTGGTTCGCGCCGGTCGAAGGCGCGGATTTCACCGATGCGAAGCGGCTGGGCGAGGATTTCAACGCCTTCGGCATGGCGGATCACCACCTGTTCCGCCGCAAGACCCACGACGTGGCCGGCAACTGGAAGCTGATCATGGACGCGTTCCTCGAGAGCTATCACGTAACCCGCCTGCACGCGCAAACCATCGGCCCGTTCTTCAAGGACGGAATCACCTCGGGCGACATGGTCGGCCCCCATGCCCGCTCTGCCGTTGGCCGCGCCGAGGACATGGCCAATGTCGATCTCACCGACATGGTTTCCCTGCGGCGCGCGGTAACCTTCGCCTACCAGTTGCTGCCCGCTACGATCATCATTCCCAGCCCCGATTACGTCAATATCCTGGTCCTGATGCCGCAGGCGCATAATCGCACGCTGGTGGAAGATTTCATGCTGATCCCCGAAGCGCCGCAATCCGACAAGGCACGCGACCATTGGGAACGCAGCTGGAGCTTGCTCGATGGAGGTGTGTTTGCCTCGGAAGATTTCCGCGCTGCCGAGCTAGGTCAACAGGGGCTGTCGAGCGGCGCGGTGGATCACGTAACCCTCGGCACGCTGGAAACCGGCATCCTGCGCTTTCACGAAACGGTGCAGGAGGCGATCCGCGCCGCAAACTGACGGCAACAGTTCGCTTTGCGTGATGCGCGCGAAACGTCTAGAGGCCGCCAATGGCCCAACCCCACAGACCCCGCACCGGCAAACCGGAAAAATCCCCGACGTCCGGCGCATCCGAACACGCGCCCGCCAGCGGCCCTTCGACGGAGCGGTCACCCGACCGTCCGGAAGGCGACCGGATCGCCAAATTGCTCGCCCGCGCCGGCATCGCCAGCCGCCGCGAGATCGAGCGAATGATCGAGGACGGCCGGATCGCACTGGACGGCAAGTTGCTGGATACGCCCGCGACCTTCCTGACCACGCTCACCGGGATCACGGTCGACGGCAAGCCGGTCGGCCGGATCGAACCCGCGCGGCTGTTCATGTTCAACAAACCGACCGGCCTGCTCACCGCAGAACGCGACATGGCGGGACGGCCGACGATCTACGCCGCGCTGACCAACGCATTGCCGAAGGACGCGCCCCGCCTGATGCCGGTTGGCAGACTCGACATGAACACGGAAGGCCTGCTGCTGCTGACCAACGACGGCGAATTGAAGCGTGCGATGGAACTTCCTTCGTCAGGCATACCGCGCACTTACCGAGCGCGCGCCTTCGGTGATATCAGCCAGGCGCAGCTCGAAGAATTGATGATGGGCGTTACTATCGACGGGATGCATTACGGTCGGATCAACGCCAACCTGGAACGGCGCACGGGCCGCAACCAGTGGATCGAAATGACCATCAGCGAAGGCAAGAACCGCGAAGTGCGCAACGTGCTCGAACATCTCGGGCTGGAAGTTTCGCGGCTAATGCGGACCACCTATGGCCCGTTCGAAATGGGCAATTTGCCGCGCGGCACGGCGGTTGAAATTCCCCAGGCCCAGGTGGAAAAATTCCGTAAGGACCTGCTGCGGGATATCAAGAAATGAGGATAGTCGCCGGCGACTGGCGCGGGCGTAAACTGGTAGCGCCCAAGGGCGAGGCGACTCGTCCGACCGCCGACCGGACGCGCGAAACGCTGTTCAACATGTTGGCCAGCCGCCTTGGCAGTTTCAATGATTTGCGGATCGCTGACCTGTTCGCAGGGTCTGGTGCGCTGGGAATAGAGGCGCTGTCGCGCGGTGCGGCCAATTGCCTGTTCGTTGAGCAGGATGATGCTGCGCTGAAGACAATCCGCGATAATGTCACCGCTCTCGATGCCCGTTCCCGTACGGACATCCGTGCCGGTTCGGTCATGAGCCTTGGTCCGGCGCGGCAAGGCTACGATCTTATTCTGCTTGATCCGCCGTATTATTCCGGAGCGGCCACGGTCGCTCTTGAGCGCCTCCAACGGCTCGGCTGGATCGAGGATGGAACCTGGATTGCGGCAGAAACCGCATTCAACGAGGACGTGATTGTGGAGGGCTTGACGGTTGCCGCGGAACGTAAGGTCGGGCGCGCCAAGCTGACATTGCTGCACAGCGCGCCCGACGAGTTGTAAGCCCGACTTTTTTCGCGACCCGGGCTTACTTCATTGGCGGATCTTCTGTTGGATCGCCTTGTGTGGGATCGGGCTCAGCCGGTGGCGGAGCGGTATCGTCGCTTTCGGGAGGCGGCGGCGCTGCTTCGGCCTGTGCAGCTACCTGGCTCTCAACCCGGCTCCATGCCGTTTCACGGTCGGCGTCTGCCATGGCAGCGATGGTTGCACGGTCCGCTTCCGAAAGCCGCCAGTAGATCGACTGGCGCTGCGGCGGCAATGTCCAGAAATATTCCTGATGGTCGGCTGACCAGCCATCATAGGTGCCCTTTTCCTGCGCTGACCAGCTGTCATACTGGGCCTTCTGTGCCGGGGTCATATCCGTAGCCGGCATCGCCGCAGTAGCTGGAGGCATTGCCCCGTCGCTGGCTGGCTGGCTGTCCTGTGCCGCCGCGGGAACCGCGAGGGCCGCCGATCCGGCAGCGAGTGTGAAAACAAATAACTTACGCATGGTGTACTCCTTGAGTGTAACCCTGCGTGACGAACCCTGCGATCTAACTGGACCCTTGAAGCCCAAGCTACAACATGGGGGCTCCCCGCCCATCCCGATTACGGGACATTCGGGCGAGTTCAGTGCACAGGATAAGACGGATTGAAACGGCGGCTGCCAGCCTATTGACCTTGCAACACCCGGCCTTGTTCTCTACCTGTTCACTTACCCATGAACGACACGCCTGCCTCTTCCGCAACCATGCCGAGTGCAGGGACCGATAGCGGATTGCCCCGCTATGCGGCCAATCTCAATTCGCCCCAGCAAGAGGCGGTCCTGACCACCGAGGGGCCGGTACTGATGCTCGCGGGCGCGGGAACGGGCAAGACGGCGGCGCTGACGGCGCGCCTCGCCCACCTCGTTGCCATGCGCAAAGCCTGGCCGAGCGAAATCCTGTGTGTCACCTTCACCAACAAGGCCGCGCGGGAGATGCGCGAACGGGTCGGGCGGCATATCGGCGACGCGGTCGAAGGAATGCCGTGGCTGGGCACGTTCCACTCGATCGGCGCGAAAATGCTGCGCCGGCACGCCGAGCTGGTCGGCCTGCAGAGCAATTACACGATCATCGACACCGACGACCAGTTGCGCCTGCTCAAGCAGTTGATCCGCGACCAGGACCTGGACGAAAAGCGCTGGCCGCCGCGGCAACTGGCCGGCCTGATCGACCGATGGAAGAACCGCGGCCTCAATCCTGCCGATCTCGATGCAGCGGAGAACGAGGCCTTCGCGAACGGACGGGGCCAAGAGTTCTACACGCTCTACCAAGAGCGGCTGAAGGCGTTGAACGCCTGCGATTTCGGTGATTTGCTGCTGCACATGCTCAACATTTTGCGGCGTGAGCCGGAGGTGCTGAAGATGTACCAGCAGCGCTTCAAATATATCCTGGTGGACGAATATCAGGACACCAACCAGGTGCAGTACCTGTGGCTTCGTCTGCTTGCTCAGGAGCGCAAGAATATCTGCGTAGTCGGTGACGACGACCAGTCGATCTACAGCTGGCGCGGCGCCGAAGTTGCCAATATTCTCCGGTTCGAGAAAGATTTCCCCGGGGCGAAGGTAGTGAAGCTGGAGCAGAATTACCGCTCCACGCCGCATATCCTCGCCGCGGCATCCGGCCTGATCGACGCGAACAGCCAGCGGATCGGCAAGACACTGTGGACGCAGTTCGAAGGCGGCGACCAGGTCCGCGTGATCGGAGTGTGGGACGCCCCCGAAGAAGCGCGCCGCGTAGGCGAGGAGGCGGAACGGCTGGAACGCGAAGGCGCCTCGCTCGACCAGGTCGCACTTCTGGTTCGCGCGCAATATCAAACCCGCGAATTCGAAGACCGGTTCATCCAGATCGGTCTCAATTACCGGATCATCGGCGGTTTCCGCTTCTACGAACGCTCGGAAATACGTGACGCGCTGGCGTATTTGCGCGTGATCGCCCAGCCGCGCGACGATCTGGCGTTCGAACGGATTTACAACCAGCCAAAGCGCGGCCTTGGAGCGAAAACGCTGGAGAAGATGTTCCAGCACGCCCGCGCGACGGACATGCCGCTCGCCGCTGCCTCCCTCCAGCTGGCCGATAGCGACGAACTGCCGAAGCGCGCCGCGGGGACCATCGCCGCGTTGATGCGGGATTTCCTGCGCTGGAAAGAACTTGCCGAACAGACGACGCCCGCCGAATTGCTGCGGACGGTAATGGACGAATGCGGGTACACCGCCATGCTGCAAGCCGAAAAATCCGCAGAGAGCGCGGGCCGGCTGGAAAACCTTTCCGAACTCGCTCGTGCGATGGAAGAGTATGAGACGCTTGGCGATTTCCTCGAGCATGTCAGCCTGGTGATGGACAATGAACGGGCCGGCGACGGGGAAAAGCTGACGATCATGACCATGCACGCGGCCAAGGGCCTGGAATTCGACAATGTTTTCCTGCCAGGCTGGGAAGAAGGCGTGTTCCCGTCCCAGCGGTCCCTCGACGAAGGCGGCCTTGCCAGTCTCGAGGAAGAACGCCGCCTGGCCTATGTCGCCATCACCAGGGCGCGTAAACGCTGCACCATCCTGTATGCCGCGAACCGGCGCATCTATGGCCAATGGACCAGCTCAATCCCGTCACGCTTTGTCGCGGAATTGCCGGACGATCACGTCACCCGCGAGACCACGATGACCGGCGGAGCGTCGTTGTGGCAGGCCAACTGGAGCGAGAGCGAGGATCCCTTTGCGCATGTCAGCACCAGCCGCCCGGAACGCTCAAGCCAACGCGGCCCCGGCTGGCAGCGCGCGCTCACCAGCGGCTATGATACCAAGCAATTGCGGCTGAAGGAATCGACGCGCAGCGCGGCCAGTTTCGCTGCCCAGCCCCGCAGCGACATCGCGGTCGGTGCGCGGGTGTTCCACGATAAATTCGGCTATGGCGAAGTGATCGGGCAGGAAGGCAACAAACTGGAGATCGAATTCGATACCAGCGGTACCAAGCGTGTGATCGATAGCTTCGTCAACGTCGCGGACTAAGCCGCAACAGTTGGATGGCCGGCGCTAGCCGGCTTGAAGCTAACTATCAGGTAGCGCTGATATCCAGGAAGCCCGGTACCGGACCGTTCCATTCACCGGGTTCGCTCGGCGGATCACGGTCTTCGCGGTAGTTCCGGCGTGGCTCGGCAGCTTTATCGGACACCTTGCGCGGTGCGCGGGCCGGTTTGGCTTCGGAAGGTTCTGGCCGCGCGTTGTCTTCGTCCCTGTCCGTCCGGGCTTTCGGCTCGGATCTTTCCGAACGCGGTTTTCTCGGCGAGCGTTCGCCGCGGGGCGAACGATCTTCGCGGGATTTCTCGGGTGCTGCGCGGGTTTCCTGCTCCGCTTCGGCACTCGGTGCAGGTTTGGCCGGTGCGTAAAGCGGAATGACCATGCCGGTCAGCTTTTCAACGTTGGCGATTGCTTCGGCATCTTCCGCCGTCACGAAGGTGAACGCGCGCCCCTTGGCACCAGCGCGCCCGGTGCGGCCAATGCGGTGAACGTAATCGTCGGGATGCCACGGCGTGTCGAAATTGAACACGTGGCTGACGCCCTTGATATCGAGCCCGCGAGCCGCGACGTCGGACGCGGCCAGGATGTTGATCTGGCCCGACTTGAAGAGGTCGAGTTCCGCAATGCGGGAAGACTGGTCCATGTCGCCATGGATTTCGCCCACCTTGAAGCCATCCTTCTTGAGCGTCTTCGCAAGATCACGCACGGTGGTTTTCTTGTTCGAAAACACGATCGCGGTGTTCACGTTATCGTTCCGCAGGAACCAGCGCAGCGCTTCTTTCTTCTTGCGCGGCGTCATCATCACCTTGAACTGGGCGATGTTTTCGCTGGTGCTGGCCGCGCGGCTGACTTCGATCTGCTTGGGATTGGTGAGGAACTTGTCCGCCAGCTTCTTGATCACCGGCGGCATCGTCGCGGAAAACAGCATGGTCTGCCGGGTGGCGGGCAGTTTCGAGCAGATGAATTCGATATCGGGAATGAACCCCATGTCGAGCATCCGGTCGGCTTCGTCGATTACCAGCAACTCGCAGCCGTTGAGCATGATCTTGCCGCGTTCGAACAAGTCCATCAGGCGGCCCGGAGTGGCGATGAGCACGTCAACGCCTTCGTTCAGCGCCTTAAGTTGGTCGCCCATCTGCACGCCGCCGATCAGCAGCGCCATCTTGAGATCGTGGTTGGCACCGTATTTCTCGAAATTTTCAGCCACCTGGGCCGCGAGTTCACGGGTCGGTTCCAGAATCAACGATCGCGGCATCAGCGCGCGACGGCGGCCGTTGTCGAGGACGTCGATCATCGGCAGCACGAAGCTGGCGGTCTTGCCGGTACCTGTCTGGGCAATGCCAATCAGGTCCTTCATCATCAGGATGGCGGGAATAGCCTCCGCCTGGATTGGCGTAGGCTCGCTATAGCCCGCGGTTTCCACCGCTTGCAGCAACTTGTCGGATAGGCCGAGATCGGCAAAAGTCATGTAGGTCAGATTGTCCGGTATATGGGGATGGCATCCCCCGTGGGTGCGGACCTTCTGCGCCCGCTAACAACAACGCCGCGCCTTTGCGCGGTGTGGTGGGAAAAGTCAAGGAATTGGGGCCTGCCCCGAAGCTATCGGGCCACCAGTTGCCGCATTCGGTCCACTTCGCAATTCGCGCCGGTTCGCGAATGAAGCTTGTCGCGGCCGGTACACAGCATTCCGTCAGAGTTCTTTTCGACGTAAAACCCAGAGTAGAAATCCCGCGCGCTGCAGGCTTTTTCCAAGCTGGCGCTGATTATCCGCTGGTCGCGAAGGTACAGCATCAGGCGGTTATCCTGCGTAGGTTGCACTCCGGAAATGGAGCTGATCGGCACGCATTTGCCGAACTTGCGCTCGACCATGTTTGCCGGGATAACCCCGCGAGGCAAATCGGCCATGAGGCTTCGCGCGTCGCCCGGTGCGGCAGGAGAAATCCGGATGGTGATCCGGCGTTCGATGCGGATCTGACGGTTGATTGCAACCTGCTCCATCGCCTCGATCATCAACCAGCCGGACCCGGCAAGCTTCGCACGCTGCTGGGCGCTCGCCTCCTGCGGTGTAAGCGCGGCGTCCCACGAGACGTCGGCCGCCGGCCCCGGACCGGGCAGCAACATCGCAATGGGGGCAAGAAAGGCAGACAGACTGGTCATTTAAGGCTTGAATAAAGCTCCTCATGCAGCCTGATCGCAGCGCGGTCTACCGCTTACCGCACCGGGTTGCCCTGCCTGTGTAGCATGGACGGTTGAATGACGGCTTAATCCCGGACCGGGTTCCGCCAACGTCGGTGCGGTCTTGCAGCACGCTAATTCTGGCGGCACCCGCCAGCTTTGTGGCATAGGCGACGCATGACCGATCAAGACGACTTTTGTAGCGCCGCGGAGAACCTGCTTGGCCCGCGCGGCTTCACCACCGATCCCGACCTCGTGCTCCCGTGGCTGACCGATTGGCGCGGCCGTTATCATGGTGCGGCGCTGGCGCTGGCGTCGCCTGCCAACACGGACGAAGTATCCAGATTGATGAAGCTTTGCGGAAAGCATGGCATCGCGGTCGTACCGCAAGGGGGCAACAGCGGGATGTCCGGCGGAGCCACCCCGGATGCCAGCGGCAACGCGGTGGTCCTGTCTCTCCGTAGAATGAACCGGATCGTCGAGCTTGATCCAATCGGCCGGAAGGTCACTTGCGAGGCCGGTGTCGTCCTTCAGGCACTTCACGAGGCCGCTGCGGCCGAGGA
This sequence comes from Allopontixanthobacter sediminis, assembly GCF_009828115.1. Classification (GTDB taxonomy): domain Bacteria; phylum Pseudomonadota; class Alphaproteobacteria; order Sphingomonadales; family Sphingomonadaceae; genus Allopontixanthobacter; species Allopontixanthobacter sediminis. Next base: position 515,306 of record NZ_WTYL01000001.1, on the reverse strand, counting down.
ATTACGCTTTCCCCTCACGCTCGGCGGCAAGGGCTCCGCCACCATCGGAGGCCTGATTTCGACCAACGCTGGCGGCACGCAGGTGTTGCGGCATGGCACGATGCGCGCGCAGGTCCTCGGTCTCGAAGCCGTGATGGCGGATGGCGCGATCCTCGACACGCTTGTTCCGCTGAAGAAGGACAACCGGGGCTTCGATCTCAAGCAGATGCTGATCGGATCGGAAGGCACGTTGGGCATCGTGACGGGGGCAACCCTGCGCCTGCTGCCCGCGAGCGGGGGAAGGGTCGTGGCGTGGGTGGGCTTGGGTTCCCTGACGGCGGCACGCGAGTTGCTGCTGCGCTGCGAAGCGCAGTCGCCCGATACGCTCGAAGGTTTCGAAGTTCTTCCGCGGCATTGCCTAACTGCAGTTCTCGATCATCTTTCCAACGCGCGGTCCCCGCTGGAGCAGGAGCATGAATGGAACGTGCTGATCGAATGGGTTTCCGCGCCCGGCGCGCAAGAAGCGGTGCGCGAGCAAGCCGAGGAAATTCTGACCAGCGCGCTTGACGATGGCCTGGTTGGCGACGCCGCCCTTGCCGAAAACGAAACCCAGGCCGAGGCGATGTGGTTGCTGCGCGATTCGATATCAGTGGCCGAGCGGGCGCTCGGGCCGGCGATGCAACACGACATTTCCGTGCCGGTGGCAAAAATGGCGGATTTTGTCGAACAGACGGTTCCAGAAGTCGAGACGGCCTTTCCCGGCACAAGGGCGCTGGCGTTCGGGCATCTTGGGGACGGCAATGTCCACTTTCATGTGCTCGCGCCGACCGGTGCAATCGCCGGGCAATGGGAGGACACGGACGGCAAGACGGTCAGCCGATTCGTTCACGACCGGGTGACCGAAGTGGGCGGATCGATCAGTGCGGAACACGGGATCGGGCAAATGAAGCGTGACGAGCTTGCGCGTTTGGGCGATCCGGTCGCGCTCGCGCTGATGCGCAGCGTAAAGCTCGCGCTCGATCCGGCGAACCTGCTCAACCCCGGCAAGTTGGTGCCCGACGTCGATCCGATGCCCCGCAAACCGGTCTAACGCGCCGCACGAGCGCAATTGGTCCGGCCTTGCCTACCGGGCCGCCAGCCCTTAAAGCGCGCGCTTCACGCGATTTCAGCGGCAGGCATCACGGTGCCACCGCCTTGGCAACTGTTCCGCATTTCTAATATTGGAGAAACTTCATGGCCAGCGCGCCGCAACCTACCCTGCCCCTGTTTTACAAAGACCTGATGCCGCTCAACAGCCGCGACCATCTGAACTGGAAGAGCAAGTCGGTCGATGCAGCACTCTGGTTGGTCGGCCAGCATGCCATTCCCCTGACGGTTGACGAATTCGTCCAGGCGCAGCGCGATTTTCCGATCGTCTTCTCCTCGGGCGAAAACCCGCTTCCGTTGGCACTCATGGGCCTGAATGAAGGCGTCAACACCTTCGTGAACGAAGCCGGAAAGATCGATGACCCGATTTATATTCCCGCCTATATCCGCCGTTATCCCTTCATGCTGGCAAAACTGACCGCGGAGACCGACGACCTGTCGCTCTGCTTCGATCCGACCGCCGATTCGATCGGTGAATTCGAAGAAGGCAATCCTCTGTTCGATGAAGAAGGCAAGGCTTCGCCTACGACCAACGACATCCTGCAGTTCTGCGAGCGGTTCGAACAAGCCGGTGCACGTACCAAGTCCTTTGTCGACGAGCTGAAAAAGCACGACCTGTTGATGGACGGCGAAATCTCCATTTCGCAGAACGAAAATCCGGAAAAGCCATTCATTTACCGCGGCTTCCAGATGATCAACCAGGAAAAGCTCCAGGAACTGCGTGGTGACCTGCTGCGGACTTGGAACCAGAACGGGATGATGGCGCTGATTCACGCCCAGATTTTCTCGCTCGACCTGATGCGGGTAATTTTCTCGCGCCAGTTGCAGCAGGGCAAGGGACCGAAGCTGGCAGACGCAGGCTAAGCCCTGCTTATACGACCGCAATGGAAACTGCGGCAGGAAGGGTCAACGAAGCGACAGACCAGTCTTGAACTGGCAATGATCCCGCCCTATCTTGAATTTGTTCGGCGGCGCTACCCTCATGGCCCGCCTGAACCGTGCACTAGGTGCACACCTCCCTGAACCTTGGCCACCTCGTGCGATAAGCACGGGGTGGTTTTTTTTGAAGTTTCGCGAAGTCTATTCTGCGGCGATCGAGAAGCTGCCCGTCCGGCCGAGAGCCGCAGTCGTATCGCCCAGTTCCCGCACGAGTCCGGCAACCAACCGGACTACGCCTGCCATCCGTGCAGAGGGCTCTTGTAGACGCCGGTCCAGATAGGCCGAACGGCACAGCTCGATCTGCATGGCGTGTATGCCGCGCGCCGGTGCGGCGTGCCGGTCAAGCACGTAGCCGCCGGCATACGGCCGGTTATGCGCAACCGCTTTTTCCTGACGCGCTAGGTATGCGAAAGCCCCTGCCACCAGCAGTCCATCGCTCGAAGCTCCGAAGCGGTCACCGATGACGATCTCAGGTGGCCGGTCACCTTCGTGCCGGGGCCTGAGTGGCGGCATCGAATGCAGGTCGATCAGCAGGACAGCGCCCCACCGGTCACGCACGGTCTCGAGCGCCTTGGCCAGTGCTTGGTGGTAAGGCCGGTGAACACCTTCTATTCGCGCATCCAATTCCTCGCGGCTGATTTGCTCCTTCCAGATTTCACCATGGCGGGCCAGCCGCCGCGGAACCAGTCCGAGTCCGGTACGCGAACGCCGGTTGGCCAGCGTGCGTTTCTCGTTCGCTGGCTGGCCGCCGCGAATCATCTCCCAATCGACGTCATCGCTTGCCCGGTTGAGATCGATCATGGCGCGCGGAGCGTGGGCCACCAACAGCCCGGCACCGGTTTGCCGGGCGATTTCCAGCGCAATACGGTCGACATGCCGGTCCTCCAGGCGAATCGCTGAGTATTCCGGATCCCGCATCGCTCGTAGCAAGGCGGGGGAATACGCCCGTCCTGCATGGGGCGCCGCGATCATGACCGGTATCGGACAATCGGAGGGTTGGCGAAGCGAAAACGCCGGTTCGCTTGTGCCGGGAATCGTGCCGCCTGACTGGACTGGGCACTCCTGGTCGATCCTGGCTTCTAGCGGGGTTCGGGTCATCGAAAGAGGATTAGCGCTTACCCGCCCCGTGTCAAAGCGGGGCATGCGAAACAGTTGCAAAGATTTTTTAAGCGAAGTCGTCTATGGGCCGATCATGGAAAAACCCGATACCCTGCGAATCCTGTTGGCTGAAGACGAAGAAGCGATGCGGGGTTACCTCGCGCGTGCGCTCGAGAATGCCGGATATGACGTGGTAGCCGTCGACCGGGGCACCGCCGCCCTGCCCTTCCTCGAACAGGAGCATTTCGATCTGCTTTTGTCGGACATCGTGATGCCGGAGATGGACGGGATCGAACTGGCTCAGCGCTGCAACGAGATTAGCCCGCGCACGAAGGTGATGTTCATCACCGGCTTCGCGGCGGTAACGCTGAAGGCCAGCCGCGAACAGCCCCAGGCCAAGGTGCTGTCGAAGCCGTTCCACTTGCGCGACCTCGTGCTGGAAGTGGAGCGGGCTTTCGAAGACCGCGTTCACGCCAGCCTCTAAGGAACGTATCACCCGGGCGCGCAGGCATTCCGGTACGCCAAGCCAAACACCTACTTGCGCCCGCCGTAGCCAGACGCTAGAGGGCGCGCCTGCTGTTTAGTCAGCGATGAATAATGTGGGCGTATAGCTCAGTGGTAGAGCACTGTGTTGACATCGCAGGGGCCGGGAGTTCAACTCTCTCTACGCCCACCATTCAAAAACCCCTCAAGTCACCGGACTTGAGGGGTTTTTTGTTGCTCGGAGTGTCTTTGCGCGGCGCGTCGTATCACGCCGCAGAACGATTGCCCGAGGTCACCAGCGGATGAGCGCAGGGACGAATATCCGTCCGGCGAGTGCGCTCGCGGCGACCGCGAGGCTATGCCAGATGCCGATGTGATAGAGGTCGTCATAGGGGCAATGCAGCGAGTAGGCGAAGATGCCCACGCTCCCGGCGGCAAGGCCGGTCAGCAGGCCGGCCTGCTGCGGCGATGTCGGGGCGCCGCGGCGTAGCCAAAGGGTCAGCGCGCCGCCGGTTATAAGGCCAAGCAGGCTCCCGTTGACCAGGCAGCCGATCCCCTGCGCCGGCTGGGACTGGAAGAAAGCGCTGCCGTGGTCGGCGACTCCCAGCACACCCGCCGATACTGGCAGCAGCGCCGCCATAGCGGCGGCCCACATCCAGCCGCCGTGGGTGTTGCCGACCTGCGGTCGGCTCATACTGATAACCGCGAACGTGGCCGCCACCCCGAGCATCAGGAACAGGCCGGTCGCGAGCAGGAACACCGGGTTGAAATGTCCGGTCATCACATCGGAGCGGAGGCCGGCGAGCAGGGCCATGATCCCGACCGTCAATGCGGTGCTGCCTACCGCTATCGCCAGCCCGCGCCGCAATGTCAGCGGCTGATGCGGCCGGAGATCGCCTACCAATCCTTCGATAAAATCCTGATTGTCGGTCGGCATGCAGATTACTCTTTCTCGATCATGGCGGCGAGCCTCTTCAGCCCCCGGTGAATATTGACCTTGACCAGCGATTCGCTCTGGCCGCAGGCGTGGGAAGCTTCGGCGATCGACAACCCCTCGATCTTGACCAGCTCGATGGCGCGCGCCTGGGCCGGGGGCAGATAGGAAAACATCCGCTCGAGGCTGATCCGCGCGACGATCGCCGGTTCGGAACTGTCTGCCGCGAAGCTGTCGTCGAAGCCGGTCTCATCCGCCTTGTAAACCTTGCGCAGATGGTCGACCCAGCGATACCGCGCGATCGCCGCGAGCCAGGGCAGGAATGGCCGGGCAGGATCGTAGCTGGCAATCTTGCGGTGGAGCGACAGCAGCGTGTCCTGCACCAGATCGTCGATCTGGTGCGGCACGATCCGCCGCGCATAGAAGCGCTTGAGCCATTTCTGGCATTCGGCCAGCAATGTCGCATAGGCTTGGCGGTCCCCCGCCTGCGACATCGCCATCAGCCGCGCCATCGTGGCATCGTCTGCGATCATCGGCGGACCTTCTCCAGCAAGGGCGCATCGAGCGAGAACATCCCGCCGCCGCGCACGATCAGCACCAGCGCCAGGGCGACCCACAGCGAGTGTACCGGCCACCACGCGTCAGGGTAAACGAATATCTGGATGACCATGGTCATGCCCAGTAGCGCACCCGCCGACAGACGCGTGAAAAAGCCCAGAACTAGCAGGGCCGGAAAGACGTGCTCGGAAACGGTAGCCATCACGGCGGCGAAATCGGACGGCAGCGGCACGTTGGCGTATTCCTCGCCGAACAGATAATAGGTGATGTCGCTGATCGAAAACCAGCTGCCTTCCTCAACCTTGGTCCGGCCAGAGCGCCAGAAAATCCCCGCCAGCGCGATCCGCACGAACAGCAGCATGACCGCCTCCGGGACCTTCGCCGAAAGCCATACCGTCACCCGGTCATACAATGCGATCATGCCTGAAATCCTCGAAGGCCGATAAATGCGCCTGTTCCGATCAGCGAAATCAATGTCGGAAGCAGTTCGGTTCCGTCCTGCAATTCGCCCAGCGACGCCAGAAGGTTACAAATCCTGACAGGCTCGGCGGCATAACCCGTTGCTGCCAGTTGGGCGAAGTCCAGCGGCGACATCAGAACTTGCTCTTGCGGCCGGACGATCATCAAGGCGGCTGCATTTGCCAAACCTGGGGCTTCCGAGACCAACACTTCATGGGGCGGGGCATCGAACCCGATCGTCCGAACCGACGGGTGCAGGACAATCTCCATATCAAGGACTGCAGCGTCGCTCAGGCCGGCAAGGTCGGCAAGCTCCAGCGGCACCGCCTCGGCAGCATGGTAGCTTTCAAGCCAGGCCCATTCAACGCGAACAAGATCACGAATTTCGTCAGCGACGAGGCGGGCATCGAGGAACTCCGCGAATTTCCGGCCGATTTGATCGAGCGAAAAACCGGTCACGCCAGGATAGTCGATGTAATCCCGGCATAGTTCGTTGAATTCCGGATGCCCAAGGCACTCACGGGTCTTGGGAAATGTTTCTTCCAAGGCGACCAGCCGCGCATGCGACACCGTGTTGGCATGGACTTTCAGGCCGCGGAGCATTCTCATCGGCGCCCCCTCGAACAGCCCCGGCTCAAGATAGGTCGGCCCTTTGTCCAGCATCGTCATCATCGACGCCTGCATATCTTCAAGCGACTGCATGGGCTGCCCTCGCCTTGGCGACCCCGGCATCACGCATGATCGCCTCAGCCTTCGCCACCTCCTCCATCAGGATGCCGTATTCCGGAACGCCGGTGTCCCATTCGATCAGGACAGGTTTGGGACCCGAGCGGCCGACAAATCTCTCGAAGAGCGCCCATGTCAGGGGCGATACCGGCGAACCGTGATCGTCGATCAGCAAAGGTCCTTCAGGGTGCTCTTCGCGCGCATGGCCGGCGAGATGGATTTCGCCAACCAGCGCCGGATCGACGTTGTCCACGAAAGTCCACGGATCGAAGCCGAGATTGGTCGCGGAGACTTCGACGTTGTTGATATCGAACAGGATGCCGCAACCTGCGCGCTCACACAGCAAATGGAGAAAATCCACTTCGCCCATTTCGTCTCCCGTAAAGGCGAGATAGCGCGAGGGGTTCTCGACCAGGATTTTTCGGCCGAGCTTTTCCTGCACAATCGAGACCTGCGTAACGAAGTGATCTAGCGCCAACTTGGTATAAGGAACGGGCAGCAAGTCGGGGTAACGATTGCTGGTGTTTCCGCTCCAACTTAAATGGTCGGAAATGGATGCGGGCGAATACCGGGCACTCAGTGCAGCGAGGTGGCCGAGTTCCTCGCGGTCCACCCCCGATGCCGTTCCGAGCGACAGACCCACGGAATGGAAGCTTACCGGAAAATGCTGCGCTATCTCTTCCAGCCAGCGATGAGGCGGGCCGCCATCGCAAAAATAGTTCTGCGGATGGACCTCGACCCAGCCGGGCTTCGCTGATTGGGCCGAACCTGTAGAGCGAATACTGGCTGACACGGACTCCAGCACAACCGCATAATGTTGCGGCTTGAGCCCTATTCCCACCGTGGGGGGCAGTTCGGAAGGAATGTTCATGCCAGCCAGTATCCGCCGCGACCCGAGGGCCTAGGCCCCCAGCGGGAACGGACGCTGCGATGCGCGGTCAGCGACGAGCAAATCGGCAGCGGCAGTGTAGGTCTGAACCATCGGTTTTTCCTCTTTGGCAAAGCCGGACTAACTGCCCGCTCCACCTTGGATTCGCCGTTTCGCGGATCATTGTTACACCCCGCGAAAAATTTTGCTGATACGCGGTGCCGCTTTCTTTTGGACGCCCGGCGGAATTCAAAGCCCCCGCCTTGCGCCTCAAGCCTCCTCTGCTAAAGCCCCTCCAACTCTCGGAAGAACAGGCACAGGAAGACCATGGCGAAGATCAAGGTAGCAAACCCGGTCGTCGAACTCGACGGCGATGAAATGACCAGGATTATCTGGCAGTGGATCCGCGAACGGCTGATCCTGCCCTATCTGGACATCGACCTTAAATATTACGATCTCTCGATCGAAAAGCGCGACGAGACGGACGACCAGATCACGGTCGATTCCGCTAACGCGATCAAGAAATACGGCGTCGGCGTCAAATGCGCCACGATCACCCCGGACGAAGCCCGCGTGGAAGAATTCGGCCTCAAGAAAATGTGGCGTTCGCCCAACGGCACGATCCGCAACATCCTTGGCGGCGTGGTTTTCCGCGAACCGATCGTGATCGACAACGTTCCGCGTCTGGTGCCGGGATGGACCGACCCGATCGTGGTTGGCCGTCATGCCTTCGGTGACCAGTACCGTGCCACCGACACCCTGATCCCCGGCGCGGGCAAGCTCCGCCTGGTGTTTGAAGGTGCCGACGGCAAGAATATCGACCTTGACGTGTTCGAGTTCGAAAGCCCCGGCGTCGCCATGGCGATGTACAACCTCGACGATTCGATCCGCGATTTCGCCCGCGCCTCGATGAATTACGGGCTGGACCGCAAGTGGCCGGTGTACCTCTCGACCAAGAACACGATCCTCAAGGCCTATGACGGCCGCTTCAAGGATCTGTTCGAAGAAATCTTCGAAAGCGAATTCAAGGAAAAGTTCGCCGAAGCCGGCATCTCCTACGAACATCGCCTGATCGATGACATGGTAGCATCGGCGCTCAAATGGAGCGGCAAATTCGTCTGGGCCTGCAAGAATTACGACGGCGACGTGCAGTCAGACACGGTTGCACAGGGTTTCGGCTCGCTCGGCCTGATGACTTCCGTGCTCATGTCACCTGATGGCAAGACCGTGGAAGCGGAAGCCGCGCATGGCACTGTCACCCGCCATTACCGCCAGCACGAACAAGGCAAGGCAACGTCCACCAATCCGATCGCATCCATCTTCGCATGGACGCGGGGCCTGATGTACCGCGGCAAGTTCGATAACACGCCCGACGTGGTCCGGTTTGCTGAAACCATCGAGCGGATCTGCATCGAAACGGTCGAGAAGGGTCACATGACCAAGGACCTGGCGCTGCTCATCGGCCCTGGCCAGAGCTGGCTGACCACGGAACAATTCTTCGAGGCGATCGTAACCAACCTGGATGCAGAAATGCAGAACTGGGCTTAATTCCTCAAATGACGATTGGGGGCCGTGCCGATCCTGTTTGGGGTCTGCGCGGCCTTCTTTCTTGAAAGCGTAACCCATGGCGAACTCGTCCAAACCAGCTTCCTCCGACGCAGAGAGCACTACGGACAAGGAACGCCGAGGCAAGGCCCGCCTCGAAGTCAGACAGGCCCGGCCAGCCGACGTGCGGGCGATCGCGGATCTGGTCCGGCGTGCCTATGCCGACCTCCCCGCCTACACCCACGGCGAAATCCGCGGCCAGATCAACAATTTCCCCGACGGCTGTTTTGTCGCCAAGATGGACGGCGTTCTCGTCGGCTACTGCGCGTCGATGCGGCTCAGCGCCAACACTGCGCTCAAGCCGCATAGCTGGGACGAGATTACCGGCAACGGGTTCGGTTCGCGCCACCTTCCCACCGGCGAGTGGCTTTATGGTTATGAAATGTGTGTCGATCCCAAGTCACGCGGCACACGCATCGGCCGGCGGCTTTACGAGGAACGGCGCGCGCTGGCGGAGCGGCTCGAACTGACCGGCATCGTGTTCGGCGGCCGGATGCCAAACCTCAAACGGTTCTGGCGCAAGGTCGATGGGCCGCAGGATTACCTTGCCCAGGTCATCGAGAACAAGATCCACGATCCGGTGCTGCGCTTTCAACTCGCCAACGGATTCGAACCGATCGGGATCCTTCCGAACTACCTGCCCGAAGACAAGAAATCGAAGGCATTCGCGGTCCACATGATGTGGCGCAACCCCTATGTCGATCATGACAAGCCGCAGAAGCACCGCCTGCCGCGCGGGGTCGAAAGCGTCCGCATCGCCACCTGTCAATTGCAAGCACGCTCGGTCAAGGATTTCGCGGAATTCATCCGCCACATCGAATATTTCGTCGACGTGGCAGCGGATTATGAAGCGGATTTCATTGTCTTTCCTGAATTGTTCACGCTCATGCTGCTGTCTTTCGAAGAGAAGGAATTGACGCCCCTGGAAGCGATCGAGACGTTGTCCCGGTACACCCCGAAAATCCGCCAGACGCTGTCGGACATGGCGCTGAAATACAACATCAACATTATCGGCGGTTCCCACCCGACGCGACTGGAAGACGGCGACATTCACAACGTCGCCTATGTCTGTCTGCGTGACGGATCGATCTATTCGCAGGAAAAAATTCACCCGACCCCGAACGAAGCCTATTGGTGGAACATCAAGGGCGGCGATTCCATCGACGCGATCCCCACGGATTGCGGCCCGATAGGGGTGCTTATCTGCTACGACAGCGAATTCCCGGAACTGGCCCGCCGCCTGGTCGACGAAGGCGCGCGGATAATCTTCGTACCGTTCTGCACCGATAGCAGACAGGGATACATGCGCGTGCGTTACTGTGCGCAGGCCCGGGCGATCGAAAACCAGTGCTTCGTGGTTATGAGCGGCAACGTGGGCAACTTGCCCAATGTGGCCAACATGGACATTCAATATGCCCAGAGCTGCATCCTCACGCCGTGCGATTTCCCCTTCGCGCGGGACGGTATCGCTGCCGAGGCGAGCGAGAATGTTGAGACCCTGACCATCAGCGACGTCAACCTGGCCGACCTCAGTTGGGCGCGCGCCGAGGGGACGGTGCAGAACCTCGCCGATCGCCGGTTCGACTTGTACCGCATCGCGTGGGATAAACGTGCCGCGACAAATCCCGAGCAATACCGGATCGGCGCAGACCAGGATGCATCGGTCTCGGCACCCAAGGGTCCGCACAGTCCCGGCGGCGGCTGAACTTACCCTCCAAAGCGGTCCAAGCCGCGTGACAAGCGCGCCCAGCGTGCCATAGAAGGCCCCTATGGCTGGCGAACTTTCTTCCCCGATGTTGTCCGATGCGCTGGTAATTCTCGGCGCTGCAGGAATCGTGATCCCGGTTTTTACTCGGTTCCGGATCACTCCGGTCATCGGGTTCATCCTGATCGGGCTGCTGGTCGGGCCGTTCGGCCTCGGTAAGCTGGTTTATAATTATCCGCTGCTGGAACACGTTACCATAACCGATCCCGAGGCGCTGGAGCCGTTCGCGGAATTCGGGATCATCTTGCTGCTGTTCACCATCGGCCTCGAACTTTCGTTCAAACGGCTCTGGACCATGCGCAAGCTGGTCTTCGGGCTGGGCGCGCTGGAGCTCATTATCATCGGCGGGATGCTGGCAATATTCCTGTCCATGTTGGGGCAATACTGGACCGGTGCCTTGGGGCTTGGCCTGGCCCTTGCCCTTTCCTCCACGGCCATCGTGCTGCCGATCGCCGGTACCACCAGCCCCGTCGGGCGCGCGGCGCTCTCCATGCTGCTGTTCGAAGACATCGCAATCGTGCCGATCATCTTCATGCTGGGCGCGATGGCGCCCTACGCGCAAAACGAGGGATGGGAAGGCCTGCTCGACACCTTGTGGCTCGGCGGCCTGGTAGTAGTCGCCCTGCTGGTTCTGGGACGGTTGGCCCTCCCCCGCTTATTCGCCCAAGCGGCCCGCACGAAGAGCCCGGAACTGTTCCTTGCCGCCAGCCTGCTCGTCGTTATCGGGTCCAGCCTTGCCACCGCCGCGGTCGGGCTCTCGCCCATCGTGGGCGCGCTGATCGCCGGCCTGCTGATTGCCGAAACCGAATATCACGGCGAAGTTGAATCCATCATGGAGCCGTTCAAAGGTCTCGCGCTGGGTGTGTTCCTGATCACCGTGGGCATGAGTATCGACATTACCACGATCTGGGACAATTTTGGTCCGATCGCCCTGGCGGTAGTCCTCGTGCTTACCTTCAAGGCGCTGGTCACCGGCCTGTTGCTGCGCATGATGGGCGCACGGCGGAGCACCGCGACGGAAACGGGCATCCTGATGGCCAGCCCGTCCGAAACCACCTTGATCGTTCTCGCAGCCGCAAGTTCGGCGCTGCTGATCCAGCCCGGCACCGCTCAGTTCTGGCAGATCGTGACCGCGATTGGATTGACCATCACTCCCGTCCTCGCCCGGCTCGGCCGGATCGTTGCGCGCAAGGTCGAACCGGCGCCGGAATTGCCCCCCGAAGACCGCGGCACTCCGCGCGTCATCATCGTGGGCGCCGGCCGCGTAGGCCGCCTCGTGGCCCAGATGCTGACCGTTCACGGCAAACCCTATGTGGCAATCGATTCCGACGCCGACCTGATCGAGACCGCCAAGCGCGAGGGATACCGCGCAGCCTTCGGCGACGCCGCACGAGGGCATGCGCTACGAAACCTCGGGATCGAGAATGCATTGGCAATCATCCTGACGATGGACGAGCCGGTGCTGGCGCAGCGCCTGACGTCGAAATTACGCAAGGCTTATCCCGATCTGCCAATCATCGCGCGCGCCCGCGACACAAGGCACGCCGCCGAACTCTACCGCAGCGGGGCCAGCCACGCGGTTCCGGAAACACTCGAAAGCTCACTGCAATTGTCCGAGGCAGTGCTGGTCGACCTCGGCGTCGCCATGGGTCCGGTGATCGCATCGATCCACGAAAAGCGCGACGAATTCCGGATCAAGATCCAGCAGGACGCCAAACTCGAGGTGAAACCGAAACTTCGCACGAGCAACGTGGGCGCGGCGGGCTGACTTCCTTACCCGGCCGCAATGGCTGCCCGTAGCGCATCAAGTGCAGCGTCGGCCTGCGACGCATCCGGTCCGCCGCCCTGAGCCATGTCGGGCCGACCGCCGCCGCCCTTGCCGCCAAGCGCTTCCACGCCGATCCGCACGAGCGCAACCGCGTCGAACCGGCTTGTCAGATCGTCGGTTACCGCAACCGCAAAAGCCGCCCGTCCGTCGTTGATCGCGACTGCGGAGGCGATGCCCGAGCCGAGCCGCGTCTTGGTCTGGTCGAGCAGCGGACGTAATTCCTTCGGGTCCAACCCTTCGATCACCTGTCCGGAAAACGTGATGCCGCCAATGTCCTCGTCTTTCGGACCCGCAGCGGCGCTGCCCCCGCCGAGCGCCAACTGCTTGCGGGCTTCAGCCAATTCGCGCTCCAGCACCTTGCGCTCGTCGAGCAGCGCAGTAACGCGCGACGCGACGTCTTCCGGTGCGGTTTTCATGGCGCTGGCTACAGATTTAAGCGCTTCCTCGCGGCCGACAAGCCACCGCCTCGCCGCTTCACCGGTCAACGCTTCTATCCGGCGCACACCGGATGATACCGCGCTTTCGGAGATAATCCGGAACACGCCAATATCGCCTGTCGCGGTCACATGGATGCCGCCGCACAATTCGACCGAATAGCTTTGTCCACTACCGCCCGGGCGGCCCATCGACAGGACGCGCACTTCATCACCGTATTTTTCGCCGAAGAGGGCCATCGCCCCGGCTTCGATCGCATCTTCCGGAGTCATCAGCCGGGTGGAGACGACCTCGTTGCTGCGAATTTCGTCGTTCACTTCACGCTCGATGGCCGCGATATCCTTGTCGGTGAGCGGCTTTGGATGCGAGAAGTCGAACCGCAAGCGGTCTTCCGCAACCAGCGATCCCTTCTGCGTGACGTGCCCGCCCAGGCGGCCGCGCAGCGCCGCGTGGAGCAAATGGGTTGCGGAATGGTTAGCCCGAATCCGGTCCCTCCGTTCGGCATCCACATCGAGGTGGACCGTGTCGCCCACCTTGATCGAACCCGAGTTGACCGTCCCGTGATGTGCGTGAAGGCGGCCCAGAGGCTTGGAAGTGTCGGACACGTCCATCTGCAGCCCGCCAGGGTTTGAGATAGTTCCCACATCGCCGGCCTGCCCGCCGCTCTCGCCGTAGAACGGGGTCTGGTTGGTCAGCACCACCACCGTGTCGCCAATTTCGGCGGACTGGACTTCCCGGGCATCTTTGAGCAACGCGACCACCCGGCCCTCCCCGCTGGTGGAGGTGTAACCGGTAAACTCGCTCGCCCCTTCCCGTTCGGCGATATCGAACCAGACCTCGCCCGAAGCGGCATCGCCCGATCCCTTCCATGCCGCGCGGGCTGCGGCTTTTTGCCGTTCCATGGCAGCCTCGAAACCGGTGCGGTCGACGCCGATGTCGCGCGCCCGCAAGGCGTCTTCGGTCAGGTCGTAGGGAAAGCCGAACGTGTCATAGAGCTTGAAAGCCGTCTCACCGTCGAGGCGGTCGCCTGCGGACATGGAGCCGGTGGCGTCGTCAAGCAAGCGAAGCCCCTTGTCGAGCGTCTGGCGAAAACGGGTTTCTTCCCGCTCCAGCACTTCCTGGATCAAGTCCTGGCCGCGATGCAATTCCGGATAGGCCTGGCCCATTTCCGCGACCAGCGCCGGTACGAGCCGGTGCATAAGGGGATCGCCCGAACCGAGCAGGTGTGCGTGACGCATAGCCCGGCGCATAATCCGCCGCAGCACATATCCGCGCCCTTCGTTGGACGGCAGAACGCCGTCCGCCAGAAGGAAGCTGGTCGATCGCAAATGATCGGCAATAACCCGGTGGCTGGCTTGGTTTTCGCCTTCTGCGGCCACGCCGGTGAGACTCTCGGAAGCCGCAATCAAAGCCTTGAAGGTATCGGTGTCATAATTGTCGTGCACGCCCTGCATGACGGCGGACACCCGTTCGAGGCCCATGCCGGTATCGATCGACGGCTTCGGCAAGGCGGTGCGGCCACCGGAGGCGTCCTGCTGGAACTGCATGAACACCAGGTTCCATATCTCGATGAAGCGGTCACCGTCCTCATCGGGTGACCCGGGCGGGCCGCCGGGAATATGATCGCCGTGGTCGTAGAAAATTTCGCTGCACGGACCGCATGGCCCGGTATCGCCCATCGACCAGAAATTGTCCGACGTCGCGATGCGGATGATGCGGTCTTCCGGCAATCCGGCAATCTTGCGCCACAAATCGAACGCCTCGTCATCGGTGTGATAGACGGTCGCAGTCAGTTTATCCGCGGCGAGGCCCCATTCCCGGGTCAGGAGGTTCCACGCGAGCGTGATCGCCTCTTCCTTGAAATAATCGCCGAAAGAAAAATTCCCGAGCATTTCGAAAAACGTGTGATGCCGCGCCGTATAGCCGACATTGTCGAGGTCGTTGTGCTTGCCCCCCGCCCGAACGCATTTCTGCGAACTCGTGGCGCGCGGCGCTGGCGCAGCCTCAAGACCGGTAAAGACGTTCTTGAACGGGACCATCCCGGCGTTGACGAACATCAGGGTAGGATCGTTATACGGCACCAGCGGTGCGCTGGGCACCGATGCATGATCCTTCGATGCGAAGTAATCCAGGAAGGAACGGCGAATTTCGTTGGTCGATTGCATCGGGGGCAATTAAGCAATCGCGGCCATGCCGACAAGCGCATTAAGCCATTTGATGTGAGCGAGCGGTTCGATCAACGGTTATGGCGTCGGCGACCGGACGCAACAAGGCTCAGCGGGAGGCCGGAGCCCGGGCTGTTACGATCCACGCGCCTGCCAGCAAAGCGACGAGGTCACCGTCAAGGTGGCTTTCCAAGAACTTGTCCAAACGCCGGACAAATGCCGCCTGATCGGCAGGGCCCAGCTCTGCGGCCGCGCGGGCGGCAGGGCCGATGGTCAGCAAATAGGACTTGGCGTCGGCAACGGCGTCTTCGCCCGTTCCGGCAATATAGGCGAAATCGACTGCCGTGAATTCGATATCCTCCCAGCCCGCCGCGCCAAGCATTGCCTCGACCGCATCGCGGTCTGCAAAGGCAAAGGGGCCCGGCACCATCGACTGCGGCGGCTGTGACATGCCCGGGGGCAACAGCTCCGTGAGCCCGGATGCCCAAGGATTATCGTCAACGGACCGGAAACAAGAAAAGATGAGCCGCGCTGATGGTTCGGCGTTCCGGCGCAGATTGGCGAAGGCAGCCGCAGGGTCCGGAAAAAACATCACTCCGTGACGGGACAGAAGAAGATCCGGAGTAAAAGTCTCAGACCGCCAGCTTGCCGCATCCGCAACTTCAAACCGGACATTGGGTGAATTTATTGCGCGTGACTTCGCCGCTTCGATCAGGTCCTGGCTGATGTCTATGCCGAGGAGCTCGGCGTGGGGATGGCTCCGCCCCAGAGCGAGAGACAATTCGCCGGCACCGCAGCCAATATCGACAACCGATGAAATGGGTTCGGCGCGGGCGTAACCGAGCAATCGGTCGGTGAGGCCTGCAAAACTACGGTCGGTCCGGCGCCATTCCTGGGCCCATTTGGTCCCGACCGACCCTTCCCATTCGCTTGGCTCCATCAAGGCCCCCTGCACCGTTGTCTAGAGCGACGCGCATCCGACTGAGAGAGTTAGTAAAAGAGTTCGTCTTTTTCGTAAAGCCACCACTGCAAGCTTGGCGCGGGTGGTAGTTTGGGTTGGTTGTAGTCTGGCTTTCACATTGCGGCGGCGGGTCTGGTTGGTTTAACTTCCCGGATGGTAACGAAGCCGAAGACCGGCAAAGAAAAACCGGCCCGGGTCCTACAAGGACGCGCGAGCCGGCTTTCCGTTTTCCCGGGCACCATTATCGCACCCGCTTGAGAATATGACGATCAGGCGTCCGCGACTGGCCCGCTCATCATCTCCTCGGCAACCTTGTCGGTGCGGCTGCGAATGGCAGCTTCCAACTTGTTGCAAACTTCAGGATTGTCCTTGAGATATTGCTTCGAATTCTCCCGGCCCTGGCCGATCCGGATGCTGTCGTAGCTGAACCACGAGCCCGACTTCTCGACAATTCCGGCCTTCACCCCGAGATCAAGTATCTCGCCCAGCTTGGACACGCCTTCGCCATACATGATGTCGAATTCGACTTGCTTGAACGGCGGCGCAACCTTGTTCTTGACCACTTTGACGCGGGTCGCGTTACCGACAATCTCGTCACCGTTCTTGATCTGGCCGGTGCGGCGAATATCGAGCCGGACCGAAGCATAGAATTTCAACGCGTTGCCGCCGGTGGTCGTTTCGGGGTTGCCGTACATCACGCCGATTTTCATGCGCAGCTGGTTGATGAAAATCACCATCGTCTTCGAACGGGAAATCGAACCGGTCAGCTTGCGCAGGCTCTGCGACATCAGGCGGGCCTGCAGGCCCACATGGCTGTCGCCCATTTCGCCTTCGATTTCGGCGCGCGGAACCAGGGCCGCCACCGAGTCGATCACCAGCACGTCGATCGCGTTGGAGCGGACCAGCGTATCAACGATTTCCAGCGCCTGTTCACCAGTATCCGGCTGGGAGACGATCAACTCGTCGATATCGACGCCGAGCGCCTTGGCGTAAACGGGGTCAAGCGCGTGTTCGGCATCGACAAACGCCGCAGTACCGCCGGCCTTCTGCGCTTCTGCAATGGTATGCAGCGCGAGAGTGGTCTTGCCCGAGCTTTCCGGACCGTAAATTTCAATTACCCGCCCGCGCGGCAGACCGCCTACGCCAAGGGCGATGTCCAGACCGAGCGACCCGGTCGAAATCGTTTCGATCTGCATGGCTTCCTTGGAACCCAGCTTCATCGCCGATCCCTTGCCATATGCGCGGTCAATCTGGGCGAGAGCGGCGTCCAATGCCTTCTGACGATCGGGATTCATTGCATTACCTTCTACAAGCTTCAGATTAGTCGCCATGACATGTGCTCCATCAGTTGCCTAGGGGGCCGTGCATTTTCGTCCCGCTTGTTCCACTGATGCAGTATGTACCGCATCTGTTCCGTTAGAACAAGAGGGGAACGAAACTTTTCGGCGAGGCCACATCAAACGGCGTAATTGTCGGCTTTTCAACGGCTAAGCCCCTGCGGCGGGGCGCAATTTCCACGACAGAACACGAGAAGCGTTGGCTGGTACGGTCATTTCGAGCATGTGCTGGCCATCTTTGACCTTGGCGCCGCGCGTCTTGCGAAGTTCCCATTCGCCCGTCCCGCCGAGGTCTAGACGTATCCGGATGGGAACCGGATTTGCGTTGGTAACCGTAGATTCCATCTGCACCCATTGCCGCGGCGTCATTTCCGCAGGCAAGCCAGTCAGGCGCTTGCAGGCGAGAAATACTTCGCTGCTTGGGCCCAGAGGAATTTCGACGTCCTGCCCGACCGCGTAGTCGCGCAAATTGTCCTCGCCAACCAGCAGGTCGCCGGCAGATGATGGTTCGAATATCGTTATCCCGCCCATCGGCAAGGCGACCCCGAGGCCGTGTTCCTTGTCATTCCTGGTCACTAATTCGATGGTGGCTGCCGCCGGACCAATTGCGTCGTCCCATGCGCTGCAGCTGCCCGTGTACAGCAGGTCAGCCTTCACATCGCCGCGCTGCAGGAACGCGACCTGCTTGAGCCCCTTGGCGGCGACCGTCATCCGTTCGGGGACCCGGTACAGCTTGAGATCGCCCAATTGCTCTTCAACGGCAGTCACGGCCAGTTTGGCTACCTCCAAGGAAGCCCGCATTCCGCTGACTATCATACCTTCATCCATCATAGGCGCCATCATTGCCGGAGGAGGGGGAGGAGGTGGCGGCGGGGGATAGCCGATCGGCGATCCCGCGGCAGTGCTGCCGATTGGATAGCACGTCAGGCGCAGGCCACGCCCCGTCGGCGCGTCCGCGAGATTTTCGAAATCGCTGGTGACATTCAGTGTGCCCGCAACCGCCATCAGTTCCGCGTCGGCAAAGCTTTGACCGTTGTCGTTGAGCACGGTGAGCCATGACAGCAGTCTGATCCGCTGCTTGCCCGCATCCGCGCGGTCATCGAGCGTTGCGACATAATGCGCCCGCCAGTCGAAGCCCCACGCTAGGTAGGTCAGGGTAACCCGGTAAGTGCCGCCGGTTTCATCGCGCGTGTCGATGGAGAACACCGGTTTGGCGGACAGTCCCGCGGGGATCGTCGGAAATGTCAGCCCCTCCGGCAAGCCGGAACAGCGCACCGCTTCATACCCATCGGAAGTTTTCAGCACCAACCCGCCGTCAGCGCGGCTGCTGATGATCGCGGATTGCGAAGCTGCAATCCCCGTGGCCGGATTGGTGCGCGTAATGGTCACACGGTTGCCGAGGGTTCCGTCCACCAAGGCTGCGGGGGAGAGCAAATCCGCGTTGCGGTTCTTCTCGATTGTTCCGCCCGGCAGGCCCGTCACTATCGCGCTGACTGCCACCATGCCCTCGGCAATGCCCTCGAAACGGATAGTGGATTCGCCGGGTGGAAGTGTCACATCGCGTGTTTCGCTGATCATCGCGAAGCCCTTGGGCCAGTTGCGGTCCATCGCTTCCCCCTCGCCGCGGCCGGGATCACGGTAGATGGTCACCGCGAGATCGACTGGGGCGGACGCATCAACCGCGTCGCGCGCTGCCGAGGCTGCCGGTAGCACACCGCCAGCCAGCGCCACAGCCATTGCCAGTACGAATGGCCTGAGCGTCACGCTTAGTAGCGCGCTTCGTAGGTCACGCGAAATTCGCGCGTTCCGTTGGCCGGTACCGGGACAGTCCACTTCCGGCTGCCGAGATTGATCTGTTCGCCGGGCACATCTTCGCTGACAATCCGGAAATCGTGGCTCCACCACCCTCGGTCGAGGCCGGACTGGACTAGGTCGATATTGACCGGCTCCGACTTCGCGTTGGTCATCGTGTAGCGCATGGTCGTACGGTAATATTCAACCGGTCGTTCGGATTCGACCTGCGTTACGACTTCGCCGTCCTGGATCACCCGGTATCGCGACGAGCGTTCCCACTCGGACGAGGTGATCTTCTGACGCGTCTCGACCTCTGCCTGGAGATAGACGTCGAACGCGTTGCCGGTGGTCAGCATCAATTCGCTGCCGGCCGGGGTGTGGCCGATGTTGCTTTCACCGATGAACTGCGGCGTGCCCTTGCTGTCGCGCTGGTAGAACCGGACCGTTCCGGATGGCAACGCATCCCCGAGCCCGGCAGCGCGGGAGGTAGCGAAACTGAGCGAACTCGACACCGGCTGAGGGCCGCCATCGTTCTGCAGCCAGTCGACCGTACGCGTATATACGCGTCTCGCCGGTACGCCTTGCACATCGAGGAAACTGACCTGCTTGGTCTGCGCGTTGGCGATCGTGGTGCGGGCGTTGGTTGGATAGAGATAGAAATCGCCGACCTGTTCGCGCGCCGCGCTTTCAGTGCCGGGGCGCACCATGCCACGCGGCGGCGAACGGCGGCCGCTTCCCTGCCCGGGACTTCCGGCGATCAGCAGCGTGTTCGCATCGTGGAACGTGGTGCCGGTGTTGTTGGTCAGGGTCACCCAGCCCTGCATGTCGATTGCGCCCTTGGGCTCATCGAACAGAGCGACATAGTCCGCCGACCAGCCGAGGCCGGGGGTCAGGTAGCGGATCGAGGCCGGGCGCATTCCACCGCGCGCCGCATCAACCGTTACCGACAAGGTAGGCCGCGCCCGCAAGTTCGGCGGAACGCGGTCGAACACCGCCCGCACTGGCAAGCCGTCATCCCGAAGGACTTCGATCCGGTCGCCGATCTTCACCACCACACCGCCTGCCGTGGACAGGACAGTTGCCCGCTCGCGCGTTTCGGCGCCAGTCGCTGGATTGGTACGGATCAGGGTGATCGTCTGGCCAATGGCCTTTTCCATGAGCTTGCCGGGAGTGAGCAAGTCGAAGTCGAAATTCTGCTCGACAATCCCGGCTCCTTCAGCGTTGAAACTGAGCGTTTCGGGCCGGATCTGTGCCGACACATCCGGGAATTCGATCCGGCTACGCCCCTGCGCTATCGGCAGTTGGCGAATATCCTGCACAAGCGCCTGGCCGTTGTTGTAGATGGTTACCGAGACATCGCCTTGGGACGTAGCATCCGGGTTGGTAAGGTTCTCGCTGGCGGTCTGCGCCGACGCGGCTGCAGCGAAAGCGATTACCGCCCCCACGCCCACAAGGTGTTTTCCAACGGACTTGCGTGTCGCGATCATCCTTCATTCCCCCCTGATGGCACAAACCCGCGCCTGGATTCTACGTCGCTTGTCAGCCGACAAGCCTTTACCGAAGATGAATGTTACATAGTATCATTTATCTTGCGGAAGCCGCTCTTGCAGACCAAGAATACTACCGACCTTGTCGCTGATCTGCTGGACACTGAACGGCTTCGGGATGAAGTACATATTGTCGATATCGATGTCCCGCCGCAATTGCTCTTCGGCATAGCCGGACATGAACAGAACCGGCAACGCACGATTGATTGCACGAATCTCGCGCGCCATCGTGGGTCCGTCCATGCCGGGCATCACCACATCGGACACGATCAGGTCGAACTCCCCGCCCCGGACGATTTCCGCGAGGCCTTCTTCACCGTCGCTCGCAGTGGTCACGGCATAACCGGCACGGGTCAGCGCACGTTCGGCCACTGCACGGACCATCGCCTCGTCCTCCACCAACAACAAGCGGCCTCCGCCGGACCATTTGCTCGCCTTCTGGTCGATCACGGGCTTGGACGTATCGACCGGTTCCCCGTGGTGCACCGGCAGGTAAATCGTGAACCGGGCGCCGTCAGGACGGCCGTGCAGCCCCTTGATATTGTCGGCGAAGATGAACCCGCCCGATTGCTTCACGATACCGTATACCGTCGACAGCCCGAGCCCGGTGCCCTTGCCCTGTTCCTTGGTCGTGAAGAACGGTTCGAAGATCTTGCCCAACAGTTCGGGAGGAATACCACCGCCGCTGTCCTGAACGACCATCACCGTATAATCGGCGACCGGAATAATGTCGGAGCCGGCCTTGCGCACATCGCTGGCGGACACCCGGCGGGTGGACAGGGTCAGCTTGCCGGTCCCGTCTCCATTCGCATTGATCGCATCGCGGGCGTTTACCGCCAGGTTCACGATCACCTGCTCCAATTGCTGCGGATCGGCGCGAACGGGGCCCAAGTCCCGGTCATGACGGATAGTAAAGGTGATCTTCTCGCCCACCAGCCGCTTGAGCAATTGGCTCACTTCGCTGACGATATCGGGCAGTTGGACAACTTCGGGTCGCAGCGTCTGCTGGCGCGAGAAGGCGAGCAACTGCCGGGTCAGCGAGGCCGCGCGATTGGAATTAGCGCGAATCTGCTGGATGTCGTCGTAGTCGCTATCGCCCGGCGTGTGCCGCAACAGCATCAGGTCGCAATAGCCAATGATCGCAGTCAGGACATTGTTGAAATCATGCGCGACGCCTCCGGCCAACTGGCCGACAGCCTGCATTTTCGTGGCTTGGGCAATCTGCCGCTTGAGGCGCGTTTCCTCGGTGGAATCGGCCAGGCTGAGAAGCACTGCAGCCTCGCCCAGACCCCGGACCCCGGCAAGACCCAGCGATACCGGCTCGTCCGGCTGGCTGAGCAGCCTCACCGCCATGTCACCGTTGCTGCCCGGCCCGCGTCCGAACCGGCGGACCGCGTCGGACAGCGCAGCCTTGTCTTCACGCACTACCAGGTCGGAAGGGAACTGCGGCAAGCCCGCATCCTCCAAATCGATGGCACGGAGGAATGCGCTGTTGGCAAACAGGAAACGGCCATCGCGGTCCGTCATGGCCAAGCCCAGCGGCAAGGCGCCGAGGAGAGCTTCCAATTGCGGAGTTGCGGCTTGTCCCGGACCATCCAGATTCCCGCCGAGGCCTACTCCGCCATCGATCAGGAGCATAAGCGAGGGGGCATCTTCCCCGACATTGGCTCTGCCGCCGGCGGCGGAAGGTTTGGCGTCGAACCCGGTTGAAACACCCCGTTTGTCCGGATCGTCCAAGGGAATCTGGATCAGGGTCTGCGGACTGGCGCGCCGCGTATCCCGGGCGAAGAATATCTGGTCGCGTTCGTCTATACGCAATTGGGCCGCGTACTCCTGCCCGGCCATGGTGGCAGATCCGTCGCCGGCGGCTCGCTCGGCGAAACCCTGGTTGGCGGCCCGGATAATCCCGTCCGCGCCGACGAGGGCGGCTTCGATCCCGGCGCGCGACAACAGTGCGCCAAACGGTCCCGCCAAACGCCCCGCGACCGTCAGTGCGATGTCTTCCCCGCGCAGCAGCTCGAACCGCCAGACGAGATAATCGTCACCGCGCCCGGCCCGTTCCGCATGCGCGCGCCAGATATCGTGACCGCCCGCGCTCTCCAGTCGGGCGACCACTCCGCTGCCATCGCGCCATGCTTGCCGGGCCGCAATCGCCAGCGCTTCCAGGCCGGCGCGGTCAACTGCGAGGCTGGGAGGTGCATGGTTCGCGCCAAACCATTCTGCATAGAGAGCGTTCGCACAGGTCAGCCGGTTGGCCCGGTCTGTTATTGCAATGGCTATGCCGGGCTGTTCGATCGCTGTGACAGTGACCGACCAGTCTGGCGCGGCAAATGCGGCGTCGTCCGCGTTGGCGGGCATCCGGCTGACGGCAAAGCCCGCTGCGGCCAGGACGAGCAACCCGCACAGGAAGGCAATCGTGGGTATGACTTGCTGGGTTATGAGCCACAAGACCGCGGCGCTGACCAACAAGGCAACGCCCAGTGCAGCCAGCCTGGCAGGTTGCCCCGCAAGGATTGCTCCCGCATCCGCCCCCCGCAACGTCTGCTTCATGCTTCGGAGGCTTTCGTTTCCGCAGCGTCGCAGGCATCCTTCATCCGCTGCTCTGATCGCGCAGCACCCAGCTTGAGCCTGCGGCTACGGCGGCGGCCGACCATGACGCGCCAGATCATACCTGACACGACATAGCCAATAGCGGCGGTCACTACCGACAGCACGACAAACCCGAACGCGGTAACGCCTGCGGTTTCCAGGAACCAGCCGAATTGCTGCCAGCGGCCACTCGTCAATTCTGCGTTGGCCGCGCCCATTGTGGCGGCATCGATCTTGAGCACGAAGGCGCCGACCTTGTTCGCCACCAGCAGCCAGAACGGCAAAGTGAACGGGTTGGTGACGAAGGTAACCAGCGCCGCCAAGGGGACGTTGGCGCGCGCGGGAAGCGCCAGGAATGCCGCAACGAACACCTGCCCCAGCGGAATGATGAACCCCGCGAACAGGCCTAATGCCACGCCGCGCGGTACCGACCGCCGGGTAAAACGCCACAATTCGGGGCTGAGGAACCGATGGGCGATCGGCTTGAGATATCGGTTCTCCGCCATTTCTTCGCGGGTCGGGACGTATTTGCGATAGACGTCCGCGAGAAACGTCTTCGAACGGAATGAAATCTTCTGATCGCTACGCGCGCGCGGAGCGTTCCCCTGCGAATTGGCAGCTCCCGTTCCGGCCTGCAGCTTGTTAGAATTGTCCGTCATGGTTGCAGCGCCGCATTGCGCGCCTCGTGCGGGTGTTGCAAGCCCTTCGACCAGTGTTGCGCCCCTTCCGGAGATGGCGATACGCAACGGCTGGGAAACGAGTGATCGCAGGGCGTGGTCATGACTGGGATATGGGTAACCGAAAGTTGATGAACAGGGACGAAATCGCGCGACCCTTCATGTCCGCCAATTATGCGACCAATGTGACGATTTTGTCGCTCACCCCTTTTCGCGCATCAACCGGGCCTTGTCCCGTTTCCAATCCCGATCCTTGACGTATTCGCGCTTGTCCTGAGTCTGACGGCCCTTCGCCAGGGCGAGCTCCACCTTGGCGCGCCCACGCCCATTGAAGTAGATCGATAGCGGGACCATCGTCATCCCCTTGCGTTCGACCGCTGCGCGGAGTTTGCCGATCTCGCGTTCGTGGAGCAGCAATTTTCGTGGTCGGGTGGGCACATGGTTGAAGCGGTTGCCATGGCTGAATTCGGGGATGTTGGAATTGACCAGCCAGACGGCGCCGTCGCGCACCTCGGCATAGCTTTCCGCGATCGAGCCAGCGCCAGCGCGCAAGCTTTTCACTTCCGTGCCAGTCAGCGCGATGCCGGCTTCGAATTTGTCGTCAACGGCATAATCGAACCGTGCGCGCCGGTTTTCGGCGACGATCTTCTGCTTGTCGAATTCAGCTGTCTTGGGGCGTGCCATGGTCAGGGGCATGTAGGCAGAAAGTATCGAGAACTAAAGGGGGCAATCGAACCTTACACCAACCCCGCGTGCACCAGCGCCGCATCGACCGCCTGCCGCGCGGCGTCATTGGCGGTGCAAAGCGGCAACCGGACTTCGTCCGTCATCCAGTCTTGCACCCGGCTCAGGGCATACTTCACCGGTGCGGGCGAGGCGTCTTCGAACATCGCGTAATGGAGCGGGTAGAGTTTGTCGTTGAGCCTGCGCGCCAAGGCAAAATCGTTTTCGGCGCAAGCCTGCTGGAATTCCGCGCATAGCGCCGGTGCGACGTTGGCGGTGACCGAGATACAACCCCGCGCGCCCGCCGCGTTGGCAGGTAGCGCGAGTTCGTCGTCACCGGAAAGCTGACAGAATTCGCGGCCGATCCCCATCCGGTGATCGGTGACCCGCGACAGATCGCCGCTGGCGTCCTTGATCGCGACGATCTGGCCAGGATATTTCTCCGCCAGTTCGATCACTGTTTCGGGCAGCAGGTCGGTGACGGTTCGGCCCGGCACGTTGTAGAGCACGATCGGCAGGTCGCAGTTTTCCGCCAGATGGCTGAAGTGAGCCACCAGGCCGCGCTGGCTAGGGCGGTTGTAATACGGCGCAACGCAGAGACCCGCTGCCGCGCCGGCTTTCTTGGAGAAGTTCATGTGGAGCAGCGCGTTCTGCGTATCGTTGCTGCCGCAGCCCGCGATTACGGGAACCCGGCCAGCGGCCTGTTCGATGCAGATTTCGATGACGCGGTGGTGCTCGGCGTTGGACAGGGTCGACGCCTCCCCCGTGGTTCCGCACGGTACCAGCGCGGCGCTGCCGTTGTCGATCTGCCAGTCGACGAGACGGCGAAAAGCGCGCTCGTCAAACGTTCCGTCGCGAAAAGGAGTCACCAGAGCGGGAATCGAGCCGGAAAACATTTACCTGTGTCCTAAGTTGGCCCCATAGCGATCACACAACGGGTGCGCTGGGGGATGTCGTTCAGCGCCTGATAAGGAGCCGACCGCCAATATGTCCAGCATGGACCATATTTCAATTTTTGCCGCCACCCTTTTCGCAACCACCGCACTCGCGGCCTCGGCCCCCATTGCGGCGCAGGATGCCGCTAGTTGGGACCGCGCGCGGGCCGAAATGGTCGCCCGCGCCCCGACCCAGATGGCGCAGGCTATCAGCCGGTGGGAGTTCCTGAGCGGCAACGATCGGATGTCGTTCGACGATTACGCCGGCTTCGTGCTCGCCTATCCCGATTTTCCGCAGGAAGAAAAGTTGCGGCGCTACGCCGAAGCCGCGCTTGAGCGGGAAGCGGTCAGTTCCGAACATCTGGTGTCATTCTTCGACCAGATGCCTCCCCTCACCAACGCGGCCCGCGCTCGCTACGCGCTGGCACTGGCCGCTCTGAACCGCCCGCAGGCTGCCGCGATTGCGCGTGAAGCTTGGCGCGGCGGGGACATGAGCGGTCCGTCCGAAATGTACCTGATCGGCATGTTCGGCGGGCAATTCGGGCCGGAAGACCACGACGCGCGAATGGACGCCCTGCTGTGGCAGGGCAAGACGGAGGCGGCACAGCGGCAGATGATCAATGTCTCGCCCGCATACCGCAATGTTGCTGCGGCCCGCCTGGCGTTGTTGCAGGGAACGGAACCGCAATCGGCCGGAGTTCCGGTACCGCCAGATGCCAACCGCGATCCGGGCTATGTTTATAATCAGGTACGGAAATTGCGCGCCAGCGGCCAAGGGAGCGCAGCGGTCAATCTGCTCGCCACCCGCCCTGCCTTTGCCCGCCCCGCATATAATGCGGAAGGTTTCGTCGGCGAGATGCTGCGCCTCGCGCAGACCGCTGATGCCCGCTCTGCACAGCGCATCGCCGCGTCAGTCGACGACTTGTTCGCTCCGGGTGCGGATATCAGTGGCATGTCGTATCGCCTGCGCGACGATTACACGTCTTTGATGTGGCTTGGCGGGACCAAGGCGCTGTGGAGCTTGGGTGACGGCAACGCCGCTGCTCCTCTGTTCTACCGCTACGGCGCCGCGGCGCGCACCCCGCAGACCCGGTCAAAGGGGTTCTACTGGGCTGGGCACGCAGCGCAGCGGGCGGGCAACATGGCGGAGGCGAACCGGTATTGGGAACTCGCCGCTGAATACCCCGACCGTTTTTACGGAATGCTGGCCTATGAAAAGCTTGGTCGGCCGCTGCCGGATTATTCCGGCCAGCCATCCGCCCGGCCCACGCCGGAACAGCGCGTAGCGTTCCAGAACGCGCCGCTCACCAAGGCGGTCAAGGAAGTATCGCGCGATGCACCGTGGAGCACCGGCATCCAGTTCTACCGCAAGATTGCAGACCAGGCCGAAACCGAAGCTGAACATGTGCTTGTGGCGGAACTGGCGCAGGAAACGGGCCGCCGGGATTTGGCGGTAAACCTCTTTGACGCCGCTGCGGCGGACGGTCACAAGAACTTCACCTCGATCGGTTTTCCGACCCTGCAAACGCCGCCGAGCACCAACTGGACCAACGTCCACGCGATCAGCCGGCAGGAAAGCCAGTTCGCCCAGAATGCGATCAGCCACGCCGGCGCGCGCGGTCTCATGCAACTAATGCCGGGAACCGCGCGAGAGCAGGCCGGGAAGCTGGGCATGAGTTATATGTCCGCCAACCTGATCGATTCCCCCAGCTACAATATCCAGCTTGGCGACGGCTATTTTTCCCGGATGCTGGACTATTACGGCGGCGCATTCCCGCTTGCCGCAGCCGCCTATAACGCCGGCCCCGGGAACGTGAACAAGTGGCTGCGCGCGAATGGCGATCCGCGCACCGGCGCGATTTCCTATGTCGACTGGATCGAGCAGATCCCGATCTACGAAACCAAGAATTATGTCGGACGGGTAATCGAAAACGCGGTGGTGTACGAACACATGCACCCCGATAAAGCGCGCTCCGGGCGGCCTAGAACGGTGAGCGACTTCCTGCAGCGTTGAATCTTTGTGCGGAATGGCTGTAGTGATCCTGCAGCCATGACCCACACCAGTGATCCAAGATTGCCGAAAGGGGCGCTGAACCTGACGGGCACCCCGTCATGAGGCGCTATGTTGCGGCCTTTGCACTATGCGCAACTCTTGTTGGTTCCCCGCTGGCTGCTCGTGACAATCTAGGGGTTTTTTCCGGCTGGGGCGCTTTTCGCGATCCGTCCGTGCCTCGCTGCTATGCCATCGCCAAGCCTCGGCCAAGCACGCGGCCGGGCGATTACGATCCGTATGTAGCTGTCGGGACCTGGCCGACGCGCGGCATTCGCGGACAGTTGCACCTTCGGTTGGCCCGCACGATGCCGGGAGGTGCGCGGGTCAGCCTACGGATCGGCGGAAAAAGCTACGCCCTTACTGGCGGCGGCGGCGATGCCTGGGCCCGGGACCGGGCAATGGACGCTGCAATCGTCGCTGCGATGCGGTCCGCGGCATCGATGACCGTCACTGCCACCGACACGCGCGGCCGCCGTTATTCCAACACTTACGACTTGTCGGGCGCGGCGACCGCCATGGACGCCGCAACGGTCGGCTGCGCCAATCTTGGGTAGTCCCCGGACGTAGACAAACAAAACGGGCCGGGGATCACTCCCCGACCCGTCCGGATACGATTAACCGCTTCGATTAGAACCGGAAGCCGTAGCTCGCCACGACTTGGTGACGATCAAGGTCGACATCGAACCGGTCCGTGTCGGCAAGATCGCCGTCGAAATCGACTTCGGCCTTGCTGTAGTTGGAATACCGGTATTCCAGTTTTACGAAGCTGTTCGTGCTCATTGCATATTCGGCACCGGCGCCAACGCGGAAACCGTCGGTGTCGATGTCCTGGTTGTATTCGGTCGTCCCGTCGTTCGACAGGATATCGAATTTGGCGTTGGTGTAGCCGCCCTTGGCGTAGAGCAGCATGTCAGGGGCAGCCTTGATCCCGGCACGTGCGCCGAAATACAAGTCGCGGCCAGCGCGGACATTGCCGAAACCGAAGCCTTCGAAATCGCCATCAGTGAATTCGGTCTTGGCGGTCGAGTCCGTCAATTCGGCTTCCGCACCGACGACGACACCGCCGAGATCGACATCATAGCCGACAGCAACGCCGTACATCAGGCCGTCGATCGACTGGTCGTTATCCTGATTGATATCATCGTCCACGCTGCTGCCAGCGGTTGCGATGTCATAACCGATAATACCTTCGACGCGGGGGCCGGTGAAAGTGGCATCGCTATCCTGGGCAAACGCCGGCGCGGCGATGGCGGAAAGCGAAATTCCTGCGAGAAATGCGACTGTCTTTTTCATTATAGACTCCAAAGTTTTATTCGCCGCGGCATAAGCACCGCGGACCCTGGAAACGGGTGCTTCGGGAGGTGGTTTCATGAACCTGAAACAACAATACGGCTGTGACATCCGCGCAACATTATTACCGACTAAGCGTGCATTTGAATAGACGAACGACTTAACCTTGCTCGCAGATGAACCGGATTTCGGGTGTTTCGTTGAGCGAGCGGTCCCAGCATTCCTTTGCCATGTGCCGTATGGGAACCTATATGCGGGCGATGGCCGACACTGCATTGATGAGTATTCCGGGACAAGTGGATCCGGTTCCCGTTGCGCGAAGCATCACACCGCGCGCCGACGGACGGACAGATTTGCTCGGACTGCCCAAGGCACGCATCGCGGAACTGTTCGCGGATGCTGGGCTTGATGCGAAGCAGGCAAAGCTGCGGTCGAAGCAGGTTTACCACTGGCTGTACCACCGCGGAGCGACCGATTTCGGCGAGATGACCGATATCTCGAAGACGATGCAACCGTGGCTCACTGAACGTTTCGTCGTCGGCCGCCCCAACATCGTCGAGGCCCAGCATTCAACCGATGGAACTCGCAAATGGTTGCTGCAGACCGATGACGGCCATGATTATGAGATGGTCTTCATTCCCGACGCCGACCGGGGGACCCTCTGCGTATCGAGCCAGGTCGGCTGTACGCTGAATTGCACTTTCTGCCATACCGGTACCATGCGCTTGGTACGGAACCTGACCCCGGGCGAAATCGTCGGGCAGGTGATGCTCGCGCGCGATGCCCTCGGCGAATGGCCGAAAGGCCGTATGGATATCTCCGATGTGGAGGACGAAACCGAGTACCGGGCCGACGGCCGCCTGCTCACCAACATCGTGATGATGGGGATGGGCGAACCGCTGTATAATTTCGACCACGTGCGCGACGCGCTGAAACTGGTGATGGACGGCGAAGGCTTGGCCCTGTCGAAGCGCCGGATTACCCTGTCTACCAGCGGTGTCGTGCCGATGATGGCGCGGTGCGGCGAGGAAATCGGCGTCAATCTGGCCGTGTCGCTTCATGCAGTAACCAAGGAAGTTCGCGACGAAATCGTCCCGATCAACCGGAAATACGGGATCGACGAACTGCTCCGCGCGTGTTCGGATTATCCCGGCGCATCGAACGCCCGCCGGATCACGTTCGAATACGTGATGCTTAAGGACAAGAACGATAGCGACGCGGACGCGCACGAGTTGGTGCGCTTGCTAAAACGCTACGACCTGCCCGCGAAGGTCAATCTGATCCCGTTCAACCCGTGGCCCGGCGCCCCGTATGAATGTTCGACGCCGGAACGAATCCGCAGCTTCTCGAATATCGTGTTCGAAGCCGGGATCAGTGCGCCAGTCCGCACCCCGCGCGGACGCGATATCGACGCAGCCTGCGGCCAGCTGCGGACAAGCGCCGAGAAGAAATCCCGCGCGGAGCGCGATCGCGAAGCGGCCGCCGCTGAAACCTGAGTAATCTCGGGGCGAGAATTTCGCTAGGTATCGCGCTCGCTAACAATCGGTTCGTCGAGCGTGCAGAACGGTTCACGCTATAATTTGTGGGAAATCGTGCCGTTCATCTGAGGTTGTGGAGCGAAAGCCACACAAGGCAGTTGTTGAGCTATTCGCAACATTCCTCGAAAGGGATTTTTCAATGCGCTTTCTTATCCTAGCAGCCGCAGCCGCCTCGCTGGCAGTTCCCGCCGCTCCGGTACTCGCCGACCCGCCCGCCCACGCCAAAGCTTATGGCAAGCGTGCGAAAGATCACGACCGCCGCTATGACGACCGTGGCCGCTATTACGAACCCCGGCGCATTTCGCGCAACGACCGCATGTGGCGCGGTGACGACGGCCGCTACTATTGCAAGCGTGATAACGGCACGACCGGGCTCGTGATCGGTGCCGGTGTCGGCGCGCTTGCAGGTCATGAGATCGCCGGACGCGGTGATCGCACGCTTGGTGCCATTATCGGCGCTGTCGGTGGCGGTCTGATTGGCCGCGAAATCGACCGCGGAAGCCTGAACTGCCGCTAAGGCTTCGGCATTGTAAATTCCGGGCGTGCTGTCCCTTCGGATAGCACGCCCGAATTACATCTGCCGCATTGATGCTTCCCTAGCGCGGCGGACTATGGTCAAAGTAGGGCATGTGTTTGCGCGAGACATCTTCCCCCCTTACTTTGGCTCGGACACCGTGACGCTCCCGGCAGTTCTGGTGACTGGCGCGGCGAAGCGGATCGGGGCGGCTATGGCGCAACAATTCGCACGAGCGGGCTGGCATGTGGTCATTCACTACGGCACATCCTCGGAAGAGGCGAAAGCTCTTGCCGGAACCCTCCCCTCCGCCGAGACTTTCGGATGTGACCTCGGCAATGAAACTGCCGCAATGGCGATGGTGGAGGAACTTGCCGAGCGCTTGGATGACTGGCGGGTGCTGGTTAATTCCGCTTCGGTATTTATTCCCGACGATGTAACTTTCCTCGATCCGGCAACGAACCGCCGGACGATGCAGATCAACGCCCGTACCCCTGTGTTGATGGCGCAGGCCTTTCTCCGCCAAGCACGCGCGGGCGGCGGGCGGCGCGTGATCCAGGTGACGGACCAGAAACTCGCCAACCCCAACCCTGACTTCTTCTCCTACACCATGAGCAAGCACGCGCTGGCCGCCACCATACCGATGATGTCGATGGGCGCGGCGGACACGCTGGACCGCATTTATGGCCTCGCACCCGGAGCAATACTTGCGAGCCATGACCAGACCGAGAGCGAAGCCGAAGTCTCGCACCGGCTCAACCCTCTTCAACGTAAGACGCATGCCACTGAAATGGCGGACGCGGCGCTGTTTCTCGCGCAGGGCTGGCTCGCGAGCGGCGAAACGCTATTCGTTGACAGCGGGCAGCATCTCCTCGCCCAGCCGCGCGACGTGATTTACCTTGCCCGGCAGGAGATCGGCGCATGAAGCGGCATTTCCTGTCCACGAGGATTTGGCACTGGATCAATCTGGTGTGCCTGGTTGTCCTGTTCATGTCGGGCCTCAACATCTCCAACGCGCACCGCTATCTTTACTGGGGCGAATGGGGTTTCTCGCCGGAACAGGCGTGGCTGGCCGTGCCGCGGTTTCCGGGTTGGGCCACCATTCCCGATTACTACAGCCTCGCCGCCGCGCGCGACTGGCACATCCTGATGGCATGGCCTTTCGCCCTCGGGCTGCTTTTCATGTGGGCCGCGATGCTGGTGAACCGCCATTTCTGGCGCGACCTTCGAACCAGCCCGGCGGAGTGGCACCCCCGCTCGGTCGGGGCAGACATCAGGAAGCACCTGAGACTCGATTTTCGCCATGGCCCGGGAAAATACAATTTCCTCCAGAAGGTTTCTTACGGCTTGGTATTCGCGGTTCTGCTGCCGGGAATGATCTTTACCGGCCTCGCTATCAGCCCCGGTTTCGAAGCCGCCGCGCCGTGGCTCGTCGATGCGTTCGGCGGGCGCCAGAGCGCGCGTTCGGTCCACTTCATTTTCGCGTGGGGAATCTTCGCGTTCTTCGTGGTCCACGTCGCGTTAGTCTTGCTGTCAGGACCGGTTCGCCAGATGCGCGACATGATTACCGGGGGCAAGGCATGAAGCGGCGCGCGCTCCTCGCCGGGCTTGGCGCGATGTTTGTCGGGGCCTGCTCGAAGGTCGCCGATTCGTCCGTAGGCTCCTCGCTGCTGTCCGCAGCCGAGGACTGGCACCGCAAGGCACACCGCGCGCTTTCCAGCCGGACGGCGATGGTCCGCGAATACACCAAAGCGGACATTTCGCCGGATTTCCGCGGCAACGGGTCGCTCACTGTCGATACCGAAGCGTACCGCGCGCACATGGCGGAAGGGTTCGTAGACTGGCGGCTGGAGGTCGGCGGATTGGTCGCAAACCCGCTATCCCTCTCGCTCGAACAATTGCGGGCATTTCCCCAGCGCACCCAGATAACCCGCCATGACTGTGTAGAAGGTTGGAGCGCAATCGGCGAATGGACCGGTCCCCAGCTTTCCGCCATCCTGGAGGCCGCCGGCATCAGCTCCGAGGCGAACTTCATCGTCTTCCGCTGCGCCGACACACTGGGCGGTCACAAATATTACGAAAGCGTCGACATGGTCGATGCCCTGCATCCGCAAACGATCATCGCGCACCGCCTGAACGGTGAAAACCTGCCGATCAAGAATGGCGCGCCGCTGCGGATGCGGATCGAAAAGCAGCTCGGCTACAAACATCCCAAGTACCTGACCGCAATCGAGGCGGTTGCCAGTCTGGACGATATCGGCCTTGGCAAGGGCGGTTATTGGGAGGATCAATACGGCTATCAATGGTACGCCGGGATTTGAGCGGTTACTCGGGATAGAGCCGCTGCATGGCCGCCCAATCGTCCGCCACGATTTCTTCCAGTACCACCAGATCGATGTCGGCAAGTCTGTTGATGTACAGACAGCTTTTGCCGAGCGAATACTTCCCCAGCCGTGCCAGTTGCCGCTCCCTTGCCGCGCGGCCAGTCTCGTCGCAGTAGCAGCCCATCAGATACAGCGAATGCTTCGCCTTGCGCGGAGAAAACCCCGTCCGCAGCGACCGGACATCGCGTCCGCTGTCATAGGTAGTGCGGTATTCTCCATAGCCGATTATGGAAGGCCCCCACATCTTCGGCTCTGCGCCGGTCACGCGCCGGAAAATCGCGTCGATGACCTCGGCGTCGCGACGTTTCGCTTCCGGCTCTACCGTCTCGATGAAAGCCGCAACGCTTGCCTGCGCGGGAAGGGTCTTGGGGTCCGCCATGTCCGGATAATATCGCAGCGTTGACACTTGGCAAGTCACTGCGCAATCGTGCAACCCGGCGTAACAGGGGCATCCAGAATCTATGTGGCTACTCGATAAATTCCTGAAGCAGGCGATCCATACCGGCCAGCTGTTGGTGACCGACCATGACGGCAAGGCATATACCTATGGCACTGGAGCGGAGGGAATGGATCCACGCGGTCCGGTCCGCATCCGCTTTACCCACCCCAAGGCGTCCGGCCACATCGCGCGCTACCCCCAACTGGGCGCTGGCGAGGCCTATATGTGGGGCTGGCTAGTCGTTGAGGAGCCGCACGACATCCGCGACATGATCCTGTTGGTGACGATGAACGCCAAACGGCTGGGGGACGACGCAATCAAGGCGAAAGGCGGCGTGCGCAAAGTCCTCGACCGCCTCGTTGCCAAGGCCGACAGCATCAATCTGAAAGCCAAGGCGCGCAGAAACGCTGAACACACCTACAATCTGACCCGTCGACTCTATGAATTGTTCCTCGACGAAGACCGCCAATACACGATGGGCTATTACCGCAATCCGGATGTCAGCCTGGAACAGGCGCAGATGGACAAGAAGGCGCATCTGGCTGCGAAGATGTACATTCAGCCCACGGCGGACGGCAAACCGATGAAGGTGCTCGACATCGGCTGCGGCTGGGGCGGCTTCGCGATGTACCTGCATGAAAAATATGGCTGTGAAGTACTCGGTGTCGCGCTTGCGGAAGACCAGATCGCATTCTGCAAGGAACGCGCGGCGGCCGCCGGTGTGTCCGATATGGTCAAGTTCAAACTGATGGACTACCGCGACGTAGAGGGCGAGTTTGACCGGATATCCTCCGTCGGGCTGCTGGAACACGTCGGCACCCCGCATTATCCGCAATTCTTCGAGCACACTCATAAACTGCTGAAACCCGATGGGATCATGTTCTCCCATTGTTGCGGGCGAGCGGGAGAGCCAGGCCGAACAGACGCCTGGACCCGCAAGTATATCTTCCCTGGCGGATATATCCCGGCCCTGTCCGAACTGGTGATCCAGAGCGAAAAGGCCGGCTGGCAGGTGATGGATGTGGAAGGGATGCGGTTCCATTACAGCCACACGCTGGAGGAATGGTACAACCGCACGGTCATGCACCGGGACGAGATCGTCGCGCTGTATGACGAACAGTTTTTCCGCATGTGGCAATTCTACCTGGTCGGGGCGGAACAAAGCTTCCGCCACGGTACGATGGTCAATTGGCAGATCGTTTATGTGAAAGACCGGGCCGCCCTGCCGATGACGCGCGATTTCATGACCGAGGAAAGCGCCCGGTTGAGAGAGGAAAGCGAGATCCCGCTGTGGAGCCTGGACCCGCATGTCCGGGAGGCTGCCGAATAGGTCCGGAGCCAAATCGCCAAATTTCTGTTGAACTACGTCTTTATAGGATTGCGCGTTTACGCAGACCTTGTCGTAACTATCGCCTCGACAAGAACGAACTTCCGAAGATCTTCAAACGCTGGATAGAACGGGACACGATGAGCAAGGCACTGATCGCGAAGTTTCTGGATCGGGTCGTCAAGCAAGGGAAACTGTCGGTATCCTTTGCGGACGGTGAGACGATGGCGTTCGGCGTTCCTGCGCACGGGTTTCCCGAAGTGGCCATACGCTTCACCGACAACCGGGTTCCGCGCGACATCCTGCTCGATCCCCGTATCGGCGCCGGCGAAGCGTTCATGGACGGCCGCCTGATGATCGAACAGGGCGACGTGATGGCGCTGGTACAACTGCTCCGCGCCAACCAGCCGTGGGACCGCGGCGGCGAACTGAGGCCGCCGAGCATCTTACGAAAGTTGTCCAATCTTGCGGGATTTGCCCGGCAGTCGGTCAACGGACGAATTGGTGCGCGGCGCAATGTCTCGCATCACTATGACATCGGAAATGACCTCTACCGCCTGATGCTCGACGCCGACCATATGCAGTACAGCTGCGCGTACTGGCACCGGGACGGCATGACGCTGGAGGAAGCGCAGGAAGCGAAGCTGGCCCATATCGCCGCCAAGCTCGCCTTGCAGCCGGGTCACCGGGTACTCGACATCGGTTGCGGTTGGGGCGGCATGGCAATCTACCTCGCGCGGAATTTCGACGTCAGCGTGACGGGCATCACCCTGAGCAGGGAACAACTTGCGCTGGCGCAATCACGTGCCGCCGATGCGGGGGTGTCCGACGATGTGAAATTCGAGTTGGCCGACTATCGCGACCTGCCTGCCCGAGGCATTCATTATGACCGGATCGTATCGGTCGGCATGTTCGAACATGTCGGTAGGCCCCAGTTTCCCGTATTTTTTCGCTCCGCAGCCAACCTGCTCACCGATGACGGCGTAATGCTTCTGCACACGATAGGCCGCTTTGGAAGACCGGGGTCGACTGACGCGTTCACCCGCAAATACATCTTCCCCGGCGGTTATATTCCGGCGCTGAGCGAGACCCTTGCCGCCAGCGAGAAAGCGCGGCTAATCGTCTCCGACACGGAAACGCTTCGGCTGCATTACGCGAAAACCTTGCGGCAGTGGTACACGCGCTGCCAGCAGCACCGCGAGGCCATCATCGCGATGCACGACCAGCGCTTCTTCAACATGTGGACCTTCTATCTTGCCGGCGCGACTGCCGCGTTCGAAAGCGGGGGCATGTGCAATTACCAGATCCAGTTCGCCCGCAGCCGCCACGCGTTGCCGCTGACCCGGGATTACATGGCTAGCGCCGAGCAGGATTTGCTGTCCGTCCAGACTCCGGCATTGTGAATAGGCCCCGCGCCTGATAGTCGCGCCGCGAATTCCCCGCAGGAGCAGTCGCCGACCATGTCCGATATCAAGAAAGTCGTTCTCGCATATTCGGGCGGCCTCGACACGAGCGTAATCGCCAAGTGGCTGGAGGTGGAACGCGGCTGCGAAGTGGTGACGTTCACCGCGGATCTCGGACAGGGCGAGGAGATCGAACCGGCCCGGGAAAAGGCGCGGGCGATGGGGATCCCCGACAAGCACATCTTCATCGAGGACGTGCGGGAGGAATTCGCGCGCGACTTCATCTTTCCGATGATGCGCGCCAACGCGCGTTACGAAGGCGACTACCTGCTCGGCACGTCGATCGCCCGACCACTGATTTCCAAGCGGCTGGTCGAAATTGCCCGCGAGACCGGTGCCGATGCCATCGCGCATGGCGCGACCGGCAAGGGGAACGACCAGGTTCGCTTCGAATTGTCGGCCTATGCGCTCGCTCCCGACATCAAGGTTATTGCCCCATGGCGCGAGTGGGACCTGACCAGCCGGACGGCGCTCATCGCATGGGCGGAGAAGCATCAGATCCAGGTGCCAAAGGACAAGCGCGGCGAGAGTCCGTTCTCCACCGACGCCAACATGCTGCACACGTCCAGCGAAGGCAAAGTTCTCGAAGACCCGTGGGAAGAGACGCCCGATTACGTCTATTCGCGGACAGTCGATCCCGAAAATGCACCGGACACTCCCGAATACATCACCATCGATTTCGAACGCGGGGATGGGATCGCCCTGAATGGTTCGGCGATGAGCCCCGCCACTTTGATCGAAGCGCTTAATGAATTGGGCCGCAAACATGGAATCGGCCGACTTGACCTCGTCGAAAACCGCTTCGTCGGCATGAAGAGCCGCGGGATGTACGAAACCCCCGGCGGCGAGATCTACGCCCGGGCCCATCGCGGGATCGAGCAGATCACCCTCGACCGGGGTGCGGCGCATCTCAAGGATGAGTTGATGCCGCGCTATGCCGAGCTCATCTACAACGGCTTCTGGTTCTCGCCGGAGCGCGAGATGCTGCAGGCCGCGATCGACCTCAGCCAAGCCAAGGTCAACGGCACGGTTCGATTGAAGCTGTACAAGGGCAACGCGTCCGTGGTTGGCCGCAAATCGCCCGACAGTCTGTATTCCGAGCGGCACGTCACGTTCGAGGACGATGCGGGAGCCTACGACCAGCAGGACGCCGAGGGCTTCATAAAGCTCAACGCCCTGCGTCTGCGGCTGCTCGCCCAACGCGACCGCTAGGCTTCTGCGACGAAGCGTTGACTTATCCACCCTTGTCCACCGGTGATTCCGCTTGCGGTGGATAACTTGCTTGCCCGACTCGCTGATCGGGAGCAGTCTCAAGTCATCGGAAAGGCCAGAAAGCTTCTCTGAAAGATAGTTTAACGACTTGAAATTAGAAGAGAATTCGAACCGATTCGGCGTAGTGGCGCCTGTCCACGCGGTCCAGGAGGACTTCTCGTAAAGGGTTTCGGCCCGGAACTGAGAAGACCATTGATAGGAACGCGAACGTAGCGCCAGTACGGGCCGGTCAGTCCGGTCAGGTAACGATACGATTGCAGGCGCTTCGGCAAGTGCAGTCGTTTGAAAGGCCTGGCCACCAAGGATTGAACGGTCTCGGAACCGGAAGGCAAAGGCAGCGATCTTCGGATTGGTGCCGGAACCGGAAGGAACCGGATGCCGGCGCGAGCACCGGTGACGACGCCAACGAATGCCCGGATCTTCGGATCCGGTGCTAACGGGACGCGAAACACCGGTCGCCAAGTCCTTTTTCGGAAGGCCACGCGCGGGTAAGAGTGGGGTCGGCAGAGATGCCGGCCCCATTTGCCTTAGGGGGCCCGCTCGATCGCAATTCCGTCGCTGTGTAGCTGCCGACACCCCACATACTTGGTGCCCGGCGTAATCGACCCCCAAAATGTAGCGCGAATCGGCAGATTGCATCCCGGCGACCATGCTGCACATTTGCACCCGTTGGACCGGCACCACGCCAGATCGGTCCCAATATCGTGGTTAATTTCGGTTCATCTACGACCAGTCGAGCCAGTTTCGGGATGAGCACCCCCTACCCGGGTGTCGCTGCAACCAACCGGCGCGTAAATGGTTCCCACCATGAATACGCCAAAATCATCCGCTCGCCACCTTCCCGTCCGGTCCATCCTGATGGCCGCTGCGCTCATCCTTCCGGTCGCTTCGGGCGGTCCCGCGCTGGCTGACGAAAGCGCCGAGATGATCCGCGCCCAGCAGGCCGAATTCGCTGCGTCCTTCGCCGCATTGCCGGCCCCGATCGCCAAGTTCGACACGCCAGCCGGCGCCGTCGACATCACCGAGATCGCCGTCCCGGTGGAGGCGCCCGTCCTTCGCACCCTCGGCAGCGGCGTCGCCAGCTATTACGGCAAGCGCTTCGCCGGACGCCGCACCGCCAGCGGCGAACCGTTCAACCCGCAGCACCTCACCGCCGCGCACAAGACCCTGCCCTTCGGCACCAAGGTCCTGGTCACCAACCCGCGCTCCGGCAAGTCCGTCACCGTGCGGATCAACGACCGCGGTCCCTATGCCCACGGCCGCAGCATCGACCTGTCGCGCGCCGCGGCGGAGCAGATCGGCCTCGTTGCCCGCGGTCACGGCACCGTCGAAATGGCCGTGATCGAGGGCTAAGCCCCCGCCCGCATCTTCCGACTACCTACTTCTGCAACTGACCCCGCACCGCTCCGGCGGGATGCGCGGTGTTGTGCACGTTGACGTAATACTCGCCCGGCTTGTCGGCCATCCGCTCGAGCAGCTTCTTGTCCGCCGCCACGCAGGCTTCGTTCTTCGTGCCGGTGACGGAGATGGTGATTACCGGCGGCCCGTCCGCCCCGGCCTTCCCCCCGTGGATATGCGCCGCGGTGGCCGCGGCGATATTGCCGACCGACAATTCATAGCAGAACTGCCCCTCCGTCAGCTTCAGCGCGGCGGCCAGATCGCCGTAGCCATCCTTGTCCCCGCCCGCGGTTTCCGCCGAACCGCTGAGGTCGGCGAACAGGTAGATCACTTCGGGCGGCGGGATATCCTGCGCCGCCGCGTTCCCTGCCAAGCCCGCCGCCAGCAATCCGGCGAGCGCCCCTGCGCCCAGCACGCCAGCCCCGATCAACCGTAATTTCATCGCATCCTCCACCCTTGTTGCGGAGGCAGCCAGTTTACCGCCCCCTGACCCGCCAAAATTACGCCTCCGCGGGCACGGTGGCAAGCTCTTCCCCCGCCGGGGCAAAGGCGCGGGCAGGGTTACAAAGGTGACATGTCCTACAAACCGTGTCTGCCTGCAGGACCGGCGGATTTCCGCCATTCGAGCCGCTGAAAGTGACACATCGGCCCCACGGCAGAAATAAAATCTTCGCATAGCAGCGCGCACGATAGTTACCCCCCCGCCCCGCCGCGCCCGGAAATCACCGACGCCGCCGCCGATCCTCCCCCTCCACCTGCGAGACGTACCAGCTGCGTTCGCGGGTAAACAGCTTCTCGCATTCGAGCGCTTCCTCGTCCGACGTTCCGGCGGGAGCGCGCGGCCCCGGTACCGCTTCTCCGTCCTCCCAGTCGAAACTGGCCCACTCGATCCGCTCGGCGCGGCCCATCGGGGCCGCTTGGCTTTCCTCGCAGAGGCTCGAGCGGGCGGTCGCCCTTTGGCTGCCGCGACCAAGGTTCAGGAATTTTGCTGCGGGCGTTGCGTTGGGGTTGGCTTCACCCTGCCGCAGCAACCGCCTTCGCCGGGCGGGTCTTCTTCCCCTTCTCCCATCCGGCCCAGCCAGTGGCGGCGCCGGCTAGTACTCCGGCCAGGATCGTAAGCGCGGGCGGGATGCTGGCGTAGGCGGTGAAGGCGTGTTCCAGCAGCGGCCAGCCGCTCGCGGTGAACATGGCGAACGCCTGGAATGTCACGAAGCCCGCGGCAATCAGCCACGGGGCGCCGTTGCGGCGGTCGCGCGCGTACAAGACCAGTGCGAACAGCGCGACCATCCCGTCGCTGATCACGATGGTGTCGAGCACTTCGCGCGGGCCTTCGCTGCCGATGAAGTTCATCCACGGGAAGAATTCGCCCATCACCCGGCTGAACGGGGATTCGAACAGGATCAGCGGCGTCGCCAGCATATAGCCCGCGTGCAGCCGGATGTTCCCGCGGTGCCGCAGCGCCCCATAGAAAAGCGTCAGATACGCGGCGATGGCCACCACCATCCCGACCCCGAAGGACGGGCCGAGCGTCATGACGAACGGGCTTTCCGCCGCCATGTAGCGCTCCACCGTGACGTTGATGATCATCACGAAGCCCGCGATCAGCAGCGGGAACAGCGCGAAGCTGGCGCGGCCCATCAGGCGGTGGACCCCGGGCTGGCGGCTGTGGATCGTCAGGCTCTGAGCGAGCAGCAGCAGCAGCCAGCTCGTCGCCGAGAAAGCATGGACATGGAACGCCGGCGGCACCCCGCCGATGCGGGTGAAGTAACTCGCCCAGAAACCGGCCACGGTGACCAGCAGGACAAAACCGACGAAATAATGTGCGTATCGGTACGGCATGGGTATCCCCCCCCAAGCGCGACCTGGGGAGGGATTTATGCTATATTGCGAATTCGATCAAGCGGACGTCGCGGCGGAGGCCTTGGCAGCGGATTTCCCGGCGGGGGCGCGCTTCTTGGCCGCGGGCTTGCTCGCCGCGGGTTGGGCGGATGCCGGCTGTTTCGCCAGCATGTCCTTCAGGTAGCCGCCGGTGAAGCTGCGCGGTTCCTGCGCGACGTGTTCCGGCGTGCCCGCCGCCACCACTTCGCCGCCGCGCACCCCGCCGCCGGGGCCGAGGTCGATGATCCAGTCGGCCACCTTGATCACATCGAGGTTGTGTTCGATCACCACAACGGAATTGCCCTGGTCGACCAGCCGCTGGAGCACTTCGAGCAATTTGCGGACATCCTCGAAATGGAGGCCGGTGGTCGGTTCGTCGAGGATATACAGCGTTTGCCCGGTGGACCGCTTGCTCAGTTCCTTCGCCAGCTTGACCCGCTGCGCCTCCCCCCCGCTGAGCGTGGTCGCCTGCTGCCCGACCTTGATATAGCCGAGCCCGACCTCGTTCAGCATGTGCATCTTGTCCCGGATGCTGGGGACCGCCTTGAAGAACCCCTCCGCCTCCTCGATCGTCATGTCGAGCACGTCGGCGATGCTGAGGCCCTTGAATTTCACCTCCAGCGTTTCGCGGTTGTAGCGTTTGCCGTGGCATTGCTCGCAGGTGACATAGACATCGGGCAGGAAGTGCATTTCGATCTTGATCAGCCCGTCGCCCTGGCACGCCTCGCACCGGCCGCCCTTGACGTTGAAGCTGAACCGCCCGGGCTTGTAACCGCGCGCCTGGCTTTCCGGGAGGCCCGCGAACCAGTCACGGATCTGGGTGAACGCGCCGGTGTAGGTCGCCGGGTTGGAGCGCGGGGTGCGCCCGATGGGCGACTGGTCGATCTCGATCACCTTGTCGCAGAATTCGAGGCCGGTGATCTTGTCATGCGGCCCCGCGATGACCCGCGCGCCGTTCAGCGCCCGCGCCGCGCCCGCGTGCAGCGTATCGACGGTGAAGCTGGACTTGCCGCTGCCCGATACGCCGGTGATGCAGGTGAAGGTGCCGAGCGGGATGCTGGCCGTGACGTCGCGCAGGTTGTTCGCCCGCGCGCCGTGGACGGTCAGCTGGTGGCCATTACCCTTGCGGCGGGCGGCAGGCACTTCGATCCTGCGGGTGCCGTTGAGATATTGCGCGGTCAGCGACTGCTTGACCTTGAGCACCTGTTTCAGCGTGCCTTCCGCCACCACTTCGCCGCCGTGGATACCCGCGCCGGGCCCGAGATCGACGACATAATCCGCCTGCCGGATCGCGTCCTCGTCATGTTCCACCACGATGACCGTGTTGCCGAGATCGCGCAGCCGCTTGAGCGTTTCGAGCAGCCGGTCGTTATCCTTCTGGTGCAGGCCGATGCTGGGCTCGTCGAGCACATACAGCACGCCCGACAGCCCGCTGCCGATCTGGCTGGCGAGGCGGATGCGCTGGCTTTCCCCTCCCGACAGCGTTCCGGACGTGCGGTTGAGGTTGAGGTAATCCAGCCCGACATTGTCGAGGAAGCCCAGCCGTTCGTTGATTTCCTTGAGGATCGCCGCGGCAATCTGGCTCTGCTGCGGGGTCAGCTGGGAGTCGAGGCCGAGGAACCACTGCTTCGCATCGGCGACGGACATGCGCGTGGGCGCGGCAATATCTGCGCCGACGATCTTGACCGCCAGCGCCTTGGGATTGAGCCGCGCGCCGTTGCACGTTTCGCACGGCTGGCTGGTCTGGTACTTGCTCAGTTCCTCCCGCATCCAGGCGCTGTCGGTTTGCAGCAGCCGGCGGTTGAGATTGCCGATCACCCCTTCGAACGCCTTGTTGACGGTGTAGGTCTTGCGTCCGTCCTTGAAAGTCAGCGGCACCGGCATCCCGCCCGTACCGTGGAGGATGATCGTCTGCTGATCCGGCTGCAGCTGGTTCCACGGGGTCGTCAGGTCGAAGTCATACGCCTTCGCCAACGATCCCAGCACTTGCATATAGTATGGCGACGGCGGGTTGGACTTCGCCCACGGCACCACCGCACCCTGTTTCAGGGTAAGCGCTTCGTTCGGCACCACCAGTTGCGGGTCGAACAGCTGCTTCTCGCCCAGCCCGTCACAGGTCGGGCAGGCCCCTTGCGGCGCGTTGAAGCTGAACAGGCGCGGTTCGATTTCCTCGATGGTGAAGCCGCTGACGGGGCAAGCGAATTTCTCGGAGAAAACGATCCGGTTCGCCGGGAGACCGGTGCCCTTCATCTGGCCGCCTGACGCGT
The DNA here is from genome assembly GCF_009828115.1 of Allopontixanthobacter sediminis. Taxonomy (GTDB): domain Bacteria; phylum Pseudomonadota; class Alphaproteobacteria; order Sphingomonadales; family Sphingomonadaceae; genus Allopontixanthobacter; species Allopontixanthobacter sediminis. Next base: position 471,932 of record NZ_WTYL01000001.1, on the reverse strand, counting down.
CCTCGTCCTCCCGCCCAGGCACAACGCCGTCGGCGAGATCGACATAGGCCAACCCTTCCGACAGCTTCAGCGCGGTCTCGAAACTGTCGGCGAGCCGCGTTTGGAGACCTTCCTTCACCGCCAGCCGGTCCACCACCACTTCGATGTCGTGCTTCAGTTTCTTGTCCAGCGCGGGCGCTTCCTCGATCGGATACAGTTCACCGTCGATCCGCACACGGGTGAAGCCGGCTTTCTGCCATTCTGCCAGTTCGCGCCGGTATTCACCCTTGCGGCCCCGCACAACAGGGGCGAGCAAGTAGAGCCGTGTGCCTTCGGGCAGGGTCATCACCCGGTCGACCATGGTGCTGACGATCTGCGCTTCGATCGGCTTGCCGGTGGCGGGCGAATAGGGAATGCCCACCCGCGCCCACAGCAGTCGCATGTAGTCATAGATTTCGGTCACGGTCGCCACGGTCGAGCGCGGATTGCGGCTAGTGGTCTTCTGTTCAATGGAGATCGCTGGCGACAGCCCGTCGATATGTTCGACATCGGGCTTCTGCATCATTTCCAGGAACTGGCGCGCATAGGCGCTCAGGCTTTCGACATAACGCCGCTGGCCTTCCGCATAGATCGTGTCGAACGCGAGGCTGGATTTTCCCGAACCGCTGAGGCCGGTAATCACGATCAAACTGTCCCGGGGCAGATCGATATCGATGCCCTTGAGATTATGCTCCCGCGCGCCGCGGACGGAGATTTTAGTCAGTGCCATGAAGTCAGGATGTTCCGCAAATGTTCGCAAAGGTCAAGGGGCGCCGGACCGCGCCCCACAGGGAACCGCCGATGTGGGGCGCTCGGCGGGGATTGCAACACGCCGCGCGCTCAGATTGTCGCATCAAGCGGGCCTGTCCGCCATTGCCTGATGCCCGGCAGTGGATGCCGCGAGGCCTGCAGGCCGGGCGCGTCAAGAATGCCATCAATTGCCGCCGCGCCCCTTGCAATCCCTGTCAATCTGCGGTTCAAGCGAAGTTTGTTACAGATGTAACATTCACCGGTGCGCACGTGTTCGCTCACCGGATTCTTAAGTTTTGGAGAAACCATGAAATCCCATCTTCTGGCCGCAGTCGCGGCGAGCGCCCTGCTTGCAGGTTGCGCCACAACCAATCAGGCCGCAGATATGCCCATGACCGATACCGTCGCCGGAACCGCGATCCCCGAAGGCACCGGTTATTTCGCCCAGCCGAGTGACCTGCCGCTCCACGCACCGGATTTCTCGAAGATTTCCGATTCAGATTACGCTCCGGCGTTCGATCAGGCGATGCAGATCCACAACGCGGAAATCGCAGCCATCGTCGAGAATCCTGAAGCACCCACGTTCGCCAACACGATCGTCGCGCTGGAAACCTCGGGCAAGATGCTGAACCGCGTCGCTACCGTGTTCTATGCCCTCACCGGTTCGAACACCAACGACACGCTGCAGGCCATCGACACCGAAATCAGCCCCAAGCTGTCCGCGCATAGCGACGCTATCACGCTGAACCCGGAACTGTTTGCCCGCGTCAAGGCGGTGTACGACAACCGTGCCGCGATGGCGATGACGCCGGAAGACGCGAAGCTGCTGGAAGAAACCTACAAGGAAATGGTGCACGCCGGCGCGATGCTGACGCCGGACCAGAAGGAACGCGTCAAGGCAATAAACAGCCGTCTTTCCACGCTGACCACCGATTTCTCGCAGCGCCTGATCGAAGCCAACAAGGCGAACGCCTTGGTAGTCGATGACCGGGCGATGCTGGCCGGATTGTCCGAAGCCGAAATTACCGCTGCGGCGAAAACCGCTACGGATCGCGGAATGCCCGGCAAATATGTGATCGCGCTCCAGAACACCACGCAGCAGCCGATCCTGCCGAGCATGGAAAACCGCGAATTGCGCGAAAAACTGTTCCTGCAAAGCATCCACCGCGCCGACCAGGGTGGTGCCAACGATACCCGGGCGCTGATTGCCGAAGTGGCGAAGCTGCGGGCCGAAAAAGCCGCGTTGTTCGGTGCACCCGACTGGGCGACCTATGCGATGTACGACCGCATGGCGCAAAATCCCGAAACCGCGATCAACTTCATGGAAGCGATGGTCCCCGCCCTCGCCGCTACGCAGCGCGCCGAAGCCGCCGCGCTCAACGCGGAAATCAAGAAGTCGGGCGAAAATTTCACGGTCAAGCCGTGGGATTGGGACCGCTATGCCGAACAGGTTCGCCAGGCGAAATACGACCTCGATGAAAGCGCGGTGAAGCCGTATTTCGAAGTCACCCGCACGCTGGAAGACGGCGTGTTCTTCATGGCGGAAAAGCTTTACGGCCTGACCTTCGAAAAGCGTACCGACCTGCCGGTCTATCATCCCGACGTGTCGACCTACACCGTGTACGACAAGGACAAGAGTGTCCTCGGCATCTTCTATTTCGACCCGTTCCAGCGCGATAACAAGCGCGGCGGGGCGTGGATGTCGAACTTCGTCGAGCAGTCCCATCTGTATGGCACCAAGCCGGTGATCTACAACGTGCTGAACATCCCCAAGGCACCCGAGGGCGAACCGCAACTGGTCAGCTTCGACAATGTCGAAACGATGTTCCACGAGTTTGGCCATGCGCTGCACGGTTTCTTCGCGAACCAGAAATACGCCAGCCTGTCGGGCACTGCCACGGCGCGCGACTTTGTCGAATATCCGAGCCAGGTCCATGAAATGTGGGCATCCGATCCCGCGGTGCTGGCGAATTACGCCAAGCATCACGAGACCGGTAAGGTGATCCCGAGCGAGTTGATTGCGAAGATCGAAGCGGCATCGAAATTCAACCAGGGCTATGCGCTGGGCGAAACGATGGAAGCCGCGCTGCTCGACATGAAGTGGCATTCGCTGAGCCCGCAGGAAGCCGCAGCGATCGACACGCCGGAGAAAGTCGACGCCTTCGAACGCAAGTCGCTGACCGAACTCGGCCTCGAAGTCGAACTGGTGCCGCCGCGTTACCGCAGCAGCTATTTCAGCCACATCTTCTCCGACCCGACCGGCTATTCGGCAGGGTATTACTCCTATCTGTGGACGGAGATGCTGGACCGCGACAGCCGCAAATGGTTCCGCGAAAATGGCGGCCTGACCCGCAAGAACGGCGACCATTATCGCAACACCGTGCTGAGCAAGGGCGGGACGATGGATTACTTCGAAATGTTCCGCAACTTCGCCGGACGCGAACCCGACGTGACCCCGATGCTGGAAGCACGCGGGCTGGTTGAACCCGCGAAGTAAGCTGCACTAATGTGGAAATTGCCCCGCCCCTCACCCGAGGGAGCGGGGCTTTTTTCGTTTGGGTTTAAGCTGGTTTACCGCGTGACCAAGGCACGCCCGCTCGGTTCGCCGATCCAGGTGGCGGTGACACCCCAGACCTGCTCGATAATCGGTGCGGATAGGGCTTCGGCGGGTGATCCGCTCGCTGCCAGACGTCCCTTGTCGAGCACGATCACCTCGTCCGCGTGGTTCATCGCGAGGCCAAGATCATGCAGGACCATCACCACGCCCACACCCTCGTCCGCGATCCGCCGCAAGTGCCGCAGCAAGGTCAACTGGTGCCCGATATCGAGCGCGGCGAACGGTTCGTCTGCCAGCAGCCACTGCGGCTCCCCTGCCAGAACCCGGGCGAGCAGTGCGCGTGCCTTCTCGCCGCCGGATAGTTTCGAGATAGGCCGCCCTGCCAGTGTCTCGAGGTCGAGCGTGGCGATCGTCCGCTCAACCGGCTCGGCGGCGGTATCCCCGTGCGGCATCCGGCCCAGCGCCACCAGACTGCGCACCGCGACATCCCATGCCACTTCGCCATCCTGCGGCAGATAGCCAATCGCCCGGGCCCGGCTGCGCGGGTGCATCGTGGTCACGTCCTCGCCGGATAGCAGCACCTGTCCGCTGTCCGGCGGCAGCAATCCCGCGAGGGCGGCCAGCAAGGTGGATTTGCCCGCGCCGTTGGGGCCGCAGATCGCGGTGATCCGGCCCGGCGCGAATGCCGCGTCCACGCCCCGCAAGCGGGTGCCGATGGTTAGCTGGGTCGCCGCGAGGGCAATCATGCCAACCCCCTCCGCATCCGCAGCAGCAGCCACAGGAAGAACGGCGCACCGATCAGGCTGAGCGCGATGCCCAGCCGGAGTTCGGTGACCAGCGGCAAGATCCGCACGGTGCTGTCGGCAACCAGCACCAGCAATGCGCCCGCGAGCGCGCTCGGCAGGATCAGCTGGCTCGGGCGGCGGTCGGTGAACGGGCGCACCAGATGCGGCACGATCAGGCCGACGAAGCCGACAATTCCCGCCACCGCCACACCGCTGCCCACGGTCAGGCCGACACCCGCGATCAGCCACGCCTGCACTATCCCCGGCCGCATGCCCATGGACCGCGCCGCCGCATCGCCGAGGGTCAGCGCGTCGAGCCCGCGCCCGGTCATCAGCAGGCAGCCGATCCCCGCGGCGGTCAGCGGCGCCGCGATCCAGACCTCGCGCCAACTCCGGTCGGTCAGCGCGCCCATCAGCCACGTCACGATTTCGCTCATCGCGAAGGCGTTGGGGGCCATGCTGATTGCCAGGCTGGTAAGGGTTCCCGCCAGGCTCGCGATCATCAGTCCGGCCAGCGTGAACAGCGCAATGCCGCCTGTCCGCCCTGCGATCAGGGCGAGCAGCGCCATTCCCGCCCCCGCTCCGACCAGCGCGAACAGCGGCAGCAGCCAGGCGCTGGCGGAATAGCCGAACCAGAAACTCGCCACCGCGCCCAGCGCGGCCATCGGCGCGATCCCGAATAGCCCCGGATCGGCCAGCGGGTTGCGCAGATACCCCTGCATCGCCGCTCCCGCTGCGCCCAGGCCTGCACCGATCACCAGCGCCAGCAACGATCGCGGCAAGCGAAGTTCGCCAAGGATAATCGCCGCATTCGGGGTCTCCGCGAAATCGAGCCAGACCCGACCAGCGAGCAGCGACAGCGGCAAGGCAAGCGCGATCAGGACGAGCAGGATGGGGACGGGGCGGGTCATGTTCGCGGCTCCGGTGACTTCCCTGCAATCCCCGCCCGCACCTCCTTCAGCCGCTCCATCGCCTTGATGATCGTCGGCCCCCCGCAATACAGCAGGCCAGGATCGTATGTTGCGCGTTGCATGGCAGGCAAGGCGTCGAGCGCCGGATGCAATTGCGACCGCTCCTGTCCCGCCACCAGCAAGACTCGCGGCGGATTGGCGATGACCTGTTCGAGCGACAGGTAATCCGCCTGCCCCATCCCGATCGCGGCGCTGTGGCTGGAAAAACCGGCTCGGCGAAGCAGTTCGCTGACCAGCGCGCCCTCCCCCGGAACGATGCCGGAGGGCTGCCACAACACTGCCGGAACCGTCGCCGCGCTTTCAGGCAGCGCAGCATCTGACAAGGCCGCGGCGATCTTCCCGATCAGCATTTCCCCGCCAGCGGGATTACCCGCGAGCGCCGAAATTTGGCGGATCTGCGCGTCGCTGGCCTTCACTGTGTCCGCAATCCCGAAAGTCTCCACCCGGATGCCGAGGTCCTCCAGCCCGGCGCGGGTGGCGGGCGGCATGTAGGCGCTGGCGATCACCATGTCGGGCTTCAACGCCAGCACTTCTTCCACCGTTCCGCCCGTGACGCCGTATTGCCGGGCACGCGCCGGATCCATCGAACTGGAGGCCGGATCGCGGCTGTAATGCGACAGGGCCAGCACTTGCTCCGGCCCCGCCACTTCCGAGAGGATCGCATCGGTGCAGGGGTTGAGGCTGACGATGGTCGGCGCGCCCATTTTGGCCGGCGTTGCCGCTGGCGGGCTGCAACCCGCCAGCAGGACCACGACCGCGAGGGCGTGCCGGATGGTCACATCGCGGCCCGGACGCCAACGAACACCCCGCGGCCGGCGGCACCGTATCCCGCCGCCGTCTGGTACTGTTCGTCCGACACATTTTCGACGCGGCCGAACAGTTCGAACGCGTCTGTCACCTGCCAGCCGGCACGCAAATCGAGCAGAGCGTAACCCTTCAGCCGCACCGTGTTTGCCGCGTTGTCGAAGCTGCGCGAAACGAGGCGCAAGTCGCTGCCCAACCGGAAATCACCCGGCGTCCAGTCGGCAGAGAGGGTCGCCGCGTGGCGCGGGCGGCGGGCGAGTTCGTTGCCCCGGTTCGTCGAGCCGGAGGAACGGTCCTCGGTATCCACGAAACTGTACGCCAATCGGGCGGAGATGGTTTCGGTCAGACCGTAGCCGCCTTCCACTTCGATCCCCTGCGCGCGGGCGAGGCCGGTGTTCTGGTAGATACCGAATGGAGGCGCAGGTAGCGACACGAACGAGATCAGGTTCTCGCTGTCGCGGCGGAAAACGCTGGCGGCAAAATAATTGGCCAGAATGCGGTCGCCGTACACAATGCCAATGTCCGCGGAAGTGCTGCGTTCCGGTTCCAGCGTCTGGTTACCGTAATCGGAAAACAGCTGGTACAGCGTCGGCGCCTTGAACCCCTCGCCGACACTGGCGCGCAGGCTCCATCCGTCCGCGAGGGTGAAGGCGGCATCGGCGCCGAACGTCACCGCGCTGCCGAACCGGCTGTGATCGTCCAGCCGCGCTCCGGCGTTCACGACCAACCGGCCGGTATCGACACCAAGCTGGCTGTAGACGCCGGTGATGGCTGCCCGCTGCTCGTCATCGAAGGTGGACGTGAAGCGGCTCCATTCCCGCTCCGCCCCGAAGCGCAGCGCGAGCGTGTCGGCGAAATCCCATTTCCCGCGGATTTCGGCCCGCTCGCTGTTGCCCTTGGTGGAATAGGTCGGATCGTCCCCGAAGGCTGGATCGAGTTGGTCGCGTTCTGTTTCCGACAGGGAATAGGCGGCCATCAGGTCGAGCGGGCCGCTGCGGTATTTCAGGCCCGCCATGCCGGAGACTTCGCGCGTGTCCTGGTATTCCGCCGTATCGGCGAAGGAAAATGCGGGCGCCGGAAACCCGTCGATGTCGAGCCGCCCGTCGGCGTAATTCAGCGCCGCAATTGCCTGCAATCCAGCGGCGAGGTTGACGCTGCCGCGTCCCCCGACCTGCCATTGCCGGAAACCGTCCGGTTCCGTGCCGACCGCCGCGGAGGAGAACCCGTCGGTGCGGAAATAACCGCCGTTCAGCGTAACCGCACCGGCATTGCCGCTGATCCCGGCGCTGGCGTTCGCGTAAATTGAATCGCGCGCACCGTATTCAAGCGAACCGCGCACTCCGTCTGTCTCGCGGCTGGTCACCGCCATGACACCGCCGATCGCCTGGCTGCCCCAGATTACGCTGTTGGACCCGCGCAGCAATTCGATCTTGTCGATTGCCCCCGAAAGGAGATTACCGAAGTCGAACCCGCCACCGGGCGAAGCCGGATCGGTCACTCGCACCCCGTCGAGCAACACCAGCAATTGTTCCGCCTCCGCGCCGCGGATTCGCACCCCGGTGAAATTTCCGATCCCGCCGTTACGGGTGATCGTGACGCCGGGGGCGCGTTGGAGAATGCGCGTCAAATCCGCGCCCTGGACCTGCTCGATCTCCTCACGCCCGATTATGGCGATGGCTTGCCCGCTCTGGCCGAGCGCCTCTGACGTGCCACTCGCGACAACCGTGATGACACTGGCACGAACGGGGCTGGCGGTCCCCATATTGTCAAGATCGGCACCGCTGGGTGGCCGTGGCTGTTCCGCTGCAGCGGGCGTGGCGAGAACGATGGAACAACCGAGTAAAAACAGGTATTTGGACATTATTAGCTCCGTAGTAAGCGACATGAATGTCGCTCACAACGGAAGGGACGCAGAACGCGTCTTTCCATTTGCCTCCGACACACCCCGTCCGGCGGCTGAACGACCGAACATGGGCAGGTCTCCTGGCTCCCGGATCAAAATCTGCGCCCCGCCTTCCCGGCATCCGCGAACGGAATCCAGTGGCATAATGGAGCGCAAACTCCCCGGTCACAGTTGCGGGGGCAGCGCGAGGTTCGGGGACACCCCCTCACTCGCTTCCCTCTTAGGCCTGCTTTCACAGACAACCCATGACGTGGCCGGGGGATTAGGCGCACTGCTGCCAGATCGCAAGACCCGTTGATTACGGAAGGGCCGAGGCTCGGAAATGCGCAGGGTCCGCCTTAACCGCATTGCCGATTGTGTACCGCAAAGGGACGCTGCCGAGGCTACCGTCGCAGCCCGGGCCAGCGATTGCTACGTGCTGCGGCACGGCTGGAACTTCCTGCCGAATGACCTAGCAGAAGCGAAATTTCTTGACCCATCTGCCTTCCCTTCCCGACGAACCGGCCCCCGCGGATTTCCGCGCCCGGCTGGTTCGTGATCCGCGTCCCCTGGGGGCTGGGGCGCGGACGGGCGCGGGCGGCGCGGCATCAGGGCGACGCGCAAAGCACCGCGGACGGCGGATTGCAGCGCTGGTCGCAGCGATTGCCGTGCCGGCCGTCGCCGCGCCGGGCGAGTGGAAGTCAGCCGGTAACTTTGCGTTCCAGGACGAAGCCATCGCCGCCGCGGTAACTCCCATGCCGTTCGAGCGGCCGGGCAACAGCTTTCCCGGATCCGCATTCTATTTCCTCGAAGACGCACCGCGCATGGATTTGGCCACCGGCCCTTCCGCTTCCCCGCTGTTCGACATCACCGGCACCGGCAATGCCGACGCCGAACAGCTCGTGGAAACGCGCAACGCCGGACCGGCAGCCCAGTCGTTCCCCGGATCAGGGGACGGCGTCAGCAAGGCGCGGGCGCTGCAATGCCTGACCTCGGCAATCTATTACGAAGCGGCGAGCGAAACCGTCGGCGGGCAGCGCGCCGTGGCGCAAGTGGTGCTCAACCGCGTTGCGCATCCAAGCTATCCCGGCAGCGTTTGCGGTGTGGTTTACCAAGGGTCGGAACGGCGTACCGGCTGCCAGTTCAGCTTCACCTGTGACGGCTCGCTCGCCCGCAAACCCTCCGCCGCGGCGTGGGAACGAGCGCGCAACGTGGCGCAGGACGCCTTGCTTGGCGAGGTGTACCAGCCGGTCGGCCTCGCCACGCATTATCACACCATCTGGATTTACCCTTACTGGGCCCCGAGCCTCCACCCTGTCGGCACCATCGGCGCGCACCGGTTCTATCGCTGGCGCGGCGCGGCAGGCAAGCCGGCCGCGTTCCGGACGAGTTATTCCGGCTATGAACCGGTTGCCGCAGGTTCTGTGCGCAAGGCATCCGCGCTGGCGACAGAGGCCCCGGATCCGGTCGCGCTGGCCCGCGAGTTTACCCGCAGCGCCGGGATAGCCTCCCCGGAGCCTGAAAAAACACAGTCTCCTGCGGGCAAGCATCGGGCGATCGGCGGCGCTTCCTCCGCCCCGGCACCATCCTATTCCGCAGCCGTGACCGACCGCGGCGGCGACCGGCTGTTCAAGGCGGAAAACCTGCCGGAAGCGAGCGGTATCCGACCCGAATACGCCAACAGCGGTCGGTGGATTTCCGAGCCCAAATAACAGCTTGGCTAGACCAAGGTGGGGAAATTAACGATCCCTCAACCGTGTATCGGAACCCCGCCTTAGTGCTGCCGTTCTATTGGATCGCTACGCCATTCAGTGACCAAGGGTATCCACGGCATGACCGTCTATTTCGCCGCCGCACGCACCGTAACCCGTTCTCCGGTAGCGCGTGCGCTGTCCCGCCGGACGCCCGGCCGGGCAGCCAACGACAATGGCGACACGGTTGGCATCCAGGCCAACGACAATGTAATCCATGCCGCCCTGCGCCACTTTGCCGCGCATGGCATGGGTGCCGCACGGCAGGCGCGCTCGCAGGCCGAGGCAGCATTTTTTGCCGGTGACCGTCAGGGGTACGACTGGTGGTTGGGGATCTGCCGTGCGCTCGACAAACGGATCGCCGGACAGCTCGAAGCGGCAGTCCCTGACGCTGAAATTGCTTAACAATTTCGCGGAACGGCGGGTAGGCTGCAGGCCGCGGGAATCTGCGGATTACGCCCGCCGAATCGGGTGATTGGTAAGGCTCAAATTAACCATTCGGTGATATCTCTCGGCTAGGACAATATCCATGGCCAAGGGCGACCCCACTGCGAGGATCAAGACAATCCTGACGCATTTTGGACCGGGGGACAAGCTTTCGGAGCGTGTTCGCAGGACCTTGGTCCGCACCCTTTATAACCAGCCCGCAAGCCTGGCGATCGGCGCCCTTGCGGGCATCTTCTCGGCCGGCGTCGTCGCCCTTGGCAGCGGTGAACCGTCCCTGTGCATCGCCGCCGTCGCGCTGGCGATTGTCGCAATCGTGCGCGTGACCGTCGCCAGCAACATGTCGCCAGACGACGATGGGAACAGCACCTGGAAGCTTGAAATCATTTATGAAATCGGCGCTTTCAGCTACGCCATGCTGCTGGGCACGGTGGCAGCGCTCACCTTGCTGCTGAACATCGGAACCCAGTGGGAAGTGCTGATGACGGCTAACGCCATGTGCTACGGCGTCGGCATCTGCGCCCGCAACGCCGGCCGGCCTGCGATCGCGCTGGGCCAGCTGACGTTGACAGTCGTGCCGGTCATGGTGGTGTGCCTTTACATCGGCACCCTCGCCTACGTTACGCTGGCGGTGACGATCGCGCTTCTGCTCCCCGCGATGGCGTCGATTACGCTCAACGTGTTCAAGATCCTGCGGGATTCGATTTCGGCGGCGGAAACCAGCGCGCTGCTGGCGGACCGGATGCAGACGCTCGCCCGCACCGACGTGGTGACCGGGCTCGCGAACCGTGCCGGGCTCAACCATGCGATGGTCGAAACGCTGATGGACCTACCCGAGGGCCGGATGCTCGCGCTGTTCTGGCTCGACCTCGACCGGTTCAAGGAAGTCAACGATTTGCTCGGCCACCCTGTCGGGGACCGGGTGTTGTCCGAAATCGCCCGCCGCCTGCGCGCGGCATCGTCCGTCGATGCGACAGTCTCGCGGTTCGGCGGCGATGAATTTATCATCCTGTCCGAAGTATCCAGCCGCCTTGAATGCGAGAAGCTGGCCGGGCGCCTGCTCGACGAGATTATCCGCCCGGTCCGGATCGACGGCGACCGATTGGAAGTGCAGGCGTCCATGGGCATCGCCATCCTGCCGGAAGACGGGATCGATTCCGACACCTTGATGCAACGCGCCGACCTTGCCCTGTACCACGCCAAGGTGAACGGCCGGAACCAGCTGTGTTTCTACACCCCCGCAATGAGCCGCGACCTCGTCCGCCGACGCGAGATCGAGGCGGAATTGCGCGCGGCAATCATCAAGAACGAATTATCGATCTTCTTCCAGCCGATCGTCGATCTGGAGACCGGCAAGATCCGCACCTTTGAGGCGCTGGTGCGCTGGTTCCATCCGCAGAAGGGCGAGTTGAAACCCGACGAATTCATCCCGGTGGCGGAAGAAACCGGGGTTATCGTCACGCTCGGCAACTGGATCACCGCACAGGCGGCGAAAGCCTGCGCGGCATGGCCCGAGGATGTCACGCTGGCGGTCAATCTTTCCCCGATGCAGATCAAGGCCCCCGGCGCCGCGCTGGGCATCCTGACCGCGCTGCGCGATGCGGGCCTGGCCCCCTCGCGGCTGGAACTGGAAGTGACCGAAAGCCTGTTCCTCGACGATAACCACGCGACCAACAGCTTCATCGAGGAACTCTCCGCCGCCGGGGTCCGCTTCGCGCTCGACGACTTCGGCACCGGCTATTCCTCGCTCAGCTACATCCACAAATATCCGTTCAAGAAGATCAAGGTCGACCGCAGTTTCGTGTCCGGCCCGAATGTCGGGCGCAAGAGCGATGCGATCATCCGGGCCGTTGCCGAACTCGGCACCACGCTGGAGATGGAAATCGTCGCCGAGGGGCTCGAAACGGTCGAACAGGTCAAGGCCGTGCGCGAGGCTGGCTGCACCCTGGGCCAGGGCTATTACTTCAGCCGTGCGGTTCCGGATTATCTCGCCGCGATGCTGCTCGCCCAGGAGCGTGAAGGCGAGTACTGCAGGGCTGAAGCCCAACGCAAGACCGGATAACCATCACCATTTGCCCGTAAACCGCTACTGGTGGCTGAAAAAGCCCGCTTTATCGCACGCAATCGCTACTGCGAACTAATTGCAAAGATAGTTGCTTATCGGGCTCCTTTGTCAGTTGCAATCGCTAGACCCCCCGCCTAGTCAGGGCTCGTTTTCACGGGCGCGGCCTTGTCGCGGGACTTGGCACGCGCCGACCTTGCTGGTCTTCGTTCTGTCCCGCAACCGTAGAAGGACATCTCGCGCATATGGCCCGTAGTAAAATCGCCCTGATCGGCGCCGGCATGATCGGCGGCACTCTCGCCCACCTCGCCGCGAAGAAGGAAATGGGCGACATCGTCCTGTTCGATATTGCCGAGGGGATGCCGCAGGGCAAGGCGCTCGATCTTAGCCAGTGCGGCCCGATCGAAGGCTTCGACGCCGCGATCAAGGGCACCAACGACTACGCGGATATCGCCGGCGCCGATGTCGTGATCGTAACCGCCGGCGTGCCGCGTAAACCCGGCATGAGCCGCGACGATCTGCTCGGCATCAACCTCAAAGTGATGAAGTCCGTCGGCGAAGGCATCAAGAACAACGCGCCCGACGCGTTCGTGATCTGCATCACCAACCCGCTGGACGCGATGGTCTGGGCACTGCGCGAATTTTCCGGCCTGCCGCACAACAAGGTTGTCGGCATGGCAGGCGTGCTCGACAGCGCGCGGTTCGCGACCTTCCTCGCTTGGGAATTCGGCGTTTCGGTAAAGGACGTGAACGCCTTCGTGCTTGGCGGCCACGGTGACACCATGGTGCCGGTCCTGTCCTACTCCACGATCAACGGTATCCCGGTGAAGGACATGGCCAAGATCAAGGGCATCGACGAAGCGCGCCTCGACGAAATCGTCAAGCGCACCCGCGCGGGCGGCGGTGAAATCGTCCAGCTGCTCGGCAATGGCTCAGCCTATTACGCCCCCGCCACCAGCGCGATCGCGATGGCCGAAGCCTATCTGGGCGACAGCAAGCGCATCCTCCCCTCCGCATCCTATGTCCAAGGCAAATACGGCCTCGACGGGCTGTATGTCGGCGTCCCGACGGTGATCGGAGCAGGCGGTACCGAAGATGTGATCGAAATCGAATTGTCGGACGAAGAACGCGCGAACCTCACGGTCAGCGTCGATGCGGTCAAGGAACTGCTCGAGGCGTGCAAGGCGCTGGATAGCTCGCTGGCGTGATACGTTGCTAACCGCGAATTCTAAAATCGATCAAGACAGTTCGGAGCCCATTTAATGTCCATCCTCGTAAACAAAGACACCAAGGTCATCACGCAAGGGATGACCGGTGAAACCGGAACCTTCCACACCCAGCAGGCGCTCGATTACGGGACGCAGATGGTTGGCGGCGTAACCCCCGGCAAAGGCGGCACGACGCATATCGGCCTGCCCAATTTCAACACCGTGCGCGAGGCGAAGGCCGCGACCGGCGCGACTGCATCGTGCATCTATGTTCCGCCGCCATTTGCTGCGGACGCGATCTGCGAAGCGATCGATGCCGAGATCGAACTGATCATCGCCATCACCGAAGGCATTCCGGTGCTCGACATGGTCAAGGTCAAGGCCGCTCTCGAAGGTTCGAAGTCGCGCCTGATCGGGCCGAACTGCCCCGGGGTGCTGACCCCCGGCGAATGCAAGATCGGGATCATGCCCGGCTCCATCTTCAAGAAGGGTAGCGTCGGCGTGGTCTCGCGTTCCGGCACGCTGACCTACGAAGCGGTGCACCAGACCACAATGGTCGGCCTCGGCCAGACGACCGCGGTCGGCATCGGGGGAGATCCGGTCAACGGCACCAACTTCATCGACGTGCTGGACCTGTTCCTGTCCGACGACGAAACCAAGTCGATCATCATGATCGGCGAGATCGGCGGCAGCGCGGAAGAAGAAGCGGCTGAATTCATCGCCGAACAGGCGAAGCTCGGCCGCAGCAAACCAATGGTCGGCTTTATCGCGGGCCGCACCGCTCCTCCGGGCCGGCGCATGGGCCATGCGGGCGCCATCGTATCGGGCGGCAAGGGCGGCGCGGACGACAAGATCGCGGCGATGGAAGCTGCAGGCATCCGTGTTTCGCCGTCACCATCCGAACTTGGCACCACATTGGACGCCATGCTGAAAGAACTCGTCTGACTCCGGCGCCTGAACGTCCCCTCCCCTGTGTCCGGGGGAATGCTTATCCTCCCCGGGAGCATTGCGATACGTTCCGGCGTTACCATTGAAAGCCGCCAATTCTTCGGCAGTTGAGGTAACTCCACCCATGGGTAATGAAAACCACGATTTCGAGCTGGACGGACCGGCAGAAGGTCCGCAGGCCGGGCCATCATGGGCAAACCCGCGCTGGCCGATGGTGGGCGGCGACAGCGCGGACGACCTGACGCAGGCGCTCGACCCGACGGCAATGAAGATCGCGGTCAAGGCGGCGGCGGAACGCGGCGGCAAGGTCATGGACGATGCGGCCATTGAAAAGGCCGCCGACGCCTCGATCCGGGCGATGCTGCTGATCCGCACCTACCGCGTGCGCGGGCATCTGGCTGCAGACCTCGATCCGCTCGGCCTCAGCCAGCGCGAATTGCCCGACGACATGAAGCTCGATTGGCACGGTTTCACTGGCAAGTCGCTGGACGAGCCGGTCTATCTCGGCGGCAATCTCAATCTCGAATGGGCCACCCCGCTGGAACTGGTCGAGGTTCTCCGGGCCAATTACTGCGGCCAGGTCGGCTTCGATTACATGCACATCGCCGATGTCGAGGAACGCCGGTTCATCCAGGACCGGATCGAAGGGCCGGACAAGGTCATCCAGTTCACTCCGGAAGGCAAGCGCGCCATCCTAGGCGCGGTGATCCGCGGCGAGCAATACGAGAAATTCCTCGGCAAGAAATATGTCGGGACCAAGCGTTTCGGCCTCGACGGCGGGGAATCGATGATCCCCGCGCTCGAAGCAGTGATCAAGTACGGCGGCCAACTGGGCGTGCGGGAAATCATCTACGGCATGGCCCACCGCGGCCGGCTGAACATTCTCGCCAACGTAATGGCCAAGCCGTACAAGGTCATCTTCCACGAATTTTCCGGTGGCAGCGCCAATCCCGACGATGTCGGCGGTTCGGGCGATGTGAAATACCACCTCGGCACCAGCACCGACCGCGAGTTCGACGGGATCGAAGTGCACATGTCGCTGGTTCCCAACCCCAGCCACTTGGAAGCGGTCGACCCGGTCGTGCTCGGCAAGGCCCGCGCGCAGCAGGCAATCCGCGACGATCTTAAGAAGAACGAGCAAGTCCTGCCCGTACTGATCCACGGCGATGCGGCGTTTGCCGGACAGGGCGTAGTGTGGGAATGTTTCGGCCTGTCGGGCGTCCGCGGTTACAACACCGGCGGCTGCCTGCATTTCGTGATCAACAACCAGATCGGGTTCACCACCAGCCCGCAGTTCGCCCGGTCCAGCCCTTATCCCTCCGACGTGGCGAAGGGTGTCCAGGCGCCGATCCTGCACGTCAACGGCGACAATCCCGAAGCGGTGACCTTCGCCTGCAAGCTGGCGATCGAATACCGCCAGCGGTTCCACCGCGACATCGTGATCGACATGTGGTGCTATCGCCGGTTCGGCCATAACGAAGGTGACGAACCGAGTTTCACCCAGCCGCTGATGTACGACAAGATCCGCAAGCACCCCAAGGTCAGCGAAATCTACGAAGCGCGCCTGATCCGCGAAGGCGAGGTCGTGGAAGGTTTCGCCGATAGCCTGGTGGCCGATTTCACCGCCTTGCTGGACGCCGATTTCGAAGCTTCCAAGACCTATGTCCCCAATTCGGCCGACTGGTTTACCGGCCGCTGGAGCGGGCTGCACAAGCCCGCCGATCCCGAAACAGCGCGCCGCAACATCGACACCGGGATCGAGCGCAAGCTGTTCGACAGCCTCGGCCGCACCCTGACCACGGTGCCGGATGATCTCAACATCCACAAGACGCTGGGCCGGGTGATCGACGCGAAGCGGGCGATGTTCGGCGGCAGCGACGGGTTCGATTGGGCAACCGCGGAAGCGCTCGCGTTCGGCAGCCTTGTGACCGAGGGATACGGCGTGCGCCTGTCCGGCCAGGATTCGGGCCGCGGCACTTTCAGCCAGCGCCACGCGGTGTGGACCGACCAGCAGGACGAACGCAAATACATCCCGCTGACCACCCTGCCGCACGGCAAGTTCGAGGTCTATGACAGCACCCTGTCCGAATACGGGGTACTTGGCTTCGAGTACGGCTTCGCGCTCGCGGACCCCAAGACGCTGGTGTTGTGGGAAGCGCAGTTCGGTGATTTCGCCAATGGCGCGCAGATCATCATCGACCAGTTCATTGCCGCCGGCGAAGCCAAGTGGCTGCGGGCCAACGGCCTCGTGATGCTGCTGCCGCATGGTTATGAGGGCCAGGGGCCGGAACATTCCAGCGCCCGGCTCGAGCGGTTCCTGCAATTGTGCGCGAACGACAATATCCAGGTCTGCAACATCACCTCGCCGGCCAACTATTTCCATGTGCTGCGGCGCCAGATGCTACGTCCGTTCCGCAAGCCGCTGATCATCATGACGCCGAAGAGCCTGCTGCGGCACCCGCTGGCCAAGAGTGCGGCGGCGGAATTTACCGGCGACAGCCACTTCCGCCGGATCCTCAGCGACACTACCGAGATCGCGGACGAGAAAATCCGCCGGTTGGTGCTGTGCAGCGGCAAGGTCGCCTACGACCTCATGCAGAAGCGCGACGAGGAAGGGTTGGACGATGTCTCGATCGTCCGGATCGAGCAACTTTATCCCTTCCCTGGCGAACCGCTCAGCGCCCGTATCAAGCGGATGACGAAGCTCGAGCAGATCGTCTGGTGCCAGGAAGAACCGCACAACAACGGTGCGTGGTTCTTCGTGGACCGGTTGATCGAAAAGGCCGCGGCGGAGGCGGGCAAGACCCTCCGGCCGATTTACGCCGGGCGGGATGCATCTGCGTCACCGGCAACGGGCTTTGCCAAGAAGCATGAAGAACAACAGGCTGCGCTGGTTGCAGCGGCTCTCGACATATCCAAGTAACGCGGCACGCAGCGGCAGGACCTCAGGAAACAGGTAATATGGCACACGAAATCAAAGTCCCGGTACTCGGCGAATCCGTCACCGAAGGCACCATCGGCGAATGGCTGAAGCAGCCGGGCGACCGGGTGGAAGTGGATGAACCCATCGCCAGCCTCGAAACGGACAAGGTCGCCATCGAAGTCCCCTCCCCCGTGGCGGGCGTGATCGGCGAACTCAAAGCCGCCGTGGGCGACACCGTTGAAGTCGGCGCCGTGATCGCGACTGTCGAGGAAGGCGGCGCGGCGGCCAGCCCTGCTGCATCCGCAGCATCGACCCCACCAGCTCCCGCTCCCGCAGCAAGCGAAGAAAAAGCTCCTGATTCCGCTGCGCCCTCCGACGCTGCCCAGACGCTGTCCCCGGCCGTGCGCCGCGCGGTGCTGGAACACGGAATTGACCCCTCCGCGGTCAAGGGCACTGGCAAGGATGGCCGCCTGACCAAGGAAGATGTTCTCGCTGCGGCGAAAGCGAAGGGTGATGAACCCGCCGCGCCCGCCCCGGCGCCAAGTACCGCGCCGGCCCCCTCGTCGTCCGGTGCATCGTCGGGCGAACGCAAGGTCGAACGCGTCAAGATGACACGGATGCGCCAGACCATCGCGAAGCGCCTAAAGAGCGCGCAGGACACCGCCGCACTGCTGACGACATTCAACGATGTCGACATGACCGCGGTGATCGAAGCGCGCGAAAAGTACAAGGAACTGTTCGCCAAGAAGCACGACATCAAGCTCGGCTTCATGGGCTTCTTCGCCAAGGCCGCGACATTGGCATTGAAGGATGTTCCCTCCGTCAATGCGCAGATCGACGGCGAAGAGATCGTCTACCACGATTACGTCGATATCTCCGTCGCGGTCAGCGCGCCCGGCGGGCTGGTCGTCCCGGTCGTCCGCGATGTCGACCGGAAGGGCTTTGCCCAGATCGAGAAAGACATCGCCGATTTCGGCAAGCGCGCGAAGGACGGTTCGCTGACCATGGCCGACATGACCGGCGGCACCTTCACCATCTCCAACGGCGGCGTGTTCGGGTCGCTGATGTCGACCCCTATCATCAACCCGCCGCAGAGCGCCGTGCTCGGCCTGCACCGGATCGAAGACCGCGTTGTGGTGGTGGACGGCGAGATGGTGATCCGCCCGATGATGTATATCGCTCTGTCCTATGACCACCGCCTGATCGACGGTCGTGAAGCGGTTACCGCGCTGAAAATAATAAAGGATGCAATCGAAGATCCCACGCGGATGCTGATTGATCTGTGAGGAATTAGACATGGCTGACCAAACCTACGATTACGATGTCCTTGTCATTGGCGCGGGCCCCGGCGGCTATGTCGCGGCGATCCGTGCGGCGCAGCTGGGTTTGAAGACCGCCTGCGTGGAAAGCCGCGAGACGCTGGGCGGGACCTGCCTCAACGTCGGCTGCATCCCGTCCAAGGCGTTGCTCCACGCTTCCGAATTGCTCGACGAAGCGCAGAACGGTCACATGGCGACGTGGGGTATCACCGCCAACGCGACGCTCGATCTGGGCGTGATGATGGCGGAGAAGGTCAAGGCAGTCGGCGAACTTACCGGCGGGATCGAATTCCTGTTCAAGAAGAACAAGGTCACGTGGATCAAGGGCCGCGCGGCGTTCCAGGATGCCCACACCGTCAAGGTCGGTGACGACACCATCACCGCCAAGGATATCGTGATCGCCACCGGTTCCAGCGTTACGCCGCTTCCCGGCGTCGAGGTCGACAACGCAGCGGGCCAGATCGTCGATTCAACCGGCGCGCTCGAATTGTCCGAAGTGCCCGAACATCTGGTGGTGATCGGCGGCGGTGTAATCGGGCTGGAACTGGGATCGGTCTGGCGGCGGCTCGGCGCGAAGGTCACCGTAGTGGAGTTCCTCGACATGCTGCTGCCCGGAATGGACACCGATGTCCGCAAGGAAGCGGGCAAGATCTTCAAGAAGCAGGGCATGGATATCCGGTTGAAAAGCAAGGTCACCGGGGCAACCGTCAACGGCAAGAAGGTCTCGCTGACGGTCGAACCTGCCGCTGGCGGCGATGCGGAAACGATCGAGGCCAGCCATGTGCTGGTGTCGATCGGGCGGCGTCCCAACGTCGACGGGCTGAACCTCGAGGCGATCGGTCTGGAGCTCAACAAGCGCGGTCAGATCGATACCGAACATGATTTCCGCACCAAGGTGGACGGCGTCTGGGCGATCGGCGACGTGATTCCCGGGCCGATGCTGGCCCACAAGGCCGAGGACGAAGGCATTGCCGTGGCGGAAAACATCGCGGGACAGACCGGCATCGTGAACCACGCGGTAATCCCCGGCGTAGTCTATACCATGCCCGAATTCGCCGACGTCGGCATGACCGAGGAAGAAGCGAAGGAAGCCGGGCACCAGGTCAAGGTCGGCAAATTCCCGATGATGGCCAACAGCCGCGCCAAGGCCAACCGCGACACGGACGGTTTCGTGAAAGTCATTGCCGACGCCGAAACGGACCGAGTGCTTGGCGTCCATATTGTCGCCAGCCTGGCGGGGACGATGATTGCCGAAGCCGCGCTTGCGATGGAATTCGGCGCGACATCGGAAGATATCGCCTACACCTGCCATGCGCATCCGACGCATGCCGAAGCGCTAAAAGAAGCCGCGATGGCGGTTCAGGGCAAACCGATTCACATGTAAAGAGGGCGGCAGGCGGAGGGGCACGGCATGGCGCGACAGAAATGGATGACCCGCTTTGCCCGCTGGCATATCTGGCTGGGTTGGCTTGTCGGCGTGCCGATCGTGATGTGGATGGCCACCGGCCTGGTCATGGTCGCGCGTCCGATCGAGGAAGTTCGCGGCAATCATCTGCGGATCGAACAGCCGCAGCAGGCCCTGCCTCCGGACACCGCGATCGCGGTTACACTGCCCGATATTCCGTCACGTCCGGTGAAGGCCGTGAGTACCGCGATGCAATCCGGCCAGGCAGTAACCACCATCGAATATCTCGACGGGTCGCTCGAACGTTTCGGCAGGAGCGGCGCACGGCTGCCACCGCTTAACGAAATCGAAGCCCGGGTGATTTCCGCGGAACAGATAGTCGGCGGGGACAAAATTGAGTCGATCACCGCCTTCAAGGCCAACGACGTACCGTTCGATTTCCGCCGTCCGTTAGCCGTGTGGCAGGTCGAACTGGAAAGTGGTGACCGCGTTTATATCGGGCGTGAGACCGGTCAGATCGAAGCTGTCCGTACCCGTTGGTGGCGCGTGTTCGACTTCATGTGGGGGCTGCACATCATGGACCTGGAAACGCGGGAGGATACCTCGCACCCCGTCCTGATCCTGTTTGCGGCGCTTGGCTTGACGGGTGCGCTTCTCGGCACCGTCCTGATGTTCCGTCGGCGCAAAACCAGGCCGACCTCGTGACCGCTGCGGTGGTTCCGACGGTCCTGCCACCGATCCTCGACCTGGCAGGCACCGCAGTTTTTGCGCTGACCGGTGCACTGCTGGCGGCACGGCTGCGGCAAACTTTCGTGACGATGGCGTTCTTTGCCCTCATCACCGGCGTCGGCGGCGGATCGCTGCGCGACATGCTGATCGGCACGCCCGCGTTCTGGACGCATAACCCGTGGGTCGCCCCGGTGATCTTCGCGACCGCACTGATCGCTTGGTTCACGCCGCGCCGATGGTGGGAGGGGGAGCTACTCGAATGGGCCGACGCCGCCGGCCTCGCCGCTTTCGCTGTGCTTGGCACTGCCAAAGCGATGGCGTTCGGCGTGGCGCCGATCCCCGCAATGGTGATGGGGGTAATAACCGGCTGCGCAGGCGGGGTAATCCGGGACGTGATTGCGGGAGAACCGTCGATCATCATGCGGCCGGAGCTGTATGTCACCGCTGCGGCGCTGGCCGCCGCGGTCACCGTCCTTGGTTCGGCGCTGGCGCTGCCCGATGCACTGGTGTGGAGCGCGGCATGGCTGGCCGGCTTCGTCCTGCGCGGGGCGGCAATCCGTTGGAAACTCGCCCTGCCCGCTTATGACGACGCGTCAGGCGAACAGGGCGGAGATAATGATACGGGCGGCAACCCCAGGGGTTAGTCGCCGTAACGGTCATCCGGGGCACCGGAATATTCCGGGTAATCCTGGTAGTTTTCACCGGGCACCGGACCGCCGGGATAGGCAGGCGCCTGTCCAGCGGCGGAATCTGACTGCGCGGGTTCACTGCGCGAATAATCCGCCGTCGGCGCACCCGTACCAGCATTGCCCCACGCCGCGGCGTAGCGATCATCGCTCCACTGGCGGTCGTCCGGCTGGGTGTAGCTACCCTGAAACCCGCCGGCGCTGCCATAGCTGACATCGTCGATCCGTCCGTCCTGTCCAATCTGGCAGGTAAACCCGTTGCCATCGAACAGCAGCCCCGACACACGCCAGCCACTGCCAGAGCGTTCGACGGAATCGACCGAGCTTACGCGGGCGTCACTTTCGATTTCGCGCACGCACATGTCGGCGGCGTTATCGATGCCGCGCGCGGCGCCTGAACCGGAATTATAACCGCTGCGAACGGGATACGGCGCGGGGTAACGCGGTTCCTTCGGCTTCGAAACCGCGCTGGCGACAGCCGCGATCGCGCCGATGACCAGCAAGCCGCCAATTACGTCGCCCGCGTCTACATTGTCGCGGTGGCCGCGGTAACGGCCCCGGTACCGGTCCCTATACCGATCGCGGTTGACCGTGACACTGCCGGCTTCCCAGGCGTTGTTGGCCGGGGACGCGGCATGCGGCGTACGAACCTGGATATCGGCTGCAGCTGCAGGCGTTGCAGCCAGCGACAAGGCAGCAATCAGCCCTGCGGAAGACGACAAAAGGGAAATGCGCTTCATGTTAAGGTCCCCATCTATTGCTTGCGGCATATGCGGCCCAGGCTTTCCTAAGCCTGAACCGCACAGCCCCTGTTAAGCTCGTGAATTATGCGTCTTAGCGCAGACCGCGGACGCCGCTGTAATCCAGTCCGACAACCCGACCCCGCGAGATATCGCAGGTGAAGCTGCCGCTATCGGCCCGGCGGCCGCGGTCGTAGCGGTCATACCGGTCGCCATAGCCACGCTGGCCCTGGACATCGATCCGGCCCTTCACGCGCCAGCCGTAACGCTTGTCATCCACGTCACGGATGTCGGTCACGTTGGCGAAGCGGTAACCGGCGCGCTGGGCGTTGAGTTCGGCCACGCGTACACATTGTTCCACTGCCGCGCGCGGGTTGCCGCGACCGTAATAGTCGTTGTAACCGCCGCGATTGTCGCGCGCGTTGTAACGGTATCCGTCGTTGTAATTCCGGTCGTAACCGCGATCCTTGCTCGCAGCCGAGGCGATCGCGGCGATCCCGCCGATAATCACGGCACCGGCAATGATCTCGCCTGCGCTGATGCCATCGTCCCGGTCACGGGCGAAGGCGGGTGCTGCAGAGGTCATCGCCATTGCGCCAGCGGCGACGGTTCCGACGAGTGTTTTCGAGATGTTATTCATGGGTCGTTCCTCGCTTGGCGCCAGGGCGGAAGTGCTCCGGCGTCAAACAGGGTTTAGACGATTCGCGATTTTGCCAGCCTGAATTAGGCTGACAGCAGGCGTTCATAAAAGTAGCACCTTTTGTGAACGCCTGCGTTTGCGGGATCAGTCGCCCTTCGCTGGCGGTACTTCCAGTCCGGTCCATCGCGCAAGGAAGCTGAGGACATCCGCCCCTTCCTCGATGACCTTGTCGGTTGGCTTGCCGGAGCCATGGCCGGCGCGCGTTTCGATCCGGATCAGGTGCGGCTTGTCACCTGCATCGGCAGCCTGAAGGGCGGCAGTGTACTTGAAGCTGTGTCCCGGAACCACGCGGTCATCGGTATCGGCCGTAGTCACCAGCACCGGCGGATATTCCACGCCGCTGCGGATGTTGTGATAAGGCGAATAGGTAAGCAGGGTTTCAAAATCCTCCTGCTTCGAAGGATAACCGTAATCGTCCACCCAGTAACGGCCCGCTGTCCAGCGGTCGAACCGGAGCATGTCCATCACGCCCACTGCGGCCTGCGCGGCATCGACCAGGTCGGGCCGCTGGTTGGTCACCGCACCGACCAGCAGGCCGCCGTTGGAGCCGCCGCGAATGGCCAGCCCGTCCGACGTGGTGATGCCTTGAGCCTTCAAATACTCGCCCGCCGCGATAAAATCGTCGAACACGTTCTGCTTGTTCGCAAGACGGCCGCCGTCATGCCATTCCTTGCCATATTCGCCCCCGCCGCGAATGTTGGCCACGGCATAGACGCCGCCGGCCTCCAGCCACGCCATTGCGGTCGCGGAAAAGCCCGGGGTTAGCGAGATGTCGAACCCGCCGTAGCCGTAAAGCATCGTCGGCGCGGCGGTGCCCGTAGCCGCCAGTTCGGCCTTGCGCACGATGAACATCGGTACGCGCGTGCCATCCTTCGAAGTATAGAACTGTTGTTCGACCGCATATTTTTCGGGGTCGAATGTCAGTTCGGGAGAAGCGAATTCGGTTTTCTCGCCAGTCTCGATGTTCAGCCGGTAAATGGCCCCGGGCTGGTTGAAGCTGGTGAAGGTGTAGAAGGTTTCCGGATCACCGTATTCGCCGCCGAAGCCACCCGCCGTTCCCAGCGCGCCCAGTTCGATGTCCGACTGGGGCGTCCCGTCGAGCGCGAACACCGCCGCGCGGGTGGTTGCGTCCTTCAGATAGGTCAGTACCAGTTTCTCGCCGACGATAGACGCGCCGTCGATCGGTTGTTCGGTTTCAGGCACCACCACCTTCCACTCGGCATCCGGCGTGTCGAGATCGATCGACACCAGCTTATAGCGCGGTGCATCTTCGTTGGTAACGAAATACATAGTGCCGTCGACCGAGCCGATCGGCCGCCAGGCATTCTTGAAACCGGGCACCAGCAACCGCGGCTGCCAGCCCTCGGCTTCGCGTGCTGCGAGGTCGATGACGTTGATCTCGTCTTTGGAATCGGTGCCGAAGGAACTGCTGATCACGGCCCAGCGGCCATCGTCGGTCACCCCTGCGCCATTGCCACGCTTCGGCTCGTCCGGGGTAGCGAAAACCAGCTGGTCCTCGCTCTGCGGAGTGCCGATCTTGTGGTAATAGACCGCCTGGTTGTAATTGAGGGCCTGGAAATCCTGGCCTTCCTGCGGTTCGGGGAAGCGCGAATACAGGAAGCCTTCCTCGCCTACCCAGGCGAGGCCGGTGAATTTCGCCCATTTGATTTCATCGCCGAGTTGTTCGCCAGTATCGACGTCCAGTACCCGAAGGATCCGCCAGTCCGTGCCGCCATCCTGAACACTGTAGAGCAGGTATTTGCCGTCCGGCGACGGGGTCCAATCGGACAACGCCGTCGCGCCGTCCTTTGCCCATGCGTTCGGATCCAGCAGCAGGCGGCGTTCGCTGTCGAGGCTGTCCTGAACATACAGCGGTGACTGATTCTGAAGCCCGGAATTACGGGTGTAGAAATAGCGCGAGCCCGCCTTCCGCGGGATGCCGAAGCGTTCGTAATCGAGCAATGCGCCCAATTTCTGCTTGAACCACGCATTGCCCGGAAGCGTTTCCAGATACGCATCCGTTACCAGGTTCTGCGCCGCGACCCATTCGGCCACTTCGGGATCGTTACGCACATCGTTCTCGAGCCAGCGGTAGGGGTCGGCCACTTCCTTGCCGAAAATCGTCTCGACAATGCCATCGCTGCGGGTTTGGGGGTACATCGGCGGCGAGACTTCCTGGGCGGCGAGGGTTGCGGGAAATGCGGTGCCGAGCGGCATCGCGAGCAGACAGGCAGCGCCTGCGAGTAGGCGAGAACGGATCATCTGGTACTCCGGGGGAAATTGCGACTGTTTCCGTTGTAACCAGATGACCGGGCTTTGCAATGCTGCGTCCGGCTACCTTGGCGCAACGAAAAGGGGCCGGAAGTTTCCTTCCGGCCCCACTCGGTGATCCTGTCGGAAAACGCGGATCAGGCGTTTTCGTATTCTTCTTCATCACGGTTCATGACCGGACCGCTGTCCTTGCCGCGCGCTTCCACGTCGCGGTCGACAAATTCGATGATCGCCATCTGCGAGGCATCGCCGGCACGGATACCGGCCCTGATGATCCGCAGGTAACCGCCTTCGCGGTTGGCATAGCGTGCGCCGAGAGTGTCGAACAGCTTCTTGACCTGTACATCGTCGTTCATGCGAGCTGCCGCGAGACGCCGATTGCTGAGACCGCCGCGCTTGGCCAGTGTGACCAGCTTTTCGACATAGGGACGCAGTTCCTTGGCTTTCGGCAAGGTGGTCTGGATCTGCTCATGCTTGACCAGCGCATCCGCCATGTTGCGGAAAAGGGCCTTGCGGTGGCCGGATTTGCGGCTGAGCTTACGCTGTGAAATACCGTGACGCATGATGGTTTACTCCGTTCGATGAGGGCCCGTATGAGGTAGCCCAAAGCTGGCGGCGCTTAAGGTGCGCCGCCGTAACCTGTTCAGCCGAGCAGTTCCTGTTCGAGCTTCTTGGCCATTTCCTCGATATTCTCAGGCGGCCATCCAGGGATGTCCATGCCCAGTCGAAGACCCATGCTCGACAGCACTTCCTTGATTTCATTCAAGGACTTGCGGCCGAAATTCGGGGTCCGAAGCATTTCGGCTTCGGTCTTCTGGACCAGATCGCCGATGTAGATGATGTTGTCGTTCTTGAGGCAGTTCGCCGAACGGACCGACAATTCGAGTTCGTCGACCTTCTTGAGCAGATAACGGTTGAGCTGGTTCGCATCGGATTCTTCCGGTGCGGCCGCCATGCCGATCATCTGGCCTTGCGGCTGCGGAATGCCATCTTCGAAGTGGACGAACAGCGTCAACTGGTCCTGGAGGATGCGCGCGGCATAGGCCACTGCGTCTTCCGGGGTGATCGTACCGTCGGTTTCGACCGTCAGGTTTAGCTTGTCGTAATCCAGTTCCTGGCCGACGCGGGCGTTGTCGACCTTGTAGCTGACCTGGCGCACCGGCGAATAGAGCGAGTCGACCGGGATCAACCCGATCGGCGCATCCACCGGACGGTTGGCGACCGCTGGCACATAGCCGCTGCCGGTATCGGCAGTCAGTTCCATGTTGAAGCTGGCACCATCATCGAGATGGCAGATCACCAGATCCTTGTTCATCACTTCGATGTCGCCGGAAACGGCAATATCGCCGGCCTTGACCGTAGCGGGACCGGTTGCGGACAGCTGCAAGCGCTTGGGGCCTTCGCCTTCCATCTTCAGGGCGATCTGCTTCACATTGAGCACGATGTCGGTCACGTCTTCGCGCACGCCGGCGAGGCTGCTGAATTCATGCAGCACGTTCTCGATCTTGATCGAGGTGATCGCGGCACCTTGCAGCGAGGAGAGCAGCACGCGGCGCAGGGCGTTGCCAAGCGTGAGGCCGTAGCCGCGTTCAAGCGGTTCAGCGACAAAAGTGGTCTTGCGCTTGCCTTCGCCACCATCCTTGATTTCAAGGCTGTTGGGTTTCTTGAGTTCCTGCCAGTTCTTGGTGTTGACGGACATGGATTTCCCCTGGAGTTCGGTTCGGGCGGGATCGGTGCGGTGACGGTCTGGTCAAACCCGCGGCCGATCCGTGAAAACACGGCGGCCTGTGATTTACTCACCGGCCGCCGAGAAGGCGGATTAGACGCGGCGCCGCTTGGACGGGCGAACCCCGTTGTGCGGAATCGGCGTTACGTCACGGATCGATGTGATCGTGAAGCCAACGGCCTGCAGTGCCCGCAGCGCGCTTTCGCGGCCCGAGCCAGGGCCCTTGACTTCAACTTCGAGGGTCCGCACGCCGTGCTCGGCGGCTTTCTTGCCGGCATCATCCGCAGCCACCTGGGCGGCATACGGTGTGGACTTGCGGCTGCCCTTGAAGCCCATCGCGCCTGCACTGGACCAGCTGATAGCATTGCCCTGTGCGTCGGTGATGGTGATCATGGTGTTGTTGAAGCTGGCGTTTACGTGCGCAACGCCGCTGGAAATGTTTTTCCGCTCGCGGCGCCTGATGCGCTGTGGTTCGCGTGCCATGGTATCGTTATCCTGTTCTTGTAAGAAGGTGAGGTAAGGTAGCGCCGGACTGGCGGCTGCTTACTTCTTCTTGCCCGCGATAGCCTTTGCCTTGCCCTTGCGGGTCCGGGCATTGGTGTGGGTGCGCTGTCCGCGGACCGGAAGGCCCTTGCGGTGACGCAGCCCGCGGTATGACGCCAGATCCATCAGGCGCTTGATGTTCATCGCAGTCGTGCGACGAAGATCGCCTTCGACGGGATGTTCCGCATCGATGGTTTCGCGAATCTGAAGGATTTCCGCATCCGAAAGGTCCTGAACGCGGCGGGCATGGTCGATGCCCAGTTTGTCCGCAATCTGGACCGCCGTGGTGCGGCCGATACCGTGAATGTAGGTTAGCGCGATAATCACGCGCTTGTTGGTGGGGATATTTACCCCGGCAATACGAGCCACTTACTTCTCCATGCTCCACAGGGAAACGCGCAAATCCGTGAAACGGAAGGGTGCGTCCCTATCTCATCGCTACAAAATCATTCGAATTACAAAGCATTGAAACGGCAAAAGCCCGGTTGGCGTGCTCAATGGCTAGCGCCTGCCGGACGATTCTCGCCTTCGGATACCGTAATCCTCGAATGAGGACCGCGCTTAAGATGATTCTCGCAGCGCGTCAACCGGTAAGCGCGCAAACACGCCTACGCCCCGCAAAGTAGGGGGCGTGCCGCCGAATTCAAGGGCCGGCTGGAAAGGTTGTAACCCTTTCCAAGGTCCGGTGCAAACCCCAACTTCCCGGCACGCCCTGCCCCGTTTTCAGACTACGCCGAATGCCAGCATCGCGTCGGCCACCTTCTTGAAGCCGGCGATGTTCGCCCCCTTCACGTAATCGACATAGCCGTTGCCCTGGTCGCCATAGGAAATGCAGCGGCGATGGATGCCCTGCATGATGTCGAGGAGCATCTGCTGAAGTTCCTCTTCCTTCCACGAACGACGCTCCGAATTCTGGCTCATCTCAAGGCCGGAAACCGCCACGCCGCCCGCATTCGCCGCCTTGCCCGGGGCGAACATGATCTTTGCATCCTTGAACACATGAGTCGCCTCGAGAGTGGACGGCATGTTGGCGCCTTCCGACACCGCGATGCAGCCATTGGCAACCAGCGCCCTCGCTTCATCGGCGTCGAGTTCGTTCTGCGTAGCGCAGGGCAGCGCGAGGTCGCATTCGACATGCCAAGGGCGCTTGCCTTCATGGAAAGTCGAACCCTTGAATTCGTCCGCATACTCGCTGATCCGCCCGCGCCGGTGAGTCTTGTGCGCCTTGATCCAGTTGATCTTGTCCTGATCGATGCCGTCGGGATCATGGATGAAGCCGCCAGAATCGGACATGGTCACGACCTTGCCGCCGAGCTGGGTAATCTTTTCCGCGGCGTGCGTCGCGACGTTACCGGATCCGGAAATGACCGCCGTCTTGCCCTTCACCTCGTCGCCGCGGTGCTTGAGCATTTCCTGAAGGAAGTAGACCGCGCCGTACCCGGTCGCTTCGGGTCGGATCATCGATCCGCCATATTCCATGCCCTTGCCGGTCAGGACCCCGGTGAACTGGTTGGTGATCCGCTTGTACTGCCCGAACATGTACCCGATCTCGCGCCCGCCGACCCCGATGTCGCCGGCCGGAACATCGACATCCGCGCCGATATGACGGTAGAGTTCGGTCATGAAGCTCTGGCAGAATCGCATGACCTCGCGGTCGGATTTGCCCTTGGGGTTGAAGTTCGAGCCGCCCTTCCCGCCGCCCATCGGCAGGCCTGTCAGCGCATTCTTGAAGGTCTGTTCGAAGGCGAGGAATTTCAGCACGCTTTCGGTCACGCTGGGATGAAAGCGGATTCCGCCCTTGTAGGGACCGATCGCGTTGTTGTTCTGGACGCGCCAGCCCCGCTGGACCCGGATATGGCCCTCATCATCTTCCCAGCACACCCGGAAACTCACCACCCGGTCCGGCTCCGCGATCCGGCGGAGGATTTGCTGCGAGTGGTATTCTTCCTTGTCCTCCATGAACTCGAAGATGTCTTGCGCCACTTCCTGCACGGCCTGGGTAAACTCCGGCTGATGCGGGTTGCGGCGCTTCACGCCGTCCATGAAAGTCTCGAAATCTACATGATCTGTAATTGCCACGATCGCCCCTCCTGAGTGCTGGCGGACATCATGCCTGCCAGTAATGATCCGCGACCAAGCCCCCGGGGTTGTCCCGTCCTGTCCGGACCGGCCCCCTGTCTGTCGTGCGGCACTCTAGCGGTGAATTCCTGCCGTGCAATGGCGCTGCCGGGGTTTACTGGCTGGGACGGGACCGCGGATGGGCTATTCGTCGCCCATCGGACCGAACGCTTCGTCGACTGTGCTTGGTTTCTTCGGCGCGGGCTTGGCATCGGACGCGCCCACACGCGGTTCGTCACCGGGCTCCGCTTCGTCACTTCCGTCTGGCGCCGGATCATCCGCGGGTTTGGCTGCCTTGCCCTTGGCCGAGGCTGCCGTCACCGGTCCGAGAAGTTTGGCAAGCCCGGCCAGTTGCTGGCTCATCACGCCGTCCACCGCTTTGGCAATCTCGGGTGTTTCGAAGCGCATGTAGCCGCCGACGACATATTCAAAAACGATCACCGTGCCTTTGTCGGAAGGCGTCAGGGTGATCGTGAGGACGCCCTGCACTGGCTCGCTTTGCAATGGACCGAGGCCGCCGCGCATCCTCAGCACCCGCCCGGGATCGGCGAGCACGACCACCATGTGCTGCGCGCTGCCCCGGCGAATGGTTTCGGGCGCACCTTTGGGCACCGGAAGCAATTCGCAGAAACATCCGCCACCTTGCGGACTGATGTAAAGATTTTCCGCGTCGGCCGACCATGTATGGCTGCTGTTCCACCATTTCGAAGGAGTGATCAGCGCTTGCCACGCGTCGAACGGAGCCGCTTTCACGACCGCCGCATCGCGAGTGACGAAGCCGCCGTCTCCTTCCTTGATTACTTCGGCCGAAGCATGGCCGGAGGTTAGATACAGCGCCGCACAGGCAGCAATCATGGCAGTGGTCGATTTCAACATCGCGTGGCACCTTTGGACAAGCATTCCGTTCGCGCCGAGTTATTCCACGGCGGAAAGCAAAGTCCAAGCGATGATCCGGCGAAATACCCGGCCGCAAAATCCCGGGAGTCCCCCCATGTCCGCGGGGACTTGTTCGCAGCTTAAGTGAGGATCGCGTCGAGCGCAGCGGTCACCGTGTCGATGCTGGCCATACCGTCAACCCGGCTCACGATGCCGCGCTCTTCATAGACGGGGAGTACGGGCGCGGTCTTGGCGCGGTATTCCTTCATCCGCATGCGAACGGTTTCTTCGTTATCGTCCGGACGGCGCTTGAATTCGGTGCTGCCGCATTTGTCGCATACACCCTCGATCTTGGGCAGCTTGTGGCGGTCGTGATAACCGGCACCGCAATTGGCACAAGTGAAACGTCCGGTGATCCGGTCCACCAGCGCGTCTTCGTTCACTTCCAGTTCGATCACATGGTCGAGCGAGCGGCCGTGGCGGGCGAGGATTTCTTCCAGCGAGCGGGCCTGCTGCTTGGTCCGGGGATAGCCGTCGAAGATCGCCCCGGTGTCAGGGCCCATCTGCGAGAGTTCGTCGTCAATCAGCGCGGACACGATTTCATCGGAAACCAGCTCTCCGCGGTCCATCACGGCCTTGGCCTCAAGACCGACCCGGGTGCCAGCCTTGACCGCTTCGCGCAGCATGTCGCCAGTGGATAGCTGCCGCATTCCATATTGATCGACCAGGCGCGAAGCCTGGGTGCCTTTACCGGCACCCGGGGGTCCCAACAGGATAATATTCACGGCAGAAGCCCCCTCGATCCGGAACCGCCTCGCATCAGCGATTGCGGCCCTTCAATTTCGCTTTCTTGATCAGGTCGCCGTATTGGTGGGCAAGCAGGTGTGACTGCACCTGGCTGATCGTATCGACCGTGACGTTAACCACAATCAACAAGCTGGTCCCGCCAAGGAACAGCGGAATGCCGGTCTGCGCGATCACGTATTCTGGAATGACGCATACCAGCGTCAGGTAGGCCGCCCCGACAACGGTGATCCGGGTCAGCACGTAATCAAGATATTCGGCGGTGCGGTTGCCCGGACGGATGCCGGGAATGAACCCGCCATTCTTTTTCAAATTTTCCGCGGTTTCTTCGGGATTGAACACCACTGCGGTGTAGAAGAAGCAGAAGAAGATGATGCCCGCCGCGTACAGCGCCATATACAGCGGCTGGCCGTGCTGCAGGTATTGCAGCGTCGACTGGAGGATTGCCCCGCCGGTGCTGTCGGTGCTGACCGAAGCCCCGGCAAACTGGGTAATCGTCAGCGGCAGCAGCAGCAGCGAACTGGCGAAGATTGGCGGGATAACGCCGGCGGTGTTGATCTTGAGCGGCAAATGGCTCCGGTCGGCCTGCATCATGCCCTGGGCGCTGGCACGCTTGGGATACTGGATCAGCAACCGCCGCTGCGCCCGCTCCATGAAGCAGATGAACAGGATCAGGATCACGACCATGGCGATGAAGCCGATGATCACTGCCGGGCCAATCGAGCCGGTCCGGCCGCCTTCGAACAGATTGGTCACGAAGGTCGGGAACTGGGCGACAATACCCGCCATGATGATCAGCGAAACGCCGTTGCCGATCCCGCGGCTGGTGATCTGCTCGCCCAGCCACAGCAGGAACATCGTCCCGCCAACAAGGCTGATGACAGCGCCGATGCGGAACATATATCCGGTCTGGACCACCGCCTGCAGGCCGCTCTGGGCGCCGTAGGCTTCAAGTCCGGCGGCCAGGAACCAGCCCTGGATCGCGCACAGGAACACGGTTCCGTAGCGGGTATATTGGTTGAGCTTCTGGCGGCCTGTCTGGCCTTCCTTCTTCAGCGCCGCGAGAGCTGGATGAAGCGAGGACGCCATCTGCACCACGATCGATGCGGTAATATAGGGCATCACGCCAAGCGCGATCAGGCTCATCCGCTCCAGACTGCCGCCGGAGAAGGTGTTGAACAGGTCGAGGATCCCGCCCCGCGTCTGGTCATACAGCGTTTCCAGCACCAGCGGGTTGACCCCTGGCAGCGGCACGAAGCTGAGAAAGCGGAAAACGATAAGCGCACCAATGGTGAACCAGATACGCTTCTTGAGCTCGGTGGCTTTCGAGAAATTGGCGAGACTTAGGTTGCTCGCAATATTATCGGCGCGTGATGCCATGTTCTTGTGTGAGCCTTGACGTGTGTTAGCCGTTAATCGGGCACCGGATGATCCGGCCTTCGATGGTCACATAAGGTGCCGTTGCCCGAATGTCGAACCCTGCACCTGCAAAAACCAACATCCCGGCCATTTCCGGGGCTGCTGTCCACAGGCATTGCGCCCGTTTCGGCAGCCCCGGCCATGGCCGGGACAGCGATTTCTTACTTCTTGTTCTTCTTCTCGAGACGCTTGGCAGTCGCTTCGGCCTTCTTCGCCTTGACTTCCAGGTTGGTCGGCAAGGTCACTTCGACCGATCCGCCAGCCTTTTCAACCGCGGCAACCGCGCCCTTGGAAGCGCCGGCGACGGAGAACTGGACCTTCTTGGTGGTCAGTTCGCCCTTGGCCAGCAGCCGCACGCCGTTCTTGCCGCCGCGACCGAGACCAGCGGCCTTCAGCGCTGCGTGATCGACGAGCTTGCCGGCATCGAGCTTGCCCGCATCGATGAACTTCTGGATCATGCCCAGGTTCACTTCGGCAAAATCCTTGCCGAACGGGTTGTTGAAGCCACGCTTCGGCAGGCGCATGTGGAGCGGCATCTGGCCGCCTTCGAAGCCCTTTACGGCAACGCCGGAACGGCTCTTCTGGCCCTTCTGGCCGCGGCCGGAGGTCTTGCCCTTGCCCGAACCGATACCCCGGCCCACGCGCATGCGTGACTTACGGGCACCATCATTATCGCGGATTTCATTAAGTTTCATGGTTTTGCACTCGCTTTCGCTTTTTTCGCGCTGAATTACCGGAAGGGCCGAACTGCCCCTGCGGTGAATGTGGAAGCGGCCCGGTACATGCCCGGGCCGCCTCAAGTCAATGCGCCGAAATCATTTCGGCTGGCTCAATCGACGATCTGCACCATGTGGGGCAGTTTAGCGATCGTGCCGCGGACTTCGGCGGTATCCTGAAGTGTCACGACCTTGTGCATCTTGTTCAGCCCGAGGCCGATCAGCATCTGGCGCTGGATCTTGGGCCGGCGGATCGGCGAACCGATCTGCTTCAGGGTGATCGTCTTGCCAGTGGTCTTCTTGGTGTCAGCCATCAGTCTTACTCCGTAACCGCAGCGGCTTCGGCTTGCGCCTCTGCATCGCTGGCGCCGCCACGACCAAGCAGGTCGGCGACCTTCTTGCCGCGGCGCTGGGCGACCGACTTCGGCGAAGTCTGGTTTACCAGCGCATCAAACGTGGCGCGGATCATGTTGTAGGGGTTCGACGTTCCGATCGACTTGGTCACCACGTCGGCAACACCAAGGCTTTCGAACACGGCGCGCATCGGGCCACCGGCGATAATGCCGGTACCGGCAGGTGCCGAACGAACGGCAACCTTGCCAGCGCCGAAACGGCCGCGACCGTCATGGTGAAGCGTGCGCCCTTCCTTCAGGGAAACGCGGATCATCTTCTTCTTCGCTGCAGCGGTTGCCTTGGTGATGGCTTCCGGCACTTCGCGTGCCTTGCCCTTGCCGAAGCCGACGCGGCCAGCGCCATCTCCGACTACGACCAGAGCCGCAAAGCCGAAGCGCTTACCGCCCTTGACCGTCTTGGAGACGCGGTTGATGTGCACCAGCTTTTCAACCAGGCCGTCATCCGGCTGATCGTCACGTCCGCCGCGGCGATTGCCATCACGGCCGCCACGTCCACCGCGGCCGCCATCACGGTTGCCGCCCTGGCCGCCGCCTTGACCGCCATGTCCGCCACCACGGTTGTTACCGCCGCCACGGCCGCTACGCGGCTGCGAAGGAGCGCCACCGGCTGCGGACTGGTTGTCCGCCGCTTCGGTGCTTGCCATCGTCGGCGTCGGCGTGGAGCCGGCGTTGTCGATCACAGGTTCCGCAGGCGCGTCGGCAGCAGGAGCCGCTTCTTCCTTGGCTTCGACCGGAGCTTCGGCAGCAGGCGCTGCTTCGGTTTCGGGCTGGACCTTGGTTTCTTCGACCGTCGCTTCGGGAGTTGCTGCGGGTGTTACGTCAGTTTTCTTGTCGTCAGCCATAATCAGAACTCCAGACCGCCTTCGCGCGCGGCGTCGGCCAGCGCCTTGACGCGGCCATGGTAGAGGAAGCCACCGCGATCGAATACGACGGTGGTGACGCCAGCCTTCTTGGCAGCGGCGGCAATATCCTTGCCCACCTTGCCGGCAGCGTCGACATTGGCGCCGGAAACGTCTGTGCCAAGAGTGGATGCAGCAGCGAGCGTACGGCCATCCTTGTCGTCGATGATCTGGGCGTAGATGTGACGTCCGGTGCGGTGCACCGAAAGGCGCGCACGGTCACCGGCACGGGCCCGCAGGGCGGACCGCACACGGCGGCGACGGCGTTCGAACAATGAGAGCTTGGCCATCTTACTTCTTCTTCCCTTCCTTGCGGAAGACGTATTCGCCGCGGTACTTGATACCCTTGCCCTTGTAGGGCTCGGGCTTGCGCCACTGGCGGACTTCGGCAGCGAACTGACCGACTGCCTGTTTGTCATTCCCGCTGATTTCGACCGTAGTCTGATCAGGTGTCTTAACTTCGATGCCTTCGGGCACCACGATATCGACATCGTGGCTGAAGCCGAGTTGCAGCTTCAGGTTCTTGCCCTGCGCCTGCGCACGGTATCCGACGCCGTTGATATCGAGGATCTTCGTGAAACCGTCGGTAACTCCGTCAACCAGGTTGGCGACCAGCGTACGCTGCATTCCCCAGAAGGAACGTGCGCGCGTGGATGCGTTGGCCGGCTTGACGGTGATCTCGCCTTCTTCAACCTTGTATTCGATGTCGTCCAGCAGACCCATCGAGAGAGTGCCCTTGGGGCCCTTCACGCTGAGCGTACCGTTTTCGATATTCGCCGAGACGCCGCTTGGCATCGCCACTGCTTTCTTACCGATGCGGCTCATCAGAATACCTCCGCCAGCACTTCGCCGCCGACGTTCTCGGTGCGTGCTTCCGCGTCGGAAAGCACACCCTTCGGCGTCGAGACGATGGTGATGCCGAGACCGTTGCGGACCACCGGCAGTTCCTGGCTGCCGGAATAGACCCGGCGGCCAGGCTTGGAGACGCGCGCAACATGCTTGATAGCAGGTTCGCCTTCGAAATACTTCAGTTCGATCCGCAGCGCCGGGTGCTTGCCCGTGGCGTCTTCGGAATAGCCACGGATGTAGCCTTCGCGCTGGAGGACTTCGAGAACATTTGCACGCAGCTTGGAAGCTGGCGAAAGGACGGAATCCTTCTTCGCCTGCTGTCCGTTACGAATGCGGGTGAGCATATCACCCAGGGGATCGGTCATAGCCATCTGCTAATCCTTACCAGCTCGACTTGGTCACGCCGGGGATAAGCCCCTTGTTGGCGAGATTGCGCAGTTCAATGCGGTTGAGGCCGAACTTGCGGTAATAGCCGCGTGGGCGGCCGGTGGTGGTGCAACGGTTACGCACACGCGTGGGATTCGCGTTGCGCGGAATTTCCGCCAGCTTGAGACGGGCCATCAGACGCTCGCCCTCGTCGAGGGACTGGTCGTCGGCCACAGCCTTCAGCTTGGCGTATTTCGCCGCATACTTCTTGACGAGCTTCTTGCGACGCTCGTTCTTGTTGATGGAACTCAGTTTCGCCATTGGACTTAAGCTCTCTTCTTCTTACCGCTCATGCGGCCTGCTGTTCTTCGGCTTCTTCAGCCGGGTACGGGAAACCGAAAAGACGGAGCAATTCCTTCGCCTCTTCGTCGGTGTTCGCCGTGGTGGTGACAATGATATCCATCCCGCGGACCTTTTCGATCTGGTCGTAGGAAATTTCGGGAAAGATGATCTGCTCCTTCAGGCCCATGGCATAGTTGCCGCGGCCATCGAAGCTCTTCGGGTTCAGACCACGAAAGTCGCGAATACGCGGCATCGCGATCGTCACCAGACGGTCGACGAATTCATACATGCGTTCGCGGCGCAGGGTAACCTTGCAACCGATCGGCATGCCTTCGCGCAGCTTGAACTGGGCGATCGACTTCTTGGCCTTGGTGATAACCGGCTTCTGACCGGCAATCAGGGCCATTTCTTCGGCAGCGGTCTGGACTTTTTTCTTGTCCTGGCTCGCTTCGCCCACACCCATGTTGAGTGTGATCTTGTCGAGCCGCGGAACCTGAAGACGGTTCGTGTAACCGAACTTTTCCGTCATCGCCTTGACGATTTCATCGTCATAGCGCTGCTTCATACGGGGGGCAGTGGAGTTAGCCATCGATTGTCTCTCCAGACTTGACGGCAACCCGGACCTTCTTGCCATCACGCTCTTCAAAGCGGACGCGGGTCGGCTTGCCATCCTTGGGATCGGCCACGGCAACCTTGCACAGGTGCATCGGCGCTTCGAAGCGATCGATACCGCCTTGCGGGTTTTCCTGGCTCGGCTTGCGGTGACGGGCAGCGATATTCACGCCCTGGACGACGACCTTGCCTTCTTTCGGCATGACCTTCTGGACGGTGCCGGTCTGGCCCTTGTCCTTGCCCGAGAGCACGACGACGTTGTCGCCCTTCTTGATTTTAGCGGCGGCCATTACAGCACCTCCGGCGCGAGACTGATGATCTTCATGAAACCGCGGCCACGCAATTCGCGGACCACGGGGCCAAAGATACGGGTGCCGATCGGCTCCTCGTTCTTGTTGACCAGAACCGCAGCGTTGCCGTCGAAACGGATCACGCTGCCGTCGGCCCGGCGGACTTCCTTGCGGGTACGAACGATCACCGCGCGGTGAACGTCACCCTTCTTGACCTTGGCCCGTGGCTGCGCTTCCTTGATGGAAACGACAATCACGTCACCGACGCTGGCAGTCCGGCGCTTGGAGCCGCCCAGTACCTTGATGCACTGGACGCGCTTCGCGCCGCTGTTGTCAGCGACCTCTAGATTTGATTGCATCTGAATCATCGATGCGGTTCCTTCTTACCCGGCTTGCAGGAACCAGTCCTGCAGTTCCAAAAAATACTCAAAATCAGGTCGTGCTGCCCGCGGCTGCTTCGACGTCGATATCGGCTTCGACGGCAACGCCCTTGCTGGCCTGCACCGTGTCGAGAACACGCCACGTCTTGGTCTTGGAGATCGGCTTGGTCTCTTCGATCCGGACGGTTTCACCCATCTTGTGCGTGTTGTTCTCGTCATGCGCGTGATACTTCTTCGAACGCCGGATGATCTTCCCGTAAAGCGGGTGCTTCACCTTGCGTTCGACCAGAACGGTCACGGATTTGTCCATCTTGTCGGAGGTAATGGTTCCGACCAGGATACGTTTCGGCATCGCCCTGTCCTTACTTCGCTGTCGCTGAGGCCGAAGCGCTCTGGCGTTCGGTTTGCAGCGTCTTGATCTGCGCGATCGCGCGGCGCACTTCCTTGATCCGTGCCGGCCGTTCGAGCTGGCTGGTGGCGGACTGGAAACGCAGATTGAATTGTTCGCGCTTGAGTTCGGTCAGCTGGCTGTCCAGCTGGTCGTCGCTCTTGGTGCGCAGGTCTTCGATCTTGCTCATCTTCAACCCTCCAGATGCGTGGTGTCGCCGAGACGGGCAACAACCTTGGTCTTGATCGGCAGCTTCATGGCGGCGCGCTCGAAAGCGACGGCAGCCAAGGGGCCGGGAACGCCGTCCAGTTCGAAAATGATGCGGCCTGGTTTCACCCGGGCTGCCCAATATTCGACCGAACCCTTGCCCTTGCCCTGACGGACTTCGGCGGGCTTCTTCGACACCGGAACGTCCGGGAAGATGCGGATCCACAAACGTCCCTGACGCTTGATGTGACGGGTGATCGCGCGGCGGGCCGCTTCGATCTGGCGTGCGGTAATCCGCTCAGGCTCAAGCGCCTTTAGACCGTAAGACCCGAAGTTCAGCGTGGTGCCGCCCTTCGCATCGCCCTTGATCCGACCCTTGAAGGTCTTGCGAAATTTCGGTTTCTTGGGTTGTAGCATTGCTCTTACCTAATCTCTACGCGCCGCCTTAGCGGGCGGGCCTTACGCCGGAGGTCTGTGCTTCCATCATCAACCGGTCCTGTGCCGTCGGATCGTGCGCCAGGATCTCGCCCTTGAAGACCCAGACCTTGATACCGATGATGCCATAGGCAGTCAGCGCTTCGGCTTCGGCGTAGTCGACATTGGCCCGCAGCGTGTGCAGCGGAACGCGGCCTTCGCGGTACTGTTCGACACGGGCGATTTCGGCACCGCCGAGACGACCGCCACACTGGATCTTGATGCCTTCGGCACCCAGACGCATGGCGGACTGCATGGCGCGCTTCATCGCACGGCGGAACGCGATACGGCGGATCAGCTGATCGGCAATACCCTGAGCAACGAGCTTGGCATCGACTTCCGGCTTGCGGATTTCGACGATGTTGAGCTTGACGTCGCTGTCCGTCATCGTGGCGAGCTTCGAGCGAAGCTTCTCGATGTCGGCGCCCTTCTTGCCGATGATGACACCGGGCCGCGCAGCGTAGATCGATACCCGGCACAGCTTGGCCGGACGTTCGATCACAACCTTGGAAATCGCTGCCTGCGGCAACGTGTCCACGATGTACTTGCGGATTTCGATGTCTTCCTTGAGCAGCTGCGCATAGTTGCGCCCTTCGGCGTACCAGCGGCTGTCCCAGGTGCGGTTGATCTGCAGACGCAGGCCGATCGGATTACTTTTATGACCCATGGCTTACGCTTCCTCTTCTTCGTGCTCGCGGACGACGATGCGCAGCCGGCTGAACGGTTTCAGGATCCGGGTCGACTTGCCGCGACCACGGGTGTGGAAGCGCTTCATCGTGATCGACTTGCCGACGCTTGCTTCCGCAACGACGAGCGAGTCCACATCGAGATCGTGATTGTTCTCCGCGTTGGCGATGGCAGAAGCCAGCACCTTGGACGCATCACGCGCCATGGCCCGCTTGGAGAACGCCAGGATGTTCAGCGCTTCTTCGACCTTGCGGCCGCGGATCAGCGCAGCAACCAAGTTGAGCTTCTGCGGCGAACCCTTGATCGTGTTGCCAACTGCCAGCGCCTCGTTATCGGCGACGCGGCGGGGGGATTTTGCCTTACCCATTAGCGTTTGCCCTTCTTGTCGGCAGCGTGGCCGGGGAAGGTGCGCGTGGGCGCAAATTCACCAAGCTTGTGACCGACCATGTCCTCGTTGACGGACACCGGAATGAACTTGTGACCATTGTAGACGCTGAACGTCAGGCCAACGAATTGCGGCAGGACGGTGGAGCGACGTGACCAGGTCTTGATCGCGCCACGGGCACCGGAATCCTGTGCGGCTTCTGCTTTTTTCAGCAGGTGGAGGTCGACGAACGGACCTTTCCAGACGGAACGAGCCATCGGGGTTACCTCTTCTTCTTGGCGTGACGCGAACGGATGATCATCTTATCCGTCTGCTTGTTGCTACGGGTACGGGCACCCTTGGTCGGCTTGCCCCACGGAGTAACCGGATGACGACCACCAGAGGTCCGGCCTTCACCACCACCATGCGGGTGATCGACCGGGTTCTTGGCCACACCGCGAGTAAGCGGACGGCGGCCCTTCCAGCGGGTGCGACCAGCCTTGGCGAAATTCTGGTTCGAGTTGTCGGGGTTCGAAACCGCACCAACCGTGCCCATGCAATCACCGCGGACATAGCGCTGTTCGCCGGAATTCAGACGGACGATAACCATTCCGCGGTCACGGCCAACGAGTTGGACATAAGTCCCGGCGGAACGGGCGATCTGCCCACCCTTGCCCGGCTTCATTTCCACGTTGTGGCAGATCGTGCCGACCGGCATTTGCGCCAGCAACATCGCGTTGCCAGGCTTCGTATCGGTTTTTTCGCCAGCTACGATCACATCGCCTTCGGCAAGCCGCTGCGGTGCGATGATGTAGTTCAGTTCGCCGTCTTCATACTTCACCAGCGCAATGAACGCAGTGCGGTTGGGATCGTATTCGATCCGCTCGACCGTAGCGGGCATATCCCACTTGCGGCGCTTGAAATCGATGAAGCGATACTTCTGCTTGTGACCACCGGCGATACCGCGCGAAGTGACATGGCCCTTGTTGTTGCGGCCACCAGTCTTGCGCTTGCCTTCGGTAAGCGACTTGACCGGCTTGCCCTTCCACAGGGCGGACTTGTCAACGAGGATCAGGCCGCGACGTGCGGGGCTGGTCGGTTTGTAATTCTTGAGTGCCATCTGTCCTGCCCTCAGATCGCGCCGGTGACGTCGATCGGGTCTTGCCCGTCAACCAGCGTCACAACCGCTTTTTTGAAATCGGAACGCTTGTAGGGACGACCCTTCCAGCGTTTCGTCTTGCCCTTCTGGACAACCGTGTTGACGCTCTTGACCTTGCGATCGAAGAGAGCCTCGACGGCTTCCTTGATCTGCGGCTTGGTCGCGTCGTTCGAAACCTTGAAGACAACTGCGCCGAATTCGGAAAGCAGCGTCGACTTCTCGGTAATGTGGGGTGACAGGATGACGTCGTAATGACGTGCAGCCACTTCCTGCTTCTTAGCCATTGAAGCGCGCCTCCAGCTTGGCGACAGCGTCCTTGGTCAGGATCAGCGTGTCGTGTTTCAGGATGTCATAGACGTTGGCGCCCATGGCCGGCATCACATTGACGTTCGGAATGTTGCTCGCCGCCAGCTTGAACGTTTCGTTCACGCCTTCGCCGTCGATCACCAGCACTTTACCGGCATAACCGGCTTTGCCGAAGATTTCCGCGAGGAGCTTGGTCTTGTTGTCTTTCAGCTCGAGGCTGTCGACAATTACGAGGCCGTCCTTGGCCTTGCTCGACAAGGCCATCTTCAGGCCGAGCGCGCGGATCTTCTTGTTGAGCGACGGGTTGAAGTCGCGAACACGCGGGCCGTGAGCCTTGCCGCCGCCGATGAAAATCGGAGCTGCGCGGTCACCGTGACGGGCAACGCCGCCACCCTTCTGCTTGCCAAACTTCTTGCCAGTACGCGCCACGTCGGACCGCTCGCGGGCGCCGCGGGCGGTGCCGCGACGGTTTTCGAGCTGCCACGTCACGACGCGGTGCAGGATATCGGCGCGCGGCTCGACACCGAAAACGGTATCGTTGAGCTCGATGTCGCCGGATGCCCCGGTAACCTTGGCGCCGTCGATTTTCTGGACCTTCACCTTCACGGATCAGCCCTCCTTGTTCGTGTCGGATTCCGGAGCCGCGGTTTCTGCGGTTTCGGTTTCGACTGCTACGGGAGTTTCTTGGGCGGCCTCGGCCTTGGGAGCCTTGGTGTCGATGATCGCGCCGGGGAACGGAACGCCCTCGGGCAGCTTCAGCTTCACGGAATCGCGAACGACCAGCCAGCCATTCTTCGAACCAGGGACAGAGCCCTTCACGAACAGCAGGCCGCGGTCGGCGTCGGTGCGCACGATTTCGAGGTTCTGCTGGGTGCGCTGGCGATCACCCATGTGACCGGCCATCTTCTTGCCCTTGAACACGCGGCCCGGATCCTGGCGGTTACCCGTCGAACCGTGCGAACGGTGGGACAGCGACACACCGTGGGTAGCCCGAAGACCCCCGAAGCCCCAACGCTTCATGGCGCCGGCGAAGCCCTTGCCCTGCGTGTGGCCCGTGATGTCGACCTTCTGGCCGGCAATGAAGTGGTCTGCACTGATGGTCGAACCGACCGGCAGGAAACCTTCTTCACTTTCAAGACGGAATTCAGCAACCTTGCGCTTCAGCCCGACTTCCGCCTTGGCGAAATGTTCACGCTGCGGCTTGGCCACGTTCTTCTGCTTTGCTTCGCCCGAACCTACCTGAAGCGCGAAATAGCCATCACGTTCGGCAGTACGGTGCGATACAACTTGGCATTCTTCCAATGCGAGGACTGTGACCGGCACATGGCGGCCATCCTCCTGGAAGAGGCGGGTCATCCCGACTTTTTTAGCGATCACGCCTGTGCGCATCACCAATCTCCTAAAACAGAGGCATCCGGACCATTCCGGATGCTTGCCAACCCAGATTGTAATGCGTCACCCCGTCCGGGCTGAGTGCCTCCGTTCGGCCGGTATGGCCTGGGGAGACGAGACGGGGGACGCTTGCCCGGCAAAAGCCGGAGGTATCCCATTTGTCTTCACCCCCGGCCGAGGCCGGGGCAGATGACCGGACGAGCCGGTCAAAACTTTCCCGATCGTTTAACGTCCGACCGAGAGGACTTGGACCCCGACCTGCGCCGGGACCAGAAAATCAAGCCAGCTTGATTTCCACGTTCACGCCAGCGGCGAGATCGAGCTTCATCAGCGCATCGACCGTCTGGGCGTTGGGCTGCACGATGTCGAGCAGCCGCTTGAAAGTCCGTACCTCGAACTGCTCGCGCGACTTCTTGTCGATGTGCGGGCCGCGGTTCACGGTGAACTTTTCAATATGCGTCGGCAGCGGAATGGGGCCACGAATGAGCGCGCCGGTGCGGCGTGCGGTATCCGCAATTTCGCCGGTTGCCTGATCGAGCACGCGGTGATCGAACGCCTTGAGGCGAATGCGGATATTCTGAGCTTCCATTACCTACTACCGATGCGAAAGAGCCAAGAAACACCCCGTCCGGAGTGTTTCAAAAAATAAGAGACCGCCCCGCCTCACCAAGCCTTCACGGAAGGTCATGGGAAGGGGCGGCCCCCGGATTAACAGCGAAAACTGACCAGCCGAATCACCCGAATTAATCGGGCTCCCCGGCTGGTCCAGCGCCTATATTACTTAGTGATCTTGCTGACAACCCCTGAACCGACCGTACGGCCGCCTTCACGGATTGCGAAACGAAGACCTTCGTCCATGGCAATCGGAGCAATCAGCTTTACGCCGATCGTCACGTTGTCGCCCGGCATGACCATTTCGGTGCCCTCGGGGAGGATCACTTCACCGGTCACGTCGGTGGTGCGGAAGTAGAACTGCGGACGATAGTTCGCAAAGAACGGCGTGTGACGGCCGCCCTCGTCCTTCGACAGGACGTAAACTTCGGCGTTGAAGTCAGTGTGCGGGTTCACGGTGCCGGGCTTCGCCAGGACCTGGCCACGCTCGACATCGTCACGGCCTACGCCGCGAACCAGGGCACCGATATTGTCGCCGGCTTCGCCGCGGTCGAGCAGCTTGCGGAACATTTCGACGCCGGTGACAACCGTCTTGCCGGTGTCCTTGATGCCGACGATTTCGACTTCGTCGCCAACATTGACGATGCCGGTTTCAACGCGGCCGGTCACAACCGTACCACGACCCGAGATCGAGAACACGTCTTCGATCGGCATCAGGAACGGCTTGTCGATCGGACGATCGGGTTGCGGGATAGCTTCGTCGACAGCTTCCATCAGGGCAATGATGGATTCCTTGCCGATGGCGTCATCGCGGCCTTCGAGTGCGGCCAGAGCCGAACCCTTGACGATGGGAATGTTGTCGCCGTCGAAATCATACTTCGAAAGCAGTTCGCGAACTTCCATTTCGACGAGCTCGAGAATTTCCTCATCGTC
Source organism: Allopontixanthobacter sediminis (assembly GCF_009828115.1). Classification (GTDB taxonomy): domain Bacteria; phylum Pseudomonadota; class Alphaproteobacteria; order Sphingomonadales; family Sphingomonadaceae; genus Allopontixanthobacter; species Allopontixanthobacter sediminis. The sequence goes on along the minus strand of NZ_WTYL01000001.1, from coordinate 428,104 downwards.
GACCTGGTCAACCTTGTTAAGGTAGACAACCAGTGCCGGCACGCCAACCTGGCGCGCAAGCAGGATGTGCTCGCGGGTCTGCGGCATCGGACCGTCAGCTGCGTTCACCACCAGAATCGCGCCGTCCATCTGGGCAGCACCGGTGATCATGTTCTTCACATAGTCGGCGTGACCCGGGCAATCGACGTGCGCGTAATGGCGCGCGGCGGTTTCGTACTCGACGTGTGCGGTCGAAATCGTGATACCGCGCTCGCGCTCTTCGGGAGCCTTGTCGATGTTGGCGAAATCGACGGCTGCGCCGCCATGGATTTCAGCCATCACCTTCGTGATCGCCGCAGTCAGCGTGGTCTTGCCGTGGTCGACGTGACCGATGGTGCCGATGTTGCAATGCGGTTTGTTCCGCTCAAACTTAGCTTTCGCCATTGTCTCTAACCTCTACTCATATGAACTAATTGATTGCGGGAATTGGACGGCACCCGCTGAATCAGGCGCCGCCACTAGACGGTAGCTTGCAGTTAGGCAAGCTTCTCCTTGACCTCTTGTGCGACACTCGCGGGCACTTCCTCGTAATGAGAGAACTGCATCGAGTAATTTGCCCGGCCCTGACTGAACGAACGGAGCTCGTTCACGTAACCGAACATGTTGGCCAACGGTACCAGGGCTTCGACGGCCTGGGCGTTACCGCGGGTGTCGGTGCCCTGGATCTGGCCACGACGGGAGTTGAGATCGCCGATAACGTCACCGAGGTAATCTTCCGGCGTAACGACTTCGACCTTCATCACCGGCTCGAGCAGCTTGATGCCGCCGCGTTCCGCTGCTTCACGCATCGCACCGCGGCCGCAGATTTCGAACGCCACCGTCGAGGAGTCGACATCATGGTAGGCGCCGTCTGTCAGGCGGACGGTGAAATCGATGATCGGGAAGCCGATCAGATAGCCACTGGCTGCCTGTTCGCGCATGCCCTTTTCCAGCGACGGAATATATTCACGGGGAATATTGCCGCCCTTGATGGAATCTTCGAACACGATGCCCTGGCCGCGTTCGCCAGGAATGAAGACCGCTTTCGCACGGGCGAACTGGCCCGAACCACCGGACTGTTTCTTGTGGGTGTAATCGACTTCGATTTCACGGCCCAGCGATTCGCGATACGCCACCTGCGGCGCACCAACGTTGGCTTCGACCTTGAATTCACGTTTCATGCGGTCGACCAGGATGTCGAGGTGAAGCTCGCCCATGCCCTTGATGATGGTCTGGCCGGATTCGTGATCGGTCGAAACGCGGAACGAAGGATCCTCCGCCGACAGACGATTGAGCGCGACGCCCATCTTTTCCTGGTCAGCCTTGGTCTTGGGTTCCACCGACAGTTCGATCACCGGCTCGGGGAATTCCATCCGTTCGAGAATGATCGGCTTGGCCGGATCGCACAGGGTATCACCCGTGGTGGTATCCTTCAGGCCGGCGATCGCTACGATGTCGCCAGCGAACGCTTCATCGATGTCTTCACGGTTGTTGGAATGCATCAGCAGCATGCGGCCGATCTTTTCCTTCTTGTCCTTGACCGAGTTCAGCACGCCGCCCTTGACCAGGTGGCCCGAGTAAATGCGGGTGAAGGTCAGCGAGCCCACGAACGGGTCGTTCATGATCTTGAACGCCAGCGCGGAGAACGGAGCTTCGTCGGACGTCGCCCGGGTTTCTTCCTGGTCGGTGTCAGGCAGGATGCCCTTGATTGCAGGAACGTCGAGCGGGCTCGGCAGGTAATCTACCACCGCATCGAGGAGTGGCTGAACGCCCTTGTTCTTGAAGGCGGAACCACACACGATCGGCACGAACACCTGGTCGAGCGTTCCCTTGCGGATCAGCCGCTTCAGGGTCGCCGCATCGGGCATGTTGCCTTCGAAATAGGCTTCCATCACTTCGTCGTCGAGTTCGACAGCGGTTTCGATCAGGGCGTCGCGGTATTCCGCAGCCTTGTCAGCCATGTCTTCCGGAATATCGACATATTCGAATTCCGCGCCGAGGCTTTCGTCTTTCCAGATGATGCCGCGGTTGTTGACCAGGTCGACGAGACCCTTGAGGCCGCCTTCGATCCCGATGGGAAGATACAGGACGAGCGGCTTCGCACCCAGGCGATCGATGATCGACTGGACGCAATAATAGAAATCGGCACCCGTACGGTCGAGCTTGTTGATGAAGCACATCCGCGGCACTTTGTATTTGTCGGCCTGGCGCCACACGGTCTCGGACTGCGGCTCGACGCCGGCAACGCCGTCGAACACGGCAACCGCGCCGTCGAGCACGCGGAGCGAACGTTCGACTTCGATGGTGAAGTCGACGTGCCCGGGGGTGTCGATGATGTTGATCCGGTGCTTTTCGCCCTTGCCGTCTTCGTTGGCCCAGAACGTGGTGGTCGCTGCGGAGGTAATCGTGATCCCGCGCTCCTGCTCCTGCTCCATCCAGTCCATCGTCGCCGCGCCGTCATGCACTTCGCCGATCTTGTAGGATTTGCCGGTGTAATAGAGGATCCGCTCCGTCGTCGTGGTCTTTCCGGCGTCGATATGCGCCATGATGCCAATGTTGCGGTAGCGTTCCAGCGGGTATTCGCGGGCCATGGATAATTCCTGTGGTGCTATAGAGAGGGGATCGCCCGATGCGATCCCTCCCCCATATGGTTACTATTGTGACCGGTTAAAGTCGCCCGGCCGGCTGTGACGAGCGCAGCCGGACAGACTCGGACCAGCTTATTACCAGCGGTAGTGCGAGAATGCACGGTTGGCGTCAGCCATCCGGTGCGCATCTTCGCGCTTCTTCACCGCGTTGCCGCGGTTGTTCGCCGCATCCATCAACTCACCCGACAGACGTGCCGACATTGTGGTTTCGGGACGACCGCGAGCGGAAGAAATGAGCCAGCGGATCGCCAGCGCCTGGGCACGCTCGGGGCGAACCTCGACCGGGACCTGGTACGTGGCACCACCGACGCGGCGGCTGCGGACTTCCACCTGCGGCTTGATGTTGTTCAGCGCATCATGGAACATCTGGATCGGATCGGACTTGGCCTTGGCCTCGACCGTGGCGAGCGCGCCGTAGACAATGCTCTCGGCAGTGGATTTCTTGCCGTCATACATGAGGTTGTTCATGAATTTCGACAGGATCTGATCACCAAACTTGGGATCGGGCAGAATGACCCGTTTTTCGGGACGACGACGACGTGACATCGGATACTTCCTTCTAGTCAGGCGGCGCGGCAGGATGAACTGCGCGCCAGCCGTAAAACCTTACTGAGCCAGTTATTTCGGACGCTTGGCGCCGTACTTGGAGCGGCTCTTGCGGCGATCCTTGACACCCTGCGTATCGAGCACGCCGCGCAGCACGTGGTAACGCACACCGGGAAGGTCGCGCACACGGCCGCCACGGATCAGGACAACACTGTGTTCCTGAAGATTGTGGCCCTCGCCGGGGATGTAGGAAATCACTTCGCGCTGGTTGGTCAGGCGGACCTTGGCAACCTTGCGAAGCGCCGAGTTCGGCTTCTTCGGCGTCGTGGTATAGACGCGCGTGCAAACGCCGCGCTTCTGCGGGTTCTGTTCCATTGCAGGGACCTTGGACTTGGCCTTCTGCGGAACGCGGCCCTTGCGGACCAGCTGGTTAATTGTCGGCATGAAGTACTCTTCACCTGTTACGTGGCGTTACCGCGGTGAAGTGTGATTACGTCCGCAAACGCCGCCATCCCGCAAACACCGGGATCGCCGGCCGCCCGCTGATGGGGGAGCCGCGCGTTATACGAGCCTGAAAACACTCCACCCGGTGAAACACCGGGTTACTTTGACGGCTGCCCCGAGAGAGGGATGTCACCACCCCTTCCAACAGAGAAGGGCCTGTTCGATTGCGCGAAAGGCCCCCGGAACATAACCGGCAATGTTCAGCTCTATCTGTCCTTCCGCGGGTACTCGGTGAGGAGGCTCCCGCTTCGGATGGGGCGCCTTTAGTTGGATTCGCCCGGGGGGTCAAGTGGGGGGGGCGGGTGAATACAGAACCCCAACAAGCTGGCCAACAGTTCCCCGCCCGTATTTCAGTATCAGCGATTGGAAGAAGCGCGGATCAGAGTTCGAACTGAATGAGATCAGACCGTTAAGATATTCTAGTCGATCAATTTCGAGCTTTCCAGTCTTAAACTGGTGAACTAACGCCTTGATCTCCCCTTTCCGCGCCCTTCCAAGCGAAATTTTCTTCGTAGGAGTGATGACAAATCCTCTAACTTCTCGATGAAATCTTCGGGATAGATAACGCGTTTTGAACGGTTGATCGCTAGCTTTGCATGCGGAAATTCGTTCGCTGCAACTCCAATGACAGCGAAAGCTTCGTCGAGCTTCCCATAGGTCCGAGATGAAACAAATCGAGTGAAAACCAGTTCATTCACATGATAGAACTCCGCCATTGCGCGATCGAATGTGTACATCATCGCATTGGTCAAGAATGGTGAAGTGGGCGCTCCAATAGTAAGCACCCCATTTCGCGTTACGATCTGGGAAACAAACAGTGCGTCCCGAGCATTCATTTCTACTTTCAGCACTGGCTGATCTTGCAAAAACCTCATGACTGAAAGCATATCAAAGCTCGGAAAGAAATTTTGAAAGTCGACTCTAAGTGTGTCAATAATTTCCGGATGCTTAAGTGCATGATCACGAAAATTGCGGCCTCAGGGATAGGCCGACGCCGCATTATGGACTGGAAGCTTCTTAATCACGCGCGAATTTCGCTTCATATCGGTAAGTCGCTTAGGCGCTCTACAAATTGCGCCACCGGCCCGGCGCGGAAGAATTTGCGACAGTGTAGCAGGCGACGGTGGATCTGGGGGTGGCGCGGCTGGAAAATTGCGCGCTCGCCCGCGCGATCGAGGGCCAGGAGCGTCCGCTCGTCTCGCGTGGCGAGATCATCGCCACGTGGCGCCAGCATAATGAGGCACTGGTGATGTTCCTGCCGCGCCAGCGCCGCAGCGCGCGTTATCCCGCCGGTTTGCGCGACGGGGGCAACCTCAAACCCGGCAACACTATGTACGAAACGTTGAAGAAGGAAATCCTCGCCGAGGCCTATGGCGAATTCGCCGCGAACGAGGACGAGATCATCGCCTCGATCAACGCCAAGCTGGATTTGATGATCGCACGCAAGATAGCGGCGGGGCAGTTCTTTGACTGAGGGCTCGCCGGGTTACGGAATCGCGTCGTACGTGTCGCAATCGGAAACCGGGCTGGCCGGGTTCGTCTGGAAAATGCCCGTCAGGTCGCGGCTGTTGCGGACGTTGTAGGCGGCCGACGCGCTCATCTCGAAAGGTTCGATGAATCGGCGGGTGAAACCGTTTACCACCAGCGGCTGGTAGGTGTAGCTGATCTCGACGAACATCACGGCGGTGCCGGCCTCTGCGGTAACTTCCTCACCGGACCTTCCCATGCCCGGAAACCCGGTGCCGGATGCGCCGGTGCCGGCGTCGCCGTACTCGCTCACGAAGTTCTTCTTGCCCTTGCAACGCTGCCAGGCGATCCACTGGCCGCCGTCGGCGTTGCGTTCCAAGCTGCTGACGATGATCCGGCCGTGTTCGTAGATGTCGAGCTTGTCGCCCGCCTGCAGGTTCACCCCAATAAACAGGTCGTTGAGGTCGGATTCGAAGATTCTCTGCGCGGCGAGGATGTCCCGGTCGCCAACGCGGGACACGTTATCGGCGATGTGCACCGCGGCCTGCCCCAAACGCAACTTGACGATGGCGAAATTGGCGAGCTCCATGCCCGCCATGCCGAGCAGCAGGAGGATCGGCGCCACGAAGGCGAACTCGACCATCGCGACTGCCGAGGGATCGCGCAGGGCCTGCGCCGCGGCGCGTCGCGCACGTCCGATCGGATTTCCCATGATTTGCGGTTTGCAGGCCATCAGACGCAATTCCCGACGACAGGCGTCCGGTCAGCCTGTTCATTATAGGGCTGGTTCCGCAGCACGGTCGTGCCCGAGACCGAGACCTCTTCATCGAACCCCAGCAGTCCGGCCATGGGGAACAGGCGGTCATAGGTTATCACCGCGGTCAGCAGCACCGCATCGCGCGCGCCGCCAGCGCCGTCGCGGCCCCGGTCAGCATCCCAGCCGCCGTTGAAATTGATGTCCTGGAACGGCTCGCCGTTGTTGCACTCGCCGTCGGCGTCCGTGTCGGTCCACTCCTCGGGCAGGGTGATATCGGTGAAGTTCTGGTAGTTCTTCCGGGTGATCACCACCGTGCCGCCGGGGCTGATATCCTTGAGCCGTTTGGTCAGCTTCGCATCGATGGTGGACGTCTGCGACGCCCCTGTCTCCAGCGTCGAGCTGCGCGAAGCCTGCTGCAGCGACCCCTGCATGACCGAATTCACGTAAAGCTGGTGACCCAGGTCGAACATGCCCATGATCATCAGCACCAGCACCGGCCCGACGATTGCGAACTCGATCACGGTGACCCCGCTGGTATCCCTTGCGAGCCGCGATCCGAGGAGTGATCTGATCATCACCGGCCTCAATTCACCAGCCGCAGTTCGGCGATCGAACTGGCGATCTTGCGGAACGCGTCGGTCAAGGCATCGGAATCTTCCGCCTCGAACGCGCGCTGGGCGCCTGATGCACAATCCCTGATCCGGTCACTCAGATCCAGGCGGAAGGATACCGTCCACACCGTGGTGTTCTGGTTCTTGATCCGCGCGCATATCGCATCGAGCCGGGTTTCGTGGGCATTGCTCAGCTGGGCCTGGGACCAAGTGCCATCAGGTGCGAAGCCACCAAAACGGCCATCCATGTCAGGTGCGCCATAGGCTGTCTGGATGTCTGCGTTCACGACCATCGCGCCATCAGTCATGAAAATGAGATGCCGGACGATCGGATCGCCATTCGGAGCAGTCGAGTTTTCGTCACCAAAAATGCCGGTCTCTGACAACAGCCGTGCCCCCCAGATCATCCCGATGGTATGCATCGTATTACCGGATGCACCCAGATTGTTGACATAGGTCTCGAACGTGGAGTTGCGGGAACCGCCGCTGAGCGGAAACTCGGTCAATTTCATCGAAGCGTTCGGGCAATTGTAGCCCATCGAATTGCGATCGGTCGTGGTCGTCCAGTGCCTAGCGAGGTCACGGTCAAAGGTTATCTGCCGCCATTGCGGACGCCATTGCGTATCCGGATCCGCCGGATCGGGGACGAGGTCAATATCCAGATCGAGCGCCTCGTCTGGAATCGGATAGAATGTATCATCCCAAACCGTGGCGCGTTCCTCGATGCAGCCGTTCCAGGTGCTGGTGATGTTCGCGCCCTTATCGCCTACCCCATATGCGGTTGCGCTTGCGAAGGTCTTAAAAACAGACGTGTCGATGTCTCTAGGGCGATAGGTATAGTTCTTAAAAACGTTCTTATATGTATCGGGCTTCGCGTCCGCAGCCGTCGCATATTTGCGGTAAGTCACGTTTAATAAACACGCTCCTCGTTGATTGCTATTCCCACTACCATAATAACTGGGATACCAATCGTCATTAGATGTGATGTAGGTGTAATCGCCGATAACATAAGTGCCATCATAATCGTTACAGTCGTCTTCGGGATCGCCAATCCGCCTGTCCCAACGATAGTTTACGTTGTTCTTAGGTTGTAAATCGTTCGGGTTCTGTGGAACCGGCCCGCGGAACGATCCCTCGTGGAGGATATCTCCTACATCAATCCCGTCATTGTTGTTGACCAACTCGAAATTTGACTCACGCGACTGGTATTCCCGATTGCTGACTAGGAAATCAGGGTTCTTGGCGTACAGCAGGGCTCCTACATTGACGCTGGCGTTGTAAGGTACGATCCCAAACCTGACACGAGCGCCAGCCGGCTTCACCGCCATGATTTCATCGTAAAAGGACAGGACCGCTTCCTTTAGCTCCGCGATCGGCGTCCCGGCCATAGACCCGGAATTATCGAGCACCAGCATTACGTCGATGTTCGGCAAGTTCAGTTCCGCGCTGCATTCCACCGACAGCGGAATACTCTCGAAATTGAACACCTGCATCAGCGTAGTCGGCACGTTTACCGCAGCTTCGCCGTCCATGCGGGTTTCCGTACCTGCGGTTAGGGTGAAGCTGCGGGCCTGCGTGCCGTAAGTGCCTTCCGCGAAGTTAGCGTTGAAAAAATTGTCGGCAATCTCCTCGATATCGGACGGAATTACTCCGTTCGTCACCTTGTTGCCCGATAGTTTCTTGCGTGCGGCCAGCGTCGCGGCGTCGCACGCCTGCTGAAGCTGGGTCTTGACGAGATAGGCCCGGCTCATGTCGACGCCGCCGCCGATCATCGCCACCAGCGGAACAACCGCGGCAGCGCCGATCGCCAGGGTATTGGCCCGGGTATCACGGAGGAGCCTGCCGAAGAACGTTGACCCGCTCTTTTTGTCGTTTGCCATCATGTGTCCCCATTCGCCGGAAGGAATGACCATTCCGGCAGGTAAGAATTCTTGGTGCTTCCCCTGTATGATGCAGAAATTAACGATTCCCTAAGGGGTGGCCGCTCCGGAACGGGCGCATGGCAACGGTCCGCGCGAAAGCGGGCGGAGCGGGGTAACTGAAGTTCGGGCTGTCAGCGGCGAGCCGCCGAGCGCCGGCTCAGGCGTGATTGCCAGCCAGGAACGCGACCAGTGCCTTGACCTTTTTCTGCCGCCACTGGGGCAGAGGCGCGACCAGCCAATAGGCGCGTCGGCCCTCGTCCGGTCCTTCGAGCGCGGTCAGCCGGCCCTGACCGAGCGCTTCCTCCACCAGCAGGTAGGGCAGGATAGCCTTGCCCATGCCGGCCATCGCGGAACTGAGCGCCTGCCCGGCGTTACCAGCCAGGATAACCGCCTCCGCACCACCGGGGAGCGGGGCACCGGGCCAGTCGATCCAGTCATCCGGCGCATCGGGCGCCGCCACCACCACGCGCCGCGCCGGGGCCAGTTCGACGCCCTCCAGATCACCCGGGCCGTCGACCAGCCGCACCGCGAAATCGAGGTTGGTCTCGGTGAATTCGGCATTCTCGTCCGCCACCAGCTGGAACCGGACGCCGGGATTGTCCCTGCGGAACGCCGCCAGCCGTGGGGCCAGCCACTGGGCATAGAATTCGCGCGGACAAGCAATCGCGTACCGGTCACTCGCCTGCCCGGCCTGCATCGCCTGGACGCTTTCCTCGAAGCGCATGAAACCTTCCCGCAGCGAATCGAGCCCGGCGCTCCCTTCATCGGTCAGTTCGAGCCCCTTGCTGGTCCGGCGGAACAGGACCGTGCCAAGGTGGTCCTCAAGCGCGCGTATCTGCTGGCCGACGGCAGCCGGGGTCACCGCCAACTCGTCCGCTGCGCGGGTGAAGGACAGGTGCCGGGCGGCGGCATCGAACACGCGCAGGGCGTTCAGGGGCAGGTGAGTCCGCTTCATACGGGCCGCATCTAGGCCTACCGGCCCCCTGCCGCAACTGCGGGATTGACCCCTTGCCCCTCCTGCGCCGCCAGGCCTCCCCGACGCGCCGATGCCTCGTCGTATCGTAAAATTCGCACATTCCAGCGCGAATACTGCCGAACCGAAGAAATTGTCGAAAATGCACAATCCGAAATGATCGAACCGTGCTTAAACTAAAGAAAATCGAGTCGCAATACCTTATGATTAATAAACAATAAACCATAATGGAGTTGACGATGACCCAGCATGAACATCATGGAATGAAAACACTCTCGGGATTGTATAAATACTGTAGTAATCGCGAAGGTGCGCCAAGTCGCGAGGACCGTTTCGGAAGAATGTTCCCGAATATTGCCCCCGCCTATGTCCGGCCGGAAGTCCTGCAAACCGTTGGTGCACCAGGCGGGCCGATGGACACCGGCACCCAGAAAAAACGCACCAAGGGCGTGCCGGTCGGAATGATATTCTTCGGCCAGTTCGTCGATCATGACGTGACGCTCGATGCCACGACCAGTTTCAGCCAGGTGGTTGCGGACACCGGGGACATCGCCAATGTGCGCACTCCGACGCTCGACCTGGATTGCATCTACGGCCTCGGGCCGGAAGCCGAACCTTTCCTGTACACAAACGGCGGCACGTTCGGCGGCGCGAAACTTCTCACCGGCGCGGACAGTGGAGCCGGCGGCCTCGCGGACAGCGATCTTGCCCGCGCGGCCAACGGACGGGCGATCATCGGCGACCCGCGCAACGATGAGAACCGTATCATCAGCCAGATGCAACTGGCGATGATCCGTTTCCACAACCATGTGTGCGATACGCTGAATGCCGAGGACGCCAGCCTGACCGGAGCACATCTGTACGAGGAAGCCCGCCGGACCACGACATGGCATTACCAATGGGGCGTCGTGACCGATTTCCTAACCGCGATTTGCGGAGAGGCGGTCGTGGAGGAAATCCTCACCTGCGGCAGGCTCTATTACTGCGGCGGAATTCCCTACATTCCCGTCGAGTTTTCGGTCGCGGCTTACCGCTTCGGGCATTCGATGATTCCGCAGAAGATCCAGACCCAGACCGGCGGGCCCGATCATGACCTGTTCGGCACCGTGCTGGGGGGCGGCTTCAACCCGCTCAGCGATGCGGCGGCGGTAGTGGATTTCCACGAGCTGTTTTTCACCCCGGCCGGCCGCAGCGTCCAGAAGGCGGACCAGCTCGATACCAAGCTCGCGTCCATCCTGCTCGCCCTGCCCTTCATCGCGCCCGCCGATGTCAATTCGCTGGCGGTGCGCAACATGCTGCGCGGCAACACCTTCCGCCTGCCCGGCGGCGACAAGATTGCCGAGTTCATGGAACGCCCCGCTGCGGAACTCGACAAGGTCCGCGACAAGGTCGAGAGCATGGGCGTGTCGCGTTCCGGAGTGCCGCTGTGGCTTTACCTGCTGGCGGAAGCCGAACAAATCGGACGCGGCGAAGCGAATGGCAACCGTACCAAGGGCGAAGGCCTCGGCCCGGTCGGGGCGCGGATCGTGGCCGAAACGATCATCGGCCTGCTGGAGCTCGACGACCGCTCGTTCCTGGGGACAAACCGGAACTGGTCGCCGCGCGCGGACTGGGACACGATCGGAAAAATACTCACCGTCGCGCAGCCCTGATCGCGCCAAGCGGGCGGCTGCCAGGGGGGCGGCCGCCCGCAATCTGTCAGGCGGAAGCCGGCTCCGCCTTTTCGGCGGTCAGCCCGGCCAGTGCATCGCGAAGGTCACGCGCCAGGTCGGCATCGGTGAAGGCCCCGGCATCCGCATCGAAAACGGACCCGAAATTGGCCACGCCCAGGCTGCCCCGGATGTCCGACCCGAAATAGGGGGCCGAGGTCTTTGCCGCAGCGAGGACGCTGGCGGCGCCGCCCGGTCCGGGTGATGCGGACAGGGCCACCATCGGCTTGCCCGCATAGACCTTGCCTTCGATCCGCGATGCCCAGTCGAAGACGTTCTTGTACGCCGCAGTATAATGCCCGTTATGCTCGGCAAAGGAGATCAGGAGCGCATCGGCCTGGGCGATCTTTGCGCGGAACTGTTTCGCCAGTTCGGGAATTCCGTCCGCATGTTCGCGGTCCATCGAATAGATCGGCATCTCGTAATCGTCGATGTCGAGCGTTTCGATCTCGGCGTCGGGCATGATTTCGGACCGCAGGACATCCGCGGCGTGGTGGACCAGCATGCGGTTGATCGACTGGCTTGAATTGCTGGCGGCAAAGGCGAGAATTTTCATGGGCTGGGCTCCTGGAGACTGGTTCACGAACCGATATGGCATGCTGCATGAAATAGGTATAGAGCCCCGATTGCGCAACCAATGCGCGTTTTTACAGCAACGGGGCGTGTGCGATGCAGGATTGGAACGAGATCAGGACGGCGGCCACCGTTGCGCGGCTCGGCACCGTCAGCGCGGCGGCGGATGCGCTCAACGTCCACCGCGCCACCGTCACCCGGCACATCGACACGCTGGAAGGTGTTCTTGGCGCCAAGCTGTTCCAGCGCAACCGGCGGGGGTTCGTGCCGACCGACCTCGGGCTCCGGCTGCTGCAGGTCGCCGAGGCGTGCGAAGAACAGTTCGACCAGCTGTTCCTCCACGCGAAGAGCCAGGCGGAAGTCATCGAGGGCGACCTGGTGCTCACCTCGATCGCGCAGATGGCCGAGCACCTGTTTCCGGTCATCGCCGAATTCGGGCGGCGGCATCCTGCGGTCAAGACCCGCTTCCTTGCCAGCCAGGACCTGGCGAAACTGGAATACGGCGAAGCGCATATCGCGCTGCGGGTCGGCGCGAGGCCGCAGGACCCGGACAACGTGGTGCGCAGCGCCGGAACCATGCACGTCGGCCTCTACGCGCACCGGTCGTACGCCGCCGCTCACGGTCTGCCGGAGGGCGAAGCGGATTTGCCCGGACACCGTTTCGTCGGCAGCGATGCGGCCAATCCCCGCGCGCCGTTCCTCAAATGGATGGCGCAGCACATCGCGCCGCGGGATGTGGTGCTGGTCAGCAACGACATCCCCAGCCATACCGCGGCCGTCCTGGCAGGCGTCGGCATCGGGTTCCTGCCCGAATATCTCGCCGCCGATCATCCGGAACTGGTGGAGGTGCTGCCGCCCCGCGCCGATTGGGCGGTCCCGCTATGGCTGGTGACGCATGTCGACCTCAACCGCACCCCCAAGGTTCGCGCATTCCTCGACCTGATGGCCGATCCTGCAGCGGGCTGGCGGTTCGGCTGATCAGTCCGCCGTGGCGGGCGCGGCCAGCGGAAAATAGGGGATCGCGACTTCGAACGGGGTCCCGTCCGAACGGGTGAAGGTGAAATATCCCTCCATCGAACCCTGCGCCGTCGTCAGCGGGCATCCCGACACGTAGTCATGCGCCTGGCCGGGCTGGAGGACGGGAGTTTCCCCGACCACCCCCTCGCCGTCGACATGGCTGACCAGCCCCCGGCCGTCGGTGATCCGCCAGTGCCGCATCTTGAGCTGAACCTGGTCGTCGGAGCCGTTTTCCAGGCGGATATGGTAGACCCAGAACCACTTTCCGGCATCGGGCTGCGATTGTTCGGGCAAAAAGCTGACCGCCACCCGGACGGTGATATCTTGCGTGATCGCGGCGTGCTGGAATAACTCTTTCATGTCAGCCGTAAAGGTAACGCGGCTGGCGCGGCTTCACAAGGGAGCTTGGCCGATCCTAGGCTGCGACGCGGAGAAGATTTCGTCCGTCGCGCTTGGCGGAGTAAAGCGCCAGGTCCGCAGCCAGCATCAAGGCGCGGTCGTCCAGCCCGCGCGAATGGCCGGCGATCCCGATGCTGACCGTTACCTGGTCGAGACCGGCTTCCGGCCAGTCGAGATCGGCAATCTCGGCGCGGAGCCGCTCGGCCAGCGGGGTTGCCGTATCGGCGGTCATCCCGGGCAACACGAGGACGAACTCTTCACCCCCGACCCGCCCGACACGGTCGGAACTGCGCAAGCTGCGCGTGAATATCTGTCCGAGACGCGTCAGCACCTCGTCCCCCGCAGCGTGACCAAGCGTATCGTTGATGTTCTTGAAGTGGTCGACGTCGAGCACCGCAATCGCCAGCGGTTCGCCAAACGCCTCCGCCCGCGCGATCTCGCCGCGAAGATCCTCGAGGATTTTCCGCCGGTTCGCGAGACCGGTCAATTGGTCGGTTTCGGCCAGGATCGCCGCATTACGCGCTTCGACCTCGGCGGCCTTCCGGGCGAGTTCAAGCTGGCTCAGCGAATTGACCCGGTCGGTCACGTCCATGAACATGCCGACAACTGCGGCAGGTTGGCCGGTGACCGGATTGCGCTCCATTTCACCGCTGCTGCTGATGTGGCGGATCGAGCCGTCCTTGCGGACCAACCGCGCATCGAACTTGAACGGCACGCCGGTGTCAGCCGTTTCCTTCAGGCAGGCGAGCACCCGTTTGCGGTCATCGCGGTGATAGGCCTGGATGGCCGCCGGCACAGTTGGCTGGTAAGCGGAATCGTAGCCGTGAATGCGGTAGACTTCCGCCGACCAGACCAGCTTGTTGGTCCTGAGATCGACGCGCCAATGCCCGACATGGGCCGCGCGTTCGGCCATTTCCAGCATCCGGTTGCTATGCTCCAGATCAGCCAGATTGTTGGCGCGCTGTGCCAGTAGTGCCGCCAGCGGGAAGGATGACAGCAAGGCGACACCGAGGAAGAACTGGAAGAACAGGACGTTGATGTACCGGTCGCCCTCGAGCGCCGGGATCGGCCCGAGCCCGTTGGTTGTCGCGATTGAACCGATAACCGCAATCACGAACACGCTGGCCGCTGCGCCGGGCGGCCCGAACAGGTATGTGACCATGATGACCGCCGCCAACGGTACGAACAGCAGCGGATAAGTCGCCTGCGTGAACACCAGCATCGTCACCGTTCCAACGAGGCCGAGGGCAATCACCGAAGACAGGATCTCCGCACGGCTGACCGGGCGTCGCCGCCGGTTCATGTAATGGGCTGTGGTGACGATGATCGGGGTGACGATAAGCATCCCGAGGATGACCGTGGTGGCCCAGGAAACAAATACCCCGAACGACCAGCCGCCGACGAAGTACGTCGCGATCGCGGCGCTGGTGAGGCCGCCGGCGATTACCGACGCAGCGAACCGGATGATCCGGTGCGGTTCCCCGAAGGCGCCGAATTGCCGTGCTTCCTTGCCCAGCAAGCGGATCACCAGCACACTTTCGATCATGTTGGCGACCGTGAACCCGGCCGTGAGCAGGGGATCGGAATGCGCCATGTAATTGGCTGCTGCACTCGCCGCGGCGCACGCGAGAATTAAGCCCGGCCATCGGTCACGCCGGTTAAGCAGCAACACACCGAGCAAAAGCCCGCTCGGCGGCCACATCGTGGCCATTCCGTGGAGCCCCATCGAAGCGCTGAGCGAAAAATGCGCGAGCAGGAAATACGTCACGCCTGTGACCAAAGGACGGAGCAGTTCCGCCAATATTCCTCTGTCCCGTCCCATAATCCGCTTGCTTAGCGGAATCAGGGTTTACGCTTTGCTAAGGAGAGCAGGTTTTTGACCCGCATAGGGACCTGAAATTAACCATGCGGATCAGCGCATTGCGGCTTACATGCCGGCGGCGGTCAGGGCCCGGTCCATATCCTCGATCAGGTCGTCGATATCTTCCAGTCCGACGTTTATCCGCAGCATTCCTTCGGAAACGCCCATCTCGGCACGCGCTTCCTCGCCCATCGCGGCGTGGGTGGTGCTGGCAGGATGGCACATGAGGCTGCGCGAATCGCCGATATTGTTCGAAATATCAATCAGCTCCAGCGCATCCAGCAAGGCATGCGCCTGCGCCCGGCCGCCGTCCACGACCAGGCTGAAGATCGGGCCGCAGGCGTCCATCTGGCGCATCGCGAGTTCGTGGCGCGGATGACTGGCAAGACCGGGGTGGAGCATCACCGGCACGCGGCCTTCCATGAACTGGCCCAGCTTGAGCGCGTTCTCGCTCTGGCGGTGCGCGCGCAGGGACAAGGTTTCGAGCCCCTTAAGCACGACCCATGCGTTGAACGGCGCCAGATTGGGGCCGGTGTTGCGCTGGAACGGCAGCAGCTTCTCGTTGATGAAGTCCGAGGTTCCGCATACCGCGCCCGCCAGGACCCGGCCCTGTCCGTCCATCAGCTTGGTGGCGGAATAGGCAATGACATCGGCACCGAATTCAAGCGGCCTTTGCAACGCGGCCGAACAGAAAGCGTTGTCGACCACGCTGACGATCCCGTGCGACCGGGCGAGAGCGCAGACATGCGCGATGTCGACGATATCGAGCGTCGGATTGGCAGGCGTTTCGAAAAAGAACACCTTGGTGTTGGGGCGGATCGCCGCTTCCCAGGCCGCATCATCGGCGCTGTCGATTACAGTGGTTTCGATGCCGAAGCGCGGCAGCAGGTGGTCGACCAGCCAGCGGCACGATCCGAACGCCGCCCGGGCCGCGACACAGTGGTCGCCGGCCGACAATTGGCACAGCAACGCCGCAGTCATTGCCGCCATGCCGCTCGCCTGCGCGCGGCAGGCTTCGGCCCCTTCCATCAGAGCGATGCGTTCTTCCAGCATGGCCACGGTCGGGTTCTGCAAGCGCGAATAGGTCATGCCCGGATCATCGCCGGCAAAGCGCGCGGCGACGGTCGCGGCGTCATCGTAGGTGTAGCCCGACGTGAGGAACAACGCCTCGCTCGTTTCGCCGTGTTCGCTCCGCCAGGTGCCGCCGCGAATGGCCTGCGTCGCAGGTCGCCATGTGCGGGTGATTTCGCGGTTCATGCCGGTAGTTTTCTTCATGATGCGGGCTGCTTAGTCGGCGGTGATGGCGCGGGCAAGCGCCGCGTCGGCAATATCGCTGCAGCCGACCGCGTCGAGCATTTGCGCCCCCTCCACCAGGGTCAGGACGTGTTGAGCGGCCCCGGCCGGATCCGCCTCGCCAGCAGGCATGAAATCTTCCACCCAGCCGAGCAGCCTTCGCATGATCTCGCGGGCGCTGGTCCGATAGGTTTCGTTGCCGCGTGATGCTTCGGCCACGATCTGCCACCACAGCGCCAGATAGGGCGCGAATTGCGGCCCGCGGGTCGCTGCCGCAATCGAATAGAGACACTCGCCGCGGCTGTCGGCACGCCCGGTTGGCAGCGCCTCGTCCAGTGCTTCGGAATAGGCGTTCGCCAGATAGCCGAGAAGTTCCGCCATCAGCGCTTCCTTGTTACCGAAATGATAGATCAACATCCGGTCGCTGGTTCCCGCGGCCTTCGCCAGGGGCCGCAAGCTGGCATCCGACAACCCATGCTGCAGCACATGGGCGGCCATCGCGCGGAGCATCGCCTGCCGGTCGAGCGGAACGCGTCCCGAAACGTCGAGATTGTCAGATTGGTTCGTCATCAAAAGACTTGTAGCAAGCGCTACATTCGTGCACAAGTGTAGCGATTGCTACGTCCACCCGAATGAAGGGACCAGTGCCATGACCCCCACGGAGATACTTTTCATTGCCGGCATCGCCGCTGGTGCCGCCGTTTTTCTATACCTGACCTTGTCACGCGACTTGCGCGGATCGGCCACCGCCGCCGCATGGCTTGGCGGGGGCTTCTTCGGCTTCACCGCAGTGACAGCCTGGGCAGAAGGCCCGATCGGCTTCGTCGCCAATCACACCACCAACCTGTGGGGGGCGCAGGTCTGGTACGATCTGATCTTCGCGGTCTCGATCGCGCTGTTCCTGTTGATTCCGCGGGCGCGGGCAGTCGGAATGCGGACGTGGCCATGGATCATCGGGGCTGGACTTACCGCCTCGATCGCGCTGTTACCGATGCTCGCCCGGGTCCTGTGGCTCGAACGCCGCAAAGCCTCCGCCGGCGCAGCGGTAGTTCAGGGATCGGCCCTCTGATCCCGGTCCCGCCGCCAGCCGTTCGACTGCCGAACCAGCGGAGATTCGCATCGGCGGCAATATCCGCGAAATTGTCGGCCGTCGAACTTTACCCGGCTACGGTTGATCTTGTGCCCCGAAAATAAACAAGTTGGTGAAAACCCCATGGAAGTGCCCCCGCATATTAGCAGACCCCTTCCTCTCCCTATTTGCGGATTATTACATCAGTATGCCTTTGTGCAACTGCGAACATACTAACCGATGTGAAGCCACTTGTCGGGTTTAGCCTGCCTCCCTAGACCATGCGCAGATGAGTCAGCCCCCGCCCCACACATCGCCGCGTGATCCGCTAAGGCTGACCGTCCTGCTGAGCCTCGCTTTCGCGGTCCTGTGCTCTGTTCGCCTGACGATCCCGTCCGCACCGTATTTCGACGAAGTACACTACCTCCCCGCCGCCCGCGCCCTGCTCGACCAGTCGGAATGGCTGAACCGGGAACACCCGTTGCTGGGCAAGGAAATCATCGCCGCCGGGATTGCGCTGCTGGGCGATGGGCCGGTCGGCTGGCGCATATTTTCGGTGCTCGCCGGGACGGTTGCGCTGTTCGCCTTCAGCCGGGCGATGTGGTTCGCCAGTTGTTCGCGGTTTGCCTCGCTGGCCTTTGGCATCCTGCTGGCGAGCGGCTTTACCCTGTTCGTCCACTCGCGGATCGCCATGCTCGACATCTTCATGGTGTGCTTTTTCGCCATCGCACTGTGGCAACTCGCGGGCGCAATGCGAGAACCGGAGACGGGCCGGCGCAGACTGGCTGTCGCAGGCACCGCGCTGGGGTTGGCGATGGCGGCGAAATGGAACGCCGTACCGTTGGCGGTGATCCCCGGTGCCGGCTTCCTGGCGCTGCGCGCGTTTGCCGGGCGCAGGCGTTTGCTGATGAGCCGGCGCGGAATGCCGCTGCCGGGCATGACCCTGCTGGAGGCGGGGCTGTGGCTCGGGCTGCTGCCGCTGGCGGTTTACTGGCTGACTTTCCTGCCCGCGTATTTTTTCACCACCGGTGCGCTGCAGCCAGGCGGATTTATCGCGCTGCACCGGGAGATCATGGCGCTGCAATCGAGCGTGATCAAACCGCACCCGTACCAGAGCAACTGGCCCGACTGGGTGCTAAATTTGCGCGCGATCTGGTATCTTTACGAGCCGGTCGACGGGGCACAGCGCGGCATCCTGCTGATCGGCAACCCGTTTACGATGCTGCTTGGCCTGCCCGCGATGGCATGGTGCCTGTGGGCCGGGATCGCGCAAAAACGGTGGGATGCGCTGGCCGTGTTGGTCTTCTTTGCCGCCAGCATGCTGTTCTGGGTGGCGGTCAACAAACCGATCCAGTTCTACTACCATTATTTCCTGCCGAGCTGCTTCCTGCTGGCGGGACTGTCCCTGGCGCTCGACGCCCTGTGGCGGCGCGGCAACCGGTGGGCCGCGGGCGGAGTGGTGGCCGGAAGCGTTGCGATATTCGGGTGGTTTTATCCCATTCTCAGCGCCGCGCCGCTGGCAGGTCCGCAGAGTTTCAACCACTGGATGTGGCTGGATAGCTGGCGCTAGGGCGCGCTGTCAGCCAAAACGCCCCCACACGAACTTGCTCGACAACGCGTAATTCCACACCGAGCCCAGCAGGATTCCCGCCGCCACGGACAGCGCCCAGTGGAATCCGCTGGCCTGCAGGTACGTTGCCGCCGCGATATTCGCGAAAGCCCCGACGGCGCAGGTGGCGCAAAATCCCGCCCAGCCGCGCAGCAAGTTGAGCGGCCCGCGCAACTGGCGGTCCCGGTAGGTGAGGAAATTGTTGAGCCAGAAATTGAACGTCATCGCGGTCAGTGTCGCGGCTGTCTGAGCCACGGCGAAACCGCTGCCGAGCAGCTGGAACAGCAGCGCGACGACGGCGAAATGCACAACAACGCCGACCGCGCCGACAGTGCCGAACAGGGCGAACCGGACCGGGATGAACCGTCCGACGCTGCGTTCATACAGCCCGATCAGGAACTCGAACGCGATCGCGCGATCCAGTTTGCTGGTCCCGGCACGGCGCTCGGCCAGCTGCAGGGGAAACTCGCGGACCCTGAGCGGCGGCCTCGACGCGGCGAGAATGTCGAGCAACACCTTGAACCCGATGCCCGACAGCGCCGGTGCGAGCGAGCGCACTCGCGCCGCGCCGGTCAGGAAGAACCCGCTCATCGGGTCGGTCAGATCCACTCCGGTCAATCTGCGCGCCAATCGGTTGGCGAGGTTCGAACCCGCCTCGCGCCGCTCGCTGGACAGGCCCTGGGCGTTGCCGCCTTCGATGAAGCGAGAGGCCACGGCGATATCGCAGGCCCCGCCCCGAACCGCCTCCAGCATGGCGGGCAGCAGGGCCGGATCATGCTGGTGGTCCGCATCCATCACCGCCACATATGGCGCGGCGGTAGCGCACATTCCCTCGATCGCGGCGGAGGCCAGCCCGCGCCGTCCGATCCGCTGGATCACCCGCAGGCGCGGGTCGGCCAGCGCCAGCCGCCGGATTTCGTCAGCCGTGCCGTCGGCGCTGTTGTCATCGACGAAAATCGCCTCCCACCGGATGCCCGCCAGCGCCGCGTCGATCCGCTCGACCAACGGCGCGAGGTTGTCGCGCTCGTTGAGGGTCGGGAGGACCAGGGCAAGTTCGAGCGTGGTGCCCTCAGACTTCACAGCCGTTCCAGCACGGCGTCCCCGATCGCCGCAGTACCAAGATCGCCGCCAAGATCGGCGCCGCGGATGCCTTCCCCCAGCGCGCGGGCCACGGCGGCTTCGATACGCGCCGCATCATCCTCCCGGCCAAACGAATGGCGCAGCATCATCGCCGCGGACAGGATCGTCGCCAAGGGGTTGGCGATGCCCTGCCCGGCAATGTCGGGCGCGCTGCCGTGGATCGGTTCGTACAATCCGAAGGTGCCGAATTCGGTTGTGCGTTCGCCCATCGAGGCGCTCGCCAGCAGGCCGATGGAACCGACGCACATGCTCGCCTGGTCGGACAGGATATCGCCGAACAAATTGCCCGTCACCACGACATCGAACTGCCCCGGCGCCCTGACCATCTGCATCGCCGCGTTGTCGACGTACAAATGATCGAGCGCGACGTCCGGATAATCCGCCGACACTTCTGTCACCACGTCACGCCACAGCTGGCTGGTTTCCAGCACATTGGCCTTGTCGACGCTGGTCAGGCGGCCTTTTCGGCCCTGCGCCGCGCGGAAGGCGGTATGCGCGATCCGGCGGACCTCGCTTTCGGCATAGGACATCATATCCCACCCTTCACGCTCGCCGTTGTCGGTGGTGCGCATGCCCTTCTCGCCGAAATACACGTCGCCGTTGAGTTCCCGCACGATCAGCAAATCGATCTGGCTGGCGATTTCCGGCCTCAGCGCGGACATATCCTCCAGTCCGGCAAAGGTTTTCGCGGGCCGAAGGTTGGCGAACAGGCCGAGCTCCGCACGCAGGCCCAGCACTGCCTGTTCGGGCCGCAGGTGCCGCACCAGCCCGTCGCACGCCGGATCCCCGACCGCACCGAACAGGATCGCATCGCAGGCCCGCGCCATGCCAAGCGTTTCCGGCGGTAACGGATGACCGTGCCGCCGCCACGCTGCCGCGCCGACATCGCCTTCGAACAGCGTCAGGCCGGGCAAACCGAGCGCTTCGAGCACCCGCACGGCCTGAGCGATGACTTCCACGCCGATCCCGTCACCGGGGAAAATTGCCACTTTCATGCGCTTATCCTTGGTCGCTGATCCGGGCGAGCCGTGCGCCCAGCAATGTGCGGGCCGCCATAACATCGCCTTTGCGGTCGGCAAGCAGGTAGTGTTCGATCGGCTGCGCGAGCCCTTCGAACGCCGCCATCACCGCAGCAAAGTCCGCGCTGTCCGGCCGCGCGCCGCCGCCATAGCCAAGTTCGCGAAGCAGCAGCATTTCGTAGGCAACCAGCGCCCCCGCCCACCCCCGCGCGGACGGCGCGTTACAGATCGCATCAAGTAGCGCGGACAAGGCAGAATAGAGGCCCGGATAGGGATTCCTTTCCGGCATCACCGTGGCGCTGAGCGCACAGACCCACGAAATCGCCGCAGCCGGCAGTGGTTCGGACAGCCACGGGCCGCGGCTCTGGACCAGTTCGAGGCTGGCGAACGGCAATTGGGTATCGGATTTGGAGCGGATGTCTGCGGCGACCAGATTACCCGGAATGACCACCGGACGCAGCACCCGTCCGCGTCCGCCCGCGATATAAGCCGCTACCATCCCTTCCGCTTCGGTCAGCATCCGGGCGATGACCGCGGTTTCGCCGTGCGGTCGGGCGGACAGGAGAATGGCGGGCGCACGCAGTTGCATGGCCCTGCGCTAGCCGATTTGGATGAAAGTGCGAAGGGGCAGGATCAGCCGAGCTTGGCTTCCAGCGCGGCAAGCCGTTCGCTGAGTTTCTCGTTTTCTTCTCGTGCTTTGGCAGCCATATCCTTGACCGCGTCGAATTCTTCGCGGCTGACGAAATCAAGTCCGCCCATCGCTTCCTTCAACCGTTCGCGCGTGCTCTGGCGTGCTTCGCGGGTCATGCCGGCAAAGGTCCCGACCGCGCTGTTGGCGAGTTTCACGAAGTCGGCGATCAGGGGGTTCTGGCTTTGCATGGTGCCTATTTGGGATGATGCGGCGGGTTCGGCAAGATCAAAACTCCATCCGCTGCACCGCGCCGCTGCTCTGGACGCCGTCCGCATCGGGGTTGAGCCGGAGGAATTCGTAATTGAGCACCGTCGCGAACAGGATCCACGCGAGGTAGGGGAGCATCAGCACCGCCGCCAGTTTTCGCGCCCGCCAGAACATCACGGCCGTAACAATCACCAGCACGTCGAGGACCGCGATCAGTATCAATCCCCCGGTGATCTGGTGCTGTCCGAAGAAGATCGGCGACCATGCCAAATTCACCGCCAGCTGGACCAGGAACATCACGATCGCCGCGGTCCGGCCGCGCGCCCCCCAGGCCGAACACACCAGCGCCAGCGCAAAGCCGAGCATCACGTAAAGGATACTCCAGACGATTCCGAACCACATCGGCGGCGGGAAAATGTCCGGCCTGACCAGCGACTGGAACCACGCACTGTCCGCGCTGCCGCCCAACCGGCCTGCCAGCAGCCCTAGCAGCAACACGGCCGGGACGGTCACCAGGGCCCAGCGCACGAAACTTGCGCGTAACTGGCTGCGGGAAGCGATGACGTTCATGAACACATCCTAGATGATTCGCACCGAAGCGATACTGACGACGGGTCCGCCGGTTCGCAACCTGCCCTAAAGGCGCCTCCCATTATGGCACCCTCGATGCTCATGCCCGTCGGCGCGCATGGATCAGGAATTCCACGTTGCCTTCCGGCCCGGTGATCGGACTGGGGACGATGCCGTCCACTTCCCAGCCGATACCGGTCAGCCACGCGCCGACTTCATCGCACACGCGGGCGTGCAGGCGCTCGTCACGGACCACCCCGCCCTTGCCCACTTCTTCGCGGCCGACCTCGAACTGGGGCTTGATCAGTGCCACCAGGTCGCAATCGGGCGCGGCAAGATTTAGCGGGACTTCCAATACCTTGCGCAGCGAAATGAAGGACGCGTCGCATACGACCCAGGTGCAGGGGCGGTCGATCTGGGCGGACGTGAGGATCCGCGCGCTGGTCTGTTCCAGCACCGTGACCCGCGGGTCCTGCCGGATCCTCCACGCCAGCTGGTTCGTGCCGGAATCCACCGCGAACACGTGTTCCGCGCCGCGGGACAGCAGCACATCGGTGAACCCGCCGGTGGAACTGCCGATGTCCATTGCAACCGCGCCTGAGGGGTCGAGCGCGAAATATTCCAGCGCATGGTCCAGCTTGATGCCGCCGCGGCTGACCCACGGATGGTCCCGCCCGCGCACCTCGAGCGGCGCGTCCTCGGGCAATTGCTGGCCCGATTTCTGCAGCTTGGTCTCGCCGGAGAACACGAGCCCCGCCATCACCAGCGCCTGCGCACGGGTACGGCTTTCGGCCAGTCCGCGGTCAGCCAGCAATTGATCGAGACGTCGTTTGGCAGTCACCACCATCTTCTCCATGGACCCAAACGGCGTTAGCGCGCATTGAAGGGAAGAGGAACCGTGATCCACCAGGAGTGAATGTGAAACATCTGCGCGCCGCCAGTACCCTGTCCCCCGCCTTGCTGGCCTGCGCCGCGCTTGCCGCCTGCGTCCCTCGCCCGGTGGAAACGCCGCCGCCGGTATCGCAGCCCGCCCCGACCCCGGCGCCCGCACCGCCGCCCGCCGCTGTGATTACCGCGCCGCAAAACTGGATGGACGCGCCCGCGACGCCGGGCAACTGGACATACCGCGCAACGCCCGGCGGATCGCAGGCGCTGTTCGGACAAATGGAAACCGATGCGCTGCTCACCATCCAGTGCACGCGCGGTGCGGGGCAGGTCCTCATCGTGCGAGCGGGCAATGCAGCCGGGCCGGTGCCGATGCGCATTCTGACGGAAACACAGGCGCGCGCGCTGACCGCATCGCCCAATCCGGGCGCGATGCCGTCGCTGATCGCCGCCCTGCCCGCGCGCGATCCGCTGCTCGATGCGATGGCGTTGAGCAAAGGGCGCATTGCGGTGGAAACCACCGGATTACCGACAGTTTACGCACCAAGCTGGCCGGAAATTTCACGAGTGATCGAGGACTGCCGCTAGCCGGGAGCCGGGCCATTTGGCGAGCGGGCCATTCTGACGTGGAAAAAGATAATTACAAGACTTGCGTTGCGGCGCAAAACGAATCACATTGTACCCAAGATCAGCGGCGAACGCGGTCTTGGGCTACCCGATGACCGGGCGGCTCTGGCTACATAGCGCGAAAGGAGGTGATCCGATGTCTCATGGTTCAGCAAGGGGGTCGGTAAGTTTCCGCACGGAGCATTATTGCCGATAAATCGGCAATAGAGGCTAACCGTGGGCGGCACTTCCGGCCGCTGACCATGCGAAGGGCGGTTCCCGGCTGAGGCCGGGGCCGCCCTTCTCATTTTAGCTCTGGGGCAGGTTCCGGGCTGAGGTCGGGGCCGCCTTCTCATTTTCGGCTCGGAGGCAGCTTCGTGGCTTAGACCGTGGCGGCCCTTCTCATTTCCGGCCATCTCGCGTAAGATGGCCGCCTTACCATTTATTACCAGATTGACGCCTTTCGCTTGCCTGATGTTTCAAACCGCTATAGGCGCGCCGTCGACACTTGAGGACACTGCAATGGCCGACGCTCCGGCAAACCTGTTCATGACGATACCCCACCCGGCTCCGACGTCCGCGGACATGCGGAACGCGGCGATTGCCGATCCCGGCTTCGGGAAGGTGTTTTCCGATCACATGGTTTCGATCGATTATACGGACGGAAAGGGCTGGCATAACGCCTCCGTCGGCCCGCGCGTGCCCATCAGTCTCGATCCCGCGGCATCGGTGCTGCATTACGCACAGGAAATCTTCGAAGGAATGAAGGCATACCGGCAGGCCGACGGCAGCCTGTCGTTGTTCCGCCCCGAAGCGAACGCCGCGCGGTTCAACGCGTCTGCCACCCGCATGGCGATGCCGACCTTGCCGGAAGACTTGTTTGTCGCCGCCGTGCGCGAACAGGTCCGGATCGACCGCGACTGGTTTCCTACTGTCGAAGGCGGCTCGCTCTACCTGCGCCCGTTCATGTTCGCGACAGAGGCGTTCCTCGGCGTGCGTCCCGCGCTCGAATACAAATTCCTCGTGATCGCTAGTCCGGCGGGCAATTATTTCAAGTCCGGTTCGCCTGCCGTTTCGATCTGGATCAGCGATTATTCGCGCGCTGCGCCCGGCGGCACCGGCGCGGCCAAGACCGGCGGCAATTACGCCGCCAGCCTGATCCCCACTGCCGAAGCGTTCTCGCGCGGGCACGACCAGGTGCTGTTCCTCGACGCGGTGGAGCACAAATGGGTCGAGGAACTCGGCGGCATGAACCTGTTCTTCGTGTTCGACGATGGCAGCATGGTCACTCCGCCGCTGACCGGCACGATCCTGCCCGGCATCACCCGCGACAGCCTGCTGCAACTCGCGCGCGAGGAAGGCCTGACCGTGCGCGAAGAACCCTACAGCATCGACCAGTGGCGCGCCGACGCGGCCAGCGGGAAACTCGTCGAAACGATGGCCTGCGGCACCGCCGCGGTGGTCACGGCGGTCGGCCATGTCGCCGGACCGGACGGCGAATTCACGATCGGCTCCGGCGGCCCCGGCCAACTGACCACGCGGCTGCGCGAAAAGCTCGTCGGCATCCAGCGCGGCGCGATTGCCGATACCCACGGCTGGGTGATGCAGGTGGATTGATTGCGGGAGTGCAGGGTTGAGCGCCTGCCCGCTTACGCCGCAATCCTGCTCGCCCGCATCGCCAAATTCGTCAGCCAGGGCGCGAGACCGGCCATCCTGACGAGCGGCTGGCCGAATCGTTCGCTTTCGGCAGTTTCCCAGATCAGTTTTGCCACGGCCACCGGTCGGCGCGCGGCGCGGGCCATGGCGCGCTGGTAATTTTCTGCCGCGCCTCCGCCGCCTTCGAGCCAGAACTTCGCCGCCATCGCGCCGCTGGTGAGCGCGATCGACATCCCCTCCCCCGCCAGCGACGGGATCACTGCTGCCTGATCGCCCAGGCGGAACAGCCCCGGCTGGGTGCCTTGCGCAATGAAGCCATAGGGCACCGCGCCGATGCTATCGATCGTCAGGTCAGACGCGGCAAACGCCATTCGCTGTCCGAAATGGGGGTGCTCGCCAGCCAACCGGTCGAGCAAGGCGCGCGGATCGCCGCCCGCCGCCGCCAGCATACTCTTGCGAAGCGCGAGGCAGATATTCGCGCTGCCATCTTCCTGGCACACGATCCCGGCATAGCCGCCGGGAAACAGGTGCAGTTCGATCTTTCCGCCGAGAAGCCGGGTCAGGCCAGCCTGCGCCGGAATCCGGATGCGCAGCCCTAGCGCCGGGTCGTCCGACTGCCGCGGCCGGGAATGTCCGCGCACGTCGTGCTTGCCCGCGGCGAGGAAGATACTGCCGGAGCGCCATTCCTGCCGCTCCCCCACCGCCGCTCCCGGAGATAGTTGGCGTATCCGGTCGATCTGCAATTCCGCCCCGCTCGACACGGCTAGCGCGCGCATCGCGGTATCGAACCCGCGGCGGGACAGGCCGTAGCCGGTTTCGGGCAATTCGGCATGCGCCTCCGCCTTGCCGGCATACAGGGCCAGGCGGGTGACCGGATGCGCCCCGATGTCCGGCAGGCCAAGTCCGATGCCTCGCAACCGCTCCGCGCTGCGCCAACTGAGGAAACCGCCGCACAGCGCGTCACCCACGATCGCATCGCGGTCGATCAGGATGGGTTCCGCTCCCGCGCGTCCGAGCATGATCGCGGCCATCGCTCCGGCCGGTCCTGCGCCGAGGATCAGCGGACGGCCCTTCACCGCAATCCTTCGACACACAAGCGGAAGGGAAACGCACGGAACACTCGCGCGCCGCGGACACCGGCTGCGTCCAACAATCCCGGCCATTCCTGCGGGCGATAGCTGCGCGCAATCGACAAGTGCCCGTCATGCCTGACGATGCGGTGCCAGCCCATCACCCGCGCCAGCACCGGCCAGCCAAGGTAGGCAAAGCCATGCCGGTGGAGGTCGTTGATCAGCCACCCCGCAGCTGCCTGCCGGTCCATGAAGCGGAGGAATTCGATCAACTGGCCGCGTGTCATGTGGTGCGCGACGAGACTGGAAACGATGCAGTCGAAGCCTTCCCCGGCGAGGTCGGCGTAATCGCCCGCCCGGTAGGTGATCGGCAGGCTGGCGGGCGTCGCTTCCCTCGCGGCGGCGACGCTGTTGGCATTGAGATCGATCCCGACGAGCTCGGCGGCAATCCCGCGCTTCGACGCCCATCGGGCAATCTGGCGCAGCATGTCGCCGTCTCCGAACCCCACATCGAGCAAGCGGAAACTCTTGCGCCCACCAACCGCGCGATCGAGAAATGCCAGCGTCGGGCGGTGCGCCATGGTGATCCGGTTGACCTTCGCCAGATCGTGCAGGACCTTCGTGTAAACCGCCGGGTCGAGCGCCGGATCGTCCATCAGTTCTTCTTCAATGCGGCGGGTCTCAAGCATCGCGCACTAGGCGTCCAGCCAGCCGAAATGCAGGCCCTCCATCGCCAGCCCCGGACCGAAGGCCAACGCAACCCCGCGCGCCGGCTTCTGGCGGATGATCCGTTCCAGCACGAACATCAGGGTGGAGGAGGACATGTTGCCGCAGCTCCGCAGCACCTCGCGGCTATCCTCCAGCGAACCGCGCGCAAGTTCCAGCCCGTTCTCCACCGCATCGAGGATCGACCGGCCCCCGGCATGAACCGCCCAGGCGTCGATTTCCGCCACGGGCGTTCCGCCGGTGATCCGCTGGCGAACCTCCGGCCGCGCGATGGCGGCGGCGATCCGGCCCGGAACTTCGCCCGACAAGCGCATCTTGAAACCGGTGTCGACAATGTCCCAGGTGATCAATTCCGCGCTGTCTTCCAGCGCGGCGGAAATGCCGCCGCGCAGTTCCAGCCCCGCGCCGGACGCCGTCACAATCGCCGCCGCCGCCCCGTCACCGAATTGCGCGCCTGCCAGCAGCGGCTCGATATCGAAATCCTGCTGGTGATGCAGGCTGCTCAGTTCCACGGTCACCACGAGCACCCGCGCGTCCGCTTCGGAACGGACGATATGGCGCGCGGTGCGCAGCGCGGTGATCGCCGCATAACAGCCCATGAAGCCGATCAGTACCCGCTCCACATCGTCGGATAGGCCAAGACGGCGGGCGATGATCTGGTCCACCCCGGGGGCAACAAAGCCGGTGCAGCTCGCGACCACGATATGGGTGACGACACCGAGCGGCGGAAGCTTTTCGATCGCCTTGAGTGCCAGTTCCGGCGCGGCCTGCGCGTATATCTCCATCCGCTTGGCCGTGGTGGGTTCGGCAGGACCGCCATACAGCCCGCGCCCCTGGTCCAGCTTGGCGTCCTCTTCCGACAACACCGACCACCGATGTTCGATGCCCGAACGCCCGGCCATCCGTTCGTACAGCTTCGCCTCGCGCGATTCGCCGAGCTGCGCCATCGCCCAGCGGCGATAATCAGGTTCGAAATCCAGATCGGGGATTGCAGTCGCGATTGCGGCGATGCGGGCCATGGATACTTTCTGCTGTCGGGTTTTAAACTACAACTGGCAGTAGGCCAATTTTATCCCGTCCGCCGCAAGTTTCTCAAACGCTGTTTCCGAGGTGCCTTATCGGCGGAGCGTGTCAGCCAGCCCGTTCAAGCGGCATCACGTTATATTCGCGGGCTTCGTCCTGGCTCAGGCAATAGCGCTGGCCCTTGTTGTTCTCGCCCCCGGTGGCCGCCTGCTGGTACATGATTTCGGTCAGCAACCGCCGGCTGATGCCCATGCGGATGAGGAAGTCGTTGTCCTCGCTCGCGAGCAAGGCGCTCAGCTGTTCGATTTCGCCGATCAGCTGCGTCGTGCCGTCGCTGCCTTCCTTGACCGCGCTGTCGATCACGTCGCGCTGGCCGGTATAGGTGAACATGTGGACCATGAAGATCCCGCCCGGCTCCACAAACCGGCGGTCGCCGCCCATGAACACGAAATTGCACGAAGAAAAACAGGTCCAGCCGGACGGGATGCGGGTGACCATTCCGGGATAGGACCGGATGATCTTGCCTGCGGCATTGCCCGCCTTGGCGTTGCCCCCGCGCGAGCGGAGCCAAACCTCCTCGATCCGTTCATCAGCCGAAAGCGCCGCCGCCAGCCGGGCGGGAAGCGAAGCATCGACCACGCCATCAGCAATAAGGACACGCTTTCCGCCCCGGTCTGTGGGCGTCAGCGACATCGGCGTGGACGGCCCCCAGTCGGGTTTGGCCGGACAGGTGGGATTGACCGGATCCATGCCCTTCGCGCCGCCCAGCAGGACCAGCGCTGCGAGCAGGGTCGTGAGCCGTGCCCCTCTCATGCGGCCAGCGAGTAGCGCGCCGAGCCGGGCGGGCGGCACATGCGCTTGTTGGCAGTGGTTTCCTCGCCGCGCACGATGATCACGTCGGTTACCGTGATGCATTGCAGGCCGGTGGTGCTGTCATCATTGCGGGCGACGACGGTCGAACTGCCCGAGACATCTTCCCGCGTCGCCGATGTCCAGCTGGCGCTTGCGCCAACCTCTGCGGAGCCGGTGGTTTCGCTCCGGGTCGCCGCCAACGTCGCTTCGGCGGCCTGCTTCTGCTCTTCCGGATCGAGCCGGCAGGCGATGGCGTTGGTCAGTTGGTCCGATACCTCGGCCATCGGCACCCAGCGTGACACGCCCGCCCGGTACGCGGCATCGCCCGCCACCTGGCCGATCACCTTCCCCAGTATGGAGGAGCCAGCACCCTTTTTCTTCCCCTTCGGGCAACCATCCGACGAAGTTTCCGTGTCGGCCTTGGTGATCGAGGGCAGTCTCAATCCGCTGAACTGCCCGTAAGCGGGAACGGCAGCCGAAGCAGCAACGGCAGCTATCGCAAGAATGCCAGCGGCACGGCTCAGCTTTGGAATTGCCATCATTTATCCCCCACCGGATTATCGCGGTACTATAGCAGCTTTGACCGAACTACCAATTGCTCCTTAATCAACGGGCACATTGTCCCGCAATTCCTTGAGCCACAGATCGGCCACCGCATCGCTCGGCGCACGCCAGTCACCGCGCGGGCTCAGCGAGCCGCCGCTGCTGACCTTGGGGCCATTGGGCATCGCGCTGCGCTTGAACTGGCTGAACGCGAAGAACCGCTGGAGGAATTTCTCCAGCCAGAAGCGGATTGTCGGGAGATCATAGGCGTTCTTCTTTTCTTCCGGAAACTCCGCCGGCCACAGCCCCTCCTTGGCATCGCGCCATGCGTGCCACGCCATGAACGCGACCTTCGACGGACGCTGTCCGTAGCGAATTACGTGATGGAGGAAAAAGTCGTTCAGCTCATACGGCCCGACTGCCTGTTCGGTGCTCTGCGCGTTACCCTCGGCGCTGGCCGGGACCAGTTCGGGCGAGATTTCCGTGTCGAGGATTGCTTCGAGAACCGCATCGGTTGCGGGATTGAACTGGTTGGTTCGTTCGGCCCACCGGATGAGGTACTGGATCAAGGTCTTGGGCACACCGGAATTGACCCCATAATGGCTCATCTGGTCGCCGACACCGTACGTGCACCAGCCAAGCGCGAGTTCGGACAGGTCGCCCGTCCCCAGCACAAAACCGCCGTGCTGGCCGGACAGGCGGAACAGGTAATCGGTGCGCAGGCCCGCCTGCACATTCTCGAACACGGTATCGTAGACCGGTTCACCATCGCCGAACGGGTGGCCGATATCCTTGAGCATCCTTGTGGCGGCGGGCTTGATGTCGATTTCCTCCGCGGTAATCCCCATCGCCTCCATCAGCTTCCAGGCGTTGGACTTCGTCCCCTCGCTGGTGCCGAAACCGGGCATGGTGAACCCGCGGATGAAGCTGCGCGGTAGGCCCATCCGGTCACACGTCCGCGCGGCCACGATCAGCGCATGGGTGCTGTCGAGACCGCCGGAAATCCCGATCACCAGCGATTTGGCCCGGGTCGCCTCGATCCGGCGCATCAGACCGTCCACCTGGATGTTGAAGGCCTCGTAACAGTCCTCGTCCAGCTTGTGCAGCCGGTCCGGCACGAACGGGAACCGGCGAACCGGGCGGACCAGCCCGATATCGCTGCTGGCGGGCCGGTGCTCGAAACTGACGGTGCGGAACCAGTCCTCCGGCCTGCCGGCGAACTCGGCCGCGTCGTTGAAGGTCTGCATCCGCATCCGTTCACCGAGGATGCGGTCGACATCGACGTCGGCGATGCTGAGTTCCGGATGGAGGCCGAAGCGCTCGCTTTCCGCCAGCAGGTCGCCCATCTCATAGGTCATGCCCTGCCCGTCCCATGCGAGGTCGGTAGTGCTTTCGCCGTGACCGCTGGCGGAATAGACATAGGCGGCGACCGCGCGGGCCGATTGCGCGCGGGCGAGCAGGTGCCGCTCGTCCGATTTGCCGATGGTGACGTTGGATGCGGACAGGTTCGCCAGGATCGTCGCCCCGGCCAGCGCGCCTAATGATGAAGGCGGGATCGGTGCCCAGAAATCTTCGCAAATCTCGAGGTGGAAAACGAAGCCGGGGATGGTGCTGGCCGCGAACAGCAGGTCGGTGCCGAAGGGGACTGTGGTGCCGCCGATCACGATGTCCTGGCCCTTGATCCGGCGGCCATCGGCGAACCAGCGCTTCTCGTAATATTCGCGGTAATTAGGCAGGAAGCTCTTGGGCACCGCACCCAGGATCTTTCCGCCAGCGATCGCCAGCGCGCAATTGTATACCCGGCCATTACGCCTCAGGGGGGCGCCGACCAGCAGGACCGGAACCATGCCGGCAGTCGCTGCAGCGATCTCGATCAGCGCATCCTCGACGGCATCGAGTAGCGCGGATTGCAGGTGCAGGTCGTCGAGCGCGTAAGACGACACGCACAGTTCCGGGTAAACCACCAGATCGACATGCGCGTCATGCGCGGCACGTGCCTGCTCGATCACCGCGGCGGTGTTGTAGGCCACGTCCGCCGTGCGCACGCTGGGGGTACTGGTGGCGACCCGCACAAATCCGTGACGATGGACCGAATGGAAAGGAAATTCGCTGGTTTTCATGCTGTGGTGTTCTGCCTTCATCGAATGGTCGCTCGTCCCGTCGTCGTCTTCCAGCCAGTCCGGTGGCTCGCAAATGCCAAGTTCAGCGAGCCGCTTCTGCACGGCTGGCCGAGGGATCTTGCCCTTGGTCTCCCAGCCATACACGGTCCGGCTCGGCCATGGTTCCGGCGACCCGAAGCGTTGGCCGAATGCAGCGGCAGTCAGCGGCGGAGACTGCGCTTCTCGCCATTCACGGATTTTTCGGCCTGCACGGTGCATCCGTCGCCAGTATCCCAATAGGATACCGGATGGCAAGAACGCGTTTCAATTCGCAAACCAACCCTTCCTTTGGCTTGCAACCATTCGGTCCCACCTTACGAACAACTCACGACATTCCAGAAAGGAACTTCCCTTGGCCGATACCGCTTATACTCCGCCAGCCGTTTGGACTTTTGACAGCGAAAGCGGGGGGCGGTTTGCGAATATCAATCGGCCCACCGCCGGCGCGCAGGTCGAAAAAGACCTCCCGGTTGGCGAGCATCCCTTCCAGCTTTATTCGCTCGCGACCCCCAACGGAGTGAAGGCGAACATCATCCTCGAGGAATTGCTCGAGGCGGGCCATGCCGGGGCGGAATACGACGCATGGCTGATCAACATCGGCGAAGGCGACCAGTTCACCAGCGGGTTTGTCTCCGTGAACCCCAATTCGAAGATCCCGGCCTTGCTCGATCGCAGCGGTCCCGAGCCGGTCCGGGTGTTCGAATCCGGAGCGATCCTGATGCACCTGGCCGAGAAATTCGGCGCGTTCCTGCCCGCCGCCCCCGCTGCGCGTGCCGAGGTACTCAGCTGGCTGTTCTGGCAGATCGGCAGCGCGCCTTTCATCGGCGGCGGCTTTGGCCATTTCTACGCCTACGCTCCGGAAAAATACGAATACCCGATCAACCGCTACGCGATGGAAACCAAGCGCTTGTTCGACGTCGCCAACAACCGGCTGAAGGATAATCAATTCCTCGGCGGCGATGACTACACGGTCGCCGATATGGCCGCGTTCGCGTGGATGGCACCCTTTGTCGAAGGCACCATCTACAACGAAGCGAAGACATTCCTGTCGATCGACGAGTACGAAGCCGTTGGCCGCTGGGCAAAAGCGATTGCAGCGCGCCCCGCAGTCAAACGCGCACGGATGGTCAACCGGACCTGGGGCGATGAAAGCGAACAGGTCCGCGAACGCCATTCCGCCGCCGATTTCGAGGGCAGGGCGGTCTAGACCCGAAATCGCTCCAAAAAAGCGGCCGCACCCCCTTCCCTTACGCGGCGCGAACGCTATAGAGACGTCCGCGCCGCAGGTCGGCGCTGCTGGGGTGTGGCCAAGTGGTAAGGCACCGGTTTTTGGTATCGGCATTCGCAGGTTCGATCCCTGCCACCCCAGCCAATTCTTAAACAATTCCGTAGAATCGCTCATTCATTTGTCATGGTCACTGAGCGGTGAGCAGGCGAGAGCGGTAATGCGCTCCTTGGCGAAGCGCCCCCTTTTCTGCTGGATCAGATCCAAATCGATCGTAACTCTGTCGTCGTGGGCGGCGCTCTCGAGCTGATCGAGCACGTCGGTCAGCGCCCGCGTGCATTGCTTGGCTATTCGCCACTCCCGAAGCATCGAACGGAGCTTCCCGAGCGTTGTTCCCTTCTTCCTGAGACAGGAACAATCCAAGTTGCTGAGGATTGGCCTTATGAATATGAATGACAAAGGATAGTCTGAACATGGCACTTGCCCGATATGTAGTCCTGCCCCTCAGCCTCGCAGCGCTCACCGCTTGTGAGTCCGAAGCCGAACGACAGGCGGACACCGTAGAATATCAGATGGAAGCGCAGGCAGAACAAAGCGCAGCGGCCTCGGGCGACGCGGTAGTGGCGATGGGTCTGACTGAGCGGCAGTTGCTTGACGCCGATCTAGTGGCGGAGGACGGTGCCGAACTGGGCGATATAGAACAAGTTCGTCGCGACGCGTCTGGTGTAGTCACCGGCCTGCTGGTGGAGATAGAAGACAGCGACCCTGATCGCTACGTACAAGTGCCGCTGAGCGGGCTGTCGGCGAAAGAGGGCACCCTTGGCGACATCGATGTGCAAACCAGCATGACCTCGCAAGAGCTTGCCGCTCTGCCCGAGGCTCCAATGAGCAATCCTTAGCTGTTTGGCTGGCCAATACGCTGCGATCAGTCGACGAGCCAGCAAAGTTTGGTTGACGCGCATGGCGTCACAATACGCTTGCCCCGACACGATCCCATGCCGCTATTCAACTCCCGAAACCATTCCGGCATGACTGCCAAAGCTCTCGGGTTCAGCGTCGCATGGCAGCATTGAGCTTCGTTATCGTGTTCCAGTTTCGCGCGGTCCCAATGCCGTTCAGCTTGAGCTTGGCCACGGCCGGCCAAAGTTTGGAGCGCCCCTGACCTGCCGGGAAATCGATATACATCTCACGGCCGCGCACCTCGATCCGCTCGGGCCCGTCATAGAAGGTGGCTAAACGCTGCGGCAGGTCCGCGGGGGCGGCAGTTCGTCCAAAAGCGACAACCAGTTGGTCCGGACGGGAACTTGCGACTTCCGGGAATGGATTGCCGCTCACCAGCGCGGCCAGTTCCTCATCGCTGCGCACCAGGAAGTCTGTCCTCAGCTTTATACGCGCAGCCGCTTCTCGCTCGAGCAAGGCTTCGATCGCCGGTGCCTCCACTCCGTCGACATCGAAAATAGCGTTTCCCGAAGCAAGTAACGTGCGGACATTGCTGAACCCCATATCCGTGAGAAACTCTCTGAGCCGCGCCATCGGGAGGGCGGTATTCCCGCCCACGTTTACACCTCTTAGCAACGCAGCCCACTTCGCCATCGCCTTCTCCCTGCCCCGTTCAAGACAAGTTCTGTCAATTCGACAGATATCGCAAGACGGCACGATTTGATGGCACCTATCTGCGCATTGAGGTATACCACGGTGCCTGAGGCATTCCGCCCCGATAGGAAGAAGTCATGGCGAAAAGCCAGAAGAAATCGAACAAGGAAGTTCGCAAACCCAAAGCGGAAAAGAAGAAGAACAATGCGTCCGAACCGTCGTTGAAAGCCGGTTCGGTGCGCGGCCTCGAGAATATGAAGAACGGTTGATTCCCAGCCCTCTGATTGATGATGGATGCCCAATCTTTTCCACCTGCCCCACCCTTCGCCCTGCGCATTCTGGTCGATGCCGACGCCTGTCCGGTGAAGGAGGAGATCTACCGCGTCGCCGCCCGTCACCGGGTGCCGGTGCATATCGTCAGCAACAGCCCATTCCGCGTACCCTCCAGTCCGCTGATCGACCGGGTGATCGTCTCGGACGCATTCGACGCCGCCGATGACTGGATCGCCGAGCAGTCGGGACCCGGCGCGGTGGTGATCACTTCCGATATCCTGCTTGCCGACCGGGCGATCAAGGCGGGCGCGCAGGTGCTGGCCCCGCATGGCAAGCCGTTCACCGCGGCCTCGATCGGTTCCGCCATTGCAACCCGCGCGATCATGGCCGATCTGCGTGCCGGAGTCAGCGACATCACTGGCGGTCCGGCCCCGTTCAGGAAGAGCGACCGCTCGCACTTCCTTCAAGCGCTCGACTAGATGCTGGTCGGACTGGCGCGTGGGCGCTGAGGTCCGGCTCAGCCAGCCTTCTTGGTCTTGCGCACGGCGATCTGGGCATCGATCCGCGCAATCCGCTCCGCTCGGACGCGTCCTTCGCCAGCCCCTTCAATCGGCGGGTCGAGGGCACATTGTTTGGCTAGGTCCCTGCCCTCCTGGCACTTTCAATATTTTGTCAGCGAACTTCGCCCGACAACTGACCTACAGCGGGGTGTAGGCGTCTTTCGCGAACGCCTCGAGGCCGGCGCGGTTGACGATCGTCACCGAACCGCGGCTTGGTTCGAGAAATCCGGAGCCTTGCAGCGACTGGACCGCGAGGGTGACGCCGGCCCGGCGGACGTTGAGCATGACCGAGAGGAATTCGTGCGTCAGGCAGATTTTGTTATCGCCCAACCGGTCGGCGCACATCAGCAGCCAGCGGGCCAGGCGCCGCTCGACCGAATAGGAAGCGTTGGCCAGGGCGGTTTCGGCTATCTGGCTGAGCAGTTGGAAGGCGAACTGGTTGAATGAAACGCGTATGGTTTCGCTCGCGGCGTAAGCGGCCGACAGTGTGCGCGCCGGCACCCGCAGTCCGTGCCCGGGGATCTGGATAAAGGTCCGCAGAGGGGTGCGGTGGGCCCCCAGCACCGTGGCGACATCGATCATACCCTCGCGCCCGACAATGCCCGCTTCGGTCTCCTGCCCGTCTCGCGACGTGGCGACCATCGAAGCGATCCCGTCCTCGAGGAACCGGCAATGCTTGATTGTCTGCTCGGGCGATGACATCAACGTCCGGCGGCTCAGTTCGACCGGCACCAGATCGGCTGCGAACAACGCAAAATCGGCGGGAGACATGCCCGCCAGCAGCCCATTTCTGATCGAAGATTGTTCGATCGCCACGCAAGCTCGCCCTTTGTCTTAGGGCGGGAGCTTATTTCTCTCAGCCGGTTGCGCCCCAAAAAAACATGGCATCCGATACCATGAAGTTGGTGTCGACCGGCTAGAATACAAGCCATGGCTATGTCTGCACGGTACCGTACATTTTAAGAAAATTACGGAATTTTTGTTGCCGCGCGGCAGCGATCTTGACCACTTTTAGGGTGGCGCGGAGATTTTCCGGGATTTGAATTTGGGCGGTCGGGCCGATTATTTCATGCCCGGACACCGTCCAAAAACTTATTCCTTCACCGCTTCCAGCAGTTTGCCGATCCGCTTCGCATTTTCGCCAAGGTCACTGAGGCCCACCCGCGAGGTCGAGCGGAAGTCGACTTCGCTGCCACCTCCGACCGGGGTGATCCGGGCCACCACGTCATCCTTGAAGCCGTAAAGGAAGGTTTCGGCCACGCCCTCCACGCGTCCGTTGGCACTGCGTACGTCGGTAAAGCCCGCCTCGGTCATGGCATCGGCGACCCTTTGCGCCGCGACTTCCGGACTGACCGGCAACGTCACTGTCTTGAGCTGCGGATATCCTTCGGCAATCAGTTCGGCTGCCGTCTTGTCCCGGACTGCGGAAAAGCGATCGACTTGCCACCGCTCCATCTCGCCGAGCGGGGTCTGGAAATCGATGAGCGGGTTCGCATCGACCGAACTGCGCAAGGCCAGTGTGTCCTCCGAATAGGCCGGCGGATTGGCGGTGTTGGTGGTAATGTCGTAAATCGGCGGAACGCGCTCGCCCGTTGCCTTGGTGGAGGCCAGCGCCGCGAAGAACACCGCAGGAATCGCAAGTGCGATTGCCGCCTTGAACCAACCGTTGCGAGGCGCCTTGAGCGCCGTCCAGACCAGCGCGATCAGCGCAATCACTGCGGTCAGGCCAATCAAATAGAGCCCCCACGTGAAGGTCATCGTCATCAGGCCGGTTTGCCAGTCGATGATCCCGATTTTCGGTCCGAACGCGGCGACCGCGAACCACAGCACCAGCGCGAGCGCGAGCAACAGCGCGAAGCTGGCGAATTTGGCGGACCGGGTCGGTTGTGTTTTCATGCCGCGCCTGATGCACCAGCCGCCGGGTCTCGGCAAGAGGCTGCGTTAGTAGGAGCCTGACCCCTGATCCGCCGGGGGTTGCGGGTTGTTCGGCACCAGGATCAGGACATTGTCCTCCACCCGCCAGGATTTAAGGCGCGAGAGCAGGTTCATCCCGATCACATTGGTCTCACCAAGATTCGGCGCGGTTACCGCATCCAGCCCGCGCGCCGTGACGGTCCCGAACCGCAATTCGTCGATGGAGGTAACCTGCGCCGAGATCGATCCGTTGGCGGTGTTGAGCCGGATGGGAATTCCGCCCCGGCGCGGCTCGAGGCCCGCTGCATCGGCGACCCTGCCCGACACGGCGGTGAGGGTGGCGCCGGTATCGACCATGAAGGAGACCGGCACCCCGTTTACGTCCGCTTGCAGCCAGAAATGCCCGTCGGGGGCCATCGGGATGCGGGTCTCCGCCCCTTCGACCACTTGCTGCGGCATGCCCATCTCGGGGATCGCGAAATCCATCCGGGAATCGAACCGCGACAATTGCAGCACCACGGTGACCAAGATAGCGGCGAGCGCGATGGTGCTGGCGGTGCTGACCAGACGTCCCAGCGGGATCCGGCGCCGGACCATCATTCCCCCGACCCAGCCGCCGACCAGCGCAGCGATTACCGCCACCAGCAGGCCCGAGCGGGGAATTTCGGCGATCACCGCCGCCAGGGCGTTCCAGATTTCAGCTAGGGTCATGAAGGCAATATAGGAACTCTATTCCTGCGGTTCCATGAACCGTGACGACACATCCTGTGCAATCATTTCCGCAAGCGCCCGCCCCGATAGGAACGCGTTCTCGACCCGCGGTCCGGCCAACCAGTCACCGGCCGCGCCCAGGCCGATTTCGTGGTTCCAGATGGCCATATCGCCAAGGTCCTGCCCCGTCAGCGGTTCCGCCACCCCGGGCACCCGGGCATAGCGCCACCGGTGCGCGGCGCAGTGCACCGGTTCAACCGGGGCAATTCCAACCTGGTCGAAGAACTGCGCCAGCATCATTGGGCAGATAGCCTCCGGCGCTCGCTCGAGAATTTCGGTCGAGTATGTCGGAGATCCCTGGATCACCCAGCTTTCCGTCCCGTCCCGTCCCGGCTTTGCACCGTTGCGCGCAGCCCAGGGGATCGGGGCGTCATCATCGCGGACGACGTCGGCGGAAATGTCGATCCGCTGCTCGAACAGCGCCATCACCGCCCAGCAAGGGTCGGAGCGGATTGCCGCCCCACGGCGCGCAATTTCCGGCGCCGCGTCCGCCAGCAGCACCGCGGCTTGCTCGGCGGGTACGGCGGCGACCAGCCGGTCGAACCGGTGGGTGCCGTCATCGGTAAGGACCTGCCACTGCCCGCCCGTCCGCGATATGGCTTCCGCCCGAGAGCCCCACCGGACATTGAGGCCGCCAGCCATATGCCGCAACGGGGCGTTCATTCCCGGCACCCCGACCCACGCTTCACTGCCCACGGAAGGCCACGGCGCGATGACGCCCTCTGCGTGCCATGTCCGGCACATTGCGAGAAACGCAGGATCGCGGGCGGTGAAATATTGCGCGCCGTGATCGAAGCCGATCTCCCGGTTTCCGACAGCAATCCGGCGCGTGGCCATGCGGCCGCCCGGCCCCCGACCCTTGTCGAACACGGTGCTGGTGATACCCCGCTGCGCCAATTCCGCCGCGCAGGTCAGACCTGCCATGCCCCCGCCGATAACCCCGACGCTCAGGTCACCGGTCAAGGTGCACTCCGCGGGATACTGGCTTCGGCGAGTATGAGGGAGAACCGGCCCGCCTCGTCGGTCCACCGGTGAACCGGCGTCCACCCGCCCGCCAGCAACAAGGTGGCAGAACTGCGCCGGTCGAATTTGTGGCTGTTTTCCGTATGGATGGTTTCGTCTTTCGCCATGGCAAAATCCCGCCCGGCAATTTCGAACTCGACATCCTTCTGCGCCACCAAATGCATTTCGATGCGGGCAAAGTCGTCGTTCCACCGCGCTTCGTGGCGCAAATCGTCAACCGGGATCGTCCCGGCCAACTCGCGGTTGATCCGCCGCGCGAGGTTGAGATTGAATTGCGCGGTCACCCCGCCGGCATCGTCATAGGCCGCTTCGAGCACGCCCTGGTCCTTGATCAGGTCCATGCCGATCAGCAGGCGCGCGCTCTCGCCCAAAGTCTCGCGCATGGTCCGCAGCAGGTTGACGGCGGTGCGCGCCACCATGTTGCCGATAGTCGAACCGGGAAAGAAGCCGAGTTTCGGCAGATCCGCCACGTCGTCCGGCAGGGCGACCTTGCGCATGAAATCGGCTTCGACCGGATAGATCGGCAGATGCGGAAACTTGACCGCCAGATCGTCCGCCGCAGCGCGCAGGAAGTCGCCGGAAATATCAAGCGGCACATAGGCCGCCGGCTCGATCGCCCGCAGCAGCAGCGGGGTCTTGACCGAACTGCCCGATCCGAATTCGACGACTGCGCGGCCCGGCCCGATCAATCTGGCAAATTCATCCGAGCGCCGTTCAAGGATCTCGGTTTCCGCACGGGTCGGGTAATATTCGGGGATCCGGGTGATGTCCTCGAACAATTGCGATCCGGCATCGTCGTACAACCAGCGCGCCGGAATGGCTTTCTGGTCTTCCGAAAGGCCGTCCAGCACATCGGCGCGAAACGCCCGGTCCACGCCGTCCTCGTCCCGGTCGACAAGTTTCAATCCGGTATTGCTGGTCATCAGACGTCCTTGGCCAGTCGCAGTCCGGTGAATTGCCACCGTTGATGCGGATAGAAGAAATTACGGTACGATGCCCGGGAATGACCGCGCGCGGTGGCGCAACTGGCTCCCTTGAGCACGAACTGGCCGGACATGAACTTGCCGTTATATTCGCCAACCGCCCCCTCTGCCGGCCGGAAGCGCGGATAGGGCAGATAGGCACTGCGGGTGAATTGCCAGCAATCGCCGAACATCTCCGCGCCGCCGCGCGGCAAAGGCGGGTCGGCACTGTCGAGCTGGTTCCCGCCGACCGGATCGGAACCCTGCGCGGCGACTTCCCATTCGAATTCGGTCGGCAGCCGCGTACCCGCCCAGGTCGCGAAGGCGTCGGCTTCGTAGTAGGAAATGTGGGTCACCGGGGCATCCGGTTCGCGGGGATGCCAGCCGGTGTGGGTAAAGTTTTCGGTGTCCCGCCAGTAAAGCGGCGCCGTGACGCCTTCTGTCTGCACCCAGCACCAACCGTCTGACAGCCAGAGACCGGCGTTACGATAACCGCCATCGGCGATAAATTCGTCCCACTCGCGGTTGGTCACCAGCCTGTTTGCCAGCGCGAAGGGTTCCAGTAACACCCGGTGCTGCGGCCCTTCGTTGTCGAACGCGAAGCCCTCGCCCGCCGGATCGTAGCCGACCATCGCGATCTCGCCGGGGTGTTCATGCCACTCGAGTTCGGCCAACGCCTTACCCCTTGTCGGGATTGCTTCGAACATCGCAGGTCCGAGCGGGTTCTGGAACAGCGCGTGCTTGATATCCGTCAACAGCAATTCCTGATGCTGCTGTTCGTGGGCGATCCCGAGCCGGATCAGTGCGGCGTGTTCCGGATCGCCCAGTAACGGGGTCATCGCATCATCAACATGGCTCCGCCAATCGAGGATTTGGGACACGGTCGGGCGCGACAGCATGCCTCGCGAAAACCTCGCGATACGTTCGCCTTCAGACTCGTAATAGGAATTGAACAGGAACGGCCAGTCCTCATCGAACAGGCGGTAGCCGGACACATTGTCCCGCAGCAGGAACGTCTCGAAGAACCAGTTGGTGTGTGCCAGATGCCATTTGGCGGGGCTGGCATCTTCCATCGACTGCAGGGTCGCATCGGCTTCCGACAGGTGCCAGACCAGATTTCGTGTGAGCGCCCGGGTGTCGCGAAATCGCTGCGCCAGTTCTGCCTGTTCGGCCCGCATGCTGGAACCAGTGTTCGAGACAGCGGCCTCGGGCATGAAATTTCTCCGGGTCTAAACCATTCAAGACGCCGATATGGCGCATGCAATTTATGATTTAAACCCTGTGAACCCGATTTGTTCCAGATGTGTGAACTGCGGCACGCAGGACCGGTGGATTACGCCGCGTTGGCCTGGCGCTCTGCCACTTCGAGATTGAGCATCTCCGCCAACAGGAATGCCAACTCGAGCGATTGCGCCGCGTTGAGGCGTGGGTCGCAATGGGTGTGGTAGCGGTCGCCGAGCCGTGCATCGGTGATCGCAACCGCGCCGCCGGTGCATTCGGTCACATCCTGCCCGGTCATTTCGATATGGATGCCGCCCGCGTGGGTTCCCTCGGCCCGGTGGACCGCGAAGAAGCCCTTCACCTCGGTCAGGATGCGGTCGAACGGACGGGTCTTGTAGCCGCTGTCCGCTTTCACGACGTTGCCGTGCATCGGGTCGCAGGACCACACCACGGTGTGCCCTTCCCGCTCGACAGCGCGGATGAGCGGCGGCAGGCCGGCTTCCACCTTGTCGTGCCCGAAACGGCTGATGAGGGTCATCCGCCCGGCTTCACGCGCGGGGTTCAGGACATCGAGCAAACGCACCAGCGCATCGGGCTCCATGCTCGGGCCGCATTTCATGCCCAGCGGGTTGCCGATGCCGCGCGCGAATTCCACGTGCGCGCTGCCTTCGAAGCGGGTCCGGTCCCCGATCCAGACCATGTGTGCGCTGGTATCGTACCAGTCGCCGGTCAGGGAATCCTGCCGGGCCATCGCTTGTTCGTAAGGCAGCAGCAACGCTTCGTGGCTGGTGTAGAAGCTGGTGCCCTGCAATTGCGGTACGGTCTGCGGGTCGATCCCGCACGCTTCCATGAAATCGAGTGCCTCGCCGATTCTGCCGGATACTTCGGCGAACTTGTCCGCCCACGGGCTACGGCCCATGAAATCGAGCGTCCACTGGTGGACCTGCCGCAAGTTCGCATACCCGCCGCCGGCAAAGGCGCGCAGCAGGTTGAGCGTGGCGGCGGCCTGCGAATAGGCGCGGACCATCCGCTGCGGATCGTTGCGGCGCGTTTCAGGCGTGAACTCGATTCCGTTGACGTTATCGCCGAAGTAGCTCGGCAGGGTCACGCCGCCCTGTGTCTCGGTGTCCGAACTGCGCGGCTTTGCAAACTGGCCGGCCATGCGGCCGACTTTCACCACCGGCAGCTTGCCCGCGAAGGTCAGCACCACGGCCATCTGCAGCAGCACGCGGAACGTGTCCCGGATGTTGTTGGGGTGAAATTCGGCAAAGCTTTCGGCGCAATCCCCGCCCTGGAGCAGGAACGCCTTGCCCGCGGCGACATCCGCCAGATCAGCCTTCAGGGCGCGCGCTTCTCCGGCAAATACCAGCGGCGGATAGTTGGACAGCGTTTCCTCGGCAGCGGCCAGTTCCGCGGCATCCTCATAGGCAGGCAAGTGCCGCGCCTCATGCGATTTCCAGCTATCGGGGGTCCAGTTCTGTGCCACTTCTTCGGTCTTTCATCTGCTTCGCTGCGCTGCGTGCCGAG
Organism: Allopontixanthobacter sediminis; assembly: GCF_009828115.1. Lineage (GTDB taxonomy): Bacteria > Pseudomonadota > Alphaproteobacteria > Sphingomonadales > Sphingomonadaceae > Allopontixanthobacter > Allopontixanthobacter sediminis. Next base: position 384,912 of record NZ_WTYL01000001.1, on the reverse strand, counting down.
CGCGCCCATAGGCGCAATCTACCCGCTCGGCTACTCAAAGGCAAAACGCCGCCCCTTGCAACGAAGTTAAGCTTGGGTGCGCGCAACGCCCGGCACCGCCGGGTTCAGCGCCCCGTCATCGCGGCAGTGCTGGCCGCGCTGCTGGTAACCAGTTCCTGACCTTCCGGAATGACCGCGACCCGGTATCCCGCACGGCCGCCGAAATAGCGGCGGGCAAGCTCCTGCATCGCTTCGGGCGTGGTCTGGGTGTAATCGGTCAACAGGCTGCGTACTTGCTGGAGGCGGCTAGGCCGCTGCGAGGCCCCTTCGACCTGGAACATCCAGAAGGTATTGCCGGTAGAGGCGCGGCTGATCAACTGCTTCAGCGGCTCGGTGACCCGCTCCAGTTCGTCCGCGGTGGCGGGGTTTTCCACCAGGTCTCGTGCAATCGCATCCGCAGCGGCAAAGAACACCGGCACGTCTTCCGGGCGAAGCTGCGCCACTGCGGTGATCGCACCGCCGCTGTCCACGTCGACCGGCCACCGCGACGAGACCTGCGGTGCATAACTGGCACCGGCCCGTTCGCGCATCTTGTCCACCAGCCGGTTGTTGAACAGGTCGGTGAGGATTTCCAGCTGGCGCGATTCGCGCAGATTGGCGTCACCGCCGCCGCTTGGCCATGCGACCGCTGCCGCCGCCTGGTTGGCATCGCCGCGGTGCCGCAGCACCACCGGAGTGGCGGTCGGTTCGGGGAAGCTGGAAACCTTCGCCGCGACTGCCGGCGCGATTGGTTCGCGCGGCGCCAGGGCACCAAAAGTCCGCGACAGCGCCGCAACGGTAGCGTCACGGTCGAATTCGCCGAAGATCAACACTTCGACCGGCCCCTGCTGAAGGATCGGCTCCCATACTTCGCGGAAACCCTCGGGCGTGGCGGCCTCGATCGCCGCCGGGTCCGGAGTCTTGAACCGTGGTTCCTGATTGCGGAGCAGGTAATCGAGATCGCGTCCCAACACTCCGCCGGGGCTGGTCGCATAGCTTTCATACGTCAGCCGGGCACCGGCCTTGGCGCGGATCACCGGATTGGCGTCCCACCGCGGCATTCCAAGCTTGGCTGCAAACAGGTACAGCTGGTCCGCGAGGTCGGCAGAACGGGTCTGCGCGCCGAACGTGAACACGCCTTCGCCGATGGTGAAATCGAAACCCATCTTGCGGCCGGTGGAAATCCGGTCGAGCTCTTCCTGGCCAAGTTCGCCCAGTCCCGAGCTAATCAGCGCGGTTTCGCCCAAGGTTATATACGGCGCGTCGTCCGGCCCGAAGGCACGGTAGCCGGCACCGAACCGCACCTTCAGCGCGACCCGTCCGGGTTCGGCGTCGTTCGACCACAGGATCGCGTTGACCCCGTTGGCAAACTGCACCCGCTCGATGCCGAGAAGGCCAAGCGAGCCTTCGGCGACAACGGTGCCGGGCTCCCCGATCGGGGGCAATTCGTCGAAGGAAATCGTCTTCGCTTCCAGGCGGGCGCTGGCGTCCGCGGTTACCGGGGCCAGCAAGGCCGCACGGAGCGCAGCTTCATCGGCCTCGCCCACTGCCGGCGTCACATAGGTTGCGCGGATAACGTCTCCGGTGAACAGGGCGCGGGTATGCTCCAGCACATTGGCCGGAGTGAACTGGTCGCGCATTCCGTTGAAGACCTGCAGGACGGTTTCGGGTGCCGCAACGGCTTCGCGGATATCGACTGCACCCACGATGCTGTCCGCAAGCTGCGATCCGGCCATGACCGATCGCTGCTCCACCGAACTCGCGTAGGCGACTTCCTGTTCGGCCATTTCGCGGTCGATTTCTTCCTGCGTCGGCGGCGCGGACACCGCGTCGGCAATCACCCCGCGAACGTCGGCCAGCGCGGCCTGCCAATCGTCGGTCAGCGGCGCAAAGCTGACAAAGGTCGCGTCCGCCGAACGGCTGACGTCATCCTGCTGGACCTGTGCGTAGAGATAGGAGCCGCCGGCCCGAGCCTTCGATTCCAGCCGCCGGTTGATGATTGCCTGCGACAAATAATCGATCAGCAGGCCTTCGTTATATTCGATCGTATCGTCGACCGGGCGCCACGGCCGCATGATCGAGTAGGTCATCGTGCGCGGCAGGTCGGGCTCGACCATCACGCCCACTTCGCCCACCGGATTGGCAGGAACGGCACCGGACGGCGGCAGGGGATCGCCGAAGTTGGGGGCAGCGGTAGCTTCTCCTGCCACATCCCAATCGGCAAACCAGCGTTCGACCAACGAGGCAAGCTGGGTCGCGTCGACATCACCAGCTACCACGATCACCGTGTTTTCGGGGCGATACCACCGTTCATGGAACGCTTCGACCGCTTCCGCCGTCGCACCGCGCAATGTCTCGTCAGTGCCGATGGGCAGGCGGTCGGCCAGCCGCTGTCCGGCAAACAGGACCTTGCGGGTTTCTTCGGCAACTCTCAGGGCCGCGCCGCCGCGTTCACGCTTTTCGGCGAGGACGATGGGGACTTCGGCATTCAGGTTCTCTGCCGACAGGACGGGCTCGCGGATCATTCCCGACAGCAGCTTGAAACTTTCCGCCAGCGCGGCGGGTGTCGCGTTGGGCAGATCGAGCTTGTAGACCGTGTGCGTCGGGCTGGTCTCCGCGTTGGTGTCGCTGCCGAAGGTTGCCCCCAGCCGCTGCCATGTGGGAATTGCCGCAGCCTGGCCAAGATACTTGCTCTCGCGGAACGTCAGATGCTCGAGCAAATGGGCAAAGCCGCGCTCGGCGTCTTCTTCGTACAGCGAGCCGGCATCGATCCGGATGCGGATGGAAACCTGCCCCGGCGGCACCCGGTTGTTGCGGACGGCATAGCGCAGCCCGTTATCCATCTCTCCGAACAGCCATTCCTTGTCCTGCGGCACGTCGCTGCCGCGGTAGATCCACGGAGTTTCCGTGCCGGTCTGCAAAGCGGACGGGGGCGGCAGGTCCGCGGCGAGGACAGCATCGGCCGGAGCCGCGGCGGTCTGCGCTGCGCTGTTCGGCGCGATCAGGACAAATGGGAGGAGAAGCGCAAGTTGCCGTGCGGCACGCGTAAGATCGATCATTCGCGGAATATAGGAAGCCCCGTGCTGAAGGGATAGTGAATGAGCGAACCTTTTTCGCTCCGGCCCCGCATGCTGCCCCGGCAACACAACGCCGATTGCCCGGCTGAAAGGTTTATTCGCCGCCGCCGCCCTTGCCCCTGCGCGCGCCGCGCCCTACATCCAAGGCATGTTCATAGAGACCGAAACCACACCGAATCCCGCCAGCCTGAAATTCCTGCCCGGTCGGCAGGTAATGCCCAGCGGCACCCGCGAATTTTCCTCGCCGGAAGCTGCCGAGGCTTCGCCGCTCGCGGAGGCGATCTTTGACACTGGCGAGGTGGTCAATGTCTTCTTCGGCGCCGATTTCATCTCGGTGACCATTGCCCCGGGTGCCGACTGGTCGGCGCTCAAGCCGCAAGTGGTCGCGATCCTGCTCGATCATTTCATCAGCGAGGCTCCCCTGTTCGCAGGCGGAAGCGCAATGGGAATTTCAATTCCGGCAGAGGACGAGATGGTGGTGGACGATGATCCCGCCAACGCCGACATCGTCGCCCAGATCAGCGAATTGCTCGAAACCCGCATCCGCCCGGCGGTGGCCGGGGACGGCGGCGACATCGCCTATCGCGGGTTCAAGGACGGGGTAGTCTACCTGACCCTGCAGGGCGCCTGTTCGGGCTGCCCCTCCTCGACCGCCACGCTGAAACACGGGATCGAAGGGCTGCTCAAGCATTATATACCTGAAGTGACCGAAGTTCGGGCCGCTTGAACACGCACCTCGGGAGCATCCACCAATGACGACCCAATATCACGGCAAAGCCTTGTCGGCCGACGCGCTCGACCAGATTTTTCGCGAGGCCCGCAGCTATAACGGCTGGCTCGACAAACCGGTCAGCGACGAACAGCTCCACGCGATCTGGGATGTGCTGAAGATGGGGCCGACATCGGCGAACATGCTGCCCGCGCGGATTGTCTGGGTCAAATCTGCCGAGGCCAAGGCAAAGCTTGTCGACGCCGTATCCGACGGCAACAAGGACAAGGTCAAGACCGCTCCGGTTACCGCGATCATCGGCATGGACATCTATTTTCACGAGGAACTGCCGTGGCTGTTCCCTCATACCGATGCGAAAAGCTGGTTCGATGGTGACGAAAAGGGCCGCAAGGAAGGCGCATTCCGCAATTCTTCGCTGCAGGGCGCGTACCTGATTATTGCGGCACGGGCTCTCGGTCTAGACTGCGGACCGATGTCCGGTTTCGATGCCGGCGCGGTGAAGGCGGCGTTCTTCGCCGACGAACCGAAGGTCGAGGTCAATTTCATCTGCTCGATCGGCTACGGTGATCCCGAGAGCATTTTCGACCGCAGCCCGCGTCCCGAATTCGGTAAATTCAACACCATCGTGTAACCTTCGCGATGTAGTGATTCAATCGAGCGGGACCGGGCAACCTCATGCGAATGCTGGCAATAGAATGCGCCACCGAAGCCTGTTCGGTCGCGCTGTTCGACGATGAGACGCTGATCGCGCACGACCACCGCGTTCTCGGCCGCGGCCATGCCGAACGGCTGGTCCCGATGATCGCCGCACTGCCCGGTTCGGGCAAGGCGGACCGTATTACAGTTTCCCTCGGCCCCGGCAGTTTTACCGGCGTGAGGATCGGCCTCGCGACAGCCCGCGCGCTGGGATTCGCCTGGCAGGCGCAGGTGCTCGGTTATCCGACGCTGGCGCTGGTTGCCGCGATGGCGCGGACGGAACGCGGACCGCAGCCGGTGACCAGCGTGATGACCGGCGGACATGGCGAGTGGTTCGTCCAGGATTTCGCGGCAGACGGCACGGCGGTCTCGGACATGACATCTCTAAGTCCGGCGGATGCCGCGCAGTCGGCGGCAGCAAGCCTGTTGGCCGGGACGCAGGCGGAAGCCCTGCTTGCCGCACGCGGCCACGGAGAAGCCCTGACGCTGCATCCAGACGCAAGGTTTGTGGCCGCTCTCCCCGCACACCTCCTTTCCCCGGACACGGTTCCGATCTACGGGCGCGCTCCGGACGCGAAGCTTCCTGCGTAATGGACCACATCGACCACATGATGACGATCATCGCCGATGCGTTCGATCCCCACTGGGGCGAGGCATGGACCCGCCGACAGCTTTCGGATTCGCTGGTCCTGCCGACAATCTTCTACCGCTTGATCGGTGGCGACGGCGTTGCAGTTCCCTCCGGTCCGGGCGGTCACGTGCCCGATGAGTTTGTACCTGCCGGTTTCATTCTGACGCGCCATGTAAGAGGCGAGGAGGAGTTGCTGCTCATCGCAGTCCGCCCGGGCTATCGAGGCCGCGGATTGGGCTTCGCACTGATGAAGTGCTTCGAAGTCGACGCGCGGAACCGCGGGGCAGTGCACTTGTTTCTCGAAATGCGGATCAACAATCCAGCCGAGAAGCTGTATCGTGCATGCGGGTATTTGCCAGTTGGAAAACGCAGGGATTATTATCGGCTCAAGGACGGTAGTTCACTTGATGCGGTGACCTTCACCCGCGAATTAACATAAGTTTCCCCGCGCTGTTGGAAGAAAAAAATTGTTCGGCACCGTACATTAGGGGCTAGAAACTACGACTTGTCACATTGTCAGTGGGCCCCGAATTCAGTAAGAACTGTTTGGAACGAAATATCGCCCTTATTGGTTTGCAGAACAACTAGGGTCGCGAAAAGAGGATATAATGAATAACATTGAACATGACATGTCGGAAACGCTGATAACCTTGGCATCGGATATTGTTGCCGCGCATGTGAGCAACAATAGCTTGTCGGCTGACGAAGTTCCGGCTTTAATAACAAATGTTTATAACGCTCTCGCGGCGCTCGGCCACGAGGTCGAACAGGCCGAGGAACGTCCGGAACCAGCCGTGTCCGTTCGCGCCTCGGTCAAGCGGGACCATGTCGTCTGCCTCGACTGCGGCAAGAAGATGAAGATGCTCAAACGGCATCTCATGACCGAGCACGACATGACGCCCGACGACTACCGCGCGCGGTGGGACCTGGGAACCGATTACCCGATGGTGGCCCCGGCCTACGCCGAGACCCGCCGTGACCTGGCGAAGAAAATCGGCCTCGGTCGCAAACCCGGCCAGAAGCGCGGGCGGCGCAAAGCTGCTGCCGCTTCCTGAGCGCGTTCGTTACTTCAGGGAAAAGGGGCGGTTTGCTGCAAGGGTGCAGCCAGCCGCCCAGCCGCTTGAGAAATTAGCGTCGGGGGCCTATGGGTCCCCTTCGTATCTCTTGTTAAGGACTTCGGCTTGCAGCAATCGATCGATCTCGAACAACTTTGTGCTGAGCGCGGGCTACGGATTACCGAGCAGCGCCGCGTAATCGCGCGGGTCCTGTCCGAAAGCGAAGACCATCCCGATGTCGAGGCGCTGCACCAACGCGCCTCTGCCATCGATCCGAAGATCTCGATCGCGACGGTTTACCGCACAGTCCGCCTGTTCGAAGAGGCCGGCATTCTCGACCGGCATGATTTCGGCGACGGTCGTGCGCGCTATGAGGCCGCCCCCGAAGCGCATCACGATCATCTGATCGACGTCGAAAGCGGCAAAGTGGTCGAATTCGTCGACCCCGAACTGGAAGCCCTTCAGCGGCAGATCGCCGAGAAACTCGGCTACCGCCTGGTCGATCACCGGATGGAGCTCTACGGTGTCCGTCTCGACCGCGCCGATGGCAGCGACAAGGGACGCGGCAAGCGGTGAACGCAGCGCGGCGGTCGGCGGCGGAACGCGGCGAGCCAAGCGACCTTACCGCCATCGAATGGATTCGGTTCAGCCTGCGCATGCTTGGCCTTGTCGCGCTGCTGATCATCTTCGTGCCGCTTCACTATCTCTACCGCATTTTCAAATACGGCTCCCCCTTCCCCATGCTGTTCCTGCGCTATGCGGGCCGGCTGGCCGGCGCGCGGGTCAGGACCATCGGCACGCCGCTGCGCCGCGATGTGTTCTTCATTTCCAATCACGTTTCGTGGCTCGACATCCTCTCGCTGGCCGGGGCGAGCGGCACCGCTTTCGTCGCCAAGGCCGAACTGGGCGAAGTGCCGGTCATCAGCTGGCTGTGCCGGCTCAACCGGACTGTCTTCGTCAAACGCGAGAACCGGCTCGGCGTAGCGGAGCAGATCAACCTGCTGCGCGAGGCCTTGGCGGACAATTGGTCGGTTACGGTCTTTCCCGAAGGCACCACCACCGACGGTCAGTCCCTGCTGCCGTTCAAGACATCGATGCTCAGCGTGCTGGAACCGCCGCCACCCGGAGTTCTGGTCCAGCCGGTCCTGCTCGATTACGGCGAGGTGGGCGAGGATATCGGCTGGATCGGTGACGAAAGCGGAGTGAACAACGCCAAGCGCGTGCTGTCGCGCCGTGGCAGTTTCGAATTGCGGATGCATTTCCTCGAACCCTTCAGCCCGGAGGAATTCCGCGGACGCAAGGCCATCGGCGCCCGCGCGCGCGCCGCGATCGAGGCAGCGCTGCTGACCGCGCTCGGCAAGCCGTTGCGCCACTTCAAGCACGATGTGGTGCCGGTACGCTACAACGCGCCGAAGGAAAGCGTGCCGATCGAATAGATCACACGGTTTGCTTACCCCCTGCGGGCCGCTATAGGCCCCAGCCATGCGCAAGACTGTTTCCCCCAGGACCTACCGTGTCGAAAGTTTCGGCTGCCAGATGAACGTCTATGATGGCGAGCGGATGGCGGAAATGCTCGACCGCGAAGGGATCGCGCCCGCAGCGGACGGGGAAGACGCCGACCTGGTGGTGCTGAATACCTGCCACATCCGCGAAAAGGCGTCGGAGAAGGTCTATTCCCGCATCGGCCGGCTGACCAAGGGCCGCAGCGACAATCCGCCGCTGATCGCCGTGGCGGGATGCGTCGCCCAGGCCGAAGGCGAGGAAATAATGTCGCGGTCCGATGCCGTGAGCATGGTGGTCGGCCCGCAAGCCTATCACCGCCTCCCGGCAATGCTCGAACGGGCCATCGGGGGGCTTCGTACGACCGATACCGACATGCCCGCCGATGCCAAGTTCGCCGCGCTGCCGGCGCGCCGCAAAAGCGCCCCGAGCGCTTTCCTGACGATCCAGGAAGGCTGCGACAAATTCTGCACCTATTGCGTGGTTCCCTATACGCGCGGCGCCGAAATATCCCGCCCTTTCAGCGCGCTGGTGGACGAAGCAAAGAAACTGGTCGAAGTAGGCGCGAAGGAAATCACCCTGCTGGGCCAGAACGTCAGCGCCTGGAGCGGCGAAGACGCCAAGGGCCGCGCCATCGGCATGGCGGGCCTGATCCGCGCGCTGGCGCAGATCCCCGAGCTCTCGCGAATCCGGTACATGACCAGCCACCCCGCCGACATGGACGATGCGCTGATCGCCGCCCATGGCGAAGTGGCGAAGCTGATGCCCTTCCTGCATCTTCCGGTGCAGAGCGGCAACGACCGGGTGCTCAAGGCCATGAACCGCAGCCACACCGCCGACAGCTATCTGAGGCTGCTCGACCGGTTCCGTGCCGCGCGCCCCGACCTCGCCTTGTCGGGCGACTTCATCGTCGGCTTCCCGCGCGAAACCGACGCCGAGTTCGAGGACACGCTGAAGATCGTCGACGCCGTCGGCTATGCGCAGGCTTACAGCTTCAAATACTCCCCCCGCCCCGGCACTCCTGCGGCCGACATGGACGGGCAAGTCGCGACCGAAGTCATGGACGAGCGGCTGCAACGCCTGCAAGCCGCACTCGGCCGCGACCAGCTGGCGTTCAACGCGGCCAGCGTCGGCAAGACCTGCGACGTGCTGGTCGACCGGACGGGCAAATACCCCGGCCAGATGCTCGGCAAATCGCCATGGCTGCAATCCGTTCACTTCACCGGTGACGCGCAGATCGGCGACCTGGTGCGCGTCGAACTGCTCGAAGCGATGGGCAGCTCACTCGGCGGCAGACTGGTCTGAGGTGCCGGGTTCCTCCTCAGGGGAGGATTTTCAGTGACAGATGCGTGACTTTCCACCGGCATAATCAACGTGCCAGCTTGCTACTGGCAAACGCGCGCCTACATTCCGAATCAGACATGAAAGGAATACATGGCTCGTAAACCTGCCAAGGCCCATCCGGCCATTTCGCCATCCCCCGTCGCAATGCGCGAAAATCGCCGGGCGAAAGTGGATGTGAATTTCGAGGACCAGTCGCTGCTGGTGCCGCTATTCGGCCAATTCGATGCCAACCTTGTGCAAGTCGAGAACCGGCTTGGGGTGTTCATCTCGGCACGCGGCAACGCGGTCCAGATCGAAGGGCCGGAAGACTCCGTCGCCCGCGCGCGCGATATCCTCAACAAGATGTATGACCGGCTGGCGATGGGCCAGGATCTTGGCTCCGGCGAGATCGAGGCGTTGATCGCCATGTCCAACGAGCCGACGCTGGAAGGCATCCTGCGCGGTACGCCCGATTTGCCGCCGGTGATGATCCGCACGCGCAAGAAGACCATTGTCCCGCGGTCCGCCACCCAGATCGATTACATGCGCGCACTGGCGCGGGATGACATCATTTTCGCTCTCGGCCCAGCGGGCACCGGCAAGACCTATGTCGCGGTGGCGCAGGCCGTTTCGCAATTGATCACCGGCAGCGTCCAGCGCCTGATCCTGTCACGCCCTGCCGTCGAAGCGGGCGAGAAGCTGGGCTTCCTGCCCGGTGACATGAAAGACAAGGTCGATCCCTACCTCCGCCCGCTGTACGACGCGCTGTACGACTGCATGCCGCCGGAACAGGTCGAGCGGCGCATTGCCAGCGGCGAAATCGAGATCGCGCCGATCGCCTTCATGCGCGGACGTACTCTGGCCGATGCCTTCGTGATCCTCGACGAAGCGCAGAACACCACGCGCGAGCAGATGAAGATGTTCCTTACCCGTTTCGGCCAGAACAGCCGGATGGTGGTGTGCGGCGACCCCCGGCAGGTGGATATTCCCGGCGGTGACCGGATGTCCGGTCTGATCGACGCGGTCGAAAAGCTGGAAGGAATCGAAGGCATCGCGGTAACCCGCTTCACCCGCGCCGACGTGGTCCGCCACCCGATCGTGGGCCGGATCGTGGAGGCGTATGAAGGACCCGATGCCTAAGATGCATGCCGTAATATTGCTTCTTTGGGGGCAGCCATGATCCTCGACATCGACATCGACGGGTGGCCGCCATCCACCGACTGGCCCGACCTCGCCGAGCGCGCGGTCGAGGCTGCGCAGAAGGTGGCACCGGAACTCACCAACCAGCGGCTTACCGCCAGCCTGCTGTTCACGCTCGACCAGGACGTCCAGTTCCTCAACCGCGAATGGCGCAGCAAGGATACGGCCACGAACGTGCTGTCCTTCCCGATGATGACGCGGGAGGAACTGCTCGCGCTGGCGCCGGACGGCGGACCCGAGATGCTCGGCGATCTCGCGCTGGCGTACGAAACATGCTCGCGCGAAGCGGCGGACAAGGGCATCCCGGTCGCCGACCATGCCGCCCACCTGATCATCCACGGACTGCTGCACCTGGCTGGCCATGACCATGTCCATTCGGATGATGAAGCCGATGCGATGGAAAGATTGGAAATTAATGCACTTGCGATTATGGGGCTCTCTGACCCATATTGAACCCGTCCCTGCGACGGACCAAACGATTCCCAGGAGTAACCACACAGGGCCATGCCCGAGTTAGATCCCCCCGCCGGAGACGCGGACAGTAGAGGCGGGCTGTGGCTCGCACTTCGCAAATTGCTTGGTGCCGATGACGGCGAACGCTCCCTCCGCGCGCAGCTGGAGGAAGTGATCGACGAGCATGAGGACGAAAACCCCTCCGATGGAGAGGCGCCGAAGAATGGCGACCTTTCCGGAGTGGAGCGGCAGATGCTGCGCAACATGCTCCATTTCAGCGAACACGACGCCGACGACGTGGCAATCCCCCGGGGCGAGATCATCGCCGTGCCGGCCCATGCAACGTGGGAAGAGATGGTCGAGGCCTTCGCCGAACACGGTCACTCGCGCTTCCCGGTCTACCGCGAGACGCTCGACGAAGTGATCGGGATGATCCACATCAAGGACGTGTTTCCGTTCCTCGCCCGGAAATTGCCTCCGCCCGCGGACTGGACGATCCTGATGCGCCAGCCGCTGTACGTGCCGCAGTCCCGCAACGCGCTCGACGTGCTGGCCGACATGCGCAGCCGCCGTATCCACCTCGCCGTGGTGGTCGATGAATTTTCCGGCACCGACGGGATTATCACGATCGAAGACCTGGTCGAGGAAATCGTCGGCGACATTGAAGACGAGCATGACGATATCCCCGAAGACCTGATCGTCGCGATCGGAGAGGGAATGTGGGACTGTGATGCCCGCGCCGAACTGGACGATGTCGCCCAGATAATCGACACGCGCCTCGCGGAAGTCGAAGAATCAGTCGACACTCTGGGCGGTCTGGCATTCGTGCTCGCCGAACAAGTCCCGCAAGTCGGCACCATAGTGACGCATCCCAGTGGTTGGCGAATGGAAATAACCGCCGCCGATGAAACACATGTAAAGCGGCTGCGATTACATCCCCCGGCAGGCGAAGAAGACCAGAACGACTAACGCGTCGGCAGTTTTTTTCGCACTTGCGAGGAATCTCTCGACAAATCCGGCGCGGCAACACATTCTGTGTCAATGCCCGTCCGCCGCCTGCCCCCACTTCGCGCATTGGAAGCGTTTGTCCGGACAGTCAGGCTCGGATCCTCGCGCGCGGCTGCGGATGAACTGGGGCTCAGCCCTTCTGCCCTGTCGCGCCGGATCGGCAATCTCGAAGAATTCGTCGGCAAGAAACTGTTCACGCGCGCGCGCCAATCGATGCAGCTGACCATCGAAGGCGACGCGTTCTACCAGGCGGTCGCTCCGCAGCTCGAGGCGCTGGCCCGGGCGGTCGAAAGCCAGTCGGAAAACATGTCGCTCCTACGGCTGCATCTGGGCGTCCTGCCGCTGTTCGGCAGCCAGCGCCTGTTCCCGCGATTGCAGGAACTCCGCAGCATCCATCCCCTGCTCCATATCGATATCGACACCGGCCCGCACCTGGAAGACCGCGTCGGTGATACGCTGGACGCAGCGATCATCCTGTCGCGCCGGCCGGGCAGCGCGCTCCATGCGGTGCGCCTCGATCACAACATGGTCCACGCAATCTGCAGCGAAAAGCTGGCGAAGGAACTCGGCCCCGAACCGGGGATCGAAGTGCTGTCGAAACAGACGTTCCTGCTGCACAACGAACTGCCCGACAGTTTCGAAGCGTGGAAGCGCGCGCTCAAGCTCGATGAGCTGGAACCGGCCGCAATCGACCATTACGATTCCGGCCAGCTGATCCTCGAGGCTGCTGCGCAAGGTCTCGGCATCGCGATCATGCATGATGACCACATCCACCGGGCGTCCGACAACCGGCTCAGGAAAGTTTTCGATGTCGAGATCGAAAGCCCCTACAGCTACTGGTTCGTGTGTCGCCCGAACGCGCTGGAGGAGCGGCCTGTTCGCCAGTTCCACGACTGGCTGGTGCAGGCGGGACTGTAGGCCGGGGCCCTATTTTTCCTTGAGCGGAACCTGGTGAACGCATGGCGCGCCCGGTTCGGAGGTGTTGTTGCTCGCACCCGGATGGCGTTTTTCCGCAGGTCCGCATTCGACTTCCGGCTTGGCGATTGCATTGGACGCCAGCACCTCGAACGCCGCCGGTTCGTCATACGCCGCGATCCATGTCAGGCAATCGGCCAGCTTGCGGATGCTGTGCTTGTTGCCGACATCGGAAGTCGGCGAACAGTTGATCACCACCACATTGGCGGCAGCGGGCTCACGGTACCGGCGCAGCAGCCGAAGAAACTCGCCTCGCTCCGCAATCGCAAGACGGTTGCCGGAGTTTTGCATCGGGTCGCCAGTGAACAACGGCGACGTGTTGAAAACAAAGGCCTTAACGTCAGGATTGTCGATCGAGATCTGGGTTGCCAGAGCGCCACCGAGCGAATGCCCGGTGACCTCGATCGGAACATCCGCCATCCCGTTCGCATCCATGAATGCGCGTTCAAGCGTATAGATTGCGCGGGCGCCGTCGCGCTGACCGTCCCCGAGGCTGCCTGAAAACAGGTCCGCCCGCGATCCGAACTCGGTTCCGCGAAACGCGATTATCCGCGCTACGGGCTTGCCGACGCGGGCTTCCTTCGCAAAGCGGTCGACCACGATGTAAGCGAGGCCGCTGTCGTCATTGCCTTCTTCTTCGCGCTTGGCGAAACCGGCGGGGAGAACCTTGTATTCGTCCTCGTCCTGGTAGGCGTTGGAGCTGAGCATCGCGTAGGGATAGCTTTGCGCCGCCGCCTGCCGGACGAAGGAGCACCAGCCGCCTGGCTCCGTCTGACACGGGCTGCGCGACTGGCTCAGGTCGGGCAGAGGCGTGACGCAGCCGCCCAGCGCCAGAACGCCAAGCAACAATGCGAAATGGCGGATCACCGCCCTGCCCCCGCCCGGATCCCGTTCAGCCTACTACGGCCTTGACGATCTTGCCCGGGCTGCGCGGCGGTTCGCCCTTGGGCAGCGCATCGACATGTTCCATGCCGCTCGTCACTTCGCCCCATGCGGTGTACTGGTTGTCAAGGAAACGCGCATCATCGAAACAGATGAAAAACTGGCTGTTGGCGCTGTCCGGCGCGGACGAGCGGGCCATCGAGCAAACACCGCGGACGTGCGGCACCGCGTTGAATTCCGCCTTCAGGTCGGGCTTCGGGCTACCGCCCATGCCGGTGCCGGTCGGATCGCCGCCCTGCGCCATGAAGCCGGGGATCACGCGGTGGAAAACCACGCCGTCGTAGAAGCCTTCCTTCGCCAGTTCCGTAATCCGTTCCACGTGCCCGGGCGCGACATCGGGACGGAGTTTGATCACGACATCGCCTTCGCCATTTTCGGTTGCGAGCGTAAGAGTAAGCGTCTGGTCGGCCATTTGGTAAGTCTCCAAGCAAGTGCGTCAATAAATACCGGGCCGATATAGGGGGTGAAGCGCAGAAGTCACGCGCGGCTTGCGATTACTCTGGCGCTTGCAATTGAATCCTCCGCCCTTAGAGCGAGGCGATGGCCAAGGATGAGCGCCCCGATCTCGAACAGGATGACCTGCTGGTGGTGGATGCGCCGATGCCGGACGAAGGCGCGCGCCCGGACGACCGCATCGATGACGAGCGTCATGACGAAGAAAACCGCCTGAAACCAAGTTACGTCCGCAGCGTCCGCGATGCGCTGGCGGATGAAGATTACAGCACCGTCTACGATCTGGTGGAACCGCTCCACCCCGCCGACATCGCCGACCTTATCGAACTGTTCGACCCCGACGAACGGCGGGATTTCGCCAGCGCGGTAACCGACCTGATGTCGAGCGACGTGATCGCCGAGCTCAATGATTACGTCCGCGAGGACATGATGGAATCGCTGTCGGCCCGCTCGGTCGCGTCGATTGCGGGGCAGCTGGAAACCGATGACGCGGTCCAGCTGATCGAGGATCTCGACCATGCCGACCAGCAGGCGGTCCTCGCCGAACTGGACGCGGAAGACCGTGCCGCCATCGAAAGCGCGCTGGCCTATCCGGAGGAAACCGCCGGCCGCTTGATGAGCCGCGACTTTGTGGCTGTGCCGGAGCATATGACGGTCGGCAATCTGATCGATTACCTGCGCGAAGATGTCGACCTTGCGACGGATTTCTTCGAAGTTTTCGTGGTCGATTACGCGCATCATCCGGTCGGCACCTGCCAGCTCAGCTGGGTCCTGCGCACCCCGCGGCAGATTGCCCTGACCGATGTGATGAAACGCGACCAGACACTGATCCCGGTGACGATGGACCAAGAAGAAGTCGCGCTGATGTTCCAGAAATACGCGCTGATTTCCGCTGCCGTGGTAGATGACAGCGGCCGGCTCGTCGGCCAGATGACCGTCGACGACGTGGTCCACATCATCTCCGAAGAAGCCAGCGAAGACGCGCTGCTGATGTCCGGTGCGGGCGAAGGCGACATCAACGAACCGATCCGCGATGCCTATGGCGCGCGCGTCCGCTGGCTGGTGGCGAACCTCGGCACGGCGCTAATCGCCAGCCTGATCATCGCGTCGTTCGGCGCGGCGATCGAGCAATTGGTGGCGCTGGCGGTACTGATGCCGATCGTCGCCAGCATCGGCGGCAACGCCGGCACGCAGACGATGGCGGTTTCCGTCCGGGCGATTGCGATGAACCAGCTGACCCGGGCCAACACCGGGCGGATGCTGTGGCGCGAAATGCGCGTCGCATTACTCAACGGGGCGACCATTGCAGTGCTGGTCGGCGCCGCAACCGGAATAGTCTTCTCCCCGATGCTTGGCGCGGTGATCGCGGTGGCCGTGTTGGTCAACATCGTCACTGCCGGCCTCGCGGGCGTGTTGGTGCCGGTGATCTTCGAGCGGTTGAAACAGGATCCGGCGGTCGCCAGTTCGGTCTTCGTGACCATGATTACCGATTCGATGGGCTTCTTCGCGTTTCTCGGCCTGGCGGTTGCGTCTGGCCTGACGGGATAGGCCATGCCTCTGCACATGACCAAGATCGCGTTTCGCAGCGAGAGCGTGGACACGCTCCGCGCATGGCTGGAGGCGCAGGACCCGGTGGCCCGGCTGACCACCAAGAACCGCCCGCTCAAATGGGAAGAGATGATCGGCGGATCGCTGTACTGGATCCACCAGCACGCCATCGTCGGTCGCAGCCCTATCCTCGGTTTCGAAAAAACGCCGGAGGGCAAATGGTGGATCGAGCTGTCACCGCAGCTGATCGGCGTCCACCCCAAGCCAAAGCGCGCCCATCAGGGCTGGCGCTATCTGAAGGGCGACCCGCCGCCCGACCTGGCGGAGGGCGAGGATATCGGTGATGTCCTGCCGGGCAAGCTGATGGGCAAGCTCGCCCGGCTGGGACTGGTTTAAACGCGTAGCGCCCTCAGAACGAGATCGATGCGGACGCCTTGACCGTGTGCGGTGCACCCTGGAGCAACGCCGGGTTGAAGACATCGAAGGCCGAGGCCCAATAGGCTTCGTCGAACACATTATCGACGGTCAGGCGCAGGGTGACGGGATTGTCCCCCGCCGCAAACACATAGCGCGCACCGAGGTCGACAACCGTCCAATCCTCGAGCGTCAGTGTGTTGGCGGCGTTTGCGGCCTGTTCGCCGGTGTGGGTCACCCGGCCGGTCAGGGTGGCACCCGGGATGAACGGAAGGTCCCATTCGGCGTTGGCGTTGAAGGTGAACTCCGGCACGCCGGGCACATCGGACCCGTTGTCGAATTCGGCGTTGTTGAAGGCGAGACCGGAAATCAGCCGTAGCCCCGGGGTAACCTCGCCATTCAGTGTCAGCTCCACGCCTTCATGGCGCTCGTCACCGATATAGCCGAACCGCTGCTCGCCCCCGTCGGTGATCAGGCCTTCGCCGGGCCGCTCGATCCGATACAGCGCCAGCGTGGCGAACACCGGGCCGAGCGCCAGCTTGCCGCCGATCTCGAACTGCTCCGACACCCGCGGGGCAAGGATTTCGCCCGGATTGGCGAGCGCCGGATCGATTGGCGCCGTTGGACCCTGCTGCAGTGCCTCGATGTAGTTGGCGTAGAGCGACAGGCCCTGGGCCGGCTTTATCACCAGGCCGACCGCAGGCGTCCAGCGGTCCTCGTCATAGGTGGTATCCAGCCCGCCGCCGAAATAGCTGAAACTGTTGACATGGATTTTCTGGTAGCGGAGGCCGCCGGTCAGCAGGATCCGTTCGTCCCACAACCCGATGGTGTCGGAGGCGAACAGGCTGGACAGGCGAGATTCGGCAATCGGGAATGGATCGTCCAGATCGCCGCCGACAAGCGTGGAGGACGGGATCGCGACTTGCGGTGTGTCGTACAGGTTGGTGGCGAAACCGGCGAAGCCCGGGCCGTACAGGAAATCATAGGCGTTGCGGTTGGTCTGCCAGTTCATGCTGCCGCCGAGGTTTACCTCGTGGGATATTCCGCCGGTAGCGAAAGTGCCCCGGAAGCCCGCTTCGACGGCCTCGTTATTGTCGGTCCGGGGAACGAACAGCGCATTGCCATTGGCATCGCCCGTCACGGTGTCGAGCACGGTGATACCCCCGTAGATGCCGTCCTCCCGGCCATCACGCGCACCGGCGCGGGCATACAGCATCGCGCCGGGAGACAGATCGTATTCGAGGGACAGGGTGCCGAAGATGTCCCGCAGTTCGGTGAAGGTGTAGTCCTGCGCGTAATTGGCGTCCGCATCGGGCACCGCGGGTATCGCGGTGCCGAAGTTCACCTTGGGCCGAAGCGCATCGACCCGCACTTCCTGATAGGCAAGATCGAGCGCAGCGCGGAACGGGCCGCTGTCGTAATCGAACGCCGCACCCAGCACCTGCGTGCGGCGGTCCTCGCGGTCGACCGAAACTTCACCGTCGCGGTAGGCACCGTTGATACGGACGCCGAACTCACCGCCGCTGCCAAACCGTCGCGAAGTGTCGAAACTTGCGCCGAGATGGCCGTCCCCGACAAAGCCGACCGTGACGCGGTTCAAGTCCTGCGGGGCCGCGCGCTTCAGTTTGAGGTTCACACTGCCGCCAAGGCCCGAACCGCCCGGCGCCGCGCCGTTGAGGAAGGCGCTCGCTCCGTTGAGCACTTGCACCTCACCGAACAATTCGGGGGCGATCAATTGACGCGGCGCTATGCCATACAGGCCATTGACGCCGACATCGTCGCCGAACAGCGCGAAGCCGCGGATGACGAATTGCTCCGCGGCGTTGCCGAACCCGTACGTGGTGCGGACAGTCGGGTCGTTGTCGAGGACGTCGCCGATGGTCAGCGGCTGCTGGTTGTAGATCAGCGTCTCGTCGAAACTGCGGATCGAGAACGGCAGGTCTTCGGCGGGCTTGTTACCGAGCACGCCGGCATCGCCGCCATTGATGATTTCGGTCGCGTTGTCGCGCTGCGCGGTCACCACGATGGTGGCGGCATCCTCGTCCTGCGCGGCGGCGGGCACGGCCAGCGCTGCGAGGATGGCGGACGCGGGAAGATAGGCGAGGCGAAGTTTCATGACGGGTCCTTGGTGGTTTGAAGGCAAAGATCAGCCGCGACGCGCAAAAGCGTAGACCGCTGCGAGAATGGGTATGGAAAGCAGGCCCCACGCGAGGCCATCGGGAAAACCGTCGCCGGTAAGGCCAAGCACGAGCCCGGCGATGCTCGCGACGAGAAGAACTGCGGGAACGGCTAGTACTCGGGCGACGCTGGCGCGGCGCGGCCGGGATTTGATCGCCGCACCGCTCATGCCGCCGCCCCTGCCGCAGCGCCCGTGGCGATCTCGTCGATCCGCCGTTCGATCGCAGCCGGGGACCGGCGGAGCCACAGGATCACACCCGTCCACAGGATCCAGATCGTGGCGGCGGTCAGGACTGCCCAGATCAGCTTGAGCGGAAGACCGCCATAGTCACCGAAATGCAGCGGCTTCGACAGCATCAGCGCCTGGTTTAACGCGGGCATCGCGCGCGCATCGGTCAGTTCCGAAGTGCGTGCATCGACCAGCGCGGGGGTCAGCAGATGCTGGGTCAGCGGGCGGTCGCCCTGAAAGAAAATGGCATAATGGTGCCCGGTGCTCCAGTCGCCGCCGGGAAAACCGATGAACTGGGGCGACCGGCCCGGCAGTGCCGATTGCGCAGACGCCATCGCCGCATCGAGCGAAGCGTAATCGGCAAGTCCAACCGGCGCGTCGCCCGCGTATTGCGCGGTCATTTCAGCCAGCTCGCCGCTGCGCCAATTGTCCACCAGCGGATCGGCAAATGCGTTGATGACCCCGGTGACCCCAACCACCATCATCCAGCCAAGCGCCACGATGCCGAGCAGATTGTGCTGGTCGAGCACTTTCACCCGGCGGCTGCGACGGGTCCGCAGCGTGCCGAAGGGCAGGCGCCGCATGAACGGGGCATACAGCACCGTCCCGGAAACCAGCGCGACGACGAACAGCGCGCCCATCACGCCCAGGAACAGCATGCCGGGAAGGCCGAGAAATAGGTCGGTGTGCAATTGGAGGATGAAATCCATCACTCCGTCCGACGGTGCCGGTCCGAGCGCTTCGCCCGTGCTGCGATCGAAGAACAGCAGCGTCATCCGGTCACCCGGCGCGTCAGGCGTCGGGCCGGTGGTAACGGTCAGCAGCGGGCTGTCCTGGCTGAACGCCATGAACAGCGGGACCTCGCCTGGGCGCTGCGCCAGTGCGGTCTGCAGCATTGCGTCGAGCGGCAAGCCCGCTTCCGCCGAGGCCGGACCAGCCAACGAAGCTTCGTAATCCTGGCCGATCAGCGCGTCGATCTCGTCATGGAAAATCAGTGGCAAGCCGGTGACGCACAGCATCAGCAGGAACAGCGTCGAGACCAGGCTGCTCCACTTGTGTACCAGAAACCAGGCCTTGATCGTCGAACGAGTCACCGAAACTCCGTGCAGGATAATGGACGCTGGAACCCACGGTTCCAACGCACTGCCGCCTAGACCCGGCTGTGCACATCGTCAATGATAATACTTCGCAATAGCGACGGACTTCTCCGCCAGTCGGGACTTATGCTCCGACCTTTACCGCAACCCGCCGCAGCGCGTTCGCGTAAACCTCCGGTTCCTGCGCCCCGGGAATGAGATATTTGCCCTCGATCAGCATCGCCGGCACCCCGGTAATATTCATGTCATAGGCCGCCTGTTCCTCGGCACGGACGTGCGCGGCAAGTTCATTGCTGGCGAGCGCCGCTGCAGCGGCTTCGCGGTCGAGGCCCGCGCCGACGGCGATATCCACCAGTACGTCGTGGTCGCCAAGGTTTCGTCGCTGGCCGAAATGCGCGTCGAACAGGGCCAGCTTCAGCCTGTTCTGCGCCTCGGGTCCGGTGCTCTCCAGCGCCCAGACCAGCAATTTGTGGGCGTCAAAGGTGTTCCACATCATTGCCGGAGGCGGATCGCCATCTCCAGAATAATCGAGCGACACCCCGGCGTCCTGCGCAGCGGTCCGCATCTGGTCCTGCACCCCGCGCGCCTGTTCCAGAGTGCGGCCGTACTTGCGCGCGATATGGGCGCTGCGTTCTTCGCCCTCGGCCGGCATGTCAGGATTGAGTTCGAACGCGTGCCAGCGGATATCCGCCTCGATCTCGCCGTCCAGCAGCGCCAGACCTTTCTGCAACTTGCCGTAACCGACCAGGCACCACGGGCACATGACGTCTGACCAGATGTCGATCGTAAGTCTGCGCGCCATGCCGTTTCTCCAGTTCGCTTTCGTCAGTCCTTCGCCAGCCACCATTTAAGCAGATGGTGGGCGATTGCCACGGGCGGCGGCGGGGCGAAGGGGATGAGTTCATCCATCATCGCGCCGTCGCGGCCTGCTGCCATGGCAGATAGGATGTCCTCGCGGGAAAACCACCGCGCTTCCTCCAACTCGGTGGTGTCGATGGTCAGCGCGTCATCCTCCGCCACCGAATAACAGCCGATCATCAACTGGCTCGGGAACGGCCACGGCTGGGTCGAGACATATTCGACATCGCGAACCCGCACCCCGGCTTCCTCGAAAACTTCGCGCGCGACCGCTTCCTCGATGGTCTCGCCGGGTTCGACGAAGCCGGCCAGTGCCGAGAACGCCTTGGGCGGAAAGCGCGGCTGGCGGCCCAGCAGCAGGCGGCCGGAATGCTCCACCAGCATGATGGTGACCGGGTCCGTGCGCGGGAAGTGCTGCGCGTCACAGGCGCTGCAATCGCGCTGCCAGCCGCCCTTGGTGAGCCGGGTTCCCGCCCCGCAACGGGCACAGAACCGGTGGCGCGCATGCCAATTGACCAGCGCCCGCGCGACGCCGTATGTGGCGAGATCGCCGGGGGCGAGCAGTTGCATCGCCTGCCAGATCGCCGGGTTGGCATAGGCCGGTCCCGACGCGCCTTCGCTTGGCACCGCGGCGAAGCAACCCTTGCCTTCGATCAGTCCGAGGAACACCAGTTCGGCATCCTCCGCCGCGTCGGCAAGCGTGCCCCAGCCCAGTTCGCCCATATCGCCGATAACCGGCATCAGTCCGTCGAGTTTGAGCAACCGGGCGCGCCAATCCATCAGCCCGGCAAGGGCGGCGGGATCTGCGCGGATATGGTCGGCCCGGTCGAGCGGAGACCCTGCGAAAGCGACGATGGGCAGCTTCATCAGCCCTGCATTGCCGAGAGATCCGCCACCACCGCCACCGGGAATGCGCCG
Source organism: Allopontixanthobacter sediminis (assembly GCF_009828115.1). Taxonomy (GTDB): domain Bacteria; phylum Pseudomonadota; class Alphaproteobacteria; order Sphingomonadales; family Sphingomonadaceae; genus Allopontixanthobacter; species Allopontixanthobacter sediminis. The sequence continues at coordinate 363,609 of NZ_WTYL01000001.1, read as the reverse complement.
TGCACCGGAAATGCGTCGGACGGCATGTACTGGGTGAACAACGAAGCCCGCAGGCCGATCTTCATGTTGACCAGCGCAACGGTTCCAGCCGCCCCGCCCCAACCGTATGTCCCCGCCTGCTCGCGGAGCCCCACGCGGCCGCCAGCGCCGAAACCGGCTCCGTCGGCGAAGGTGCCAGCCGTATCGACCACTTCGGGGAGCAGGTTTGACGTCCCGACCCGGACCGCCAGTTCGCCCATCACCCGCGTGCCGTCGATCTTGCCGTACCCAAGCAGCATCCGCAGGAACCGGTCGTAATCGCGCGGGCTGGAAACCAACCCTGCACCGCCGAAGGGGAAAGCCGGCTTCAGCGTATAGATCGACGCGTTAGCCGGATCGATCGGCAGCAGCGCTCCGCCAACAACGCCGTAATTGGCAGTCAACCGGCCAATCTCGCTTTCAGGTACCTGGAACCACGTACTGGTCATGCCGCAGGGCTTGAAGATGTTTGTCGCCAGATATTCGTCGAAGGGAACACCCGAAACGACTTCGATCACCCGGCCAAGCAGGTCGAGCGAGACCGAGTAACTCCACGTCGTGCCCGGCTGGTAGACCAGCGGCAGAGTGGCCAGCCCGTCGGCGAAGGCTTCTAGGCTGGTGACCGGAACCCCGCGGCCAAGGCCGGGGATCGGAATACGGCTGACCTGGCCCGGGATAAGACCCATTTCCTCGTAAGCGTCCTTGATCGGACCTTTCTGGATGATGCCATATCCAAGGCCGGCGGTGTGCGTCAGCAAGTGGCGAATGGTGATCGGGCGATCGGCGGGAACCGTGTCGGTAATCGAGCCATCCGGCGTCCGCTGCACTTTCATGTTCGCATAGGCAGGCAGGATTTCCGCCAGCGGCTGGTCCAGCCCGAGCTTGCCTTCGTCGATCAGCATCATCGCCGCCATGCCGGTAATCGGCTTGGTCATGGAATAGATGCGGTACAGGCTGTCGATCCCCGCAGACGTGGCACCGCCCAACGCCAGGGTGCCCTTGGCGATGATTTCGGGAGATTGCTGGCCCCAGCCCATCGACGCGACCATGTTGGCGAGCGGACTGCCGGCGTATTTGTTGACCATCGCGGCAACGTTGGTCCAGGTAGCCGAAGCCGTACTGTCCTTCGCAAACGCTGCGGCGCCCATCGGCAGACCCGCCAACGCTGCACCGGCGCCAAGCCATGCCCCGCCGCGCAGCAACGACCGGCGCGAAAAGGCAACATCCTCGAATTCCCTGTAGGCCATCAGACAGTCCTTCTTTGCAATCTGTTGACGCCGTGATGATCGAAGCGAACTGAACGGTCAATTGCCCATCTTGCAATCCCGCGCTGTTTTACCTATGTAACACACATGCTCAATATTCTCTCGATCCTGATCGGTATCGTTGCCCTCCTCCTCGCCATCCCGTCAGCGATCCCACTGCTTGGCTGGGGCAACTGGATCGTGTTGCCGATCGCCATCGTCGGCGCCGGCATCGGTGCGCTGTCCAGTTCCAACACGGGCCGGAATTTCTGTCTCGTGGTGATCGTGATCGCGGCGATCCGCCTGTCGATCGGCGGCGGGATCATTTAAGCCTTACAGCCGCGCCAAGCGCGCGGCCTTGGCGAACAGGGTCGGCAATCCGGCGTCGGCCAGCTGGTCGATCGGCCACCATTCGCCGCCAGCCATCGGGTGGGCCGCCGATCCCGGCGCTCCACTGCGTAAGCGCTGGACGGACAATTCAAGCGCAAAGTGGCTGAAGGTGTGGCGCACCAGCCCTGCCGCTTCCCATTGCCCGGGCATCGGCGGCATGCCCGAACCATCACCCGCAGCCGCCCAGCCATCATCGGGCAGGCTGCGCATTCCCCCCAACATTCCGGAACCCTGCCGCGTGACCAGCCAGACGGCATCGTCCCGTTCGATCCAGAACGCTGTGCCCTGACGGGTCGGCTTGACCGCCTTGGGAGACTTGACCGGAAACGCCGACGGGTTGCCGCTCGCCCGCCCTGCGCAATGACTGGACAAGGGACACAGCAGGCACTTCGGTTCGCGAGTGGTGCAGATGCCAGACCCCAAATCCATCATCGCCTGCGCAAAATCTCCCGCGCGGGTCTGCGGAGTGATACTCCCGGCAAATTCGCCGATCTTCCGCCGCGATCCCGGCAGCGGCTCGGCAATCGCGAACAGCCGCGAGACGACTCGCTCGACATTCGCGTCGACCACCACCGCGCGCTGGTCGAAGGCAATCGCCGCCACCGCCGCCGCGGTGTAGGCACCAAGTCCCGGGAGTTTCCGCAGTTCCGCTTCGGTTGCGGGAAAGCCGCCCAGCGCCGCCACTTCGCGCGCACAGCGGACCAGGTTGCGGGCGCGCGAATAATAGCCCAGCCCCGCCCATGCCGCCATGACGTCAGCCTCGGGCGCGGCGGCCAATGCGTCGATGTCCGGCCAACGCGCGGTGAACTGTTCGAAATAGGGCTTCACCGCCGCGACCGTGGTTTGTTGCAGCATCACTTCGGACAGCCATACCCGGTAGGGATCGGGCGCGGGCGCACCGGGGGCTGCCCGCCACGGCAGGGTGCGCGCATGGCAATCATACCAGCCAAGCAGCGCCGCCGGAACGGCCTCGGAAATGTCACTCGGGGCGGAGGGGGTACTGGCAGTCATGCCGCGCCTATGGCATGGGTTTGCGGGCAATGGAATCAGACAACCAAAAACCGAAGAAAGCCCCGGCCAAGCCGGCAGGCAACAAGGTGCGCCCATACGAGCGAGCGCGCGGCGGGCCGGCCAAGGCGATTGCCGACCTGATGCCCCAGATCGGGCGCACGGCTTTTCGGAGGTTCGGCTTCGTCCAGTCCTCCGTCGTCACACGCTGGCCCGAAATCGTCGGTGAAACGCACGCCCGCGTCTGTGCACCTGAGGCTATCCGCTTCCCGCCGGGGGAAAAGGCCGACGGGATCCTGCAACTGGTGGTCCTGCCGGCGCATGCGCCGTTGATCCAGCATGTGATCCCCGAAATCATGGAGCGGGTGAACCGCTTTTTCGGTTATGCCGCCGTCAGCCGGGTAAAGCTCCGGCAAGGCGTGGTTAAGCCGCCATCTGGTGAAAGACGGTCAAGCGCGCCGCCGTCGCTCAGGCCAATCCCGATGGAACTGGGGGACAGCCTGCGGGATATCGGCGATCCGGAACTGCGCAAGGTGCTGGAATCGCTCGCCCGGTCTATGGGCGGGGCGCAGGACAAAGTGAAAGAGAACAAGAACTGATGGTCAGGAAATCTGTGTTCGCCGGACTGGCAGCCTGCGCGGCAATCGCGGCAAGCGCCGTTGTCGCGGCTCCATCCAGCTTCATCAGCCGGGTCCAGGTGACCGAGGGCGGACACCGGATCGGCAATCCCGACGCCAAGGTCGCGGTGGTGGAATTCGTCAGCTACACCTGCCCGGCCTGCGCGAATTATACCCGCAACGATTCCGGCGCGCTCGAAATGGGCTATGTCGGACCGGGCAAGGTTACGCTGGAGACCCGCCACATCATCCGCGATCCAGTGGACATGACCGCCGCTTTGCTGACCAATTGCGGAGCACCGGGCAAGTTTGCGCAGAACCACAAGGCCTTCATGCTGAGCCAGCCGAAATGGCTGCCGATCACCCAATCGGTCACCGCTGCGCAGCGTAACCGGTGGATGAGCGGCACCAACGCCTCGCGCCGCCGTGCCATTGCCTCGGACCTGGGGTTCTACCCGATCATGGAAAGGCGCGGATACCGCCGGACCGACATCGATCGCTGCCTTGCGGATGAAGTAAAGGCCACCAGCCTTGCGGAAGCGTCGGAAGCAAACGGAGCGAAATATTTCGTTTCCAGCACGCCAAGCTTCGCGATCAACGGCGTCAAACTCGCGGGAACGCACAGCTGGAGCCTGCTCGAACCCCAAATCAAGGCCCGCCTCCCCTGAGCGTGACCAGATTGCGACCGGGCATAAACTGTGGATACTGCGGGCCCGTTCTTCTACCGTCGCGCCAAATCCACTAACCTCCTCCGTCAAGCATCAGGATATTGACCGAAATGACCACGCTTCGCCGCAGCGCACTGCTGACCTTCGCCGCTCCGCTCGCACTCGGCCTCGCCGCTTGCGGGGACAGCGCCACGACCGAGGGCGAAGTCGCCGAGGGCGAGCCAATCGCCGATATCGCGGCACCTGCGGGGCAATCTTGGGCCGATACGGCCACCGTCAGCGAATATGACGGCTATGTGATGGGCAACCCCGACGCGCCGGTCAAACTGGTCGAATACGCCTCGCTCACCTGCGGAGCCTGTGCCGCCTTCTCCACCGACGCGGCCGAACCGCTCCGCGAAGAATACATCAACAGCGGCGTCGTCAGCTACGAAATCCGCAACCAGGTCCACAACCCGATCGACCTGGTGCTTGCCCGCCTCGTGCGCTGCGGACAGCCCGAAAGTTTCCACCCGCTGGCCGAACAGGTATGGTCCAACCTCAGCCAGGTGATGCAGCAGGCGCAGGCCAACGGGCCCGCACTGGAAGCCGCCATGAGCTTGCCGGAAGACCAGCGTTTCGCGGCGATCGGCGAAGCGAGCGGCCTGTTCGATTTCTTCGCGGCGCGCGGGATCAGCCGCGACCAGGCGCGGACCTGCCTGGCAGACAACGCATCGGTCATGGCGATTGCACAGCGTTCCGAAGACCAGTCGACCGAATTCAATGTCACCGGCACGCCGACATTCTTCCTCAACGGATCGCGCGTGGACGGGACCAGCTGGACGGTAGTGGAACCGTTACTTCAACGCGCCGGCGCCCGCTGACGCGGGAACGGAACGACAGGGGTCGGGGGGAACAGCAACCGGAATGCAAATCAAGCGGCTCAAGCTCAGCGGATTTAAAAGCTTTGTAGAGCCTGCGGAATTGCGCATCGAACCCGGACTGACTGGCGTGGTCGGGCCGAATGGCTGCGGCAAGTCCAACCTGCTCGAAGCGATCCGCTGGGTAATGGGTGAAAACTCGCCCAAGTCGATGCGCTCGGGCGGGATGGAGGACGTGATCTTCGCCGGGACCGCCACCCGTCCGCCGCGCGATTTCGCCGAAGTGGTGTTGCAGGGCGAAACCGCCGATGGCGAGGAACTCGACGTCACCCGCCGTATCGAACGCGGCGCCGGTTCCGCCTACCGCGTGAATGGCCGCGACGTGCGCGCGAAGGACGTGTCGCTGACCTTTGCCGACGCGGCCACCGGGGCGCACTCCCCGGCGCTGGTCAGCCAGGGCAAGATTGCCCAGGTCATCGCCGCCAAGCCCGCCGAACGCCGGCAAATGCTGGAAGAAGCGGCCGGGATTGCCGGCTTGCATGTCCGCCGCCGCGATGCCGAGGGCAAATTGCGCCAGACGGAAGCCAATCTGGCGCGGCTGGAAGACCTGATGGCCGGTCTCGACACCCAGATGGCGTCTCTCCGCCGCCAGGCGAAGCAGGCGGAACGCTATACCAGGCTGTCCGAAGAAATCCGCGTGTCCGAAGCCCGGCTGTTGTTCGCCCGCTGGCGCGATGCCGCCGCCGCCGCGACGGCCGCGCGGGAGGAAGCCAAAGCCGCCGACGCCCGCGTCTCCGAAGCGCAACAGGCTACCGGCGCGGCACAAAAGGCCCAACACGCCGCCGCCGCCGCGCTGGCCGAAGCGCGCGAGGAACTGGCCGACCGGCGCGATGACAGCAGCGCGCACGGTCACCGGATGGCCGCGCTCGGAAGCCAGCTCGAAGCCGCCGAACAGCGTCTTGCCGACCTCAACCGGCAGAAAGCCCGGCTGGAGGAAGATCGCGGCGAAGCGGACCGCCTGACAAAGGACGCCGCGGAAGCGCTCGCACGGTTGGAGAAGGACCTCGCCGCCAGCGAAAAATCGCTTGCCGAGGACGAGACCCGCCGCCCCGCGCTGGCAGCGAAGCTGGAAGACCAGGAACGCGCGGGCCGCGCTGCGGAACTCGCCTTTGCCAAGGCCACCGCCGACCATGCCGGGGTCGAGGCGGAATGGCGGGTCGCGCAGGCCGCCATCGACCAGGCACAGGCGCGGATCGACCGGCTGGACAGCGAAGCGCGCCGGCAGGAAGCCGCCCGCGCAGCTTTGTCAGGCGGCAGCGATCCGGATGCCGCGGTAACCGCCGCAAAGGATGCCGCCGCCGAAGCCGCCAAAATGCTCGCCGAATTGCGCGATACTCTCGCCCGGCAGCAGGCGAGCAAACAGGAATTGCAGGAAACCCGCGACGATACCGCCAGCGCCGTTTCCGCCGCCCGCGCCGAACTGGCCGGGATCGAACGCGAATACGGCGCGCTCGCCCGTGACCGGGAGGCGCGGGAGAAACGTGCGGCCGGAAGGTCTGGCTTGCCCGCCGCACTGGACAAGGTGCGGGCGGAAAAGGGTTACGAACGCGCGCTGGCTGCTGTGCTCGGGCGCGACGCGAAATCTCCCTTGGGAACACCGGTAACCGATATTGACGGGCGGTTCTGGACCGGACGCGAAGCCCCCCGCCCCGTCGCGGACAGTCTGGCAGCCCATGTCCGTGATTGTCCGCCCCAACTGGCCGCGCGGCTGGCGCTGGTTCATGTGACGCAGCGGGACGATGGGCGCACGCTGCAACCCGGCGAATGGCTGGTGACGACTGCCGGTGCCCTGCGCCGCTGGGACGGGTTCATCGCACGCGGCGAAGGTGCGGCGGAGGCTGCGCAGCTGGAGGCGGAGAACCGCTTCGCCGAACTCGCGGAACGATTGCCCGCTGTGCGTGAGACCGCCGCGGCAGCCGAAGCAGCGCAGGCGGCGGCGCAGGAGCAACTGTCGGAACTCCAGCGCAATCTCGTCGCCGCAGAACGCGATGTAGGCGAAGCGGCGGAGCGTGAACGTCAGGCCTTGCGGGGCCTCGACCAAGCCGAGGCGGCCCGGGAACGGATTGCAGCCCAACTTGCGCAATTGGCAGCCTCCGCCAACGACCTCGCCGAACAGCGCGAACAGGCCAATTCCGAACTGGCTGCGGCGCGCGAAAAGTTGGCGTCCCTGCCCGATCCCGGCGCGGGGCGGACCTCGCTCGACGCAGCGAGAGCCAGGCACGAGGCGGCCCGTTCCCTGCTGCAATCGGCAACCGCGGAGCTTGCCGCCCACGACCAGGCGCTTGCGGTGGCGCGGGAACGTACAGCGGCGCAGCGGACTGACATGGCAGGCTGGCAGGCACGTTCCGGTGACGCGGCGCGTCGGCTGTCCGACTTCGCCCGGCGGCTGGAGGAAATCGAACAGGACCAGGCGGTCTATGCCGCGAAACCGGCGGGCCTGATGCGGGAGATCGAACAAGGCGACACCGTCCGGGAAAGGCTGGGCAAGGAACTTGGCGAAGCCGAAGCAGCCGTTGCCCGTACCGTCGCCGCCGCACAGCAGGCGGACCAGGCGTTCGCGCAGGCCAACGAAGCGCTCAGCACTGCAAGGGAAACCCGCGCCGGATCGGCCGCGCGGGCGGAGAACGAGGAATCGCGACGCAGCGAAATGGCGCGTATCTCGGGCGAGCGTTTCCAATGCCCTCCCCCGCTGCTGGCGGGCCGGTTTGGCTTCGATGCGGAAACGGTCGGCAATTCGTCCGCCGAGTCGGAGGAAATGGAAAGGCTGACGGCCAGCCGCGAACGGATCGGGCCGGTCAACCTGGTAGCCGCCGAGGAATTGTCGAAGCTCGAGACGGAGGCCGGTTCCAGTGCCGAGGAACAGGCCGAACTGGCGGAAGCGGTCAACCGGCTGCGCGGCTCTATCGGCAATCTCAACCGCGAAGGCCGCGAACGGCTACGCGCCGCATTCGAGCAAGTCGACACGCATTTCCGCCGGTTGTTCACCCGCCTGTTCGAAGGGGGGCAAGCGCATCTGGCGCTGATCGACAGCGACGATCCGCTGGAAGCCGGCCTCGAAATATTCGCCCAGCCGCCTGGCAAGCGCCTGCAATCGCTGACGCTGCTATCGGGCGGCGAGCAGGCACTGACCGCGATCGCGCTGATCTTCGCGTTGTTCCTGACCAACCCCGCACCCATTTGCGTACTGGACGAAGTCGATGCGCCGCTGGACGATGCAAACATCGACCGGTTCTGCGACCTGCTGGAAGCGATGACCCACGAAACCGATACTCGCTATCTTATCGTGACCCACAATGCGGTGACGATGAGCCGGATGCACCGGCTGTTCGGGGTGACCATGGTCGAACAGGGTATATCGCGCCTCGTCAGCGTCGATCTCGGTGCGGCAGAGGAATTACTCGCTGCCGAATAGGCAAAAGCTTCAGGCCTCGAGAGCCTGCGCGAGTGTGGACCGGATCGATTTCAGACGGGTAATTACCTGAGCCGGAACTTCGCCGCCGGGATGCGTTACCGCGTCGTCGACCGACAGTTCCGGCGCGAGTTCCGCGGCAACATGATCGGGATGCTGCCCGGCCAAAGGCGTGTCCCGCCGATCCTTCAGCGCCTGCTGCGCGCCCTTGAGCGTGTAACCGTCGCGATTGACCAACCTGTCGATCGTCTCCAGCAGGGCGATATCTTCGGGCCGGTAATAGCGGCGACCACTGCGTTTCAGCGGCTGCAGGGTGGGGAATTGCTGTTCCCAATACCGCAGCACGTGTGTCTTGATCCCCAGCGCCGCACTGACCTCGCCGATGGTGCGCAGGGCACCCTCGTCCTTTCCGTCGGTAAATTTGGCCCTCATCCGGTCATCCCTTCGCTATTCGGTCCTTGAGCAATTGGCTGGCCCGGAAGGTCATGACGCGGCGCGGGGTGATGGGAACTTCCACGCCGGTCTTGGGATTACGACCGACCCGTTCTTTCTTGTCGCGCAGAACAAAACTGCCAAAGCCCGAGATCTTGACGTTCTCGCCGTGTGTCATGGCAGCACAAATTTTCTCGAGGATCGCTTCGACGAGACCGAGCGACTCGGCCCGGGAAAAACCCAACTTGCGATTTATGGTTTCCGCCAAATCCGCTCGGGTCAACGTGCCCACTGAACGCATCATGCAGGTCCTCCTTGTTCTTCAAAGGCGCGACCCGTTGAATAGATGTATGTTATATAATACATATCTAATCGCCACTTAACAACAGCTAACCGGCTAAAAAACGTGCACACCCGCTTGTTTTTTTGGGGCCTCGATCAACCCTAACCCGCCGACAGGAGCGTCATCCGCTACATGCGGACCAGGCTGGCGCCCCAGGTAAAGCCGCCGCCCATCGCTTCGAACATGACCAGATCACCGCTCTTGATCCGTCCATCCTTGACCGCAACATCGAACGCCAGCGGCACCGACGCTGCCGAAGTGTTGGCATGTTGGTCAACAGTTACAATGACTTTTTGCGGCGGAAGGCCCAATTTCCGCGCCGTAGCATCGAGGATGCGGGCGTTGGCCTGATGCGGCACAACCCAGTCGATGTCGTCCGGCGTCAGTCCAGTATCCGCCAAGGTCTCGCTCAATACGGCAGACAGATTGACCACGGCATGACGGAAAACTTCGCGGCCCTTCATGCGCAGTTTGCCGACGGTGCCGGTGGTCGACGGACCGCCGTCGACGTACAGCAGCTCTCCGTGCGCACCGTCAGCGTGCAATTTGGTGGCGATGATGCCCGGTCCGCCGTCTTCCACTTCGCGCGCTTCGAGCACGATCGCGCCGGCACCGTCACCGAACAGGACGCAGGTGGTCCGGTCTTCCCAGTCGAGGATGCGGCTGAACGTCTCCGCCCCGATCACCAGTGCGCGTTTTGCCATGCCAGTCCGGAGCATGGAATCCGCGGTTGCCATGGCGTAGAGAAAACCCGAACACACCGCCGCGACATCGAACGCGATCGCGCCATTGCAGCCCAGTTCATGCTGGACCTTGGTGGCCGTGGCGGGAAAGGTCTGGTCCGGCGTGGCGGTAGCCAGCACTATCAGATCGATCGAGGACGCTTCCATGCCGGCCGCTGAAAGTGCTTTGCGCGCGGCCTCGATCGCGAGGGTACCGGTCGTCTCACCGTCCGATGCGATGTAGCGCTGCCGAATTCCGGTGCGCTCCACAATCCACTCGTCGCTGGTGTCGACGCGCTCCGCGAGTTCCGCGTTGGTTACCGCCTTGCCGGGCAAGGCCGAACCGCTTCCGCAGATAACCGAACGGATCATTTGGAGTCGCGCAGGCGGTCTTCGCCGAGCGCGGCCATGTCGGCGGCGATGCGTTGCGTCAGGTCTTCTTCGAGCAAGCGCGCTGCCACCATTACCGCGTTGGCCACACCGCCTGCCGTCGCGCTGCCGTGGCTTTTCACCACGACCCCGTTGAGGCCGAGGAAGACCGCGCCGTTGTGGTTGTTGGGATCGAGATGGTGCTTGAGCAATTCGGTGGCGGGCCGCGAAACAAGGAAGCCGATCTTGGAGCGCAGCGAACTGGTGAATGCGTTGCGCAGCAGGTCGGTCACGAAACGGGCGGCGCCCTCGATCGCCTTCAGTGCAATGTTACCGGAAAATCCGTCGGAGACCACGACATCCACTTCGCCGCGGTTGATCTTGTCGGCTTCGATATAGCCATCGAAGCTCATCGCCAGCCCGGTGGCGGCGCGCAACTGGGCCGCGGCGACCTGGAGCTGGTCGGTGCCCTTCATTTCCTCGGTACCGATGTTGAGGAGCCGCACGCGCGGGGCTTCGCGGCCAGTCACGATGCGGGAATAGGCTGCGCCCATGATCGCGAATTGCACCAGATTGCGGGCATCGCATTCGGTGTTTGCCCCAAGGTCGAGCATGATCACGTCATTCTCGCCCAGGGTCGGCAACAGCGCCGCGAGCGCGGGCCGGTCAATGCCCGGCATGGTCCGCAGCGCCAACTTGCTCATCGCCATAAGCGCGCCGGTGTTTCCCGCGCTGACAGCCGCCCCGGCATCGCCACGTTTGACCGCGTTTACCGCGAGACCCATCGATGTCGTCTTGGCCCGGCGCAGAGCCTGGGTCGGCTTTTCGTCACCGCCGACCACATCTTCGCAATGGAGGATTTCGGACGCTTCGCGCAGGTTCGGGTGCGATTCCAGAGCAGTGCTGATCCGCGCTTCATCACCCACGAGCAGGAATTTGAACCGGTCATGATGGCGGCGGGCTTCTGCCGCGCCGTCGATCATCACACGCACGCCTACATCACCGCCCATCGCATCAATCGCGATACGCGGGAGGCTCATCAGCACTTACTCCGGTTACTTCGGGGTTTTTGGGCGGAAATCAGAGTCCGACCGCAACGATCTCACGACCGTTGTAATGACCACAGGCGTTGCACAGATTGTGCGGACGCTTCAATTCGCCACAATTGTTGCATTCATGGAATGCCTCAACCTTCAGCGAATCATGGCTGCGACGGTTGCCGCGGCGGTGCGGGGATACTTTACGTTTAGGGACAGCCATTGGAGAAGCCTGCTTCTATAGGTTAATCAGTTTCACGGGCCGCTCTAGGCGAAGGTCGAAGATCGCACAAGGCCAACGGCCCTGCGCAGTTTCCTGATCCGTCCAAACGGCGAAGGCGCGGCCTATAGCGGATTCGCTGGCAGTTGCAAGCCGCCGAACATATCGGTAGCAGGTTGAAACCAATCACAGGGGAATTTCCATGCTGCTACCCGTCACGCTAACTGCCGCCGCCGCGGCGGCGATCCTTGCCATCTGGCTCAGCATCCGTGTGGGGCAAGTCCGCGGGTCGGAGAAAGTCAGCATCGGCGATGGCGGTAACGACAAGGTGATCCGGCGGATGCGGGCGCATGCGAATTTCGTCGAGAACACCCCCTTCGTGCTTATCCTGATCGCCGGCATCGAGATGACCGGCAAAGGCGGCAACTGGCTCGCCTATGTCGCGGCCATCTATATGCTCGGGCGGATCGCGCACGGATTGGGAATGGACGATGGCCGCTTCGGCAAGGGCCGGATGATCGGCACCCTTGTTACCATGCTGACGCTGCTCGGGCTGGCGATCGTTGCCACGCTGATACCCCTGCAGGTGATGTAATCCCCTCAGCCTAGGGCGTGGTCGCTGACGAACTGGTTGGTCTTGCGTTCCTGGCCGAAGGTGCTGATCGGGCCGTGTCCGGGTATGAAGGTCACATCCCCGCCCAGCGGCCACAGCTTGCCGGTGATCGCGTCGAGCAGGTCCTGGTGGTTGCCCATCGGGAAGTCGGTTCGCCCGATTGATCCCTGGAACAGCACATCTCCGACAATCGCGAACTTGCTCGGCGCGTGGTAGAATACGACGTGTCCGGGCGTATGGCCGGGGCAATGGATCACGTCGAGTGTCAGGTCGCCCACGGTCACCGTGTCCCCGTCCGACAGCCAGCGGTCGGGTTCGAACACTTGGCCGTTGATACCGTATTTCCGGCCGTCTTCATCGAGCCGTGAGATCCAGAACCGGTCCGCTTCATGCGGTCCTTCAATTTTAAGGCCGAGTTCCTTCGCCAGCACACCCGCCTCGCCGCAATGGTCGATATGGCCGTGGGTCACGAGGATTTTCTCCAGCGAGACGCCCGATTTGGCAACCGCTGCCTTCAGCATATCGAGGTCGCCGCCGGGATCGACCAGCGCGCCCTTCATGGTGGCGGTGCACCAGATCAGGCTGCAGTTTTGCTGGAGCGGAGTGACAGGCAGGATTGCCGCGCGCATCGGGGGCTGCCTGGTTTCGGTCGGGTTGGTCTCGGTCATGGCAGCGATCTGGCGTTTCTCCGGCGTGATTGCAACGTCGGCGCCCATCCGGTGATCATAGTCGTCCGCTCTTCCAAACGACCCGGCCTATGATTTCGACCTCGTCCGCACCGACTTCGACCGGCGGATAAGCCATGTTCTGGCTCAGCAGCGACAGCCGCCCCGCCCCGAGGGCCGCCACGCGTTTGACCACCAGCGTATCACCCAACCGGACGACATGGACGCCGTCACGAAACGGACGCGGTGCGCGGTCGACCAGGATCTCATCCCCGGCGCGGAGCAACGGTTCCATCGAATCGCCTTCCACCCGGATGGCCGAAAGTTGGGCCGCTTCCAGCCCCTGTTCCCGCAGCCAGCGGCGGGAAAACCCGAAATTGCCGAACGGAAGCTCGTTGGACGAGACCGAACCCGGCCCGGCAGAAGCACCAAGCGGCAGCCGCGGAACCATGATCCACTCCTGATCCTGCGCCGAAAGAGGCAATTTGACGGATGGATTATAGGAAATTTCCTCCGGCCCGCCAATTTCCGATTCCGCCACGCCGAAGAACTCCGCCAAAGTGCGGCGATCGCTTTCGAGCAGGTGCTTCGGACTGCCTTTACGAATAAACTGCTGTAAATACGTCTCGTTTCTCCCAATGAGGCGTGAAAGTGCCGACAGGCTGGTGCCCCTCTCCTGGGAGAGCGCAAGCAGCCGCTGCCGCGGGTCCGAACTATTTATACCGTGTGGTCGCATCATATTTCCTACTTAGACGATGTATTTTTCCTAGACAAGTAGGATTTGAAGGGCAACGACTGGGGAGTTGGCCGAATCGCCAACTATTCAGCGGGTTGCCCGATCAAACGACAACCCATTTTTGTCGAACCAACATCAAATGAGGGCCGCATGCTCATTCGTACGATCGAAAAATTCCTACGCCAGACCGATATGGCCGCAACCAAATTTGGCCGCCTGGCCACGCATGATCCGCGCTTCGTACTGGATCTCCGCAATGGCCGAACGCCGCGCTCCCGAACAACGCGGCGGGTCGAGCAATTCATCGAGCGCTATCAGGATGGTTCCAACCAGGAGAATGCGCATGTCGGTTGAAAGCGCAATCGACGTTCGTCCGGCGCGCGGTACTCGGCGCGGCCCCGGTGAGAAACTCCGTGAGGCCCTGGCCGCACTCGCCGGGGGTGAAGCGCAAATCTTGCGGCACTCCGAACAGGCGTGGGCCAGCATAACCTTCTCAGGCGCGCGGCATTCGGTCGAAATGGTGTTCGAAGGCATCCGGGCGGCAAAGGCCGGAGAACTTTTCATCGCGGAATTGCCCGACCACGAATTCTCCATTCCCGGCCAATTGGTCGCGGACGCAGAAATCCTGTCGGTGGATCACACGATGCTCCCGGATATCCGTCTGGTGGTGAAGGCCGAACTGCTGCTGCTGCAGGATGCGTGATGCACCGTGCAACAGCCCCTACCCTGCGCTTTCGCGCCGGATGATCAGATTGCGGATCTCGCTCATGTCTTCCATCGCAAAGCGGATGCCCTCCCGACCTAAGCCGGAATCCTTGACCCCGCCGTAAGGCATGTTGTCGACCCGGTAGGACGAGACGTCGTTCACCACCACACCGCCGACATCCAGCACGTCCCACGCATCCAGCACCTGATGGATGTCGCGGGTGAAGATACCCGCCTGCAGGCCGAACCTGCTGTCGTTCACCTGTTCCATGGCGTCCGCGAATTCGGAGAAGCGCGACAAGTTGGCGAGCGGACCGAAAGCTTCTTCGCGGCTTGCGTCGCAATCGCGCGGCACATTTTCCAGCAACGTCGCCTGCAGCATGTTGCCCTCGCACTCGCCGCCGCACAGCAGCGTTGCCCCGGCGGAGACTGCGTCATCGATCCAGCCTTTCAGGCGGCCGGCTTCCTTATCCGAGATCATCGGTCCGATGAATGTTTCGCGGTCCTTGGGATCGCCGGACACCAGCGTCTTGGTCTTGGCGACGAGCATGTCCTTGAAGCGGTCATAGATATCGTCGTGAATGATGATCCGCTGGACGCCAATGCAGCTTTGGCCGGATTGGTAGAACGCGCCGAAGATGATCCGTTCCAGCGCGTGGTCCAGATCGGCATCCTTGTCGACGATCACCGCCGCGTTGCCGCCAAGCTCGAGGATGACCTTCTTCTTCCCGGCCTTCGACTTCAGTTTCCAGCCAACGCCCGGCGATCCGGTAAAACTAAGCAGCTTCAGCCGTTCGTCGGTGGTGAACAGGTCGGCCCCGTCGCGGCTGGCGGGCAGGATGGAAAACGCGCCTTCGGGCAGCGCGTCGCATTCGGCCAGCACCTCGCCCATGATAATCGCGCCCAGCGGCGTCAGGCTGGCCGGCTTCATCACGAACGGACAGCCCATTGCAATTGCCGGGGCGATCTTGTGCGCCGCCAGGTTGAGCGGGAAATTGAACGGGGAAATGAAGCTGCAGGGCCCGATCGGCACCCGTTTCCACATCCCCATATAGCCCTTGGCCCGCGCCGAGATATCCAGCGGCTGGACCTCGCCGTAATTGCGCGTCGCTTCTTCGGCGGCGATGCGGAAGGTGTCGATCAGGCGGGTGACCTCGCCCTCCGCGTCCTTGATCGGCTTGCCCGCCTCGACGCATAGCGAATAGGCGAGCTCGTCGAACCGTTCTCGGAACCGCGAGACGCAGTGGGTCAGCACGTCCTGCTTTTCATAGCTCGCCAGCCGCGCCATCGGTTCCGCCGCCCGCACTGCGCCGGCAATCGCTTCCTCGATCACATCGGGCGTCGCCAGCGCGGTGCGAAAGGCGACCTCGCCGGTGAATTTGTCGCGCACTTCGAGATCGGTGTTGGGCTGCGCCGCCTTGTTGTTGAGGTACAGCGGGTAGACGTCTTTCAATTTGACCATGGTAATCTCCGTTACCCGTACAAGTTCACAGTTTGGCGGAAAGTTCCTTGATGTCGTGGTTCAGGATCTGGTCGTTTTCGATGTAATCCACCGGACAATCGATCAGGTGGACGCCTGGCGTATCGCGGCAATGATCCAGCAGTTCCTTCAGGTGCGCCGCGCTTTCGACCCGGTGACCGTGCGCTCCGTAACTTTCGGCATATTTGACGAAATCCGGGTTTCCGTAAGTCAGGCCCCAATCTTCGAAGCCCATGTTGGCCTGTTTCCAGCGGATCATCCCGTAGCTGTCATCGCGCAGGATCAGTACGGTCATGTTGAGCTTCAGCCGGACGGCGGTTTCCATTTCCTGGCTGTTCATCATGAAGCCGCCATCGCCGCAGATCGCCATCACTTTCCGGTCTGGATAAAGCATGGCGCTCATCATCGCGGAAGGCAGCCCCGCCCCCATGGTGGCGAGCGCATTATCGAGCAGCACGGTGTTTGGAAGATAGGCCGAATACCCGCGCGCATACCAGATTTTGTACACCCCGTTATCGAGGCAGATGATCGCGTCCTCGGGCATCGCGTCCCGCGTCGCGGCGACCAGATGCGGCGGGAAGATGGGAAAGCGGGTGTCGTCCGCCAGCCCCGAAGTGTGCGCCACTTCCGCCTTGCGATATTCCAGCATGTGATCGAATTTCCAGCGGCCGGAACGAACGATGTCTTCCTTGATCTGCCAGATCGCGTTGGCGATATCGCCGATCACCTCGATCTGCGGGAAGTAAACCGGATCGACCTCCGCCGTGCGGGTGGAAAGGTGGATCACCGTCACGCCGTTCGGCTTCATGAAGAACGGCGGTTTTTCGATCACGTCATGGCCGACATTGATGATGCAATCGGCATCTTCGATCGCGCGGTGGCAGAAATCGCCTGCCGACAAGGCCGCGCAGCCAAGGAACAACGGATGCCGCTCGTCGATCACGCCCTTGCCCATCTGGGTGGTCACGAAGGGAATACCGGTCTTGTCGATGAACTGGTTGAGCATCCGCCCGGTCATCTTGCGGTTGGCGCCCGCCCCGATCACCAGCACGGGGGCCTTGGCGTCTTCGATCGCCTTCACGGCTTGGCGGACTGCCTTCACTTCGGCAGAAGGCCGGCGGGCGATGGATTTCGGAATGGGCCGGGAATCGGTCCGTTCCTCCGCGATGTCCTCGGGAAATTCGAGGTGGACCGCGCCGGGTTTTTCTTCCTCGGCCAAACGGAACGCCTCGCGCACGCGGCTCGGGATGTTGTCGCCCGCCGCCAGCTGGTGCGCGTATTTGGTGATCGGCCCCATCATCGCCACAACGTCGAGGATCTGGAACCGGCCCTGCTTGGATTTCTTGATCGGCTTCTGGCCGGTGATCATCATCATCGGCATCCCGCCCAATTGGGCATAAGCCGCGGCGGTCACGAAATTGGTCGCTCCGGGGCCGAGCGTCGCCAGGCACACTCCGGTCCTGCCGGTGTGGCGGCCATAGGTCGCGGCCATGAAGCCCGCCCCCTGTTCGTGGCGCGTCAGGATCAACTTGATGGTCTGGGAACGTGACAGCGAGTCCAGGAAATCGAGATTTTCCTCTCCCGGGACGCCAAAGATATACTCCACGCCCTCGGCTTCCAGGCATTCGATGAACAGGTCCGAAGCTTTGGTCTTGGTATCGGTCAACGCAGTTCCCCCCACAGCAGCATTCCGGAACGGATGCCGAAAGATGTACTTGGCGCGACCGCTGGCGAAACCGAGGCTCCACGGCCCCCTCCGCCTTTAGTGTGGACTGCGTAACAAAGGCGGGGCCGGGTGTCACCGGCCAAACCCGATTTAATTCGGATCAATAGCCCAGCGCGGGATCGAAACGCGGTTCCAGCGCTTCGCCGCGGCGATACCGGCCGAGATTGGCGAGGAAACGCTCGGCAGAACGGGCGAACATCTTGTCCTGCGCGCGTCCCGACAGATGCATCGTGATATGCGCGTTATCGAGCGTCCACAGCACGTGATCGGTGGGCAACGGTTCCGGGTCCGTCACGTCGAGCAACGCGGCGGCAATCGACTTGTCCTGCAGGGCAGCAACCAGCGCCGCCTGATCCACCACCGTGCCGCGCGCGATGTTCACCAGCACGGCGGTGTCCTTCATCGCGGCGAGTTCATCCGCACCGATCATGCCCTCGGTTTCGGGCGTCGCCGGGACCGCCAGTACCACCCAGTCGAATTCGCCCAGCTTTCTGCGCCATTCGTCAGGTCCGAGCGTGCCGTCCGCCCCGCCCGATCGGCGCACGACGGTGACCTCCACGCCGAACGCCTTGAGCCGCGTCTCGATCAGTTTGCCGATCGCGCCGTACCCCAGCAGCAAGGCCGTGCTGCCCGCCAGTTCGATCTTGCCCGGCGAATCCAGCAGCCACTCGCGCCGGTCCTGCGCGCGCACGACATCGCGGTAGCCCTTGGCGTAGGTGAGCATCATCATCAGGGTGTATTCCGCAATCGTGATCGCGTTGATACCCGCGCCGTTGGTCACCGTCACACCGCGCTGCGCCAGCAAGTCGAGCGGCAGGAAATCGAGGCCCGCGTAGATGGAGTTGAACCATTTCAGCTTCTCCGCCCGGCGGACGCCTTCGGCCATCGGGGCGTGATCGTACAAGTCGAACCAGCCGATCTCCGCTTCCGGCACCACTTCCATCAGCTCGTCGGTCGAGGCGAACCAGCGCGGTTCGACCCAGTCCGGCAAGTGCGGTTCGATCGCGGGCCGGATCAGGGCGCTGAGGACGGCGATGGTCTTGTCGGTCATAATTTCCAGTCCCAACCCAGCGGATCACCGTCCATCACCTCGACGCCCTTCGCGGCAAGCTCGTCGCGGATGGCATCGGAGGTGGCGAAATCCTTGGCCGCGCGGGCATCCTTGCGGCGCTCGAGCTCGGCTTCGATTTCAGCTTTGGTGATCGCAGCGGACTTGGGACGGATGCGGAGATCGGTGCGGGTGAGCACCAATAGATTAAGCCCGAGCATTTCGTCGAATTTTCCCACAGCCTCCAATTTCGTCTTGGGGTGATCAGCCTTCGCTAGCACCGCCTCCAAATGCGCAAGCGCGCGTGGGGTATTCAAATCATTGAACAACTCGCGGGCTGCTTGGTCAGGAACGACATTATGAACGTCCTCGACGATGGTCGGGTCGGCTTTCTCTTTTAGCTTCTCCACCCCCATCAACATTCGCTTCAGCCGGGTCAGCGCTGCCTTAAGACCTTCCCACGAAAATTCCAGCTCGCTGCGGTAATGCGCCTGCAGGCACATCATCCGATAGGCGAGCGGGTGGTAGCCCTTGTCGATCAACAATTGCAGCCGGAGGAATTCGCCGGACGACTTGGACATTTTCCCGGTCCGGTCGACCAGGAAGTTGTTGTGCATCCAGATGTTCGCGCCGGTCCCGTTCCCGCCGCATTCGGAGTGGCAGAACGCCTGGTTCTGGGCGATTTCGTTCGGGTGGTGGATTTCCCGGTGGTCGATCCCGCCGGTGTGGATGTCGAACGGGAAGCCGAGCAGTGCCTCGCCCATCACCGAGCATTCGAGGTGCCAGCCCGGCGCGCCCCGGCCCCATGGCGAATCCCATTCCATCTGCCGCGTCTCGCCCGGCGGGGTCTTGCGCCAGATCGCGAAGTCGGCGGCGTTGCGCTTGCCCTCGACCGTGTCAATCCGGCCAATTGCCAAGAATTTTCCAAAGCTCTCTACGATCTGCGGAAACATCTTCTCGAACAGCGCTTCGTCTGCACTAAGCAATGGCGAAGCGGTCGCTAGTATTTTCGCTCCCATTTTTGTGGGAGAGACCGACTCGGATTTCTGAAGGGCAGTTAAAAAGTCTTCCATTACCGAGCGATATTCGCTGTCATGACGGGCTTCTTTCAAACGTCGTGATAAACGACCCAATAGAAGTTGCAGCTCGCCTTCACCCGAGAGCCGCCCGTAGTCAGCAACAGTCGACACATCAAAGTAAAGCCCGCTTTCAAGCAAATAGCAGTGTCGCTCGGCGATGCTCTTGCCCCACTCGATCATCGCCTCGACATATTCTGTAGCGCGCGGGTGTGCCTTGGGCTGGACATTCAGCCGCGCCAGATCGCGCTCGAAGTCCTCCTGGTAGAACCGCGCGATATCCCATGCCGATTTTCCCTCGCGCGCGGCCATGCGCTCCATCTTATCCTCGCCTTCATCGGCGTCCGAGGTCAGGTGTCCGACATCGGTGATGTTAACGACGTGGGTGAGCTTGTAGCCTTTCCACTGCAAGGTGCGCCCAAGCGTGTCGGCGAAAACGTAGGCGCGCATATTGCCGATATGCTGGTAATTATAGACCGTCGGCCCGCAAGTATAAACGCGGGCCTCCCCCGGATGCACCGGCGTGAAGGTTTCGAGCCTGCGGGTCAGCGAATTGAACAGTTGGAGCGGCGTGTCGGTCATGGCTGCGCGCCTTGCACGCAGCGCAAGCCGGCGGTCAAGATTGCAGTGGTCCGGGGCCGGATTATTCCCCTGGCCCCCGGCATGCCTCGCTGTCGGCGTCCACGCCTTCGCAATCGGGTCCGGAGACCCACAGATCCTCGTTGCCTGCACCGGTTACCGGATCGTCCAGCAACGGATCTTCCTGCTGTGACAAGGGTTCGCGCAGGTCGACCAGGATGCCGCCGAGATCATCGCCCGACAAATCTTCACTGCCGGGTTCATCATCGCCTCTCGGGTCGATTTCCTCTTCGATCAGGTCCTGGATCGGAAATCCCGGAACGGTAATGTCGAAACCCGGAGGTGCGCCGCAACTTGCCGGATTGGCAATCAAGCAGCCGTTGATGGTTGACCCCGGATCGAACAGCGAAGGCACACCGGCCGCCGACAATGCGCCCAGCCCGGTCAGCCCGCCCACCGTACCGTTGACCACGATCACCGCCGCTGGATTGGCGGTGTTGATGGTCACGGTGCCCGCCGTAAATCCGCGGCGGTCATCGAATTCGGTACCGGCGCCGCTGTTCTGGATCAGCAGCGCATCGTCCACCGTGAAGGACAATTGCCCGGCGGAGAAATAGCCTGCATCGTTCACCGCGCCGTCGTTCTGGCCGAGCCGGCTGTCGATGTTGGCAATCGAAGCGCCGCTGATATCCTGCGCCGCCGCATCGCTGATCGCGCGGATGACGGGTGCGGCCAGTTCCAACTGTCCGGCAAGTCCGCCGTTGGCATCCTGGACGATCAACGCGCCACTGGCTGTCTCGACGTCAATCGACTGCCCCGCCACTAGCGAGAACAGGTTGCCAGCGCCCGCGTTCGTCATCGTGGCCGCGCCGATAATGTCGATGGCACCGGTCGCATCGAGCGAGAGCGCGCCCGCCGGGCCGATATTGCCGGCTTGCGGGGTGCCCGCTCCGCTCCCCACCAGCACGTCCAGCGTATCGACGGTGATGTTGCCGCCCACACCTTGCGGGCCAATCTGCGCGGAAATAGCCAGATCTCCGCCACTGAAGATGCGCGCGAATTCCCCGCTATCGATCCCCATGACGCCGGTCGTCGGCGAACTGGCGGCCCCGCCGAGCACGATATTCCCGGCGGTGTTGATGGTGATCGAGGTCGTCAGATCACTCCGCCCGAGCGAGCCCGCAGTTCCGATGTTGATGTCGCCAGCGACCACTCCGATGGTCGCGCCGCTCGCAGCAGCCTCCAAATCGATGATCCCGCCGACATTGATCGTCAGCGCGTTGGCGGCGCTGATCGCGGAGTTGACGGTGAAACCATTGGCCGCGTTGATGGCGATGTCGCCGCCGGAAGACGTGATCATCAGCGGCCCCTGCGCGCCGGGCGGCAGAGTGGTGACCCCGCTGGCGACAGTTGCGTTGGCAACGATCGAACCTCCGCTGGTCGTCAGCGAAATATCGCCCGCAGCGCTGACTCCGCGCAAGTCGAGGTCGCCCGCCACCACGATGTCGATATCGCCAGCGGTCGCGGTGGCCCGGACTGTCAGCCCGTTGGTGGACCGGAGCAGCAAGCTGCGGCCAGCCGCCTCCAGCAGGCCCGAAAGGTCGATGTCGCCGGTGACGGATACCGCGCCGGTGGCCGCCTGAAGCAATGCGGTGCCGCCCGTGAGCGTACCGATCGTGATACCGTTCGGCCCGAATATTTCGGTCGTATCGCCCGACACTGCCCCCGCCGAAACGGTGTCCCCGGCGGTCAGGAACACGTCCGTACCCGTCACCGAGCCGGTGGCGGCAATCGAACCGCCAGCCGTGAAGTCCAGCGTGCCCCCAGCGCCGGCCCCGGTGAAGGACATGTCGCCGCCGGAAACGGCAGTAAAATCTCCGCCGCCCGCTGTGAGTGTGCCGAAACCGATGGCTCCCGCCGCATCCAGCATAATCCCGCCAGCCACGCTGATGGCGCCATTACCACTGATATCGCCAGTGGTCGCAGTAAGCGCGAGATCGCCGCCGATGGTGCCGCTGGCCAGGCTCACACCGCTGCCGGTGATGGACGTGTTGCCGCCGCTGACGGCGTTGGTCAGGCTCGGCGTTCCGGCCGCCGTGATGATAATGTCATTCGCCGCATCCACCGTGCCGAAACCGGCATTTCCGGTGCTGGCGCTGGCGATGACCGAAGCGCCCGACGTGACATCACCGATGTCGATTGCCTGCGCCGCCAGGTCGACGTCGCCGCCCGCCGCCAGATTGCCGCCGGTGATGGCATCTGTCGCTGACGCGTTGATCGCGCCGACCGATGACAGGTCTGCAAAGCCGACGTTGTCGCCGCTCAGGGTGATGCTGGCCGCGCCGTTTGCCGTACCGAGGAAAACGTCGCCCGCGCCGGTGTCACCCGCGATCAGGGTAATGTCCTGCGGTCCGGCAAGGCCGATAGCGCCGAAACTGTTGCCCGCACCCGCGACCACGCGCAGTGCGGCGGCCGCACCCTGGTTGTTGGTGCCGACGTTGATCGATCCGGCAACGGTGTATTCCGCTTCAAGCGCGCCGCCGACGCCTGCAACAGTGGTCAGTTGGCCGCCGGTATCGATCAGCAGGGCATTGAGGTCCTGCCCAACGGTGATGCCGATATCGTTCGCACTGGTCAGCGAACCGCTACCGAGCAGGCTGCCCGCGGCGGAGATGCTTATCTGGTTGCTGTTGATCTCCGCATCGAGCAAATTGACGTCACCCGTCAGGCTCTCGGCGAAGAAGGTATTGGCCGCGTCGATGGTGGTCGGAATTCCGGCGCTGCCCATCACGATGTCGTTGCGAATGGTGATCAGGACATCGTTCGCACTGATCGCCGCTTGTTCGACGACCAGCTGGATCACATCGTTATTGCTGTTCTGGCCGATTTCGATGCGGTTGTCCGCCGATACCGAGCCAAGACAGATGTTGCCCTCAACGCACTGCGCGCCAAGCAGTCCGGCGTCATTCCCCTGGGCTGCGCCCGCATTGGGAGCATCCACAATATCCGCCGCAAGCGAGCTGGCGCTGATCGCCCCGCCGCTACCGTCAATGGCGTTCGCGGTGAGGATGATCGCGAAATCGTTTGCATCGATGGTTCCCGCGGAAACGATCGAGGCAAGCGGGGTGAGCGGGCCGGCCAGCAACTCGCCGGAACGCGCGAGTGCACCGGCATCGAGCACCAGATTGTTGAAATTCGCGAACGGATTGGCAGCGCTGGGGGTCGTGGCCGGGTTTGCACCGGCTTCCACCAACGCGCCGCTGGCGATCAGGATGTCGTCACCCGTCCTGACGGTCAGCCCGTTATCCGACACCGTGCTGGAACCAGCGGTAAACAGCGCATTGCCTCCTGCCGTGACGGACACGAATCCGGTCGAGGTTACGTCACCCGTTATCGCCGCGTTGAAATTGGGATCGAACTGCTCGAAGCTGGGGTCGTTGTTTCCGCCCGCGCGAATATCGATGCCGTTGAGGACAATCGTCCCGGCACCCACGTTGACGGTCAGCGGCGGACCGGTGACCGACGCGTTGTTCACCAGCGCGTTGCGCCCGGCAGAGAAATCGATGTTGGACACCGCGCGCAGGTCATTCGCCTCGGCCTCGCCCTCGGCGCGGATGGTGATCGCGCCGCCGCTCCCGATGATCGACTGCCCGTCAGCGATGAAATCCGCTCCCGCCGTAGCGGTGAAATTTCCGCCGCTGGAAAGGGACACCGCCCCGCCAGTGTTGCCGGTGTGCGTGACGAGGATACTGCCGGTCGCGGTCAGGTCGGTCGCGCCGCCAACCAGCAGCTGCCCGTCGCTTGCGAACGTGTACGAAATATCGCCGACCACATTGACCGATTGGTTGCCCACGACGGTGTTCGCTTCGCTGCCGCCGGTCAGGAAAAAGCCGCCGCCCAGGGACGCAGTGTCACCTGATACAGAGGCCACCAACGAACCGAAACTGAATACCCCGCCCGCATCGCTCGACAGGTCGCGAATATCGATCCGTCCGGCGACCGTGGTGCCAGTCACGGTACCGGTTCCGCCCGCTGCCGCACTGACGATCGCGACATCGCCCAGGTTGACGATCCCCGGGCTGCCGTCCAGCAGCTCGATTACCGGGCTGCCTCCCTGCCCTGCTCCGCCATTGCCCGAAGGGCCGGGGACACCGGAACCGAACATTCCCCCGATGCCGCCGTCGCCGCCGATCCCGAGACCGGCCAACACGATGTCGCCGCCGATGATCGTGCCGCCGATTGCGCGGAGGGTCGGCGATCCGCCGGTGCCTATTCCGCCATTGCCGCCGATGCCGCCATCCGAACCGGGCGAAAAGCCACCGTTGCCGCCTTGTCCGCCCGCGCCGCCGATACCCGCGCTGGTCATGACATAGGTACCCGATATATCGAAGATCGTGAGGGTAGTTCCGCTGTTGGCCTCAAGCGTCAGCGCACCGCCCACTGCATCGCCGCCTTGGCCGCCCGCCCCGCCGATGGCATCGAAACTGAAACCTCCCTGGCCGCCCTCGCCGCCGACGGCATCTGCCGACAGCACCGCAAGATCGGGGTCGACGGTCAGGCTCGCTCCCGCACCGCTTACGCCGATGCGCGCGGTGCCGCCGGCGGCGCTTCCGCCGGCTCCCCCGGTGCCGCCATTGGCGAAGACTGCGGCGGGCGCGCCGCCGCCACCTGTGCCGCCAGCCGCGCTAGCGAATATCTGCAACGGATTGGAGGAGGATACCGAAGCGAGCGCGCCGACGATGTCGAGATTGGCGCTGCCGCCGACGGCGTCGCCGCCTGCCCCGGCGAGGCCGCCAATAGTGTCCGTAAAGCCAGCGTTCCCACCAGTTGCGCGGGCCGAGATAGTGGCGGCGTCAAGCGTTATCGCGGAATTGTTGATCGCAAGATTCGCCGTTCCGCCAGAGGCTGAACCGCCATTACCGCTGGCGAGGCCGCCGCCGCCCGCGCCGCCGATCGCGTCGGCGGTGACGAAATACACCGGATCGCTGCCATCGTCCTGATCGAGATTGATTGACGCGATCCCGCCTGCGCCATTGCCGCCTGCGCCGCCGGCGCCGGTCGCATCGCCGGTCGAGAAACCAAAACTTCCGCCGCCGTCTCCGCCAATCCCGCGGGCGCTGGCAGTCAGCGACGTGAAATCGATCGTGCCGCTGACGTGATTGAAGTTGGTGGTACCGCCGGTGCCATTACCCCCAGCACCTGCGTCCTGACCGATGATGTTGGTCCCGGTCTGGGTGACGGTCGCAAAGGAATTGCCGCCACGACCGCCGTACCCGTCGGTGGTGACCAGCACGGTCCCCCCATCAATGACCGCGCTGCCGGTCAGATTGAAGGTCGCGCTACCGCCGGTAGCGTTGCCACCGTCGCCGCCTTCCGACCCGAAAGCGGAACCGCCCGCACCCCCGCCGTTGATCCCGTTACCGCGCGCCGCCACCGTTATCGATCCTGCGGTGAGTGTGCCGGACAGGGCGTTGAAAACAACCGTGCCGCCGACCGCATCGCCGCCGCGCCCGCCGCGCGTGCCGGCTTCGAAATCCCCGAACGCTCCGTTACCTCCCAGCCCGTCGGCAAGAATGTCGAGGCTCCCGACAGTCATGTTGGTGCCGTCGAGGTTGAAGGTGATCGTGCCGCCCTGGCCCAGCCCGCCGTCCCCGGCCGGCGGCAGGCCGGTCGAGAACGGAGCTGTTCCGGGAGGGAGCCCCCCGCCTACACCGCCGAAACCGTTGCTGGTGATCCCGAGGGAATCTGCGGTCAGACTGCCTCCGTCGAGGTTGAACACGATATCTCCGGCCTGTGCGGACCCGCCGTCACCGCTGAACTCGCTGCTGCCGCTTTCGACATCGAACAGGATAGAGGCATCCGCAGCGAGGAAAATGTCCGCCAGGTTCATCGAACCGCCCGCGCCCGAAATCGAGACGGTAATGTCGCCGCCCTGCGCGAAGGCTGCGGTGCCGTCGGCTGGATTCGTGCCCGCACCACCAGCGGCGCGGGCGCTCAGGTTCGCAAAACTCTGGAATGTGATCGTGCCGTCCGCAGCTTCGAGCGTGATCGCGCCGCCTGCGGCATTGCCGGCCGTCTGCAACGCGCCGGTCGCCTCGGTATCGACGAACGCGAAGGCGAAATTCATCTCGCCCCCGGCATTGGCCCGCAAGGTTACATCGCCGCCCTGGAAATCCTGGCCGCTGCCGGCGGAGGAAAAGCTTTGCCCGGCTTCCGATGCACTGGCGTAAATGTCCAGGAAATCGGCAACCAACTGCCCGCCGGACGCCTGCAGCAGCACCGAACCGGCTTCCGTCAGACCGGTCGCCGCGCCGCCGCCTGCAGTCGTATCGATGCCAAGCGTTCCCCCGATGAACAGGCCACCGGACGTTCCAACATTGTCCACGACTACGCTGACGCTGTTGCCGGTTGGCGGCGCAACTACCCCTTCGGTCGAGACATCGATGAAAGCGCTGCCGGACACGTCCATCAACGTATCCGTGTTGGCGACCGTCAAGCTGACCAAGCCGCGTCCGGACTGGCCGGAAATCTCATTGCCCGATGCGTCGAACGATGCCGCTGCGATGCTGCGAGCTGTCAGATTGATATTACCAAACTGGTTAAAACTGCTCATGACATTAACCGCTATGTCACCTGCAGCGGCGTCGTTGCTTTGCGCGATCGCGGAATTGTCGCCCAGGCTCGCCTCGGCGCTGGCATCGACAGACAGGCCCGCCGCGCTGACGCCGTTGCTGGCGAAATTCAGGGTCACGTCTCCGGCGGTGCTGTCGCTGCCAATCCCGCCCTGGCCGTTACCGCCGTCCTTGCCGAGTTGAGCCGACAGGGCCTGCGCGCTGACCAGCACGAACCCGCCGATATCGACCGAGCCAGTCGTTTCGAAGTTCACCAGGATGTCGCCCGCGGTGGCGGACCCGTTGCGAATTTCACCCTTGCCGCCCTGCGCCGCGCTGTTGAGCAGCAGGCTACCCCCGACATCGAGGTTCGTTCCGCCGCCGACGGTCAGGGCAATCGCGCCGGACACTGCGTCCGCGCCGATGCCGGTTCCGCCATTGTCGCGGAAAGTGGCGAAATCGTCCGCACCACGGGTGAGCGTTTCAAGAGTGAAGTTCCCGCCGACGAACATCGCGCCGCCTGCGGATGTCAGGTCGACATTTATGTCCCCGCCTGATCGGAAGGTCAGGTTGCCGAGGATATCGACCACGGCATCGTCCGCCAGCGTCAGGTTGATGTCACCGCCCGCGTTGACGTCGATGTCGTAATCCTCGCGTCCGTCACCGCCGGAAGACAGCAAACCGGTCCCACTGCCGGTAAGGTTGACCGCATCGCTCGCAAAGATTTGGGCCGAGGAAGTGAACGAAGCGCCCTCCACCAATACGCTGCCGCCCGGCACCGCATTCACGGTGTCGACTGCGGCTGCCGGGTTGGCGGCGCCGCCCGTCGCGGCGATGCCCGCCCCTGCGCTCAGGATAATGCTGCCGTTATCGGCAAGCGAGGCGGACTCTGCGGGCTGGTAGCCGATTGTGCCGCCCACCAGCATCGAGATCGCGGCGTTCTTGGGCACGGCAACCATGTAGATCCCGCGCGCGTCGGCGTCGGTGACCTGGCCGAACATATCGACGGTCGGCGTCGCGGCGGACCCGGTCGTGGTTCCTGTATGCACCACTCCGTTGGCGTCGCCGGAACCGACCCCGACCGAAATGTCGAACAGGCCGCCATTGATGGTCAGCTGCGCTTGCTCCGCGCCGACATAGGCCACCGATCCGTTGACGTTGACCGATCCGCCCTGCTGCACGCGCGGCGCGACGACTGCGAAGTAACTGTCCTGCTCCAGGGCGGAAATTTGCGCGCCGGATTCGATTACCACCGCGGTATTCGCTTCCGCGACGCCGGCGAAATTCATGGTGGAACCGATAGCGTCCAGATTGCTGCTGGTCAGCACGAGGCTGCCTACGTTGAAGACCGAGCTGGCCCCGACGATCAGCCCGCCCGGGCTGTAGAACCACACGTTACCGCCGGTCCCGCTGCCGAGAAAAGTACTGCTGGTAACCGTCCCGTCGATGCGCACCGCTGCGTCGATGGCAGGCGTGAAAATGCGGTTGAGCACGGTGTAATCGCCGAGCGCGCTGGTGAAGTTGAGCTGCTGCCCAGAGCCGAGGAAGGTGACTTCGCCGCCAGCCGTCCCGGCAATATTCGTAGTCCAGTTGATGATCGCGCTGGAGGCGAACAATTCCACCACATCCTGTCCGGCACCGGGACGAAAATCGACTTCCGAGGCGAAGTAATTTGCCGATGCGGCAACGTTGATCCCGGCAGTGTTGGTGTCGCCATTGCTCGGCGCCGGGGTGCTCGAGAAGGGTACGGCTGCGGAGATGACGGGTCCGCCGCCGAGCGGGACGGAGGCGCTGGCAACCCCGGTGGGAATTTGCTGCGCAGCGATCGGCCTCGCCACTGGAGTTCTGACCACCGACGCGGGCGGGGTCAGCGACCTTGGCGCCAGAATAGGCGCATCCAGCGTAATCCCGGCAGGCGTGATCCGGGCTGGCTGGCGCACCGCCGGGAGGCTGACCTCCTGCGGCATCGGTATCGACGGCAACTGCCGTAAGTCAGGGGATCGCGGCGACATCACCGGCGGCCGCGGCATCAACGCATCTCGGCTCGGCCCAAGGCTCTGGGCGTAGGCTTGGCCGGGCGCGAAGGCCAGCGCCGCTGCCGCCGCAAGCGAAGATCCGCCGACCAGCCAGCGATTGCGCTGTTGGCGTGTCATCAGATGCCCGTTGGTCTTGATCATATGCCCACCCGTTTGTTCGTCCGGAACTGGAAGTGCCGTGTTTGCTGCGCCGCGCTCATCTCCACGGTAACAGCTGGACCGAAAGGTTGATCAGCAGGCGCACATCGCCGCGCTGGGTCTGGAACGGCGCGCGTTCCAGCGGGACCGCTCCGAATACGTCCAGGCGCATGCGGCCGCCCAATGCGGCCCGCACACCCCCGCCCGCCGAGCTGATCGTATCCAGCCCGCCGGACAGATTGTTGGTGTCCGCCGCCATGAAATCGTAGAAGACATAGGGCTGCCACGCGGCCCCGCCGAAGCTGCCGGGAACCAGCGAACCATAGGCCGCCTCCACCTGCGCGCCGAAACCGCTGTCGCCGATCACCGCGCCGGGATCATAGCCGCGCCCGGCGGTGTAAGTCCCGCCGGACACCTGTTCGTAGCTGAACAACGCGTCAGGCGAATATTGCGCGCGCGGGGCGATCGAGAACTTGATCTTCGGTGTCGGCCTGAAATCCACCCGGCCGCTGGCCCGCACCACCAGCGCGGTCGGGTCCCCGTCCAGCCGGCTCGGCACTTCCGCGCCCGGCACGGTGCACAGGGCAAAGCCCGGTCCGCACCCTTCGCTCGCGCCGAACACGTCAAGGCCTTGCCGGAACTCCAGTCCGCCGGCGACGGCAAAGCGGGGTTCCGCTGCGCTGTAGCCGGCGTTTCCGGAAAGGCTCGGTCGGTCGATCCGGTTGAAATCGATCCGCGCATAAGCCACTCGCAGCCGGTCTTTCGACAGGGGAAGGTCGGTGAAGGTAACGTCCTGGTCGATCAGGTCGAACCCGCCGGTCGCCACCAGATTGCTCGCTTGCGATCGCTGGAGAGGAAATCCGGCATAGGCGCTGACGATCCGGGTTTCGGATTCGAACAGGTCGGGTCCGGGGATATCCGGCTGCCCCCATGCGAAGGTGCCGTTAACCCCCAGCCGCAACCCCTCGCCGCCGATCCGGAAATCGTGGGCCAGTTGCAGGACGCGCTGCTCGTCGAAATCTTCCGCGACATAGACGCTGGCAGTTGTTTCATCGCCCATGCCGGTAATGCCGTTGACCTGCACGCGCACCAGCGCGCCGAACCGGCCGACATCCTTGCTGCCGAAGTTCTGCACTGCGAGATCGGCGAACACCGGGGTGCGCTCGACGTTGAAAATGCCCACCACGTCACCCGGAGACGTGCCAGGTTCGCTGGCCGCCGGTTGCAACGTCAGCCGCACGTCCAGCCCGGGAATATCCCGGGCGAGCAGCAGGTAGCGTTCCGCTTCGTTGATGTTGAAAATCGGCTGGCCGACCAGCTTGTCGATGTATTTCTGCAGCAGTTTCCCCGACGGGCCCGGCTCGCCGCGGACCTGTACCGCGCTCATCCGCGCCAGCACGACATCGAACCGGACCACGCCGCCTTCGATCTGCTGCACGGGAACCTGCACCGCGGCCAGATAGCCCTGCTGCCGCAGCAGCGTGCCCGCACGGTCGCGGATATCGCAGATCGAGGCAACCGACAGTTCCTGCCCGGCCAGACCGGCATAGGCGGGCGCTACGATCGCCGGATCGATTGCTTCCAGACCGCCGAACTGCGCCTGCGTGAAGGTAAAGGTGAGACCGGCAAATTCGGGCGCAGCCAGTGGACACGGCGCGCGTTCGACCGCCCCATCCACGGCCACCGACTGTCCTTCCGTGCGGAGGCTTTCTTCCAGCCGGTCGCGCTGGATTTCCTCGCGCGTCGGCGGCGTTGCCGGCGTGACCGCAGTTTGCGCCAGCGCGCCGCCGGCCATGGCCGTGCCGCCCAGCAGGACCGCTACCGCCGCTGCGAATTTTCCGGTCATGTTCGAAGATATCCCGTTCATAATGCGGCTACCGCAGGGGCGGCAACAAGCGGCGCGTCGGACAGCAGCGGCCGAGTGGCATCACCGATGATTGCGAAGCCGCCCCAGTAAAAGGGATGGGAGGTCCGGGGATCGTCCATCAATTGCTGCTGCGAGGTCCGCAGCGCCAGGCCGATGCCCATATCGCGGCCCGCCGTGAACATTTCGCTGATCAGCCGCTCGGTCGCGCCGAATTCGTCCGGCGCCGGCCAGTGGCTTGCCATCACTGTCCGTCCGCCAGCACCGATGAAGCTGCGCACCAACCCGTCGAGCGAGGTCCCTCCGCCGCTGCCGACGCCGGCTGCACGGGTGGCTTCGATACTGGCGCCGCCCGCGGTGTCGCACGCGGACAGGATGACGATGTCGGCGTCGAGGCCGAGTTCGAAGATTTCGTCGAACGATAGCAGCCCGTCCGAACCTTCGCCGCCGAACGATGTCAGCAGTGCCGGTTTGGCCGGGCAGGCCGCGTTGGGCGGCGTGACGAGGCCGTGGGTGGCGAAATGCAGGATGCGGTAATCGCGCAGGTCGTCCCGACCCATGATCGCGTCATCGGTAAACTCCGCGCCCGTCAGCAGCATCGAACCGCCCCCGCCGACGAGCCTGCGCGCGATGAGCAATTCCTTGTCGTCGATCGGTGAATTCCATGCGGCCGCGTTCCAGCTGCAATCCTCTTCGGCGATGCCCGACCGTGTCGCTGTCGGCCGCATCGCCCCGATCGGTATATTGCGCCCCAGCCCGAGATATTCGCGAGCCGCCCGCGATCGCGGTGCCTTGCGCGCATCGACGAAAGACTGGGCGGAAACCGCGGTGCTGACCATCTTGTCGCGGCCGAGCCAGGCGATGCCGGTGAAATCGAACGGGTCACCGTCCGCCGCGCTGGAACTGGCGAGATATCTTTCGACCGAGGCATCGTCCGCGACCAGTATATCGACCGGCAAACGCAGCAGCGCACCGTCCGGTTCGAACACCAGGTGTTCGGCTGCGGCGAGGCGGTCCGCGACCGGCCCGAACAGCGCCTTGTGCAGGTCGCGCGCCAGGGCGACCTCGAACGGATAGGTGACGTAGCGCCCACCCTCGAGCGCGGAAATCGACGAGCGCAGCATGTCGACCTCGAAATCGAGATCCGCTTCGGATGAGGAGATGCGGTACGCCTTGGCGAAATCGCGGTCGGTGTAAAACATGAACGCATCGCCGCCGACGACGGACATTTTCGCATAGACTTCGCCCGGCTTCAGCGATGCCCTGAAATCGGCCAGCGACAACGAACGCGGCGCCACGACCCGGTATTGCGGGTAGTCGTTGAGCTGCGCCTGCGTGCGCAGCTGCTCGCCTTCGAGCCGTTCGATCTGGAGGCCGAGCTCGCGCTGTTCTGCGGCGACCGCGGCGCTCTGGTCCGTCTTGCCCAGCGCGAGGAACCGGATCCGGAGCCGCTCGATATCGCGGCCAAGGTCGAGCGCTTGCCGAAACAGCCGCGACCCTTCGCTGGAACTGGAACTCAGTTCACGCGAAAGGACCGCCTGCGTTTCCGCCACGCCCGGGCGAACCAGGATCTGGGTCGCCTTGAAGAAATCCTCGGCAAAGGCGGGGTCTGCTTCCACCCGGTAGGCGATCAGCCGGAAATAGGGGCGCAACTGGTTCGAGAAACCGGTGATGGCGTTCCGCTTGCCGACCGACTGGTCGATCACGGCGCGGTAGAGGGTGATCGCTTCTTCCTCGCGCCCCCGGCGCAGGAGGAACGCACCCAGCCGCGCCTTGGCTGCGCTGACAGCCTGACGCTCGGGATATTGCGCCTCGATCAACGCCAGCGCGCTCCGCAAATAGCTTTCCGCCTGCCCCTCGTTACCACGCCCTTCGGACACCAGCGCCAGTTCGCCGAGGATCTGCGACCGCAACCGCGCGATCGAAGTTACCCGGCCATCCCGCACGGCAATTGCCTTGCCGTAGGAATCCAGCATCGCATTCTCCGCCCCCGCCAGGTCGCCGCTGATCCGCAGCACGGTGCCGCGCAATTGCAGCGCCTGCGCGTCGATCAGGGTGGCGCGTTCCTCCGGGGACAGCTTCAGTTCGTCCACAAAGCCGAGCAGCCCGCCAGCCCCATCCCCGTCGTTGAGCCGCTCCGCGATCGGAATGGTGATAGCAAGACCGGCATCGGACGCTTCGATCCCGCCCAGCCCGTCGCTGAGCGGCTGGTCGAGCCGGTCCAGCGCCTCCCCCAGCATGCCCTGGTTGATCAGGTGGATCGCCTCGAAATTGCGCTGCAGGCGCTCCGCCACCATGTCGCCCCGCGTTTCGTCGGCGGCTTCGCCAAACAGTCGGTCGGCAACGCTGAATTCGCCCAGATTGGATTTCTGCAAGGCGCGGTTGACGATGAATTCGCCGATATTGAGCGTGTTGTCACGGTCCGCTTCGAGCCGCTGCTGGAGCGTCTCGAAATAGGCGGCGGCCTCGGCATATTCGCCGCCGAGATTGCGGCGGTATCCCTCCGCCAAGGCGGCTTCGGGCTTGAGGGATTCGGCTTGCGCGCGGGCGAAGGACAGCGGGTCGGACACGGAAGTCGATGCCACGTCGATGGTACCGGCGGCCACCGAATTGTCGATCACGGACCGCAGCGCCAACACCGTGGCCGCGTCATAGGCGGAAAATCCTTCGGCGATGTAGGTGGTCTTGCCCCGCGTCACGCGGATGCTCGACCAGCCGAGGCTGGTACCGGAGATCGTGCAAGGCGATCGCTGCGCGCCGGCAATGGCGGCGAAGGGTGCGGGGGAACCGGCGCTGCAATCGACGCCCTCGCGCCGCAGCGGAATTACAAGGCTGGAGGGGTCTGCATCCGCATCGCGGAAGGTGTAGACATTGGCCACTGCCTGCGCGCTATCGCGGCAGACGATCGCCCAGCTGCGGTCGAAGATGCCCTGCTTTGCGGGGTTTTCGACACTCCGGTCCTGTACCTGGCACAGGATGCCGCCGCCATCTCCGATCGGGAAGCTTTCGCGTAGCAGCACCGGTCGTTCCTGCGCTGCCGCTGGCATGGCGGAGCACAGCGACGCGAACACGCCCGCAGCCGCAAAAATCGAAAATAGGAACTGATTTTTCCGCAAGTCCGGTATCCCCCCAAGGATATTGTTCCGCCGTAGATGGCGAACTAACCGTCACTGCGACCCCGCTTTGTTATTGCTCCGGCATAGACCTGTTTGAGACGATAACGCGAGTCATAATCAGGCAAAAACCCCCATTAAGTGCGTATTTGTGATCAGGTTTTCAGTCGAAACCCTGCCAGGTGACGCTTTCGTACAATTCTGCCCGCTTGACGGGGAAATTGTTCACCGGTGCAGACGCATCGCGGTACCCGATTGCCATTCCGCAGAAGAATATGTGGTCGTCCGGGATGGCCACCGCCCGGCGGACCTGCGCCGAATACATCGCCCACGCTTCCTGCGGGCAACTGTCGAGCCCTTCTTCGCGCAGCAGCAACATGATGGTCTGCAGCCACATGCCAACATCGGACCATTGCGGCGGCCCCATGTATTTCGGCGTGTGGACCAGCATCAGCACCGGAGCCCCGAAGGCGCGGAAATTGTTGGCGAACCACATTAGCCGCCCGGCCTTGTTCTCCCGGGTGATCTCGAGCGCGCTGTACAAATCCTCCCCCACTCCGCGGCGGCGCTGTTCATAGGCGCCGTCCAGGTCCTCGGGGTAGATGTCATATTCCGGTGTATGCGCGGCGCGGCCCTGCGGCAGGACGTCGGCTACCGAACGGAACAGCGCCTGCATGGGCTCGCCGGTCAGCACCGCTGCGTGCCACGGCTGGGTATTCCCACCCGACGGGCTGCGCTGCGCCTTCTCCAGCACCCGCTGCAGGATCGCCTGATCGACGGCCTGATCGGTAAAAGCGCGCACGGACCGACGGGTGGCGACAGCTTCGGATACGTTCATTTGCCCTCTACCTCGAACAGGCCGGCGAGCTGTTCGATGATCGTGCCGCCGAGTTGTTCGACGTCCATGATCGTCACCGCGCGCTTGTAATAGCGGGTCACGTCGTGGCCGATCCCGATGGCGACCAATTGGACAGGCGACAGTTTCTCGATCCATTCGATGGTCTTGCGCAGATGCGTTTCGAGATAACCGGCGTTGTTGACGCTCAGAGTGCTGTCGTCGACCGGCGCGCCGTCCGAAATCACCATCAGGATGCGGCGATCCTCGCGCCGGGCGAGCAGGCGGGAGTGCGCCCATTGCAGCGCCTCCCCGTCGATATTTTCCTTCAGCAGCCCTTCGCGCATCATCAGGCCGAGATTGCGGCGCGCCCGGCGCAGCGGTTCGTCGGCCTTCTTGTAGATGATGTGCCGCAAATCGTTGAGGCGGCCGGGCTGGGCCGGCTTTCCCTCGGCCAGCCAAGCCTCGCGACTTTGCCCGCCTTTCCAGGTGCGCGTGGTGAAACCGAGAATTTCGACCTTTACCCCGCAGCGTTCCAGCGTGCGCGCCATGATGTCGGCGCTGATTGCGGCGATTGAGATCGGCCGCCCGCGCATCGAACCCGAATTGTCGATCAGCAAGGTCACCACCGTGTCCTTGAATTCGATGTCGCGTTCGACCTTATAACTCAGAGCGTGGCCGGGCATGGTGACCACTCGCGCCAGCCGCGCGGCATCGAGAATGCCTTCTTCCTGATCGAAATCCCAGCTGCGGTTCTGCTGCGCCATCAGCCGCCGTTGCAGCCGGTTGGCGAGCCGGGTCACGATACCCTGCAGCCCCTGCAACTGGCTGTCGAGATAGGCGCGCAGCCGGTCCAGCTCTTCCTGGTCGCACAGCTCACTCGCTTCGACTTCCTCGTCGAAGCGGGTGGTATACACCTTGTAATCGAAATGTTCGGGCAAGTCGGTCCACGGGCGGTTGGGGCGGACCGGCATCATGCCTTCCTCGCCCTCGTCACCCGCTTCGCCGTCGTTCATTTCCTCTTCGGAGCTGGTCTCGCTCTCGGAATCGCCCTCGCCGTCTTCGCTTTCCGAAGACTCGCCGGCCATCTCGGTAGTCTGCGGTTCGTTCTGGCCGGAATCCTCGTCGCTATCGTCCTCGCCCTCGTCTTCGCCGCCTTCTTCGTCCTCGCCCTCGTCGTCCTCGCCGCCGTCCTTGCCCTCGTCCTTGGTCAGTTCGAGGTGGCGCAGCATGTCGAGCGCGAGCGACTGGAACGCGGTCTGGTCATCGAGCGACAGCGCAAGCGCCTCGAAATCTGCCCCGGCGCGCTCCTCGATGAAATGGCGAACCATCTCCACACCGGCTTGCGCGCGCGCGGGAATCGGACGCCCGGTCAGCTTCTCGCGCAGCAGCAGCGACAGCGCCGATTGCAGCGGCACATCGTCAGCGGACTGCGCGCGGGAGATCGGATCGGAGGCGGTCCGCAGCTCTGTCGCGGCATCCAAATTGCCCGCGATCCCGCTGAAATTGTTCGCCCCGAGCGCTTCGTAACGGACTTGTTCGACGGTATCGTAACACGCCCGCGCAACCGGTTCGGGCGGCGCGTTGCGGCTGTGAAGCGCGGTGTTGTGGTGGCGCAGCTTGAGCGAGAAGCTGTCGGCGAAACCGCGTGCCTCCCGTGCCTGTTCTGGCGGCAGGTTCCGGCCCGGCAAGGGCACGCGGAAGCTTTTCCCGCTGGCCGCCGGATTGTCCGCGCTCCACGCCACCTCGACCTCCGGCTCACGCGAGAGGGCGCGGCTGGCGCCGGTCAGGGCCTGCTTGAAGCGGTCGAGAGGGGTTTCGTCTGCCACAGTGTTACAGGATGCTCTGGCCCGTCTTCGCCCAATCGGCCAGGAAGCCTTCGATGCCCTTGTCGGTCAGCACGTGGTTGGCCAGCGCCATGATTACCTTGGGCGGCGCGGTCATCACATCGGCACCGATCAGCGCGCTTTCGAGCACATGCGTCGCATGGCGGACGCTGGCGACGAGGATTTCGGTGTCGAACAGGTAATTGTCGTAGATGGTGCGGATATCCCGGATCAGTTCCATCCCGTTGACGCCGTTGTCATCGTGCCGGCCCACAAACGGCGAGACGAATGTCGCGCCCGCCTTGGCCGCCAGCAGCGCCTGGTTGGCGGAGAAACACAGCGTCACGTTGACCATCGTGCCTTCGCCCGTCAGCGCCTTGCAGGTTTTCAACCCGTCGATCGTCAGCGGCACCTTGATGCAGACATTGTCCGCGATCTTGCGCAGGACTTCCGCTTCTTTCAGCATCGTCTCGTGATCCAGCGCGACCACTTCGGCGCTGACCGGTCCGCTGGTCAGTCCGCAGATTTCCTTCGTCACTTCCATGAAATTGCGGCCGGACTTCGCAATCAAGCTGGGGTTGGTGGTGACCCCGTCGAGCAGGCCAGTAGCGGCCAGTTCCTTGATGTCGTCAATCTCGGCAGTGTCGGCGAAGAATTTCATGGTGGGCTCCGGTGTGGGCGAGTTGGATTCGCGAACCGCTATATGCGGGCCAGCCGCCCTTCACCACCCCCACACACCGGCTGGTTTTCTAAAGTCAGGTCTAGAGCCCGGCGCCGAGCACTCCGATCAGCAGCGGATCGCGCGTGGAACGGGGGTCGGCGCGGATGGCGCTTTCCTCCTGGGCGATCTCCCGCCAGATCACATCGTTGACGCGCGACCCGAAACTGTTTGCCACCTGCGCCACATTGACGCCGGTCAGCGCCGACAGCGTCTGACCCACCAAAGGATCCTGTGCCACGCGCAGTGCATCGCCGATTTCGGGCACCAGCACTTCGATCAATTGTCCGCTCATCTCGCTTTGCAGGAAGGACGTTGCCGCGGTCGGCCCGCCCCGCACCAGCGCCACCGCATTTCCGATCCCGATTACTCGCACGGCGTCCGCCACTACCGGCGCCGCGCGGTAGGATCCTTCGATTGCGATCCCGGCAAAGGCATCATTGAGACGTGATTTGAACAGCGACGAGGACAGGATCGAGGACAGGACGTCGCCCCGCGTTCCCAGCAAATCGGAAAACCCGATCTGCGCGACCTGCTGGTCCCAGAACCCGCCATCGGCCGTCATCCGGGCAAAGGCTCTCTCGCTCGACACCATCAAAAGTCGCCGGATCGCTTCGGTAAAGCTGTAACCGCCGGTCGTCGCGCAGGCGGACACTCCGAGCAGCGCGGTGGCCGACAGACCGACCAGGAATCCGCGTCGTGCGGGCCGCAATTCGATTAATTCGTTCATTTCGGGCATCCTCACCTTGCCGCCTGACTGTAGCTGCGCCCATATGGCCGCAGCATTATGAACCGCGCCAGACTCCTCCATTTCAACGCCGCACTCGGGCCCCTCGACTACAAGGTGCCCGGCGACATGAACGTCGAACCCGGCTCGGTCGTGGTCGCGCCGCTGGGTCCGCGCCAGATCATCGGGATCGTCTGGGAAGAAGAGCGGCTGCCGTCAGATTCCGTTCCCGATCACAAATTGCGCGCCCTGATCGAAGTGCTCCCGGTGCCCCCCCTGCGCCCGGAACTGCGGCGGCTGATCGAATGGACGGCGGATTATTACTGCGCCCGGATCGCCTCGGTGGCACGGATGGTGCTGGCGTCTGGCGGTGCGCTGCGCGGACCATCGACAATGATTGAATACCGCCTGACCGGGACGGAGCCTGAGCGGATGACCCCGCAGCGCGCCGTCGCACTCGACGCACTCCAGGGCGAACAGGCAACGATCCGCGAACTGGCCGAATTCGCCAGCGTCAGCGAGGGAGTGCTGCGCGGGCTCGTCAACCAGGGCGCGCTGGAACCGGTCGAAGTCGACATCGACCGGCCCTATCCAAGGCCCGATCCCGATTTCGCGCAGCCGAAATTGAGCGAGGACCAGCAGGACGTCGCCGACCGCTTCACCGAAGCCGTCGAGGCGAAAAAATTCGCGCCCTTCCTGCTCGACGGGGTGACCGGTTCGGGCAAGACCGAAACCTATTTCGAACCGCTCGCCGCGGCGCTGCGGATGGACCGGCAGGTGCTGGTCCTGCTACCCGAAATCGCGCTGACGGAAGCATTCCTGCGCCGGTTCGAGGACCGCTTCGGCACGCCGCCCGTGGTATGGCATTCCAGCCTCAAATCCACGGAACGCCGCCGCGCGTGGCGGGCGATTGCCAGCGGCGAGGCGAAAGTCGTGGTGGGCGCGCGCTCCGCATTGTTCCTGCCCTTCGCCCGGCTTGGCCTGCTGGTAGTGGACGAGGCCCACGAGGTCAGCTTCAAGCAGGACGAAGGGGTCCGCTACAACGCCCGCGACGTGGCGGTGATGCGCGGCCATTTCGAAGGGGTGCCCGTGATCCTCGCCAGCGCGACCCCGGCGCTTGAAAGCCTGCAGATGGCGGAAAGCGGGATCTACGAACGGCTCGAACTGCCCAGCCGGTTCGGCGGCGCGACCATGCCCGATGTCAGCATCATCAATTTGACGGAGGAAAAGCCGGAACGTGGCCGCTGGCTGTCCCCCCGGCTGGTCGAGCAATTGAAGCTGCGGCTGGAACGCGGCGAACAATCGCTGCTGTTCCTCAACCGCCGCGGCTATGCCCCGCTGACCCTGTGCCGCAATTGCGGGTTCCGTTTCCAGTGTCCCAACTGCAGCGCGTGGCTGGTCGAACACCGGCTTTCCAACCGTTTGTCCTGTCACCACTGCGGCCACGAAACCACGCCGCCGCCCGCGTGCCCCGAATGCGGCGAGCTGGACTGCCTGGTCGCTTGCGGACCCGGGGTGGAGCGGATCGCGGACGAAGTGGCGGAGATCCTGCCCGAAGCGCGGGTTGCGCTGGTCACGTCCGACACGCTCAACTCGCCGGAAAAGGCCGCTGCGTTCGTCAGGCAGGCGGAGGAGCGGATGATCGACGTAATCGTCGGCACCCAGCTGGTCACCAAGGGGTTCCATTTCCCAGAACTGACGCTTGTGGGCGTGGTCGATGCCGACCTCGGGCTCGAAGGCGGCGACCTGCGCGCGGCCGAGCGGACCTATCAGCAGATGGCGCAGGTTGCGGGCCGCGCAGGGCGCGGGGCGAAACCGGGCGAAGTGCTGATCCAGACCCGCCACCCCGATGCCCCGGTGATCGCGGCCCTCGCCGCCGGGGACCGCGATGCCTTCTATGCGGCGGAAACCGAGGCCCGCCGCGACGCCGGCGCGCCGCCATTTGGCCGCTGGGCCGCGATCATCGTGTCGTCCGAAGACGAGGCCGAAGCGCGCGAAGCCGCCCGCGCCATCGGCGGCACTCGCCCGAGCCTGCCCGATGTGATGATCCTCGGCCCCGCCCCCGCCCCGATGTCCTTGCTGCGCGGCCGCTACCGTTACCGCCTGCTGATCAACGCGCGCCGCAGCGCCCAGGTACAGAACATCATCCGCGACTGGCTAGGCGAACTGAATTTTCCGCAAGGAGTGCGCGTCGCGGTGGATATCGACCCATATAGTTTCGTTTGAAAGTTTGCCTTTGAAAAGGGCGTATGCTTATTCTGCTGCGACTACGCGTGGCCAGCTAAGGGTGAATTGCATGGCCATGCGATCCGGGATCGCAAACTAGGGACTGTTTTCATGCGCTTTGTACTGGGATTTCTTGCGTCGCTTGCCGTATCCACATCCGCGTTTGCCGCGGAATGGTGGGAAGCCAAGACCGACCACTTCATCGTCAAATCGGAAAGTTCGGAGGCAGAGGCGCGCCAGCTCGCGCTCGATCTGGAGCGGTTCGACGAAGCGATGCGGTATATGTACGGCACCGCAAAGGATACCGAAGTGGTCCCCGACTCGTCGAAGCTGACCATGTATCACTTTGGCGATACGAACGACATTGGCCGCCTTGCGGGTTCACGCGGCGTGGCCGGGTTCTTCATTCCGCGCGCCGGGCAATCGGTCGCGTTCTCCCCGGTCAAGGAACCGCGCCAGCGGACATTGGGGACGCGCAGCGACGAAAACAGCCTGAGCCCGCGCGTGGTCATGTTCCACGAATATTCGCATTACTTCATGTATCAGCACGCCGCGGCTGCCTATCCGGCCTGGTACCGGGAGGGATTTGCCGAGGTTTACGGAACGATCGAGCTTACCGACAAGGGCTTCAAGCTCGGCGCGCCGGCGACCCATCGCGCCCTCGTACTGCAGTACCTCAACAGCTACAGTGTGGAACGCCTGCTCGATCCGCCGGAAAAGATGAACGGCGAAGACGTAGCCCAGATTTACGCGATGGGCTGGATGCTGTCGCATTACCTCACCTTCTCGGGCGAGCGGAAGGGACAGCTTGGCGAATACCTCAGGCTGATCAATGGCGGCGCCAGCAGCCTGGACGCCGGCAAGGGCGCGTTTGGCGATCTCGGTAAACTCAACCGTGATCTCGACCGGTACCGTCGGGGCCGGGCGCCGGGGATGGAAATCACCTACGCCGATTACACCCCGCCGACCGCGACGACCCGCAAGATGACCGACGCGGAATCGGAAATGATGATGCTCCACATCAAATCGACCCGCGGTGTCGACGAAGATGAAGCAAAGCAACTGGTCCAGCCCGCCCGCGATCTCCTTGCCCGTTTCCCGGGCAGCGCTCCCGTCCAGTTGGCGGTGGCGGAAGCGGAATTCGATGCGGAAAACCTGGACCGGGCGGAAACAGCGGCAAAGAAAGCGCTCGAAATCGATAGTTCGCTCGCCCGCGGGCACATCTACCTTGCCCGGATCGCGATGAAGCGGGCGGAGGAAGATCCTTCGCAATTCGTGGTTGCACGCGAGCAATACGCCGCCGCCAACCGGCTCGATCCGCGCAACGCCGATCCGCTCAAGGGCTATTACCTGACGTACCAGCTGGCGGGCG
The DNA here is from genome assembly GCF_009828115.1 of Allopontixanthobacter sediminis. Lineage (GTDB taxonomy): Bacteria > Pseudomonadota > Alphaproteobacteria > Sphingomonadales > Sphingomonadaceae > Allopontixanthobacter > Allopontixanthobacter sediminis. The sequence goes on along the minus strand of NZ_WTYL01000001.1, from coordinate 322,118 downwards.
AAACTCCGCCGGAACCCGCGCTGATCGCGCTCGAAACGGCTTATGACCTGGCGCCGTTCGACCCCACGATCCGCACGGCGCTGGCGCATCTGCTGCTGACCGAAGACCGCAACCGGGAATCGATTGCGCTGCTCAGCCCGATTATCAACGATCCCCACGCCAGCAAGCGGGCCAAGAAGCTGCGTGACCTGGTCGCGAAGATCGAAGATGGCGACAAGTCCGCCGCGCTGGTGGAACTGGCGCCCAAGCTCAATCCCGAGGACGAGGAAGAAGACGAGGACGACGCCGTCCGCAATCCGGCCGCCGCCGTGCTCAATTGAGCATGTCGAGGCTGACCGTCCATCACTTGCGCATTTCGCAGTCCGAACGGATTGTCTGGCTGTGCGAGGAACTGGGGCTCGACTATGATCTGAGGCTGTATACCCGGCGCGAGGACAACCGCCTCGCGCCGGATGAATACAAGGCGCTGCACCCGATGGGCATCGCGCCGGTGATCGAGGACGGAGACCTGGTGCTGGGCGAAAGCGGTGCGATCGTCGAATATATCGCGGCGAAGTACGGACGCGGGCAGCTGACACCTTCGCCCGACCACGCCGATTATCCCGATCACCTGTTCTGGTTCCACTTCGCCAACGCCACCTTCATGACCAACGGGATGATGGCGATCGCCGCCCAGCAGGCGGGTGCGAAAGAGATGCCGCCGTTCGTGGCCGACCGCACTCGCAAAGGCTGGGAAATGGTCGAAGCGCGGCTCGGCCAGGCGGATTATTTCGGCGGGTCGGACCTGACCACGGCGGATATCATGATGGGTTTCCAGCTGACCACCAGCCGCGCGTTCAACAACAAGTCGATTGGCGACATGCCGAATTTGCAGGCCTATCTCAAACGGATCGGCGAGCGTCCAGCCTACCAGTCGGCAATGGCGAAGGCGGAACCCGGGATGCCGCCGAAGCTCGATTGATCGGCACCGACCGGAGATTCGATCATTCCAGCCGTATGAGCCAATCCGAAAACCTGTCCGGCGCGGGCCCGGTCCTGGTCCCGATCCTCGGCGACCAGCTGACGCGCGGACTTGCGTCGCTGGCAGGCCGCGCCAAGGATGATACGGTCGTCCTGTTGATGGAGGTGTGGGACGAGGCGACCTACGTCAAACATCACCAGCAGAAGATCGCGCTGATCTTTTCCGCCATGCGCCATTTCGCCGCCGAGCTGGAGCAGGACGGATGGACCGTCGATTACACTCGGCTGACCGACCCTGACAACGCCGGCAGCTTTACCGGCGAAGTCGCCCGCGCGGTGGAGCGGCACGACCCGCGGGAAATCGACATTGTCGAGGCGGGCGAATGGCGGGTGCAGCAGGCCATCGAGGAATGGCCGGACAAGTTCGTCTGCCCGGTCACGATCCATCCTGACGACCGTTTCCTGTGCTCGATCGGAGAGTTCCGCGACTGGGCCGAAGGGCGCAAGACCCTGCAGATGGAGTATTTCTACCGCGAGATGCGCCGCAAGACCGGCATCCTCATGGCGGGCGACCAGCCGGAAGGCGGCCAATGGAATTACGACTACGACAATCGCGGAAAGCCGGACAAGAACCTGAACCCGCCGCCCGCTCCGAAATTTGCGCCTGACGCCGTGACGTCAGAAGTAATGGGCCTCGTCGCGGAACGGTTTGGCGATCACTTCGGCAAACTCGATAACTTCGCCTGGCCGGTCACGCGCGCCCAAGCCGAGCAAGCGCGCGCCGCCTTCCTGACAGAACGCCTGCCCGACTTTGGCACCTATCAGGATGCGATGGTCCACGGGTCGGATGATCTGTACCACTCCCTGCTGTCCACCTCGATCAATCTCGGCCTGCTCGACCCCGTGGAAACCTGCAAACTGGCGGAAGAGGAATATTACGCGGGCCGCGCGCCGATCAACGCGGTCGAAGGCTTCATCCGGCAGATCATCGGCTGGCGCGAATATATCCGCGGGATGTACTGGCTGGAAATGCCCGGCCTGCGCGAAGCGAACGCGCTGGAGGCTGTCCGGCCCCTGCCCGAATTCTACTGGACCGGCGAAACCGACATGCGCTGCATGGCCGACTGTGTCCGCTCCACCCGCGACCACGCCCACGCGCATCACATCCAGCGGCTGATGGTGCTGGGCAATTTCGCGCTGATCGCCGGCATCCGCCCGCAGGAAGTCGAGGACTGGTTCCTGGTGGTCTATGCCGACGCCTATGAATGGGTCGAACTGCCCAATGTAGCGGCGATGGCATTGTGGGCGGACAAGGGACGGCTCGCAACCAAGCCCTACGCTGCCAGCGGAAACTACATCAACTCGATGTCCGATTACTGCGGCAAATGCGTCTACTCACCAGCGAAGAAAAGCGGCGACGGAGCCTGCCCGTTCGGCCCGCTCTACTGGAATTTCTTGATCCGCAACCGCCCGCTGCTGGAACGGAACAACCGCGTTTCGCGGGTGTACTCGAACTGGGACCGGATGGATGAAACCAAGCGCGAGGAGTATCTGGCGAGCGCGGAGAAAATCCTGGCGGGATTAGTCCCGGCCAGTGAGGGTTGGGCGCGGGGCTAGGCGGCGTCGTAAGTCGGTGCCTCGCCTGCAAAAACCCTTGCGGCCTCATCCCCCAGCCACGCCATTGCTGCGGCCCAGGGACGGTGCCCATGGCTGATCCGCGCTACGCCCAGTTCTGCCAGTTCTGCCCGATCTGAAAATCCGCCGGCGCTGGCCGGCGTCCAGATGATATTGACCGGAATGGGCGAAGCCTCACAGATAGATGCAATGCTAGCACGGTTGGTGGTGAAGGGCACGAAAAGTCCGCTTGCCCCGGCATCGGAATAAGCCCGGGCACGTTCGAGAACCTGCTCAACCAGCGCCGGGCCATGATCCTCCGCCGCGCGCCCCCGGAAAGCGTCGCATCTCGCGTTGACGAACACGCCGGTGTCGGCGGCTGCCCTGATCCGGAGTGATTGCCGATCAACCGTCGTCAGGGCATCCATCCCTGGCATCCGGTCCTCAAGATTGATCCCCGCCGCGCCCGAAACAACCGCCCGGGCCACGGACTCGCCGACTTCCGCTGGCGTTTCCCCATACCCCGATTCCATATCGATCGAGACAGGCAGGTCGGTAACGCGCAGGATCCGTTCCAGATTGGCCAGCACTGCGTCCAGTGGGAAGCCTTCCCCATCCTTGAACCCCTGCGATTCGGCCACGCCGTAGCTACCGGTGGCGATAGCCCGTGCACCGGCACCGGTCACCGCCTTAGCGCTTCCGGCATCCCAGATATTGTACAGCATCAGTGGGTCGCCCGGAACGTGCAGCGACCTGAAACGATCGACCTTGGAATTCATTTCGCTTCCCTTTCCAACAACTTCTTCTTGATGTCCGCCCCATAAGCATAGCCGCCCAGCGAGCCGTCGGACCGCACCACGCGGTGGCAGGGGATCAGCACTGCGACGCAGTTCGCGCCGTTGGCGCTGCCTGCTGCGCGGACCGCCCTGGGGTTGCCCGCCGCGGCGGCGATCTCCGCGTAGGAACGGGTTTCGCCCGGGGGAATCCTGCGCAGTTCTGCCCACACCGCTTCCTGGAATGCAGTGCCTTTGACATCGAGCGGGATGTCGTTTGCGCTGCCGGGCTGTTCGACCGCGCCGATTACCCGCTGGAGCAGGTCGGCGAAATCCGCGCCGCCTTCCACCAGCACCGCATTGGGAAACCGAGCGGCCAGTTCCGCTTCTCCCTCGGCGAAGGACAGCCGGCACACGCCCTTATCCGTGGCGGCGACCAGCATCGGGCCGAGCGTCGTCTGCACGACTGCCCAGCGGATCGTCACCCCCGCGCCCCCGCCGCGCCATACCGATGCGGTCATCCCCAGTCTCCCGTCCATTGAATCGTAGAAGCGCGACGCGGCTTCGAACCCGGCATCGTAGATTGCGCCGGTCACACTGTCCCCGCCGCTGAGCGCATCGCGTGCCCGTTCTTCCCGTAGCGCCCGTGCATAGGCCGCAGGCGACAACCCGGTGGCGCGTTTGAACACCCGCTGGAAATGGGACGGCGAATAACCAACCTGCCGCGCCAACTCGCCCAGCAGCGGCCGGCCTCCGCTTGCCTTGATCTCGTCGGTCGCAGCCAGCACCGCCGCTTCGTCGCGCCCGGCATCATCGGGCAGGCACCGCTTGCACGCGCGCAGACCCGCCTCCCTCGCCTCGGCTCCGGAGGCGAAGAAGCGCACGTTGCCGCGTCCGGGATGCCGCGCCGCGCATGACGGGCGGCAATATATCCCGGTGGTGAGGACGCCGGTGACAAAGCGCCCGTCATACGCCCGGTCACGGCGCAGCACCGCGGCCCATGCCTGATCGGCAGCAATTGCGCGCGCGGAGGTCACTCGTCTTCTCCCGTCCTGTCGATCCGCGCCGCAAAACATCCGCGGGCCGCGTTATGGGCATGGATATAGGCGACATCCGGGTTGGCGAACAGGGCGAGAATTTTCGTATCCGCCTCCCCCGGAAGGGCAAGCTGCGCCTGGCACATCATCCCCCGCGCATCGAAACCGCGCAGGGATATCGGACGTCCTTCGAATACTGGCGGCAGTGTGTCCACCAGCGGAGCCGCCTGTTCGGCGTCCTCGCGCAGAAAGATGGCAAACGCGCTGCGATACGGCGTCGCGACATCATGGCTGACATGGTTGAGCAAGATCAGGCTTTCGCCCTTGGCGGCATCGCGCAGGCTGATCCGGCACGGGTATCCCGCGTCCGCCTTCGCCTGCATCCGGACGGCCCCGATGGCGGCAAGCTGTTCCTCGTCCATTTCGAACAACGGCTGGAACTGTTCTTTTTCGAGTGGCGAAATTCGGTAGGTCATGATCTTGGCTCCTTGCTGGTCCAGCCGTGATCGCACCATTTTCCCGTCGCCGCTTCCCGAAGCTTGCGGTCAAAACCCTGCGCGGTCTAAGACGCGGCCATGAAGCGCCAAATTCTTGCCCTGCTGGCAATTTTCGCATTGTTGCTGCCCTCGGGCGCGATGGCCGATCCGGCGGACGTCTCTGCCGCCGCGCGCGGCGTGGTGCGGGTGGTGATCATGGGCACCGATGGCCAGCGGATTTTCCCGGTCAGCCACGGCAGCGGCTTTGCCGTCACCCCGACGCGGATCGTGACCAATTCGCACGTCGTGATGGAAGCGGTGCAGGACAACACCCTGAGGATCGGGATCGTCCCGCCCGACGGGGACGAAGGCGCCTATGCCAAACTGATCGCTGTGAGCCCGGGCAACGACCTGGCTCTGCTGGAAATCGTCGGCAGCAATCTGCGTCTGCCGCCGCTGACCGTTTCAGGCGCCGGTGACCAAGACGGGGCGGAGGTTTCGGCGGTCGGCTATCCAATGAATGTCGACCAGGCGCAGGGCCTGAACATGAGCGACATTTTCGATTCGCAGCCACCGGTGAAAAGTCGCGGCTTCCTGTCCGGATCGCGCCCTTCACGGCAGTTCGATACGATCCTCCACACCGCCCCGATTGCGCGCGGCAACTCGGGCGGCCCGCTGCTCGACAGTTGCGGCCGGGTGCTGGGCGTCAACAGTTTCGGTGCGGATTCGCAAGGCGGCGATGCGGAATTCTATTTCGCCGTCTCGACCCGCGAGTTGCTGCCTTTCCTGCGCGATAATGGCGTGACCGCGCGGACCAACGCCCTGCCCTGCCGCAGCCTGGCCGAAGTGGACGAGAACGAGCGCGAACGGATCGAACGCGAACAACTGGTCGCCCGGCAGGACCTCGCCGAGCGCGCCGAGGCCGACCGCGCCAAGCGGGAGCGCGCCCGGTTGGAAGCGGAGTTGGCAGTAACGGAAACGCGCGAAAACCAGATGGCCATCGCCGCCGTCCTGCTTCTGATCGCGGTCGGCGGCGGGGTAATCGCGTATCAGGCGCGCGGCACCGCGGGGCAGGAACGAAAGTTCGCCATCGCCAGCGGAATTGCCGCGGTGGCGCTCGTCGCCGCGCTGGCGGTGTGGTTCACGCGCCCCGGCCTCGACGAGATCGACCGCCGGGTTGCCGGCGTAATGCAGGCCGGGCCGGACGAAGGCAGCGATGCAGCAGCCTCCGACGATGACGACCCCGGCGCAATCGACATGTCGGCGCAGGCCCGGGGCGACGGCGCGCTCACTTGTGTGTTGCAGGAAGACCGCAGCCGGATCGTAGGTGCGCCGAACGAGGAAGTCGAATTCGCCTGGGCGGACAATGGCTGCGTCAACGAACGCACGCAGTACGGTTTTGCCAGCGGCGTGTGGTCGCGCGTGTTCGTGCCCAACGAAGAAGCCGCCGTGTCGGTCAACCGCTACGACCCCGCGAGCAGGACCTTCCGCACCGACCGCTACCTGCTAGGCCGTGCCGCGATGGACGAAGCGCGCGCCGCCCGCAGCGCCTACACCGCGCCCAAATGCGGCAGCGAAGGCGCGGCATCGCGGCTCGGCGACCTGCAAGGCGCGGTAACCTCCGCCTTGCCCGCCCAGCCGAACGAACGGCTGGTCTATAGCTGCGAGGAAAAGACGCAGCGTTAGATTGGCCCGTTAAGCAGCGAGCGCCTCGCCGCTCAGTGTGATCCGGTGCATTTCGCGGGCGTATCCCGGGTAATCGTTGAGCGCGTTGTGCCAGGTCGCGCGGTTGTCCCAGATGGCGACGGTGCCGGGTTCCCACACGACGCGGCACTGGTTCGCTTCGTCCATCGCGGCATTGTACAGGCGCTGGAGCAGCGGCAGGCTTTCTTCCCGCGTCTGCCCTTCGAAATGGATGGTGAAGGACGGGTTCACATACAGCAGCCTTCGCCCGGTGCGCGGATGGCGGATCACGACCGGATGCGTTGCGCCGGTCTTCATCTCCTGCCCGCGCAGTTCGCTGGCCATGTCGGTCTGGGCGTAGGCCCCGTCCAACGCATAGACATGATCGGCGGTGTGGAACGCGCGCAGCCCCTCCACCGCGTCTTTCAGATCATCGGGCAAGGCATCATAGGCGGCGCCCATATGCGCGAACAGGGTATCCCCGCCAGACGGGGGCAGCACCCGCGCCACCAGGATCGACCCCATCGCCGGGACCTGGTCATAGGAATGGTCGGTGTGCCACGCCCCGCCGATATTGGTCTGCTGGTCGGCACGTTTGCGCACGATCGCGATTTCCGGATATTCCCCGTCGAGCGGAAAGTAGTTGTTGATGTCGATACCGCCCCAGCGTTTTGCGAAGGCGATATGCTCTTCCGGCGACAGGCTCTGGCTGCGCAGCACTGCCACCCCGTGGGTGTACACCGCCCGTTTGAGCGCCTCCAGTTCCGCGTCGTCGAGCGCGGCCAGCTGGATGCCGCTGACGCTCGCGCCCGCATTTGCAGTCATCGGGGTTATCCGCATGGTGTGTCCTCCGCCTTGTTCCGCGCGGCCATCTGTGCAGCCGTAGGCGCCACCAATACGCCAAATCGGGAAAATCGAAAGCGCTTCGCTCCGGGACGGGTTGCATCGCAGCATCCCCGATGATAGGGGCGCGCCAGCCGAACCGGGGCAGTGTTTTGCGCGTCCCATCCTAGGCTACACGACAACATCGCATCTTGCCGACCCAAGAGGACCTCAACGCGTGGAAATTTCCGCCGGTATTCAAGCTAGCCTCGCAGGCCGTTACGCTTCGGCCCTGTTCGATTTGGCGTCGGAGGCTGGAACGGTCACTGCGGTGGAATCGGACCTCGAAAAACTGCGCGCCGCGCTCGGCGAATCGGCCGACCTGCGGGCGCTGACGACCAATCCCGAAGTATCGCGCGATGCCGCCCAGGGCGCTATCGGCGGCGTTGCCGGGCTGCTCGGCCTGTCGCCGCTCACCGGAAATTTCCTCGGCGTGCTGGCGCAGAACCGCCGGCTGTCGCAGCTGCCCGCGATGATTCGCGCCTTCAACACCATTGCCGCTGCACAGCGCGGCGAAGTGACTGCGGAAGTCACCAGCGCCCACGCGCTTACCGACACGCAGCTTGCCTCGCTCAAGGACAAACTGACGGCCCGCGAAGGCCGCACCGTGAAATTACAGACGAGCGTCAATCCCGACCTGCTTGGCGGCCTGGTGGTCACCATCGGGTCCAAGCGGATCGACGGTTCGATTCTCACCCGGCTCAACACCCTCGCTACCAAGATGATGAAGGCTGACGGCGTAACCGCCGATCAGAAAGGCTAACCCATGGAAATCCGTGCCGCAGAAATTTCGAAGGTCATCAAGGACCAGATCGCCAATTTTGGAACCGAAGCCGAAGTAACCGAAGTCGGTTCGGTTCTCTCGGTGGGTGACGGGATCGCCCGTATCCACGGCCTCGACAATGTCCAGGCTGGCGAAATGGTCGAATTCTCCAACGGCGTGCAAGGCATGGCGCTCAACCTCGAAGCGGACAATGTCGGCGTCGTGATTTTCGGCTCCGACGCCGAAATCAAGGAAGGCGATGTCGTCAAGCGGACCGGCACCATCGTGGACGTCCCCGTGGGCAAGGAACTGCTTGGCCGCGTAGTCGACGCGCTCGGCAATCCGATCGACGGCAAGGGCCCGCTAGGCACCACTCTGCGCAGCCGCGTCGAAGTGAAGGCTCCGGGCATCATCCCGCGCCAGTCGGTGAACGAGCCCGTGCAGACCGGCCTCAAGGCCATCGACGCCCTGGTTCCGGTTGGCCGCGGCCAGCGCGAACTGATCATCGGTGACCGCCAGACCGGCAAGTCCGCCGTGGCGATCGATACTTTCATCAACCAGAAGAACGCGCATCAGGGCGATGACGAGAAGCAGAAACTGTACTGCATCTATGTCGCCATCGGCCAGAAGCGTTCCACGGTTGCCCAGATCGTGAAGAGCCTCGAAGAAAACGGCGCGATGGAATATTCGATCGTGGTCGCCGCCACCGCTTCCGAGCCTGCCCCGCTGCAGTATCTCGCACCCTACACCGGCTGCGCGATGGGCGAATATTTCCGCGACAACGGCATGCACGCCGTGATCGTGTATGACGATCTTTCCAAACAGGCCGTGGCCTACCGCCAGATGTCACTGCTGCTGCGCCGTCCTCCGGGCCGTGAAGCCTATCCGGGCGACGTGTTCTATCTCCACTCGCGCCTGCTCGAGCGCGCGGCGAAGATGAACGACGAACATGGCGGCGGCTCGCTGACCGCACTGCCGATCATCGAAACGCAGGCCGGTGACGTGTCCGCCTATATTCCGACCAACGTGATTTCGATCACCGACGGCCAGATCTTCCTCGAAACGGAATTGTTCTACCAGGGCATCCGTCCGGCGATCAACGTCGGTCTGTCGGTATCCCGTGTCGGCGGTGCCGCCCAGACCAAGGCGATGAAGAAGGTGTCCGGCTCGATCAAGCTGGAGCTGGCGCAGTACCGCGAAATGGCGGCATTCGCCCAGTTCGGTTCGGACCTCGACGCGTCCACGCAGAAATTGCTGAACCGCGGTGCGCGGCTGGTGGAACTGCTGAAGCAGCCCCAGTTCTCGCCGCTGCCGTTCGAAGAACAGACGGTGTCGATCTTCGCGGGTACCAATGGCTACCTTGATGCCATCCCGGCGTCGCGCGTGGTGGAATACGAAGCCGCGATGCTCAGCCACATGCGCAGCGAACATGCGGACATCCTCGCAACGATCCGCACTTCGAAGAACTTCGATGACGATGTGAAGAAGCGGACCGTTTCCGCGCTCGACGCATTCGCCAAGATTTTTGCGTAAGCCTGTAGAGAACTAGGGAGCCGAAATGGCCTCGCTCAAAGAACTCAAGGATCGGATCGGGTCGGTAAAATCGACCCAGAAGATCACCAAGGCCAAGCAAATGGTCGCCGCTGCCAAGCTCCGCAAGGCGCAGGCCGCAGCCGAGGCCGCGCGTCCCTATGCCAGCCGGCTTGCCAGCGTCATGGCGGCGCTCGCTTCCAAGGTCAGCGGCGACGATGCCCCGAAACTGCTCAGCGGGACCGGTTCGGACAAGCGCCACCTGCTGGTAGTCGCCAATTCCGACAAAGGCCTGGCCGGTGCGTTCAACGCGAACATCGTCCGCGCCGCCCTCGTCAAGGCGCGTGCCTTGCAGGCCGAGGGCAAGGATGTCGAATTCTACCTGATCGGCAAGAAGGGCCGCGCGCCAATCAAGCGCGCGTTCCCGAACAATGTCGGCACCATGTTCGACACGACGCAGGTCCGCGAGCCGGGTTACGGCGAAGCCGAACGCGTTTCGGAAGAGCTGGTCGAAATGTACGAAGCCGGCAAGTTCGATGTCGCGCATCTTTTCTTCAGCCGCTTCAAATCCGCGCTGACGCAGGAACCGACCGAGCAGCAGATCATCCCCGTTCCGGCACCGGACATTGCTCCGGTAGAAACCGGCGCGGTGGTGGAATACGAACCGGGCGAGGAAGAAATCCTGGAAGCATTGCTGCCGCGCTACCTGAAGACCCAGATCTTCGGCGCGCTGCTCGAAAACAACGCGTCCGAACAGGGCGCATCGATGACCGCAATGGACAACGCCACGCGCAACGCCGGCGAGCTCATCGACAAGCTGACCATCCAGTACAACCGCAGCCGCCAGGCCGCGATTACCACCGAACTTATTGAGATCATCGCTGGCGCTGAAGCGCTCTAAGAATATCAGGCAAGGACGAATATCATGGCCACCGCCCCCGTACTCAACCAGGTTACCGCTGGTACCATCAGCCAGATCATCGGCGCCGTCGTCGACGTTGCGTTCCCCGGTGAACTGCCGTCGATCCTGACCGCGCTGGAAACCGACAACAACGGCAACCGGCTGGTGCTGGAAGTCGCGCAGCATCTGGGTGAAAACACCGTCCGCTGCATCGCGATGGACGCCACCGAAGGCCTCACCCGCGGCCAGAGCGTGACCAGCACCGGTGCACAGATCTCCGTGCCCGTCGGCCCGAAGACACTCGGCCGCATCATGAACGTGATCGGTGAGCCGATTGACGAACGCGGCCCGGTCGGCGCGGAAAAGCGCAACCCGATCCATGCCGAGGCTCCGCTGTTCGTCGACCAGTCGACCGAAGCGGCCATCCTCGTCACCGGGATCAAGGTCATCGACCTGCTCGCACCTTATGCGAAGGGCGGCAAGATCGGCCTGTTCGGCGGCGCCGGCGTGGGCAAGACGGTTCTGATTCAGGAACTGATCAACAACATCGCCAAGGGCCACGGCGGCGTGTCCGTGTTCGCCGGCGTGGGTGAACGTACCCGCGAAGGCAACGACCTTTACCACGAATTCCTCGATGCCGGCGTTATCGCCAAGGATGCGGACGGCAACGCGACCTCCGAAGGTTCGAAGGTGGCGCTGGTCTTCGGCCAGATGAACGAGCCGCCGGGCGCACGTGCCCGCGTCGCCCTGTCCGGTCTGACCATGGCGGAATATTTCCGCGATGAAGAAGGCCAGGACGTGCTGTTCTTCGTCGACAACATCTTCCGCTTCACGCAGGCCGGTTCCGAAGTGTCCGCACTGCTGGGCCGTATCCCTTCGGCGGTGGGTTATCAGCCAACCCTGTCGACCGACATGGGCAATTTGCAGGAACGCATCACCTCCACCAACAAGGGGTCGATCACCTCGGTTCAGGCCATCTACGTTCCCGCAGATGACCTTACCGACCCTGCGCCAGCCGCGTCGTTCGCCCACTTGGACGCGACGACCACGCTGAACCGCGCGATTTCCGAACTCGGCATCTATCCTGCGGTCGATCCGCTCGATTCCACCAGCCGCGTACTCGAACCGCGCGTCGTGGGTGACGAGCATTACCAGACGGCTCGCCGGGTTCAGGAAACCCTGCAGAAGTACAAGAGCCTGCAGGACATCATCGCCATTCTCGGCATGGACGAGCTTTCCGAAGAAGATAAGCTGACCGTCCAGCGCGCGCGTAAGATCCAGAAGTTCCTCAGCCAGCCGTTCCACGTGGCCGAAGTCTTCACCAACATCCCCGGCAAATTCGTGGCGCTGGAAGACACCGTCGCCTCGTTCAAGGCCGTGGTCGAAGGCGAATACGATCACCTTCCCGAGAGCGCCTTCTACATGGTCGGGGGGATCGATGAAGCGGTCGCCAAGGCCAAGAAGATGGCCGAGGACGCCTGATTTCACTTTGCCCCCTCTTCTTCAGAGGAGGGGGTTGGGGGTGGTGGCGAGCGTAGCGAGCGCCAATGCACCACCCGGCTGCGACTAGCCAGCAAGCTGCCAAGTCTCGCTGCCCCTCCTCTGAAGAGGAGGGGGTCTTGAGGAAAACACGATGCCGCTTCACTTCGAACTCGTAACGCCTGCCCGGTTGGTCCGCTCCGAGGATGTCCACATGGTGGTAGTCCCCGGCACCGAAGGCGAATTCGGCGTGCTGGAGGGCCATGCGCCCTTCATGTCCACCATCCGCGATGGTGCGGTGCAGGTCTACAAGACCGAAGGCAGCGCGCCGGAACTGATCGAAGTGCGCGGCGGCTTTGCCGAAGTCGGCGACAGCGGCCTGACGGTGCTGGCGGAGCATGTCGACGGGGACTAGTCTCCGCCACGACAGGAATTCAGGAAGGGCGGCCATCGTGCCGCCCTTTTCTTTGGTGCTTACGGATCCGCGCGTTGGGTTTCGTCGGTGAACAATTCGTTCTCCTGTTTCATGTAGCGTTCCGCAATGTCGTACTGGACCGGCACTGGCTCGGCGTCGTCGCATTCTACCACCAATGGAACTTCCTTCGGCCGAAGGACCATGACCCCGTCGCTGATCGCTGGATTATTCGGCTCTCCAGCCCCGAAATTGGTCCGCACTATCCGACTGAACACCACGTAGCGCGTCCCGGCGTTCTCGAACGCGATCTGCGCTTCGCCGCCGCCGGAATACGGAACCGAGGCGAATCGTCCGCCCGCCACGGCCAGTTCCGGTTCGCTTGCACCATACCGGTATTCGACAGTTCCGCCGGGATCCGCGCATACAGCGATCCGTTTGGCAGACGCGGTCTTGCAGGAGAAAATCGTTTCCTCCCCCGCCTTGCAGCCCCCGCCGCGCGCTGGCGCCGGAAGTTCCGCCGCTACCGAAGGGCCAACTGCGGAAGGGGGCGCCGTCTGCCCCTCCTCTGACCGGGTCTCGACCACTACCTCGTTCTGCTGCTCGGCACTGCAGGCTGCGAGGGTACTGAGTGCGGCCAGGCCCAGATATCGCACTGCTATTTCCCGCCCCCGTCGGGCCCGCCCTCGGCTGGATTTTCACCAGCCTTCTTCTTTTTCATCGTATCGTGGAAGCGGTCTGCCCAGCCCGGCTTGACCAATTGTTCGGCCCGCACCATCCGCAATTCGCCGTCCGCGACATCGCGGCTGACCGCGCTGCCCGCAGCGACGATGGCGTCCGCGCCGATCTTGACCGGAGCGATCAGCGCGCTGTTCGAACCGATGAAGGCGCGCGGTCCGATCACCGTGCGGTGTTTGAAATAGCCATCGTAATTGCAGGTGATGGTGCCCGCGCCGATATTCGCTTCCGCGCCGATCGTCGCATCGCCGAGATAGGTCAGATGGCTTGCCTTGGCGCCCTTGCCCATTACGGCGTTCTTTATCTCGACGAAATTGCCGACCTTGGCGCCTTCTTCCAGCACCGTCCCGGGCCGCAGGCGGGCGTAAGGGCCTACCACCGCATGTTCGCCCACGCTGGCGCCCTCCAGATGGCTGAAGGCACGGATCGTCGCGTGATCGGCCACCGTCACGCCGGGCCCGAAAATGACATTCGGCTCGATGGTCACGTCCCTCCCCAGCCGAGTATCCCAGCTGAAAAAGACGGTCTCGGGTGCTTTGAGAGAGACCCCGTCCGCCATCGCTTCCTCGCGGCGGAAATCCTGCCATTGGCGTTCCGCCTCCGCCAGTTCGGCGCGGCTGTTGATCCCGGCGACTTCGCGCGGATCATCGGTCTTGACCACCGCGCTGGTGCGCCCGTCCCCGTTGGCGACATTGACGACATCGACGAGGTAATATTCGGCCTGCGCGTTGTCGTTGCCGACCCGGGCGAGCAGGTCGAACATATCCGCCGCCCGCGCAGCCATCAGCCCCGAATTGCACAGCCGGCACGCGCGTTCTTCCTCGCTGGCGTCCTTGTATTCGACCATCCGGTCGATCCGCCCGGCATCGTCGGCGATCACCCGGCCATATTGCAGCGCGTCGTCCGGCTCAAAGCCCAGCACCACCACCGCGGGGGCGTCCTCCGCGTGCAGCCGCTCCAGCATCCGGCGCATGGTCGCGGCGCGCACGAACGGCACGTCGCCATACAGGATCAGCACATCGCCTTCGAGATCGCGAAGTGCGCCCTGCGCCTGCTGCACCGCATGGCCGGTGCCAAGCTGCGGTTCCTGCAGACAGGTTTCCGCCCGCTCGCCCAACGCACGCTCCAACTGGTCCCGCCCCGCGCCCACCACCACCACGGTCTGCGCCGGGTTCAATTCCTGCGCGGAGGCCATGAGATGATCGAGCATCGGACGCCCGGCAATCGGGTGCAGCACCTTGTGCAAATCCGATTTCATGCGGGTGCCCTTGCCCGCGGCGAGGATGATGGTGGTGAGTTTGGTCATGCATGCTTCCTGTGTTCGGGTGCGGCAATGCCACCAAACGCTTGCTGTTTGAAGACGCATCCGTCACTCGGCGGGGCATGAATGACATTCCCTTCGACATTGTCGGCTTCGATCTCGACGGTACGCTGCTCGATACCCACCGCGATCTGGGTGAAGCGGTCAACCACGCGCTGGCGCTGGGCGGCTTCGCGCCGGTTCCGGTAGCCGAGGTGGAAGGCCTCATCGGCGGCGGCGCGAAGCTGATGCTGCGGCGGGCGATCGACAATCAGGGCGGCATCGGGGACGAGGAATTCCGCCCGCTCTACAAGGCGCTGCTTGGCTATTACGCGGACAACAACACCGTCCACACGTGCCCCTACCCGGGCGTGGAGGAGGCACTCGAGACCCTTGCCTCGCAGGATATCAGACTGGCCGTGGTGACCAACAAATTCGAAAGTTTTGCCGCCGCGATCCTCACCCAGCTCGGCCTCGCGGACCGGTTCGTGACGATCATCGGCGGGGACACATTGGGCAAAGGACGCGCAAAACCGCAGCCCGACCCCATCCTGGAAGCGATCGGCCGCTGCGGCGGAGGACGTTTCGTGTTCGTGGGTGACAGCAGCTACGACATGGCTTCCGCCCGCGCCGCCAACGTGCCGGTCATCGCGGCTGGCTATGGCTATTGCGACATGCCGCCGCACGAACTGGACGCGGACGCCGTGATCGCCGGCTTCGATGAACTGATCCCGGCAATAAAGGCGCTATAGCTGCCGCTCAGAAATCGACCTGCGCGCGGACACCGAAGCTGTCCACGCTGTAATCCGCCGACGTTCCCGCCAGAATCGCGGCGTCGCGGTATTGGTTACGCCAGTAATTGAGCATGAAACGGGTGTAGTCGGACGGGGTCCAGATCAGCGACACGCCGAACGAATCCTGTATCCCGCCAATGACCCCGGCATCGCTGAGGTCGAGATGATCGTAGCGCGCGTTGACCTGCACCGCGCCGAACCCGCCCTTGCCAACCGGGTTCTTGGGTTTCACCCGGTCGAACTTGTTACCCTTGTACCCGCGGCTGTCACCGGGCGTGAGGAAGTAACCCACTTCCGCGTAGCCGCCGAAAAACGTCGGGTCGGTCAGGGCACCGGGCCGGTCCACCTGCTGCCAGAATGTCTCGCCCGTCAGGTGCAGAGGACCATTGATCGCCGCCAGTTCCAACCCGTAGCCGAGTTCGCTGACCGCGCCGATATTGCCGGTGTTGATGAAGCGGGTATCGGTGAAATGGACTTGCGGCCGCTGGCGGTAACGAACCGTGGTTTGCGCGTCGTTGAGGTCGCGGTAATGCACCGACCCGCCCGCGTGCAGTTGGAAGTTGCCCAGCTTTGGTGCCACTACCGCGCGGGCATCGGCTCCCCAGCTGTTGTTGTCCGCATCGAGATTGTCGATGTTGTCGGTGAACACCCCGCCCTGCAGCAGGACCATGCCTTTGCCGTAAGACGCGGACAGGCCGACCCGCCGTTGGAAGTCGAAGGCATCGGTGAAGGCGGCGCGTTCCATGAAGCTGGTGAAGCGGCTGCTGGTCAGTTCTTCGAGACCCTGGAAATTGTTGTGCTGGCCGACGGAAAGTTTTGTATCTCCCGCTTCGTAACCCAGGATCGCGTCGGTGATTTCGACTGCACCGCCGGTGAACTCCAGCTCCATCTTGTAGTCGAAGCCGCCGGGAATATCCCCCTGCACCCCGATCCGGGCGCGCCGCACCTCGTTGCCGAAGCCAAGCCCGGGATCGCTGATGCTTGCGGGTGCATCGACCGATCCGGCATCGATCATCAGCCGTCCGAACGGCTCGAAGCTCCAGCCGCCGGGCTTCTCCAAGCGGGCGACCGGGGGCGGGGCGGACGCAGGCGTCACTGCCACGGGGCCAGGTTCCTCCGCCGCAGGCTTCTCCTCGAATTCGGAAGCTTGCAGTCGCGATTCCAGCGCTTCGATCTGCTGCGCCATGGCCGCCATCTGTTCGCGCATGGCTGCGATTTCGGCTCGTACGGCCTCGGGCGGCCCCTGTTCAGCCTGCGCGTTCGCTGGTATGGTCCAGCCCAGCGCAGCGGCCAGGGCGACGGTCGAAAAGGTGCGGGTGACTAACATCGGATCCGGGCTCATTTCGGTTTCGTTACGATTCGTTGACGCGTTTATGTCGCTTAAAAGACTGTTCTGTGACAGTGGTCTGCCGCATTGCCGTTACGGCATTGTAAGATCGGCGCAGAACGGTTGAAAGTGGCTGAAAGCCGTGCCATTCCGCCCGGGTCCGTGGCCCCACCACTATGGCAACCGGCCCGTAATTCAAGATGGAGAACACCATGTCGATTTCGTTCAAGGATCGCGTCGCAATCGTAACCGGTGCCGGCGGCGGTCTCGGCAAGGAATATGCACTGGAACTGGCCCGCCGCGGCGCCAAGGTCGTGGTCAACGACCTCGGCGGATCGCGCGATGGCACCGGCACCTCCGACGCAGCGGCGCAAGTCGTGGCCGAAATCGAGGAAATGGGCGGCGAGGCGATGGCCAACGGCGCGTCCGTTACCGAATACGGCCAGATGGAAAAGATGGTTGCCGACGCCAAGCAGAAATGGGGCGGCGTCCATATCCTGATCAACAACGCCGGCGTCCTGCGCGACAAGAGCTTCGCCAAGATGAGCCCGGAAGATTTCGAATTTGTCGTTCGCGTCCACCTGCTCGGCTCCGCCTATGCCACCAAGGCATGCTGGGACCTGTTCCGCGACCAGGCCTATGGCCGCATCCTGATGACCGCCAGTTCAACCGGCCTGTTCGGCAATTTCGGCCAGGCAAACTACGGCGCGGCCAAGCTCGGCCTCGCCGGCCTGACCAAGACGCTCCATCTCGAAGGCGCGAAGTACAACATCCGCTGTAACTCGCTCAGCCCCGTCGCCGGCACGCGGATGACGGAAGACATCTTCCCGGAACAGGCGTTTGAATTGTTCAGCCCGACCAATGTCGTTCCGGCCGCACTGTACCTGGTGAGCGAGGACTCCCCCACCAACGCCATCGTCGGCGCGGGTGCGGGCGGTTTCCATTCCGCCTGGGTCACGATGAACGATGCCGTCTGGCTAAAGGAAGAAGACCGCACGGTCGAAGGCTTTGCCGCGCGGTGGGACGACATCAGCAGCATGACCAACCTGAAGGCGCCGCAATCGGGCAGCGAACAGAGCGCGGAAATCCTCAAGGCCATGCAGAAAGTGCTCGGCCCCGATGGTGCGCCGTCTTCCGCACGGGGATAATGGCTGGCCGTCAATCACTGTATTGACTGACTAACACACTCGGCGTATCCCCCTGGAAATCGAAGGGGGATACGCCGCATGTACAGCCAGGACGAAATCAATTCCGCAGTCAGCGCGGGAGTGCTGCCTCCCGAAATAGCGGACAAGCTCCGCGCTCATGTGGTGAATATCCGCGAACGGCCGGTGTCCGACGAAGAGCATTTCCGCTTCGTCAGCAGCTTCAACGATATCTTCGTGGCGATTGGCGTGGTGATCCTGCTGTTCGCGGTGGCCGCCATCGGGCAAGCCCTGGGACGCGCAGCCTTCCCCGTCGATACAAGTAATTTAGGCGATTATTCGGGTTACGCACGCCGACAGGGCGCGGAAATGATGTTCGGTGCCGCCCTTGTCGCAGCAACCGCCTGGCCGTTGGCAGAATTCTTTACCCGCAAACGCCGCATGGCATTTCCGAGCATCATCCTGCTGCTCGCGTTCGTGTTCGGCACCCTGTTTACCTTTCTCGGGCTGACAATGACCATCGCCGGGAGCGACAACATCAGCACCGAGGGCGAGTACATCCTTGCCGCTTTCGCGTCAGTCTCCGGACTGTTGGCGGCGGGCGGTGCATGGCTGCACTGGCGGCGGTTCGGTGTGCCGATCACGATTGCCGCCGGTGCGGGCGCGCTGGCGATTTTCGCGATCATGCTTGTGGTGGCGGCATTGGCTGGCAGCACCGACCTTGAGGCGGAGGACATCTTCCTGCCGCTGATATTCCTGTCGGGTATCGCCATCTTTGCCTTCGCCATGCGGTGGGACATGACCGACCGTGAGCGTCAGACCCGCCGCAGCGATGTCGCGTTCTGGCTGCACCTTCTGGCCGCGCCGATGATCGCCCACCCGCTGTTCTACTGGATCGGCGTAACCGAGGGACGGGACATCGGGGTCGGTGCGGCAGCGGGAGTGCTCGCGGTTTATGTCGCGATGGGCCTGGTGGCGCTGGCGATCGACCGGCGCGCGCTGCTGGTGTCCGCCCTCGCCTACGTACTGGTAACGCTCGCGTCGCTGTTCGACCGGTTCGGCGCGGTCGAACTCAACGTTGCCCTGACGGCGCTGGTCATCGGATCAGCCCTGCTGACACTGTCGGCGTTCTGGACCCCGATCCGGCAGGTGGTGGTCGGACAACTCCCCGTTACCGTGCGGGGCAGACTTCCGGCTTCCGGTAATTTGCTGGCGGCTTAAACCGCCTTCACCAAACGCCGCTCTACCGGGGCGAGGACGCCGGCTATGTCATGGCCGCGCTTCAGGACCTGGCCGTGTTCGCCGTAGAGTGTCCACATGCCCTGCTTGCCGCGTAGCGCCGGACGTTTCTCGACCCGCATCTGCGGGCGCTCTGCAGCGCGACGAAACGCGTCGAACACCGCGACGTCGCGGGTAAAGTCCATCGCGTAGTCGCGCCATTCCCCGGCAGCGACCATCCGGCCGTACAAATCCATGATCCGCCCGAGTTCGGCGCGCTCGAAGCACACCTGCAGCGGTACGCGGCCCTGTGTTGGACCGCCGGGAAACGGGACGACGGAGCCCGGTGAGCGCGCCGCCATCAGCTATCCGTGCCGCTGCGCTGCGCCGGGGCCTGTTCGCCCGACTTGAGCGCTTCCAGTTCGCTGCGCATTTCCGCCATCTGGCGCTGCAGTTCCTCGATCCGGCGAATACCCGTGCCGACCATTTCCTCGCAAGGTTCGTCGCACGGGGTGCCGTAGGGAATGAATTCGCGAACCCATTCCTCCGCCGAAACCAGCGTGCTGCGGGCCTTCAGGCCGACCATCGTCGCCCCTTCGGGCACATCGTCCAGTACCACGGCGTTGGCGCCGACGCGGGCGCGCTTGCCAACCGTGATCGGGCCGATGATCTGCGCGCCGGACCCGATGATGACATTGTCCTCCAGCGTGGGATGGCGCTTGCCGCCTCGCCCATTGGTCGGGTTGGTCCCGCCCAGGGTGACGCACTGGTAGATCGTGACATTATCGCCGATCTCGGCAGTTTCCCCGATCACGGTAAAGCCGTGGTCGATGAAGAAATTGCGCCCGATGGTCGCGCCGGGGTGGATATCGATGGCGGTGATCATGCGGCTGAAATGGTTGACCAGCCGGGCCAGGAAATACAGTTGCGCGCCGAACAGCCAATGCGCCACGCGGTGCAGGCCGAGCGCCCAGACGCCGGGATACAGCAGCACTTCCCAGCGCGAGCGCGGTGCTGGATCGCGCGCACGGATGGAATCGAGATAGGAAGTCAAACCGTCAAACATCGGAACAATATCCTTTCACGCGCCTTCTGTTCCCGCCTTGAAACGTCAGAAGGCGATTCTTCCACCAAAGCGGCCCTAACGCAAGGTCACAGCAACTTGGGCTGCTCCGCCCCCTGCACCGCTTCCAGCGCATCGCGCCAGATGGACAGCGTGGCGGGCGCCTTGCGTTCCAGGCTCAGACGGTCGATCGTCGCAATCAGCCGTTCGATGTCCGCGAAGCTGCGAACCGCGCGCGGCGCGAGATACGTAAGCGCCCCTTCGCCCAATACAAGCGCGCGCTGCTCCGCCAGGCTTTCCATCAGCCCGGCCACCATCGCATCGTCGGGCGCGGCAATTTCCAGGTGAAGCGCTGCGCCAAGGCGGGAACGCAGGTCCGGCAGCGCGATTTCCCACGGCTGCGCGTCGCTGATCAGCAGCAGCGGACGGCCATCTTCCTGCGCGCGGTTCCAGCGGTGGAACAAATCGGTCTCGTCAAGTGTGTTGGCGCTGTCCACCACATCGCCCTTCCCCTCGAGGGCGAACCAGCGGCCGAGCAGGCTCTTGCCCGAGCGGGCCGACCCGGTCAGTATCGCGGTGCGAAACGGCCACTCCGCAGGCGCACGCAGGGCCTCGATCACGGTCTGGTTGGCGTTACCGACCACGATCCGCTGCGGATCGGCAGCCCGCCGATGCGCCAGAGGCAGGGCGATCTGCGACATGTCCCGCGCCATGGCCCGCGCCCTATCGGCTGATGGCGAGCGCGTTGTTGCCCTGCGTCACGGTGAAGCCGCGCCCACGCAGAGCCGCCGCCAGTTGTTCGAGAGTCCCGCCGAAACTCACCCGCATCACGCTGGTGCCGCCGATCGCCAGGCTGCTGGTCGCCGCGCCCCGGACACCGGGGGCAGCCCTCACCGCAGCCAGCGTCGCATCGACGGAGCCGCCATCGGGGCTGGCAAATTGCACCACATAGCTGGAAACGGCCGCCGCCGGTGTGCTCGGCGCCTCGGGCGGAGCCTCGGTTTCCGCTGCTGCGGAAGCGGACGCCGCATCGCGCCTTGCACGTTCGTTCGCCTCCGCCGCGCGGCCGATTTCGATCAGCCGCTGCAGCGCCGGATCGAGCGTCGGCGCACCCAGGTTCAATGTCGGGTCGGGGCGCAATTTCCCGTCGGCGAGTGCCTGTTCGAAAACATCGTCCATCCGCTCTACCGCCTGGCCGAACATGCGCGGAATATCCGCGTCATTCTCCGCCGTCAGGGTGAAGCTTCCGAGATAGGTATTGTCCGGTCCATAACGGGCGGTGAAGCGCCCCTCGACGGGTCCGCCCGGCCACTGCCGTTCCAGGTGGACGATCGGGATCAGCACGTCCGCGGCGTCGAACTGGTCAAGAACATTGCGCCACCAGATGCGGCTGCGGCGGCTGGTCTGTCCGTAGGTAATCAGCAGCGAATCGCCATTTGCACCCGAAGGGCGAACATAGTCGATCCGGCTGCCGCCCGCCTGGTATTCCGCCCATGCGCGCTGCCACGGATTGACCATTTCATAGACCCGGGCCGTGCCGCCTTCGAAGGTAACCGGGACCAGCAGCATCGGTGCGGAGCGGGCGCGCTGCGCACCGGAACCGAGCATCCGCCCGGCCCGCGCGCGGTCGAAAATCACCCCCAGCGTCGCAATGTAACGGCGCGGTCCGATCCGTTCCTGGTCGATCACTACGGCGGTTACCATCGAATCGAGCTGGGAATCGGACAATTCCGGACCGCCAAGCTTCTTCCACGCCAATCGCTGCGCTTCCGCCCAGCCTTTCTTCTGCGCATCCTCGGCATTGTCGCCGCGCACATCGACCTGGATGCCGCCGACGTCGATATCGCTGCTGCTGACTACGGCGGCGATACCGCGGTCCCCTTCCACCTGCGCGAGCAGTGCCCGGCCCGCGAGAACCGCCAGCACCAGCACCGCGAGCGCGATCAACCCGCTTCGCAGCGTCGGGCGAAAGATGCCGTCGCGCACGGCGGCTGGAAGGGAGGACGAATGAGTCATCGGGGAAAACTTGGGGCCTTTTGCCCAATGACACGTGGAAATCCAAGCGCGAATGCGTAAAGCATGCGCATGCCTGACGATAACCCCGCGAATAACTCCCCGCCAGAGAGCTACACCTATGCGAAAGCCGGTGTCTCGATCGATGCGGGCAACGCCCTCGTCAAGGCGATCGGCCCGCTGGTGAAAGCCACCGCGCGGCCCGGCGCGACGTCCGAACTGGGCGGTTTCGGCGGCTTTTTCGATCCGAAGGCGGCGGGTTATAAAGATCCTCTGCTGGTGGCCGCGAATGACGGGGTGGGCACAAAGCTTAAACTGGCTATCGACCACGACCGGCACGATTCGGTCGGGATCGACCTCGTCGCGATGTGCGTCAACGACCTGATCGTCCAGGGCGCGGAGCCGCTGTTCTTCCTCGACTATTTCGCCACTGGAAAGCTGGAAACCGGCATTGCCGAGCGGGTGGTCGCGGGCATCGCGGAAGGCTGCCTGACCGCCGGCTGCGCGCTGATCGGCGGCGAAACGGCGGAGATGCCCGGCATGTACGCTCCGGGTGATTACGATCTGGCCGGATTTTGCGTCGGCGCAGTCGAGCGCGGCGAGCAATTGACCGGCGACAAGGTTGCCCCGGGGCAGGTGCTGCTCGGCCTCGCCAGTTCCGGCGTCCATTCCAACGGCTATTCGCTTGTCAGGCGCCTGGCGGAGGACAAGGGCTGGAAGCTGAACCGCCCCGCCCTGTTCGATCCCGACCGGCTGCTGATCGACCACCTGATCGAGCCGACCCGAATTTACGTGAAGAGCCTGCTTCCCGCGATCCGCAGCGGCCGGATCGCCGCCTGCGCGCATATCACCGGCGGCGGCCTGCTCGAAAATATCCCGCGCGTTCTGCCGGAAGGGGCGCATGCAGTGGTCGATGCGGACGGTTGGCAGCAGCCGCGGCTGATGGCCTTCCTGCAAGGCCAGGGAAATATCGAACCGGAAGAAATGGCCCGCACCTTCAATTGCGGCGTCGGCATGGTGCTGGTGGTCGAACCCGGCGATGTCGACGCGCTGACCGCCGAACTCACCGCCGCAGGCGAAACCGTGGTCCGGGTCGGTGAGATCGTGGCGGGTGACAAGGGTTGCACCGTCCGCGGATCGGCCGGGACATGGTCGGCGAAAGCGGATTGGGAAGCCAGCCACCTTGGCTGACACGACGCCCGTCGCGGTGTTCATTTCGGGCAGCGGGACCAACATGGCCGCGTTGCTCTATGCCAGCCGGATGGCGGGCGCGCAGTACCGGATCGTGCTGGTCGCCAGCAACGACCCGGCGGCGGAGGGGCTGAAACTGGCTGCGGCGGAAGGGATCGCCACCTTCGCCCTGCCGCACAGGGGCATGACCCGCGCCGCGCATGATGCCGCGATGGAGGCCGCAGCGGTGGATGCTGGGGCAGAGATGATCGTGCTGGCGGGATACATGCGCATCCTGTCGGACGAATTCGTCGACCGCTGGGCGGGCCGGATGCTCAATATCCACCCCTCGCTGCTGCCCAAGTACCGCGGTCTCGACACCTATGCCCGCGCGCTGGAAGCTGGCGACACCGTTGCGGGCGCCAGCGTGCACCTGGTCAGCCGCGAACTCGACGCAGGCGAGGTTCTGGGACAGGCCGAAGTAGCGGTCTTCCCGGACGACACGGCGGAGACACTCGCAGCGCGTGTGCGGCTGGCAGAACACCAGCTCTACCCTCGCGTCCTGAGCGATTATGCCGGGCGCACTGCCCGCCGCTAATTCCCCGGGCGCCTGTTCGAATTTGCAATTGCACAGAATCGGCGTAGCGTCCCCCCGGGGTCGCGGAACGCGGCCATGGCTACCGCCATGCCGCCTTGAACCGATAGGGGACTACATGAGAAAATTCCTGATGATATCCGCACTTGCCGGACTGGCAGCGTGCTCACCCGCAGAAACAACCAACGAAGCCGAAGCGCCGACCGAAGTGGTCGAGGCGCCCGTGGTAACAACCGCAGCGGACGGCGGCCCCAGTACCGGCGCGTTCAAGATCACGGACGCCGACGGGAAGGTGACGATGGAAGATATCCGCGCCGACGGGACCTACACCTCGACCACCGAAGGCGAAGCGGCGAAAACCGGCCGATGGGAACAGAAATCGCCGGAAAGCTACTGCACGACCGAGGACGAAGAAGGCGCGGTCCAGAAATGCCACACCGAAACCATTGACGAAAACGGTGTCTGGACCTCGACCGACCCGGATGGCGAAGTCGTGACCGTGGAACGCGTCGAAGCCTGACGAGAACCGCCACTGCATTCCAATAAAAAACCCGCCGGATCACTCCGGCGGGCTTTTTGTATCGCTAACACGGCAATCAAATCAGCCGACGATTTCTTCCGGCTTGAAGAAATAGGCGATTTCGATTGCGGCGTTTTCGTCCGAATCCGAACCGTGGACGGTGTTGGCTTCGATGCTTTCGGCCAGTTCGCCGCGGATCGTGCCGGCAGCGGCGTCCTTGGGGTTGGTCGCGCCCATGATGTCGCGGTTGCGCTGCATGGCTTCTTCACCTTCGAGGACCTGAACCACGACCGGGCCGCTGATCATGAAATCGACCAGTTCGCCGAAGAATGGGCGTTCCTTGTGCACGGCGTAGAAGCCTTCGGCCTGTTCGCGGCTCATGTGGATGCGCTTGGAAGCGACGACGCGCAGGCCGGCTTCTTCCAGCATCTTGGTTACGGCGCCGGTAATGTTGCGGCGGGTGGCATCGGGTTTGATGATCGAAAAGGTGCGGGTAACCGCCATGGGAAATTCCTGATTTGGTGGGTGATCGAGGGGAAATGTGTTGCGCGCGCCCCTAGCGCCGCCGCGAATTTAGCGCAAGGCCAACGTGCTCAGCCCATCTCGCGCCATTTGCCGCCGTCCTGCTTCCAGAAATGGCGTTCCATCGCTTCCGCCTTGCCCAGCGCGGTCCAGCATTCGCGGGCTTCCTGCCGCCGGTCTTCGCCAAACAACAGGAAGACGCGGTCGAAACCGGCGCTTTCCTCCCGCCATTTGCCATCGGCGAGGATGACGAATCGCGCCTTGTTCGCTGCTGCCGGTTCGGCAGAGATAAGCACCGGTTGGCGATTCTCGTGACCCTCACCCGCGGTCCCGTGCGCCAGAAAGGCTTCGGATGCCGCAGTCCACAGCGCCTGGTCGATCCGCATCCTCTGTTCGGCATCGCCCGACACCACCAGCACGCGTTCCCCTGCCTGTTTCGCGGCGCGCGCCAGCAGCGGAACCACCGCTTCCGCCGGATCGCGGTCGAGCAGGTAGAAATCAACTCGCATCGACATCCGGGGTGAAGATGATCGGGTTTTTCGCGGAGGTTTTCTTCACCGCCGTACTGCTCTTCGACCGGCGGCACCGTTCCGAGCAATAGCGGACGTTGTCCCACTCGCGCGCCCATTTCTTGCGCCAGTTGAACGGCAGGCCGCACGTCAGGCAGATCTTGCTGGGCAATTCAGCCTTGTGGGATGTGCGGGCCATCGGCTTTCCTTCAGGCTTCGAACGTGTCGCGGATGTACTGGTCCATCAGGCGGACACCGAAACCGGTCGCGCCCTTGTCCCATGTGGTCCCGGCCTTGTCGGACCAGGCCATGCCCGCGATGTCGCAATGCGCCCACGGCGTGCCCTTGGCGATGAAGCGCTGGAGGAACTGCGCCGCGGTAATCGAACCTGCGCCGCGCGGTCCGACGTTCTTCATGTCCGCGATCGGACTGTCGATCAGCTTGTCATAGGCCGGTGCCAGCGGCATCCGCCACAGCTTGTCGCCAGTGGTCTTGCCCGCCGCGTCGAGTTTCGCCGCGAGATCGTCGTCGTTCGAGAACAGGCCGGCATATTCGTTGCCGAGCGAGATGATGATCGCGCCGGTCAGCGTGGCGAAATCGACGATGGCCAGCGGGGAAAACTCCTGCTGCGCCCAGTGCAGTGCGTCGCACAGGACCAGCCGGCCTTCCGCGTCGGTGTTGATCACTTCGATGGTCTGGCCGGACATGGAGGTTACCACGTCACCCGGGCGCTGAGCCTTGCCGTCGGGCATATTCTCCACGAGGCCCATCACGCCGACGACGTTCGCCTTCGCCTTGCGGGTTGCCAGCGCCAGCATTGCGCCGGCCACCGCGCCCGCGCCGCCCATGTCCCATTTCATGTCTTCCATGCCCGGGCCGGGTTTCAGCGAGATACCGCCAGTGTCGAAGGTGACGCCCTTGCCGACAAAGCACATCGGCTTCGCGCCCGCATCGCCGCCATTCCAGCGAATCGCCAGGATGCGGCTGGGCTGTTCGGAACCCAGGCCCACGCCGAGCAGCGATCCCATGCCCAGTTCCGCCATCTTGTCGTCATCCAGCACGATCAGTTCCGCGCCGGTGCCTTCGAACATTTTCTGGCATTTTTCGACGAAGCTGACGGGGAAAACCTTGTTGGCCGGTTCCGCCACCAGATGGCGGGTGAACTCGACGCCAGCAGCAACGGCAGCAGCATCCGCCCACGCCGCGTCGGTGCCCTCGGGCGCGCCGACCACAGTCACGGTTTTCAGGCTGATTTTCTGGTCTTCCTTCAGCTTGGTGCGGTATTCGTCATGCCGCCAGCCGCGCAAGCGCACGCCGAGCAGGACGGAGGCCGCGTCTTTCGCGCCAAGTCCGCTGTCCGTCAGGTCGAGCACCATCGACGTTTCACCCGAGGTCAGGAATTTCGCTGTCAGTGCCGCGCCGGCCTTTTCCAGGTTGGTCCGGCGATCGCCTGCTTTGGCACCGCCGCCGTTATTGCCATTGTCGCCGCCCGCAGGATCGCCTGCGCCGGCAATGGCAACACGCAGGATCTCGCCGGAACGCTCGACGAAACCGTCGAAAACCTGGCCCGCGTTGCCCTTGAACCGGGCCGTCTTGGCGCCCTCCACCAGCGATGTTTCGAGACCGGCGGGCATGGCACCCTTGTTTGCGATCAGGGCGACCAGCTTGGTACCGGCGGGGATTGTCTGGCTGAAGTCGATGTTCATGGAAGCTCCGAAAGGCAAAAGATAATGTATGGGCGCGGATCACGGCAGCACAAGGGCAGCGCTTCGCTTGGCGATTGCGATTAGGCGCGGGCAGTGCGATAGGCAACCCATGCCCCCCGCCGACCCCAGCCCGACTGGCTACAGCCAATTGGCAGACCAAGACAAGATCGCGCCGCCCTCCATGAACCATATCCGATCTTCCCGCACCACCGGTTTGCTGGCCTTCGCGCTGGCAGGTTTCACCGCGCCGTGCGCCTATGGTTCGGCGCTGGCGCAGGAGGCGCCGCCCCCACCCGCAACCGCAGAGGCCGTAGCCGAACCCGCGGCCGAGACTACGGCGGAACCGCGCGAAATCGATTTCGAGGCGAACAATCTCGCCTACGATTCGGAAAACGAAGTGGTGACCGCCAGCGGCAACGTGGTGCTGCGCAGCGAAGACCAGTCGGTGCGCGCGCAGGAAGTCAGCTGGAACCGCAAGAGCGGCCAGATTACCGCATCGGGAGATGTCCGATTCGTCGATCAGGATGGCAACCAGCTCTATACCGAGCGGCTGGAGCTGAACGACAAATTCGAAACCGGCGCGATGGAGGACTTGCTGCTAGCCCTGCGCGAAGGGGGCCGCCTCGCCGCCAACAGCGGCAGCCGCGGCGAAGACGGCACCATCACCCTCAACCAGGCGGCTTACAGCGCGTGCGCGGTCGAAGATTCGGACGGATGCCCCAAGAAGCCCAGTTGGCGGGTGACCGCGGACCGGGTGACTTATGATCCGGAAAACCGCCGCGTCCGGTTTCGTGGAGCCTATCTCGAATTGTTCGGCGCGCGGCTGCTGCCGCTACCGGGTCTTGCCCTGCGCACCGACAGCGGCGCCGCATCCGGCTTCATGGTGCCCGATTTCCGCATCGGCCAGTCCAACGGGCTGGAAGTATCGGGCAGTTATTATTGGCGCATGGCGGATAACCGGGACCTGACACTGGTCGGCACGGTGTTCACCGAAGCACCGCCGATGGTGTCCGGCACCTATCGCCACCTGGTCGACAAGGGAGCGTACCAGATTACCGGCTACCTGACCGAAAGCCGCCGGATTTCCAGCTTTACCGGCGATCCGACCTCTGAGCGGGACTTGCGCGGCTATCTGGCGGCGAACGGAAAATTCCAGTTCAACCCGGAATGGAGCGTCAGCGGGTCGGTTCGCCTCGCCACCGACCGGACGTTCCTGCGCCGTTACGATATCAGCAACGACGATCGCCTGCGCTCGACCATCAATGTCGAGCGGATCGACGAGCAGAGTTATTTCTCGTTTGCAGGCTGGGCCACCCAGACGATGCGGCTGGGACAGGATCAGGGACAGGTCCCCATGGTCCTGCCGGTGGTCGATTACCGCCGAAGGCTGGACGATCCGGTGCTGGGCGGCAAGGTGGAACTCCAGCTGAATTCGCTCAACCTGTTCCGCGAGGACGGTCAGGATACCCAGCGCGCCTTCGCCAGCGCGCGGTGGGAACTGCGCGGCATAACCGGCCTGGGCCAGCTCGTTTCGCTGACCGCACTGGCGCGGGGCGATGTCTACCACAGCAGCGACAACGCGCTGACCGACACGGTTACGTATCGCGGTTCGCCTGGCTGGCAGGGCCGCGGCATCGCGGTGGGCGCGGTGGACGTCAAATGGCCGCTCGTCGGCGAATTCCTTGGCGGAACGCAGGTGTTCACCCCGCGTGTGCAGCTGGTGGCCAGCCCCCCGATCCGCAATCTGGCGGTTCCCAACGAGGACAGCCGCGCGATCGACCTCGAGGATTCCAACCTCTTCGCGCTCAACCGCTTCCCCGGCTATGACCGGGTCGAGGACGGGGTCCGGGTTACCTATGGGTTCGACTGGGAAGTGCAGCGCCCCGGCTGGCGCTTCAAAACCACGCTCGGCCAGTCCTACCGGTTCAAGGAAGCATCCGACATCCTGGTGGACGGGACCGGCCTGAGCGAGCGCGTATCCGATTTCGTCGGCCGCACCGAGGTCCGTTTCCGCGACTTCGTCAAGCTGACGCACCGTTACCGGCTGGACAAGGACAGCCTGAAATTGCGCCGTAACGAATTCGACGCCACGGTCGGTTCGCGCCAGACCTATGTCGAGGTCGGCTATCTCAAGCTCAACCGCGACATCGACGAATTCGTCGAGGATTTGCAGGACCGCGAAGAATTGCGCGCCGCGGCCCGCGTGCGCTTTGCCGATTACTGGTCGGTGTTCGGTTCGGGGGTGTTCAACCTGACCGACCGTACCGAGGATCCGACGTTCAATTCCGATGGATTCGAAGCGGTCCGCACCCGGCTGGGCGTCGCCTATGAAGACGATTGCCTGGAACTGGGACTGACCTGGCGGCGCGATTACGTGACCTCGGGCGATGCCGAACGCGGGGACACGTTCCAGTTGTATTTCAACCTGCGCAACCTTGGATTCCGCTAAGCTCTGCGGACCGTCAGGAGCGCGCCAGACTTAGCCACAAGGCGGCAATTGGCAGCGGGCGGCAAACCCGCTATTCAAGCCGCCACTCAGCTACGGTTAAGCCGGATCACGGCAAAACCCGTGCCACGGATCATCGTGCGGGAAGCCCCGCGCCACATATCGGAATTACAGTGTGAGCCAGAATACAATGTCCAAGTTTCTCGCCGGAATCGCCAGCTTCGGTCTGGTCGTGTCCCCTGTTGCCGCGCAGGCGCAGGCCGACGCTACGGTAACCAATACGCTCAACATTCCCGAAAACGCCACTCTGCTGGGCAAGAGCGATCCCAACGTGCGGCGCGCGACTGCGTTGGTGAACGGCGCGGTCATCACCGGCACCGACGTGGACCAGCGCACGGCCTTGCTGGTCGCCGCGTCCGATGGGGAAATTCCCGAGGCGGAATTGCAGCGCGTGCGCGAGCAGGTGCTGCGCAACCTGATCGACGAAACCCTGAAGATCCAGGAAGCGGCGGCACAGGAAATCGTTGTCGAGCGCGAGGAAATCAACCGGCGTTACGCGCAGGTCGCGGCGCAGAATTTCGGGTCCGACACCCCCAAGATGGACGCCTATCTGTCCAGTATCGGTTCTTCTGCCGCATCGCTGAAACGCCAGATCGAGGGCGAAATGGCATGGGAGCGGCTGCAGCGCCGCCAGATTGCGCCGTTCGTGAATGTCTCCGAAGAAGAAGTCCGCGAATTGCTAGAGCGGATGGAAGAATCGCGCGGTACGGAGGAATTCCGGATCGGGGAAATCTTCCTCGCCGCAACCCCCGCCACGCGTGACGCCGTGCTAGAAAATGCGCGCCGGATCGTCCAGCAGCTCCAGCAGGGCGGCAGCTTCGTGGCCTATGCCCGCCAGTTTTCCGACGCTTCGACCGCAGTGGTCGGCGGCGATCTCGGATTTGTCCGGCTCGAAACGCTTCCTGCCGAAATGCAGACCGTGGCCCGCGGGATGCAGGTTGGCCAATTGGTCGGCCCGTTCGAAATTCCCGGCGGTTTCGAGATCATGTATTTGATCGACAAACGCCAGATCCTGATGGCCGATCCGCGCGATGCGGTGCTCAGCCTGAAGCAGATTTCGATCAGTTTCGAACCGGGCGTCACCGAAGCGGTGGCCGCCGGCCGGATCGATGAATTCGGCCAGGTCGTCCAGTCCATGCGCGGCTGCGGGGATGTCGACAACGTCGCTGCGACGGTCAACGCGACCGTAGTAGCGAACGACGCGATCAAGGTCCGCGATCTGCCCGACCGCTTGCAGCCAAGCCTGCTGGAACTGCAAGTGGGGCAATCGACGCCGCCGTTCGGTTCGATCGAAGACGGGGTGAGCGTCCTGATGATGTGCGGACGGGATGATGCCGCGGCTGGCAGTACGCCCGATTTCGAAGAGATGATGGGCCAGATGGAAGGTGACCGGATCGCCAAGCGAGCCCAGCGCTACCTGCGCGACCTGCGCAACGACGCGTATATCGAATATAACTGAGGCTACGATCCTGCCGGACCCCCTTGCTGTGTTGCCCCTCGCGGTATCACTCGGGGATCCGGCGGGGATTGGTCCCGAACTGATCGCCGCCGCCTGGAGAATGCGGCAGGCGGAGCGATTGCCGCCGTTCTTCGTGGTTGGCGGCGCGGATATCCTCGTCGCGGCGGCGGCCTCAGGCGGCCATGACTTGCCGATCATGCGTGTTTCGGGGACCGACGGCGCGGCGGCGGCGTTTGCCGATGCCCTGCCGGTGCTTGAACTGCCGGACGCAGCCAGCCCCGCCTATACCCCCGGACACCCGACCCGCGAAGGTGCCGCGCTGGCGCTGTCCTCGCTTACGCTAGCTACCCGCATGGCTCTGTCCGATGCCGCATCGGGGCTCGTGACCGGGCCGATAGCCAAATCGCTTCTGGCCGAGGTGGGCTTCGACTTTCCCGGCCAGACCGAATTTCTCGCCGCCGCCTGCGATGTGGAGGCGGAAGACGCGGTGATGATGCTCGCCGGGCCGCAGCTGCGCACTGTGCCGCTCACAGTGCATTGCGCGCTGGCCGACGTGCCCGGCCGGCTCACGGCGGAGCTGATCTGCCGCCGCGCGCGGATTACGGCGGCGGCACTGCAGCGCGATTTCGGTATCGACCGCCCCCGCCTCGCCGTAGCCGGATTGAATCCCCATGCGGGCGAGGATGGCAAGTTCGGGGACGAAGAAGCGCGGATCATCGCGCCGGCCATCGCGTCGCTGCGTGCCGAAGGTCTGGAAGTGACCGGTCCCCATCCCGCCGATGCGCTGTTCACCGCCCGTGCACGACCGACCTACGATGCGGCGCTGTGCATGTATCACGACCAGGCGCTGATCCCGCTCAAGACGCTCGATTTCGATTCCGGGGTGAATGTCACGCTGGGCCTTCCGATGATCCGCACCAGTCCTGATCATGGCACCGCCTTCGACATCGCGGGCAAGGGCGTGGCCGATCCCGGCGCAATGATCGCCGCGATCCGCATGGCCGGGGAGATGGCCGCTCGGCGTATGCCAGCGCACCGATAACGCCATCCGGCTCCATTGCCGCCAAGTGGCTCGACTTCGCTCACCGCGAACGGGTAAGGGGCATGGGTGAATAGCCCCTCCCTGCCCCCCTTGCGCGAAGTCATCGCCCGTCACGGCCTCAGCGCATCAAAGGCGCTGGGGCAGAATTTCCTGTTCGATGAACAATTGCTCGCTCGCATCGCCGCCATCCCGGGCGATCTGGCGGGCAAGGCCGTGCTCGAGGTTGGCCCCGGCCCCGGCGGCCTGACCCGCGCATTGCTCCGCGCCGGAGCGCGCGTGACCGCGATCGAGATGGACAGCCGCTGCCTGCCCGCTCTGGCCGAATTGGACGAAGCCTTCCCCGGCCAGCTGCGCGTGATCCAAGGCGACGCACTGAAGATGGACCATGCAGAATTGATGGGCGACGAACCCTTCGCGGTGCTCAGCAATCTGCCCTACAATATCGGGACCGCGCTGTTCGTCCGGTGGCTCGGCGGAGAGAGCTGGCCGCCGCTGTGGACCAGCCTGACGCTGATGTTCCAGCAGGAAGTCGCCCAGCGCATCGTCGCTGCGCCCGGCGGTTCGGCCTTCGGGCGGCTCGCGGTGCTGGCGCAGTGGCGGAGTTCGGCCAGACTGGCGCTGAAGGTTCATCGCAGCGCCTTCACCCCGCCGCCCAAGGTGATGAGCGCAATCGTCCACATCACCCCCGCCGCCATGCCGGAGGGGGTTTCCGCCAGGACCCTGGAAACGGTCACCGCCGCCGCGTTCGGCCAGCGGCGCAAGATGCTCCGGCAAAGCCTCAAAAGTATTCCCGGCGCGCTGGAGGCGCTCGATACGCTGGGTATCGAATCGACCCGCCGGGCCGAGACACTGTCAGTCGAAGAGTTTGTCGCAGTGGCGCGGCGGCTGAGCTGATCCGGATAGATTCTCGGAAAGAATTCAGCCGCCGCACGTTCTACCGGCAAGGAGAACGATTATGGCCAAGGACGGCAACCAACCAAAGAACAAGACCGACAAGAATCCCGCACATCAGACCGGGATGGAAGAAGGCTCGGTCCAGCGTAGCGGTAATTTCCCCAAGGGTACCGATACCCAGCGCGGTAGCGAAGGCGATACGCGCCGCGCCAGCAAGGGTGCCCGCTAGAATAACCTGACCAGGCCCGGGTGTTGAAGGTGGCTCAGCCGGCCTTCTTCACCCGGCGCCATTGGTGGAGCAGCGGCTCGGTATAGCCGCTCGGCTGGTCCACACCCTTGAACAACAGGTCGCACGCGGCCTTGAACGCGATCCCGTCCCAATCGCCCGCCATCGGTTCGTAGGACGGATCACCAGCGTTCTGCGCATCGACCTTTTCCGCCATACGTTTCAGCGAATCCATCACTTGTTCCTCGGTGCACACACCGTGGAGCAGCCAGTTCGCCATGTGCTGGGAGGAAATACGCAGGGTCGCGCGGTCTTCCATCAGGCCGACATCGTGGATGTCCGGCACCTTGGAGCAACCAACCCCCGCATCGATCCAGCGCACGACATATCCGAGCAATCCTTGCGCGTTGTTATCCAGTTCCTCGCGCACTTCCGCCTCGCTCCAGTTGGTGCCCTCCGCCAACGGGATGGTCAGCAGCAGTTCGAGACCCGGGACAACGCCCAGCCCCTTCTGCACCTCGAACACGTCCTTCTGGTGGTAATGCAGCGCGTGCAACGTCGCAGCGGTGGGAGAGGGAACCCAGGCGGTGTTCGCCCCGGCGTTCAGGTGCCCGATCTTCTCCTTCATCATCTGGCCCATCAGGTCGGGCGCCGCCCACATGCCCTTGCCGATCTGTGCCTTGCCCGAAAGCCCGTGGCGCAGGCCGATCCCGACATTGCGGGCCTCGTAAGCGGTCAACCAGGTGCTGGACTTCATCGCCCCCTTGCGGATCATCGGGCCGGCCTGCATCGAGGTGTGTATCTCGTCCCCGGTCCGGTCGAGGAAGCCGGTGTTGATGAACACGATCCGGTCCCGCACGGCATGGATACACGCGCCGAGATTGGCGCTGGTGCGGCGCTCCTCGTCCATCACGCCGACCTTGACCGTGTTGCGCGGCAGTTGGAGCAAATCCTCAACAGCGTCGAACAAGTCGTTGGAAAAGGCGCATTCTTCCGGGCCGTGCATCTTGGGTTTGACGATGTAGATCGAACCCTTGCGGCTGTTCGAATAGAGCCCCAGCCCCTTCACATCCTGCGCGCCGATCGCGCTGGTGATCACCGCGTCCATGATGCCTTCGGGTATCTCGTTGCCATCGGGCAAGCGGATCGCAGGATTGGTCATCAAATGGCCGACATTACGCACGAACAGCAGGCTGCGACCGGGCAGCGTGCGGACGTTGCCGTCATCATCCGTGAAGTTCTTGTCGTCCGCAAGTTTGCGGGTCAGCGTCTTGCCGCCCTTCTCGAAGCTTTCTTCCAGATCGCCGCGATTGACGCCGAGCCAGTTGCGGTAGGCGAGCAATTTATCCTCCGCGTCCACCGCGGCGACCGAATCTTCTAGGTCGCAGATCGTGGTGAGCGCCGATTCGAGGATAATGTCGGAAATTCCCGCCGGATCGGTCTTGCCGATGGCGCTGGTGGAATCGAACACCACTTCGACGTGCAGGCCATTGTTCCGGAACAGCAAACCCCGTTCCGTCTTGCCGGCATACTGGCCCTGGTCCTGCAATTTCCCGTCATGATCGCCGGTGATATCGCTCCAGCTCTGGTCCACGAGAGGTAGCGCCAGATCGAGGAATGCCCGCCCTGCAGCGATCACCGCCGCACCGCGATCCGGATCGTAACCGGCGACCTTGGCCTCGGGAGCGTTCTCCAGCGCGTCGGTGCCGTAAAACGCGTCATACAGGCTACCCCAGCGCGCGTTGGCGGCGTTCAGCAGGAAGCGCGCGTTCAGCACCGGCACCACCAGTTGCGGGCCGGCCATCGTCGCAATCTCGGGATCGACATTCTCGGTCGCAATGGTGAAATCCGCAGGAGCGGCGACCAGATAGCCGATTTCATGCAGGAACGCGCGGTACGCGTCTGCGTCATGCGGCTGGCCGCGCCGTTCGATGTGCCATGCGTCGATCTTCGCCTGCAACTCGTCACGCCTCGCCAGCAACTGCCGATTGCGGGGGGCGAACTTGTCCAGCAAATCGGCAAAGCCCTGCCAGAACTCAGCGGGCTTCCGGCCCAGCGGCGCAAGCACCTCCTGCTCGACGAAGCCGCATAGGGCACCGTCAACCTTAAGACCGGCGCGCGTTTCGAAACTGCTCATAAATCCACCCGTATCGTTCACGCAACCGATGGGCCGCGCGGTATGTCAAAATCTGCTTTGTTTCCCGGGGAGGAAGCCGTCCTATGGCCTGCAGGCCGACCGATTGCAACGGTGCAGGCGGATGTCCACGGGGCAATATTCCGCCGCCGGGGTTGGCCCGGCGCGTGGCCGAGGCTAGGGATCGTTGCAGATGACACGACTGGACCCGAACGGAACCGAATTGATCGAACAAATCGATCAGGCTGCCATGCTCGCGCAGGCGCAGGCGTGGAGCGCGGTCAACACCGGCACCGCGAACCTGCCCGGCCTTGCAACGCAGGCCAACCTGCTCGCTGAGGCCTTTTCGGCGCTGCCCGGCGATGTGCAATTGATCGATCCCGCTCCGGTAACCGGGATCGATGCGGGCGGCGCTGAGTTCGAGAAGCCCCACGGCCAGCATCTTGTGCTGCGGGTGCGCCCGGGCGCAGCGCGGCGGCTGCTGTTTACCGGCCATATGGACACCGTCTTTCCCGCAGACCACCCGTTCCAGGCCCAGGAATGGCTCGACGAGGTGACGCTGAACGGTCCCGGTCTTGCGGACATGAAAGGCGGCATCGCAGTCATGCTCCACGCCTTGCTGGCTCTGGAAACCAGCGGAACCGCTGAAAAAATCGGTTACGACGTGCTGATCAATTCGGACGAGGAAACCGGCTCGCTGTCCTCCTCAGCGCTGATCGAGGAACTGGCACGCGGCAAGTACGCCGCGCTGACCTATGAACCCAGCGCCCTGCCCGACGGTACGCTGGCCCATGCACGCGGCGGCACCGGCAATTATTCGCTGATCGTCAAGGGAAAGTCGGCGCATGCGGGACGCAACCCGCAGGACGGCCGCAACGCGGTTGTCGCCGCGGCGGCGCTGACCGTTGGCCTCAAAGGGCTGGAAACGCCGGATTGTCCGGTCAACCCGGCAAAGATCGAAGGCGGCGCGGCCAATAACGTGGTGCCGGATAACGCTGTACTGCGCTTCAACATCCGGCCCAAGGAACCTTCGGCAGGCGACCGGTTCGAAGCCGGTCTGCAGGCGCTGATGGGCGATATCCGCCAGTCGCACGAAGTTTCCGTCGACCTTCACGGCGGCGTTACCCGGCCGCCCAAGCCGGTGGACCGGCAGGCTCAGAAACTGTTCGATCTGGTGCGGAACTGCGGCGCGGTGCTGGGTCAGGACATCGGCTGGCAATCCACCGGCGGCGTGTGCGACGGCAACAACATCGCCGCCTGCGGGGTGCCGGTGGTCGACACGATGGGAGTGCGCGGCGGCGCTATCCACAGCCCCCAGGAATTCATGATCGTGCCGTCGCTGAAAGAACGCGCGGCCTTGTCTGCGCTGGTGCTGTCGCGCCTCGCTTCGGGAGACGAACTGTGACCTTCCGCATGCGCGCCGCGCGCCTCGAGGATCTTGAGGCGCTGTATGAAATGGCCAAGCTGACCGGCGGCGGGTTTACCAATCTGCCGCCCGATCGCGCCGCGCTCGGCGTCAAGCTGGAACGCGCTGCCGCCGCATTCGCGCGGGAGGGCGATACGCTGGAAGACGAGCAATTCGTGCTGGTCTTGGAAAACTCCGCGACCGGCGATGTGCGCGGCACCTGTCAGATATTCACCCAGGTCGGCCAGCAATGGCCGTTCTATTCCTACCGGATGACCACCCTGACGCAGCATTCGCAGGAACTGGACCGGACCGTCCGCGCCGAAATGCTCAGCCTGACCACCGATCTGGAGGGTTCTTCCGAAGTTGGCGGACTGTTCCTCCATCCGGGCGAACGTGCGGGCGGGCTGGGCCTGCTGCTGGCGCGCAGCCGCTACCTGTTCATCGCCATGCACCGCGCGCGGTTCGCGGACCGGGTGATCGCCGAACTGCGGGGCATTATCGACGACCGCGGCGGATCGCCGTTCTGGGACGGTGTCGCGGGCCGGTTTTTCGGGATGAGTTTCCAGGAAGCGGATTATTTCAACGCGATCAACGGCAACCAGTTCATCGCCGACCTGATGCCAAAGCATCCGGTGTATATCGCCATGCTGCAAGACAGCGCGCGCAGCGTGATCGGCCTGCCCCATCCCACCGGCCGCGCAGCCATGCGGATGCTGGAGAACGAAGGCTTTGCCGCGGAAGGCTACGTCGATATTTTCGACGGCGGCCCGACCATGATCGCACGCACCGACCGGGTCAAAAGCATCAAGGAAGCGAAGCCGGCGAATGTGGCCGCGATCGGTCTTGAAAAGGGTGAGCGGGCCTTGGTTGCCACCGGCACTCTCGCCGATTTCCGTGCCTGTTACGGCGCGCGCCAATTCTCAGAAGACGGCGCCGTATCGATCGATTCCCGGGCAGCCGATGTGCTGGACGTGACCCCCGGCGACACGGTGTGGAGCGTGGAGCGGTGATCCGGGAAATCAATTTCGACGGCATAGTCGGTCCTTCGCACAATTACGCGGGCCTCAGCCTGGGAAATCTGGCGGCAACCAAGCACGCGGGCGAAACCTCCTATCCCCGCGCCGCAGCGCTGCAGGGGTTGGACAAGATGCGCGCCAACATGGCGCTTGGGCTGGCGCAGGGCTTCTTCGTGCCGCTGCGCCGACCCAACAGCGATTGGCTCGCCGCGCTGGGGGCGGACGCGACCATCGACCCGCGCCTGACCGCCGCGGCATGGTCCGCCAGTTCGATGTGGACCGCCAACGCCGCCACCGTCAGCCCGGCGGCGGATACGGCGGACAAACGCTGTCACTTGACTCCGGCCAACCTCGTCACCATGCCGCATCGGGGGATGGAATGGCCCGAGATGAAGGCGCAGCTGGAGGTTGCTTTCGCAGACCCCGCGCATTTCACGGTCCACGATCCCGTCCCGCCAAGCTTCGGCGACGAAGGTGCGGCCAATCACGGGCGGCTGTGCGAGGGGCATGACGCACCCGGCGTCGAATTGTTCGTCTACGGCCGGCCGGGCGGTAAATTCCCCGCGCGCCAGCACGAACAGGCGAGCCGCGCGGTGGCCCGCCTGCACCGGCTCGATCCCGAGCGGACAATCTTCATCGAGCAGAATCCGGAAGCGATCGAGGCGGGCGCGTTTCACAACGATGTTGTATCGGTGGCCAACGAACGGGTGCTGTTCACCCACGCGCAGGCTTTCGCTGACCAGCAGGGCGCTTACGACGCAATCCGTGCTAAGTT
This sequence comes from Allopontixanthobacter sediminis, assembly GCF_009828115.1. Classification (GTDB taxonomy): domain Bacteria; phylum Pseudomonadota; class Alphaproteobacteria; order Sphingomonadales; family Sphingomonadaceae; genus Allopontixanthobacter; species Allopontixanthobacter sediminis. The sequence continues at coordinate 283,528 of NZ_WTYL01000001.1, read as the reverse complement.
TCCGGCGCTTCAAGTGGTCGAAGTGCCCGCCGATGCGGTCAGCCTGGCCGAGACGATCAAGACCTACCTGTTCAACGCGCAGCTGCTGTCCCTGCCCGGCGAGGGAGGCGGCGGTGAGATGGCGCTCGTCATTCCGCTGGAAAGCTGGGAAAGCGCGCCGGTCAGGGCATGGCTGGAAGGAATGCTGGCAAGCAATGGTCCTATCCGCCGGGTGATCCCGGTCGATGTGCGCCAGAGCATGGCGAACGGCGGAGGTCCCGCATGCCTGAGGCTGCGCGTCGCGGCAGACCCGGCAACAGTCGATCCGCGTTTCCTGCTGGACGATGCGAAGGCTGACCGCATGACCGCCGTGATCGCGGCCCATTGGCCCGAAGAAATCGAGACTACCGACCTGGGGCAGGAATCGCTGGCAAAATCGGTAACGGGTGCCCGCGCCGCGTTGCTCGACGCGCTGGATCTTTCGGCGCTGCTGTAGGTTATCTTCACGGGTGCCGAACGAGGCGTCGAACTATCTTACAACGGGCCCCCGCGTTAACCTTCGCCTTGCGCAGTTACCCTGATGTGGCATGATGCTTGCTACTTGAGAGGTTAAAGAAAGGGTTCGCATGTTCGGGATGGTCAAACGACTATTTGTTATCAAGACCAACTGGGAAGCGTATCTGATAATCTATGCTTTGGCGCTCGGCGCGGTCGAGCGCGGCAGCAAATATCTTGTCGAGTATCCCGGATTTGGGGGCAAACTGCTGTTCCTCGCCTGCACCGGTGCGGTGTTTCTGGCAGGCGCCAAGATCCTCGATTGCCTGAAACTGGAACGCGAGAAGCAGGCATTGGCTGCGGAGGCCTGATCGCCAAATTTCCGCTGCGAACACGCGTTCGCAAAAAAATCCGCACCGAGAATGGAATAAGTGGAGGGTTTCTGTTGCTACGTACCCTCCGGACGCCCGGTATCCGTTCTGTTGCCCGGTCGGTCCAACCGCGCTTTAGCTTTGTAAGATCAGGCCGTTAGGCCGTCAGATTACGCAGCGATTGCGAGTGCTTCGTTATCGTTTGCACTTATGTGTTGTGAGCTTTTAACGGGGATTCTCAACCCGGGCAAAAACAATGCTTTTGAACACACGTCGATCCTAGTTCGGCCCCGTCAGAAGTCCCTGACGGATCAGGGGTTTTGGTGGAGCCGCCGGGTACTGCCCCCGGGTCCGCTGCGTCTATTGCACATCGCAATTTATCGCCATATCCGGTCGAAACCGGCAGGACCCATATAGGCGCAATTGGATTAATGTGAAGTGACCCGCGCGCCCCGCCCGTAATAAACCCGCCCGCAATAAGCTCGCCGCGCCCGCGACAGATAAAAGAAAAGGGCAGAGCGCGATATGCGCCCTGCCCTTCTCCGATAACCTTCTGCCGTGGCAGCCGCAGCCGCCAGGCAAAACGTCTGGCCAGATTACTGGGCCAAGACGCCTTCTTCGGCGTCAGCAGCGTCTTCAAGCGCATCAGCCTGGTTTTCGGCGGCTGCGGCCTTGTCTTCCATCATTTCTTCACCGGCTTCGGTGGTGGCGGCATCGGCAGCCGCATCATATTCGTCTGCGGTCTGCTCCATCGCTTCCGCTTCGGCTTCGGTTTCGGTTTCAGGACCGGCACAGGCAGCCAGGGCGAGTGCAGATGTCATCGCGGAAGCAATCAAAAATTTACGCATGTAATATTCCCCTCAAAGGTAGGACAGGCGCCGGTGTCGGCCGCCATGAAGCGTTCAACCCCCGACATCCCTGCCGGTTCCCGCAATGGCACTCGGCCCGTCTCATTTTTTCAGCAGGTCGCGGATTTCGGTCAGCAGGTCCACTTCGCTCGGACCGGCGGGTGGCGCGGCGGCCTCTTCCTTGGCGGTCAGTTTCTTCACGTACCGCACCATCACGAAGATGATGAACGCCAGGATCACGAAGTTGATGATTGCAGTGATGAACGCGCCGTAACCGATCATCGCGGCTCCGGCTTCCTTCAGCGCGGCGTAGTCAGTAGGCGAACCTTCATAACCGTCGGGCGTATTCAGCAGGATGAAATAATTCGAAAAATCCGCCCCGCCGAAAATCGCCCCGACAACCGGCATGATGATCTCGTCAGTTAGCGAACTGACGATAGTGGCAAACGCCGCGCCGATAATCACCGCGACGGCAAGGTCAATCACGTTACCTTTGGCGATGAATTCCTTAAAATCCTTGAGCATTGAAACCGTCCCCTTCGTTCGTTCGCCGGTTTTTGTGCCAGCCAAGGCGGGAAAAGCCAAGATACACCGGGGAGTCTATCCTCTCATTCGTGAATCGCTTGAAACCGCGTGGAGGTGTGCTATCTGTTTAACACAGGTAATCCATGTTACCGAAGGGACGCCGGAAGGCGATTTTCAAGGGGATTTTGCAATGATTTTCACTTCCGTTCACCGTCTTGCCCCGGTGCGGTTCGCGCTGGTAGCCATCGCCGCGCTGGGTCTTGCATCCTGCGGCATCAACTCGGTGCCCGCCGCGGAAGAAAACGCCAAGGCCAAGTGGGCCGATGTGCAGGCCGCGTTCCAGGAACGCGCCAATCTCGTGCCCAATCTTGCCGAAGTAGCGCAAGGCGCTGCCGAGCAGGAACGCGGTATCCTCACCGATGTCATCGAAGCACGCTCCCGTGCAACCAGCATCCAACTCAGCGCCGACGACCTGAATGATCCCGAGAAGATGGCGGAGTTTCAGGCCGCCCAGTCGCAACTTGGCGCTGGTCTCGGCCGTTTGCTGGCCAATTTCGAAGCCTATCCCGACCTCAAGAGCATAGGCAATTACCAGATGCTCCAGAGCCAGTTGGAAGGGCAGGAAAACCGCATCCGGATCACTCTGCGCGATTACAACGAAGCAGTTCGCGTGTATAACACCACCATCAGGACCTTTCCGGACACGATCGGCGCGAACCTGATCCACGGGGCGGAACCGATGGTCCCGTATGAAGCGACCACCCCGGGCGCGGAAGCCGCGCCAACTTTGGACATGACGCCGAACACCGACACCACACCGGGCACTTGAACCGGCTGATGGATAAAGGCTCCCGCGCGATTGCAGGCATCCTCGCGGTGCTGGCGATGCTGTTTGCATCGCCAGCACTTGCGCAGGAATTTCCCGAGCTTACCGGCCGTGTGGTCGATAATGCCAACATCATTCCCGATGCGCAGGAAGCCGCGCTGGCCGCAAAGCTGGAAGCGCTCGAAACCCAGTCCCAGCGGCAATTGGTCGTGGTAACCGTGCCGAGCCTGCAAGGGTACGAAATCTCGGATTATGGCTATCGGCTGGGCCGCGAATGGGGCCTCGGCGATGCCGAGCGCAACGACGGCGCGATCCTGCTGGTCGCACCCGAAGAACGCAAGGTGCGGATCGAGGTCGGTTACGGTCTTGAACCCTATCTGACGGACGGCTTGTCCGCCCTGATCATCCAACAGCAGATCCTGCCGCGTTTTCGCGACGGAGATTATCCGGGCGGGATCGAGGTCGGTACGGACGCGATAATCCAGCAGCTGCAATTGCCCGAAGCGGAGGCGCTCGAAATTGCCAACCAGGCGACAGAAGAGCGCGAAAGCGATGGCGGTTTTCCGGTCGGTGCGCTGATCTGGATCGCTTTCATCGTGTTTTTCTTTATCCTGCCGATGCTCGGCGGTCGCGGCCGGAAACGCCGGTTTGGCGGCGGTGTTGGCGGTGCGGTCGGCGACATCATCCTGTGGGAAGTCGGCAAGGCCGTCATCAGCGGGCTGAATGACGGTGATGGCGGCGGCTGGGGCGGCGGCGGAGGCGGCGGCTTTGGTGGCGGCGGCGGTTTCTCAGGCGGTGGCGGAAGTTTTGGGGGCGGCGGCGCCTCGGGAGGCTGGTAGATCATGGCATATCTCAGCAGCCAGGATGCGGCGATCGTGACCACAGCGGTGACTTCGGCGGAAGAAACCACCTCGGGCGAAATTGTTACCGTGCTCGCGGGCCAGTCGGACGGTTACAGCGATATTGCCTTGGCCTGGGCCGCCGTCGCGGCGTTTACCGCGATGAGCGTGTTCGCCGTGTGGCCGGCGTTTTTCCTCGGCAAGATCGACGCGCTGATGGGCGGCTGGGGGCACCAGTGGACCAATGGCGAGATCATCTCGCTGACGATTGCGCTCGGCTTGCTCAAGTTCCTCGCGGTATGGCTGATCCAGCTATGGCAGCCGCTCAAATTCCTGCTCATCCCCGGCCCCGTGAAAACCGCCCGGGTGCACGCCCGCGCGATCTCCCTTTTCAAGGTCGGCGCGGAGCGGCGCACGCATGGCCGCACCGGGATCATGATCTACCTGTCGATGCACGAACATCGGGCCGAAATCGTCGCCGATGAACCGATTGCAGTGAAGGTACCTGCGGAAGTATGGGGCGAAGCAATGGCCGACATGCTGGCCGAAATCCGGCAGGGCCACATCGCACAGGGCATTGCCGCCGGAATTCGCGATGTCGGCGTGGTGCTGGCACAACACTTCCCGCGCGGCGAGGACGACGTCAACGAACTTCCCGACCGTCTGATCGAGGTCTGATGCCCGCTCCGGATCACGACGCGCCTGAAGAAATCGTCTGGCAGGGTAAATACGTGACCGCGAAAAAGCGCGGCCGGTGGGAATATGTCGGCCGCGCCCGCAACATCCGCGCCGCCGTGATCGCGGCAGTGGAGGATGACCATGTGTTGCTGGTCGAACAATATCGCGTGCCGCTGGGGCGCAATTGCCTCGAACTGCCCGCCGGCCTGATCGGCGACGGCGAAGGCGACGAAGGCGAGGAAACGCTGGTTGCGGCGGGCCGCGAACTGGAAGAAGAAACCGGCTACCGCGCTGCCGAACTGACCGACCTCGGCACCTATTATTCCTCGCCCGGGATGGTCAGCGAGTCTTTTACCCTCGTCCGCGCAAGCGGGCTGACGCGGGTCGGCGATGGAGGCGGCGTGGACAGCGAAGATATCACTGTCCACCGGGTGGCGCTTGCAGGGCTGGCGGATTTCATCGACAGCAAGCGCGCTGCGGATGTCGCGGTGGACGTGCGGCTGCTGATGCTGCTCGGCACGACAATTTTTGGAGAGGAATTACCATGAGCGCCAACCCCACAGGCCGCGTTGCCGGCAAGCTGGCACTGGTTACCGGCGCAGCGCAGGGCCTTGGCCGGGCGCATTGCACCCTGCTGGCGCAGGAAGGCGCGCGGGTGCTGTGCACAGATCTCAACGCGGCCGGCGCGGCGGAAACGGCGGAACTGATCAACGCCGAATGCGGCGCGGGCATGGCGTATTCGATAGGCCACGACGTCACCAGCCAGGCCGACTGGACTGCGGCGGTGGAAGCGGCGCAGGACCATCTCGGCGGGCTGTCGGTGCTGGTCAACAACGCGGGGATCGGGGTGGCCGGGAATATCGAGACCTGCACATTCGAGGACTGGCGGCGCGCCTTCGCGGTCAATGTCGACAGTGCGTTTCTCGGATGCCAGACGGCTCTGCCGCTGATGAGGGACCACCAGCCGGGTTCGATCGTCAACATTTCATCGATTGCGGGACTGATCGCGAGCGATACCATGCCCGCCTATAACGCCTCGAAGGCGGCGATCTGGATGCTGACCAAATCGGTCGCCCTGCATTGCGGCAAGCGCGGGTGGAACATCCGCTGCAACTCGGTCCACCCGACATTCGTCGATACGCCGATCCTCGACGGGATCGGCCGGAATGCGGGGATCGAGAAAGATGTGATCGTGGGCAAACTTGCCCGTCAGATACCCCTTGGCCGGATCGGCGAACCGCGTGAAATCGCGCAAGGGGTGCTGTATCTGGCCAGCGATGAAAGCAGTTTCATGACCGGCGCGGAATTGAAACTGGATGGCGGCATTTCCGCGATGTAATCCGGCTTTTCCGGCGAGTGCGGGGCCGACGGTGTGGGGCCGGCGGTGCGGGGTGATTGAGGGGACCCCATGGCCCCCTCAATCGGCGATCAGTGCGATCGCGATGTAGATCAGCACCAGTGAACCGACGCCGACCAATGCACCCAAGACGAAGGCGATACGCACCAGGGTTGCGTCGATCCCGAAGTAGTTGGCGATCCCGCCGCAGACACCCCAGATCTTGCCATTGGCCTTGTCCAGACGGAAACTCTTGCTGGCCGATCCGCCGACAGGTGTGCGGTCCTCGCTGCGGTCGAGATTGCTCATGCGATCACTCCGATGTGGAAAGCGCTCTGGCTGGCGGGAGCAATCGCGAATGCGAAAATTGCGGCCGACAGGGCGATGGACGAAAGAGCGGCGACTAGGCGGCTGCTGAAATTGCTGACATCGGTCATGGTATTTTCCTCCTTCAAAGAGCTTAGGCGATAAGGCCGGACTGGACGACGTTCTGGCTGGCAGGGGCGATCGCGAATGCCAGGAATGCTGCCGACAGGGCGATGGACGAAAGTGCTGCGACGACACGGTTGCTGAAGTTGGTCACGGTAATTTTTCCCTTTTCTGATCCCCCGAAGACCATCTCCGGGGTTGCAGGATACATTGCACGGGCCGTGCCAGTTTTGGAAAACCCCAGAATTCAGCCACTGTTCAGCAAAGCGGGGACATAGCGATAAACAATAATTCCGCATTAGTGGGATTTTTCACCAACAATTGGAATCTGCCGATTTCGGTTGGCGCTCGCTTGAGGCGCGGGCTAGTGCTGCGCCGCTCATGGCTCTTGATGCGATCACCCTTTCCCACTTCCGCAATCACCGTGAAACGCGTCTCGATGGCGCGCGCCAGTTCAACCTGCTGGTGGGCGAAAACGGTGCGGGGAAGACCAACGTGCTGGAGGCAATCTCGCTGTTCGCCCCGGGTCGTGGGCTTCGGCGAGCCGCTTTGGCGGAGATCGCTGGAGCTGCGGGACCGGGCGGTTTCAGCGTCGGCGCCTCGCTGGCTGGACAGCCCGATGAAGAAGCGCTCCGTCTCGGCACCTATACCAAGGCCGCCCAGCCCGGTCGGCGGCTGGTCCAGGTCAATGGCACCCCCGCCAGCGCAGTCGGTCTGGGAGAATGGCTGGCGATCAGCTGGCTGACCCCGGCGATGGACCGCCTGTTCGCCGACAGTGCCGGTGCGCGGCGGCGGTTCATGGACCGGATGGCGCTGGCGCTCGACCCCGCCCATGCCCGCCACGCCGCGCGCTACGAAAACGCACTTCGCGAACGCAATCGCCTGCTCAGCGACGACCGCCCGCCGGAAGCCGCGTGGCTGGACGGGATCGAGGCGCAGATGGCACAGCACGGTGCGCTGCTGGCGCAGGGACGAGCGCGGACGGTCGCTGCCGTAGGACAGGAAATCGCCGTCTTGCCGGAGCAACCCTTCGCACGACCGGTGCTGGTCTATGCTGCTGGAGGTCCCGCCGGACAGGACGCCTTTGCCGCTGCCCTGAAATCCGGGCGCGGGCGCGACCGCGCAGCCCGCCGCAGCCTGGTTGGCCCTCACCGCGACGAGCTGGAGGTTACCATGGCGGGCAAGAACGTCCCCGCCGCAAGTTGTTCAACCGGCGAACAGAAGGCCATGCTGATCGCGATCACCCTCGCCCACGCGCAGCTTGCCGCACGCGGACGCCCCGGCCTGTTGCTGCTCGACGAAGTTGCCGCGCATCTCGATCCGTTCCGCCGGGCCAGCCTGTTCGAACGCCTGCGCAGCGGACGCGCGCAGGTGTGGCTCACCGGTACCGAACTTGGCCCGTTTGCCGAAATCCGCGCCGAAGCCGCCGTATGGCAGGTCAGCGGCGGGCAGGTCGAACGGGTCTGAGGCTCACTCTGCCGGCGGCAAAGCCTCTGCGACATCATCCACCGTCGCGCGCACGAGCGTTTCGACACCGTCCGCCGTGGGATGGATCCGGTCCGACTGGATCAATTGCGGCTGGTCATAGACGGACTCGATGAAAAACGGCACCAGCGCCGCGCCGTATTCCTTGGCCAGCGCCGGATAGATCCCGTCGAATTCGCGCTGGAATTCCGCGCCCAGGTTGGGCGGAGCGCGCATCCCCATCAGCAGCACCGGAATATCCCGCTTTGCCAATTCGTCCAGCATCGCGGCCAAGTTGGCACGGGTTTCGGCGGGCGGCAGATTGCGCAGCAGGTCGTTCCCGCCAAACTCCACGATGACCAGTTCGGGCGGGCTATCCTGCGCGTCGAGCGTGAAGGTGAGACGTTGGCGCGCGGCGGCGGTGGTGTCGCCTGACACGCCCGCATTGCTGACCCGCGCGTTGATCCCGCGCGCGCGCAGTGCAGCTTCCAGCCTGGCCGGATAGCTTTCGCCCTGGTCGAGGTTGTAGCCCGCGAACAGGCTGTCACCGAACGCCAGTATCCGGCGTTCCGGGCCCATCACCGGCATTTCCGAAGCGGCCTCGGCACCCGGCGTAGCGGTAGCGGCTGGCTCGGGTGCGGGTGCCTCTGCACCGCAGGCGGCGAGCGAACATACCGCGATAATCGACCAATGTCGTTTCAACATCTGCAAGTCTCCTTGTCGCGGCCCCTCCCCTATGCCATCGGACGGGTGTGACAAGTCCAAACAACGCGCCCCTCGCGATCTCCGCCCGAAATCTCACCCTGACACTTGGCGAAGGCGACGCTGCGGTGGAAATCCTGCGCGGGGTCGACCTCGAAGTGGCGGACGGTGAAGTGCTGGCGTTGCTCGGCCCGTCCGGGTCGGGGAAAAGCTCGCTGATGGCGGTGCTGTCCGGCCTCGAACGGGCCACCAGCGGCAGCCTGTGGGTTGCGGGCGAAGATTTCTCGACCATGGACGAAGACGCCCTCGCCCGCGCGCGCCGCGGCCGGATCGGCATCGTGCTCCAGGCTTTCCACCTGCTGCCCACCATGACTGCGACCGAAAACGTCGCTACCCCGATGGAACTGGCGGGCGACAAGGACGCGGGCCCCCGCGCCGCCGCCGAATTGGAAGCGGTCGGCCTCGGCCACCGCCTCACGCATTATCCTACGCAGTTGTCGGGCGGCGAACAGCAACGCGTTGCGCTCGCCCGCGCTATCGCCCCCCGCCCGCGCCTGATCTTCGCGGACGAACCAACCGGCAATCTCGACGTCGCCACCGGCCATGACATCATCGACCTGATGTTCGCCCGCCGCGCCGAAGCCGGGGCGACCCTGATCATCATTACCCACGATCCCGAACTCGCCGCCCGCTGCGATCGGATCGTGACCATGGCGGACGGGGTGATCGCCACGGACAGCTCGGCCTCATGAACGGCGAGCTGGGCTGGGGTGCCGCATGGCGGATTGCCCGGCGTGACCTGAACGCCCGGTTCAAGGGCCTGCGCCTGCTGCTGGTGTGCCTGTTCCTTGGCACCGGCGCACTGGCGGCGATTGGCACGCTGACCGCCGCCATCGAGAGCGAACTGGCCGGGCGCGGACAGGAACTGCTCGGCGGCGATCTGGAAATCGAAGTCTGGCAGCGCGACCTGACGGACGAAGAACGCGGCGCCCTGACCGAAATCGGCGAAATCTCCGGCGGCACACGGCTCCAGGCGATGGCGTCCACCGGCGAAAGCGCTGCACCCGTGGAACTGAAGGCGGTCGACACCGCGTGGCCGCTCTACGGCACCCTGACCCTGAAGGATGGCCGCAGTGTCGGCGCACCCGCAACAGGCGAGGCGTGGGTGGCGCAGGGAGCTGCCGACCGGCTCGGCATTAGCGTAGGCGACCGTTTCACCATCGGCGGTACCCCGCTGGTCGCGGCCGGGATCATCGACAACGAACCCGACCGGCTGAGCGAGGGTTTCCAGCTCGGCCCCACCGTGATCGTGGCCGAAAGCCTGCCCGGAAGTGCCGGCTTGCTCGCGCCCGGCGCGATGTACCAGAGCAAGTACCGCGTCGCGTTCGGGGACAGCCGCGATCCCGATGCGGTGCAGGAATCGCTCGAGACGCGCTTTCCCGACGCCGGTTTCGATTACCGCACCCGTGACCGGGCTTCCCCAGGCGCGGACCGCTTTGTCGGGCGGATGGGCGAATTTTTGACGCTGGTCGGGCTGGCCGCATTGGTCATTGCCGGGATCGGCATCGGCGGCGGCGTATCGTCCTATCTGGAAGCGCGCCGTGCCAGCATCGCGACCCTGAAAGTTCTGGGCGCATCCAGCCGCGACATCGTGCGGATCTACGCATTGCAGATCGGCGCTGCGGCGCTTCTCGGCAGCGTGCTCGGTCTTGCGGCGGGCTTTGCCGTCACTCCGCTGCTGGCGGCGGCGCTGCAGGGGCTGCTGCCGGTGGAAAGCGGGTTCGTGTTCGAACCGGGCGCGCTGCTGATCGCGGCGGCGTACGGCTTGCTGGTCGCGGTGGTTTTCGCGGCAACCCCGTTGGTGCGGGCGCGCACCTTCCCCGCCATGGCGCTGATGCGCGCGCGGATCGTGCCACTGTCCCGCGACGGGCGGGCGCTGGCATGGGTCGGCGGAGGCATGACCGCGATCATCGCGCTCGCGCTCCTCACCGCGCGCCAGCCGCTACTATCCGGCGGGTTCCTCGCCGGGGCGATCGTGGTCCTCGGCCTGCTGGCGCTGCTCGGCTGGGGCATCCGCAAGCTCGCGGCAAGGCTTCCCCGCCCTGCCAATCCGCTATGGCGGGCGGCGCTGGCCAATCTCCACCGCCCCGGCGCAGCTACCGGCGCGCTGGTAACGGCGCTCGGCTTCGGGCTCAGCGCATTCGTGCTTCTCGCCGCGATCCAGAGCAGTATCGACGGCAATATCGAACAGCGGGTCCCGCGCGAGGCGCCGGATTATTTCGTCCTCGACGTGCCGCGCGACCGGGTGACCGCCTTCGAACAGCTGGTCGCGGCCGAGCAACCGGATGCGGCGGTGCGAACGATGCCGTCCATGCGCGGCGCGATCCTCGCGTACGGCCCGCAGGACGCGATGATCCGGGTCGCCGACCTCGAAGAAATTCCCGACGGCGCGTGGCCGCTGCGGGGCGAGCGGGGGCTGACCTATGCCGACAATCTGCCGGTCGGCAACCGGCTGACCGCGGGCGCCTGGTGGGGGCCGTTTTATGACGGCGAGCCGCTGGTGTCGGTCGACGCCGAATTTGCCGAAGCGGTGAACCTCGAAATCGGCGATATGATCACCATCGGCATCCTTGGCGTGGAGCGCAGCGCGCGGGTGGCGAATTTTCGCACCATCGACTGGGAAAGCATGGGCTTCAATTACGTGCTGGTTTTCTCCCCCAACGCGATCCGCGACGCACCGCATAACCTCGCGGCCACCATCGATTTGCCCGACGGCGCGGAAACCGGTCCGCTGCTGCGCCAACTGGTCAGCAATTTTCCGTCCAGTTCGGTGATCGAAATCGGCCAGGTGCTGGCGGAAGCGCGCGTGATCCTGGGCCAGGTCGGCACGGCTACCTTCGCCGCGGCATCGGTGGCGGTACTGGCGGGGCTGGCGGTGCTCATCGGCGCAATTGCGGCCGCGCGGGCGGTGCGGACGTATGACACGGTGATCCTGCGCGTGCTTGGTGCGAGCCGCCGTCAGGTGCTGCTGATGCAGTTGGCCGAATACGGGCTGCTGGCGGCGGTCCTTGCGGTCGTCGCGCTGGCACTCGGCACCGGCCTTGCGTGGCTGGTGGTGGTGCAATTGTTCGAATTCGAGTGGCTGCCCGACTGGACCGAAATCCTCGGAGTGCTCGGCGCGGGGCTGGCGTTCGTACTCGCATTCGCGCTGGCCGGCTCGCTCCCGCTGCTGAGAGCGAAACCGGCGCAGGCGCTAAGGGCACTTTAACGCGCCCTCGGTTTACTCGAACACGCTGGCCTGGGTCGGATCCTTGGGATCTTCACCGAACCGGTTCGGGCCTGGTGTGCCGGGCAGGAACATCAACACCAGATAACCGATGACGACCAGTAACCCTACAAATGGCACGTTCGCCAGCACGATAAACCCGAGATACCACCAGCCGGACATGTCGCGGTCATGCAAGCGCCGGACGTTCAACGCGATCGAAGGGATAATTATGCCCAACGCGAAAATCGAAACCAGGCCGGCGCCAAGGTAGAAAAGCGGCCCCGGGCCCTCGGGAATGGTCTCGTTCTCTATCGCAGCAAGATCAAAGCCCCCGGCGAACATCAGCGCAAAGCACAATATGTATACCGTGATCGTGAACAGCGCGAACATCCAGTATTCCATCCGGCGCGACCGGCCGGAAAAATCCACGTACCGCTTCAGCGGCAAAATCATCCAGTCCATCAAATTCCCCCATTGAGCGCCCGATTGGCAAGGCACCACATCCGCTGTCACAGCGCAACAGAAAAGGGGGCCACCTCGCGGCAGCCCCCTTTCGGAATTCAATTTGGTTCAGTTCAGAATTTGAACCGCACCGTGCCGCCGTAGGTGCGCGGCTGGTTGGGATAACCGGAGATCGTCTGCGACTGCGCCACGCCCGGGAAGATCGTGCTCAGGTTGCGGTCGTCCGTCAGGTTGCGGACCCACGCGCTGACTTCCAGGCCCATGTCGAGCGCCAGCGTCAGCGAAGCGTTCACTTCGTTGACTTCACGCCGGTACTGCTTCGCAATGTCGCGCGCCGGGGCGAACGGATCGGCCAGCGTACGGTCGATGAAGTCCGGCAGTCCATCGAGGAGCTGCGTCTGGCTTTCGTGGTAGTAATCGACCCGTCCGATCAGATTGTTGCCGCTCGATCCCAGTTCGTGGGTGTAAGTTGCCGATGTGGCGATTGTCCATTCGGGAATACCGGCCGGACGCGAACCGCTGAGGTCACCCACCGCCGAGCCGGTGAAGCTGTCGTAATTGGCATCGAGGTAGGTCGTCGCGAAGGTGAACACCAGCGCCGGGATCGGCGTGATGGTCGTGTCGAGTTCGAAACCACGGGTCGACTGTTTACCCGCGTTGGCGAGCGCGAAACCGGTCCCGGTGAAAGCGAACGACTGGAAACCCTCGATCGTCTGGTCGAACACCGCGAGATTGACGGCAAGGCCGGGGAAGCTCGCCTTGATGCCGATTTCCTTGACCGTCGCGTCTTCCGGACCGGCAAACCGCGAACCGGTCGACAGGTTCGGAACGATCAGGCCGGCATCGCGAATTGGCGAGGACGGAGCCAGGATGACACTACCCGACGGGGCACCGTTGCTGAGCAATGCGGGCGTGAAATCTGACGCCGAAGGACGCGAATCGCGCGACAGGTTGACCGAGGACGCCTTGAAGCCCGTGGCATACGTCACATACGCGTTGATCTGGTCGGTCAGTTCCGCCGACGCACGCAGCGTATAGCTCCAGTCGCTATCGCGGGTCCGGCCCGGTTCTACCGAGTTGGGCAGGTTAAGGAACGGCGGCTGGAACTGGAGCGCGGTCAGGCCAAGCAGCGGGTTTACGGCCGTGTTTGTGGCGGCCGATGCGATGGCACCAAAGACTGCGGGATTGCCCGCGGCAAATGCCGCGATCTGCGCCGGGCCGATCTGAGACGGAGGAGTCATCGTCGCCGCCGCGATCTGGCCGACGATGAACGCATCCACCAGGCTGATGTTCGACAATTCATCGAACGACTGCTGCGCAAGCGCGAAGTCCTTCTTGTCCTTGGTGTAGTTGAAGCCGCCGGTCAGCGTCAGCCAGTCGGTGACTTCGAAATCGACCGTGCCGAATGCCGAATAGGATGTGTTGTCGAGCGAGAATTGCTCTGCCGTCAGCGGTCCCTGCGAGAAGATCGAACCCGTGGGGAGGCCAAGCTGGCTTTCCACGAAGCCCAGTGTGCCGGGCTGTGGCGCGCGACCTGCACGAGCTGCGGCGGGAGCGTCTGCCAGCAGGTCGAAGAACAGTCGCGAATTGGCACCGGTTGTCAGCGCCGAATTCTGCTCCACCGCTTCGTCGAAGTAGAAACCGCCGAGGAGGAAGTTCAGCGGACCATCGAAATCGGAGGTGAGGCGGAATTCCTGGGTGAAGGTTTCAACCTTCTGGTCGCGCAGTTCGTTGACGATATCCGCGCTGGTGAAATCGACGTCCTGGTTGCTGAGGTTGCTCAGTTCACGGTAGGCCGTGATGGACGTGAGGGTCAGCGCGCCGAGTTCCAGGTCACCCTGGAGCGAGCCGCCGTAGCTTTCGATCTCGTTGCGCGGCAGAGTGTTCAGGTAACCGCGGTCGGACAGCGCATCTTCGTTGCCGATCGCGCCGCCAACGCCGAACACCAGCGGAGCGGTCGGGCCGAACCGGACGTTGCCGACGTTGCAGCACAATTCGTCGATCTTGTTGTAATCGCCGATGGCGCGCAGGCGGAGTGCGCCGCCATTGTCGAACAACAGCTGTCCGCGCACGCCGTAACGGTCGCGGTCGTTGATCTTCTCGTCGAGGTTGACGATCGTGGCGTAGCCGTCACGCTTGTTGTAACTTCCGTCCACGGCGAAGGCGATGCTGTCGGTCAGCGGACCGGTGACATCGGCCTTGACGACCATCAGGTCATAGTTGCCGTAGGTGGCCGACACGCTGCCGCCGAATTCGAACTGCGGTTCGCGGGTGACGACCGAGATGACCCCGGCAGACGCGTTCTTGCCGAACAATGTCGATTGCGGGCCGTTCAGGACTTCGATGCGGGAAACGTTCGCCAGATCGGCGATCTGGCCGGCGGAGCGCGAACGGAACACGTTGTCGATGAACACGCCGACCGATGGCTCGATGCCGAAGTTGTTGGCGCCGTTACCGAAACCGCGAATGATGAAAGTGGTGCTGGCTGCGTTCTGCAGCTGGCTGACGCGCAGCGACGGCGACACCGTCTGCAGGTCGATGAGGTCGCGGATCTGGGCCCGCTCCAGCGTTTCGCCGGTGGTCACCGAAACGGCGATCGGCGTATCCTGAAGCGTCTGCTCGCGCTTGGACGCGGTGACGATGATGAGGTTACCGGAGGCGGCGAGCTCGGCTTCTTCGGGCTCTTCTTCCTGCGAAGCGACTTCGTCCTGCGCCATCACGGCGGTGGGGGCGACAAAGGCAACAGCCGCAACACCGGCGAGCATTGCGGTGCGTACGGCATGCGTACGCCCAAAAGCATTGAATTTCATGAAGTCTCCATCCTCTACCACGGCAGGCTGTTCTGTTCTCGAGGCCTGTCCTTGCCTTCAGCGCATAGGCCGGTCTGAAGGATCGCTCAAGCATCTGGTTGCAAAATACAACTACTGTTGCAAAGGAACCACAACGCTTTGTCGGGGTTGTGCTTGCCCCGCAGTGCAGCATCCGCTAGGGGCGCGCCCAGATGCACAGATGCGCTGACCGCGTGTCTGCAGCCCTTTCCTGCCTTCCGAATTAGCGAGCCCCTTAGAATGTCCGCATTATTGCGCAATGTGGCGATTATCGCCCACGTCGACCACGGCAAGACCACTCTTGTCGACCAGCTGTTCCGCCAGTCCGGCACATTCCGCGATAACCAGCGCGTGGAAGAACGGGCGATGGATTCCAACGACCTGGAAAAAGAACGCGGGATCACCATTCTCGCCAAGTGCACTTCGGTCGAATGGGGCGAAGGCGACGACGCCACGCGGATCAACATCGTCGACACCCCCGGACACGCCGATTTCGGCGGCGAGGTGGAACGTATCCTGAGCATGGTGGACGGCGTGATCCTGCTGGTGGACAGCAGCGAAGGCGCCATGCCGCAGACCAAGTTCGTCACCGGCAAGGCGCTCGCGCTCGGTCTCAAGCCGATCGTCGTGGTCAACAAGATCGACCGTTCCGACGGCCGCCCGTCCGAAGTTCTGGACGAAGTGTTCGACTTGTTCGTCACCTTGGGTGCGAACGACGAACAGCTCGATTTCCCCGTCCTCTACGCGTCGGGCCGTAACGGCTACGCCAGCGAAGATATCGACGCGCGCGAAGGCACGCTGACCCCGCTGTTCGAAAAAATCATCGAACACGTACCCAGCCCCGAAGCCGATTTCGACGGCCCGTTCAAATTCCTCGTCACCCTGCTCGACCGCGACAACTTCCTCGGCCGCATCCTGACCGGCAAGGTCCAGTCGGGCACGATCAAGGTCAACGGCCCGATCCACGCGCTGGATAATGACGGCAAGATCGTCGAAACCGGCCGCGCCTCCAAGCTGATGGCGTTCCAGGGCCTCGAACGCATCCCCGTGGAAGAAGCCCGCGCGGGTGACATCATCTCGATGGCCGGCCTGACGGTCGCCACGGTGTCCAACACCATCTGCGATCCTTCGGTCACCGAACCGCTCCACGCCCAGCCAATCGATCCGCCCACGCTGTCGATGCGCTTTGCCGTGAACGACAGCCCGTTCGCGGGCCGCGAAGGCACCAAGGTTACCAGCCGCATGATCCGCGACCGCCTGGCGCGCGAAGCGGAAAGCAACGTTGCGATCAAGGTCACCGAATCGGATGACAAGGACAGCTTCGAAGTTGCCGGCCGCGGCGAATTGCAACTCGGCGTGTTGATCGAAACGATGCGCCGCGAAGGCTTCGAGCTCGGCATCAGCCGCCCCCGCGTGCTGTTCACCGAAGACGAAAACGGTAACCGGATGGAACCCTACGAAACCGTCGTGATCGACGTGGACGATGAATTCGCCGGCACCGTGGTGGAAAAAGTCGCCATGCGTAAGGGCGAAATGACCGACATGCGCCCCTCCGGCGGCGGCAAGACCCGGATCACCTTCAGCGCGCCGTCACGCGGGCTGATCGGTTATCACGGCGAATTCCTGTCCGACACGCGCGGCACCGGGATCATGAACCGCCTGTTCGAGAAATACGGTCCCTTCAAGGGCAAGATCGAAGGCCGCGCCAACGGCGTGCTGATTTCCAACGGCACCGGCGAAGCGGTCGGCTATGCGCTCAACATGCTGGAAGATCGCGGTATCCTGTTCGTGAAACCGCAGGAAAAGCTGTATGAAGGCATGATCATCGGCGAAAACGCGAAGCCGGACGACCTCGAAGTCAACCCGATGAAGTCCAAGCAGCTGACCAACTTCCGCTCCACCGGCAAGGATGACGCGATCCGTCTCACCCCGCCCAAGGTCATGACGCTGGAACAGGCCATCGCCTATATCGACAACGACGAAATGGTCGAAGTCACCCCGCTCAACATCCGCCTGCGCAAGGCGATCCTCGACCCGAACGAGCGCAAGAAAGCCAGCCGCAAGAAAACCGACGGCTGAACCGTCAACGCCTCCCTGTTCGCAGGGCGGCCAGGCGCAGTCATTCCCTTCCCCCCTCCTCTTCAGAGGAGGGGCGGGGGTGGTGACTAAAATTGTCGCACGCCCGCGCCGAAGACCCGCGGCCTCCGCAGGGCTCCCCCCTCTACCCTGATGGGGTGAGGCAAGACCGCAGCGCTCGGGACCAAGCGCCATCGAGCACATTTTCCTACACTCCCGGAATCTGCCATTCCCGGCGGGATGACGAACCCTGCATCCCAACTCCGCAGATCGGGTATTGCGCGCAACAATCAGCCGCCCACCCGCGCGAACATTTTATTTGCGCCGCACGGGCAATCTGTCACCTTCGGACAATTTAGCTCGCCCTGTCAGACGCTTACGCGGCGGACACGAAATGTTGGACGTGTCACCTTTGTAACCTTGGGCGGTTTTTTGCTATGCCGTGTCGCTATCAGGAGGAGATGGTGATGGCGCAGGCAAACGGACCGGAGCGGATGGGACCGAAAATCACCGGGATGGGCGGCGTGTTCTACGCCGTGTCCGATCCGGCGGCGACGCGGGCGTGGTACCGCGACGTGCTGGGACTGGACGGAGAATACGGGCCGCAAATGCTGTGGTCCGAAGAAACGTGCGAGCAGCCCTATTCCCTGATCAGCCACTTTGCGGACGACACCTATATCAAGCCTGGGCGCGGCGGGTTCATGATCAACCTGCGGGTGGACGATCTGGACGGATTTGTCGCGCTGCTGAAGGAACGGGGCGTCGAAATCCTCGACAGTGCCGACGAAGGCTACGGCAAATTCGCGTGGCTGCTGGACCCGGATGGGATCAAGATCGAGTTATGGCAGCAATGCGCCCCGCCGGAATAGCGCGTCCTGGCCTGCTCCGCCTCTGCACCACCCCGCCATTAGGGCGTGGTTCATCGCGGTTTGACAATATGCGCGACATGGCACGGCTCCCGATCCTGATCGCACTGGGCGCGGCGCTGGCGGGATGCGGCAGCATGGTGCCGGGCGGAAGCGGGGATCAGGCTGTGCGCGGCCCGTCCAGTTCGGCAATCGCGGTCACCCCGGGCGCAGGGCAATGTCTCGCCAAGCTGGGACAAGCGGGCACGCAATTCACCCCCCTGCCCGACCGGTATTACGGCGCGGGATGTTCCGCGGTGAACGCGGTCAATTTGAGCGCGCTGCAAGGGGACCGGGAGCGGTTTTCGCTCGCCAACATGGGGCCTGTGACCTGCCCCACGGCAGAATTGATGGCCGGGTGGTCACGCTTCGGGGTGGACCGCGCGGCGCGGCAGATCCTCGGCAGCCCCCTCGCCCGGATCGAGACGATGGGCAGCTATGCCTGCCGCAATGTTGCGGGCAGCGGACGCCGCAGCGCGCATGCTTCCGCCGAAGCAGTGGACGTCGCCGCATTCGTGCTGGCGGACGGGCGGCGCATCAGCGTGCTGGCGGACTGGAGCGGCGGCGGACGGGCTGAACGCGAATTCCTGCGGGTAGTCCATGCCAGCGCCTGCAAACGCTTCGGTACGGTGCTTGGACCCGATTACAACGCGGCGCACCGGGACCATCTGCACCTAGAGAAAGGCGACGGGTCGTTCTGCCGGTAATGCGGCTTCGTCAGGCGGCGATACCGATGTCCATATCGGCCTCGATCCTCAGACGTACCGCCTCCGCCGCATGCTTCGCGCCCAGCTTTGCCATCATGTTGGCGCGGTGGATTTCGACAGTGCGCGGGCTGATATCGAGTTCACGGGCGATAGTCTTGTTGCT
Source organism: Allopontixanthobacter sediminis (assembly GCF_009828115.1). GTDB lineage: Bacteria > Pseudomonadota > Alphaproteobacteria > Sphingomonadales > Sphingomonadaceae > Allopontixanthobacter > Allopontixanthobacter sediminis. The sequence goes on along the minus strand of NZ_WTYL01000001.1, from coordinate 264,627 downwards.
GCTGCCCTCGGCCAGCCAGTGGAGCACTTCACGTTCGCGGGCGGACAGTCCGGCGATCCGGCTGCGAGCCTCGACCATCCGGCGGCGGGCGTGGCCATGATGGGCCATGTCGCTGGCGATCTGCTCGAGCGAGGCGGCAAAACGGCGGGCGTCGAGCGGGAGAGGCAGATAATCGAGCGCGCCGGCTTTCATCGCGGCAACGATCCGGTGGGGATTGGGTGTGGTATCGGTCGCAATCAGGGGCAACCAGTGGCCGTGCTCCGCCAGCCGGGCAAGCACCGCAGCCACCCCTCCAGCCAGCGGATCGTCGCGCACCACCAGCACCCCGGTCTCGGGCATGTGATCGGTCAATTCGTCGAGGTCGGCATAGACCTCTGCATGGTGCCCGAGTGCGAAGGCGCTGCGGGCAAGTTCGGCCCTGACCCTGCTGGAGGGTTCGACGAAGCGGATGATGAGTTGCTGTTCCATGCTTCGGAACTGCGCCGGAGTTTCCGGCTTGGCACGGCGCATTGGAACCAATGCGGATGGTTAGCGCCGGTTAACCCTACCACCGCCGCGGTGCGCAGGAAGCTCCATTTCGGAGCGGATATAAGGAGATTCACGGTCAGCGGTAATGCCTAGGCACTCTCCGCTATGTAATTCTACTTATTGGATAAACTGTAATCGGGCAGCGAGTGGAACGCGGCCTTGAGCGCATCGCCCCAACTTGAGGAGATCGTCTGGAAGTAAGGATCGCCCTGCGCGATCCGCCGTTCGTGGAGCGGTTCGAACCCGTCCTGTTCGATCACCATCAGGTCGAGCGGCAATCCCACCGAAAGATTGGCCTTGAGCGTGGAATCGAAGGACACCATCAGCAACTTGACCGCTTCCTCGAAACTCATCGACCGGTCGTATCCCCGCAGTATGATCGGGCGGCCGTATTTGGTCTCGCCGATCTGGAAGAACGGAGTGTCGAAACTTGCCTCGATGAAGTTGCCCTCGGGATAGACCATGAACAGCCGCGGTTCCATGCCGGCGATCTGGCCGGCCACGATCATCGACGCGGTGAACTTGCCCTTGCCGGTCATGCCATTGGCGGCCTGCCGTTCGCTGATGGTTTCGCGGACCAGTTCGCCGATCGCGGTGGCGACCTGGAACATGGTGGCGCTCTCGAGCACGGAATTGATCCGGTCGTCCGGCGCCTTGGACCGTTCTTCCAGCTTGCTGATCACGGCCTGCGTGGTGGCAAGATTGCCGGCCGTCATGACCGCGATGATCCGCTCTCCCGGAATGTTCCAGTGGAACATCTTGCGAAACACGGAGATGTTGTCGACACCCGAATTGGTCCGGGTGTCGCTCATCATCACCAGGCCCTTGTCGACCAGCATACCTACACAATACGTCATCTTAATTTCCTGCGGCTGTCACTGCTGTACTTGCTGCTGTTCGACCGCGACTTCGACATGCAGCGTCTGGGTAGCACTGCCGAAACTGATTCCGGTGATCGGCGCCGCATCGCGGTAATCCCGCCCGGTAGCCACCCGGACATAGCGGGGGTCGGGACTGATCCCGTTCGAGACATCGAAGCCGACCCAGCCGAGCCCGTCGACATGCGCTTCCGCCCAAGCGTGGGTCGCCTCCTGGTCGATCCGGTCGTCCATCATCAAGTAGCCGCTGACATAGCGCGCCGGGATGTCCATCGCCCGCGCCGCGCCGATGAAGATATGCGCGTGATCCTGGCATACCCCGCCGCCACGCACCCACGCTTCTTCCGCGGTCGTGCGGACATCCGTCTGGCCGATCTTGTATTCGACATTCTCGAGAATGCGGGACGACAGGGCATGGAGGAACGCCAGCTTGTCTCCGGACGTGTCCGACAGGCTGCGAAGCATCTGGTTGACCTGCGTGCCCGGCTTGGTCAGCGACGTCTGGCTGAGGAAAGACCACAGCGGCAGATGCCCCGAGTGTTGCCCGATGATACCGGAGTTGTCTTCGGTATCTATCAGCCCTTCGCACCGGATTATAACCGCGGTCGCACCGGGATCGATCGAGACCAGCGTAACGTGGTTGAAATGCTCGTCGTCATATTCGAGTTCGCGGGTCGCATGCTCGTAATGCATGTCCCACGACAGGATTCGTTGGCCTTGGGTGGCTTTCGGCGTCAGCCGCAGACGCTGCAAGGCATGCACCACCGGCTCGGTGAAGTTGTATCGGGTCGAATGGCGGATGGATAAGCGCATGGTCAGCCGGTAAACCGATAATCTTCGGCGATTGCAGCGGCAATCGCGGCGTTGCTGTTCATGTATTCGATCAGGAACCGGTGCAGTCCCATTTCGAATACGGCGTCGACGGTCATGTCCGCAATCCTCGTGTCGGCTTCCCGCATCAACAGGTTCGAGCGCGCTTCGACCCCGTGGATCTTGGCCAGCGAGCGGAGATTTTCGCGCACCGACGCATGGCAGAAGGCCAGGCTGCGGGGGAACCTTGTATCGAGCAGCAGAAACTCCACGATCCCGCGCGCATCGATCTGACCCGCGTTGAGAAAACGGTAACCGCGGTCCCCCGAAACGGACCGCAGCACGGTGTCCCACTGGCCGGTATCGTGCGTCGATCCGACGTAGGAGAACGAGGGTAGCAGCAGGTAATATTTGATGTCGAGGATCCGGGCGGTGCTTTCGCCGCGTTCGAGGAACGTGCCGGCGCGGGCGAAATGGTAACCTTCGCTGCGCAACATCGAACCGGCCATCGCGCCGTGCACCAGGGTGCCTCCGCGCCGGACCGCGGTGACGACCTGACCCACGGTCGATTGCGTGACTGGACGCGACAGCATCTCCTTGATCTGCATCCAGGTTTCGTTGATCGCTTCCCACAATTCGCTGCTGATGGCGTTGCGTGAAAGCCGCGCGTTGGTCCGCACCGAATCCAGCATCTGCATCACGCTGGCCGGATTTTCCTTGTCCCGCAGGATGAAGTTCCAAGTCTGGCTGCCGGTATAGGTGTCGAACTTCTTCTCGTAGGAGGTTTTCTGGCCTGCAGTCTGGATGACAGAGCGCCATTCCTCTTGCGAACTGGCCAGATCGCGGGTGAGCGCCATTCGCAGGCCCGCGTCCAGCAAGCGCGCAGTGTTCTCCGCCCGTTCGAGGTACCGGAACATCCAGAACAGCCCGTTCGCTGTACGGCCTAGCATGAGCCAGCCTCCGCAGTTGCCCGGTGCGCCATCAATCCTTCAACACCCATGTGTCCTTGGTCCCGCCGCCCTGGCTTGAATTCACCACCAGCGAACCCTTCTTCATCGCCACGCGCGTCAGGCCGCCGGGGGTAATGTCGATGGCGTCAGGCGAAACGAGCACGAACGGCCGCAGATCGACATGGCGCGGGGCGAGGCCCTTCTTGGTGAAGATCGGGCACGTCGACAGGGCCAAGGTCGGCTGGGCAATGTAGTTTTCCGGATTGGACTGCAACTTCCTGCGGAAATCCGCAATCTCGCGGCGCGAAGCGGTTGGGCCGATCAGCATGCCGTACCCGCCCGAACCATGCACTTCCTTCACCACCAGCTCGGCCAGATTGTCGAGCACATAAGCGAGGCTTTCGGGTTCCGAGCAGCGCCACGTCTGGACATTGGGCAGCAGCGGCTTCTCGCCGGTGTAGAATTCGACGATTTCCGGCATGAAACTGTAGATCGCCTTGTCGTCGCACACCCCGGTTCCGGGCGCGTTGGCTATGGTGACCCCGCCCGCGCGGTAGACGTCCATGATCCCGGGAATACCCAGCACGCTGTTGGGGTTGAAACTGAGCGGGTCGAGGAAATCATCGTCGACACGGCGGTAGATCACATCGACCGGCTGGAAACCGCGCGTCGTGCGCATCCCCACACGGCCGTCGATTACCCGCAAATCCGTGCCTTCGACCAGCTCCGCGCCCATCTGGTCGGCCAGGAATGCGTGTTCGAAATAGGCACTGTTGTAGATGCCGGGGGTGAGCACCGCGACCACCGGCTTGCCCTTGGTCGCCGGGGGCGCGCACGCAGCCAGGCTCTTGGCGAGACGGCGGGGATAGTCCGAGACCGGTTCGACACCCATGCGGGTAAACAGCTCGGGAAACATCGACATCATGGTTTCGCGGTTTTCCAGCATGTAGCTGACGCCGGACGGGGTCCGTGCGTTGTCTTCCAGCACAAACCATTCGTCCGGCCCGGTCCGCACCAGGTCGATCCCGACGATATGCGTGTAGACTCCGCCTGGCGGGGTGAAGCCGACCATGTTGGGCAGCCATGCGGCGTTGTTGCGGAACAGCCGTTCCGGCACCCGCCCGGCGCGGATGATTTCCTGCCGGTGGTAAAGGTCGTACATGAATGCGTTGAGCGCCCGGACGCGCTGCTCGATGCCCTTGGTCAGCTTGCGCCATTCCCCGGCGGCGATAACCCGGGGGACCATGTCGAACGGGATCAGCCGTTCTTCGGCTTCGTTCTCGCCATAAACATTGAAGGTAATGCCGGTGCGGCGGAAACTTCCTTCCGCTTCGAAATGTTTGCGGCGCAGGAGATCGGGCGCCTGTTCTTCGTACCAGCTGTTGTAATCACCGTAGGCGGTACGGATTGAGCCGTCCGGCTTTTGCATTTCGTCAAACTTGTCCGGCGTGTCAGCCATGTACCCCCTGATCGCGAGCTATCCCGCGGTGAGCCACACTGATACCGCAACTGCGAAGATAATAAAGGGCTACCTTCATTCTTCTTCCAATTCCCGCAGGACTGCACGGATAGATTCCTCCGAATAGGCGAAGCCGAGGTGGGTGCAGCGAAGCGCAACTGCCCGGTCGCGTTCACCCGGCTTGCCGCATGCGCTGCGCGGACTGATGATCCCGTCCCGCGGGCTCCACAGGGCCGTGGTGTAGACCGGCGGCTTGGCCCCCGTGTTCCCGGCAATCGGCGGGTAATCGACGCTATGGCCGGTCACGAACTGGTAAATCCGCCATGCGTTGTTGGCGCGCGGATTGCCCGAAAAGGGCGAGCCCATCGTCACCACCCTGGCGACCTTTTCCGGATGGCGCTTGGCCAGTTCCCGGGCGAACAATCCGCCCAGGCTCCAGCCGACCAGATAGACCGGTTCCCGGTTGTAACGCTGGTAAAGATCATCCAGCCGACGCTCGAGGATCACGAAATTTTCCACCGTGGGTCCGAAATTGAAACCAAGGCCCCACCGCTTGACCTTATGACCGGCCTTTTCCAATTGCCGCGCCATATACCGCATGCGGATCGGATGGGTGGCGAAACCCGGCAGCAGCATCACCTTGCGGGGATGGTCTGCCATCTGGATGTCGAGATTGCGGGCGAGCCGCCGGACCGGTTCGATCACCACCTGCGTTTCCGCCAGCAATCGCCGGAGCGGAGGTCCGCCGGCATCGCGCGGTTTCGGTTCCCGCGCCAGTGCGAGCCGGGCGCGAAGGTCGGCGCTGGCAGGGGAACCCTGGATACCGCGAGATGATTTCATCGACTTCCTTCGTCCGTTACAGGGGCTTCGTTCGTCCTAAGCGGGACATTCCCCGATGCGGCGGGACCGGGAATCCATCACCATGGTCATTTCCATCCCCGGCATCATGGTGGAACTGCTGTTCATGGTCATCGTCATTTCGGATTGCTCGGGTTCGACAGTGCCGTCCATCGCCATGCTCATCTTGGTGCCGCCCGGCCCGTCGCAGTTCAACGCCGCGTCCAGCTTGGAACCGGACGTATCGAATTTCGCGAAGGTGCAGGTCACGTTCTCGCCCATTTGCCCCATGGAACGAACCATGTCCTCGAACCCCTTGTCCGCCTGTTCCTTGGTCAGGCAGAAAGTCTCCGTCCTGTCTGTCCCGGCGGCGAATTGCTTCTTCATCATCTCCGCCTGCTGGGCGGGTACCCCGGGCACGGAAAATTCGCGCAGGACGGTCTTGGTTTCGTACTGGCCCGGGCGTGGACCCTCCATTTCCCGCGCTTCGGCGACGACTTCCTCGACGCTTTTTTCTTCGGCATTTTCGCTACCGCAGCCAGCCAGGGCAAACGCCGTTATCGGCAAGATTATCGCAATTCGCATCATGGGCCTCCCGTTGTAATCCACCTATGTCCCCGCCGGTGAATACCAAGTTGCTACCAGTCTGCCAACTTCTTGCAGGTGCAGACCGCATTCCCCATATGTTCGCATATGGCAGAACTCGTGATTCGTCGCGGGCTGGAGGAACCGGATACTTCCGGCGACTTTACCCCGCACAAACCCAAACGCCCCGACAAGTCGATGCCGGGCCGCCGGTTCGAACTCGTCTCCGAATATGAACCGGCCGGAGACCAGCCCACCGCGATCAGGGAACTGGTCGCGGGGACGAAGCAGGACGAACAGACGCAGGTGCTGCTGGGCGTCACCGGCAGCGGGAAGACGTTCACCATGGCCAAGGTGATCGAGGAATTGCAGCGCCCCGCCCTGATCCTGGCTCCGAACAAGATCCTTGCCGCGCAATTATACGGCGAATTCAAGAGCTTCTTCCCGAACAATGCCGTCGAATATTTCGTCAGCTATTACGACTATTACCAGCCGGAAGCCTATGTTCCGCGATCGGATACCTACATCGAGAAGGAATCCAGCGTAAACGAGGCGATCGACCGGATGCGCCATTCGGCGACCCGTGCGCTGCTCGAACGCGACGACGTGATCATCGTCGCCTCGGTGTCCTGTCTCTACGGGATCGGCTCGGTCGAAACCTATTCGGCGATGATCTTCGACATCAAGGCGGGCGATACGGTCGACCAGCGCGAACTGATCCGCAAGCTGGTGGCGCTGCAATACAAGCGCAACGACGCCGCCTTCACCCGCGGCACCTTCCGGGTGCGGGGCGACAATCTGGAGATTTTCCCGAGCCATTACGAAGACATGGCGTGGCGCGTCAGTTTCTTCGGCGATGATATCGAAGCAATCAGCGAGTTCGATCCGCTGACCGGCAAGGCTGGCGCGAGCCTGGAAAAAGTGCGCGTCTACGCCAATTCGCACTACGTGACCCCCGGCCCGACGATGAAACAGGCGGCGGAAGCGATCAAATTCGAACTTGCCGAACGGCTCAAGGAACTGGAGGCCGAAGGCAAGCTGCTGGAACTCCAGCGGCTGGAGCAGCGGACCAATTTCGACCTCGAAATGATCGCGGCCACCGGAAGCTGCGCCGGGATCGAGAATTACAGCCGGTTCCTGACCGGGCGGCTGCCCGGCGAACCGCCGCCGACGTTGTTCGAATATCTGCCTGAGAACGCGCTGCTGTTCGTCGATGAAAGCCATCAGACCGTGCCCCAGATTGGCGCGATGTCCAAGGGCGACCACCGGCGCAAGATCACACTGGCGGAATACGGCTTCCGCCTGCCGAGCTGCATCGACAACCGCCCGCTCCGCTTCAACGAATGGGACGCGATGCGCCCGCAGACGTTCGCCGTGTCCGCCACCCCGGGCAATTGGGAAATGGAACAGACCGGCGGTGTCTTCGCGGAACAGGTCATTCGGCCGACCGGCCTGATCGATCCGCCGGTCGAAATCCGCCCGGTGGAAGACCAGGTGCAGGATTGCATCGACCAGTGCCGCCAGGTCGCCGCGAACGGGTACCGCACGCTCGTCACCACCCTGACCAAGCGGATGGCGGAAGACCTCACCGAATTCATGCACGAGGCGGGCCTGCGGGTCCGCTACATGCACTCCGATGTCGAAACGCTGGAACGTATCGAGCTGATCCGCGACTTGCGGCTGGGCGTCTATGACGTGCTGGTCGGGATCAACCTGCTGCGCGAAGGGCTCGACATTCCCGAGTGCGGGCTGGTGTGTATCCTCGATGCGGACAAGGAGGGTTTCCTCCGCAGCGAAACGTCGCTTATCCAGACCATCGGACGCGCGGCGCGCAATGTCGACGGGCGGGTCATCCTCTATGCCGACCGCATTACCGGTAGCATGGAACGCGCGATGGCCGAAACCGACCGCCGCCGCGAAAAGCAGCACGAGTACAATGTGGAGCACGGGATCACCCCGACCACCATCAAGCGCAATATCCAGGATATCGTCGCCCACACCGCCAGCCGAGACGGCGTTCTGGTGGAAATCGACGCCGAGGGTGCCAACAATCTGGTCGGCCACAATCTGCGGGCCTACATCGAAGACCTGGAAAAGAAGATGCGCGCCGCCGCCGCCGATCTGGAATTCGAAGAAGCGGGCCGCTTGCGCGACGAAATCCGCAAGCTGGAATCCGACGAGCTCGGCATCCCCGACGCCGACAAGAAAGCGCCGATCGTGGGACGCAGCACCGAGGGCAAGCCCGGCACCCGTAAGATGAGCTATGGCCAGACGCAGCGGAAGTGGAAGAAATAGGGCGCGTTCCGGTATTTCCCGGTGCAAACCCGCGCCCCTTAGATAATCCCCCGCCCGCTGCGTGAACTCCTTGAACCCGCAGCGGTTCGGCGCTTATAGAACCCGCCGTGAATGTCCCCCACTTCCAACTTGAACTGTCCTGCTCCGCCCATGCCAAAAGTCAGGATCAAACAGGCTGCGAGCATTCAAACATCCGGCAGCACTGTCACGCAGGGAACCACGCCGCTGGTTGAAGTTCCGCTGGCCTGCCGGCTCCTCCTGTTTTCCGCGCTCCTGACTGTCGCCGCCTGCAAACCGCCGGCGAGCGACGATTATCTCGAGCGGGTCGACCTGGCCGAAGCCAGGGGCGCGGTGGGGGAACCTTTGCCCTCCCCCGACACCGCCAACGCGGTCTGGGCGAACAGCAAGTCCGCTGATCGGATCCTGTACGGCAATCCGGGCGAAACGCCCTTCCTGGCGCTTGAATGCGAACTGGCGGGAGGCGTCGCGCAGATGAAATTCACCCGCTTTGCCGCCGCGAATGCGCAGGCCAAGGCGCTGTTTGCACTGGTCGGCAACGGTCATATCGCGCGCATTCCGGTCGATGCTGAGTGGAACGGACGCGCATGGCTGTGGGAAGGGGCCATGCCGGCTGACGAACCGGACCTGGAAGTCCTGACGGGCAAACGCACCGTGGCGGCCACCCTCCCCGGAGCGGGCCAGCTTGATCTCAACCCCAGTCCCCTGCCCGGCGAATTGATCGAAGCCTGCCGCGCGAAGTCCGAACCAGCGCCGGAATTGCCGGAACCCAGCTAGGTTCCGTTGGCGAGATCGACGAGGCTGTCGGGTGCAAGGACTTGCCCGAGTTGCTGTTGCTGACCGTCGGGACCGTACCAGATATACAGCGGAATCCCGGCTGCGCCCTGCGCGGTCAGGAAACGGGTTATCTCCGGATCGCGTTCGGTCCAGTCGCCCTTGACCGCGATCACCCCCGCCGCCTCGAACGCCTCGCGGGTCGCATCGCGCTCAATCGCGACGCTTTCATTGACTTTGCAGGTTACGCACCAGTCGGCGGTGAACCACAGGAAAACAGGGCGTCCGGTTGACCGTGCCTCGGCCAGATTGGCCGCGGTGAAATCCACCGGATCGAGGATGCTGGTTTCGGCGCGCGCGGAGGACCGCTCGAACGTCCCGGGCATCCCGGCCAGCAACAACGCCCCGACAGCTATTGCAGCAAATCCTGCGTAGCGAAGGGTACGGTCCTGGCGGCCCAGCAGCGCGAACGCGCCGATCAGCGCTGCCGCCAGCGCGAGGGTCATGACCGCGAAAACGTCGCCGCCGATACGCCACACCAACCACATCAGGGCCAACGCGGTCAGGCCCATCGGGATCGCCATGAGCTTGCGGAATGCTTCCATCCACGCGCCCGGCTGCGGCAGCAACCGCCGCAGCGCCGGGACCATGCCGATCAGCAGGAACGGCAGGGCAAGCCCAAGCCCGAGTACGGCAAACAGCACCAGCGCCTGAACCGGAGGTAGCAGCAACGCCGCGCCCAATGCTGCGGCCATGAACGGCCCGGTGCATGGCGTCGCGACCGCCGCCGCTAGCAGGCCGGTGGCAAAGGCGCTTGCCGGTTCGCCCCTCCGGGTGATCGAAATCGAGGGCAATTCGAACAAGCCTGCCAGATTGGCGGTGATGGCTGCGGCGAGCACGGCCAGCGCCACCACGACGCCGGGTTCCTGCAGCTGGAATGCCCAGCCGACCTGTTCTCCCGCAGCGCGCAGCGCCAGCAGCAACCCGCCCAGCGCGGTCGAAGCGAGGATGACTCCCGCGGTATACGCCAGCCCTTCGGCCCGTGCCTCGCGCTGGCCGGTTCCCGCGCGTGCCAGCGTCAGCGCCTTCAGGCTGAGGATCGGGAACACGCAGGGCATGATGTTGAGCATCAATCCGCCCACGAACGCCCCAAGCAGGAGTACGGCGAGCGGCGGCGTTTCGGACGCAGTACCCGCCAGCGGAACTCCGCCCGCAGGAACGGGTCCCGCGGCCGCTTCGAAGCCGACACCCTGCCCGTCCTCAAACGCCAGAATGCCTTTGATGTCTTCTGGAGCTTCGCCGTACAGGGCTAGCGGTATTTCACCGATCAACAGGTCGCCCGTCCGGCTGAAGCGCTGGTCAGCGCCGTAGGCAATCAGGCCGGTATTCTCGAGATAGATGTGCGGATCGGGCAAGGCCTGCGCCGCCGGGAGCGGTATCGCTACACGCAGCAACTCGTCCGTGACCATGAAGGCTGCGGCCCGATCGATCTGCGGAGGGATCGCCGCGCGCCATTCCGTGAACCGCGGGTCGATTTGCCCCGAGGTCGGAACCGTGGCCTGAAGCACCGCGCGTTCCGGCACGCAGATTACGTCGGTACAGGCCAGCCATTGCGCAGTGACGCTGATCGGCACTCTACCGCCATCGGGCACGTCTTGCGCGGCCGTGACGGGGATCAGGACGGTGTACGGCCCCTTGTAAACATGGTTCATGAGGCCGCTGATGAGGAGTTGGTGCGGGACCGGATATTGCGGCTCCCCGGCTTGCCAGCCTGCGGGCAGTTGCCAGTCGAGCGTCATGCCGTACCCGGCGTCACCGGGGTTCTTCCAATAGCCATGCCAACCCGGTTCCGGAGTAAACCGGATCGCCAGCATCGCTCGCTTGCCTGCCGCAACGGGTCCTTCGGCGATTAGCTTTGCCTCAATGTTGTTGTCCGCCGCCTGCGCGCTTGCAGGTGCGGGCGCAGCCGCCAGCGCGGCCAGCAGGAAGGCGAGCAGCAGGACGAAGTTTAGGGGGCGGAAAGCAGACATTGCGGGCATTGTCCTTGCACGACAGTTCGGCGATGGCCAAGTATAGTTACACGCAGCCCACTTTTATCGAGCAGCAGATAAGGCGAATCAATGCAGCCCCAGACCGACAAGCGCGATTTACTGATCCTGGGCGGCGGATTGGTCGGGATGACCCTCGCCCTGGCTGCGGCAAGGAAAGGCATGACCAGCCATGTGGTTGACCGCGCCGATCCGGCAGAGCTGACCGCCGAGGGGTTCGACGGGCGCGCCTCGGCGATTTCCACCGCCAGCTGGAACCTGTTTCGCAACATCGGCCTGTCGGACCGGCTCGAACCGCATGGCAGCGCGATCGCCAGCATCGCCGTGTCCGACCAGATGCGCCCGGGCCGGCTCGATTTCACCCCAGAACCGCACGAGGGATCGCTTGGCCGGATGTTCGCCAATCGCGAATTGCGGCTTGCGCTGTTCGAAGCCGCAGCGGAAGAACCGCTGATTTCCTGGCATTCCCGTGCCGAAGTCACCGCCCGCCATCGTGGCGAATACGGCGTCTCTGCCGTGCTCGGCGATGGCCATGAATTGTCCGCCAGTCTGATGGTCGCTGCGGAAGGGCGTAACTCCCCCACCCGCGACGAGGCGGGGTTGGTGCTGGCGAAATGGGACTATACCCACCGCGCGATCATCGCCGGTCTGACGCACGAATTGCCGCATGACAACGTGGCGTGGGAAATCTTCTACTCCGCCGGGCCGTTTGCGCTGCTGCCGATGCTCGACAATCCCGACGGCACCCACCGCAGCGCGCTGGTATGGACCGTGGCGGAAAAGGATGCCGCCGGGGTCCTGAAACTGTCGGACCGCGCGTTCCTCGCCGAAGTCGAAAAGCGCATGGGCAGCATTTTCGGCGAGATTACGGCCGTCGCGCCGCGGTCATCCTATCCCCTTGGCTTTCACCATACAGCCAAGATCACCGCTCCGCGGCTGGCACTGGTTGGCGATGCGGCGCACGGAATTCACCCGATTGCCGGCCAAGGCCTCAACCTCGGGCTGCGGGATGTCGGCGCCCTGGCGGAAGTGCTCGCCGAAGGGATGCGCCTGGGATTGGAACCGGGCGATGCGCAGCTGCTTGCGCGGTACGAGAAATGGCGCGGGCTCGATGCCTTTACCGTCGCGCTCGCAACCGATGGGCTGACCCGCATCTTCGGAATTCCGGGGCGCACCGCCTCGGCTGTACGGCGGGCGGGAATGGCTGGCATCCAGCGCGTACCGGCGCTCAAGAACTGGTTCATGGACGAAGCCCGCGGGGTTACCGGGGATATGCCCGAATTGCTGAAAGCGTGACCGTCAGACGCCCGCTTCGACTGGGCTGGCCTGCTGCACAAGGTTTCCTTCGCCGTCACGTAGGCGGCGCGGTTCGAGCACGGCGGAGGTTTCGATCAGATCAAGCGCCTGTTGGGCTGCGGCATAGCGCTCGGCGTCCTTGATCCAGACGGAAGCGCGCGAGGCGCCGGGCAGCATCTTCACTTCTTCGATCGCAGCGCTGACCCGGCCGCTTTCTAGGAAATACCGCGCCCGCTCCAGCCGCCGTTCCGGCTGCGGCGAAGGTGAAGATTCGCGGCGGATAATGAAAAGTTCGCTCAATTCCCGGCGGAACCGGTCGAACGAAGGTTCCTCTGTCGAATCGGACAGTTCCGGGCCCAACCCTTCAAGCCGTGCCAACAATTGATCGAGAGTGATCGGATTGCGTGATGTCTCTATGATCGTGCTCACAGCGTTGGGCAACGCATCGCTGAAACGGATCCGCAATTGATCCGCCAGATAACCGAGTTCGGCCCCGCGCTCCATCGTGCGGCGGGTCGCGAAGGCGATCAGCAACCCCTCTGCACGGGCCGCGTTGCCGGTAGCCGCCTGCGTCTGAAGGTCGAGCTGTGCCAGCCGCTGCTCCGCTGCCGCAAGCCGTTGATCGAGGCCGCCCTGCTGCTCGGCAACCCGCTCGACAGCTTGCTCCGCAGCTTCGGCCTTGGCGGTTTCCGTTGGGCTGGGAGTAGGGCCGGGCATTGCCGCTGTATCATCGGCCACGGCAGCGATTTCGGTGGCCGGATCGGATTTGACGACGCTGTCCCAGTTCCCGTCCATCTTGTAAGCGATATAGCCGACCAGCGACGCACCGAGCAGGAACGATCCGCCCGTTGCCCACAATATCGTGCGCAACGGCGTCGTTTTCCGGCTGGCCTGACTCGAATATCTTTCCATCAATTCCTGTTCTGCAACCCGTCCCCCGATTTTACGTGCAGGGGCAAATGTTTCAACGGTCTTGGCACATGTCCTTGGCCAAGGCCAGCAATGCGGCATCGTTCGGAGCTTCGGCATGGCGTATGTCGCCCCACTCGCCTTCAAGCATCTCGGTAATGCGCGGCCCCAGCGCGGCCAGCCGGAGAGCGCTCTTCGGTATGCCCAGCCGGTCGCATTCCCCGGCGAAATGACGCGCAGCCGCAGCGGAATGCAGCAGGACAATCCCTCCGGCGCGGAGCATTCTTTCAAACTCCGGCGGTATGGCGATCGGCGCTGCGTCATAGACGATACGCTCCGCGATCACGACACCGGTTGGCACCTCCAGGGGTACCCGCTCCGCTCCCGACAAACGCAGGTAACGCCTAATTCCGGGAGACGTCCCGCCGCCGGTCTGCAGCAGTGACTGGAGCCCGCTCGAACCGGTTCTCTCGACTGTGAACCCCGCGCTTTCGGCCAGTTCCGCCGTCGTCCGGCCAACGGCGTGCACCGGCGTGCCGCGGAACTTGTCGAGCTGCGGGCCTCCGTGCCGGAAAACATTGGCACTGCCGATCAACAGTGCATCGACTTCGGCGGGATCGGGCGCGCTCCATGCAACCGGCCGAATTTCGAACAAGGGCTCGCCAACTATCTCGAGACTCATGCTGCGCGCGGCCGATATGGTAGCCGCCAGTCCGGGCTCCGGGCGAATGGCAAAAATATTGGCGGTCAAGAAACTGCCCCGGGCGCCCCGTCGAAATAAGCGGTGATGCCAGCCGATGCACGCTGCAGCAGGTCACCCGCAAGGCGTGCGGGCGCATCCGTATCGCCAATGTCGAACGTCAGGCTGCCCTGCACCCGCTCGGCCCCGTCAGGACTGTAAAGCACTGATGTCAGGGTCATGCGGCCGTCCGCCATCTCGCTCAGCACGGCGATGGGGCTGTGGCAATTGCCGCCCAGCGCCGCGAGCAAGGCGCGCTCGGCCATGATCGCGGCATGGCTCGGCGCGTGGTCGATTGCTGCGACCAGGGCGCGTGTTTCCGCATCGTCCGTCCGGCATTCAATGCCGATTGCGCCCTGCGCGGGGGCCGGAAGCCAGTCGTCCACTTCCAGCGGCGTGCCGGTGCCGGTCCGGCCGAGCCGTTCGAGGCCCGCCGCCGCCAGCAGAGTCACATCCGCCTCGCCCGCTGCCAGCTTCGCCAGCCGCGATGCGACGTTGCCGCGGAACATCACGATCTCGCAATCCGGGCGGCGGCTGAGCATCTGCGCTGCCCGGCGCGGCGCGCTCGTCCCAACCCTGGCTCCTTGGGGAATGCCGGTGATGCTGGACGCGCCGATCAGCACGTCGCGCACGTCTGCGCGGGGCAGGATCGCGGTTATAGTCAACTGGGGCGGGCGGATCGTCTCGACGTCCTTCATCGAGTGCACCGCAAGATCGATATGGCCTTCGCCGAGCCACGCATCGAGTTCCTTGGTCCACAAAGCCTTGCCGCCGATATCCGCCAGCGGTACATCGACGTTCTTGTCGCCGCTTGCGCGTACCGGGACCAGTTCCACCGCATTCTCGTCCCACCCGTGCGCAGCGCATAACCGGCTGCGCGTTTCATGGGCCTGGGCCATCGCCAGCGGCGACTGACGGGTGCCCAGCCGAAGCAAGGGTGAGGGGAGCGACGATGCAGGATTGGAGGGTCTGGTCATAGGGTCCAAATCATAGCGTTTGCTTGCCCTAGCCATCCATCTCGTTCAGGGGAAGCCCATGGGGATCGTACTCGGAATAGAATCCAGTTGCGACGAGACTGCTGCGGCCCTGGTCACCACCGACCGCAGGATCGTCGCGCAGGTAATCGCTTCGCAGATCGAGGCGCACGCGCCCTATGGCGGCGTCGTGCCCGAAATCGCCGCGCGCGCGCATGCGGAAATCCTTACTCCGATAATCCGCCAGGTCATGGCCGAAGGCGGCGTCGAGCTACGCGATCTTGATGCCATTGCAGCTACTGCCGGGCCCGGCCTTATCGGAGGAGTGATGGTCGGGCTGGTCAGCGCCAAGGCCCTGGCGATGGCCAGCGGAGTGCCGCTCATCGCGGTCAACCACCTTGAAGGGCACGCGCTCAGCCCCCGCCTCGCCGATCCGACACTCGAATTTCCCTATGCGCTGCTGCTGGTATCGGGCGGGCATTGCCAGATCCTCAGGGTGGAAGGAGTCGGTCAGTACCGCCGTCTCGCCACCACGATCGACGATGCCCTGGGCGAAGCGTTCGACAAGACTGCGAAATTGCTTGGTCTGGGCTATCCGGGCGGTCCGGCGGTCGAGCGGTTGGCACAGTCGGGCGATTCCAAGGCCGTGCCCCTGCCCCGCCCATTGGTCGGTAGCGGCGAACCGCATTTCTCCTTCGCCGGGCTCAAGAGCGCGGTGATGCGCGCCAAGGACAGCGGCAAATACAGCGATGCCGACATCGCCGCCAGTTTCCAGCAAGCTGCGATCGATTGCGTGATCGACCGGCTGCGGGTGTCGCTGGATGCCAGCGAAGCCATGCCGGCTCTTGTGGTTGCAGGCGGGGTGGCCGCCAACACCGCCATCCGCAGCGCGCTGGAAGATTTCGCGGCGCAGCGCAGCATGGCCTTCGTAGCGCCGCCTATGGCACTGTGCACGGACAACGCCGCGATGATCGCATGGGCGGGGGCGGAGCGGCTTGCCACCGGCCAGTCCGATCCGCTCGATTTTGCCGCCCGCCCCCGTTGGCCGCTCGATCCGGATGCTGCGCTGGTGCGCGGCGCGGGGTCGAAAGGATGAGCGCCGGTGCGAAACCGGTCGGCGTCCTCGGTGCGGGCGCGTGGGGCACCGCCCTCGCGCAGATGCTCGCCTCCGACGGGCGCGAAGTGCTGATCTGGGCGCTGGAGCCGGAATTGGTCGAGGAAATCAACAGCCGCCGAACCAACAGCCTGTATCTCCCCTCCGCAAGCCTGTCCGCATCCATCAAAGCAACCGGCAATCTTGCCGATTTCGCGGGTTATGACACTGCGCTGGTGGTGACCCCGGCGCAGCATCTCGGCCGCGTCCTTGGCGGCATGGCTGGCCACCCGCGCGACCTCGTCCTGTGCAGCAAGGGCATCGAAGCGGGCAGCGGACGGCTGATGAACGATGTCGCGAAGGCCGCAGCGCCGGGAAGCGATATCGCAATCCTGTCCGGCCCGACCTTCGCCCACGAAGTCGCTGCCGGAATGCCGACCGCGGTTACGCTCGCGTGCGGCGGCGGGGAAGAGCAATGGGACCGGATCGCCAAGATCATCGCGCGGCCGCAATTCCGGCCCTATTACTCGGACGATGTCGTCGGCGCGGAGATCGGCGGCGCGGTCAAGAACGTGCTGGCGATTGCCTGCGGCGTGGTCGACGGGCTTGGCTTGGGCCAGAACGCCCGCGCGGCGCTAATTGCCCGGGGTTACGCGGAAATGCTGCGGTTCGGTGAAGCCCTTGGGGCGCGGCGGGATACTTTGGCGGGGCTGTGCGGACTGGGCGATCTGGTCCTCACTTGCTCATCCAGCTCCAGCCGTAATTTCTCGCTCGGCAAAGCCTTGGGCGAAGGGAAATCATCGGCTGTGCTGATGGCCGACCGGCGCACCGTGGCCGAGGGCGCCCACACCGCGCCGGTCCTGGTCGAGCTCGCCGCGCAAAGCGGAGTGGCGATGCCGATTGTCGCGGCTGTGGGCCAGTTGCTCGGCGGGGCGGCAGCGGCTGAAGTAGTGACGCGCCTGCTCGCCCGTCCGCTCACGACAGAGCAGGAAACTTCTGCGTGACCGCAACCACTGACCGACCTCCGGACCCCTCTGCGGAGGCTGTCCCCGAACGTACCGACGAGGGGGATATCGCCGCGCTGGCCAAGGGCGGCCGGACCAATTTCATCGGTTTCCTCCTGCGCCTGGCTGCCCGGCTGCCGTTTTTGTTCATCGCGGGTCGCCTGTACGGGGCGGAGGCGCTGGGCCGCTTTGCATCGGCGCTGGTGATCGTCGAACTGATCGCAATGCTGTGCACAATCGGCGAAAAGCGCGGACTCGCGCAGCGACTGTCGGACGGCGGCGACGATGTTGTCCCGGGCCACATCGTTTACGACGGCTTGCTGGCGGCGTTCCTGTTCGGCAGCGCCGCGGCGTTGCTGTTGTACCTGCTACCCGCACCGATGTTTCCCAGCGGCCAGTACACCGAACTCGACCGGCTGATCGTGCTCGCCATTCCGGCGCTGGCGATGACGGAAATCGCGCTGGCGGCGCAGGCCTACAAATTCGATATCGCCGCCACGGTGCGCTCCCGGGCTGTGGTCGAGCCCTGGACGATCTCGATCATGGCCGGAGTGTTTTTCGTGCTGCTGCCTTCCAGCGGTCTGAGCATGGCCTATGTCGCATCGATCCTGGCGGCCGCGTTGACAGCGTTCTGGCCGTTCATTCGCGATTACGGCCTCCCGCGCGGCTGGAAACCCAGCCTAAGCCGCATGAGCCGGCTGACCGTCCGGGGGCTTCCCCTCGCCACCGCCGATGCGATCGAGTGGGGGACGCGGCGGTTAGACCTGTTCATCCTGGGCCTGTTCGCAGCGCCCGCGGCGGTCGGCGTCTATTATGTCGCGCAGCAGGTCGCCAGCCTGCCGCAAAAGTTGAAGACCAGTTTCGAGCCGATCCTGGGCCCCGTCATCACCCGCAATCTCAAGGAAAAGAACTACGCAGGGATTGCCGCGCAGGTGTGCCAGGTCGGCTTCTGGATCATCGCTGCGCAAGCGGGGATCGCATTGGCCTTGGGGGTGCCGGGCGAAGGCGTGATGGGCCTGATCGGACCGGGCTTCGTTGCGGGTACCGGGGCGCTGGCGTTCCTGCTCGCCGCCGAAGTCGTAGCCGCCACAGCCGTGGTTTCGGAGGCTGCGCTCGTGTACATGGCGCGCCTGAGGAACCTGTGGATTTCCATCGCCACCATCCTGCTGCAAGCCGCGTTGACCGTCGGAGCGATGCTGCTGGCGGACCGCTACGAACTCAGCGACTATTACCGTGCGGCGGGGGCCGCCCTTTCGCTGATGCTCGCGCTGGGTATCATGTCTCTCGCCAAGGCGTGGCTGCTGTCGCGGATCCTTGGCTACCCGGTCAACAACTGGCGCTGGGCGCTGGTATGGGCCGCAGCGCCTGCGGTCGTGGTCGGCTATCTGGCGACCCTACTGCCCGAATGGGCCGAGCTTTCGCTGGGCATTCCGGCGATCCTGCTGACCTATGGGTTCGTGATCTGGCACAAGGGTTTCGGACCTGAAGACCGCGTCCTGTTCCGGAAGAATATCGGCGGCGAGCCGACCGAAAGCACCAAACCGTCGCAGCTATAGAACGTTCAGTCGGCATTCACTCCCAGGATACAAGGTATCACGCAGTTAATGGGGAGGGTACGATGCGCGCTACGCGAATAATGGTCACGATTTCCGCTGCCGGTCTGATGGCAAGTTGCTCCACCGCGCCGCGTGACGAGGTCGTGGTTACCGGTCAGCCTGTCAACGAAGCCGCCGGTGCGGCGGATACTGCCCTGCCGCCGCCGCCCCCACCTCCAATGGCGCCCCCTCCCCTTGCCCAGCCCAGTTCGCGGGTAACGCGGGCGGACCTGCTCAATCCTCCCCCGGCAATGCATATGCGCGAGTTCGTGCCGCCGGTCGTCGTGGCGACCGACCCAGGCCGCGAACGGTACGACGGCGAAGAAGTTTCTGCGGTCAAGCTTACTGCTGCGGAACCGGTTTCGACCTTCTCCGTCGATGTCGATACCGGCGCTTATGCCAACACCCGCAGGTTCCTGAGGATGGGCAATCTTCCGCCGCAAGATGCTGTCCGGACCGAAGAGCTGATCAATTATTTTCGCTATGATTACGCCGCGCCGAAGGACCGCACGCAGCCGTTCACCGTGACCACCGATGTCGCAGCGTCACCGTGGAACCCGAACGCCAGGCTTCTCCGCATCGGCCTTCGTGGTTACGATCTGCCGCGCGAGGCCCGGCCCTCGGCGAACCTCGTGTTCCTGCTGGATGTTTCCGGCTCCATGAACAGCCCGGACAAGTTGCCGCTGGTGAAAACCGCACTGGCCGGTCTTGCGAGTGAACTTTCGCCCCGGGACAAGGTTTCGATCGTGGTCTACGCCGGTGCCGCCGGGCTCGTGCTGGAGCCCACCAGTGACACCAGGACCATCCGCAGCGCGCTCGACCGGCTGGAGGCGGGTGGTTCGACAGCCGGCGGCGCAGGGCTGCAGCTCGCCTACCAGATCGCCGAAGACAACCGGATCGACGGCGGGGTGAACCGGGTGATCCTGGCTACCGACGGCGATTTCAACGTCGGCGTATCCAGCCAGGACGCGCTGATCGAGATGATCGAGGCGAAACGCGACAGCGGAATTACCCTCACTACGCTGGGGTTCGGCACCGGCAATTACAACGAAGCGATGATGGAACAGATCGCGGACCACGGAAACGGAAATTATTCCTACATCGACAGCGCAATGGAAGCGAAAAAAGTGCTCGGCGACCAGATGCAGTCGACCCTGTTCACCATTGCCAAGGATGTGAAGATACAGGTCGAATTCAATCCGGCGGTAATCAGCCAGTACCGCCTGATCGGCTATGAGAACCGGGCGTTGCGGGAAGAGGACTTCGACAACGACGCGGTCGATGCCGGTGATATCGGCGCGGGCCACCAGGTCACCGCGATTTACGAAGTCGTGCCGGTCGGTAGCGCCGGCTGGATACCTCCGCGCCGTTATGGCCAAACCGCCGCCGCAACCACTTCGGAACGGACTGCCGAAGCAGCCCATGTCAAGCTGCGGTACAAGCTGCCGGATGGCACGACCTCGCGCCTGATCGATACGGTCGTCCCCGCAGCCGCAATCAGGACCTCGGCGCCACCACGCGGCGATTTCGCCTTTGCCGCGGCGGTGGCCGCATATGGGCAGAAACTGCGCAAGGACCCGCTGCTCGCCGGTTTTTCCTTTGCCGATATCGACCGGCTGGCCGGACCCCAAGGCGATTTCTGGCGGCAGGAATTCCGCCAGCTCGTTGGTGTGGCTGCCGATCTTGATGGCGGAGCGGCCCGGGAATAAGCTTCCGCTGACCTTTTTCTCGGCAACCCCTTTGCGTCGGCGGAGGGGATGTCTAAGGAAGGGGGATGACCATCCGCCCCATTGTTGCTCTTCTCGCAGGCGCGTTGCTGGTCGCCTTGCTGGCCTTTGTCGGCGGCGCGTCCCGGGGCGGACAAATGGCGGCGCAAATGAAAACGGCGGCAAGGGAAGCGATTGCCACTGCGGGCGGCGAGCCGATCACCGTCAGCTTCGAAACCGGCCGCGGCTGGCCCACCCGGCACGCGCTGCTCAGCGGCGGCGAAGATGTCGACGAGGCCATCCGGGCCAAGGTTGCCCAAGGCGTAGCTTCGATCCCCGGCGTCGGCGCGGTCAATTGGGCCGATGGCTCGATCATCGCGGAGAACCAGGTCCTGGCGCTGACCCCGATGCACTGCCAGGAAGACGTCGAAGCGCTGCTGCGTGCGCGGACGATCCGGTTCGAGGAATCCAGCAGCGCGTTCGATCCCGCCAGCGTTGAATTGCTCGACGAAGTTGCCGCAGCCCTGCGCCCGTGTCTCGGCAGCATCATCGCCATAACCGGCCATACCGACGCATCCGGTCCGCCGGCAGGGAATTTGGCGCTATCGCAATTGCGAGCCTTCGCCGTCAAACAGGCGCTGGTCGACCGTGGCATTCCGAACGATGGCCTCCGGGCGCGCGGCCTGGGTTCGACGAAGCCTGTCGAAGGCCTCCTGCCGACCGATCCCGCCAACCGCCGGATCGAATTTTCAGTGATCGCAACGGTGCCGATTGCGCCTACGCCGGTCGATACACCGGGGCCGCGCTGACGCCGGTGCCAACTCGCGGGGCTTGATGAATATGCCGATCTGGTTTGAATTGATGATCCTGCTGCTGGTAACGTACGGCATCGGCATCGGCATTGGCTGGGTGTTCTGGGGCCGCGGAATTGCGCATGACGAAGGGTACGAATGATGGTGGAACTTATTCAGGATAATTGGCTGCTGTTCGTGATCGCGTTGCTGATCGGCATCGCGGTCGCCTACTGGGTATTTGTGGTCACCCGCCGCACCAGCGTGGTCACCACCAGGACCGACGCGCTCGACGAAGGCGCGGCCCCCGCTATCCGCAACCAGGCGCTGATCGACACTCCCCCCGCGTCCGCCGTGAGCCCGGCGACTGCGCCGGTGGTCCCGCCCGGCCTCGCCGGTGCCGGAACTGCCGTGGCCGCTGTGGTCGAAGAACAGAAAGCCGAAGCCCTCAAGGCTACACCTGGCGATCCCGACGAGACTGCAGGCGACGACCTTAGCCGGATCAAGGGCTTAGGCCCAAAGCTGGAAGCAACCCTGATTTCCCTCGGCGTGACCCGCTTCTCACAGATCGCGGCGTGGTCGGAGGACGACATTGACCGGATCGACGCGCAGCTCGGCCGGTTCGAAGGCCGCATCCGCCGCGACAATTGGGTGGCCCAGGCGCAATTCCTCGCGGGCGGCGACATGGCCGGATACGAGGAAAAATTCGGCAGGCTGTAATTTCGGCGATCCGCCAAGCATTCCCCGGGAGACGACAATGAGCGACACCATCCATCCAGTGCCTGACCAATGGGCCAAGAGCGCGCTGATTGACGAAGCCGGATACCACGAAAAATATCGCCAGTCGGTCATCGATCCCGACACTTTCTGGCGCCGAGAAGCGCAGCGGATCGACTGGATCCGCCCATTCGAGACCGTGAAGGACACTTCCTTCGACGAACAGGATTTCCGCATTCGCTGGTTCGAAGGGGGGACGCTGAACCTTGCGGCCAACTGCCTCGACCGACACCTCGAGACGCGCGGTGACCAGGTCGCGATCATCTGGGAACCGGACAATCCATCCAGTCCCGGACGGAGCATCACCTATACCCAGCTTCACCAGGACGTCTGCCGCTTCGCCAACCTTCTCAAGTCGCAAGGCGTTGCCAAAGGCGACCGCGTCACGATCTACCTGCCGATGGTGCCGGAGGCCGCCGTAGCCATGCTGGCCTGCGCCCGGATCGGCGCAATCCATTCCATCGTGTTCGCCGGGTTTTCACCCGACGCACTCGCTGGCCGGATCGAGGATTGCCAGTCGAACATCGTCCTGACCGCCGACCAGGGTCTTCGCGGCGGCAAGACCATTCCGCTCAAGGCCAATGTCGATGCCGCACTGGAGAAGGTGGCGGTCGATACGGTCATCATGCTGCGCCACACGGGGGCCGATGTCCCCATGGTGGACGGCCGCGATATCGACTGGGCCGAGGCAGCATCGGGCCAGTCCGCCGAATGCCCGCCTGAACCGATGGATGCCGAAGACCCGCTGTTCATCCTCTACACCTCCGGTTCTACCGGCAAGCCCAAGGGCGTACTTCACACCACCGGCGGCTACTCGGTGTGGGTCAGCATGACGCACGAATATGTGTTCGATTACCAGCCGAACGCGGACGGTTCGATGCCGGTCTACTGGTGCGCTGCCGATGTCGGTTGGGTCACCGGGCACAGCTATGTCGTTTACGGCCCGCTGATGAACGGCGCGACCACCGTGATGTTCGAAGGGGTGCCGAATTTCCCGGACTTCTCGCGTTTCTGGCAGGTGATCGACAAGCACCGCGTCGAGATTTTCTACGCCGCCCCGACTGCCCTGCGCGCCCTGATGCGCGAGGGCGACGATTATGTCACTCGCACCAGCCGTAAGAGCCTGCGCCTGCTCGGCTCCGTCGGCGAACCGATCAACCCCGAAGCGTGGGAATGGTACCACCGGGTCATCGGCGAGCGGCGGTGCCCGATCGTCGACACCTGGTGGCAGACGGAAACCGGCGGCGCGATGATTTCGCCGCTACCCGGCGCGATTGCTTTGAAACCCGGCAGCGCGACCCTGCCGATGTTCGGCGTCCAACCGGCGCTGGTCGACGGCGAAGGCAAGGAATTGCAGGGCGCCGCCGAGGGGGCATTGGTCATCCTCGACAGCTGGCCGGGCCAGATGCGGACCGTTTACGGTGATCACGAGCGGTTTTTCCAGACTTATTTCAGCACCTTTCCGGGCCATTATTTTACTGGCGACGGGTGCCGCAGGGACGAGGACGGCTATTACTGGATCACCGGCCGGATCGACGACGTGATCAATGTTTCGGGCCACCGGATGGGCACGGCGGAGGTCGAAAGCGCGCTTGTTGCCCACCCGGATGTGGCCGAAGCGGCGGTGGTCGGAATGCCGCACGATGTGAAGGGCCAAGGCATCTACGCCTATGTCACGCCCAACGCCGGAGTTGAGGGCAGCGCCGAACTGCGCGCCGAACTGGTGCAATGGGTGCGCAAGGAAATCGGGCCGATCGCGACGCCGGACGTCGTCCAGTTCGCCCCTGCCCTGCCCAAGACCCGAAGCGGCAAGATCATGCGCCGCATCCTGCGCAAGATTGCGGAAAACGAGCTTGGCAACCTCGGGGATACCTCGACCCTCGCGGACCCCGGCGTGGTGGATGATCTGATCGCCAACCGTCCGGCATGAAATACCGCCCGCTCCGCACGGCGCTGTACCTGCCCGCCAACCGCGCCAGCGCCGTGGCCAAGGCGCGCGAGGCCGATTGCGACGCGGTGATCCTCGACCTCGAGGATGCGGTCGCACCCGATGCCAAGGCGGAAGCGCGTGAAGCGGCGATTTCCGCGGCCCGCGAAGGCGGCCTCGGTCATCGCTTGCTGGTCATCCGCGTCAACGCGCTGGATAGTGAATGGGGCGAGGCGGATTGCAACGCATTGCGAGGCCTTTGGCAAAAATCCGAAATTGCCGCGGTGCTGGTGCCGAAGTTGTCCTCCGCCGGGCAATTGGCGGAGTACCGGGACGCCGTTGGGGATGGACCCGAGTTGTGGGCGATGCTCGAAACCTGCACCGCTTTTCTCGATCTGTCAGACATTGCATCGGCAGCGAAGAGTGCCGGTCTCACCACTTTTGTCCTCGGCACCAACGATCTGGCGCTGGAAATGCGCTGCACGCTGGATACAGGGCGGAGTGCGATGTTGCCGTTGCTAACCCAATCCGTGGTTGCGGCGCGGGCTTATGGCCTCTCTGTGCTCGACGGCGTGTTCAACGCCTTGGATGACGAGGCTGGATTTGCCGCGCAATGCGAACAAGGGGCGATGCTGGGCTTCGACGGCAAGACGGTGATCCATCCCGCGCAGCTGGCAGCGGCCAACGCGGCCTTCGGGCCCTCCGCACACGAAATCGCAAGCGCCGAGAAGATTGCCGCCGCCTTCGCCGCTCCGGAAAACGCCGGCAAGGGCGTCATCCGGCTGGAGGGAAAAATGGTCGAAGTCCTGCATCTGTGGCAAGCGGAGCGGACGCTCGCGATTTCCGCAGCAATCCGCCGCGACAGTGCTTGAAACAGGCGCGCATGGGGGCCACAGTTGGTCCTACAGTTAAATTCGATTTCTATCTTCAGGAGCAAGCATGGCCGGCATGATGCCATTCAATTGGGAAGACCCGTTCGATCTGGAAGGGCAACTGACCGAAGACGAGCGCATGATCCGCGACGCAGCCAAAGGCTTTGCCCAAGGTGAATTGCAGCCCCGCGTCCAGCAGGCCTACCGCGACGAAATTTCCGCACCCGAACTGTTCCCCCTGATGGGCAGAGCTGGTTTGCTCGGCGCGACCATCCCGGAAGAATACGGCGGCGCCGGGGCCGGCTATGTCGCCTACGGCCTGATCGCTCGCGAGATCGAGCGGGTCGATTCCGGCTACCGGTCGATGGCCTCCGTCCAGTCCAGCCTGGTGATGTATCCGATCCACGCCTACGGCAGCGAAGAACAGCGCCGGAAATACCTTCCCGGGCTGGCAAGCGGTGAATTGATCGGCTGTTTCGGCCTGACCGAGCCCGACGCCGGTTCCGACCCCGGATCGATGCGCACCTACGCCAAGAAGGACGGCGACGGCTATTCGTTGTCGGGCGCGAAAACGTGGATTTCCAACTCCCCTTTCGCGGACGTTTTCGTGGTCTGGGCCAAGAGCGAAGCGCATGGCGACGGCATTCGCGGCTTCGTGCTCGAAAAAGGCATGGCCGGCCTGTCCGCCCCCAAGATCGAAGGCAAGCTGAGCCTGCGCGCCTCCACCACCGGCATGATCGTGATGGATGACGTCAAGCTGCCGGCGGATGCGTTGCTGCCCGAAGTGCAAGGCCTGAAGGGTCCGTTCGGCTGCCTCAACCGCGCGCGTTACGGGATCAGTTGGGGCGCGATGGGTGCGGCTGAATTCTGCCTCCACGCCGCGCGGCAATACGGCCTCGACCGCAAGCAGTTCGACCGGCCACTGGCTGCGACACAGCTGTACCAGAAGAAACTCGCCGACATGATGACCGATATCGGTCTCGGCCTGCAGGCTTCCCTGCGGGTCGGCCGATTGATGGACGAAGGCCGGTTCGCCCCGGAGATGATCTCCATCGTGAAGCGGAACAATGTCGGCAAAGCGCTCGACGTTGCCCGGCACGCCCGCGACATGCACGGCGGTAACGGGATTTCCGACGAATACCAGGTCATGCGGCACATGGTGAACCTGGAAACGGTCAACACCTATGAAGGCACGCATGACGTCCATGCGCTGATCCTCGGGCGGGCCATCACCGGCATCGCGGCGTTCTGATGCGGCTCCACGGTTATTTCCGCAGCTCGACGTCCTACCGGCTCCGCATTGCGCTGAATTTGAAGGGGCTGGACTATGACTATGTCCCGGTGAACCTCGTCAAATCGGAGCAGAAATCCGCGGCCTTCACCAGCCGCAATCCCTTTGCCAGTGTTCCCCTGCTGGAAGCAGGCGGGCGCGACCGTGCACAGTCAATGGCACTGCTGGAATGGCTCGACGAGGCTTATCCGAACTCTCCCCTGCTGCCCGCGGGTGTTGAGGACCGCTACACCGTGCGCGAGCTGACCTATGCGATCGCCACCGAAATCCACGCGCCGAACAATCTGCCGGTGCTCCGCTATCTCGCAGATCCTCTAGGCCATTCGCAGGACGAAATTGCCGTGTGGTACCGCCATTGGCTGGCCCGAACGCTCGACCCGGTAGAAGCGCGGCTGGGCCAATTGGGTACGAGAGATTTCCTGCTCGACGCCCCCGGCATGTTCGAGACGGTCCTGCTTCCGCAAGTATACAACGCGCGCCGTTTCGATTTCGATTTTTCACCGATGCCGCATATCGAGCGGATCGAGGCCGCCTGCCTGGCGCTCGAACCGTTCCAGCGTGCGCATCCCGACAACCAACCAGACAATCCGGAGAAGGACCAAACCGTATGAAACTCGCATCGCTCAAATCAGGCCGCGACGGTGTTCTGGTCGTCGTTTCGAAAGACCTCACCCGCTACTGCGCAGCCGGAAACATCGCCCCCACCATGCAGGCCGCGCTCGACAATTGGGACGAGTGCGCACCCCGGCTCGAGGCGCTCTATACCGATGTCGAGCATCAGGCCGTACCCTGCGGCCGGTTCCACGAGCGCGAGGCCGCATCTCCCCTGCCCCGTGCCTATCAATGGGCCGATGGCAGCGCCTACATCAACCACGTCGAACTGGTGCGGAAGGCGCGCAATTCCGAAGTTCCGGACAGTTTCTACCACGATCCACTGATGTATCAGGGCGGTTCCGACGGCTTTCTTGCCCCGCGCGACCCGATCCCGCTGGGTGACCCGGCATGGGGCTGCGACATGGAAGGCGAGATCGCCTGCATCACCGATGACGTTCCGCTGGGGACCACTCCGGAAGATGCCGCCGGTCACATCAAGCTGCTGATGCTGGTCAACGACGTGTCTCTGCGCGGGCTGATCCCCGGCGAACTGGCCAAGGGGTTCGGCTTCTTCCAGTCCAAGCCCGCCAGCGCATTTTCGCCCGTGGCGGTCACACCCGACGAGCTTGGCGATGCGTGGAAGGACAGCCTGATCCACCATCCGCTGATGGTCGATTACAACGGCCAGCCTTTCGGCCGGGCGCAGGCGGCGCAGGACGCTACTTTCAATCTGGCGCAACTGGTTGCCCACGCCGCGAAGACCCGCAATCTCGGCGCGGGAACCGTGATCGGGTCCGGCACCGTGTCCAACAAGGGCGCGGACGGCAGCCCGGGCAAGCCGGTGAGCGAAGGCGGCGCCGGCTACAGCTGTATCGCGGAAATCCGCATGATCGAAACCATTGCCAGCGGTGAGGCGAAAACGCCGTTCATGCGGGCGGGTGACACCGTCGCGGTCGATATGCACGACGAACACGGCCACTCGATCTTCGGGCGCATCGAACAGGAAGTCGTCGCGGCCTAATCTATCGACTTGGCCGAGCAGAATTGACATCTGCAGCCACGCGACCATGATACGAACTCGAAGGCTGGCAGTGGGTGCGCCGATTGCCTTCGAGGGGGAATGGCGACGATGGCGAAGATTTACGCCCTGCTGGTCGGGATCAACGATTACCCAGGCAACGTCGGCAAGCTGCAGGGCTGCCTGAACGACATCGCGAATGTCGAAGATTACCTGTCGGATTTCTACTCCGATGCCGCCGTGGTCGCCTTGCGCGATGGTGATGCGACATACGCCAATGTCATTGCCCAGTTCCGGCAGCATCTCGGGCAAGCAGGCAAGGACGATGTTGCGCTGCTGCATTACTGCGGCCACGGCGCCCGCGCGACATCCTCGCTGGAACTGCGTGAGTTCGACCGGGACAACCGCGACGAAGGGCTGGTCTGCATCGACAGCCGCGAAGGCGACAATTTCGACCTGGCCGACAAGGAACTTGCGCTGCTGCTGCGCGAACTTTCTGCCCGCGAACCGCATATCACAGTGGTCCTCGATTGCTGCAATTCCGGTTCGGGCACCCGCATGGTCGAGGATGGGCCGCAGGCGGGCGTGCGAACCACCGCCAGCACCTATCCCCCTCGTCCGCTGGCATCGTATCTGGAAGGGCAGTTCGCCAGCATGCTGGCGCGCGGAGAGCCGCTGAACATTCCCGCCAGCCGCCACTTGCTGATGGCCGCTTGCGACCGCAGCCAGACGGCGAAGGAAGACCTCGATACTCACCAGGGCTTTTTCACCACCGCGCTTTACGACGTGCTGCGCCGGGGCGGGGAAAGCATCGCCTACGCCGATCTGTTCGTGCGCAGCAGGGCCGCCGTACGCCGCGCCATTCGCGACAAGAACAAGACCCCGCAGGATCCCCAATTCGAAGGCTATGCCGGGTTCGACGCATATTCCGGTTTTCTGGGCGGTGCCGCGAAAAAGGCCCGTCCGACCTACAGCGTCTACCAGTCGGAGGGCCAATGGCTGGCAGAATGCGGCGCGCTGCAGGGAATATCGACCGATCTGGCCACCCCGGTGACCCTGACGCTCCGGGAAGATGCTTCGGACGAACGCGCGGCGGGCACGGCGGTGGCAACCAGGGTCGGTGCGCAGACTTCGGTAATCAAGCCCGACTTCGATCCCAAGCCCGAGGCGCGGTACTGGGCCGAAATCACCAGTATGCCGCCCGCTCCGATGCTGGTCGCGTTCGTCGGACCGGACGATGTGCGGGCGGCGCTGGAAGCGGCTTTGGCCGATACTCCGGGAAGCGCGGCTGTGCTGACCGATGAGGGGGCCGGCGATGGTCCCCTTCTGAGGGTTACCGGCGAGGCCCTCCAGCTCGAAGCGAAAGCCGGCGGCCCGGTGGTGGGCTCAGTGCCGATAAACGGTTTATCGTCGGGTTGGGCGGCAACCATGTTGCCCCGGCTGGAGCACGCCGCGCAGTGGCAGCGGGCTTTGCGACTGGACAATCCAAAGCCCGAACTCGACCGCGAAAAGGTCGAGGTGAGGTTCGTCGAGACCCGTGCCGACGGGACCGAACTGGCCCATGAAGGGCTGGAAATATCGCTTGCCTATCGCCGCAAGGATGACGGCTGGATCAAACCGCGCGGGAAATTGACGATTGCCAACCGCACGGCCCAGGTTCTCAATTATGCGCTCCTCCATTTCTCGGAAGACTTCGGCGTCACCCCGCTGGCGAACGACCAGATTGCGCCGGGCGGCGAATTCCAGACCATCCTGATCGACGCCGCGAAGAATTCGGCGATGATGAACTTCACGCTGGATCACGGGGACGAAGGCCTTGAGCGGCTGAAGATCATAGTCAGCACCGAGCGGATCGACGATTTTCGCCTCGCGATGGCACCGCTAAACAACGATCGCGGGATCCTGAGCGATAGCGAAGTCGCGGAAGCGGAAAAGATCGCGAAGGACGATTGGTTCGCCGTTGATGTGAACATTCATATCACGCGCCAGCTCGATGCAGTTGGCGCCGCGCCGGTATCGCTGGCGGACGGACAGATCGAGATCCTGCCGCATGCCGAGTTTACGGCGCAAGTCGCGCTCGGTACGGCACCCGAGCCTGCCCGTGCGGCGGGGGACTATGCACGGCTGCTCGACCGGCTCGGCGGCACCTCGCTTGCCCCGGCGACCCTCGGCGGAAGCCGCGGCGCGGCGGTCCATTCCATCGAACTGAACGATATCGCGAACCCTGAGGCACTCGCCGACAACCCGCTCCAGATGCGCATCGCGGCGTCCCTCCAAGAAGGCGAAACGCTGGTGCCGCTGGTCCATGACGGCCAGCACGTCCTGCTAGCCGGCGATTTCTGGCGCGACGATACGGGCGCGACGAATATCTCGATCGACCACATTCCCGCGATGGTCGGAGGGCAGGACATCGACCAGCGCAGCGTCGGCAGCGCGCTGAAACTCTACCTGTTCAAGACGTATCTCGGCATTAGTAGCGTCAACAGCCTGCGCCTGGCCGAGTTTGCGCCCGATGGGACCTTCACCTACCGTACGGACCCGATCGCCGAGCAAATTGCCCAAGCACGGAATGTGCTGGTGGTGGTTCACGGAATCATCGGCGACACCAAGGCCCTTCTGGGCGGTGTCCCTGCCGCCGGTTTGCTCGACAAGTTCGATTGCGTGCTTGCGTATGATTACGAGAACCTCGCCACTCCGATCGGTGAAACCGCGCAGGGCCTGAAACTGGATCTGGAAAAGGTCGGCCTCGGTGCCGACAATGGCAAGAACGTCACCATCCTCGCCCATTCGATGGGCGGGTTGGTCAGCCGCCAGTTCATCGAGCGCGAGGGCGGTGACCGCGTGGTCAATCATCTCGTGATGTGCGGAACACCCAATCAAGGCTCGCCATTTGGCCGGATCGACAGTGCGCGCAAGGTGCTTGAGGTGCTTGCAACCATCGGAGTCAATTTCGCCCCGCAATTCTGCGGCCCGGCGCTGATGCTGCTGGGCCGATCCCGCAAATTGACCCCGACGCTCGAACAGATGAACCCCGATTCCGTGTTCCTGTCGGAATTGAACAGCGGTGGCGCACCGAACGTGCGCTACACAATCCTGGCGGGGGATGTTGACCGCTATAAGGATCCGCCCGGAAGCGGTTTTGGCGACCTCGTCACCAAGGTCGGACGCGGCCCCGTGTTCGACGCCTTGTTCGGCAACCGCAGCAACGACATCGCGGTTACCGTCGACAGCATCGTTGCCGGGCTTCCCACGCGAAACGCCGCGACCCTGCGCATCGACGCCGCTTGCCATCACCTCAATTATTTCACCGATCCGGCCGGGATCGCGGCGCTCAAGCAGGTGGCCTGGCAGACATGACCATTCCGGTCGTCCTGATGGGTTTCGCCAACGATCCGGGCAATCACCTTGCAATGCTGACGCGCGAACGCAAGGCGGTGTGCAGCGCGCTGAGCGCATACGAAGACCAACGATTCATTCGCGTGCAGGCGGAGCCGAGCGCGGGACTGGATGATTTGTTCGGCCTTTTCAACCGTTTCGCCGGCCAAATTGCCATCTTCCATTATGGCGGCCATGCCGATGGTACCGCGCTGCAACTGGAAACGCCTGGCGGCAAGGAACTGGCCCATGCCGCTGGCTTGGCGCAACTGATGGGGCAATCAGCCGGGCTCAAGCTGGTATTCCTGAACGGCTGCGCCACGCGGGACCAGGTCAAGGCCTTGCTGGCCAACGGGGTGCCTGCGGTAATCGCGACCGCCGTGCCGATCGACGACAGCATGGCGACCGAATTTGCTGAGCAATTCTACCAGTCGCTCGCCAGTCGCAAGACGATCAAGGAAGCGTTCGATGCTGCCAGCGCCCTGATCGCAAGCCGCTACGGCGAAACGCGCGCGATAGGGGAATTCCGCGGGATCGAATTCGGCGATGGCGAGGCGGACGCACCCGCTCCGCCCGAACTCACATGGGGGCTTTATACCCATCCCGACCACGCCGACGTGAAGCAATGGCAATTGCCCCAGCAGGCCGAAAATCAGGTGATCGTCCGCGGTGCGGCGCTGAGCCATGCAACTACCGTGGCGGTCAACGAGGGCCTGATCCAGACGCTGTTCAACGCGATTTCGCCGTTCAGCGCCGAAGTGGGCGTGTTGTTTGAAATGGCGAAGAGACTCGGCCGGTCGGACCTGCGCACCGTCCGTCAGCAGATTATCGACGCCTACCCCGCGCCGCTGGGCGAACAGCTGCGCAAACTGTTTTCGAGCAACAATGTGGACGAGGCCCGTCTGCGGCAATTGGTCACCACCTATGATATCGGCACGCGGATGTTCGCCTTCATCCTGCTGTCGCAATTGTGGAACGCACGCTTCGAGAAACATGATCTGGTGACGACCCCGGAACAGCGCGCGGCTTTGCTGGAATTTCTCGAGCTTCAGCCGGACAGCGAACCGAATTTCGATTACCTCCAACTCATCACAATTATCGACGGGATACTGTCGGCCAACACGGTGGAACCGTTCATGGAACTTGGCGCGGGTCTCAACGCATCGCTTGCGGTCGACGCGAGCAATGACGCGCACCGGTTCATGACGGAAATGCGCGGTGAACTCGCCAAAGGAGCAGTCAACGCTGCTGAAATCGAGAGCTTCTGTGTGCAGGCCGAACGGCATCTCGGGACCATCCTGACCGACTTCGCCTTCATCGTCAGTTACAAGCTGGCCACCATCAAGGGCATTGCGATCACCAAGACGCGTCACCGCCCGCCCGAATTCAAACACCGGCAGGTGCTGCTGGACCGGGTGACCGCCGGCTATATCGATTCAGACGAGGTGCGCGCGGATTTTACCGACAACGAATCGGTGATCCTCCTGAAAGACCTCGAGGATGTTTCGCAATATCTCAATCTGACGCCCTTCATCATCGACCAGAACGCCTTGACCGGTAACGAAAATACCAAGCTGTTTTTCCTGCGCGGCTATTCTCCCGCCGACCGGACCTGCCACTATTATTCGATCGCCGATCCCTCGGACGTCCTGTTGATCTCCGACACCATGGACCCCAAGGACCAGGCGGCTCACCTGCCCGTGCGTAGCCTGGTCGAGGAATTCCGGGAAGCGGTCCAGGCACCATGAAGTCGCCGTTCAAATTTCTGGATGCCTATACGGCCGCCGATGCAGAGGTCTTTTTCGGACGCTCTGCCGAAACCGAACTGCTCTATCGGCTGCTCGGCGAAACCGACATCGTGCTCGTCTATGGCCAATCCGGTACCGGCAAGACCAGCTTGATCCAATGCGGGCTGGCCAACCGGATCCGGGAAACCGACTGGCACCCTCTGTGGGTCCGCCTCCGGGACAATATCAACGCATCGCTGGCGCAGGAAATAGGCGCCGCCGCGATCACGCCGATCGAGCCGGGGGCTTCCCCGGTCGAAGCCATAAAGTCGCTGTATCTCGATCACTTGCGGCCGATCTACCTCATCTTCGAC
The DNA here is from genome assembly GCF_009828115.1 of Allopontixanthobacter sediminis. Lineage (GTDB taxonomy): Bacteria > Pseudomonadota > Alphaproteobacteria > Sphingomonadales > Sphingomonadaceae > Allopontixanthobacter > Allopontixanthobacter sediminis. The sequence continues at coordinate 231,383 of NZ_WTYL01000001.1, read as the reverse complement.
CAGTTCGAGGAACTGTTCGTATTGGGCACCAGGGAAGAACAGGAAGCGTTCTATTCGACCGCTGCGGAGATCATCGCGTCGGACGTTTCCTGCAAGATCATCGTCAGCCTGCGGGAAGAATACCTCGCCCAGCTCGACCGGTTCGAGCAGATCGTCCCGAACCTGTTCAACAAACGCCTGCGGGTTGAATTCATGAGCCCGGCGCAAATTGAGCGGGTCATCACCGGGACCTGCGAGGCGCATGGGATTGCGCTCGAAAACGGGGCCGACACGGCCCGGCTGATCGTCGACAAATTGAGTGATAGCGGGCGCACCTACGTGCAGTTGGCGTACCTCCAGGTATATCTGGACAGTCTGTATAATCGCGTGGCGACCGGCGCGCACGGCGGTGAAAGCGCCGTCCCCGTGGTTTTCACGGACGATGCGATCGAACGAACCGGCGAGCTGGGCGATGTCATGTCCAACTTTCTCGATCACCGAATACGCGACATCGCCGCCGAAGTGCAGGCGGAGCATCCAAAAGTAAATACCGCGAGCCTGCGCCAGCTTCTCGAAGAATTCGTGTCGGTCGAAGGGACAAAGCAGCCCACCACACCGGACGAACTCGCCCAGCGCATGCCCAACAGCGGCCCCTGGGTCACGCTCGCGCTGGCAAGGTTGCAGGCTAACAGGGTGCTGCGTGAGGTTGATGGCCGATACGAACTTGCGCATGATGCCTTGGCGGCGCGGATCGTGGAGACTCGCAGCAGCGAACGCCAGGCTATGCTGCAGGTTCGCAAGATCGTCCGCGATGGTCTGGCCAGCCACCGGCAAACCAGGAGTTACCTGCAGCGCGAAGAACTCGCCGTAGTTTCGCGCGGGCTCAAGCAGGTCGATCCGGTGACGGACCAGCCGCTGCTGGTCCTTGACGATGCCGAGGCCGATTTCGTCCGCAAGAGCATCAGGAAGCGCCGCCGCGACCGGCTTTACATGGCGGGTATCGGTACCGGGGTGGCAGCGATCCTTCTCGGGCTGTTCACCTTCAGCCAGGCGAGCCAGGCGGACGCGAAAATTGCGCAGGCCGCCGCTCAGGCTGCGGAGAAAGAACGGATGGCAGCGCGCCTCCAGTCCAACGAGTCAACGGATAACATGGCGTATCAGACGTATCTTTTCCTGCTCGGGAATACGGACCCGAACGTCCAGCTGACGCGCCGGCAGCTGATCGACTATGCGATGGCCGAAAATGAAATGCGGGATAATCGGGTGGCGACCGAAGACGGTCCGCGTTCCGTCTGGAAGTCGCTCAATGAGTTCACGGGCGCTTACGAGATCGGAAGCGAAGAATATGCGAGCGTTCTGATCACCGAACTGTCGGTCGAAGCCCGCCGTGCTCTGGTCGCCGATCCGGCAAATTGGGACCACCGAATTGCCTACAAGGCGATCTTGCTGCGGCAATTCTTCCAGCCTCCGGAAGGCCAGGACCGGGCGGTTATCGGGCGCCGGCTGGTCAACACCATGCGCTATGCCGAAAACCTTGCGATGGAAGACTTTCCGCCAGGGGCTGTCACATTCAAGCAGTTTACCCCGCAGGACTTTAAACCGGTCTATTACGATTACGACATCGCAGTCCTGTGTACGATGTTGAAGATGGAAGATATCTACCCGCAGGACAGTTGCCGCGGCATTGACCAACTGGAACCGGAAGACCTGCCATTTGACATGTCCTCCGCTGAAGCGAATCCCGCTCTCGAAGATAAAGGCACGGCTGCAGGCCCAGCCTGACGCGAGGAACCCCGTGTTAAGTTAGACGCAGCATCGGATGGGCTGCATTCCGGTCAACGCTGCCGGTCACCGTTGCCGCGGTCGCCGTTGCCGCGGTCACCATTGCCCCGATCACCATTACCACGGTCGCCATTACCACGGTCGCCGTTGCCGCGGTCACCATTTCCGCGCTCGCCGCCAGGTGCGGGCTTGGTTTTTTCTTCCGGTGATTTTGGATCGTCAGAAATCTTTGCCATCGTTGCTTTCCTCCGCGTACCCTGTGAAAATCAGTCGAACCCGAGCGCTGCCAACAAGGTCTTAAACTGCGCTTCTTCGCGCAACGGGTCAAGAAACGGATCATTGCGCAAATACACCAATCCGGCGTCGCCTTCTTCCTGCGCACGCTGCAAGGCATCGAGAGCCCGTTTGCCCTCGCCCCACTGGGCCAGAACCTGGGCCTGCTGGTATAGCGAATTGTCCCCGCTATCGGCGATAAGTTCGGTTAGCGCAGTCTCCGCTGCGGCTGCGTCCCCTTCGCGGCGGGCGATAATCGCGAGGCCGGTGAGCCGGAACAGGGCGCTGGGCTCGACCAGATAGGCGGCCTTGGCCCCGGCAACATCACCAAGCATCAGCTTGCTGGCGCCGATCGCAGAATGCGCGACCGAAAGCTTCGGGTTGAGTTCCAGGGACCGCTCGATTGGCGGGATCGACGCGGCATACGCTCGCGCCGAATATTCCACTTCCCCCTGCTGGCGAAATATCCGTGCGTTGAGCGGATCGAGTTCAGCCCCGACTGCAATCGCCCGCCGCGCCTCTTCGAACCGGCCGCTACGAGCGGAAAAAAGTGCGTAGCGACTGACCACGTCGGCATCGCCCGATCCCAGCCTGTACGATTTTTCGTAGGGAGCCCGCGCAGCCTTCGCGTCGATCTTCCCGTTGAACAGCGCAAAACCGAGCGCGGACTGGGTCTGAGCGCTTTCCGGTGCCAACTCGACCGCCTTCTGCGCCGCTTCGATTGCAGCGATGTACCGCAGCCGGCGTTGCTCGCCCTGATCGTATTGATTGCCAATCACCGTTAACGAACGGGAGCGCGCCGCGTGGGCGAGCGCGAAGTTCGGGTCTGTCGCCAACGCGGCGTCGAAATTGGCCAGCGCCGCCTGATCGTCCGCGAGATCGACCGCGTTGTCGAATTGGTCACGTCCGCGGAGGTAGGCGTCGTAAGCCGCCAGATCGTTCGTCCCCGCCGCTTCCGGAGCACTCCCGCTGGCGATCTCGCGGGTCAATTCCGCGGTCACCGCCTTGGCGATCTCGTCCTGAACCGCAAACAGGTTTGCCGTCGGGCGGTCGTAGGTTTCGCTCCATTCGCCGAAGCCGGTCCCACCGTTGACGAGTTCCAGACTGATGCGCAGCGTCTCGCCGGCAAGCTGAACCCGGCCCTCGAGCAGGTAATTCACCCGCAAGGCTCGCGATATTTCCCGGGCATCGGTGTCGCTTTCGCGAAATGCGTTCGACGATGTTTGCGCCGCAACCTTCAGCAACGGATTGCGGGAAAGCCGCGTCCTGACTTCCGCCGCCAACCCATCGGTGAAGTAAGCCTTTGCCGCATCGCCACTGAGATTGTCGAATGGCATGATTGCAACGCTGTTTGCTGCCGCCGCGCTGCCGCCGATCAGTCCCGTCCACCATCCGGCAAGAATACCTGTCCCGGCGACTACGGCAGCACCGCCGATCACGGTTCGACGGCCGAATGCCAGCGGCTTCGGCTTGGAGAGGTCAGTGAACCCGCCTGACCTTGGTGCGGGGGGTCCGTCATGCTGGGCAGCGACGGCACGGATCAGCGCAGCGATCGCCGGATCGTCCCGGACAGCGGTTCCATCGGTTATGGTGATCGTCTGGAACTGGCGGAAACCGAGCGGCGGCATCGCGCCGTCCATCGCCAACGGCACGAGACACCCGCGATCACGGCCGCGGGTCGCTTCATCGTGGACCCAATGGGAATTCACCGACGTCGGGGTCCACAGCACCACTACTGCGCGGGCGCTTTCGAGCGCGTTTTCGGTGGTTTCGAGGAACCTCTGGCCGCCTTCCAGCAGACCGTCCCACCAGACCGTATAGCCTGCATCTTCGAGCGCTGCGACGAGCGGGAGAGCGCGCTTCTGGTCTGTGCGCGAGTAGCTGAAGAAGATCGTCGGCTGGTTCGCCGCAGTTCCTTCAGCTTGACTGGTATCGGTCATACTCGCGCCGCCCCCGGACGTGGATAAGCGCAGGAAACCCTGCAAATTCGACCCAGATCATGTCTAGGTCGTCAGGGCGCTGGCGACAAGCGAATTGGAGGAGCAGTCAGATCAGGGGCAGACACGTTGCGAATGATTGCGCTGACGAAGGATTTCCTCGGCAAGCACGAGGTCCGCGGGCTTGTCGACGTCGATCACCGCTTCGGCTTGCGACATCACCACCAGTTCCGCCTTCAAGCCCAGGGTCTCCCCTGCCTTGGCAAGTGCACTCCTGAAAGTGATCGTGCGGGTCAGGGCCCGCAGCAGCAGGACCGGCCCGAATTGCGAGATAATTGCGAGCCCTTTCTTGCGTTGCTGCTCGACGCCCGACCACAGGGCCAGCGCCGGCATCACCCGATCATTACGCAGTGCAAACAGATTGGCCCCCGAAAAATGGCCATCTCTGAATTTGAGCCAGGTGCGTGTCGTCCGTGGATAGCCCGCCTCGACAATGCGGCGCTCTCCGAACGCAATCGCCAAGTCACCACCCCTGGCAGCGCCCTCACAGGCGTCGAGAAACTCGTCGATCATGGCCGGTGTCAGCAGCGCATGGTCTGCGGTCGTGACAAGTACCGGCCACGGCGCGTCTGCCGATCCAGCGATCGCCGCGATGCTCCCGGCTATCCCGTCGGTACTGGTGGCAAAATGGATTTTAGGGTTGTCGAGCAGACTCGTCGTGTCTCCGGACAAGAGGGCATCCGTGTCCTGCGCCACCACGATGATCTGCGCGATCCGGGGGCACGTATCCAACGCTTCGATCACCCGGCTCAGCATCGACCGGCCCGCGACCGGGATCAGCGCCTTCAGCACCTGCCGGTTTTCCATAGCAAGGATATCGATGCCGGGACGCTGCCCCGCCATGACCAGCGCGGTCCACCCGGTGGCGACCATGTCTGTCACGCTTTGGCCTTCATCGAGGGGGTTGTGCCCAGTGCGAACCGCGCTGGCCATTCCCGGGCCAGATAGGCTGCAATAGCATCCGCCGCCCGGCTCGCTGACGGCTTGGCCGGATCGATCGAAAAAGTCTGTTCGAAGGCAGCGGCTTGCCTTTGGCGGTATTCCTCTCCGATGGGAAACGCTTGGTGGAGCGCAGCCGGAAGCTGGTTCACATCCGTTATTACCTGTCCGAAGTGCCAGAAGGTATAGCTTGGATCATCGCGCCAATTCGCATCATGCGAGTTGATGAATATCGCCGGGCGAGGATGCTGGATAAATTCGTAAACCTGGCTGCTGACATCGCCCAGATAGAGGTCCGCATTTCGTGTATAGGACATGTCGACGCTGCGCTCACTGCCTGTATCGATGCGGATATGGGGGAGCCCTTGGTAGCGCTCCGGTATCTCCTGACGAAAGCGAAGTTTGCGGTGCTCCACGGAAGCGAGGACCCGGCGCTGGAACAGCATCACATGCGGCGCGAAGATCAGATTATACGTATCCTGCGCCGCGAAATACTCCAGCACCTGCAGGCCGAAATCGTGCCACGAGGACAACAGCGGGTCGAAATGCGGGTTGTACAGGACGGTTGGCCGGTCGTTGTCGAAGAACTTGGTCCGCGCCGCCAGATGGGGTGCGTCGAACTTTGGATAGCCTACGACTGCGTGATCTTCCGCGCGGATCACGCCGCCCGCCAGCATTCGCTCGCGCGTCTTGTCCCCCGGCAGCAGGACGTAATCGAAATGGGCGATGTCGGGGGACACGCTGATACTGCGGTCTCCGGCTCCGTGCGGGCAGAATATCAGCCGGGGACGCTGCATTCCGAAGCGCGTCTTGAGCAGGGTAGTGGTCGTTTCCGGAACCACCAGCGCGTCATAGGAACCGAGCAGGTCGCGGTTCGCCGCCAGCCCACCGATGCGGGCAAGCGGAACGATTCCGCCGGTCGCCTTCTCGGCGGCCTTGACCAGCCGGCCCGCATTCATCCGGCGGATCGGGGGTAATGTCACCTGCGGATCGAGGTGCGAGATTACCGCCTCGGTCTGGCTGTCGCTCGAAGTCAGGACCTCGACATCTATCTGGGGCGCCAATCCCTGGAGCCGCGAAATAATCGGCGCAGTGTGCGCGACCTGGTGCAATTCCTCATGATTATAAAGGAACCCGATCCGGATCGGCCCTGCAGTATTCGCGGTGGTCATGACGGCCTCATGCCAGCGAAACAGACCATCCGCATCAGAAAAGCTGTATTTTTGTAAGGCGCGTTGCTACCCGCGCAGCGGCGCGACTGTCCCGGAGGGTTCAGACAGCGCTGCCGCCGATAGGAATGCGATTGCCTGATTTGATGTCCAAACGGTCCGAAGTACCATGGCTTCATGGATAGCGAAGGGCATTTGCTGGCCGGCGAGAAGCGCGATTTAAGGCGCGGCGCCTGGCAGATCCTGACCGGTTCGGGTTCGCGAATGTTCGCCCGCGTCCTGCTGATCGCGTTCGTTGCGCGCGTTTACGGGATCGATGATTTTGGCCGATTGGGCGAAGCGGTCGCCATGCTGGAACTGCTCGCCGCGTTTGCGACTTTCGGGCTCACCAAGACGTTGCTCGGCAATCTCGGTGCGATCACTCCGCCGGGCACGACCCCGGTGATCGATCCCGGCAAGCATATCTTCGACGCGCTGGCGCTGGTTACTGCGGTGTCGGCCGTGATCATGGCGATCCTGTGGGCGGTGTGGCCGTACCTGCTGCCGTCCTCGCTGTCCGGATCGCAGTTCCTGATGCTCGGAATTCCGCTGATTGCGCTAACAGAAGTGGCGACCACCGCCACACGCCATTTCCGCACGGTGTTCTGGGACACCCTCGTCAAAGCTTTTGTGAAACCCTGGAGCTTCCTGCTGTTAGGGATCCTGTCCTATTTCGCCGTGCGCGGTTTCACCATGCCGTCGGGGCATGTGATCACTTCCGAACAGGCGCTGCTGATCGCGTATGTCGGTTCGCTGCTGCTGTCGGCGATCATTGCGCTCCTCGCGATGGGAAAGTCCTTCGCGCAGCAATCTCGCAGGCTCGCCACGCTGCCCACAATCGCGGGGGTGTTTGGTCTGGCGCGCAGCAGTTGGCCGATCGCGCTTAACGAAACCGGGGTGTTCGCATTCCGGCGGGCCGACATCCTCCTTCTTGCCGCGGTCGCGGGACCGACCGCTACCGGCATCTATTATCTCGCACAGCAGATCGGAACGGTCGCGGGCAAAGTGCGTCACCTGTACGAGCCGATGCTTGCCCCGATCATCGCGCAAAGCAAATCGCTCGATACGATCGGCGAGCACCTGAGGCGGCTGACCCTGTTCATTTTCACCATCCAGATGGTGGTAATCACCGTTTTCGTGATCTTCGGCGGCAGCGTGCTCGAACTGCTTGGAGCCGGTTTCGCGGCTGGGATCACGGTGGTCATCATCATCCTGATCGGCGAATTGATGGAGGGCAGCTTCGGTCTTGCCGAACTCGTCATGGTCTACCGCAATCCCGCGTTGCCCCCGCGGCAGGTCGTCTTCACCCTCGCGCTCGAGATCGTGCTCGTGTGGTACCTGGCCGCGAGCTACGGTGCGCTGGGCGCCGCGGTCGGATTTGCCGCATCGATGACCGCGTTGGCGGCGATGCGGATATTCATGGTCCGCCGGCTCTATGGTCTGCGCATCCTCGGCTGGAGACATCTGGCCATACTGGCCGCCGCGGTCGTGATTTGGCTGGCAGCAAGCCCGTTCATGCCGGTGTTTGCCAATCTGGGAATGACAAGTCAGTAATCACTTCAGGCCAACAGCCATCCGGCATGCTCGCAAATAGTCATGGGCGGCCGAAGTCATTGAAACCCAAGGAATGTTAAGACGGCCGGGTATTCTATCTCTCCTCGGCACCGCTTCGTCGCATTCTTTCTGACCGCCCCTCCGACCAATGGAACATTTGCGGCTCTCCTCGCCTCTTTAAGGTGAAAGGAGATCTTCATGAGCAACAGAACCACACAAGCCGCCGGCGTGCTTGTCGGCCTTGGCCTGACAGCTGGCGGCGTCGCCCTCGCCAGTCTGGCGCGGCGGCATGCCAACGCCAGCCGTGACAGCGCCCCTGGGTATACCGCCCGCAGCGGTCACGGAGAATTCGATGTCAGCGGTCGGACCGTAACGATCCGCAAACCGAGGACCGAACTTTTCGACTTCTGGCGCGATTTCACGAACCTTGTTCCCGTCATGGAGAACGTCGAGTCGATCGAAATGCTCGACAAGACATCGGGCCGAGCGGCGTGGACGATCAAGGCTCCCCTCGGCCGGACGGTTCGAGTGGAGACAACAATCGTCAGCGAAGAAGCGAATGAACTTATCGCTTGGCGTTCGGTCGAAGGTTCCGAAATCGAGGCCGAGGGCCGGGTGATGTTCAAGGACGCCCCCGGCGATCGCGGCACCCGCGTCACCCTGATCGTGGCTTACAAGCCGCCAGCGGGCGCTGCCGGCAAGGCCGTCGCAAAACTGTTCCTGCGCGAACCCGAGGTGCAGACCCGTCACGATCTCAAGCGGCTGAAAATGCTGATGGAAACAGGCGAAATCGCCACATCCGCAATGCGGAAGGAAAATACGCGTGCAGCGAAGCAGGAGAATGCAGCATGAAGGCTCTTACATGGCACGGCACCAAGGATGTGCGCGTGGAAAATGTCGACGACCCGGAAATCATCAACCCGCGCGATGCGATCATCAAGGTCACCTCGACGGCGATTTGCGGGTCGGACCTGCACCTTTACGACGGGGTAATTCCCGGGATGAAACCGGGCGACGTGCTCGGCCACGAATTCATGGGCGAAGTCATCGAAACCGGCAGCGGCAGCACCCTGAAGAAAGGGCAGCGTGTAGTCGTGCCCTTCACCATCAGTTGCGGCGGGTGCTTCCATTGCCACGTCGAACAGTACTCCGCGTGCGAAAATTCGAACCCCGCTGAAAAGCAGGACATGTCGGCCACCCTTTATGGCCAGCCCATGTCCGCACTGTTCGGCTATTCCCATCTCACCGGCGGCTATTCCGGCGGCCAGGCGGAATATGTTCGTGTACCATTTTCCGACGTGGGGCCGATCGTGGTTCCAGACCACCTCGACGACGACAAGGTCCTGTTCCTTTCGGATATCCTGCCGACCGGATGGATGGCTGCGGAGAACGCCGACATCCAGCCGGACGACACGGTCGCTGTCTGGGGCTGCGGTCCGGTGGGGCTATTCGCGATCCAGTCCGCGATCGTGATGGGCGCCGCCAAGGTGATCGCCATCGACCATTATCCCCACCGGCTCGAACTGGCGAAAAAGCTGGGCGCGGAGGTCATCGACTTCCGCGGTACCGATGTGCGGGAAGCTTTGATGGAAATGTCCGGCGGCCTCGGCGTGGATGCGGTGATCGACGCCGTTGGCATGGAAGCGCACGGCTTCGCCGTCGATAACATGATCGACATCGTGAAACAGAAAGTCGGGGTCGGCGCAGATCGCGCGAGCGCGCTCAAGCAGGCGCTGCTGGCCGTACGGTTCGGCGGCAAGGTCTCCATCCCCGGTGTTTACGGCGGAATGACCGACAAATTCCCGCTCGGTGCGCTGATGGAAAAGGGGCTGCAGATCCGCTCGGGCCAGACCCACGTCCAGAAATACACCAAACCCCTGCTCGAGAAGATCGAAGACGGGACGCTCGATACGACGTTCCTGATCAGCCACCGCCTGCCACTCGGCGAAGCGGTCAAAGGTTACAAGAACTTCAAACAGGAACAGGACACATGGACGAAAGTGGTCCTGAAACCCGGAATGGAAACAATAAGCGAGAACGCATGATGAGTAAGAATTCAATCGATAAGCTATCCGGCTTTTGCGTAGTCACCGGCGCGTCCAGCGGTATCGGACTTGAGCTAGCCAAACTGGCCGCACAGGACGGCTGCTCCCTTCTGCTGGTCGCCGACCGCGACCTGGCCGAAGCCAAGGCGGCAGCCGAAAGTTGCGGTGCCGCCGAAGTTGATACGCTGGAAACGGATTTGGCAACGAAGGAGGGTGTCGACAAGCTGGTCGGCACTGTTGGCAGCCGCGAGGTGGATGCCCTGATGGCAAATGCGGGTCATGGCCTTGGACATGCGTTCTTCGAACAGAAGTGGTCGGACATCAAGCACGTTATCGATACCAACATCGTCGGGACGGTCTCGCTAATCCACCAGCTCGGCGCGCAGATGGTCCTGCGCGACCGGGGCCGGATCCTTGTTACAGGGTCAATCGCGGGGGACCTGCCGGGTGCTTACCAGCTTGTGTATAATTCCACGAAGGCGTTCGTGAACGACTTCTGCGTCGGATTGGCGAACGAATTGAAGGCGACCGACGTGGTCATCTCCTGCCTGATGCCGGGGGTCACCGACACCGATTTCTTTGATCGAGCAAACATGGAAGACACGGCCGCCGGTCAATCCGATAGCAAGGCGGATCCGGCAAAGGTCGCGAAGGACGGTTACAGGGCGTTGCTCGCGGGCGAAACGCAGGAAGTAAGCGGCTTCATGAACAAGGTTCAGGACGTATTCGCCGGCATCTTGCCCGACGAACTCGTCGCGCAGATGCACCGTAAACTGGCCAAGCCGGAGCGTTAACGCTCCGGCTCAGGCGTTGCCGTTCTTGCGGCGGGTTTCCCAGCCCTTCTTCGCGGCTTCGGACCGCTTTGAGGAACTCTGGCTTGACCCGCCCTTTCGCCCGCCTTTGCGCGAGCTTTCCTTGCTATCTTCCTTGCCGCGCCCGGAGCCGGACTTGTTGCCTCCGCCGGATTCCTTGTTAACGGTTGCCCAGGCGCGGCGCTCGGCCTCATCTTGGCCGACGCCGCGATCCTCGTAACTTTCCTCGATATGGGCTGCCTTGCGCTTTTGCTTGTCGGTGTAGCTCGACTTGTCTCCTTGCGGCATTTTCGCTCTCCTCTGTGCAACACGGGTCAGATTAGTGGTTTGCCCCCGGTGACCGCCACGGTAGCGCCGGAAATGTAGCTTGCTTCGTCCGTCGCGAGCATGACGTAAGGCGGCGCGAGTTCTGCTGGCTGCGCTGGCCGGCCAATCGGATAGTTCTTGCCGAAGTTCTCGACCGCTTCCTTGGGCATTGTCGACGGTATCAACGGCGTCCAAACGGGACCCGGCGCGACACAGTTCACCCGGATTTTCTTGTCGGCCAGCAGCTGTGCCAGACCTGCAGTGAAGTTCTGGATCGCACCCTTGGTAGTAGCATACGGCAGCAGGGTCGGGCTCGGCTGGTCCGAATTGATCGAAGCGGTGTTGATGATCGAACCACCCTCGCCCATGTTCGGCAGCGCGGCCTTGGCGAGGTAAAACATCGCGTGAATGTTGGTGGCGAAAGTTTTCTGCCACTCCTCGTCCGGAATGTCCTCGAGATTTTCGAAAGTCATCTGGTGGGCGGCGTTGTTGACCAGGATATCTACTGTCCCGAATTCCGATACCGCCGTTTGCACGATTTCGCGGCAATGCGCCGGGTCACTGATATCACCGGCAACCAGCGTGCATTTCTGCCCGGCCTTCTCGACCCACTTCTTGGTTTCCGCCGCATCGTCATCTTCGTTCAGGTAAGACACGAGAATGTCCGCCCCTTCACGCGCAAAAGCTATCGCAACGGCGCGGCCGATGCCGCTGTCCCCACCAGTGATGATCGCCTTCTTTCCTTCAAGCCGTCCGGAGCCTCGGTAACTTTCCTCGCCGTGGTCGGGCGCCGGGTCCATCTGATCCGTTCGGCCAGGGACATCCTGTTGCTGTTCCGGAAAGGGGGGGGTGGCGGCGTTTGCGGCAGCAGTGTCCGTCATGATGATCTCCAATATTTTCAGCACCGTTTGCTGGCCGCCTGGTATCTTAATGGCAGCCGATTTCTGGCCGGGCCCGGGCAGGTGCAGACAAGCGCTAGGCCGGCAGGGCGATTGCTGAAGAAACGTGCACCCAATCGGGTAGTTCCATGAATACAACAGCTTGATAATTGTTAGCCCATCCGTCTTCGTCACGGCGACGCGGCGGATGTCACTGCGCAAAAGCTGGGCGCGGCCTGAAACCCAAACGGCTGATCCCCGTTAGGAAGACTGGACCCCAAACATATGGAGCAGGCTATGGCCAAGGAATTCAATCTGTCGGACGGCGGCGCAAACCATCAGCTGCCCGAAGGCAAAGATGACGTCATGACGACAGCGCAGGGCCATCCCGTTGCGGATGACCAGAACTGGTTATCGGCCGGGCCGCGCGGGCCGCAGCTGCTCGAAGACCACGTCGCGCGGGAGAAGATTTTTCACTTCGATCATGAACGCATTCCCGAACGCGTTGTCCACGCACGGGGTTACGGAGTGCACGGCCACTTCGAACTGAAGAAAGCAATTCCCCAATATTCGCGCGCGGCGATCTTCAACGATGTCGGGACAAAGACGCCGACTTTTACACGATTTTCGACCGTTGCCGGAAACAAGGGCTCGCCCGATCTCGCGCGCGATGTTCGCGGATTTGCTACTAAGTTTTACACACCGGAAGGAAACTGGGACCTTGTCGGAAACAATATCCCCGTGTTCTTCATCCAGGACGCGATCAAGTTTCCGGATTTGATCCATGCTGCCAAGCCGGCACCCGATCGCGGTTTTCCGCAAGCGCAGACCGCGCACGATAATTTCTGGGACTTCGTTTCGCTAAGCCCGGAGTCGATGCACATGATCATGTGGATTATGTCCGATCGGACAATCCCGCGCAGCTTCCGGTTCATGGAAGGATTCGGCGTGCACACGTTTCGTCTGGTCAACCAGGCGGGGAAATCGCATTTCGTGAAGTTCCACTGGAAACCGCGGCAGGGTCTGCAATCGGTAATCTGGAACGAGGCACTCAAGATCAACGGAGCCGACCCCGATTTCCACCGCCGCGACATGTGGGATGCAATCGACGCGGGCGACTATCCGCAATGGGACCTGGGCATCCAGGTGTTCGACGAGGATTTCGCCGACAGCTTTGAGTTCGACGTGCTCGATGCGACCAAGATCATTCCCGAAGAACAGGTCCCGGTTGAAATCATTGGCACCCTCACGCTCGACGCCAATGTCGACAATTTCTTCGCTGAAACCGAACAGGTTGCGTTCTGCACCCAGAACATCGTGCCGGGCATTGACCATTCGGACGACCCGTTGCTGCAAGGCCGGAACTTCAGCTACCTCGACACGCAGCTGAAGCGCCTCGGCGGCCCCAACTTCACGCATATCCCGATCAATGCCCCGAAATGCCCGGTGCGCCATTTCCAGCAGGACGGGCACATGGCGATGCACAACCCCAAGGGGCGGGCGAATTACGAACCGAACAGTTGGGGCATGGGCGACGGCGCAGAAGAGGACCGCGGTCCGCGTGCGTCACCCGACCGCGGCTTCCAGTCGTACCCGGCGGAAATCTCCGGCCCCAAAGTCCGTGTACGAAGCGAGACGTTCGCCGATCATTACAGCCAGGCCCGGCAGTTTTACGTGTCGCAGACCCCGGTCGAACAGACCCACATGGCAAACGCGCTGACCTTCGAACTTTCAAAGGTCGAACGGATGGATATTCGCAAGCGCATGGTCGGACATCTGAGGCATATCGACGATGGTGTGGCACAGGAAGTAGCCGACGGGATCGGCCTGACCGAAATGCCGGACAAGGTTCCTGCGGCGCGTGACCCGATCACGGACCTGCCGGAAAGCCCCGCCTTGTCGATCCTCAGGAACGGTCCGGACAACTTCAAGGGCCGCAAGTTGGGCATTTATGTTGCCGATGGGGCCGATGCCGGGGTGGTCAAGGCGCTGCAGAAGGCCGCAAAGGAAGCCGGCGCGATGGCGAAGATCGTTGCGCCCCACATCGCCGGGGCAATGCTGTCGGATGGAAATAAATTGCAGGCGGACGAGAAGATCGACGGCGGCCCGTCGGTGGTCTTCGATGCGGTCGCCGTGGTCATGAGCGAAGAATCGGCAATTCGTTACAGCACCGACAAGCCGAGCATCGACTTCGTCAACGATGCGTTCGCCCACGCGAAGTTCGTGGCCTACGTCCCTGCGGTCCAGCCGTTGTTCGAAAATGCCGGTGTCTGGAACCGGATGGATGGCGGGTTTTTCAACCTTTCCTCCGGCACGGACGCAGCGAGCGAATTCCTCGCGCAATGCGGCAAGCTGCGTTTCTGGGACCGCGAGAGCGTTAAACAGGACTGAGCGGTAGAGCGGGGATTGCCGGCAAGCAGGGCGATCCCCGCTGCTCCTGTCAAGTAATCCAGGGACCGGTAATGGCCAGTGTCGCCGTCGGGCTGTAGGAATTGACGAACAACACCTTTCCGTCGGGCGAGAAACACGCACCCGCAGGTTCCGTCTGCTCGCGAAGCAGCGCCAAGGGGTATGCATCCCCTTGCGGCGTGATCCCGCGCAGATGATTGGCAACCGTGTCGGTGTATTGATCTTCGCATACAATCAGGTGCCCGCTCTGGGCGACGGTCAGATTGTCACCGTAGTTGAATTGGTCGGGCGAGGTGGATTCGAAGAACAAGTCCAGCGCATCTGGTCCGCCATTGCGGCCCGGCCGCAGGCGAAACACTTGCCCGAGCTTTGCCGCGCCGCCATTCGTGCAGCAGAAATACAGCTCGCCGTCGCCCATGTGGATGCCTTCGCCCCGGGCAAACAGTACCGCGCCCTTGGCGGCACCGCGCTGGCGAAGATCATCCTCCGGCGCTTCGACATCGTCGAGGTCGATCCAGCGCACCGGATGCATATCGCCGACCTTCATGGAGGCCGCGTCCCAATTGCGGCTGTCCGTCGTGCCGTCCATTAGCGCCAGTGCTTGCAGCTTGCCGCCTTCCGCAAGTTTGCCAGGCACTTTCGGAACAAAGCGGTACAGCAGGCTGTCTCCGCGATCTTCGGTCTCGTAGACATAGCCGGTAGCCGGATCGACCGCGGCGGCTTCGTGGTTGAATCGGCCCATCGCCTTCAACGGTTCAGGGTTGACCAGCTTGCCGGCGTTGGCCGGCACTTCGAACACCCAGCCATGGCTCTTCTCGTTCCGGTCGGAAGCCGGGACGACGGCTTCTTCGCAGGTGAGCCAGCTGCCCCACGGGGTGATCCCGCCTGCGCAGTTGCGAATTGTTCCGGCAAGCGAGCGGTATTCTTGCTCGATCTTCAGGGTCGCGGCGTCGAGCACCAGTGTGGTGGTGCCGCCCGCCATGACCTTGCCGTCCAGCGTATCGTAGCCGAATGGAATGTCTCCGCCCGCATCGTTGGTCGGCATCAATTCGTGGTTGCGGACCAATGCCAGCTTGCCATTTCCAAGATCGAAGCAGCCCATGCCGTCGGCGCGGTCCGGCACGGTCAGCCCGTCGGACATCGCGTCGCCCAGCTTGGAGATTACACGGTAGGAAAAGCCCTGCGGCAAATCAAGAAAGCCGGCAGGGTCGGGAACCAGCGGACCGTAACCCGCGGTTGCGGGAACGCTGGCGAGGGAACCGGTTCGGGCGGTGCATCCGCTCGCCAGCAATGCAGCAAAGGCGGTGCCGGTAGCGGTCAGGAAACGGCGGCGATCGGTGGCGGTAAGCTGGTCCAAGTAACGACTCCGGAAGGGGAAAGTTTGCCCTTCCTATACTAGCCAGATGCAAGCACAATGACAGCCAGTCCCGCACGCGTTACCGCCTCGTCAGAACCGGTAGGGAATTCGCACGCTGACCGCCATGTCAGGGCTGTCGTTGGTCAGGCCCATCCCGACATTGGTTACCAGCGCCATGTTTTCGGCGAGCGAGAACGTGGCGCCGAGATTGACCAGGGCGACGTTGGCCTGACTGCCCACGACAATGCGTTCGTCCCGGTCGCCCGGCGTCAGGGTCGTGCGCTCGACGATCCGCTGTGTGTACGACATCGAAATACTCGATTTATCGTTCAGCGCGAACGCCAGTCCGCCGCCGAACTGGAAAGCATCGCCAAGTTTGACCTTGCCCGGCTGATCGTCAGGAATTTCGTCGATATCATCGAAACTGCGTTCGAAATTGTGGAAGTAGGTCGCGCTGCCGAACACGATCATCGGATCGAGCGTCTTCAACATCGAAAAACCGAGGGACGCGCCATAGACGCCGGTGCCGAACGATAGCCTCTCGGGGATCTGCAGGTTGCCCTCGGTGCCTTCCACTTCGACGAATTCGATCCCGAAGGGGTGGCGACCAGTCGGGAACTTGACCCGTCCGTTCAGCACCACATCGGGCAGGGATACGGTTTCGGGGAAAAGCCGGTAGCTGAGGCCGAGACTTGCGTCCCCGATGCCCGTTCCGTGGACGGTGCGTTCGACCAGCCCGGCGGCCGACCCGCCAGCCCCGCCCGACTGGAAATTCGACGTCCGCGAAAGGAGCGGCAGGCTCGCGTCCACGAACAGGCGGTCACTCAGGCCGATATCGACCGAAGGTTCGAGCGTGAATATGTCGGCGTTGATCTGGTCGATGCTGATCGTCCCGAGGAAAATCGCATCGAGGGCCAGGAACCCGTCCAGATTGATCCGCGCGTTGCTGAAGTGCGTGTAGGTCAGACCCATCTCGACGCCGAAATTACGGCCGAACGCGCCTTGCTGTTGCTCGGTGACGTCTTCCTGTGCCGCGGTCGGTGCGGGCGTCTTGCGGTCGGCTGCGGAAATGGTGTCGCCACCGGGCTGCTCTTCGGGCTGCACCGCCACGAATTCGCTAACACCGCCGAACTGCGGTGTCGGGTAGCGGCGGAACGCCGGATCGGCGGGGCGGGCATGGCTCTGTTCCGCCACGAAGCGGCCGCGGATACTTGCCGCGTCGTCCATCGATATCGGTTCGGCGTCGATCTGTTCCAGACGTGACAGCCGCGCTTCAAGGGCTTCGACCCGCCTGCGGGCCTCGGCCTCGCGTGCCTCGAGATCACTGACCTGACTGCGAAGTGACGCGATCTCGGCGGCTGCCGCCGGGTCCTCCGCGGCGATTTCCCGCGCCTCGCCCGCCTGCGCCGCGGCGTGAGCGGGGATGCCCGCGGCAAGCCCAGCCGCAGCGATCGCGAGGATCGAACCATGTGAAGAATGATGTTTGCGCATTTGAAATGCTCCTATGCATTTGCCCCTGCCATCGTCATGGCCGGCGCATCCGAAGTTCAGGGGTTCAGGAGGAACCACAGTGTTGCAGGGTCGGGGACGCCAGTCGCATCGAGCGACGCCTGACGCTGGAACGCCTTCAGCGCCTCCCGCATTTCCGGACTGAATTTTCCAGTCTCCTCGCCGGAATAAAGTCCGCGTGTCTTGAGCGCGGCCTGCGCACGGCCAAGGATGGTTTCATAGACGTAGGTCTTGTGGGTCTCGTCGCCGACTTCCACCAACGGCGAAAAGGATGCGATCCGGACCGGCCTCAGTCCGGTGACCATGCGCTGGACCACGCTGATAAGCGTATCTTGGCCATGTTCCGCGCAATGCGAATTGAGGATGATGTCGAAGGCCGCTGCATTGTGCCACGGCGTCAGGTCGAACGTGTTGGGTTCATACCGGTTGGCAGCGCTTAGGTACCCCTCCACAAAGCCAATCATCCGCTGGTATTCTGCCGATGATTTGTCCTGGCGAGCCGTGTTAAACGATGCGCAATCAAGCCGCCCTGCCCCTTCCACCGCGAACGCGTTGTCGGGGGTCTGGTTATGCTGGGCATGCGACACCGAAGGCAGCAGCAGGGCGGCCGATATGGCCAGTAGCAGTCTGTTCATTTCATCCTCCCCGGGGATTGCCTGACGAGCTCAGAATCCATGGCCTTTCATGGCGCTCATCGCGCTTTCGACCTGGACCGCGGCCTGCTGGCCGAAATTGTCTGCCGCCAGGACGATGGAAGCGGAATTAAGAACCGAATTGCCGTCTGTGTTGAGCATTGTCTGCTGGAGCATCTGGCCGATATCGCCGCCGAGCGCCTGCATCGAACTGTCGAGACCCTGACCGCCGGTCATGACAATGCCGATCTGGTTGTTTTCCAGCAGGAACTGCAACTGGTCCCCATCCCCAAAACCGAACCCTGACGTACCGTCTGCCGACTGCAATCCAGCCACCGACATAGCCGGCATCGCCGATGCCGGGACGACCGCGATCTGCATGGTGTTGCGTGCAAGATTGCCCGACCCGGTAATGACGTTGGCCTGCGCAGCACCTTCATGGCTGCCGAGACCGCCGATGGTAAGCACGTTGGCGGGCGCGAGGTAGGGGACGTAGCCCGTATGGCTGTCCGTGACGTCCATGGATGGATCACCTTCACGCTCCCACCCGATCATCAATGCCGGAGCCGGCTTGCCATCTTCGCCGAGGTTGAGGAAATCGACACTGAACACCAGCCGTGCGTTGGTGGTTATCCCTTGTGCGTCCTGCCAGCTGGTAAGCAAGGTAATGCCAAAAAAGGATACGCCCTCCTGGCGCACGAACTTGCCGCGCATATCTGCCAGCTCGGCATCCGGTAGCGCGCTGCCGAGATAAATCGTCGGCGGTAAAAGATCCGGGGCCGCGTCGTCCGCGTTTGCGGGGCTCGCTGCCACCAGGCACGCTGCGCCGACCAGGCCCAGCGCCGTGAGGGAACGTGATGAGTTGGAATTGCGCATTTTAACTCTCCATCAAAACGAGAAGCTGAAAGCCGCCTGATTGCCGAATTCGGCCGTTTCCGCCGCCGGCAGCGCGGCATGGAGCGCAAGCAGGCGCCGCGCGGAAAGGGGCGACGGTGGGTTGATCAACGCATTGCCAGGGTCGTAGCCCTCACCGGCGATGACGAAAGCAACATTGTTCCACGATTTTTCGAATTCGGGCCGGCTCATCGTGCGGTTGCCCAGCGCCGGATCACCGATCGCGATACGGTCCGGCCAGGTCTTGCGAATGACCACGAAATGTTTGTAGCCCTTGATGTCCAGCAAGGCGATCGAAGGCAGTTCAAGCTCGATCAGCTTGTCGTATTCGAGCCGGTAACCCTCCGCTTCCATGCCGATCGAAAGCGCATAATTCTTCATATCGAGCAGCGAGAACCCTTTTTCCCGGACAATGTCCGGGTCGGCGATTTTGAGCATGTTGACCAGCACCTGCTGCTCGGTCGTGCTGCGTCCGAAGGCCTCGTTGAAGATAGTGGCCATTACCGCGGCGCCGCAGCTAAAATCGGTGCGCTGGCGCACCAGGCCGACGAACTTGCGGTCCTTCCAGCTGGTCAGCGCAACCGGCGTTATCCGTGCGCCCTCTGCGGTCTGGCCGAGCCACAGCGGCGCATCCTGGGCCGGCGCAGTCATGCAACCGGCAAGCAGAAGCGCCGACACGGGGGCCGCAATACTGAGTTGAAAGGCAGAAGGGGGACTCATCAAAATATGTCTCTTTGCGGAAAACACTGAACCGATAAGGGAGGGCAGAACGACGGGTGCATCTGCCCTCCCCCGAACGGACGGCTTGTTAGCTGCCGTCGGCACCGCCGCCGCCGCCGCCACCGCCGCCTCCGGCGGGAGCACCGCCTTGCGATGCAGCGATTGTCAGCGAATTCAGCTGCTGGTTACCAACGCCGGCTGCCATGTTGACACCGATATTACCGGATGCCCCGGCAATCGTCAGACCGCTGACCGAGTTGATGCTGTCCTGCTGCTCCACGAACGACGATGTCGTGGCCTGGATCAGTCCAGCATTGGCTTCAGCAAGCGTAGCGTCGTTGGCCACGGCCAGCGTCATCAGGTTCGCCTGTTGGTTCAAACTGCCTGCAGCCGCATTGGCGCCGATGTTGCCCGACCCGGTTACGGTCGCACCCATCACGGTGTTGCGGTCACGGAAATTATTGAACCCGCCGCCCTGTTCCGGATCGTCCTCGTTGAGGATTTCACCCGGGGTTGCGAATTGGGCTACTCCGATCAGCGCTTGCAGCGACGTGGTGGAAGCTTCCGCCCACCCGCCGTCAGCTTCGTCGTCGGAATTGCTGGATACCGCAATCGACGCAGCGTTCATCTGGTCATTGAAGTACCCGGCAGCGAGGTTGACCCCGATATTGCCCGAACCATCGACATCGAAGGTTTCGACGGTGTTGATGATCGGCGCGAAGAATCCGGCGCGGATCTGGTCTTCGGGCACACCGTCAATCAGGTCATCATTGGGGTCGTTTCCAGACTCGCTCCAGCCGATACCGAACACCGGATCGACGTAGCCGTTTTCACCGTTCAGTTCGTTTTCTTCACGGTAATTGACTACGGTGCCTTGCTGCAACTGCTTGGCGTCGGTCACCGCGACTGCCGAACTGTCGACACTGATATCGCCATCAAGACTGACTGCGCCTCCCAGCGCGACATTCTTGGTGTAGGTAACGTCGGTGGTCACGCTGGTGTCGATATTGTTGGCGTAACGCAGATCGACTTCGGTCGAGCTTTCGCCGTCGCCGCCGTTGTCCTGCGCGACTGCTGGTGCAGCGAGAATTGCCAATCCGGCAGCCGAAGCCATTAGAAGGCGTTTCATCATACTTCTCCTTAGTTTGTCGTGGTTTGCTTCAGGGTGATCCCTCACTCGCAATGGACAGAGCGAAGGTGTTGGCGGAGGAATTACCCTCGCCGCCGATCAGGTTTACCTGGATGAGGCCGTTGCCATCGCCGAACGCCGTATCGCCGATGGCGATCTGGTCGTTGGCTGGCAGGGATCCATCCGGGGTGCCCCCATTCGGTTCGATGGGCGCCCGCGACTGCTCCAGGAGCTGGTCGGACATGGCACCGCTGTTTCCGATCGCCAGCGCAGCCAAATTAGCCATCTGGTTCTGCGTACCGGCGGTAATGTTGATACTGGTGAGACCGTTGAGGCCCGAGAACGCGCCATCTTCAACGGTAATGCTGGTGGCGTGATCGTCGGGGGCACCGGCAGTCATTCGCTGGTGCGCGGTCTCCGTTATAGCCGCGATATCGCCTATCGCGATGACCGCGCTGCCCAATTGCTGGTTGGTGTCGCCCGCGGCGATATTAACCGCCACCCGCCCGCTACTGCCCGCGGCGGATCCGCCCGGAACAACAACTTCGTCAATAGCCGGGGCGTCCCCGCTTGCGGGTTCGGGCGCTGGAGGAACGTCCTGGGCTGCCAATGCGGTAGACAGGATCGAGGCGAGCGCGCCAAGGGCCGCGCGGCGGACCCCCATTGCCGAGGTTGTTCGAGAGGTCATTGTCCGCCTCCCGGTCCGCCGCCGGGTCCGGCGTTCAGGCCGCCCAAAACACTGCGGAGGGTGCCCATTGCGTTGCCGATGGCGCCGGTCGCCTGGCCGACCGCTCCGCCAACCGCGCTGCTCTGTATATCGCCGACGCTGGCCGCGGAATTGCCCGACCCCGCCATGCTGGACAGCGCGCTTGTGCCAAGCGCAATCTGGTCACCGACTTGCGCGGTCTGGGCGTTCGTGTTCGCGATAACCGCGGCGTTTTCGTCGTCCCCGATCGGTTCGAGGCCGGCGGTCATGCTGCTCAGGATCAATTCGGTCGGGCCGGTCGTGACGGTGTGTTCGCGCGCGGGCGTCCGCGGCCCGATTGCGGAGCCGTACGGTACATCGCGGGCGTAGATAATCTTGCCCTCGGGCGGAGACGCTGTCGCCTCAGGGCCGCTTTGCGCAAAAACTGGCAGCGGTAAGCCCAAAGATGCAGTCGCAGTGACCGCGAGAATTGCCGAAGACGCAAACAACGGACGGATGTAACCCACCTGTTTCATCGCAAAACTCTCTCCCACAGGACACAGCGGTCCCGTCTCTCCGAAACGGTTGGGTTTCGGACAGTTAAGACTGAAATCGAAACGCTTCGATTTCGGTGAT
The DNA here is from genome assembly GCF_009828115.1 of Allopontixanthobacter sediminis. Classification (GTDB taxonomy): domain Bacteria; phylum Pseudomonadota; class Alphaproteobacteria; order Sphingomonadales; family Sphingomonadaceae; genus Allopontixanthobacter; species Allopontixanthobacter sediminis. The sequence continues at coordinate 209,639 of NZ_WTYL01000001.1, read as the reverse complement.
GCGACTTGTTGTTATGGGAGCCTTCTAATCCGATTCGCCGGCCGTGAAATCACAACCGTTTGTTAGTCATAGTTTGATAGTCATTGATAACTATATACTATGTGAAGTCGGACTGTTGCCTTGGCGCCTGCATTACAACAGGCGGTATGCGTTCAGCTTGCGCCACAATTCTTCGCGGCAGGTGATCCCCAGCTTGTCGTAACAGCGGCGGATATGGGCGCGGATGGTATGAATGGAATTGTCGTGCGACTTCGCGATTTGCTTCGGCGTATGACCCAAGTAAAGATTGTAGACGATCGAGGATTCTGCTGCGGTCAAGCCGAAAACTTCCGTCAGGTCGGCCAGTTGGGGTTCGACCATTTCCGTCGCGGACTGCAGGCCCAGGCATACCACATCCTTACAGACCGACGTCGCGCGAACGATGACATGACCTTCAATCATCCAGCACGGCAACGCCAGGGTGCTCACGGCCGGATGTCTGGTCTGCAACAGTTCGCGGAACTTTTCATCGTAATCAGGCTGCGATGCCACCACGCGCCCACTGCGCACTCGCAAGCATGTGCCGTGGTCGAGAAGATCCGTTGCCTTGGAACATCCAGCCAATAATGTTCCATCTCGCCGGACCAACATCCGCATTCGGCTATCAAGCAATGCGAGGCTGTCGAGCAGCCCATGTAACGACTGCCGATCTTCGCCGAGCCTGCCGGCCAACAGCCCATCGACTTCGAATTTCGCCCGTTTCTCGGGGCTCTGTCCGCCTGCAACCCTCTCACCGGAATATTGCATGTCTACCGTCCCAAAGTTTGCCTAGCTAACTTTGACTAATATAGATCTGCTAATCTAATAGTTGCGACGCTTATAGCATAAATAGGGATCCGCGAAAACGGGCCATTATGGAGTGTCGGACGCGCTAGTTTAAGTCATCCACTCTGGTTTGACCATGTTGTCCGCGAGAATTAGGCAAGTCGATTCAGAACCGGCACGATGTGCAAATTCTGCGACAAGAAGCAGGACTTGTAAGATTCTGACGCCGCAAAGCGCTGATAATTCGGTCAAAGCTTGTAGGAACCCGTCAGGCCGGGACGTTGGCGTGAATTGCCTCCTACGTCCCCAGTTCCTCAAGACTGAGCGTCAGATTCGCGCTCCGCCCTCACCTCAGCTACCGACCGCTGTCGATCTGAAAATCGATCGGTTTGAAACTCCCGCCATTGGATGCATAAGCCGAACATGCCGTAACGCCGATGATCAGCGGCTTGAGCGCTTCGAATCTTATGTAGTCTCCAGGCTTTGTGGTTGGCGGCAGAACCTCGATCTTTCCGTTTTGCCCGACGGGCACATTCATGAAGATGTTGAACGCGGTGGGTATGCTGTCCGCTTCGATTCCGTAAGGCTCGAGAGCCGCGGCAAGATTGCCGAAACACCCACGGTGGACCGGCTTATCCGGATAGAAATGCTTGAATGTGTCGACAGAACAGGGCGTCAGCAGGAAATCGTGCAGACCGGCGGTGTCCTCGGTAATCGCGAGCATCGGATTGGACCGGTTGGACCACAGCCGGTTGCCTGCGGTGAGATGGATCGTTTCCTCCAGATCGAAAGTCCGCCCATTGGAGATAACTTCGCGCGGATCATCCCGGTCATAGGCGACGAGGTCGCTAACCTGCCCGCCTTCCGGATCGTAGACCGTCAGGATATCGCCTGCGTCCAAGGTGAACGCGATGCCGGACCGGGGCTCGATCCGTGTTGTCATGATCCGCGGGGATCGCTGAAGGGGCACTGCCAGTCTCCCTCGACTTCGCGTCCGCTATATTGCCGGGCCTCGCTCATTTCGCCGTGCCGGGCAAGCATGGGATTCGCCGATCCGGACAACGCGACATCACGCTCGATAATTCGCTCCCGCATCCGTTCGTACCGGTTCTGGTTTCGCAGTGTCTCGAATTGCTCATGCAGGTTGAACACCAACGTGGGATGCGGTGTCCGCCGGGCGGGGCGCGACGCATTGGGATGCAGGCCGACCACGAAATACGCCTGACCGCCGAAACTCAACGAAAAATGCGGGTCTTCCGGGTTCGTACTCACTTTGGGATCGTAGGGCTGTCCGAGCCAGTCGTCCTTATCGGCAAGCGACTGGATACGCTCCCACATGAGCCGCTCGAAATCGCTTTCGGAAACGTCCGTCGGACCTTCGAACACGACGGCCAGGCTGCGCAGACCCGCAGGATCCTTCCTGAATTCTTCGCTCCAGTCCATCAACGCCTCGTGGATCTTCAAATCGTCCCACGCGCTAGTCAATGACCAGCCAGAAATGACCCGCAAAGTTCCCTTTGCAAGCGCCGACTTGGCCCCGACGCAAGGGAAGTCGGGCTCGGCGATGTGGCTTCGCAAGCTTGCTTCCAGCGCGCTATTATCGAGTGTGATCAGGGGTTTGCTTAGGCCCCTGACCGTCTGAGTGACTTCATGTGACATATGAGACCAAACGCGGCAGTAACGGACCGGGTTCCCGCGCACGCCGTGCCATAAATGTTAAGTGCGGCAGAGGCAGCGACACACCTTCGGCTTGTGTCGCCCGCGTCTTTACGCCAACGGAGCATCCATGTTCGAAAAGCAAATCTTCCGCTCCGCATGCATCCTGGCATCTCTCGCTTCCTTTCCCGCGCTGGCGCAGGAAAATGATGGAGCCGAAGAACCGCGCAAAGTTCGGATCGCGTTGGGTGCACAGGCAGTCCCGAGCTATCCGGGTTCGGATAAATTCAGTATCCGTCCGCTCTTCGACGTCGCCACAGCGCGCGGTGATGAGCTTTACGAATTTGAGGCTCCCGATGAGAGCTTCGGCTTTGCGATCCTGCGGTCCGGTGACTTGGCAGTCGGTCCGGCGCTAAATCTGGAGGGCAGCCGGACGGCGAGCGATGTGGGAACCGACCTGCCGAAGGTAGGGTTCACCGTCGAAGCCGGTATTTTCGCGCAATATTCCTTGTCGGACAGTTTCCGGCTTCGCGGCGAAGTCCGGCGCGGTCTTGGCGGGCACGAGGGCTGGATCGGGACTTTCGGCGCAGACTTCGTCGCACGGGAGGGGAACGATTGGCTGTTATCCGCGGGCCCGCGAGTTACCCTTGTCGACAGCAATTACAGCAGCGCCTATTTCTCCGTTGCCCCGGAAGACAGTGCAGCATCCGGATTGCCGGCCTATATGGCAGACGGCGGCGTCCAGGCCGTCGGGGCGACCGTCGGCTATTTGCGGCAGCTTACACCTCGCTGGGGCATCTACAGCTATGCCAAGTATGACAGGCTGGTGGGCGACGCGGCAGATTCGCCCATTGTCCGCCAGTACGGTTCGCGTGACCAGATTTCTGGCGGTCTCGCGCTTACTTACACGTTCGGCGCAGATCGGGACTGATCGCGGGATCGGTAACCGGAGTTAGTCCTCGCCGCGGCGCGGCGCATGGCCCACACGATACCGACGGAAAAGACCGCACCTTCGAAGCCTGCCGTAACGGCCCGTCCGATTGGTCCCAGGCCATCCTCACCGAACGCGCTGCCGATCCCGTCGAGACGGTAGCGAGAGGTGGGAAATGCGCTGACGAGCTCCTGCAGGCTGCCCGCCATCATCCGGCCATCCACAAGCGTGATCAACATGCCAGCAAAAAGGCCCAACAACGCCGCAACGGCAAGACGAGACGCTGCCCCTTTGCCCGCGTAGAGTACCGCCAGACCGATGGTCCCGCCCAAAATCAATCCCTCCAGCGCACCGGCAAAGACGCCCGGAGCCTTACCGAAGAGCAGCCGGAAGAGGTCGTTGCCGAGCAGGTTGGCGAAAGCGCCCATCGCTAGCCCGCCCAGCGCCCCTCCGGTAACTGTCCAATAGATCGTCGCCGGACGAATAAAAGTTGCAGCGGCCGCAATGCCAGCCGCGATCCCGAATCCGGCGACGCCAGCGGAAAACATCGAAACAAGGACCAGGACCAGCAATATCGAAGCTGCACTGCCGCCGCCACCGGTCGGCTGCGCAGAACCGATAAAGCCGTAAAGCAATCCGACCAGCGCCCCCGCGACTAGTGCGCCGGTACAGCCTGCAAGGGTCTGGCGGATGAACGCCGAATGGAGCGCTTCTTCGCGCCCGCCGGTCATTTCCGCGGGATCGGATAATTGTATCCGGTCCGTACTTACCAATGCCCCGACCGGTGCGATGAAACGGTAGCCGTGCTTGGGAACCGTTTCGATGAACCTGGGGGTCGCCGCGCTGTCCCCCAGCGCCCGCCGGAGTGTGCGGATGGCCTGCGTAAGCGCCTCGTCCGTGACGGGAACGCCGCGCCAGACTTCGTCCATGAACCGCTCCTTGGCGACCAGCTTTCCCTCCGCCGCGACCAGCAGGATCAAGGCATCCATATACCGCGCGTTGAGATCGACGGTGTCTCCGCCCCGCGATAGCCGCCGGTCGGCCAGATCGAGCTGGAATGGCCCGAAATACACGGGAGAATGGCTCATTTCAGCAATTGCTCACTTTTCGCTCATGCCGCTCACCTCTTGGTCGGGCATTGATGCGGCGTAATCACAGATGAGGCAAGACAATGAACAACAACTCCGCAAAACCTGCTCGGTCGCAGCTCAATCCTTGGCGGATGCTGGGATGGGGAACAATCGCCGGCCTGATCGCGCTGCCCGCAATCGCGATGCAGTTCACCAGCAAAGTGAACTGGACGGGCGAAGATTTCGTGTTCGCAATACTGATGCTGGGCGGCGTCGGCCTGGCGTTCGAGATGGCGGTCCGCGCCAGTGGAAGCTGGGCCTATCGCGGCGGCGTGGCAGTTGCCCTCGGCGCCGGGCTGGTGATGCTGTGGATCAACGCCGCCGTGGGCATCGTCGGCAACGAAGACCGCCTGATCAACTTGTGGTTCAACCTGATCCCGTTGCTGGCGCTGTTCGGAGCCATTGGTGCCCGCTTCAAGGCGCGCGGCATGGCAGCAGCGATGTTTGCCACCGCGGCCGCGCAAATGATGGTCGGGGTCATCATCCATCTCCAAGGCGAATTCGCCTGGGTCTTCGTCCTGGTCTGGACGGCGGGCTGGCTCCTTTCTGCCTGGCTGTTCCGCAAGGCAGTCAGACAGACGGAAGCCAGCTGAGGGAAACCTTTACCGGGTAAAGCGCCAAGATATCTGAAGCGGCTCAGGGCTTTCGGCGGACGGCCCAGACGAGTGCAGCGCATGCACTAAGAAGCGCGGAAAGGGCGAAAATGGCAGGGGGATCTAGAACAAACATGACAATCTCCGAATCAACGTACTAACAATTGTTCACATTTTGTTCTTTGTAGGAAAGGAGTTTTCGGTCGTCCGGTCACCGGGGCCGATTACCGAGGACGCGCAAGCACGACGAGTGCAGTGCTCCACTGCCGGCTTCGAACCATCGATCTGGAAAACAACTCTGCCCAAGGGGACGCGCTGGCGGAGAGACAGGGAGCCAAAACGTCACTTAAGTCATTGGTTTAATTGATTTTGGCAAATCCCGCTCAACCCGGTTCCTTACCCTAGAAAAGGTGCGACTAGGCTATTGCGCCAGCCTTACCTTTGCCAATCTGGCCAGCCTTACCCCCAATCCAAAGTTGGGCGGAGCAACCGGAATTAGAACCTATAAGCATTCATTGGCGTCAGTGCGGGGCCAGCGGTTGCAATCCCAACTCCGGCGCTCAAAGCCAGTGGCCCGGTTGTGGGCATACTGAAAAGCGAGTTTAGAAACTTCCCGGTCGGTCATTGGGAAAGCCTTCGCCGCGTCAGCTTCAGATAGCCAACCATGCACTTGGCAAAACTCCCTTTGCCCACATTGGTCGCGCGCCGCTGAAGCCAAATCGTCAGCAGTTATGTCAGCCGGGATAATGATGGCGAAAACATCATTGCCGGAAATTGCCTGAAAGGTTGGCGCTGGTTTTGCCGGAACGGAACTAGGTTCGTTGCTGGGTTCAGGTGCGGGTGAGCCGCCGCCGCAACCTGCAAGAGCTACGGAGAGCGCAATGGCGAGAGGTAGGGAGCGCATAGCGTTATTTACCCTCGCGCTTGTCGGTATCGGACGGCTTGGGCTTAGGTGCATCTGCCGGACGTTCGCGGTCACTGCCGGGCTTATCGCGGCCCCTGTCCGGCCCCTCCTGCGTGGTGAACGTTTTCTTTTCGTTATCGTTCATGAAATCACCCTTTATTCGTGCCAGCCTGAAATCTGTATTTAAAGCATCTATCCTGTAAGCCGACGTTGCAATTATCATCAAAGAAAAGCCAGACAGTGCCTTGCCCACATTCTTGATTAGGTTAGTGTGCTTGTTTAGAACGGATTAATTAAACAGGTTCAAGGGCATGGGGATATTAAGCTGGTGGAAAGAGAGCCGGGAAAGGGCCGCTCTAACTCGTCAATCTCTTGCGATAAATGACGATAAAGAATTGCGAGCCTCACAAGTGCCAGAGCTAGTCGGAATGAGTGAAGTTGAAGGTATGGCACATACGCTTCAAGCCATTGACGGTTTTCACCAAGCTTGCGCGCCAGACGAAAGTATTGAATTTCGCCGTCGCCTTTTGGGCTCACAGGAAGCTTTCAAAGCAGACGGTTTGACAATGCCTTATTGGGGTAGCTTGTGGGTTTTGCGAACCTATCAGGCCCAACTTGGCATGGACGCGCCAGCGGTCGCGCCGCCTGTAGAAAATGCCTGAATTTAAGTTTGAGTTGAAAGGCGAAGGTCGCTCTTAGCGATGTTCGGTCAGGGGATAGTTTAATGGCGAGTGCAATTGGTTTTCGTGGTTATTTAATAACTGCGCATAGGCGTGGTGACCCAGCCTTAATTCCCGTTAACTCGTCAGATTTCAGACAGTCACCGGACAGCTTCACGACTAACTTTATCAACCGTTGGTCTAATGTTGTGACCGATGATGAACGGGAACGAAGTTGGTATTTTGAAGAACGCGAGAATGGTGGTGCGGGCGACAGCAAGGGTTTCGTCCATTACGGCACCTTCGGGTTCGAGAGCAACTTGGTCGACAATGCGACAAAGATGCAAAACTACCGTCGTCAAGTTAGTGATGTCGAAGAAATTCCGCTATTTTATGAATTTTGGTTTCCTGAGGGTGGACGCGTAGGGTTTGTCGGATTCCAATCCTTTCAAGGCAGATCTTGTGTCACGATCGTCATGGAGCGTTTCAAAAGCGAGTTTGAAGCCGCAAATCCTGATTTTCTTCTGAGATATCAAAAATTGATGCCAACTGATGTGCGAGGCGGAGCCTACAACCGCGCTCCTGTGAAAAGGCTGCGGCTTATCAAAAGGGGTGCAAGCCCTGACGTTACAGACAGGTATCTGGGAGGAAATGCGCCAGAAAAGGTGGATTTTGAAGTCTCGATTAAAGCTAGGCGAAATGGATCGCTCGGTTCTTTTCGAGACGTATCTAATTCTATCGGCAAAAATGACCGTGGAGTGATTTTGCATGACGGAATAGAATTCAACGAAGCGGTGGCAGATATAAAGGTTGGCAGCAAAACTCGGCCTGTAACTGTGTTTGGCTCCGATACATTCGCCGGAGTAATAGATATCACTGACGACATCGAGCGCGGACGCGATGGGCACCCCACCTTTGACTCCCTTTCGAATATTTCTGATGATATTTTATCAGATTTCAATGAGATGATAGTCGGAAAAAGCGATGAAATTTAATGTCCTATCAATCATCCGCGATCATTTTCGGACGCTTTACGATGCGAGAAGCAAATCCCTATCCATCATCGATATCTTGATTTTTTATCTGCTGCCGGTGGTTCTGGGACTATGCGCGTTTTCGAATGGAATAAAGCTCAATGACAACGCCTACAATGTAGCAATTATTCTTTTCGGAATTTTTGTGGCGTTATTACTTAACATTCAGGTTGCGATATTTTCTGTTTTACATACAAAATGGCATCGCCCCTCGGACCCAAAATTGACGGCCAAATTCGACCAAGATCAAATTGATAAAAATTCGATTTTGAGGGAATTAAACACGAATCTATCTTACATGATTTTGCTATGTAGTTTTGTTTTGTTCATTGCTGCATTTGCTTATATATTTGATAGCTTTGAATATATAATCTCAGCTTTTTTGGTTTTCGCATTCACGCATTTTGTCTTGTCACTTCTAATGGTGATTAAGCGCGCTCACGCCTTATTTCAAAAGGAATATACTGTTTAATTATCTGTCGGGTTTGGCGGATACATAGTCCGCCTGATTTAATCACTAAATTGCTAAATTTACGACAAAATATGTTTTTTCGAGCATCAAGCTCAACCTGCTGCCTTACCCTTTGGGCAATTGGCTTTGGATTTGTCGGGTCCGCGCGACTTGCTGGCTCGCTTGGCATTCCCTAAATGTTCTTCATTGACTGCAACAAGGATGAATAAAATGGCTAAGGCAAAATTCACGCCCGGTGATTTGGTTGAATTGAAATCTGGCGGACCGGTCATGACTGTTGAAAAAGAGGGTTATGAGCAAGATACGTGGGGATGCACTTGGTTTGCTGGCGATAAGCATCAACAGAACACTTTTTCCGGCGTGGCGTTGAAACTGGCGGATATTTAATGATGACGGCAAATGAAATTGCCGAATGGATGAAAGAGGAGTTGGCGGGTAGGCCGTCGCTCTATCAAAGCCGGGTCGCAACGTTCGTATTCAAGGCAAACCCGGAGCTGGTTTACCGAAACAAGAGCGGCAATCGCGCGCTACATAAGTCCATTCTTGACGCTTTCCGCAAACTTACGCCCGGCGATGAAATCGTATGGTCGCGCTCTGGCCAGTATTGGCGTCACCGCAAGCCAAATGACAAACCGGGCCGAATGCAGCGTTAAACAATCCGCTCTGGCGGCATTGCAATAACGCCCATACGAATGAGTTGGTCACGCCCTGCCCGCACTCCGATGCCAGCGAGCGCCCAAGGGTCGCTAGGAGCCGCGACAGGCGAGTTGGCAGGGGTAGTGGCGGCAGGGGCCGTTTCATCGCTCCTAGCGGCTCTGGCGGGCGCATAGCAGATCCGCAGGAACCGGCCCGGCAAGACAAGCGCCCTAGCCTGAAGCTCTGACAGTGTTTCGCCCGGTTTGAAGTTCACGCGCTGGCCATTGTCGCCTTCAATGCCCACAACAGGGCCGGGCTGTTCTTCGCCGTAAATGCCAGTGATGATTTTCGTAAATGGCTTGCGGTGCCGGTTACGTTTTTCCGCGCGTTTGACCCGCGTTCTAAGGCCAGAATACCGCATTACTTGCCTTCAGCTCCGTCCAGCCTGTCAGCCAGCTTTTCAACGTTTTCACGCTCAACTGCGCGGCTCAAAACTTCAAGCGCATAAATAAGCTTCGTGCCCTTCGTTATATCAATCTCGCCAACCTTCATGCCGCGATAGACTTTGACGATTTCGCGGCGAATTTGCGGGCCATTTTCTAGGCGAAGGCGCTTCCCTTCACCCGCCCTAGCCTTGGGCATTAGGGGATAGGGTTTCGCCGCATTCGCCGCAATACCGGCAGGAATACCCCAAGCCGGGGCACCATTGGTTGAGCCTTCACGGCTGATAGAGGGCCAAGCGTTTGCCATAATTTACAGTAATAATGTCTAAAATTTCCAATTGCAATCCACTTCTATTCAATTCCCCAAGGTTTCCGGCACCATCCGAGCATACTGCGATAATAGTTATCATCCCAACCAGTCCTCCAGTTATCAATAGTGGGGTCGCCGCGCTGCTCTAAATGCCAGATTAAGCAATCCATGAGTGGTTTTGCCGCGTTGTATTCGGTTGCCAGCCTATCACGATTAAATCGCCATACTCCAGAATCCTCATATCCTTCAGAAATTAACTTATTATAGTATGGGATAGTCTCCATAATTTCGACTTTGCGGCTTTCTAGCTTCAAGAACCATTCCCACAATTCATCATCGGAATAACGCTGGCGTTCGCGCTCAACGCTAGCAGCACGAATAAGCCGCACCTTTTCCTCGCCAAGAATGCCGGTGATTTCGTTAGTCTCTTGATTGCTTAGCATTTGCCAAATCCAATTCGATATAAAAGCCGGGTATCGCCCGCTACCCGGCTTGTTAGGTTGTCAATTTACTGGCCAGCAAAGCCAGTTGCGATGCTACGGACTTCGTCTGGCGAAGCGGCAGCAACGTCAGGCCCATTGGCGAATTTAGACATTGCCGGGAGCATCGCGAAGCTAGCCGCTTCAATTTTGCCAAGGTTGGATTTAGCCGTGTTCCAAGTCGCATACGTTTGCGGGTCAGCCTTGGAATAGAGCCGGTCTGCGATGGTGCTTTTTACTTCATCGCCGAGGCCAGTGTAAACGCTGCTAACGCTCGCCAGAATTGCTAGAGTTGGGCCGTCACCTTCAGCAATAAGCTTGGCAACAGCAACGCCGCGTTCTTCAGGCTTCATGCTTTGGAAGGTGCCCACAACAAGCGAAGTCATGGCCGTGTCAGGCTTGAAGTTGCTTGCCAGCTTTAGCTTTTCTTCATGCCGTTTGATTTCAGCCTTCGTGTCGGTTCTGGCGTTGTCAAATTCAGCATAGCTATGCTGGCCTAGCGTTTCCTTCAGCTTGGGGTCGCGCCGCATATACATGGCATTGTAGCGCGCCAGATGGTCAGACGTAGCAGCGAAGACTTGGCGAGTGTATTTAGCCGCGTCACTTTCGCCAGCAATCTGATACGGGCTTAGCTGTTCAGGGGTTTGGTGAACCACTTGGCCTTTATCGTTGCGAGCGATTGGGAAAACCGGATTAACGTCACTAATGTTTGTCAGCTTATTCATGGCATTTACCTTTTTGAGAAAGGCGGACATATCATCCGCCAAGTTTTTCATACAAGCCGTTGAGCTTGTTACCTTTTAAAGCCAGCAGATTTGCCAGCGAAACCTTTAACCTTACCTTTGCTTTTCCCCTTTCCTGATTGATTGCCCACATTGACAGTTGTTTTAAGTAATTCAGTGAATACTTCAGCTATTGAGCTACTAATGTTCATCGCTATGGTCCTTGTTGATTTTTGTTCACATTTAAACCTAGTCTAAACGTCACAAACGGCTGATTTCTGCGACTTACTAATACTATTTTTATATTTATAGATATTTAGATATATAGGGTAAGTTCCATTTTTCTCCCTAGAGCTATCTCCTTTTTGTCCATTTCAATCTAAACGTCAAAAAATGCAAAAATCGTTTTTAGTCAGTGGGATACCGTCTGAAAAAAGTCCCAAAGGCGTCTAAATGTTGAGCTTTCTGGCCAATAAGGCTCTAATATATTCGGCTCGACAATGTAGTAAGCGCGAGCCGTGCATTTCTTTTGTAGAAAGTTGGACATTTCGCCAACGTCAGCCGCTTTCAATTCGCCGTTTTCATTCATCGACATAAGCATATCTTTAAGGGCTTTAGTCGCGCCTCTGCGGTCATCTTTAAACGCCGGGAGAGTTGCCAGCTTGGATTGGATATAACTTTGGCGAATAACGCCATTGACGCGCAGGATGCGGTCTGGATTTCCCCAATCCATTTCAAAGGCGAAGTAGTTAGCAACAGCCTTCAGAATGTGGGCACGTTGTTTGCTTTCGTTGCCAGCCACTTCGCCAACGTCACCGCTTTCAAACTTCTTAATGGTCCAACGCGTTTGTTGAGCAACTAGTTCAATACCGTAGTTTGCCGCTTTAAGGTCAATGACAGGTTCGTTTTCATTCACGCCAACAGCAACCAAGCTGGCGAGCTTCACGGCCTTCAGGTAGGCGCGGTTCCAAAGCTCCGCGTGAACATTGCCGTTGCCCAAATTAACTAAGTCAGTTGCTTGGCGCTCGCATTCGATTAGCCGCGCTTTCGCTTCATCGTTCATCTTTACGCGGATTGCGGGCGAAGCCTCTGAATAGCTGGCGCAAGTAGCCGCGATACCCCTAAGGCGCTCCACGAGCGGGTAGGGCGCGGGCGCGCCGACATTAGGGTTTAGATAGGGCCGGGGTTCTTCAGTGGAAAAGACGTTGAAACGGGGCAAGAAACCGTTTGAGACTGCCCGTAGGTCAATCCCATCAAATAGGTCAAAGGTGCTTTCGCCAATGATTGTCAGGGCAGGGCTTAGAACGGGTGCGGTGTTCTTAGCTTCATCGCTGTAAGCCATCCCGTTGAGAAACTTGCCATCGCCAGACTTGTTAAACAGGTCGAGATAGAGCGCCAGCAAAGCGACTTGGCTGGCTTGTGCCTTTAGCGAGTGCATCGCTTTAACCTTCGCGGCAAACTCGCCTTGGATGCTAAAGCCGCGCGATGATTTGTTCGCTAGCCATTTCATCAGACCTTCAGGCGATGCGAAGTGGCCGGGGAGTTGATAATCAACGGCACAAGGCGCGCCGGGCTTACCAGCGTGAACAGCGCCTACAATTGCTTTAAGAAGCTGGCCAGCGCCGTCAGCAATCGCTTCCTTACCCCTACCAGTGTGGGCAAGCACAAGGTTGTATGTATTAAGGCCGTTACCAGTTGGCGTGTTGTATTTCTGGCCAACTATGCCGGAAAAAAAGCCAATAGCACCAGCAAGCGCGATGGTTTTATTTGGGTATGGCGCTTGATTGAAGAAGTAGGCGGCAATCTCGCCTAGTAGTCCTTCCGGCCATGCGTTTTCGTCTTGCGCTATACTGTCAGGGGCGCTATACGGGCTGTCGGTCGTTGAGTTCATCGCGATCATCCTGCCCCCGCCGCGTGCCCGGATAATCCTTCGCGGCGGGGGTTTTACATTTGAGTAATGGGTTAAGCGGTCGCGCTCTGGCGAACCGGCGACGCGTCAATCTTGGCTTCAAGCCATGCGCGAATTTCGGCTTCAACAAACAGGGCCTTGCGCCCGATCTTGACCCGGCGAAGCTCGCCTTCAGCTATCAGGCAATAGATACGCGAGACGCTAAGGCTGGTGATCTGGCATACCGTAGGCACGTCTAACAGACGGGGCATGGGCACGTTGTCGTCAATATTCATGGGCGCTTCCTTTTGTAATATAGGTGCGCCCGGTTGCGGCGCGGCCCTATACATATCACAAAAGGTCTGGCAAGAGTAAAAATGCACAAAGAACAAGAAAAAAGGGGCAGATGCAAACCTGCCCCTCTAAATCTACTTTTTTAAGCCAGTTTATTAGTTGGCTTTAGTTCAACAACGTTATCTTTACCCGCCAGAAAGTCACCCCAAGCTTTCATTAATCCAATTCGTTTATCAAAGTATTTAGTTCTAAGGTAAGCCGCTTCAGTTTGATTTGGGTTCTTATGATTGAGTGCAGCTTCAGCCCATTTGTCAGGAAAGGCTGTGGCATCAGCAACCCAATCGCGGAAAGAGCTACGGCTAATACCGTGGGCAGTAGCGGGACGGTCGCCGCCCGGTTCATGCTTATAGCCAATCGCTGCATCAAGTTGCTTCGTTACGGCAACGTCAGACAGCAAGCCGCCATTAGGGCCGGGGAAAACTCTCTCACCATCGCCAGCCTTCGCCTTGGCCAGCTTCAGCACTTCTAGAGCTTCCTCATGGAGCGGGACGTTATGCGGTTCCTCATTCTTGGCCCGGTCGCTTGGGAGCCGCCAAACTGCTGCTTCAGTGTCGATTTCTGCCCACACCATCGCCCGCACTTCCGTTGAGCGCGCCGCCGTCAGTATTGAGAACCGCAAAGCCAAGGCTGAAGTCACTTCCGGCTTTGCGCGCAGGTTGGTCATGATAGCCGGGACTTCGCGCCAATCGGGCGCGGCATGGGACTTAAGCTTGCCCGCCAGCTTTGCCTTTTTATTGGGCGATATGTCGCCAAAGCTAATTTTGAGATTGCCTTGCCAGCGAGCCGGGTTGCGCCGGTCAATATCTAGGTCGTGATAGGCATAATTCAGGATAGTCTCTATCCGCATACGGACCCGGCTGAAGGTTTCAAATTTGCCAGCTTCCCACAATGGACGAATTGCGCTGTCAATGTCGTCACGCGTTATGTTCGCAGCCAGCTTTTCGCCTAATGTGGGATAAACATAATCCCGCAACGTGTTGCCCCATTGCTGGATATGCTTTTTGTTTTTCCAGCCGCCTTTAGCTTTGGCAATATACTCGCTCGCATAGTGCTTGAAGGTCTTTAGGTTTTCGTCAGTCAGACGGTGGAGTTCGCGCGGGTCGTCTCCCATCGCCAGAGCTTCACGATAGGGCGCAACCTTTTTGCGAGCCGCTGCAATGCCCAAAGCCGGATAAGAGCCAAGGCCAATTTCAATCGGCTTGCCGCGTTTGTCGGGGTCTGCCCATTTAGCTGACTTTGGTATCTTAAACCGGAACACCCAAGAGCGCCCCGAACCGCGAAGCCGCAGATAAAGATTGCCGCCGTCAGAATGAAAGCCATCGCCCTTTAGGGTAAGGGTTTTAATTCCAGTGTCAGTTAGTAGGTTTTGACCCGCCATAAAGCCGCCTTTTCCGCCAGTTTACGTTCAACCCTCACCCTTACCCTTGGGGGTAGAAAAGGGGGCAAAACCGTGGAACGCACTGGAATCTCGGTAAGGCAAAAAGTCAAGGAAATACGCCAGTTTAGGCGGAATTTGGCGGTTTTCAGGGGACGCGCTGGCGGAGAGACAGGGATTCGAACCCTGGGTACGGTTGCCCGCACAGTAGTTTTCGAGACTACCCCGTTCGACCACTCCGGCATCTCTCCGCGGCGCATTCGGGAACTGGCCGGTCGGGCCTGCCCCCAAGTCTATTCGGGAGCGCGCCGGTTAGCGGAAGGTCGGCAGCTTGCCAAGCCCTTAGTCGCGCGGGCAACTATCAATCGCGTCGCCAGCCGGTAGCGCCCCATCGCAAGTGGCTTGTTTCGCATGTGCGAAAGCCTATATTCGTAACCAATGGCACGTACGCAGTTCTTTTCCGCCGCCGCTGGCCGCACTATCGATGTCCCCCAGCGCGCAGTTGCCCGTTTTGGCATCGGCGATGTTGTACGCCACCGGATGTTCGATTTCCGGGGTGTCATCTTCGATATCGACCCGGTGTTCGCAAACAGCGAGGAATGGTACGAATCCATTCCCAAGCACATCCGCCCGAAGCGGGAACAGCCATACTACCACCTCCTGGCCGAAAACGAGGAATCGTCTTACGTCGCTTATGTCAGTCAGCAGAACTTGCTGGCCGATGCGGAAGGAGGGCCGGTGGATCATCCCAGCGTCGCGGAATTGTTCAGTGATTTCGAAAACGGTCGTTACCGGATGCGGCGTTCGCTGACCCATTAATTGCGGCCTGCCTTGGCTGCCCGGTTTGACGTCAATCCAATTGCAAGAATTGCGCGCTAAATTGCGTGTATGGAGCACGTTCCCGCCACCGATGCACTCGATCTCGCGCTGGCGAGGGAATTGCACCGTGCGGAGCGTATCCTGTGGCAAGGCAGGCCGCTTCGGCGCGTGCAATTAGGTCATTTTGGCATCTGGTTTTTTGCGGTACCATGGACCGCCTTCGCTGCAGCATGGATGACCTTCGCAACGGCAGGAGCGCAGGCATCCCAAGAAGGCGAGTTTGCCGTTGTCAGCTGGGTATTTCCTCTTTTCGGAGTGCCCTTCGTACTGGTCGGCCTTGGGCTTATGGCTATCCCGCTGTGGCCGCTTTACGCGGCGCGGCGTACGATCTTCGCCGTTACCGACAGCCGCATGATCCGCCTGCGACTGGGCCGGACATTGAATTCCGAGACGGTGGCCGCCGAACGCGTTGGCACGATCAATCGCGTCGAAAAGAGCGATGGCAGCGGAACCCTCAAGATCGCCACCGGCGTAGGCCGCGACAGCGACGGCGACCCCAAGATCGAAACCTTCAGCATCGGCGAAGTCAGCAATGTGATGGAAGCGGAACAGGCCGTGCGAAAAATGATCGAACGCGCATCCCGACCGGCAGCCGGCTGAAGTCTCAGTCCTTCAGTTTCCAACCGGAGCGAAGGACTTTGTAGCACACAATCGCCAGCACAACGTTCAGCACACCCAGGCCGATAGCCGCACCCAGTACCGCGGTGTTGGTGTCGCCGATATCGCTCTGGCCGAGAAATCCGAAGCGGAAACCGGAGATTACGTAGAAGAACGGGTTGAAGCGGCTGATAGTCTGGAACAGCGGGGAAAGATTGTCGATCACGTAAAACGTGCCTGAAAGCAGCGACAGCGGCGCGATGACGAAATTGGTGACCGCCGCGTTGTGGTCGAATTTCTCCGCCCAGATAGACGCGAGCAGGCCCATCAACGCAAGCATCGCCGCGCCCATCAAGCCGAACCACGCGACCGCCCACGGGTGCGCCATCGCCAGCGACACGCCCGGCCACAGCGACATCGCCAGACCGACAGCCAAACCTACCAAAATAGCCCGGGTGACTGCGGCCATGACGATACCGGCCATGAGTTCGCCTTCCGACAGCGGCGGCATCAGGATGTCGATGATCGTGCCCTGGATCTTGCCCGCGAGCAGCGAGAAGCTGGAATTGGCGAAGGCGTTCTGCATCATGCCCATCACGATCAGGCCCGGCGCAACGAAGGTGGCGAAGGGAACGCCGAGCACTTCACGTCCCGGTCTGCCCCCCGCGCCGCCCAGTGCAACGGTGAATATCACCAGAAACAGCAAGGTTGTAACGGCCGGAGCCCAAATCGTCTGCGTCTGCACCTTGAGAAATCGCCGAACCTCCTTAATATAGAGACTCCACAACCCGATGCGATTGATGCCGTGAATGATCGGCACGCCGCGCGGGCTGAACCGGTTACTACCGTCAGTGAAGCTTCCGGAACCGCGTGCGTCGCTTCCGGTCTTTTCAGTGTTTTGTTGGGTGCGGGCTTGATCGGCCATGACGGCGCGCCTAGTGCGAACAGGTTGTGCTGGCAAGTCCGGCGAACGCTGTTTTATTATTGGAACGTTTTGAATGAGCTGGACTGACGAGCGGATTGGTACCCTGAAGAAGATGTGGGAAGGCGGATCGACCGCCAGCCAGATCGCCGAGGAACTGGGCGGCGTGAGCCGGAACGCCGTGATTGGCAAGGCGCATCGCCTTGGCCTGAAGTCGCGTCCGTCCCCGGTCAAGGCCAATGACAAGAAGGCCGATCCGAAGACCCCTGCCCCCAAGCCCGCTGCGAAGAAGGCGGCCCCGAAACCGGCCGCCCGGCCCGCACCGGTACGTCCGCAGGCCGCCAAGCATCCGCCGCGTCCGGTCCCGCCGGTAGCTTCGCATGCCACGCCGGAAGGCAAGGACATCCCGTCGCAGCCGATGCCGAACCCGTCGAACAACCTGCCGAAAATAGTTTCGGTCGGCCCCGGCGGCTTCCTGCGGCAGGGTCCGGGTGACCAGCAGCCACCAATTCCCCCCGCTCCGCCGCGCCGGCTCGTTCCGGCCAAGCCAAGCCCCTCAATCGCCGGCAAGACCACGTTGCTCGACCTGAACGACAAGGTCTGCCGGTGGCCGATGGGTCATCCCGGAGAGCCCGATTTTCACTTCTGCGGACAGGACGTGAACCCCGGTTTCCCTTATTGCGTCGAGCATTGCGGACGGGCGTTCCAGGCACAGCTGCCCCGCGGTTCACGGCGCCCGCCCCCACCCTTGCCGTTTGGCGGCCCGCGGGTCCGCTAATCCGGGTTCATGAAATACGTTTAGCGGCCCGCCAATTGGCGGGCCGTTTTCGTTTGGCCGCGCGGTTTGGCGTTTTCGCGTCCGTCTTGCCCTTGCTTGCAATGCAAGTCTGCCGCATCGACACGGGATGACCCTGCCCGCACGGCTCCTCGCGATTCTGGCGCTTTTACTCGCGGCATGCAGCGACAACCAAGCTGCGCCGACCGGTCCGGTGATCCTCGGGCCGTCCAGCTTGCAGGAAGCGCTGGGGGAGGTCGCGGATGGCTGGGCAGCGAAGGGGCACAGCCGCCCGCAGCTGTCGTTCGCTGGGTCCCCCGCGACCGCACGGCAGGTCTCGGCTGGTGCTCCGGCGGATGTGATACTGCTCGCGGACGAGCTATGGATGGACCGGTTGGAAATCGAAAACCTGCTTGCTGCCGGCACCCGGCGCGCGCTGCTGGGCAATACGCTGGTGTTGGTCGCTCCCGCGGGATCAAACACCGGGGTAGCGGACGATCTCGCGAACCTGCCCGCCCTGTTGGGCAACGACCGGCTCGCTATGGCAGACCCGGATACGGTTCCAGCCGGCCGGTATGGCCGTATGGCGCTGGAATCGATGGGGCTGTGGGACAAATTGGCCCGGAAAGTCGCCCCAGCGGAGAATGTCCGCGCCGCACTCGCGCTGGTGGAAGCCGGGGAGGCCCCGTTTGGTGTGGTCTATTCGACCGATCTGGCAGCGTCGGACAAGGTCCGGATGGCGGCCGCAATCCCCGAGGGAAGCCAGCCGCCGATCCGCTATCCCGTGGCCATGCTCGCCAGTTCGTCCCACCCCGACGCGTCTGGTTTCCTGGCGTTCATCGCGTCAGCGGAAGCGGAAGTCATCTTTGCCCGCTACGGTTTCACGAGGCTGGCGGAGCGATGATCACGGCCGCCGAGTGGGCGATAATCCAGCTTTCGCTCAAGGTCAGCCTCGTCGCGGTTCTCGGCACCCTGCCGGTTGCCTATGCCTTGGCATGGCTGCTCGCCCGCCGGCAATTTCCCGGCCGCAGCCTGCTGGACGCGCTGGTGCACCTGCCGCTGGTCGTTCCGCCAGTGGTCACCGGCTGGCTGCTCCTTATCCTGCTAGGGCGCAGGGGACCGATCGGTGCCATGCTCGAAGAATATCTGGGCGTCACCCTGGTATTCCAGTGGACCGGTGCGGCAGTGGCTGCAGCGGTCATGGCGTTACCGCTAATGGTTCGTGCCATGCGCCTGTCGATCGACGCGGTCGACCGGCGGCTGGTCGCAGCGGCGCGAACGCTTGGTGCCAGCCGGTGGTACGCCTTCCGGACCATCACCCTGCCCCTGACGCTGCCCGGGATAATGGCTGGCGCCGTCCTTGGCTTCACCCGATCATTGGGCGAATTCGGCGCTACGATAACCTTTGCCGCGAATATACCCGGCGAAACGCGCACCCTGCCGCTGGCAATCTATACCGGACTGCAAGTGCCGGGCGGCGAAGGAGCCGTCACCCGGTTGGCAATCATCTCCATCCTGTTGTCGCTGGCCGCGCTGCTGGTCAGCGAATGGCTTATCAGGCGCAGCACCAATGGGCGTAGCCATGTCGTTTGAGATTGTACTGAACCACACGGTCGGCGATTGCCGCCTGTCGGTGGATTTTGCCAGTCAGGTCCCTCGCATCGCGGTCACCGGCCCTTCCGGAGTGGGCAAGACGACATTGCTCAATTGTATTGCCGGCCTGATCACGCCGGAAACCGGCAAGATCGTGATCGGCGGCCGTGTGCTGTTCGACAGCACAGAGCGCATCTCCATCCGGGTCGAACAGCGGGGCGCGGGATACGTGTTCCAGGATGCGCGGCTGTTCAATCATCTTCGGGTGGCGGCCAATTTGGCCTATGGCGAACGACTGCGCCAGGCCGGTCACTCGGGCGTCGACCGCGAGCGGATCATCGAGACTCTCGGCATCGGCAGCCTGCTGGACCGTTGGCCCGCCAGCCTGTCGGGCGGCGAAATCCGCCGGGTAGCAATTGCCCGCGCGGTGTTTGCCCATCCGCGTTTCCTGCTACTGGACGAGCCGCTCTCGTCGCTCGATCAGGAACGCGCGGCGGAAATCCTGACCATGATCGAACATCTCGGCACCGCGATCGGCATTCCCATGATCTATGTCAGCCACCAGCCGGAAGAAACGGCGCGGCTTACCGATACCATCCTGCAACTCGCCCCTCGTTAGAAAAGCGCGCTTGCCCCGGCACATGCCCCGCCGCTAGGAGATGGGGCAAGAAACCCAGCAAGGACACTCCATGGCGCTTTCACTCCATTCTGCCCTCATCCCCAGCATGCTGCAGATCATCGGATCGGTGCACAAACTGGTCGACAAGGCAGAGGCGCATTGTGACGAAAACTCCATTCCGCATGGCGAAATCATCGGTTCACGGCTGGTGGATAACATGCTGCCTTTCGCTTATCAGGTGAAAAGCTGCTGGTCCCATTCGTCACAGGCCATCGCCGGTGTTCGCGAAGGCGTGTTCATGCCGGACATGAGCCCCTTCCCCGACAGTTTCGACGGCTTGCGGGATACGCTGAGAAAAGCTTCAGGCGAACTGGAAGCGGTTTCGGAAGCGGAACTCGAACAACTCGCCGACAAGGACATGAGGTTTGAGATTCCCGGCAAGTATCGGATCGATTTCTCCGGGCAGGATTTTCTGCTCAGCTTTGCTCAACCGAATTTCTACTTTCACTCCAGCACGGCCTACGACATCCTGCGTATGAAGGGCCTGCCGCTTGGCAAGACCGACTACCTCGGCAGATTGCGCCTGAAGGGCTAGGGTAATGAAATACCGGACTTCCTCACTCGCCGCCGCGTCCGCGCTCCTGTGCATGCATCAGGCGGCCTTGGCACAGTTGCCGCCATCCGTGCGGGCGATGATCGACGCTGCCATCGCTACGGGTGATCCGAAAAAGGTGGCCACGGTGATCGAATTGGCCAAGTTGACCAATCCCGATGCCGTCGACGAAATCGACCAGATCGACAGCGAGTTTGCTTCGCTGAGGGCCGAAATCGTGGCTGCCGAACAGCGCGCGAAAGAAGACGCGATCCGGTCGGCCGGTGTGTTCGAATACTGGAGCGGCAAGGGCGAGATCGGCGCGTTTCGCGCGACGGGCAACAGCAGCTATACCGGGGCGACCGCTGGGCTGGACCTGCAAAGGACCGGAATCGACTGGCGGCACAAATTCCGTGCGCAGCTCAATTACCAGCGCACCAACGGCGTCACCAGCCGGGAACAGTACCTTGCCGCTTACGAGCCGAACTACTCTCTTTCGGATCAGATTTATCTGTATGGACTGACCCAGTATGAGAGTGACCGGTTCCAGGGGTACTCCTCACGCTATTCCTTCTCCGGTGGCGCCGGATACCGGGTGCTCGACCGGGAGGGCGCCTATCTCACGGTGAACGCCGGACCGGCCTATCGCAATACGCAGCTCCTGACCGGAGAAATCGAGAGCGAACTGGCTGCCTTGGCCGCAGTAGACCTCGATTTCAGCCTGACCGACCGGATCAAGATAACCGAAGACGCCAGCGTCTATTACCAGGCGGGGAACAGCACATATATCGCCGCGACCGGGCTGGAGGCAGGCCTGGGCAGCGGACTGGCCGCGCGGTTATCCTACAAAGTGGAACATGATAGCCACCCGCCACTAAACGCCGTCAAGACGGACACCCACAGCCGGTTTACCCTGATCTACGGATTCTGAGCGAAGCTAACGCGGAACCGCGAACCAGATCGTGTGGCGCGGACCCTTGTTGTTCGGCCGGGCACGGACTTCGCGCACTTCGACGTTGAACCCGCACGATTCGATCTTTCTGGTAAACTTGTGATCCGGCGCGGCGGACCAGATCGCCAGGACCCCGCCTTTGGTCAGGGCATGGCGCGCATAACGCAATCCTTCGCGTGAATAGAGGCGGTTGTTCGCTTCCCTAACAAGCCCGTCCGGCCCGTTGTCGACATCCAGCAGGATCGCGTCGACCGGCTCGCCGCCTTCGGCAATCTGTTCGATCGCATCCCCGACATCGCCCATGCGCAAGGTCACACGGGGATCGGACAGGCAATCGCCGGTCATTTCCGCCATCGGACCATGCGCCCATTCGATGATCTGCGGTACCAGTTCGACCACGGTCGCGTGGCCCTTCACCCCGATCCGCTGCAGCGCGGCGCGCAACGTGAAACCCATCCCGTAACCGCCGATCAGGATGTGCGGCGCAGAATTGGTCAGCCGGTCGATGGTAAGGTCGGCCAGCTGTTCCTCCGAAAACTGCATCCGGGTGCTCATCAGTTCGTTACGGCCAAGCCCGATGATGAAATCGCGCCCATGGCTGTAAAGACTGAGCTCCTCGCCGCCGGGAACCTGCGCCGTGCCGATTAATTCGCGGGGGATCATTTGGCTTTCGCCCTCATGCCGGCCGCCGCAATACCGGCTTCGCCGCACGCGATGTCATCGCCGGTTTCCGCTCCGGAGGTCCCGACGCCGCCAAGGGGCGAGCCGTCTTCGGCAAAGAATGGAACTCCGCCGCCCCAGGTCGACATGCCAGGCGCGGGGCCGCCCCAGTTTGCGGTGTTCGCAGAGGCTTCTTGAAAAGTGGCCGCCGATTTCCCCTTCCACTGCGCAATCTCGACAATCGCCGCCGGCACGCCGTCCATCTTCGCAAAGGTTATCAGCGTCCCGTCGGAATTGAAGATCGCGGTTGCCACGTGAAGGTTCCGTTCGGCAGCCCATGCGATGCAGCCATCGCGGATTTTTGCTGCGGTTACGTAATCGAGCGCGGGTTTGAGCGTTTGCGCCTGCGCTGGGTACAGCGCAAGCAACGCTGTCGCTCCAACTGCGGTAACAATTCTCATCGGCGCTCTCCCCTGAATTTCAATTTCGCCCAGTCCCACGTCCCGCCAGAAATGGGAAGAGAGAAGCGAGGCCTTTCAACGCGCGGCGGGTCAAACAATCTCGTCTTCATCGAACAGCGGGTCGGACAGCGCCGCCTCTTCGATCGCGTTCAGGCGCCGGTGAGCCGTGCCGGGAACTTCCACTTCCGCCACATGGATCAGGGCGTCGCCCTGGTTGACCACCGGCAAATTGCTACGCCCGATGATGAGCCCGCCAATCGGCGTGCGAACCTCAATGTCACGGTCGCCAAACGGATCGGACAGATAGCCGAGGATTTCCTCGTCCACCGCGAACGACCCAACTTGCTTCACCGCCCGGAAAATTCCGCCTTCCGGCGCGCGCAGCCACATGGTTCGCTTGCTCTGGATCGACCGGGCGGCCGCTTGGCGCGGTTCCGGCATGCCCATCCCCATTTGCGACATCACGCGCAGGATTCCGCTAACCCCGACGCGGATGCCGAACTCATCGAAGCGCAGCGCCTCCCCCGCTTCGAGCAGCAAAACATCGCACCCGAGGTTGGCGGCGGTTTCCCGCAGCGACCCCTCGCGTAATCGCGACACGATCACGGCCGGGGCTCCGAAAATCTGCGCCATTCTTTCGGCCTCGGGACGGCCTTCGCTGATGCGTATCTGCGGTAAGTTGACCCGGTGCATCCCGGCGGAGTGAACGTCGATACCGAAATCACTGCGGGCGATGATTTCCCGGGTGAAGCGGTCCGCCAACTGCGCCGCCAGTGAACCAGAAGTGGAGCCAGGAAAGCACCGGTTGAGGTCCCGTCGGTCGGGCAAGTAGCGCTGGTGAGCGACAAATCCGTAGGCATTCACGATCGGGATGCACAACAAAGTGCCCGCCAACCGCTTCGGATTGA
Source organism: Allopontixanthobacter sediminis (assembly GCF_009828115.1). Taxonomy (GTDB): domain Bacteria; phylum Pseudomonadota; class Alphaproteobacteria; order Sphingomonadales; family Sphingomonadaceae; genus Allopontixanthobacter; species Allopontixanthobacter sediminis. Next base: position 186,291 of record NZ_WTYL01000001.1, on the reverse strand, counting down.
CCGCTTTGAGCAACCGCCGGATGATCTCGACACCCATGATCTCGTCGCCGTGGACACTGCCGCTGACAAACAGGACCGGCCCGGGCCGGCGGCCATGCAGGACGCGCACACGCAGCCCGACATCCGTATCCGTCGATAACCGGCTGACGGGAATATCGATTGTCTCGCTCGTTCCCGGCGCGATGCGGTTACCGGCAAGTTCGAAATGCGCAACGGCGACGCCTCTGGCCACTTCTGCCCCCTTTAGATTACGCGTTGGCACCCCAGTCGATTTGCTGAGGTCGATTGTCTGCACGGCAGCAACGCAAAAGAAAAGGGCCGCGATTTCCCGCGGCCCTTTCCAAATGCATTATCGAGGACGATCAATCGTCCTTGAGGAAGTCCGGCATGTGATCCGGGCTGCTACCTTCGCTCGATGGAGCGCGGTCGCCGTCCGAACGGTTTCCGCCGCCACGTGGGCCGCGATCCCGGCCACCATCGCGGCCGCTGTCACGACCGCCGCCGCCACCACGACGTGGGCCGCGATCGCCGCGGGGTCCGCGGTCACCGCCGCCACCTTCACGCTTTTCGCGCGGAGGACGGGTGTCTTCCAGTTCTTCGCCGGTTTCCTGGTCAACGACCCGCATCGACAGGCGAACCTTGCCGCGCTGGTCGATCTCGAGGACCTTGACCTTTACTTCCTGTCCTTCGGACACGACGTCGGTCGGCTTTTCGACCCGCTCGTTCCTCATTTCGGACACGTGGACGAGACCGTCCTTGCCGCCCATGAAGTTCACGAAAGCGCCGAAATCGACAATGTTGACGACCTTGCCGTCATAGACCTTGCCGACTTCCGCTTCTTCCACGATGCCGGAAATCCATTTCCGCGCCGCTTCGATCTGGCTGAGATCGGACGAGGAAATCTTGATCAGGCCTTCATCGTCGATGTCGACCTTGGCGCCGGTTTCCGCAACGATTTCGCGGATAACCTTGCCGCCGGTACCGATGATGTCGCGGATCTTCGACTTGTCGATCTGCATCGTTTCGATACGCGGAGCGTGGGCCGAAAGTTCGGTCCGTGCGCCGGTCAGTGCCTTCGCCATCTCGCCCAGGATATGCGCGCGGCCAGCCTTGGCCTGCGCCAGTGCCTGGGTCATGATTTCCTGGGTAATCCCGGCAACCTTGATGTCCATCTGCATGGTGGTGATACCTTCTTCGGTACCGGCCACCTTGAAGTCCATGTCGCCGAGGTGATCTTCGTCACCCAGGATGTCGGACAGCACGGTGAAGTCGTCACCTTCGAGGATCAGGCCCATCGCGATACCCGAAACCGGGCGCGTGACGGGAACACCGGCATCCATCATCGACAGACAGCCGCCGCAAATCGTCGCCATCGACGACGAGCCGTTGCTTTCCGTAATGTCTGACAGGACGCGGATGGTGTACGGGAAATCTTCCTTGGACGGCAGCACCGCACGCAAGGCGCGCCATGCCAGCTTGCCGTGGCCGATATCGCGGCGGCTCGGTGCGCCGAAACGGCCCACTTCGCCAACCGAATACGGCGGGAAGTTGTAGTGCAGCATGAAGTTCGAATAGGTCAGGCCTTCCAGACCGTCGATCATCTGCTCGCTGTCCTTGGTGCCCAGCGTGGTAGTGCAGATTGCCTGCGTTTCACCGCGGGTGAACAGCGAAGAACCATGTGCGCGGGGCAGGAAGCCGACGATCGCTTCGATCTGGCGGACTTCGTCGGTCTTGCGGCCATCGATGCGCGTGCCGTCCTTGAGGATTGCGCCGCGAACGATTTCGGCTTCCAGCTTCTTGACAGCCTTGCCGGCTGCCATCTGGGTCTGACCGTCTGCATCGGCGAAGGCTTCCTTGGCCTTGGCGCGGACTGCATTCAGGGCATCCGAACGCTGCGACTTGTCGGTCAGCTTGTAAGCTGCGGCAATATCGCCGCCGACCACACCGGCCAGCTTGTCCTTGATCGCCGAATTGTCCGAAACAGCAACTTCCCAAGGTTCCTTGGCAGCCTGTTCGGCCAAGTCGATGATCAGGTTCACGACCTTCTTGATCTCGTCATGCGCGAACATGACGCCGCCGAGCATGATTTCTTCGGACAGTTCCTTCGCTTCGGATTCGACCATCATCACGGCGTTGCCGGTGGCAGCCACGATCAGGTCGAGCGCGCCGGCAGCCGCTTCGCTCTGCGCGGGATTGAGCGTGTATTCGCCATCAACATAACCGATGCGTGCCGCACCGATCGGGCCCATGAACGGGACGCCGGAAATGGTCAGTGCAGCAGACGCTGCGATCATCGCGACGATATCCGGCTCGGTCTCGCCGTCATACGACAGGACCTGGGCGATCACGTTGATTTCGTTATAGAAACCTTCGGGAAACAGCGGGCGAACCGGACGGTCGATCAGGCGGCTGGTCAGCGTTTCCTTTTCGGTCGCGCCGCGCTCACGCTTGAAGAAGCCACCGGGGATGCGGCCTGCGGAGGAGAATTTTTCCTGGTAGTGGACGGTCAGCGGGAAAAAATCCTGGCCTTCCTTCACACTTTTGGCGGCGGTCACGGCGCACAGCACCACGGTTTCGCCATAGGTTGCCAGCACGGCGCCATCGGCTTGACGGGCAATGCGGCCGGTTTCGAGGGTGAGGGTTTTGCCGCCCCATTCCATCGATACGGTTTTTGTGTCGAACATGTATTTTCCTTCTGAACCCGCGAGCCATATTGCCGCGCGGGGCCTTCTTGTTTCCGGGGATACCGGCCCGGACCGGTGTGGGGCTGTTTGCGCCCCATAGGCTTTCTGCCGAATTGCAGAGGGTGCCCGTTACTTTGCAGCGCTATCGCGGAAGCCGGAAATGGCCGCCAGTTTTTCGTGCGATATTGCCAATATGCAAGGGGCGGTTCCTTGCCGGAACCGCCCCCTGAAACTCTTACTTACGTAGACCCAGTTTCTGGATCAGGGCGTTGTAGCGCTCAACATTGATCTTTTTCAGATATGCCAGCAGGCTGCGACGCTTGTTGACCATCATCAGCAAACCACGGCGGGAATGGTTATCTTTGTGGTTCGCCTTGAAATGCTCGGTCAGGTTGCGGATGCGTTCGGTCAGGATCGCGACCTGGACTTCCGGAGAACCGGTATCGCCCGTGGTCTGTGCGTTGTCCTTGATAATTTCTTGTTTGCGTTCTGCAGATACAGTCATTCAGTTCACTCCGCGACATCGGGAAAGTTGAAACCCCTGACGACTTTCGCCGTCCCGCCGGAAATCTCCATCAGCGCCACTGGCACATTGTTGTGCTTGGCAAGATAGAGCCCGTCGGATTGGGGCAGCCCGGTGAGGACGCGGCCCTGGCGGACCGCTTCTGCCGTGTCGGGCCCGAGGGTAAGAGCCGGGATGTCGTCCAGCCCTGCCTCCAGCGGCAGAATTACGTCTTCAAGTCGCGCGCCCTTACCGATTTCATTCAATCTGTCCAGTGAAATCGCCTGCGTTTCATCAAACGGACCGGCCTTGGTGCGGCGCAAATAGGTCACATGGCCGACGGTCCCGAGCGCATGGGCAATGTCGCGCGCCAGGGACCGTATATAGGTACCCTTGCTGACATGCGCTACCAGTGTCACGGCATCGGCCATCTCGAGGGGGCTGGTGGGGTTGTAGGGATCCGGCCGACCAGCGGTCAGCGAAAAGGTGGAATCGGGTAATTCAGCGGGTTCATAAGTCGAAACCGGCCGGAGCGAATAGATCGTCACCGCCCGCGTCTTCAGTTCCACCTCCTCCCCTGCCCGAGCAAGATCATAGGCGCGCTTCCCGTCCACCTTCAGGGCGGAATAGGCTGGCGGAACCTGCTCGATTTCTCCGGTGAAGTGTTCGAGGATCGCCGCCACCGCCGCCATCGGGGGGCGGCGGTCGCTGGTCCTCACCACTGCGCCTTCGGCATCGAAAGTATCGGTTTCCTCGCCGAACTGCAGCGTAAATTCGTAGGTTTTGCTCGCGTCAAGCATCCGACCGGCCAGCTTCGTCGCTTCGCCCAAGGCGATCGGCAGCACGCCTTCGGCCAACGGATCGAGCGTGCCGCCATGGCCGACCTTGACCTTGCCATAGCCGCCACTGCGCAAGTTGCGCTTCACCGCCGCGACCGCCTGTGTCGAACCAAGCCCGCGGGGCTTGTCGAGGATTATCCAGCCATGCGCCACCATCAGGCCCCCGAAACCGTGTCTGCCAAGCCGAGATATTTACCCAGCATCCAGTTCACCGGCGGCCCGATGGTGTTTTCGAGCACACCCAGCCCCGGTGCGAACCAGGTCAGCGCAATGAGGCCGAAGAACAGCAGCATCCCGAACGGGCGCAGCTTCTCGTAATGATGCACCCAGCGTCGCGGCATCGCCCCTTCGACGATGTGCGAACCGTCGAATGGCGGGATCGGCAGCAGGTTGAACATCCCGATGAAAACGTTGATCAGCAGGAAATAGAACAGCCCGGTGACCAGCGGCAGGACATCGCCCGCAGGTCCGACGATGGTCGACATACCGGTTTCGCCAAAGGAAATCTGGGCGCCAAGCGGAGCAGCAAGGCCGAACGCGACCGCCGCAACGGCCGCCAGCACGAAGTTCGTCCCCGGCCCCGCCGCCGCGACCGCCATCATGCCGAACCGTGGGTTGGACAGCCGCCGCTGCATCACCGGTACGGGTTTCGCCCAGCCGAATATCGGGCCACCGACCAGCGCGAGAAAGCCCGGCACGAGCAAGGTACCCACCGGATCGACATGGCGCAGCGGATTGAGCGTGAGCCGACCCCGTTCCTGCGCGGTCGGATCGCCCAGTGCCAGCGCCGCCCAGCCATGCGCCACTTCATGGAATACAATTGCGATAATGAGCGCCGGGATCAGGATCGCGGCGATCAGGATGGTGTCTGTCATGGCGGGTAGATAGGGGGCGCGATGCCAGTCAGCCAGCCCAATCGTCGCGCAGCAGGCCGAATATCGCCGTATCGCGGACATATCCCGTCCAGGTGACGCGGTTCCGACGAAGCGTGCCTTCGTGCACTGCCCCGAGTTTCGAAACTGCGGCCATCGAACGGAGGTTGCGGGTATCAACCCGAAACTCGATCCGGGTGAAGCCCTTTGCAAAGGCGTGTTCGATCATCAGGGTTTTCATTTGTCGATTGAAGCCGGTGCCGCGGACCGAGGGGGAAATGTAGGTGCCGCCAATTTCGACTACGCCCGATGCATCGGGATTGATGTAGTTAGTCATGCCCACCAGACGGTCGTGCGCAAGGTCGATCACCGCAAAGCGGACCCAACTGATGGTGCTATGGAAGTCCGCAATTGCCTGATCGAACCCGTCTGCCAGCATGTTAACCGGGTAGATTTGCCAGATTTCGGAATCTTCGGCGCAGGCCGCGCGCAGCGGCTCGAGATGATGCGCCTCTAGCGGCTCGAGCCGGACCGAATGGTCTTCGAGAACACCCGAAAGGTTAGCCACCAAGCGCCTCACTGAAATGTTTGCGGCACAGGGCGACATAGCGGTCGTTCCCGCCGATTTCCGTCTGCGCGCCCGCTCTCACCGCTGCGCCGCCTTGGTCGACCCGCAGGTTCATGCTGGCCTTGCGTCCGCAGTGACAAACCGCCTTCAGTTCCACCAGCGTATCGGCAATGCCAAGTAGCGCCGCGGAACCGGGGAACAATTCGCCCTGGAAATCGGTCCGCAGACCGTAGCAGATGACCGGGACTCCAGCTTCGTCCGCAAGCCGTGCCAATTGCCACACCTGTTCCTTGGTCAGGAACTGGGCCTCGTCCACCATCACGCAGGCGAGCGGTTCCACTGCGTGGGCCGCGCTTACCCGTTCGAACAGATTGGTATCCTCGGTGAACCGGTGCGCATCCGCACCAAGGCCGATCCGGCTCTCGATCGCCTGTTCATCGCTGCGATCATCCAATTTCGCGGTCCACAACATGGTCGCCATTCCGCGCTCGCGGTAATTGAAATCCGCCTGCAACAGGGTGGTTGATTTCCCGGCGTTCATCGACGCATAGTAGAAATAGAGTTTGGCCATAATCGGCAAGGCTTAGCGGGTCCGGGAGGGACTGCGAAGCTGCAAGCCGAAATTGCGGGGGATTTCGATGAGCGAAGCAGCAGCGGCAACGGTCGGCAGCCAGAAGGGTATTCTCGGCTGGATCGAACGCACCGGAAACAAGCTGCCCGACCCGGTCTTCCTGTTCTTCTGGCTGATCGCAGGGCTCATGACCGTTTCCATTCTGGCTTCCCTTGCCGGATGGTCTGCCGTTCATCCTACCGAGATCGACGAGACGACCGGTGTTGCAACCGTCATTACCGCAGCCAGCCTGATCTCGGCGGAGAACATCCAGCGACTGTGGGTCGAGATGCCCCAGACTTTCACCCACTTCCACCCGCTCGGTTATGTCCTGGTGGTGATGCTGGGTGCCGGCGTGGCAGAGCGCGCAGGCCTGTTCGGCACCGCCATGCGCGCCGGGGTACGCGGCGCACCGGTCAGCCTGCTGACGCCGATCGTGGTGCTGGTCGGGATGATGGGCAACCTTGCCGCAGACGCTGCATATGTGGTGCTGATCCCGCTTGCCGGAATAATCTTCCACGCCGCCGGACGGCACCCGATCGCCGGGATTGCCGCCAGCTTTGCGGGCGTTTCCGGCGGCTTCTCGGCCAATCTTCTACCGGGCCAGCTCGATGCGTTGCTGTTCGGCATTACCGAGGCTGCGGTCGAGACTGTGTTTGGCGATTTCACTGCGAATATTGCCGGCAACTGGTACTTCATTGCCGCCATGGTCGTCGTGTTCATACCGGTGATCTGGTACGTCACCGACCGGATGATCGAGCCGCGGCTAGGCAAATGGAATCCCGCGATGGCCGGTTCCGCCGCGCCCGAGGAAGCCAGTGACCGCGATCTCACTGCGGAAGAAAGTAAAGGCCTCAAGCTGGCCGGCCTCGCCGCCCTGTTCGTGATCGGCCTGTGGCTCGCATTCACGCTGGGCCCGGGCACGCCGCTGATCAACGAGGACGCGACGCCCGAAGCGCGGCTCACCCCGTTCTACCAGTCACTGGTCGCAGGTTTCTTCCTGCTGTTCCTGCTCACCGGCTGGGCCTACGGCAAGGCGGCGGGCACGATCACCGATCACCGAAGCCTCGTCAAAATGATGAGCGAGAGCATGGCCGACCTCGCCTACTATCTCGTGCTGGCGTTTGCGGCGGCGCACTTCGTGGCGATGTTCGCGTGGTCAAACCTTGGCCTGATCCTGGCGGTCCACGGTGCCGACGCTTTGAGCGCATCGGGCCTGCCCGCGTGGGCGTTGCTGGCGGCGATCATCCTGCTGTCCGGCGTCCTGAATTTGTTCATCGGTTCTGCCAGCGCTAAATGGGCGCTGCTTGCCCCGGTCATGGTGCCGATGCTGATGCTGCTCGGGATCAGCCCGGAAATGAGTACTGCTGCCTACCGCGTTGGCGACAGCGCAACCAATATCATCACGCCGCTGATGGTCTATTTCCCGCTGATCCTGATTTTCTGCCAGCGTTGGCAGAAGGACTTCGGGATCGGCAGCCTGGCCGCGACGATGCTGCCCTACTCGATCGGGCTGATGGTCGTGGGGATTGCACTGGCGATCGGCTGGGTGGTGCTCGATGTCCCGCTCGGGCCCGGCGCATCGGTCTTCATCGAGGTCCCGGGGCAGGTCTCCGCTCCGGTAGCAACGCCGCCAGCCAGCTAGGCGTCGTCGGCGTTCAGATCGCGGACGACTTTCGGGTCGTTCAGCAGCCGTTCGATGCGTTCGGCCTCGTCGAAACTTTCGTCGCCGCGGAAGTTCAGCTTCGGGGCGAATTTCAGGCCGAGACGCTTGGCCACTTCACGCTGGAAATAGGCGGTGTTCACGCGCAGCGCCTTGATGACAACCGCCTCGTCCTCCCCCAGCAGGGGCTTCACATAGACCGCCGCGTTGCGCAGGTCCGGGCTCATACGGACTTCGGTGACCGAGACGGAATGCGCGGTCAGCGTGTCGTCATGAACTTCCTGGCGGCTGAGCAATTCGGACAGGATATGCCGGACCCGCTCGCCCACTTTGAGCACACGAACCGATTGCTGTTCAGGGGTGAATTGCTGTCTAACCATCACTTGCGTCCATCTTGTCCGCGATCCGCTGGAGCGACCGCAAATTACGCGCCGTGCCGCGAGTGCCCAATTTGCGTTCGATAAAAGGTGCGGTCAATTTGCTGTCGGCAACGCCCACACCGTAATCGATATGCAGGGCGCCGGTTCCGGCCGCGAGGCGCTCGCCGCCCCGCCCCGTACCGCTTTGCCCGATGAAACTGGTGATCAAATCGTCAAACTGCTCGGCAGTCGGCTGGTGTTCGAGCCACTGCACATGGACGAATTTGTCGTCATTCTCGCCGCGAAACGGATTTTCCGCAATTGCCGCGAGCACCTCGTCCCGGCTGCGCACAACCACTACGGAATTGATGTCGAATTCTTCCTTCAGGATGAAGGCGATCTTCTGTGACAGACCCGGTGTCGGGCGTTCCTCATGTCGGAACAGCACGTTCCCGCTGGCGATGACGGTTTCGACATCCTCGAAATCCTCGTATTTCAGAGCATTCCGAAGATCTTCCATCATCAGCCGGTTGCCGCCGACATTGATCGATCCGAGAAAGGCGACGTATTGGGTCATGAGTTGCGCAGTTGCTCGATTTTCAATTCCGGTAAACCGATCAGCCTGAAAACCCGGCGGAGCGACCCGATATCCCGGGCCGCTCTCACCGTTTCAAACTGCTTTAACAGCCCTTGCCTGAACAACCACTCGTCGACGGTCATTCCAGAAGGGCCACCTTCTTTGTTCACAGAACCCGTTCGCGCTCCTCGACCTCAAACACTTCGAGCATATCGCCCGGCTTGATGTCGTTGGTGTCTTCGAGAACCACGCCGCATTCGAGACCGGTGCGGACTTCATCCACATCATCCTTGAAGCGCCGCAGGCTGGCAATGGTCGTGGCGGACACGATGACATCGTCGCGCGTGAGGCGTGCGTGCAGCCCCTTGCGAATGACGCCTTCGGTGACCAGCAGACCGGCCGCCTTGTCCTTCTTGCCGGACTTGAAGACTTCCTTGACCTCGGCGCGGCCGACGACGTGCTCGATCTTCTCGGGGCCGAGTTCACCGGCCATTTCTTTCGCGATTTCCTCGGTCAGGTGATAGATCACGTCGAAATATTTCATCTCGACCCGGTCCCGTGCAACCAGCGCGCGGGCCTTGGGGTTGGGACGAACACCGAAACCGATGATCGGCGCGTTGGACGCCGCCGCCAGCGTCACGTCGCTTTCGGTAATGGCCCCGACGCCGGCATGCAGGACGCGCACCTTGATCAGATCGTTCGACAGGGCATGCAGCGCGGTGTTGATCGCCTGCACGGACCCCTGAACATCAGCCTTCACCACAACCGGGAATTCGACCACGTCGTTCTTCATGGAGGAGAACATCGCGTCGAAATTGGTCGGTGCGAGTGCGGTACGGGTTTCGGTCGCCTTCTCGCGGCGATACTGCGCCACTTCGCGGGCACGCTGTTCGTTTTCCACGACCGTCAGCTGCTCACCGGCATCCGGCACACCGCCGAGCCCGAGAACTTCGACCGGCATGGACGGGCCGGCTTCCTTGATCTGCTTGCCTTGATCGTCGACGATCGCACGGACCTTGCCGCTCTCGGTGCCGACCACGAAATTGTCGCCCTTCTTGAGGGTACCGCGAGTAATCAGCACAGTCGCAACCGGGCCGCGGCCCTTGTCGAGCTGGGCTTCGATCACGATGGCTTCTGCCGGACGATCCGGACGGGCCTGCAACTCGAGCAGTTCCGCCTGAAGCGCAATCTTGTCGAGCAAGCCGTCCAGGTTGGTCTTGTTCTTCGCCGAAATTTCGACGTCCTGCACATCGCCTGACATCGCTTCGACCATAACGTCGTGTTCGAGCAGACGTTCGCGGATTTTCTGCGCGTTGGCTTCCGGCTTGTCGATCTTGTTGATCGCGACAATCATCGGGACACCGGCCGCCTGCGTATGTTTGATGGCTTCGATCGTCTGCGGCATGATCCCGTCATCGGCAGCGACCACCAGCACCACGATATCCGTGACGTTGGCACCGCGCTGGCGCATTTCGGTGAAGGCAGCATGGCCCGGCGTATCGAGGAAGGTGATCTTGTCCCCGCCCTTGGTGGTGACCTGATACGATCCGATATGCTGCGTGATGCCGCCGGCTTCGCCGCGCACGACATCGGTGCCGCGCAGGGCATCGAGCAGGCTGGTCTTGCCGTGATCGACGTGTCCCATGATCGTGACCACGGGGGGCCGCGGACGCATGGTTTCGACCGGATCGGAATCGACTTCCTTCTGGATGTCCACGTCGCTGTCCGACACGCGCTGGATGGTGTGGCCGAATTCCTCGACCAGCAGTTCTGCGGTATCCTGGTCGATCGTCTGGTTGACGGTGACCATCATGTCCATGTTGAACAGCGCCTTCACCAGGTCGGCACCCTTTTCGCCCATCCGCTTGGCCAGTTCCTGCACCGTGATAGCTTCCGGCACAACGACGTCGCGGTATTGCTTTTCACGCTGCTTGCGGGCTCCGCCGCCCTGGGTGCGACGTTCCTTCTCCCGCGCACGCTTGAGCGCGGCGAGCGACCGGGCGCGCGCGCCCTCGTCGTCGTTGAGTGCGCGATTGACGGTCAGCTTGCCGCTGCGCCGGCGATCTTCCTCGGCCTTGCTGGTGCGCTTCTCTTCTTTCTTCTTCTTTTCCGGCCGTTTGGTTTCCGGGCGGGCAACCGGCGTGAAGCGGCGCGCGGCAGGTGCCGGAGTCGCTTCGGCGTCCATGATCGCTTCGACTACGGCCTCGGCTTCCGGATCAAGTTCCTTGGCTGGTTCGGCAGCAGGCGCCTTGGCTTCCGGAGCGAGCTTGGCTTCTTCTTCTGCGGGCGCGGCGTCACCGCCCTCGCGGTTGGCTTCAGCGCGTTGCTTTTCCTCGGCGAGCGCCTTGGCTTTTTCTTCTTCTTCGCGGCGGCGCGCTTCCTCGGCTGAGCGCAGGCGATCTTCCTCGGCCTCGCGCTGCATCCGGGCGACCCGTTCCTGCGCAGTTTCGTCAGAGACCGGCGCTTTTTTCGCGACTGGTTTGGGCGCGGGCGCAGGCGCAGGCGGCGGCGTGGGGGCCGGCGTTGGGGCCACGACTTCCTCGACCGGAGGAGCCTCGCCCGGCTTCACCAGTTTGCGGCGACGCTTCACCTCGACCGTGACCTTGTTGGTCCGGCCGTGGCTGAAGGTCTGTTTGACCTCACCGGCATCGACCGCCCGCGAAAGGCCCAGAGGCTTGCGGGTGCGTGTCGGTTTGTCTTCAGTATCGCTCATAAAACCAGTCTATCCTTCAAAATTCTATTCGTCGCCCCGCTGAACCGCGCCGTGCGGACCATCGGACTCATTTTCAGCATCATTTCCGGCATGCTCGGCTTCCGCGGAGCGCCCGATGAAATGCAACAGCCGCGCCAGAACGGGTTCGATCCGTTTCGCCGAAGCATTATCGGCAAGCGCGAGATGGACGACATTGTCGCGGCCCAATGCCACAGACAGAGCCGCCCGGTCCAGTGGCAAGCGTATGCCCTGCTCGCCCGAACCTTCGATATCCTGACCCACGCGCCATGCCTGGTCCAGCTTGCGGCTGCCATCCTGGCTGGCATCGCTGGCGTGCATCAACCGCCCCACACGGCCGCGCCGTGCCTGTTCGGCAATCCTGTCCGAACCCAATATAAGCTTTCCCGCGCGCATTTCGAGACCGAGGCGGTCACTTAATAACCGCCTGAGCCCTGTTTCGATGCGCTCGGGCAGATCACCGGGCACTTCGAGCCGGGCACCCTTGAACGCCCGCGCCAGTGCTCCGCGCAATTTGCCGCCGCCTTTGCCTGCGCCCATCGCTGCTTCAAGTTCGGCCCGCGGTACCCCCAGCCATGCGCCCCGCCCAGGTGCACGCGCCAAAAGGTCCGGCAGCACCTGCGCGGTTCCGTCCGGACCTTCGGGCGAAATCGCCAGGCGGATCAAGCCGCCCTTCGGAGCAACTTCTCCTGTGAGGATGCACTTGCGTTCCGGACACGCTTCCCCGGCCCCGGAAGTGCGGGCCTGGGAAGGATCGACTTTGGCGGAATTTACGCGCTCATTGTGTGGAGTCCGCATCAGCGGCCTCCTGTGTGTCGGAGGCGGCTGCTTCGGCAGCAGGCGCTTCAGCGGCGGGCGTTTCATCTTCGAACCAGTGCGCACGCGCGGCCATGATGATTTCGTTGCCCTGTTCTTCGGTCAGGCCGAACACGCCAAGGACGCCGCCCTTATCTTCGGTGCGCTGCGGACGCTTGAGCGGCGGGCCATCGGCATTCGCACGGCGACGCGGAGCTTCGCGCTTCTTGGCGATCAGTTCGTCGGTGGCCAGATCAGCGAGATCGTCGAGCGTCTTGATGCCCGCCTTGCCGAGCACGACCAGCATCTGTTCGGTCAGATGCGGCATTTCGGCCAGATCGTCCTCGACACCCAGTTCGCGGCGTTCGGCGCGGGCCGTGTCCTCGTGCCGTTCCAGCGCTTCGGTCGCGCGGCTCTGCAGTTCTTCGGCCAGTTCCTCGTCGAAGCCTTCGATGCTGGCGAGTTCCGCCAGTTCGACATAAGCGACTTCTTCCAGCTCGGCGAAGCCTTCGGCAACCAGCAGCTGCGACAGGGTTTCGTCCACGTCGAGCTCTTCTTCGAACATCTTGGAACGTTCGGAGAATTCGCGCTGGCGCTTCTCGCTCGCTTCTTCTTCGGTCATGATGTCGATCTGATGACCGGTCAGCTGACTGGCGAGACGGACGTTCTGGCCGCGGCGACCGATCGCCAGACTGAGCTGGTCGTCAGGCACGACAACTTCGATGCGGCCTTCTTCCTCGTCCAGCACCACGCGGCTGACGGTGGCTGGCTGCAAGCCGTTGACTACGAAGGTCGCGGTGTCTTCCGACCATGGAATGATGTCGATCTTCTCGCCCTGCAATTCCTGCACGACGGCCTGGACGCGGCTGCCCTTCATGCCGACGCAGGCGCCGACCGGATCGATGCTGCTGTCATGGCTGATCACGCCGATCTTGGCGCGGCTACCCGGATCGCGGGCGGCGGCCTTGATTTCGATGATGCCGTCATAGATTTCGGGCACTTCCTGGGCGAACAGCTTCTTCATGAAGTCCGGATGCGCGCGGCTGAGGAAAATCTGCGGACCGCGGTTGTTGCGTTCCACCTTGGTGATCAGCGCGCGGACGCGCTCGCCCACACGGGCGGCTTCGCGGGGGATCTGCTGGTCGCGGCGGATCACGCCTTCGGCGCGTCCGAGGTTGACGATCACATGGCCGAATTCGACCGACTTGATCACGCCGGTGATCACTTCGTTCGCACGGTCCTTGAATTCTTCGTACTGACGTTCCCGCTCGGCATCGCGGACCTTCTGGAAGATCACCTGCTTCGCGCTCTGCGCATCGATCCGGCCAAGGTCGACCGGCGGCAGCGGGTCGACGATGAAATCGCCGACGGCCGCGCCCGGCTCAAGCTTCTCAGCCTGTTTGAGATCGACCTGCTTGAAGTAGTCTTCGACTTCTTCGACCACTTCGACGACGCGCCACAGGCGCAGGTCGCCGGTGACCGGGTCCAACTTGGCGCGGATATCGTTTTCCGCGCCGTAGCGGTTACGCGCGCTCTTCTGGATCGCTTCTTCCATCGCCTCGATGACGATCGACTTGTCGATCATTTTCTCGGTTGCAACGGCGGTCGCAATTGCGAGCAGCTCTGCCTTGTTGGCGGAAATTGCACTGGCCATCAGTCGTCAGCCTTCTCTTCTTCTTCGAAAACCTCGTCGGCACCACTGGTGTCGATCGGTCTGGTTGCAGCTATCAGCGCATCTGTCAGGATCAGTTTCGCCGAATGGATCATTTCGAGCGTCACGGAATGCCGCTTCGCCTGTTTATCTTCCACGGTAACCAGATCGCCTTCGATTCCGATCAGTGTACCACGAATATTACGTTGCCCGTCAATCTTGTCGACCAGCGCCAGCTTGACTTCGTGCCCTGCCCAATTGCCGAAATCCTTCGGCCGGGTCAGCGGGCGGTCGATACCGGGGGAGCTCACTTCGAGGTGATAATTGCCCTCGATCAATTCTTCGCCCGATTCTTCCAGCTCGTCGATCCGGGCGGATACGGCGCGCGACAGGGCGGCGCATTGTTCGATCAGCAGCTGCCCGGTCGCGGGATCTTCTGCCATGATCTGCAAGGCGCGCTCGCCGTCACCGGCTTCGGAACCGGTCATGATCACGCGCACCAGGTCAAACCCGAGCGCAGTCGCTTCGGGTTCGATAATCTGGGTCAGGCGTGCCAAATCGGCCATCGATGCTCCGTATAATGGACATATGCGACAAAGCAGTTTCGCGCCGGCCCCTTTCGGCGCCAGCCCCACTTCATCAAGACAATGTCGGGATTGAGGCCCTTTAAAGCCTCACGGAATTAAATGCAACACGGCATCGCGCGCGGTCGCGGCTTTTTTGCTTGCCGGCGCTTTGTCGGGGCTTCAGCCAAACTTACCGGTTGCAGTGCTGGTCGACCTGCCGGTCAAGTTCGTCGAGCGTATCGGCGTCGCGTTCGTCGGTTCCCTGTTCGATGGCGCGGTCCCAGGCCTGCTCGGCCATTTCGGTGAATTTTGCGCACCGCTCGTCGGCTGCCTTGGTGTACGCTTCCGTCATGTGATCGTTCATGCTGCGCCCACCCAGCGCCGCCATGTCCTGGTTCATCACGGCGTCCACATTGCGCGGCGCTGACACGCCATACGCCACAACCGCCGCGATCGCGACAGTCGCCACCAACCCGATGACGCCCTTTACGGCACTGCTCATGCAAAATCCCCCTGCATCCACGCGAGCGGTGTAGCCGAATGCGGGTTAAAATTCGGTTGCAGCTATCCGCGTAAGCACTCTACTCGCTCAGCCCGTGCTTCTTGATGCAGTGGCGCAGCTGGTCGTAGGTAAGCCCGAGCGCCTTGGCGGTCTGGCGTTGGTTCCACCGGTGCTTGCCGAGAGCGTGCTCGACGATGATCCGCTCATGCGCTTCGACAGCGGACTTCAGGTCATCGATATTCTCGATATCCTGCGGCGCGGCGCTACTGCCGCCGGACTGGCCAGCCGACTGCCCGCCAGACTGATGCGCGTCGTTGGTCCGCTGCAGCTTGCGGGTGGCCGGTTCGAACGGCTTCCACGGACTGTCGAACGGGTCGAACACCAGATGGCTGATCGGCTCCTCCCAATTGTCCCACCGGTATACGCCGCGTTCCACCACGTTGCGCAATTCGCGCACATTTCCCGGCCAGGGATATTCTTCGAGTTGCTGGGCAACATGCTGGGAGAAGCCGGGCCAGCTATCCCACCCGATCTCGGCCGCCATGCGCCTTCCGAAATATTCCGCGAGCACCCCGATATCGCCTTCTCGGACGCGCAACGGCGGCAGGGTGATGACTTCGAAACTCAGGCGGTCCAGCAAGTCCGCACGGAACGTACCCTGCTCCGCCATCAGCGGCAGGTTCTCGTTGGTCGCCGCGACAATCCTGACATCCACGCTGATCGGCCGGGACGATCCGATCCGGGTCACCTCGCCATATTCCACCGCGCGCAGCAGTCTCTCTTGTGCGCCCATCGACAGCGTGCCCAGTTCGTCGAGAAATAACGTGCCCTTGTCGGCTTCTTCGAACCTGCCAGCGCGCGCTTTGGTAGCACCGGTGAAAGCTCCGGCCTCATGGCCGAACAATTCGGCTTCGATCAGCGTTTCAGGGAGCGCGGCACAGTTCATGGTCACCAGAGGCTCACCCCAGCGCAGAGACAAGCGGTGCAGGCGCTCGGCGATCAGTTCCTTGCCCGTTCCGCGCTCGCCCACCACCAGCACCGGACGCCGCATCGGCGCGGCACGGCTGGCCCGCTCCACCGCGTCGAGAAAGGCCCCGGACTGGCCGATAAACTGGTTATCCCGTTCCATACCCCAACCTATAGGAAAAATTCCCGATTGTTGGCAAGTGTTACCATCAGCCCCTGATAACAGTGAAGAAAAAATCTCGGAAATCTGCGGTTTTTCGGGTTTGGCACGCTCCTTGCTCAATGGTGAACAACACAATTCGGGAGCTTCAGACAATGTACAACCGCAGCTTTTTCCAGACCAAACTCGGGCAGGCCGCGACCGCCAGCATCCTCGCCATGGTCGCCTTCGTGGCGATGAGCGGCCAGATGCAGATGGCTCCATCATTCGGGTCCGCACATGCGGCCACGATCAACTGCGATGTGGAACTTGCATGACCGATCAGTCCGATAACAACCCCCTAGGGCCGGAGCGCGTCTCCCCCCCGGATCGATCTCCGGCCCGCCTTTCTTCGTCCAGAAGCGGGGAATCGCGCTTCGAAAGCGAAGTCGAACGTCTCCGCCGCAGCCCTACACCGACGCAAAGCCACCCGAACCAGGGCAATGCCCGGCAGTCGGGTGAGTTCAATTTTTCCGGAGTACCCTTAATGGGAATTTTCAGCCGTACACGCGATATCATTGCCGCCAATTTCAACGACATGCTCGACAAGGCGGATGACCCCGCGAAGATGATCCGCATGATCATCCTCGAAATGGAGGAAACCCTTGTCGAAGTTCGCGCCAGCGCGGCCCGCACGATCGCGGACCAGAAGGAAATGCACCGCCACACGGTCAAGCTGGACAAATTGCAGGCCGATTGGGGCGAGAAAGCCCAACTGGCGCTAAGCAAGGATCGCGAAGATCTCGCCCGCGCCGCCTTGGTCGAAAAGAAGAAAGCCAGCGACATGGCGGAGCAGCTGAACGCGGAAATTACCGTGCTCGACGATGCGCTGCGTGCCTACGAACAGGACATCGGCAAGCTGCAGCACCGCTTGCGCGAAGCCCGTAGCCGCCAGACCGCCATCGCGGCCCGCCTGGAAAGCGCCGAAAACCGCGTCAAGCTGCGCACCCTGCTCAGCACCGAACGGGTCGATGAAGCGCTGTCGCGTTTCGACCAGCTGGAACGCCGGGTCGATTACGCCGAAGGCCGCGCCGACGCGATGAGCATCGCCGATGGCACCGGCAAGCCGTCCCTGTCCGACGAGATCGCCGCGCTGGAAGGCGCCGACAAGGTGGACGAAGAACTCGAAGCAATGAAGCGCGCCATGGGCGACGCTGCGAAAAAGGACTGACCGATGGAAGACGCACTCCCCTTCATCATTATCTTCCTCGGGCTGCCGTGGATCATCTTCCACTACATCACCAAGTGGAAGACCGCCGCAACGATCACCGGCGACGACGAACAGTTGCTGGACGAACTCTATCACCTCGCCAAGCGTCTGGATGACCGGATGGATACCGTGGAGCGCCTTGTCGCTTCCGACAATCCCGAATTCAACTCCGCCCGACTGATCCATGACCGCGAAACCGACAACCAACCTCTCCGCGAACTCGACCGGCTACTTGCCGAGAAGAAAGGAACCCGCCCATGACCAGTGAACGCACAACGCTCTACCGCGACAAGCAAAACGCGAAACTTATGGGCGTCTGTTCCGGGATCGCCGACTACACCGGGGTCAATGCCCTGTGGGTCCGGCTTGGAGCGATCATCCTGGCACTGACAACCGGAGTTGCCATCCCCGCCTATTTCGTGGCCGGCCTGCTCCTGAACAAGAAGCCGCCGCACCTGTATGTCGACAAGGAAGAACAGAAATACTGGCAGCGCGTTCGCCAGTCGCCGACCCGCACGGCCCGCGAAGTTCGCGCCCGGTTCCGCGACATCGATCGCCGCCTGGCCGACGTGGAGACCTTCTACGTCACCAGCAACCCGCGCCTGTCGGCCGAAATCGACCGGCTGCGCTAAAATCCGAATTAAGGGAGGACTGAGAAATGGAATGGTTGGTAGGATTAGCGCCCTTTGCGATGGTGCTCGGCATTGTCTGGATCAGCAGCCAGAAAAAGCTCGAAGAAAAGCGCATCGCCGCAACCGCTGAAAGCAGTGCCGAAAAAGCCGCGCAATATGCCGCCCATACCGCAGAACTGGAAAAGCGGGTCCAGGTCCTCGAACGCATCGTGACCGACCGCGGTTACGACATCGCTACCCAGATCGAAGCACTGCGAGATACGCGCGCCGTCGAGGGTGAAGCGGGCGTGCCCCTGAACTTGTCGAAGAAGGAGAACGTGTGATGGATTGGGGCAGCCCCGAATTCGTGATCGCTATCATCGGCATCAGCACGCTTGGCTGGATCGTGAACAACTGGATCCGCGCGAAGCACGGCTACAGCCTCGAAGACGAATGGGGCGGCAAGACCGAGCATTCGAGCAAGCGGGGCGCCGATGCGGAAGAGGTGACGCAATTGCGCGAAGACAAGCGCGTGCTGAGTAACCAGCTGGACCAGATGACAGACCGTCTGGTGGTGCTTGAAAAGATCGTCACAGACCGCGGCTATGATGTCGCGACTCAGATCGAAGCGCTGCGCGACCAGCGCACATCAGACCTCAAGGATAACGGCGTACCGCTGGACTCCATGAACAGGGAGCGCATCTGATGCCATTCGAATTCACCCCGCAACTTATCGCCATCCTCGGCGTCGCCGGAATGACCGGCTGGGTGCTGACCACCTGGATCCGCGTCAAGAACGGTTACCCGCTGGACGGCGCATGGGGGCAGGCAGTCTATCCCAAATCCGATGCCGAGGCACAGGAACGGGTTGGGCGGCTCACCCAGGAAAATGCGCAGCTCCACGCGGAGATGGGCTCGATCAAGGACCGGCTCGCGGTGATCGAACGCATCGTGACCGACGGCGGATATGGGCTGACTGCGGAAATCGACAAACTGCGCGACGACCGCGCGAACGGCGTCCCGCTGCGACACCGGCAGACCGAGAGGAGCAAGTAATGGGCGAACTAGCGGTAATCTTCGGCTTCATCATCCTGATTTCGATCATCGCGTTCGGATGGGGCGGCGCAATCCATAAGCGGGATCTCGATTTCAAACAGCGCAAGCTGGAACTTGAGGCAAGCAAATCGTCCGGTATCGGACCCGAAGCCGCACGAAAGATCGAGATGCTCGAACAGCGCGTGCGCGTGCTGGAACGGCTCGCCACGGACCGCGGTCAGGACCTTGCGCTGCAGATTGAAAACCTGCGCAACTCGGCCCAGCCGGAAATTGCGCCCGATTACCCGGCCTCGCGTGAGGAAACCCGCGCGTGACCTGGGCTACCGCGATTGTCCTCATTGTCCTGATTTCCGCGGTAGCCGGCATCATGCGGTCGCGCAGCCGGACGGACCGGCCCGGAGAGAGCGAAGGTCGGCCTCCGGAACAGGTCAACTCGCCGGAACGTGAACAGGAATTGCAGCGCGAGGTGACCGAACTTCGCGAGAGGATCAAGGTGCTCGAACGCATAGCGACCGACACCAACAGCACCGAGGCCCGTGAAACCAAGGCAATCGCCGAGGAAATCGAACGGTTGCGCGGGGAATAGGCCGTAAATTTCGATCGAGGGTCAAGAGGAGGACCGGGAGATGAATGATCAGATTATTCTTGCTGCAACCCTGCTGGCCGGACTTGGACTGGTCGCCTTGGTTGCCCTGCGCGGCTGGCAAGGATGGCTGGCGTTGAAAGAACGCGAACTGGACCGGATGACGGCCAGTTTCCGCAGCAACGCCTGTGAAATCGAGGACCGTACAATCGATAGCGGAGCCGGCATCGGCATGGCCCGGATCGAGATCGCCGACCTTAAGGAACGCATCCGCCGCCTCGAAGCCATTGCAAGCGGGGTGGATTTGTAAGCCCGCGTCGCTACATGCAAGCGATGCGAACACTCGACGATATCTCCGAAGAATACGAATTTCTCGAAGGCGATGAACGGTACCGCCTGCTCATCGAACTGGGGCGGGAACTCGACGCGATGCCCGATGCCCTAAAGACCGACGCGACCCTAGTGCGCGGCTGTTCCGCCAGCGTGTGGGTCTATCCCACCGACCAGGACGGCAAGCTTCATTTCCTCGCCGACAGCAATGCCGCGATCACGAAAGGCATAGTCGCGCTGGTGATATCCGCCGTGCAGGACAAACCCGCGAGCGAGGTTGCCGCAATGGATGTAACCGCCGCGCTCGAACCCTTCGATCTCAAGAATCAACTCAGTTCCAACCGCACACAGGGCGTTCCGAACATGATCGCACTGGTGAAGGAACACGCCAGTCGCCTGGCGGCTGCTGCCTGAGGTGCGCCACCTCTATCTCGCCGGCGGCTTGACCGCAGTCGCCCTCGGAGCAATCGGTGCGTTCCTGCCGATCATGCCCACCGTACCGTTCCTGTTGCTGGGGGTTTACTGCTTTGCCCGCAGCAATCCGGAATGGGAGCGAAAAATCCTCGACCATCCGCACTGGGGCCCGCAGGTGCGCAACTGGACCGAGCGGCGGGCTATATCCCGCCGGGCGAAAACGATGGCAATCGGCGCGATGGCCACCGGTGCGGCAGTGACGTGGTATGCGCTCGGCGCGCCGTGGTACTATATCTCCATCGCAATCCTGGTGATTGGCGGCGGCTGGATTGCTACTCGCAACGAATGACGCGAAAAGGCCCTGCGTCCGGCCTTGCGGTCACTTTCGCGGAACACGCCGCCTTCGCTACCGTTGATATGGCAACTTCAACGGAGAAAATTGTGAGCATTCTGATTCTAATCGCCAGCATTCTACTGCCGCCACTCGGCGTGGCCTTGAAACACGGCATCAGCCGCGATTTCTGGATCAATTTGATCCTGACGATCATCCTGTTCGTGCCCGGCGTGATCCACGCGGTCTATGTAAATTTCCTGAGGTAAACGTACGTTCAGGCGCCGGCGCTTTCGCGAACTACCGCAATGCCGGCTTGGCGCTGGCGCTTGAGTTCCGCTTTCAACTTCGCCGGATCGCGGGCGATCACGAAGCCGAAACTGACCCCGCCTTCCTTGCCGATGGTCGCATGGTGCAACTTATGCGCCTGCACCAGCCGCTTGGCGTAGCCGCGCTTGGGTACCCATCGGAAATATCGTTGATGCACTAACCCGTCGTGTACCAGCGTATAAATTATACCGTATCCAAGTATCCCGAGACCGATCCACGTGGCGGGTTCCCACGCGTAGTCGCCTGCGACCAGCGGGCTTCCCAGCGCGAACATGGAAATGCTCATCGCTGCGCCGACGATCCCGTAAAGGTCGTTTTTCTCAAGTGCGTTGTCATGCGGTTCGTGATGATCGCGGTGCCAGCCCCAGCCCCAGCCGTGCATGACATATTTATGCGCCCACCATGCCAGCAGCTCCATCCCTGCGACGGACGCTGTTACGACGGCGATGATGGCCCACAGGTTCATGGTTCGGCTTTCCTGTTACAGTCGCACCCACGCAGCGCGGGCCGCGAAACGACTTTCGTATTATCCGAAGTGGCGATTATAAGCCAAGGTCGCAAGTGATCCGAAGGCCTCTGGTGCCACCCGGATATCCGGGTCAGCCGTTCCCCGGTTCGTCCCGCGGGAAAAAGATCTTCGCTATTTCCTCACCGATTCGCGCAGGGCGCAAGGTCTCGGCATCGATGCAGCACCAGCTGGAACTTATTTCGGCCAGTACTTCTTCGCCGCGCTCAATCACCGTGTGGTAAAATGCGCGGGCACCCTTGGTGCTTTCGAGGACCGTACGGGCAATTACCGTATCCTCCAGAAACGCCGGTTTTCTGTAGGTAATTTCGTGCTTTAGCGCCACCCACGCACGGCTCGCCACCGCTTCGGCCGGGGCGATGTTGCGCCAGTGGGACAGCACCGCATCCTGGACCCAGCCAAGGTAACGGGCATTGTTCACGTGCCCCATGAAGTCGATATCGGCGGGGAGGATATCGATCTGGTGGGTATAGGGTTTCGCTGGCATCGTTCCAATGTAGGCACTCCAACCTTTCCTTTCCATGACAAGGAATTTCCTGCGCGCGAGTTTGCTTGCAACTGTTGCCCATAGGTCGCTAATTCTTGCCGATGGCAAACAAACCGCGCACTTTGTACGAGAAGATCTGGGATGCCCATGTTGTCGAAACGCGGGATGATGGCACCAGCCTCATTTTCATCGACCGGCACCTGGTGCATGAAGTCACCAGCCCCCAGGCGTTCGAAGCGCTCCGGCTTGCCGGACGCAAGGTTCGCCGCCCTGACCTGACGCTGGCTGTGCCGGATCATAATTTGCCAACAACCGCCCGTCTCGATGCGCAAGGCTACCGCATCCCGATTGCCGACGCGCAAAGCGCCGCCCAGCTTGCTGCGCTGGAAGCGAACGCGCCCGCCTTCGGTATCCGTTATATCGACGCCAGCGCTGCGGAGCAGGGGATTGTCCATGTGGTCGGCCCCGAACAGGGGTTCTCCCTGCCCGGTTCGACCATTGTCTGCGGCGATTCCCACACCGCCGCGCACGGCGGGGTCGGCGCGCTCGCCTTCGGCATCGGCACCAGCGAAGTGGAACACGTTCTCGCCACGCAGACGCTGCAACTCAAGCGTTCGAAGACGCTGGAAGTGGTGGTCGACGGCGCGCTGGGGACCGGGATCACCCCCAAGGACCTGATCCTCCACATCATCGGCGAGATCGGCACCGCTGGCGGCACCGGCTACGTGATCGAATACCGCGGCAAGGTGTTCGAGGACATGAGCATCGAAGGCCGCCTCACGGTATGCAACATGTCGATCGAAGCGGGGGCCCGCGCGGGGCTGGTCGCGCCCGATGAAAAGACCTTCGCCTATCTCGCCGGACGCCCGCTTTCGCCCAAGGGAGCGGACTGGGATGCGGCACTGACATGGTGGCGCAGCCTGCCAAGCGATCCCGGCGCAGTGTTCGACAAGAGCGTGGGGATCGACGCGGGCGATATCCAGCCGACGGTAACCTGGGGCACCAGTCCGGAAGACGTGGTCCCCATTGGTGGGGCGGTGCCCGACCCGGCGAGCTTTGCCGACCCATCGAAACAGGCGGCGGCGGCCAAGAGCCTCGACTACATGGGCCTCACACCAGGCCAATTACTGGCCGAGGTTCCGGTTGAAAACATCTTCATCGGCAGCTGCACCAACAGCCGGATCGAAGATTTGCGCTCCGCCGCCGAAGTCCTTCGCGGACGGCATAAGGCAGCGAATGTGAAATGGGCAATCGTCGTGCCGGGTTCCGGCCTCGTCAAGATGCAGGCGGAGGAGGAAGGTCTCGACCGGATTTTCACAGACGCCGGGTTCGAATGGCGCGAACCGGGCTGTTCGGCCTGTCTCGGGATGAACCCGGACAAGGTCCCGCCGGGAGAGCGATGCGCCTCGACCAGCAACCGCAATTTTGTCGGCCGACAGGGCCCCGGTGCGCGAACACACCTGATGTCTCCGGCGATGGCGGCGGCAGCGGCGGTCGCGGGCCATCTGACCGACGTGCGCGACCTCGTGGCTTAGGACACATCGAAACACTCATAGTCGCGCAAACTTGTCGATTACGGGCTTGAAGTGCAGGTTTTACGATCACATAGGTAGCTTATGACCAAGAAACTCCCCTCCTCGCTCCCCGGTTCGCTGGGCGGAAAGGCCGCCATGGCGGGGGCCGCAATCGGCTCCGCCGCGGTCGCTGCCGCGCTCCTGTACGCGTCTAAACGGCGCGAGAAGAAGGAAAGCGAAAACCGGGACCGTCCGCTCGATCCGCCGGAGACCGATTGATGGAGGCTGTCTCGACAATCACGGGCCGGGCGATCCCGTTCGGCCGCAAGAATGTCGACACCGACGTCATCATCGCTGCGGAATGGCTGAAGACAATCAGCCGTGAAGGATTGGGCGAAGGCGCTTTTGCAAGCATCCGTACGGAACCTGGAAACGTGTTCGACGACCCCGCCTTCGAAGGCGCGCCGATCCTGATTGCGGGCGACAATTTCGGCTGTGGTTCAAGCCGGGAACACGCCGCATGGGCGCTGCTCGACATGGGTATAACCGCCGTCATCGCGCCCGGTTTCTCCGACATTTTCGCCAGCAACGCGTTCAAGAACGGAATCCTCACAGTGACCCTGCCGCAGGAACAGGTCGACCGGCTGATGGAAGCCGCGCAGACCGATTCGATCACGCTGGACCTCGAAAACCAGACGGTGACCACCCCTTACCAGGATCGCTTCACCTTCGAAATCGATCCCTTCCGCAAGATGTGCCTGACCGAAGGGCTGGACGAAGTCGGCCTGACCCTCACCCGCGATGCCGCCATCGGCACCTATGAACAACGTCAAGCCGCCCAGATGCCTTGGTTGGCCAAAGGAATTGCTGCATGAAAGCGCAACTATCGAAAGCCGTCGGCGGCCCCGAAACGTTGGTCCTCGAAGAACTGCCCGATCCGGTTCCGGGCAAGGGTGAAGTGCTGGTCAAGGTCGCCGCCTGTGCGATCAACTATCCCGACGCGCTGATCATTCGCGACATGTACCAGGTCAAACCGCCCCGCCCATTTGCTCCGGGCAGCGAGATTTCCGGCACCATCGAAGCGCTTGGCGAAGGGGTCGAGGGTTGGGAAATCGGCGACCGGATTCTCGCCGGTACCGGCTTCGGCGGCTTGCAAGAAAAGCTGGCGCTGTCTGCTGACAAGATTTTCCGGGTGCCGGACAGTGTGTCCCTTCCCGAAGCCTCTGCCTTGCTGATGACTTATGGCACAACCATCCACGGCCTCAAGGACCGCGGGCAGATCAAGGCCGGGGATACCATGCTGGTGCTGGGCGCTGCAGGCGGCGTTGGCCTGTCAGCGGTCGAACTGGGCAAGGCTTACGGCGCGCGCGTTATCGCGGCCGTATCGAGCGAGGAAAAGGCCGAGGCCTGCCGTAAGGCCGGGGCCGACGACGTTGTCATTTACCCCCGCGCCCCGTTCGACAAGGATACGTCCAAGCAACTCGCCAGCGCGTTCAAGGACGCGGTCGGGCCGAACGGCGCTGACATCGTCTACGATATCGTCGGCGGCGATTATTCGGAACCCGCCCTGCGCGCGATCGCGTGGGAGGGCCGCTTCCTGGTGGTCGGCTTCCCGGCCGGGATCGCCAAGATGCCCCTCAACCTCACCCTGCTGAAAAGCTGCGACATTCGCGGTGTTTTCTGGGGTGCCTTCACCATGCGGGAACCGAAGAAAAACGCGGAAAACATCGCCGAACTGTTCCAGCTGTGGGAAGACGGCAAAATCTCGCCGTTGGTCAGCGAGACCTACCCGCTGGAACGCGCCGGTGACGCGATTGCCAAGCTGGAAAGCCGCGGCGCCATCGGGAAACTCGTCGTCACCATGTAATTCGCTGTTGGCGCGGTACCGGCTAAATTCGCGGCGCGCTGCGGCGACGCTTGCGGCTGGCCGTTTGTCAGCCTACTTCCGACATAGAAATTCAATTCGCCCAAACGGAGGCATACATGACCAATTTCAAGGACCGTGAGCGCGGCGAGGAAGCAAAGTTCGCGCATGACGAGGAAAGCGCCTTCAAGATTGCAGCGCGCCGCAACCGCCTGCTCGGCCATTGGGCAGCGGAAAAGATGGGCCTGACACCGGAAGAAACCGAAGCCTACGCCAAGGCCGTAGTCCAAGCCGATTTCGAAGAAGCGGGCGACGAGGACGTGATCCGCAAGCTGCTCGGTGACCTGACCAGCAGCGGGGTCGATATCGACGAAGCCGGCATCCGTGCCGCGCTGGAGGAACGCTCGATCGAAGCGCGCCGCCAGTTGATGAGCGAATCCTGACACGATGCCGATGTCCGGTTCCGAAATCGAAGGAATGATCCTCGCCGCTCTGCCCGACGCGACGGTCGAGATGACCGATCTGGCGGGCGACGGGGACCACTGGGCTGCGAAGGTTACTTCCGCCAGCTTCGCCGGAATGAGCCGCGTCCAGCAGCACAAGCTGGTCTATAACGCGCTCCAGGGGAAAATGGGCGGGGTCCTCCATGCCTTGCAACTGACCACCGCTGTACCCAACTAATCCGGTACGCCAATCGGTCCGGTCCCACTGCCGCGCCGGCACCAACAGCCAGATTTAGGTCCATAATTATGTCCGACACCAACCAACGTATTTCCGAAATCGTCAACGCGAACGATGTTGTCCTGTTCATGAAGGGCACCCCGCTGTTCCCGCAATGCGGATTTTCCAGCAAGGCCATCGCCATCCTCGAGCATTGCGGTGTCGCGTACGACAGCGTCGATGTGCTGCAGGACATGGAAGTCCGGCAGGGCATCAAGGCCTATTCCGACTGGCCGACCATTCCCCAACTCTATGTCAAAGGCGAATTCGTCGGCGGCAGCGACATCATGATGGAAATGTTCGAAGCAGGCGAACTCCAACAGTTGCTGGATGAAAAGAAGGTCACACCGGCTAACTGAAATCCCGCGAAAATGATCGGCTTTCTCGAAAAGCAACTTCGGGGAGGCGGGACCAGGAGACCAGGGGTCCCGCCTCTATCGAAGATCATTTGGGGTACCAACCTATATGCATGGCCCGTGCCAGTTTTATCGCGTGGCTGTTTGCTTAGGTCCTGATGGTTAAGACCGGGTTACCGGCCCGCGGATTGTAAAGCTGGCCGACACCTTCGCGGCATGTTTTTGCCGCTTGGCAATTGCCGCCGACACCGCCACACAGTCGGGCCATGCCCCGACCTGAAGATCCCGCCCTGCCCGACCGGATACCCGCTGCCACGGTGATCGTGTTTCGGAGTGCCGGCGCCGGAAAACCGCCCGAATTGTTGATGGTCACCCGCTCGCGGAACATGGCCTTCGCCGGCGGTGCCGCGGTGTTTCCTGGCGGGCGGGTCGATCCGGCCGATTACGACCTTGCCGCGGCGCTGGCAGGCCCCATACCGGTCGACGAAGCTGCACACCGCGTCGCCGCGATCCGCGAAACATTGGAGGAAACCGGCCTCGCCATCGGCGTCACCGGCCGCGTCGATGCGGATATCGCCCGCGCAGCCCGCGCCTTGCTGCTCGAACATGGGATCCTCGAACCCGTGCTGGCGGCGATGGACTGGCGGCTCGATATCGGCTCCGTGTTGCCATTCGCTCGCTGGTTTCCCAAGAACGAGAAGCTCCCGCGCCTGTTCGATACACGGTTCTACCTGGCCGACCTTGGAACCGGAGCGGTCGATATCACGGTGGACGAAACCGAAAATACCCGCCTTTACTGGATTTCCGCAGCCGACGCCTTGGCCGCGGCCGAGCGCGGAGATCTCAGTGTCATCTTCCCCACCCGCCGCAATCTCGAACGACTGGCGCAATTCCCCGATTTCGCCGCCGCCGCACAGGACTGTAGCCGCTTCCCCGTCCAGACCATCACCCCCCACATCGCGGAAGAACACGGACAGCGCTGGCTGTGCATCCCGGAAGACGCCGGATACCCCGTCACCCGAGAACCCCTGGACGACGTTTTACGGGGCTGAGGGGCCACTCCTCGCATCAAAGCGGCGCTAAGCTCCGTGGGTCCGGATCACGGCACGATTTCCAGGCGGGCAATCTTCCCGCCCTCGATCGTGAACAGATAACGCACGTCGACCGGGCTGCCGGGGAAATTGCCGCTCAGGTGGCTGGTAACGATAGTTCGCCCGCCTTCTTCCGACACCGCGAACGGTTCGGAATTGTAGGTATACTGTGTCGACGCGTTCCCGATCCATTGCCGGATTGCATCGCGGCCGGTGTAGGTCTTGCGTTCATCGATCACGACGGCGTCCTGCGTGAAGCACTCGGCAAATGCCTGGGCATCGCGTGTCTCGTCGGCGGCGAAATAGTCCGCGATTACGCCAGGCAATACGATCGGCATCGTGCGTCTCCTGCTACGGTAATGACAAATTCTGACTGCAATTACCCGCCCCGCCTGACATTCGGGCAGGTGGTCCAAGGCTTCCGCAATGCTGTCAGGAACCCGGTCTTCACGTGGAAGCGACCGTCAGCTCCATGCCCCGCCCGGCGGCATTCCATTGGACCGTCGCGTCCATCGATGCCGCCAGGGACTGGATCACCCGCGTTCCGAGGCCACAAGCCGATGCCGCCCGCTCGGCATCCTCCGCCGTAGCCGTTCCATCATCCCGGCAGCCGATCGACCAGCCGCGGTCGGACGCGCGGATAGCAATCTCGATCACAGCTTCGCCGTTTTTCAGCCCGTGCTTCACCGAATTGGATACGAATTCGTTCACAATCAGCAGGAAGGCGTTGGCAAGTGCGGGGGTGGCGCGATCTTCGCGGACATCGATGACCAGCGTGACGCCGTCCGGCACAAGCTGCAGCAAATCGGCCTCGATCCTTCCGAAAAGCGATTTGAGATCGACCGACTCGCCCCCTTCCAGATCGTGCAATTCCGCATGAAGCGAGGACAGCGAACGGATCCGGCTGCTGGCATCTTCAAGCGCCATGCGGGCCGCCTGGTTGCTTTCGCGGCGGGCCTTCATCGATAGCAGGGCACCGATGGAGGCCAGGGAATTCTTGACCCGGTGGTCCACCTCCCGCCGCATCATCTGTTCCTGTTCCAGCGCGAACCTCAGGTCGAGCTCGCGCATGACGTGCCGGGAAAGGACCCGGAGCACCCTGCGCTGAAGGTCTGTCAGCGTGCGCGGCTTGTGATCGAGGACGCATAACGTGCCAAGCGGCAAGCCGTTCGCACCTTTCAGCACGGCCCCGGCATAGAAGCGGAACCCTGCCTCGCC
The DNA here is from genome assembly GCF_009828115.1 of Allopontixanthobacter sediminis. Classification (GTDB taxonomy): domain Bacteria; phylum Pseudomonadota; class Alphaproteobacteria; order Sphingomonadales; family Sphingomonadaceae; genus Allopontixanthobacter; species Allopontixanthobacter sediminis. The sequence continues at coordinate 157,566 of NZ_WTYL01000001.1, read as the reverse complement.
CGTACACAAGGGATTATCGGCCATCCGGCTGTCATCCAGGGTGTCGGGAATTTCAACGAAATCACCCTGCAGGATGACATGCCCGCACAGGCTGGTATCGAGCGGGGTGGAGCGCACGCCCAGCCCGACCTCTGCCTTGAACCACTGTCTCCCCTCGTCGATGAAATTGACGACGGAAACCGGCACTTCGCAAATCTCTGATGCAAGCTCGACGAGCTCATCGAACTCTCGTTCACGCTCGGTGTCGAGAATTCCATATCGCCGCAACTCCGCGATCCGGGCGGCTTCCATTGGATGCAAGTCAGGCTTCATGCCTGACAAATAGCAACAGTTGTCCCCAAGGAAAGCACGAATAACCCGCGTGGCTCTCACTCTACGAAAATCGTGCTCGGCTCCGGTTCATACGGCTCGCAGCGGTGCTGGTCGGGCTGTCGCCAGCCGCGCATCGGACCAAGCCGGTCAATCGCCGTCTTCGGACCGTACGAGGTGAACTTTCTGGGTCGGATAAGCGATTGACAGCCCCGCTTCTTCCAGCTTCTCGAAAATTGCAAAGAGGAGTTCCTGCCGGATCAAGCGACTTTCGGCAAAATCGGTCACGGTGATGTAGGACCAAACCTCGATATCGAGCGAGCTGTCAGCAAATTCGGCCAGGCGCGCGCGTGCACCTTCATTCTCGACCAAGTCGTGCTCAAGCAGAACCTGCTCGATGATCTTCACGCCTTCCTGCAATTTAGCCGGCGATATCCCGTATTCCACGCCAATCGTGGGATTGAACAAGAACCGGTCACGCGCGGCGTAATTCTCTATTTTTTGTGAAGAGAAATCGCCATTGGGGATCGTGACCAGCGTGCGCTCGTTAGTACGGATGCGGGTCGACCGCATGCCGATATCCTCGACCGTGCCGACCACTTCTCCCACGCGGCAAAAATCGCCAACCTGCACCGGCCGGTCCGCAATGACGGTTACGCTGCCGACCAGGTTTTCTACGGTTTTCTGCGCACCGAGCGCAAGCGCGATGCCGCCGATGCCGAGGGCAGCAATCCCGGTCGTAACGTCGAGTCCGAACGTGTCGAGTATCGCGACCAGCGCGATTGCCAGGAGTATGACCTTCGCAGAGCGCCGAAGGAGGGCAATGATCGAGACCGCCTGCCTGCGCTCGTGCCGCTCCATCCTCGCCGCGGTGACCCGCGCGATGGCATCGACCAGGCGCAGGGCGAACCAGGCCAGCGCGAGCCAGGCGACGATGCCGATATAACGCAGCAAAACCTGCCGCGCCACAATCGACGCATCGATGGTGCCGACCGACATCTGGAACGTCACTACCGCCAGGAACAGGCTGAGCGGCGGCAAGGCCGCGCAAACGAAACGATAGATCGCGCTCCTCTCCGGATCCGCGACAACCCGGCGCAAGAACACCAGGATAACTGACGACATCAGCCACAGCAGCAGAAAGCTGCCGCCAGCGATTCCTACCAGCAATATCCAGTCGACAAGCGGTGCACCCGCGACTGTGATGGGTTGGCTTTCCTGGGCTTCTTCCCGTGTCGCAGCAACCGGCGGAAGTTCACGAAGTTCTTCGATCGTATCTTGAGATATGCCCCAGATCGGCGCGCCTTCCGCCCCCTCGTTCCGGGCGAGCAGGATCGGCGCGGCGCTTTCGTCGCTGCCGAGAGCACCGACCCGTTCACGGTCGGGCGGCAGCGCGTCGTCGACCCGGCCAAACGGGTCGTCCGACAGTGCGGCAAAAGGCAGCAGGGTCCCACCGCTGTCGAGAGCATCCTGCAGTCGCCTTGCCAGTTCAGCCTCGGCTTCGCCATCCTCGCCGGCCGGCAAGTTGAAAAAATGCGCCGCGCGCGCATAATCCTGCGAGGCCAACGCCTGCAGCAACCCGGTCACCGTGCCGCGCGGGGTTTCGCGGCCGTAAACGTCAGCCGGTGCGCTGGCAGGTTCCGCAGGGTCCGGGAGTATTTGGGCTGCGGAAGACGACGCCATGACCAGGCAAATGGCAAGAAGTAAGCTTCGCAAAATCTTCATGGCCGGGTAGCACCTCGCGGAATGTCGCGGTTGTTGATTGCTCGAAAGCCATGTTCGCGAACATGATAGCAGAGGGTCGGTAAATGCTGTCGAGCGGGCCTGATGCCCTCGTGTCCAGAACGAGGCCTTCGAACTGGGGTTCCGACAAAATTCCAGATCGATAGCGGCGCCGCGAACCTACGGGAGCTTGGGAAGCCGTTTTCCGGAGAGCCAAAGCGCCGGAAGAGACACCTTGTAACGAACAGTCCAGTGCCCCGGCGGTGGAAATAATGGTGCGCCCGGCAGGACTCGAACCTGCTGCCTCAAGATTAGAAGTCTCGCGCTCTATCCAGATGAGCTACGGGCGCACTCTAGGTTTCCCGCCTGTTCCGGTAGTTTTTCGCCCTTTGTGCGTCAACGCCTAAACGGAACGGAGCGGAAACAAGCGGCACAGAGAGTCACAGTAGGGGCACATTACCGGGCACACTTTCACTCCGGCACCGCTCCACAATCCACCGGCTCACTGGCAAAGCTGTTCCACAGAACGCACCAGCGATAAGCCAGCAGGTTCTTCCGGTCGCCCCAGTCTAGAGCGTCATCCTGCCATGCCTCGTGCGCAGATTCGCTTGTCAGCGCCTCGACGGGATAGACCGGGCGTAAATCACCGGACTGGCTTTGCGCTATCTCAGCGGGCGCCGGGGGTAAAAACTTCACATCCCCGTCCCTGCCGTTGCAGCTCGGCACAAGCACGAGCACGCTGGCGATCAGTAAGCCCTTGGTCAGGCAGGTTGGCTTTGGCATCGTCAAGTTCCTTCCGTCTGCCTTCAATGGCGGCAGTGCCTTCTTCGTTGATCTTTGTGTCTGTCTTTGTGGCTCGGGCCATCGCAGCGTCACGCTCGGCGCGGATCTCGGCGACTTGCTTTTCCCACTTGGCGCGCTCTTTCGTTTCGCCGGCATCTACGCCTTGGCAGTAGGCTAGGCCGACGATCAGCAACGCGGCGATCCCCGCCCAAACCTGCCAGGGGATGCCTTTGAGGAAGCCAAGGGCTTTGGCTGCGTAGAGGGCGATCATGGTTTTTCTCCAAACTTGGGCTCGGGATAAGGCTCCCGCGCAGCTATCGAATCGGCTTCGTCAGCCGCGGCGTCGGCTGTCTGTTGTGCAGCTTCGGCCACGCCTTCGGGGATTGGCGCAGTGGGCGGGCCAGCGTTTGCCAGCTGGCGGCTCATACCCTCGACCTGCCGGCCGTTCGACAAGGCCACCAATGCCGACAGCACATCGCCCATCTTGATCAGCGCACCGGTCGCTATCGCTACCAGCACGTTCTCCGCCCAATTCGGCAGGCCAGCGGCACGTTCGGTCAGGAACAGCCCGCCGATGATGCCGACGATAATCAGGATGAGCCCGCCGCCAAACAGCGCCAGGACGATCAGCTCGTCACGTTGGGAACGCTGGTTCACGCCCCCATCTCCAGCAAACGCGCCACGATCCGGTTGAACCGCGCAGTTCGATCAGCAAGACCAGTCAGCCCGCCATTGATCTTGCGCGTTTCGTCCGACACGCCCGGCGTATCGGCCAGCACGTTGATCAGGTTCTCGTTCCAGAACCACGCCGCCGCCTCGATCCCGCCTTCGAGCGTCATGATGTAATCGCTGGCATCCTCGACGGTCTTGCCGAGTTCCATCGCGAACGCCTTATGATTATCCTTGCCGGTGAGTTGGGGCGGTCCATTGCCGCGGTATCGCCACCCGTCACCGGATTGCGGCGGGCCGTTGCCCATGCGGTTCGCATAAACGTGGTTCGCGATTTCCTCCGGTTTGCGGTCCAGAGCCTTTGCCAGCGCGTTCGGCTTGCCCTTGACGCCGCCCGCAGCGAACCGCGAAGGCCAGACCTCGGACATGCGCTGCGCACTGTAATTCATGTTCTCGCGCCGGCCGACCTCGAAGCTGCTTTCATGGCCAACGAACACGCCAAGGAAGGACGCAATGCGCCGTACGTTGTCGATGTCGTATTTTTGGCAAGCCTTGCGAAACGGCTCGACCCACGGTGCAAGCTGCGCTTCCGTTTTTTCCGGTGCCGCAGCTTTCAGGACAGACACGTCGATCAGGGCAATCGGGCCTATTGCCTGCACCGGAGCCGTCACCACGATCACGCCGGTAGCGTCGTCAATGGCACGATCGAGCGCGGCCACTTCGCCATCCCGGAAGCCCCGCCCGAGCATGGTTCGCACACAGTCGAAGATGGGCTTGCGGTTCATCGGCTAACCCCACTTCTATGATAGCCTTCGAGCCTCTGCACCCTCGCCTCCAGTGCCGCGGCGGTGCGCTCCTGGTTCTCCATGTATCCGACCATTCGCTCGTCCATGCGCGCGAGGGTCAGGTTCATCTCGCTGACCGATGACACCAGCCATAACAGACCGGCGCTTGCTGATACGGTAATGACGGAACTGGCAATGATTGCCGCCCATTTGAGCGGCGGGGGTATTTCTGCGACCACTGTGCCCCTTCTGACTTCCGGGTGTTTCTCTGCAAATTTGGCAATGGCAGTTTCTGCCACTTGCTCGGCGATTGCGCGGGTCTGGGCCGCATTGGCTGGGCTTCGCTCACTGCTCATGAGTGCCACCTCGTTGCTGTCTGGATGTGCTGCGGGAATACGGATATCGCGGACATGGTATCGCACGGTATTCTAAGGGAAATCGTGCGCGTTAGTTCTTGCGGACTTATAAAGACGGGTGCTATTGTTCGGTGATGGCCGAGCCAATGCATCGCTTCATCGTAGAACGACTTCGCGAACTCGCCCCCGCCGGCGCTCGAGTTCTTGATTTTGGCAGTGGCGATGGCGCGCTCGTTGCTGAACTCCGCGGTGGGGGCTTTGATGCAGTTGGATCTGATGTTTCTGTCGAAGGCATGACTGCTAAACCGGGGCCCGACGTTCATATGATGATCGACTCCCGCCTCCCCTTCGAGAACGCCAGCTTCGATGCCATCTGCGCCAATCAGGTCTTCGAGCACGTGGCTGACCTTACCTTGGCACTTACCGAAATAAGCCGCGTCCTGCGTCCAGGCGGTGTCTTTCTTAATATCTTCCCATCGATCGGCGTCATACGAGAAGGCCACTGCGGGGTGGCGATGGCGCACTGGCTGCAGTCGTGGCCCTCTCTCCAGAGGGTTTATCTTCAGGCCGCTTTCATGCTCGGATTTGGGTTCTTTCGCGATGGCCGAACTTGCGCTGAATGGGCCGCTCACATGGGCGACTACCTCCAGCGATTCACCGTTTATCGTCGGGAACGCGATCTGATGCGCAGTCATCACACCATGTTCCAAACGGTCGCGCGGCAGGAAGAAACGCTTGCGGCATTTCGGTTAAGCCCAAGGCTGGGCTGGCTAGTGTCCGTTATGCTAAGGCCTCTTACCAGGCTAGCGGTACGGCGGCTCGGCGGTATGGTGATCATCGCTAGAACCGCTTGAAGATCTTGGCGTAAAGGGAGCCCGAACCAAGATCTACTGCCGCGCCAGTAAGGTTGCTGAACGTGAAAGCAATCGTATCCGCAGATTTGATAGCGGCAGTCAGCGTTACACCCTGAAGATCGAGACTGAAGGACGGCAGTACGAAATCGCCAAGCGCGACCCCGGTCAAGGTCTGGTTGACGCTGACGCTTGCGCCACTTGCCAACGAGGCTGGATCATAGGTCCAACCGATAACAGGATTGAGGTTGTTCGTGACCGCGCCGCCATCCGCAATCGCTTGGTTGCCCTCCAGATCGAGAGGATACTTTGAACAGCCACTCAGATCGATGAAATCCGTGACTGTGACGCCCGTGATGGAATTCAGACGATTATTGCGGATACGGACTTGGCTAGCCTGCCCTGAAACCCTGATTGCATCGACAACTGTGCATGCGTTCCCCGGTGGGGTGGCATCACCAATTATGTTGTCGGTTATGGAACCTCTAAGGGCTGCAGCAGCACTTCCGTCGATGTCGAAGACTTGCTGAACGGCACCCCCGCCGAACCAACGAAGCACGTTGTCGCGGATGCTCCCTATGTCATTGATGCCGCCGCCCATGACGAGCTTGAGGACGGACCTCGTGCCCCCAGAAGTGGGAGATAGATCGAAGGTGTTGGCGAGAACTCGAAGGCCGCTGTCGATCCCATAAATCTCGTATTCGCCATCCTGATTAAACAGAAACCAGTTGCCCTGAATAAGCGGGTAGGTCGCACCTTTCACCGAGATGCCGGTGTAGCGATGCGACTTGTATTTGGTGCCGAGATAATTCGAGCCGCGCGAGTTGTAATGTACAACCGACCCTGCGCGGATCGATGACGTGTCGTGCAGCGCGATCGCGCCCCCAGAAGAGGAGTCATTATCTAGCGCAACGCCCGAGTAAATATTCAGATTTTCATTCTGATCGTCGACGAGGCCTGAGTTGTAATTTGCATCCAGAACCAAATTATAAAACTTCGGTTCGTAGGACTTATAAACATAGGCACCGATCGTGCAGGACTGGATGAACAGTCCGTCAAAGACTAGGTTAATGCCGTTGGCGACATAAAGGCCGCATGCAGGCATGGCGTTACCCGCATAATCAGTCGCATCCCCGCGGTGATCAGTCACCCACACGCGTCGAACATAGACTGTACCGGGTTTGAAGGTACCGGAATTAAAGTCCGGATCGACCATCGATAGCGCGTGACTATTCCCACTTGCGCCCGTCAGCCCATTACCCTCGACCTTGAAATCAGTCAGCTCGGTGAAATACGTGTTGCCAATATTGAAGGGGGACTTGCCAACGCAATTGTTCACGAAAACCGTGGAGTTCATGCCTTGGCCGCGCATCACTAGAGCGGGGCCGTCCAAGCCATTGAAGATCGTGTCATCAATCAATTCATCGGAAACTACAGTGCGACCCTTTGGAAGAAATAGGGCTTTGCCCTGGACTCGGGCAGCAACGATTGCTTTTTTCCAGCCTGCCGTGTCATCAGTCGCGCCGTCGAGTGAGACGCCGAACTGCTGTGGCCATAGCCACCGGCTTAGCTCTTCCTCAACGGTGGTAGGAGTTGCTCCAGTTCCCAGTTGAAGGAAACCGGACAGATTGGCACCGTCCGGCGCAGCCAACGCTGATAGTGCAATCTTCTGGTCGAGCTGAGCTTGCGTTGCAGCTTCGGCGATGATTACAGAATCGCCGCCAGCGTCGCCGCCTCCATCCACTGTGCGCTCGGCATAGATCAAACCACCAGCGCCATCGGGATACGAAAAGAAATCAGGAGCGGCGGTCCCAGCTTCCCCCTCGGCCTTGCTGCTGAAGTAATTGCCTGCCGCTACCGCCGCGTTGGATGCGTTGCTTGCAATCCCCGCCTGACGCGCCGCTTCCGCGGTGTTCTCGCCCGTCCTAATAATTGGGAGACCGGCTCCAGTCTTGATGACCGCGATTGTCACAGCGTCACCCCCGGCATGATAATGAAGGCCCCGGCGCAGAGAATGAACTTCTTGCCGCCCGAGGGTGCCAGATGAAGGTCGTAATAAAGCGTCACGCTTTGCGAAGGATCAGCTCCATAAGCGAGCCCCTCCAGCGTTGTTTCGTTTATGATAATCCGGACAATGGAGGCACCAACGACATCTCCGGTGTCTGGATCCAGATATCCGGCTTCATACGTGATCGCTATGCCCTCAGACCCAGAGGATGATGCGCCCAATGACACCAGTGCACCGCCCTGGTCCCCCGGCTCTGCACGGATTTCCATGAGCGGTGTAGCGCCGGTGTAATCCAGAACCGTGACCGGAATCGTATCGTCAAACGGCACCCTCTTGGGGGCTATGATGTTGATTTGAGGAATAGCGGCCATGTAGAGTGGGTATTCTGCGGCCGATCGAAGTGTTACCGCCGTCAACCTTAGGTTTAGAACGGCCTCTGCGAAATTATGACTTCTTTACGGCATTTAAGCGTTCGGCGGCGCTTCCCATGTCCCGCCGCCGCCACCCCATCCTCCGGGAGGCGTGGTAGGCGTCGGGTAGACCCCGCCGGTGCTGGTGGTCGACCATCCTAGGAACACGTTCGTATCGTTTCCAAGAGCGGCAGTTGCTGGGGACAGGACGGCCGAATACGTACCGCTGGTCAGGCTGTAGATCACCGCATAGACCTCGCCACTGGTGAGGCCGGTGACAGATCCGATAGGGAAGGAAACGCTTTGGCCATCGTTGAGTACGCCGTCGAACGCAACGATATCAACGCTGTCGTCATCACTGGATACGGGATACGCAATTGAGCGCGTCACCACTGTTTTCGCAGCGGTCTGAAATGATTGGATGATCGGATTAAGCGCCGGATCGTAAGGCGTGCTGGCAATGGGGTCGATCGGGTGAGCGAGAGTCGGCGGTCCATAGATCGCTAAATCCTCTTCGCGCAGAACCAAAGGAACAACCCCGTCCTGCCGAATTTCCATATCGGCCACGCGGAACAGTTTGTTGACGAACCCGCGCGGGGCAAATGTCAGGCGGATGATGCTGTTCTTCTGCACCTTCCACGCGGTCGCCTGAAACTCGGCCGAAAACGTCCCGCCGAACAACTGGCGCTGCAGACGAAGCTGAGCGAGGCGTTGGGCTTGCGATGCGGATTGCACCATCGGCAAGTTAAAGGTCTCGATCCGGTCAATGCCGTCCGGACTGTCGGTTTCTAACTGCGGATAATCGATGGCCTGATACAGTGATGTGTTCGACGGGTCGGTAAAGACACCGCGCACGATGTTGAAGCTGTTGTCGAGGTCCGCCGAGGGGTTCCATTCGAAGCCGCCAAGCACATCGTTCTCGGTGAAGTCAGCAACCGGCGTTGCAAGATCATCGTGGAAGATGGTCAGGCGGAGCTTTCCGTCCACATCGTCCAGGTCGGCATTCATGGACGCCTTGAGCATATCCATGACGGTTGTCGGGCCATCCCCTTCCGACCATACGCCATCGACCCGGTAGCGCGGCTCTGTCCCGCCGCCTTCCTTGGTCACCAGCTCGTCGCAAAGGTTTGCGGCAATGGCGAAACTCTCAAGGTCGATCCTGTTAGGCGGTATGCCCTTGCCCACCGCCAGTTTGCCGTTGATGTCGTAGCCGAGGAGGTAGAACAGCAGGGCCAGGGCTGGATTGCGGCAAGCGTCGTTATCCCAGACCCAAGTCGTTTGATCGTCCGCGCGCTGTGAGCCGCTTCCGCCAGCCACGGTGCTGTCCATGCGCGGATCATAGAGAGCCACACCCTTGCCGCGAATCGTGATGCGGGTGGTGATTGACTGCGCGAACGGGCTGTCCGTTTTCTTGCTGTTGCCGGTCAGCTTGTAGCGCAAATGGACATAGGCGAGGCCAGTATAGCGGCGCGTCGAGCCCATGCGCGCGCTGATGTTGATGGCATTGGCCGCGCTGCCCTCGGTGCGCGTTGCCACGGTCAGATAGCCCACGAACTCGCCCTGCACCCCGCCGACTGCGGACCAGGCAATCTTGTCATCGAACCATATCTCGTCGATGCTTTGCACCTTGTGACTGGCTACCACTATGAAGCGGTGGAAATATGCCTGACTGTCAGTGAATTCCTCGTCGCGGATATCGGTGGCGCCCGCGGTGTTGCCGATCCACGTCTTGCGCGGCGTTCGCGGGTCAATGGACGCTCGGAGGCGTTCAAAGCTTTCGGGGCTGTTCTGCGGTGCCTTGGGCTTAGGTGCGAGCAAGGTTGCCCCGATGGACGCAGCAACGCCAATGCCAGACAGCAGTGCTGCGGATATGCCCAGACTTGCGCCGGCCGTGACAATGGCTGCACCGATCGATGCGACGACAGCGACGACCTTTAAAACCTTTGACATCTAAACCGCCCACGCCTTCACGAAGTCGCGGCGCGGGATCGCAATGAGGCCCTCGCGCATGGTCAGTCCAGCCTTGTCAGCAAGCCGCTCCTCGCCAACGAATAGCCCCTGCGCGCCCATGCAGACGCCGACCGAGCCAGCGAACCACACCAGGTCGCCGCGCTGGGCGAAGGATGGGGGCTTGCGCTTGAACACGGCGTCGACGGTCTTGAGAAGCGTTCCCTCGCCCAGTTCGCGCAGCGCCTTCGCGGACCCCGCGCGGTCGGTGTATTGTCCGCGGTATGCCTTGGCCGCGTCAAATCCGGTCATGGCCTCCACCGCCGCGCAGGCCATCAGGATACAGTCGTGCTGGCCCCACTCGAATGGGCGGGCGCGATTGTCCGCAATGAACCGGCCAAGGCGGGCCTCCCAATCGTCACGCCGGACCATCAGAATTCCACCCGATCAAGCCGATTGCCACCACGCGAGCCGCCTCCACCCGGAGTGCCTCCACCACTTCCCCCACCTCGACTTGCCCCGCCGTAATCACCGTTTGCGATGGCGATGGCTGCGCGGGCGGATTCGTCGCCAGCATCGTAACGTGACTGGTCGAGATAGGTCCGGTTGCTGGCCTCGGAGAACACCGCGAGATAGCTTTCAATCGTGACGCGAAGCTTTTGCTGGGTAGCGTCGCCGGAATGGGTAAGCCCGGTCATCTTGCCGGTGTAATATGCGTGAAACCCTCCTTGCTGGACGTTTGCCGCGTTCCGCACAATCCGCCACAACCGGGCATCCCGAGAGCGCCAGTTGAGCGGATCGCCGATGAGGCCCAGCGTGTCATCGTCCAGGCCTTCGATGCCCGACAGTTCGGCGGTCACGCTATCAGAGCCGCCCTGCCTGTATTTGACCGAGGATATGTCGACGAAATTGCCGGAAATACCGAGGAAGGTGTGGCCGTCCAGATCAGGGTCACCAGTCCCCATAGGTGTGATATCGGCCCCCGAGGTGTTCGCGCGCACCGGATCACCCAGAATATCTAGCCAGGCAAAGAATACCGGCTTGATGATTTCGGCATCGAGCGCGGCAGAATGGACCGAATCGGGAAGGCTCATATCCGGCGCGCCTCCTCGACATCGAAGCTGGACCCGCTGACACCTTCCGACAAAGCGAACCCTTGCCGCGGGTCGGTCAGAGACATCGGAATGAACGGCGCGACGGTTTCAACTGTCGCGCCCAGAACCGGCACCTCGCCGAGCGCTGGAGTGAATTCAGCCGTGGCATTGCCCGAGGCGTCGCCGCGAAGATCGCTCATCAGCATGACGGGCCGGTTGTGTCCGGAAGGGAGAGGCACCGTCATGTATTGCCCAGCCATCAGTATTCGCGCGTTGGGCTGGATGCCGGTGAGCGGCAACGTGTATGCGTCGCCAGCACCCGAGGCCACGGTTGGCTTTGGTCCGATATGAGACGCGCAAGGCAGCGGCCAGCGGAACCAGTTCTGCGGACCCTTGAGGCCGAAGACGAACACGCGCCAAGGGCGCTCCTCCTCTTCGGTGGCCAGATCGTCGATGGATGCGCTGCCTCGCCACAGTTCAGCCCCGGCAAGGCCGACAACCTTGCGCCCACCAGTCCAGATCGAACGGTTCACTTGAGCCGGCGCGTCCAGCGACAGGTTGCTCAGCGTCAGGTCATCGGTGTTTGGGACGGTGATCTCGGTCACAGGCGCGGCCTCCCTGACCTGCGAATGGTTTCGTTCGCCGATGCGTCGATGATGGCCGGTGCTGCCTGGCGGGTGACTTCGATCGCCACGCCTTGCGCCTCGGTGCGGACACGGGCAGCAAAGCCCGGCGCTTCCTCTATGACGACGCGCACGAGCCCGCTGCCCCCTTGACCGCCTTGAGCCGCGTTCATGCGCCCTAGCGGTACGATTTGCCCGCTGCCGGAGGGAATGAAGCCCTCGACGTTGCCGGGGGTTGCTCCTTCGTTGACGCGGTACATCTGTCCGCCTGAGACGGGGCCCCCTGATGCGCGCCCGAATATTGAGCCGAGAATTCCGCCACCACCGCCACCACCGCCGAACAGGGCGTCACCCAAAGGCTTGATAATCGCCTGCTGAATGGCAATCCGCAGTAAGTCCTTGACGATCTGGTTCGCGACGTTCTTGAATACATCACCAAGGGATTTTGCCCCTGTGATCGCGTCAACCAGTCCGTCATTCAGTTCCTCGAGAGCATCGATCTTGATCGCGTCGAGAGCTTCGTAGATTTGCCCGCTGGTTTGATTGAGCCCGCGCACATAGCGTTCGGCCTCGGTTTCATTGCGCTGTGCAGTGGCTTCCTGCCTCGCACCGGCGGTCTGGTTCAGAGAAGCCAGCGCTACCCGCGCCAATTCCTTTCGCGCCTCGGTCTCCGTTTCGCTGGCGATCAGGCCTTCAAGGATAGACCGGCGGTACTGGTCCTCAAGGTCGAGCATCTCAAGGGCGATGCTTTTGCGCTCGGCCTGAGTATCCGCCAATTCGAACTGGAGGCGCATGGCCTCCTCGGTTGCGCGGTAGTTCTCATCGGCGAGGTCGGCGGCTTCGCGTTCAAGGGCAGCACGGCGCTGGAAATCTATCGCAGCCTGCTCTTCGAATGCCAAAGTCTCGACCGCTGCTTTCAGCCGGTCCTTCTGGGCCTGCGAATAATCCGCGTCTGCCTGAATGGAGTTGAGCGTCTGCCTGCGAGCGATCTCCACGCCGCGCGATTCCAGTTCAGCGCGTTCTTCTGCACTGGCGGCAAGGCTGATCTGAGAGGCAAGTGCCTGTTGGGCGTAGCCGATCAGTTCGCTGTTGAACCGGTTCGCGATCTCTTCTGCACTTGGGCCAGTGGGGCCAGAGCGTCCGCTTGTCTTCGGGGTTTTCTTCGGGTCGCCCCCGGTGATGTTCTGGATATTCGTGCCGTTGATGATTGCATCAGCATCGGCAAGGCCCTTGCGCAAACCTTCTAGTGCGGCCTTCTCGGCGGCGGCTGCAATATTCGCATCGCTTAGGTTGTTCGCCGCCGCTCCTGCGCTTGGGCTAAAACCCTGCCCGCCCAATCCGCCTTGGTTAGGGACGAACCCCTGCGATGCCTTTTCCCGCGTGAATGCCGCCCGGGCACGAGCCTGTTCGACCTGCGCCAGTTGCAGGGATGCCTTGGCCGACGCGATCTTTGTTTGAATATTGGCCTTTTCAGCGGCGATTTCTTCGAGGATGCGTTGGCGCGAAACACCCTTGGCTGTCGAAAGCCGGTTGGTGGCGTCGAGCAGCTTTTCAGTGGCTTTTGCGGCGGTTTCCTGCGCTTCGGCTACTGCAAGAGCGGCATCCTCTGCCTCGCTGGACCTTGTAGCCAAATAGCCGAGACCCAAAACGATAGCCGTAATGGCAAGTCCGACCGGCCCACCAAACGCTGCAAGCAAGGCTGTTCCGGCCCCGCGCGCTGCAAGGGCTGTGCCCGCAAGGCTGGTAGTGGCGATGCTGGCGTAGGCTGAGAGGGCGCGAAGTGCGGTTCCTCCCGCCACAGCGCCCGCAACAAATCGGCCGGCAAGGACGGTGGAGATAACCGCCAAGGCCGGAATGAGTATATCCAGATTGTCAGCCAGTTTGCCCAAAGCAAGGCCAAGAGCAGCCGAAACCCCGTTAGCCTTGTCCGCCTCGCCGAAATAGACAGTCAACGCATTGGTTAGGGCCGTGAACCCGCCAGACAGGGTGAGTGTTGCGTTCTCGGCGTCCTTCAGTGTCTGGACGCCGCCTTTCAGGACACCTTGGAAGAATTCCTGCGATGTGATCTGTCCATCAGCAATCGCCGCGCGGAGCTTCGAGACACTACCGCCGAATCCGTCAATGCCGCGAGCCGCCGCCTGCGCCAGAGGCAGCGCGCCTTCCAAGATTGAGTTGAATTCTTCCGCGCGCACGACGCCGGAGCCGAGCGCCTGGCCAAGCTGCAGCAAGGCACCCTGCGCTTCGGCTGCGCTGGAACCAGTGACTTTCAAAGCCGCCGCGGTGATTTCGTTGATCGCGAGGATTTGCTCAGTACTCGCGCCTAGCTCATTCTGGACCAGCGCCGCTTTCTGGAAAACGCTGGTCAGGCTTTCCAGTTCGACGCCGTACCGCTGCGATGTTTCGAACAGCCGCGCCTGGACAGAAGCCAGCGCCTCACCCTCGAGGCCGGTTGTGCGCAAATTGTTCTGCAGCCGGGTGAAACTGTCGAGCAGCCCCACCAGTTCGCGCCCGGTGAAAGCTGCGGCCAAGGTCCCGGCCAATCCCTTCAAGGTGGAGGCAATCGTGCCTGACGAGCGGCGGATGTCCGATTCTAGACGCTTGGCCGATTTGCCTTGCAGGCCGAGCTGCTGCTCAACCGTGCGCTTGGCCCCGCGAACACCGGACAGATACTTGTCCAGATCGGCGCGTAATTGCAGGACTACGGGGTCGATTTCCATGAAAGCGTAATGGGGCGAACAAGCGCCGCCTGTTACCGCCGTTACGCCCCATCCAACTTGCCGTCGGGTCGGGATTCGTCTAAGATGCAAGGCGACGAATAACTGTAATTATTCGCCGCCTCTAATCACAAGCGGAAGGAACCCGCCATGACTGCCAAAAGCGTATCACAGGAAACGCTGCTGCATAAGCAAAAGTGCACAAAGTGCCAACTGGTCCAGCCAATTGGCGACTTCCCCAAAGATAGCCAAAAAAGAACCGGCTACAGTCCTCGGTGCAAGGCATGTAAAAACGTGCAGAGCTCGGCGCATTATCAGGCCAACAGGTTGCGCGTACTGCGGCGGTTGAAGGATAGTTATTCCGCCAGCCCAGAGCGTCAAAAAGCGTACCACAAAGAGTGGTATCAAAAGAACAAAGAGAGGCGGAGTCGGCAGAGCAAGCAATGGAAGGCCGAAAATCATGAGGCCTACTCTGCCCAGCAACGAGAATACGCGTCTAAAAGGACCGAGCAGAACCGCGAGCGATCACAAAGATGGGTGAGGAATAACCCTGAAAAAGCCAGAGCAATCCGCACCCACCATAACTCGAAGCGCCGCAGTAAAATCATAACAGGCGCTTCTAAGAGCGACATCTTCAAATGGACGTCGCGCCAGAGAAAGATATGTTTCTACTGTGGGAAGCGATGCGAGAATAGGTTCGAGGTCGACCACTTCGTGCCGTTGGCGAAGGGTGGCGCGCATGAGATAGACAATCTCAGAATTTCTTGCCGCTCTTGCAACAGGCGAAAGTGCGCGACTGACCCTTGGCAGTTCCTAAACCGCATGGGGAGGCTGCTTTAGGTTTTACCGCCGTCACCATGCGCCGCCATGACCTTTGCCAACTTATCAGCGCGGGCGGGGTCTACATCGGCCTTACCTTCGCTGTGGGCTTCGTTGTTGGCCTCCAGCGCCTCAAGGTAGTCCGACAGATCAATGGTATGATAATCGAGGCCCATGGCCCCGGCGTTCGCGATTATTTGGCCTTTGCGGAACTTCTGCGGCGGGCTGGTTTTACCGGCGGCGCTTTTTTTTTAAGCTCTACGCCGAAGATCGCAGCGGACAAAAGCCGCCATGCAAGCACCACACCTTCAGAGAGTGGGCGCGCGGGGTATGCATAAAGGTCGGTGAGCTGCTTGGCGCGCAATGGTCCTACCTCGACCTCTTCGCCATCCACCAAACCGCAATTGCCCCCAATGAGACCTAGACGGATTGTCTCGCGGATTTCGCGCACGAGACCCGCGCCTCCTCCCACAAACTCAAAGCTGCCGTCCTCCTTGGCGCCGATCGCAGCGCGCAGCTTCTCTTCGATGGCAAGCATGGGAGTGTCGCAGCTACGCTCAAGTTCGAAAACTTGGGGTAGCGGCAACCAGAGTTTGTATTCACCATCCCCGAAAGGCAGGGTGACAGACGTTTCCATTTATCAGGCCGTGACTTCGACCCAGATACCATCCGACGCAAGGCTCACCTCGGCGGAGTTATCATCACCAACGCTAGAGTTGGCGGACAGGAGATTGAACGGGCCGTCGATGGTGTGGACGATGGTACCGGTGTCGGTGTCGTCATACTGGCCGAGTTCGATCTTGTAGTTCGCCGTGACGCCCAAGGCGGTGTTGTAAAGGGCGATGTCAGGAATGTTGATCGCGCCGGACGCCGAAATGTCCATCTGCTTGCCGGTGGTCTTGGAGCGACGAAACGCTGGAACGCCGGGCTTCGTGCAATCGCGGCGGAACCGGTCATTGGTGTTGGCGGTGCGGTTGATGCTGACCTGGTCAAGACCGCAAAGGATCGTGAACACTTCTGGGTCGGCACCATCGCCGCGTTTAACTACTGCGAAATCTGCTTCGACCGGGAGGGACATTTTTATTCCTTTGCAACAAAAGTCGCACAGGAATTAGACCGGCTCAGTCTGGCTTGTTACCGCCGTCAACCAAGTGCATGTGACTCCGGATCCGCTTCGGATCGTCCACCGCATTCGAAAGCGGGATGAACCTCACCCGGTCGCCGATGTCTTCCAGATCAGCCAGATCGAGCCGCCTGCCCATGCTGGTGAGGTTGGCAGTATCGATCGCGCCAGACTTGTGGAGTTCCGCTATCAGGATCAGCAGCGCGTCGAGGGTCGGATTTTCCACGCTCGGGGCATACCCTAAGCCGGTTCCGGTGCCAATACCCGCGCATTGACCTGCGCAAAATAGTGAAACGCATCCGGTTCCTCGTCTTGCAGAAGGCGAATGTCCGTCAGTTTGATGCGGGCAAGGGCTCCATCAGCCAGCGTAAGGCGCGAGCAATCAATCGCCGCCTCTATGGCCGCACCGATGCGCGAAGCATGATCTTCCGCCGTTTCCACCTCTTGCCCTGACACTATGCGCGCCCTGGCAAAGGCGTGGACATCGACACTGATCTGGCTTCCTCGAACGCAGGACGCGCGAAAGGGTATCGTAACCGGGGGGCCGAGCTTTATGAATGGCCAAGCCTTTTCGCCGGGCACCGCTTGGGGATAGACCGATGCGGCCGGAACAAGGGCAATCAGATCCGCATCAGCCTTTAGCTTTGCGAGTAGTGCGCGGCGCAGGTTCCTTTGCATCTTCTTCCTCCTTGGCTATCACGCCCTCCGTTTCAGCCTTGTCGGCGATGCATTGAAAAACCTCGTGTTCGCCCGCGGTGTAGTCAATGGTGACCTCCGGTGTGCGGTAGGTCCACGGCTTCTCAAGTTTGATCGCAACCATTTCGCTCCTATCCGCTGGCCTTCACCAGCTTGTTCATTTTCTCCACGTAATCGGCGCGGATTTCCTTGATCTTCTTGTCTCGGGCAGGGCGCGCGAAGGGGCGCGCTGCCATCTTGCTTGTGCCGAATTCCAAGGGCTTAGAATGGGGCGCCTCTGCACGAAACTCGGCGGTGAGTGCGCCGGTTTTTACAGCCTTCAAGCCAGCCTGCAGGTCGCCAAATTCGCGGTTTGGTGCGTCACCTGGTGCAGACGCCTGATGCCCCGCGCCCGAAATGCTGCCAGCGCTGATCGAACGAAAAGCCTCGGCACGTATCGTGTCCGCGCCCTCGAACACGACAGCACCGGCCAAAGCGACGACTCGCTGACTGGACAGCTTCCTCAGCCGGGCGATGTGCTTATCGGCACCCTTGAAGCCCATTACAGCCTCCGAGCCCGGCACTCATATCCAACGCCCGCGGGATCACGCCCGCAGGACTTGAGTGCCCACGTCCCGGAATACATGCCATCGGAAACGATGATCTTGGCCTCGGTGTCGAGCGGCACGGACAAGGATGCCGACAGGACGAGCACCCTCACATCGGTCTCGAGAAACCCCTCCGAAAGGCGCATGGATTGTGTGGCGGCATCGAATTGAGCGCGGCATGGATACTGGGCTGGCACACCGGGCGTAACAATCGAGCCGCCATCATCGTAGACCGGCACACCCGGCCAATTTGCTGTGGCTTCCGTAAATGGTCCGCCGAACGCATCGGAGAACCCCACCGCGATGCTGGCGAATGCCTGGTCAAACATCACTTCCAACGCTTCTCGGAAACTGTCGTTTTCGGATTCAGAAATGCGTATACGCGACTGACATAGCGGCCCGTCTCGGCATCGCGGAAAACCAGCCAGAACTTTGCCGCGTCTCGCCTCAGCATGGGTACACCGGTGGATTCCATGCAAGACGAGGCCCTGCAAAACTGCGCCGCATCAGTGCGAGATATTCGCGCCCGTATGACGTCGCATTGAATCCGGTCTTTCCTGCAATGTTATCGGAGACGGATGCGGAGAACGTGCCGGATTTGAAACTGGTTATGCCCGCAGGGATGGCTCCAGCGCCAAAGCCTTGCCCGGATAGCTGGTGGGCAGCGTAGAGCATGGAGGCTCGGTCAGTTTCCGCCCAGGTGACCGTTTCAGCCGAACCCTCGTCGAGCCAAATCTGCACGGTGGCATCCGGCACGTCCGCAAACTTGGGGTAACGTGCGCGGAACTGGGTCAGTAGATCAGAGACGGGAACGGTGCCTCCATCTGCGATTACTCCGGTGGCAAGATACAGGGTAAGCATTGCAGGACTATCGGTTCAAAAGTGGGGTTGGGTTACCGCCGTCAAATCGTTCTCCCGCGGTACTTCCCGCGCCGGCTGCACGTTGACATCGATGCCGATCAGGTAGGTGACCCGGTCCGCGGCTAGGCCACGGCCTTTCTTGCCCGCCTTCACCTTGACCGATTCCCGGAGCATCGCCTTGTCGACCGGCACCAGCTGCTGTGCCAGGTCACGGATCGGTAGCGCGCCTTCGCGCAGCGCCTTCAAGCCAGCGCGGCGCAGGTACACAGGGTCGCCGAGCGCAGCCATCGCTTTTTCCAGCGCGGCTGCGCCGTCGAGTTTGACGGTAAGAGACATCAGTTCGACACCAGCACGGCCAGCCCCAGCACCGGAAGGAATCCCCATTTGAGGGGCATCATGCGAGCCAAACCAACAGGGGTGTCACCACTTTGCCATTGGTCATCATGTCTGAATGATCGGGTAGTCATAGCAACGAGAAACGTCGACTGTCCCGCTGATAGGGACTCCATTCAATACCCCTATCGAGAAAATTTGCGTAAATGCACCGGCAACATCGGCGCGCACGAGGCCGTTGGTCAAGTTGCGCAGGAACCAAGTGCCAGAGTGAACCGGCAACGGTCCCGCAGTTCCCCAAACAGACTGCATGGGCGAGGCAAAGTTTGTGTAACCAAGGCCACGAATGCCAGTGAGACTCGCCACCTTTGCAATCGCTTGTTGCTGCCAAGTTGCCGCCGCAGTTTGCAGATAGTTATGGTTGTAGAGTAGTCGGATATCTGTGGCGTCCGTTGGTGTTCCCGACAACACGAGGCGCTGATTCCGATGGCCCTCCTCGTCCACAACAATAGACGGGGTGACGGTGACGCCAGCGCCGTGAGTGATTTGCCAGCGGTTATTCTGACTCGCGGCTGACCCCGCCACACCAGTGTTATCGACTCCATTCAGCTGCCCGCCGGTGCCATGAAAATTGCCCTCGCGGCCTTCGATATTATACCAACGCTCGCTAGTATCGGTGCCTTTAACATAGCGAAAATTGGGTAGTGTGCGCGGACTAACCCGACTCAATAAAGGGGCCAGAAGTTCGGCAATAACCTTACCGCCCCAAAATATCGCCGCGCCGGTTGGGTGTGTGCCATCGGTTGAGTGCCCCGTCCTCCAAGGAGTCGTAGCCGTATCAGTAGACGCAGGGTCCACCGACGCGCTGAACCAGTCAAAGAATACAACTCCCGGAGTCGTATCTGCATAATACTTCATGCGAGTGTTGAACTGTGCCCGACCTTGGGGCGGAGCCGATCCTGATTTGGGCAGTGCTGAACACGCAATTATGAGCGGGACTCCCATAGTGCGCAAAGCTTCGATAAAGTTAATTTGATTGGCCAGCGCGGCGTCTACCCCCGCTGCCGTAATGAAGTCGTTCGAGTGAGTTTGAATAGTGGCGATATCAGGCAGTGGCTTTCCGCCAGCAATCGCCGCTTGAAACAAGGCAAGTTGACTCGACATCAATGCGGTCGCGCTCGTTCCGCCGACCGCATAACTATCGCGCTGTTCAATGTTCATGCCGGGTGCCCAATATGAGGCAGCGACTCCCACGCAAGCACCGATGCCACTAGCGGTGACTCCGCCAATACTATCACCGAAAGCGTCGATAACGGCACGTCTACCGCCCGCGGCGAATTGTGCCGCGCGGCCAATTGAGTTGATCGCGTTGCGGGCTTTCAGGCCGGTGTCAGTGTTGTTAATGGTTTGAATGCTCATGGCGCGTCCTTCCAGTTTTCAGTATCGCTCCAAGTGAGAGCATCGTTCCAAACGCCCGCCCCTAATACCCAAGTAACAAGCTGACGCGCGCGCTTCCAAGCGCTGCCAACCCGTCCGATCCGTCCCGGCTGAACAAACATCAGGCCACCGGCACCACGTTGAGCGTGCCATCGGCGGTGTCGCGGATAACGTGAATCTGTTGTCCAGAATTCAGGCGCAAGTGAAATTTCTCACCGGGCTCAAGCGGGATGCCTGCCGCTGCAGTAGCGGCAGCCGCGACCCGCACAAAGCATCGAGCCGATGCATGAAGCAGGACCTCTGTTGCGGTAAGGCCAACTGATGCCGCATCGCTGGCCCCGATCGCCACCGGCTGGCCAGCACCATAAGCGCGGGTGCCGACGAGCGCCACGGCGGCGGTGTTCGCGTCCTGCTTGGCTTCGGTCGCCGGGGCCGCGATCAACTTCGCGAGGATTGCCGCCAGCGTCGTCTGCGTGCCGAGCGTGGCGAGGACGACTTCAATGCCGTCTACGTGCCCGATCAACGTGTCCTGCTTTGCGGAGGTTGCTGCACCGGTGGGAAGGGGCAAAGACGCCGCATCAACTGTCAGCGTTCCAGCCAGGGTGGAAACAATAGCTCCGAGTCCGGTGTCCGTGGCAATATCGCTCAGGGCCGCAACAACCGCAGCGATATCCGCCCCGGTCGCATTATCAGCCAACGCCGTTGCAATGGCATCGATCGCAGAATTATCCGCAGCCGACAGAGCAACAGGCAAAGGAGCCGCAGCCGAGACATCAACCGCCACGCCATCAGCGCCAACCGAAAGTTTGGTGCGAGGATAGTGAACGCCTCCGATCTCATCCGTTGCCAGAACAGAACCGGTCGCTGGTGCAGTGATATTATCGGCCATTACATTCCCCTATTGAAAAGGCCGCTCCACCCGAAAGCAGAGCGGCCCAATTCCCCCGTGACGATTTGGAGGGTTATTCTGCTTCGCGAGCCAACTCGATCGCCGAAATGATGTCGTCTTTCTTAGTCGCATCGCCGAGATCAATGCCCTCGGATTCAGCCAGCGCTTTGAGATCGGCAACCTTCATGTCGGCTAGTTCGGTGTCGCCGTCGTCTGCGAACCATCCAGTAGCCTTGGCGGAGATAAATTCCGCTTCGGACAGATCGACCTCCTCACTGGCGCCAGCGGCAATGACCACCGTGCCAGTAAGGGAGTTGACCGACTTGGGTCCGTCAGTGGCGTTCGTGAGTGCATGCTTCGCCATGATCAAATCCCATCGAGATAGCGGAACGCGCCTGGACGCGAGACGTCGACACCGCCAGTGCGGAAGATGCCTGGAACCTCGAAGCTAGTCGGGCCGTCCTGATAGACGTTCAGGAAGCGGTGCGGCATCGGCAGATGCAAGCTGACCACGTCCTGCCGATTGGCATAAGCTGCCATCCGGCGGGTCGACGAAGCGCCCGCGGTGTCGAGGCCGAGAACGCCGCGCACGGTGAGCGGGCGACCAGTCTGCTGGGTGTAGAAGTTGTTCCGCAGCACGAACGAGAGGATGGTCTCGCTATTCGTATCGCTCATGGGCGTCGCGCCCAGCCACGCCAGCACATTGAACGGCAACAGTACGGTATCAGCCATCTCGACAGTGTTGCTGCCGGTGAAGATGCCGATGATCGCGTTATTGAAGTCCCGGAGGATTTTCGCCGGGGTCTTGGTGGCTACACCGTTGGCGTCGAACCAGGTGGTGACGCTGCCGGTGCCATCGGCCGGCGCAGTGCCTGCGGTAACGCTGGACTGGTTAACCAGTCCTTTGAGGCCCTTGGTGGTGTCGCCGGTCTGGGTAACGGCCCACATGAACTCGTTGTAGGCGCGGCGAGCGGCGACGGGTTTCCGTGTGCCGAGATTGACGCCCAGAAGCTGTGCCTGGCCAACTTCTTCGAGATCATAGCCATAGCCGATCGAAGCCATGTGAACAGCCTGCTGCGACTTCTCCATGGTCACATCGGCGCGGGCGATATCCTTAGCGCCACCAGCGTACCAGCGCGCGGCACCCACCGTCGACGAAGCGAAGGTGATGATGCCGGGCGTCCATTCCGGCGCACTGGTGTCGACGAATACGAGCTCGTTCCACGGAAGATCCGGGAATTGCGTCTCGTAGACAGTCGGGTTGATCGTGGCCGCCTGGGCGACAACGAAGTTGAAGGCTGCTGCGTCGTTCATATCCATCATTCAGTCCTTAATTACGAGGGGACGCGGCGCAGCCGCACCTTGAAGAGAACACCGGCGCCAGAAGCGCTGGTTTCCGCCTCCGTGTTGGGAACGGCGATGATGGTTCCGGAGGCCGTGGCCGTGGTCCAGCGGCCCGTAGTCACGTTCCACTTGAGGGCAGTGCCTCCGACAATTGCTTCATCAGCAACACCGAAGTAACAACCTTCATCGGCCACAGGCACGTTGTCGCCGATTGCATAAGTCTCGCCGGTTCCATTTGTGATGCGGGTGACGCCCGCGAGGCCCATGAACTCGCCGCCGGAGACGAAAGCGGTTACGCCTTCATCACCTGCGCGCTGGACTGGCCCGCCGAACGCTAGAACCGAAGTGGCCGTGCGGGTGCGCGCGTCCCATTCGGCCATGTCGGCTCGCATGCCAGGAAAGCCAGCGGCCTGGTTGAGGGGGTAAGTCGTCTGAAGTGCAGGCATGGTATTTGCTCCTTATGCCGCCGCGTTGGCGGGGTTGCGCCATGCGTTGAGGTTGTTGATGGAGTCGGCGAGCGCTTTCGTCTCCCGCGCGGCATCATTGATCGGGCGGGCCGGGTCGAGATTGTGGACCAAGCTCTTGGCGTCGGCGGTCAGGGTGGCGAACGAGGCCGCTACCTGTGCGCCAGTCCAGTCCTTGGCGGCATCGCCGATCTTAGCCGAGACAGCAGCCTGCATGATCGCGCCTTCGTCCATCTCGTCCGAGACGGTCACACCTAGCGCCTTCGCCTTGTCGACTGTCTGCGAATAAGCCTTGGCCGCATCACGCAGCTGCGCGGGCGTCAACTTGGCGTCGGCAACCTGCTTTTCGAGCGTGGTCACCTTGGCTTCGAGGTTGGCCTTGTCCGTCACCGCCGTAGCAAGGTCAGTTTCAGCCTTGGATTTGGCGTCGTTGGCGTCGGTGATTTGGCCCTGCAGCTTCGAGAAGGCGGCTGCGACAGCGTCAGCATCCGACAAATCGACCTGCAAGCCGTCGAGCACGATCTTCTTCATTGATTTTTCCTTATTTTGAATAGGGGTGCGTTCGTCCACCACACGCAGCTCCGGCCCGCCCCTGCCTGCAGGAACTAAAGCGATGTGGTTTATTCTGAGATTTGTCTGGTACGCATCGCAGACGGTTCCATCGGGATGCTTGCCGTCAGTCGGAAAGACCAACTCGGTCGCATAGCCCATGCTGAGCTGCTTATGCGTCGTGGTGGCCGCTTTCACAGCGCCAGCATCACGGACGATGATTGGAACGCGGACCCGCTGGCCATCGCGTACAACGTCGCCGTTGATCTCACCAACCCCAAGCCCGCGCCAATTGTCAGCGGTCACGGCTTCGGAGGGGTGGTTGATGGTGACGGGAGCAGCGGCGAAAGTTGCCAGGCTGTCGGCTTTGAAAACTTCGGATTCGGGGCGATAGACCTTGACCATCTGGCCGGGCTTGAAATCCCGAGTGCCTTCCGGATCCACTTCTGAACTGAGGTAATCCTGCAATCCAGTCCGAGCGGCAAAGACTTCAGCCACAAGCGAACCGTCCGCGCAAATGCGGGCCGATTTGTCAAATGTCAGAGTGTCGCATAGCTGGACCATGCCAGCCTGAATACGTATCGGGTGTGCGCCCCGTTACCGCCGTCAAAAACTAATCGATCAGCTCGCGATATTGGCGGCAGGCTTCCAAAACCCCCGCCTCGCAGCCAATGCGGGCATTCTCGAATTCGAGCTGCTCTTGCGCGCGGCTTTCCGCCATGAACTGAGCTGATTGCTGTTCATCGAGCAATGCCTCAGCTTGCTCCTCTGGCGTGGTGGTGCTGCAGTCGACCAACATCAGCACGAGCCCAATGGCAAAGGCTGCGAGCAGGATCAGGCCCAGAATATCCTCGCCGCTCATTGGGGTTGTCTTGGGTTCCGGCATGGGGCCGATTTACGCAGCTTCAGCAGCTTCGGCAAGAATCTTGTCAAGATCCAGATACGCCCTCGACGCACACCCGCAGAATATCGCCTGCCCCGGATGCCCATCAGCCGGCGGATTATCCCAGTCGAACACCTTTCCATCCCTAGCCCGATGGTTCTCGCGGAAGTGAACTTTCCCGCTCGCCACCCATTTGTATTCCTCGATTCCTGATTGGCGGGTGCGCTCCTCGTTCAACTGCCCCGTCAATTTTGAAAGCTGATCACTGGCGATGTTCTTGGCCCGGCGTCGCGACATCTCGACAGCCTCGCGGATTTCCTTGGCCACTTCGCGCGATGGTCGGCGGTCATTCAGTCCGCGAAACACGGCGTCGGCAATTCTGGTCCGCGCTTGATCCGAAACACTGCGCACCAAGGCAACATTGCGCTCAATGACCACCTGCAGCGACATGCGCACATCACCTGGGCCAATCAGTGCCGAGATATCCACACCGGTTGCCGAATTGACTGCGCCCACCCAGCGGCGGCGTTGAAAAGCTTCGACCGTCTGCGCCCACCGCTCCAGCCTGAAACCCAGTGTCGCGAACAGCCCAAACAGATCGCTTTCGACCTTGCCAATCTGGGCGCGCAAATCGGCCGGCGCATCTGTCGTAATGTCGGACAGGGTGCGTTCGTATTCTGCGACGATGCCGGGTAGCGCCGATTCCCATGCTTTGACCACGGGCAGGTACGACGACTGATATAGGTTAGTCGCGAATGCTGATGGTGCTTGGATAGGCCGGAATGTCACCGATGATCGGCGGGGATTTCTGGTGCGGCGGTATAACTGAGCGAGCGAGAATTTCACCGGAGCGGCCTAGCAGGATAGGATGAGCCTGCGGGTCTTGCGGGCGGGACTGGTGGGCGAATATTGCCGAAGCGATCGACGTAGCGCATCACGCCTCCTCGATCTTGGCTTTCCAATCCAGATCAAGTTCCTCGAATATCTCAGGTCCGAAACGCAGTTCACCTTGGAACGGCTCGACCTGGTCAAGATCAACCTCGCCCGGATCATAGGTCAGGGTTATGTGCGGCTGATATTCCGGATGATCCCAAGAGGCACCCGCCCGCTTTATCACTTCGTGGCGGTAGGCCAGCGTCGATGAATTGAACAACAGCACAACCGCGCCGCCGTCGAATTGCTCGATAAGGCGCGCACCTCCTGCGGGCACCTTCAACTCGCCCGCGTCATGGTCCCAGATCGGCTCGACCTTCATCCAGTCTATCGCTTGCCGCGAGAATGCGATGGTGGTGTGCATGTCGCTCGCTGGCAAGGTGACCTTGAAACCCTGTGACTTGGCCCACTTGACCAAATCTGCACCGTTGAGCAGCTTCCGGTGGACGTACAGCGTCCGTGGCTTGGCATCATTACCCACGATGCTCGGGGCGGATTCACGAATGACCTTTAACGCCGCATCATTAGCGGCACGGCGGGGCGGGTCCGCTTCCAAATCAGACCCGCCCATACCGGCAGACGAAAGATCACCTCCCTCCTCTGAACCTTGCTCGATCCCGTAGCGCTCATCGTCGGGCAATGCCTTCAAAGCCGATTCCAGCTCGGGCAGATAACCCTCCTCGACCATCAGCGATTGAACGCCGCGAGCGAATTCACGATCGGGGATGGTGCCGGTCTGCTGAAGCTTGTCGATAGCTTCCATCTGGGTCTTGAACCGCTCGGATTTTTCCTTTTGCCCAGGAAGATCAAGAGGCGCGAACTCATAGGCGGCGGTTGCGACGACAGCCCCGGTTGCGGATGGCACAAGATACCTGTCGAGCCGATCAAGACACGGGGCAAGGTCGAGGGTCTGCATGGCCCTGACGAGCTTACCCCAATCTTGCTGTTGCGACTCCCCGCTGGAATTCATGCCCTCAGGAGCCCTTCCCAAAAGCCGCGTTGCCGGGATGTCCGAAACGGCGCAGACGAACTCGGCAAAGCAGTTCATCACGTCCTTGGCGCCCGCGAAACTGTAGGTCACATCGTCGATCTTCTCGCCGCCCTTGCCATCATCGGCCGAGCCAGCGTCGTAGATCGTCGCGTTGTGGATGGATTCGGCAGTGGCGAGGATGGCGAGGCGGTTCATCACCTGCCCCTCACCGTCTGGCTGGGCGGCAAGGCTGATCAGGTCGGGGATCCCGATACGGAGCAGGCGAGCCTTGTGGATCAGTGCCGCGAACGATGCGCGGGCGGTGTCGCTGTCCTGCACCGCGTCGAGAACCTGTTGGACCTTGCTTTCGCCCCAGAAGCAATCGAGCGGGGAGGAAATGACCGTTGCCAGTGTCGCCGCGGTATCAGCGCGGAACGGGATCACGCGCGATGGATGAATTTTCTGTTGGCCACCGACCGAATTCATGCGCCACATCAGCGGTTCGCCGTATCCCGGTTTGGTCGCGTCGTCCTGCAGCTTATCGAAATGGAGATGCCAGCGGGACACGACATGCACGAATGCGAGCCCGCCCTTTGTGATGGTCGATGGCGCCGGCTGATCAGGAAGACCAGGCAGGCCAAGGATCAACGCACCGCCACCAAGCCCGCGCATGATTTCAACCGTTCGGATTTTCTGGCGCAGCTCGTGGCGCTTTTCCTCGTCGAAAACCTTGGAGGCTTGATCAGCATCGAGCCCAGTCCAGTCGCGCCATTCGCGGACCATATCCAGCGCGGGGATGCCGATGATCTTTTTCATCAGCCCTGATCCGCGATACGCCGCGTCGATCTGTTGCTGGTTCAGGATGGTCGGGACGTAGGCGTTGGCCGAACGTGCGTCGCGGCGGGTACCAGTGCCGGTGAGGGCGTTGGTCAATCGGTCCGAGATGTAGGAAATGGCACCCATGGGCGGGGTGTGGCTTGGTTTGCGGGTGGTGGTTACCGCCGTCAAAGTGTCGAGAGGTCGTAGCTGCGGGATTTGCCGAGCATCAACTCGGTCAGGGCCCATACCAGGGCGTCCATCCGGTCAGGTGATCCGCCACCTTGATACCCCGTTGTCGTGGTCATGGTCATTTGCTCTTCGAGATCGGAGAATGCGCCAATGTGGTGGACGCGCCCCTGCTCATACAGTGCACCAATCGGCTCAGCGCGAATATGCTTTCCTCGAGTGGCGTTCACCAGCTTCACTGGCATGTTCAGATCGGCAGCGCGCAAAACAGATTCCACCATCGCGCCGCCGTAGTTCTTTTCCGCCACCACCTTGTCCGCGCCAAAGTCCTCTCCGGCTTTGGCAACCGTGCGCGCCCATCCCTCGGGGGATAGCCGGCAGGATCGATCGGCAATCACGTAGGCATGATCATCAACACCAAGACCTACAACAACGATGCCTTGGATATCGCCGCCGGTGCCATCTGAGCCGGATGGATCGACGCCAATCACTACCCGTTTGAAAGCTGGCATGACGTGGACGCGCAGCTGGTCAATACCCGGTATCTTGCGCCCATCTTCAGCATCGCGCTCGGTCAGTGACCACAGCGCGCCGGGAACCTCAGATAGATATTTACCATCACGGAACCGCTGCCTCTGCCGGTCTGGCAACTCGTCTAGCTCATCGAGATATTCCTGCGGCAGATGTGGGTTGTCCGCTGGGTTGAGGACGATATGAGCGCGCGACTCTGGATTGATTGCCCTGCCATCCACCGGGTTAACCAGCTCTACAAACTCACGATAACTCCAATGCCCGCGGCCGGTCGGGTTGAGGTCGTAGAGCATTTTGAGAGGTAGGCGATCGCCATGCGCCGTGGTGCAAGATTGGGCTAGGCGGGTGCGCAGGGTCAGGATCGTTTCGTATGCGACCTGGCTGCTTTCGTTGACGTAGATGGTCGCAAATTCTTTACCGAGTATCTTCTCAACCCGGTCCTTGTCATCCAACCCGCCAAACCAGACCTCGCTGCCATTCGGGAATGTGGCAAACTGGTCCGACTTGTTGATCACGCATTCGACGTCGGGAAAAGCCAGCGCCATCATCTTTGGCCATGTGTCCAGCATGACCGATTGACGCACGTCGATGTTGTGGAGCCGGGCTATCAGGTGCCGAGAATTGGGGGCCTGTAACGCCCGCTCGGCAACAATCTCGCAGAAGCCGAACGTCTTGCCCGATCTCGATCCGCCGTATGCCAGGACATGTCGCGCTGAGCCATTTACGGCATCAAATTGGGATTCCTGCTTTTCGGTGCGCTTGAACAGGGCGGAGTGTTGCCCTTTCAGCTGCCTACGCCGGTCCTGTTCCCGAACCAGCGCCAGTCGTTCAAGCAGGACTGTATCAGCCACCTTCGGAATAGGCCGCGATCTTCGCCGCCAATTCCTCATCGGTCAGTTGTTCGAGTGCGATCTTGCCCGAGTGCTCAACCTTGTCAGTGAACAGCTTGAGATGCTTGCCGAGGTTCTCGAACGCCTTGTTCGCTCCCGTCGCATCAAAAGCCCAGACATGGCGCCCCTCCCCGTCTGTGGCTTGGGTCCGCTCCTTCCCATAGCCCTCCATCACTGGCGAGCGCTGGAGGCATCGTTCAGCGATTTCCTGAATGCCGGCCAGCACATAATCAGCAGTGATCTCGGTGCGCTCGGACCTCGCGTCCATCGCTTTTTGGATGATCTGTGCAATTTCAGGTTTGTTCAGGTTTTCCTGCCCAATGCTGTACGAGGTCTTTTCGCTATACCCAGCCCTCAACGCAGCTTGAGTGGCGTTCAGGTCGATCAGATATTCGTCGACGAACCTTTGCTGTTTCGCAGTGAGTGCCATACCGCCCCCTACTCCTTCCGTTTCCTGGCTCTTACCGCCGTCAGTGTCTTGCCGAGCACATATCGCTTGGCACGTTTGTTTGGCCTGGCAAATCCACCAGAAACCTTGTGACGTTTGGCGCGCAGGGCATCCCCGCCAGCCTCTTCGATCCACCGGCAGATGATGCGCCAGTTGGTCCGGTAATGCTCCTCGATCTCCTTGCCTTGGCCGATTTCGATGTAGCGCTCGGCAAAGTCGGGCGGGCATGGTCGATATGGCCGGATGAGACCCGTGTCCCATTTTCTGGTTTCATCATTCAAAGCCGCCCCCTGTGGCATGGCTTGGCCCCTCATTTGATACCGGCGATTTTGAGACAGAAGCGGTCAGATGAGCGAGACCCTGCGGAGCCCCTGAAAAGGGTAAGTGCAAGTTTTGCGGCAAATGATGCGCGCTTATAGCGCACATTTGCGTCAAAACCTTACCCTGTAAGGGCTCCGCCATTATTTCACGCACTCTTTGCGTCAAATCTGCGTCAAATGAAAAACGATTTAGCGCGCTCATTTGGGCTCTCCCGGGCGGGCTTTTTCAGGTGCGAAAAGGCCCTTCTTTTTGCGGCGCGCGACAGGGCAATGGTATTCCTCTTCGACCATCACGCCGTTCGCAATCCATGTGCCCGCGACCTTCTTTGCATGAGGCTCTGTCAGCCCCGCTTCGGCCATGATGAGGCACCCGACCCAGCGGCCCGATTCCTTGGACCCGCCGCGGCCCGAACCAGTGTAGCGTTCGCCGCTGGGAAGCCCTGCCTCCACCTTGTCGAGGATGATCTTGATCGTATTGCCGGTGAGGTTGTCGAACGCGTCAGGCGGTATCCACGGGACCAGCGCGCCCACTTCGTCGGAAGGGTTTTCCTTGTCTCCGTTGCCAATCGTGACGGATACCTTTTCAAACCAGCGAGCCGTGTTCGTCTTAAGCGACTGGTTGGCCTTGGCGTCGTCATATCGGACGTAGAGATGTCGCTCGGCCTGGTCGACGCCGATCATCTCGGCATCCTCGCTTGTCATGGGCATCAGCGTAGCAGAGATGCGGGTGCTGTTGACGATTGCACCTGCCCCGCGGATCACGTTGGCATCACCAGCCCCGCCGCCCGCATGTTTCACGGTATGGTGGACGAGATAGACCGCGCAGCCGGTGCGGCGGGCAATCTCATCGCGCCATATTTTCATGGCCCATTTGACTTCGGAGTTGTCGTTTTCGTCCCCTTCGAAGGTTTCCGCGAAGGGGTCCACGATCAGGACATCGATCTCGCGGCGCTGGATATATTCGACCAGCGTTTCGACTATGGGCATGGTGCGGATGGTGCGGCCATCAGGCGACCGGCCCGCGACCACGATAGTCGCAGCGTCCGGCACGAGATCGATCATGCCGCGCAGTTCATCGCCGCCCTGCATTACCGTGCGCGCGGCCGAGAGACGCCGGCGCTGCTCATCGATATCATCCTCGACATTGATGATGAGGGTGCGGCACTTGCGGCGCGGTACGAATGCGCCCCAAGGAAGCCCGCGAGCGAGCGCAATGGCTATTTGCAGGGTGAACAGCGACTTGCCCGAGCCGCCTGGCGCAGCGAGCATGTGCGTATAGCCCGAGAGGATGACGCCGGGGATGACCCACGGGCGGGTGGGAATGTCCGCTTCATTGAAGTCGAACGCGTCAACTGCGTCGAGCTCGGGCTTTTCTTCCGCCAATTCATCCGGCACACTCGCCATGAAAACATCCTCTGGCTGCGTGTCGTCATCATGCGGAGGCTCGGTCCAACCCGGATCGTCCGCGTCGACAGGGGGCGGCGCAGATACCGGCGCGGACGTGCGGCGCTCGGCATACAAGGCGCGGAACGCGGACTTGTGATCTCCGCCGTGCTCGTAATGAACGAACAAGTCGTAGGCATCGCCGAAGCAGCCAGCCTTGCAGACAGCGCCGAGACGTGCACCAACATCGGACGCCGACAAACTGACCCAAGTATCGCCCATGATGCGGGTGGCGTAACTATCGCTGGTTTGCTTGGGGGAGCGCCAGTCGTCAGGATTGCGCGGCGATTGCTCATAGCCGTACATCTCGAAGAGGGTGGCGATCGAGTTCGACTTGTTGAATTCCTCCATGACCGGCCCGCCCTCGGTCTGGGGCTTGTTGGCGCGGCGCTCCATGGCTTCGGCGCGGATCCGTTCGCGGTCGCGCTCATCAGCAGCCCGCTTCCGAAAGATATCGGCAATGGCGACCGCAATCGGGCCGGTAGTGATATCCAGACCCGGCGCATTGCAGCCCGTAGTAGCGCGGTCATAGTAAAGCGGCTTGCCATCTTCATCGCGCAGCCTAGTGCCGCTCTTGGCGTGGGCAGCAGGAACATTGGGCAGATAGACAGGTTGGCCGGCGCGATCCAAGGCGCGGTCCATCTCGACACCGTGTTCCTCCATGAAATCGAAAAACGCATGTTGCGCGTCGTGCCAGTCATCGAACGAGACCGGCGTTTCCAGCGGCAGGATAATCCGCCACCGCATATCCCCGGCGCGCGCATGAGCGCTGGAATAGATCAGGCAGGCCGACTTGCCCGAGAACCCGCGCATGAGCCCCTTGATGCGTTCAAGGCTATGGTCACCGCTATCGATGTCGCCGCATAGGGCCACGAACGAGCCCTTGGCCCGCTGCGAGGCATGTTTGCGCGCGTCGAAGTCGAAGTAGCTGGACGGGATGAACGCAGGACCGGCACCCTTGGCGTGATCCCCGGGCGGCATGGTGAAGATATCGGCCAGCGTGATCGTGGAATAGTCGTCGCCATCCTCGATATGCGTGTCGTGCATCCCGCTGAACGTCGGCACCTGGCGCGAACACCATGCGGGCCCGAATTGAAGGGCGGTGTTGGAATCTGTTGCCATTACGCGGCCCCTAAGTCGTGCTGGATAATCCACAGCCGGGTTTCGTCATCGCTCAGGAAACCGCACTGGCGGGCGAGCATTATGCGGAACTTCATCTCGCTTTTGTCATCACGGGCGGCGAGTATTCCCGCCTCCACGGTGCGCTTGGCGAAACCGGCGAGGTCGAAGGATTGCGGCGAGCGCTCTGTCGGGATGGGATCATGCTGCACGGCGGATCTCCGCTACCGGGAAACCTTGTTCGCGCAGCCAGTCGGCCGCGTCGTAAGGATCGAAAAAACAGGCGCAGGGGATGCCGAGATCAACGAGACGATTGCCGAAATCTATCTGGTTCGGCGACAACACGCCGGCGCGTCCGCTTTTGTCGTAACCCTTGAACTCCACGTAGGCATGAAGCATCCGCGTCCATTCGATCGAGACATCGAACACACCCCCAAGGATGCCCTCTTTCCTGGCCATGCGGGGGCTGCGCTTCCCGGCGTTGGCATTGGCGAACACCAGCAGCCGCGGTGCAGCCATGCGCAGCGTCGAGAAAAACGTCGCTTGCCGATCAACCTCCGGCCAGTCCTTGCGCTTGTCGGGTGCCTGCACGAAGAATTGCGGCACGGGCTTGAGCGAGGTTTCGAGATCGGCGAAGTTCACGCCGCCCTCCGCTTCCGCTCATCGGCGATCATTTGTTCCGCAACCGGGATCGAAACCCCGTAGGAGCGCGCAATGGAATCCGCCGCGATGCCGTCCAGTGACCGCCGCATGATGAGCATGGACCGAAGCGCGGTCATCATCTCGTTCTTGGTGCGAGCCTTGCGCCCGTGGAAGCCGGTGACGTTCATAGCGGCGGGCACCCCGAAGGCTTGGAAACACCAGCACGGCGCATGACAGCCCTCACATAGCTGTCAGACATGCCGAATTTCGCCGCTACGGTACGCGAGGAAGCATGACGCCGCTGATATGCCGCGATCATGTCGGCTCGACGCTGGCGACGGTCGTTATGGGAAAGGAGCCGGGGGAGAGGCATCAGGCAGCGGCCCTTTTAGAGATATGACGAGGCCGACCTGCGCCGCGGTTGTAGCCATGATCGCGGGCAAGCTGGGTGATGTAGGCGGGGTGCAGGCGGAACACGGCGGACAGGTCGCGCGCGGTTTCGCCGTCGATGTAGCGGGCCACGATTTGCTGGTCCCGCGACTTACGCCGATCACGCTCAATGCAGAGCAATCCCATGCGGCTGAGCTTACCGAGCACCGACGAACGGCTGCGATCGAGCGACTTGCCGATGGTGTTCGCGCTGACATTGGAGCGCCACAGACGTTCCAGTTCTGCACACTCGCGGCGGGTCCAGCGTTGGAAGGCGGGTTTCAAAACACCCTCCCCGCCGCAAACCCGGCACAAAAGACAACGAGGAACAGCGCCACAGTCAGGCAGCAGCCGGCGAGAAGCGCGGTGTTGACGCCTTGGTCTAGGGCGCACTTCATTGGTCGAGACCAAGGCGATAGGTCGGATCCGGCCGTGAGCGGCCTGACTTTTCGTCGCGAGCGAAGGGCCGGTAATCAGCGAAGTCGATCAGGAATTCGCGGGCATAAACCTTGATCGTGTTCGGCTTCATGCACAGCAACCGCGCCGCACGATCAATGGTCGATCCATCCTCGGAAAGCCCGAAAAGGAACGCGGCAGTCTTGGCCTTGTTCGGGGTGCAGCCAGCTTCGGCGGCAATCTGTGAAAACAGCTTGGACGAGTTTTTCATAACGCTTCCACTTCCATGTTTTTCATGATGCGCCGGACATCCGCCACCGGCAGGGCGTAGGATCGAGACAGGCTTTCGGGGTCGGCTGATTTCTTGCCGGAAAGCGTCGCGATGAGTGCTGTGGTCCGCTTGGCAGAAAGGACCTTGGCGGTGCTCATGAGCCCCGCCCAATCGCGGCAATAGTCCGCGCATCGCACCCGAACACGCGGGCCAGTTCGACGTTGCCCTGGTGCTTCCGGCGTTCGCGGATCACGGCCTTTTCAGAGGTCGAGAAGTCGTTGATGGTTTTCATGGCCGCACCTCTTGGATCCGGTCTTTCAGTTTCGCAGTTGCCATGACGAGCGGCTTCAATTCAGCCGGCGCATCGTCATAGGCGAGGGTCTTGCGCCACCGTCCGCCATTCAGGCGGGCGAGGACACTGCGCTTCACCGGCTCCCAATTCGAGGGGGCGCAGTTCAGCCGATTGCCGTCGAGGCACTTGAGAGCGTAGCCATCGGGTATGGGGCCGTTCGCAGCTTCCCATTCTATGCGTTGCACCAGCTGCCAGCGATCCTTGAACGGCAGATCGTCGTTGACCTTACGCTCTCGGTAGCCATCTATGCTGATACGCTCATAACCGACCGGCTTGTAATTCTTCTGGGCGATGCCAGTGCGCTCGCCTTTCTTGAACTGGGTCTTGCGAGCATTCGGGTGCAAGCCACCCGTCCCTGGCGCGCACTTTTTGCCCTTGTTCATCGGAGCTTTGCCCGCTTCGAAGTGGCCGGTGCGTCCGGTTTTCCAGCCCTTCCGTTTGCGGAGACTGTGGAGATTGATCAGGGAAACATCATCACGGGGAAATTTGGCAATGAAGGCGGCGTGATATGCCGATATGACCATGGCGCGGTTTTTCTCCAGCCATGCCATTTCTTCGCTGCTGTAGCGGATCGCCCTACCCTTCATTGGACCGGCTCCCGAGCATAGGCAGATGCGGGCGGACGTATTCGCCATGTTCGACGAACAGCACGGCGGCTTTGAGTTGCAGGGCTGCGTTGGTCACGACACGGTCAGCAACGGAAACCATCGCTTCTGCACGGCGCGCTTCCTGGTCGATTTGCTCGGAGGTCAAATCCTCGTCGCCAAGTCGCTCCAGCTGCATGAACAGATGATCGTTCAGATCGGAAAGTTTGTTCTTCATGGCGAAACTCCTGAATAAAAAATGTGTTTGGGAGGAAGATTACGCTGCGGGTTGAATGGCTGGGAGACAGCCCCCGTCCGGTCAGCGCTCCGAGGATGAACCGCCCCATCGACCTCTCTGACGCCCCCATTCCAGAGCGCCGGAATTACTGATGCGACTTGAGCAATCGCCGCGCCGCAGCCGATGCCTTGCGCGCTTCGGTGGCACGGGCAGCACCGGCACGAACGGCCTCTTTGCGGTCACGTTCGGCGGAGAGCATCGAGCGAACCTTGTCGGTCAGGTGATCGACTTGCGCGATTTCCTTGGCGAGATTGTCCTGCAATGCCTGGTTGATTTGCGACAGGTTGCGGATGCGCTGGCGATCGATCAGCCAGACAATCAAGCCGCCAAGAACGGCAGCGACGAAAAGGGAGAGGAGCATATCAAGAAGCATTGGGATTTCCTTTCTGTTAACTCGAAATTAAGCATAATTTTTAACCGGTTAAGTGTTTCACAGCGGGACTGTGGAAGGTTAACGAGTTGGAATTTACGGGGAGGAAGTCAGGCTGCGGGGATGAGCAGCATCGACTTCACGAACCCCGGCGATCATGCCGCCTTGTCCCGGTCGAGGTCGTCGAGAGCAGCGGAGACGCGGGCGAACGTGTCCAAGGTCAGCGAACTGCCAGCCTCGATCTCGTCAATCCGACTGCCTCCGCCGAACAATTTCCGCGACAATGTGCTGGCCGAGATATTCATCTCAGATGCCTTCGCTCGAATGCGAGCTGCGAGTTGTTCTGCTTGGGTCATGACGCATGGTATGTAGTTTGCTACACGATACGTCAAGGAGTATTCTACATTATGAGGCGGATTGCTTCGGGTGGCATAATGGCGGCATGGATATCCGCGATCGCATCCGACAAGTCATCGACGCAAACCCGACTCTTTCCGTTCGGAAGGTGTCTCTGAAGGCAGGCCTGTCGGACAGTATGCTGCACAAGTTCCTGACCAGCAGCACCAACTCCCTCACCCTCGATACCGTCGATAAACTGGCCGCTGCGCTGGAAGTTGATCCTAGGTGGCTGGCATACGGGGAGGGCGGGCCAGAGATGGCAACCCGCGTCGAGGATATCATAAGCCGCATCGCAGAGGATCGCCTGGAACAGGCGCTTCGGCTGCTAGAGGCGTTTGCCGAGGACGACCGCAAGCGCGCATAAATAAAATGTAGCAAACTACACGATTATGTTTGACGTGTAGCAAACTACATGCAAGAAGGCTCTTAACGACACAGTTAGGAGCCCACCATGATCCATTCCACCTTCGCCCCATCGCAGCAGCAACAGGCCGACCGCGCCATTGCTCGCGACGAGCAGCGCCTTGCCAACCAGCAGGCCGACGCCTTCGAACTGACCGAAGCGCAGTTCTACAATCTCGCAGCATTGCCGGACCCAGAGCGCGCGTATCAGTTGCAGCAGCTCATCAACGCCTATGACTTCGACCGCCGCCCTTTGCTGGGTGTCTATGGTTCGCTGACCGTGCTTGGCATGGGGCGTTGGCAGGAGGCGTGGCTAGCTTCTTTGGCTGAGCACATGGACCGGGCTTGGTTTGCTTACGAGATGGCTGAGCTTCGATTTGTCGAGCAAGCCGCATGAGCGCTAACCTTCCCATTCGCCGCGACAAGTTCGATACGCAGAACTTCCTTGCCTACCTGTCGCAACAGGGTTGCGAGATTGGCGTCCCGACCAATCGATACGAAGTCGTCCGCTACCGTGCCTATTGGCGCGGCACAAACAAGGCGGCGACCCATATCGTCTATGCCAAGGAAAACGGCCTCCTAACGTGGACCGGTGGCAGCAAGGGCCACTACCGCGCCTTCCTCGCCGGAGCGCCGGTTGATGAACTGCTGTCGGTTCCGCAAGCGCCCACACCAGCAAGCAAGGCGGTCAGCAAGTCGGAAAAGACGCGCGCGAAGCTATTGGCGCGCGATGGTGATGAATGCTGGTTTTGTGGCGATGCGATGGGCGCTGATTGCACCATCGAGCACTTGGTCCCGAAGTCGACCGGTGGCCGCAACTCGCTGGCGAATTACGCGCTTGCTCACCGCAAATGCAACAATGACGCCGCCGACCTTCCGCTGATCAAGAAGATCGAAATGCGCGCCTCTATGCGGAGTGTCAAAGCATGAGCCGCCTAGCCCAGCGCGCCCGCATCCTAGCCGGCGCCTACTCCGACATGGCCGACAGCTTCGAGCCGTTCGTGCCGACCCCCGAGCAGATCAATCGCGCCAACGCAGAGTGGGACGCATTGCCCGACCCTGACCCGTTGCGCGCAGCCGAGACGCATTACGCCAGCCTGTCACAGCAGCGGCAGGAACAGCTTAGGCGTGATTGGAATGAAGCATGAGCATTAACTACCACCCCGATCTTATCCAGGGCTCCGACGAATGGCATCAGACCCGTCTCGGCTTGCTGACCGCATCAGAGGTCAAGCTGATCCTGACCCCGACCCTAAAGATCGCGAACAACGAAAAGACCCGCGCGCATGTCTGGGAAATCGCAGCCCAGCGTATCAGCCAATATGTCGAGCCCACGTATATCGGGGACGAGATGTTGCGCGGTCATGTCGACGAGGTTGAGGCGCGCATTGCCTATTCGGACAAGTATGCACCCGTCACCGAATGCGGTTTCGTCACTAACGATCAATGGGGCTTCACGCTCGGCTGCTCACCCGATGGCCTGGTTGGCGATGACGGCCTGATCGAATGCAAGAGCAGGCGCCAAAAATACCAGGTCCAGACCATTGTTGAACATTTCCGCGATGGCACCACTCCGACCGATTACGACTTGCAGGTTCAGACTGCGATGCTCGTCACCGGCCGCAAGTGGTGTGACCTGATTTCTTACTCAGGCGGGCTCCCGATGGCGACCATGCGCATCGAGCCGAACCCTGAAATTCAAGCTGCGATCATATCCGCCGCCTCCGACTTCGAGGCGAAGGTCCAAGAGGCAATGGCTGACTATGCGGCAGCTTTGAAATCCGCCGCACGGTTGATCCCGACCGAGCGGAAAATTGAAACCGAAATGTACGTCTAGGAGAATCCCCATGAACGATATGAGCCCCGCAATTCAGCCAAAGTCAGACCAGATTTCCGCCGACGATCTTTTGGCCGGCCCCATGACGATCCGTGTCGCCAGCGTCGAGATCAATCCCGGCACCGAGCAGCCCGTCATCATCAGCTATGACAATGACAACGGGCGTCCATGGAAGCCGTGCAAGTCGATGAGCCGCGTTCTTGTCGCAGCATGGGGGCCGGACGCCAAGCAGTACGTTGGCCGATCGATCACCCTGTTCCGCGATCCCACCGTGAAGTGGGGCGGCATGGAAGTGGGCGGCATTCGTGTCAGTCACCTTTCCGACATCGAGAAGCCGATGCAACTGGCCCTGACCGCAACTCGTGGAAAGCGCGCGCCCTATTCGGTGCAGCCTTTGAAGGTTCAGACCCAAGAGCCCCAAGAGGACAAGGCGGCAATCGCCGCGGACAAGATCATCGCTACGATTGCCCGGGCTCCCGATGTCGAAAAGCTGGACGCCTACGTGGCCTCGAAGTCCGACATGCTGGCTGACCTGGCAAACGATCGGCCCGACCTTCACGCCAAGTACGAAACGGCATTGCAGGCGCGGCGGTTGGAATTGTCCTCGGATGACGACGCGGATCCGTTCGCTGACCTGGGTGACGGGGAGTGAGTGTCGCCGCAATCCTCGCGCTGTTCACGTTCGATGCTGACCTTGGCCCGATCCCTTCACTAACCACCCTCATAGCCGCGCTCTTTGCGCTTGTTGCCATCGCCGCCGTTGCCGTTGTGATCGACTCCGTAATCGTCGGTTGGCTGGATTACTGTGAAATAATTGAGAGGAATTCGAAGTGAGTGAGCATACGAAAGGGCCTTGGGTTCTTGACCCACCACAGTTCGGCTTTGGCGCAATCCTTGAACGCGAGAACGGCGGCTTGATATTCGGCATTGCCTGCGGAGACGAAGCAGAACGCAAGCCGGAAGCGGAAATTGAAGCCAACGCCCGCCTGATCGCAGCCGCACCTGAATTGCTTGAGGCTCTGGAACGCTGCGTTGACGCGCTCGCATCCCTTCGTGGTGAACTTGAGCCGCCGTTGTCACAGGTCGTCAAGGCCCGCGCCGCAATCGCCAAAGCCACAGGTGACGCATGAACCCCGCCCCTTGGTCCCCACAGCCACCCCGCCGCAGGGATGCAGCTATTCGGAACAATAATTGCCGCCCCATCGTGGGCATGGACCGGCCTTCCTTGTGGGCCAGGTTGCTTGAAAGGAAAGTATCGTGATCGAAGTTACAGATGCGCACCTGAAAGAAGCTTGCGACCGGTTGAATGCGGAAGCGGACGGGCAGTTTTGGAGCGTGTCGCATCATGGAACTGGCACCGATGTTCTAGCCCTCGCCACCCTCATAGCCGAGAAGGAAGCCGCAGCGAAGTATCCGCCGGAGTTGGTCGAGCGGATGGGGTGTGCTTTGCGGCAAATCAAAGACGATTGCACATGCTACAGCGCTAGGAAAAACAACGCCATCATACACATCCTCGCCGCACTGGACGCACTCAAGCCGCCTGTTGATCCGATAGACGAGATTGCCAGCGCGGTGTGGCACCTAGCGTGGCAGTCGAAAGACAAAGCTACCCCCGACATGGCCAAGGAGTTTCGAGAACAACTCAAAGCGCGTGGCCTGCACATCACGGAGATAAACCCCGCCGAAGGAGTGAAGTGATGGATTGGCAACCGATAGAGACAGCGCCGAAGGATGGAACGTGGATCGTGGTTTACGACGACCGCTTCAAGCACTCGGAAGCCTCTTACCTTATAGCGCGCTGGCACAGGGCCTTGAAGGTCTGGTCCGGCACATCGAACAGTCAGGGGCGCTTTGCTCTTTGGCATGACGCTACCCACTGGATGCCACTGCCAGCTCCACCGGAGACAGCAAATGTATAATCCACCCACCAACCGCCCGAGCGGCGAACCACAGCCAGCGCCTTACAACCTCCCCGCTGGCACTCGTGTAGTCTTGCGTGATGAAGGCCACCAGTGGGCCGCATATCCCGAACGGGGCGGTCCTGCGACACGGCTAGAGGCGGACGAATACGAAAGCCGCGCCTTGCTGACGGGCTGGGGCTGGATCGTGGTCAATAGGATCACGGGCGGCGGTCCTGTCACTGCATTGCGCGGGCCAACTGGACATGGAGGATTGTGATGACTTGGCAACCGATAGAAACCGCGCCGAAGGATGGGACAATTGTGCTGCTTTACACGGCAGGCCGTGCAGATCAGGAGTCCGAAAGGTATTGCGCGGGCTACTATGAAGTGGGGCCAGAAGGATATGAAGGCTGGTGGGACCATGCTTTCGAGGATGAACCAACGCTTTGGATGCCGCTAGAACCTGCATTGCGCGGGCCTCGCTCGCATGGGGGCGCGTGATGGAAAAAACGATAGAGGCTGTTGAAGCGCTTTACGAAAGCCTTGCGTCTGCACAAGTCATGGAACCTACTATGACGCTAGGAACATTCTGCAAACACAACCCACATTTCAAGCGGGCTGGCGAAATGCTTTTTGTTCTATCGGAAGATACCCCCGCCGACACCCTCACAGCACTACAGGCCGAACTCACAGATGCGCGGGCAGAGATAGGCTGGCAACCGATTGAGACAGCCCCAAAGGATGGAACGGAAGTGCTGCTCTACTATCCCAAGCAGGGGTTTTGGGCAGAACATTGGGCGGTCAACTCATTCCAGCGTTTCGAAAGAAGGGGCTGGGACATGGGGCGTATTCCAACCCACTGGCAACCGCTTCCCGCTGCACCGAAAGGCCCCACACCATGACCGACACTGATCGAGTTAGACCCATTCGCCCGAATGTAACGCACTCTGAAGGTAAGCAGGCGTTTCTTGATTATCTTGCAACCAGGTACGACGAACTTACGGAAACCTCCAGCGCCCCCGTCGCTGTGGTATTTGCGTTTGTTGACGTAACCGGCAACGCCAGCGCGTCCTATATGACGCAAACGGATATTCAAGACAGGAACACCTTATACATAAGCAGGGGGTGTGCAGCCCTACAATCTGACCTTCTGAATGATTGGGGTGCTTAACCATGACCGACAAGACAGACCTCAAGCCGTGGGCTTATCTAATTGGCCTTATCGCATCAAACGACGCACCAAAGGTGGATAATCCATCGGGGCTATACTGCCCTGATTGTCGCTCTACGGGGCTGTTCCATTGTTCTGCGCCGGAGTGGTGTGGCGGATTGCGCCCAATGAAGCAGGAGCAGTCATGACCGACAAGACAGACAGCGCCGCGCTGATCGCGGGGGATGCCGAGAGGGTTACGCAGGGGGATCGAGATGCTGCCAAGGCGCTTTTGGATATGCTGGCCATTCGATACCATAAAAGTGGCACGTTTCGTTGCTGGGACGATACAACCCGAGCCTTCAAAGCCCACCGCATCGCAGCCGAGCGCAGAGGGATGGAGCGGGAACGGGCTAGAATGTATGCCAAGGCAGGGGATACGGTATGAAGCGCACCACATTCTTCGGACCACCAATCCGCGCCAGCATGGAACAGGCCGATGGGTGAGCGCTGGCCTCGGTTGATGAAGCGGGCGGTAGGATGAGTCCGGCCCTTCTGACAGAGCACGAAGCAGCGGAGGCGTTGCGGGTATGCACACGCACCTTGCGGAAGGCCCGCCAGGAGGGCGCGTTGCCATACGTGCGATTTGGTCGCACCATACGCTACACCGAATCGGACCTGACACAATTCATAGAAAAGGCGCGAGAATGTCACTCTACCAGCGCGAAGGCTCCCCGTTCTGGTGGTACTCGATCACAGTCGACGGTCTGCGATTTCGAGGCAGCACTGAAAAAACGAGCAAGCGCGAAGCCCGCCAAGTAGAGGCGCAGGCCGAACACGACGCCAGGCACCGCGCGATTCCGAAAGATCGCTGGACGATCAATGAATGCTTTGCGTCCTACTGGAGCGAGAAAGCCAAGCACAAGACTTCGCATAAAGCCACGCTGGTAAAGCTGGACGCGCTGCGGCGCATACTCGGCAAGGACACGCCGATAATGCACATCACCAACCCAGGCCTGTTAGATTACCGTGCAAAGCGCCGAGGCGAAGGTTTGCAGGCCCATAGTGT
Organism: Allopontixanthobacter sediminis; assembly: GCF_009828115.1. Lineage (GTDB taxonomy): Bacteria > Pseudomonadota > Alphaproteobacteria > Sphingomonadales > Sphingomonadaceae > Allopontixanthobacter > Allopontixanthobacter sediminis. Next base: position 115,551 of record NZ_WTYL01000001.1, on the reverse strand, counting down.
CAATCGGGACTTCGCGTATCTCAAAGCCGCCCTACGCCACGCGCAGCAGATTCACGGCCAGCAAATACCGTCGCTGGCATGGAAGGAACTGCGGGCGAAGGAACCGGACGGACGCACCCGCTTCTTAAGCCGCGATGAATACGACCGCTTGCTGGCAGTGTGCGGCAAGGAACTAAGCCTTATCGTCAAGGTCGCTGTCAGCACCGGATTGCGCAAGAACAACTTGCTGCAACTGGACTGGAAAGAGGTTGACCTATCCAGCGGCATGATAACGGTGACGATTAAGGGCAACAAGCGCCATACGATCCGGATGCCGGCCAATATCAGGGCTGCGCTGTCCACCCGACCAGAGCGCAAAGGGAAGGTGTTCGACACCACCAATTTCAGGAAGGATTGGGAGGCTGCCGTGCGCAAGTCAGCGCTGGCAAACTTTCGGTTCCACGATCTTCGTCATACCTGCGCGACATGGATGCGGATGGCGGGTGTCGACATAGCGGACATCTGTGATGCGCTTGGCCATTCCAGCGTCACGGTCACAATGCGCTATGCACATATCGAGCCGGACGAGCATGTTTCGCCGTTCGATCGCATATCTGAGCGAGTCTGGTCACAATCCGCGGCACACTCACCCGAAGAAGTGCAGACTTCCGCCATAAAGCACTAGATTAGAAGTCTCGCGCTCTATCCAGATGAGCTACGGGCGCGTGCGGGGCTGCCGCGTTCGGGGCCATAGCGTGCTTTTCCGATTGGGCAAATCAGGATACGCATCCGCCCCATGAACAAGCCCGATTCACGCCTGCAATTCCGGTACTTCGATTTTGTGCTGGCGGCCTTCGTCACGATCCTGCTGCTGTCGAACGTGATCGGCGCGGGCAAGGTTGCGGAGATCGACCTGCCGGCCATCGGGATGTGGCCGTTCGGCGCCGGCGTGCTGTTCTTCCCGATCAGCTATGTCATCGGCGATGTCCTGACGGAGGTGTACGGCTATGCCTATGCCCGCCGCTGCATCTGGGCTGGGTTCGCGGCGCTGCTGTTCATGGCTTTCATGTCGTGGGTGGTGGTCGCGCTGCCTCCGGCCGCAGACTGGGGCAACCAAGCCGCCTACGAAGCGGTTTTCGGACAGGTGCCGCGGATTGTGCTGGCATCGATCATCGCGTTCTGGGCGGGGGAATTCGTCAATTCCTATGTGCTCGCCAAGATGAAGATCTGGACCCGGGGCAAACTGCTCTGGACCCGCACCATCGGTTCGACCGTATTCGGCCAGGGCGTCGACAGCGCGCTATTCTACCCCATCGCATTCCTTGGTGTGGCCGGATGGACGAACGAGCTGGTGGTGCAAGTGATCTTTACCCAGTGGGCCATCAAGGTCGCGTGGGAAGCCGCGCTGACGCCAGTGACCTATGCAGTGGTCGGCTGGTTGAAGCGGCGCGAAGGGGTCGAGATATTCGACACCGACACCGACTTCTCGCCTTTTGCGAAGGTGGAGCAGCCTTGAGTCAACCGAAAAGTCAGACGGCCACCGAATGGTCGCCGAACGCGTAATCGGTGATCCGCACGATGGAGGTGTTCGGGACGATTTCAATCCGCGATTCCATACCGAGGCGGCCCGCCAGCAGGCGCAAGTCCTTTTCGGTCAGCGGCCCGACCAAGCGGGCATGACTTTGTTCGAGAGTCAGGGTCAGTACCCCGTCTTCGATCGACAGGTTGCTGGCCCGGAAGGTCCGCCGGGACAGCGCGCCCAAGCGGCGGCACAGGCGGATCGCCAGTCCCCATGCAATGGCGACTTCGAGGCGTTCGGGCGTGGTCAGCTGGGTAATCCTGCCGGGCAGATCGCAATTGTTGCCGTTGGCCGAGACCGCCGCGGCAAGCATCGCGCGGTCGGGCGAATCCAGCGCGATCCAGCGTTTGTGCAGCGCCCAGTCGATAGCGGAGGCGGTGCGCAGGTTCGGCTCCGTCTGCATCGATGCGAGCGAGAGCATGGTCGCCGCCAGCCGGAGCCGCTCAGACCCCTGCCAACCCGGCGGCAGGGCGTCGACCGTCCATCCGGCAACCCGTGTCGCCAGTGTTGCGGGACAGCCGTGCTGCGCCGCGAACACCGCCATCCCGGCCAGCAGCGGGTCCTGCCCCTTGGCATAGGGCTCCAGCCGGTCGAACAGCAGCCCTTCCCGCAGGCCCCACGATGAGAACACGATCCGGTCCGGTTCCAACCGCTTGAGCAATGCCCCGAGCAGAGCCCCGGCATCGGGCAGGCTGGCAGACCGCTGGCTGGACACGCGCGGCGTCTGGCGCAGCGTCGCGGGATCGCTTTCGGCGATCTGCGCGGCAAGCCTGAGGGCATCGTCATGCGCAATCTCGAGGCCATGCGGGTCCGACAAGGGGTGGGACTGCGCGTGCATCGCGTACACAGCCATTGCGCGCCAAGTGCCGCCAACGAGATAAAGCGGTCCGCCGACCGGACTATCCCACCCGGCGGATTTCAGCAGCTGCGCCGCGATCTTCCTCAAGTCCGGCACCTTGTCGCCGCGAAGTTCGGGCAGCCGCAGCGTGCCGAGCGGCAGGGATACCCCTGCCCCGCATTCGCCATTCCCGATGTGCACCAGTTCAAGGCTGCCACCGCCAAGATCGGCAACCACACCGCTGGCGCCGGGGAACGCACCGATCACACCCATGGCGCTGACGCGGGCTTCCTCTTCGCCCGACAGCAGGCGTGGCTTAAGTCCCAGCCCGCGAACCTGTTCGAGGAATTCCGGGCCGTTGGATGCATCGCGCACCGCTGCGGTCGCCACCACTTCAACGTCGGTGATGCCGAGATCGTCGAGTATCAGCGCATACCGGCCGAGACCACGCATGGCTGTGTCGATCGCGGCGTCCGCGAGCTGCCCAGTGCTGCCGATATCACGGCCCAGCTTCGCAACGACTTTTTCGTTTAGCAGGGTGACCGGCGCACGCGGCGATCCGCCATACAGAACCATCCGCACGCTGTTCGACCCGATGTCAATGATCGCCCGCTGCGCCGTATGGCCGGAGAATTTGCCTTCCCGGTCCGACTTCCTCCCCCGCAGCGGCATCAGACCGCTCCCTTACGCAGGGCCAGGGTCGGCACACCGTCAAGTTCCAGCGCGTCGCCGCGCCCTGACAGAGAGGGATTGGTCATGAAGTAGCGGTGGCAGTTGAACGGTTTTTCGCCCGGTTCCATGCGTGTATAGCTCCCGTCCGGTTCGAGTTCCCAGCTTTGGTCGGTGTCGAGCAAGTTGGCCAGCAGGACCTGTTGTAGCACCTGGTCGTGGACCGTCCGGTTGCGGATCGGGACCAGGCATTCGACGCGCCGGTTAAGATTACGCGACATAGCATCAGCGCTGGAGATGAACACCTTGGCGCGTTCCCCCGGCATTTTGTACCCGTTCGCAAATGCCCAGATCCGGCTGTGTTCCAGGAACCGGCCGATAATCGACTTGACCCGGATGTTTTCCGACAGACCGACAATGCCCGCCCGCAGGCAGCAAATCCCCCGGATGATCAGCTGGATTTCGACACCGGCACGGCTCGCGGCATACAACCGGTCGATCATGCCCTTGTCGGTCAACGAGTTCAGCTTGGCCCAGATTGCCGCTGGCCGACCTGCTTCCGCATTTTCGATTTCCTGGTCGATATGCGCGTACAGCGTTTCGCGCAGGTCGATCGGCGATATCGCCAGCGCTTCGGTCTCGTGCGGTTCGACATAGCCGGTGACGAAGTTGAACAGCTTGGCCGCGTCGCGGGTCAACTTGGGATCGGCGGTGAAGAAGCTGAGATCGGTATAAATCTTGGCGGTTACAGGGTGGTAATTGCCTGTCCCGAAGTGACAATAGGTGCGGAACCCGGTGTCTTCCCGCCGGACGACCAGTGAAACCTTGGCATGGGTTTTCCAGTCCACAAACCCGTAGATGACCTGCACGCCCGCGCGCTCGAGCTGGCTGGCCCACAGCAGGTTCTGCTCTTCATCGAACCGGGCTTTCAATTCGACGACCGCGGTGACCGATTTGCCCACTTCGGCGGCGGCGATCAGCGCGGCGATCACGGGTGACTGGTTTCCCGCACGGTACAATGTCTGCTTGATTGCCACGACGTCGGGATCGGCGGCTGCCTGCCGGACGAAGTCGACCACTACCTCGAAACTTTCGTAGGGATGGTGGATGATGATGTCTTTTTCACGGATAGCCGCGAAGCAGTCGCCATCGTGTTCCAGGATGCGTTCGGGATAGCGCGGGCTGTAATGCGCGAACTTGAGGTCCGGGCGGTCCTCGTCGACAATGTCCGCCAGCCCGGCGATGCCCATCATCCCGTCGGTCTTGACGATCGAGGCGTCGTGAACCTTGAGCTGGTCGCGCAGCAATTGTTCGGCGGCGGGTTCGAAATCGGACTCGATTTCCAGCTGGATCACCTGCCCCCGGCGGCGGCGCTGGATCGCGGTACGGAAAGTGCGGACCAGATCCTCCGCTTCTTCCTCGATTTCGATGTCGCTGTCCCGCAGCACGCGGAACGCGCCATCACCGACGATGGAAAAGCCGGGAAACAGGTGGTCGGCGAACCGGCAAATCAGCCGCTCGATGGAGATATAGACCGCTTCATCCCCCGGTACCCGGACAAACCGGGGCACGCCGGACGGGATCAGGATCATTTCGACCACCTGCTCACCGTCGCGCAATCGGGTGAGCGTGAACAGCAGGCCCATCCCCTGGTTGGCCACGAACGGAAACGGATGCGCCGGATCGAGAGCCTGCAGGGTCAGGACCGGGGCGATTTCCTCAAGAAAATGGGTCTTCAGCCAATTGTAGGCGTGGGCATCGATTCGACGTTCGTCGGCAATATGGATGCCGGTGTCCGCCAGGCTGGCCCGCAAACTGCGCCAGCTTTCCTGCTGAACCTGGCCCAACCGCGCTACCCGCTCGCGGATGGCGGACAATTGCTGGCTCGGGGTTTGACCGTCGATCGAAAGGCGCTCGATCCCGCGTTGGGCCTGTCCGACCAGCCCGGCGACGCGGATCATCATGAATTCGTCGAGGTTGCTGCCGGAGATAGACAGGAAGCGCAGGCGTTCCAGCAGCGGATAATTGGGATTGCATGCCTCCGCCAGCACCCGTTCGTTAAACGCCAACCAGCTGAGTTCGCGGTTTACATAAGTGTCCGAGCCACCGTCCGCCGCAGCCGGCAGTTCGTCGTCCTGGGTAGCAATAGCGGCGCTGCTCATGGTTCTTGCCCGGCGGAAATGCGGGTCACTCCGAAAGGAAGACAAGGTATCACGATTGGGGCGCAGGGCCATGCGTGTAAATCCCGATTTGCTACCTGACACATAGGTGTCATACTTGCGGCAGGCCCGAAACCGTCAAACCAGGTCGCTGCTTTTCGCAATTTGCGTAATCCCGCGTTTGCCATTTGCGTCGCGGCCGAGTTGCACGAACACATCGATGACGGAGGCGGCGTAAGCAATAGTGTCCGTCCGGGTCAGCCCGATCCCGGTCTGCATGACCATCAGCGCCAATTGTTCGAGCGCACCGGGCAAGCTGTTGGCGTGAATGGTCGAGAAACTGCCTGGATGGCCCGTGTTGATCGCGCGCAGGAAGCTGACACTTTCCGCTCCGCGCAGTTCGCCTAGCACGATCCGGTCGGGCCGAAGGCGCAGCGCCGCCTGGAGCAGTTCATTGGCGGTAACCTTGGCCTCGCCCAGCTCGCCCTTGACCGCGACCAGCCCGACACCGTTCGCACCGGGCAGCTTCAATTCCGGCGTGTCCTCCACCAGAACCACCCGTTCGTGCCGGGGAATTTCGCCGAGCATGGCGTTGAGAAAGGTGGTCTTACCGGTCGAGGTACCGCCGGAAATCAGGATCGTCTGCCGGTGCCGGATGGCCTCCCGCAGATAGGCAATCGGTTCCAACTGTGGATCGGGCATCGCAGGCTGCTGCGGCGGCGCGAGCGGCCCCGCGTCATAGGCATCGAGCGGCAGGTCGAGCCGGCGGTGGCGGCGGATGGCCATGGTCCAGTGCTTGCGCGCTGCGGGCGGGCCGCAGAACTGGATACGCGCCCCGGTCTGCCCCGGCGCGGAGGGCAAGGTCGCCCCCAGCAGCGGATGTTCACGGTTGATCCCCTGGTGGCTGACACGGGCCACCTGTTCGGCCAGTCGCTGGATCAGCCGGTCATCGATCTCAGGCACTTCCAGTCGCTGCATGCCCGGCGACGCCGCATCTTCGATCCACACTTCACCCGGCCGGTTGACCATGATTTCCGTAATCGTATCGCGGTCGAGCCATTGGCGGAACGGCGCGAGATAGGCGTCGAGATAGACGCTTCGCTCCGCAACCGCGGCAGCTTGCCGGTCTGCGTCAGCCTGGAAAGGATGGATGTCGGCGCTCATGCGTCAATCAGGTCCCGGAAACCCGCGAGAAATCGAGGTCGCGGGCTGTGAATACCCGGATCGGTTCCCCTTGGCGAACCCGCACGGTTGGGCTGATCTGGCCATTCTGCTGCAGCGCCGTAGACGCTGCGCTCTGACCGCCGCCGAGGATTACCGACGTCCCGCCGGATGCAACAGCGGTCAGCCCGCCGATCACGGACAGCAGCATGGCGGACCCGAACCGCTGGAAGAAGTGGGTGTTTACATCGCCCGCCAACCCCGTCGTCCCATCGAACCCGACCGCTGGCGAGGCAAGGTTCACCGAAGCGCCGTCGGGCCGGATCAGGCGGGTCCAGATTACATAGGCGCGCTTCTGCCCGCCTTGCAGGCCGGATTGGTATTGTCCGATCAACCGCGAACTCCGCGGTACGAGCACGTTTTTGCCATCGAAGCTGCGCACATCCTGGCTGACCACCGCGCGGACATAGCCCGGGACGTCGGTTTCGATCGCGGTTTCGAGTATCGCCGGGATCAGCGTGCCTTGCGTTACCGTCGTTTGGGGATTGCTCATCGCGACGGCTTGCGCGGTGCTGCCGCCCACGCCACCGATACGGCTGGCAAAATCGTTCGCGTCTCCGGTGCGGGAGCCGCTGGCTTCGCCTGGTGCAGGCGCCATCACCAAGGGCACCGCGGAACCGCTCGCATCGAACACCACCGTCGGGCTGGCATAAGGATTAGTGGCGACGCCCGGATTGGCCATCGGCGGATTGGCATAGACCGGGGCTGGTGCGGGATCGGGCTGCGGCTGGATCGGCTGCGGCGCGGGTGCCGCTTCAGCGACTGGCTGGACCGGCTGCGCGGCCGGCGCGGCAGGTGCGATCTGCGGATTGCCGACACCTTGCGGCTCGGCCATCCGGGAAGAATTCATGCTCCACAGCGTCACCGCGCCGAGCAGGCCCACAAACGCCACCCCGGCGGCGAGGCCCAGCCCGTCGGACTTGTCCTTGCGCTGGGTGACGGCGGGGAACGAATTGCGGCTGGCGAGGTCGATGATTTCGGCCGTCTCCTGCTCGCGAGGATCGACGTCGCTTGCCGTATCATTCTTGGCACTGCGGGCGAGATTGCTGGACGCCAGGCGCATGGTTACGATCCTTTTGCTTGAGCGAAGAGATTGGAAGCGGGTGACGGCGAGGTGACGACCGGACGCGGTGGACCTTCGTTCGTCAGAGTGGCGAGATCGTCGCCGGACCGCAGGACGATTTCCGCCGGGACTCCATCGACCACGATCATGTTGCCGCGCACCGCGAAGTTTACCGGACCCTCGGTGCCCTCGTGGTCCCTCGTCAGGATCGCCGGAATGCCCTGGCCGTCGGGCCACGTCAGGAAGGTGGCGTTGCCATCGTCATAAGCGCGAGACGGCATCAGGTTCCGGTCGCCTTTGCGAGCCCATTCGAAGTTCAGTTGCGCCGGATCGACGACCGCATAGGGGTCGGTCGCGGCGGCCATTTCCACAGGGCTGGCGGTCCCGGCAAGCTGGGGTTCTTCCGCTTCGGGTTCTGGCGGATAGGTGAATCGCAGCACATACAGCGGCTGCGCCTTGGGGCTCGCGACCAGGTCGAACAGGTAGGTCCGACGGTCGGTCACCACCGTCATGTTGGTCCGCGCCGCCGGTGACAGTGGCTTGATGAACAGCAGATTGGCCCGCTTGTTCGGGGTCACCTGCCACGCCTCGGAATCGCCGATGGCGACGTTTTCGATCCGCTCATCCTCCGCGAAGGCGATGGTCGCCTGGACCTTGGTACGCCCATCGATACGGACGACCTCCGCAGGATTGTACAGCCGTTCTACCAATCGCGCGTCCTGCGCAAAGGCAGCAGGTACAGCGAACAGGCTGGCGGCCAGCAATCCGGGCAGCAGGGGCGCAAGGATAAGCGCGCGGGTCATTTGAATTTCTCCGTGATGGAATTGTTTCCTGCGCCGTCAGCGGCAGGCTTTGCGCCGGGTGATTTGTACCGGTTGCCGATGCCCCGGGTGCGTGACGGGTTGGCGGTGAGCGGCTGAACCTGCCCCGAACCGGCGGAGCTGTTGAATATCCGCGTTTCGCGGGAGGCGGCTGGCGCAAGGCCGGTACCGGGATCGTTCGCCGGGGCACCGGTCGTGACCGCCGAGATCGGGATCTGCCGCGAGGACGAACCGCCAGCGGCGCCGGCTGGAGCCGGAGCCTGTCCTGCCGCGCCGCTGGTTTGCGGAATGGTGTAGACCGTCTGGGTCGCCTGCTCCGCGCCTTTATCCGGCACCAGGCCGAACACCCGCCAGCCGGATACCATGGTGGCGGAAACTTTCAGCACCATGATCATCAGCGCGACGTGCACCGCACCGATCATGAAGAACGCCATTGCCGGGCGGGCCGCGACTTCGCCGGGGGTAAGCGCGAGGGAGGAGAGAACTGGTACCGCAAGCTCCAGCATCACGCTCCCGCCGAGGACCGCGAACAGCGGCGTCAGGGCCAGCATCACCACGCCCTTGAGCCAGCCGGTAAACAGTCCGCGCGTGCCATTGAACAGCGCCATAACTACGAAGATCGGGCCGAGAGCGACCAGCACAGCCAGCCCGATACGCGCGGTCACGAGGACCCCGACGGTGCCCAGCAGCAGCAGCATCGCGCCGAGCCAGAGCATTCCCTTGGGCGAGAATGCGGAAATATCCGCGCCCGCACCCTCTTGTGCACCGGCCTGGGTTCGCGTCGCTTCCTCGATCGCAGCAAACACTACGTCGATCTTGTTGGCGAAAGTGGTTGTTGCAGAGCCGGCATCGCCGGTCAGGGTCGAAGCCAGATAATCAGGTGCGGCAATCGCGAGGTTCCAGACCACTGCCTGATACGCAATCCAACTGGTCGCGAAAGTCAGCACGAGGCCAAGAGTGATCATCCGCGGCACCAGCGACCGGACGCTGAGATTGGTCCGACCCAGCATCAGCGCGATGGCGAACATCACCACGAACAGCACGAGCACGATCGTCAGCACCGGCCCGAGCGCTCCGCCGGGTGCGAACAACCGCCCGAACGCCTCGCCGGTCATTTCCGCAGCAACGCAATCGACGCCTTGCAGCGCCGCCGCGACGCCGTTGCCGACCGCGTTCGCGGCGTCCTGGCAGTTCACGCTCACTCGGCTGCCTGCTGCATCGGCAATTCACCGGTGTCGGGGGTGCCGCGCGTGTTTGCGGGCAAGTCGAGGTCTTCTTCCACCGCAGTGCCGCCCGGCCACGCATGGCCGGTCAGCGCCGGGTACCAGTCCGCCGGATTGTCCCCCAGCGCACCGCGCAGCAGGTCGAGCCGCCGGACGGAGCTTTCTCGGCCAGAGAGGATCGTCAGCACTTCGGGCGCGTTGGACATGTCCAGCCGGACAACGACCGAGGCATCGGGCTGGCGCACCAGGAAGCAGCGGCTGTGCGCAGGCAGGGTACGGATCAGAGCCAGTTCGTGGTCGGTCAACCCGAACCCGTCGCAATAATCTTCCGGGCGGGCGCGCGAATTCGGCATGAAGATCATCGTCGCGGTCTGTTCTACCAGCGCCGTGGAAATCCGGCTTTCCAAGGCATCGCGCGCACTCTGGGTCGCGAAACCGACGAGCGCGTTGCGTTTCCGCAAGGTCTTGAGCCAGTCGCGGATACGGGCGGCGAACACGTCGTCGTCCAGCGCTTTCCAGCCTTCGTCAATCAGGATCATCGTTGGATGCCCGTCAAGCCGCTCTTCGATACGGTGGAACAGGTACATCATGGTGGGCGTGCGCAGGCGCGGGTTTTCAAGCAGCGCGGTCATGTCGAAACCGAGCACCCGGTTGCCGAGGTCCAGCCGGTCTTCCGCATTGTCGAACAGCCAGTTGTTCTCGCCGTCCATGATCCAGGCGGACAAGCGGTCGGACAGGTCACCTGGCTGCGGGCGGCGGGCGCCGGACAGCAGTTCCCTGAAGTGGCGCAGGCGGCGCAGGGACGGGTCGTTGCCGTAAGTGGCATCGACCGCCTGCGCGATAATCGCCAGTTCCTCCGGTCCCTCCGCCTTCAGCAACACGCCCATCCAGTCACGCAGGAACGCCCGGTTGGCTGCAGTATCGGGCAGCGCAAGGGGGTTGAAACCGGTCGGTTCGCCCGCGCTGATCCGGTCGTAGCGCCCGCCAATCCCGCGGACGAATAATTCCGCGCCGCGGTCCTTGTCGAACAGGATAGTGCGCGGCTTGAACTTCTGTGCCTGCGCGGCGAGGAAATTCATCACCACGGTCTTGCCCGAACCGGACGGACCGATAACCGAGAAATTGCCGAGGTCGCCGTGGTGGAAATTGAAGAAGAACGGCGTCGCGCTGGTCGTTTGCAGCAAGGTGACCGCATCGCCCCAGTGGTTGCCGCTCGCCTGACCGAGAGCAAAGCCGTGGAGAGAACCGAAGCTAGCCATGTTGGCGCTGGAGATCATCGCGCGGCGGACGATATACTGCTCGTTACCCGGGAACTGCGCCCAGAACGAAGGTTCGAGATTGGTATCCTCCCGCACCACGATCGCGCCGGAATCGGCCAGCGCAGCAGCGCAGGCGGCGGTTGCCTCGTCCAGCTGCGCGAGGTCGGGAGAGCGTATCTGGACCGACAGATGGTGATCACCGAAACTCACCGCGCCGTTACCCAGCGCATCGCGCGCCGCCAGCATATCGGCGCGTTCGGAGGCGGCTTCCTCGTCCACCGAACGCAGGCGACGGATCGCGAGATCCATCCGCTCACGCGCGGTCTGGCGTTCGGACGGGGCGTAGCTTTCGCTGACGATCATTTCGCAGGGCAGCCGGAGCAGCCCGTCCATCAGGCCAGGCGAAGTCGCGTCGGGATAATCCTTCAGGCTGAGCATGGCGGAAAAATCAGGTGCGCCGCTGCCGCGTAGCTCCATCGCATCGAGCCCGAAACTGGCGCGGCGATACGGCAGCATGTGGCCGATATCGGTATCATCCGAGGGGCGCCGCACCGGCCGCATTTCGCCATTGTACAGCGCACTCAGCAGTTCAAGGATCTCGTTGTTCGTTCGGTCGGTCGACCCGGTATAATCGCCGAGCAGTTGCGCGTTATATGCCCCGAGCGAGGCGATCATTCCGGTCGCGGCGGCTTTCAGGCTGCGGACGTCCTTGGGATCGGCCTCGACTTCGGACTGGCCTTTCCGGCTCCACATTTTCGCCAGTTTTTCGGCGATGCCGGCCTTGCCCCGCGCGGGACGGCGGATCAGGGTAATGAACTGGTCGTTGATGAACAGCGACCCGCTGCCCAGCCGCTGTTTCCACCGCGCATCGATGTGCGCCGACAGCGCGTCTTCGAATTCGGCCTCGAGGTCGATCTCCACCCGGCGGCGGATGATGTGGTGATACAAGGCGAAGCGCGCATCCAGCGTGGATCGCAGCATGACTTCGCGCGCCGCCGCATGGGCGTTGAGCGCGTCGCTATCTTCCGTCTCGAACAGCAACCCCGGCACCTGGATCGCGGTCATCACCGATCCGTCGCGCAGCAGCATGGTGTGCTGGTCGATCAGCCGCGCATATGGCAGCCGGTCACCCGCGCGGGCTTCCTTCGCGCTCCAGGCAGCGGCACCGATCCACTTGCTCATAGTCCCGCAGCCCTCCTCAGGCCGATTTCGGATACGCGGTTACGGGGCATAGGAATTGCACCCCCACCGCTTCCAATTTTTTACTCGCGGGCACTGGCTGACCTTGGTAATCCATAGGTCGAACACCCGCGGCTCACGCAGGCAGGCGAAGTAACCAATAGCGTGCATCACCAGCGGCACCGGGATGATCCAGAAGCTTTTCAGAATCAGGAACGCGATCGTCGTCACCATCAGGTTGATGATGAAATAATTCATCGTCACGCCCGCGAACATCTGCGGACGGGTCAACGCGCGGTAAACCGGATAGCGAGCCAGTTCCGTCACATCAGCCTCCCGAAACGCCCTGGATGCCGGCCACGATCGTACCGGCCCCGAACAGGATGAATACCCCGATGATCACCGTCGCACCAAATCGCCAGTTCATCCGGCCAGTCAGCATCATGAAGCCGACTGCGGCAACGGCCATCACGGCGACGGCGGTCGCGACATTGCCGAGCAACGTCCCCTGCAGCCAGCCCAGCGCGGCGACGATCGGGCCGGAGCCCTGCGGATCGGCAGTTTGCGCCAAGACGGCGGTCGGACTGAGGGCAATTGCCAAGGCAGTCAGGCGGGAAATCACGCGCATTTACTCGGTACTCCGGACGGGGTTGGATAGCCGGCCGATCACCGACACGACATAATTCTGGGTTTCGCGGATGCGCGGGATACCGCCTGCGCGGATTACCCTGCCCGGCCCGGCGTTATAAGCCGCCAAAGCCTTTTCGAGATCACCGTCGAACCGGTCGAGCTGCTGGCGCAAATACCGCGCGCCGCCTTCGAGATTGGCAAAGGGATCGTCGGGGTTGACCCCCAATTCCCGCGCGGTGCCCGGCATCAGCTGTGCCAGTCCCCGGGCGCCGACGGGCGAGCGAGCGTTCGGCTGCCAGCGGCTTTCCTGCCACACCAGCGCTTCTATTAGACTGGGACTGAGATCGAAGCGTGCCGCGAGTTCGTGGACCTTGGCTGCATATAGCGGGGGGATGTTCGAGCCGCGGCGTGCATGGTCCGCAATCGCCGCGTCGGGAACCAGGTAATCGGATCCAAGTTCTACCAATGAGGCTGGCGGCGACAACACCTCGGCAGCGGGCACAGCCATATTGGGGCCCGCAATCCAGCGTGCTCCGTCATCGCCTATTTCCAATACATCCGCACTGGCGGGCGCCGCCATCAGGGCAAGACCCGCGAAAATCGCAAGCCGGCCCGGACCCGAAAGAATCATAAATCGCTCCGTGTGGCCCCAATGCTTACACTACATGACAAGTCGGTGACAGCAAGATGGCCCGGGCGCGATTCCGGTCAGGTTTCAAGGACGCATACGAGGCATCGGTACCGCCATGCAAAAGGCCTGCCCGGCGCAATGCCGGACAGGCCAAAATAATTCCTGGGCCAAGCCTTTTATCGGCGACCTGATCCAACAACGCCGGGCTTGTTCAGCGCGAGGCGACGCGGCCCTTTGCGCGGAATTCGCCGCGATCCAGCATCACAAGCGCACGGCGCGCAAGATCGCGCGAGTCCATCCACTCGCCTTGAGCAGTTTCAAGCTGGAAGCGCTGTTCGTTGCGGGCCGCGGCGGTGAACATCGCACGCGCGGCAAGATCGTCCCCTTGGCGCGCATGGGCGATACCGAGATTGATCAGCCGTGCCGGATCGTCCCGGTCGAGGTCGGCGTTCTGCTCGATCCGTTCGATCGCTGCGTTATTCTCGCCAACTGCCAACTCTTCGTAGGCGACATCGACCGGCGCAACCGTGGACGCATCGGCTTGCTGCGCGATTTGCGCCGGTGCGGCTGTAAGCAAGACCAGCGCGAGCGTTGTACCAAGTGCCATCATCCATCTCCTCATAATTCCCGAGAGAATACTGCGCGGACAAATGGCTGACTGCAACATAAATGTAATAATGTCATTGAATTGTAATATTCGGATTTCGGGTATCAGGTGAAACATGACCATCATGTCACTTTTCAGTCATATTACAGTCAATTACTTCAAACCGAAATGTTGCAAGCAAACTGTCACTTAGCGTCCGTAGCGGATGATTCGCGGCACCAAGCCGCATTCCTGATTCTCGGTTTTTGAGGGGCCTGCTGCTCGTGACATTATTCCATCGCACACTCATCCTCGGTTGTAGCACACTGGCACTTGCCGGTTGCGGCGCCGACGAGATTTCATCGCCCGGCACGGGCGGCAACGTCATCATCAACAATCCACCGGCGCCAACGCCGACACCTACGCCCGCGCCAACCAGCACGCTGGTAACTCCGGCGACCGGTTGCCCGACAATTGCCGATCCGCAGCAATTAACGGACGACGGCACGATCACCGGTCCGACCGGTGAATACCGCGTTTGCACCATGCCCGCGCGCTTCAACGCGTCGAGCACGCTGCCTTATGTCGAAGGTCTGCTGTACCGGATGAATGGGCGGGTCGATGTCGGCACGGACGGCGGCGCAACTGCCAGCAGCGCCGATACCAACGTGACGCTGACCATCGCGCCGGGCGCGATCGTTTATGCCAGCGGCTCCTCCTTCCTGATGGTCAACCGCGGCAACCGGATCAACGCGACCGGAACCGCATCGCGGCCGATAGTCTTCACCAGCCGCGACAACGTGCTCGGCCTCAACTCCGATTCATCGTCCGGCCAGTGGGGCGGCGTCGTTCTTGCCGGCCGCGCGCAGATCACCGACTGCCTCAACGGCAACGCCGCATCGGCCGGGACCGTCGATTGCGAGCGCCAGGTCGAAGGTGCGGTTGATCCAGCCCGTTTCGGCGGGGTCACCAATAACGACAATTCCGGCACCCTCAGTTTCGTCCAGATCCGATATTCGGGCTTTGTCCTTTCGGGGAACAACGAACTCCAGTCGCTCACCACCGGCGGTACCGGGACCGGCACCACGTTCAACAACATCATGTCCTTCAACAGCTCCGATGACGGCGTCGAGTTCTTCGGCGGCTTCGTCAACGCCAAGAACCTGATCGTGGTCGGTGCCGAAGACGACATGCTCGACACCGACACCGGCGCCAAGACGAACCTGCAATACGTGATAGCGGTGCAGCGTTCTAACGCGGGCGACACGATTATCGAATCCGATTCGACCAACGTCTTCGCCGACAGTTTGCCTCGCCAGAACACGCAGATTTCCAATGCGACCTTCATCCACCGCAATTCCGCGGCGAACCCTGCAATCCGCATTCGCGGCGGGGCGGATTACGCGATTGTGAACTCGGTACTGGTGGCGGAAAGCAACTCCGCCTGCCTGCGGATCGACGATACGGAAACCTACCGGGCAGCCAACGCCGGCTTGCAGGACCTCGGTGCGCCGCGGTTCAATTCGCTCGGCTTCGATTGCGCGACACCATTCCGTTCGGGCAGCGTCGGATCCACGACCATCCCGGCATCGGATGCGGAAGCGGTGTTCAACGCCGGTACCAACAACCGGACCCGGACCACCGCGACCCCTTACACCAGCACGCTGTCGATGACCTTCATCAACGGCGCGAACGAGACGGGCTATCCGGTGTTCGATGCGACTACCCTGTCGAGCTTCTTCGACGCGGTGACCTATGTCGGCGCCGTCCAGAACGCGGCGGATGACTGGTACACTGGCTGGACCTGCAACTCCGCCACTGTCAGCTTCGGAACCAACATCGGCGATTGCACCTCGCTCCCGGTTTACTGAGCGAAACCATAATTGGGGAGGTGCCTCGCCGATGTGCGGGCACCTCCCTTTTATCTATCCGGCGCCCTCCCCTGTTCGGGCGGCCCGGCTTTTTAGGACCTGAATCATGAGGGGGTCACTTCCAATGTCCACTGGCAAACGGCTGTCGAGCCTGCTTCTGCTGACCAGCGCGCTGGCTTTTCCGGCCGCAGCGTTCGCGCAGTCCACCCAGATCGACCCGCCGGCGACCGATCCGGGTGACGCCGTCGCCCCCATTTCTCCTGAAGAAGAACCACAAGACGAACAGCCGGATGTCTCGATCCCCGGTGGCGGGGGCGAGATCATCGTCACCGGACGGCGCAACCGCGACGTTACCCGTAGCTCAACACAAGTCGTTTCCGTCCTGTCGAGCGAACAGATCGCGCGAACCGGCGAAGGCGATATTGCGGGCGCGCTCGGCCGTGTGACCGGCCTTTCGGTCCAGGGTAACGGGTTCGTCTTCGTTCGCGGATTGGGCGACCGGTATTCGCTGGCCCTGCTCAATGGACTGCCGCTGCCAAGCCCGCAGCCGCTCAGCCGCGTTGTCCCGCTGGATATCTTCCCGACCAACATCATCGCATCGAGCCTGGTGCAGAAAACCTATTCCGCGAACTTCCCCGGCGAATTCGGCGGCGGTGTGATCAACCTCACCACCCGCGCCGTGCCGGAAGAAAGCTTTCTCAAGATCAGCGCCGGGATCAGCGGCGATGAACAGACGACCCTGTCGGAGGGCTACGATTATTACGGATCGGACTACGATTCCTTCGGGTTCGATGACGGCACCCGCAATGCCCCGCCAGCCTTGCAGTCGTTCTTTGCCAACGGCATCCGGATGTCCGACCTGACGATCGACGAGCAAGTCGCAATCGGCAAACAGCTGGGCAATCCCAACCTCGTGCTGACGCAGCGGGTGGGTGATATTCCGTTCAATTTCTCCGGCGGCATTACCGCGGGCACGGCAGTCGATGTCGGCAGTGACGGACGTTTCGGCGTGATTGCTACCGCTTCGATCAGCAACAAGTGGCGCAACCGCTCGATCACCAAGCAAACGCCGATTTCGGCCGATCTGAACATCGGATCGGACGAGCAGACGTTTTCCACCGACAACCGGATCCTGGTCAACGCGCTGCTCGGTTTCGGGCTGGAGCTTGGCGAGCACAAGTTCCGCTGGACCAACCTGTTCATCCGCGACACCCTGAAGCAGACCCAATTGTCCTCGGAAGAGGATTTCCTCAGCGGCTTCACCAATTTCGGGCAGGACACCGGCTGGTTCGAACGCCAGCTGCTCGACAGCCAGATCGTGGCGGAGATGAAATTCGGTGATCTCGGGCTCGAACTGCGCGGCGGTTACGCGCAGACCCAGCGCGAGGCGCCTTACGAATACAGCTTCGAATACACGCGGACCAACAATCCGGCAGATCCACTTGGTGATACTTTCGTCAACGTGCTCGACCGTCAGCGCGGCAGCGCCTCGGTGGTGTTTTCCGACCTCAAGGAAGAGCTGTGGTATGGCGGGGTGGACGTCAATTACCCGCTGACCGACTGGCTGCGGATGAGCGCGGGCTATGCCTACACCACGACCGACCGGTTCTCCTCCCGCCGCGAGTTCCTGTTCAACGCCCCGACCAGCTTCGATGACGGGGTCGGCGCGTTGCGGCCTGACCTCCTCCTGGGTGACGCGGTGCTGGAATTCTACGATATCGGCCTGATCGAAACGACCCAGTCGGATCCTGCTTTCGATGCCGGGCTCGACATCCAGGCCGGCTATGTCAGCAGCCAGGTCACCCCGCTACTCGGCGTGACACTGGATCTCGGCGTTCGCTACGAAGACGCAACCCAATCGGTGACGCCGGTGGAAGTGTTCGCGACCCCGATCAATTCGGGCAGCGGGACTTCCATCCGCAACGATTATTTCCTGCCAGCCGGTACGCTCACCTACGAAGTCATGGATGGGCTGCAACTGCGCGTCAGCGCTTCGAAGACGATCGCGCGGCCGCAATTCCGCGAACTGATCTTCCAGACTTATTACGATCCGGAAACGAACCGCCAGTATAACGGCAACCCCCTGCTGCAGGACAGCGAACTGACCAATCTGGAAGCGCGGGCGGAGTATTATTTCGATCGCTCCAACCGGGTTTCCCTGGCCGGGTTCTACAAGGACATCGAGAACCCCATCGAGGCGTATTCGAGCTTCAACGATAACGAACAGATCACCAGTTACGCCAACGCACCCAGTGCAAGACTCTACGGCGCGGAGCTGGAATTCCAGTACAATTACGATCTGCTGAACCTGGGCGACTGGTTCGAAAGCAAGCGTGCTGTGCTGGTGGCCAACTACACCTACACCCAGTCATCGATCCGCGTAGGTCCCGATGATGTGACCCAGATCTTCCCAGGCGGAGCGCAGGCAGCCACCAATTTCTTTGTCGATGACGCGCCGCTGACCGGACAATCGGACCACCTGGTGAACCTCCAGCTGGGGGTGGAGGATATCGACCGGCTGCAGCAGTTCACCTTCCTGATGTCCTATTCCAGCGAGCGGGTGACCAGCCGCGGCGCGGGCGGCCTGCCCGACATCGTCGAGGACCCCGGCTTCCGGCTGGATTTCGTCGCGCGTCAGGGGCTCGATTTGGGCGGGGTTCCGCTGGAACTGAAACTGGAGGCACGCAATATCTTTGGGCGCGACAATTTCGAATTCCAGACCGACGGGACCAACCGGATCGAAATCAACTCCTACGAGATCGGCCAGAGCTTCTCGTTCTCCGTTTCCGCGGAATTCTAGCCAAGCTTCGCCCGGTCCTTCGGGGCCGGGCGAGTTTCTCGGGGTTGGCGGCTTAGCTGGCGTCGAAGACGTATCCGAGCGAACGCACCGTGCGGAGGGGATTACCGGCGCCAGCCGATTTCAACGCGCGCCGCAGACGGCCCACCCAGACATCGACGGTCCGCTCATCGATTGCCGGTTCCTGTTTGCCGAGACCGGCAATCAGGTCACTGCGGGACAGGACCTGGTTGGGGTTTTCGGCAAGAAAGCGGAGCAACCGGAATTCATTGGGGCGCAGTGAAATCGGCGTCGCCGCCCAACGTGCCTGCAGCGCCGCCATGTCGATCGTCAATTCGCCCAGTTCGAACCGCTGGGCCCGGTGGCGCTGCTGCTGCGTCTGTAGTGCCAGCACCCGGTCAAGCACGGTGTTGCGGTCGAGCGGTCCGACCATGTAATCGTCCGCCCCCGCACGCAGCGCGCGGCGCCGGTCCTCGATATCGTCGCGTTCCAGTACCATGGTGATATGGGCGTTTCGCGTCCGGGCATCGGCGCGCAGGCGGCGGCACATCTCCAGCCCGGCCAGATCGTCCATCACCCAGTCGACAAAGGCCCACATCGGCCCCTCGACCAACCGGCGCGGCCCGCCGGCGTCAAGCCGGTCGAAAGTAAAGCGGGTCTGATCATGGATAAAATCCTCGAGCGATTCCCCGAGCTCTTCGGTCAGGAAGATATTGATCACGTCCATCTGCGCGGTTCCCATGTTGCCAGTGGAATTGCCGCGGTGATGTGACGGGATAGTGACAATCGCGACTATGATGCGTCCGGGGATGACGATTGCGGAAACAAAGCTTTTGGCGTATCGCTATGTCCGTCTAGTCGGCCTATGAAACGCTCATCCTCACATTGAAGTGTTGTTTCCATCTTGGCGCCACACATTAAAATGTGTATGGCGCTTGTCATGACCCAATTTACCCCAGAGATAATCCAGCAGAAAATCCGTGAGCTTGTCGAGGCAGGGACCATGTCCCGCGCGGCTATCGCCCGGGCAGCCGGCCTTCACGCCAATTCGTTGCGCGACTGCACGGACACCCAGTGGAATCCGACAGCGGACACCTTGGGGAAACTGGCCAGCTTCATCGTCGCCAACGATGACCGGCCGGTGCTCGCCAGCATCGAAGAGATTATCGACGAAGCGCGCAACGGCCGGATGTTCGTGCTGGTCGACGACGAAGACCGCGAAAACGAGGGTGACCTGGTGATCCCGGCGCAGATGGCGACCCCGCAAGCGATCAACTTCATGGCCAGCCACGGCCGCGGCCTGATCTGCCTGACCCTGACCAAGCGGCGCTGCGACGAGCTTGGCCTCGAACTGATGAGCCAGAACAACCGGACACGGCACGAAACCGCGTTCACGACCTCGATCGAAGCGCGCGAAGGGGTAACCACCGGGATCAGCGCCGGCGACCGCGCACGCACCGTCAGTGTCGCCATCGATGCCTCGCGAGGCCGGGATGACATCGTCACGCCCGGTCACGTGTTCCCGCTGGTCGCCCGCGAAGGCGGGGTACTTGTGCGGGCAGGCCATACCGAAGCCGCGGTGGACATTTCGCGGCTGGCCGGCCTCAATCCGTCGGGCGTGATCTGCGAGATCATGAACGAAGACGGCACCATGGCGCGGATGGACGATCTGATCGATTTCGCTAGGAAACACGATCTCAAGATTGGCACCATTCGCGACCTGATCGCCTATCGCCGCAAGCATGACCACATGGTCGAAAAGCGCGCCGAATCCCGCTTCGTCAGCCGCTATGGCGGTACCTGGAACGCGATCAGCTTCCACAACAAGGCCACCGGCGACGATACGCTGGCGCTGACACTGGGCAAGGTCGATCCGGCCAAGCCCACACTCGTGCGGATGCATTTGCTCAATGTCTTCGGCGACATTTTCGCGGAGGAAAGCCCGCGTACCGGCATCCTTCAGAAAAGCATGGAAATCATCGCCCGCGAAGGCACCGGGGTAATCGTGGTGATCAACCGGCTCAAGGCTGGCGGGTTCACCGTCGTCACCAAGGCGCACAAGGGTGAAGCAGAACCGGCCGACATGGAAGAATTGCGCGATTACGGGGTCGGCGCGCAGATCCTCGCCGAACTGGGCGTCCACGACATGGAACTGCTGACCAATTCACACCATTCGCTGGTCGCGCTCGAGGGCTACGGCCTGTCGATCGTCGGAGAACGTCCGATCGAATAAGGCTTCGTCAGCCCGGTCTCACATCGAACGGGCGATCAGCATCTTCATGATCTCGTTCGAGCCGCCGTAAATCCGGCTGACCCGGCTGTCGCGGAACATGCGGGCGATGGGGTAATCGTTGATATAGCCCCAGCCGCCATGCAGTTGGAGACACTTGTCGACCACTTCCCCCTGCAATTCGGTGACCCAGTATTTGGCGATCGATGCGGTGGTGACATCGAGTTTGCCCTCCAGCAGCTTGGCAGTGCAATCGTTGACGAAAACCTTGGCGGCGGTACCCCGCGCTTTCAGATCGGCCAGCGTGAACTGGGTGTTCTGGAAATCCCAGATCGTCTTGCCGAAAGCCTTGCGCTGCTTCACATATTCGACAGTGGTTTCGAGCGCTTTTTCGATGGTGATCATCGCCTGGATCGCGATCAGCAGGCGTTCTTGCGGAAGCTCCCCCATCAGCTGGTAGAAGCCTTTGCCTTCCACGCCGCCCAGCACGTTATCGGCCGGCACGAACACATCGTCGAAGAACAATTCCGAAGTGTCCTGCGCATCCAGTCCGATCTTGTCGAGCTTCTTGCCCCGCTGGAAGCCTTCGGCGCCCTCGGTCTCGAGGCAGATGAGCGAAATGCCTTTGTGCCCTTCGCTGGGGTCGGTTTTGGCGACCACGATGATGAAATCGGCGTTCTGCCCGTTGGAGATGAAGGTCTTCGAACCGTTGATCTTGTACCCGTTGCCGTCTTTCAGCGCGGTGGTGGTGATGTTCTGGAGGTCGGAACCCGCCGCCGGCTCGCTCATCGCAATCGCCGAGACCAGTTCGCCCGACACCAGCTTCGGAAGCCATTTCTTCTTCTGTTCTTCGGTGCCGTGGCGCACCAGGTATGGCAGGATAATCACGTTGTGCAGGCTGGCGGCGAAGCCTTCGACGCCCTTGTTGGCCTGCTGGTTGACCACCACCATGTCGTGCCGGAAATCGCCGCCGTGGCCACCATATTCCTCCGGCACCGACACTCCGAGCAGGCCAGCCGCCCCGGCTTCACGCCAGAATTCGCGTTCCACCTGACCATCCTCGCGCCATTTCAGGACGCGCTTTTCCGGCGCATGCTGGTCATAGAATTTGCCCACCGCGTCGTAGAACATGGAGATTTCTTCATCGTTCATATATTCGGGTTGGGGAACGTCGATTACGGGCATGGTGGACCTTTTCGTCAGAGGCGATAAGGCCGTGTCGTATCACCCGCCGGAATTAGTGCAATCGGAAGTCGCAACATATCATGGATCTGATCGGCCCCACTTCGCAGACCTTCATATCGCAGAGAACACGGCTGCATTATGCCGACTGGGGCAACCACGACGCGCCGCCGCTGATCCTGCTGCACGGCGGCCGGGACCATTGCCGCAGCTGGGATTGGGCGGCGGAGGAACTGCGTGCAGACTGGCACGTGATTTGCCCCGACCAGCGCGGACACGGTGACAGTGCGTGGAACGAAAACGGCTATTACCCGACCATCGGCTATGTCTACGACCTCGCCCAGTTGATCCACCAGCTGGAACTGGCGCCGGTTACCATCGTCGCCCATTCGATGGGGGGCAACGTTTCGATCCGCTATGCCGGGCTATACCCAGAAAATGTCCGCAAGCTGGTTGCCATCGAAGGGCTTGGTCCCAGCCCGGAACGCCTCGAGGAATTGCGCAGCACCCCCTTCTACACCCACTGGACCGACTGGATCGACCAGAAGCGGGAAGCATCCTCCCGGCTGCCGAAACGTTACCCGACGTTCGAGACCGCGCTTGACCGGATGCACGAGGCGAACAGCTATCTCAGCCGGGAACAGGCCCGCCATCTGACAACCCACGCCGTTATCCGTAACGAGGACGGCACTTTCAGCTGGAAGTTCGACCCCCACCTGCACGCGTGGCCGCCCGACGACTGGACGCAGGACCAGTTGCACCTGATCTGGGGGCGGATCACCTGCCCTACGCGGATGATCTACGGCAACGACAGCTGGGCCTCGAACCCGGTCAAGGACGGGCGGATTGCGCATTTCGGCGATAATGTCAGCGTCAGCGATTACGACCGCGCCGGGCACTGGGTCCACCACGACCGGTTCGATGATTTCATGGCCGAGGTGAAGGCGTTTATCGCCTGATCACAAGCTCCGGCTGATCACTTCCTTCATGATCTCGCTGGTGCCGCCAAATATCCGCGTCACCCGCGCATCGCGCCATAGGCGGGCGATCAGATATTCGTTCATGTAGCCGGCGCCGCCGTGCAATTGCAGCGCGGCATCGCATACGCGGCCCTGCAGTTCGGTGTGCCACAGCTTGGCCGATGATGCCTCCGCCGTGGTCAGTTCGCCCGCGATGTGCCGCTTCAGCGCCCAGTCGATATGCGCCCAGCCGACCTGCAGTTCCGCCGCCAGCCCGGCGAGCGTGAACTTCGTGTTCTGGAATTCGAACACCGTCTGGCCAAACGCCTTGCGGTCCTTCGTGAACGCAACCGCTTCGTCGAGCGCGCGCTGGGCACTGGCCTGGCAGCCGATTGCAATCGAGAGGCGTTCCTGCGGCAGTTCTTCCATCAGGTGCACGAAGCCGCGCCCTTCCTGGCCAAGCAGGTTTTCCTTCGGCACGCGAACATCGTTGAAGAACAATTCTGACGTGTCTGCGGAATGCTGACCGATCTTGTCGAGATTGCGCCCGCGCTCGAAACCGGGGGTTCCGGCGTCGACCAGCAGCAGCGAGGTTCCCTTCGCTCCCTGGCTCGGATCGGTCTTGGCGACCACGATCACCACGTCGCAATTCTGGCCGTTGGTGATGTAGGTCTTGGAGCCGTTGATGATGTAATCGTCGCCGTCCCGCTTCGCACTCGTGCGCACGCCCTGCAGATCCGATCCGGCACCCGGTTCGGTCATCGCGATGGCGGTGATGACATCGCCCGAGATCATTCCGGGCAGATATTTCTGCCGCTGCTCCTCGGTCCCCAGCCGCTCGAAATAATTGACGGTGATATCGTTCTGAAGCGTAAAACCGGCGGACGATCCGATATAGGACAGCTCCTCCGCGATCACCGCGTTGTACCCGAAATCAAGGCCGAGACCGCCATTCTCCTCGCTTACGGTGGGGCACAGCATCCCCGCCTCGCCCAGCGCCTTCCACGCTTCGCGCCCGACGATGCCTTCTTCCTCATGCCGTTCAAGATTTGGGACCATGTGTTCGGCAAACACCTTGCGTACGGTGTCGCGGAACATGTCGTGATCTTCATTGTAAGCAAAGCGGGTGGACATATCGAGCATGGGAAATTCCTGTTCAGGCGCTGATTCAGGCGATGGTTCCGGCGGCGCGCAGGGTTTCGCGCTCCGCCGCGTCGATGCCGAGTTCGGCCAGGATTTCGTCGGTCTGGTCACCCGGCATCGGGGCAGCGGTAGGCACGGGATTGGCTGTGACACTATACCGCGGCGCGGGGGCAGGCTGCATGTCGCCGCCGACCTCGACGAAGGTCTCGCGGGCCATGTTATGCGGATGGATGGCCGCTTCGCTCATAGTCAGCACCGGCGCGTAGCAGATGTCGGTATGCTCCATGACCGCGTCCCATTCGGCGCGGGTCCTGGTCTTGAACACCGCAGCCAGTTTCGCCTTGAGCGCGCTCCATTGCTGCCGGTCATGCTGCGCGTCGAAATCGGGGTCCTCGGCCAACCCCGCCGCCCGCCGCAGTTCGGCGTAGAATTGCGGTTCGATACTGCCGATGGAGATGAACTTGCCGTCCGCGGTTTCGTAGGTGTCGTAGAAATGCGCGCCGGTATCCAGCATGTTCACACCCAGCTCTTCCGACCAGACGCCCATGTTTTTCATCCCATGCATCATGCTCATCAGCACCGCGGTTCCGTCGGTCATCGCGGCGTCGATTACCTGCCCCTTCCCGCCCCGTGCGACACCCAGCAATGCGGAAACCATACCGAAGGCGAGCATCATCCCGCCGCCACCAAAATCGCCGACCATGTTGATCGGCGGGGTCGGCTTTTCGCCCGCGCGGCCGAAATGAGCCAGCGCCCCGGCGAGCGCGATATAGTTGATGTCGTGGCCGGCATACGGCGCATAGGGGCCGGTCTGGCCCCAGCCCGTCATCCGGCCGTACACTAGCTTTGGATTATCGGACAACAGCTGATCGGGACCCAAGCCCAGCCGCTCCATAACTCCCGGCCGGAAACCTTCGATGATCCCGTCGGCAGTGGCGCAAAGTTTGCGGGCCAAGGCTACGCCCTTCGCACTTTTTAAATCCAGCGCAATGGATTTGCGTCCGCGGGCCAGCACATCCTCGGACGTGACCGGCTGCGACCCGCCCCGGCTGCCAGTCGCGCGGTCGATCCGGATAACTTCGGCCCCATGATCGGCCAGCATCATGCCGCAGAACGGCCCTGGGCCGATCCCCGCAAATTCGACGATCCGGATTCCGCTGAGTGGTCCCGTCATGGCTGGTTACCTGCCCTTCCAGTTCGGGCTGCGCTTTTCGGCAAAGGCCAGCGAGCCCTCACGCGCGTCTTCGCTCATGAACACCTTAGGCAGCAGCTTGGCCTGCTCCTCGTAACGTTTGTCCCGCGGCCAACCGCGAGATTCTTCCATGATCTGTTTCGAGATCCGAACCGCGAGCGGACCGTTGGCGTTGATCGCCCGGGCAAGCTCCATCGCTCCGTCAAGTGCGGAACCTTCGGTAATCCGGTTGATCATCCCCAGCTCGTAGGCACGCTGCGCGGTGATGAATTCGCCTGTCAGCGCCAGTTCCATCGCCACCTTGTGAGGGATCAGGTCGGGCAAGACCATCAGCCCCCCCGCAGCCGCGGCCAGCCCGCGCTTGGCTTCCGGAATACCGAATTTCGCCGAGACGCTCGCCACCACCAGGTCGCACGCGATCATCAGTTCGAGCCCGCCGGCCAGCGCGTAGCCTTCGACGGCGGCGATCAACGGCTTGGCCGGCTTCTTCTCGGTCAAACCGCCAAACCCGCGCCCCGGAACCGACGGACTTTCGCCCCGCAGGAATCCCTTCAGATCCATGCCCGAACAGAATGTGCCGCCCGCGCCGGTAAGTATGCCGACACGCAAATGATCTTCTGCATCGAGCCGGTCGAGCGCCGCCGCGATCGCTTCGGACGCGGCCTTGGTCATGGCGTTTTTCGCTTCGGGCCGATTGATGGTCATGACGAGGATTCCGTCTTCCTCGTGCGTCAGCAATTCGTCGCTCATCCCATAGGCTCCCATTTTTGATTGAAACTTATCGTGCCCTTGTGCTGGCCAAGGTTTACGCGCCCGTCAACCGGAAACTAGCCCTTTGCGCGCCGCTATTGGGGCACATGCTGATGTGTTCAATCCGGCATGGAAACTTTCGCGCTCAGCCGCGAAAATCCGCGAGCAGCTGGCGCAAATCGTCATCGACCGGCGGGACCGCTCCGTGCCGGCGGATCACCCAGCCAGCCAGGCTTTGCCCGCGGTCCGCTGCCTGGGCCGGATCGAGCCCTTCCAGACGGGCGGACAGATAGCCTGCGTTGAACCCATCCCCCGCGCCGCTGGCATCGACCATCACCACCCGCTTGACGGGAACGAACTCCGGTTCCGATCCCGCGCGCGCCAGCAAGCACCCTCGGTCCCCGGCCTTGACCACCACCTCGATGCAGCCGCGTTCCAGCCAGTTCACGGCAATATCCTGTTCGGACAGGTCCCGGCCGGTAATCTCGCCTTCGTCGGAATTCGTCGGAAGGCCGATAGTCGCTGAGGCTACAGCGTCGTTCGACGCGGCGCGCGCCGCTTCCAGCGTGGGCCACAGGAGCCGCCGGAAATTGCTGTCATAGGCGACTTGCCCGCCGCGCTCGCGGATGGAGTGCGCAGCCGACAGTAATGACTGCCGCGCCTCAGGCGGCAGGATCGCCAGAGTGATCAGGCTGTAATAGGCCAGATCGCACGTAGCCGCATGGGCAAGTGCCAAGGACATTCCCGGCAGGGCGAACATGTCCCGCGCCGCGCTCTGGTCCCGCCAATAAAGGAAACTACGTTCACCGGTGTCATCGACACGAATGGCATAGATTCCAGGGCTGCGATCAGGGTGCCTAAACACAAAACGCGTGTCGATCCCTTCAGCAGCCCAGGCGGAAACCAGCGCATCGCTTATCGGGTCCTTGCCCACAGCGGTAACGTAGGCGACATCATGACCCATGCGTGCGAGGTGGATCGCGGTGTTGAGCGTATCGCCGCCATAACGCAGCCCGCCGGAAGACGCTCCGCTGTGATATTCCAGCATGGCTTCGCCAAAGATTACAATCGACATGGATGCTTCCTCCCCGTTTGTCCGCGTCAGCGCAAGGCGCTTACCCGCAAATTGCGCGGATACACGAAGAATACGAATTTCCACGAATGTTGCCGCCGTGACGATGAACTACCACAACCGTCTGTCGGAAAATCCGCAAGGTCGATGACGAAGGCGCAATCCCGCGCTAAGCCCCGGCTTCGAATCTTGAGAGGAATACCCATGAAGATCAGTGTCGCATCCGTAATCGCCGTAATCTTGGGAGCGGGCCTGGCCGTCTCGGCACCTGCTCACGCGCAGGACGCGGATGGGCTACCGGCAACGGCCAGCGCCGCCGAAACCGATGCTGACGATGCGAAATGGGACGTGAACGCGCCGACTGGGATGACCGTCCGCGACATCCCGATTGCGGTCGAAGAGGGCAGCTGGATGGATGTCGATGTCAGCCCAGACGGGCGGACGCTCGCGTTCGCGCTGCTTGGCGATATCTATACCATGCCGATTGCCGGCGGCACGCCAACGCGCATCGCCGAAGGAATGGCGTGGGAAGTCCAGCCGCGCTTTTCTCCCGATGGTTCGCGGATTGCGTTCACTTCCGACCGGGGCGGCGGGGACAATATCTGGATCATGAACGCCGACGGTTCGGACAAGCGCGCCGTGACCGAGGAGAAGTTCCGCCTGCTCAACCAGCCAAGCTGGAGCCCCGATGGCCGCTTCATCGCAGCGAAAAAGCATTTCACCACCGGCCGTTCACTCGGAACCGGCGAAGTGTGGCTGTACCACGTGTCCGGCGGCGGCGGCGTGAAACTGGTCGCGCGCCCCAACGAAACCCACCAGAAGGAACTGGGCGAGCCGACCTACGCGCCCGATGGAACCGCGATCTACTTCACCCGCAACACTACGGGCGGCCCGATCTTCGAATATGCCCAGGATTCGACCAATGCGCTGTTCGCGATCGAACGCTATGACCTGACCAATGGCGAAACCACCACGGCGGTTTCTGGCCTTGGCGGCGCCGTGCGCCCCGCGCCTTCGCCCGACGGGGAGCACCTGGCATTCGTCCGCCGCGTAGCGGGGGAAAGCCAGCTGTTCGTCAAGGACATCGCATCAGGCGCGGAGCGGATGCTTTACGGCGAACTCGACCGCGACGTGCAGGAAACCTGGGCAGTAACCGGGGTCTATCCCAACATGGACTGGACGCCCGATTCAGAAAGCATCGTGTTCTGGGCAGGCGGCAAATTACGCCGGGTCGATCTCGACAGTGCCGATGTGTCGGTGATCCCGTTCCGCGTGCAGGACACCCGCGGGGTGGCGAACGCCCCTCACCCTGTCATCGAGGTAGCACCCGACACTGTAACGACCAGCATACCCCGCTTCGCCAGCGTTTCGCCGAACGGGCAACAGGTGGTGTTCGAAACGCTGGGCAAGCTGTGGGTCAGGCCCGTCAGCGGCGGCACGGCGCGGCAGGTGACCGCAGATAGTGATGCGCTGGAACTGTTCCCCAGCTGGTCCCGCGACGGGCGAAAGCTCGTGTTCGTGCGCTGGACCGACGCAGGTCTTGGCGAGATTGTTACCGCCGATGCCAATGGCCGGAACCAGCGCAAGGTCACCAGCCAGCCGGGTCATTACGCCCATCCGCGTTTCTCGCCCGACGGCGAGACAATCGTATTCGAGCGGCGCAGCGGCGGCGATCTGACCGACGAGGCATGGTCGGAAAACCCTGGCGTCTATCGGATCGCGGCCAGCGGCGGCACTCCGGAACTGGTTGCCCGCGATCTCGGATCCCCCCAGTTCGGCGGGGATAACGACCGGGTCTTCATGACCGGCCGCGACGGCGGGCAGTTGCAACTGGTATCCGCCGACCTCAACGGCGAAGCCCGGCGGGTCCACGCCAAGGGCGAGCTGGTGACTGAATTCAGTGTCGCGCCCGACGGCCGGTTCGTGGCTTTCCGCCAGAATTACGATGTCTTCACCGCGCCGTTGATGCCCGGAAGCCAGGCGGTGGAAATCAGCGCCGACAGCAGCGCGCTGCCGGTCACGCGCGTCAGCAAGGGCGGCGCCGATTACATCGGCTGGTCCGGCGGCGGTTCGCAGCTCAACTGGAGCCTCGGGCCGAACCTTTATTCCGCGCAGACCAGCGCCATGTTCCCGTCCGCTCCGCCCGAAAAGGACGCCGAGGGTTTCACCCCGCCCACCACCGGCACCTCGCTGGCGATGACCATGCCCGCCGCAAAACACAGCGGTGTCGTGGCGCTTACGGGTGCCCGTATCCTCACCATGACCGGTGACGGAGCCGGCGCGATCGAGGACGGGGTAATCGTCATCGTCGGCGACCGGATCGGCGCCATCGGCCCCCGCAGCGAAGTTGCCATTCCCGCCGGCGCGAAGGTGATCGATACGACCGGACGGACGATCATGCCTGGCCTGATCGACGCCCATGCGCACGGCGCGCAAGGAACCGGCGACCTGATCCCGCAGCAGAACTGGGAACTGGTCCAGAACCTCGCGCTCGGCACAACCACGCTGCACGATCCCTCGTCGCAGGCGAGCATGATCTTTGCCGCAGCGGAACGCCAGCGGACGGGCAAGCTGCTCGCGCCGCGCATCTTTTCTACCGGCGAGATCATTTACGGTGCCAAGGCGCCCGACGTCTATGCGCAGATCGACAGTTACGAGGATGCGCTGGCGCATGTCCGGCGGATCAAGGCGCAGGGCGGGATCTCGGTAAAGAACTACAACCAGCCGCGCCGCGAACAGCGCCAGCAGGTGGTCAGTGCCTCGCTGGCGGAAAACATGCTGGTGGTGGCCGAGGGCGGATCGCTGTTCGGCATGGACATGGCGCTGGTGGCGGATGGCAATTCCACGCTGGAACACAACGTTCCGCTGGAATATTTTTACGAGGACGTGCTGCAGTTCTTCGGCCAGAGCCAGACCAATTACACTCCTACTCTGGTCGTCACCTATGGCGGGCTCGCGGGCGATCCGTACTGGCGGCAGGCCACCGACGTGTGGAAAAATCCGCTGCTGGTCCACACCCCGCCCGACCAGTTGCTGGCAGCCAACGTGCGCCGGGTGAAAGGGCCGGAATGGGTCTTCGTCGATGACGACAATGCCCGGGAAGCGAAGAAGCTGGCAGACCGCGGCGTCGAGGTATCGATCGGTGCGCACGGACAGCAGGCGGGTATCGGCGCGCATTGGGAATTGTGGTCGTTCGTACGCGGCGGCATGACGCCGGTCGAAGCGCTGAGGGCCGGAACGATCGCCCCGGCAAAGTCGCTCGGGATGGACCGGGACATCGGCAGCCTCGAAGTCGGCAAGCTGGCCGATCTCGTGGTTTTGACCGCCGATCCGTCCGCCGACATCCGTAACAGCGACAAGATCGCGCAGGTCATGCTCGGCGGGCGCCTGTACGATGCCGTGACCATGAACGAGGTCGAGACCGGCACCGCCAAACGGCTTCCCTATTGGTGGGAATGATCCGGAGCCTGAACGAAACGGGCCTGCGAGATCATCGCAGGCCCGTTGTTACCTTGCAGCTTGAGGATCAGGTCAAAGTCCGCTGATCGCCTTCATTTCCATGAAATCGCGCAGACCGTAAACCCCGCCTTCGCGGCCATTGCCGGATTGCTTGTACCCGCCAAACGGTGCGCCCGGAGCCGGGCCCCAGGCATTGATGGCAACCATGCCCGCGCGCAGTTTGGGCGCGACCTTGGCCGCCTCTGCAGGGTCCCCCGAGATGACTGACGACAAGCCATATTCGGTATCGTTGGCAATCTCGATTGCTTCATCCAGCGTGTCGTAATTCATTAGCGTGACAACCGGGCCGAATACTTCTTCGCGGGCGATCCGCATATCCGGGGTGACACCGCTGAACAGCGTCGGCTTGATATAATAACCGCGGTTGACGCCGGTCGGAAGGTCGGTCCCGCCGGTCTCGAGGGTGGCACCTTCGTCGATCGCGGACTGGATCAGACTCTGGATCTTGTCATACTGCGTCTTGTTGACGACCGGGCCGATGTGGCCGCCTTCTTCCATCGGATCGCCGACCTTCGTACCTTCGACGATACCCTTGACCACCCGGATCGCGTCGTCGGCCTGGTCCTTGTGCACGAGCACCCGGGTCGGCGCGATGCAGCTCTGGCCGGTGTTGACCATCACGCCGGCAATGGTTGCGGGCAGGAATTTTTCGAGGTCGGTGCCGGGCAGCACCAGGTTTGGTGACTTCCCGCCGAGTTCCTGATGCACCCGCTTGACGGTGTCGGCAGCGGCCTTTGCCACCAGCACGCCCGCGCGGGTCGATCCGGTGAAGCTGACCATGTCGATGCCGGGATGGGACGAAATGGCGTTGCCAACGGTCGGCCCGTCGCCCTGCACCAGGTTGAACACGCCTGCTGGAACGCCAGCAGCGTCCATGATTTCCGCCAGGATTGCCGCGTTGCCGGGGCATTCCTCGGATGGTTTGAGCACCATCGTGTTGCCGCCTGCCAGCGCCGGGGCGACCTTCAGGGCGATCTGGTTGACCGGCCAGTTCCACGGGGTAATCATTCCGACCACCCCGATGGGTTCATAGACGATCAGGTTGGCACCCTGTTGTTCGGAGAAATTGAAGTTCTTCAGAGCGGCAATTGTGCCGAGGAACCCGCCAAGTCCCGCCGGCGCCTGTGCGGCCATGCCGAGGCTGACGGGAGCGCCCATCTCGCCGGCCATCGACTTGGCGATGTCGGGTATCCGCTTCTTGTATTCCTCGACAATCCGACCGAGCAGTTCGAGCCGCTCCTCCCGGGTCGTCTGGCTGAAGGTCTTGAACGCCTGCCTGGCCGCTGCAACCGCGGAATCCACGTCGGCGGCGGTCCCCAGGACGATTTCCGTGACCGGTTCCTCGGTCGCCGGGTTGATCACCTGATGCGGTGTTCCGCCGATTGAATCGACCCATTGGCCGCCGATATAATTCTGCTTGTAACCGTCCATTCGTCACTCTCCCTAAAACGCGGATCTCATTCCTGCGTGGGGATATAGGCAGCAGACGGCGTGGTTGCGACAAGTCATTGCGGAATGGCGGCGCAATTGGCGCTGGTTACGTCCCCGACGCTTGGCCTTCTGGTTCGGTCACGCGCTCCACCGCCAGGCCCGCCGTGATGCCGTGCACGACAATCGACAGCACGATCGTGAACGCCACGGTGGCCCACAATGCGCCCTCATCGACCAGTTCGATGTGATTGCCTGCATAAGCGAGATAATAAACCGAGCCGATCCCGCGGACGCCGTAGAAAGCAATCACGAACCGTTCCCGAAAATTCAAGTCGGTGCGGGTAAGGGCGAGCCATGCGGTGACGGGGCGGATGATAAATACCAGCGCCAGTCCGATCGCCGCATGCTGCCAGTCCAGATATGGCCACAAGAATGGAATGGCCGCGCCCAATGCGACAAGCAGCAGAGCGGTGAGCGTATGCTCCAGCGACTGGCTGAAATCATGCAACCGCTCGTGGAAATGGTGGCCTGATTCCTGGCGTCGAAGCACCAGTCCGGCGACAAAGACTGAAATGAAGCCGTAGCCCTCGAACAGTTCGGTCATGCCATAGGTCAAGATGACCCCGGCGAACGCAACTACCCCGGACTGGGTAACTGCCAGAGCATTTTTCCTGGGCCAACGAAACAGAATGCGGCCCAGCAGCAAGCCGCAAGCAGCGCCCGCCACTGCGCCAACGGAAATACGGTACAAGACGTCGAGGAGCGCCCATTCAATCAGCAACTCCGCGGTCACTGCTCCGGCAGCCGCGACCGCAATGCCAAGGTGGATGAACGGGAACGCCAGACCGTCGTTTAGCCCAGCCTCGGTCGTGAGCGCGTACCGTACCGGATGCTCTCCGCCTTCCAATGGCGGGCCGACCTGCACGTCCCCGGCGAGCACCGGGTCCGTCGGCGAAAGGATCGCGCCCAGCAACAGCCCGCCTGCCAGCGTCATACCCGCCGCCTGCCAGCCGACAATTGCCAGCGCCAAAATGGTTAGTGGCATCGCGAACACCAGGAGCCTGATTGTGGGACGCCACAAATCGTGACCAGTCAGGCTGTCGATCCGGAGCCCGGTACCGAACAACCCGATGATAACACAAAGTTCCGCAGTCACTTCCCAGACTAACGGGTTCTCCAGAGGATTGACGGCGTCGGGAATGCCGGGGATCAGGGCGAATGCGGCTAGTCCCAAGAAAACCAGCGCTGCCGACGCGGCGGGTTCTCGCCCGGAAATGAAGCGCGGCATCCAATAGGAAAGGATGATGATCGCACCGGTCGCGGCCAGCAGGATATGGAATGAATCGAAGCCGAACACGGAAATCCTCAAGTATGGCGATCAACAGCTAGCACATCGATCGAAGAATGCTGCGGCCAATTAACCCAGGCCAACAAAAAGGCCCCGCTTCGTGAAGCGGGGCCTTTCGTTATGCAGTTTAATTGCGCGGTCAGATCTTGTCGCCGAGCGCGCCCTTTACTTCACCTTTGAGGTTCTGGGCTTCGCCCTTGCGTTCCTGCGCATGGCCTTCAGCCTGCGTTTCAGGATCGGACGATTGCTGCTTCACCTTGCCAGCGATTTCGTTACCGGCGCCTTTGGCCTTGTCTGAAAGTTCACCCATATCGAATACTCCTTTTGAAAATCGCAGTCGGTTTGACTGTCTGACTTATCAACGGGATGGTGCCGATTTGGTTTCACGGTTTCTGCCGACGCCCTGATATTTCCGGTCTCGCCGTTGTTTTCAAGCGGCGGTTGGAACGACGTTTCGGGCCGAGGGAACCGAAGTGTGCGGCCAAGGTTGAGATCGCATGCAAACGTGCCCTTCCTCGCTCATCTTCGTCGACGACAGCCTGCCGGGGATTTCGCGCAAGCGGTCCGGCAAGGGATGGTCCTATTATGATCCGGAAGGAAAGCTGATCAAGGACCGGGCCGAGCGAACCCGGTTGAACGCGATCGCATTGCCGCCAGCCTACGTCGACGCCTGGTTTTGTCCTGCCTCCAACGGACACATCCTCGCGACCGGGATCGATGCCAAGGGGCGCAAGCAATACCGTTATCACCCAGAATTTCGCTCCGCCCGCGAAGGCGAGAAATTCGACGGCTGCGCCGCGTTCGGAAATCTCCTGCCTCTATTGCGCAAGCGCGTGGAAGACGATCTGCTAGCTCGCCAACTAACCCGCGAGCGAACGATTGCCGGAGTGGTCCGGTTGCTCGACCTCGGTCTGGTCCGGGTCGGTAACGAAGCGTATTCCCAGCTTAACAAAAGCTTCGGCGCCACGACCCTGCGCAAGCGTCATGCGGACGTCTCCGGCAATTCCCTGCGGCTCCGATATAAGGGCAAGTCTGGCCAGCTTCAGGAAATCACCCTGACCGACCGGAACCTGACCCGGTTTGTTAGGAAGATGCAGGATTTGCCGGGTCAGAACCTGTTCCAGTACATCGATGACGACGGCGATCGCCACAATGTCGGATCGAGCGAGGTCAACGCCTACATCGACGAGACGATGGGCCACCATTTCACCGCCAAGAATTTTCGCACCTGGCACGCCAGCGCCCTCGCCTTCTCGATCCTGGCAGAAGGTCCGGAAGTGGTCACGATCAAGGACCTGCTCAGTGAAGTTGCGAGCAAGCTGGGTAATACCCCGGCCGTGACGCGCAAGAGTTACATCCATCCCGCCGTGATCGACCTCGTCACCGGACAGGAGGACTGGCGTAACAACCTGCAATTGCCCCGCAGCACCAAGTACCTGTCGCGGGAAGAACGCGGGCTCATCGCGTATCTGGAAAGTTCACCATCCGCCGAAAAATTGCTCGCAGCCTGATCACGGCCTGCGGCTAACAAACATCATGCAGACGAATGCACCCCCTCGTGTCTAGGATTTCGCATGGCCGATAATTTTTCCGAAGACCCGGCCAAGCCGATCGCATTTTTCGCCCATCACCAGGGGCGCGGCCATGCGAACCGGATCATGGCTATCGCCGAACACATCCCCCCGTCTCGCCCGCTGATCATCATGACCGCCGCCCCGGATCAATTCGCCGAAATACCGCGGCCCGCGGAAATGGTGGAGCTGCCGAACATGATTGGGGCGCCCTCCCGCAGTCCGCAATTGCATGCACAGCCAGCGCCCGACAATCTCCATTGCGTGCCATTGGGCGTGGCGGAAATACGCGACCATATGGGCCGGATCGCGGCAGCGCTGGCGAAACACGACCCCGCGTTGTTCGTGATCGACGTGTCCGCGGAAATCGCGTTGCTCGCCCGGATCATGAGTGTTCCTGCGATCACTATCCGGATGCACGGCGACCGCAATGATGCGGGCCACCGTGCCGCCTACCAGGCGTCGACCGCCATGCTGGCCCCATTCGACGAGCGGATCGAGCAGCAGGATTACCCCGAAGCCTTCCGGACGCGCACATTGTATACCGGCGGGCTGTGCACCACGCGGCAAGCGCTGGTGCCGCGCGAAGAGGCACGCCGCCTGCTCGGGATTGAAGAAGGGCGACAAGTCACTCTGGTAATTGCCGGCGGCGGCGGTTCGGGTACTCCCTATGCCCCGCTGACGGTCGCCGCCCGGGCAGAGCCGGATACGCTATGGCTGGTCGCCGGCCCGGTCCACCGCGAGGGGCACGAGACGGATTTCGGAAACCTTCGGGAGCTTGGCTGGACCGACAATCTCACCCATTATATCTGCGCTGCCGACCGGGTGATCGCATCGGCGGGTGACAACACGGTGCACGAGATCGCCCGGGTCGGACGTCCGTTCCTGTGCATTCCCGAATGGCGCTATTTCGACGAACAGCACCGCAAGGCGCGCGAATTGTCGGCGACCGGTTCGGCTGTCTATCGCGAAACGTGGCCCGCATCGATTCCGGAATGGCAGGAAGTGCTGGCCCAAACCGACGCGCTCGACCCGGCAATCCTCGCCAGCCTGCACGAACCGGAAGCGGCGCAGAAGGCGGCTGCGTGGCTCGAGACCAAAGCTTCGGCGCTATGGGGGACTAACTGAACCGGACGTCGTCACCCTGAAGGCTTTGGGCGATCTCATCTTCAGTCGGGGCACGCACTTTCGTCAACGCGATGCTGTTGCGGGTGACCAGACCCATTTCCTCGAACTGGTCGAGCCAATACGTCATGCACCAGTCCCCCCATTTGCGGCGGTAGCGGCGGGCATTTTCCAGGATCGCATCGAAATGCTGTAACGGGGGAACATGGACCCGGTGATGCTGGTGATAGCAGACGGTCCCGCCAAGCCAGAACAACCCGCTCCCGGCCTGCTTCAACCGCTGAGCAAAGTCGGTCTCCTCGCCGCCATAGCCGATATAATGTTCGTCCATTCCGCCCACCGACGCCCACGTCTGGCGGTGCAGGATGAACGCCAGCCCCCACAATTCGCGGTGACCTGAAATGCGGGCAACCGACACCCCGGCAAGGTCGGGTTTGGCAGGATGGCGCTGCGACGAACGGGCGATCAAACCGAAATCGGGCATCCCGGTGGCGGAATTCATCCAGCCTTCCCGTCTCGCGGGCAGATATCCGACTTCCGGCAGGAACACCCCCATCTCGGTTTCGGCGACGACTTCGGAAGCGCGGCGAACAAAGTGCGGCCCGGGAATGCAGTCCACGTCGAGGAGAGCGAGCACCTCGCCGCTAGCTAGCTGCGCCGCAGCGTTGCGCGCCTTGGCTAGCGGAAGCCGTTCACCCGGGACATGAACCATCCGCACGGCGAACGGCATGTCTTTCGGCACTGCGGGCGGCTCGTCCTGCATATGTGCGACAATGAGTTCTTCGGGAAACGCGACCTGCGCCCGCAGACCAGCGATCAAATGGTCGAAATGGCTCTGCCTACCCCTTACCAGGGTAAGCACCGAGACATCCGATTGCTCCATTACCAGCTTTTCTTCGATTGGTAATACCGCACACCTTCCATCACCCCGGCCGCGTGGGTAGCCTTTGCGACATAAGCGTGGCGCAGTTCGGGATTCTCGCCCAGCCCGTCGCTCCAGTTTCCGACGACAATCGGTAGCGGCGCATCCTTGAGCATCGACAGATCGTTCCCGCTATCGCCGGCCACGACAATTTTTCGCGCTTCAACTCCCAGCGTCTTCGCGGCATGGCGGACCGCGGGCCCCTTGCCGAACCTTGCAGGAAGGATGTCGACGTAGCGATCATGGCTGACCACCACTTCCACTGGCGCGCTCGATTGCGCAAAGGCGGCCTGAATGCGTTGAAGGGTCAGGCTGCCAAGGAAAAAACTCACCTTGCCCGGCTTCTGTTCCAGCAGTGACTGCATCTTCAATCCCGCTGCTACACCGATCCGCGCGACCTCGTCCCGGTCCCAGCCCTCGCCGATGTGCTCGCTCCAGGCATAATCCTCGGTAAAGCACTGCCGCCGCGGGTCGAGCCAGTGGATCTGGGTGCCCACGGAACTGATGATCACGGTGGGTGACGGAACACCTTCAGCTGCGAGTATCGCCTGCGCACTGTGGAAGCTGCGCCCGGTCGCGATGCCGACCGCCGTGTCGCAGTCGAGACGTTCCTGCCAGGAAAGGAATTCCTCCAACGCCTGCCGATCGCCCAGCAACGTGTTGTCGATATCGCACACCAGGAGTTTGCTCAAAGTCTTCGCCTGGGGCACCGGCGCGGTCAGGTCCCGCGCGAGGCGGTGGTAGATATCGCGGTGGGCGTTCCAGTCGTATGCCTTTACCGCTTGCGCCCCGGCGGCAGCGTATCGGATCCATTTTCGGCGATCACCGATGATCGACTTGCACGCATCCGCTATTGCGCTGCGGTCGGTCGGGCAGACCAGCAAGCCGTTTTCGCAGCGCTCGATAATATCGTTGGGGCCGCCGCTGTCGGTCGCGACAACCGGGACCCGCGCAGCGGCGGCTTCCAGCAAAGTCAGTCCGAAAGGTTCGTTGAGCGCCGGGTTCACGAACACCCCCCCGCTTTCACGGGCCAACGCGTAATAGGCTGGAATATCGGCGGGTGAATGATCTTTCGGGTAGGCGACCGACCCGTAGAGGTCGAGCAGGTCAACGCCTTCGATCAACTCGCGCATCACTTCTGCGCATTCGTCCTCCAAATCGGTAAGATTCTCGCGGTTTCCGGCAACGATCACGAGATTGGCCAAATCCTTCAGTTCCGCATCGCCGCCGAACGCTTCGAGCAATGCGATGAGGTTCTTTTTACGCACTGGCCGGGCAATCGCCAGGATGATCGGCTTGTCCGGATCGCGCAAAAATCGCGTAACTTCCTCACGCACCGTTTCGTTGACCTGCGATCCTTCAAACTGACCCACGTCGCAGCCGGGTGGAATGACCCGAATACGCCCGGCTTCGACCGAGTTATAATGGAGGTACTGCGCTTCGGCCTCGTCCCGCGAACTCGCGATTACCGCGTTCGCTTCGGCAAGCACCCTCTCCTCGATATCGATCCTGCGCGTCAGTGCTTCATCCGCGTCACCGCCGTTTGCTTCCAGCTTGACCGCCCCAAGGGAATGCCCGGTAAATACGAAGGGGATCCCGAACCGGCGCTTGGCATAGGCCGCAAGAATACCCGCATCTGCATAATGCGCGTGAATAAGGTCGGGCCGCTGGGTCTTGCTCTCGATAAACAGTCCAAACGCTTCGCAGAGCCGGTCGTGCTCACGCCACAGATCTTCCTTGGGAAGATATCCGGAAGTTCCATCCGCCAGACGAATTAGCCGGATCTTGTTCCGGATTTCGCCGACATCAGGGGCAAATTGGTTACCGAGTTTCGCATCTACGAAACCGCGGGTCACGATATCGATCGTTTCGACATTTGGATCACGCGCACTCGCGTTCACCAGTTCCAGCAGGAACTTGATATGCCCACCGGTGTCGGCGGTGATCCCGTAAGGAACATTGGTAAGCTGCAGACACCCTTGAAGCGCAATATGACAAATTCTCACAGCATGATCCTTTTCACCCAAGAGGATTCATG
Source organism: Allopontixanthobacter sediminis (assembly GCF_009828115.1). Taxonomy (GTDB): domain Bacteria; phylum Pseudomonadota; class Alphaproteobacteria; order Sphingomonadales; family Sphingomonadaceae; genus Allopontixanthobacter; species Allopontixanthobacter sediminis. The sequence continues at coordinate 76,564 of NZ_WTYL01000001.1, read as the reverse complement.
GCACATCTATAAGTTCCTGATTTCACAGATGATAAAAGTTAACTTCATGCGTATTGCCCATGTCGCGCCGGTGATCCTTCCGGTCCCTCCCGCAACTTACGGGGGGACCGAGCGCGTCATCGCTGACCTCGCGGAGGCGCAGATGGAACTCGGGCACGAGGTTACCCTGTTTGCGGCGGGAGACAGCGGTCTGGCAGGCGCGGAACATGTTGGTGCCTACCAATCGCTTGCTTGGCACGAACGCGAAGATCGGTCCGTTCCGCCGGGCGTGGTTGCAGTACTTCAGGCGGCGCAGTTGGCAGACCTCGTGCAGCATATCGCTCGGTTCGACGTCGTTCACCTGCACGGTAGCGCACATGCGAGCGCACTGCAGGGCCTCGTCCCGGACACGCCGATCTTCAGAACAATCCATTGGCGCGCTGACGAGGCCGACCACGCCGCACATTTCGCCCAGTTCCCGGGCGAACGGCTGATTGCGATTTCCAACCGGCAGGCCCGCGATATTCCGGCAGAGTCCTTGGTTGGGATGGTCCATCACGGCATCCCGCTTGGCAGATACAAAGCCGGTGGGGGCGAAGGTCGATACCTGGCGTTCCTTGGCCGGATGACGGATCAGAAGCGGCCCGACCGCGCAATTGCGGTGGCGCGTGGAGCGCGGATGGCGCTGAAACTCGCAGGGCCAGTCGATCCCGGGAACCCCGACTATTTTGCGCGGGTCGTGGTACCTGAACTGAGCCACCCGATCGAGCACATCGGCAACGTGACCGACGCGGAAAAGCAGGACTTTCTGGGTAACGCCGCTGCCCTGATCTTTCCGATCGACTGGCCCGAGCCGTTCGGCCTTGTGCTGATCGAGGCGATGGCGTGCGGCACCCCGGTCATCGCATGGCCGCGCGGAAGCGTGCCGGAACTGGTAGAGGACGGGGTTACCGGAATCATTGTCCAAAGCGCCGAAGAAGCCGCGGCGCGGATGCCCGAAGTACTGGCGCTGGACCGCGCGCAAATTCGCGCCTGTTTCGAAAGCAGGTTCGCTGCGTCACGGATGGCACGTGAGATTTGCGAGCTTTACGAACGCACCCTTCAGTCGGTCAGTTCGCCCAACTGAAGTTCCCCGGAACCATAGAGGTAATCGCCTTCGAATTCCGCGAGCTTGGCTAACATTGCCTCGTCGAGTATCTCGATGCGGCCTTCCCCGTGCAAGATCAGAGCGCCCCGTTCGCGCAAGGATTTGAAGCTGCGGTTCGCGTGGACCGGAGTAATTCCGCATGCCTCTGCGTAATCGCGCTGTAAAAGAGGTACCGGAAAGTTCCGGCCATCGAACATGTCGACGAAGCGCAGCCGGGTTATCAGTTCGCAAATCAGATGGGCAATCCGGCTTTCCGCGTTGAGGCGCCCGAGGCGGAAAATCCATTCGCGGTGCATCGCTGCGTCGAGAAGGGTGGAGAACCACATGGCGCGGCCCAGATGAGGGAACTTGTTGATCAGGTCGGTGATCGCCGAGTGCGGAACTTCTGCAAGTACGCAGCTCGTCAGGGTCCCGACCGCATGGTCGAGCCGCTTCATCGGATACCCGTGCAAATCCACGAAGTCGCCCGCGATGGCGACGGACACGAGCTGCCGTTCTCCCTTGCGGTTATCGACGTAGCGAAGCATCGCCCCTTCGACGAGATAGTAGCTGTTATCGATCCGCTGGCCGCGCTCGATCAATTGCTTGCGCGGTGGAAGTGCGACTGTCCGGCGCACCGAAGCTTCGAGGGAGCGCGTTTCTTCGAGCGAGAGGTTCTGCCTCAGTCGCCCTTTGAGAAACAGTTCGGTCAGCATCCGGAATCTCCAACTTTCACGTGCGTTCGGCAGCGAATTAGCCAGCCCTGTTCCTCAAAAAAATGTTCAAGTCCAGTGGCGTCAGCGCAGTCAACCCGAGGCAGGCTTCCTGACACCGCTCAGCAACGCCTCGTCCAGGTGGCTACCGTGGAGGATCGACATATCCCCGGTGGTTTCCAGCACCGCAGCACGGACCTGATCGAAGGAAAGCACGTTCGCTTCGCGAAGCTTGGCGATCAGGTCACTTTTCGCAACGCGTGAAGAATCGAGCGCATCGTACAGGAATTCCCCATCCCGCATCAGCAATACCGGAGAATTCTGGGCCACCTCTTCGAAGGTGTCGGATGCCTTGCGCAATCGCGCGGTCAGCCATTGGACAAAGAACAATGTCGCCATGGCCAGCAGGGTCTGCAGGAATGCCGTCCATTCAGTCGATTGCGAAGCGCCCGCAAGCAGAGAGCCAATGGCCACGGTCATCACAAAGTCAAAATTTGTCATCTTCGAGAACGAGCGCAGGCCATTGATCCTGACAAGCAGCACAATCCACACCATGGCCGCGGCCGCAAGACAAAAGGCTCTTAGTCCCAGGTCGATTATTTGGTCGTCGACAAACATAAGTTAGTCCGTTTTTCTAGGCACTTAACGAGCACACGAGCGTAGCAGAACCACAAGCTACATTGTCAATCGGTAAAAGGAAACATGGCTATGTCTGCCCCCCAGAACCTTGAAGAACTCTATGTTGAAGAACTCGGCGACCTGTGGTCCGCCAATGACCAGATGGTGAAGGTCGTCCGGAAGATGGCAAGCGCAGCCGGTGACGGCGATCTCGGCGACCGTCTCGAAAACTCCGCTGATGGTATCCAGGAACATACCGACCAGATCAAGAAATTGCTCGATAATTGCGGCGAAAGCGATGCAAAAGAGCACTGCAAAGGTATGGAAGGCTTGGTGAAAGAAGCCAGCAAGCACGCGCTGGAAGAAGATTTCGACGACAACGACGTTCGCGATGTCGCGATCATCGCCCAGTACCAACGGATGTGCCATTACGGAATTGCCGGCTTTGGCACTGCCGCGGCCTTTGCCGACGGTCTCGAACGTAACGAGGACGCCGACGTCCTCCGCGGCATCGTGGCCGATATTTACGAGGCGGACGAATACATGAGCGATCTCGCCACGCGCAGCGTCAACCTCGGGGCCAAGGCTTCGTGAACCGAACAGAGGACGGGCCGCATGTGCGGCCCGTCCCCCTAGATTCTAGCTACGCCGAGCGTGGGCATCGCTTCGCGATCTGCGTCCCGGTTCGCAACGAAGAAGTTCTCCTGCCGCGGTTTCTCGGCAGTATTGCTGCTCTGAATATGGACAGGTGTGAGCCCCCAGAACTCTTTATCGCTTTCGACAGTTGCACTGATGGATCGGAGAAGATCGTTACCGAGCATGTCCAGGCGGGTTTTCCGTTCAAGGTACATCGCGTAACCCTTTCTCCATCGGCGGTCCCCAATGCTGGCAGGGCCCGTGGTGCGGCGATGGATGCGGCTGTTTCCGATACACGTGAATTGGCCGCGACGCACATCCTGACAACGGATGCAGATTCCATCGTAGCCCCGAATTGGTTGCAAGCGCATGTTGCGGGTTTTCGGCATGCCGATGTCATTGCTGGCCTCGTCCGTCGGACACGCACCTGCGAAAATCCCGGAAACACGCATTTCTCGCCCCGCGATGACCTGGAAACCTACCTCGAACGCTTGCACCGCTTCCGCCGCAGGATCGATCCGATCCATTATGACGCGCACCCCTCCCACCCTTATGCCAGCGGTGCGAGTATCGGAATTACCCGCGAAGGCTATCGCATGCTTGAGGGATTGCCGCGACTGCCAAACGGAGAAGACGAAGCGCTGGTTCGGCGCGCACGACTCCACGGCTTGCGGGTACGGCAGGACTGCAACGTCCAAGTCCGGACTTCCGACCGGCGGGATGGCCGGGCGACCGCTGGACTTGCTGCAGCACTTCGCAGCCTCGATGACGATACGCGGCGGAGGGAACCGATCCTGGTCGAGGATCCCCGTGATGCGGCGGAGCATTACCGCCGCCAGGGTGCCAGCCGATCCGCCTTTGCGCGGATACGTTCGGAGCTCGACGCCTGGCGCCACGCCTTGCGGATCGAGCAGGACGGCGCGGAGGTAGTCCGAGCATGGCGCGAGTCCACCACAGCCGACGCATTCGTGATCCGGATCGCGCCGGACACGGGCCCCCGTTCGGCGATCGCTCTGGCCGAAGCAAGCGTGATCCTGCAGACCCTCGAGACGTCGCCTGACGTACAATACCGTCAAGTCGCATGCCTGTAACAGACCATCCCGCGATAACTTTGGCCGAAGCGCGAAAGCTCCGTACGCTTTTCGCTAAACCGCCATTCCGGTCAGCCGTCATTGCCGCCTTCGAAGACTTTGCAAACCGCGACCTGACCCGCTTCGAAACGGCAGCCGACGTATCCACCTGCGTGCGGGCGATGATCGCGGCTGGCGCGGCGGACTTGGCATTTGGCCGCTTGTTCGAAGGCCATGTCAACGCGCTCCAGCTAATCCGGCGCTATGCGAGTCCCCAGCAGTTCCAGAACATCAATTCGCTGGCGGTATCTGGTGCGCGGCTCGGCGTGTGGAATAGTGACATACCCGATGATCCCCTGCAGGTCGTCGACGGCAAACTGCGCGGCGGCAAGAATTTTGCATCGGGCGCCGGGTTGCTGTCGCATGCGCTGGTGACGACGGACGCCAACAATCCCGAGCGCTGCCAGCTTTACTTCGTTTCGCTCGATCCTGACTGCGTCGAGGTCGATGACAGCTGGTGGAAGGTAGCCGGGATGGCTCGGACCAGCAGCCACATCGTCCGCTGGACCAAGAGCACCCCGGATGTTTTCGAACCGGTCGGCGGTCCGGGCGATTACCAGTTGCAGCCCTTCTTCAGCGCTGGCGCGATCCGCTTCGTCGCCGTGCAGACTGGCGGGCTCGCGCTTCTCCACGACGTGTTCCGCGACCACCTGGACCGCCGCGGCCGCACCGATCATCCGCAGCAGGAACGCCGCCTCGCCCGATGTTTCGCCAACGCGCAATCGGCCATCGATACCGTGCAGGGCGCGGGCCGGCGCTATGACGAACTGGATCCCGACCTCGTGCACCGGGTGGCGGGTGCCCGGGTGGCGGTGATGGAACTCGCGCGAGACCAGATCGCTCGGGTCCAGGCCGGTGTCGGGGTCGAGGCGATGATGCATGCTTCGCCGGTTCACGGCCCGCTGACCGACTTGATGACGTATATTTGCCAGCCCAACCCGGACGGCGCGGCGGCTATGCTGGCACAGGCGGCGCCGGACCTCCGGCTGTGATCCCGAGAACTGCCGCCAGGGTACTGGTCATCGCCCCGCATCCCGACGATGAAGTCATCGGTTGCGGCGGCTTGATCGCCCAGCTCCGGCGCGCGCAGGTCGGTGTACGCGTAGTTATCGTTACCGACGGGACTGCGTCCCATCGCAGCAGCACCCGATACCCCGCCCAGCGGCTAGCAAGGCTGCGTGCGGTAGAGACCCGCCGTGCCCTTGCCCAGATCGGGGTGACCGCCGCCGATATCGTGTTTTGCGCGTTTCCCGACGGCGGAGCGAGCGAATGGCGCGGTCACGCCCGCAGCTACCGCCGGCTTCATGCATCGGTCGCGGGCCGGTGGGATGCCATCGTCGGGCCGTCCGTTTGCGATGACCACCCCGATCACCGCGAGGCGGCGTCGACGGTACGCCGGCTGCGTCCCGATTGCCGCTATCTGAGCTACACCGTCTGGCCGGGTGAAAATGCGCGGCCGGGTTGCTTCTGGCGCCTCCCCCTGAAGCAGGACCGTTACCGCAAATGGATGGCCCTCAAGGCATATCGAAGCCAGCGCGGCCTCATTCGTGACGATCCCGACGGGTTTTCATTATCTTCATCGGAATTGCGACGCCTGAACCAGCCATTCGAAAGGTACAGCGCACGGTGACGACTGCAATCGGCATCGCCGGCTTCGACAAGAAATTCCAGGAAGATGCCGACCCTTGGGGCACGTTTGCGAACCGTGACGAGGCCAACAAGCGAAGGGCTATCGAAAGGGCGATGGGCAGCCGCATCCACGGGCGTGTGCTTGAACTCGCGTCCGGGAACGGTTCCAATTCACGGATGATCCTGCAGCACAGCTTGCGGCTGGTCGCGTGCGACGGGGCTCCAGCCGCCGTGGCTCTCACGCGACGGGAACTCTCCGACGAACCGCGCGCCAAGGTTTACGAATGCGCTTTGCCCGCGGAACTGCCGGTTGGCCGGTTCGATCTCGTGGTCGCCGCCGAAATTCTCTACTATCTGCCTCCTGCCAAGCTCGCCCGTCTCGCCCGGAATTTTGACCGGCTGCTGTCTCCAAACGGGAGCCTCGTGCTGGCGCACCATCACGTGCGGTTCGCCGATGCGGCCAGCCAACCGGCAGGAGTGCACGATCGCTTCACCGCCATGCTTCCATTCAGCGCTCAAAAACAATGGACGTTTCGGACGGGACGTTGGGTGGTTGATCGCTATCAGCGAGCCCGGTGAAATTTGCTACTGGCCAGACACGGAAAGGGGGAGGAATTGCTTCCTCCCCCCAACGGCTCATCTATCCGACTTGTAAGCCGCCCGCATTCTGCGGGTCACGCTCCGTTTGAAGTCTTGCCGGTTCCGGTCATGCCCGGTGAGGTGCTGGAAGTCTGGGTCGTACCGGTCGTGGACCAATCATTATCCTTGACCCGCAGATTGTTCTGCACATGGTTGATGCCCGAGACACGGTAAGCGCAGTCCTCGGCGCGGCGTTTGTCCATACGGCTGGAAACGTTGCCGTCGAGCGTCACTTCGCCGCTGGAAACGGTCACTTCGATATCCGACGCATCCAGCGAGCCATCGTCGGTCAGGTGATCGCTGACATCTTCCTTGATCCGCTCGTCCGACCGCGAATAGTTTTTCGGGCCGCGGCCGCGGTGTTCGTCCCGCTCGCGGCGACGCTGGGCATCATCGTCACCGAACCAGGATTTAACTTCGTCACCGGCCTTTTCAAAAAAGCCGCGATCATTGCCGTAATTGCCCCCCTGGTAACCACTCCGCTGACCGTAGGACTGTGACCCGTAGCGGCCACGATTGGACTGGCCATACCAGTCTCCGCTCATGCCGCCGTAACCGCCTGACTGGTAGTCTCGTCCCGATCCAAAATCGGAATCACGATCATAGGATTGTCCGCCGTAACTACCGAAATCCCGACCGCGATCCTGGTCGCCGTGGCCGTAGCCGGACTGTGAGCTGCCTTCTTGATATCCGGAACCGCGGAAATTCGATCCACCGGTCGAATAGCGGTCCTGATCACGTCCGTAATTCCCGGCGCTCTGGCCCCAGCGGTCGCGACCGTAATCGTCATCTGTTCCGTAATTCCGTCCACCGCGCTCGTTGTCGTATCCGCCCGGGCGCTGCCCACGATTGGAATCGTCGTCATAATTCTGCTGATTGCGCGAGGTCTGGTTGTAACCTTCTGCCATGTCGTCTCTCCTTGATAATGCTGCCCGCCCACCGCGGGCCAAGCTCTACAAATCAACCGAACGAAATCGCCGAAAGTTCCGCAACTCATCGCGCACAAACACCGGATTATCAAAGACTTAACATAGGTTACACGATCACGTGGCCAAACGCGCGAATTTTCCTGCGGGTATCGGAGGCAGCCGCGTTTGCGAAACCAATCGGCGTTTCGAGCGCTGTTGCATGGCAAGGAGTGATCGATGGCAGCGCGCGCGTATTGGAAAGGCCAGATCCGTCTGGCCCTCGTATCAATTCCGGTAGAAATATATTCTGCCGCACAATCGGGTCAGAAGATCGCTTTCAATCAGATCCATGAACCGTCCGGCAAACGGGTATCCTATGAAAAGACAGTCGAGGGCATCGGCCCGATCGACCGGGATGACATCATCAAAGGGTTCGAAATTTCGAAGGGCAATTACGTCTTGCTCCAGGACGAGGAGATCGAAGCGGTAAAGATCGAAAGCCGCAAGACACTGGAACTCGTCCAGTTTGTCGAAGCGTGTGAAATCGATCCGCTATATTTCGAAAAACCCTATTACGTGGTTCCGGCGGATGAATTGGCGGAAGAAGCCTTCATCGTGCTGCGCGAAGCGTTGCGCAAGGCGAAGAAGGTCGCGCTCGGCCAGTTGTCGGTCAGGGGCCAGGAAAAGCTGGTCGCGCTCAAACCCTGCGGGCAGGGACTGCTGCTGGAGACGCTGCGTTACGCCGATGAAGTCCGCAAGGGGCGCGAGTTCTTTAACAGCATTGGCGACGACAAGCCGCGCAAGGAACTGCTCGACCTGGCAGCGACGCTCATCGAACAGAAGAGCGCTCCATTCGATGCGGGAGAGTTCCATGACCGCTACCGCGATGCGTTGAAGAAGCTCATCGACCGCAAGGCCAAGTCGAAAAGCAAGCAGGCGATTATCGAAGATGTCGATGCTCCGGCGTCCGGCAGCGGTTCCAATGTCATTGACCTGATGGCAGCGCTGAAGAAATCGGTCGGCAAGGACACGGGAGGCGAGACCAAGCCGGCCCGTAGCAAACGGAAGAGCGCCTGATGGACCTCAACGATCCGATCCTGGTTCACTGGTTCGATTATGACCTGCTATCCCGCCTGGTCGCAGCGGCGGTACTGGGGCTAGGGCTTGGGCTCGACCGCGAACTGCGCGGTCATGCTGCCGGAATGCGAACCCATGGGCTGATCTGCTTCGCTGCAGCGGCAATGACCGTTTCCGTCATTTCGCTATATAGCCAGCTCGACGGCGACCGCATGGACCCGCTGCGTATCTACGAAGCCACCGGGGCGTTCGTCGGGATTATCGGCGCGGGCCTCATCGTGTTCAGCGGCGGTCAGGTGCACAATTTGACCACGGCGGCCCATATATGGCTGGCGGCCGTGGTCGGGATTGCCTGCGGGGCAGGACAATGGCCGCTGGTCGTAATCGCATCGGTTGTCGGCCTCATCATGCTCACCGTCCTGCGGATGGTGGAGCCCAAGACCAGCGACCGCCGCCTTGACGGAAGCAAGTATGGCGAAGACTGACCTCCTTTCCGAATACAACCGGAAGCGCGATTTCGGCCGCACAGCAGAACCACGCGGCGATGCCTCCACCGGCGCTGAACAAAACCGGTTCATTGTGCAGAAGCACGACGCAACACGGCTCCACTGGGACCTCCGGCTCGAAGCCGACGGCGTACTCAAGAGCTGGGCCGTCACCAAGGGCCCCTCGCCCGACCCGGATATAAAGCGGCTGGCGGTCCGCACCGAAGACCATCCACTGTCTTATGCCGAATTCGAGGGCATCATTCCCAAGGGAGAATACGGCGGCGGCACGGTAATGTTGTGGGACCGTGGGACGTGGGAACCGGTCCCCGGCAAGAGCGCGGACGATATCGCGAAGGGACACCTGCACTTCATTCTTCACGGGGAACGGATGAAGGGCGAGTGGTTGCTGATCCGGCTTAAGCCCCGAGGGAGCGAGAAGCGGGAGAACTGGCTGCTGCGCAAGCTGCAGGACGAGCAGGCGGGATCAGGAGATACCCTGGTGGAACACGAACTGACCAGCGTATCGACCGGTCGTTCCATGGCCGAGATAGCCGCTGGCAGTCCGGACAAATCCTCGAAGCCCGCGAAAGCAAAAACGTCCAAGCCGGCGGCCCCCACGTCAAAGGCCTCCAAGTCGAAGGCCTCCAAGTCGAAGGCTGGCGCTAACGCTAAAGTACCGTCTTTTCGCAGTCCCCAGCTTGCCACCCTGGTCGATGAGGTGCCTACCGGAAACGGCTGGATGCATGAGATCAAGTTCGACGGATATCGCGCACTAATCGCGGCAGCGGGTTCGCAGGTCACCGTCTACACCAGGTCGGGCAAGGATTGGACGGACAAATTCGCGCCACTTGTTGAACAATTCGCCGACTTGGACTTGCCGCCATGCGTGATTGATGGAGAGATCGTCGCTTACGGCAAAGACGGAAACCCGGATTTCTCCAGCCTGCAAAAGGTACTCAAGCGTGGCCACGGTTCACAAGGCAAAGGGGATGCGTTGTCTTTTCATGCCTTTGACCTGCTCGAGGCGAACAGAGAAGACCTGACCGCGCTGCCCAACATCGAACGTAAGGAACGACTGGAGGCGCTGCTGGCGAACGCGCGCGCGCCGATCCACGTGTCCGACCACGTCATCGGGGCTGGCGAGAAATTGTATCGGACAATGTGCGAGGCGGGGCAGGAAGGGATCATCTCCAAGGACATCGCCGCCAAATATTCCACACGGCGCGGCAAATCGTGGCTAAAGGTGAAATGTACCCGGCGGCAGGAGTTCGTGATCATCGGGTGGAAGAAATCTTCTGCCAGGGCCCGTCCTTTCGCGTCCCTGCTGCTGGCGCAGCATGAGGAGGGTGCACTGGTCTACAAGGGCAACGTGGGAACCGGGTTCAGCGACGAGACGCTCCGGGATCTCGCGGCCAAGATGAAATCCCTCGAACGCAAGACACCGCCAGCCGATGTGGACCGGACGGCAAGCAAGGGGGTCACTTGGCTCACCCCGAAACTGGTCGCCGAAATCGCCTTCGCCGAATTTACCGCGGAAGGGAATGTTCGCCACGGAAGCTTCCTTGGATTGCGCACCGATAAGCCGGCGCGCGATGTCACGCCCGAAAAGCCCGCCGCCCTCCCTGACGCAGAGCCGGATGTCGAGATATCGAACCGCGACCGGGTGATTTTCCCCGACAGTGGCCAGACCAAAGGCGACCTCGCCGATTATTATGCGGAGATCGCTCCGCTAATGCTGCCCTTTGCCGCCAAACGCCCCGTCAGCCTCGTGCGTTGCCCGCAAGGCCGCGCCAAGAAGTGCTTCTTCCAGAAACATGACAGCGGCGGGTTCGGCGACGCGGTGCATCACGTGCCCATCACCGAAAAGGACGGCGGCGCGGAAGACTATCTGTATATCGAGGACGTGCGCGGCATCCTCCAATGCGTTCAGATGGGAACCATTGAGTTCCATGGATGGGGCTCCCGCTCGACCGACGTCGAACTGCCGGACCGGATGATCTTTGACCTCGATCCCGACGAGGGACTGGACTTCGCCGACGTCGTCCGAGGCGCCCGCGACATCAAGGACCGGCTGGCCGATCTCGGCCTGACCAGTTTCGCGATGCTGAGCGGGGGCAAGGGCATGCATGTCGTGGTTCCGCTGACGCCCGGCCATTCTTGGGACACGCACAAGGATTTTGCCCGCCGCTTTGCCGAGGCGCTGTCCCAAGCCGAGCCGGAACGCTACGTAGCCACCATGAGCAAGGCGAAGCGCAAGGGGAAAATCTTCATCGACTGGCTCCGCAACCAACGCGGTGCGACCGCAATACTGCCCTACTCGGCGCGGTCCCGAAGCGGAGCGCCAGTCGCGGTGCCGATCAGCTGGGACGAAATCAAGGAAGTGGGCGGCGCCAACGCGTTCTCGATCGATGATGTCGCCGCGTTGCAGGAACGGGCCCAGTCGGGTGCGCTGGCGGGTTGGGGCTACGCCGAACAGGAATTGCCGGACGCCTGAGACTGGCCAAGGTTAATTTTCAGCGGCCTCCTCTGCTAGAATCAGTGCGCCGACAATTCCTGACCTGTCGCCGAGGGCCGGTGAAACAATGCTCCGCCGCTGCGCTCCCGGTAGATACCCATTGTCGATCGCCGCAGCCTCTGTGCGAACCCGTTCGATTAGCCCGCCCGCGTTCAGCACCCCGCCTCCGAGGACGATCACCTCTGTCGCCGTGATTGCGCCAATCGAATGGCACAATTGCGCAAGGTAGTAGGCCACCAGCCCATGCGCCTCATGATCCTGACCCAAGTCCGACAGCGACGCCCCCCAGCGCGCGGAGATGGCAGGGCCGCTCGCAAGCCCCTCCAGGCAATCGCCGTGGTGCGGACATACACCGCGAAAGATGTCCGCTCGTCCGCGCCGGGGTGTGAACAAATGGCCCATTTCCGGGTGGGCGGCGCCGTGGACAAGTTTTCCGCCAACGACCAGCCCGCCGCCAATACCCGTTCCGACCGTGACGTAGGCGAGCGACTCGCTGCCATCGCCGCGCCCGAACCGGGCCTCCGCGATTGCCGCTCCGTTGACGTCGGTATCGAAGCCGACCGGAACGGACAGCTGCCTCCCGAAATAGCCCGCAATATCGGTGCCTGACCATCCCGGCTTGGGAGTGTTGGTGATCTGTCCCCAGCGGGGAGACGTTCGATCCAGTTCGACCGGACCGAAACTCGCGATACCCAGGGCACGGATCGGCCCCTGCTTAGCAAACCAGTCTGCTGCCTGCCGCAACGTATTTTCCGGAGCGGTCGTGGGGACGGAATGCATTGCCAAAATCTCTGTCGGCGATTTACCGACCGCCAACACGAACTTCGTCCCGCCCGCCTCGATGCCCGCGAGCAACCCGGAGCCGCTCACCTAGTGGGTCCCCAGAGTTGCGGGATCGGGACTACAAAATGTTGCTGCATAGCTGCTGTCGCCTCGCGATCGCATTTGGGGTGAGCCGGCACTCATGCATTTGCCACCGCAATTTGCAACTCTGCGCGGCCGAGCGCGAACGCCTGCCTCGTCAGCGCAGCGGCAGCTCGGTGGTTGATTTGATCTCCGACAACGCGACCGTAGAGTTGATTTCCTGCACCCCCGGTAGCTTGCTCAACTGGTCGAAGAAGAAGCGTTCATAGGCATCGATGTCCTGGGTCACGACCCGCAGCATGAAATCCGTCGTGCCCATCAGGACATAAGCGTCGAGCACTTCGGGAAAATCCTGGATCGCAGCGCTGAATTCGTCGAGGTTCGCGCGTCCGTGAGCGTTGAGCTTAACCTGGGCGAACACATGGGCGTTCAGGCCCACTTTTCGGCGATCGAGGATCGCCACCTGTTTGCGGATGTACCCTTCGCGCTGCAGGCGGTCGATACGCCGCCAGCCACAAACCAGCCATAATGGCTAAAGATCGAGATGCAGTCAGGGTTTGGCGTTTCCTCAACTGGTTGGGCTGGAGATCAGTCCCCGCCGGGACTCGGAGCGCCGGGCCCGAACACCCGGGAGAATGAAGTTGCAACCTTGCTCATATCGCGCCCCCGACCATGCACAGCGCATCGCCTGACCTCAACACGATCCTCACCTCCAAGGCCCGCGGTCTTGCAGCGAGTTTGCTGAAAACCGCGGACCACAAGGAATTGCAGATCGCTACGGCCGAGAGTTGCACCGGCGGCCTGTTATCCACCGTCCTGACCGATGTGACGGGAGTAAGCCACTGTTTTGAATGCGGGTTTGTGGTCTATTCGGATTCTGCCAAGACCCGGTTGCTCGGCATCTCGCCCGAACTTCTTGAAATCCATGGCGCAGTCAGCAAGCTGGTGGCTATCGAGATGGCCGAGAAAGCGCTCGACCGTTGCCGCGCCGACCTCGCCTTGTCGATTACCGGCTTTGCAGGCCCGGCTGGAGAGGATGACGAGGAAGGCCTCGTGCACCTTGCGGTAGCAAGCAGGTCGGGGATCACATTGCATCAGGAAGAGCATTTCGGCCCCAGCGGCCGCGACCGTATCAGAACCGATGCCTTGCAAGCGGGTTTGCAACTTCTTGCGCATTCCGTCGAAGCGGCATGACCTGGCGCTGCCGTCCGAACACAACTTGAACAAGGAAGGAAACAATCGTGTCTAAGAAGGATATGGAAAATGCCGATTTGCCAACGTCGGACAATCCCGGCCAGAATAGCCAGCTGGCCAATTCAATCCGTAATCAATCGGTAGTCACGCCGGAAGACTATCCGGAAGAAACCCGGAACCCGAACGCGAAGCCGTCCCGGAAAGGCCGCTCCGACGACGCTCCGCGCGGCCCCAAATATCCAACGGACTGATTGCTAGCCTTGTACAATCCGTAGTCGGTAGCGCCGGGTAGCGGCGCAGGCTTTTAGGATCTGGAAATTCGGCGTGTGACTGCCACGGCGGCTATCCCTCCGATGACGGCGAACAGGCTCAAGGCGGTTTTCGGGTGGCGGTTGGCGGTAGAAAAGATGCTCATGCTCCGTCCATGCTGACGTCCTTCGACCTTGCCGTCGTCATGTTGCGGGGCATACAAATTGCCCTCGACGTGAGCGGATGGCTCGTCTGGGTCGGCCAATTTGGTGGCCATCGAACCCGCCACGCGGTCGTACAACCAAGGGAGGATTGTCGCCCCCAGAACCTGTAATTTGCCCGCTCCGCCGACCGTGACCGCGCGTCGCGGATGCTCGGCAGCGTCGAGGATGGCTTCCGCGACTAGTTCCGGCGCATACATTGGCCGGGGTAAACGGGCACGAAAACCGGTCAGGTTCCGGCCATGCTGGGGAAACGGTGTGCCAATTGCGCTTGGCTTGATCAGGGTGACAGAGACCGGCGCGCCTTCGTTGGCCAACTCGATACGCAGCGCATCCGTAAGGCCCTTCACCGCGTGTTTGGAAGCGTTGTAGGCGGCCAGGATTGGGCCGCTCATATCACTGTTGATAGATCCGACATTGATAATGGCTCCGCATTCAGTCCGATCCTTGAGGTGGTTGGCTGCCGCGGTGGATCCGTAGACGACCCCCCAGTAATTGGTTTCGAACAGTTGCCGATGATCCTCGATCGGTAGCTCAAGCAATTTCGAGTAAACGCCGACACCTGCATTGTTTACCCAGGTATCGAACCCGCCGAAACACTCGATTGTGCGCTGCGCGATACGGTCGACGTCCTCCTTGTTGCCGACATCGGCAACCACGAAATCCGCTGTGCCCCCCTCACCGTTAATTTCTTGGACAATTTGCCGGAGCGCCGCCTCATCCCGCGCGACCAACATCACCCGAGCGCCGCGCGCTGCAGCCATCTGCACCGTGCACAGCCCATGACCGGACGTAGCGCCCGTTACGACTAAGGTTTGTTCCGCGAGTGGCTTCAGATTCCAAGTCATCCATTCATACCTATTGATCTAGTAATTCGACTGCTTAACTAACGAGGCGCGTCGGAATTGGGTCCGAAAATTTGGTCGTCCCAGCGAGAGATTTATCTCGCCCAGTCGGTCACGCATCGCCGCGTTCGAGGATACGGTTCAGTTCCGCGCCGAGCAGGATTATGTATGCCGAAAGGTAGAGCCAGGTCAGAAAGATAACGACGGCCCCGAGCGCACCATAGGTGGCGTTGTAGCTGCCAAAGTCTCGCACATAGAAGGCAAATCCGGCGGTCGCGGCGATCCAGCCCACTGTCGCGAAGGCAGAACCGGGCTTTAGCCAGCTTTCCGGACACGGCGGACGGCTCGGCGCGAAGCGGTACAAGGTGGATATGGCGACCCGGACAGCCATCGCAGCGATTATCCAGAAACCGATCTGGACGGCCGTCCGCACCGTTCCGCCCATGTCCGGCAGGATCCCCTGAAGCAGGGTTATCGCCGATATCGCGATGCTGGCGAGGAGAAATATCCCGATCATTCCGCCTGCAACGGCAATCGACACCAGTGTGCTCCAGACGAACGAGCGGCTTTCCCTGACCTCGAACACGATGTTGAGCGCGGTGACCATTGCACCGGCACCCTTCATCGTTCCGTAAAGTGCCAGGCCGAGAGACAGGAAGAGGCCGATCCCCACCGCCGAACTGGCAATCTCGACCATACCGCTGAGTTGCCGCCCGATGATCTCGGCAGCTTCGTCCGGCATGATCGCGGCCAGTGCGGAAATATGGCGGGCAACCTGTTCCGGCTCGGCAAACAGCCCATAACTCAACACGACTGCCGCAAGCGTGGGCACGAACGAGGTGAACGCGTAGAAAGCGACGCCCGACGCAATCAGGCTCAGATTATCCTTGCTAGCCTCGGCCCAGGTAGCCTTGGCGATTCTCCACCAACGCGCGCCCGCGTTCTGGAAGGAAGTCGCCGCATCGGGAGAGGAAACTGAACTTCTTTCTTCGTTGCCGCTAATAGCTAATTCTCCATTGAGTGGAAATGCACCGGCAGATGCAGAAGACTCCGGTGACATTGCCGCGCAAACAACCAGTCATGGGGAAATTGGCATGTCGGCGGACTTCAATGGAATGTTCGCTTTAACCTAAAGTTCCGTTTGGCATGCGAACTGAGCGGCGAGACCCCTGTCGGAAACCGCCGCAGCCCTTTGCACGGCACTAGTTTCCAGCTCTCAAATCATCGGCGCGGACCGCCGAGGTGAAGGTACGCCGGGTCGAAGAGAGCGACCTTCTCGAGCGCCGCGTAGTCTTCTATTGTCACGGTGCGACCATCCGTGCTGATCTCCCCGCTCTGGCGCAAATGCTGGATGCTACGGTTGGTATGGACCGCGCTCAATCCGACAGCGTCGGCAATATCGGCTTGGGTGATCGGCAGAATGAAGGACTTGCCGTCGCCGTTTCCGGTCATTTCGAAGCGCACGCTGAACTCGAGCAGCAGATGGGCCACCCGCGCCACCGCATTGCGGCGGCCAAGACATACCGTCCATTCGCGGAAAATCGACGCTTCCACCAGAGTGTCGAACCAGAATGCACGCCCCCATTCCGGATATTTCGCCGCAAGGTCGAGAATATCGTCACAGGCGATCGTCACAATCGTGGTTTACGTGTGTGTTCGAACGCCGCCATCGGCGAAGGTCAGCAAGCCAGCGTGAAGATCGACCATGTCTCCGGCAAGATGGAAGGAATTGATCTGCCGCGCACCGTTCCTCAGTGTTTTATAGCGACTGGCAATGCCCTCTATTATCAGGCAGGCCCGCGTGGGTCGGCTCCCTTCCTTGAAGATATCGTGATAGATATCGTAAGTCTCGTATTCGATAGGCAGCTTCAGAAAAGCGGCACGGGCTACCTCGGACAACGGGTCGCGACGCTCGATTTTCGAGAGATACGGGTACAACAAAGTTTCATCGACGGCCATGACATCTCCCGCAGCGGGGAGCGCGTTCCGGTCCCTCAGCCCTCGGTTCGTAAATACTGACCCGCGGATGACATAGTATAGCCTGGTTTGCGTTAAGTCTAAACCTTTATTAATAACCTTTGCAAGTAGATGGGCAAAGCAGCGGCGGCGACGAAACCTGTTCGATTGTTGCAAGACCGGGGGAATACACTTCGCCTGCTTAATCGCGGCTTGGCCAAACACCGATCTGATGCGATCGCTGGATCCCGCACCGCTCTCGTTCGCCAATCCCTGGCGTCTCACGGCTCTTTTGCTTTGCGTGCGGTCTTGCCGCTCGCCACCGCGAGAAGGTTTCGCGTCCTCGACTGCGTCCTCAAAGCCCACGTCTGGCGGAACCGGCATAGGTGCTGTGCGTAACATTGTCGTAATGCAAGAGAGGCCGTAATGCCGTCCGCAACACAATGGTTGCCTTATTGCGGTGCCGCCCCGGCGCCTTCGGGATGGTTCGCGCAATGGAATTTCGATCCCGTAGTGCTGGCGGTCGTCGCGCTGGGACTTCTTTGCGGTCGCCTGCTGGCGCCGCAACGGATGAACGCCCACTATGCCGCAGCCTTCGCGGCGTTATTACTCTTCGTCTCGCCGTTCTGTGCGCTTGGATCGGCGTTATTTACTGCACGTGCCATTCACCATATCGGCTTAGGCCTGATACTGGCGCCACTTCTCGTGGAGGCACTTCGGCTGCACCAGCGTAACCTGGTTCTTTCGCTTTCCCAGCTCACTCTTCTGCAGGCCCTCATATTTTGGGTATGGCATGTCCCGTCGCTGTATTCCGCAGCGTTATCCAGCGACGCCGTGTTCTGGATCATGCAGGCCAGCATGACCGCAACTTCGGCGATCTGGTGGGCACGGCTGCGGCAGGCGACTGCCGCTAGCGCAACCGCCGCGCTGCTGGCAACGATGGTCCAGATGGGCGCACTCGGAGCGCTGCTCGTCTTCGCCGACCGAGCGTACTATACGCCCCACGCACTGACGACGCAGTTGTGGGGATGGTCTCCTCTCGAAGACCAGCAAATCGCCGGATTAATCATGTGGGGCCCTGCTTCGGCCGTCTACCTCCTCGCCGCGATGACGGTGCTCTACCGCTCGCTTGGTGCGGTCCGCGTACGATGAAACCGTGGATCCAGCAATGGCAGGAATGGTCGGTCAGTTACCGCGAGCGAGGAAAATACACCCCTGTCGGCGTCACGTTTCACTGGGTTATGGCGGCTGTCGTTGTCTTTCAACTCGGATCGGGATGGATGATACAGCGATATCTCATGGGGGCGGACAAGCTGGATGCCTACAAGCTGCATTCCGAAATAGGGCTCACCTTGCTGCTGCTTGGCGCATTGCGACTGCTATGGCGCCTGATCGTCCCCGGCCCGGTGAACGAGGCCGACAACCAAGGCTGGCGCTCGACCGCCGCGCATTCGATCCACGCCGTCTTTTACGCCTTGTTCGCTATTCTGCCGCTTTCGGGGTGGATGGCATGGTCTGCGATCCAGCCAGCGCGCGATCTGCACCTCGCCGGTATCGTACCGGTGCCAGCCATGCCGTTCCACACGCTGTCCAGTGAATGGCAATTCCGGGTGCTCGAAACGGCTATCGATGTGCATGTGGCGGGGGTAATCATTCTGGCGCTGCTTGTACCGGCGCATGCCATTGCCGCTATCAAGCACCATTTCTGGGATCAGGACGACGTGCTGGAAGGCATGCTTCCGGAGGTCCCGGATACGCATTCGCATCCGGAAGGGCCGAACTATAATTCGCCAAACCCTTCATTTCATTCTCCGTCAAAAGCCGGCTGATGCGCGTCATTGCGTTGTTCGGATCGCCGTAGCGTTCACCCTCCGCCCACAACTTGAGCTGCTTTTCCAGATACGGAGCCGGTTGCTGCGCAAGTGGCGGGTTTCCCTGGCCTACCCCCGCCCCGTCCTCGCCGTGGCAACTCGCGCAAGAAGGTAAGCCGCGCGCCGGATCGCCTTGCTGGTACAGTTCGATCTCGCCGCATTCTATCGAACTCCCAGATCCTTCAGGGACCGGCATTTCGCTGTAGTAAACCGCTACCTTCTGCCGGGCCGACCAATCGAGACGGCCAGCGATCCAGGCCATCTGCGGATGACGCCGCTGTCCTTCGGCGAAATATTCCATTTGCCGTGCGAAGTATCCGGCGTTGAGCCCTGCCAGCCGCGGAACGAGGTTGCCGTCACCCTCTCCGCTCAGGCCGTGACAGGTAGCGCACGCTCCGCGTGCACCCGCATCTCCGCCACCGAGAGCGATGATCTCGCCGTTATCCTCCCATATTTCCGGCACCGAATGGCCCTGGCCGCACGCCGTTAATATCAGGCATCCGGATAGGCAAATCGGAGTTAAAGGCGCTTTGATCATCAAGTCGGGAACCGGTCCCGCTCAGCGAAGGTTCCCCAATACATGATGGGAAACCTCGCCCTCGGGCCCCGGCGCGCCATGACCCTGGGCACGGCCATAGCGCTTTGCGCCGGGCTGGATGCGTGTAAGGCGCCGCCCGAATCCCGCTATGTTTCCGATCCTGCAGATGCCCGTCACGGTCTTGAAGTAATCGAGCGGGTCGGCTGTGGCGCGTGCCACGAGATTCCCGGCGTCGGCTGGCCCGAAGGAAATGCCGGCCCCTCCCTGCGAGGATTCGACGATTTCGGCCCGATCGCAGGCCAATTGCCCAACACCCCGACAAACCTGGCGGCATTCGTCCGCAATGCTCCGCTCGCGAAGCCCGGCTCGCCGATGCCGGCCATGCCGCTTTCCGTTGCGGAAGCCCGGGACGTCGCTGCGTATCTGCATGGGCTCGACGATGGTTGAAGCGGGGAGCGCCTTCGATGCCTGGTGGGGCTGGCCGCCGCCAGTGCTCGATCCCGCCGGGCCATACGCCGACAGTGTCACCACTCTTGCGTGGGTATTGTTCGGACTGGGTGTAATCGTAACCTTGATAGTGGTCGCGGCGGTTTATCTTGCCGTCAATGGGTCTAAACGGACCAAGTCCAAGCTGGGAGGGGAGCGCGCCGTCTGGATAGGCGGAATTGCGTTTCCGGGCATTGTGCTAACCATACTGCTTGTCTGGGGTCTCGCCCTGACCGCCTCACTCACCAAGACCCCGACAGGCGACGAAATGCGGGTCCGCGTCACGGGCCACATGTGGTGGTTCGATGTCGAATATCTCGACAGCGCTGGAAACGTTGTTCTGCGTGACTCGAACGAACTGCATCTTCCGGTGGGGGAACCGGTGGTGATCGAACTGGCGAGTGCAGACGTGATCCACAGCTTCTGGGTGCCAAACCTTTCCGGCAAGGAAGACATGATCCCCGGCAGGGTCAACGAACTGTTGGTACAGGCCGACAAGGCTGGCCGCTTCGGCGGTATTTGCGCCGAATATTGCGGGGGCCCTCACGCGCTTATGGGCTTCGTGACGGTCGCTCATGGCTCCTCGGAATGGCGGGAATGGTGGAAGGACCGGACGCGGTCCTTGCCGGGAATTGCGGACCAGGATGTGCCGGGCGAGACAGTTGTCCTTGCCAGTAACCCAGCGACGCCCCCGGACCTCAATCCGCTCGACGGTCGGCAACTGTTCATGAACAGCGGTTGTGCCGCTTGCCACCGTGTTGCAGGTACCGAGGCCAACGGCCTCGCCGGCCCGGATTTGACGCATGTTGGCAACCGCCTCTCGCTGGGTGCAGGAATATTGCCAAACAATCGCGGGACCATGATGGGCTGGATCGGCAACAGTCAGTCGATCAAACCAGGCAACCGTATGCCCAATTACGACATGCTATCCGCCGACGAACTCGAAGCCATCGCCATCTGGCTCGAGCAGCAAAAATGAGCGGCGGCAAACTGAAGAACACGCGCGATGCAATGGAAGGGCGTCGTTCCGAAACCGGCTTTGATCACGATCTTTACGCGCTTTTTCCAACTCATCGCCCGCGGCCGGAAGGCGAATTGAAGGAGCTTGAGCGGATCTGGCAGAACCCCAAGGGATGGGGCCTCCTGACGGTCGTAAACAACAATTACATCGGCTTCCTCTACGTTGCCACGGCGTTTCTCTTTTTTTTGCTGGCAGGCATTCTGGCGCTGGGAATGCGCGTACAGTTGGCGGCCCCGCTGCAGGAATTTCTGCCGCAGGGAACCTACAACCAGTTCTTCACCATGCACGGCACGGTGATGATGTTCCTGTTCGCCGTGCCGATGGTGGAAGCGATCGGCATTATGCTGTTGCCGCAAATGCTGGCAGCCCGGGACCTGCCGTTCCCTCGACTGTCAGCCTATGCATTCTGGGCCTATTTCGTCGGCGGCCTGTCGTTCTTCGCTTCGCTGTTCGTGGGACTGGCCCCCGATGGCGGCTGGTTCATGTATCCGCCGCTGACGTCCATCGCCTATAGCCCCGGAATCAACACCGATTTCTGGCTGCTCGGTATCGGCTTTATTGAAATCAGCGCGATTGCGGGAGCGATCGAGATCATTGTCGGCGTGTTGCGCACCCGGGCCCCGGGGATGACCCTGGACCGGATGCCGATGTTTGCCTGGGCAATGCTCGTCTTTGCGGTGATGATCGTCGTGGCCTTTCCCAGTGTCATCTTGGGAACGCTGCTCCTGGAGCTGGAGCGCGCGTTCAACTGGCCGTTCTTCGACCCCACCCGCGGCGGCGATCCGCTGCTGTGGCAGCATCTGTTCTGGTTTTTCGGCCATCCGGAAGTCTACATCATCTTCCTTCCGGCGGCCGGCCTGATGAGCATGATGGTCGCGGCCGTCGCGCGCACCCCGCTCATCGGTTACCGCCTCAACGTGCTGGCGCTGGTGGCGACCGGCTTCATCAGTTTCGGCGTCTGGGCGCACCACATGTTCGCGACCGGGATGCCGCGTGTTTCGACTGGCTATTTCAGCGCTGCGAGCATGGCCGTGTCCCTGCCAGCCGGTATCCAGGTGTTCTGCTGGATCGCCACGCTTGCGGCGGGAAAGATCCGCTGGTCGACCCCGGCCCTGTTCATCGTCGGCAGCATTACCATCTTCGTGATGGGCGGTTTGACTGGCGTGATGCTGGGCATGGTGCCCTTCGACTGGCAGGCGCATGACACCTACTTCGTGGTCGCCCACCTCCATTACGTCCTGATAGGCGGAATGGTCTTCCCGATGTTTGCCGCATTTTACTACTGGGTCGGAATGACCAGCCGGAATGCACTGTCCGAACGCCTAGGCAATTGGGTGTTCTGGCTAATGTTCAGCGGCCTGCATATCACCTTCCTGCCGATGCATTTGACCGGGTTCATGGGTATGCCGCGCCGCGTGTACACGTATCTGCCCGATCGCGGGCTCGACATGCTCAATCTGGTATCGACCGTAGGGGCTTTCGTTATCGCGGCAGGCGTGCTGCTGTTCCTTGTCGACCTAGCGCGCAACTTCCGGTTCACGACGGAGCATGATGCGGGCAACGTATATGGCGGCGGAACGCTCGAATGGCTGCCGACGGGGCTTTATTCGACCCGGTCGATCCCGCTGGTAAAAAGCCGTGAACCGCTGTGGGACGATCCGGAGATTTGCGACGATGTAGCGGAGGGACGCTACTTCCTCCCCAACAGCGCCACGGGCCTGCGCGAGACTATCATCACCAGTCCGATCAATGCCGAACCGCAATATCTGCAATTGATGCCCGGCCCATCCCCGTGGCCGATCGGTGCGGCGGTATTCACCGCCGTCTTCTTCCTGTCACTGACGGTGCAGGCCTATGCGTTCGGAGCGTTTGGAGGGATTGTTGCAGTAGTCTGCGTCCTTCGCTGGCTGTGGGAAACCGATCGACCGATCCAGCAGCAAACCGCTGACATCGGCGGGGGGATAACGGTACCGATCGCCGTGACCGGCCCTACCAGCCACAGCTGGTGGGCACTGAGCACCCTGATGGTGGTGCTCGGCATGATCGTCTTCATGGGCCTGTTCAGCTACCTTTACCTGTTCGGCATTCACCCCGAGGTATGGATTGCCGCACCCCCGCTTTCGCAATCCGCGGGGATAGCGGCAGCGTTGGTGGGTGCCTTGGGATTGGCCTGGCTTTCGCGCCGATCCATGGCCACAAAGCAAAGCGGCGAATTCCCCGGGCAGGTTCCATGGCTAGCTTCCGCAATTGCTGCGGGTCTGCTGGGGGCAGCAATCTGGTGGGACTGGACCGGATGGAGTGCTGCGGGCTTGGTGGCGTCAGCCAGCGGGCAAGGTGCAACAGTGTTCGCACTGCTGTCGTTCCAGGCATGTACTGTCGCCACCGCCGCAATCATGGCGCTGTATCTGGGCTTTCGCAGCGGCAGGGGGCTTCTTCTGGGGCCGAACAGCGTAACCCTCGATGTGGTTGTACGGTTCGTATCATACACTGCCATGCAAGGCCTCGCGATTGCCGCCGTTGTGCGCTTTTTTCCGGGAGAGCTGGTGTGAGCAGGAACGATTACCGCAACAGCACCGACCTGCTGACGCCCACGCTTGCCCTCGCCATCTGGGCCGCGCATTTCTCGCTAGTGTGGGCGGCCAGCAGCATCTTCCCGGATATGCCCGCCGCAAGGTGGATCGCGGTGCTTCTGACCATTGCTGCCTTGGCCGGTCTCGTATGGCTGTGGCGGCGGAGCGGGGTTCGCTCGCCAACCTCAATTCCGGGTCTCGGTATCGCCATCGCGGCAGCCGGCATCGCTTTCGACCTGCTGCCTGCACTTTTCGGTTGATCGGAAAGAAATAGCGCAATCGGCTCCGCGCTCATTCCTTGCCACCGCGACTACGACAAGTCCCGCCCTGCGGCGATCGGGGAACCTTCACCGCTTCAGCTGTTTGTAATTGTATTTGCAAGGCAGGAGAGCAGGCATCCAACGCGACCTCATCCATTCAGCACCACTGTTGGGTCCAGTGCAGTCGATCCTCCTGGCCTTTCCGGTCGCGCTGTTCCCGGCCGCACTGTTATCGGACATCGCGTATTTGAACACCGCCGAAATCCAGTGGAGCAATTTCTCGTCATGGCTGATCGCGGGCGCGGATGTTTTCACGGGGCTCTTGTTAGCCTCGGCGCTGCTCAGTCTGTTTTTCGGCAAGTTCCGAGGCCGAGGGCGTGGGCTTGTCTGCACGGTGCTCGTCGCTGTGCTCTTTGTCGCCGGAGTACTCAACGCCTTCCAACACGCCAAGGACGGATGGCATTCCGTCGGAACGTTCGGCCTTGTCCTGTCGATCGCATGTGCGGTGATCGCCATTCTAATCGCCATTATTGCGCATTGGCGAACAAGCCATCGGGAGCAGCGTTCATGACACATCTCCGCACCCTTGGCCTCACGCTTGGTTTCGCACTTGCCGCTTGCGCTCCGGAAAGCGAAAACCTCGATCAGACCGGTTCCGACCCGGTGCTGCCCGAGCAGGCGGATTCGCTGCTGCCCGCAATGAATATTGCGACGCCGGATGGCTGGGGCGACGATCTGCCTACCGTACCTGCGGGCTTCACCATCACTGCGATCGCAGAAGACCTCAAGATTCCCCGTCAGACGATCATCCTGCCCAACGGTGATATTCTGGTTGCCGAAGGTTCCGGCGGCAACGCGCCGAAGTTGCGCCCGAAAGATATCATCGCAGGTTTGATCAAGAGCCAGGGCAAGAGCCCGGTTAAAGGGGGTGACCGTATTACCCTGCTGCGAGATGAGGATGGCGATGGTCAAACCGATTTGCAGACAGTGTTTATCGACGGGCTTGATGCGCCTTACGGATTGGCTCTGATCGGCAGCGATCTGTACGTTGCCAACCAGGACGATCTCGTGCGGTTTCCGTATGTCGAGGGGGCCACAAAAATCGACTCCCCGGGCGAGAAAGTGACCGAACTCCCTGCCCGCATCAATCACCACTGGACCAAGGCGATGACCGCCAGCCCCGACGGGTCGCGCCTCTACGTCGGGATCGGCTCAAACAGCAATGTCGGCGAGCGCGGGATGGCTGTCGAAGAGGACCGGGCGGTTATCTGGGAAATCGACCCGGAGACAGGGCGCAGCCGCATTTTTGCTTCGGGTGTGCGCAATCCCACCGATCTGGCATTCAACCCGTGGACCAACGCGCTGTGGGCTGTCGCCAACGAACGCGACGAGCTGGGGCCCGAGTTGGTGCCCGATTATCTCACATCCGTGCAGGACGGCGGTTTCTATGGCTGGCCGTACAGTTACTGGGGTCAGAACGTTGATCCGCGAATTCGGCCCCAGCGGCCGGATCTCGTGCGCCGAGCCATCGTTCCCGACTACGCGCTCGGCTCGCACGTCGCCGCGCTGGGTCTTACGTTTGTCACCGATGGCGGGTTTGGCGGGCGCTTTGCCGAAGGTGCCTTTATCGGCCAGCATGGCAGCTGGAACCGGTCCGACTTTGCCGGTTACAACGTCGTTTTCGTGCCCTTCCGCAACGGTCGCCCGGCGGGCGATCCCGTCGAATTCGTGTCGGGCTTCATAGAAGACGGGCACGCGCGCGGCAGGCCGGTCGGGGTGACCTTTGACGCCGAACGAAACGCCCTGCTGGTAGCCGACGATGTTTCGAACACCGTCTGGCGCGTTGCCCCGTCGAACCCCCGGCCATCCTTGGCCCTCAGCGAAAATCGGGCTCAAAAAACCGAATGACTGCGAACAAACCGCAGTCGAAGTTTGCCTCTGGCTAGCCGCCTGCAGTTACGGCCGGCGACATCAGGCCGTGCATCGCCATCCAGTCCACGAACGCATCGAACCACCCGGTGCTGGTGGTCTCCTTCTGGTACATACCGAAGCCGTGGCCGCCCTGCTCGTAAAGGTGGAACTCGACCGGATGCCCCGCCGCGCGCCAATCCTCGATCAGGTCGAATTGCATGGCACCAAACAGCGGGTCGTCCGCAGCCAGAGCCACGAATAGCGGAGGTGCATCCTCCGGTACGGACATGGCCGACAGGGGGCCGTAAATATTGCCGATG
The DNA here is from genome assembly GCF_009828115.1 of Allopontixanthobacter sediminis. GTDB lineage: Bacteria > Pseudomonadota > Alphaproteobacteria > Sphingomonadales > Sphingomonadaceae > Allopontixanthobacter > Allopontixanthobacter sediminis. Next base: position 50,800 of record NZ_WTYL01000001.1, on the reverse strand, counting down.
AACGCGGGTTTGGCATCCTCGCCGGCAACAGCAGTCGCCATCGTCAGCATTGCCCCGGCAGAAAAGCCCACCATGCCGATGCGTTCGGGATCGATTTTCCATTCGCCTGCGCGCTGCCGCACCAGTGCGAAAGCAGCCCGGGAGTCGGCAATCTGGGGCGCGATCATCGCGATCTGCGCTTCGGGCGATGGTCGGTCGGGGCGGCTGGCTCCGGAAAACATCTGCCTCATGGATTCGGCGAACGCATCCATTTCGGCAGGCGTCTGGTTGAGACGGTACTTGAGCACGAATGCGGCAACGCCGCGGTCCGCCAGCGCACGCGCCACGTCCCACCCTTCGTTTTCCATCGACAAGGTACGGAACCCGCCTCCCGGTGCCACGATGACGGCGCTGCCGGTTGCCTTTGCCGGATCGGGCAGGAACGGCGTCAGGGTCGCCGAGGTGACATTTCGCGCAAAAACACTGCCGTACTGGCTGTGCCAGGACTCCTTCGCCGGCGCATCCGGCAGCGGGCCGGTCGGCAGGGCTATGGCGCCGGGCTGTTCCGGAATGGCGATCGGCGCCATCGTGTCGTCCTGCGCGGCAGCCGGAAAGGCGAAGCCCAGCAACAACGGAACAGCGCACAGCCGGACGAACGGAGACTTCAGCATGGATCAAATCCTTCTTGCGGCCCTCGCACTGCCGAGGGGCTGTCGAACCGAATAGGCGAAAACATCGGATTCAAGAACATCGGATTTTGCGAAAATACCCCGGATCTGGCGCCGCAATGGTGGCGGACAGTCGCGCCTTAGTCCGCATTCGCATCTTCCGGCGTTTCTGCCGTTTTCGAGCGGTCCTTTTCGCCCTCGATTCGATCCATCAGTTCACTAGCCACTTCGGCAATGCCGGTCTTGTGAGGGTCCAAAAGCAGCCGGGCTAATGTCTGGCGCGCGCTGGAAAACCGCTCGTCGCGAATTTGCTGCCGCGCGACATTGAGGCGCAGGTCAACGTCATACGGTGCCAGGCTCAGGGCTTGTTCGAGGCCCTGCACCGCGAGATCGGACGCGGGTCTGCCCTGCGCGCCAAAACTACGGAAAAAATAGATCAGCGGGATCGGATGGTCGTTCTCTACCTTGTTTGCAGCAACGATGGCATTGCGCAACGCACTCCAACCGGCATTCTGGTCCGTGGTTCCAGCGTCCTCCGCGGCGCGAAACGTGGCGTAAATTTTCTGGATATGTGCACTTATGTTCGACAAATCCCCTGCCAAGGAGCGATCGGCCGCAGCGATTGCCAAGGCATCATTTCCTGCATCGAACTCTGCCTCCGCGAGAGTTGCCTGAACAAACGGGTCGTCGGGGAACTTTGCCCCGACAAGGCGGATACCGGGCAATATTTCTGCGGCCTTTTCCGCATCCACCCCGCGCCGCGACTGAATCCGGGTGGCCATCGCCTCTTCGGCCCCCGCAGCCAGGGTGCGGATGGCTATGGGCCCGACAGAAATGGAGGCAGCTGGCAGCTTGAAGGAACTTATCTGGCGTTGCCGCAGATATTTGTCGATGTCCTTGTCGAGTTGTTCGAGGTCGCCGAACGCGTTCCGCGCTGCTTCCAACGCACCCTGCCCCTTGAACAGGTTCCTCTGATAATCGCTCAACTGGTCAGCGCGGCTAGATTCCGCGTCGAATTTCGCCATCGTCAGGTAATGATAAAGGAGCCAGCTTCGGCCGTAGAACGAATCCCCCTGCCTGGTCTTTTCGCGCTTGGCATACGCCTCGGTATCGAGAAGCAATTCGATCGGTATCTCCCGCATGCCGAGCAGTTCGTACGCGCGGTGCATGGCGGGGCGGCCAATCCAGATCGAACCATCGCGTTCAAACCGGGCCGACGCGTAAAACTCCGCGAAACCTTCGCTGAGCCACATCGGGAACGCTATCCCGTAATTGCTGTACATGAAGTGATGGGCGTACTCGTGCAGCAGGATGAGTTCGCTGTCCGACAGTTCGGTGCGGCTACCGTTTGCAAGGCGCGGGACGAACGCGAGCGATCCCCCCGCACGCGATGAATAAAACCCGGTCACGTTCGACGAAGTATCGCCGTACAGCTTGCGAACCTCACGATCGCTGTCGAGAACATAAATTGTGACACGGTTCGAAGGCGAAATAGGACCGGTTTCGATCGATGTGATATATTCCATCGCAGAGTGATAGCCTTCAAGCATCTCCGCAAAATCGCGCAAACGTTTCTCGGACTGATCCGAATAGATGACGAAATGGTCGCTGCTGGCTTCGCGCCATTCGGCCTGCGCGGGTGCCGTCAGGACCAACCCGCTGATCACAGCCAAAAGAATTCTGAACATCAACCCGTCCCCTGCGAAAACCCGCCAAAGTCTGACCTCGCCCCGTCAGCTCTTTGAATTCACATCCTTTCGGTGCGGCTGGGCATTGTAAAGCGAAATTAAGGGCGGAACAAAGATCCTCGATCAAAGGTTCGTCCTGAAACGGAGATCGCAACTACATGCACAGCCCTGAAAATCGGGTCGAGGGACCCGAGCCAATCTCAACCGGGATAGCCGGACTGGATCACATCCTGGTCGGCGGACTTCCGTCGGAGCGTCTTTATCTTGTCGAAGGTACGCCGGGTGCCGGAAAAACCACGCTAGCACTGAACTTTCTCCTCGCCGGACGCGACCGGGGCGAGAGCGGGCTTTACATTACGCTCTCGGAAACCTCGAACGAACTCAACGCTGCGGCGGCGTCGCACGGGTGGTCGCTTGACGGGATCGATCTGTTCGAACTGGTCGAACAGGAAGATTTCGGAAACGATAACGAGCAGACATTGCTGCATCCCAGCGAAGTCGAGCTCGGCGAAACGGTTCGCGGAATCATCGCACAGGTGCAGGAAGCCAACCCGTCCAGGGTAGTTCTCGACAGCCTTTCCGAACTACGCTTACTGGCACAGAACCCGCTCCGCTACCGGCGTCAGATACTCGCGCTCAAGCACTTCTTCGCCAAACGCAACTGCACGGTTCTGATCCTTGATGATCGGACTGCGGAACCGGGCGATCTGCAACTGCACAGTATCGCGCACGGGGTTATCTCACTCGAACACAGTGCCAGCGACTTCGGTTCGGAGCGGCGCCGCTTGCGGGTCATCAAGCTCCGCGGCCTGAAATACCGTGGCGGGTACCATGATTTCACCATCGAAAGGGGCGGCCTTCGGATCTACCCTCGCCTCGTGGCGTCGGAGCATCACCGAGAATTCGATTCCGCTCCGATCTCGACCGGTTTGGCGGAACTCGACGCACTGCTAGGCAACGGTTTGACGCCGGGCACGAATACGCTTCTTTCCGGACCGGCCGGCGTGGGAAAGACGACAACCGCGGTACGCTGCCTTCTCTCGAGTCTCGAGCGGGGCGACAAGGCTGCCTATTATCTGTTCGACGAACGCATTTCCACTTTGCTTAGCCGCTGCGCGGCTTTGGGCATGGACCTGTCCCCGTACATCGAGAGCGGGCAACTCGATCTGCGCCAGATCGATCCGGCAGAATTGTCGCCCGGTGAGTTCGCGGGCGCGGTGCAATCGGCAGTCGAGGAAGACGATGCCCGGATGGTCGTGATCGACAGTCTGAACGCCTATCTGCACGCCATGCCAAGCGACAACTTCCTGGTCCTGCAGATGCATGAATTGCTCAGTTACCTCAGCCAGCAGGGCATCGTTTCGCTGATGATCCTGGGCCAGCACGGGGTCACGGGCGAGCTGCGTTCGGATGTCGACATCAGCTATCTGGCCGATACCGTGATGCTGCTCCGGTTCTTCGAAGCCAAGGGAACTGTGCGCAAATCAATGGCAGTGATCAAGACGCGAACGTCCGATCATGAACGAACCATCAGGGAGTTCAGTATTGACCGGGCTGGCATCCGCATTGGTCAACCGCTGACGGCTTTCGAACAGATACTCAGCGGTAATCCCCGTTATGCGAACGGTTCAACTCCCTTGCTGGACGACAACTAAGCCATGCCCGGCTCCAAGTACGGCTCATCGGTTGCAGTGCTCGCCCCTCGCGGCCGGGACGCGAAGGTGGCCGCCGATTTGTTGGAGCAGGAAGGGTTCCAAGCCCATATCGCAGAGGACCTGGCGGAACTCGAAACCTTCGTTGCCCAGCATATCGGTGCCGTCCTGATCGCCGAGGAATCAATATCCGGCCCCGGGGACGAGGTGCTGCGAACGACCGTGGCCAATCAACCGGCCTGGTCGGATCTGCCATTCATCGTGCTTACCAACGGGATGAAGGGCGCACGGGGCGTAGAGGAAGAGCGGCGGATCGATGCGCTTGGCAACGTCCTCCTGCTCGCCCGTCCGATGCACCGGGACGATATTGTGCGGGCCGTTCGTTCGGCACTCAAGGCGCGTCAACGCCAGTTCGAGGCGCGCGCCAGAATGGATGAATTGCGGGACAGCGAGCAGAACCTCGCAGCTTCGCGCGAAGTCCTCGAACGTACAGTGGCCGAACGTACACAGGAACTGGCCGATCTTTACCAGAAGACGCCCGTCGCGTTGCACTCGCTTGACCGGGATGAGCGGATCGTAAGCGTGAGCGACCGGTGGCTGTCGTTCATGGGCTTCGACCATGCCGACCAGGTAATCGGACGGCTCGCCATAGACTTCGTCGCCGAGGAAAGTCTGGAAGATCACAATGGCCCCTACCGTGCCAAACTGGCCGCCGAAGGGGTTGTACACGACCTCCCCTATACGTTGCTCAAAAATGGCGGCCAGCGCGCCGAGGTGCTCATATCGGCCCGGGTTGCATATGACGATGACGGCAACCTCGAACGGTTGATGGCGTCCGTCGTCGATATCACCGAACGAAAGCAGGCAGAGGCTGCCCGCGACAAAGCCGAGGATGCGCTGCGGCAGAGCCAGAAGCTGGAAACCATCGGGCAGTTGACCGGCGGGGTAGCGCATGATTTCAACAATCTGCTGATGGCGATCCGGTCGAGCCTCGAATTGCTTCGCCGCCGGCTTCCCGAAGCTGATGACCGCTCTGTCAGTTTCCTCGACAACGCGCTTGCCGGGGTTGATCGCGGGGCCACACTGACCAAACGTATGCTGGCGTTTGCGCGCAAACAGGAACTCGACACGAAGGCTGTCAACATAGCGGACCTGTTGCCGGGAATGCGCGAACTGATCGAGCGCTCGATCGGACCTCGGATCGATATCGACCTCTCCATTTCGGCCAAGGTCGCAGACGCGATGGTCGATGCCAACCAGCTCGAGATGGCGCTCCTCAACCTTGCCCTCAATGCCCGCGATGCGATGGAGGGAAGCGGGAGGCTGACGATCGGACTGGATTGCGTTGAACTGACCGACCAGGCGGAAGTGGAGGACGGCAGCTACGTGCGGCTACGTGTGGCGGATACTGGTCCGGGTATGGATGCCGCGACCCTCGCCAAAGCCACCGAACCATTCTTTACTACCAAAGGGGTGGGCCGCGGCACGGGCCTCGGGCTTTCGATGGTGCATGGGTTGGCATCACAGTCGAATGGTCTGTTCAAACTCACAAGCGAGCCGGGCAAAGGCACGGTCGCCGAAATACTCCTGCCCGTGGCCGAGGGATCCGCCGGGATCAGCCCGAAGGCCGACCATCACGATCGCGACAGTTTCGAAGATCTGAAGTTGAACATATTGGCAGTGGATGATGACGCGCTCGTTCTGTTTGGAACCGTCGCGATGCTGGAGGATATGGGCCACGAAGTCGTCGAGGCCGGATCCGGCGCGGCTGCGCTCAGGAAGCTTGCCGAACGCAGCGACGTCGATCTTGTCATCACCGACCAGGCTATGCCCAACATGACCGGCGTCGAACTCGCCCACGCAATTCACGAACAGTTTCCCGAGTTGCCGATCATCCTGGCCAGCGGATACGCCGAAATGCCCGAAGGGGCGAAGGACCACTTCGCAGCGCGACTCGACAAGCCGTTCAGCGAACGGATGCTCGGTTCCGCGTTACGAAACGTCCTGTGCAATGCGGGTACAGACTAGCGCGTGCCGTTCTTGAGGGTTTCTCGAGATCTAGAGCCCGGCAGCGAAACTCCTTCCTCACCAGCCCTTCCGCGGTGTAAATGGTGCAGTGCAGCAACCATATTGCTTGGCATGCGTTTTAGCAGGAAGTGGATCATCAAGGACCCTGATATATGCCGTTTTCCCGATTTGGCCTGGCGAGAAACCCGCTCGCGGGCGGTGCACCCCGTTCGACCATACTCACGAAACTTGAAGGTTTCGGCACCAACCCCGGCAACCTCGGGGGATGGTATTTCTCCCCTGCGCCGAACACCGCCAAGCGTGCGTTGGTGGTTGTCCTGCATGGCTGTACCCAGGACGCGCGTGGCTTCGACGAGGGCAGCGGCTGGTCTGCGCTGGCAGAAATGTATGATTTTGCGCTGGTCTTTCCCGAACAGCAGAGGGCGAATAATCCCAATTTGTGCTTCAACTGGTTCAGCCCTGCCGATTCCAGCCGGGGAGCAGGCGAGACGCTATCGATCGCGCAGATGATCGACGCAATGATCGAACATCATAACGTCGACCCCCAGCGGGTGTACATCACCGGACTTTCCGCGGGCGGCGCCATGACGTCGATCATGTTGGCCACCTATCCGGAAAAATTCGCCGGCGGGGCTATCCTCGCGGGACTGCCGCACGGCGCGGCGGCTTCGGTGGCGGAGGCACTGCAACAGATGAAGGCGCACTCGCCCTCTCACCGCACCTCGGGCCGGTCAATCGAAGCGGCGGCGGGGCATTCCGGGAATTGGCCAGCGATCTCGATCTGGCACGGCACGGCAGACGCGATTGTCGATGTCTCCAACGCCGATGCGATCCTGAAGCAATGGCTGGAAGTTCATCGGCTGGCAGGTCCACCGGACGAGACCGATACTGTGGATAGCCATCCGCACAAGGTCTGGCGGGATGATGCTGGAAAGCTGGCGGTGGAGGAATACCGGGTCACCGGAATGGGCCACGGCGTACCGTTGGCGGCTGGCGGCGAAAGCGGCTTCGGCACACCGGGAGCGTTCATGATCGAGGCAGGCATATCCGCCACCGTCCATAGTGCCCGAACGTGGGGCCTGCTTGCTGGTGAGCCCCGGGCTTTGCGCAAAAAGCCTGACTTGGACACGAAGCCGCAAATGCCAAGCGCGCCGAGGAGCGGTTCATCGACCCAGCAGGTGATCGAAGATGCCCTTCGTGCCGCCGGGCTCATGAAATAGCCCTATGGTTTGGACCGCAAGCGCCCCGTGCGGCAGCCCGGTTGGGAGCGGACAACGCCAGTTATTCAAATTAGGCGGTGCATCTGCCGCATCTCATGCACGAGGCGTCGGATTCGGTAACGTACGACTTAACCTAGGTGAACAGCGGCAACCGGTTAGTCAGTTACGGTCACTCAAATAACGGGAGGCCAACGAAAGGCTTCGAACATGGATGAGTGGGATTACGAAAGCGAACTGGCTGAGAAGTTTGAAATAACGGCCGAGCATTACTGGATCATGGGGCTAACCCTGACAGAAGCGCGACAAAAGGCGCTTAGCGAATTGAACGAGAATGCCGGTCATTCGGCTCGCGGCGCGGGTTCGACCCCGGTTGCACGGCATGCCTCCGAATCCTTGCAAATTGCCCTCCGACAATGACGGAGAGGCCGAGGCAGGTCTCGTGGACCAAGCGATCCTGCGGTGCATCTGGGCATGTTCGAATATCGTCGGAAAGACTGATGCCGGGCACGCCATCTTGCCCCCCGACATCTCCTCAATTCAATCTTAAGCGCTCGTTTTGAACCCGGCCAACCCAAGCCTAGTGCGCGCGCCCTCGAAAACCGGTTGAAATCGGCAAGTGGCTCGAGAACCGACTGATTTGAAATGGTGTTCCGACTGACTTGTCTCGCTTGCGAGAACGAAGCTGCATTACCTGCGAAAGAGTCCCGCTGCGCAAGTTCAGCAGCGTTGAACGCTTAAACCAGTCTGGGACCAAGCGACTCTCACGCAAAACCACAGTCGATTTTCTCAATCCGCCTTCCATCAACATCTTGATCAAGAAAAGACATTCCTGCTTCACGACGAAGGTGGGGCCTGCGCTCGATTCCCCGATTGTCCAGGGGCCCGCGCTATCAGAATTGCCAACAGTCAATCGCATCGACGAGCGTTTCCAGTCCTAGAATGTCGAATCCGTCGAGGTAACCGGCGGCAACTTCTGGGATCCTTACCCCGAGCCGGGCGAAAATCTCGAATATGGTGTCGGGCCTCATGACGCTCGGTTTGCTACCAACGCATATCGTAAGCGAGAACCGCAGGACCTGAAGGGAAATGAGCGCCTGCGGATGCTTACCAAGGCGCTGGGACCAGCCTAAATGCGGGTTAGCGGCACCTGGGCGAACGGCATCTACTTTCAGGACAATGATGAGCCGCTGATCGAACCAACACCACGCCACATTACAGAATCTCATGTATGAGGTGTCACCGGGAACCTTGCTGGTCGGACCAGGATCAACCGGTGAGGAAGGCTTCAAGCTTTTCGAGATACCACCTGAGGAACTCAGTACCGCGCGTTTGCTTAGCGGTAACCCGGCCCCCGATTTCGACATGTTCTCCCATGGTGCGGGACGTCACGACCTCGCCGGAGGACGCCTTTTCGGAAAGCTGGCTGTCCCGCGCCAACGCTGCGCAAAACCATTATCGGATAGTGCGGGACCGCTTTGCGCCCGGCAAACCGATCTGGATCACCGAGACGGCCCAGACTGCGTGCAGCGGCGACCCGTGGTCTGCTCCGTTTCTCGATACTTTCCGGTATCGGGACCAACTGGGCCGCTTTGCAAGAAACGATGTGTCGATTGTCTTTCACAACTAACCTTAGCCGGACCAACTCGGCAGAGCTTAGGCTTTCAGGGACCGCACTTCATTACGCGCTAATCGCGCGAGAGCTGATCGGGAATACAGTCGAACTCAATGGCAAGCCTCTTGCGCTTACCGAAGCGGACCAACTGCTAACGCTATATCGTAAGGCCGTGACCGCCCCTTCGGTAAGTGCCCGCGAAGACAGTCCAATGAGGTTGCTCAATATCCATGACGTCAATGATGTTCGGCTCGGCACATACGGACGGCCTGATGCGGGCCAAAAGACTTTGTGGTGCCGATGAGGGCCTGCGGGATTTGCGGCGGCGACCTGTCCTATATCAAAAACGGCGGTATTCCAGGGCCGGTAAGCCGACGCCGCTGGGCCATGAAGGCCCGCTGGCCAGATGCTGACCAGCGAAATGACCATTACGAGCGCGGTCGGCTATCCCGATGAGTTCCCCGAGGTGATTGCAGAGATGCCTCGTTTGCAAGAAAAGATTGCTTCGCTAATCAGCCATCGCCTGCCATTCGGGCAGGTGCTCAAAGGTCTCGAAATCGCCGCGCGCCCTCAATCCGCCAAGGTCATGATCGAGTTCGAAAATTGACAGATTTTAGCAGATACCCAATCACGGAATTACGACCATGACGCGCACTTTGACTCATCTTGAACGCCTCGAAGCCGAAAGCATCCATATCATGCGCGAAGTGGTCTCCGAGACCGCAAAGCCGGTGATGCTGTATTCCGTCGGCAAGGATTCCGCGGTGATGCTACACCTCGCGAAGAAGGCGTTCTACCCCTCGCCGCCTCCCTTCCCGCTGATGCATGTCGATACCACTTGGAAATTCAAGGATATGTATGCGCTGCGGGAGAAAGCCGCGGCCGATGCCGGGATGAACCTGCTGGTCTATCGCAATCCAGACGCAGAGAGCCGCGGGATTAACCCGTTCGATCACGGCCCGCTCCATACCGATATGTGGAAGACGCAAGGGTTGAAGCAGGCGCTCGACAAATACGGTTTCGATGCAGCGTTCGGCGGCGCGCGGCGCGATGAGGAAAAAAGCCGGGCGAAGGAGCGGATTTTTTCGTTCCGCACGGCGAGCCACGGGTGGGACCCGAAGAGCCAGCGGCCGGAACTGTGGAATGCTTACAACACCCGGAAAGCGAAGGGCGAGAGCATTCGCGTGTTCCCGCTGTCCAACTGGACCGAACTCGATATCTGGCAATATGTCATGGCCGAACAGATCGAGATCGTACCGCTGTATTTCTCAGCCAAGCGACCGACCTATGAATGGGAAGGCGGCCTGTTCATGGCCGATGACCCGGCCCGTCTGGAGCAGGTTCTTGGCTATCTTCCAGAAATCACCGAGCGCTCGATACGGTTTCGCACGCTTGGCTGCTCCCCCCTGACCGGCGCGGTCGAGAGCGAGGCGGCAACCCTGTCCGAGGTGGTGCAGGAGATGCTGCTGACGACAACGTCGGAACGCCAGGGCCGGGTGATCGACAAGGATGATGGTGACGCGTCAATGGAGAAGAAAAAGCAGGAGGGCTACTTCTGATGGACAAGACCTCATCATCGGAAATCTACCAGACGGACGCGCTGATTGCGGAGGACATCGACGCCTACCTCGCCGCGCACCAGAACAAGTCGATGCTGCGTTTCATCACATGCGGCAGCGTCGATGACGGCAAGAGCACGTTGATCGGCCGCTTGCTTTACGATTCCAAGATGATCTTCGAAGATCAGCTCGCCGCGCTGGAATCGGATTCGAAGAAGTCCGGAACCCAGGGCGAGGAAATCGACTTCGCCTTGCTGGTCGACGGGCTCGCTGCGGAACGAGAGCAAGGTATCACGATCGATGTCGCCTACCGGTTCTTTGCGACCGAACAGCGCAAATTCATCGTGGCAGATTGCCCCGGGCACGAACAATACACCCGTAACATGGTCACCGGAGCGTCCACCGCCGACCTTGCGGTAATTCTGATCGACGCGCGCAAGGGCGTGCTGGTCCAGACGCGGCGCCACAGCTTCCTGTGCCGCCAGTTGGGCATCCGCAACATCGTGCTGGCCGTGAACAAGATGGATCTGATCGATTACGACCAGTCCAAGTACGATGCGATCGTAGCCGATTACACCGCCTTTGCCGCCAGTATCGGGATCGAGAATTTTACCGCGATGCCGATCTCGGGCTTCCGGGGCGACAATATCACGACCCTGTCTGCCAACACCCCGTGGTACGTAGGCGCGCCGCTGATGACGCATCTCGAGACGGTCGAACTTGATACCTCACGCGATGCCGCAAAGCCGTTCCGGATGCCGGTCCAGTGGGTCAATCGTCCCAATCTCGACTTCCGCGGCTTTTCCGGACTGATTGCCACGGGGATGGTCAAACCGGGCGATCCGGTACGCGTGTTGCCCTCCGGCAAGACGAGCACGGTGAAGAGCATCGTGACGTTCGGCGGCGAACTCGAGGAGGCGAGCGCCGGGCAGTCGGTAACAATCTGCCTGGAGGACGAGGTCGATTGTTCGCGCGGCAATGTGCTCAGCGTAGCCGACGCGCCGCCCGAGGTGGCCGACCAGTTCGAGGCGACGATCGTCTGGATGGACGACGAGGCGATGCTGCCCGGCCGGGCCTATCTCCTCAAGCTGGCAACGCAAACAGTGTCGGCGACGATTCAGGCGCCCAAATACGAGATCAACGTCAACACGATGGAACATCTCGCGGCCAAGACGCTGGAGCTGAACGTTATCGGGGTGGCGGAAATCACTACCGACAAACCGCTGGTGTTCGAAGCCTACGCGGAGAACCGCGCGCTCGGCGGATTCATCCTGATCGACAAGATCAACAACCGCACGGTCGGTGCCGGCATGCTGCATTTCAGCCTTCGCCGTTCCCAGAATGTGCACTGGCAGGCGACCTCCATCGGGCGCGAAGACCATGCCGGGCTGAAGAACCAGAAACCGCTGGTGCTGTGGTTCACCGGCCTGTCGGGTTCGGGAAAGTCGACTATTGCCAACGAAGTCGAGAAGAATCTCAACCTGATGAACCGCCACACCTTCCTGCTGGACGGGGACAATATCCGCCACGGGCTGAACAAGGACCTGGGGTTCACCGATACCGACCGGATCGAGAATATCCGCCGCGTCGGCGAAGTGACGCGGCTGATGGCCGATGCCGGGTTGATCGTCCTGACCGCCTTCATCAGCCCATTCCGCGCCGAACGGCAGATGGTCCGTGACATGCTGCCCGAGGGCGAATTCGTCGAGATCTTCGTCGATACCCCGCTCGAAGTGGCCGAAGCGCGCGACGTGAAGGGCCTTTACAAGAAGGCCCGCGAAGGCAAGCTCAAGAACTTCACCGGGATCGACAGCCCGTATGAAGCACCGGAGGCACCCGATATCACCGTCAACACCGTCGCGATGACACCCGCAGAGGCGGCGGAATATATCGTTCGCCAGATCATGCCGCTCAAATGACGGTTCCGACCCATAATTTGAGCGATGCGGACCTGGCGGCGGCGCTCGCCGAAACGGCGGGCACGCTGCTCCTCGAGGTGCGCAGCAGCGGTCTGTTAGGCGACAAGGCGCTCGGCAAGGCAGGCGACCAGACAGCGAACCAGTTCCTGGTCCATGCGCTGCGTCACCTGCGCGGGGAAGACGGGCTGCTTTCGGAAGAAAGCGCGGACACCAAGGAACGCCTCGACAAGAGCCGAGTGTGGATCATCGATCCGGTCGACGGAACACGCGAATACGGAGAAAACCGGACGGACTGGGCGGTCCATATCGCCATGACTATAGACGGCAGGCCGGAAGTGGGTGCGGTCGCACTGCCGGGCTTGGGTCTGGTGCTCCGGTCGGACCGGCCCACGCTGCTACCGCCAATGGCCGGTGTCCCGCGGATGGTGGTCAGCCGGACACGGCCAGCAAAGGAAGCCGTTGAAATTGCGCAGCAGATCGGCGCGGAACTGATCCCGATGGGCAGCGCCGGTGCGAAGGCAATGGCGATCGTAAGGGGCGAAGCGGAAATCTATCTCCACACCGGCGGTCAATATGAATGGGACAGCTGCGCCCCAGCGGCAGTTGCCCTCGCGCATGGCCTTCATGTCAGCCGGGTCGACGGATCGCCGCTGGTCTATAATCAGTCTGATACTTACATGCCGGACCTGCTTATCTGCCGTCAGGAATGGGCTCGAGAAGTCCTCGACCGCGTCGCCCATCTGGTAAATTCGGAAGCTTGACCAGACCGAGGTCGCTTGCCCGTCATGAGGTTGCTGTGGAACGCTAACTGCGCAACCTCACGTGCCGCGTTAAACGTGGAAATGGAATAGCTGATGATGGGCACCCCATTTTGTCTCCCCGACATTTCTCGGGTTCGTTTTCAACCGCGCGATTTGAAGCCCGCCGCCCAAAGCGTTTTGCGCGCACCATCGACCGCTCGGAGCACTCTCGATTTTGCGTCGCTGCTGCTTGATCCCACCGTGTTTTGCGGAACTTCTATGGAGATCTTGAGGTCTGACTTCAGGCAGGACAGCATCTGGATCAGGGGGAGTTCGCCGGCCCCCGGAACCATTCGGTTCAACATAGCCTCTTTCCACCTTTCGCTTTGATCAATCGCGGCTGGGGCGTCGCTGATCTGTACGAAGTCGATGTACTGCTGACTTGCGTCAATCGCGGCGGACTGCGCGCCACCACGGCCAGCATGCAATGTGTCTAGTACCAGACCGACTCGGCCATTCTCGAATGGCTCGATAAGGTGCAACGCCTGCGCCAAAGTGGTGACCCTGGAGAACGGATTGAACTCGACCGCTAGACCTATCGCGTAATTTCCGGAGATTTCGGCCAGCGTTCCGAGCCTGTCTCTCGCTTGTTGCTGGTCTTCGATGTGGGAGTGGACGGTCGCGTATCGGGCGCCAAGTGAGGCCCCGATTTCAAGCGATCGTTCCATCTCGACGAAATCGGCGTCAACCGTGAGCGGAAAGACCTCAAGACTGAGGCACCCCACGGAAAGCCGCCGCATTTCCCTGGCCAGATGTTGAACTTCGGATCCTTCGACCAATGGATACTTGGCGCGAAACCTCTCCGGCATATAGGTGAACAGGCACACGTCCTGACACCCTGCCTGCGCGGCCAGGCTTACCAGTTCGCAGGCGCTGACATCCATGGCCGTCAGGTGATGAAGCGATAGGGTAGCAGTCTTCATGGTGGGAAACGCGGTCCTTTGACAACGATGCGGACTAAGCTTTGCGCAATAAAAAAGACATTCATGATTGTTTTAATTCTCGGACGGGCTATTGTCGAGCGACTAGTTTTGAGAGGTAAGAACGCATGGACAACGCGTCCCCATCAGACCTGAAAGAGCGAATGGAGTTCGAGGCCGCACGCAAGAGCCCGCCCAAGGCCTTTCCAGCTTTCCCCGATATACCGGCCGGACGATACACCGATCCCGAATTCCTGCGGCTGGAAACTGACAGAATGTGGAAATGCGCGTGGCTTTATGGCTGCCATGCCGACGAAATTCCGGAACCCGGCAGCTGGAAACTTGTCCGCAACAGTGGTTCACCGGTGATTATCCTCCGCGATCTCGGCGGAGAATTCCGCGCTTTTTATAACACGTGCCAGCACCGCGGCGCCCCCTTGGTGAAAGAAGACAAGGGACAGTCCCGGGGCTTCGTGTGCGGGTATCACGGCTGGTCCTATACGCTGGAAGGCAAGCTGGTGGCTGTGCGTGACAAGCGCGATTTCGTAGATCTCGATTTTTCCTGCCGCAGCATGAAGCCGCTCCGGTGCGAGGCGCTTGGTAAGCTGCTGTTCTATAACGAAGACCTAGATGCGCAGCCACTCCGTGATCACATCGGACCGATGGCGAAAGAACTCGACCAGTTCCAGTTGGATAAGCTCGATTTCGTCGAAAGCCGCAGTTACGAGGTGCAGAGCAACGTAAAAGTGTTGCTCGATGCGTTTCTCGAGGTTTATCATCTTAAATCGATCCACCAGAACACGGTCGATCGCTTCCTAGATCACCGTGGCATGACGATCACGTTGTGGAACAACGGTCACTCGAGAATGATCACTCCTAATCGGCGGCCCAACTGGAAAGATCCTGGCACCATCGGAATGCCGAAGATCGACGGGGTGGGTGAAATGGCCCGGGACAACAACGTCAGCTATCTCATCTATCCCAACTTTGTAATGCCCCCGTCCGATAGCGGGATTCCAATGCTGCAGTTCTGGCCTACTTCCGACACGACTTGCCGGGTCGTTTCGAGCTGGGTCGCGCCGGAATATTCCGTAGACGATCCGCACCCGAAATGGGCCGATCGGACAGCGAACTGGGAACGCATCTTGTATGAAGACCTGCAATTTGCGCCCGAAATCCAGGAATCGCTAGAATCGCCGGGCTTCGTAGGGATGCCGCTTAATTACCAGGAACGGCGGCTATACCACTGGCACGAAGAACTCGATCGCCGTATCGGATTGAACCACGTTCCGGCAGCACTGGCGGTCAAGCCGGTGTTGGCTGAATGGGTTGAAACATGAGTGATGGGGACGGCCCTAAGGCCAACGGCATGCACGATAATCTTGGCTTCGACGATGAACAACTGGCGGCGATGCCGACTGTCTACCGCAGCGATCTCCTTCACGATCAGGTCGTCCTAGTCTCCGGAGGTGGTAGCGGTATCGGCAAGGGCATAGCTTTTCTGTGCGCGCGGCTGGGGGCCAAGGTCGTCATTTGCGGCCGTACTCAGGAACGGCTTACTGCGACCTGCGATGCAATCGAACATGCGGTTGGCACCCGTCCGCTGGATATCGCCATGTCCATCCGCGAGCCGGAAATGGTCGATACGCTGATGGACCGGGTGTTTGAAGAATATGGCCGCCTGGATCATTTAATCAACAACGCTGGCGGCCAATTCCCGCAGGACGCCATCGACTTCACCCGCAAGGGGTGGAAGGCCGTAATCGACCTGAACCTCAATGGCACATGGTGGATGATGCAGGCCGCCGCGGTTCGGTGGCGCGAACGCAGCCAGCCCGGCGACATTATCGGCATCGTGGCCAATGTAGAACGCGGCATGCCGCAGGCCGCACACACCTGTGCCGCGCGGGCCGGCGTGATCTATCTATCCAAAACCCTCGCCACCGAATGGGCGCCGTTGAATATCAGAGTGAACACCGTTGCGGGCGGCGTGATCGAGAGCGAGGGGTTC
Source organism: Allopontixanthobacter sediminis (assembly GCF_009828115.1). GTDB lineage: Bacteria > Pseudomonadota > Alphaproteobacteria > Sphingomonadales > Sphingomonadaceae > Allopontixanthobacter > Allopontixanthobacter sediminis. Next base: position 34,744 of record NZ_WTYL01000001.1, on the reverse strand, counting down.
CGCGTATATCCTCCGGATGCGCTCGAGCGGTTCCACGAAGCCAACCCGATGCGCAAGCGCGGCGATGTGTGGGATATTGCAGAAGCCTGCGTCTATCTGATGGCTCCGTCCGGCGATTTCATCACTGGCGAGATGCTGGTGGTTGACGGCGGGCAAGCGCAGAACGGGGCCGTATGGCCTGCAGGCAGACCTGAATATTTTGGCGGGAAGAAGCCCAACGGTATCTGAAAGTCCCGGAGAATGGGGTTCCGTGCCAATCATGTTTTGAGGAGAGGACCCATGCCAATTATCAAGGGCGAGATATTTCAGCTGGCCTATGTCGTTGAAGACCTGGAGGCGGCGTTGGACCACTGGATCAATATCCTAGGGGTCGGTCCGTTCTTCCGCTTTCCGCTCCCGCTTGAATTCGACTGGCTGGAATTGCACGGCCTGCGGACCCAGCGGCACGGCGTCCTCGCCGGCGTCGGTCTCGCCCAGAACGGTCCGCTCCAGATCGAACTGATCCAGCCCGGCCCCGATCCGTCCCCCTACCGTGACTTTCTTGAAGCGGGCCGCGAGGGCCTGCATCACCTGGGCATCTACGCCGCCGACTACGACGCGCAGATGGCGGCAGCGCGTGCCGCCGGTTGCAGCGTTGCGATGGAGGGGGAATTGCCGCTATCCCGCTTCGCCTATCTTGGCACCGACGAGAAATTCAGCGGAACCATGGTGGAGTTGATCGAACCGCAACAAGCGATGATCGACCTGTTCGCCAAGATTGCCGAAGCGTCGGTCGAGTGGGATGGGTCCGACCCGATCCGTAGCTTCGGCTGAGGGCTATTTGGCCGCAGCGCGTGCAAGTCGGACTGCTGCGGCGAGTTCCGCATTTCGCGGATTGCGGCGCAGCGTGAGGCCGCCGTTTACCTGAAAATTCTGTCCGGTCATGAAACATTCGTCCGATACGATCCATGACGCGGCGTTGGCGATGTCTTCCTTGGTGTTGACCCGGCCGAGCGGATATTCCTGCTCGAATGCGGCGACCAGCGCGGGATTGGCCGCCGCGCGCGCTGTCATCGGGGTGTCGGTGAACCCGGGCGAGATGCTGTTGGCGCGGATGCCGCGCCCGCCGAATTCGTTGGCGATCGTGCGAATGACATGATCGGCGCCGGCCTTCGTGCCCATATAGGCGGCATGGTCCTCCAGCATGATCGTCGCGGTCGCCGAGCTGATCTGCACAAGATTGCCGCCATCGCGCATCACTCGCAGCGCCGCTTGGTAAAACAGGATGCTGCCAATGAACTGGAGGCGGGTTACATGCTCAAGCTGCTCGCCAGTCATATCAAGAAACGGCACCAAAAGTCCCGAACCCGTTGCGTTTATAGCTACGTCCACCCCGCCGTGCCGCTGCGCAATGCACTCGAACAGTGCCGCGAGCTCATCCTCGCTGGTTATATCCGCCGCGCCGTATTCCGCCCCCGTCCTGTCCGCAAAAGCGCGCAGTTCCTCGGTGCTGCGGCCCGCAGCAATCACGGTCATTCCGTCTGCGATGAAGCGGCTGGCAATAGCTTGCCCCATGTTTCCCGATCCGGCAGCGCCCATCACTACTGCGACCTTGGCAGGTGAGGTCATTGTCCGATCCCGAGTTCTGCGATCAGGTCCTTCTGCAGCCGGAATTTCTGGATCTTGGATGTCGACATCGGCCACTCGGTGACGAAGCGGACGTGGCGCGGCACCTTGAAATTGGCGATTGAGCCCCTGCAATGGGCAATCAACTCCTCCGCCGTGGCTCCGTGCCCTTCCGCCAATTCGATGAACGCCGCCGGGATTTCAACATAGCGATCATCCGGTATGCCCACCACTTGGGCCAACTTCACCGCATCGTGGCTTTGCAGTACCGCCTCGATCTCGGCCGCAGCGACATTCTCGCCGCCCACCTTGAGCATGTCCTTGGTCCGGCCATGGAACATGATCTGTCCGTTCGCGTCGAATGAACCGATATCGCCAGTGTGCAGCCAGCCATCGCGAATACATTCAGCAGTCTTTTCCGGTGCATTGTAATAGCCGGACAGCATGTGCGGACTGCGGGCGCAAATCTCGCCCTTCTCGCCCAACCCGCATTCGCGCCCGCTTTCCATGTCGACGATGCGGACTTCCCAATCGTCCAGCGGCACACCCAGCCGCCCGGTACGGGTTTCAAAATCGTCGCTTATCCGGCTGGTGCAGACCGTGCCGGCCCCTTCGGTCAGGCCGTAGGTGCCGACATGGATGATGCCCGGCATCGCCTTGACCATCGCGTCCTTGATCCACGCCGGCTGGACGGCGAAATTGCTGTTCATCAGCCGCATGGTGGATAGATCGGTCGCCGCGAAATCGGGGTGTGAAATCAGGTCCTGCATGATCGTGACAAAGCTGGGATAGGCAACCGTCGCGCCTTCATCCTGGAGCATGCCGAGCGCTACCCCGGCTTCGAAATAGGGAACCGTCAGATAGGCGCCGCCCGCGTCGAGGATCATGGTCATCGGCAGGATCCCGGCGATGTGATAGATTGGCAGCGGAGACCACACCTTGTCGTCAGGCGTAACCTGGTATCGCCGGCCGAGATTGCGGCTATTGCCCACCATTGCACGATTGGAAATCATGCACCCTTTGGGATTGGCGGTGGTGCCGGAGGTGTAAAGGATGAGTGCGATTGCAGCCGGATCGACACCGTCGATTAGTCGATCAATTACGTCATCGGTGATGTCCTCACCCGCCGCCAGCACAGCCGAACGGCTCACCAGATGGCCGGCACACTCTTCTTCCAGACAGACGATCTGCCGCAGCGATGGAGCTTCGGCGAGGCCGAGCGCCCAACAATCCTGCGCGCCAGCCAGGGAAGGCAGTGCGGTGAGCAGGCGATCGCCGAAATCGAGCGAATCCGCTACGCGCCCGGTTGTCACCATCGCGACCAGATCGGCGTCCTTGACCAGATAGGCCAGTTCGCCGGGCTGATACCTGGCGTTCACCGGCACAGCGACCGCTCCGGCCATGGCGGCACCGAACATAATTTCAACGAATTCCGGGCAGGTCGGCAGCAGAATACCGATATGGTCCCCCGGCTTAATCCCTAATTTAACGAACGCCTTCGCCCATCGACGCGCGGCGGCGCTCAACTCGGCGTGACTCTGCCGCCGGTCCGGAAACACCAATGCATCGGCAGGCCCCCTGGTCTCTGCGCTGTTACGGAGCATTGCGCCCATCGTGAAGATCGTACTGGTCATTGCATCAATACCTATAGTTCACGCAGCAGTGTGGCAGTATCGCCGTCCCATTCCTCGGCCGCGCGCGCGATCATCGCGAAGAAAGCACAGATGGCCCGGCTGTCCTCCAGGATTTCGATCATGTGGCCAAGAGCGGCGGCAGTATCGATGTAGCAAAACCGGACCTCGCCAAAATTGCCTGACGAAGCGATTTCATGTCCTTGGTCGGTATAGCGAGCTACCGCGGCATCATAATCTTCCGCAATCACCGCGACATGATGCATGCCCTCGTTCCCCGCGGCGACCATGTCGCGGTAACAGGATGGGCTGTCATCATGCTGCTCGACCAATTCGACCTGAACCGATCCGGCCTGGGCGATGGCGGTGGAAAAATCCGTCTTTTGCGGCGTGCCACGATGGACGCCGCCGGTGATGGGAATATGCCGGTTGACGATGAACGGACCAATGCCCGTAGTCCGATGCCAGCGCAAAGCTGCTTCTTCCAGGTCGCGCACGACCCAGGACATCTGCAGAATTCGCTGATCCGCCTGCATTTCATCTCTCCCACACCGGCCTAGCGAACATCTTGGCGATATTAACCTTGCTCGGTCCGAAGGAGATGTTAGCGTGCCTGCATGGCAAGTAAACAGTCAAACATGTTTGTTTTTTATTTAGATAGCGAGCCGCCTGTCGTTATCGGCGGAGAGGGCTGAATTGGACCAGCGCAGAGACCTCAGAAAGTTCGACGATCTGACCGTTGGCGAACGCCGTCAGTCCGCAAAGAGAACTGTTTCCGAAACGGAGTTGCTGGAATTCGCCCGGCAATACGATCCGCAGTGGTTTCATGCCGATCCGGAGTTGGCGCGTGAATCGCACTTCGGTGGCTTGATCGCCAGCGGCGTACATGTGCTGGCGATCTGGCGGCAGCTCGACCACACCATTAACGGCGATGTGGATTTCGTATGCGGGATCGGGTTCGACGATTTCCGGCTGGTGACTGCCCTGCGTGCCGGAGACACAGTGTATGTAACATCGGAAATTGTTTCACTGACCCTTTCTTCCAGCGGTAAACAACGCGGGACGGCCATCACCCATTATGAAATGCGCAACCAGAATAACGAGATCATCGTCCGTTTCGACAGCATAAACCTGGTATATCGCCGAACAGTTTGACCCGAAATCTCAGAAATTCACGGCCATGGCGCGGGCGCGCTTATTTGCCAAATCCATAGCCCTCGAAACGGTTTTGTCCGGCCCATACGTCGGGGCAACGCGCAAGGTGTGGATGTCGGTCACGCCGATGAAACCCAGCCAACTTTCGAGATAGCGTAGCTGGAAATCGAAATGCTCAAGTTCCCCGCCTGGCACAATCGGCATCGCACTGGCTGCAATGACCATCGCCTTTTTGCCGGCAGCGCGACCGGTGACATTGCCTTCCCGGTCATTGGAAAACGCCATTCCTGGCTGGGTCACGACGTCGATGAAATGCTTGAGCGAGTACGGCAGTCCGAAATTCCACATCGGGGTTGTAATAAGGAATGCATCGAACGACAGGAAATAGTCGACATGCTGGCGGACGTCGGCCCATGCGGCCGCAAGCTGAGGCGGCACCGGCTCGCCCGCGATCAAGTTATAGCGGCCTTCGATCATCCCGCCGCCAAGATTGGGCAGCTTTGCGGTCCACACATCCAGGCGCTCGACATGGGGAGCATCGCCTCGCTCCGCCATCGCCTCCAGGAACGTGTCTGCCACCGCACGCGAACGGGACCGCTCAGCGCGCGGGCTGGCGTCGATATGGAGCAGGCGGGCGCGCGTCATGCGCCCTTGTCCAGCCGTCGGCTGAAATCGACGCGAATGTCCTTGCCGTGGACTTCCACGTGCCAAACCTTGATCGACTTATCGGTCAGCTTACCAGACGGACAGCCATCGCGCATGTCGAAGCGAACGCCGTGCATCGGGCAGAAAATAAACACCTTGCGGACCTTGCCGCCATCCAGTTCCTGATAGGCGTGGCTGCACATGTTCTCAATCGCGAAGATGCCCATCGGGCTGCGGACGAGCAGCAGGTTTTCGCCACCGGCGGCGACTTTCAACGTGCCATTTTCCGGAACATCGTCAAGCTGGGCAACGACTTCCATTTCAGCGTCGCTGGTCGAACCGCCGCCCGATCATGGCACTGGCGATGTTGGTTTTCTGGATGTCGATCGCGCCCCCCGCAATCCCCCAACCCCAGGCATCGCGAAGTCGGCGCTCCATCGGGAATTCCTTGCTGTAGCCATAGGCGCCCATCAATTGCAGGGCATTTCCCGTAACCTCGCGCGATATATTGTTGGCAAAACATTTCGCGACGGAGGAATCCTGCACCGATGGCAGGGCATTTTCGGCATTGGAAGCAGCGCGCCAGATTAATAGTCGAGCGGCATCAACGCTCATTTGCATTTCTGCCAGTTTCAATTGTACCGCCTGGAAATCGACGATCGGCTTGCCGAACTGCTTGCGGTCCTGGACGTAGGCCAGCACATCCTCCAGAGCGCCGGACGCCTGCGCCATCGACATTGTCGCGTTACCGCAGCGTTCGAGATCGAACGCTTCCATCAGCTTGCGGAAGCCTCCCGCCGGAACCACTACATTGTCGAGCGGCACTTCGCATTCGTCGAAATATATGTCGGCTGAGGGTATCCCGCGGAAACCCATCAATTCTTCGTTCGGCCCGAAACTCATGCCCCCTGCGCCCTGTTCCACGAGGACTGCGCCAATTCCCTTGGCGCCCTTTTCTGGCGAGAGTCGACAATAGACGAGATACGCACTGGAATGACCGCCCCCGGAACACCAGCGCTTTGTGCCGTTCAGCACCACCGTGTCGCCGCGGATTTCGGCTGTAGTCTTCAGGTCGGTCAGCGCGCTGCCAGCGTCAGGCTCGGACATCGCAACGGCCACCACCATCTCGCCCTTGCATACCGCCGGCACGATCCGCTCTTTCAGCGTGTCGGATCCAAACAACTCGATAGCCCGTACCGGCCCAACGCTGGATTCGAAAATCGGGAAGGCGACGGCGGAGGATATTTTGGCGAATTCTTCCAGCACGATGAGCGCCTCGAGATTTCCCATTCCCAGGCCGCCCAGTTCTTCGGGGACGTTGATGCCCAGAAACCCCAGTTCAGCGTATTGCCGGATCAGGGCCACGGGCGCCGGCGTGTTGTCCCGCTCCAGCTGCGCGGCAATCGCAGGAAGTTCGGATTGAGCAAAATCGCGCGCGGATTGCTGCAACTGGCGTTGGTCTTCGGTCAGGGTAAAGTTCATCGTTTTCCCGATTTTGTATTGATATGGTCGTGCAGCCGCTGGTGTCAGGTTGTCTTTTCAAACACCAGCAGCACGTTCCCCGGCATGTGATAATACAGACCGTAGCCGCTGTTGAAAATCACGTGGCCGTCATAGACTGCGGGCCCCGGACCGCTCATCGCCCCGCCCGAGGCCTTGGCGCCGCTGACGGTCGTGACCTGCTGGCGGGTGTTGTAATTCCAGATTACCTTTCCGCTGCGCCGGTCATAGGCGCGCATCCAGCCATCGAGATGCCCGGCCAGGACCGCTCCCGGAATTGCGGTGGATGCCGACGATGCGCCGGGATCGCAGTATTTCTCACCTTCGCAAATGTCCTTTGTCTTGTTGCTCCAAAGAAGTTTGCCGGTGGCTGCGTCGATCGCGTGGACACCTGCACCGCTTTGCTTGGGATCATATTCCCGCCCGTCATAGGTATCGTCCATGTCAACGATCGGCACATAAATGGTCGTACCTTCACGCGACATTCCGAAATGTACCCCGCCTTGCGTACCGCCATGGCCCAGCCGCCGTTCCCAAACGATCGTGCCCTTGTCCGGGTCGACCCCGTAGGTAACGCCGGATTTCTGGCCGACCACGATGATGTCCTTGCCGCCCGGTAGTGGCACAAGCAGTGGGGAGGCCGCGAGATCGAGGTCGGGTCCGTTTTCTTCAGGGCAGTTTTCATTGCCCATCATGCACCCGACATTCCACGCATCGTTTTCGGTAAACTGCAACTGCCACAGGCGTTTGCCCGACCTGGCGTCGACCGCGAACAGCGCATCGCTGTTGCCATCGGCAGGCGACGAATAGTTTTCTCCTGAGCCGAAATACAGCCGCCCGCGCTTTGCGTCATAGGTCGGGCTGTTCCACACCGGTGCGCCCGAAGGGCCAAGAATCCTGGCTCCTGCGCCGGTCTTGCCCTGTTCCTTGGGCTTTGCCGGAACGGTGTATGTTTTCCATTTTATCGAACCCGTCGCAGGGTCGAGCGCGGCAACCGAACCGCGGAAGGTGCAACAATTGTATTTCGGGTCAGCCGCCGAAGTCACTTCGAGCGACGACACCGGCACGAACAGGCTGCCGCCATTCAGCGACGGCGTTCCGGTGATCGTGGCGTTGGGATGATCGTCCACCTTGCGACGCCACACTTCCTTGCCGGTCAGCGCGTCGAGCGCATAGACCCGCCCGATTACGTCGCCAAAATAGAGGCGCTTGTTATCGGGGTCGGCAATGATCGCGGTGCGGATTTCGGCGCTCGCTCGAAATGTCCATTTGGCGCAGCCGCTGTCCACATCCAGCGCGTAGACTGTGCCGTCCTGGCTGCCCACGAAGACCGTGTTCCAACCAACCGCCGGCTGGGACCGGGCGCGCACCGAATGAGGATATTCGAACGCCCACTTCAATTTAAGTTTCGGCACATCGGCAGCGGTAACACCGCCAATAGCAGCAGGCACAAAGCGGCTATTGTCGAAACCCCAGCCAAGTTTCGCCGGGGCGTCACCGGCAAATTTCGCGGCATCGCCAGTACAGCGCTTTGGAGGAGGCGGCGGCGTGTAATCTGCCAGCTTTGTGCGTGCCAGATATTCGGCGATGTGAACCCGTTCCTGCTCGCTGAGATGCGCGGCCTGCTGCTTCATCAGCCCGTCATCCATCGCGGCGAGGATTGCATCGGGCGCCATCATCTCCAGCCACAGCACAGCCGGCGCCTTGGGCACCGTGCCAGAATGGCAGCCGAGACAGTTGTCGTTGAACAGGGCGACCCCGGGATGGGTTTCCAGATCGATCCCCTCACCCTGCCGCGTCTGCAACTCGTCGACCGAGGCCATCCTTTCGGAACTTCCGCCGGCCCCCTGTTCATTATCCTGGCAGCCGGTAGCCAATAGGGCCAGGCCCAGCAGGCCTGCGAGACCCAGCCCTTTTGTCACGCCCGACCCTCCATCATGGGACCAGGTCGCTGAAGTTGACGCCCAGTTCGATGCCGAAATAGCGCGGCGCACCGTATTGGCTGTTTAGCCACAGGCCGGCTACGTTCTGCGATGCCGTTCGGTACCGTTCGTCGGTGAGGTTCTGGCCCACCAGCCGGACATAATACCGGTCATCCGCATCCGACACCGTGATTGAAGCGTTGACCAGCGTCCGGGCATTGAGGAAGGTGTTGCCTTCCGGTTCATCGATCGACTGGGTAAACAGGTTCCGGCCTTGGTATGCAACATTGCCATTAACGACGAGCTTCAGGGCATTGCCCAAAGGCGCGGCGTAGGTCGCATCGGTGGTCCATTGCCACTTGGGCGCACGGTCCAGCGGCGCGGTTGCAAGATCGTATCCCGCACCAGGCGCATTATATTCGTCGTACTTGCCGTCCTGATATCCAAGCACGCCGCGCAGGGTCAATTGCTCGACCGGCTTGGCCGTCAGCTCCGCCTCGAAGCCCTTTACCGTAGCACTTGCCGCATTGACGAAGATCGTGACCTGGTTTGGATTGCCGTTGACCACGATCGGCACGTTGAGCTGTTTCTGCAGATTTGAATATTCGACATAAAAACCGGTCAGGTTGGCGCGGATCCGGTTGTCGAGAAATTCACTCTTGATCCCGACTTCATAGCTTTTCGCCTTTTCCGGATTGGTTGGCCGGGCGGCTTCGGCAAACGCGTCGAGATCCGCACCGAAAGCGGCGAACCCGCCGATCTGGTCATTGAATCCGCCGCCCTTGTACCCCGTTGCATGGGTTGCATAGATGTAGATGTCGTCGGTCGCTTCGAACCCGAGGTTCACGCGGTAGGTCAGCTCCTTCGATTCCGAATCGACCCGGACAACACCGGCCGGATAATCGTAAACACTCGCGTCGAGCGGCTCGTCGATCGTGATCCCAAGATCGAAGCCTCCCTCCAGTTCAGGTATGAAAACCTGCTGGCGGCCGCGCCAGGTCTTGTCGTCCCATGTCTGTCGCACACCGCCTGTCAGGGTCAGGCGATCGTTGAACTTGAAGGTGCCCTCGGCGAAGATGGCTTTCGACTTGGCCTTCTGCGCGTTGCACAGGATATACGGCGTATCGTTCCAGTTACCGAACGGAAGCGGTCCGCCGGTCAGGTCGAGGAAACCGAGTATCTGCGACACGCAGAACTCAGCATCGTCTTTCTGGTAAAACCCACCGGCGACGAAATCGAACGGCCCGCCAAGGTCGCTCGCAAAGCGCAGTTCTTGCTGGAACGTCTTGCGGTTATCGTCGCGGCTGGCATCGAAGATCGACAGTGGCTGGCCGTCGTCCGCAATTGCCACCACACCGGGGTAGGAGTTCGGCAACCGCGATTGCTGCTTACGCCAGCCCGTAACGGAGGTCAGCGTTCCGATGTCGAAATTGAAATCGATATTGGCGTAAAGTCCATCGACGTTGATCCGCTGCTTTTCGCTCATGAACGCATCGTTGCGCTGCGTGATGCCGGCGTTGTCGAGCGGGTCATCGCTCAGATTGACAGTCTTCAGGCCAAGCAGGTCGGTCAGGAACGGTGCGGTCCCGGTATAAAGTTCATTTTCATTGATCGAAGGAACCGAGCCGGACCGGTCCCGCAGCCACTCGTACTGGAACAGGGCGGTGATCGTATCGCTGGGTTCGACCAGAAGCTTGGCTCGCGCCTGCCACACATCCTTGCCACCGATGTCTTCGCCGTTGAGGCAACCTTCGGCACCCTGAAACTTGTTGGCGACGAAACCGGTGACCGGACCATAACAGGCGCCGTTCTTGTAATAGCCGTCGCTCTTTTCATATCCTCCGACAAGTCGGAGCGCTGCGATATCGCCGATCGGAATATTGGCCGCAGCCTTCACACCGGCGCTGCCAAAACTTCCGTAGCTGAAGCGTCCTTCAAGCCCGATCGTGTCCAGTTCCGGGCGCTTTGTGCGCACGGTTACCGCGCCGCCAGTGGAATTCTTGCCGAACAGCGTGCCCTGTGGTCCGCGCAGAACTTCCACCTGAGTCACATCGAAAGTGTCGAGCAATTGGGTCTGGACGCTGGGAACGACGAAATCGTCCACCAGCACCACGACCGGCGGTTCGAAATAGACAATGATGTTGTTCTGACCGACGCCGCGCATTGCGAAAGACGCCGCGTTGAACCCGGTGATGGTCTCGGCCGAAAAGTTCGGCACGAAAGCAGCCAGGCCGCCGATATTGTCGACACTTGCCTGCTGGATCAGTTGCTGGTCGATGGCCGATACGGCGATGGGAGTCGTCTGGAGATCGGAATCGCGGCGAGTGGCCGTAACCACAATTTCCGCGATGCCGGAGCGCGGGGACGTGCCTTCGGCCCCGACCTGGGTTTCGTCCGCATCCTGCGCGAACGCAACAGAGGAAGTGCAGACCGCTATCGCAAGGGTCGCCGCACCGCAGCGCATTACCATCTTCATCATGAACTCTCTCCCGTGAGCAGCCGATCCCAACAGGTCCGACCATTATTTTACCCTCACCGAAAGAATTGCACAGGATCTGATAACAATCAATCATGTTTGTTTTTTTCTTCGCAAAAGTTTGCTAGGGCTCAGGTAACGCTTTGGAACATCGCAGGTTGCTCACCCGGCAGGAGGATTTGATGGCATTCGATTTTCGTAATTGGGATATTCACATCGGCACCCCACACCCGTTCAATCACGAACGTAACCGGCCGGACAATGGCACAGACATTCATGATCCTGCCCAATATTACGATGCCGCGGTCAAACAGGCGGAATGGGACAGGGTTTTCACGCGGACCTGGCTGCTGGCTGGGGTTGTCAGCGATATCCCCGAGGAAGGTGACTGGTTGCGCTACGATATCGCCACCGAGTCCTTTATCGTGGTGCGCAGTCACGACGGCGCGATCAAAGCGCACTATAATGTCTGCCCGCATCGCGGCAGCCAGATTGCGCTCGCCGATTTCGGTTCGGCTGACCAGTTCACCTGTCCGTTTCACAGTTGGAAATTCGCGCTGGACGGCAAGAACGTGGCGATCACGGACGAAGAGACCTTCCACCCGGATGTCCTGTGCCACGGCACCGACCTCAAATCCGTCCGCTGCGAGGAAGTGGCCGGGTTGATCTTCATTTCGATGAACGACGATATCGAGCCCGCCCGCGAATGGCTCGGCGAAGTGGCCGAGCACCTGTCCCTTTACGATATCGACCAGATGCATGTGGTGCAGCACAAGCGCTCCGACTGGGCCGCTAACTGGAAGGGCGGGGTCGATGCATTTTACGAGATTTACCATCTCCATAGTGTCCACCCGCAGACGCAGGGCGTAATGGACGACCGGACGCAGATCGACCTGTTTCCCAACGGGATGAGCCGTCAGTTCGTGCCCTTCGCGCAGCCCTCCCCGCGGTTTCCGGATCAGGATTCGGTGAACCTTGGGATCCAGATGATGCTGTCCGATGCGGGTCTCGCGCCGGAAGATTACCCGGACAAGGCCAGCGAATGCCGCGCCGCCGTCCAGCGCGCGAAACGTGCCCGGTCCGACCAGTACGGGCTCGGCTATGAGAAGTTCAGCGATACCCAATTGAGCGATTCTACAATCTACGGAATCTTTCCCAACATCCAGATCGGCTGCCACCCGGAAGCTGTGTTCATCCACCGCTTCATGCCGCATCCCTCTGACCCTGAACAATTCACCTACGAAACGATCATCATGTTCAAACCGGAAGACATCCCCGGTTACGGTGCACCAGCTTGGATGGGATTAGCCGCCGACGCCGATACATCCGGCATGATCCGACCCGATGTGGTGCATACGCCGCTGGGCGAACCCCCGGAATTGGGCGAGGTGCTGGATCAGGACAGCGAACTGCTACCGATCGTTCAGAAGGGTTCGAGGTCTCGCGGTTTCACCGGCCCACTTTGGAGCGAGCAAGAAGCGCGCCTCCGCCATTTCCACGTCGAACTGAACCGCCATCTCGATGGTACCAAACCTTAGGAGCGATTGCCCATGCCCACGACATTTCTGTCCCGGTTCAAGGTCAAACCGGAGAAGGACGCTGAATTCGTTGGCCTGATTCACCAAATGGAACAGGTAGCGGCGGAGGAGCCCGATACGCTTCGGTACAAATTCTACCGCCTGAAGGAACCGCACGCATTCGGGGTGTTCGAAAGCTTTACCGACGAGGCGGCAGACCAGGCTCATCAGGCCAATCCGGCCTCCGCACCGATCATCCAGAAGATGCTGGACTGCATGGACGGCAGCTACACCCGCGAATATCTGTTCGACATCGAAAGTTGAAAGCCATCACGGAGAACGACGCATAATGAGCAGCCCCGGAAAATCCTTCATCGCAACCTTGCGTACCAAACCAGAGAAGCGGGACGAATTCATCGCTCTGCAGACCGAACTGAAGGGACTTGTGAAAGAACAGGAACCCGACGCGTGGGTCTACGAATTGCTCCAATCAGACGACGATCCGGACCTGTTCTACTGCGTCGCCACATTCAAGGACGAGGCCGCTTTCGACACGCATATGCACATCGATTTCCATGACAGGCTGGTACCGCCAATCTTTGAATGCCTCGAGAGCGAGATGGAAATCCAGTACCTTAAATCCTGGCAGTAGGTCTGGATCGGGGTGGCCGGACTAGAGCTGGTCCGGCGCCTCGATCAGGTTTGCCAACGCTTCCAGGAACTGCGCCCCGTCCACCCCGTCGATCGCCCGGTGGTCGCAACTGAGCGACAGGTGAAGGACCGGCACCACCCTGATCGCGCCATCATCTTCGATCGGTTCCGGGCGCGCGCGGCCCACCGCCAGGATCGCGCCCTGCGGCGGATTGATGATCGCGTCGAATTCCTCGACCCCGAAACTGCCCAGATTTGACAGGCTGAACGTACCGCCCTGATATTCCGACGGCTCCAGCTTCCCCGACCGCGCCCGCTGGGCCAGCGCAGCAACCTGACGGGCGATATCTGCGACACCAAAGCTGTCGGCCTGACGGATGATCGGGGTAATCAGCCCGCGGTCCGTCGCAACCGCGACGGCAATATCGGCGCGTGTGAAACGGTGAATTTCCTGTCCATGGACCTGGATATTGATTGCCGGCACTTCGCGCAGAGCGAGAGCGCAGGCGCGGATCAGGTAATCGTTGATTGTGCCCGGCTTGCCCGCCAGGTCGCGCAGTTTGATAAGCCGGTCGACCCGAACACGGCGGCGCAGGTAGATATGCGGAATATCCTGCTTGGCGCTGGTCAATCGCTGCGCAATCGTACGCCGCATTGCCGACATCTTGATGATCTCGACTTCACCATCGTTAACCGTCGGCGACGCGGCGACTGCAGCAACTTCTGCGGCGTTCGGTGCATTGCTGTCAATTTTCGCAAGGACATCAGCCTTGCAAATCCGCCCGCGCGGACCGGTGCCTTCAATACCTGCAAGATCAAGCGAGTTCTGCACTGCGATCCGCCGCGCCAAGGGGGAGGCAAAAGCCTCTTCCTGTCCCGGCGCGTCGATGACCCCGACCAGCGTAGGCGCACGGCGACCTGCGATCGCCCGGTCAACGTCCTGCCTCGTAATCCTGCCGTTGCGCCCGGTGGCGGCGATGTCCGCAGGGGCCAGACCAGCGGCTCCGGCCGCAATCCGGGCGGCGGGCGATATTGCCACATCCTCGGCGATCGTACCGGCTTTCACGGCTTCCAGTTCGGATTTGCTGGCAGGCGCAGGTCCTGCAGTTACTTCGCGTGCCTCACTGCCGCCTGCCGGTACGAAGGCGGCAATGAAGGCATCCACTTCTGCTGACGGCGTACCGACCGGCCCGATAACGCCGAGCAAGGCTCCGACGTCGTAAGTTTCCTGCTCCTCGGCGATCAGCCGGAGCAGGCAGCCATCCGCTTCGGCTTCGACCTCGTTGGAGATCTTGTCGGTTTCAATCAGCGTCAGCAGGTCACCCTTGGCATAGGGTTTGCCTTCTTCGACTTCCCATTTGGCAAGCGTGCCTTCGGTCATTTCGATGCCCCATTTGGGCATAGTGAACGGCTTGAGGTCGGCCATCGTACCTATCCCCAATCCAGCGTGCGGCGCACGGCGGCGGTGATGGCGTCCGGGCTGGGAACCCACGCCCGCTCCAGTTCCTTGGAAAACGGAACGGGGCTGTGCGGTGCGGTGACCATTTGCGGAGGTGCGTCGAGGCTGGTGAAAGCCTTTTCCGAAACCAGCGCCAGTATGTCTGTTGCCATGCTGCAGCGAGGCGGGCTTTCATCCACCACCACCAGCCGGCCGGTCTGCTCGACACTGTCGAGAATGGCTTCTTCATCAAGCGGACTCGTGGTGCGCGGATCGATCACGTCGCAGCCGATTCCCTGCTCGGCCAGCGCATCGGCCGCTTTCTCCGCGAAACTGACCATCCGTCCAAACGCCACGATGGTCACATCGCCACCTTCACGTGCCATCCGGGCATGGCCGAAGGGAACCCGGTGCAGGCCCTCGGGAACCTCGCCCTTCTTGCCGAACAGTGCCTTGTGTTCGAAGAACATCACCGGATCGTCACCCATCAGCGCTTCGTTCATCAACCCCTTGGCATCGGCGGGTGTGGTCGGCAGTGCGACCTTCAATCCCGGGATCGCGGTCAGAAGATTGTAGAATGCCTGGCTGTGCTGCGCGCCGGAATTCATCCCCGCGCCGTAGATCAGCCGCACCACTACGGGGCAGCGGGTATTGCCGCCGAACATGTAACGGAACTTGGCGATCTGATTGATCAGCTGGTCGCCGCAAACCCCGATGAAGTCGGAAAACATCAATTCAGCGATCGGGCGTTTGCCGGCCAATGCCGCCCCGGCGGCGGCGCCGATTATGGCACTTTCGGAAATCGGCGTGTCGATGACCCGCTCGGGGCCGAATTCGCCCACCAGCCCGACCGATGTGCCCCAGATGCCGCCGATCGCTTCCTGCCCGCCCGCAGTTCCTGCACCCCCGGCGATGTCCTCGCCGAGCATGATGACGTCCTTGTCCCGTCGCATCGCCTCGCGGATGGTTTCGTTGATCGCATCGCGGATTGTCATTATTGCCACGGCTGTGTTCCTCAATACGCTACGTAGACGTCTTCGGTGACGTGTGCGGGATCGCAGGGCTCGGCGTTCTGCGCTTCCGAAACCGCTGCATCAATCATCGCCGCCGTCTCGGAGTCGATCGCATCAAGTTCGGCCATGTCGACCGGCCCGAACTCGCCGACGCGGTCACGGTAAATCTTGAGCGCATCGCGCGTTTCGCGCAGGCGCTCGACCTCGCCCTTGGCGCGGTAACGCTGCGGATCGCCTTCGAAATGGCCGTAGAACCTCTCGGTATCGAGCTCGATCGCCGCAGGCTTTCCTTCCTTGCGGACGTAATCGAGCAACTCTCCCATCACCTTGTAGGTGTCGAAGAAATCGCAGCCATTGGCGCGCCACGCCTTCATTCCGAATGCTTCGGCGCGGCTGGCGATGTCGCGGCTCGTGCCGACCGCATACCCGACACCGGTGTGCTCGGAATAATGGTTGTTCTCGAATACGAAGATCGCCGGCACACCGACCACGACAGCCAGGTTCATAGCTTCGAAAGTTGTGCCCTGGTTGCAGGCACCGTCGCCCGAAAATGCAATCGCCACCTTGCCATTGCCGTCGAGCTTTGCCGCAATCGCCGCACCCACGGCCTGGGGTGCGCCCGCCCCGACGATGCCGTTCGCGCCGAGCATGCCGATAGTAGTGTCCGCGATATGCATCGAGCCACCTCGGCCCTTGCAGAGTCCGTCCCGCTTGCCGAAAATCTCTTTCATCATCCCGGTCACATCGCAGCCTTTGGCAATGCAATGTCCGTGGCCGCGATGGGTGGAGACGATCATGTCTTCATTATCCAGATGCTCGCACACACCCACGGCCGCTGCTTCCTGACCGCAATAAAGGTGGGTAAAGCCGGGAATCTGGCCGGTCTTGATTTCTTCGTGCAGGCGTTCTTCAAACTGGCGAATGGTTGCCATCTGGCGGTAGGCGTGCAGCAGTGCATCGCGCGATAGTTGCATCAGAAATCCCCTTCGCCCGGCCCATTATGGCCGTAAACATAATCACTCAGTGTCTTGTGGAAGTGGCGGATCCGCACTTCCTGGTCGCCGATCCAGAGACCTTCGAATGCCTCGCTCTTCATCCCGTTCTGCACATGCGGCAGGTTGAAGGCATCCTGGTCGAGGACCTGGCCGATCGACCGGTCGCCATGCCTGAACAGCTGGTGCCGGGGCCGCTCGGGCCATTCCTCACCATCCGGCACAAGTTCGAACATCCAGATGTCGTAGAACATCTTGTTCGGGTCGGTCGGATGGGGCCGCTGCCGGAACATCATCACATCATCGGCATGGACGTTCATCGAAACGTTCGGGAAGATCGTATAATGATAATCGTCGGTCAGCTGATCGTCGTTAAGTTCCGAATAGTCCTTGCCCTGCTTCGGCCCGTGCTCGCGCTTGAATTCCTGCACTGCGCGGCGGATGCCGGTGATCGGACCTTCGTATTCCGCCGGGTCCATCCCCGCCGCTTCCATGATCCCCGCGATCAGCGGCGGAATGGTCGATGGCAGCAATACGCGTGGGCTGACCGCGGCGAACGGGATCAGATACCGCGTGTGCCGGTCATAGCAGTCGTACTGGACGTTTATATCGTCGAGGTACCACTTCAGCTGCGGGTGAATACCTTGCACGTGATAGGTTTCGTTGAACGCATCGACACTGGTCTTCCAGTTGCAATCCCATTCGACGGTGATGTCCCTTGTCCATGCCATCCGTTCGAAATGATACGGGTCGAGATGCTGGGGGATGATCCCGAGATATACCTCCAGCGGCGGTGCTTCCGGATCGAGCGAGAACCAGACGAAGCTGCCCCATTCGGCGACCTGGATTTCGGGAATGCGTCCGCATGGCGGGGCGCCTTGCGGAAAAGTGTCGAGGTCAGGGATATGCTTGAGGCCGCCATTCAGGCTGTAGGCCCAGTGGTGGTACCGGCACTTGAATTCCATGTCATCTTCGACCGTGCCGATGCCGTCAGGCTTCAGCCGGTTAGCGCGGTGAAGGCAGACATTGTAGAAACCGCGCACGCTGCCATCCAGTTGGCGCACCAGTAGAACCGATTCCTTGCCGATTTCGGTCGCGATGTAATTGCCCGGTTCGGGCATGTCGTCCGACCGCCCGCCCAGCAGCCAGACCTTCTTCCACATCCGATCCCATTCCAGCTGCATGAATTCGGACGAAGTGTAGCGTTCGGCCGGAATCAGCGCTGTACCAAGTTCCGGGGCCGGCGCCTGCTCGACAGGCGTGCCGCCGGGCCGGTCTTCCGGCTTCGAACGTGTAATATCCTGGCGGCGTTTTACATCCATGGTCCGGGCTGTCCGTCCTGCGCCGTTCTAGAAATGGGTACGCTGGGTGAAACCGCCATCGACCACGAGGTGCGACCCGTTGCACCAACTGGCTGCCGGGCTGGCGAGAAATCCGATGGCGCGAGCGATTTCTTCGGGCTTGCCGAAACGGCCCTGTGGCTGCTGACGGAGCATGGCGTTATAGAATTTTTCCATCGCACCCTTCAGCATTTCCCAATTGCCGCCCTCGAACTCGACTGGTCCGGGCGACACCACGTTGACGCGGATACCGTGCTTGCCATTGGCCAGAGCAAGCTGCTTGCCATAGGTGATCAGGGACGCCTTCATAGCGTTGTACGCCTGCGGGCCGCCCATTGCCTCGCTTGCGGAAGTTGTGGCGATCAACACGATCGAACCGCTGCCGCGCTCGATCATCCCTTCCAGCACAGCGTCGATAGCGCGGACAGGACCCATAACGTCCACGTCGAACGCTTTCTGCCAATATTTGAGACTGCCCAATCCGCCACCGGCGGAACTGATCGGAACCAGGATATCGCACCCGTCGAGCTGTTCGACAACACCCTGCATCCACGCCTTGAAGTCATCGCCTTCGGACACGTCTGAGGCCGATCCGACCACCTTCGTACCGTATTTCTTGAGGTTGGCGACGGCGTCCTTCACCGAATCCTCGTTTCGGGCGGTGATCGCCACATCGCAGCCTTCGCGGGCGAACAGTTCCGCGACGGCATAACCGATGCCCCGCGCGCCGCCGACGATGATCGCCTTCTTGCCCTTCAATCCCAGATCCATCAGCTATTCCTTGCTTGTTTCAGTTCACGGGCCGTCGGCAGCCTACCCAATTGTGCGCCGCCCGACAGCTGGATAATTTCACCGGTCATGAAGCAAGCGGGATCGGCCAGCCATGCGGTAGCCGCCGCCACTTCATCAGGGGTCACGCCGCGCCCCTCCAGCGGAACGTCGGACAGATATAGATCGCGAATTTCAGGGGCGTCAAAGATCGATTTGGTCATCGGCGTCTGAGAAAAACCCGGCGCAACGGCGTTGATCCGAATGTTCCTGGACCCCAGTTCGATTGCCGCGATGCGGACCAGTTGGTCCATAGCTGCCTTGGCGCAGCTGTAGGTAGTCAGCCCGGCGCCCGGTAGCCGGGCAACCAAGGATGAAAACAGGATAATGGCGCTGCCGGACGGCATCACCCTCATCGCATGTTTCAGCAGCAGGACATTCGCCGTGTAATGGACCGCCATCTGGGCATCGACCCGTTCGCGCTCGATCCGTGCCAGACTGCCTGCCTCGGTCGTGCCAGCTGCGTTGATGAGGATGTCGATCGGACCGGAGGTAGCGATCATGGCTTCGATCGAGGCTTCTTCGGTAATATCACAAGCAATGCTCGCACCGCCAAGTTCGGCCGCGAGGCTATCCAGCGCGGCGGTGTTGCGCGAAGCCACGGTTACACGGCAGCCATCCGCAGCGAGCCGGCGGGCAACAGCTTCGCCCAGACCGCCCTTGCTCGAAGCTCCGATTACCATCGCGTGACGTCGGTGTTTCTTCATCCCGGCACTATAGGCGACAGACGCCTCCATTCAATATAAAAAACAATCATGCATGTTTTTAACATAGCCGGGTCAAGGCCTGATGGTGAGGCCGTTGTCGATGATATACTCGCCCCCGGTCAGGAACCGCGCTTCGTCGCTCGCCAGATACACTACCAGGTTCGCCACATCGCTGGGTGACCCGGTTGCACCGGCGGGTAGAACCCCGCCGGGTATCTCATGCACTTCCCCGGTGCGCCCTTCCGCCCCTTGCACCATCGGTGTTTCGATGGAGGAAGGATGCAACGTGTTGCAGCGAACCTTGTATCCCTTGTCCTGACAATGGACGGCAATCGATTTCGACATGGATCGGACTGCACCCTTGGCCGCCGAATAGGCGAAGAACGGAGGATAACCGATATGGCTAGCGGTAGACGACATGTTGATGATCGAACCCGATGCCGATTTCGCCAGTAATGGCAGGCCCAGTTTACACCCCAGAAAAACTCCGGTGCACATGACTCGCATGACCTTTTCGAACTGGTCGAGCGTGGTTTCCTCTGGGTCGGCGACCACCACGATGCCAGCGTTGTTGACCAAGATATCAAGCCGCCCGTGATCGTCGACGATTCGCGCATAAACCGCCTGCCAGTCGGCTTCGGAAGCTACATCATGCCTGAGCGCGGCAGCGTTGGCGCCAATTGCGTCGGCTACTGCCCGGGCTGCCGGTTCGTCGATATCGGTAACATACACAAACGCCCCTTCGGCGGCCATTTGCACGCAATCTGCTTTGCCCAAGCCGGACCCTCCGCCAGTGACAAGTGCGATTTTACCATCCAGACGTCCCATGCTAATGCCTCTTTAAGTTGATTTGGAAATAGTGTTTGCGGCACATTGCGGATCAGGATAAAAAAAGCAATCGTGCTGGTTTTATTAGTCGATTTATCGTTCAAGAGAAACAGGTGGCTTTCATGGCTAGAGTCTCAGCAATAGCGGCTGCGCAAGCGGGGACCGAGCGGGTGGAAGCTGAGCGCGGCGAGCCCACTTTGCAGGCTGTCAAAAGCGCCAAGACCCGCGCCCGCCTGATCGAAGCAACGATCCGCTGCCTGGTCAAGCATGGCTATTCGAAGACTACGACTCCCAAGGTTGCGCTGGAAGCAGGGCTGTCACGCGGTGCGATGTTGCACCATTTCGATAGCGGTCGTCAGCTGATGCAGGCCACCTTGGTGGAACTGAACAAGAAACGCTTGCGGGCGTTTCGCCGGGCCGCCGAAACGAAGGATCACAACGTGCGGACATTGGTTCGTGCGTACTGGGCGCAACTGTTGCGGCCAACCTTCATCGCTTTCCACGAACTGGCCACTGCCGCGCGGACTGACAAGGAATTGGCTGAAACGCTGGAACCGGTGCGTTTGGAATTCCGTGAACGCTGGCACGAACTGGCAATCGAACTGTTTCCGGAATGGCGGCAGGATATCCGCCGCTTCGACCTGTCACTGGCCCTATGCCAGAACCTGCTGGAAGGAATGGCTCTCAACCGCCTGACCAACGGGGTGGAGGAGCGAGATATCGAAGCCGTTCTGGTCCATCTGGAACAACAGATTCTGGATCTGCGCCCGACCTGACACCTAGCGACCGGCGGCGTCGCCCCACGCGATACCGCGACGCAGCAATTCATAGAAGACCGGGTAATTCCAGGCACACCGTTCCGGATGAGGATAGAACGGCCTGAGCGGCTGAAGGTCATAATGCCCGCGGCAATGCCCCAGCGTGAGGTAGAGCACGCTGCCCTCCCCCACCCGGCGTTCGTAAAGGACCGGCATCCGCTTCTCGTCCCAATGCCGGTCGCCGAATTCGGGACAGGTACCCTTGAACGTGGTGTGTAGCAGGATATCGACTTCGGCCGTGCGGTAGGTCAGGTACAGCTCGTCCACCACGTTGAAATCGCGCAGCCCCTGGGTCAGCGGATGATCGCCGCGGGTAATATGCACCTTGTAAGCGCCGATTGGCGGATGGCCGGCGAAACGGGTCCCGAGCAGCTCCATGAACCCGGGCGCATCGTCAGGCGTCTCCACGCTTCCGTCGTCCAGAAAACGCAGCAGCGAATTGGTGCCGTGCAGAGCAAGCCAGCGGCCGCCGGATTCGAGGAACGTTCTCAAAGCGTCAGTCTGCGGTACATCAGGCACCATATCGCAGGTGTAGGTAATTAGCAGATCCGCCTTTTCGATCAGCCCGGTATCGCTGTAATCGGCCGCAACGCTCGTGCGGATCTCGGGACGCTCCGCCAGAAGCTTGAGCAATTCGAGACGGGCAAAATCGATATCGTGATATTTGCCTGCCGCGATCAGGTGAACCCGCATCGACATTGTTCCTCCAAAGTGGTCCGCTAATCCGGAAATGGTCGGGCCATGGGCAACAAGGCTATTGCTTTGTACGCCGATGACAAGCAAAAACATGCACAGTTGTTTGTAATTTTCCGGAGCAGAGTATGGGACAGGCAGGACGGGGTATGGGGCCCTTGCGCGGGGTGCGGGTGATCGACCTCACCAGCGTCCTGATGGGCCCCTATGCCACCCAGATCTTTGCCGACCTTGGTGCCGATGTCATCAAGGTGGAGGCACCCGCTGGCGACACGACCCGTTACCTTCCTCCCGGCCCGGCGAAGAATCTCGGTGCGATGTTCATGAATGTGAACCGGGGAAAGCGCAGCATCGTGCTGGATCTGAAACAGGCCGCCGCGCGCGATGTCCTGCTGCGCCTTGCCAGCACTGCCGATGTCTTCATCCATTCGATGCGCGGGCAGGCTATGGAGCGTCTCGGCCTATCCTACGCGCCTCTTCGCGCGGTCAACCCGGCAATCATCTACGCCAATTTATACGGGTTCGGGAGGGCCGGGCCTTATGCCGATTACCCCGCCTATGACGATATCGTGCAGGCTGCCTCTGGCATCGTGTCACTGCAGGCATCGTTGTCCGGCGGCGAGCCAACCTATCTCGCGACCGTAGTGGCAGACAAGGTGGCGGGCCTGACCGCTGCATATGCCGTGTCCGCCGCGCTGTTCGAACGCGAACGGAGCGGACTGGGTCAGGAACTGGAAGTGCCGATGTTCGAAACGTTGGCATCCTTCGCGATGGTGGAACATCTGTGCGGCAGCCTGTTCGACCCGCCGATCGGGCCGACCGGCTACCCCCGCGCGACATCACCGCATCGCAGGCCCTACAAGACCAGCGACGGTTACATTGCGGTGATGATCTATAACGACAAGCATTGGCGCAGCTTCTTCGATGCAATCGGCAATCCGGAATGGTCGAAGCAGTCGATGTTTTCGGATATTCGTACGCGCACCGAAAACATCGGAACTGTTCTTAGCCATGTCGCCGATACGCTGGCGACGCGGACCACCGACGAATGGATGGCACTGTTCAAGCAGGCCGAATGCCCCGCCATGCCTATCGCAACAATCGATGATCTGCTGGAAGACCCGCATCTGGATGCGGTCGGCTTCTGGCAGCGGAAAGACACGCCTAACGGCACCATCAGGATGCCGGGCCAGCCGGTCAATTTCTCCGAAACACCGGGCGCTGTCGGCGAGCCGGGCCCGCCGCTGGGCGCGCATGGCACCGAGGTGTTGGCGGAGGCCGGCTATTCCGAAGCCGAGATGGCCGCCTTGCGGGAAACCGGCGCGCTCGGCGAGTTGACCGAAAGTCAGGCGGGATGAAAAACCAGCACCGGCCCGCCGTCCTGTTCAGTAATCCGAGCCCGGACGGGCATGCCGATAGTCACATCCTGCGCCGCGATCCCTTCGACCCGGCTCATCAGCCGCGCACCTTCGGCCAAATCGATCAGCGCGACGTTATAGGGTTCGGCAGGCGGGCGAACGCGTACTACGGTCGTCGAATAAACCGTGCCCAGTCCGGCCGCTTCGACCCATTCCAGCAATCCTCCACCCGGCGAAGCCAACCGCGGCGGAAAGTAATACTCCCCGTCGACTGGATCGCGCTGCAGCAGGAAGCGCCCTTCGGCCAGCGCCTCGCGCCAATGCTGTTCGGGCGGAAATTCGGTAGCCGTCTGGGTCATCGGTCCTGCCTATTGCCGCAAGACCGCTCCGTCAAATCGGGTGTGATCTCATGAGCGATGCCTTTCCGCGTGGGGCTGTCTCGATCGCCGGACTGGCAACCTACGGCGTTGGTGAAGCACCGGGCTGGTCCGCGCTCGAACTCGCGGCAAAGGCGGGGTTGCTCGCCGTCGAGGATGCCGGTCTCGGCATCACCGATGTCGACGGGCTGTTCATCTGTCTGCCCAGCGACCTTTTTGCAGGGCTGTCCCTCGCAGAATATTACGGCATCCATCCCAAATTCACCGACAACAACCGGACGGGCGGATCGTCCTTCGTCAGCCACATGATCACCGCCGCGCTGGCGATCGAGGCGGGTTATATCGACTGCGCGCTGATTGCCTACGGATCGAACCAGCGCACCAGCGGCGGTAAGTTGTCGACCCCGGCGCGAAGCTCGAACTGGGAGGCACCCTACAATCCGCTGTTCCCCCTCAGCAGTTACGCACTGGCGGCAGCGCGTCACATACACCAGTTCGGCACCACCCGCTCGCACATGGCTGAAGTCGCTGTCGCCGCGCGCAAATGGGCAAACACCAATCCCGAAGCTTTCGCCAAGGGGGACCTGACAATCGAAGACTGCTTATCCAGCCGGATGATCAGCGACCCGATCTCCAAATCCGACTGCTGCCTGGTTACGGACGGCGCGGCAGCGATCGTGCTGACCCGCAGCGACCGCGCTGCGGCAGGCTCGCAGCCCGCCGTCCCGATCCTTGGCGCCGCTGCCGCGACATGGCACAACATGATCAGCGCATCGGCCGATGTCACGCGGACGGCAGCGGCGGAATCCGGCCCCCGTGCGATGGCGATGGCCGGCGTGACCCCGGCGGATATCGACGTGGTTCAACTTTACGATGCGTTCACGATAAACACGATCCTGTTCCTCGAAGACCTCGGCTTTTGCGCCAAGGGAGAGGGAGGCCCGTTCGTATCCAATGGAGGGATCGCGCCGGGCGGGCATTTGCCGGTTAACACCAACGGCGGCGGCCTCAGCTATGCGCATCCGGGCATGTATGGGCTGTTCGCCATTACCGAAGCGGCGCGGCAATTGCGCGGCCAGGCTGCAAACCAGATTGCGGGCTGCGATATCGCGCTGGCGCACACCAACGGCGGAACATTGTCGAGCCAGGCCACCGTGATCCTGGGCGCGCCCCATACGATCTGACATTTTGAATAACCAAGTGAGAGGAAAGCCAATGCCGAATGTTGCCATTCCCGCCGAATTCGAAAACGACCCGTCCGCTTATGTCTGGACCCATTACGCTCCGGAAATCGGTGCCGCGGCGGGCGGATATTCTCTGGCGGTCTATGAAAATTCGAAGCTGTCGATGCGCGAGATGGAAGCCGCCCGGATGCGGACTGCCCAGATAAACGGCTGCGCGCTGTGCCTGACGATGCGCGCCGATCGGGACCTGCCTGGCCATATCGAGCGAAGCGGCGGCGATGCAGGCCGGGCTGCGTCTATCCGGGACAACACGCCTCCCGGTGAAGGGTTCTACAGCGACGTCGAGAACTGGCATGAAGCGAGCGCCTTCAGCGATCGCGAACGTCTCGCAATCGAATTTGCCGAGCGGTTCGGCGAACGGCCGAAGGCTTTAAAAACGGACGAGGAATTCTGGACCAGGATGCACAGCCATTTTTCCGATGCGGAAATCGTCGACATGACCTTTTCGATCGGTTCCTGGATGGCACTCGGCCGCCTCACCCATGTCCTCGGACTGGACGATGTCTGCATGCCGACCATGCCCCAAGCCGCGCAAAACTGAAGGATAAGACATTGAAGACTGCTGTCAGAGTGATCCGCTAAGCGTCGCGGCGTTCTATCGCCACTTCAGGGCGGTAACATCAATGGCGCCAATCCAGGATCAGAAGCGCTTCCGCTAGTCGATGGCCCGTCGCCTCTTGTCGTTCGAAACACACAACGTCGGGGAAAATCGCTTATGCGGTCGGTTACGAAGGCACATTGAAGTTGAGCGGCCAAAATGCCCGCGGCTGTGTGGTGGCGGGTACTCGTTTCGCCGTTCAGGAAGCGAAGCGCTGCTTGTGCCGCAGCGGTTGAAGCCAAGGAACGTTGCAGATCGCTTTTGAGTATAGAATTGCGCCGTGAAGCGTTATTTTTCTGCGGTGAGGCTAACGCACTAGTCTTGCGAGGTACGTACAGCCGTGAGATAAAGTGAAAACAAGAGGTCGTCTTACCAGGCTTTAATAGAAGCCTTTGACTCGTCAGCCGGATGGAGACGATCTTATGTCAGCGCCTGACATTCCGACGAACTACACGATCACCCAGACCATCAATCCGCTTTCGATCGGGACGACCCTTGCTGGCGGCATGCGGACTGAACTGGCCGGAGGTATGCGGACTGAACTGGCTGGCGGCATCAGGACAGAGATGGCCGGCGGCGTGTCGGTGACGTTATTGGGTGACGAGAACAAGCCGATCGCCACGAAGATGGATGTCGGCATGACAATGCGGAACCTGCCCAACTTCGACAAGCAAGACATCTTCGACCTGATCGCCGCATTGAAGGAAATGAAAACGCGCGTGCGCATGCCGGTCGACCTGTCTTTTGGCCTGTCCGTTTTCCCTCTTAACCTGTTCAACGTCAATGTCCTTCAGTTCCGCATCTGCGGCGAACCGCAAGTCATCGTCGATGATTATGTGCCCAATGCCTACGAGCGTTGCGCCACCGAATGCGAGCCATGTGACTGATCATGGCGAACACCCCCGCCAAAGCGAGCAAACAGTCTGCAAAGGCACCGGGATTGCCGGTTCCATGCAGCATAGAAGATGATGTCATCTCCCTCCGGGGCGAACCATCTGACCTTGTCGGCATCGCCACGATCAGACATGCCGAGGAACCAGAGGAATCCGCTTTCAAGCTATTCACCACAGACATTGCCGAAACCCGGTTCGGATATCTGCAGCGCAAACGGTTCGCGCCGCTGATTTCGTCCAGCCTGCCGAACCTCGGTCAGGTCGCTCCAAATCTGTCTTTGACGCGGCTGCCGGCTCCGGGCCAATCTGGGCGCGTCCCGGTCAGGCTCTCCCTCGACCCGCACACGCCTCCAGGAAACTATGAAGCCCAATTCGATGTGGCAGGCAGCACGCAGAAAGCAATTATCGAAGTGCTGGCGGTAGAGCGGCTATCGTTCGCACCGCGCTCGCTGACAATAACAGCTTCGCCGGGCGAAGTGGTGAAGGTTCAGTTGGTCATCACCAACGAGGGGAACCAGTCCCTTACTCTTGGCATGCTCGGCATGTTGGTGCTGCAGGAAGAAGAGCAGGTCTGCCTCAGCATACAGCGCGCTCTGGCGGCGGTGAAGTCCAGCAAGGAAGGCGAAGAACACCGTATCTTCCTCGATTCGCTTGCGCGGAGCCTGGCAGAAAAGAAAACTGATTTCGGGCGCGTCAGGCTCGCCGACGGCGAAGTAACGCTTGCAGGAGGTGAATCCTATTGCGGGATGGCAGAAATCCATACGCCGCGCGATATGGCGCCCGGCGCGCAATACCGTTCGCTGCTCAAAACGCGGTCCGGCCAACTGTTTGTGCGCATTACCGCGCAAGGACGCTCAAAAAAGGCAGCCTGAAGCATTCAACGGAGACGGAAATGGCAAATACCAGCTTTTCGGCTTTCAGTAGCAACCGAGCTACCCTTGCCAATCTTTCGGCGAATATAGAGGCCGTGACGCGGCAGGCGCGCGTTATCGCCGATTCCGTCACCGAGATCGGCCGAAACATGACACCGGCCGCCGCTCCGAGCATGAGGGAATTGCTTGATTCTGTAGGATTGCGCGGACTGCCCCTACCGTCTCTGGCGAACGCGCGGACCTGTTCCCTGCCTGCCTGCGAGTGCCCTTCACCGGACCTGGGCGAAGTGCGGCGCGTGGCAGAGCGGGCAGACGACCTGAATTTCTCGGTCCGATTCCGTAATACCACGGGCAAAGCGCGCGATTTTGCCTTCGACGGCGGTGAGCTTCATGCGGAAGATGGCAAGGGTGGAGGAACTCTTACCCTGTCTGCCAAAACGGCATCGCTGGAAAGCGGCGCTGCGACGGTCATGCAAGTCGCGGTTGAGGGGCGCGAATTCCGCACAGGTGTCGACTATTGTGGTCAAATCAGGATCCGCGCCAAAGAGTGCGAAACAATGTATCTGGGTGTCTGCATGCGGATCCAGCATGTAGTCGAACGTGTGCCCACCATAGACCTGCACTGCTGCTGCGAGTCCAAGTCGCGGCCCCTGCGGTGGTATCATCACTATTATTGCGATCCACCCGCGCAGCCGGAGCCAAAGCCCCGGCCGGAAGGGTAAGTGCAACCGTGCTATCGCTGAACCAGCTTGGCACTGTGCTGTCGGACTCCGAATTGCGAGCGATGCTCAAGAGCGTCGTGACGCGCAAGATCAACTCTGATCTCAAGACAGTGCAGGCCCATGCCGAGCTGTCCAAGCGCCTGGCCCAAAACCGCCGCAAGAATCTCAGCGGCGAAGGTGACGAACTGCGCCAGATCATCAAGGAACACCTCGAATACTACGGAACACTGGTCGATCTGAGCCTGAATTTCCACCAACGTTTGCTCGATACGCTCGCAAAATCTGCTGAAAGCACCGCCGATCATGCAGTGAACGGCCTCACTTTGGCCATGACCGCACCGGTTGGGGCAACTGTGCGGGCGCCGTTCAAGATATCGAATAACCGGCCCGACCCAATCACCGTAAAATGTCGCGCGTCGCCTTTTGTGAGAGAAGATGGCAGCCAGCTGATCGCGAGCAGCATGGGTTTCAATCCGCCGGGTGCAGAGATCGCGCCGGGATCGGAAGAGGTTTTCGAGGTAATTCTCCCGGTCACGCCGGATTTCGTCGCCGGGAAGCTCTATCTTGCCACGCTGTCCGCCGACGGCTTCGATGCGATGTCGATCGTCATGCGGCTCCAGGTGGAAGGTGCTGCGGCCGAGCCTGAGGCGCCCGGATCACAAGACGCTCTTCGTCGGGACAAAGCCGACGCAATGACAGCGCCAGCGACCGCTCCGGCCCCGACAGACAAGTGCGCGCCCGCCAAGCGCAAGCCAGCAGCCATTTCCCAACAAGCATCCCGCAAAACCGCAATTGCCAGAGCGCCAAAGAAGGCGGCGAGAACGGCATCAGAGACCGGATCAAGCGACACCAAGCGCAAGTCATGACCATGCCTGCGCCACTCCCCGCCATCGAGATCAGGCCGGATCCCCCGCCCGCATTTCCCTTCGAAGCCGATGACAAACTTTTGCCGAACCTTGTCCTGTGGATCGGGCGAGCCAAAGGCGGCTTGGGCAATTCGTTCGGCAGCACGGTTGCCGCGTTGGTCGCTGAAGGACGCCGCTTTCGCCAAACTCCCAGCGGACGGCACTGGAACGCGATGCTGGAAGATTCGCAGTTGGCCGCGAACGGCTGGATGCTGTGGAACCTGCTCGATATGGACCGCTTTCTTACCGGCCGAGACCTTGAGTCGGGAGGCGATACGCCGGCGCAGCTGATGGAGGAGGTGCTGCGGCAATTGCAGGGCGCCAAGATCGAGGAGTTGATCGAACTGTTCAACCAGTTCTGGCGGACGGAGGCAGGCAATGCCTGACCATCAACAAGCCCCGCTGCCCGAGGATATGCTGTATGATCGTCGAAATGCGTTTCTCGACCTGGTTCTCGGCCTGATCAGCCTGTCCGAACGCACCGTATCCACCGTGGCCCAACTGGCCGAGCCCTTGCCGCCGCCGCCAAGAGACCCTGCACGTAGCGATCCGCCTGTCGGCCCGATCTTGCGCTGAAATGGCGTTGGAACCGGTCGCACTTAGCCTGCTCGATCGGCCTCACCTGCCGCAAGACGGTGAACTCGATCCCGCCAATTTCAAGGAATGGTGGCATTTCAATCTGCTTGATGACGCATACGGCCTAGACCTGATCGTCAACCTCAGCCTGTCGGGCGACATTACCCGGCCAGCCGTGGGGGAAGCGAACCTGATCGTGCTCGCCCATGAACCTGCGCATGGCTGGACCGGAGGTGTCCGGCGCCACGATGGTCTCACTGCCCGCGTGGAGACCGCGACTTTCGATATCCAGCTAGATATGGTCAAACTGCGTTTCCACCGCGACCGTTACGTCCTCAAGGCCGAAAGCGAACGGCCAGACGGCATCTCGGTCGACGTCGAACTCGTGCCGCGAACCGAGCCCATGGTGGTGTGGAAGAACACGCCGATCGGCAGCGGCCACATCAATTGGCTCATTACGCCGTATCTCGAAGCCGATGGAACAATCCGCGTCGCCGACCGCCAATACCGCATAGCCGGGGCACGTGCTTATCATGACCACAATTGGGGGCGATGGCTATGGGGAGATAATTTCGGCTGGGACTGGGGCTTCTGCTCGGCAGCGGCAGAGGTCGAAGGTGCGCCGATGAGCCTCGTCTATGACCGCACGGTAGACCGTGCCGGTCACCGCATCATGGAACACAGCCTCGCGCTCTGGCACGGCGAGAGCTTGCTCAAATTCTTTCCGCGTCAGCAGATACGGATGCAGCGCAAGGGCTTATATCGCCAGCACATTCGTCGCATCCCGGGCGTTGCCGGACTCATCGATCCAGCAAGCGTTGCCACGGTCCCCGGGCGGATCGATATCGAAGCCCGCGATGGCGACGATTGGGTCGATGCCTGCTACATACCCGACGCGGCCATTCAGATAGCGATCCCTCGCGAGGTCGGCTTCGGCTTGGTGCAGCTAAACGAGACGCTGGGCTGGCTCACCCTGTCCGGTTCGGTCGCGGGATTGCAATTCGCCGCGACCAGGCGATCCTGCTTCGAATTTGTCGGATGACATCACGTGAGGCCCTGACGAGCGCTTGCGAGGCGATCCGCACCGAGTTCTTGCCGGCCTACATCCGGTTGCTGGACGCCATCGAGGGACTGTCAGTAGAGTGTGTGGTGGGGGACGAACGCTTCCGTGTCTCCGGCAGCGGCGAGCTTGTCATCGGCGAGATCGGCGTAATCTCGCCATCCGCGCACGTTCTGTGCACACGTACGGCAATCCTGGCCTTGGTGGATGGTGACATGAGCCTGCTTGATGCGGTCAAGCGGGGGAAACTGGACATTTGCGGCGATACGAAAGAACTGCTGAGTCTCGCGCGTGCCCAACGAGCCTTCGCCGAGGGCGCCGCCCGCGTGCGCCAGGTGGAAGATATCCTGGCCCAATACCGCATTGGCGCATCAGAAGCTTCGTGAGACCATGTAATCGATCATGCCTTCGACAAATCGGCGGTGCGGGCCCGGCGGGATCCATTTGAACTTTCGATTGAAGAAATCCGCCGCGCTCCGCGTAAGGCGACGCGCTATGCCGCGTGCGTAGTGGATGGAACCTGCGGCGTGCATCGCATCGAGTACAACTGCAATATCCCCCGCCTGCTTCTGCTCGCGCGGCTTGGAGTAGACCTGGGCAAGCCTTCTGCTCACGGCCGGACTGGAGTGAGCCATCGCATGGATAATCATCAGCGTCCGTTTGCCTTCGGCAATGTCGCCGTTGAGTTCCTTGCCATACAGTTTTTCCTCTCCGATGAGATTGAGCAAATCGTCCTGGATCTGAAAGGCTGCGCCCGTTCGAAATCCGAAAGGTATGAACGCGCCTAACCGTCGCTGATCGACGCCCGCGATCATTGCCCCGAGCCGCATGGGGGCGATGCAGGTGTACCAAGTGGTCTTCTTGTAGGTCATCAGCAGATAGTCGCGCAGGCCAAGCCGCGACTCCTCGCCATTGAAGACCCAGTTCAGTTCGATTGATTGCCCTTCAGTGGATTCCCGCGCCATGCGGCTGATATCCTCGATCACGACCAGCGAACGTTCGAGCCCGATCAGCGACGTGTTGTTGAGCAAGGTGTTAAGCGCGAGCATGTTGAGCGCGTCGCCGACATTGGTCGCGTTAGCGATGCCATGCTGGATGTGCAGTGTCGGAATGCCGCGCCTTGCTTCGGACGCATCTTCGATATCGTCATGGATCAGAAATGCATTGTGAAACATTTCCAGGGCCGCAGCGGTATCCAGCGCGTGGGATAGGGAGCCGCCGCATGCCTGACACAGGCTCAGGCATAAGGCAGGGCGAAAACCTTTGCCTTCTCGAAGCGGGTAATTGATCATCGGGCCGTAAAGGGTCCGCACATAGCGGCCGCGCATCGGGACAATTTCCTGCATGCGCTTGAGCACGATTGAGCGATAGGCGTCCAGAGTGTCGAAGAAGAAATGAGTCTCGTCGCTTACGCGTGCGGCCCTTTCCTTGCTGCTGACCCGGACTGGCCCCGTGCCGCTCATGCAGGCGCCAGCGCCTCTCTGCGAGAAACTACAAGTTCGTCGAGCATGCCCTGCATCACGCCTTGGACATGGATGTGACAAGCTTTCAGGACAGTGGGATCGCGCCATTCATGCGCCCCAAAGCCATCGAATCTGATACTCTTTCCAAATGAAATGTCGATCCGCTTGGGAAAAGGCAGCGCGTAAAGCGAGCCCAGTGCCAAACCCCAGGGCCATGAATACGTTAGCGGAAAACGCTCGAGACCAATGCGATCGAGGCCAAGCGCCTCTGCCCTCGCCTTACCGTCGTCCAGCACCACAAGCGTATCGTGGCCGCCGTGGCAGACGACCGGCACGACGGGCGCACGATAACGCATCGCCAGCCGGACGTAGGCGGAACGGTTGCCAAGCTTCACCAGATTGCGTTCGGCATGGGGGCGATAGGCCTCGTCACCAGCACCGGGATAGATCAGCATTGCTGCGCCAGCGCCCAATATCCTGTGCGCCATCTGCGGCGTCGCGGCCAAGCCTCCAAGACGGGCGATATGCTTACCCATTCTGGCCATCGTAAAAATATTGGGATCGACCAGTGCATATACGCGCCGCTGCGTTCCCCAGTAATTCCAGAAAGCGTTGACGACCATTGCAGTATCGGGAGTGGACAGCCCTCCGCTGTGATTGCCAACGAAAATCACCGGGTTTTTTGACGGAACGCCCTCGACGCCTTTTGCATGGACGCGGAAATACAGCCGGGAGACGAGTTGTGCCGCGGGAAGCCAGCTCTCGATGTAGGCAGGCTCGCGCGCTTCAAGATGCGTTCCGTCGTAAAGTGACTCCTCCGAAGGCATGGTAACTTCCTAGCTGTCCCGGCCAAGCGGGGGGACCTTGTAATGTTGGTCCTCGATTTCCCCGCCAAGCTCCTCGACCGAAATTTCAAAATGCGCCGACAAGACCTCCAGCGCCTCTTCGATAAAAGGTTCGGGCGTTGACGCCCCGCTTGAAATGCCGAGGACGGAAACACCGGCAAAATCCCGCGGATCGATCATCGCGCCGCGCGACACGAAATGCGTGCGGGGGCAGCCTGCGCGCTCGGCCATCTCGACGAGTCGGCGCGAATTGGACGAATTCGCACCGCCGATGATCAGGACGGCGTCACATCGGCCGGCCATGTTGGCAACCGCGTTCTGCCTGTTCGTGGTCGCATAGCAGATGTCCGATTTCGCGGGTTCGAGAAGGTCGGGAATCTTGCCGCGTAGGGCAGAAAGAATGTCGCCGATGTCCGCCACGGAAAGCGTGGTTTGCATCGCGCAGGCGTAGCGAACACCCGCCTTCGGTTGAAACGAGCGCGCTGCCTCGATGTCCGAGATGATCGTGCACGCTCCCTGTGCGTACCCGAAGCTCCCGACCACTTCGACATGATCGCCGTGCCCGATCAGCAGGACATGGTGGCCAGGCCGGGCCGAATGATGCCTGACCTCGTTGTGAACTTTGGTGACCAGAGGGCACGTGCTGTCAACAACGCGCAAATTTCGGCGACGTGCTTCAATGAAAAGAGATGGCGCCGCGCCGTGCGCAGATACCACCAGCGTTCCGCCTTCGGGAATAGCGTCCAGATCGTCCGAAAAGACGACCCCACGCTCGCGATACTGCTCCACGAGATGCGGGTTGTGCACAATCTCATGATTGACGAAGATCGGAGCGCTTTGCCGGGCGAGAAGTGTATCGAGTGTTTCGAGCGCGCGCACTACGCCAGCGCAAAAACCTCTCGGCGCGGCGAGCAAGACCTTCATTGATGGCAGGATAACACGAATTGTTCGGCTCCCGGCACGTTCTGAAACAGCTGCGGACCCGAAATATTTTGCTTCTCCATGATAGCTAATCCATTGCGGGAAACTAACGTAGGGTGTTGCGACCGACGGTGCGAAATTCAGGCTCGACCTTGAGGCAGCGCAAGCTGAGAAAACCTGCATCGTTGGAGACTTGATCTGCCCGGCGGGAGCCCTTGCCCATTGCCCGAGAAGCACGGACGTAGCGTTCGCGACGCATGCAGGATGCAGGGAACTGCCGAATTCAGAGAAAAATGAAGAAAGGGCGACCCAACCAACTGGGTGCGCTGTGACCGGCACTGAAATGTCAGCACCACATGCCTGGCACATTTATTTAGGACGCAAAAGGTACTGGCGGAGACGGTGGGAGCCGATGCAAAGGCTTAACGCACTGACTTATCTATGTTCTAATCTCGTTTATCAGAGAATGTACCCCACTTTGTACCCCGAGATTTTTCCAACAGGTTTTTGGTCCGCTAAATTCGATCATCAGAGTTCGTCTTTCGCCGGCCGTAGGCGGACATCAGTTCACGAATGTTGGAGTGGCGGCAATGTTGGGCAGTCCGGTAAGTCTCCTTTCGAACGCCAATCCGCCTAAGCTGCCATTCGTTCATCGATCCAGAATCCGGCTGCTTCCGATCATTCGAGACGCAATTAGGCGCACTAAAGAAAGATCTTTGCTCTAAGCCAAACGCCCCAGCAGGCCGAAAGGTCGCTCGAGCTAAGGTGGAGATGCCGCTGCCGGAGATCACTGCGGTATTACCTTCTGATGATAATTGGATTGAGTAGAATTAAAACACCACCACGCTGCGGATGGATTCCCCGGCGTGCATCAGGGCGAAACCCTTGTTGATTTCGTCGAGGGTCAGCGTGTGGGTAATCATCGGATCGATCTGGATCTTCCCATCCATATACCAATCGACGATCTTGGGAACATCGGTGCGGCCCTTCGCCCCGCCAAAGGCGGTGCCCCGCCAGTTGCGCCCGGTGACCAACTGGAACGGGCGGGTCTCGATGGTCTTGCCCGCTTCGGCGACACCGATGATGATCGAAGTGCCCCAGCCCTTGTGGCAGCATTCCAGCGCCTGGCGCATCACGTCGGTGTTGCCGGT